>NZ_SRXU01000009.1 GCF_004792695.1 Sphingomonas naasensis | reverse complement strand
GCGGGGCGAGGGCGGGACGCTCGAGCGCGAGATCGCGCAGGCGCGCGAACGGCTCGCCGCCGCGACGGCCGAGACGCGCAGCTGGAAGTCGCGCGCGGGCGAAGCGGCGCGGCGGGCGAACGAGATGGAGAAGCGCGCCGCCGAGCTGGCCGAGGAGAGCGCGCGAATCGCCGCGCGGCCCGCCGAGCTCGATGCCGCGGTGGCCGAGGCGGAGGCGACGACCGAGGCGGCGCGCGTCGAATCGGCGACGGCGCAGGCGGCCGAGCGCGACGCCGAAAGCGCGTTGCGCGCGACCGAGGGCGCGGTCCGCGTCGCCAACGAGGCGCTGGCGGAAGCGCGCGAGACCCGGGCCGGGGCGAGCGCGCGGGCCGAGAACCAGGAGATGCGGCGGATCGAGATGGGGCGGCTGTCGGGCGAACGCTTCGAATGCCCGCCGCCTTTGCTCCCGCAAAAGGCCGGCTTCCAGGACGGCGATGTCCGCAGCCCGCAGGAGGAATCGGCAGCGCACGAGAAGCTCAACATAGATCGCGAGCGAATCGGACCGGTCAACCTCGTCGCCGAGACCGAGCTCGCCGAGCTCGAGGCGGTGTTCATGGGCAACGCAGCCGAGCGCGACGAGCTGGCGCAGGCGGTCAACCGGCTGCGCGGCTCGATCGGAACGCTCAACCGCGAGGGGCGTCAGCGGCTGCTCGCCGCGTTCGAGGCAGTCGACCAGCATTTTCGCCGGCTGTTCACCACTTTGTTCAACGGCGGGCAGGCGCATCTCCAGTTGATCGATTCGGACGATCCGCTCGAGGCCGGGCTCGAGATCATGGCGCAGCCGCCGGGCAAACGTCTTCAGTCGCTCACGTTGCTGTCCGGCGGCGAGCAGGCGCTGACCGCGGTGGCGCTGATCTTCGCGCTGTTCCTGACCAATCCGGCGCCGATCTGCGTGCTCGACGAAGTCGATGCGCCGCTCGACGACGCCAATATCGAGCGCTTCTGCGACTTGCTCGAGGCGATGACCCGCGAGACCGCGACGCGTTATCTGATCGTCACCCACAACGCCGCGACGATGAGCCGGATGCACCGGCTGTTCGGCGTGACGATGGTCGAGCGCGGGGTGAGCCGGCTGGTGTCGGTCGATCTGGGCGGAGCCGAATCGCTGCTCGCCGCGGAATAGGATCAGGCGCGGTGAGCGCGCGGATATCAGCCCGCCGCGCGAAGCGATCCCGCAATCGCGCCCTGGAACAGCCACGCCTCGGCCTCGACCACCGTGTCGAAGCACCGCGTATCGTTGCTGCGCCCGGTGAGCGCGCGCTGAAGCTGGCTGCGCGCCAGCGTGCGGCCGATCACGAAGGCGAGCCGGCGCGAGCGATATTCGGGCGCGCCGAGCATCTGCTGGAATTCGGCGACGCTGTCCTGCGGCTGGATTTTCATCTCGCGCAGATCGTTGATCGTCAGGTGCGCGTTGCGCGCGCAGGTGAGCCTCGCGTGCGCGGCCGCGCGCTCGGCATAGAAGCGTTGGATGTCTTCGGGCGTGAACAGACCCGCCATGGCGATCCGGATCAGATCGCGCTCGGGCTCGGCGTCGATGGAGAAGGTCGCGCTCATTCCCTCATTATAGGAAGAACGGCTCTACGGAGTCTTACGGCGCGGGACTCTCCGGCAGATTCGTCGCCAACCGCGTCTTAACCGACGCCTTCGAGCGCCTTTTGCCGCCGCCGCTGGACCGAGCTGCCGATCCCCATCGCCTCGCGATATTTGGCGACGGTGCGCCGCGCGATGTCGAAGCCCTTGGCGTTGAGCATCTCGACCAAGGTGTCGTCCGACAGGATCTTGCGCGGGTCCTCGGCCTGGATCAGCGCACGGATCGCGCTCTTCACTGCCTCGGCCGAAACCGCGTCGCCGCCATCGGCCGACTGGATCGCGCTGGTGAAGAAATATTTGAGCTCGAACAGCCCGCGCGCGCAGCTCAGATATTTGTTGCTGGTGACCCGGCTCACCGTCGATTCGTGCATCTCGATCACATCGGCGACCTGGCGCAGCGTCATCGGCTTGAGATGCGCGACGCCGTGGAGGAAGAACGCCTCCTGCTGCTTCACGATCTCGCTCGCCACCTTGATGATCGTGCGCTGGCGCTGGTCGAGCGCCTTGACCAGCCAGTTGGCGCTGGCGAGCATGTCGGACATCCACGCCTTACTCGCCTTGTCCTGCGGACCCGCCGAGATCTCGGCATAATAAGCGCGGTTGACCAGCAATTTGGGCAAGGTCGCGGCGTTGATCTCGACTGCCCAGCCGGCACCGCGGCGCGCGACGAAGATGTCGGGGACCACCGCCAGCGTCGGCTCGCCGCCATAGCGGCAGCCCGGCTTGGGGTCATAGTTGCGCAGTTCGCGGATCATGTCCGCCAGATCCTCGTCGTCGACGTTGCACAGCCGCTTCAGGCGCGCGAGGTCGCCGCGCGCGACGAGCTCGAGATTGTCGATCAGCCGCGCCATGCACGGATCGTAGCGATCTGCTTCCTTCGCCTGCAGCGCGAGGCATTCGGCGAGGTTGCGCGCGCCCACCCCGGTGGGATCGAAGGTATGGACCGTCGCCAGCACTGCCTCGACTCGCGCGAGCGGCACGCCGAGTCGGCCGGCGATATCGAGCAGCGGCGCCGTGAGATAGCCGGTCTCGTCGATCTGATCGATCAGATGCGCGGCGATGAACAGATCGGCGCCGTCGACGCTCGCTCCCGCCTGCGCCATCAGATGGTCGGCGAGGCTGAGCGCCGAGGCGCCCATATTGTCGAAATCGGGACCGTCCTCGGAGCCGCCGCCGCTGCCCGAGATGCCGAGGCTACCGTCGAGCCCGCCGATCGAATCGGCAGGGCTGTCATGGTGGAAGGTCTCGGCCGCGAAATCGACGTCGAGCGCCGCCTCGCCCGCCGCCTCGCCGCCGCCGGCGATCAGCTCGCTGGCATCGGCCGGCCCGTCGCGCGCGCCCTCGAAATCAGCTTCGGGCTCGGCCGCCGGCACGTCTGGCGTCTCGTCGCTGCCGCTGCCCTGCGATTCAAGCAGCGGATTCTTCTCGATCTCCTCGGCGATGAACGTTTCGATCTCGAGGTTCGACAGCGCCAGCAGCTTGATCGCCTGCTGGAGCTGCGGCGTCATCACCAGCGATTGCGACTGGCGCAGGTCGAGGCGAGGCGCGAGACTCATCGCAGGTTACAGCTCGAAGCTCTCGCCGAGATAGAGGCGGCGGACATTCTCGTCGCGCACCAGATCGTCGGGCGAGCCGGCGAACAACACGCGGCCGTCATAGATGATGTAGCCGCGGTCGACGATGTCGAGCGTCTCGCGGACATTGTGATCGGTGATCAGCACGCCGATCCCGCGGTTCTTGAGCTGGATCACGAGCTCGCGAATGTCCGAGATCGAGATCGGATCGATCCCCGCGAACGGCTCGTCGAGCAGGATGATCGTCGGATCGGCGGCGAGCGCGCGGGCGATCTCGGCGCGGCGCCGCTCGCCGCCCGAAAGCGCCATCGCCGGGGCGGCGCGGAGGCGCGTCAGGCCGAACTCGTCGAGCAATTGGTCGAGCCGCGCCTGCCGCGCCGCCTTGTCGGGCTCGGCGAGCTCGAGCACGGCGCGGATATTGTTCTCCACGGTCATGCCGCGGAAGATCGAGGTTTCCTGCGGCAGATAGCCGAGGCCGAGGATCGCGCGGCGATACATCGGCAGCTTGGTGATATCCTCGCCGTCGAGCATGATGCGGCCGCTGTCGGGCTTCACCAGCCCCATCACCGAATAGAAGCAGGTCGTCTTGCCCGCGCCGTTCGGCCCGAGCAGTCCGATGACTTCGCCGCGCCCCACCGAGACCGAGACGTCGGTGAGCACCACGCGCTTGTCATAGGATTTGGCGATCGAGACGACCGCGAGCCCCTTGTCGGGCAACGGCGCCGGATCGGCGACGGGGTGCTCGAGCATGGCTACGTCGTTCATAGGCTTTCCTGCACGAACCGTTTCAATCACGCCCGCATATAGGGCGTAGTTGGCAGGATTCCTGCAAGAGAATGACGAAGATGAAAAGCGAAACTGCGTCAGGGCGTTGAAAAACGCCGCTTACTCGCCTGCTATTGCTCGCCCTGCCGCTTGGGCACCGAGAAGCGGCCGGTGACTCGCCCGCCCGAGCTCTGCACCCCGGGCTGCCCCGGAGTCGCGCTGGTCGACCCGCGCACGCCCGATCCGTCGATCGTCGCGCGGCCGGTATCGAGGTCGATCGACAGCCGCCCGCCCGAAACGGTGTTCGCGCCCTGGCGCAGCGTCACGCCGCCGATCATCGTGATCACCCGGCGATTGAGGTCGTAGACCGCGAATTGCGCGCGCGCGCTCTGATCCGGCCGGTTCACGGTGACCCCGCCCGACGCGTCGAGTCGCGAGACCTGCGGCGAGCCGTCGCTGACCTGCCCGGTATAGGTGACGGTCACGCGTGCCGCGGTGAGCGTCATCTCGGCCTGGGTGATCTTCACATTGCCGCTCAGCAGCGCGCGGTTGGCGCGATCCTGCAGCTCGATACGATCCGAGGCGACGTCGATCGGCGCCGAGGAATTGTGACGCGTCTGCGCGACGGCGGGCACCGCCGCGGCGAAGATCAGCGGGAGCGCGAACGCATACAGAGCGGGGCCGCGGTGCATCACTGCCTATTTGCGCGGTTGGGCAGGATCCGCAAGCGGGCATTGCCGGTTAGCGATACGGTGCGCTGTTCGAGATCGGCGCTGAGCCTGTTCGCACTGAACACGCCGGATGGGGTATTGCCGGTCACCGCACCTCCGCTTTCGAGCCGCCGGCTCTTCAGATCGACCGTCGCGTCATGGGTGTTGAGCACATAGCCGTCGGACGTCTGGAATTTGAGCGGACCCTCGATCGCGACCTTCTGGTTGGCCATGTCGTAATGCCCGCGCTCGGCGCGGAGCGAGGCCGGTCCGGTGTCGAGCCGAATCTCGGCGGAAAGGTCGTTGAGCTTCACGATGGGCTCGAACGAACTCCGCTGCACCGCGGATCCCGCGTGCAGATGAAAAGGCCGCCCTTTGGCGTCGGCGCCGCGATATTCGGCAGCGTCGATACGCAGCCGCTCGGGCGAGACGTCGACCTTGTTCTTGTCGAGCACGAAGCTCATGTCGCCGCCCATCATGAGCGGCGCCACTACAAGGAATGCCGCGAGCACGCCGATGCCGATCGGGAGCAGGATCAGCCCAAGGCGCACGATGCGATCATGGCTGCTGCCGGGATGTGCCCAGCCGCGCTTCTGCGAGCGGAGGCGTGCGGCGACTTCAGACATGGCGTGCCATGCCCGCGAGATAGGACGTCGTGGGCGGGGCGCTAGATATGCGCAAAGATATCCACCTCGGGCCAGCCGGCGAGATCCAGCTCTGCGCGCCAGGGCAGGAATTCGAAAGCGGCCTGGGCGAGCGGCATGCGGCCTTCACGCTCGAGGCGCCGGTCGAGTTCCTCTTTCATCGCGTGGAGATAGCGCACGTCGGACGCGGCATATTCCTTCTGCGCGTCCGAGAGCTCGGGGCCGCCCCAGTCCGAAGACTGTTGCTGCTTGGAGATTTCCTGGCCGAGCAGCTCGCGAACGAGGTCCTTGAGGCCGTGCCGGTCGGTATAGGTGCGCACCAGCCGCGAGGCGATCTTGGTGCAATAGACCGGCGCCGCGGTCACGCCGAGATAGAAGCGGATCGCGGCAAGATCGAAGCGCGCGAAGTGATAGAGCTTGAGCCGTTCGGGATCGGCGAGCACCGCCCGCAGATTGGGCGCGTCGTAGGACGAGCGCGGGCCGAATCGAACGAGATGCTCGTCGCCGCTGCCGTCCGACAGCTGGACGACGCACAGCCGGTCGCGCGGGGTGATGAGCCCCATCGTCTCGGTGTCGACGGCAATCGCGGCGCCCGGTGCGAACACGCCTTCGGGCAGGTCTTCTTCGTGGAAGTGCACGGTCATGCCGACCGCCTAGACTTGTTCGCTCCGCGCCTCAATGGGTTGAACGCGGCTGATTCGCCGCCGCCCGCCGCTCTTTCGCGCGCCGCGACCAGATGTTGAGTCCCTCGACTGCCGCCGAAAAGGCCATCGCGGTATAGATATAGCCCTTGGGAACATGCGCGCCGAACGCCTCGGCGATCAGCACCATGCCGATCATCAACAGGAAGCCGAGCGCGAGCATCACCACCGTCGGGTTGCGGTTGATGAAGTTGGCGAGCGGGTCGGCGGCGAGGAGCATCACCGTCACCGCGAAGACCACGGCGACGTACATGATCTCGACATGCTCGGTCATGCCGACCGCGGTCAGGATCGAATCGATCGAGAACACGATGTCGAGCAGCAGGATCTGCACGATCGCGGCGGTGAAGGTGATCGACACCACTTTCTTCTTGTCGAGCAGATCGTCGGTGTCGTGCGCCCCCGAATCGACCGAATGATGGATTTCGGTGGTCGCCTTCCACACGAGGAACAGCCCGCCCGCGAGCAGGATCAGATCGCGCCACGAGAAGCGCGTTTCGAACGCGGGCTCGCCATGCGCGTCGAGCGGCCCGACGATGCCGAGGTCGAACACCGGCGCCGTCAGCCCCACGATCCACGCGATCATCGTCAACAACGCCAGCCGCATCACCAATGCGAGGCTGATCCCCACGCGCCGCGCCTTCTGGCGCTGCCCTTCGGGAAGCTTGTTCGACAGGATCGAAATGAAGATGAGATTGTCGATGCCGAGGACCACCTCCATCACGATCAAGGTGACGAGTGCAGCCCAGGCGGCGGGACTGGCGAGCAGTGCGAGGATTGCTTCCATCAAGCCCGGTCTGCCGCGCGCCGGAGCGGGGCGCAAGCATGGCTCCCGGACGAATCTGCCTTAATCAAGTCGATTTTCGTTCGCGCGCTGTACGATTTTGGGCTATGGCCGATTCCGTGGCGCTGTTTTTTGTGCCCGAACACCTGCGTTTTTCGTCCGACGCTTGGGTTTTGATTGGAGTATGGGCGAACCGGGAAGACGAACAGGGCATGAGTTTTGATCGAGGGCGCCGTGGTGATCGCGGCGGGCGCGGCAGAGACAAGCGCGACGGTTTCGGCGACGAGGGCGGTTTCGGCGGCAGCAGCTACGGGGATCGTGGCGGCTTCGGCGGCGGCGGCGGCTTCGGTGGTGACCGCGGCTTCGGCGGTGGTGGCGGCGGCTTCGGCGGCGGCGGCGGTGGTGGTTATCGCGGCGGCGGCGGTGGTGGCGGCTTCGGCGGCGGCGGTGGTGGCGGCGGCTTCGGCGGCGGCAACCGTATGCCCCCCCAGGTCGTCGGCGAGGCGACTGGCGTAGTCAAATTCTTCAACGCACAAAAGGGCTTCGGCTTCGTCGTCCGCGATGACGGCGGCGAGGACGTGTTCGTGCACATTTCGGCAGTCGAGCAGGCCGGCCTGACCGGTTTGGCGGAAGGCCAACCGATGGGCTTCACGCTCGTCGATCGCGGCGGCCGCATCTCGGCCACCGATCTCAAGATCGAGGGCGAGCCGATGCCGGTCGAGGACCGCGGCCCGCCGCGCGATCGCGATGCGGCAGGCGGCGCCCGTGGCGCCGGCGGCCCGCAGCGTCAGCTGACTGGCGAGAAGGCGACCGGAACGGTCAAGTTCTTCAACGCGATGAAGGGCTTCGGCTTCATTCAGCGCGACGACGGCCAGCCCGATGCGTTCGTGCACATCAGCGCCGTCGAGCGCGCCGGCATGCCGACGCTCAACGAGGGCGACCGGCTCGAGTTCGAACTCGAGGTCGATCGTCGCGGCAAGTATGCGGCGGTGAACCTGACGCCGGGCAGCTGATCTCAGCGAACCGAATCACGAAGGGGCCGGGCGGAAACGTCCGGCCTTTTTCGTTGCCGGCGGCAACGCGTGGCGCCGCGCTACTCCAACACCCGCCCCACCCGCACCAGCGTCCCACTTGGATCGCTCACGGCGAACTCGTACGTCCCCCATGGCCTGGCGTGCGGCGTGCCGGGCGCGATGATCAGCTCGCGGACGCGATCAGCGATGGCATCGACATCCTCGACATAGAGATAGAGGCCGAACGGATTGTCCTCGACGTTGCGCGGCCACCCCGGCATCCGGTTGAGATGGAGATGCCAGCCGCGCCCGTCGGCGAGGATGCGGTAATGGCCGTGGTCGCTTACCACCGCGAAGCCGAGCCGCGCATAGAAGCGCTCGCTCGCATCGAGATCGTCGCTCGGCAGAATCGCCACTACGCGGTGCGCTTCGCTCATTCGTCCACTCCTGCTTTTCCGCGTGCATCCTGCCGTGGCGGCGCGCGGTGCGCGAGGAACAATGCGCCGCGAATCGGCCTTTCCGGACGAACCCCCGCAAAAGTCCGGCGCGCTGCCGCCGCGATGCGCTAGACCCGGCGGCGGAGGGCCGGATGCAAGGCAATGATCCCCGCGCCGAACGCACCCGCGCCGCGATCCTCGGCGCGTTCACGGAGCTGTTGTTCAGCCGCCGCTACGACGCGATTCGCACCGCCGATCTGATCGCCGCGGCGGGCATCGGCCGCTCGACCTTCTACGAGCATTTCCGCGGCAAGGACGACGTCCTCGTCGCCGCCACCGAGCCCGTCCTGCAGACTCTCGCCGCCGCCGCGCTCGACCGCGCCAGCCCGGCCCAGCTGCGTGCGATGCTCGACCATGTCTGGCGACAGCGCGGCTTCGCGCGCCGGCTCCTCGAAGGCCGCACCGGGCGCATGCTCGAGGCCCGGCTCGCGGCGATGATCGCGGCCCGGCTCGAACCCGGCGCGCCGGCCGCGCTGCGATCGGCCGCCGTTGCCGCCGCTTTATGGACGATGCTGCGGCTCTGGCTCGCGGGCACGGTCGCGTGTCCCGCCGCCGAACTCGCCTTGCACCTCAAGGCCTGTGCCTGCCTGCGCGCCGCCCCCGTCACCGCGTGAGGATCAGCACCGCGCCGCCGAGAATTCCGAGCACCCCCGCCGCGCGCCCGAACGTCACGCGCTCCTTGAGGAAGAATGTCGCGATCAGCAGCGCGGTCACCATCCCCGTCTCGCGCAACGCGGCGAGCGGCGCGGTCGGCCCGCGCGCGAACGCGCTCAGCGCCAGCCCATAGGTCAGCACCGACAGCGCCCCCGCCGCGACGCCCGGCCGCCACTGCGTCCGCGCCGTGGCGAAGATCGCCCCGCGCGACAGCAAAGCGAACATCGTCGTGGTCAGGCTGCCCATCAGCACGAACATCCAGACGATGAAGCTCAGCGGAGTCGGCGCCGCGCGCACGCCATGCGCATCGATCACGGTATAGCCGGCGATCGTCACGCCGGTGAACAAAGCCCAGCCGAGCCCCGCGCGGCTGATGTGCCGGCCGCTGACCATCACGAACATCGCCGCGCCGATCAGCGCGATCCCGGCAAGCTCGCGTCCGCTCGCCGGCTCGCCGAACACCCCGATCGCCAGCGCCGCGGTGACCAGCGGCGCGGTGCCGCGCAGGATCGGATAGGCCGCCGAGAAGTCGCTCGTCTCGAACGCGCGGACCAGCGCGTAGAGATAGGCGCAATGGAGCAGCGCCGTGCTCGCCAGCCAGCCCCATGCCCCGTCGGGCAGCGGCACCAGCAGAGTCGCCGGCAGCATCAGCACCGCGCTCGATCCGTCGATCACCGCGCGCCCCGCCATCTTGTCCTTGCCGCCCTTGAGGATGGCGTTGACCACCGCGTGGATCGAGCCCGAGGCGATCATCATCGCCGGCGCCAGCCAGACCGGGTTCGCGTCCGCCCAGTTCATCCGGCGTCGATGTCGAGCGGCAAGGCGAGGCTGAACTTGCGCCGGCGTTTGACGAAGCTGGTCTCGTAGCGCCGCACTACCGGGTCGCTGCCGAGCATCGTGTCGGCGAATTCGTTGAACGCCGCCATGTCGCGCACCGTCACCAGCAGCAGCAGGTCGAAGGCTCCCGACACGTCGAGGAACAGCTGGACATGGGGGCTCGCGCCGAGCCGCCGTCGCAGTGCCTCGACCGCGGCGAGCGCGTGCCGGTCCATCTGCACCTGCACCACCGCCGAGAGGAACGGCCCGATCTCCTCCGACAGCACCGCGACATCGCCGGTGATCGCCCCGCTATCGCGCAGCCGGCGGATCCGCCGCGCGATCGCCGAGGCCGAGAGCGGCAGACGCTGCGCGAGCGCGTCTGCGGTGAGCAGCGCATCGTGCTGGAGCATATCGAGGATACGCAAATCGAGCGTGTCGCGCAGCGCGCCCATATTCCGGCGATCATCTCCCTTCGCGTGCCAGAAATGTGCGCGCGATCGCGCAAATATGCCTCCGCAACGGCGCGCAGGCCAGCGCAGACTGGCAGCAGGGGCGTCGGCCGGGGCGATACCGGCAGACTTCGGGAGGAAGTTCGATGCGTAGTTTGTTGCTGGCCGGGGCGATCGCCGCCGCGGCCCCGTTCGCTTTGGTCGCCATGCCGGCCCAGGCCCAGACCGCCGTAAAATTCGATTCGCGCGCCACGGTCGAGGCGGTCCGCAAGACATTGCGCGAGAATTACGTGCTCAAGGAGCGCCGCCCCGCGCTCGATGCCGCGCTCGCCAAAGGGCTGGCGAGCGGCCGCTACACCGTTACCGATCCGCAGGAGCTGGCCAGCCGCATCAACGCGGATCTCGACGCCGTCGCGCACGACAAGCATCTCGGCATCAGCTTCAATCCGCAGGTCGCCGCCGAGCTCAAGCCCGGCGGACAGGGCGACGACGATGGCGAGCAAGCGCAATTCTTCCGCGATCTCGCGCATCGCAACAATCACGGCGTCACCGAGCTGCGCGTGCTCCCCGGCAATGTCCGGCTGCTTCGTTATGACGGCTTCATGTGGACCGGCGCCGAGAGCCAGGCCGCGATCGACACCGCGATGGCGTTCCTGCGCGGCGGCGATGCGATCGTCATCGACTTGCGCACCAATGGCGGCGGCAGCCCCGACGCGGTCCGCCGCCTCGCCAGCTATTTCGTCCCCGCCGGCGCCAAGCTCGTCACCTTCCATATGCGCGACGAGAAGCCGACCGTGTCCAACGCCGATGCCGAGGTCGCCGGCGGACGCATCACCGGCAAGCCCGTCTATGTCCTGACCAGCGGGCGTTCGGCCTCGGCCGCCGAGGAATTCGCCTCGCACGTCAAGGGTTTCGGCTTCGGAACGCTGGTCGGAGAGACCACTGCCGGCGCCGGCTATCGCAACGATAGCTATCCGATCCCCGGCGGATTCGTGCTCAGCGTCTCGGTCGGGCGCCCCGAGCTTCCCGACGGCAGCGACTGGGAGGCCAAAGGCGTGCCGCCCAGGCTCGCGGTGGCGCCGGATCTCGCGCTCGATCGCGCCCAGCAGGACGCGCTGACCAACCTCGCGGGCAAGGCGCAGGGTCCGCTTCGCACCGAGCTCGAATGGGCCGCCGCGGTCCACGCCGCCCGCATCGCCCGCGCCGCGCCGGCGCTTGCCCTCGCCGCCTATGCCGGCCGCTATGGCGAGCGCTCGATCGCGGTCGAGGGCGCCGGGCTCATCTTCCAGCGCGACGGCGGCCCGAAGAGCGCGCTGGTCCCGCTCGGCGGCGATCTGTTCGCGCTCGAGCGCGATCCGCGGACGCGGCTGCGCTTCGTCTCGGCCAACGGCGCCGTCACCGGCTTCGTCCTCGAGCGCGCCGACGGCAGCAAGATCGAAGCAAGCAAGGCCTAGGTCGCGAGCTTCCGCAGCGCGGCGATCGTGTCCGCCTCCTGCGCGGGCTTGTCGTTGCGGATCCGGCTGATCCGCGGGAAGCGCATCGCCAGCCCCGATTTGTGGCGTTTCGATTCATGGATCGAATCGAACGCCACTTCGAGCACCAGCGACTTGTCGGTCTCGCGCACCGGCCCGAAGCGATTGACCGTGTGGTTGCGGACATAATGGTCGAGCCATTTGAGCTCCTCGTCAGTGAAGCCGAAATAGGCCTTGCCGACGGGGAGCAGCTCCCCGCCCTCGGTCCACGCGCCGAAAGTATAATCCGAATAGAAGGACGAGCGCTTGCCGCTGCCGCGCTGGGCATACATCAGCACGCAATCGGCGGTCAGCGGATCGCGCTTCCATTTGTACCACAGACCCGCGCGCCGCCCGGTGACATAGGGCGAATCGCGCCGCTTGAGCATCACCCCCTCGATCGCCGCGTCGCGCGCGCCGGCGCGGATCTCTTCGAGCGCGGCGAAGTCCGCCGCCTCGATCACTGCCGAGACATCGAACCGCTCGGCATCAAGCCCGGCGGCAAAAGCCTCGAGCCGCACCCGCCGCTCGGACCAGGGCAAGCCGCGCAGATCCTCCAGCCCGTCGAACAATATGTCGTAGAGCCGCACGAACGCCGGATATTCGGCGAGCGTCTTCGCAGAGACCAGCTTGCGCCCCAGCCGCTGCTGCAGCGCATTGAAGCTCCCCGCGCCGCCTTCGCCGCCCTGCGCGCTGCCCTTCACCAGCAATTCGCCGTCGAGCACGCCGGGTGTAGCGAACGCCTTCGCCACTTCGGGGAAACTGTGGGTGATGTCGTCGCCCGCCCGGCTGTAGAGCCGGGTCTCGCCCGCGACATGGACGAGCTGCACCCGGATCCCGTCCCATTTCCACTCGGCAGCATAGTCGTCGAGGCTGACTTCGGCCTCTTCGAGGGGATGCGCGAGCATGAACGGCCGGAACACGGGGACATTATCGGGAGTCGGCTGGGTCCCGCGCCCCTCGGCCCAGTCGAACAGCGGCGCATAGGGCGGGACGAGCCCGTGCCACACTTCCTCCACTGCATCGACGTCGAGCCCGAAGGCCTGCGCGAGCGCGGTCTTGGCCAGCCGCGCCGACACCCCGACCCGCAGCGCGCCCATCGCCAGCTTGAGCAGGGCGAATCGCTCATCGGCCTCGAGCCGGTCGAGCATCGCCGCCAGCGCCGCCGGCGCATCGGACTTCGAGATCGTCCCCAGCACGCGCACCACCTCGGAGAGCGTCAGCGGCGTGCCGTCCCCCGGCGGCACCTCGGGCGCGGGCCAGAGCAGGGCAATCGTCTCGGCCGAATCGCCGACAAAGTCGCGGCTCAGCGCGAACAGCACCGGATCGACGCGCGCCTCGACCAGCGCGCGCACCAGTGCCGGCTTGATCGCCGGCAGGTCGAGGCTCCCGGTCAGCGCTGCCATCGCCCAGCCGCGGTCGGGATCGGGCGTGCCCCTCAGATAATCGCCGATCAGCCGCAGCTTGGCGTTGCGCGAGCGAGTGTAGATCAGAGCGTCGAGCAGATCGGCAAAAGCGCGCATGGTCGCGCAACGCATAGCATGACGCTTGCGCTCCCGTTACGAGTTGTCGCGATGAGCGGAGGGATGCGGATGAAGCGCTGGGGTATCGCGATCGGACTATTGCTGCTCGCCCCAATTCTGCTCGCCGGCTACAGCTTCATCGAGGCACGCCGCGATCCCGTGGTCCGCACCGCAACGATCGCGCTGCCGCATTGGCCCGAGGGCGCGCCGCCGGTCCGCACCGTGCTGCTCAGCGACATCCATATCGGTACCGCCGCGATGGGGCCGGCGAGGCTCGGGCGAATCGTCGACCAGATCAACGCGCTGCATCCCGACATCGTCTTGATCGCCGGCGACTTCATCTTCGGCCATGCGCCCGGCAGTGCCACGCGGCTCGGCGAGCAGATGGTCGCACCGCTCGCGAGACTGCGGCCGCGGCTCGGGGTGATCGCCGCGCTTGGCAATCACGATCACTGGACCGGCGCGAGCGCAGTGCGCGATCAACTCCGGCGCGCCGGCATCGCCGTAGTCGACAACGGTGCCGTGATCCGCGGGCCGCTGGCGATCGCAGTCGCTGGCGACGATTTCACCGGGCACGCGGATCTGCCCGCGACGCTCCGGGCGATGCGGCGCCTCGCTGGCGCAAGGCTGATACTCACGCACTCACCCGACATCGCGCCCGCGCTTCCCGCCGACGTGTCGCTGCTGCTCGCCGGCCACACCCATTGCGGGCAGGTGTTGCTGCCATGGCTCGGGCCGATTTCGGAGGTCTCGCGCTACGGCGCCCGCTATCGCTGCGGTGTCGCGCGCGAGCCCGGCCGCACTGTTGTGGTCACCGCCGGCCTCGGCGCCAGCGGCGGACCCTTCCGCCTCGGCGCCCCGCCCGACCTCTGGCTGCTGACGCTGGGGCCATCGGCGCTGCGCTAATCCCTTCCCATCGCGACGATCGGCGTGAAGCAGCCGAGGATCAGCCGGCGCGCATCGAACGGTGGTTCGCCGGCGCTGTCCATCCGCGGGTCGTCGTGCATCCGGGCTTCGGCGGCTTCGAAAAACGCCTTGTCGGGCCAGATCTGCCACGTGAACACGATCTTCTCGCCCGGCTCTGCGGCGACGGCGCGGCGGAAATCGGTCTGTTTGCCCTCGGGGACGAAATCTTCCCAGCACTCGACGATCTCGAGGCAGCCATATTCCCTGAAGAAGGCCGCGCCATTCTCGGCCCATCGGCGATAGGCCTCGATGCGTTCCGCCGGTACGGGAATCACCAGTCCGCAGACATACATGGCGCCGCTCCGCTTGGGGTCGATTCAGCATGCCATAGCCGCCGGCGATGGCGAAACCGCGGCTGCGGCACTGCAATGGCGCCGCCACGAAACTGCGGTTAGATTCGCGCCGCCGGCGGCATGCCGGTCCCTGGGCAGAAGGTTCGCTCACATGAAGTTCATCGTTCCGGCCGCCGCCGCGCTCGCGCTGCTCACCCCTGCCGCCTTCGCCCAGACTGCAACCGCACCTGCGCCCGCTGCCAAGCCTGCCGCGGCGAAGTTCAATCTCGACACCCCGATCGAGACGCTCGTCGGCGATCCCAAGGCCAAGGCAGTGCTCGACGCCGACCTGCCCGGCATCGCCACCCATCCGTCCTACGAGTTTTTCAAGAGCATGAGCCTGCGCGCGGTCCAGCCGATGTCGGACGGCAAACTCACCGACGAGATGCTCAAGAAGGTCGAGACCGACCTCGCCGCGATCATGTAACCGGGCACAGACGCAAAAAGGGCCGGGGATCGCGCCCCGGCCCTTTCGACTCGATTATTCCGTCGATCAGCCCTTGCGGCTGGCCTCGAACAGGAACCAGGCGCGCTCCTCGGCCTGATCGGTCCATTCGTCGACGATTCCGCTGGTGGCGTTGTCGCCGGCATCCTCGGCGGCCTGCTTCACTGCCCGGAAGCTCTCGACCAGCTTGAGATTGTCGTCGCGCAGCTCGGCGAGCATGTCGCCCGGAGCGACATAATCGGCGTCATTGTCCTTGAGCGTCTGGCGGCGCGCGATGTCGCCGATCGAGCGGAGCGTGACGTTGCCGGTCTTGCGGACGCGCTCGGCGATCGCGTCGGTTACGCCATAGATCTGCGCGGCCTGGTCATCCATGAGCAGGTGATAGTCGCGGAAATGCGGGCCCGAGACGTGCCAGTGGAAGTTCTTGGTCTTGAAATAGAGCGCGAAGCAGTCGGCCAGCGCGCTGTTCAGCGCATCGGCCACGCTCTTGGTGTCGTTGCGGTTGAGATCGGTGGGCGTCTGAAGCGCCGCCTTGGTGTCTGCCATGTGTTCCTCCGGAAACGATACGGGTGCCCAACGAACGCCATATAGGAAGGGCTCCGCGCGCCGCCATGGCTATTTTCCGATGACTGTGATCGCCGGTGAGTGTCGCGCCGGCCTCTCGGCTGGAACGAAACCCAAGGACGGTCGTCGCCTGCGCGACATTGCTCATTCGATGTGAAAAAGCCGCTCCGCATTGCGATGGAGGATGCTGCTGCGCTGCGCGGGAGTCAGTCGCGCCCCATCGATGAAGGCCACCGCGTCCCGGGAATTTTCATAGGGATAGTCGATCGCCCACATCACGTTCTCGATCCCTGCGGTCTTGATGACCAGCTCCAACACTTCGGGGGCTTCGAAGCCACTGGTCGTCACTGCGATGTTTCGCCGGAAATAGGCGCTCGGGGCAAGCGCCAGCGGCTTCATCCGCCCGTCCTTGGCGCGGCGCACCGCCATGTGGTCCAGGCGCCACATCCAGAACGGCAGCGCCTCGCCCATATGGCCGAGGACGATGCGCAGGCGCGGGTATCGATCGAAAACGCCACTGAGGATCAGCCTGACGGCATGCGTTCCGGCCTCGACTCCGAAGCCCCAGATGGAGCCGCCCATGCTATAGTCGCGAAACGGCCCGGCCATGCCGTTCGACGGCGCGCGTGGGTGAAGGTAGATTGGCCGGTCAAGCGCCTGCGCCGCCTCCAGGATCGGCGCGAAGCGGGCGTCGTCGAGATACAGGTTGCCGGTGTGCGAATTGACGATGAAGCCGTTCAGCCCGAGCATTTTCACGGCGCGCTCCATCTCGCGAACCGCCCGCACCGGGTCCTGCGGCGCGAAGCAGGCCAGGCCGGCGAAGCGTCGGGGATGGCGCGCGATCGCCGCCGCGAGATGATCGTTGGTGGTGATGGCGAGTGCGCTGGCCATATCGGGCTCGAACATCTGGACACCTGGAATGGTGACCGAGAGTATCTGCATGTCGACGCCCGCCGCCTCCATGTCGGCGAGGCGTTCGGCGTCGAGATCGAGCAATTGCCGGCGAAAGCGATCCTGGTTCGAACCCGGGCGCGGATTGTCGAAGATCGAGAGAATGCCGGTCGGCACATCGAGGCTCGACCCGGGCTCGGCGCGCGCGATCGCGAGCCATGCCTTGACGAGCTCGGGTGTGGCGAAGGCCTCTTCGGTCGCGATCCTGCGTATGGGCGCCTGAGGTCGGCCGTCTGCCGGCGCGCCCAGGCTGGCCGCCGCGATCCCGGCTGTCGTTGCGGCCAGGAATTCCCGACGATTCGTGCGCATGGTCGGCTCCCCCCGCGGTCGCTTCTACAGATTTGGTGTATGTACGGACAGGCTGCCTTGACTTTTGCGCCCGATTCGCGCATCCGCCGCGGCCTGACAGCGGTGCGCCCGTGCGTGCCGCTCTTTTCTTTTCGCACGATTCAAGGGTTTCGGGTCATGGCCAAGCCGACCACTGTCAAGATCAAGCTCGTCAGCACGGCGGACACGGGTTTCTTCTACGTCACGAAGAAGAATCCGCGCACCCAGACCGAGAAGTTCTCCTTCCGCAAGTATGATCCCGTCGCGCGCAAGCACGTCGAGTTCAAGGAAGCCAAGATCAAGTAAGCCCGCTTGGGCGGCTTCCCCCGCCCGCGGCACGCGGAACCTCGCGGGGTTTCGGCGATTGGTGCGCGAGGCCCGCTTTGGCGGGCCCGCGAAACCATAAGGGGAACTCCATGAAGATTCTGCTCAAGGCGACCGTCGCTGCCGCCGGGCTGCTCGCGCTCGGCGCGTGCGGCAAGAATGCCGACGATCAGGCCGCCGCGAACATCGAGGCCATGGCCGACAACCACGCCGACGCGCTCGAGAACCAGGCCGATGCCGCCGCCGCGGCCGGCAACGACCAGCTCCACGACGCGCTCGAGGCGCAGGCCGACAATGTCGAGGATCGCGGCGAGGCCGCGGCCGACAAGGCCGATCATGATGACGACGCCCGCGTCGAAAATCAGGTCAAGAACACGCTCTGATCCGCCGGCAAGGCACAGAGAGGGCGCCCGCCGCATGGCCGGGCGCCCTTTTTCGTTTCCCCTCGCGCGCCCATCGGCCTAAGACCCCTGCATCCCCGGGGGACCGCTGGCGCAGCGGTTGAGAGGAGGGCCGCAGCCCTCGACCCGCTGAACCTGATCCGGCTGACACCGGCGTAGGGAGGGAGCGGCCGCGCCAGACGACCGTCCTCTCCCGTCTGAGGAGTAGAGACGAATGGCCGATATCCCCGCCCGCACCGAGCTCAAGGTCACCACCGGCCCGATCCGCGGCTCGCGAAAGATCCATGTCGGCCCGCTCGGCGTCGCGATGCGCGAGATCGACCTTGAGCCGTCGTCGGGCGAGCCGCCGATCCGTGTCTACGACACCTCGGGCCCCTATACCGACCCGCAAGCCCGGATCGACATCATGGCCGGCCTGCCCGAGATCCGCCGCGACTGGATCCGCGCCCGCGGCGATGTCGAGGAAGTCGCCCAGCGCGAGGTCCGCCCCGAGGATAACGGCCAGCTCGGCCCCGACCGCAGCGGCGGCGTCCAGCCCTTCCCCAATGTGCGGAAACAAGTGCTGCGTGCGAAGCCCGGCGCGAACGTCTCCCAGATGCACTACGCCCGCCGCGGCATCATCACCCCCGAGATGGAATATGTCGCCGAGCGCGAGAATCTCGGCCGCGCAAAAATGGGGACAGTCGCTCTTTCCCGCGACGGCGAGTCCTTCGGCGCGTCGATCCCCGATTACGTCACCCCCGAATTCGTCCGTGATGAGGTGGCGAGGGGCCGCGCGATCATCCCCAACAACATCAACCACCCCGAAAGCGAGCCGATGGCGATCGGCCGCAACTTCCTCGTCAAGATCAACGCCAATATCGGCAACAGCGCCGTCGCCTCGACCGTCGCGTCCGAGGTCGACAAGATGGTCTGGTCGATCCGCTGGGGTGCCGACACGGTGATGGACCTCTCCACCGGCCGCAACATCCACGACACCCGCGAATGGATCCTCCGCAACGCCCCCGTGCCGATAGGGACAGTCCCCATTTATCAAGCCCTTGAAAAGGTTGGCGGCGTCGCCGAGGACCTGACCTGGGAGATCTTCCGCGACACCCTTATCGAGCAGGCCGAGCAGGGCGTCGACTATTTCACCATCCATGCCGGCGTGCGGCTCGGCTACATCCCGATGGCCGCCAAGCGCGTCACCGGCATCGTCTCGCGCGGCGGCTCGATCATGGCGAAATGGTGCCTCGCGCACCACAAGGAGAGCTTCCTCTACGAGCACTTCGACGAGATCACCGAGATCATGAAGGCGTATGACATCGCCTACAGCCTCGGCGACGGCCTGCGCCCCGGCAGCATCGCCGACGCCAATGACGAAGCCCAGTTCAGCGAGCTCTACACTTTGGGCGAGCTCACCCACCGCGCGTGGAAGCAGGACGTCCAGGTGATGATCGAAGGCCCCGGCCATGTGCCGATGCACAAGATCAAGGAGAATATGGACAAGCAGCTCGAGGTCTGCGGCGAGGCGCCCTTCTACACATTGGGGCCGCTCACCACCGATATCGCGCCCGGCTATGACCATATCACCAGCGGCATCGGCGCCGCGATGATCGGCTGGTACGGCACTGCGATGCTCTGCTACGTCACCCCCAAGGAGCACCTTGGGCTGCCGGACCGCGACGACGTCAAGGTCGGCGTGGTGACTTACAAGCTCGCCGCCCACGCTGCCGATCTCGCCAAGGGCCACCCCGCCGCGCAGGTCCGCGACAATGCCTTGTCAAAGGCGCGCTTCGAGTTCCGCTGGCGCGACCAGTTCAACCTGTCACTCGATCCCGACACGGCGGAGGAATATCACGACCAGACCCTGCCGGCCGAAGGCGCCAAGACCGCGCATTTCTGCTCGATGTGCGGCCCCAAATTCTGCTCGATGCAGATCAGCCAGGAAGTCCGCGCCTTCGCCAACAAGCAGAATCAGGGCGTCGAAGGCTTCCTCGCCACCGGCCCGACCGGCGCCGAAACCGCAGCCGCCAGCAAGGCCGCCGCGCTCAAGGGCATGGAAGAGATGAGCAAGGTGTTCAAGGAGACGGGAAGCGAGCTCTACATGGGCTCGGGCGGACGCGAGCACGACTGAGCCGATGGCGCGACGGGCACTCGCGCTGCTCGCCAGTTTCGCGCTCTGCGTGCTGGCGGCGCTGCTCGTCGCGCTGACCCTGCACCGCGCGGAGCTGCCCTATGACGAAGCCGGCCGCTTCTTCGACGCGCGCGCGGCTGTGGTCTATGGCGAGGACGCCGTTCCGGTCTTCGCCACGATGGCCGCGCTGGCGGTCGTTGCGGCCGCGGCGGCGGTGCTCGCCACTCTCCGTCTGTGGCGCCGCAAGCCGCGCTAGCGGCGTAGTATTCTCAGAAACGGACGAGCTCTCCACCCATTTCGGCGCGGACGCGGATAGCTTCGAAGGCAGCGTTCACGTCGGGGATGAGGGCCCGGAGGCGAGCACGGCCGGCGCCCGCGACCTATCCGCGCAACAGGGCGGCGGACCCGGCAGCATAGCCCGGCACCCGCGCCGCGATCATCTCGGTCGGGATTTGCGGGCGCGGGGCGGCTTCACCGTGCAGCCAGATCGAAGCGAAGCTGGGGAAGATGAAGGCATAGCCAGGCCCCTCGTTGGTCTCCATGTCGTAGCGGACGCCACGCGCATTGCCGGGGCCGAGGCACATTTGCGGCCCGCTGAGCCCGGTCAAAAAGGCGCCCGGCGGCGATACCATGCCGACATATTGCATGCCGTTGAACAGTGGCGCCGCCACCGCCCCCGCGGACGGGTTGGGCGACGGGGCGGGGTTTGCGGAAAGTCCCTTGCGGCCAAATGTCATTGCGTTGCTCCCTTGCGCTTGCTGTTGCAGCACAGTCCCGGCGACCTAGGCTTTCCTTCGCCCGAACACCGGTCGGTTGCCAAAGCCCGGCGCCGGCAGCCCGCCCGGCCGCGCCGGGGGCGTGCCGCCATCGCCCGAATCCCTCGCGCGCACTTCGAAGCGGCCGCCGATCGCTTCGGCCAGCGCGCGCTTCTCGCGCCACTCGTTGACGAGCTCCATCTTGTCCTCGTCGTCCTCGGGCATCAGTTCCGGCGGCGGCGCCCGGTCGTTGATCACCCTGTCGAGCGGGACATAGTCGTCCGCCACGAAGCCATATTCGCGGAACAGCAACGGCCGAAGCTCGCAGAGCGGCACGTCGTCCGCCCCCGCCTCGCGGTGCAGGACGCGATAGGACAGGCTGCGATCCTCGGGTCCGAACGTATCGCCGTCTGGGATGACGTAACCGTCCTTGATCGTCGCGACGCGCAGGAAGGTGAGGATCGTCTCGTAATTGACGGCCCATGGCAGCACGCTCGGTTCGACGATGATCTCGCGCCCGATGAAGTGGCGCGCGCCGAAGGTGCGGATGCCGACCTTGCCGCTCTGTGCATCGCCGAACAGATAGGGGTGAATGTGCAGCGGACTCGGCACCGTTCCCACGGCGGCATAGACGTCGAACTTGTCGCCCGGAACGATCTGGTCGCTCTGCGTCCAGTGGACCGCCTGCGCCGGCGCGTGCTCGCAGACGATCCGCGCGATCATCGCGCACATCGCGAGCCGGTCGACGAACTGGGGCAGCGAATGCCCCTCCATCTCGCGCCCGATCGATGCCATCAGCGCCATCAGCTCGGGCGAGTTGCCGAGCACGCCGTGCGAAACGTTGATCAGGATGTGCGACTTGTTGCGCATCAGCCGCTGACGGACGTCAGGGCAGACGATCCCGGTGATCGTCGAGCGCAGCGCGGGCTGGAACACCTCGATATCGGCGGGATGATCGAGATATTCGAAGGTGATCATCCAGCTGTCGCCGCCATAGAGCCGGTAAAAGCTGCCCGGCCTGGATTCGGGCACATTGAACTGCGCCCCCGTGCGCGCGCCCTCGATCCGCATGAAATCGCGCACGATCGTCTCGAGGTTGGAGAGCGGTCGATCAAAAAGCAAAGCCGCCTGAATATCGTTCGGAAACTGCATCGCCCTCTTCCGCCAGTTGGCTGAGAAGATCCCTATCCGAAGCTTGTTTTACAATGGTTAATGCCGCGTCGATTCGCCCTGATGATACTTGTCCAGGCATGGCGCGCATTGCATCGTTACTTGGAATGGCCCGATATTCACTTGATCCAACAGGAGCCGATCGCCCGGGCCGGCATTTTAGCGCTGTCGCGGGCACAGGGTGCGACCGGGCTCTCGACTCCCGCCCAGGGACCGGGATGCCGCCGATCCCGCGCATCGCGCCAATCTGCTACACTTCTGGCGATGCGCGCCCGGAACCCCCTCTACATCCAGGCCAAACCGCCTCCGCACGTGCAGGCGCAGATCGTCGCGCTCGCGCGCAACGATCCCGGCCGCGGGCCGGAGCTTCTCCACGCCACGCTGATGTCGCTGTTCGACCTGCACTACGCCCCGGCCGATTGGCTGCCGCGCATCATCGCCGCGCTGGACAGCTTCTCCGCCCCTCCCTTCCCGCTCGCCTTCGACCGGATCGAGAATCGCAAGGCGGTCACCCTGCGCACCCGCGAACCCCTTGTCGAAGCCCGCGCCTTCCAGGCCGCGCTGGTCCGCCATCTGCTCGAACGGCGTGCGCCGATGATGCTCGGCACGACGCCCGAGCCGCATGTCACGATCAACTATCGCGGCGATCGACTGCGCGCGCAGAAAATCGCGCCGATCGGCTGGACGGTCGATGCGATCCTGCTGGTCGAAAGCGTGGTCGGCAAGGCCACGCATATCGAGCATGGCCGCTGGCCGCTCCGCACCGATTGAACCCGGCCGGCGAACGCCGGCCCGCTTTCGCGAGACATTTGCCAGCAGGCGGTGGCGTCGGCGCTTGCCGGGCACGATCCGGCACGGGATAGTCGCGCGATGACCTATGCCATCGACGCCACGCCGCCCTTTTATCACGGCACGCGCGCCGATCTGAAGCCGGGCGATCTGCTCGCACCCGGCTTCGCCTCCAATTATCGTGAGGCGAAGCTGTCGTGGATCTATTTCTCGGCGCGCCTCGAATCGGCGATCTGGGGCTGCGAGCTCGCGCACGGCGAAGGCCGCGAGCGCATTTATATCGTCGAGCCGACCGGCGCGTTCGTCGACGATCCCAACCTCACCGACACCAAATTTCCCGGCAACCCCACCCAGTCCTATCGTTCGCGCGAACCGCTCCGCGTAGTCGGTGAAGTCGCGACATGGCAGGGGCATTCGCCCGAGCAGCTTCAGGCGATGAAGGATGGCCTCGCACGGCTGACCGCCGAAGGCCGCGACCACATCATCGACTAGCCGGGGAACCGCGCCGCATGCCTCATCTCGCGCATATCGCCCTCGTCGTCCGCGACTATGACGCGGCGCTCGCATTCTATGTCGGCAAGCTCGGCTTCACCTTGGTCGAGGACAGCTACGTCCCCGAGCAGGACAAGCGCTGGGTGACGATCCGTCCGCCGGGCGCGACGGCGGACGCCACCACGATCCTGCTCGCGCGCGCGGCGACGCCCGAACAGGCGCGCTGCGTCGGCGATCAGGCGGGCGGGCGCGTCTTCCTGTTCCTCGCCACCGACGATTTCGACCGCGACCACGCCGCCTTCACCGCCGCCGGGGTCGTCTTCGTGCGTCCGCCCGCGGTCATGCCCTATGGCAAGGTCGCGGTGTTCGAGGATCTCTACGGCAATCGCTGGGATCTGGTCGAGTTCACCCTGGAGGCCTGAGCGCGTCGGCCGTGCTTCAGTGCGCGTCGGGGTTGGGGTCGACCATCGGCTGCCCCGGCTCGAACGACACGGCGTCGGGGCGCTCCTCGGCCTCGATCTGCGCCATCTGCCGGTCGATCGCCTCGCGGTCGCGCCGGACGATCGCCCGCGCCGCGGCGAGCTGTTCGGGAGTCACCGTGACGCTCGCTTCGCCGCGGCCATAATGGAGCTGCGCCCCGTTCGATTCCCCACCGCTCGCCTTCACCTGTTCGATCGCGCGGCGCATCTCGGGGCTGGTCGGCACCGGATCGCCAGGCGCGAAGGCGGTGGCGTCGGGGATCACGCGCGGCGGCTGCGGATGCGTCGGCGCGAAGACGAAGGCGATGCCGCGCACCGTCAGTGCCAGGCACAGGATGAACCCCAGCCGTGCCGCAAGTCTGCCGAGCATGTCCGCCGCCTCCCCTCGTCGCGTCGCGTCGCGCTTGCGTAGCCGCGCAAGGGTTAAGGATCGGCATGCGCGCGCCGAGGCTGGACCGCGGAACGCAACTGGGGGATGTAGGTTCGGCCAGCGAACAACAAAGGGTTCCCGATGCGTAAGCTCCGCATGCTCCTTCCGGCGGTGTTGCTCGCCGCGTGCAATTCCGGCTCCAACGCAGTGGCGCAGGACAATGCGACCCCTGCGGCGCCGGCCGGCGGGCTGCCGTTCAAGGTCACGCCGGTCGCCGATTTCGATGCGCCCTGGGCGATGACCTTCCTCCCCGACGGATCGATGCTGGTCACCGAGAAGGCGGGGACGCTGCTGCTGGTCTCGCCCGACGGCAAGCAGAAGCAGCCGGTGGCGAGCTTCCCGGTCGATTCGGCCGGCCAAGGTGGGCTGATGGACGTCGTCCTCGCCCCCGATTTCGCGAAGAGCCACCATGTCTATCTGAGCTATTCGGCCGCGGGCGAAGGCGGCAAGGGCGTCGTGCTCGTGCGCGGCGCGCTGACCGGCGATCCTGGGGCGCGTCCCGCGCTGACCGGGATCACCGAACTGTTCCGCGCGACTCCCTTCGTCGAGGGTAGCGGCCATTATTCGGGCCGCATCGCCTTCTCGCCCGACGGCAAATATCTGTTCTTCACCAATGGCGAACGCCAGAAGTTCGATCCGGCGCAGGATCCGAAGATGACGTTGGGCAAGGTGCTGCGGCTCACGCCCGACGGCAAACCCGCGCCGGGCAATCCGCTCGCCGCGCAGGGCTTCCATCCCGCGATCTGGTCCTACGGCCATCGCAACCTGCTCGGCATCGCCTTCGACGCGCAGGGCAATCTCTGGGAGCAGGAGATGGGCCCCAAGGGCGGCGACGAGGTCAATCTGATCCTGCCGGGCCGCAACTATGGCTATCCCAAGGTCTCGAACGGCGATCATTATGACGGCCGGCCGATCCCCGATCACAGTCCGGGCGACGGATTCGAGGCGCCCAGGGTCTGGTGGAACCCGGTGATCAGCCCGGGCGGGCTGATCGTCTATTCGGGCAGCATGTTCCCGCAATGGAAGGGGGACTTGTTCATCGGCGGCCTGTCGAGCCAGTCGCTGGTCCGCGTCGACGTCAACGGCACCGACGCGAAGAAGGGCGATCAATGGCCGATGGGCGCGCGCATCCGCGAAGTCGAGCAGGGCCCCGACGGCGCGCTCTGGCTGCTCGAGGACGGCGGCGAATCGCAGGGCCGGCTGCTCAAGCTGACCCCGAACTGATCGGTCAGCGCACGATCAGATAGTTCATCCGCGCCGCGGCGATCGGCCGATCGGGCTCGTCCTGCCACGCCACCGCCTCGACATTGGCGACGCGTGTGCCGAGCCTCGTGACCGTTCCGCGGGCGCGGGTCGGCTTGTCGCGGCCGCCGCGCATATAGTCGACGGTCAGGTTGATCGGTTTGATCCGCACCGCGCCCTCGTCGGCAAGCGCCTGCTTGAGCGCGCCGACCGCGGCCATTTCGAGCAGCCCGCCGATCGCCCCGCCATGGAGAAAGCCGGGGCGGCCGATCACGTCGACCGCGAAGGGCATCACATAGGTCGGCGCGGTCTCGCCGGGCTCGACGCTGAGCCCGAGCAGTTCGGCATAGGGAATCACCAATAGCCCTCCACCGCCATGAACGTCCCCGCGACATGCGCGAGCGGATCGTTCGGGTCGCCGTCATGCGCCTGCCCGCGGACAAAGGCGATCGAACGCGTGATCCGATAGCATTCGCCGCGGCCGATCACCGTCCGCCCGGGCCGCGCGGGGCGGAGATAGTCGATGCGCAGATCGAGCGTCGCATGCCCCTTGAACGCGTCGAGCTTGAGCCAGACGCCGACGCTCGTCGCCATGTCCATCAACGCGAGAATCGGCCCCGAGGCGAGCACGCCCGACGCCGGATCGCCGATCAGATCGGGGTGATAGGGCAAGGCCAGCTCGGCCCAGTCTTCACCATGGTCGTGATAGACGATCCCCAGCCTGCCGCCGTGCCCGCCGAAGCGGCCGCCGAACAGGCGCCTGGGATCGAACGCGCGCCCGGCCGGCGTCTCGCTATCGCTCATCCCCTCGCCCTAGCGCGCGCAGGGGCAGCGCGCAAACCCGCGGGATCCCGGCGATTACAGCGTTGTAATGTGCGCCGGGAGCGGCCCCGCGCTAGCCTCGTGGCGGGACTTGTTTGGCGGAGGCAGAGCAGATGGGGCTGGTGCAAATCGATCCCGGCGAGATCGTCGAGCTGGGGACGCAAGTGGCGGTGCACGGCGCGGTGCGCGTCGCGGAGATGGCGAGCGCCGACGATCTTTTCGAGCTGCTCGTCGGGATCGCCGTGCTGATCTACGAGATCGTGCCGGGCTGACCGGAGCGCGCGGCATGGACGCGACG
This sequence comes from Sphingomonas naasensis, assembly GCF_004792695.1. Lineage (GTDB taxonomy): Bacteria > Pseudomonadota > Alphaproteobacteria > Sphingomonadales > Sphingomonadaceae > Sphingomonas > Sphingomonas naasensis. The sequence goes on along the minus strand of NZ_SRXU01000009.1, from coordinate 128,893 downwards.
ATCTGCGCCGCGCTCCTCGCGGCCCGCGAACGCTCGGCCCGAACGAACGCGGCGTGGCGCACCAGCGCCGCGTACCGCGCCGCGACGGACGCTTTCGCCGGTTGCCCGGGCCCGGACAATCCTGCCGGCGCGCCCGAGGCTGCCACGGCGCGCGCAGAAGCGCTGCTGGCGGATGGCGGTTGGGTCGAGGCGCTGCTCGCGCCGCTGGTGACCGCGCTCGCCGGCGATCCTTTCTTCGAGCCGCCGTTCAAGGTGCATCGCGACGCGCTGCGGATCGGCGCAGTGCTTTTCGACTGCCCGGCAGCGTCGATCGCGGCGAGCGTCACGCGCGCTTCGGCAATGGCGGCGCTGCCGCCGCCGGCGACCATCGTCTTCACCGGCCGCGTTTCGATCACCCGGACGATCCGTGCCGGTGGCGCCCATCTGGCGCGGTGGTGGGCCGAACCGATCGACGCGCAGTTTCGCGCCGACGAGGCTCCGCAGTGCACGGCGCTCGAACCGATCGCGCTGCGCGACGGGATGCTGCACCGGACCGATGGCCGGCGCGAGGCGCAATTGATCCGCGACGCCGCCGGCGACGTGGTCACGCTGGTCGCGACGATCCGCGCGGGCGCCGCGCCGCTGCTGCGCGAATATGACCGCGCCAGCCGGGCGCTGCTCCGCGTCGGCGATGGCGACGACCGGCCGTCGCGCATCGGGATGCTGCTGCACCTGCTACGCGTCGCCGGACGGACCGACGCATCGCCCTGCTTTGCCGCCGCGACCGAGGCACCGCAATTCCATCTGCGCTGGGCGGCGATGCGCGAATGGCTGGCGCTCGACGCCGCCGCTGCGCTGCCCCGTCTCGCGACGATGGCGCGCAGCGATGCGCATGCCGAGGTTCGCGCCGCCGCCACGCGCATGCTGCCGGTGGTGGCGCAACGCCTTGCCGAGGCGGCGCGATGCCCCGGTTGATCGATCCCGGTGCCGGCGACGCGATCGGGCTCGACGATCTGGTCGAGGCGCTCGACGCCGCCCCGGTCGACGTCCGCGACGAGGATGCTTTCGCGGCGCTCGGCCCGCTGCTCGCCCGGTTGGGGCGCAACCGCGACTTTCTCGCCGATCTCGCGATCGAGGAGCTCAAGGGCCGATGCGAGGGCCAGCATCGCGGAAACGGCTATGGCGCGCAGGTCTTCCTGCTGCGCCCGCCCAATGGCCGCTATGTGCTACGCGCCAATTTCTGGCCGGCGCGCGCCGATCCGACGGTGCGCGCCAGCGGCGCCGCCGCCTTTTTCTACGACTTGCCGCACGATCACAATTTTCCGTTCCTCACCTATGGCTATGTCGGGCCCGGCTATTGGAGCGACTATTTCGAATATGACGTGGCCGCGGTGACCGGGTTGCCGGGTGAGCATGCCGGGCTGCGCTTCGTCGAGCATTCGCGGCTCGAGCCGGGCAAGCTGATGCTCTACCGGATGCGCCGCGACGTGCACCTCCAGCTGCCGCCTGACGCATTCTCGGTGTCGCTCAACATTCTCGGCGCCGATCCGGCCCAGCCCTGGCTCGATCAATATCGGTTCGACATCCGCCGCGGCACGATCGCCGAGGGCCTGACCTGCACCGCCGCCGAGGCGCTGCTCGCGATTGCGGTGCATGTCGGCAATGGCCAGGATCTCGCCGCCGCATTTCTTGCCCGGCATCCCTGCGATCGCATGCGGCTGACCGCGCTCGACGCGCTGGTCTCGGCGATGCCGGCCGATGCGGAGGCCTTGCTCGAACGCGCCGCCGCCTCGCCGCGGGCAGGCCTCGCCGGCCAGGCCCGGTTGCGGCTGGCAGCGCGGACAGCTCCGTAACGGAGATGTTTTCGTCCGAATCGGCTGAATAGCGCGCTAGGTTCGTGCGGTGGCGGGAATTGTCGCATGCGCACTCGACTTGCCCGATCTCCGGCGGGCGGCGGATGCGCGCGGCCTTGCCCTGCTCCCGATCGCGGCGACCGCGCTGGGGCCGAGCGGCGCGCAGGCGGCGATCATCGCGCTCGACGGCCGCGACGCCGCGGCGTGCGTCGCGATGGTGCGCGGGCAAGGCTGGCACGGCGCGTTGCTGCTGGTGCTCGCGCGCGATTGCGGGGCCAGCGTCGAGAGCGCGTTGGACGCGGGCGCCGACGACGCCGTGACGCTGCCCGCCTGCCCGGGCGAGATCGTCGCCCGGCTTGCCGCGCGGCTCCGCGTGTGCCGGCGGTGACGCTGGGCGACCTCCGGATCGATCCCGTCGAACGGCGGGTGGAGCGGGAGGGCCGCGCGATCGCGCTGTTGCCGCGCGAATATGCCCTGCTGCTCCACCTCGCGCGCTCGGCCGGGCGCAGCATCGCGCGCGAGGAGCTGCTCGCAGCGGTCTGGGGTTTGCGCTTCGATCCGGGAACCAATGTCGTCGAGGTCCATGTCTCGCGTTTGCGCGCCAAACTCGATCGCGGCTTCGCGGCGCCGATGCTGGTGACCGACAAGGGGCGCGGCTATCGGCTGATCGCACGGGCTGACCCGCAGCCGTGATCTGGGCTAGCATGGCCCGAGAAGAGGAACCCGAAAATGGCCGAGCAGCGCGTCACCATCGCATTCGCAGACCATGTCGCCGAGGTCCGGCTGGCCCGGCCCGACAAGCTCAATGCGCTCGATCCGGCGATGTTCGCCGGCCTGATCGACGCGATCGCCCGGCTGGCCGAGATGCCCGGGCTGCGCGCGGTGGTGCTCTCCGGCGAAGGCCGCGGCTTTTGCGCGGGGCTCGACATGGCGAGCATGGCGAGCGGCGGATCGGGCGTCGATCTGGCGGCGCGCACCCACGGGCTCGCCAATGATTTCCAGCAAGTCGCGTGGGGCTGGCGCAGCCTGGCGGTGCCGGTGATCGCGGCGGTGCACGGCGTGGCGTTCGGCGGCGGGCTGCAGATCGCCAGCGGCGCGGACATACGGATCGCGGCGCCCGATGCGCGGCTGTCGGTGATGGAGATGAAATGGGGCATCGTCCCCGATATGGCCGGCTTCGCGCTGTGGCGCGGCACCGTGCGCGACGATGCGCTGCGCGAGCTGGTCTACACCGCGCGCGAGTTCGGGGCGGAGGAAGCGCGGGCGCTCGGGTTCGTCACCCGGATCGCCGAGGATCCGCAGGCCGAGGCGATGGCGCTCGCGCGCGCGATCGCGGGGCGCAACCCCGATGCGATCCGCGCGGCCAAGCAGCTGGCCAATCTCGAGGGCGGGGCGGCCGCGATTCTGGTCGGCGAAAGCGTTGCGCAGGCGGGATTGCTACGCTCGCCCAACCAGATCGAGGCGGTGATGGCCAATATGCAGAAGCGGGCACCGCGCTTTACCGACTGAGTCTTGCAATCAGGGGAGACGGCTCTAGACAGACAACCATACCCGAAACTCGAAAAGCGAGTCCTGCATGCGAGAGGCTGCCATTGTTTCCACGGCGCGGACCGGTGTCGGCAAGGCCGTCCGCGGCTATTTCAACGATACCGAGGCACCGATACTCGCTGCGCACGTGATGAACGCGGCGATCGAGCGCGCCGGGATCGATCCGGCACGGATCGACGACGTGTTCTATGGCATGGGCAATCAATGGGGGACGCAGGGCGGCAACATGGCGCGGCTCGCGCTGTTCGCCGCGGGCATTCCCGATAGCGTTCCCGCCTTCAGCCTCGATCGGAAATGCGGCTCGGGGCTGACCGCGATCGCGCTGGCGGCACGATCGATCATGACCGACGAGATCGACGTCGCGCTCGCCGGGGGCATGGAGTCGATCAGCCTGACGATGAAGAACGCGCCGCGCGTGGTGAACCGCTCGGTGATCGAGCAGGTTGCGGCGGCCTATATCCCGATGATCGAGACCGCCGAGATCGTCGCCGAGCGCTACGGGATCAGCCGCGAGGCGCAGGATCTTTTCGCCGCGACCAGCCAGCAGCGCGCCGCGGCGGCGCTCGAGCGCGGCGCCTTCGACGCCGAGATCGCGCCGATCACCGTCGAGAAGGCGCTGTTCGACAAGGAAGGCAACCGCACCGGCAGCGAGACAGTGACCGTCACCCGCGACGAAGGCATCCGCCCGGGCACCACCGCCGAGGCGCTGGCAGGCCTAAAGACCGTCTGGAAGGACGGCGCCTTCGTCCAGCACGGCCGCAACGTCACTGCCGGCAACGCCAGCCAGCTCTCCGACGGGGCGGCCGCGCAGATCCTGATGGATCGCGCCACCGCCGAGGTCGAGGGCAAGGACATCCTCGGCATCTATCGCGGCTTCCAGGTCGCCGGCTGCGCGCCCGACGAGATGGGGATAGGCCCGGTCTTCGCGGTGCCAAAGTTGCTTGCCCGCGCCGGGCTGACCGTCGCCGACATCGGCCTGTGGGAGATCAACGAGGCGTTCGCCAGCCAGTGCCTCTATTGCCGCGACACGCTGGGCATCGATCCCGACAGGCTCAACGTCAATGGCGGCGCGATCGCGATCGGCCATCCGTTCGGGATGACCGGCTCGCGGCTCGTCGGCCATGCGCTGATCGAGGGGCGGCGGCGCGGCGCGCGCTTCGTCGTGGTGTCGATGTGCACCGCCGGCGGGATGGGCGCGGCGGGGCTGTTCGAGATCCCCTAGCCCAGCCCGAGCGCCCTTGCCGCGGCGGCCTCGGCCTGCGCGTGCAGGGCCCAGAAACTGGCGATGTGCTTGCCCTCGAGCCGGCGTTCGAGCACCGCGAGGTGCGAGCCCCAGCCGCCGCCGAAATTGCGGGCGTCGTCAGGGCCGCGCAGCCCGGCATGGGTGAGCGTCAGACGGGTGCGCGTGTCGCCGAGCGGCTCGAGCGCGATCGTCACCTCGCCGGCCTCGCCGCCCGACCAGGTGAAGGCGATCAGCCGCGCCGGCTCGAGCCGCGTGATCTTCTCGGACCAGGCCTTGCCGTCATAGGGCGCGTAGCGTTCAGGCATCGGATCGGCTTCGTCGGCAAGATTGCCGTGCCGCATCGTCATGCCGATCGCACCGCCTTCGCGCAGATCGGTCGGCCCGCCCATGAACCAGCGCGCGCGCAGCTCGGGATCGACCAGATATTGCCAGACGGTCTCGACCGGGGCGGCAAGCTCGCGCTCGAAGCGCAGGGTTTCGGCGGTGAAGGTGTCGGCCATTTCAGCTCTCCAATATCCGCGCGAGGCTGGCGAGGATCATCGTCCAGCCCTTGCGCACCGGTTGGGCATAATCGGCCCATTGGGCCGGGATCTCGTGGGTGAGGGTGAGCGTGCAGCCGCGGCCGCGCTCGACGATGTCCACCGCGACGCGCGACCATTCGTCCGGCGCGGTGCCGGGACCGCGGAACAGGAAGACCAGCCGGTGCGGGCGATCGATCTCGACATAGCGGCCATGATGCTCGGCATCGCCATCGGCACGACGATCGACGAACAGGAAGCTGCCGCCGACGCGCGGGTCGAGCTCGGCGCGGACCATCTCGCCTTCCGGCGTGGCGAACAGAAAGCGCGCGGCCTGCACCGGGTCGAGCCAGGCATCGAACACGCGCGCCGCGGGTGCGGCATAATCGTGCCGCAGGCTGAGCATGACCGGCGCGCTCATTGCAGATTGACCTGCCACGCGACACCGAACCGATCGGACACCCAACCGAAGCGGCGGCTCCAGCCATAATTGTCGAGCGGCATCAGCACCCCGCCGCCCTCGCCGAGCGCCGCGAACAGCCGCTCGGTCTCGGCCTCGTCGGCGCACTCGACGAAGAACGACCAAGAGGGAGTGAAATCGAAGCCGTGGACGATGAAGCTGTCGTGCACCATCACCGGCTGGCCGGCGATCTCGACATGGGCGCGCAGGATCGTGCCTTCGGGCCCGGGCCCCTCGGCGCCGAACCGCTCGATCGCGACGATGCGGCTGCCGGGGACGGTCTCGACATAAAAGTCGAGCGCGGCTTCGGCCTTGCCGTGCTGGAACATGAGGAAGGGGGTTGCCCTGGTCATACGCGTCCTCCGTTTTGATCTTCGGCGATCAGCGCCTCGAGCCGATCGAGCCGCAGCGTCCAGAACTGCTCCCATTGGCGCAGCCATTTGTCGGCCTCGGCGAGCGGGCCGGCGTTGAGCCGGCAGAGCTGGTTGCGGCCGACCTTGCGCCGCGCGACCAGCCCCGCGCCTTCGAGCACCTTCACATGCTTGGCGGCGCCGGCGAAGCTCATCGCGAAGGGTTCGGCGAGCTCGCCGATCGATTTCTCGCCGAGCGCGAGCGTGGCGAGCATGCCGCGGCGGGTCGGATCGGCCAGCGCGTGGAAGGTCGTGTCGAGTCGTTGTTCAACCATATGGTTGAACTTGACCATGTTCCGCCGTTTAGTCAACCATATGGTTGAATGTCAGATTCGGGCGGGCGTCGGGGTGCGGGCCGCGCGGATGCTGTCGAATGCATAGAGCGCGCAGCCGGCCCAGATCAGCGTGAAGGTGACGATGTGCACCTGGCGCACCGGCTCGCCGAAGATCAGCACGGCTTCGGCGAACTGGAGCGAGGGCGCGATATATTGGAGCAGCCCCAGCGTCGCGAGCGGCAGCCGGCGCGCGGCGGCAGCGAAGAGCAGCAGCGGCAGCGCGGTGACGACACCGGCGAGCGCGAGCAGCCAATCGAGATGCGCGGACTGGCCGAAGGCATTAGTGCCCGCCTGACTGGCATGGAGCAGCAACGCGACGCTGAACGGGGCGAGCAGCAGCGTCTCGACGGTCAGCCCGCCGAGCGCGTCGATCGCAGCGACCTTGCGCAGCAGGCCGTAGAGCCCGAAGCTCAATGCGAGCATCAGCGACAGCCACAGCGCGCCGCCGCCGCTGATCGCGAGGACCAGCACGCCGATGGCGGCGACGCCGATCGCAGCCGCCTGGAGCCGGCGCAGCCGCTCGCCCAGAAAGGCGAAGCCGAGCGCGACATTGACCAGCGGATTGATGAAATAGCCGAGGCTCGCCTCGAGCACATGGCCGTTCTGCACCGCCCAGATATAGACGATCCAGTTGATCGCGATCATCAGCGCGCTGCCGACGAGCAGCAACAAGGTGCGGCCGCGCGCCGCAGCGAGGATGCCGGGCGCGCGGCGCAGCACGACGATCAGCAGCAGCAGCAACCCGAGCGACCAGAGCACGCGATGCGCGAGCACCTGCAGCGCGGGGACGTCCTTCAGCAGATGGATGTAGAGCGGCAATACGCCCCAGAGCGTGTACGAGCCGACACCGAAGGCGAGGCCCGCGGCGCCGGGCTGGGACGAATTACGCATGCGCCCCCTTCGCCCGCCAATCGGCCGCGGGCAAGCGCGACCCGCTTGGGGGCCGGCAAGCAACTCTTGTCGGGCCAGCGCACCGCCGGCCCGGGCGGCGAAGGGTCAGGTGGTGGGCCTGACCGGTGCCGCCGCGTCGGCGCCGACCACCGTGTGCCACGGCACGACGTGCCACTGCGTCACCAGTCCCTTGGTCACATAGGGATCGGCCGCGGCGAAGGCGCGCGCCGCTTCGGCATCGGTGAACAGCAGCAGCGCCGATTCGACCGGATCGCCGACCGCGCCGCCGAGCAGCAACTCGCCACGCTCGACCGCGGCCCATGCCCGCGCGAGATGCACGTCGCGGAAGGCCGGGCGTCGATCGAGATAGTCGGCGGCGAGCGTGTAGCGGAGCAGATAATGCATGCGCCGATGCTAGGCCGTCGCCGCAAATGCGCCAAGCCGGGATTGCCTTGCCGGCACCAGACTCTAGGACGCGGGACATGCGCATTCTTGGCTGGCTGGTCACGACCGCCGCGACGATCGGGCTGCTCGCCCTCGCTTCGCGCGTGCAAATCCCGATGGCTCCGGTGCCTGTCACGCTGCAGACGCTGGCGGTGACGCTCGCCGGCGCATTGCTCGGCTGGCGCCACGGCGGGCTGGCGGTGGCGCTATGGCTCGCGCTGGGCGCGGCGGGATTGCCGGTGCTCGCCGGCGGCGGCGCGGGGCTGGCGAAGTTCGAGGGCGCAACCGCCGGCTATCTCTTCGCCTTTCCGGTGGCCGCGGCGCTGGTCGGGGCATTGATGGCACGCGGCTGGGACCGCAGCTGGGTTCTGGCGATCGCGGCAATGCTGATCGGCAACTCGGTCTGCCTCGCCGGCGGCGCGGCATGGCTGGCGTGGCAGGGGCAAAGCATGGCGCGCGCCTGGGCGAGTGGTGTCGAGCCCTTCCTGATCGGCGCGGCGCTCAAGGCGGCGGCGGGCGGGCTGGCGATGCGCTGGCTGGCGGCGAACGGCTTCCGCACGCCGCGCTAGCGCTCAGCCACCGATGCGCAGCCACAACGCAGTGGCGTCGTCCGAGGTCTTGAACCGCACGAAACGGGTGCAGGCGGCATCGCCGGTCTCGATCGCGCGCAGCTGCAGCGCCAGCGGTGCCAGCCCGTCGCGGGCGACCGCAGCCATCAACGCCGCCGCGTCATAGGCATCGTAGCTGTCGACGAGCGCCGCGAAGCCGTCGGTCATCAGCAGCAACTCGTCGCCCGGCGCGCAGGCAGCGCGTTGATATTCGGCGCCGTCGGTCGCCCCCTCGACGCCGAGCACCACCAGACCGGGCCGCTCGCGCGTGCCGCGTAGCGTCTCGATCACGGCATCGTCGCGACCCTTGATGGTGCCCAGCCCATGGCTGGCGAGGCTTTTCGCCAATTCGGTCTCGCGGTCGCGCTCGACCGGCAGCCGGCCGAGGCGGACGACCTCGCCGGTCGTGCGGCGGAGCAGGCCAGCGCAGTCGCCGAGCCATGCACATTCGAGGGCGTCGCCGGCGAGCCGGGCGAGGAGGAGCGCGGCGATCGGCAGCTCCCAGCGGCCGACCGGTTCGCGCGCGCGGGCTTCGGCGAAGCGCTCCGCCATACGCATGGCGAGCGCGGCGAGCATCTCGCCCGCGGGCGCGTCGGCGGCATGCGCGAGCGCGGCACTGGCTTCGTCGGCGAGCCAGGCGGCGCCGCCGCGCGAACCGACGAGCCCCGGCGGGCCGAGGTCGGTGGCGCCGTCGATCACCCAGCCGAGCGTGTCACGCGCGCCGGCGCGATCGTCATTGGGGATGCCGGCCTCGCCGGCGAGGCTGAGCGACTGGATCAGATCGAAACGCATGCCGCTCGCTAGCATCCCCGCGTGACGCTCCGCCATGCCTTCCGTTACGGCGGCGTGTCAGTCCGTGAATAGCAGCACGGGGGTCTCGAGCAGCTTCCGGAGCGCCTGGACATAGGAAGCGGCATCCCAGCCGTCGACGACGCGGTGATCGCAGCTGATCGACAGGTTCATCAGCTTGGCGCGGACGATGTCGTCGCCCTGGAAGATCGGGCGCTCGACGATCTTGTTGGGACCGATGATCGCGACTTCGGGGCGGTTGATCACCGGGGTTGTGGCGATCCCGCCGAGCGGGCCGAGCGAGGTCACGGTGAGCGTCGAGCCGCTCAATTCCTCGCTCTTCGCCTTGCCGGTGCGCGCGGCCTCGGCGAGGCGGGTGATCTCGGCGGCGAGCTGCCAGACATTCTTGTCCTGCGCGTCGCGGATCACCGGGACCATCAGCCCGGCATCGGTCTGGGTCGCCATGCCGAGATGGACGCGGCCGTAGCGGGTGACCACGCCCGCCTCGTCGTCGTAGCGCGCGTTGATCATCGGGAAGTCGGGAATCGTCCGGCAGATCGCGACGATCAGGAAGGGCAGCATCGTCAGCTTGGGACGATTGCCGCGATGGGCATTGAGATCGCCGCGCATCGCCTCGAGCGCAGTGACGTCGATCTCGTCGACATAGGTGAAGTGCGGGATCGCGCGCTTCGATGCGGCCATGTTCTCGGCGATGCGGCGGCGCATGCCGATGACCTTGACCGGCGCGTCCTCGCGGGCGCGCGACGCGTGCGGGGCGTGATAGCCCTGCCCCTGGCCGTAGCGCAGATAGGCGTCGAGATCGGCGTGACGGACATGGTTGCCGTCGGCCTTCACCTCGGCGAGGTCGATGCCCAGATCCTTGGCCCGGGCGCGGACCGCGGGGGAGGCGAGGACGTGCTTTTCGCGCGGCGCCTCCACCGCGTGCTCCGGCGTAGGCCGGAGCGTTGCGGGGCTGGTGGGCTGGTCTCCTTCCAGCGCTCCGGCCTTCGCCGGAGCACGAGTGGGTTCGGGGGAAGGTTCAACCACTTCTTCGACCCCCGGATTCTCCGCCTCGACCTGCTCCTTGATTTCCTCGGAAACCGGAGCTTCCGCGCCGTCGCCGTCGGTCTCCACGACCATCAGCGCCGAGCCGATCGCGACCTGATCGCCGACCTCGCCGGCGAGTTCGAGCACGACGCCCGACACCGGCGATTCCATCTCGACGGTGGCCTTGTCGGTCATCATGTCGGCGACCTGCTGGTCTTCCTCGACGCGCTCGCCGACCTTGACGTGCCAGGCGACGATCTCGGCCTCGGCGATGCCTTCGCCGATATCGGGCAGGCGAAACGTGAAACGAGCCATCGCGGTCAGTCCTTCAGGATCTTCTTGAGCGCCTCGCCGATGCGGACCGGGCCGGGGAAATAGGCCCATTCGAGGCTGTGGGGATAAGGCGTGTCGAAGCCGGTGACGCGTTCGATCGGGGCTTCGAGATGGTAGAAGCAGCGTTCCTGGACGAGCGCGGAAAGCTCGGCGCCGAAGCCCGAGGTGCGCGTCGCCTCATGGACGATCATGCAGCGCCCGGTCTTCTTCACCGAGGCTTCGATCGCCTCGATGTCGAGCGGCACCAGGGTGCGCAGATCGATGATCTCGGCGTCGACTCCAAGCTCCTCGACCGTGTTGGCGACGACATGGACCATCGTGCCGTAGGCGAGGATGGTCAGCGCCTCGCCGGTGCGGACCGTCGCGGCCTTGCCGAGCTCGACGCGGTAATGGCCTTCGGGCACGTCGGCGCCGGGGTGATCGGCCCAAGTCTTGGCGGGGCGGTCATAATGGCCGTGGAACGGGCCGTTATAGATGCGCTTGGGCTCGAGGAAGAGGACGGGATCATTGTCCTCGATCGCGGCGATCAGCAGCCCCTTGGCGTCATAGGGAGTCGACGGAATCACCGTCTTGATCCCCGAGACATGGGTGAAGATGCCCTCGGGCGACTGCGAGTGGGTCTGGCCGCCGAAGATGCCGCCGCCATAGGGCGAGCGCACCGTGATCGGCGCAGTGAAATCGCCGTTCGAGCGATAGCGCAGCCGCGCCGCTTCCGAGACGAGCTGATCGAGCGCCGGATAGATGTAATCGGCGAACTGGATCTCGGGGACCGGGCGCAGGCCATAAGCCCCCATGCCGATCGCGACGCCGACGATGCCGATCTCGGTGATCGGCGTGTCGAACGCGCGGGTCTTGCCATATTTGGCCTGCAGCCCCGCAGTGGCGCGGAAGACGCCGCCGAAATAGCCGACATCCTCGCCCATCACGACGACGTTCGAATCGAGCGCCATCATCACGTCCATGGCGGAGTTGATCGCCTGGATCATGTTCATGCGGACCATCGCGCCCGCTTCGTCCCCGGCGCTCATATCCCCGCCGCCTTGCGCTCGGCGATCATCTGTTCGGACTGTTCCTTCAAATGCCACGGCGTCTCTTCGAACACGCCCTCGAACATCGTCTCGAAGGGCTGGTGCATGCCGTGGCCGAGGATGCCGTTCTTCTCGGCTTCCTTCTGCGCGCGCTTCACTTCCTCGGCGAGCGCGAGGTCCTGCGCGGCATGGCGTTCCTCGTCCCATTCGCCGAGCGCGATGAGGTGATCCTTCAGCCGCCGGATCGGATCGCCGAGCGGCCAGGCATTGGGCTCGCCCGCCGAGCGATAGGCAGTCGGGTCATCCGAGGTCGAATGGCCCTCGGCGCGATAGGTGAAATGCTCGATCAGCGTCGGCCCCTGATTGGTCCGCGCGCGCTCGGCCGCCCACAGCGTCGCGGCATAGACCGCGAGCGCATCGTTGCCGTCGACGCGCAGCCCGGCGATGCCGTAGCCCACCGCGCGCGCCGCGAAGGTCGTCGCCTCGGCGCCGGCGAAGCCGGAAAAGCTGCTGATCGCCCATTGATTGTTGACGACGTTGAGGATGACCGGCGCCTTGTAGACGGTCGCGAAGGTCATCGCCGAGTGGAAGTCGCCCTCCGCCGTGCTGCCCTCGCCGCACCACGTCGCGGCGATGCGGGTGTCGCCCTTGGCGGCGCTCGCCATCGCCCAGCCCACCGCCTGCGGATATTGCGTCGCGAGATTGCCCGAGATCGAGAAGAAACCGGTCTCCTTCGACGAGTACATGATCGGCAGTTGGCGGCCCTGCAGCGGATCGCCCTTGTTCGAGTAGATCTGGTTCATCATCGTGATCAGCGGATAGCCGCGCGTGATCAGGATCCCCTGCTGGCGATAGGAGGGGAAGCACATATCGTCGCTGGCCAGCGCCATCGCGGCAGCGACCGAGACGGCCTCCTCGCCGGTCGACTTCATGTAGAAGCTGGTCTTGCCCTGGCGCTGGGCGCGGAACATCCGCTCGTCGAACGCGCGGGTGAGCGCCATCGCACGGAGCATCTTGCGCAGCGCCTCGGGATCGAGCCGCGGGTTCCACGGGCCGACGGCCTGCCCCGATTCGTCGAGCACGCGGACCAGCGTATAGGCCAGCTCGTGGAAGCTGCTCGCAGGCTCGGCGGTGTCGGGGCGACGTGCCGCCCCGGCCGGGGGAACGTCGACAGTGCTGAAATCGGCTTCGTCGCCCGGGCGGAAGCGCGGTTCCGGCACGTGCAACGACAGCGGCGGCAAATTGGCGCGCGGCGCGTCCATGATCTCTCCGAATTACGGACCGTGTCGCTCGGAGAACGCACGGACTCGGGTTCCGGACGCTTGTTATAAAATTTCAACGCCGCTGTCGAGAAGGTCAGCAAGGCTGACCTGAAACTTGGTCGCGATCAGTGGCGGAAATGCCGCATCCCGGTGAACACCATCGCAAGTCCGGCTTCGTCGGCGGCGGCGATCACCTCGTCGTCGCGAATCGAGCCGCCGGGCTGGATCACGGCGGTGGCGCCCGCCTCGACCGCGGCGAGCAGCCCATCGGCAAAGGGGAAGAAGGCGTCGGAGGCGACCGCCGAGCCAAGCGTGCGCGGCTCGGCCCAGCCAGCCTTGTCGGCAGCGTCCTTGGCCTTCCACGCGGCGATGCGCGCCGATTCGAGCCGGTTCATCTGCCCCGCGCCGATGCCTGCGGTGCTGCCGCCTTTGGCATAGACGATCGCGTTCGACTTGACGTGCTTGGCGACGGTCCAGGCGAAGCGGCAATCGGCGAGCTCCTGCTCGCTCGGCGCCCGCTTCGTCACGACCTTGAGCTCGCCGAGCCGGCCATTGTCGCGCGACTGGACGAGCATGCCGCCGGCGATCGACTTGAGCATCAGCCCCGGGCGGGCAGGGTCGGGAAGTTCGCCGGCGACGAGCAGGCGGAGATTCTTCTTGCCGGCGAAGACCGCACGGGCATCGGCATCGGCATCGGGGGCGACGACGACTTCGGTGAAGATGCCGACCATCGCCTCGGCGGTCTCGCGGTCGAGCTTGCGGTTGACCGCGATGATGCCGCCGAATGCCGAGACCGAATCGCAGGCGAGCGCGGCGAGATACGCCTCCTTGAGCGTGTCCCCGGTGGCGACGCCGCAAGGATTGGCATGCTTGACGATGACGACGGTGGGCGGGCCGTCCTTGAACTCGGCGACCAGCTCGAGCGCGGCATCGGCATCGTTATAGTTGTTGTAGCTCAGCGCCTTGCCCTGGAGCTGCTCGGCCTGCGCGATGCCGCGCGCGCCGGTCTGCGGCAGATAGAGCGCCGCCGACTGATGCGGATTCTCGCCATAGCGCAGCTCCGGGCCCTTGGTCAGCGCGACCGGGAGCGTCTGTGGGAAGGCTTCGCCCTGATCGGCGAAGGCGAACCAGCTGGCGATCGCGGCGTCATAGGCGGCAGTGGCGGCATAGGCCTTGGCGGCGAATTTGCGGCGCTGCTCGAGCGTGGTGCTGCCACCATGGACGAGCGCATAATCGGCGGGATCGGTGAGAATCGCGACCGAATCATGGTTCTTCGCGGCCGAGCGGACCATCGACGGGCCGCCGATATCGATATTCTCGATGATCTCGTCGCGCGCCGCGCCGCGGGCGACGGTCTGGGCGAAGGGATAGAGGTTCACGACTACGAGATCGATCGCGCCGATCGCATGCTCGTCCATCGCGGCGACATGCTCGGGATTGTCGCGCACCGCGAGCAGGCCGCCATGGACCTTGGGATGGAGCGTCTTGACCCGGCCGTCCATCATCTCGGGAAAGCCGGTGAGATCGGAGATGTCGCGCACTTCCAGACCCGCATCGCGCAACGCCTTGGCCGTTCCGCCGGTCGAGACCAGCTCGACACCCTTGGCGGCAAGCGCCCGACCGAGTTCGAGGATCCCGGTCTTGTCCGAGACCGAGAGGAGCGCGCGCTTGATGGTGACCTGATCCATGGCCCGTCCTCCTAAGGACCGAGCCTCGCATCGCAACCCCTATTTGTCCCTATCGTGCGCGGTGGAACAGCCAGCTGACATTGGCGCCGCCTGCGGGCGTGGCGCCGGTGGCGACGAGCTGCTGGCTCGCCAGCGGCCGCCCGCGGGCATCGACCCAGACGCTGTCCTCGATCGCGAGGCTGCCGCCCTTGCAGCGGAACTGCCAGAGATGTCCCGAGGCGGTGCGCAGGATCGCGGCGAGGCCGTCGGCGGTGGGGGTGACTTCGATCTGCGGGTGCAGGTGGAAGCGGATGACGAACACCGAGGGCGTCTTGTGCTTGCGGCGATCGGCGGGGAGCAGCATGTCCTCGCCGCGGACGTCGCGCCCGTCGGGCGACATCGCGACGACGCGGCGATGGAGATAGCCGTGACGGCGGACATAGCCGTCATGGCTCGCCTCGATCCGGCTGGCGGTGTCGGTCTCGTGGCGCGCCAGCTCGACTTCGACCACCCCGCGCCCGAGCGTGCCGTCGGCATGGATCGCAGTCGAATTGCTATTGCTCAGCACCAGAGTCGAATGCGCGGCGGTGGTGCGCAGGCCCTCGACCAGCGCAGTCGGCACCTTGGCCAGCGCGGCGCGCGCGCCGCCGCAATTGACCACGATCCGATCGGGCCCGTCGGAAAGCTCGAACGCCAGCGTCGAGGCGCAGCCGCCTTCGACCAGCCGGGCGAGCGGCGGCGGCGCGGCGTCCATGATCAGCACGCTCTGCCCCTGCGACAGGCGCTGATAGCCCCATTCGCGCGCCTGTTTGAGCGGGCGGGTGCGCACCCCGGTGGCCTCGACCAGCTGCGCGACGATCTCGCCATCGATCGGGCCCGAACCCTGCCAGCTCGAAAGCCCCTTGTCGCCATGGCACAGGCCGAGCAGCGCGGTGACCATGCGATTGCGCGTCGCCTCGACGAAACCGGGCGCCTCGAGCCGGCGCGCGGCATAGGCCTCGCCGACCAGGGTGAGGAACTGGATCGATTCGATCTGCGCGACGGGCGAGCGCGTGACGCTGCCGCCATCCTCGAACACCGATTGCTCGAGCGCGCGCTTGAGGCCGTTCTCGCCATAGGCGCGACGCGGATCGCCGCCGGGCATCGCGAGACCGGCGACCAGCACCCCCGACCATGCCGCGATCAGCGCATTGCCCGGATGGACGCGATCGGCGCCGCGATCGAGATGCCGCGCGCCGCGAGCGAGCGCGTGGAGCACGCTCGAGCGATAGACGAGATCGGTCGACGACAGGATCAGCGGCGCGTGCGCGGTCCAGAACAGGATGCGGCGGCCCCAGATATCGGCGCGCCACGCAGGTTCGGAGACCTTCTCGCCATGCGCGACGATCCAGCGCCGCATGATCTCCTCGGCAATCGGCACGCCGCGGGCGCGCGTCGCGACGCTCGACAGGTCGCGCAGCCAGGCGAAGCTCTGCAGATGGTCGCCGAGCGCCGGCGACCAATCGGGATTGGCGAAATCGAGCGAGTCGATCGCGCGCTCCTCGCCGCGAAACCGGATCTTGCCCTCGAGCAGCGCATTGCCGCGGGTGGCCTCGCCGAAAAAGGGATCGTCGGGGATCGCGATCAGCTTGAGCGGATGGCGGCCGCGCAACCGCATCGCGTGGAGCGGGGTGCCCCAGGTGAGGCGCTGGAAACGTTCGGAGATGCGTTCGGCGAGGCTCAGCCCGCGATCGCCGCCGGTGCGGATGAGCCGCTTGCCTTCCTCGACTCCGTCGGCGGCGGACCCGGGCGATTCGTCGTTCATCCGCCCCGCAGCGCCGCGATATTGGCGGCGTAGCGATCGGGGCCACCGGTGAAGGTGGCGGTGCCGGCGACCAGCGCGTCGGCGCCCGCGGCGATCACCCGCGGCGCG
Source organism: Sphingomonas naasensis (assembly GCF_004792695.1). Classification (GTDB taxonomy): domain Bacteria; phylum Pseudomonadota; class Alphaproteobacteria; order Sphingomonadales; family Sphingomonadaceae; genus Sphingomonas; species Sphingomonas naasensis. The sequence goes on along the minus strand of NZ_SRXU01000009.1, from coordinate 112,566 downwards.
GTCTCGCGATCGACTCCGCCATCGACCTCGAGATCGATCGCGCGGCCCGACGCGGTGATCCGGCGGCGCAGCTCGCTGATCTTGGGCAGCTGGCTCTCGATGAACTTCTGCCCGCCAAAGCCGGGGTTGACGCTCATCACGAGGATCAGGTCGATCAGGTCCATGACATGGTCGACAACGTCGACGGGGGTCGCCGGGTTCAGCACCACGCCGGCGCGCTTGCCGAGCGCCTTGATCGTCTGGAGCGTGCGATGGAGGTGCGGCCCGGCCTCGGGATGGACCGAGATCGTGTCGGCGCCGGCGTCGGCGAAGGCGGCGAGCAGCGGATCGACCGGCGCGATCATCAGATGGACGTCGAAGGGCTTGGCGGTGTGCGGGCGCAGCGCCTTGATCACCCCCGGGCCGATCGTGATGTTGGGGACGAAATGGCCGTCCATGACGTCGACATGGATCCAGTCGGCCCCGGCGGCGTCGATCGCGCGGATCTCCTCGCCGAGACGGGCGAAATCGGCGGAAAGGATCGAGGGGGCGATGCGAACCTGCGGCATGGGTGAATCCTTAGCATGGCGCGACTCGGGCGCAACAGCGCGGGGCTCGACGATCGTACCGAAAATGACCGGCTTCAGCCGGTGCGACGCAGCCGGGCGATGAAGAAGCCGTCGAGACCGCCCTGATCGGCGAGCATGCCGGGGAGGAGGCGCAGGCTGCCGTCCGCGCGTGGCGCGATCCCTCTCGGCAATTCCTCGCCGCGGACGGGATCGAGGGCGAAATCGGGATGCGCGGCGAGAAAGGCGTCGAGCTGGGCTTCGCCTTCCTGCGGCTCGAGCGAGCAGGTCGAGAAGACGAGGGCGCCGCCCGGCTTCACCCATAAGGCTGCGCGCGCGAGCAGGCGCGTCTGCAGCGCGGCCATCTCGGCGATCAGCGACGGGCGGACGCGGTGAAGCACATCGGGGTGGCGGCGGAAGATGCCGGTGGCGCTGCACGGCGCGTCGAGCAGCACCGCGTCGGCGGGTGCGGAAGGTTGCCAGCGCAGCAGATCGGCGGCGACCACGTCCGCCTTCAGTCCGGTGCGATCGAGATTCTCGGCAAGTCGCGCGAGACGACTTTCGGAGATGTCGACTGCGGTGACCTCCCAGCCGGCGGCGGCGAGCTGGAGCGTCTTGCCGCCGGGTGCGGCGCACAGATCGAGCGCGGTGCCTGCGCCCTTGCCGAGCAGCCGCGCGGGGAGCGAGGCGGCGAGATCCTGCACCCACCAATCGCCTTCGCCATAGCCTTCGATCCCGGGAACGGACGCGCGCTCGTCGAGGCGGAGATGGCCGGGGAGCAGGCTCTGGCCCGGCAGATCGGGGGCGCGCGCCGGGTCGCGCAGGGTGAGGTCGAGCGGCGGCGGGACCGCGATCGCGCGCTCGGCATCCTCGATCATCTGGTCGCCCCAGGCAGCGTGCCAGCGCAGCGCCACCGGATCGGGCAGCGTCGGCGGCTCGGGCAAAGTGGCGCCCTGCCGCGACAGCGTGCCGAACACGCCGTGCACCAGCTTGCGCGGGCCGCCATCGACGAGCGGCAGCACGGTGGCGATCGCGGCATGGCCGGGGGTGCCGAGCGCGAGCGCCTGGACGAGCGCGATGCGCAACGCGAACCGCGCCTTGGCGTCCTCGGGCAAGTCGCGCTGGGTCGCCGAATCGATCAGCGCATCGAGATCGGGGAGGCGGCGCAGCGATTCGGCGGCGATGGCATGGGCAAGGCCGCGATCGTTGGGCGCGAGACCCTGCGCGGCCGAATCGAGCGCCTGCTCGAGCGCGAGGCCGCGGCGCAGCACCGCGTCGAGCAGCTTCAGTGCGGCGCGGCGCGCGGGGACGCCCGGGGCATCCGGCTCTTGACCGCCCGGGCGGCGGGGACGATTGGGGGCTTTACTCATTGGAGCCAGTGCCATGGGCCAGCGCCCGAGCCATGTGAAGCCCCCGCAGCATCTCTCGAAGAGCCCGCCGGTGCCCAAACCCGCGCCCGCGTCCCCTTCGAACGACCCGCTCGACCCGACTCGCTACGGCGATTGGGAGCGCAAGGGAGTCGCGGTCGACTTCTAGCCGTCGAGCGCGGCGAGCAGCTTGAGAACGGTGTTCCAGTTGCGGCCGGTGTTGGCCTGCGAGAGCTTGGCCTTCTGCATCACCGGAATCAGATTCGAGCGGCCTTGGCCGTCGGGGAAATCGGTGACCAGCTCGCGGTCGATCACGACCATCCGTTCGGGGCCGTCATAGCAGTGCGCCACCCGCTCGATCGCCGCCTTGTCGACCGGCTCGCGATGGAAGCTGACCACCAGGAAGCTCGGCCGCTCGCGGGCTTCCGCCGGAAAGGGGTTGTTCTCGACCAGTTCGGCGAGTTCGGCGCGATCGCGGACGAAGACCTCGGACTTGAGCCCGGTCGCTTTCTCCAGCGCGGCATGAAGATCGCGCTCGATCGCCTCGGGCTTCGCGTCGCCCGCCTCGAACACGACATTGCCCGAGGCGAGGATCGTCTTGACCTCGGTGAAGCCCATCCCCTCGACCACTGCCTTCAATTCGGCCGATTTGAGCTGGCGTTTGCCGAGATTGATGCCGCGCAGCATCGCCGCCCATTTCATTGCGCTTCCTCGCGCAACGGGCGGCTGAGCAGGGCCTCGACGATTTGGCGGACGGGGACGCCCTCGAGCAGCGCATTGACCGCCTCGACCACCGGCATGTCGACGCTCGCCGCGCGCGCCGCCTCGCGGAGCACGGGCGCGGTGTGCGCGCCCTCGGCGACGGTCTTGCGATCGGCGAGCAACGCGGCGGCGCTTCTGCCTTGGCCGAGCCCGACGCCGAGCGAGAAATTGCGCGAATTGGTCGAGCTGCAGGTGAGGACGAGATCGCCGAGCCCCGACAGCCCGGTGAGCGTCTCGGCCTGACCGCCACGCGCGAGCCCGAAGCGCGTCATCTCGGCGAAACCGCGCGCGATCAGCGCGGCGCGGGCGTTGAGCCCGAGCCCCGCGCCCTCGACCACCCCGCAGGCGATCGCGAGGACGTTTTTGACCGCCCCGCCGATCTCGGCGCCGATGACGTCCGCCGAGCCATAGACGCGAAAGGCGGGGTCGACGATGCGCTCGGCGAGGCGGTTGCGCAGGTCTTCGTCCTCGCAGGCGAGCGTCACCGCGGTCGGCTTTCCGGCAGCGACCTCGTGCGCGAAGGTGGGGCCGGAAAGCACTGCGATCGGCGCGGCGGGCGCGACTTGCTGCGCGACCTCGCCGACGAGCAGCCGGCTGCCGGTCTCGATCCCCTTGGCGCAGAGCACCAGCGGCGTGGACCCGACCGGCGCGGCGCCCAGTACCGCGCGGACATGCTGGGCGGGGGCGACGACGAGCAGCGCGTCGTGCCCTGCCAGATCGGCGAGGTCGCCGGTGGCGCGGATGGTCGGCGAAAGCGCGACGCCGGCGAGGAACGCGCGGTTCTCGTGATTGACGTTGACGCCTTCCACGACCTCGGGTTCGCGCGCCCAGAGCGTCACCGGCTGGCCGCCGCGCGCGGCGACCTGCGCGAGCGCGGTGCCCCAGGCGCCACCACCGATCACTGCGATCCTCATGCCTTCACTCCTGCGCCGCGCACCTTCTCTGCCCCCGGATCGAGCGGCCAGCGCGGCCGCGCGGGGAAATCGAGCGGGTCGGTGAGACCCGCGGCGAAACGCTCGACGCCGGCCCAGGCGATCATCGCGGCATTGTCGGTGCACAGCCATAGCGGCGGCGCGACGAAGCGCCGGCCGTGCTCGCCGGCGAGCCGCTCGAGCGCGGCGCGGACGCTGGCATTGGCCGCGACGCCGCCGGCGACGACCAGCGCGCTGGCCTCGACCGATTCGAGCGCGCGACGGGTGCGATCGAGCAGGCAATCGACCACCGCCTGCTGGAACGACGCGGCGATATCCTCGGCGCTGTACTGGCCGACGACTCTCGCGACGGCGCTCTTGAGTCCTGCGAAGGAGAAATGCGGCTCGGCCGAGCCGAGCAGCGGGCGCGGGAGCGGGACGGCCCGCGGATCGCCCCGCACCGCGGCCTTCTCGACGGCCGGCCCGCCGGGAAAGCCGAGCCCGAGCAGCTTGGCGGTCTTGTCGAAGGCCTCGCCGGCGGCATCGTCGATCGTGGTGGCGAGGCGACGATAGGCGCCGACGCCCTCGACGAGCAGCAGCTGGCAATGCCCGCCCGATACGAGCAGCAGCAGATAGGGAAAGGCGAGATCGGGATCGGCGAGCCGCGGCGATAGGCCATGGCCTTCGAGATGGTTGACCGCGATCAGCGGCTTGCCGCTGGCGAGCGCGAGCGCCTTGCCGGTGACGAGCCCGACCATGACCCCGCCGATCAGCCCGGGCCCGGCGGTGGCGGCGATCGCGTCGACCTGATCCAGCGTCACCCCGGCTTCGGCGAGCGCGGCCTCGACCAGAGGCGCCATCACCTCGACATGCGCGCGCGCCGCGATCTCGGGAACGACGCCGCCATAGGGGCGGTGCGCGGCTTCCTGGCCGGCGAGCTTGTGCGCGAGGATGCGACGATCGCTGGTCACCAGCGCGGCGGCGGTTTCGTCGCAACTCGATTCGAGGCCAAGGATCAGCGCCATTGCATCCAATTAGTCCGCGGGGGCATTAGCGCAAGCATGCCCATCTTCCGCCTCGGCACCCGCGGCTCGCCGCTTGCCCTCACACAGGCCCATCTCGTGCGCGATGCGCTCGCCGCCGCGCATGCGCTGGCGCCCGATGCGATCACGATCGTTCCGATCCGCACCACCGGCGACAAGGTGCAGGACCGCGCGCTCGCCGAGATCGGCGGCAAGGCGCTGTGGACCAAGGAGCTCGACCGCGCATTGCTCGACGGCGAGATCGACGCGGCGGTGCATTCGATGAAGGACGTCGAGACCTTCCGTCCGGCGGAGATCGCGATCGCGGCGATGCTCCCGCGCGCCGACGTGCAGGATCGGCTGATCGGCGCCGATTCGATCGATGCGCTCGGCGTGCGCGCGGTGGTGGGCACCAGCTCGCCGCGCCGCGCCGCGCAGCTGCGCCGGCTGCGGCCCGATCTCGAGATCGTGCTGTTCCGCGGCAATGTCGACACCCGCCTCGCCAAGCTCGCCGCCGGGGAAGTCGACGCAACGCTGCTCGCCGCCGCGGGGCTCGATCGATTGAGACGTCATGACGTCGGCACGCCGATCCCGATCAATCTGATGCTGCCGGCGCCGGCGCAGGGCGCGGTGGGGATCGAGTGCCGCGCCGACGACGCGCATGCCCGCGCGCTGCTGGCGAAGATCGACCATCCCGAAACGCATGCCTGCGTGACCGCGGAAAGGGGCCTGCTCGCGGCGCTCAAGGCCGATTGCCATTCGCCGGTCGCGGCGCTGGCGGTGATCGAGGGCGCGATCATGACCCTGCGCGCCGAGCTGCTCTCGGAAGACGGCAGCGTCCATGTCGCGGCGCAGGAAGCGGGCGCGCCGACCGATCCGACGCTGCCGATCGCCGTGGCGCGCGACTTGCTGTTCCGCGCGCCCGAAGCGATCCGCGCGCTGTTCGGCGGATGAGCCGCGCGATCGCGGTGCTGCGGCCCGAGCCGGGCAACCGCGTGACCGCCGCGGCGATCGAGGCGCGCGGGCGCCGCGCGATCCGCCTGCCGCTGTTCGACGTGCGCCCGGTGGCGTGGCAGATCCCCGCCGCGGAGGATTTCGACGCGTTGATCCTGACCAGCGCCAATGCGCTGCGCCATGGCGGGCCGGGCCTTTCGACGCTGCACCGCCTGCCGGTGCACGCGGTCGGCAAGGCGACCGCCGACGCGGCGCGGCGCGCGGGCTTCGACGTGGCGCATGTCGGCGAGGACGGCGCGGCCGCGTTGCTCGCCGAGGCAGAGGCGGCGGGGATTCGCCGCGCGCTGCATCTGGCCGGGCGCGAGCGAACGATCGCGGCGGGCGGAATCGTCGGCGCGGTGCGCACCGTCTATGCCAGCGAACCCCGCACGCCCGAGGCGCTGACCGGCCTCGCCGGCAGCATCGCGCTGGTGCAATCGGCGCGCGCCGCCGCGTGGCTCGCCGAATTGGTCGACGCCGCGGGAATCGATCGCGGCGGCATCGCGCTGGTCGCCGTCAGCGCGCCGGCGGCGGCAGCGGCGGGGGGCGGCTGGGAGCAACTGGTGGTGCCCCGGACGGTCAGCAGCGAAGCAATGATCGCCGCGGCGATCGCGCTCGCCGATTGACCGCGCGGGCGGCGCGGCGAATAAGGGGGGCATGAGCGACGAGCCCCTCGCGGCGGAGCCCACCCGCGGCGCCGATACGCGGACCCACTATCTCATTGGCGGCCTTGCCTTTGCTGGCGGAATCGCCGTGACCGCGGCCGCCTTCCAGCTCGGCGGCGGCGGCATCGCGACTGGGCCGACTCCCGTGCCCGCGCCGATCGAAGCGGCGCAGCCCGAGCCGAATCGCGCCGCGACGCTGCCCGCCGGCACCGATATCGCCACGCTGAATGCGCGCGAGCAGGAGCTTGCCGGCAAGCTCGACCAGCTCGAGCTGCGCCTGCGCGACGTCAGCGGCAGCGCGCGCAACGCCGCCAATTATGCCAGTCGCGCCGAGCAGTTGCTGATCGCGGCAGGGGTGCGCCGCGCGCTCGAGCGCGGCCAGCCGCTCGGCCCGCTCGAAGGCCAGCTGCGCCAGCGCTTCGCCGAGGACCATGGCGAAGCGGTGGCGACGATCCTGCGCGCATCGGCCGAGCCGGTGACGCTCGGCGATCTGCGGCTGGCGCTCGGAACGATCGCGCCGCGGCTCGCCACCGGCGCCGACGACAGCATGTGGATGCGCGTCCGCCGCGTGCTCGGCGACCTCGTCGTGCTCCGCCAGGCCGAATCGCCGAGCCCGCGCACATCGGACCGGCTACGCCGCGCGCGGCTCGCGCTCGATCACGGCGATGTCGAGGCGGCGCTCGCCGAGGTGGTGCACATGCCCGGCGTCGCGAGCGCGGAGAGCTGGGTGAGCGCCGCCAAACGCTATATCGCGGCGCGCCAGGGATTGTTCGAGATCGAACGGGCCGCGCTCGAAGCGCCGGCCCCGACGCCGCCGGCCGCGGCACCCGTCGCGCGCCCGGCAGCCAGCTGAAGGAAGACACATGGCAGAGATGGGCCGGTTTGACTGGCAGGATCCGTTCGCGCTCGATGCGCAGCTGACCGACGAGGAGCGCATGGTGCAGGGCGCCGCGCGCGATTATGCGCAGGGCGAGCTGCTGCCGCGGGTGACCAGCGCGTTCCTCGAGGAGCGGTTCGACCGCGAGATCATGGCCGAGATGGGCGCGCTGGGGCTGCTCGGCCCGACCATCCCCGAAAGCTATGGCGGCGCCGGGCTCGGCTATGTCGCCTATGGGCTGGTCGCGCGCGAGGTCGAACGCGTCGATTCGGGCTATCGCTCGGCGATGTCGGTGCAGAGCAGCCTCGTGATGCACCCGATCTTCGCCTATGGCACCGAGGCGCAGAAGCGGAAATATCTGCCGAGGCTCGCCACCGGCGAATGGATCGGCTGCTTCGGCCTGACCGAGCCCGATGCCGGATCGGATCCAGGCGGGATGCGCACTCGCGCCGAGAAGATCGATGGCGGCTATCGCCTCACCGGCACCAAGATGTGGATCACCAACTCGCCGATCGCGGACGTCTTCGTCGTCTGGGCGAAGAGCGACGCCCATGGCGGCGGGATCAAGGGATTCGTCCTCGAAAAGGGTATGAAGGGCCTGTCGGCGCCCAAGATCGAGGGCAAGCTCTCGCTGCGCGCGAGCATCACCGGCGAGATCGTGATGGACGGCGTCGAGGTCGGCGAGGACGCATTGCTGCCCGAAGTTCAGGGGCTCAAGGGGCCGTTCGGCTGCCTCAACCGCGCACGCTACGGCATCGCGTGGGGGACGATGGGCGCCGCCGAGGCCTGCATGCACGCCGCGCGGCAATACACGCTCGATCGCGCCCAGTTCGGCAAGCCACTGGCGGCGAACCAGCTCGTCCAGCTCAAGCTCGCCAATATGGAGACCGAGATCGCGCTCGGGCTGCAGGCGGCGCTGCGCGCGGGCCGGCTGTTCGACGAAGGCGCACTCGCCCCCGAGACGATCAGCATCATCAAGCGCAACAATTGCGGCAAGGCGCTCGATATCGCCCGCGTCGCACGCGACATGCATGGCGGCAACGGCATCTCGGCCGAATTCCACGTGATGCGCCACGCGATCAACCTCGAGACGGTCAACACCTATGAAGGCACGCACGACGTGCACGGGCTGATCCTCGGCCGCGCGATCACCGGGATCGCGGCGTTCTGATGGCGCCCGATCGTCAACCCATCCTCGAAGGCGCGCTCGTCCGGCTGCGCCCGATGACCGCGGACGATCGCGAGTCGCTGTTCGCAGTGGCCAGCGATCGGCTGATCTGGGAAGTCCATCCCGCGCACGATCGCTGGAAGCGCGACGTGTTCGATGCGTTTTTCGACGCCGGGCTCGCTTCGGGCGGCGCTCTGGTGATCCTCGACCGCGCAACCGGCGCGGTGATCGGGTCGAGCCGCTATGACGGCTATCTCGCCGATGCCAGCGAGATCGAGATCGGCTGGACCTATATCGCGCGCGCCTGTTGGGGCGGCACCTATAACCGCGAGATCAAGCGGCTGATGCTCGATCACATCCATCGCTTCGTCGAGACCGCAACCTTCATGGTCGGGGCGGACAATGTCCGTTCGCGCAAGGCGATGGAGAAGATCGGCGGGGTGCTGCGGCCGGGAGTCGAGCAACGAGTGATGGCGGGCGTGATGATGCCGCACGTCGTCTACGAGATCCGCCGCGAGGGCTTTCGCGGGTGAAGCCGCTCGCCGGGATTCGCGTCGTCGAGCTGGCGCGCATCCTTGCCGGCCCATGGTGCGGCCAGCTGCTCGCCGATCTCGGCGCCGACGTGGTCAAGGTCGAGCGCCCCGGCGCGGGCGATGACACGCGGCATTGGGGGCCGCCCTTTCTCCACACACCCGATGGCGAGAATCGCGATGCCGCCTATTTCCATGCCTGCAATCGCGGCAAGACCAGCCTCGCGATCGACATCGCCACGCCCGAGGGCCAGCAGACGGTTCGCGCGCTGATCGCCGATGCCGATGTGGTGATCGAGAACTACAAGGTCGGCGGACTGGCCAAATATGGGCTCGACCCCGCCAGCCTGCGCGCCGCGCATCCGCGCTTGGTGGTCTGCTCGATCACCGGCTTCGGCCAGGACGGTCCCTATGCGGGCCGCGCGGGCTATGATTTCATCATCCAGGGGATGGGCGGCGCGATGAGCCTCACCGGCGAGCCCGACGGGAGCCCACAGAAATCGGGCGTCGCCTATGCCGATATCTTCACCGGCGTCTATTCGGCGGTGGCGATCCTCGCCGCGCTGCGCCACCGCGACGCCGACGGCGAAGGTGCGCATATCGACATGGCGCTGCTCGACACGCAGGTGGGGGTGCTCGCCAACCAAGCGCTCAACTGGATGGCGGACCCCGCCAGGGTGCCGCACCGGATGGGCAATGGCCACGCCAATCTGGCACCCTATCAGGCCTTCGAGACGCGCGACGGCGCGCTGATCGTCGCGGTGGGCAATGATTCGCAGTTCCGCAAATTGTGCGACGTGCTCGGGCTCGATCTCGCCGACGATGCGCGCTTCGCGACCAATCCGGCGCGGGTGACCAACCGCGCCGCGCTGATCGCGCCGATCGAGACGACGATACGCGGCTGGGCCAAGGCCGATCTCTACGAGGCGCTCGAGGCCGCCGGGGTGCCGGCGGGGCCGATCAACGCCGTCGACGAAGTGTTCGCCGACCCGCAGGTGATCGCGCGGGGCATGCGGATCGAACGCGACGGGCTGCCGGGGCTGGCCAGCCCGATCGTGATCGACGGCGAGCGGATGGTGTCGGACCGGGCGAGCCCGAAGCGGCCCTAGCCTACCAGAGCGCCGGCTTGGCGATCATCAGCCAGAACACCCCGAGCAGGCCGAGAAAGGCCGGCCAGCCGAGCGCGAACCACGCCCGCATGACCCGGCCATATTCGGGCGGGAGCGGCTTGCCGGAATCGGCGGCGTGCTGCGCGAGCCGCTGCGCGCGGATCTGCAATCCGACCACGGGCACCCAGCAGGCGAAGGCCAGCGCGTAGAGGCCATAGGCCGCGACCAGCCACGATGCGTCGGGCGGCCAGCCGGCGCGCAGCACCAGATAGACGCCGCTGGCCGGCTGGACGAGCCCGCTGGTGCCGGTGAAGATCCAGTCCGCGCGCACCACCATCCGACCGACGCTGGCGATCGTCGCGGGATCGCGGGTCCGATGCGCCTGCCACAGATACCAGGCGGTCCCCGCGCCGAAGCCGAACAGGATCGTGCTGCTCAGCACATGGACCCATTTGACGAGCAGATAGAGATCCATCAGCGATTCTCCGCGATCGCACCGTGGACGCAGATCAGCGCGAGGATCGGCAGATTCTTGAGCAGCGGGCCGAGCGGATCGAGCCAGAGCGCGGGCAAGGCCGCGCCCAGCGCGAGCGTGTAGCCGATCACCACCGCGAGCTGGGCGCCGGTGGCGAGCCGGCCGCGGCGATCGAGCAGCACGAGGCCGGCGATCACGATATCGAGGATGCTCGTGCCGATCCGCAGGCCTTCGCCCCAGCCGGGCGCGAGGCCGAGCGTATCGACGAAGCCCGCCGTCGCCGCCGCGCCGGTGAACAGCCCGAGCGCCGCCGAGGCGAGCCAGAGCAAAACCAGCACCCCGCGGATCGCGGGGGCGAGGAAGAAGAGCCGGGCGTGCCAGCGATCCTGCACCTGCGCGGGCCGCTCGGCGAGCGCCTCGCCGACGCTCCGCGGCGCGAACCCCATGGCGTCGGCGAAGGCGGCGCTGTTGCCGGCGTTGCCCGCCACGAGCTGCGCGAGGCTGTTGGTGGCGATCGGCCCCGATCCGGCGACGTCGCCGATGCGCGCGAGCAGGCGCATCACCGGCAGCGGGACGGGCACGAACCGCGCCGCGCCGAAACCCAGCCACGCACGATAGCGCGCCAGCAGCGCGCGCAGGCTGAGCGTCTCCGGTCCGACCGGCTCGAGCACCTCGCCTGCGAAACGCGCCTCCTCGCAGGTGAGGCGCACCGCCCTGGCGAGATCGCGGACATGGATCGGAGTGAATGCGAAGCTGCCGTCGCCCGGCAGCGGCACGCGCAACGGCAGCCCGGCCATTCCGCGCAGCAGCGAGGTGCCTCCATAGCTGCCATCGCCATAGACCAGCGAGGGCCGCAGGATTGTCCAGCCGATCCCGGCGTCGCGCAGCACCTGCTCGCCGGCGAGCTTGGATCGGGCATAGTCGGTATCGACGCCGGTGCGCGCGCTGATCGCCGAAATCAGCACCATGCGGCGTACCCCCGCCGTCGCGGCCGCCGCATAGAGCGCGCGCGGCGCCGTGACGTGCACCGCCTCCATTCCCGCGCCGCGGAGCAGGCCCGCGGCGTTGACGATGATGTCCACCCCGGCGAGGTGCGGGGTCCAGTCCGCCGGCCCGGTCGCCCGGGTGAGGTCCAGCTCCACGAAGCGCGCATCGGGAAAGGCGCGATCGAGCCCCGCGAGCGCGCGCACGACCCCGGTCACCCGATGCCCCGCCGCGGTCAGCTCGGCGACGATCTGGCGGCCGATGAACCCACCGGCGCCCAACACCATGATCTCCATCCCACACCCCCGGACCCGGCGATAGCGCGCCGCGGGCGCGACGGGGAAGCCAAAACCGCAGGTTCAGCCCAGCCTGCGAATCAGCTCCTGCGCCGCGGCGGGCGCGCGGACCTTGCCGCCATGGATGAAGAAGACGAAGGTCTCGCGCGGCTGCTTCGGCGGATCGCCGTCCTCGACATAGGGCAGCCCATCGGGCCGCCCGCCCGCGGCCCAAATCTTCGCCGCTTCGGTCCAGCGCGGCAGATCGGCCTCGGGATAGCAGAGCGGATTTTCGTCCTCGCCGGCCTCGAGCCGGGCGTAGACGAAGTCGCCGGTGATATCGGCGATCGCGGGATATTGCGGCGAATCGGCATAGACGATCGCCACCCCCGCCTTGCGGCACAGATCGACGAATTCGGGGACCGCGAAGCTTTCGTGGCGGACCTGCACCGCGTGGCGGAGCGGCACGCCTTCGTGCGCGCGGGGGAGAAGATCGAGGAACGCGCCGAAATCGGCGGCATCGAACTTCTTGGTCGCCATGAATTGCCACATCAGCGGGCCGAGCCGGTCGCCGAGCGCGACGATCCCCTGGCCGACGAAGCGCGCCACCGATTCGCCCGCCTCGGCAAGCACCTTGCGGTTGGTGCAGAAGCGTGAGCCCTTGACCGCGAAGACGAAGCCGTCGGGCACGGTGTCGCGCCAGCCTTCGAAAGTCGCGGGCTTGAAGGTCGAATAATAAGTGCCGTTGATCTCGATCGCGCTCAGCTGGCGCGAGGCGAATGCGAGCTCCTTCTTCTGGCTGAGGCCTTGCGGGTAGAAAGTCCCGCGCCACGGCTCGAAGGTCCAGCCGCCGATGCCGATTCTTATGGGTGCGCTTGCCATGGCGCCGGTCTAGCCGAGAAAGCGCGCCCGGTCAGTCCCGGAAGCTGCGCCCGAACTTCAGCGCACCCGCTTCCACGTCTGCGACTTGCAGATGATCCCGAACAGCACGCAGCCCTTGCCGATCATCGTCTCCGAATCGGCGAAACTCAGCGTGCCCGAGAAGGTCTTGCGGATGTCGGGAACGAACACCTTGCCGTGCCACTTGCTCGCGCCCGCGGGCTCGAGATCGCGGAACAGCCGGGTGCCGACGAGATTGGTCGTGCCGCCGCGGCGGGCATCGGCCTGCGCCTTGGCGCTCGCCCATGTCACCGTGCCGCACAGCTTGCCGTCGCATTTGTCGATGCGGATGTGCACGCTGTTCGACGGGTTGCGCCACTCGGTGGCCACCGGCGGCGCGGCAGGCTCGTCGGCGAAGGCGGGGGCAGTGGAAACGGGCAGCAGCACGAGCGCGACGGCCAGCAAACGCGATACGACAGACTTCATCACGGGCTCTTTCTCGAACAGGCCGGATGGCTCCCCCATGAACGGGCCGATTTCGCAAGGAGATCGACGCCGCGGCTCACACCCGATCTGGAAGACACAGACGCACGGCGCAAGACCCCGTTTGGAAAACGAGACGTTGCGGCCTGCCTGTGCGTGCGGTGCGCCGCTGTCTGCGACGAGACGCTGGAGCGGGCGAAGGGATTCGAACCCTCGACCCCGACCTTGGCAAGGTCGTGCTCTACCCCTGAGCTACGCCCGCTCTGGCGTTTTGGCCCCGTGCGACAAGCGCTTCGGGGCGGGTGAGGCGCGGCCACTAGCAGCGGGTTTCGGGTAGCGCAAGCCCCTTGAAGCGATTCTGGAAAAGGCTTGGCGCGCGCCGCGCGAGCGCCCACATAGCGGCGCAACCGCGACATCACGCCGAGGAGCACCCCGTTGGCCACGCTTGGACTGTCCCCGCAAGAGAAGGAAGCCGTCGAAGCCTTTCGCACCGACGTCGTCGAGCCGTCGATGACCAGCCTCGTGGTGATCGATTTCTGGGCCGAATGGTGCGGCCCGTGCAAGGCGCTGACTCCGATTCTCGAAAAGGTCACCGAGGATTATGCGGGCAAGGGCGTCCGGCTCGCCAAGATCGACGTCGACAAGAATCAGTTCATTGCCGCGCAATTCCAGGTCCGCTCGATCCCGACGGTCTATGCGATGTTCCAGGGCCAGCTCGTCGCCGATCTGTCGACCGCGCGCACCGAGAGCCAGCTGCGCACGATGCTCGATCAAATCCTGCGCCAGCTGCCGGTGCAGAGCGAGGAGGCCGATGCCGAGGCCGAGCTCGAGCCGCTGATTGCGATGGGCGAGCAGGTGCTCGCCGAAGGCGATGCCGAACGCGCGCTGTCGGTCTTCGATCAGATCGCCGAGATGGCACCCGAGCATCCGCAGGTCGCCGCCGGCCGCGCGCGCGCGCTGGTTGCGCTCGGCCGCGCCGACGAAGCCGAGGCAGTGCTCGCGGCGCTTCCCGAAGACGCGGCGAAGGGCGCCGAGATCGAGCAGGCGCGCGCGGCGGTGGCACTGGCGCGCGAGGCGACTCCGGTCGAGGATCTGTCCGGGCTCGCGGCGAAGGCGGCGACCGGCGACATGGACGCCCGCTACGAGCTCGCCGGCGGCCAGATGGCCGCGGGCGACCGCGAGGCCGCTGCCGAGACGCTGCTCGCGATGATTCGCGACGATCGCGAGTGGAACGAGAGCGCCGCCCGCGCGCGGTTGCTCAAGTTGTTCGAGGCGGTGGGGCTCGAGGATCCGTGGGTCTCGGCGCAGCGGCGCAAGCTTTCGGCGATTCTGTTCGGATGACGATGACGCGGCTCTCGGTGTTCCCGCTGGCCGGCGCGCTGCTGTTTCCACGGATGCACCTCCCGCTCCACATCTTCGAGCCGCGCTACCGCGCGATGATATCGGACGCGCTCGCCCGCGATCGGCGGATCGGCATGATCCAGCCGCGCGACGCCAGCGAGCCACCCGCGCTGTTCGACGTCGGCTGTGTCGGGCGGATCGCCGAGGTCGAGGCGCTGCCCGACGGCCGCTACGATATCGTGCTGGAGGGGCTGGCGCGCTTCACCGTGATGCGCGAGCTCGACGTCACGACGCCGTTCCGCCAGGTCGAGGCGGCGCTCGAGCCCGTAGGCGACAGCGAAATTCTGGCCCCGGTCGAACGCGCCTCGCTCGAGATGGAATCGCGCCGCTTCGCCGACGGGCTCGGCTATGCGGTCGACTGGGAAGCGGTGGCGCGGCTCGACGACGAGGCGCTGGTCAACGGCATCGCCCAGATCGCGCCGTTCGACACCGCCTCGAAACAGGCATTGCTCGAGGCTGACGGGCTGGCGATGCGCGCCGAGCTGATCGTCCAGCTGATGCAGTTCTTCGGCCGTCATGGCGAGGAAGGCGGCGTGACGCTGCAATGAGCGACTCGATCGATCCCTGGCTGCTCGAGAAGCTGGTGTGTCCGGCGACGCGGGCGAAGCTGCGCTACGACGCGGCGCGGCAGGAGCTGGTGTCGGACGAAGCGGGGCTCGCTTACCCGATTCGCCAAGGCGTGCCCGTGCTGTTGATCGATGAGGCGCGGAAGCTCGCCGCATGAGCGCCGACGACGTGCGCGATCTCAGCGGCGCATGGCACGGCATCTTCAATTATCCGCACAGCGCGCCACCGACCGATTTCGAGGCGACCATCAACGATTCCGCGGGTGCGCTGGTGGGTAGCATCACCGAAGTCGATCCGATCACCGGCGAGACGCTGACCGCGACGCTCGACGGCGGCCGCACGGGCACACGCGTGCATTTCACCAAATACTACGAGGCCGACGACGAGAATTTCGACACGGTCTTCTACGAAGGGCAGGTCGCCGAGGACGGGCTGGAGATCCACGGGCGGTGGAACATTCCCGGTGCGTGGTCGGGCAGCTTCATCATGATCCGGGCAAAGGGCGCCGAGGCGACGATCGAAGCCGGGATCGCGCAGACCGTGCGCTAGGGTCCGTACTCAAAACCCGCAATGGTCGTGACGGAGCCGATTTTGGCGCACGGGGAGGAACGAGGAGGGAGCGACGCGGTGTCATCGTGACTCCAAGGACTTGGCTCGTGACGTGGCTGTGCGCCAAAAGCGGCCCGCCGCTGCGCGGTCGCCCGGAGACGCACGCTGGACTGCGTCAGCCCGCTTGCCCGGGCCGCCAGCCCGCGCTGCGCGAGCTTCCTTGCCAGCGCACGTCTCCGGGCGATCCCGACCGTTGTGGGTATTGCGTACGGATCCTAGACCCGGCGATCAGTTCGGCAGCGAACGCGCCAGCACGACATCGTCATAGAGCTCGGCACCGACGGCATATTGCCGCATGCCGATCGGAACGAAGCCTTGCTTGCGATAGAAAGCGATCGCGCGCGCATTATGGGCGTAGACGCCGAGCAGCAGCCGCGGCGCCCCGCGCGCCCGAGCCTCCGCCACTGCGGCGTCCATCAACGCTGCCCCGAGCCCGATGCCGTGGAAGCGCGAAAGCAAATAGATGCGCTTGAGCTCGAGGTCGCCGGGCTGCACCAGCTCCTGCGGCAATTCGGGAGCGATCAGCAGCGCGAAGCCGACCGGCGCGCCCTTATGGGTCTCGCCCAGCCAAGCCACGGCGCCCGATTCGAGATAATGCGCATACGCCGCCGGCGCGTTCGCATCGCGGCAATGCGCCAGCACCGCCGCGCCGTCGAGGATGTCGGCGAAGGTCTCCAGAAAGGTCGCGGCACCGACCAAGGCCAATGCAGTCGCGTCACCGCGCGTCGCAGGGCGGACGCGCCAGCCGGCTTCGCTCAAACCGTCAGCCCCTGCAGCAGCCTGGGCACGTCGCCGCTCTCGCCGCGCGCCTCGGCCATGAACCAGTCCTTGAGCGGCGGCAGCTTGTCGACCGCGGAGAGGCCGAAACGGCGCACCGCCGAGGCGGTCTTGCCGGGGATGCCGAACAGTCGGGTCAGCCCGTCGGTGGCGGCGGCGACCATGAAGGTGTCGAGCCCGCGCCAGCGCTGATAGCGCGCGAGCAGCTGCGGATCGCCGAGATCCATGCCGAGCCGCTTCCCCTCGACGAGCACCTCGACGAGCGTCGCGACGTCGCGAAAGCCGACATTGACGCCCTGCCCCGCGATCGGATGGATGCCGTGCGCGGCGTCGCCGACCAGAGCGAGCCGGTTCGAGGTGATCCACGCGGCATGGTGGAAGCCGAGCGGATGGCTGAACCGCATCGAGAGCGGTCCCAGCCGCCCGAGGAACCCGCCCATCCGCTTCTCGGCCTCGGCGAGATAGGCGCGATCGGAGATCTTGTTCATCCCCGCCGCGTCGCGCGCGTCGACGGTCCACACCACCGCCGAGCGATGGCCATGCGCGTCGTCGAGCAGCGGCAGGATCGCGAACGGCCCCTCGGGGTAGAATATCTCGAAGGCGATATTCTCGTGGCTGCGCTCGTGCCCCAGCGTCGCGACCATCGCGGCGTGATCATAGCTCCAGCGCGCGGTCTTGAGCCCGGCGGCGTCGCGGGTCGGCGAATTGCGCCCCTCGGCGGCGATCAGCAACGGCGCTCGGACCACTACACCCGAATCGAGCGTGGCGGTGACTCCGAACTCGCCGCGCTCGACCGAGAGCGCGCGCGTCTGCATGCGCAGATCGACCCCCGGCGCGGCCTGCGCCGCCGCGAACAGCGCCGTCCGCAGCGTGCGGTTCTCGAACATGTGGCCGAGCGCGCCGCCATCGGGATCGGGATTGAAATCGAGCTTGCCGGGAGCGAGCCCGTCGCTGACCCGGATGCCTTCGATCGGACAGCCCTTGCCGGCGAGCCGCGACGCGACGCCGATCGCCTCGAACATCCGCATCGGCGCGGAGGCGATCGCCGAGGCGCGGCCGTCATAGCCCGCGGCGAGGATCGTCGCGGGATCGGCGGGGTCGACGACGATCGCCGTGAGGCCATGCGCGTCGAGCGCTGTCGCCAGCGCGCTGCCGACCAGACCGCCGCCGAGGATGAGAACGTCTGCGCTGTCCATGCCTTCGCCCTAAGGGGTTTTGGAGGGCGGTGCCAGCCCGCGCGGACGGGTACAAAACGGGGCCATCTTGACGTCAGACTCCGCGTAGGCGATGATTCCGCCCGCACCCCCTGACATTTGCGGAGACTGGGCGATGGCGTCCCGGGCACAACCGTCGCTCTTGCGCGACACGATGAAGGCTGGCGTCCGGCGCAGCGGCGCGCTGATCGCGGGAACCCTGCTGTTCCTCGTCACGATCGGCGTGGTGCTGGCGCTGCTCACCTATAATTCGCAGGACCCCTCGCTCAACACCGCCTCGGGCGGGCCGGCGCGCAACCTGCTGGGGCTGCCGGGCGCGTGGATCGCCGATCTGCTGCTCGCGACTTTGGGGCTTCCCGTCGCGTTGATCGCGCCGGCCGGGCTCATCCTCACCAATCGGCTGTGGCTCGATCGCCCGCTGGGCAATTGGCAGCGCATGCTGCGCGGCGTGCTGATCGGCGTGGTGCTGATGGCGACCGCGCTCGCCTTTTTCTCGAGCGATTCGGTATTGTGGCTGGTCGGCGGCTGGGGCGGCGTGGTCGGCCTGTCGATCGCCGCGCTGTTCAACTGGATGATCGGCTTCATCGGCGATCCGGTGCTGATCTTCTGGATCGGCCGCGGGCTGGGGCTGGTATTCGCGCTCGCCGGGCTGTGGATCTGGTGGCGCAGCCTCGACTTCACGCTGCCCGAGCGCGTCGGCATCGGCATGCCGCGTTTGTTCGGACCGGGCAAGGTGCCGCTGCTGCGCGCGCCCGATCCCGAGGAGCCGCGCGATTTCCGCGAGCCGCGCGAACCCCGCGAGGCACGCGAGCCGCGCAAGACGGTGGTGCCCGATCACCGCCCCGGTCCGGTGATCTCCGAGCCGAGCCTGTCGCCTTCGCCCGCCCGGCCCAAGCCGCCGGCGCAGACCAGCCTCGATTTCAAGGACAGCTACAAGCTGCCCCCGCTCGATCTGCTCAAGGCCGCGCCGCCCAATCCGGGCGCGGGGATCGACAAGCTCGCGCTCGAGCGCAACGCCCGGCTGCTCGAGAGCGTGCTCGACGATTTCCATGTGAAGGGCCAGATCGTCGAGGTGCGCCCCGGCCCGGTGGTGACGATGTACGAACTCGAGCCCGCCAGCGGCATCAAGGCGAGCCGGGTGATCCAGCTCGCCGACGACATCGCCCGCAACATGAGCGCGATCTCGGCGCGCGTCGCGACCATTCCGGGCCGCAGCGTGATCGGCATCGAGCTGCCCAATGCCAAGCGCGAATCGGTCAATCTGCACGAGCTGATCGGCAGCGAGGCATTCGAGGCGCAGGGCGCGACCTTGCCGCTGGTGCTGGGGAAGAACATCGCCGGCGATCCGGTGATCGGCGATCTCGCGCCGATGCCGCATCTGCTCGTCGCCGGCACCACCGGCTCGGGCAAGTCGGTCGGGCTCAACGCGATGATCCTGTCGCTGCTCTACCGGCTGTCGCCCGACCAGTGCCGGATGATCATGATCGATCCAAAGATGCTCGAGCTGAGCATCTACAAGGACATCCCGCATCTGCTCGCCGACGTCGTCACCGATCCGCCCAAGGCGGTGCGCGCGCTCAAATGGGCGGTCGAGCAGATGGAGGACCGCTACCGGATGATGGCCTCGGTCAACGTCCGCAGCCTCGCCAGCTTCAACGACAAGGTCCGCCAGGCGAGAACCAAGGGGCAGAAGCTCGGCCGCAAGGTCCAGACCGGCTACGACCCCGATACCGGCCGGCCGATCTACGAGGAGGAGACGCTCGATCTCCAGCCGCTGCCGCAGATCGTGGTGATCGTCGACGAGCTCGCCGATCTGATGATGACCGCGGGCAAGGAAGTCGAGTTCCTCATCCAGCGGCTCGCGCAAAAGGCGCGCGCCGCGGGCATCCACCTGATCATGGCGACGCAGCGCCCCTCGGTCGACGTCATCACCGGCGTGATCAAGGCGAACCTGCCCACCCGGATCAGCTTCCACGTCACCTCGAAGATCGATTCGCGCACGATCCTCGGCGAGCAGGGCGCCGAGCAGCTGCTCGGCAAGGGCGACATGCTCTACATGCCGGGCGGCAAGCAGATCGTCCGCGTCCACGGCCCCTTCGTCAGCGACGAGGAAGTCCAGGCGGTCGCCGATTTCTGGCGCGCGCAGGGCGCCCCCGATTACATCACCGCGGTCACCGAGGAGCCCGAGGATGGCGGCTTCGCATTGGAGGGCAGCCCCGATGGCGACGACAGCCCCGAGGACCAGCTCTACCGCCGCGCCACCCAGCTCGTCGCCGAGAGCCAGAAGGCTTCGACGTCATGGCTTCAGCGCCAGCTCCGCGTCGGCTACAACTCGGCCGCGCGCCTCGTCGAGCGGATGGAGAAGGACGGCCTCGTCTCGCGCCCCGACCATGTCGGCCGCCGCGAGGTGCTGATGGACACCGACGGGCGGCCGCTGTGAAACGGCTCGACTCGTTTTTGAGTCGCTTTGTCGACATTTCAAGCCGCTTCGTCGCTGGAAGGGCGTCGCTCTGATAGAGGCATCGCTGGAGGTTCCGTGATGGACGACGAGCGGCTCAGGCAGGAAGTCGACGCAAATTATGATGCCTTTCAGTGCATGCTGGCGGGTATTTTAGCGTCACATCGTGACCAATTCGCGCTCATGCGCGATCGGGCGGTGATCGACTATTTCGACAAGCCTGGAGAAGCATATCGCGAGGGCATCTCGCGATTCCCGGACGAGCGCTTCTCTATCCAAGAAGTGACCGACGAGCCGATCGATCTCGGTTTCTTCTCTCATGTCGCGCATTGAGTGGCGTCACGATGGACGCCGGATACTCCTCCCGATATTGATCATGCGACCTTCACCAGCGGCCGACCTCACGAGTTACCGGGCAACGGCGCTGATCGACACAGGCGCAACCGCGAGCGGTATCCCCACGCACATCATTCGGAAACTCGGGCTGCCAGCCGTTGGCCGACGCCCTTTGATGTCGGCACAGGGTTTAGGCTTCGCCCAACGCTTCATGTCCGAATTGGCATATCAAATCCTGATGATGCCGGCTCGTTTCCCTTCGTATTTGAGGAGATCATGGGCTTCGAATTGGTGGATGGCACAAGTTTTGATGCGCTGTTGGGTATGGATGTTCTCTCCCAATGCGACTTTGAGATCCGCCGGGACGGAACTTGCCGGTTGCAATTCGGTTAGCGGTTCAACCCTCATTCAAACCGCGGGTCCTAGCCGCGTTTCCAGCCATTTGGAGAAGTCAGACGTGTTTGCACGGCCCCTCGCCCTCACCCTGCTCGCCGCGCCGGCGCTGATCGCCGCCGCGCCCGCCGCGGACGATCTCGCGCTGGTGCAGCAGCATCTCGCCGGCGTGAGCAGCATGACCGCCGCCTTCAGCCAGACCGACCGCAACGGCCGCGTGCTCACCGGCACGATGTCGCTCAAGCGCCCCGGCAAGATTCGCTTCCAATATCAGAAGGGCGTGCCTCAGCTGATCGTCGCCGACGGGCGCAGCCTCTATTTCATCGACTATCAGGTGCGCCAGGTCGATCGCTGGCCGATCGGCAATTCGCCGCTCGCGGTGCTGCTCAATCCGAAGCGCGACATCACCAAATTCGCCAAGCTCAAGCCGACCGGCGATCCGCGCGTCGTCTCGATCGAGGTGCACGATTCCGCGCATCCCGAATATGGCCGGATCACGATGATCTTCCAGCGCAACGCCGCGGCACCGGCCGGGCTGATGCTCCAGGGCTGGGTCGCGCTCGACTCGCAGAACAACCGCACGACGATCCGGCTGTCGAACCAGCAGATCAACGCCCCGGTCTCCGATGGAACGTTCCGCTGGAACGACCCGCGGAGTCAGGGCCCGCGCAATCGCTGAACATCGTTCATGCTGGCGACAGGTTGCGAGCCCTAGAAAGGAGTTGCGGATGTGGGGCGGTAACCCGGGATTTTCCCCCTGTTGCTCGGGATCGACCCATTTCCCGCCTGCGTGACGAACGCTAGGTCGGCCCTCGCTCCATTGCCCCCGGAGCGGGGGCCTTTCCGTATCCGGCAGACCTGCTTACATCGCGCCCGATGAAGATCGCTTCCTGGAACATCAACTCCGTCCGCTTCCGCATCGAGATCGTCGCGCAGTTCCTCCGCGAGGAATCGCCCGACATCCTCTGCCTGCAGGAAACCAAGGTCATCGACGGCGACTTCCCCGAGGCGCCTTTCCGCGCGCTCGGCTATGATCACGTCATCAAGCACGGCCAGCGCATGCACCATGGCGTGGCGATCATCAGCCGCGTTCCGGTCGAGGAGGACGATCGTTTCGACTGGCAGGCCAATAAGGAAGCGCGGCACGTCGGGGTGCGGTTGCCGGGCGGCGTACGGCTCGAGAATGTCTATGTGCCGGCCGGCGGCGACGTTCCCGATCGCGAGGTGAACCCCAAATTCGGCCAGAAGCTCGATTTCGTCGAGCGGATGACGCAATGGTCCGCGCAGCTCGCCGTGCCGACCATCCTCACCGGCGACTTCAACATCGCCCCGCTCGAATGCGATGTGTGGAGCCACAAGCAGCTGCTCGACGTGGTCAGCCACACGCCGATCGAAGTCGCGGCGCTCGCGCGGCTGCAGGAAGCGCATGACTGGGTCGATCTCGGCCGCCGCTTCATCCCCGCGCCCGAGCGCTGCTTCACCTGGTGGAGCTATCGCGCGAGGGACTGGGCGGCATCGGACCGCGGCCGCCGGCTCGATCATATGTGGGCCAGCCGCGAAGTTGCCGACAAGGCGACCAGCCACAAGGTCTGCGAGCCGTGCCGTTCGTGGCTCAAGCCGTCGGACCATGTTCCGATCGTCACCGAGTTCGACTTTTGAGCGATCCGCGCGCCGTCGCCCGCGCGGTCGACGCGCTGCGCCGGGGATGGCCGGTGGCGATCCGCGGGACGGATGGCACGCTCCGGCTGCTCGCCATCGAGACCGCCGATGCCGGGCGGCTCGCAGCGTTCGACCCGCAGGGCCATGCCCCGGTGCTGCTCTCGGCCGGGCGCGCCGCGACGCTCAAGCTCGCCAATCAGCGCGAGGCGGCGACGCCCGACGCACCGGTGCTGATAGCACGGGTGCCGTGGCTCGATTTCGACACCGCGACCGCGCTCGCCGATCCCCAGCTCGATCTGGCGACGCCGCTCAAGGGGCCGTTCCGCGCGACGGCGATCGAGGCCGGCGAAGCGGCCGCCGCCGCGCTGCGGCTGGCGCGGGTCGCGGGGCTGCTCCCCGCCTTTTTCGCCCGCGCCGGCGACGATGCCGATGCGATCACTCCGGCGGACATCGACGCGCACGAGGATGCCGATCGGCTGCGCATCGTCGGCCGCGCGCGGTTGCCGGTGGCGGGCGCCGAAGACAGCGAGATCGTCGCCTTCCGCACCGACGAGATGCCCGGCGAGCATGTCGCGCTGCTGATCGGCCAGCCCAACGGCACGCCGCCGCTGGTCCGCCTGCACAGCGAATGCCTGACCGGCGACGTGCTCGGCAGCCTCAAATGCGATTGCGGCCCGCAGCTACACGCCGCCATCCGCGCGATCGAGGCGAGCGGCTGGGGGATATTGCTCTATCTGCGCCAGGAAGGCCGCGGGATCGGGCTGATCAACAAGCTGCGTGCCTATGCGCTGCAGGATCAGGGCTTCGACACCGTCGACGCCAACACCCGGCTCGGCTTCGCGGTCGATGCGCGCAACTTCGCGGTGGCGGGGCGGATGCTCGCGCTGCTCGGCCAGAAGCAGGTGCGGCTGCTCACCAACAACCCCGACAAGGTCGCGGCGCTCGAGGCGGCGGGGATCGGCGTGGTCGAGCGGGTGCCGCACCAGCTGCCGCCCAATCCGCACAACGAACGCTATCTCGCCACTAAACGCGACCGCACCGGCCACCAGCTCTGAGCCTTTGCCGGCGCACCGCTCTCGCCGTGCTTATGCGATCAGTCGGGCGACCGCGTCGAAATCGGTGGCGATCGCGTGGACGCCCAATGCGCGCAGGCGATCGGCATGATCGGGGGCGCAGTGGCTACCCGCGCACAGCCCGATGACATAGGCGCCCGACGCGACCGCGCCGGTGACGCCGACCGGCGAATCCTCGAGGATCACCGCGCGGCGGATGTCGACGCCCAGCGCCTGCGCGGCGTGGAGGTAGATATCGGGCTCGGGCTTGCCGCGTTCGACATGCTCGCGGCCGCTGAAGATCTTGTCGCCGAACGCCGCGCGCACGCCGAGATGCTCGAGATGGCTGGTGATCCAGCCGGTGCGGCTCGACGAGGCGATCGCCCTGGGCAGCGATTCGGGAAGGCTCTCGATGAAGCGGATCGCGCCGGCAACGGCGGGAAGCCCCTCTTCGAGCGCGCGGCGGTCTTCCTCGGCCCGCGCCGCGTTAAAATCCTCGGGGACGGCACGGCCGATCCAGTTCTCGATCGCGCCGAGAAAATCGGCGCCGGCCAGCCCCATGAAGTTCGCCATCGAATCCTCGGCCGTGGTCGGATGGCCGATGCTGGTCAGATAGTCGGCAATCTGGCGGTTGCCGGCATATTCGCTCTCGAGCAGCACCCCGTCGAAATCGAAGATGATCGCATCGAACTTCACGCACGCTCTCCAAACAGCGCGGTGCCGACCCGGACGTGCGTCGCGCCGATCGTCACCGCGGTCTCGTAATCCCCCGACATCCCCATGCTGAGCCCGGTGACGCCATGGTCGCGCGCCAGCCTGGCGAGCAGCGCGAAATAGGGCGCCGGCTCGATATCCGCCGGCGGAATGCACATCAGCCCGGCGACGGGGAGTTCGGCCGAGCGCGCTTCGGCGAGCAAGGCGGGCAGATCGGCGACGAGACAGCCGCCCTTTTGCGGCTCGTCGCCGATATTGACCTGGACGAAGCAGGCGGGGCGCCGGTCCGCCCTGTCCATCGCGCGGGCGAGCGCGCCGACCAGCGAGGGCCGGTCGACCGCATGGATCGCGTCGAACAGCGCGACGGCCTCCTCGGCCTTGTTCGACTGGAGCTGGCCGATCAGATGGAGCGCGACCCCCGAAGTCGTCTCGCGCAACTCGGGCCATTTGGCGGCGGCCTCCTGCACGCGATTCTCGCCGAAGACGCGCTGGCCGGCGGCGAGCAGCGGGCGGATCGCGACGGCGTCATGCGTCTTCGAGACCGCGATCAGCTCGATGGCGTCGGGCGCGCGGCCGGCAATGCGCGCCGCGCGCGCGATCTTCTCGCGAACCTCGGCGAGCCGGGTTGAGGCGTCGTCTATGGGCATGCGCCGCGCTATAGGCGGGCGAATGCGCCCCCGCCACCCTCTCCCGCAACTCTGGCTGATGACCGACGAGCGGATGGGCGAATCGCTGTGGACGGCGCTGGCGCGGCTGCCGCGCGGCAGCGGCGTGGTGTTCCGCCACTATGGGCTCGCGCCGGCCGAGCGGCGGGCGCTGTTCGCGCGGGTGGTGAAGCTGGCGCGCCGGCGGGAGCTGCTGGTCGTGCGGGCGGGGGCGCAGCGGCTGGGCCGGGCCGAGACGGGCCTGCATGGCCAACGCGGCCCCGGGCTGCGCACTTTCGCCGCGCATTCGCGGCGCGAGGCGGTGGCGGCGATGCGCGGCGGCGCGGACCTGCTGTTCGTCTCGCCGGTGTTCGCGACGCGGTCGCATCCGGGCGCGCGGGCGCTGGGGCGGGTGCGGCTGGGGTTGCTGATCCGCGGGCTCGCGGTGCCGGTGATCGCGCTGGGCGGGATGGATGCGACGCGCGCGGCGGGACTGAAGGCGCTGGGGGTGTATGGCTGGGCCGCGATCGATGCCTGGACCCGCAGTGCGCCCGCAAAAGCGGGAGCCCAGAGCCGCGGGCGATTCGGCCAATAACCCCAGACTCCCGCTTTCGCAGGAGCGTTATTCCCTACCAGGGTTTCGAGATCCCAATCCCTACCGGATCGGCAACTTCCGTCAGAAGCGGAAGGCGGTCCCGACATAGACCGCCTGGCTGTCGCGGCGGTTGTCGTTGGTCATCTTGGGCAGGCGATCCTGCTCGCTCTTGTAGCGCACGCCCGCGGTGACATCGAGGTTGCGGGTCAGCGAGTAGCTGCCGCCGACGTCGATCGAATAGCTCGGCTTGTCGCCGATCAGCACCGGCGTGTTGGCGAGCGGACGCTCGGCCTCGGCCTGGACCCGGCCGGTGACGCGGCTGCCCGAATAGCTGACGCCGGCAGTGGCGCGCTCGGTGCTGCCGGGCTGGGTGGGAAGCTCGACGCGGGTCACGTCGCCGGCGACGGCGAACCGCTTCCAGCCGACCGACACGCCGAGATTATAGGCGATCGGCGCGAGGCTGACCGGCGCGGCGGCGGCCACGTCGTTGCGCGCGACTGCCGTGCCGCGAGTCGAGCGTGCCCGCACAGCGACGGTGACGCCGCGGCGGCGCGACTCGGACGGGGTGAAGCGGAAGCCCGAATCGGGCAGCCCGCTGCGCGCGAGAATGGCGGCGAGCTTGGGGTCGGCGGCGGCGGGCGTGAACGTGCCGACGCCGCTGCGCGGCAGCGATCCCAGCCGCTTGGCATAGGAACGCTCGGTCCGGTTGCCTTCCTGCGCCTGGAGCGCGGGCGCGACGAAAGCAGCGGTGGCGCAGATCGCCCCCACTCCCAGCATCGTCGTCCAACGGCCCAAACGCATTTTCATCCCCTTTTATATGGAGGTGCGTACCATGATTCGGAAGCTTGGTTCCACCATCTGCTCAAATTTCGCGCCAGTGTTGCCCTATGCCCACAGATTCGGCAGCAAGCCCGCGACTCGTCGCTTCGTCGCATCGCGGCTGCCGCCTTGCTACCGCCGCACTTGCCCCTATAGATGCCATCTCCTTTTTCGCCTTTAGGAATGTGTCGATGAACCGCCTGTTGCGCACCGCGATCCTGGGGTCGCTTGCTCTCTCGATCACCGCGTGCGGCGGCCACAAGCGTCCCGAAGCCGATCTTGCCGCCTCGAAGGTGACGACGATCGGCGTGAATTCCTATCTGTGGCGCGCCAGCCTCGACACGCTGAGCTTCATGCCGCTGCTCCAGACCGATTCGAACGGCGGCGTGATCGTCACCGACTGGTACGTCAATCCGAACACGCCGACCGAGCGGATGAAGGTGACGGTGACCGTGCTCGACCAGGATCTGCGCGCCGATGCGCTCCGCGTCGCGGCGCTGCGTGAGGTCAACCGCACCGGCCAGTGGGTCGCCGCGCCGGTCCAGGCCGCGACGGTCCAGAAGCTCGAGGATATCATCCTCACGCGCGCCCGCGACTTGCGCCGCGCCGCGATCGCGGACTGAGGGCGCCCGACGCGAAAAAAGGAAATAGGGACAGTCCCAGGAAATAGGGACAGTCCCTATTTCGAAATTAAATGGGGACTGTCCCCATTTATTGCCGGTTGCGATCAAGTGCCTTCCCGCGGCGAGGGTTGATCGCCCGCGTTCGGCTGCCTAGTGCGCAAGGCTGCAGAAATTGAAGGAAATCCAGTGTCGCGGTTCAATGCGCTGAAGTCCGATTCGCATTGGCAGAAGGTGTGGGACGAGCGCCGCACCTTCGCCGCGCGCGACGACAGCCCCAAGCCCAAAACCTATGTCCTCGAGATGTTCCCCTATCCCTCGGGGCGCATCCATATGGGCCATGTCCGCAACTACACGATGGGCGACGTGCTCGCGCGCTTCCGCCGGATGAAGGGCATGGAAGTGCTCCATCCGATGGGCTGGGACGCGTTCGGCATGCCCGCCGAGAATGCCGCGATGGAGAAGAAGGTCCATCCGGGCAGTTGGACCCGCGCCAATATCGCGACGATGAAGGCGCAGCTGAAGCGGCTCGGCTTCGCGCTCGACTGGACGCGCGAGCTGGCGACCTGCGAGCCCGATTATTACGGCCACGAGCAGGCGATCTTCCTCGATTTCTTCGAGAATGGCCTCGTCTATCGCAAGGAATCCGCGGTCAATTGGGACCCCGTCGACATGACCGTGCTCGCCAACGAGCAGGTGATCGACGGCCGCGGCTGGCGCTCGGGCGCGCTGGTCGAGCGCAGGAAGCTCAGCCAGTGGTTCCTCAAGATCACCCAGTTCGCCGACGAGCTGCTCAGCGGGGTGCAGGGGCTCGAGCATTGGCCCGACAAGGTCAAGCTGATGCAGGAGAACTGGATCGGCAAATCCGAGGGGCTGCAGTTCCGCTTCGCGCTCAGCGACGGCGGCGCGGTCGAGGTGTTCACCACCCGTCCCGACACGATCTTCGGATCGAGCTTCGTCGCGATCGCCGCCGATCATCCGATCGCGCAGAAGCTCGCGGCGGGCGATCCCGAGGTCGCGGCGTTCATCGAGCGCTGCAAGCAGGGCGGCACCACCGCGGCCGAGCTCGAGACGCAGGAGAAGCTGGGCCTCGATACCGGTCTGCGCGCGACGCATCCCTTTGATCCGGAATGGAAGCTTCCGGTCCACATCGCCAATTTCGTGCTGATGGACTATGGCACCGGCGCGGTGTTCGGCGTGCCCGCGCACGACCAGCGCGACTTCGAGTTCGCGACCAAATACGCGCTGCCGATCCGCCGCGTGGTCTCCGAAGGCGACAAGACCGCCCCCGAATTCCACGATGGCGAGGCCTATAATGGCCCCGGCACGCTGGTGAACTCGCACTTCCTCGACGGGATGGACATTGCCGACGCCAAGCGCACGGTGATCAGCCGCGCCGAGCA
This sequence comes from Sphingomonas naasensis, assembly GCF_004792695.1. Lineage (GTDB taxonomy): Bacteria > Pseudomonadota > Alphaproteobacteria > Sphingomonadales > Sphingomonadaceae > Sphingomonas > Sphingomonas naasensis. The sequence continues at coordinate 84,260 of NZ_SRXU01000009.1, read as the reverse complement.
GGGCGGCTGGGGCAAGGGCCAGACCGTGTGGCGGCTGCGCGACTGGGGCGTCAGCCGCCAGCGCTACTGGGGCACGCCGATCCCGATCATCCATTGCGAGAGCTGCGGCCCGGTCGGCGTGCCGCGCGACCAGCTGCCGGTGGTGCTGCCCGAGGACGTGTCGTTCGACGTTCCCGGCAATCCGCTCGATCGGCATCCGACATGGAAGCATGTCGACTGCCCGAAGTGCAACGCGCCCGCGCGGCGCGAGACCGACACGCTCGATACCTTCGTCGATTCCTCGTGGTATTTCATACGCTTCGCCAGCCAGCCCGGCGACAGGCCGTTCGACAAGGCGGTCGCCGAGCAATGGCTGCCGGTCGGCCAGTATATCGGCGGGGTCGAGCATGCGATCCTGCATCTGCTCTACGCCCGCTTCTTCACCCGGGCGCTGCGCCATATCGGCAGGCTCGACGTGACCGAGCCGTTCGCCGGGCTGTTCACCCAAGGCATGGTGACGCACGAGACCTACAAGGCGCAGGATGGGCGCTGGCTCTCCCCCGAGGAGATCCGCAAGGACAGCGCCGGGGTGATCGAGATCGCCTCGGGCGACGTGGCCGAGGTCGGCCGCATCGAGAAGATGTCCAAGTCGAAGAAGAACACCGTCGATCCCGAGCCGATCGTCGACCAGTACGGCGCCGACGCGGTGCGCTGGTTCATGCTGTCTGACAGCCCGCCCGAGCGCGACCTCGAATGGAGCGAGAACGGCATCGAAGGCGCGTGGCGCTTCGTCCAGCGGCTGTGGCGGCTGTTCGACGGGCTCGCGGATGCCGAGGGCGAGGACAAGGATCTCGACCGCAAGCTCCACCGCACGATCGCCGGCGTCGCCAGCGACATCGAGGCGCTGACCTTCAACAAATCGGTGGCGCGGCTCTACGAGCTGGTCAACGCGGTCGAGAAGGCGCCGCCCTCGGCCTCGCGGACCAACGCGATCCGCACGCTCGTGCGCATCGTCGCCCCGATGGTGCCGCATCTCGCCGAGGAAGCCTGGTCGGCGATGGGCAATGCCGGCCTGATCGCCGATGCCGAATGGCCCGCCGTGGATCCCGCGCTGCTCGTCGACGACGAAGTGACGATCGCGGTGCAGGTCAATGGCAAGCTGCGCGATACGCTGGTAATGCCCAAGGGTACGGCGAAAGACGTAGTCGAGGCGGCGGCACTTGCCGCCGACAAGATCGTTCGGACGCTCGAAGGTAAGGCCCCGAAAAAGGTGATCGTCGTGCCCGATCGATTGGTGAACATCGTCGCATGAGATACGCGGCGCTCCTCGGCGCGGCGGCGCTGGTGCTTTCGGGCTGCGGGCTGCGGCCGCTCTATGGCGGCGGCAGCGCCGGCCCGGTCCAGTCGACGCTCGCCGCGGTGCAGGTCGCGCCGATCGAGGGGCAGTCGGGCTGGCTGGTCGCCAATGCACTGCGCGACCGGCTCCATACCAGCGATGCCGCGGCGCGCTATCGGCTCGAGGTCCAGCTCGACGATCAGATCGCCGGGCTCGGCGTGCGCAGCGACGACAGCGTCGCGCGCGAGCGCCGGACCTTGCGCGCGCGCTACCAGCTCGTCGATCTGAGCAACGGCGCGGTGCTGCTCGATGCCACCGCCGGATCCGATGCCGGCATCGACGTGGTCGGCTCCGAATATGCCACGATCGCGGCCGAGCGCAGCGCGCTTGAGCGGCTTTCGGGGATCGTCGCCGATCAGATCGTCGCCCGCGTCGCCCGCTTCGCGCAGCCGGGTACGGGCGCCCCTGCCCCCGCCGGGGCCGCGCCGGCGCCCGCTGGCGCGCAATGAAGGCGAGCGCGGGACAGATCCGCGCGGCCGTCGACAAGCCCGATCCCGCGACTCGGCTCTATCTGTTCCACGGCCCCGACGAGGCCGGCGCCGCCGAGCTCGCCGAGCGGCTGGCGCGCGCGCTGGGCCCCGAGCCCGAACGCGTCGATCTCGACATGAAGGCGCTCCGTGAGCAACCCGGCCGGCTCGCCGACGAAGCGGCGTCGCTCTCGCTGTTCGGCGGGGCGCGCTATGTCCGGCTGACCGGTGTCGAGGAAGCCGCGCTCGAGGCGATGACCCTGCTGCTCGGCGCCGAGCGGGCGGGTAATCCGGTGATCGCGATCGGTCCCGGCCTCAAGGCGAGCGGCAAGCTGGTCAAGGCCGCGATCACCGCGCCGGGCGCGCTCGCCTTTGCCTGCTATGTGCCCGAAGGAATCGACGCGGCCCGACTGGCAACGACGGTGGCGCGCGAGCACGGCCTGCGCCTCACCGGCGACGTGCCGCAGCGGCTCGCCGCCGCCACCGGCGGAGACCGCGCGATCCTCGCGCGCGAGATCGAGAAGCTCGCGCTCTATCTCGACGCCGCCCCCGATCGCCCGCGCGACGCCGATGGCGAGGCGCTCGACGCGGTCGGCGCCGATCTCGGCGATTCCGAGCTGTTCGAGGCGATCGACGCGGTGCTCGACGGGCGCGTCGCCGAGATTGGTAGCGCGCTCGCCGGGCTCGGCGACGGCGTCGGCGTGCCGCTGATGCGCCAGCTATCGCGCCGGCTGATGACGCTGGCCGAGCTACGCGGCGACATGGACAAGGGCGCCTCGGTCGACGAGGTGCTCGAGAAGCATCGCGTCTTCTTCCGCGAAAAGGCCGCCACGGGGCGCGCGCTGCGCCGCTGGAACGCCGCGCAGATCGCGCGGGCGATCGAGCGGGTGCGCCTCACCGAGCGCGCGCTGATGCATTCGGGCAGCGCCGGCGAAGTGCTCGCCGAGGCCGAGTGCACCGCGATCGCCCGGGTGGCGGCGCGCGCGCGCGGCTAGCGGCGTCCGGCGAGCCGCGGCAGCAGCTTGTTGAGCGTCAGCAGCGCGAGCAGCGTCCCGGCGACCCAGCCGAGCCATGCCGAGGCGCTGATCCCCAGCGCCAACAGCACGAGCAGCGGCCCGAGATAGATCGGATAGCGATCGCGCGCGACGGCGAGCCGTTCGGCAAGCGCCGCGCGATCCATCAGATCCGCTCGCCGGTGAGGCGCTGGCAGACCATGTCGAGCTGATCGAGCGTCGAATAGGCAAGCGTCAGTGTGCCGCCCCTGGCGCCATAGGCGATCTTGACGTTGAGCCCGAGCACATCGCCGAGCTGGCGCTCGAGCGCGGCGATATCGGCGTTGCGGCCTCCCTCCTCCACCACCTTGCGCTGGCCGCCAGGCTTGGCCTCGCGCGCGAGCTTCTCGGTCTCGCGGACCGAAAGCCCCTTCTCGGCGACCGCGCGCGCGAGCCGCTCGGCGTCGGGCGCGCCGATCAGCGCGCGGGCATGGCCCATCTCGAGGCTGCCTTCGATCACCATCTGGCGAACGGGCTGCGGAAGATCCAACAATCTCAATAGGTTAGCAACATGGCTGCGCGACTTGTGGACCAGTCGCGCCAACGCTTCCTGGGTGTGGCCGAACTCGCCGATCAGCCGCGCATAGGCCTCGGCCTCTTCGATCGCGTTGAGGTCCTCGCGCTGAATATTCTCGACCAGCGCGATTTCCATCGTCTCGGCGTCGCTGAGCTCGCGGACGAGGACGGGGACTTCGTGGAGCCGCGCGCGCTGCGCCGCGCGCCAGCGGCGCTCGCCGGCGACGATCTGATAGCTGTGCCCATGCGGGCGGACGACGATCGGCTGGATCAGCCCGCGCGTCGCGATCGATTCGGCGAGATCGTCGAGCGCCGCCTCGTCGAAATGGCGGCGCGGCTGGCCCGGATGCGGCGCCATCGCGCTGACCGGCAGCAGCCGCACCCCCGCGGCGCTGCTCCGTTCCGAACCGCCGGCAACCGGCGCCTCGGTGATGCTGTCGCCGAGCAGCGCGCTGAGGCCGCGGCCAAGGCCGTGCTTGCGAGGGGCGGGTTCGGTCATGCGGCTTTCCTGAGCTTGGGCAGACGCTCGATCACCTCGCGGGCGAGCGCGATATAGGCCTCCGAGCCGGCGCAGCGATAATCATAGATCAACGCGGGCATGCCGTGGCTCGGCGCTTCGGACAGGCGGACGTTGCGCGGGATCACCGTGTCGAACACCACCTTGCCGAGCACCGCGCGGACATCGTCGGCGACCTGATCGGTCAAGCGGTTGCGCCGGTCGTACATCGTCAGCGCGACGCCGAGGATCGACAGGCCGGGATTGAAGCGGCTGCGGATGCGATCGATCGTGCTGAGCAGCTGGCTGAGCCCCTCGAGCGCGAAGAACTCGCACTGGAGCGGGACGAGCAAGGCGTGCGCGGCAACCATCGCGTTGATCGTCAGCAGCCCGAGCGAGGGCGGGCAATCGATCAGCACAACATCCCAGCGTCCCGCAGCATGGCGGGCGAGCGCGGCGTCGAGCCGGTGCGTGCGCGCCTCGAACTCGATCAGCTCGATCTCGGCGCCCGACAGATCCTGCGTCGCGGGAACGATATCGAGCCGCGGCACCTTGGTCGAGATCGCGACATGGTCGAGCTGGGCGTCGCCGACGAGCAAGTCATAGGTCGAGTGCTGATCACGTTCCGCGCGGCCGATGCCGAGGCCGGTCGAAGCGTTTCCCTGCGGATCGAGATCGAGCAGGAGAACGCGCTTGCCTGTCGCGGCCAGCGCCGTCCCGACATTGATGGCGGTGGTGGTCTTCCCTACCCCACCCTTCTGATTGGCGATCGCGATGCAGATCATTTACGCCGTACCCCTCGGGCTACCACGATTCCGGAGTCGAGCTGCGTCAGGCTCGGTTCCACGTGAAACACACCCTGCCATGCGCGCCGCGCATCGGCCACCTCTGATTGGGCGTCTCGCCCTTTGGGAAGCACCCAAATTGTGGACAAATCGGTGGAATGAACCGTGGACGCGAGCAGTTGCGACAGTTCCGCCACCGCGCGCGCCGAGACAATCGCGACAGGGGCTACCGGCGCGAAGCTCTCGACCTTGCCGGCATGTACGGTGACGCGGCCCGCAAGTCCCAACGCTTCCGCCACAGACCGGAGGAACGTCACGCGGCGCGCGCGCGGCTCGGCGAGCACGATCAGGCGCTCCGTCAGAATCGCCGCGACGATCCCCGGGAGCCCCGCCCCACTGCCAACGTCGAGCCAAGCCCCCGGAGCCGCCGCATCGGCCAGCGGCACCAGCTGCGCTGAATCGACGAAGTGCCGCGACCAGATCTCGTCGAGCGTCGAGCGTGCAATCAGGTTCTGATGCTCCGATTCGGCGCGCAGCAGCGCCGCATAGCGATCGAGCAACGTTTCACGTGAAACGCCGAATCGGCTGCGCACCCACTCGCGGGCTTCTTCCTCGCTCACGGCGCCACCCTGCGCGCATAAAGCAGCACTGCCGACAGCGCCGCAGGAGTGATGCCCCGGATCCGCGCCGCTGCGCCCAGCGTCTCTGGTCGGGCCGCCGTCAGCTTCTCGACCATCTCGTTCGACAGCCCCGGGATCGCGGCAAAATCGAGCGCGCCGTCCAGCCGAACATTGTCGTTGGCGCGCAGCTGCGCGACTTCGCTTTCCTGCCGCTCGAGATAGGGCGCGTAGCGCGCGTCCTCGACGAACTCCGCGAGGAGCTGGAGGTCGGCGTCGACCCCCTCTGAAACATGCGCGAGCTCGACGCCCGGGAAGCGCAGCCATTCGCGGGCCGGCCGGCGCGCGCCATCGAGCGACACCGGCGCGCCGCGCGAGTGCAAGGCCGAAGCGGTCAGCGGCGCGGCAAAATGCGTGTCGAGCGCAAGCCGGCCCGCCGTCCGCTCCGCCAGCCGCTTTGCCCGCGCCTCGCCGAGCAGGCCCAGTTCGCGCGCCGTCGCGCCCAGCCGCGTCTCGGCATTGTCGGCACGGAGGCGCAGGCGAAATTCGGCGCGTGCGGTCAGCATCCGATAGGGCTCGGTCACCCCCTGCAGGATCAGATCGTCGACCATCACGCCGAGATAGCTGGTAGCGCGATCGAGCAGCAGCGCCTCGCTGTCGCACGCGAACGCCGCGGCATTGGCGCCGGCGACGAGCCCCTGCCCCGCCGCTTCCTCATAGCCGGTGGTGCCGTTGATCTGTCCGGCGCAATAGAGCCCCGGAATTTGCGGAAGCCCAAGCGTCGCATCGAGCGCGCGGGGATCGACATAATCATATTCGACGGCATAGCCCGGCGTGACGATCGCGCAGCGTTCGAGCCCCGGGATCGACGCGACCATCGCCTGCTGGATGTCGACCGGAAGCGAGGTCGACATGCCGTTGGGATAGATCCGATGCGTGTCGAGGCCTTCGGGCTCGAGAAAGATCTGGTGGCCGTCGCGGTCGCCGAAACGGTGGATCTTATCCTCGATCGACGGGCAATAGCGCGGCCCCTGCGCGTCGATCGCGCCGGTGAACAGCGGCGAGCGATCGAGGCCGCCGCGGATCGCATCATGCGTCGCAGCATTGGTGCGCGTCACGCCGCAATGGAGCTGCGGGAGCAAACGCCGCGCGGTCATCGGCGACATCGTCCACGGTTCCGTGTCGGAGGGCTGCTCGGCGACGCGCGCCCAATCGATCGTGCGGCCGTCGAGGCGGGGCGGCGTCCCCGTCTTGAGGCGCGCCATCGGCAAGCTCAGCGCGCGAAGCTGCTCGGCGAGCCGCGTCGCCGCTGCCTCGCCGACCCGCCCGCCGCTCGCGCGCTCCTCGCCGCGGAAGATGCGTCCGCCGAGAAACGTGCCGGTGGCGAGCACGACTGCCTGCGCCGCGAGCAACCGGCCGTCGGCGAGGCGAACCCCGGTGATACGTCCTCCGGCGGTCTCCAGCGCGTCCGCCTCGCCCTCGATCAGCGTCAGATCGGGTTGATCCGCCAGCATCGTCTGGATCGCCGCGGCGTAGCGCGTCCGATCCGCCTGGACGCGCGGTCCCTGCACTGCGGTGCCCTTGCTCCGGTTGAGCATGCGATAATGGATCGCCGCGGCGTCGGCGGCGCGCGCGATCAGGCCGTCAAAGGCATCGACCTCGCGGACGAGATGCCCCTTGCCCAGCCCACCGATCGCCGGGTTGCACGACATCGCCCCGAGCTTGGTCAAGTCGAAGCTGAGCAGCGCGGTGCGCGCGCCGCGGCGCGCGGACGCGGCTGCGGCCTCGGTGCCGGCATGGCCCCCGCCGATCACGATCACGTCGAACTGCATGGCTGCTCCGCTACCGGCTCCCGCGCGCCACGTCAAAAGCGTTCCACGTGGAACATAGCTATTTGCCGATGCAGAAGCGCGAGAACAGCGCGTCGAGCATTGCCTCGACCCCCGCCCGCCCGGTGATCGCGTCAAACGCGCGGCGGGCGGCGCGCAGCTCCTCGGCAAGGAGCAGCAGGTCATGTTGCAACGCAGCACGGCTCAGTGCCGCCGCGGCGTCGGATGCGAGCGCACGCTGGCGTTGGTTCAGCGCAACCATGTCCGGGGGGGGCAGAAGCATCTCCGCGAGCCGTTCGAGCCGCGCCCATAGCAAATCGATGCCCGCCCCAGTCGCAGCGGAGACCGCAAGATCCTTGCCCGTCTCCGCCCGCCCCGGCAGGTCGGCCCGGGCGTGGAGCCACAGCGTCGCCGGATGCGGCGGCGGGGCATCGTCGCCGAGCCAGAGCAGGATGTCGGCCTCGTCGAGCGCCGCGCGTGCGCGACCGATTCCGATCGCCTCGATCGGGTCGGCCGTCGCCTCGGCAAGGCCGGCGGTGTCGATCAGCAGCCAGGCCGTCCCACCCCGCACCACCGGCGCCTCGATCCGGTCGCGCGTCGTTCCCGCGATCGGCGAGACGATCGCCGCGTCGCGCTCGATCATCGCGTTGAGCAGCGTCGACTTGCCGGCGTTGGGCGGCCCGGCGAGCACGACGCGCAGTCCGTCGCGCAGGCGCTCGACCGGCGGGCGCGCGGTCACCGATACGATATCCCGCGCGAGCACGCCCGCCGCCGCGTGGAGCCGCCCGAGCGAATCGGCGCCGGCCACATCGTCCTCGTCGCTGTGATCGAGCTGTGCCTCGACCTGCGCGGCGATCGCGAGCAGCCGCTGCGCCCAGGCCTCGACCTGGCGGCGCACCTCGCCCTCGGTGGCGCGCACCGCCATGCGGCGCTGCGCCTCGGTCTCGGCCATCAGCAGATCGCCCAGCCCCTCGGCCTCGCTGAGATCGAGCCGGCCGTTGAGCAGCGCGCGGCGGGTGAACTCGCCGGGCTCGGCCGGGCGCAACCCGGCGATCGCGCCCAGCGCCGCCTCGACTGCGCGCACCACCGCGCGGCCGCCATGCAGATGCAGCTCGACCAGATCCTCGCCGCTCGCGGTGCGCGGCCCCGGAAAGGTCAGCACCAGCGCGCGATCGAGCAACGCGCCATCGACCGGGTCGTGCAACGCACGCAGCCCGGCGCGGCGCGATTCGGGAAGCGTTCCGGCGAGGCGCCCGGCCGCCGCGAAAGCCTGCGGGCCGCTCAGCCGCAGCACGGCGATGGCGGCGGGCGGCGCGCCGCTCGACACCGCGAAGATCGTATCCATCTCAGCCGTTTTTGCTGCCGCTCTCGAACATCGTCCGCCAGAAGCTCATCGCGCCGTCGCCCATCGGGCCCCAATTGCGGATCATATCGGCGAACCCCTCGGGAGTTCCTTGTTTTTCAATGGCTTCCACCATCATCTGGACGTAACGATCGTGCACCGGCGAGAGATCGGGTAGCCCCATGGCACGGCGCGCCTCTTCCGGGGTGCAATCGACTTCGACATGGATCTTCATGGCCGCCCTCCGTTGCGCGCGCCACCGGGCGGCTGCTAGGTCTTGCGCCATGTATGCGCGCGACCATGCCCTGATCGCAACGCCCATCGGACTCGTCCGCGTCGAGGGCGACGATGCCATGCTCACCGCGATCCGGATCGGCGGCGCGGGAACGCCCGCGAAGGGCAGCGCCGCCGCGGTACGCAGCGCAGCCGAGCAGCTCGCGCAATGGTTCGCCAAGGAACGCAAGGATTTCGACCTCGCGCTCGAGCCGACGGGAACGCCGCGCGGCGACGCCTTGCGCGCGGGGCTGATCGCGGTCGGCTATGGCGAGACGCTGAGCTATGGCGCGCTCGCCCAGGCGCTCGGATCGAGCCCGCGCGCGATCGGCCAGCTCTGCGCGCGCAATCCCTTCCCGATCGTCGTCCCCTGCCACCGTATCCTCGCCGGCGGCGGACGGCTCGGCAATTATTCGGGCGGCGACGGCCCCAAGACCAAATCCTGGCTGCTCGAGCACGAGCGGCGGCATCCGGAAGGGACTTTGCTATGACGATCCAGATCGATGCGAGCGACGGCAGCGGTAGCTTCGGCGCCTATCTCGCCGAGCCCGAAGGAGCGCCGCGCGGCGCGATCGTGGTGATCCAAGAGATTTTCGGAGTGAATCCGGGGATCCGCAAGAAATGCGACGATTGGGCGGCGAAGGGCTATCTCGCGCTCGCGCCCGATCTGTTCTGGCGGCTCGAACCCGGAATCGCGCTCGATCCCGACGTTCCGGAGGAATTCCAGCAAGCGCTCGGCTGGATGAACCAGTTCGACCAGAACAAGGGCATTGAGGACATCGAATCGGCGATCCGCGCCGCCCGCGCGAAACTGCCGGCGGGGGGCAAGGTCGGCGTCGTCGGCTATTGCCTCGGCGGCCGGCTCGCCTTCATGACCGCGACGCGCACCGACACCAATGCCACGGTGGGCTATTACGGCGTCGGGATCGACAATCTGCTCGGCGAGAAGCACGCGATCGCGCATCCGGTGCTGCTCCACATCGCCGGCGCCGATCATTTCGTCACTCCCGACATCCAGGCGAAGATGCACGCGGGGCTCGACGATCACCCCAAGGTGACGCTCCACGACTATCCCGGCGAGGATCACGGCTTCGCCGCAGAGATGGGCAAGCGCCGCTCCGAGGCGGCGGCCCAGCTCGCGGACGAACGCACCGCGGCATTCTTCGCCGAGCATATCGGCTAGTCCATGCGCCGCCGCTGGCGCATCGTCCTGATCGCTACCGGCGCCGTGGCGGCGCTCGCCTGTCTCAACCGGGATGTGCTGCTGTTCGCAGTAGCGGTCAGTGCATCGGAGACGCGGCCCGCGCTGCTTGCCGACGCGCAGTGGAACAGCCCCGATTCGGCACGCGATTTTCGGCGTCGGTTCCACGCCGGCGTCGCCGAGAGCGAACTCACGCGCTGGCTGCAGGACCATGGCTTCGCGCTCGATCCCGTCGCGCGCAAAGCCGGACGGAAAGTCGAGAGCCTGCCCTGCAACGCGCGGATCGCTATCGACTGGTCCGTCGATCCCGGCGGCAGGCTCGTCTCGACGAACGCGAACGTCGCCGAGGCCAGCTGCCTCTAGGCCGGGTCACGCGAAGAAGCTGGTGATCCCCGGCGTCTCGTGGGTGCCGACCCAGCCTTCGTAGATCATCCGGCAGGCGACGAAGACGATCACCGCGAGGCCGATATAGGCGATCCAGCGGTGTCGATCGATCAGCTTGGCGATCAAGTTGGCGGCGAGGCCCATCAGCGCGACCGAAAGCAGCAGCCCGACGACGAGGATACCGGGATGCTCGCGCGCCGCCCCGGCGACCGCGAGGACATTGTCGAGGCTCATCGAGACGTCGGCGATCGCGACCGCCCAGGCGGCGCCGGCGAAGCTGCGCGCGGGCCGAAGCCCCGAACGCTCGTCGCCGCTGATCTCGTCCGAGCCCTGGCTCAGGCTGCCATGGCGGATCTCGCGCCAGAATTTCCAGCTCACCCAGAGCAGCAGCAGCCCGCCCGCGAAGATCAGCCCGACGATCCCCATCAGCCAGCTGACCAGCAGCGCGAAGATGATGCGCAGCACCAGAGCCGCGCCGATGCCGATCAGAATGACCTTCTTGCGCTGGTCGGCCGGAAGCCCCGCGGCGAGCGCGCCGACGACGATGGCATTGTCGCCCGCGAGGACGAGGTCGATCATCAGCACCGATCCGAACGCGGCGAGCGCCGCCGGCTCGGTGATGTTCGAGAAGTCCCGAACGATGTGATGCCAGATGTCGAGGGGGGAACCGATACCGCCGGTGGCGGATGCGGCGGCGCTGAGGATCAGATCGAGCATCGCCAAGCCCTAGCGTGACGGGTGGCGCATGCAAGCCTCGCGCGCCGCGACCGGCCGGGACAAAAGAAAAGGCCGGGCAACGCGCCCGACCTTTTCGCATTCGCAGACTTTGTCGCGCCCGCGCGGGACGCGAAAACCTTACTGGTTCATGCTGTCGAAGAAGTCCTCGTTGGTCTTCGAGTCCTTCATCTTGTCGAGCAGGAACTCCATCGCGTCGATCGTGCCCATCTGCATGAGGATGCGGCGCAGCACCCACATCTTGGTGAGCTTGGCCTTGTCGACGAGCAGCTCTTCCTTGCGGGTGCCCGACTTGCCGACGTCGAGCGCCGGGAAGATGCGCTTGTCCGCCACCTTGCGGTCGAGGACGATTTCCGAGTTGCCGGTGCCCTTGAACTCTTCGAAGATGACTTCGTCCATGCGGCTGCCGGTATCGATCAGCGCGGTCGCGATGATCGAGAGGCTGCCGCCCTCCTCGATGTTGCGCGCGGCGCCGAAGAAGCGCTTCGGGCGCTGGAGCGCGTTGGCGTCGACACCGCCGGTCAGCACCTTGCCCGACGACGGGACGACGGTGTTGTAGGCACGGCCGAGACGGGTGATCGAGTCGAGCAGGATCACCACGTCCTTCTTGTGCTCGACCAGGCGCTTGGCCTTTTCGATCACCATTTCAGAGACTTGCACGTGACGCTGCGCCGGCTCGTCGAAGGTCGAGGAGATCACCTCGCCCTTCACGCTGCGCTGCATGTCGGTGACTTCCTCGGGGCGCTCGTCGATGAGCAGCACGATCAGGAAGACCTCGGGATGGTTGTCGGTGATCGCCTTGGCGATGTTCTGGAGCAGCACGGTCTTGCCGACGCGCGGCGGCGCGACGATCAGCGCGCGCTGGCCCTTGCCCTGCGGCGCGACGATGTCGATCACCCGCGCCGACTTGTCCTTGATCGTCGGATCGATCGCGTCGAGAGTCAGCTTCTGCTCGGGATAGAGCGGGGTGAGATTGTCGAAATTGACCCGGTGGCGGACCGCCTCGGGATCGTCGAAATTGACCGAGACCAGCCGGGTCAGCGCGAAATAGCGCTCGCCGTCCTTGGGCCCGCGGATCTCGCCCTCGACCGTGTCGCCGGTGCGCAGGCCGAATTTGCGGACCTGGTTGGGCGAGACATAGATGTCGTCGGGGCCGGCGAGATAATTGGCCTCCGGGCTGCGCAGGAAGCCGAAGCCGTCGGGGAGCACCTCGATCGTGCCCTCGCCCATGATCTGGTCGCCATTCTCGGCCTGGGCCTTGAGGATGGCGAAGAGCAGATCCTGCTTGCGCAGGGTCGACGCGCTCTCGACGCCGAGCTCCTCGGCCATCGAGACCAATTCTGCGGGCGGGGTCTTCTTGAGTTCCTTGAGGTGCATGGGGAGTCCGGGTGCTGGGAAGCTATGGGGAGAGCGTCGGTCGGCGAATGCGCGCGAGATGCGATGCTGGTAGGAAGGAGCCGTCGCCGGGAAGCGATCGGCCTTGCTGTGCGAATTAGGTGGCGCCCTCCTTCAAGTCAACGGCCATCGCACCGATTCGCACGCAGGATAATTGCGGAAAGTCCGGAGACGCCGCAAATTTAGAACGGTTTGACCACGGCGAGGATCACGACGAAGATCACCGCGAGCGCGGGCACCTCGCCGAGCAGCCGCAAGCGCCGCGGCGCGATGCTTCCCGCGCCCTTTGCCAGCTTCTTCGAATAGCCGATCGCCCAGCCCTGATAGCCGCTCAGCGCGAACACCAGCAGCAGCTTGGCATGGAGCCAGCCCAGCCCGGGCTGGCCGTCGATCAGCCCGACATTGAGCGCCAGCGCGATGCCGAGCAGCCAGACGATCCCGATCGACGGCCCGAGGATCATCCGGCGGAGCAGCGCCTCGCGCTTCTCCCATCCCGCCGCCTCGGGGGTGCCGAGCGCTTCCTGGTGATGGACCAGATAGCGCGGCAGCAGGAACAGCCCCGCCATCCAGTAGATCACGAAGATGATATGGGCCGCCTTGACCCAGAGATAGGCGCCGCCCAGCCAACCGGTCATTCGATCCCCCTCACCCGCGCGAGCAGCTGCTCGACATGCGCGATCGGCGTGTCGGGCAGGATGCCATGGCCGAGATTGAACACATGCGGGCGCCCGGCGAAAGCCGAAAGGATGCGGTCGACGGCATTGTCGAGCGTCCCGCCGCCGGCGATCAGCGCGAGCGGATCGAGATTGCCCTGCACCGGCATATTCTCCGGCAGCGATGCATGCGCCCAGGCGGGGTCGACGGTCTCGTCGATTCCGATCGCATCGACTCCGGTCTCGCGGGCATAGGCGGGAAGCTTGCCGCCGGCGCCCTTGGGAAAGCCGATCACCGGAACGTGCGGCGCGCGCTCCTGGAGCGCCGCGACGATCCGCGCGGTCGGCGCGATCACCCATCGCTCGAACTGCGCCGGGGAAAGGCTGCCCGACCAGCTGTCGAACAGCTGCACCGCCTCGACCCCCGCATCGATCTGGCCGAGCAGATAGGTGATCGTGCAATCGGCGATGCGCTCGATCAGCGCCTGCATCAGCCCGGGATCGCGATAGGCGAGCCGGCGCGCCTCGGCCTGCTCGCGGCTGCCCTGTCCCGCGATCATATAGGTCGCGACGGTCCACGGACTGCCGGCAAAGCCCAGAAAGGTGGTTCCCAGCGGCAATTGGGCAGCGACGCGGCGCACGGTGCCATAGATCGGTTGGAGCGCCGCAGGGGCGTTCTGCAGGCTCTCCAGCACGTCGCGCGCCTGCACCGTCGGGGCGAGCCGCGGCCCCTCGCCGGTCTCGAACCACAGCTCCTGGCCCAGCGCCATCGGCACGATCAATATGTCGGAAAACAGGATCGCGCCGTCCATGCCGAAACGCCGGATCGGCTGGAGCGTGATCTCGGCTGCGGCATCGCTGTCCATCGCCAGCGCCAGAAAACCGCCCTTCGCCTCGCGCAGCGCGCGATATTCGGGAAGATAGCGCCCGGCCTGGCGCATCAGCCAGATCGGCGGGATCGGCTGGCGCTGGCCCTTGAGGGTGGCGAGCAGCGGTTTGTGGGCGGGATCGGGAAGCATCGGGTCGTCTCTGCCCGGTCCGTGCCGCCAGTTCCAGTCCATAGACTATCCCGAAATGCAGACCGTCACCCCGGCACAGGGCTCGGGTGACGACGAGGCGGGAGCCCGCCAGCCCGGCACCCAATATCTATAAGAAAGAGAATCTATAGGTTGTTGGAGTCTGTTGGCGCGTGGAAGCCGGGAGTTGTGGAATCGCCCAAGGCTTGCCCACAGATTGACTCTGCGACGGCCACCAAAGCCCTCGGATTCGGTTTCAATCTCCCCGCTTTCCACAGCCTGTGAATCGGAACCGGGGTCCGTGGATGCGGTTGTGGAAGAATCACGCGTCGAGTCCGCGGTTTCGGCGCGCTTGGCCGCTGCGCATGGTTGCGCTAGCGGCTGTTGGGCATGTTCTCCACAGATTCCCCCACGGCCTGATGCGGCTCCATCTCCACTTGCTCTCCGACTCGACCGGCGAGACGCTGGAGAATATCGCCAAGGCGGCGCTGGCGCAGTTCGACGATGTCGAGACGCTGCGCCATTTCTGGCCGATGGTGCGCAGCGAGGCGCATCTCGAGCGGATCCTCCAGGAGATCGCGCAGAATCCCGGGCTGGTGATCTTCACGCTGGTCAACAACGACATCCGCCGCACGCTCGAGAGCCGCTGCCGCGCGATGGGGCTGCCGGCGATCGCGCCGCTCGATCCGGTGAGCCACGCGCTGTCGAACCTGCTCGGCCAGGAAGCCAAGGCGCGGCCGGGTCGCCAGCACACGCTCGACGCCGCCTATTTCGCGCGGGTCGACGCGATCCAGTTCACCATGGCGCATGACGACGGGATCGGCGCCGAGGATTGGGAGGAATGCGACATCGTCCTCGCCGGCGTGTCGCGCTCGTCCAAGACGCCGACGTCGATCTATCTCGCCAATCGCGGCTACAAGACCGCCAATATCCCGATCGTGATCGAATCGCCGCCGCCGCCGCAGCTGTTCAACCTCCGGCATCCGCTCGTCGTTGGCTTGACCACCAGCGCAGATCGCCTCGTCCAGATCCGCCGCAACCGGCTGCTGTCGCTCAATCAGAGTCCGGAGACCGCTTATGTCGATCAGGATTCGGTGCAGCGCGAAATCGCCTATGCCCGCCGCATGTTCTCCGACAATGGCTGGCCGGTGATCGACGTGACGCGCCGCTCGATCGAGGAGACCGCCGCGGCGATCATCCAGCTGTGCAACGAGCGCACGCTGCAACGCGGGAGCGAGGCATGACGACTCTGGTTCTCGCCTCGCAGAGCGCGTCGCGGCGGGCGATGCTCGATGCCGCGGGCGTGCCGCACGAAGCGGTCGCCGCGCAGGTCGACGAGGCCTCGGCCAAGCAATCGTTGATCGCCGCCGGTATCTCGGCCCGCGATCTGTCCGATGCGCTCGCCGAATTGAAGGCGCTCAAGGTCTCGCGGCTGGCGCCGGGCGCGCTGGTGCTCGGCGGCGATTCGATCGTCGCGCTCGACGACGGGACGCTGCTCGACAAGCCGGTGAGCCGCGAGAATGCCGCCGAGCATCTGCGAATGATGTCGGGGCGGCAGCACGACATCTATTCGGCGGCGGTGATCGCCGAGGGCGGCCGCGCGGTCTGGCGGCATGTCGATCGCGCGCGGCTGTTCGTCCGGCCGCTGTCGGAGCCCTTCATCGAATCCTATCTCGACCGGGAATGGCCGGCGATCGCCGGCTGCGTCGGCTGCTTCCGGATCGAGGGGCCGGGCGTGCAGCTGTTCAGCCGCACCGAGGGTAGCCATTTCACCATCCTCGGCATGCCGTTGCTGCCGATTCTCGATTATCTGCGCGTGCGGGGAGTTTTGACGTCATGACACCGTACGCCGAAGTGATCGGCGATCCGATCGGTCACTCGAAATCGCCGCTGATCCACGGCTTCTGGCTCGACGCGCTCGGCATCGACGGTGCCTATCGCGCGACGCACGTGACCCCCGATGCGCTCGCCGGCTATTTCGAATCGCGGCGCGGCGATCCCGCGTGGCGCGGCTGCAACGTCACCATCCCGCACAAGCAGGCGGCGCTCGACCATGTCGAGGATCGCGGCGGGGTCCGCGCCTCGATCGGCGCGGTCAACACCGTGGTGCGCGCCGAGGACGGCGCGCTGGTCGGCACCAACACCGATGCCGGCGGCTTCTATGCGCCGATCGCCGGGCTCGATCTCGAGGGCCGGCATGCGGTGGTGATCGGCGCGGGCGGCGGCGCGCGCGCGATCCTGTTCGCGCTGGCGCGGATCGGTATCGGCCGCGTGACGATCCTCAACCGCAACGTCCTCAAGGCTGCGGCGCTGCTGTCGAACTTCGGGATCAAGGGAGACGCGGTGCCGCTGGGCAGCCCACTCCCGCCGGCCGATCTGCTGGTCAACGCCAGCGCGCTGGGGATGCAGGGCCAGGCGGCGCTCGACATCGATCTGTCGCCCTTGCCCGAGCATGCCGTGGTCTACGACATCGTCTATGCCCCGCTCGAAACCGGGCTGCTCGCGCAGGCGCGCGATCGCGCGCTCGATACGGTCGACGGGCTCGACATGCTGATCGGCCAGGCGGCGCTGGCGTTCGAATTGTTCTTCGGCGCCGAGCCCCCGCGCGAGCGCGACGAGGAGCTTCGCGAGCTGCTCACGCGATGATCACCGTCGGCCTCACCGGGTCGATTGGCATGGGCAAATCGACCGTGGCGCGGATGTTCGCGGAGGAAGGCGTGCCGCTGTTCGACGCCGATGAGACCGTGCATCGCCTCCAGGGCCCGGGCGGGGCGCTGGTCGCGGCGATCGAGGCGGCCTTCCCCGACACCACCGGCACCGAAGGCGTCGACCGCACCGCGCTGCGCGAGGCGGTGTTCGGCGACGAGGCGGCGTTCGCCCGGCTCGAGGCGCTGGTCCACCCCGCGGTCGCACGCGAGCGCGATGCGTTCCTCGCCGCCAACGCCGATGCGCCGATCGTAATGCTCGACGTGCCCCTGCTGTTCGAGGCGGGCGGCTGGGCCAAGGTCGACAGGATCGTCGTCGTCTCGGCGCCGGCCGAAGTGCAGCGCGCGCGGGTGCTGGGCCGGCCGGGGATGACCGCCGACCGCTTCGAATCGATCCTCGTCCGCCAGCTTCCCGATGCCGAGAAGCGCGCCCGCGCCGATTTCGTCATCACCACCGATGCCCCGCTAGAGGACACGCGGGCACGCGTGCGCGAGGTCCTCACTTGCCTAGCCGCGCCGGGGGGAGGATAAGGCCCTCATGCGCGAAATCGTGTTCGACACCGAAACGACGGGGCTCAGCTTCGCGGGCGGAGACCGGCTGGTCGAGATCGGCTGCATCGAGCTGGTCAACCGCGTGCCGACCGGCAAGCACCTGCACCATTATATCAATCCCGAGCGCGACATGCCGGCCGAGGCCGAGCGCGTCCACGGACTGAGCGCGCGCTTCCTTTCGGACAAGCCGCTGTTCCACGACGTCGTCGAGGAGTTGATCGAGTTCCTCGGCGATTGCCCGCTGGTCGCGCACAATGCCGGGTTCGACTTCTCGTTCCTCAACGGTGAGCTCGGCCGCTGCGGCCGGCCGGCGATCGATCATGGCCGCATGGTCGACACGCTGGCGATCGCGCGGATCAAGCATCCCGGCGCCAAGCACACGCTCGACGCGCTGTGCGTGCGCTACGGCATCGATCTCAGCGCGCGCACCTTGCACGGCGCGCTGCTCGACGCGCAGCTGCTCGCCCAGGTCTATGTCGAATTGACCGGCGGGCGGCAGATCACGCTCGGCCTCGCGGTCGATGCTCCGATGATGCGCGAGACGCCCGCCGAGGCGCCGACACGCGTGCATGTGCGACCTGCGCGGCATTTTGCGGCTTCGGCCGTGGAACTTGAGCGCCACGCAGCCTTTGTCCAGGGATTGGAGGACCCGCTCTGGGCCCTGGCCGCATCCGGGTGATCCCCGGATCCGGCCATCGGGGTCTCGACGGGGCCTCATATTGAAGCGGAGGTGAAATCATGGATATCCGAGTCTCTGGCCATCAGGTCGAAACCGGTGACGCGCTCAAGACGCTGGTCACCGACCGACTCCAGGGTATCAGCGACAAATATTTCGCCCGCGCGCTCTCGTCACAGATCACCTTCGGCAAAGGCCCGCACGACAACGGCTTCACCTGCGACATCGTGATGCACGTGATGCAGGGCCTCGTGCTCAAGGCGACGAACAAGGGAATGGAGGCCAATGGCGCGTTCGACGGCGCGGCCGATCGCATCGACAAGCAGCTCCGCCGCTATGTCAGCCGGCTCAAGGACCGTCAGGCCGGGGTGGTCAGCGCGCTCGCCGAGAACGGCGCCTATGACGGCGGGTTCGACAATGCCGGCTACACGCTGTTCCAGGAGGCCGGCGACGAGGAAGCGCCCGTCGAGGCGCCGCTGATCATCGCCGAGACCCGGGTCGACGTGCCCGAGGCGACGGTCTCCGATGCGGTGATGATGCTCGATCTCCGCCACACCAACGCGCTGCTGTTCCGCAATACCGCCACCGGTGTCCACAACATGGTCTATCGCCGCGGCGACGGGACGATTGGGTGGGTTGAGCCCAACCGCGCACAGGCCTAGGGGGAAGGCCGCCGCGGGGTGGCGCATAGTTGGACTATCGATGACCGAACTCAGCGATTTGCTGACGCCCGAGGCGGTGCTCGCCGGCCTGGGCGCGGCGAACAAGAAGACTTTGTTCCAGCAGCTCGGGGTGGCAGCGGCGCGCGCCTATGGCATCGACGCCAGGCTGGTCACCGAACGGCTCGCCGAACGCGAGAAGCTCGGCTCGACCGGTTTTGGCGGCGGGATCGCCATTCCGCATGCCAAGCTCGACGGCCTCAGGCATGTCGCGGGGGTGTTCGTCCGGCTCAACCAGCCGATCGATTTCGCCGCGATCGACGATCTGCCGGTCGATCTGGTGTTCATGCTGCTCTCGCCGGTCGGCGCGGGCGCCGAGCATCTCAAGGCGCTCGCCTGCGTCTCGCGCAAGCTGCGCGACCGGCATTTCTCGGCAAAGCTGCGCGGCGCGGCGTCGGACGACGCGCTGTTCGCGCTGCTCACCGCCGTGGAGACGCGTGACGCCGCCTGAATCGCCCCCGGCTCCGCGCGGCGCCGAAGCGCATTTCCGCGCGCTCGAATCGCTCTATGCCGCCGCGCCGATCAACCGGCTGTTCGAATCGGTGCTCGAGATCAGCGCGGGCGGAGTCGCGCGGATCCGCTTCGAGATCGACCAGCGCTATTTCCACGCCGCCGGCGCCGCGCACGGCACGAGCTATTTCAAGATGCTCGACGATGCGGCGTTTTACGCAGCGAACAGCCTCGTCACCGATCGCTTCCTGCTCACCACCGCGTTCAACCTGCTGTTCACCAAGCCGCTCGGCGAGGGGCCGGTGATCGCCGAGGGGCGCTGGGTGAGCGGCCAGCGCCGCGTGTTCGTCGCCGAGGCGCGGCTGATCGATGCGAGCGGCGAGGAGGCGGCGCGCGGCACCGGCACCTTCATGCGCTCGCGCATCCCGCTCGCCTCGCTCCCCGGCTATCGGCCGGCATGATGGCGCGGCTGACCAGCGCGATGCTGGTGAGCGCGCTCGTCCGCGGCGCCGATCAGCGCGGCGGATCGGCGATGGTCCTCGCCAAAGGCGATGCCACCGCTGGCGGAATCCTGCTGCTAACGTACCGGAAAGGCACGAATCCCCGCTTCTTCGAGCGGGGGCTGGGGCCGGCGGGCACGCCCGCGCTGATCCCCGCCGGTCCACAAGATATTGGGGATGAGCAAGCGGTCAGCGACTATTGGGAGCGTCGCCGCCGATTCGATTCGGATTTATGGGTGGTCGAACTGGATATCGCAGACGCCGAACGGTTCGCCGCTGAATTGTTGAACCTTTATTGACTTAACGCGTGCGCGCGGGGCAAGGCGGCCACTCGTTCCATAGCGTTGTGCCGGTCGGGGTGTGAAACCGGGCGGTTACGCAGTCGGGGGGGAAGCCCGGCGGCCCGTAAAGATCAGCAGATCAAGGGGGTCGGCCGCGCACCAACCGCACAGTGCTGATACCTGATGAAGTTCATGCCACGTGCCGCGACCTTCGCGGCTGTGACTTTTTGCGCTGGCGCACTTGCGAATGCAGCCACGCTCGATGCCGTTCCGGCCAGCCAGGAGGCGCCGGTTCAGGTCATCAACACCCAGGAACATCATGTTGTTCCCGCGCCCCGGATCGCGGCGCAGCCGGTCCTCAAGCAGGATGGCGAGATCGTGCAGCCCCTCCCCGAGGCGGCGCTCAAGGAAGATCAGGACTTCGCGACTCTCTCGGCCGCGGTTGCCGCGCACGAGGACGACGCCACTGCCGATGCCGAGCTCAACTGCCTCGCGATCGGCGTCTATTATGAATCGAAGAGCGAGCCGCTCGCGGGCCAGCTGGCCGTCGCCGATGTGCTGATCAATCGCACCAAGTCGGGCCGCTTCCCCAAGAGCGTGTGCTCGGTGCTCACCCAGCGCGGCCAGTTCTCGTTCGTGCGCGGCGGCAAGCTGCCGACGCCGCCGGCCAATGCCCAGTGGCGCAAGGCGCTCGCGGTGGCCAAGGTCGCGCGCAACGATCAGTGGGACAGCCCCGCCGGCGAGGCGCTCTATTTCCATGCCCGCTATGTCCGGCCGGGCTGGAACCGTCCGCGCGTCGCGACGGTCGGCAATCACATCTTTTATCGTTGAGATCGTCCCCGCCGTTCGGGCGGGGCTTTCCGACGTTCGTCAAATGTTCTAACAGCCGGGGATGACTTCCCCGGCTGTTTTGCCATCCGACGCGCCGTTGATCGCCGCCGATGTCGCGCGCGGCGTGACGCGGATGCTGCTGCGTCACGATATCGCGACGATCGCCGAAGTGCCGCTCGACGGCGGCCGCCGTGCCGATCTGATGGCGCTCGATGCGCGCGGCAACATCGTCATCGTCGAGATCAAGGTGTCGCGCGCCGATCTGCTCGGCGACGGCAAATGGACCGATTATCTCGCGCATTGCGACCGCTTCTTCTGGGCGGTACCGGCGGGATTCGATCTGCGGCCGTTCGAGCAGGAAGGCTTCCTGCCGCAGCGCGCGGGGCTGATCGTCGCCGATCGCTACGACGCGGCAGTGGTGCGCGAAGCGGCGACGGTGCCGCTGGCGAGCGCGACCCGCAAGAAATGCACGCTCGCCTTCGCGCGCCGCGCGGCGCGGCGCGTGACGCATCTGCTCGATCCCGAGGCCGGGCAGATCGTCTAGGGTCCGTACGCAATACCCACAACGGTCGGGATCGCCCGGAGACGTGCGCTGGCAAGGAAGCTCGCGCAGCGCGGGCTGGTGGCCCGGGCAAGCGGGCTGACGCAGTCCAGCGTGCGTCTCCGGGCGACCGCGCAGCGGCGGGCCGCTTTTGGCGCACAGCCACGTCACGACCCAAGTCCTTGGGGTCACGACGACACCGCGTCGCTCCCTCCTCGTTCCTCCCCGTGCGCCAAAATCGGCTCCGTCACCACCATTGCCGGTGTTGCGTACGGACCCTAGTGCGCGCTCGGCCCGCTCGCCGCCGCCTGACCCTTTTTGGGCGCGTCGGCGAGCATCTTGGCGACGTTCGGCCAGCGCGTCCCCTCGCGGGCATAGTCGCGCGCGGACTTGCCGCTGCCGTAATCGGCGCGGTCGGGATCGGCCTTGGCGTCGAGCAGCTGGCGGATGACGTCGGGATTGTGCATCTGCACCGCGCGGATCAGCGGGGTCTCGCCGCCGGCATTGGCGAGGTTCACATTGGCGCGGTACTTGATCAGGATGCCGACGCCCTCGCTCCAGTTCTGCTCGACCGCGATCATCAGCGCGGTGTTGCCGCGCCCGTCCTGCAGATTGGGATTGATGTCGTCGGCCTGGAGCAGCGCGCGCAGGTAGAGCGCGTCCGAACGGCGCGCGACGATGTGCAGCGCGCCCTCGCCGCTGCCGCGATCCTTGGCGTTGACGATGCGCAGCGAGCGATCGAGCAGGAACTTGTTGACCTTGTTCCCGTCGGATTTGCGGATCGCCTCAAGGAATTCATAGCTGTCGGAAAACTGTTGGGCCGCGGCGGGGACGGCAGTGAGCGCCAGCGCGGCGGCAGCGGCTACGCGGAACATACGAAAACCCATGATGTGGCTGAACCCCTAACTGGAACCCCGTTCTTGCAAGCGCGGGCCTAACAGATCATGGCTGATCGCGCCATGTACAGGATGTTTCCAGCCCTCGCGCTGCTCGCCGCGGTCCCGCTCGCCGGCTGCGGTGCCGCGAAGCCCGCCGAGCCGCCGCTTGCCGGCGCGCGGATCGGCGGCGCGTTCACGCTCGTCGATCAGAACGGCAAGACCGTGCGCGACAGCGATTTCGCCGGAAAATACCGCATCGTCTATTTCGGCTACACCTATTGCCCCGATGTCTGCCCGACCGACATGGCCAAGATCGGCCAGGCGATGACGCTGCTCGAAAAGCAGGCGCCCGCGGTCGCGGCGCGGGTGGTGCCGATCTTCATCACGGTCGATCCCGAGCGCGATACGCCGGCAGCGGTCAAGCAGTTCGTCGCCAACTTCCATCCGCGCATCGTCGGGCTCACCGGCAGCCCCGAGGCGATCGCCGCGGTGGCGAAGAATTATGCGATCTATTTCAAGAAGCAGCCGCCCGCGCCCGGCGGCGGCTACATGGTCGATCATGTCGCGATCGCCTATCTGATGGGTCCGAACGGCGAGCCGATCGCGACCTTGCCGATCGATCAGGACGGCAAGGCGATCGCCGCCCAGGTGCAGCATTGGGTGCGATGAGCGGGCGCTTCTGGGAAGATACGCCGCTGGCGAAGCTCGACCGCGCGCAATGGGAGGCGCTGTGCGACGGCTGCGGCAAATGCTGCGTCCACAAGCTCGAGGATGAAGAGACCGGCGAGCTGCACGCCACCAACGTCGCCTGCCGGCTGCTCGATCGGCGGATGGGGCAGTGCAGCGATTATCGCCATCGCCATGCCTATGTCAGCGAATGCGTGCGGCTCAACGCCAGCAACGTCGCCGGAATCGAATGGCTGCCCTCGACTTGCGCCTATCGGCTGCGCGCCGAGGGCAAGCCGCTGCCCGACTGGCATTATCTGGTGAGCGGCGATCGCGAATCGGTCCATGCCGCCGGCCAGTCGACGCGCGGCTGGACGATCTCCGAGGACGATGCCGGCGATTTCGAGCATCATCTGGTGGATCGGGAGCTTTGAGCGGCGCGATCGAGGTCGTCCGCAACGCCCGCGCCCGCCGGATGCGCCTCGCAGTCGATCCGCGCGACGGCAAGGTGCGGCTGACGCTGCCGCTCCGCGCCTCGCTGCGCAAGGCATTGGCATGGGCCGAGGAGCAGCGCGGCTGGATCGCGGCGCAGCAGGCGCGGCTGCCGGGCAGCCTGCCGCTGGTGCCGGGTGCCTTCTTCCCCTTTGCCGGGCGCGAGGTCGCGATCGATCACGCGCCCTCGGCGGCACGGACGCCGAAGCTGGACGGCGATCGGCTGATCTGCGGGGGGCCGCGCGACGGGCTCGAGCGCCGGATCGAGCGCTGGCTGCGCGGCGAGGCGCTGCGCGTGCTCAGTGCCGAGACCGCCGAATATGCCGAGCGCGCCGGAGTCACGGTGACGCGCGTTTCGATCGGCGATCCGCGCGGGCGCTGGGGGAGTTGCGCGTCGTCGGGCGCGATCCGCTACAGCTGGCGGCTGATCCTTGCGCCCGACCATGTGCGTCGCGCGACCGTCGCGCACGAAGTCGCGCACCGCATCCATATGAACCATTCGCCGGCGTTCCACCGGCTGGTCGAGACGCTGTTCGAAGCCGATCCCACCCCGGCGCGGCACTGGCTGCGGCGCAACGGCGCGGCGCTGCACTGGGTGGGGCGGGCCGAGGCGGCGGCCTGACCCGATCCCGTAGATCCTCCCTCGCGAAGCGGGGGAGGTGGCGCCGAAGGCGACGGAGGGGGCTTCTCCCCAAGCCATGTCGCCCGTTGAGATGCCCCCTCCACCAGCTTCGCTGGTCCCCCTCCCCCGCTGCGCGAGGGAGGATTTTCTAGAACCCTTCCGGATTGTCGCGCGGCGGCGTGCGTTCCTGCGGCGGCTGGCGCGCGCCGTCGCGCGGCGGCGGGGCGCGGCCGGGATCGGGCTGTTGCTGCGGCGCCGGCGCCGGCGGGCGATTGCCGGTCATCCGGTCGATCCAGTCCTGGTCGAGCTGCTCGTCGCCCTGCTGCTCCTCGGTCCCGTCGCTGCGTGGCTGCTGGTCCTCGGGCAGCGGATTGCCGTCCGCGTCGACGAACATGCCGTTGTCGGGCTGGGTGTAATAGGCATTGTCCTCGGGCTCGAGCTGCCATTCGGGCAGCGTCACCTGCGTCTCGAACGGCTCGACCGGCCGGTTGGCGACGGCCTTGCTCATGAACGATGCGAAGGCGCGCGCCGGCGCGGTGCCGCCCTGCAGCCCGGGAACCACCTTGGCGTCGTCGCGGCCCATCCACACTCCGGTGGTCAGCCCGCTCGAGAAGCCGACGAACCAGCCGTCCTTGTTCGAGGTGGTGGTGCCGGTCTTGCCGGCGACCGGGCGGCCGATCTGCGCCGCATGGCCGCTGCCGGTCGCCACCGCGGTCTGGAGCAGATCGGTCATCTGCGCGGCGACATAGGGCGCCACCAGCACATGGCTGGTATCGACTTCGTGCTGGTAGATGACATTGCCGTTCGCGGTGACGCGGGTGATGCCGAACGGGGTGACCGCGACGCCCTTCTGCCCCACCGAGGCGAAGGCGCGGGTCATGTCGATCAGCCGCACGTTCGAGGTGCCGAGCACCATCGCCGGCTGGGTGTTGATCGGGGTGGTGATGCCGAAGCGCCGCGCCATGTCGGCGACGGTGCC
Organism: Sphingomonas naasensis; assembly: GCF_004792695.1. GTDB lineage: Bacteria > Pseudomonadota > Alphaproteobacteria > Sphingomonadales > Sphingomonadaceae > Sphingomonas > Sphingomonas naasensis. The sequence continues at coordinate 59,232 of NZ_SRXU01000009.1, read as the reverse complement.
GAAGCCCACTTCCTGGCCGAGCTTGGCCGCGATCGTGTTGAGCGAATAGGCGAAGGCGGTGCGCAGCGTGACCTGCCCCGAATTGCGCCCCGAATTGTTGCGCGGGGTCCAGCCGTTGATCGTCACCGGCTCGTCGACGACGATGTCGTCGAGCTTGTGCCCGGCCTCGAGCGCCGAGAGATAGACGAACAGCTTGAACGCCGAGCCGGGCTGGCGGACCGCCTGCGTCGCGCGGTTGTAGATCGACGCGACATAATCCTTGCCGCCGACCATCGCGCGCACCGCGCCGTCGCGGTCGAGGCTGACCAGCGCGCCCTGCGCGTTGGCCGGCGCGTTCTTGCGGATCGCCTCGTCGGCGGCGCGCTGCATGTTGAGATCGAGCGTCGTCCACACCTCGAGCGGCGCCTCGGTCTCGTCGATCAGCATCTCGAGCTGCGGCAGCGCCCAGTCGGTGAAGTAGCGCACGCTGTTCTGGCGCGGCTCGGGGGCGAGCTTGACGGTGCGCGGATCGGTCGCCGAAGCGGTCGCCTGGCTGATCTTGCCGGTCTCGGCCATCACGTCGAGCACCACGCTGGCGCGGCTCACCGCCGCCTCGGCATCGGCGGTCGGCGAATAATGCGACGGCGCCTTGACGAGGCCGGCGATCACCGCCGCCTCGGCGAGGCTCAGATTGGTCGCGGGATGGCCGAAGAATTTGCGGCTCGCGGCGTCGATGCCATAGGCGCCGCCGCCGAAATAGACCTTGTTGAGATAGAGCTCGAGGATCTGCTCCTTCGAGAATTTGCGCTCCATCGCCAGCGCGAGCACCGCCTCGCGCATCTTCCGCCCGAAATCATATTTGTTCGACAGGAAGATCGTCCGCGCGACCTGCTGGGTGATCGTCGAGGCGCCCTGGAGGCGGCGGCCGGTGCCGCGATTGGCGATGCCGGTGCGCACCGCGCGGGCGAGGCCCCAGGGATCGACGCCCCAGTGATTCTCGAAACGGCGATCCTCGACCGCGACGATCGCATCGCGCATCACCGCGGGGATCTGGTCATATTTGATCCATTCGCCATAGCTCGGCCCGAGCGACACCAGCACGGTGCCGTCGACCGCATGGACGCGGATCATCTGGCCGTTGGGCGAGGATTTGAGCTCGTCATAGCTCGGCAGCGAGGATTTGGTCGAATAGACCGCGATCAGCAGCGCGATCACGGCGAGCAGCCCGACGCTGACGCCGGCGATCAGCGTCCAGATCCCGAGCTTTTTCCAGCCCGAGCCGGTGCGCCACCAGGATTTGCGTGCGGAGGTTTGCGGTTTTCTGGAAGCCATCGGAAGCGGTGGTTAAGCCCTAAACCGTCGGCTCACAAGAATCAGGCGCCGGACGGGTCGCTGCTAGCGCCGTTTGCGTTGCCGCTGCGTGAACGAAAATCGAGGCTGACCGAATTCATGCAATAGCGTAGCCCGGTCGGCGGCGGCCCGTCGGGGAAGACATGGCCGAGATGCCCGTCGCAGCGCGCGCAGCGCACCTCGACCCGGCGCATGCCGTGGCTGACATCGGCATGCTCGACGACATGGCCGGCCGCGATCGGTTGGGTGAAGCTCGGCCAGCCCGATCCCGAATCATATTTGTCGGCGCTATCGAACAATTCGAGCTGGCACGCCGCGCAGCGATAGATGCCGTCGGCCTTGTTGTCGTTGTAGCGGCCGGAAAAAGCGCGTTCGGTGCCGGCCTCGCGCAGCACGTGGAACTGTTCCGGGCTGAGGCGCTTGCGCCATTCGGACTCGGACAGGTTGAGCTGTTCCATGGGCTCTTCATGTGTGCCGCCCCGCCGCGCGCGTCAATCCGGCGCAACACTAACCCGGATCAAGCCGCCGCGCGCCTTGAGCTGGCGCTTGAGCGTGTCGGCGGGTGGCGCCCAGAGAAATCCGAAGCTGACCGTGCCGTGCTTCGATTCGACCGCGTGGTGGAGCCGATGCGCCTGGACGATACGCTTCATGTAGCGCGAGCGGGCGACATAGCGGTGCGGCAGCCGCTTGTGGACGATGACGTCGTGAAAGCCGAAATAGATCGCGCCATAGGCGGCGATTCCCGCGCCGATCCATGTGCAGCCCGGCCACCAGCCGAGCTGGACCCCGCCGAGCAGCAGCACGATCGACGGGATCGCGAAGACCACCGCATAAAGGTCGTTCCACTCGAACGCGCCGGTGCGCGCGCGGTGGTGGCTGGCATGGAGGAACCAGCCGGGGCCGTGCATCACCCAGCGATGCGCGGCACAGGCGAAGCCCTCCATCCCGGCGACGGTGCCGAGGAACAACAGGATGCCGAGCCACGGGTTCATGCTTGCCAGATAGGGTGCGTAGGGCGCCGCGTCATGTCTGTCAGAACGCGAAGCGCGTATCGTCGCACGGCATGGGCGTCAGGCGATAGGAGGCGAAGGCCTTCTCGCCGCCGCCGACATGCTTGCGTTCGACGATGGTCCAGCGCCAGCCCTTCCCGTCGGATACGAGGCGATTGGTATAGGTCGCGTCGGGATAGCTGTAGAGGACCTCGATGGCGCCGTTCTTGACCTCGCCCACGCCCCCGGCGCTGTAGCCGGCGCCGAAGCTGTCCATCCACCAGCTGTTGATCCAGCGCTTGTCGTGATCGCCGAGCAGGATCGCGGCGTCATAGGGGTCGGCGGGATCGAGCCCGTGCATCTCGAGCAGCAGATAGCGGCTGCCGAGCCGCCACGCGCCGCGAACGCGCGTCCGCACCGGCTTGCCCAGCACCTCGCCCGGCGCGTCCCAGCAGCCGGCTAGTCGGTCGAGCGCGGCATGGGCGGGATCGAGGGGAGGCGGGGCGAGCGCGAGCGCGGTTGCGAGGAACATCGACGCCCGATAGCGGGGCGCGATGATCAGAACCACCACGCTTTTGGCGCTCGCCGCTTCGTTGCTCGCCGGCTGCGCCGTACCCGAGGCACGGCTCCGCTCGGGGCTGATCCGCGCCGGCCTCCCCAAGCCGCTCTCGGCGTGCATGGCCGAGCGGATGGTCGATCGGTTGTCGCTCAAGCAGCTGATGCGGATCGCCGACCTCCCCTATGCCGGCGGCGCCGAGTCGGTCGATCAGTTCCTCCACCGCGTCCGCGCGCTCGGCGATGCCGAGATTCTCGGCGTCACCTCGAGCTCGGCGGCGCTCTGCGCCACCGGGCTGGCGGGCTGAGCTTCCGCTGCGGTCAGCGATTCGGCCCCGCGACGCGCTGTCCAGGGCAATTATTGCAATTACGTCGCAATTGCATTTGAGCGGAAAAGATTTGGATTCCGCGGCGTGCCGTGCTTAAGGCCGGCGCAAACTCCGCCAGCAACATGAGGGCGCGCCCATGAACATCCACGAATATCAGGCCAAGGAACTCCTCGCCAAGTACGGCGCGCCGATCGCCGCGGGCCATGCCGCCTTCACTGTCGAGGAAGCCGTCGAGGCCGCGAAGCAGCTCCCCGGGCCGCTTTATGTGGTGAAGTCGCAGATCCATGCCGGCGGCCGCGGCAAGGGCAAGTTCAAGGAGCTCGGCCCCGACGCCAAGGGCGGCGTCCGCCTCGCCTTCACGCTCGACGAGGTCCGCGCGCACGCCACCGACATGCTCGGCAACACGCTGGTGACGATCCAGACCGGAGAGGCCGGCAAGCAGGTCAATCGCCTCTACATCACCGACGGCGCCGACATCGCGAAGGAATTCTACCTCGCCTTGCTCGTCGATCGCGCCACCGGCCGCGTCGCCTTCGTCGTCTCGACCGAGGGCGGCATGGACATCGAGGAAGTCGCGCATGCCACTCCCGAGAAGATCCACACCTTCGCCGTCGATCCCGCGACCGGCTTCCAGCCGCACCACGGCCGCGCCGTCGCCGCCGCGCTCGGGCTCACCGGCGATCAGGGCAAGCAGGCCGCCAAGGTCGCGTCGTCGCTCTACGCCGCCTTCCTCGGCACCGACGCCGAGCAGATCGAGGTCAACCCGCTGGCACTGACCGAGCAGGGCAATCTCCTCGTCCTCGACGCCAAGGTCGGCTTCGACGGCAACGCGATGTTCCGCCACAAGGATCTCGCCGCGCTGCGCGACGAGAGCGAAGAGGATCCCGCCGAGCTCGAGGCGTCGAAGTACGACCTCGCCTATATCAAGCTCGACGGCGACATCGGCTGCATGGTCAATGGCGCCGGCCTCGCCATGGCGACGATGGACATCATCAAGCTCAACGGCATGTTCCCCGCGAACTTCCTCGACGTCGGCGGCGGCGCCAACAAGGAGAAGGTCACCGCGGCGTTCAAGATCATCCTGAGCGATCCGGCGGTGAAGGGCATCCTCGTCAACATCTTCGGCGGGATCATGCGCTGCGACATCATCGCCGAGGGCATCGTCGCCGCGGCGAAGGAAGTGAACCTCCAGGTGCCGCTGGTCGTCCGCCTCGAGGGCACCAACGTCCAGCAGGGCAAGGACATCCTCGCCAATTCGGGCCTCGCCATCGTTCCCGCGAACGATCTCGGCGACGCGGCGCGCAAGATCGTCGCGGAGGTCCAGAAGGCGGCATGACCGACGCGGCCGGAACGGTGGAAGGTGGATGTCGCTGCGAGCGCGTCCGCTTCCGCCTGTCCGGCCCGCCGATCTTCACCGCGGCGTGCCATTGCCGCGGCTGCCAGAAGATGACTGCGAGTGCCTATTCGGTCAGCGGTGCCTGGCCCACCGAGCGGTTCGAAGTCATCGCCGGCGAGCCCGTGATCGGCGGGATGCACGGCGAGTCTCGCCATTATTTCTGCGGCCATTGCCTGAGCTGGATGTTCACCCGGCCCGCCGGCTTCGACAGTTTCGTGAATGTCCGCACGACCCTGCTCGACACGCCCCCGGCGGATCCGCCTTTCGTCGATACCTTCACCTCCGAAAGCCTGCCTTGGGCGAAGACCGGCGCGACGCACCGCTTCGCAACCTTCCCGCCGCCCGAGGCTTTCGAGCCGCTGACACAGGAATTCGCGCGCGTTCACGCAGGTTGACGTTCGCGTAAACGTAAGCCAGTGACGTTATCATTCGAGGCTCGACCTTTCCTCCCCGGGATCAGGGAAGAGCCAAGGGAGAGAAGCAGATGAAGCTGTTGGTGCCGGTCAAGCGCGTGCTTGACTATAATGTGAAGCCCCGCGTGAAGCCCGACGGGACGGGGGTCGACCTCGCCAACGTCAAGATGAGCATGAATCCCTTTGACGAGATCGCGATCGAGGAGGCGGTTCGCCTGAAGGAGAAGGGCGTCGCCACCGAAGTCGTCGTCGTCACGATCGGCGTCGCCAAGGCCGAGACCGACGTGCTGCTCACCGCGCGGGCGATGGGCGCCGATCGCGCCATCCTGATCCAGACCGATGACGAGGTCGAGCCGCTCGGCGTCGCCAAGCTGCTCGCCAAGGTCGCCGAAGAGGAGCAGCCCGGGCTGATCATCCTCGGCAAGCAGGCGATCGACGATGATTCGAACCAGACCGGCCAGATGCTGGCGGCGCTGCTCGGCTGGGCGCAGGGCACTTTCGCCTCGAAGGTCGAGCTCGCCGGCGAGCGGGTGAAGGTCACCCGCGAAGTCGATGGCGGGCTCGAGACGGTCGATCTCAAGCTGCCGGCGATCGTCACCACCGATCTCCGACTCAACGAGCCGCGCTATGCGACTCTGCCCAACATCATGAAGGCCAAGACCAAGCCGGTCGCGAAGAAGACCGTCGCCGATTACGGCGTCGATGTTTCGCCGCGGCTCAAAATGCTCAAGGTGGTCGAGCCCGGCAAGCGCCAGGCCGGCATCAAGGTGGGCTCGGTCGACGAGCTGGTCGAGAAGCTCAAGGCTCTGGGAGTCGCGAAATGAAGACGTTGGTCTGGGTCGAACACGACAATCAGAGCCTCAAGGATGCCACGCTCGCGGCGGTGACCGCCGCGGCGAAGCTGGGTGAGGTCCACCTCCTCGTCGCGGGCAAGGGCGTCGACGGCGTCGCTGCCGAGGCGGCGAAGATCGAAGGCGTGGGCAAGGTCCATGTCGCCGACGACGCGGCGTACGAGCATGCGCTGGCCGAGAATGTCGCGCCGCTGATCGTGGCGCTGATGGACAGCCACGACGCGGTGCTGTTCCCGGCGACCACCACCGGCAAGAACATCGCGCCGCGCGTCGCCGCGGGCCTCGACGTGATGCAGATCTCGGACATCCTCTCGGTGGAAGGGCCCGACACCTTCACCCGTCCGATCTATGCCGGCAATGCGATCGCCACCGTGCAGACCAGCGACAAGAAGCTGGTGATCACCGTGCGCGGCACCGCCTTCGCCAAGGCGGCGACCAGCGGCGGTTCGGGCACGGTCGAGGCGGTGTCGGCTGCCGGCGACAAGGGTCTCTCGACCTTTGCCGGCGCCGAGATCGCCGAATCGACGCGCCCCGAGCTGACCAGCGCCAAGGTGATCGTCTCGGGCGGCCGCGCGCTGCAGAACAGCGAGAATTTCCATACGATCATCGAGCCGCTCGCCGACAAGCTCGGCGCCGCGGTCGGCGCCTCGCGCGCCGCGGTCGACGCGGGTTACGTTCCCAACGACTATCAGGTCGGCCAGACCGGCAAGATCGTCGCGCCGGAGGTCTATATCGCGGTCGGCATCTCGGGCGCGATCCAGCACCTCGCCGGGATGAAGGATTCGAAGACGATCATCGCGATCAACAAGGACGAGGACGCCCCGATCTTCCAGGTCGCGGACATCGGCCTCGTCGGCGACCTGTTCAAGATCGTCCCGGAGCTGACCGGGAAGCTCTGAGCTTGGATCTCGACTTCGACGAACATGGGGCGGCGCACCTCCGCGGTGCGGCCGCCCCTTTTCTGTCCACGCTCGAGGCGATCGTCGCGACGCTGCCGTCGGATCGCGCTGGGGTGCGGCTGTGCAACGTCCCGGGGCTGGCGGAACTGCTCGTCCCCCCCGCGCTGGGCGCAGCTGCGGCGGCGAAGCTCGACGAGGGTGCGCGGCCCGTCCGGGCGATCCTGTTCGACAAGAGCCCCGCGACGAACTGGGCCTTGGGCTGGCATCAGGACCGCACGATCGCGGTCCAGGCGCGGGCCGAGATTCCGGGCTATGACCCATGGTCGGTCAAAGCAGGCCTCCAGCATGTCGAGCCGCCCTTTTCGATAATCGAGAAGATGGCGACGGTCCGCATCCACCTCGACGCCGTGCCGGCGGATAACGCTCCATTGCTGATCGCGCCGGGATCGCACCGCCTCGGCAAGATCCCCGAATCCGGGCTCGGTGAGGCGGTAGCGCGATGCGGGTCCGCAGAATGCCTCGCCGAAGCGGGCGATGTCTGGATCTACGCCACTCCGATCGTCCATGCCTCGGCGGCGGCGCAGGGCCTGCGCAGACGCCGGGTGCTGCAGGTCGATTATTCGGCGGAGACGCTGCCGCGCCCGCTCGAATGGTTGGGCCTCTAGCGTCTATTTCTCCGGGCTCTCCACGAGGATATCTTCCGCCCCGGCGGCGCGGAATTGACCGCTCACGATCGTCGCGATCAACAAGGACGAGGAAACCCCATCTTCCAGGTCGCGGACATCGGCCTCGTCGCGACCTGTTCATGATCGTCCCGGAGCTCACCGCAAAGCTTTGAGGCTGGATTGAGGGGCCGAACGAGGGCGCGCGCCTGTGGGGCGCCCCTTTGCTGCTCCGCCGGGCCGAACGCTTGGCGGTTGCCGCCCCGATTGCGTACGTTAGCGCAAGTCGGGCGGGTATTCGTCCCGGGCAATAATCACCTGCTTGGCCATTCCGCTCACGTCCAAGAAGTGATGACCGACTTGGCCGATCAGCGGCGCAGTCAGACCGACTGCTAAATCGATCGTTTCACGCGAGCATTGCCAGCGCAGAACGCCGCCATCGCTAGTCAGCGTTGAGCCTTCCCCTCGCGTGATGGCGACACCGCCTGTTGGACCGTCGATTGCAAAGGCGATGCTATTGCCCGCGCGAAGCCCGTCGAGGCCCCTGAGAAGTGAAACCATGTCTTCCGCGCCGCCCCACAGGAGCAGGGTGGTTGCGCCTTTAAAGTTATCAAAAACGCCAGCCTTCAGCATAGCTCGACGCTAAAGCTCAAAGTGTCTGCTTTCCACCCGATAGTCGCCACCCGGCCGGCGCTTGCAATGTAGGATTCCGCCTGCTTGGCTCGCCGCCGGTCCGGCAGCAGCCTGGACGCGCTCTTTGACGCCGTCGATTTTCCTACAGCCGCGCGCAACCACATTTCCTACCCGCGCAACGCGAGAGTCGTTTGATCGCGACTCTTGCGACTCTAGGCCGGTCAAACCCTACAAAATGCCCGCGCCGGCGTCCTACAGGCGCCGGGCCCTCGCCGCGCTCACTCGGCCGGCTTGATGCTCTCGACGAGGATGTTCTTCCGCCCCGGCGGCGCCGAGTTGACCGCCTCGCGCGCATCGCATTTCGGATCGGGCGCGAGCGCGTACCAGTGGATCCGGGTGCGCTGGCGCAGCGTGCGGAACAGCTTGCCGGTGGCGGGCACGGTCATTTGCGCATCGAAGCGACCGTCGGTGGACATAATCGCGCGCCATTCGAGCGGCTCGGCGCGCAGCGTCGCCTTCTTCGCGTCTAGATAGTCGTTCTGGATCATCGCGGGCTCAAGCTGCACCACCAGATCGCGCCCGGCCATGATGTTGGTGAAGCCGACATTGGAGAATTCCTCGACCGACCAGCTGCCGTCGGCCGCCGCCTCGCCCCAGCCGACCCGCAACGGGCTGCCGCGCCGCACCGCCGCGATCAGCGCCGCGCGGCTGCCGGCGACGTCCTCGCCCTGCGGGCCGTTGGCGAACAGGAAGCGCCATTCCGAGACGCAGGGATCCGGTGCGGCGAAGCCAAGCAGTGCGGCGATCAGCATGGCCGGGTTCTAGCCACCCTGCCCTGCCCCGTCGAATCGTTGCGCTTGCGCCCGCTGCATTCGTATGTGCAGCCGCGAATGGTTGACGCTGCGGTGCAGCATGGCCACCTGCACGGCGATGCATGCGCCCGCCCCCCGCACGACGCCCGTCGCGCTCGTCCATTTCGCGCTCGCGATGGGCGGGTTCGCGATCGGCACCACCGAATTCGCGACGATGAGCCTCGTGCCCTATTTCGCCCACGGGCTCGGGATCGACGAGCCGACCGCGGGGCATGTGATCAGCGCCTATGCGCTCGGCGTGGTGGTCGGCGCGCCCTTGCTCGCGGTGCTCGGCGCGAAGATGGCGCGGCGCACCTTGCTCATCCTGCTGATGGCCAGCTTCGCGCTGTTCAACGGATTGAGCGCGCTGGCGCCGACCTATGGCTGGATGCTCGTCTTCCGCTTCCTCAGCGGCCTGCCGCACGGCGCCTATTTCGGCATCGCGGCGTTGGTCGCGGCGTCGCTGGTGCCCGACAACCAGCGTTCGCAGGCAGTCGGCCGGATGCTGCTCGGGCTCACCATCGCGACCGTGATCGGCGTGCCGCTCGCCAATTGGCTGGGCCAGGCGGTGGGCTGGCGCTGGGGGTTCGCGGTGGTCGCGGTGCTCGCGCTGCTGACCATGGCGCTGGTCTGGCGGCTCGCGCCGCGCGACCGGCCGGCGCACGATGCCAGCCCGTTGCGCGAGCTCGGCGCGCTGGCCAATGGCCAGGTCTGGCTGACGCTCGGCATCAGCGCGATCGGCTTTGGCGGGCTGTTCTGCGTCTATACCTATGTCGCCTCGACGCTGCTCGAAGTGACGCGCGTTCCGGCGAGCATGATCCCGGTCGCGCTGGCGATCTTCGGCGCGGGGATGACCGCGGGCAACATCATCGTCCCCAAATTCGCCGATCGCGCGCTGATGCCCAGCGCCGCGGCGCTGCTGCTGTTCAGCGCGCTCGCGCTCGCGCTCTATCCGCTGGCGACCGCGCATTTCTGGTCGCTCTGTGTGGCGGTGTTCGCGATCGGTCTCGGCGGCTCGCTGGGCGCGATCCTCCAGACCCGACTGATGGACGTCGCCGGCGATGCGCAGATGCTCGCCGCGGCGCTCAACCATTCGGCGTTCAACACCGCCAATGCGCTCGGGCCGTGGCTCGGCGGGATGGCGATCGCGGCCGGCTGGGGCTGGGCTTCGACCGGCTATGTCGGCGCGGCGCTGGCGCTCGGCGGATTCGGCGTCTGGTGCCTCGCGATGCTCGCCGAGCGCCGCGCGCTCAGGGCGTCTCGCGCGCTTCCGGTGTCTTGAGCGGCGCGGGGGCGGGCGCGAATCGCAGCACCAGATAGCCGGCCAGCGCCGACAGCACCGATCCGGCGAGCACGCCGATCTTCACTTCGCTGACGAGCTCGGGCCGATCCGGAAAGGCGAGGCCGCCGATGAACAGGCTCATCGTGAAGCCGATCCCGGCGAGCAGCGACATGCCATAGATCTGCATCCAGCCGGCCTGGCCCAGTCGCGGGGCGAAGCCGGTGCGCGCGGCGAGCCAGATGCTGCCGAAAATGCCGATCTGCTTGCCGACGAACAATCCCGCCGCGATCGCGAGCGGCAGCGGCGCGATCAGCACCCAAGGCGAGACCCCGGCGAGCGGCACCCCGGCATTGGCGAAGCCGAACAGCGGCACGATCAGATAGGCCGACCATGGATGCAGCGCATGCTCGAGCCGGTGCAGCGGCGAGGTGACGTCGTCGGGCATCGCCGGAGACTTGACGATCGGGATCATCATCGCCGCGGCCACGCCCGAGATGGTCGCATGCACGCCGGACAGAAAGATCAGCCACCACAGCAGCACGGCGAGGGCCAGATAGATCGGAAGGCGCCGCACGCCGCTGCGGTTGAGGACATACATCGTCGCCAGCACCAGCCCGGCGCCGGCGAGCGCGAGCGTGTTGAGGTGATCGGTATAGGCGAGCGCGATGATCGCCACCGAGCCCATGTCGTCGACGATCGCGACGGTGGTGAGGAACAGCTTGAGCGCCGCCGGCGCCCGGCTGCCGAGCAGCGCCAGCACGCCGATCGCGAAGGCGATGTCGGTCGCGGCGGGGATCGCCCAGCCCTTCGAGAGACCGGCGACGCCGTGGGTCACCCCGAGGTAGATCAGCGCGGGGACGACCATCCCCGCCGCGGCCGCGACGATCGGAAGCCGCCGCCGCTCCCAGCTCGCCAGCCGGCCGTCGACGAACTCGCGCTTGATCTCGAGCCCGACGAGCAGGAAGAACACCGCCATCAGGCCGTCGTTGATCCACAGATGCACCGTCATCGGGCCGTGCGCCGGCGAGATGGTCGGGCCCGTCTCGAGATGGAGCAGGTGGAAATAGCCCGCCGACAGGCCCGCGAGATTGGCGCAGAGCATCGCCAGCGCCGCCGCCACGATCAGGAAGATCCCGCCCGAAGCCTCGCTCCGGAGGAAATCGCGCAGCGCCGACTCGATCCGGACCGCGGCCTCGGTGACCGGCCCGGCCTCTTCCTCGGGCGCGCTCATCCCCGTGCGAGCGCCTCGGCGATCAGCTTGCGGCTGTTGTCGATCCCGTAGAGCGCGATAAAGCTGCCCATGCGCGGCCCCTGCTCCGATCCCAGCAACGTCTCGTAGAGCGCCTTGAACCAGTCGCGGAGATTCTCGAACCCGCCAAGATCGCCAAACTGCGCCTTGCCGATCTCGTAGACGATGTTCTGGATGTCCTCGGCGGGGGCATCGGCGGGAAGCGCCGCCAGCTCGGTGTCGAGCCGCGCGAGCGCCGCGATCTCGATGCCCTGCGGCGCGCGGCGCGCCGGCTTGTCGGCGACGTCGCGAACGAACGCGATCGCGAAGGGCACCATCGCGTCGAGCGCGGGATAGTCCGCGCCGGCCTCGGGAAGATAGCGCGCCAGATAGCCGCGCACCTGCTCCGCGGTCGCGCCGCTGCCCAGCACACCCACCAGATTGAGCAGCAGCGAGAAGCTCACCGGCGGCGGCTGATCGGGCACCGCGCCATTATGGATATGGTGCGCGGGGTTGCCGAGCTGCTGCGCGATCGGCTGGCCGGGATAGTCGGCCACCGCCTTCCAGTAATCGTCGATCGCGCGCGGGATCACGCCATAGTGCAGCGCCTTGGCCTTTTTGGGCTCGCGATAGGCATAGAAAGCGAGGCTCTCGTCGGGGCCATAGGTCAGCCATTGCTCGAGGCTGAGCCCGTTGCCCTTGGACTTGGAGATCTTCTCGCCCTTCTCGTCGAGGAACATCTCATAGTTGAACCCCTCGGGCGGCTTGCCGCCGAGCACGCGGGCGATCTTGCCCGACTGGATCACCGAATCGATCAGGTCCTTGCCGGCCATCTCGTAATCGACTCCCAATGCGACCCAGCGCATCGCCCAGTCGACCTTCCACTGGAGCTTGGCCTTGCCGCCGAGTATCGACTGCTCGATGCGCTCGCCTTCATCCTCGAACGCGATCGTGCCGGCCTCGGGATCGAGCACCTCGATCGGCACCTGCAGCACCACGCCCGACTTCGGGCTCACCGGCAGCACCGGCGAATAGGTCGCCTGGCGCTCGGCGCGGAGCGTCGGCAGCATCACGTCCATGATGCCCTGATAATGGCGCAGCACGCCCTTCAGCGCTTCGTCGAACTTGCCGCCAGCATAATAGTCGGTCGACGAGACGAATTCATATTCGAAGCCGAAGCGATCGAGGAATTCGCGGAGCATCGCGTTGTTGTGATGCGCGAAGCTCTCATGCGTGCCGAACGGATCGGGGATGCGCGTCAGCGGCTTGCCGAGATGCGCGGCCAGCATTTCCTTGTTGGGGACGTTGTCGGGCACTTTGCGCAGCCCGTCCATGTCGTCGCTGAACGCGATCAGCCGCGTCGGAACATCGCTCAGCGCCTCGAACGCCCGGCGGACCATCGTCGTGCGCAGCACTTCGTTGAAAGTGCCGATATGCGGCAGCCCCGACGGGCCGTAGCCGGTCTCGAACAGCACATGCCCCTTGGCCGGCGCGCCCCCCTGTTCAATGGCGGGATAGCGTTTGAGCAGCTTGCGCGCTTCTTCATAGGGCCAGGCCTTGGAGTCGAGCGCGGCGGCGCGCAGGGTCTGCTTGTCGGTCGTCATTGCACGAGCGCGTCTAGCGGCCTCGCCCGCCCTTGGCGACCCCTCCGGCCGGATCGAATGCCTCGAGGATCGGGCACGGCCCCCGATCGCTGGCGCTGCAATGCGCGGCGAGCCGGCCGAGCGCGGCACGTGCGGCCTCCAGCTCGGCGATCCGCGAATCGAGCGCGGCGATCCGCGCGGTGGCGAGCGCGCGGACCCGGGCGCGATCCTGCGTGGCGTCGAGCGCGAGCAGCTCGGCGATCTCCTCGAGCGTGAACCCTGCGGTCTGCGCGTTGCGGATGAAGCGCAGCCGGCGGACGTCGTCGCTGCCATAGCGTCTTATGCCCCCGCCGAGCCCGCTCCCGCCGGTGCGCGGCGGCTCGGGCAGCAGCCCGCGGCGCTGATAATAGCGCGCCGTCTCCACCCCGACATCGCCTGCCTTGGCGAGCCCCGCGATCGTCAGCGAATCCATGCTTGACTCCGTACTATGGTACGGAAGCCATATGGGTGATGCCCGCTGACGGGCAAACAGGAGAATGACGATGACCGAAGCCGTCCAGGCCGCTGCTGCGGCAACCAGCGTCTGCCGCTGCACCAACTGCACCTGCAAGGATTGCGGCTGCTGATGGCGATGGGCCGCATCCTTCGCGGATGCGGCCCGTTTCGCGCGCAAAAGCCCGTTTCCCTTTCGTTCCCGCGCGCCTATCACCGGCCGGGTGATCTCCCCGCTCCCCTATCCCGCGCTGCACGCGAGCCATGGCGGCATCTGGATCGCCACGGCGGAGGAGACACGCGCGGTCAGCCGCGGCGAGGCGATCCGGCTGGCGGCTGACACGCCGGTTATCCTGCTCAACGCGCCGCTGGTCGGGCAGCGGCTCGGCCATCCCGAGCTCAACGGGCTCGATCTGCTCGAGCTGTTCGCCTTTCTCCACCCCGCGCGCTTCATGGTGCCGACGCCGAAGGGGCTCGCCCGCGCCGCCGGGCTGGAGGTGCCGGCGAGCGATGCCGATATCGCCGGGTTCCTGCGCGACGCGGCGGCGGCGCTGCTGGCGACTCCCGACGGTGATTGGCCCGAGCGCGAGGGCGGGTGGAACGCGCTCCAGTCGCTGTTCCGGCTGCGCTGGCCATGGGCGCCGGCGCTGGGTGCGCGCATCGCGAAGCCCGGGCAGGCCGAGCGCTGGCTGTTCTCGAAGCTGCCCGAATGGGAAGAGCATCCGCCGCGGCCTGCGCCGCGCACGCTCACGCTGCCCGATAGCGACGTCGCCGAGCGGCTGGCGCGGCTGACCGGCAGCGGCGCCGAGCAGCGTCAGGGCCAGCGCGATTATGCCGCCGCCGCCGCGGGCGCCTTCGCGCCGCGCACGGTGCGCGATTCACCCAATCTGATTCTCGCCGAGGCGGGGACCGGAATCGGCAAGACGCTCGGCTATCTCGCCCCGGCCTCGCTCTGGGCCGAGCGTGCCGAGGGGCCGGTCTGGGTGTCGACCTTCACCAAGGCGCTCCAGCGTCAGCTCGCGCACGAAGGCGAGCGGCTGTTCCCCGATGCGGCGACGCGCAAGGCGAAGATCGTCACGCGCAAGGGACGCGAGAATTATCTCTGCCTGCTCAATCTCGAGGACGCGCTGCAGGGCGGGTTCGCCGGGCGCGCGGCGATCCTCGCGCAGCTCGTCGCGCGCTGGGCGGCGTACAGCGCCGATGGCGACATGATCGGCGGCGACCTGCCCGGCTGGCTGCCGACGCTGTTCCGCCGCAACGGCTCGACCGCGCTGACCGACCGGCGCGGCGAGTGCATCTATGCCGGCTGCCCGCACTACCGGAAATGCTTCATCGAACGGGCGGCGCGTGCCTCGGCGGACGCCGATATCGTCATCGCCAACCACGCGCTGGTGATGGTCAACGCCGCGCGCGGGCGCGAGACCGCGACGCGGCCGACGCGCTATGTGTTCGACGAGGGCCACCACCTGTTCGACGCCGCCGATGCGATGTTCTCGGCGGCGCTCACCGGGCAGGAGGCGATCGAGATACGGCGCTGGGTCACCGGCCCCGAATCGGGATCGCGCGGGCGGCGGCGCGGTCTCGCCGCGCGGCTTTCGGATGTCGCCAGCTATGACGAGGAAGGTGGCCGCGCGATCGCCGAGGCAGTCGACGCCGCGCGCGCGCTGCCGAGCGACGGCTGGCTCCAGCGGCTCAACGAAGGCGAGCCCTTCGGTCCGGTCGAGGCGCTGCTCGCCGCGGTGCGCGGGCTGGTCTATGCGCGCGACACCAATGGCTCGGGCGATGCCGGCTATGGGCTGGAGACCGAACTCGCCGAGCCCGATGCCGCGCTGGTCGAGGCCGCCGGGCCGGCGGGCGCCGCGCTCGACGCGCTGGTCCGCCCGCTGGTCGCGCTCGGCCGCCGGCTCGAGGCCGTGCTCGCCGATGCGCCCGATTGGATGGACGGCCCGGCACGTGCGCGAATCGAAGGCGCGATCGCGTCGCTCGGCTGGCGCACCGAGACCGTCGGCGCGTGGCTCGCGCTGATCGCGCGGATCGGCGGACCCGCCGACCCTGCTTTTGTCGATTGGCTCGCGGTCGATCGCGTCGAAGGGCGCGAATATGATGTCGGGTTGCACCGCCACTGGCTCGATCCCTCGAAACCTTTCGCCAAGACCGTGCTCGAGCCCGCGCACGGCGCGGTGATCACCTCGGCGACCTTGCGCGCCGGCGGCGACTGGGACGTCGCCGAGGCGCGCTCGGGCGCGGTCCATCTGCTGCGTCCCGCCCAGCGCTTCGTCGCCGAGAGCCCGTTCGATTATGCCGGTCAGGCCGAAGTGCTGATCGTCACCGACGTCAAGCGCGGCGACTTGCCCGCGCTCGCCAATGCCTATGCCCGGCTGATCGTCGCGGCGGAGGGCGGCACGCTCGGGCTGTTCACTGCGATTCGGCGGCTGCGCGCGGTCCATGCCCGGATCGCCGACCGGCTGGCGCGCGAAGGGCTGCCGCTGCTCGCCCAGCATGTCGATCCGATCGACACCGGCACGCTGGTCGACATCTTCCGCGACGATCCGCGCGCCTCGCTGCTCGGCACCGATGCGTTGCGCGACGGCGTCGACGTTCCCGGCCATTCGCTGCGGCTCGCGGTGATGGAGGGCGTGCCGTGGCCCAAGCCGAGCGTGCTCCACGCCGCGCGGCGCCTCGCCGGGGGCGGCACCGCCTATGACGATCGCATCGTCCGCGCGCGGCTGGCGCAGGCGTTCGGCCGGCTGATTCGCCGCGCCGACGATCGCGGCACCTTCGTGCTGCTGTCCGCCGCGACACCGTCGCGATTGCTCGACGCCTTTCCGCCCGGCACGCCGGTCGCGCGGGTGACGCTCGACGAGGCGGTCGCACGAGTCCGGCTTCCCCTCGCGGCGCGGTTGCGGCATGGAGCCACCGCCACCGCCTCAGAGTTCGGGGACGCATGAAGACGCTCACGCTGCTGCGCCACGCCAAATCGGGGTGGGACGATCCGGTCGCCCGCGATTTCGATCGGCCGTTGAATCCCAAGGGCCAGCGCGCCGCGGCGATGGTCGGGCGTCACATGAAGGCGCTGGGGCTGGCCTTCGATCATGTCGTCGCCTCGCCGGCGACGCGCGTCGCCGAGACGCTCGATCATGTCCGGCAGGGCTATGGGGACGATCTCGCGCCGGTCTGGGATCAGCGCATCTATCTCGCCTCGACCGCCACCTTGCTCGACGTCGTCCATGATCTTCCCGTCGGCGCGGAGCATGTGCTGCTGGCGGGGCACAATCCCGGGCTCGAGGAGCTCGTCCTGCTGCTGGTCCCCGATGGCGCCGCGCTGCGCGACGAAGTCGAGATCAAGTTCCCGACCGCGACGCTGGCCGAGATGACGTTCGAGACCGCCGCATGGGATGGCGTGAAAGCCGGCAAGGGCACGCTGACGCGCTTCGTGCGGCCGCGCGATCTCGATCCAAGCCTCGGACCCGATACGCCCTAGCCGCCGTCTTCTTCGAGCGCCTTGACCAGCGCGGCGCGGATCGCGCGGAACTCCTCCGCGCTCGATTTCGCGCTCGTCGCCTTGCTCGCCTTCTCGTCGGCAAGCAGCTTCTGGACGCCGCGGATCGTATAGCCCTCATCGGCGAGAAGGTGGTGGATGCGGCGCACCAGCGCGACGTCATCGGGCCGATAATAGCGGCGATTGCCGGCCCGGGTCAGCGGGCGCAGCTGCGGGAAACGCGTTTCCCAATAGCGCAATATATGTTGGGGTCGGCCTATTTCCTGCGCGAGTTCGCCAATCGTGCGGAGGGCGCCTGCCGCCTTCTCCGCCGGAGGCATTGCGCTATCAGCCGCCCGCCACGATGCGATCGCGCATCATCTGGCTGGCCCTGAAGGTGAGCACCCGGCGCGGCGCGATCGGCACTTCGACGCCGGTCTTGGGGTTGCGCCCGACGCGCTCGCCCTTGTCGCGGAGGATGAAGCTGCCGAAGCCCGAGATCTTGACGTTCTCGCCGTTCGACAGCGCTTCGCACATATGATGGAGGATCTGCTCGACGAGGCGGGCGGCGTCGGCGCGCGACAGGCCGACTTCGCGATGCAGCGATTCGGCCAAATCTGCCCTGGTCAGCGTGCCCGCAACCGGCATGTCCGCATGTCCCCCAAGTTAACCTGTGTTGAAACTCGACCCTAACAGATTGTCTTCGCCTCGCAAACCCGAACGTTCCAGGATGGAAACGACTCGGCGATCGTTCTGACACATATCAGAAACGTACGACCGCTGCACCCCAGGTAAATCCTCCACCCATCGCCTCGAGAACGATGAGGTCGCCTTGCTTGATTCGCCCGTCGCGAACCGCGGTGTCGAGCGCGAGCGGCACCGAAGCCGCCGAGGTGTTGGCATGCTCGTCGACGGTCACGACGACTTTTTCGGGGGCGAGCCCGAGCTTGCGCGCAGTGGCGTCGAGGATTCGGGCATTGGCCTGGTGGGGCACCACCCAATCGACCTCACCGGCCTGCATCCCCGCGGCGGCGAGCGATTCCTCCATCACCGCGGCGAGATTGACCACGGCGTGGCGGAACACCTCGCGGCCCTTCATGCGCAGCTTGCCGACGGTGCCGGTGGTCGAGGGGCCGCCATCGACATAGAGCAGGTCGTTGTGGCGGCCATCGGCGTGGAGGCGGGTGGCTAGGATGCCGCGGCCGCTCGTCTCGTCGCTTTCCTGCGCCTCGAGGACGATCGCGCCGGCGCCGTCGCCGAACAGCACGCAGGTCGCGCGGTCTTCCCAGTCGAGGATGCGGCTGAAGGTCTCGGCACCGATCACGAGCGCACGCTTGTGCGCGCCGGCGCGGATCATCGAATCGGCGACCTGCACCGCGTAGAGAAAGCCCGAGCACACCGCGGCGACGTCGAACGCGACGCAGTCGTTGATGCCGAGCGCGGTCTGTACCCGGGTGGCGCTGGCCGGGAAGGTCTGATCGGGAGTCGCGGTGGCGAGGACGATCAGGTCGATCGCCGAGGCTGCGATCCCCGCCGATTCGAGCGCGGCGCGCGCGGCGCCGGTGGCCAGCGTGCTGGTCGATTCGTCGTCAGCGGCGATGTGGCGGAAGCGGATCCCGGTGCGCTCGACGATCCATTCGTCCGACGTGTCGACGCGCTCGGCGAGTTCCGCGTTCGAAACGCGCTTCGCCGGCAGGAACGAGCCGGTACCGATAATCACCGAACGGAGTGTCACGCAGCCTTTGCCTCGAAATTCCCGAGATCCTCGGCGATTCGCCGATTGAGATCGTCGCGCAGCATCTTCGCCGCGAAACCGATCGCGGTGTCTACGCCGAGTTCGTTCGCGCTGCCATGGCTCTTCACGACGATGCCGTTGAGCCCGAGGAAGATCGCGCCATTGTGATTGTTGGGATCGAGATGGGTGCGCAGCAGCTCGGTCGCCGGCTTCGAGATCAGGAAGCCGATCTTCGAGCGGGTCGAGCTGGAAAAGGCGCGCTTGAGCAGATCCGCGACGAAGCGCGCGGTGCCCTCGATCGTCTTGAGCGCGATGTTGCCGGCGAAGCCATCGCAGACGATCACGTCGACATCGCCGCGCGACAGCCGGTTGCCTTCGATGAAGCCCTTGAAGTCGAGCCGCAGATGCTTGGCGGCGCGCAGCTCGGCGGCGGCCTCGCGAATCTCGCCGGTGCCCTTCATCTCCTCGGTGCCGATGTTGAGCAGGGCGACACGCGGGCTTTCGAGGTCGAGCGCGATTCGCGCATAGGCGGCGCCCATCACTGCGAACTGGATGAGGTTCTGCGCGTCGACCTCGGTATTGGCGCCGAGATCGAGCATCACCGTGTCGTTCTCGCCGAGCGTCGGAATCAGCGCGGCGAGCGCGGGGCGGTCGATGCCGGGCATGGTGCGCAGCGACAGCTTGGCCATCGCCATCAGCGCGCCGGTATTGCCCGAAGACACAGCGGCGCCGGCGCGGCCTTTCTTCACCTGATCGATGGCGATTCCCATCGAGGTGGTCTTGGCGCGTCGAATCGCGGCGCTCGGCTTTTCCTCGGACGCGACGACGCCTTCCGCGTGGACGATCTCCGACGCGGCGGTGAGATTCGGGTGATTCTTCAGACCCTCGCGGATCTGCGCCTCATCGCCGACGAGGATGAATTCCATCCCCTCGAAGCGACGACGCGCGCGTGCGACGCCGGCGAGCATGACCGCGATCCCTTCGTCGCCGCCCATGGCGTCGACGGCGATTCGCATGGGAGTGGTCATGCCGGTATGCCCCGGGTCGCGCGCGTGGCTCAGCCCTCGGTGGAGAGGATTTCGCGGCCGTTATAATGGCCGCACGCCGTGCACAGGTTGTGCGGGCGCTTCAGTTCGCCGCAGTTCGGGCATTCCTGGAATGCATCGACCGTGAGCGCATCGTGCGCCCGGCGCATGCCACGCCGCGACGGCGAGGTCTTTCTCTTGGGAACGGCCATTCAGGCACCTTTATTCGAAAACACGTGAATCAGGTCGCGATACGCCCGCATCCTTGTTCGGGCAAGCGACGGTTAGGCCGGCTGCCCGCCGGACCAACGGGGCAGGTCACGAAGCGAGGCCGCGCGTATACCGATTCTTGCCCGAGTTGCAAGGGCGTGCCACGGTCGACCGATCCAAAAGGGGGTCACGCATGTTTTTCCTGCCCATCGCACTGGTCACCGCGGGCGCCGCCGCATTGCTCAACTTCTGGCTCGGGCTGCGCGTCAGCCGGCTGCGCATCTCCGAGAAGATTCTCGTCGGCGACGGCGGCAATCCCAGGATGATCGCGCGGATGCGCGCGCATCTCAACTTTGCCGAATATGCGCCGCTGGTGCTGATCCTGATCGCGCTGATCGAGCTCGCACGCGGCACCCAGGCGTGGCTGTGGGGCGTCGCCGCCCTGTTCATCATCAGCCGCATCCTCCACGCCTTCGGGATGGACGGGTGGCGGCTCGGCCGGATGATCGGGATCGCGATCACCATGCTGACGATGCTCGGCCTCGCCGGCTATGCGGTCTATCTCGGCTATACCGGCCTCAACCCGATGCGCTGAGCTGCGCCCTACCGGGCCAGCACCGAATCGGCGACGAAGGGATTGGTCCGGCGCTCGTGCGCGAAATTGCTCGGCTGGCCATGGCCGGGGACGAATACCGTGTCGCCGCCCAGCGGCCAGAGCTTGCCGGTGATCGCGTCGATCAGGTCCTGATGGTTGCCCTTCGGGAAATCGGTGCGGCCGATCGATCCCTGGAACAGCACGTCGCCGACGATCGCCAGCTTCGACGGCGCGTGGTGGAAGACGACATGGCCGGGCGTGTGGCCGGGGCAATGATAGACGTCGAGCGTGAGATCGCCGACGACCACCTGGTCGCCGTCGACCAGCCAGCGCCCCGATTCGAACGGCACGCCGCGCACGCCATATTTGCGCCCGTCCTCCTCGAGCCGGTCGATCCAGAAGCGATCGGCCTCGTGCGGCCCCTCGATCCCGACGTCGAGCTCGGCGGCGAACTCGCCGGCGAGCCCGCAATGGTCGATATGGCCATGGGTGATCAGGATCTTCTCGATCGTCACCTGATGCTGCGCCGCCGCCGCGCGCAGCCGGTCGAGGTCGCCGCCGGGATCGACAAAGGCGCCGCGCATCGTCCGCGTGCACCAGATCAGGCTGCAATTCTGCTGGAGCGGCGTGACCGGCACGATCGCCACGCGCATCGGGGGATTGGACATGGCCGGCAGATAGGCGGCCGGCCGAGCCGCAGCAACATGGGCTTGCCGCGGCGCGCCGCCGGCGGCATGCGCCATGCGATGGCGCTGCCTTCCTCTCCTTTCGTGCTGCTCGACGACGCCCGCCCCGGCGGCGCGCCGGCACGGCTCTATGCCGATCCGGTCGAGATCGTCCGCGCCGATACGCCCGGGCAGGTCCGGCCGGCGCTCGCGGCGCTGCGCGCGGCGCGCGGCCGCGGCCTCGATGCGGCAGGCTATCTCCGCTACGAGGCGGCCGCAGGGCTCGAGCCCAGGCTGGCGGATCTCGCCGCGCCGGGGCCCTTGCTGTGGTTCGGGCTGTTCGAAGGGCATCGCGAGGTCGCGCTCGACGAGGTGCTGCCCGATCCGGCCGGGGCCTGGGCGGGCCGCCCGCGGCCGTTGATCGAGCAGCGTGTCTATGCCGAGCGCTTCGCGCAGGTCGCCGAGCTGATCGCCGCGGGCGACATTTATCAGGCCAACCTCACCTTCCGCGCCGAAGTGGCGACCGCGGGATCGCCGGCTGGGGTCTATGCGCTGCTGCGTTCCCGCGCCGCGGCGGGCTATGGCGCGATGATCGCCACCGGCGCGGAATGGCTGCTGTCCTTCTCGCCCGAGCTGTTCTTCGGGCTCGAGGGCGGCATGCTCTCGGCGCGGCCGATGAAGGGCACGGCGGTGCGCGATGCCGATCCGGCGCGCGACGCCGCGCTTGCCGAGGCGCTGCGGGAGGATCCCAAGCAGCGCGCCGAGAATCTGATGATCGTCGATCTGCTGCGCAACGATCTCAGCCGCGTCGCGCGCCCGGGCAGCGTCGCGGTGCCCCGGCTCTTCCATGTCGAGCATTACCCCACCGTCCATCAGATGGTGTCCGAGATCCGCGCCGGGATCGCCGCGGACCATGATGCGATCGACGCGCTGGCCGCGCTCTTCCCCTGCGGCTCGATCACCGGGGCGCCCAAGCTGCGCGCGATGGCGGTCATCGCGGAGACCGAGGATGCGCCGCGCGGCCTCTATACCGGTGCGATCGGCCGGCTCGATGCGACCGGCGACGCGATGTTCAACGTCGCGATCCGCACCCTGTCGCTCGCAAGGGGCGACTCGACCGCGCTTTTGGGGCTAGGGTCGGGCGTGGTTGCCGATTCGGACCCGGAGCAGGAATGGCAGGAATGCCTCGCCAAGGGCGCCTTCGTGACGGCGGGTGAGCGCGTGTTCGACCTGATCGAGACGATGCGCTTCGATCCGATGGACGGCATTCCGCTGCTCGAGCGCCATCTTACCCGGATGAAGCACAGCGCCGAGACCTTCGGCTTCGCGTTCGATCGCCATTCGGTGCGCAACGAGCTCCAGGCCGCGACCTTCCGGCTGCGGGGCGCGTCGAAGGTGCGGCTGCTGCTCGGCCCGTCGGGGGCGATTTCGATCGGGATCAGCCCGCTGCCCGATCCGCCCGCCCAGCCGGTGGAGGCGGCGATCACATCCCGCAAAGTCGCGCCGGACGACTTTCGCCTCGCGCACAAGACCAGCCGGCGCGGCTTCTATGATCGCGCGCGCTCCGCTTCGGGGGCGTGGGAGGTCCTGTTCACCGACGAGGAGGGCTTCCTCACCGAGGGCAGCTTCACCAATATCTTCGTCGAGCGCGGCGCGGTGCTGCTCACGCCGCCGCTCGGCCGCGGGCTGCTGCCGGGCGTGCTGCGCGCCGATCTGATCGCCAGCGGCCGGGCGATCGAGCGCGACCTTCGGCCCGAGGATCTTGCCGAGGGTTTTCTGCTCGGCAATGCGCTGCGTGGACTCGTATCCGCCGTTACAGTTGCGGAACGCGCGGACGGCGCCCTATAGGCGCGGCCATTCCCTCCCGGAAAGGCCAGGACCCATGCAGACCTCCGCCGCGCTCCAGCGCATCCAGCCCTCGGCGACGCTCGCGATGACGAGCCGCGTGTTCGAGCTGAAGCGGCAGGGGATCGACGTGATCGGCCTCGGCGCCGGCGAGCCCGATTTCGACACCCCCGATTTCGTCAAGGAAGCGGCGATCGAGGCGATCCGCGCGGGCAAGACCAAATATACCAATGTCGACGGCACCCCCGAGCTCAAGCAGGCGATCGTCGCCAAATATGCGCGCGACAACGGCCTGACCTATGCCGAGAACCAGATCAGCGTGAACTCGGGCGGCAAGCACACGCTGTTCAATGCCTTTTGCGCGACGATCGACGCCGGCGACGAGGTCGTCATCCCCGCGCCCTATTGGGTGAGCTATCCCGACGTGGTCGAGTTCGCCGGGGGCAAGCCGGTGTTCATCGCGGCGGGCGCCGACCAGAACTACAAGATCCGCCCCGACCAGCTCGAGGCGGCGATCACCGCAAAGACCAAATGGGTCGTGCTCAACTCGCCGTCGAACCCGACCGGCGCCGCCTACACCACCGCCGAATTGAAGGCGCTCGGCGAAGTGCTCGAGAAGCACCCGCATGTGCTGATCTATGCCGACGACATGTACGAGCACATCCTCTACGACGGCTTCGAGTTCGCGACGATCGCGCAGGTCTGCCCGTCGCTGTTCGATCGCACGCTCACCGCCAATGGCGTGTCCAAGGCCTATGCGATGACCGGTTGGCGGATCGGCTACGCGGGCGGGCCCGCCTGGCTGATCAAGGCGATGGGCAAGCTCCAGTCCCAGTCGACCTCGAACCCGTGCAGCATCTCGCAGGCGGCTTCGGTCGCCGCGCTCAACGGAGACCAGAGCTTCCTCAAGGAGCGCGTCACGGCGTTCCAGGGGCGCCGCGATCTCGTCGTGTCGATGCTCAACCAGATCAACGGCATGACCTGCCCGCGGCCCGAGGGCGCCTTCTACGTCTATCCCGAGTTTTCGGGGCTGATCGGCAAGACCACGCCCAAGGGTCTCAAGATCACCAATGACGAGGAGATGGTCGGCTATCTGCTCGACGATGCCCGCGTCGCAGCGGTGCACGGCGCGGCATTCGGCTTCTCGCCGGCGCTGCGGATCAGCTACGCGACGTCGGACGATCTGCTGCGCGAAGCGTGCGAGCGCATCCAGACCGCCTGCGCGGCCTTGCGCTGAGGCCGACAAAGGCCGATCTTGCGGCCATGCTGAAATGGGTCCTTCCCGCCGGTCTCGCCGCGGTCGTGCTGCTGCCGCTGGCGAGCGCTGCGCCGGTCGTCGAGCGCGCCGTGCCGATTCCGCCGCCGGCCGACGATATCAAGGCCGGCAAGGGCGAGCAGGTCGCGGTGCTTGCCGGCGGCTGCTTCTGGGGAATGGAGGCGGTCTTCCAATCGGTGAAGGGCGTGCATTCGGTGACCAGCGGCTTTGCCGGGGGCACCGCGCAGACCGCCAGCTACCGGCAGGTGTCGACCGAGCGGACCGGACATGCCGAGGCGGTGCGGATCGTCTATGATCCGCGCAAGGTCAGCTACGGGACGCTGCTGCGCATCTTCTTCTCGGTCGCGCACGATCCGACCCAGCACAACCGCCAGGGTCCCGATGTCGGCCCCAGCTATCGCTCGGCGATCTTCCCGCAGGACGATACGCAGAAGCGCGTCGCGACCGGCTATATCGCGCAGCTCGGCAAGAGCGGGGCGTGGAAGAAGCCGATCGTCACGAAGATCGAGAGCGGCGCCTTCTATCCGGCCGAGGCCAAGCACCAGGACTTTTTCTGGCGCAACCCGACGCATCCCTACATCGTGCGCTGGGACAAGCCCAAGGTCGCGGCGTTCCGCAACGCATACCCGCAACTGGCGAATTGATTCCCGGTCCTCCCCACAAGGGGGAGGACGGCGCTAGAGCAATCCCATCGCCGCGAGTTCGCCGACCAGCGCCGGCGGCATGTCGGCGACGCCGGACCCCGCCTCGCCGAGATCGACCGGCGCGTCCTTGCCCTCGAGATAGCGCCAGCCCTGATGCGCGCGCTTGGGCCGCGCCTGGACGAGGATCAGCGTCGGCTCGAGATAGATCGCGACGCGATTGCCCTCGGCCTCGCCGAAGCCGAGGATCGGCGAGCGGCCGATCAGCTGGTGCTTGATGATCCAGAACAGCGAGCCGCCGACGATCTCGTCGTGCCGCTTGGGCAGGTAGCGCGTGGTGAGGAAGGCCGGCAGATGCGCGGCCTTGAGCGCGAGGCGCTCCTGCAGATACTCGATGCTGTCGCAGCCATAGGCGACCTTGGTCAGATGTAGCGGCACGGGTGCAATCTGGTGTCGGCCCGGTCGCCGATCAACCGACCAGCCCGCTCATCGTGGCGAGGCCGAGAAAGGCGAGGAAGCCCATCGAATCGGTGACCATAGTCACGAAGATCGACGAGGCGACCGCGGGATCCTGGCGGAAGCGTTCGAGCGCCACCGGCACCAGCACCCCGGCGAGCCCCGCGATCAGGATGTTGGCGAGCATCGCCGCGGCGATGACGAGCGGCAGCGCGCCGTTGCTCGACAGATCGGAGATCACCACGCCGAGAAGCCCGACGGCGATGCCGATCGCGGTCGCCACGGTGACTCCATTGAGCACCGCGATCGAGATCTCGCGGCGGATCGTACGAATCGTGTTCGATTGGGTGAGCTGGTTGGTCGCGAGCGCGCGCACCGTCACAGCCAACGTCTGGGTGCCGGCGTTGCCGCCGACTCCCGCGACGATCGGCATCAGCGCGGCGAGCACGGCCTTTTGCGCGATCGTCGCGTCGAAGAAGAACACGATCGTCGCCGGCACCATCGCGGTGATCAGATTGGTGATCAGCCAGCGCACCCGGCCTTTGTAGCTGTCGAACAGCGGCTCGTTGATGTCGCCTTCGCCGGCGCCCGACAGGCGGAGGATGTCCTCGCCCGCTTCCTCGGAGATGATGTGGACGACGTCGTCGACCGTGATCATCCCGACCAGCCGGCCGCTGGCATCGACCACCGCGGCCGAGATCAGCGCGTATTTCTGGAAGCGCAGCGCGACTTCCTCCTGGTCCATGTCGACCGGGATCAGCGTCTGCTCGCGCTTCATCACGTCGGACATCGAGACCGCGCGCGGGGTGCGCAGGATCCACGACAGCGCGCAGGTGCCGACCGGATGGTGCGCCGGATCGACGACGAAGATCTCCCAGAAGTCGGTCGCCAGCTCGTCGTGCCCGCGCAGATAATCGAGCACGTCGCCGACGGTCCAATGCTCGGGCACCGCGATCAGCTCGCGCTGCATCAGGCGCCCGGCGGTCTCTTCCGGGTAGGACAGCGCTTCCTCGATCGCGGCGCGGTCGTCGGGGTCGAGCGCGCGAAGCACCTCGCGCTGGTCCTCGACGTCCATGTCCTCGATGATCGCGACAGCGTCGTCGGTATCGAGCTCGGCGGCGATGTCGGCGACCTGGTGCGGCTCGAGCGCGTCGACCAGCGCCTCGCGCACCCAGTCGTTCATCTCGGCGAGCACGTCGCCGTCGATCAGGTCGCTGATCGCCGCGGCGAGCGCCGGACGCAGCTCGGCGGGGGTCAGCTCGACGAGATCGGCGATGTCGGCGGGATGGAGCGGGGCGACGCGGGCATGCGCGGTCTCGGCGTCGCCGGCCTCGACTGCCTCGAGCACCGCGCTGACGAACTCGGGCTTGAGCCGATCGTCCTCGTCGAGCTCGCTTTCGGGCGGCTGCTGCGCCTCGGGATGCAGTTCGGTCTCGCTCATCGTCCGACCTCCCTGTCGTGCCCGGTCGCGCCGCTCCTAACGCGGCCTTGCGCCCCTGCCAATGCGGCGCGCGAGTTGCAAGCCGCTCGCAACACGCCTAGTTGCGCCGGCAAACCGATTTTGATGGAGTAACCTATGTCGGAACCCAGCACGCTCGTCCTCACCCTCGATACCGGCGACGTCCGCATCAAGCTGCGCCCCGATCTCGCGCCGCAGCACGTCGCGCGCATCGCCAAGCTCGCCGACGAGGGCTTCTATGACGGCGTGGTCTTCCACCGGGTGATCGATGGTTTCATGGCGCAGGGCGGCGACCCGTCGGGCACTGGCATGGGCGGCTCGAAGGAGCCCAATCTGCCGCAGGAATTCAACGCCGAGCCGCATGTCCGCGGCGTCTGCTCGATGGCGCGCACCAACGATCCGAACAGCGCCAATTCGCAGTTCTTCATCTGCCTCGACGACGCGACTTTCCTCGACCGCCAGTACACGGTGTGGGGTGAAGTGGTCGAAGGCATGGAGAATGTCGACGCGCTTCCCAAGGGCGAGCCGCCGCGCAACCCCGGCAAGATCGTCAAGGCGCGCACGGAGTAAAATCCTCCCCGGGACGGGGAGGTGGCAGCGCGCAGCGCTGACGGAGGGGGAGCGCCTCAAGGAATCTCGCTGGTGGAGAGCCCCCTCCACCAGCCTGCGGCTGGTCCCCCTCCCCGTGCCGGGGAGGATCGGGTCAGGCCCGGTCGGCGCCGAGCGCCTCGATCAGCCAGTCGTGGAAGATCTTGACCGGCCGCTGCGCCAGCGCGCGCGGCCGGCAGACGAACCAATAGCTGTAATGGCTCTCGACGGTGAGGTCGAAGAGCTGGACGAGCCGCTCGTCGCGCGCCGCCTCGAAATGCGATTCGAGCATGAAGGCGACGCCGAGCCCCTGCGCCGCGGCCTCGAGCATCAAATTGCCCGAATCGAAATGGTCGATCGCCAGCGGCTCGAGATCGGGGAAGCCCGCCGCGGCGCGCCACGCGGTGAAGGTCTCGGGCATGTCGCGATGGACCAGCGCGGTGAGCCGGGTCAGCTGCTCGGGCCGGGTGACCGGATCGGGTCCGTCGAGCAGCGCGCGCGAGCCGATGACGTGGACGCGGTTGCGGTCGAGCCGCCGCGAATAGAAGCCCGGATCGATGTCGCGCGCGATCACGATCGCCGCGTCGAGCCCGTCGCCGAGCCGAGCGAGGCCATAGCCCGCGGTATCGACGTCGAGATGAAATTCGGGATGCCGGCGCTTGAGCTCGGGCAGCCGCGGCAGCAGCTGCTGGGTCGCATAGAGCGGCAGCACGCCGAGGCGGAGACGGAGCAGCTCGCCGCCGCTGGTCATCGTCTCGACCGCGTCGGTCATCGCGTCGAGCGCGGGGGCGATCATGCCGAGCAGGCGATCGCCATCGTCGTTGAGCCGCAGCGCCTGATGGCGCCGCTCGAACAGCGGCTTGCCGATGAAGCGCTCGAGCGCTTGCACGCGCCGGCTCAGCGCGGGCGACGACAGCGCGAGCTCCTCGGCAGCGGCCTTGATCGAGCCGAGCCGCGCGACCTGGACGAACGCTTCGATCGCCGTGAGAGGGGGTAGCCGTCGCATCGTTCTTTCTTGTGCAGTGCGTCACGCGATTTGTCGAGCGCTGTCACGCAGGTCCGAGCCATGCTTACCAGAGCAGCACCTTACATTCGGTAACGCAGTGATTGCAATTCATGCAACTTCCATACGTATATTTCGCACTTGCACAAAACTATGCCGCACTGCACATAGAGCAGGCCTTTCAGGCATCCTCTCCTAAAACTTTCCAAGGCGGGCTTCGGCCCGCCATTTTTTTTGCCCCTCTCGCGGCACGGAATCCGCGCTCCTATGTTCCGCCCTCATGCCTGAGGGGAATGACGACGTGGCGGACGACGAATCGAGGGGGCGCAAGCTCCAGGTTGCCAATAGCCGGCCCGAGGACAGCGGTCGCGGCCTCGCGCACATCCCGCGCACCTTGATGGCAGCGCTGGGCATCACCGAAGGCGATGTCATCGAGATCATCGGCAAGCGTGCCACCCCGGCGCGGGCGGTGCTTCCCTATACCGAGGACGAAGGGCTCGAGCTGCTGCGTATCGACGGGCTCCAGCGCGCCAATGCCGGCGTCGGCTCGGGCGATTTCGTCGAGGTGCACAAGGCCGCGTCCAAGCCCGCGACGCGTGTCGTGTTCGCGCCGGCGCAGGCCAATCTCCGCCTTCAGGGCTCGGCGCAGGCGCTCCAGCGCACCTTTTACGGCCGGCCGCTCGCGCAGGGCGACATCGTCGCCACCGCGGGGCATCATCGCGTCGTCGATCCCAATGTCCAGCGCTGGGTCAACGCGCCGGCCTATGCGCTGCAGGAGATCCGCCTCGCGGTGGTCGCGGCGACGCCCAAGGGGATCGTCCATATCGACGAGAATACCGAGGTCGAGCTGCGCCCCGAATATGAGGAGGCCTCGGAGAGCCGCCGCGCCGACGTCACTTATGACGATATCGGCGGCATGGCCGCGACGATCGACCAGCTCCGTGAGATGGTCGAATTGCCTTTGCGCTATCCCGAACTGTTCCAGCGCCTCGGCGTCGATCCGCCCAAGGGCGTGCTGCTCCATGGTCCGCCCGGCACCGGCAAGACCCGGCTGGCGCGCGCGGTCGCGAACGAGAGCGACGCCACCTTCCATCTGATCAATGGCCCCGAGATCATGGGCTCGGCCTATGGCGAGTCCGAGAGCCGGCTGCGTCAGGTGTTCGAGGAAGCCGCCAAGTCGGCGCCGTCGATCGTGTTCATCGACGAGATCGATTCGATCGCGCCCAAGCGCGGCCAGGTCTCGGGCGAGGCCGAGAAGCGCCTCGTCGCCCAGCTGCTCACGCTGATGGACGGGCTCGAAGCCCGCGCCAACATCGTCGTGATCGCCGCGACCAACCGGCCCGAGGCGATCGACGAGGCGCTGCGTCGTCCCGGCCGGTTCGACCGCGAGATCGTCGTCGGCGTACCGGACGATCGCGGCCGGCGCGAGATCCTCGGCATCCACACGCGCGGCATGCCGCTCGGCGACCGTGTCGATCTCGCCGAGCTGGCGCGCACCACCTATGGTTTCGTCGGTGCCGATCTCGCAGCGCTCACGCGTGAGGCGGCGATCGAGGCGGTGCGGCGGCTGATGCCGCGGCTCAACCTCGAGGATCGCACGATTCCCGCCGAGGTGCTCGACACGCTGTCGGTCACCCGCGAGGATTTCCTCGAGGCATTGAAGCGCGTCCAGCCTTCGGCGATGCGCGAGGTCATGGTCGAGGCGCCACAGGTCCGCTGGGAGGATGTCGGCGGGCTCGATGATGCGCAGATGCGCCTCAAGGAAGGCGTCGAGCTGCCGCTCAAGGATCCCGACGCGTTCCGCCGGCTCGGCATCCGCCCGGCCAAGGGCTTCCTGCTCTACGGGCCGCCGGGCACCGGGAAGACGCTGCTCGCCAAGGCTGTCGCGCGCGAGGCGGAGGCGAACTTCATCGCCACCAAGTCGAGCGACCTGCTCAGCAAATGGTATGGCGAGAGCGAGCAGCAGATCGCCCGGCTGTTCGCGCGTGCGCGCCAGGTCGCGCCCTGCGTGATCTTCATCGACGAGCTCGACAGCCTCGTCCCCGCGCGCGGGGGTGGGTTGGGCGAGCCGCAGGCGACCGAGCGCGTGGTCAACACGATCCTCGCCGAGATGGATGGGCTCGAGGAGCTCCAGTCAGTGGTGCTGATCGGCGCGACCAACCGCCCCAATCTGGTCGATCCGGCGCTGCTCCGTCCGGGACGCTTCGACGAGCTGATCTATGTCGCGGTGCCCGATCGGCCGGGTCGCGAGCGGATCCTGCGGATCCAGACGCAGAAGATGCCGCTCGCCGGCGACGTCGATCTCGGCGCGATCGCCGAGCAGACGCCGCGCTACACCGGCGCCGATCTCGAGGATGTCGTGCGCCGCGCCGGTCTCGTCGCGCTGCGCGAATCGCTCGACACGCGCGAAGTGACGATGGCGCATTTCGAAGCGGCGCTGGCCGATTCGCGCGCCACGGTCACGGTCGAGATGGAGCAGGAATACGAGGCGATGTCGGGCCGGCTCAAGCAGCAGGCCTCGGCGATCCAGCCGCTCGGCTTCATCGCGCCGGGGATGCTCCAGGGCCGGGGACCGAAGGGCGCAGATTGAGCCAGGCGTAAACCAGCAGGCAGGCGAGCGCGGCGGCTGCGGTCAGATAGGGCATCGGCCGCCACAGCTCGTACATCCCGACGCCCAGCGACGGCCCGAGCACGAAGGCGGCGCCGTTGATCGAAGTGACCTTGCCCGCCACCGAGCCCTGCGCCTCGGGGCCGACCGCGAGCGACGAGCCCGCGGTGTAGCCGGGTCGCGCCAGCCCCATGCCGAGCGAGGTCAATGCATAGCCGAGCGCGATGCCGTAGAGCGAAGTCGCGCCCGCGATCGCGACGCAGCCGGCCATGCCGAGCGCCGCGCCGCTCAGGATCAGCGCGCGCGGCTTGAGGTCGAGCAGCGGGATCAGCCCCCATTGGGCGAGCAGCGCCGAGCCCGCGCCCATCATCAGCACCAGTCCGGTCGGCTGAAGCGCGTCGATCGGCGCGAGGCCGAGCCGGTCGATGATCAGGAAGCCGATCGCCTGCCCGGTCATCGCCTGGGCGTGCCCGACGACCAGCCCGCTGATCATCCATGCGCGCACCCGCGCGTCGAAATAGCCGACCTTCTCGCTCGTCGAGGCGGTCGCCGCGGTCACCGCCGCGCCGGTGCCCTGCCCGCCGATCGACGGGTAGCTGACCGCCGCGCCATGGGCATAGCCTTCGTCTCTCGGCAGCAGCCGCAGCACTGCGATCCAGATCACCGCGCCGATCGCCGCGGCGACGAAGGCGGGGCCGGCGAGCCCGATCTCGGGACCGCCGGGCCAGAGATGGCCGAGCACCAGATAGGGCGCGAGCGCGGGGCCGAGGATCGTGCCCAGCCCGAACGCCGAGGCGAGCAGGGTGAGCGCGCGGGTGCGCTCCTCGCGGCTGGTGCGGCCGGCGACGATCGCCTGCACCGCCGGCGGCGCCGCCGAGCCGAAGCTCCCATAGATCACCCGGCCGATGATGAAGGCGACGAAGGTCGCGATCGGCCCGAGCACGCCGTTGATCCCGAGCGCGAGGAAGATTCCGCAGAGCAGCAGCGAGACGGTGAACCCGGCGACGCCGAGCAGCACCATCGCGCGGCGGCCATGGCGGTCCGATCGGTTGGCCCAATAGGGCGCGGCGATCACCCAGAGCAGCGCCGAGACCGAGAACACCGCCGCCACCGCGCTGTCGGCGGCGCCCAGCGAGCGGCCGAGCGCGGGGAGTACCGATTGCAGCGCGGTGTTGCCCGCCGCGATCGCGAGCATCACGGTGAAGAGCAGCGCGAAGGTGCGGTCGAAGCCGCCGATCTTCATTCGCGCGACCAGCTATAGCTGCGGCCGATATCGGCGACGTGGAGCTTGTACCATTTGTACCAGCGCCCGCGCCCGGCCTCGCGCGTCGCGGCATGCTCGGGATGCTTGCGCCACGCGATCGCGCTCGCCTCGTCGGCCCAATAGCTGAGCGTGATGCCGAGCCCGTTCGCGGAGACGCTGTCGATCCCGCGATAGCCGGGCTGCTCGGCGGCGAGCCGGTCCATCGCGTCGGCGGCGGCGGCGTAACCCTCGGCATCGTCGCCGGTGCGCTCCGAGACGAACAGCACCACCAGCTGCCCCGTGCGGTCTTCTGCCATACGCGCCTCCCCAGTTGCATGTCCGATAGGCACTTTGGCAGCCCGCGCAAACCCGCTACCGGCGGGGACGATGATCCTCGACTGGCATTTCTACGCGCTCGCCATCCCCGCCGTGATCCTGCTCGGCCTCGCCAAGGGCGGGTTCGCCGGGATGGGCGCGCTGTCGCTGCCGATGCTCACCTTCGCGATCGATCCGGTGCGCGCCGCGGCGATCCTGCTGCCGATCCTGATCGCGCAGGATCTGGTTGGCGTCTGGGCGTTCCGCCGCACCGTCGCGGGGAAGCTGCTCCTCTGGATGATGCCCGGCGCGGTCCTCGGCATCTGGCTCGGCTATGCCTTTGCCGCGCGCGTCCCGCCGCTTGGCGTCATGGCGGCGGTCGGGACCATCTCGATACTATTCGGCGCGTGGCGCCTGTGGGGCGCGCGCCGCGCCGTCCCCGGCGAGGCGGCGCGCTGGCCGCTCTGGGTCGGCTCGGTGTTCGGAATCGTCTCGGGCTTCACCAGCCAGATCGCGCATGCCGGGCAACCGCCCTTCCAGCTCTGGGTGCTGCCGCGCAAGCTCGACCGCGACGTGCTGATCGGCACCACGGCGATCTTCTTCGCCGCGATCAACTGGATCAAGGTGCCCGCTTATGCCGCGCTGGGCCAGTTCACCCGCGCCAATCTGCTGACCGCCGCGGCGCTGCTGCCGCTGGCGCTGGCCTCGACGCTGGCCGGCGTGTGGCTGGTCCGCCGCATCGCCCCCGATCGCTTCTACACGGCGATCTACTGGCTGATGATCGCGGTCGGCGCGGCGTTGGTGTGGGAAGCGCTCGCCTGACGCTCAGTCGAACAGCGACGAGACCGAGCTCTCGTCGGCGATGCGCTTGATCGCCTCGGCGAGGAGCGGCGCGATCGTCAGGTGGCGGACCTTGCTGCTCTCGGCGATCACCGCGTGGTTGCCGATCGAATCGGTGATCACCAGCTCGCTCAGCGCCGAGCCGTCGACTCGCGCCACCGCGCCGCCCGACAGCACGCCATGGGTGCAATAGGCGACCACGTCCTCGGCGCCCGCGGCGCGCAGCGCCGCGGCGGCGTTGCAGAGCGTGCCTGCCGAATCGACGATGTCGTCGATCAGGATGCAGAAGCGGCCCTCGACCTGGCCGATGATGTTCATCACCTCGGATTCGCCCGCGCGCTCGCGGCGCTTGTCGACGATCGCCAGCGGCGCGTTGTCGAGCCTTTTGGCGAGCGCGCGCGCGCGCACGACGCCGCCGACGTCGGGTGACACCACCATCCACTGCTTGCCGGGGAAGCGGGTGTGGATGTCGGACGACATCACCGGCGCGCCGAAGAGATTGTCGGTCGGGATGTCGAAAAAGCCCTGGATCTGCCCGGCGTGCAGATCGACCGAGAGCACGCGGTTGGCGCCCGCGGTGGTGATCAGATTGGCGACGAGCTTGGCCGAGATCGGCGTGCGCGGGCCGGGCTTCCGGTCCTGCCGGGCATAGCCGAAATAGGGGAGCACCGCGGTGATCCGCTTGGCCGATGCGCGGCGCAGCGCATCGATCATGATCAGCAATTCCATCAGATTGTCGTTGGCCGGATAGCTGGTCGACTGGAGCACGAACACGTCCTCGCCGCGGACATTCTCGAGGATCTCGACGAAGATCTCCTCGTCGGCGAAGCGGCGGACATTGGCCTGGGTCAGCGGAATCTCGAGATAGTCCGCGATCGCGCTGGCAAGCGGCATGTTCGAATTGCCGGCCATCAATTTCATTTTTGTGTCTCCGCTGCCCGTTGCCGCCTCCTTAGTCAGCCGATACGCCTTGGGGAAGACCGGGAAAGAGAGGGGATATGCCGGGGACCGTCACATTTCTGCCGAGCGAGGCGGACTATATCTCAGCCAGCCGCGCCAATTATCGTTGCCAGTTGCGGACCATAGCCGTGTGGCGCCGGCTTTTGATCGTATCCGCGGTTGTCGGCGGGCTGGTCGCGGCCGGGCTATGGGCGCTCGACGGAGATCCGGTCGAAGCGCTCCTCACTGGAATCGCGGCCGGAGCCTGCGGATTTCTCGCCGCACCGGTCAGCCTCTGGATCAATTACCGGCGCTTGCCGCGCCAGTTCGGCCGTCTGTTCCGCCAGCAACGCCCGCTGCATGGCGAGCAGACCCTGACTTGGGATGAGTCGCGCCTGCATTGGCAGGGCCCCGGCTTCACCATGGATACCGCTTGGGGCGACTATTATCGCTGGCATGAATCGCGCGACGAATTCCTGCTCTTCCTCAACGAGCGGATGCCGCAATTCATTCCGCGTGCCGCGATGAATGCCGAGCAGGCGGCCGATCTCCATGCCACGCTGGTGGCGCATGGCCCGCCACGCCGCTAAGGGCGGCCGATGACGGTCACCACCCGCTTCGCCCCCAGCCCGACGGGTACGCTCCATGTCGGCAATCTGCGCACCGCGCTCCACAACTGGATGTTCGCCAAGGCCAATGGCGGGCGCTTCCTGCTGCGCATCGACGATACCGATCGCGCGCGCTCGGAAGAGCGCCATGTCGAGTCGATCCGCGCCGATCTCGCATGGCTCGGGCTCGTCCCCGATGGCGAGGAGCGCCAGTCGGCGCGCTTCGATCGCTACGCGGCGCGCTTCGCCGATCTCGTCGCCGCCGGCCGCATCTATCCGGCGTACGAGACCGCGCAGGAGCTCGAGCTCAAGCGCAAGGTGTTGCTCGGCCGCGGGCTGCCGCCGGTCTATGATCGCGCCGCGCTGTCGCTGACCGATGCCGACCGGGCGAAGCTGGAGGCCGAGGGCATCCGCCCGCACTGGCGCTTCAGGCTCGATCACGGCGCCCCGCTCGAATGGGACGACCTGATCCGCGGCCACCAGCGCTTCGACCCGAAGACGATGAGCGATCCGGTGATCCGTCGCGCCGACGGCTCGTGGCTCTATCTCTTCCCCTCGGTGGTCGACGATATCGATATGGGCGTAACTCATGTCGTGCGCGGCGAGGACCATGTCTCGAACACCGCCACCCAGCTGCAGATGTTCGCGGCGCTCGGCGCCGTGCCGCCCGCCTTCGCGCACGAGGCGCTGCTCACCGGCAGCGAGGGCAAGCTGTCGAAGCGGCTCGGCTCGCTCGGCGTCGATCACTTCCGCGATGCCGGGATCGAGCCGCAGGCGCTGATTTCGCTGCTCGCGCGGATCGGCACCAGCTTGTCCGTAGAGCCCCATGTCGACCCGGCGCCGCTGATCGCGCATTTCGACTTCGCCCGTTTCGGCCGCGCCCCGGCGCGGTTCGACGAGACCGAGCTCGCCCAGCTCAACGCGCGCATCATCCATCAGCTCGGCTTCGACGCGGTTGCCGCCCGGCTCCCCGACGGCATGACGTCAGGCGCGTGGGAGGCGATCCGCCCCAACCTCGCCACGATCGCCGAGGCCGCCGACTGGTGGCAGGTGGTCGAAGGGCCGATCGACCCCGCAGAACTCTCGGGCGAGGACCGCGCCTATCTCGCCCAGGCGGCGGCGACGGCGGCGGCGATCGACTGGTCGGCCGATCCGTGGCACGCGCTCACCGGCGCGCTCAAGGAAGCGACCGGCCGCAAAGGCAAGCCGCTCTTCCTGCCGCTGCGACTCGCGCTCACCGGGCGCCCGCACGGCCCCGACATGGCGGCGTTGCTCCCGCTGATCGGCCGCGATCGCACGCTCGCCAGGCTGCGCGGCTGAGTATACCCCCGTCCCGGCGAAGGCCGGGATCTCCCCCGGTGCGCCGTCTGCGCCCCGTCGACAAACCCGGCCTTTCGCCGGATGGCGGCCGTCGCGCAGGAACCTGTTTACGAATGATATGTTACGTTGTATCATCACTAAAACCGGCAAAGACCGGCAACAGGAGATGGAGAGCAACTTATGTATGCCGAACATCGCTATGCCCCGGCCCAGTCGCGTGCGGTCAGCCTCGGCGGCGCCCTGCTGATCAACGGCGCGCTGATCGCCGGGCTGATCTTCTCCGCCCCCCATGTCATCTCGAAGGGCCCCGAAGGCGGAATCAAGGTCATCGACATCTTCGATCCGCCGGCGCCGCCACCCGACGAGATCAAGCCGGAGCCCAAACCGCAGCCGAATGACGCGCGGGTCCCCGAGCCCACGGCACCCCGGCCCGAGGTGCCGACCGAGTCGGACAACCCGCTCAAGGTCGGTCCGGTGATCGACGGTCCGATCCTGCCGCCCTTGCCGCAGCCATCCGGTAATGGCGATGGCGGCGCGGTCGTCGAGCCGGCGCCGCCATTGCCGGCCCTGATCGCCGCCGAGCAGGATCCGCGCTTCCTCAAGGACTTCCAGCCCGGCTATCCCTCCGTCGAGCTGCGCGCCCAGCGCGACGGCCTCGTCCGCATCCGGGTGCTGATCGGAACCGACGGCCGGGTGAAGGCCGCCGAGCAGGTCAGCGCGACCAGCGACGCCTTTTTCGAAGCCACCCGTCGCCAGGCGCTGTCGAAATGGCGCTTCAAGCCGGCGGCGCGCGGCGGCGTGCCGCAGGAGAGCTGGAAAGTGATGAACGTGCGGTTCCGGATCGAGGATCAGTGACCGGCTCGGCCGGCCGCGATGCGGCCGGCCTGGCGCGGGGGTTTGCCCTGGAGCCCCCGCGCCCTTATCTTCACGGTCAAATGACCTTTCTCAAACGATTCTCGCCGGTCGTCGCCTATCGCGATCTGCGCTTCTTCCTCGCCACCCGAAAGCGGTACGAGCTGTGGTTCATGGTGCTCGCGCTCGCCGCGACGGCTTCGATCCTCTTCGTGTTCTTCAAGGATTCGTCGATGGGAACGGCGAGGCCGTATGAACGCAACATCATCTATGTCGAGCAATGGCCGATCACGCGCACCGACGCGCAGATCAAGGCGCAGCAGAAGATCGACCAGGCCAAGCGCAACATTCAGAGGGCCGAGCTCGAGAAGCAGCGCCAGGCCAAGCAGGACGAGTTCAAGAAGGTCGATACTTGGCTGACCGATCACGGCTTGTGAGCGATTCGCGCTGGATGGGCGCGGCGCTCGGCCTGTCGGAGCGTACCCGCGGCAGGACCGCACCCAATCCCAATGTCGGCGCCATTCTCGTCCGTGACGGCATCGTCGTAGGCCGCGGCTGGACCCAGTCCGGCGGGCGGCCGCATGCCGAAGCGATGGCGTTGGCGCAGGCCGGCGCGAAGTCGCGCGGCGCGACTTGCTACGTCACGCTCGAGCCCTGCGCGCATGTCTCGCCGCGCGGCCCCGCCTGCGCCGACCTGCTCGCCGAAGCGGGCGTTGCGCGGGTGGCGATCGCGCTCGGCGATCCCGATCCGCGCACCAACGGGCAAGGCGTCGCGACGCTTCGCGCGGCAGGGATCGACGTCGTGGAAGGCCTCGCCGAGTCGCAGGCGCGTGCGGCGATGGCAGGATTCCTGACGCGGCAAGCCAAAGGCCGCCCCTTCGTCACGCTCAAGCTCGCGACCTCGCTCGACGGCCGCATCGCGCTTCCCTCCGGCGAGAGCCGCTGGATCACCGGACCCGAGGCGCGCGCGCACGCTCACGTCGAACGCGCCCGGCACGAGGCGATTCTGGTCGGGCGCGGCACATGGGAGAGCGATCGGCCCGGTCTCGACGTGCGGCTCCCCGGACTCGAGTCGCGCTCCCCGCGTCGCCTCGTCCTCTCGGCCGACGGCGATATCGCGCATCCCGCCGATATCGCAAAGCTCGAGGCTGTCGATCATGTCCTCGTCGAAGGCGGCGCGGAAACCGCCGCCGCCTTCCTCCGCGAAAATCTGGTCGATCGGCTGCTTCTCTATCGCGCGCCCATCCTGATCGGCGCCGGCAAGTCGGCGCTCGGCGATATCGGCCTTGCCGATCTCGCTTCGGCACATGGCCGCTGGCGGCTCGCCGACACGCGGATGCTTGGCAGCGACCGCCTCGAAGTCTACGCGAGCTTCTGATGTTCACCGGGATAGTCACCGATATCGGCACGGTCGTTGCCGCGGGCCAGCAGGGCGACCTGCGCGTCGAGATATCCACCAGCTACGACGTCGACACGATCGACCTCGGCGCGTCGATCTCCTGCTCGGGCGTGTGCCTGACGGTGGTCGACAAGGCGCCGGGCCGCGTCGCCTTCGACGTCTCGGCCGAAACCGTGTCGCGCACCGCTTCGGGCATGTGGGGCGCGGGCGCGCGCCTCAACCTCGAACGCGCCTTGCGGCTCGGCGACGAGCTTGGCGGGCATATCGTCACTGGCCATGTCGACGGGATCGGCACCGTCGCCGAATGGCGCGAGGAAGGCGGCTCGCACCGCCTCGTCGTCGCCGCGGGCAAGGAGCTGGCACCCTATGTCGCGGCCAAGGGCTCGATCACCGTCGACGGGGTGTCGCTTACCGTCAATGCGGTCGAGGACACCACCGCAGGCGTGAATCTGCACCTCAACATCATTCCCCACACCGCTGCCGTCACTACATTCGGGGCATTGCAACCCGGGCAGGCGGTCAATCTCGAGATCGACGTGCTTGCCCGTTATCTCCAGCGCATGGAGGCGCTCCGTGGCAAAGCCTGAGCAGTCCGAAAGTCCCCTGGCCCGTCTTAAGCACGGCTTCCTATCCTCGCCCGAGGAATTGATCGACGAGGCGCGTAACGGCCGGATGTTCATCCTCGTCGACGACGAGGACCGCGAGAATGAAGGCGATCTCGTCATCCCCGCCCAGATGGCGACCCCCGACGCGATCAACTTCATGGCAAAGTTCGGCCGGGGGCTGATCTGTCTCGCGATGACCAAGGACCGCGTCGACCAGCTCGGGCTCGACCTGATGTCGCGCAACAACGGCACGCGCCACGAGACCGCGTTCACGGTGTCGATCGAGGCGCGCGAAGGCGTCACCACCGGCATCTCGGCCGCCGACCGCGCGCGCACCATCTCGGTGGCGATCGATGCGTCGAAGGACCGCAGCGCGATCGTCACCCCCGGCCATGTCTTCCCGCTCGTCGCGCGCGACGGCGGCGTGCTCGTCCGCACCGGCCATACCGAGGCCGCGGTCGATGTCGCGCGGCTCGCCGGGCTCAATCCGTCGGGCGTGATCTGCGAGATCATGAAGGACGACGGGACGATGGCGCGGATGGACGATCTCGTGTCGTTCGCGCAGTTCCACAATCTCAAGATCGGCACGATCCGCGATCTGATCGCCTATCGCCGCCGCCACGACCATCTCGTCGAGAAGCGCGCCGAGGCGAAGTTCACCAGCGACTGGGGCGGCGAATGGACCGCGCTCACTTTCTGGAACAAGGCGAGCGAGAGCGAGCAGGTCGCCCTCGTCAAAGGCAAGATCGACCCGTCGAAGCCCACTTTGGTGCGCATGCACGCGCTCTCGCCGTTCAGCGACATCTTCGGTGAGGGCGGCGCGCGCGGCGGGCTGCTCCGGCGCTCGATGGAGATCATCGGCGAAGAGGGCGCGGGCGTGGTCGTGGTGATCAACAAGCCGCGCCCCGATCAGTTCAGCGTCGCGCTCGAGGCCAAGGCCGGCACGCTCGCACCCAGGGACATGGAAGAGCTGCGCGACTATGGCGTGGGCGCGACGATCCTGACCGAGCTCGGCGTGCAGGACATGGTTCTGCTCACCAACACCCACCACACGCTCATCGGGCTCGACGGCTATGGCCTGTCGATCGTCGGCGAGCGCGCAATCGATACGGAAAACTGATGGCCCGCGTCCTCATCGTCGAAGCCCGTTTCTACGCGCATCTCAACGACATGCTGCTCGATGGCGCGCGCACCGCGCTGCAGGAGGCGGGGCATGACTATGAGATCGTCACCGTCCCCGGCGCGCTCGAGGTGCCCGGCGCGGTGGCGCTCGCGGTCGAGACCGGCCAGTACGACGCCTATGTCGCGCTCGGCGTGGTGATCCGCGGCGAGACCTGGCATTTCGAGATCGTCGCGGGCGAAAGCGCGCGCGGGCTGATGGCGCTGGCGCTCGACGGGGTGCCGATCGGCAACGGCATTCTCACGGTCGAGAACGAGGCGCAGGCGCTGGTCCGCGCCGATCCGGCGCAAAAGGACAAGGGCGGCGAGGCGGCCCAGGCGGCGCTGGCGATGCTGGCGCTCAAGGCGAAGTTCGGCTGATCCGATGCGCCCGCCGCCCTCCCGCTACAAGGTGGTGGAGCGCGGGCGCCGGCTCGAAGTGATCGACACGCGGACCGGCGCGCCGGTGGTGCGCGCGCCAGCGCCGTCGTCGCCTTCGCGCAAGCAAAGCGGTGCCGGGATCGACTCGGACGTCCTCGTCACCCGGCGCTGGTATGACGACAAGGCCCCGCGCGCGATCCGGATCAACTATGCCACCCGCGCCCGGTTGCTCAATCTGCGCTGGGGGATCGCGATCGCGGTGGCGATGCTCGTCGGGCTGAGCTTCCTGTTCTGGCCGCTCGCGGTGTTCCTCGTCGTCGCGCTGGTCGCCGGCCCGAAGCTGCGCGCGCAGCTCCGGGCCGGCAGCACAAGCTGGCTCGACGGGCTCGATCAGGCCGCCTGACCCGCTTCCCAGCGCGGATAGTCGGTATAGCCCTCGGCCCCGCCGATGTAGAACAGCTCCTCGCGCTGCGGATTGAGCGGCAGCTTCTCCGCCAGCCGCTCGGGCAGGTCCGGATTGGCGAGGAAGGTGCGGCCGAACGCGATCGCATCGGCCTCGCCCGCGTCGAGCGCCGCCTGTGCGTCGTCGGCGTGATAATCGGCGTTGAGCGCGAGCGGGCCGCTGAACACTTTCCGCATCACCGGATGCACCGGCGGATGATCGGGCAGCCCGCGCGTCCCGCCCGGCCGCGGCTCGCGCATCTCGAGAAAGCCGATGCCGATATCGTCGAGCGCCGCCGCGGCGGCCTCGAACAGCGCGTGCGGATTGCTGTCGTTGACGCCCTGCACCTCGCCATTGGGCGAAAGCCGCACCCCGGTGCGATCGCCGCCGACGGTGTCGACCACGCGCTGGGTCACTTCGCGGAGCAGCCGCACGCGATTGTCGATCGACCCGCCATAGCCGTCGTCGCGGAAGTTCGAATTGTCGCGCAGGAACTGGTCGATCAGATAGCCATTGGCGGCATGGATCTGCACCCCGTCGAAGCCCGCGCGGAGCGCATTGGCCGCGGCGCGGGCATAATCGTCGAGGATGCCGGGGATCTCGTCGGTGCGCAGGGGCCGCGCCTCGGTATAGGGCCGCTTGATCTCGCCGCTCGCCTCGGCGGGATAGGTGCGCACGGTGCCCGGCGCGGTGGTCGCCGACGACGATACCGGGGGCTCGCCGCCGAGAAAGTCCGAATGGACCAGCCGGCCCATGTGCCAGAGCTGCGCGGCGATCCGGCCGCCGGCTTCGTGCACCGCGGCGACCACCGGCTTCCACGCCTCGACCTGTTCGTCGCTCCACAGCCCGGGCGCATAGGCCCAGCCGAGCCCCTGCTGGCTGATCCCGGTGGCTTCGGAGAGGATCAGCCCCGCGCCCGCGCGCTGGCGATAATATTCGGCCATGATCGGCGTCGGCACATGGTCGCGGGTGGCACGGCCGCGAGTCAGCGGCGCCATCAGAATGCGGTTGGGTGCGCGGATCGCGCCGAGCTGGATCGGATCGAACAGGCTGGGCATGGGGGAAGAAACCCTTTGTTGTGGTCCGCGCCAGATAGGGCGCTACAGGGCGCTATGCAGGAAGCCCTTGCCCCAAGGAAAACTACCCGCGTCGATAGCCACGCCACGATGGCGCTCGCCGCGCTGGTGATCGCGAATGTCGCGCTCGCCTTCGGCCCGCTGTTCGTCCGCGTCGCGGACGTCGGGCCGGTCGCGGCGGGGTTCTGGCGGATCGCGCTGGCGACGCCGATGCTGCTCGGCACCGCGATGGCGATGGGCGATCGGCCGTTCGGCGCGTCGCGCGGGCTATGGGGCGTGCTCGCGCTGGCGGGGGTCGCGTTCGCCGCCGATCTGGCGAGCTGGCACGTCGGCATCGGCTACACCACGCTCGCCAATTCGACCTTGTTCGGCAATTGCGCGGTGCTGATCTTCCCGATCTACGGCTTCGTCGCCGCGCGGATGTGGCCGTCGCGCATGCAGGCGCTCGCGCTCGCGCTGGCGGCGGTCGGCGCGGCGCTGCTGATGGGGCGTTCGGCGAGCCTGTCGACCCGCAACCTCGCCGGCGACCTGTTCTGCCTGCTCGCCGGGGTGCTCTATGCGCTCTACTTCATCCTGATGACGCGGGTGCGCGCGCGGCTCGCCCCGGTCCCGGCGCTGGCGCTCTCCTCGCTCGCCTCGATCCCGCCGCTGCTCCTGCTCGCCTTGGGTCTGGGCGAGCAGATCTGGCCGCACAGCTGGTGGCCGCTGCTCGCGATGGCGGTGGTGAGCCAGCTGATCGGGCAGGGCTGCATGATCTATGCGTTGGGGCACCTCACGCCGCTCGTCATCGGCATCGGCTTGCTGATCCAGCCGATCGTCGGCGCGGCACTCGGCTGGGTGGTGTTCGACGAGCGGCTGGCCGCGGCCGATGCGGTCGGCGCGGTCTTCGTCGCGCTCGCGCTGGTGCTGGTCCGCGGCGGCGGCAAGCCGGAGCGGGTTGCGTCCCCCGACGGGGAGCCTAAATCGGCATGATGGATCTCGCAGACGCCACGCTCGACGAACTGCGCGACGCGCTCGCCCCCGCGGTCGCCGCGAATGCCGCGTTCGATGGCTGGAACGAGTCCGCGCTGATCGTCGCCGCCGATGCGCGCGGCGTCGATCACGACGTCGCCCGGCTTGCCTTCAAGGGCGGCGCTATGACGATGATCGATGCGTGGTTCGCCAGCGTCGACCGCGACATGACCGCGCGCTTCACGCCCGAGCAGCTCGCCGCAATGAAGATTCGCGCGCGGATCACCGCGCTGGTCGAGGCCCGGCTCGATATCCTCGCCGGCAATCGCGAGGCGCTGCGCCGCGCCGCGGCGATCCTCGCCATGCCGCAGAACGCAGTGCGCGCCGCGAAGCTCGGCTGGCGCTCCGCCGATGTCATGTGGCGCCTCGCCGGCGACACCGCGACCGACTATAATCACTACACCAAGCGTGGCCTGCTCGGCTCGATCTATGCCGCGACGATCGCGGTGTTCCTCCAGGACGAAAGCGAGGGCCATGCCGATACCCGCGCGTTCCTCGGCCGCCGGATCGAGGGCATCATGAAGTTCGAGAAGGCCAAGGCCGGCTTTCTCGCCCGTACGTCGCACCGCCCCAGCCTGTCGCGCTTCATCGGGCGGCTGCGCTACCCGGTGGTTTGACGCTTCCGCATAACCCCTACTAGCGCCCGCGCCCGGTTATTGATAATGACTCGCAGCATGAACGTCGCCGCTGCGATTCCCCAGCCCGTCCGGCTTGCCCAATTGCCTCGTCATAAGCCCGGCACGGTCGCGGCCGTCGACTGGAACCTGCTCTCCGAGCCCGAAGGTCGTCGCCTGCGCGAGCTCGGGCTCGACGAGGGCGTCGAGGTCGAGATGCTCCACCGCGCGGGCCTGCTCGGCCGCGGTCCCGTCGCCTGCCGGATCGGCCGCATGACCGTGGCGCTGCGCCGCCATGTCGCCGCCGCGATTCACGTTTCGCCGAAACCCGGTCGATGA
Source organism: Sphingomonas naasensis (assembly GCF_004792695.1). Classification (GTDB taxonomy): domain Bacteria; phylum Pseudomonadota; class Alphaproteobacteria; order Sphingomonadales; family Sphingomonadaceae; genus Sphingomonas; species Sphingomonas naasensis. The sequence goes on along the minus strand of NZ_SRXU01000009.1, from coordinate 15,014 downwards.
ACCAGGCCCCGCTGGTTGCGTTGGTCGGCAACCCCAATGCCGGCAAGAGCGCGCTGTTCAACGCGCTGACCGGCGCGCGCCAGAAGGTCGGCAACTATCCCGGCGTCACCGTCGAGCGTCACGCCGGGCGGATGGCGCTGCCCGATGGCCGCCCGGTCGAGCTGCTCGATCTGCCCGGCGCCTACAGCCTCGATCCCTCCTCGCCCGACGAGCAGGTGACGCGCGACGTGCTCGTCGGCCGCCAGACGGGCGAGCGGCTGCCCGATGCGATCATCACCGTGGTCGATGCGTCGAACCTTGACAATCATCTCCGCTTCACGCTCCAGCTGATCGCGCTGGGTTTGCCGATCGTCGTCGCGCTCAACATGGTCGATCTTGCCGAGCGCGACGGGCTCAAGCTCGATCCCGAGGCGCTCGAGCGCGAGCTCGGCGTGCCCGTGGTGTCCACCGTCGCGGTGCGCAAGCGCGGGCTCGACGCGCTCAAGGATCGGCTCGGCGAGGTGGTGCGGGGCATCCATAGCGTGCGTCCGGGCGCCGGCGTCCAGCACGACATCGTCGTGCTCCAGCGCCGCGCCCGCCAGATCGCCACCGCGGTCACCGTGTCGGAGACCGCGGCGCGCCGCTGGACGCACCGGCTCGACGCGGTCGTGCTCCATCCGGTCGCCGGACCGATCCTGCTGCTCGCGCTGATGTTCGTGATGTTCCAGTCGGTCTTCGCCTGGGCCGAGGCGCCGATGGGCTGGATCGAGACCGGCATGGCGTGGCTGTCGGACAGCGTCGCCGGCGCGCTGCCCGCCGGCTTCCTGCGCGATTTCCTCGTGCAGGGGCTGATCGCCGGTGTCGGCGCGGTCGTCGTCTTCCTGCCGCAGATCCTGATCCTGTTCGCCTTCATCCTCGTGCTCGAGGCGACGGGCTATATGGTCCGCGCCGCGATGCTGATGGACCGGGTGATGGCGAGTGTCGGGCTGTCCGGTCGCGCCTTCATTCCCTTGCTGTCCAGCTTCGCCTGCGCCGTCCCCGGAATCATGGCGACGCGCACGATCGCCGACGAGAAGGACCGGCTCACCACGATCCTGATCGCGCCGCTGATGACCTGCTCGGCGCGGCTGCCGGTCTACACGATCATCATCGGCGCGCTGATCCCCGAGCGCAGTCTGGTGCCGGGGATCGGCCTGCAGGGCTTCGTGCTGTTCGCGCTCTACATCCTCGGCATCGTCGGCGCCTTTTGCGCGGCGTTGGTGCTCCGCCGCACCGTCACCAGGGGCGCGACCTCGGGCTTCATGATGGAGATGCCCAAATATCAGCTGCCGCGCCTGCGCGACGTCGCGCTCGGGCTGTGGCAACGCGCCGAGATCTTCCTCAAGCGCGCCGGCACCACCATTGCCGCCACGGTGGCGATCCTCTGGCTGCTCGCCACCTTCCCGCAGGCGCCTGCCGGGATGAAGCAGAGCGAATATTCGATCGCCGGCCGAATCGCGAGCGGGATCGAGGTCGTGGTCAAGCCGATCGGCTTCAATCACGACATCGCGCTGGCGCTGCTCCCCGCAATGGCGGCGCGCGAGGCGGCGGTGGCGGCGATCGGCACGGTCTATGCGGTCGACAATCCCGAGGACGCGCAGGGCGAGGCGACGATCACCGAGAATCTGCGCAACCGCTGGACGCTGCCCACCGCGCTTGCCTTTCTGATGTGGTTCGTCTTCGCCCCGCAATGCATCTCGACGATCGCGGTGGCGCGGCGCGAGACCAATGGCTGGCGCTGGCCCGCCTTCATGATCGGCTATCTGTTCGTGCTCGCCTATGTCGCGGCGGGAATCACCTATTGGAGCGCCGTGGCGCTGGGGCTTTAAAATCCTCCCTCGCGCAGCGGGGGAGGATCTTTTGATCAGTCCCGCTTCGAATCGTCGAGCAGGCGATCCAGTTTCGCCGTCTCGGCCGCATCGGCCTGCTTCTCCGCCTTCGTGCGTCCAAAGCGCACGCGATTTTCCTGTGCACGAACCGTCTTGCCGGCGCGCGCGCGGGCCTTCCTCGCCTTGTTCAGGTTGATGATATCGGCCATATCGTCCTGGATATTTCCTACAGGTTTGAAAGCGGAGTTTCCATGGCCGGCAGCGTCAACAAGGTCATTCTGGTCGGCAATCTCGGCCGCGACCCGGAATCGCGCTCGTTCCAGAATGGCGGCAAGGTGGTCGAGCTGCGCATCGCCACGTCGGAGAGCTGGAAGGACCGCAATTCGGGCGAGCGCAAGGAAAAGACCGAGTGGCACACCGTCAAGGTGTTCAACGAAGGCCTCGCCAACGTCGCCGAGCGCTTTCTGCGCAAGGGCAGCAAGGTCTATATCGAAGGTGCGCTGACCACCCGCAAATGGCAGGATCAGCAGGGCAATGACCGCTATTCGACCGAGATTGTCCTCCAGGGCTTCAACTCGGTGTTGACCATGCTCGACGGCGCGCCGGGCCAGGGCGGCGGCGCGGGCCGCAGCAGCGGCGGCGGCGAGGATTGGGGCGCCGGCGGCGACGAATTCTCGGGCCAGTCGTCGAGTCGGGGCGGTAGCGGCGGCGGCAACTTCAACAGCGGCGGCCAGCGCAGCGGCGGTGGCGCCAGCGGCGGTTTCGGCGGTGGCTTCCCGGACGATCTCGACGACGACGTGCCGTTCTGAGCAACCCGCGCGGCGGCGCATCGTTGAACCTCCAAAAGGGAGTTCCGATGCGCCATCTCGTCCTGACGATTGCTTTTCTCGCCGGCGCCTGTGGCGACGGAGTCTCGACCGAGACGACACGCGATCCCACCGGCCAGAATGTCGCCGCCGCGGCGGCCGAGGGCAAGCCCGCGGCGATCACCGCCGCGGCCGATTGCTCGAACAAGCCCGATTTCGTGCCGGTCTATGACGACGCGCGGGTCACCACTTGCGTGTCGAGCGCCGATGGCCAGCCGCGCCATGTCAGCGGCTCGATCGTCTATTGGGTGCGGGAAGCGCCTGCCAAGGTGCTCGGCTGGTCGCGCGAGCAGGCCAATGCCTCGGGCCTCGGCCAGCGCCTGTCGACCCCGACCAGCTATTCCGCGGGCGAGCAATCGAAGCGCAGTCTGATGATCGTCGTCGAGCCGATGAACGGCGGCACCCGCGCCACGGTCAACTGGGGCAGCGGAGTCTAGTTTTTGATCCTCCCTCGCGCAGCGGGGTAGGTGGCGCCGAAGGCGACGGAGGGGGCCTTTCCCCAAGTGACATCGCCGGTGGAGAGCCCCACTCCACCAGCTTCGCATGGTCCCCCTCCCCCGCTTCGCGAGGGAGGATTTGGGTTGAGCTACCCCTCGACGATCTCCGCGATCCCGAACTTGCCCGCCTGGTAATCGGCGAACGCCTGCCGGATCTCCTCGATGCTGTTCATCACGAACGGCCCGTGCGCGACGATCGGCTCGTCGATCGGTGCGGAATGGCCGAACAGGAACAGCGCGGGTTCGGCGGTCGTGATCGTCACTGTCTCGCCGTCGCTCAATTGCGCGAGATGGAATTGCGGTACCTGCCGACGGGCGACTTCGATATTCCCGCGCGCCGCGTAGAGGAAGACGTCGCGCCCGGTAAGGCCCTCGAAGGTCACGGCCGCGTCCGGCTGTGCCGCGACCCAGCAGAGCATCGTGCCGGTCAGCGATTCGACCGGGCCTTGCCGGCCCTGCCATGTGCCGGCGATCAGATTCACCGTCGCGCCGTCCGCCGCGATCGCCGGAATCCCCTCGCCCTGCAGCCCGATATAGCGCGGCGCGGTCATCTTGAGCCGCGCGGGCAGGTTGAGCCACAGCTGGAGGATTTCCATCGGCCCGCCGTCGCGCTTGAAGCCCGCCGGCGAGACCTCGGAATGGACGATCCCGCGCCCCGCGGTCATCCACTGCATCCCGTCCGCGCGGATCACGCTCTCGTGCCCCGCCGAATCGGTATGCGCGAGTTCGCCTTCGAGGATGAAGGTGACCGTCTCGAAGCCGCGATGGGGGTGCGGGCCGAACGGCAGACCGCGATTGTCTGGCGGATAGGTCTGCGGGCCGTGATGGTTGAGGAACAGGAACGCCCCCACATGGTCGACGCCCGGCCCGGGCAGCGGCCGCCGGGTGACGAGATCGCCGATATCGTCGCGATACGCCGGATGGACCGACAGGATCGTGCGCGCGCTCATCGATCCTTCCGCAACAGGAACACCGCATGCTCGGCGAAGACGTTGGCGAAGGCCGAGCCGGTGCGCTGGTCGCCCGACAGGAACCAGCTTTCCTCGACATGGATCCCCCGCGCCTTCACCAGCGCGCGGAAATCGTCGACGGTGACATGGTGGATGTTGGGCGTCGCGTACCACGCCACCGGCAGCAGCCGAGTCACCGGCATCCGTCCGCCGAACAGCAGCGACGCACGCACCCGCCAATGCGCGAAATTGGGGAAGGAGACGAAGGCCCGACGTCCGATCCGCAGCAGCTGGTCGAGCACCTCGTCGGGCCGCCGCGTCGTCTGCAGCGTCTGGCTGAGGATGGCGTAGTCGAAGCTGTCGTCGGGATAGTCGACGAGGTCGGTATCGGCGTCGCCCTGCACCACCGACAATCCGCGCGCCATCGCCGCGGCGACGTCCGCCGGATCGAGCTCGAGCCCGCGCGCGTCGCAGCCGCGCTGGTCGCGCAGCGCCGCCATAAGCGCGCCATCGCCGCAGCCGACATCGAGGACGCGTGTCACCGGCTGGACGTTGCGCGCGATGATCGCGAGGTCGGGGCGCAACGCCGGGGGCGTATCACTCGAATGGGCACTCATCGCGTGTAGATATCCGGAATGTCGCGGACCATCAGCCGATCGGGATGCGGATAGGCCTCCCAGCCGAGCCGCGCATAGAGCGGCTGCATGTCGCGGGTGAACAGCGCCCAGCGCCGCAGCCCCTGCAGCTCGGGATGCGCGTCGAGCGCCTCGAGCATCGCCCGCGCGACGCCCTGCCCGCGATGGCTTTCGAGGACGAACACATCGGCGAGATAGGCGAAGGTCGCGCGATCGGTGATCAGCCGGGCGAATCCGATCTGCGCCGCGCCGTCGAACGCGCCGACGCAAAGGCTGTTGGCGACCGCCTTCTCGACGGTGGCGCGCGGGATCCCCTCGGCCCAGTAGGAGCGGCTGAGATAACCGTGGATCACCTCGATCTGCTGCTCGGCGCGGTCGAAGGACAGCCGGGTCGCCATCAGCGCTCCCCCGCGCCGAGAAAGCCGGTGATCACCCGATCAAGCTCGGGGCTTTCGAGCAGGAACGCGTCGTGCCCGAAGGGGGACTTCAGCTCGACGAAGCTCACCGGCGCCCCCGCGGCGTTGAGCGCATGGACGATTGTCCGCGATTCGCTGGTCGGATAGAGCCAGTCGGTGTCGAAGCTGACGAGGCAGAAGCGCGTGTCGCCACGCTTGAACGCATTGGCGAGCGTGCCGCCATGCTCCTCGGCGAGATCGAAATAGTCGAGCGCGCGGGTGATGTAGAGATACGAGTTGGCGTCGAACCGGTCGACGAAGCTCAGCCCCTGGTGCCGGAGATAGCTCTCGACCTGGAAATCGGCGTCGAACCCGAAGGTCTTGGCGTCCCGGCTCTGCAGCTTGCGCCCGAATTTGGCGGTGAGCCCGGCCTCGGAGAGATAGGTGATGTGCGCCGCCATCCGCGCCACCGCCAGCCCCGAGGATGGGGGATCGTTGTCGGCATAATAGTCGCCGCCGCGCCAGCGATGATCGGCCATGATCGCCTGCCGCCCGACTTCGTGAAAGGCGATGTTCTGGGCGGAGTGCCGCGCCGCGCTGGCGATCACCACCGCCGATGCCACGCGCTCGGGAAAGGTCGCCGCCCAGCTCAGCGCCTGCATCCCGCCCATCGATCCGCCGACCGCCGCGAACAGCTTCGCGATGCCGAGATGGTCGAGCAGCATCGCCTGCGCGCGCACCATGTCGCGGATGGTGATCACCGGAAACGCCATTGCCCAGAGCTTGCCGGTCGCGGGATTGACGCTGGCCGGCCCCGACGAGCCGAGACACGAGCCCAGCACATTGACGCAGATCACGAAATAGCGGTCGGTGTCGATTGGCTTGCCCGGCCCCACCATCCGCGCCCACCAGCCCGGCTTGCCGGTCACCGGATGCTCGGACGCGACATGATGGTCGCCGGTCAGCGCGTGGCAGACGAGGATCGCATTGCCGGCATCGGGGGCGAGATCGCCATAGGTCTCATAGGCGATGTCGACCGGCGACAGCAGCACGCCGCCGTCGAGCCGGAGCGGCCCGGGGAGCGTGGCGGTGCGGCTCAGGCCAAAACGCGCGTCGTCGAGCATGGGGACCGGTTAGGGGGTGCGAAGCGGGGAGGCAATAACGCGTCGCGCTTCGATGCACTCCGGCGTCAGGGCTGGCAGGGCCGCCCGCCGGTATCGAATAGCGTATCGTCCTCGACGATCAGCCCCGCGCGGACGCGGAGCATCGTCTGGATCGGCAGGCGCATCCCCGCCTTGCGGCTGACCGCGGTGAAGCGGACCGCGACACGGTCGCCTTCCGCAACCATCTGCGCCACCTCATCGCGGATGTCGGGAAATTCGGCGAACAGCGCGCGGTAGGTGCGCTCGACGTCCGCGCGTCCCCGCGGGTGGCAGAAATCGGAGGAGGTCAGCCGCACATCCGCCGCGTATAGCTTCGCCATCGCCGCCGCGTCGTGGCGGTTGAACGCGTCGAACATCGCCGCCACCACCGCAAGCGGCGCCGGCTCGGGGGCGCCGGTCAGCGCCAGCGCCAGTGCGAGGATCATCGTCCACCCTCCGGATCGAGCCGCAACAGGATGTCCGTGCGCAGCTGCGCCGCCGGCACTTCCTCGGGATCATCGAGGAAATGGTGGAACAACGGCATGTCGGCCGGCATCCGGTCGCCGGCCAGAAGCCAGTCGATCAGCCGCTGATCGGCATCTTCGAGCGCGTCATAGCTGCCGATATGGCGCAGCACCGCAAATTCGCCCGCGTCGAACGCCAGACGCCGCAGCGGTGCCGGCGGCCTACCGGGATCGGCGAGCGCGAGACAGGCGTCGAAGCGCAACCGGTCCTCGGGGACGCTGAGCGGATCGTCGAGCGGGATGCCGTAAATGCCCTGCAGGCCGTCGAGCCGCCCTTCGCTCTCGGCCCAGTTCCACAATTGCCAGAACAGCGCGTTGAGTTCGCGATAGGCGCCGCCGTCCTGCCGGAGCGCGACCAATTGCCCCTCCGCGCGCCATTCGATCCGGACGGGCACGCCCTCACGAGCGGCGACGTTGATCGGGTCCGCGCCGCGCGACACGAACTGAGTCGGCGTCAGCCCGGTGACGCGGCGAAAGGCGCGCGCGAAGCTCTGCGGGGTGCCGAAGCCGCCATCCATCGCCACCGCGGTGACCGTCGCTCCGCCCGCCGCGAGACGCTCCTGCGATGCCGCGATCCGCAGCCGCGCGATCGTCTGGCCGAGCGGCTCGCCGGTCATCGCCCGCCAGATGCGGTGGAAATGGAACGGCGAGATATGGGCGGCGGCGGCGAGCTCCGCGAGCCCGGGCGGGTCGTCGAGGCGCGACGCCAGCAAGTTCAGCGCGCGCTCCATCCGCGCGATCCAGCGATCCATGTCCGCGTCCCCTTCCAGTCCCGGTCCGCGGAGCATAGCCATTCGCGGCGTGGGCGCGGTCCCGATCTTGCGGAATTGCCGGCCCGGAGACCGCCTAGGCCGCGCGCTCGAGGCGGCGCCTGCCGCTGATCGCCTCGGCGACGACCCGCCCGGTCTCCGCCCCGCCGTTCATATAGCCGGGATAGGCCTCGGACAGATGCTCGCCGGCGAAGAAGATCCGTCCCGCCGAGGGCACATGCCGTTCGGCGAGATCATCCGAATCGACGCAGAGCAGCCGGGCGAAGCGCGTCACCTGGCCGGGGCGGAAATTGACATAGGCGCCGAGCGTTAGCGCCTGCGCATGCCAGTTGGTCCGCGCGAACGGTCCCGCCGCCGCCTCGAGCCCGGGAATCGCCGGCGCCGCGCTGGCGGCATAGCGCGCGGACGACGCCGAGGGCGCCTCGGCCGCGGTCCGCGTCACTTCGTCGCCGCCGAGGAACCATGTCCAGACCGGCGCGACCACGTCGCCGGCGCGGTGGACGCTGCCGTCCCAGCCGAGCGCCCAGCCGGCCTCGGCTTTGGTCTGCCAGAGTTCGCCGCCCACCCCCATCGCCGGCTTCCATGGCGTGGTCGCGGTCGCGGCCTGCACCTTTTCGTTATGCCCCAGCGCCATCTCGGCGATGAAGGCGCGCCACACCGGCGGCAACGGCACCCGCCAGTCGATCTGGCGAAGCAACGGCGCGGGCACCGCGACGATCACCGTCTCGGCCGCCTCGATCGAGCCGTCGTGAAAGCCGAGCCGCACGCCACCGTGCGCCGATTCGACGCGCGCCAGTCGTTTCCCGGTGGTGATGCGGTCGGCATAATGTGCGGTCATCGCCTCGATCAGGCTCGAGCTGCCGCCCTCCATCACGAAGCGCTCGTCGGATTCGCCGAGCACTTCGATGCGGTGGCCCTTCACCGTCGGCAGGTTGAACACCAGCTCGACCGCCGAGGCATGCTCGGGCTCGACGCCATATTCGGTGCGGCTGGTCGCCTCCAGCAGTTCGCGGATCCAAGGTTTGCCGATCAGGCCGCGATGCTTGTCGAGATAGCCGGCGATCGACATCCGGTCGATCTCGGCGGCGACGCGGTCGAAATCCTTGTCGAGCCGCGCCGAATCCCGGTCGATCTGCGCCGCGATCGGGCGCAGCGCCTCGGCGAGCTCGGCTTCGCCGAGCAGCCGGCCGTCGCCGAGGATCAGCGTCCGGTGCGGCTCGGCCTTGCGGTCGACCAGCTTCACCCCGAAGCGCGCGCAGAGCTTGTGCATGTCGTCATGGTCGGTGTTGACCAGCTGCCCGCCCACTTCGAACCACGGGCCGTTCGCCGGCCGATGGGTGAACATCCGCCCGCCGGTGCGGCTGCGCCCTTCATAGACATGCGCGTCGATTCCCGCCTCGCGGAGATGGTGGAGCGCGCTCAGCCCGGCGATGCCGCCGCCGACGATCGCCACCCGTCCGCCGGCAAAGGCGTGCGCCGGGCGCGGCAGCGCCGATGCCATCCCCGCCGCGGCGATGCCCTTGATCAGCGCGCGTCGCGTCGGTCCCGGCGCGCCCGGGATTGGCATGGCTTCGCCCGCCGCCGCGGCGTTGCGCGCCCGCGCCACCGCCAGAGCCCGCCACACGGTGTTGCTTCCCCGCATCGCCCCCTCCTGTCTTGCCCAAGCGGAGCTTGCCATTACCGGGCCATTCCGCCAAGCCGCGCGACCATGACTGCACCCGTTCCCAATCGCTGGGTCATGGAGATCGCCCCCTATGTGCCGGGGCGGTCGACCACCGATTCCGGTGCCAAGGCCGTGAAGCTCTCCTCGAACGAGAACCCGTTCGGCACCCCGCAGGTCGCGCGCGACGCCTTCGCCGCCGCCGCGGCGCAGCTCGAGCGCTATCCCGACGCCAGCGCCGCCGCGCTGCGCGAAGCGATCGGGGCGCATTACGATCTCGATCCGGCGCGGATCATCTACGGCACCGGCTCGGACGAAGTGCTGCACCTCGCCGCCGGCGCCTATGCCGGGGTCGGCGACGAAGTCATCTATGTCCGCTATGGCTTTGCGGTCTACGACATCGCCGCCCGCCGCGTCGGCGCCACTCCGGTGATCGCGCCCGACAAGGATTACGCCACGGATGTCGATGCGATCCTCGCCTGCGTCACCGATCGCACCAAGCTGATCTTCATCGCCAATCCGAACAATCCGACCGGCACCTACACGCCGCGCGCCGAGATCGCCCGGCTGCACGCCGCGCTGCCCGAGCATGTGCTCCTCGTGCTCGACCAGGCCTATACCGAATATCTCGATCCCGAGGACGATGACGGCGGGCTCGATCTGGCGCGCACGACGAAGAACGTGCTGGTCACGCGCACCTTCTCGAAGATTTTCGGGCTCGCCTCGGAGCGGGTCGGCTGGGGCTATGGCGCGCCCGAGATGATCGACGCGATGCATCGCATCCGCGCGCCGTTCAACTTCAGCACCGCCGCGCAAAAGGCGGCGGTGGCGGCGCTCGGCGATCATGCGTTCGTCGCGCGCAGCTACACGCACAATCGCGAATGGCGCGCCTGGTTCGCCGGCCAGATCGAGGCGATGGGCAACAAGGGGCTGCGCGCGGTTCCGTCCAAGGCCAATTTCCAGCTCGTCCTGTTCGAAGGCGATGTCAGCGCCGAGGCAGCGTACAAGGCGCTGATGGCGCAGGGCTATATCGTTCGCTGGCTGCCCGGGCAGGGGCTACCGCACGGGCTGCGCATCACCATCGGCACCGAAGACGAGATCCAGGGCGTCGCGGCGGCGATCCGCGCGATCGTGGGCGCCTGATGCTGCCCTTCGCGCGCGTGACCGTCATCGGGCTCGGGCTGATCGGCTCGTCGATCGCGCGCGCGGTGCGCCAGCACATGCCGAGCGTGCGCGTCACCGGGTACGACCGGGATCCGGCGGTGCGCGAGACCGCGGTGCGGATCGATCTGTGCGACGACATCGCCGACACCGCCGGCACCGCGGTGATCGATGCCGATCTGGTCGTGCTCTGCGTCCCCGTCGGCGCGATGGGGCAGGCGGCGGCCGAGATCGCCGCCGATCTCCCCGCCGATGCGATCGTCAGCGATGTCGGCTCGTGCAAGGAAAGCGTGATCGAGGCGGTCCGCGGCGCGCTGCCCAACGCGGCCTTCGTCCCCGCGCATCCGGTGGCGGGGACCGAGAATAGCGGCCCCGAGGCGGGCTTCGCCTCGCTCTTCCATCATCGCTGGTGCATCGTCACCCCGCCCGAGGGAACCGACGCGCTCGCAATCGAGCGGGTCCTCGAATTCTGGCGGCGGCTCGGCGCCGAGGTCGAGACGATGGAGCCGGCGCACCACGATCGCGTGCTCGCGGTCACCAGCCATTTGCCGCACCTCATCGCCTATACGATCGTCGGCACCGCGTCGGACATGGAGGAAGTCACCAGCTCCGAAGTGATCAAATATTCGGCCGGTGGCTTCCGCGATTTCACCCGCATCGCCGCCTCGGACCCGACGATGTGGCGCGACGTGTTCCTCGCCAATCGCGAGGCGGTGCTCGACATGCTCCAGCGCTTCTCCGAGGATCTCACCGCGCTCCAGCGCGCGATCCGCTGGGGCAAGGGCGACGAATTGTTCGAGCTGTTCAGCCGCACCCGCGCGGTGCGCCGCTCGATCATCGATTCGGGTCAGGACGATGCCCGTCCTGATTTCGGCCGCGCGCACGACTAGACGGCTATGGGGGAATGCGGAAAGGTCAGTCGCGCACCACGCGATATTCCGAAACGCGCCCATCCGAGCCCATCCGGAGAACGAGCCACTCTGAATCGATGCTCATAAAACCGCGCTCGGGACCGAGCCAGTACACGAAGTCCCAATCGCGAAAATACGGTCCTCCGTCCGGCGGGCCCAGCAACTCGAGCACCTGCGGTCGGATCAATCCATCGAGTTGGCCGCTTTCGACAAGCTGGTCGACCATCGTCAGGCGAACGTGATTATCCGACGTCGCCACTTGCCGCCACGCCGCAGCGTCGAAGGGCCGCGCTGGCGAATAGCCACCGGAGAAAGCGTATTCGAGCAGCGCCACGGCGCAGAGGGCGAGCAGGCCGAGGCCAGACAGGGAACCCCATGATCGGGCGGAGCCCTTCACTACGCCTGCATGTTCGCGTTGAGTGCGTTGATCTCGCGGTGGACGCGGGCCTCGACTTCCTCGCGCTTGAGCCCCGCGGGGATCGGCGCGCCGAACCGGAACGTCACCACGCCGGATTGCATCGGCCCGTGCTTGGGCCACACGCGTGCGGTGTCGAGCGCGACCGGCACCGCCGGCAGCCCGACCGCGCGATAGAGCCCGGCCAGCCCCGCCTGCACCGGTGGCGCCTCGCCCATCTCGGACCTCGTCCCTTCGGGGAACAGGATCACCGACCGGCCTTCCTCGCCTGCGGCCCTGGCCTCGCGCATCATCTGGCGGAGCGCGTTGGCAGAGCCGCTGCGGTCGATGATGATGACGCCATAGCGTCGCGCCGCCCAGCCCCACACCGGAATTCGCGCGAACTCCTGGCGCATCACCACGGTCGGCGCACCGAGCATGCGGACCAGCTCGAACGTCTCGAAGAACGACTGGTGCTTCGCGGCATAGAGCGCGGGCGTGGCGAGCGGGGCGCCCTCCACGCGTACTCGGATCCCCATCAGGTAGCGCGCGCACCACGCATGAAAGCGCGTCCAGAATACCACCCAGCCGCGAAAGGCACGCTGGCCGAACAGCGCCACCACCGGCGCGATCAGCACGATCGGCACCGAAAGCCCGAAAAAGACGGTTCGGAACAGCAGCGTGCGCAACGCCGTCATCAGCCCGCGCCCACCCACAGCGCAATCCGGCGGACCAGATATTTGTGATATTCGCGGAACAGCACGCGCCAGCCCGGGCTGCCGGCGCCGCTGCGCACCGCATCGCCGATCACTTCGGCATCGCCGCCGAGCGCGCTGGCCAGTTCCATCCGCGCCCGCGGCATGTGCCAGTCGGTGGTCACCAGCCGCACCGATTTGAAGCCATGCTCGCGCACCCATTTGGCGGTCTCGTCGGCGTTCGAGCGCGTGTCGACCGCCTGCCAGCCCAGATCGATGCAGCACGCCATCAGCCGCCGGTCTATGCGGAACTGCACCGCGAGCTCGACCGGGCGGACATCGGGGTCGACGCCGCTCACCAGCATCCGCCTGGCATCGCCGGCACGGAGCACCGCGAGCCCGCGGTCGATCCGCCCGCCGCCGCCGGTGAGCACGACGATCGCGTCGGTCTTGCGGTTGTCGAGCGGCTTGCCGAGCGACAGCAGGAAGAAGGCGAAGCCGAGCGCCCAGGCGACGAGCAACAACAGGCAGATGCGCCAGATCATAGCCGCTTCCCCAGGGTGCGCAGCACCGCGATCCGCGCGGCGAGCGTCGCCAGCAGCGCGAAGGCGAGCGGCAGGAGCAGCAGCAGGAACCAGTCGCGTTGCTGGAGCGCGACTCCGCCGAGCATCTCCGATCCGACCGCGCTCAGCCGGCCCTGCAGGAACCAGACGAGCAGCAGCGCCGCCGCGGTGCCGGCGAGTCCGCCGAGCAGCGTGTCGAAGGCGATGCGCCGCTGGAACAGCCGGGCGATCTGGAGGTCGGTGGAGCCGAGCATGTGGAGCACATCGATCGTGTCGCGATGCGTGTCCAGTCCCGCGCGCGCGACGAGCAGCACCACCGCCGCGGTGGCGCCGGCAATCAGCAGCATCAGCGCGACCGCGAGCCAGCTCATCGTCGCCATGAAGCCGCGCACCGGTGAGAGCCATTGGGCGTGCCGGTCGACCCGCGCGCCCGGCGCGATCCGCCGGGCCGCCGCCTCGATCGCGGCGATGTCGGCGCCCGGCGCCTCGACGTCGATCATCGCCGGCATCGGCAGCTCGGGATCGAGTCCGGCATCGCCGAGCCACGGCTTGAGCAGCTCGGCGAGATGCGCGCGATCGACCTCGCGGACCTGCGTCACCCCGCGGACCTTGCCGAGCGCCGCCACCATCGCGCCGGCCTGGCCGTCGCGCAGGCTCGCGATCGGCTCGACGATCTGCACGGTGAGCCGTCCCGAAAGCTCGCGGTCGAGCTGCGCGGTGGCTGCGAACATGCCCAGCCCCAGCGCGCCGGCGAGCACGGTGAGGAACAGCATGATCGCCATGATCCACGTCATCGCGCGCGTCGGCGTGCCCTCGTCGAGCAGCCGGCGTTCGGGCGCATGGGGGTGCAGTCCGAGGATCATGACTGGCCCGGCGGGTTGCGCAGCGCCCCGGTCGGATCGCTCAGCCGGCCATGCTCGAGCCGCATCAGCTGGGCGCTCTGGATGCGCTGGAGCAAATGAAGGTCGTGGGTCGCCATCACCACGGTGGTGCCGAGCCGGTTGAGCGATTCGAACAGATAGAGCAGGCGCTCGGCCATTTCGGGATCGACGTTGCCGGTCGGCTCGTCGGCGACGAGCAGTTCGGGGCGGGCGATGACCGCGCGGGCGATCGCGATGCGCTGCTGTTCGCCGCCCGACAGCGTCGGCGGCCGATCGCGGCCGCGATCGGTGAGGCCGACCCAGGCGAGCATCTCGCGCACCGGCGCCGCGATGTCGCTCTCCTGCACCCCGGCGACGCGCAGCGGCAGCGCGATATTGTCATAGGCCGAGAGATGCGGGACCAGCCGGAAGTCCTGGAAGACGACGCCGATGCGGCGGCGGAAGCCGGGCAGGCGTTGGCGCGGCAGCGCGCCGGCATCCTCGCCGAACAGCCGGATCACCCCGCGGGTCGGCCGCTGGGCGAGGTAGAGCAGCTTGAGCAACGACGTCTTGCCCGCGCCCGAGGGGCCGGTCAGGAAATAGAAGGATCCGCTCTTGAGCGTGAAGCTGACGTCCGAGAGCGTCTCGGAACCCGTGCCATAGCGCAAGCCGACATTCTCGAACTGAACGATATTGGCCATTCGCCGGCGCCGGCCGCTCCTTGCATCGCGATGGCCTCGCATCGCACAGCCGGCCGCCCGGCTCAAGCGATGGCGGCGTGGCGTCAGCGAGACTCTTGTGGGGCCGATTCGTTACAGCTAGAATCGCCACGCTCGGTCAGTGGGCAATACCGGGTGGGTGGGACGCTTCAGATGATCCTCGAATGTAGTCAGTGCCGTACGCGGTACCTCGTTCCGGACAGCGCGATCGGGCAGGAAGGCCGGACCGTGCGATGCGCGAGCTGCAAGCACAGCTGGTATCAGGCGCCCGCCGTCCTCGATCTCACCACCCGCGCCGCGGCAGCCACGGACCGGTCCGCACCGGCTCCCGCGCCCCAACCCCGGCCTGCTCCCGTGGCGACACCCACAGCGCCCGCAGCGGCGCGCAGCACGGCGCTCGAGGCGCCGCGCGCCGCCGCCCCCGC
>NZ_SRXU01000008.1 GCF_004792695.1 Sphingomonas naasensis | reverse complement strand
GCCGGCGCCGGCCCCCGCGCCGGCCAAGCCCGCCGCCAATCCCGCCGCCGCGCAGCGCGCGCGCTCGGCGGGGCTCGCCGCGCTCAACCGTGGCGCGGTCCGGCAGGCGGTGGACCTGCTGCAGCGCGCGCATGCGCTCGATCCCGGCAGCGCGGTGATCCTGCGCGATCTCCAGCGCGCCCAGCGCATCGCCGCGACGGTGCGCGCCCGGCAATAGGAAGAAATCCTTAAGTCTCCGGCGCTAAGCCGATACCTGGGCGGGGTCGGAAGGCGCTATGGAAAAGCTTGGCCGATACAGAATAGAGGCACGCCTCGGCGAAGGCGCGATGGCGGACGTGTTCCGCGCGCACGATCCCGATATCGGCCGCACCGTCGCGATCAAGGCGCTCAAGCCCGACTATCGCCGCGATCCCGAGCTCGGCGCGCGCTTCCTGCGCGAGGCGCGGGCCGCGGGCGCGCTCAACCACCCCAACATCGCGACGATCTACGATGTCGGCGAGGCCGATGGCGTGCCGTATATCGCGATGGAGCTGATCGAGGGCCGCCCGCTCGACGCGGTGCTGCAGGCGCAGGGCCGCATGCCGTTCGAGCGCGTGCTCGCGCTCGGCATCCAGCTCGCCGACGCGCTCGCCTATGCGCATGGCCAGGGGATCGTCCACCGCGACGTGAAGCCGTCGAACATCCTGCTCTCCGCCGATGGCGGCACCGCCAAGCTGCTCGATTTCGGCGTCGCCCGCATCGGCGATGCCGAGGGGCAGCTGGCCCGCACCCAGGCCGGGCAGATGATCGGCACGCCGCGCTATATGAGCCCCGAACAGGCGCTCGGCCTTCCGGTCGACGCGCGCTCGGACCTCTTCTCGCTCGGCGCGGTGCTCTACGAGATGGTCACGGGCAAGATGGCGTTCGACGCGACCGGGCTCGCGACGCTGGCGCTGCAGATCGCGCAGGAGCGGGTGGCGCCGATCGAGCGCGCCGCCGGCGATTGCCCGCCGGGGCTGCGCCAGATCGTCGACAAGCTGCTCGCCAAGAAGCCCGACCAGCGCTTCGCCGACGGCGCCCAGCTGGTGCAGGTATTGCGCCGCGAGAGCGCCGCGCTCGCCACCGAGGATGCGGTTACCCGTCGCGGGCTGTCGCTGCGGGTCAAGCTGCCGCTCGCGCTGGTGAGCATCACCCTCGTCGCGTTGCTGCTCAGCATTTCGACGATCCTGAGCCGCCAGCAGCGCGCGCTCGAGCATATGGCGATCGCTTCGGGCGAGACGATCGCGACCTTCGTCACCAAGAATGCCGCGGTGCTGCTCGCCGACAATGCCGGGCTGCCGCCCGAGCAGCAGGATTGGACGCCGCTCCAGGCGTTCGTCACCGCCGCCAGCCAGGATGGCGGGGTGCGCGGCATGGTCGTGGTCGATGCCGGCGGGACGATCCGCGCCGCGAGCGACGGCGGCCGGGTCGGACAGCGTTACGCAGCGCCGAGCGGCGAGCCGGCGCTGAGCGACGCCGTGACCAACGCGCGCGACGCCAGGGGCGGCGCGCTGCGCTTCGTTCGGCCGATCCGCTATGCCGGCGCCGATTTCGGCAAGGTCGACATCCTGCTGCCGCGCACCGCGCTCGACGCGGCGATGGCGAATGCGCGGACGCTGATGATCGCGCTCGCGACGATCGTGATGCTGGTGGTGCTCGCGATCGGCTATCTGAGCGGCGCGATGGTGGTGCGGCCGCTGCGCCGGCTGCTGACCAGCTTCGACGAAGCGCGCGAGCAGGGCTTCGCGCTGCGCATCTCGCACCGCCGCCGCGACGAGATCGGCGCGCTGTTCGACGGCTTCAACCGGCTCGCCGCCGAGATCGAGCCGCGGCTGCACGGCGCGCCGGCGGCAGAAGAAGTCGCGCTCGACGCGACCTGCATCCAGCCGGCGCCGCGGCGGGCCGCCTGATGTACATGCTCCAGCTCTTCGACGTCGACGATTCGGTTCAGCCGATCGACGCGCGGCTGCTGCGCGACGGCGCGATCCGGATCGGCCGCGACACCAAATGCGACTGGCCGATCGCCGACCCCGATCGCGCCCTCTCGCGCGAGCATTGCGAGGTCGCGGCCTCGGCCGACGGGCTGATCATCCGGCCGATCGGCACCAATGGCGTGTTCGACGACGCCACCGGCGACCGGCTTCCCGATCTCGTCGACGTGCCGGTGACGCTGCCCTTCACGCTGCGCATGGGCCGGTTCCGCATCGCCGCGAGCCGGGCGCCGCTCGACGATGAAGTCACCGACACCGGCCGGACAATGGTGCTGACCCCGCCGCTCGGCGCCTCGACGGCGATCCCGACCGATTGGGCCGATGCCCAGCCGATCGTCGCATCGGGCGGCGAATCGCTGCTCGAGGCGTTCTGCCGCGGCGCGGGGCTCGACGCCTCGTTGCTGTCGAGCGAGGAGCCCGCCGAGGTGATGGAGCGCGCCGGCGCCGTCTACCGCCAGATGGTGCTCGGCATCGCCGATCTGATGATCGAGCGCGACCGCGCCCGCGGCCGCTACAACCTCAGCCGCACCACGATCGGCGGCTCGGGCAACAACCCGTTCAAATGGGCGCCGACCCAGCGGCTCGCGATCGATTTGCTGCTCTCGGGCGTCGGCGGCTTCCTGTCGGGGCCCGCGGCGATCAGCAGCTCGCTCGCCGACGTCAAGCGCCACCTGATCGCGACCTTCGCCGGCCTGCAGGCGTCGCTGCGCCAGGCCGTGACGAGCTTCGATCCGGCCGAGATCGATGCCGCGGTGTCGGCCAGGGCGACGCTGCTCAAGAGCCGGCGCGCGGTGCAGGCGCAGGAGATCGAGGCGCGGCACGCCGACCTGCTCCGCCAGCTCGACGGCGAAGAGGGCACTCTCGACCGGGCTTTCGTCCAGGCCTATGCTGCCGCCGAGCAGAGCAAGTGAGCTTCGCGCTGGCAATGCCGGACCCTTCTCCCCCGCCGCCGCTTTCCGGCACCTACCGCTCGATGTCGCGGAGCCATGTCGGCCGCGTGCGCAAGGTCAACGAGGATCGCGTGCTCGACCGGCCCGATCGCGCGCTGTGGGCTATCGCCGACGGGATGGGCGGGCATCGCGGCGGCGATATCGCGGCGGAGCTCGCTATCGCCGCGCTGCGCGGCCTTGCCGATGATCCCGCCGAGATCACGCCCGCCTCGATCCGGGGCGCGCTCGAGCAAGCCAATGCGGCGATCTTCGAGCGAGGCGCGGCCGCGGGCGGGGTGATCGGATCGACCGTGGTCGCGCTGCACATCGCCGGGGGCGATGCCTGGATCTTCTGGGCCGGGGACAGCCGCGCCTATCGCGGCGAAGATGGCGCGTGGCAGCAGGTGACGCGCGATCACAGCCTCGTCCAGCAGCTGGTCGACCAGGGGCTGATCGACAGCGCGCAGGCGGCGCATCATCCGCAGGCGAACGTGATCACGCGCGCGCTCGGCGTCAATACCGCGGTGCAGATCGAGGCGCTGTGCCGGACGACCATGCCGGGGGATCTATTTCTTCTCTGCTCGGACGGGCTGAGCCGCTCGCTCGATTCGTCGATCCCCGCCGGCTTCGGCGGGGCGGGGGAGGCGCTGGCCGACGAGATTCTCGCGGGCGCGCTCGATCGCGACGGTAGCGATAACATCAGTTTCGTCCTCGTCACGGGCGGCGAGAGCCGGGCGCGCCGACGCGCCTAGCCGCGCCCTGTGCCGCAAGCGCGGAAATCCGCCACTCTGCCGTTGACTTCTGATTTTCAATAAGTAGGCTGCAGTACCAGCATGTGAAACGCATGTAACTGGTTATGGTAGCGCTACCATATTTGGCGCTGCCGTAACGCGTGCGACGACGGGGTGCAGACGGGGATACCCGCGCCCCTGCCGCGCAACCGCCCGACCGGGCGTGATGGAGGGGATGACATGATGAGGCTTGGTTACGCACGTCCGCGCCTGCTCTGCGGCGCCACCCTGTTCGTGCTCGGGCTGGCGCAAGCCGCCCCCGCATTCTCCCAGACCGCGCCGCAGCCCGAGGCCGTCGCGCCGCAGGACGCCGCGCCGGCGGACGCCCAGCCCGACAATGAAGGCGAGATCCTCGTCACCGGATCGCGTATCGCGCGCAACGGCTTCGACGCCTCGACGCCGGTCAGCGTGGTCAGCGCCGAGGACATCAAGCTCTCGGGCAATCTCAACGTCGAGAAGACGCTCGCGCAGCTGCCTCAGGCGATCGGCTCGCAGCTCGGCAGCGCCACCTCGAACACCGTGCCCGGCGGCTTCGCCGACGTGAACCTTCGGGGTTTCGGCGCGACGCGCAACCTCGTGCTGGTCAATGGCCGCCGCTATGCGATCTACGGCCCCGAGCAGGTCGTCGATCTCAACACGATCCCGTCGACGCTGATCGCGCGCACCGAGATCGTCACCGGCGGCTCGTCGGCGGTCTATGGCTCGGACGCGATCACCGGCGTGGTCAACTTCATCACCCGCGACGATTTCGAAGGCCTCGAGACGCGGATGCAGCTCAATGTCGACTATCCGACCGCGACGCCGGTCTACAATGTCGATCTGACCGCGGGCGCCAACTTCGCCGACGGGCGCGGCAATATCGTCGTCTCGGCCAATTATCTGATGCGCAACAGCATCACCCGCGGCGAGCGGGGCGACTTCGCGTTCGAATCGCTGTCCGACGGCTGCACCGTGCCGGGCTCGGGCAATCGCGATACTTCGGGCACGCCGTTCGCGGTGCCGGCCGGCCAGACCTGCACCGCGGCGGGCGGCGAGCTGGGCTTCCTCGCCGGCGGATCGGGCGACATCCCCAATGGCCGCTTCTCGGGCATCCCCGCGTTCGGTGGATCGAACGCGGCGCTCAACGCGGCCTATGCCGCGGCGGGGCTGGGCGGGCTCGGCTCGCGCGGTTTCACCTTCAACAATGGCGGCACCGCGGCGCGGCCGGCGATCACGCCGCAGGACGATTTCAACCTCGGCCCCGACAATTATCTGATCCAACCGCAGGAACGCTGGATGGTGAACAGCTTCGGTCACTATGACCTGACCGACAACATCACCGCCTATATGGAGCTGCATTATTCGCGGAATAAGGTCGCCGCGCGGCTGGCGCCGACCAATGTCGGTTCGCCGACGCTGTTCAACGTCAACAATCCCTATCTGACGCCGCAGCTGCAGGAAGTGTTCCGCCAGCTCGACCTTGCCGAGACCGGCACGATCACGGTGAGCAGCGGCACCGCGACGCGCACCACGGTGGCGGGCGACGGGCTGGCGGTGGTCACCGCGGGGCGGCGCTATGTCGAGGTCGGCCCGCGCAAGGCGACCGAGACGCGCGACGTCTATCGCGGCGCCTGGGGCATCCGCGGCGACATCGGCAGCGCCTCGGAGAATTTCCTGAGCAACCTCAAGTTCGACCTCTATTACACCCATGCCCGCAGCGAGAACACGCTGCTGCTCCAGAACGCGCTGTCGCGCAGCCGGCTGCAGGCGTCCTTGCTCTCGACGGGCGGCGCGGCGCCGGTGTGCAACATCTTCGGGCAGAACATCGCGCAGAGCTGCATCAGCGCGATCGCGATCACCGCGACCAATCGCACCGTCGCGACGCAGCAGGTGGCGCAGGGCAGTCTGACCGGCGAGCTGTTCAAGCTGCCGGCCGGACCGGTCGGCTTCTCGGTCGGCGGCGAATGGCGCAAGACCAGCGCGACCTTCTCGCCCGATGCCTATCTCGCCTCGGGCGACGTCGCCGGGTTCAATCCGGGCCTGCCGACCAAGGGCAGCGTGACCGTCAAGGAAGTGTTCGGCGAGGCACGCATTCCGCTGATCCACGACACGCCGCTGATCGACAGCCTCGTCGCCAATGGCGCGTTCCGCTATTCGGATTACAGCCTCGACGGGATCGGCGGGGTGTGGACCTATCTGGGCGGGCTCGACTGGAAGGTGAGTCCCGACATCGCGTTCCGCGGCCAATATCAGCGCGCGATCCGTGCGCCCAATGTCGGCGAGCTGTTCGGAGGCACCACGCGGGTGGTCGGCGTCGCGACCGATCCCTGCTCGAGCCGCGCCCCCGCTGCGCAGCAGACCGCGGCAGTGCGCGCGGTCTGCGAGGCGACCGGCGTGCCCGCCGGGCAGGTGTTCGGCGCGAGCGTCCAGCCCAACACGATCTTTCCGGCGGATTTCGGTGGCAATCCGAACCTCGGCGCCGAGAAGTCGGACACCTGGACGCTCGGCGTGGTGCTGACTCCGCGCTTCGCGCCGCGGCTCTACATCAGCGTCGATTATTTCAACATCACGCTCAACGGCGCGATCGCGGCGCTGGGCGGCGGGCTGCAGAACACGCTCAACCTCTGCTACAACATCCTCCAGGATGCGGGCAGCGAGTTCTGCCAGGCGATCAACCGCAACCCGAACACCGGCGAGATCAACGACCCCTATGTCGCGCAGATCCGCAACGCCAATACCGGGGCGCTCAAGACCTCGGGGATCGATTTCGCCGCGCGCTATCATGTCGATACCGGGGGGATCGGCTCGTTCGATCTCGGCACGAACGTGACCTATCTCTACGAGTTCACCTCGACCCCGGTCGAGGCCTTCCCGAACATCAAGAACTACTGCGCCGGTTCGTTCGGGCCGACCTGCGGCCAGCCGCTGCCCAATTGGCGGGCGACCTCGCGCGTGACGTGGAACGCCAATGACGCGCTGAGCGTCAGCCTGCGCCACCGCTATATCGGCAAGGTGACCACCGACCGCTACATCGTGCCGACGCGGCAGGGCTCGACTTCGGCGCCGGCGCTGGCGAGCATCGCCTATCCGGTCCTGCCGGCGCAGAATTACTTCGACGTCTCGTTCGACCTCACCGTCAACAAGCAGGTCGAGGTGTTCGGCGGGATCAACAACGTCACTGGCAACATGCCGCCGGTGACGACGCAGGGGCCGAATGCCAATACCTGGTCGGCGACCTATGACGTGCTCGGCAGCGAGTTCTTCCTCGGCGCGACGTTCAAGTTCTGAGGGGGGCGCGATGATCCTCGATCGGCGCGGACTGCTTCTCGGCGGCACGATCGGTGCCGCCGCGTTGCTCGGCGGGCGACCGGCCTCCGCGGCGCTGGGCGAGGCGGAGCGCGGCAGCGGCTGGGTCGATATCCGCGACTTCGGCGCGAAGGGCGACGGCAAGACGATCGACAGCCCCGCGATCAACAAGGCGATCGACCATGCCGCGGCGCGCGGCGGTGGCACCGTGTGGTTTCCCGCCGGGACCTGGGCGAGCTACACGATCCGGCTGAAGAGCAACATCACGCTCCATCTCGACAATGGCGCGACGCTCCTCGCCGCGCCGGCGCCGCAGGACGGCCGCGGCGGCTATGACCTTGCCGACCCGATGGACCCGGCGATCGCGAGCTTCCAGGATTTCGGCCACAGCCATTGGGCGAACAGCCTGATCCATGGCGAGGGGCTGCACGACATCGCGATCACCGGGCAGGGTCTGATCTGGGGCAAGGGGCTCGGGCGCGGCGACGGCAAGGACAATTGGCTCAAGGACCCCAATGGCCCCGGCACCGCCAACAAGGCGATCGGCCTCAAGAATTGCCGCAACGTGACGCTTCGCGACTTCAGGATCCTCGAAGGCGGCTGGTTCGCGCTGCTCGCCACCGGGGTCGATAATCTGACGATCGACAATCTGCTGGTCGACACCAACCGCGACGGCTTCGACATCGATTGCTGCAAGAATGTCCGCGTCTCGAACTGCACGGTCAATTCGCCATGGGACGACGCGATCTGCCCCAAGAGCAGCTATGCGCTCGGCGAACCGCGGGTGACCGAGAACCTGACCATCGCCAACTGCCTCGTCACCGGCAATTACCAGGTCGGATCGGTGCTCGATGGAACGTGGCGCAAGATGCCGCCGGCGTTCGCGAAGGACATTCACGGCCGGATCAAGTTCGGCACCGAGACCAATGGCGGCTTCCGCAACATCACCATCACCAATTGCATCTTCGAGGACAGCCGCGGGCTCGCCTTCCAGAGCGTCGACGGCGGCATGGTCGAGGATGTCGCGGTCTCGAACCTGACGATGCGCGGGATCATCAACGCGCCCTTCTTCCTGCGGCTGGGCAAAAGGATGCGCGGACCGGCGGGGCGGCCGATCGGGACCATGCGGCGCATCTCGATCCAGAATGTGGTGAGCTCGGGCGCCAATCTGCTGCCCTCGGTGATCGCCGGGCTGGACGGGCATCCGATCGAGGACATTCGCTTCGCGAACATCTTCCTCCAGCATGTCGGCGGCGCGCCGGCGGCGATGGCGGGAGTGCGGCCGCCCGAGGCCGAGCTCGGCTATCCCGAGGCGACGATGTTCGGCGACCTGCCCGCAACCGGCTTCTTCGTCCGCCATGCCCGCCGGATCGTGATGCGCGACGTCGAGGTGGCGGTGGCGACGCCGGACTCGCGGCCGGCGTTCCGGCTCGAGGATGTCGACGACGCCGAGTTCAGCGGCATCCGCGTGCCCACGGGCGCGGCGGCTTTCTCGCTGGAGAAGGTGGTCAACTTCCGCGGCCCCGAGAAGCGCTGACCGAAGCAAGTCACTGGTAGCGCAGCGTCTTCTCGAACCCCTCGTTCGCCTTGGTCATCTTCGCGAGTTTTCTGAGGTGACCGCGAACATGCCGCTCGAACCGCACATCGTCATAAATGCCCGTGGCCTGATACTCGTCCTGGCCGATCAGTTCCTTGAGGCGTTTGGCCAGCGCCGCCTGATCGTTCGTGCATTCCGCGGACTTCAGCGCGCGGCACACCCATTCTTCGGCGGCGGCCTTGTCGTACTCGTCCTGCGCCTCATAGCCGCGCCTGTCGGCCGCCGCCTGATCCAGCCGCGACGCCTCGAGCCGGCGCTCGAGCCATTTCCGGACCAGTTCGCCATCCCAGGGCTTCGACGGATCGGTCACTTTTCTCTCCAGCGGCGTGTCGGCAGTCTTCCGCGATCGTCGGCCTCGCCTCAGGCGAACACCCCGACCACCGACTTGACCTCGAGGAACTCGGCGAGGCCGAACTTGCCGTGCTCGCGGCCATTGCCCGATTGCTTGTAGCCGCCAAAGGGCAGGTTGGGATCGGGCTGGCCGCCATTGACATAGACCATGCCGGCGCGGAGCCGCGGGGCGACGCGCTGCACCGCCTCGGCGCTGCCGAACACCACCGCCGACAGGCCGTAATCGGTGTCGTTGGCGATGCGGATCGCGTCTTCCTCATCCTCGTACGGGATGATCGTGACGACGGGTCCGAAAATCTCCTCGCGCGCGATCGTCATGTCGTTGCGCACCCCCGAGAACAGCGTCGGCTTGACGAAATAGCCGGTTTCGATCCCGTCGGGACGGCCGGGGCCGCCGGTCTCGAGCTTCGCGCCTTCCTCGAGCCCCTTGGCGATCAGGCCCTGGATCTTGTCCCACTGCGCCTTGTTGACCACCGGGCCGAGATGGCGGCCTTCCTCGGCGGGATCGCCGCATTGCGCGGCCTTCATCGCTTCGGCGGCGATCGCGGCGACCTGTTCCTGCTGATCCTTCGGGACGAGCAGGCGGGCGGGCGCGATGCAGCTCTGGCCCGAATTCATCAGCACGCTGAACAAGGTGCCGGGCACCGCCTTGCCGAGATCGGCGCCTTCGAGGACCAGCGAGGGCGATTTGCCGCCGAGCTCCTGATGGACGCGCTTGACCGTGTCGGCGGCGTTCTTGGCGACGAGGATGCCGGCGCGGGTCGAGCCGGTGAAGCTGACCATGTCGACGCCGCGATGCTTCGACAGCGCGGTGCCGACGCCGGGGCCGTCGCCGTTGATGAGATTGAACACGCCCGCGAGCACGCCGGCGGCATCGAGCACCTCGGCGAAGATCGCGGCGCAGCCCGGCGCTTCCTCGGACGGCTTGAGCACCATGGTGCAGCCCGCGGCGAGCGCGGGGGCGACCTTCGAGACGATCTGGTTGAGCGGCCAGTTCCACGGCGTGATCATCGCGACCACGCCGATCGGCTCATGGACGACGAGGCTGTTGCCGATCCGCTCCTCGAACTGGAATTCCTTGAGCGCGCGGATCGCCGACAGCAGATGGCCGATGCCCGAGCCGACCTGCGCCGTCCTGGCGAGGCTGAGCGGCGCGCCCATTTCGAGGCTGATCGCCTCGGCCATGTCGGCGGCGCGCGCCTTATACGCCTCGAGCACGCGCTCGATCAGCGCGATGCGATCGTCGACGCTGGTACGCGAGAAGCTCTCGAACGCGCGGCGCGCGGCGGCGACCGCCTTGTCGACATCGGCATCGGAGCCGAGCGTGATCTCGCTCACCGCAGTCTCGGTGGCGGGATTGATCACTTCGTGGCGGGTGCCGCCCTCGCTCTCGACCCAGGCGCCGTCGATATAGTGCTTCAGAGTGCTGCGCATCCGGCCTCTCCCGATTCGAACTTTGGGTATGGCGTCTAGATGGCCGGGGCCGGCGTCGGTTGCAAGCCGCAACGCATCGCCGCTGTCAGCCCGGCACCACTTCGAATATCTCGCCGGCGATATCGACGATGTAGAGATTGCCGGCACCGTCCAGCCCGAACGAGACGAGCTGGTCGATCGTGCCGGCATCGGGGGCGAAGTCCGGGTTGCGGCGCTCATAGCTCGATGCGGCGAGGAGCGCGCCTTGCGTCAGCGACGTGGCGGGGACGGACCAGATATTGCCGCTGATGAAGTCGCCGAAGACGTAGCTGCCCTGCAGCGAGGGGATCGGGCCGCGATAGACATGGCCGCCGATGATCGAGCTGCCTTCGCGTGGGCCGCTGCCATGGCCATATTGCGAGACCGGGGCGGTCAGGCCGGCGGGTGCGGTGCCGGTATAGGGCTGGGTGCCTTCGAGATAGTGCCAGCCGAAATTGAGCCCCGGCTGATCGGTGCGGACGAGATCGAGTTCCTCGATCGCGCCCTGGCCGACATCGGCGATGATGATCCGGTTGCCGTCGAAGCTGTTGCGGAACGGGTTGCGCAGGCCGAGCGCGAAAACCCAGGGATCGCCGGCGCCGCCCACGAACGGATTGCCCGGTGCCGGGGCGAAGCCGCTGCCGCTGCGCGCCAGCCGGAGGATCTTGCCGAGCCGCGAATTGGGGTTCTGGGCATTGTTGTTCGGATCGCCGCCGCCGCCGCCGTCGCCGACCGCGACATAGAGATTGCCGTCGGGTCCCCATGCGATCCAGCCGCCATTATGGTTGCTGTTGGTCGGGTGCGGGATCGACAATATGTCCGCGCATCCGCCGCTCGTTATGAAGCACCGGCGGATGAAGATCGTCCCCGCCGCTCCGGTCATGTGGATCATGACTTCGCTGGTGGTCGCGAAGTTGGGAGAGGGCGCGATGCCGAGCAGCCCGCGCTCGTTATCGGTGGTGAGCCCGGTGACGCGGAAGGCCAGCGACTTGGCGCCGGTCGCCGGGGTGAGGAACCAGACGCCGCCGGTCTTCTCGGCGACGAGGACGCGGCTGTTGTCGCCCGGCACCGCGGCGACGTCGATCGGCTGGTCGAAGCCGGTGCCGACGCGCTTGACCGCGATTCCCTCGCGGCTGTTGGTGACGGTGACCTGCAGGTTGAGCGTGCCGCTGGCGGTGCCGTCGCTCGCGGCGAGCTGGACGGCGTAGACATTGTCGCCATCGGCATCGGCGGGAAGCTCGAAATTGGGCGGGGTGACGAAGCTCAGCGCGCCCGCGGCAGTGATCGCGAAGCGCGTCGCATCGGCGCCGCCGGCGATCGAGAAGGTGATCGGATTGCCTTCGGCGTCGGTCGCTGCGGCCTGATAGCCGAGCGCTGCATTCTCGACGACGGTCGCGGTGGCCGCGGAGGTGAAGCTCGGCGCGGTGTTGGCCGGCGTCGGCGTCGGCGTGCCGCCGCCACCACCGCCGCCGTCATTGCCGCTGCACGCCGCGAGGAGGAGCAGCGAACCGAACGCAAACCGACGCATGATCACTCTCCTCCCGACGCTTGCTGCGTCGAACGACACGCGCGTAGCTTCGTTCCGGTCAGCGCTTCTCCTGCGCGAGCCGGCTCATCAGGATCGCGCTGCGCCGGGCCTGGAGCGCGATGCTGGGGATGTCGAGCCATTCGCCTT
Organism: Sphingomonas naasensis; assembly: GCF_004792695.1. Taxonomy (GTDB): domain Bacteria; phylum Pseudomonadota; class Alphaproteobacteria; order Sphingomonadales; family Sphingomonadaceae; genus Sphingomonas; species Sphingomonas naasensis. The sequence goes on along the minus strand of NZ_SRXU01000008.1, from coordinate 186,211 downwards.
CGGCATGGAGCGTGCCGCCGCTCGGCCCCATGCCGGCGAGCGTGTCGGCCCAAGCGGCGACGAAGCTCGAATCCGCCGCGCCGCGCTTGGCGGGCGGGTATTCGGCCATTTCGGGAAGGCCGAGATCGCGATTGGCCTTGTTGAGCCGGGCGAGCAGCGCGCGATTGCCTTCGGTCGGCGCCATCGGCGGGGTATTGTCCTGAAAGCTGAGCGTCGCGCCGGTGCCGGGCAGATGCTGCGCCACGATCGCCTGCATCTTCGCGCGCGCGGCGGCGTCCTGCTCGGGCGTGAGGCTGCGCAGATCGCCGCGGGCGATCGCGGTGGCGGGGACGACATTGGTCTTGCCCGAGGCCTCGATCCGCACCCCGTCCTTGTCGATCGTCGCGGGGGTGCCGCCGCCGATCACGCCGACATTGAAGGTGAGATTCTCCTCGATCAGCTCGCTGCGCCACGCGTCGAGGATGCGGGCGATCTCGTAGACCGCGCCATAGCCGGTCTCGGGGCCGAACACGCCACCGCCATGGCCGGTCTTGCCAGTGGCGGTGAGCGTCCAGTTATTGGCGCTGCGCCGCGCGACGGTGCCGAAATCCCGGCCGTCCTCGCGCGCCAGATTCTCGAACTCGAGCGCGATATCGGCCCATTTGCCGGCCTCGATCAGATCACGACGGGCGAGCGGGATCGGATCGCCGCTCTTCTCCTCGTCACCGGTGAGCATCACCTGGATATCGGCGTTGCGGAGCGTCCCCGCCTTGTCCATCGCGCGCAGCGCGGCGAGGATCACGGCGATGCCGCCCTTGTCGTCGACCACGCCGGGGCCGATCGCCTTGTCGCCTTCGCGGCGATATTTCTGGAACGGCGAGGTGGCTTCGAACACAGTGTCGATATGCGCGATCAGCAGGATGCGCTTGCCGCGGCCATTGCCCTTATGGGTGGCGACGAAATGGCCGGCGCGCTGGGTCTCGGGCACGTCGATCCACTTCACCGCGAAGCCGAGCTTCTCGAATTCGGGGCGCAGCATCGCGCCCATCGCGCGGACCCCGGCGAGGTTCAGCGTGCCGCTATTCTGGTTCACCATGCGCTCGAGCAAGGCGAGCGTTTCTGCCGAGCCGGCATCGACCGCGGCGGCGATCTTGCGCTCGGCGCTGCTGAGCTGGGCGGCGGCGGGCAGGGCGGCGGTCAGCGCGAGCGCGCAGAGCAGAGGACGGAGCATGCGGGGAGCGTAGATTTACCGGTGTCGTGGCGCAATCTCCCGCTCGCACGGCGAGGGGAAGGGTGAGGGCAGATATCGATCCTCACCCTTCCGCGCCTTCGGCGCTCCTTCCCTCTCCCAGAGGGAGAGGGATTAGTCGAGCCCGAGCGCGGCCTTGATGTCGGCCCAAGCGACGAGCTTGAAATTCTGCGCCGCGGGGGCGTTGTGCCCGTCCTGCGCGATGAACAATCCGCCCGGGAAGCCGGGGCCGAAATCGCCGGTGACGATCTCGATGCCGTCGGTCTCCTCGGTCGCGCCGAACTTGCCGGCGGTCACCCGGAAGCGGCCGACATAGGCGTCGTCGCGGAGGCGATAGACCGCATAGGCATTGTCGCCCTGGCTCGAGACGAGGAGATAGCCGCCATCGCCATCGCCGTCACCTTCGGCGGCGAGCGCGACACCTTCGGTATCGGCGACGATCTGATAGCCATCGGCCGAGGCGAGCTTGACCGGGGCGGTGCTGCCCGAGGCGCGGGCGTCGAAGCGCCACATGCCGACATCCTCCTCGGCGACGTAGAGCCGGTGGGTACGCTCGTCGACGACGCAGCCTTCGGACTGGGTGGCGAGCTTCATCGTGCGGACGATCTTGCCGGTGGGCGCCGCGCCGGTCAGATCGAGCGCGAGCTGAGTGATCGTGCCGTCCTTGAGGACGTTGAACGCGTGGAGCGCGGCGCCGTCGCGATACAGGCAGACGCCATAGGCCTCGCCCGCGCCTGCCGCGAGCTTGCCGAGCGCGGCGAGCTTGCGGGTGGCCGGATCGAGGCGGAACAGCGCGAGCTTCGCGTTGAGCGGATCGTTGCGATCGCTCGCCGCGACGATAATCCCGGCCGCGCCCATGTCGCGCAGATCGACATTGTTGACCCGGCCGGCGTCGACGAAGGACAGCTGCCGGCCGGCGAGATCATAGACGTAGAGCCCGGCCTTCTTGTCGGTGCCGACGATCAGGCTGGCCGCCGGATCCGCCGGGTTGCGCCAGATCGCGGGATCGTCCGCGGCATCGGCATTGGCGGTGCCGACCGCCTCGGTCTCGCCCCGCGCCGCGACCGTGGCGGTCGGCGCGGGGGAGAAGACGGGGCGTGGCGCGCCGGCGGTGCAACCCGCCAGCAGGCACAGCGAGACAATCAAGGCGGTGCGCATCAGAAGGCGACACGTGCCATGAGCTGGAAGACCGGGCCAGCGCGTTCGCTCTCGATCTCATACTCGTCGAAGATTCGATCGGTCTGGTCCTCGATCGTGGTGAACTTGTTGAACACCTCGTCCTTGTGGCCGTCGAGCAGGTTCGAGCCGACCGCGCGGACCGTGACGCTGTCGCCGAAGCGCTTCTCGACGAAGATCTCGAGATCGCCGCCATAATTGGTGGTGACTTCCTCGCCGACGGTGCGATCGAACGCGCCGCCCTGCTTGCGATAGGTCGCGCCGAACGCCGCGCCATAGCTGGGCAGGTTCTGGATGAAGCCGACGTTGAAGACATATTTCGACTGGCCGTTGAAGCGGCGCGAGCCGAACTCGTCGTCGATGTCGCTCTCGAGGTACGAGAAATTGCCGAAGATGCCGGTGTCCTTCATTCCGATGAAGCGCAGGTCGGTCGAGAGATCGAACTCGACGCCATAGACATTGCCGTCGCCGGTGTTGCGCGGCTGGAGCACGAAGGTGCCCGAGCCTTCCGAGCCTTCCTCGCCGGTGTTGGCGAGCTCGATCAGGTTGGTGATGTTGCGGTAGAAGAAGTTGATGCCGACCACGCCGGTGCTGCCGATGCGGTGCTCATAGCCCGCGTCGCCGCCCCATGCGGTCTCCGCGCGGAGATCGGGATTGCCCTGGAGATCATTGTCGCCGAGCTCGGCGAGCAGCCGCGCAGGCGAGATATAGTCGAGCCGCGGCCGGCGATTGGTGCGCGCCGCCGACAGGGTGATGCGGTCCGACGGCGTGACGTCGATCTTGAGCGAGGCTGAGGGCAGCAGGATGTCGTAATCGTTGCGCTGCGTGGCGAGCGCGGGCGCCACGGTCTGGTCCTCGATGCGGACGCGGGTCGATTCGTAGCGCAGGCCGGCTTCCCACGCGAAGGCGCCCGACTTGCCCTCGATCAGCGCGAAGGCGTCGCGGCGGTCTTCCTCGACGCGGTTGACGCTGCCCGGCTCGGGCGCGGAGGGATCGAACTGGCGGGCGAAGCCGGTGGGGTTCTCGGAGAACTGGTTCCAGCCATGCACCGAGGCCGGCAGGTTGAAGCGCTGGCGGATCGTGCGGATGTCGGTGTCGCGGTCCTTGTTCTGGAGGAACCCGCCGATGACGATGTCGGCATTGGCGCCGATGTCGAACTGATGGTCGAGCGAGAGCGACAATTCCCGATCGTCGATGTGCGTCTCGGTCAGATCGCCGGTGAAGCGGGGCGCGGCGCGATCGAAATCGACTTCGAACTCGGTCTCGTCCTGGCGATCGATGAAGCGCGCGAAGCCGAGCTTGAGCGAGGTCTTGCCGAGCGCCCATTCCTGCTTGAGCTTGCCGGCGAGCGAATAATTGTCCTGCTGGATGTCGTTCACATTGGCGTTGTCGGTCAGCAGATTGCCGGCGGGGGTGCCGCGGACCGAGCCGGTGACGGCGGTGGGATCGTCATATTCGAACGAGCGCTCGCTCTCCTTGCGGTCGTTGCGGACATAGAAGGCGCTCAGCTCGACATCGGTGCCGCCGGTGTTGAGTCCCCAGGTGGCGTTGAACGCATAGTCCATGCCGTCGCGCGTGTCGGTCTGGTCCTCGCGATTGACGAAATCGTCGGTCGCGTAGTTCGGGTTGTTCTCGGGCGAATCCGAATAGCGCAGGCTGGTCTTGAGCTTGGGATTGTAGCGGCCCTGGACGTTGGCGCCGAGCAGGATGCGGCTCTCGCCGATCGCGCCGCCATAGACCGCGCCGACGCTCGGCACGACCTTGTCGTTGCGGAAGCGCAGCGCGCCGCCGCGGACATAGCCGCCGTCGAGCTCGTAACCGTCGCGCAGCACGATGTTGAGCGTGCCGGCCACGGCGTCGCCGGTGCGGCGCGCCGAGGAGGAGCGGACGATCTCGACCCGGCTGATCAGCTCGGCGGGAATGCGATCGAGGAAGAAGGAGCGATCGGCGTTCGAGCCGGGGACCTTCTCGCCGTTGATCAGGATCTGGGTATAGCCGGGGTCTAGACCGCGCAGCCGCGCGCCGTCGCTCTCGATAACGTCCGACAGGAAGGTCACCGAAGGCACGCGCTTGAGCGCGTCGCCGGCGGTCAGCGGTTCGAAACGCTGGAAGTAATCGGTGTCATAGACGAGCTTGGGCTCGGTATCCTCGCTGCGGTTGCGAAAGCCGATCTGCGCCTGGACGACGATTTCCGCGGCGGTCTTGATCGCCTCGGCATCGTCCGCGCCGGTATCGGCAGTCTGCGCCGCCGCAGTTGCGGCGAGCGTGAGCGCGAAGCCGCTGATCCCGGCCGCGAGGAGAAGCTTGAAATTCATGACGCCCCCGAATTGATCTGTGTTGTTCGGGGGCGGCTCTAGGGGCGCTGTTTGACAGTTCGATGCGGTTGCGATGACGTTTTCGCGTCGGAAAAATTACACTTTGCTGCGTTGCGTCAATGTCACTGCGCGCCGGCGGGAAAAGGCGTCAGAGATGGATCGGCGGCGTTTCGGGCAGCAGATTGCCGGGCACCCCGGCGCCGCCCAGGATCGTGCGGATACCGCCCCACAGCACCCCGGCGATGGCGTTCCACGCCTTTTCGATCGTCAGCGCCGAGAGCATGACGACGGCCTTCGCCGTGGCGACGGTGTTGTCCTGCAGGCTCTGCAGATAGAAATGATAGAGATCGTCGTCGTCCCTGAGCGAGCCGCTGATGCGCGATTTGGCGATGTGCTCGGCCTGTTTTGCCAGCAATTTCCCCTGATTCTCGACAATGCCGCTGATCGCCGAATAGCCGGCGCCCAGTTCGCCCTTCAGTGCCGAGACCAGATCGTTGAGTATGTCGTCGCTCATCGTCGCCTCCTATCGCTTCAGTGCGTTTTCGACGGACAGCGCCAAATGGATCGCGGGATCATAGGCGTCGCGGGCAAGCTCGACGGAATCGGATGCGAGACCCCTGGTCCTGTGCCGGTCGCGAAGGACGCGGAGGCCCGCGACGATGTTCTCCAATCTTTTGGGAGTGACGTTCACGCACTCCGTGGCGTCGGCTCCGGACCCGCAGAGCTTCTCGACTGCCTTGAGCTTGACGAGGCGCCCGGCCAGCGGCGGAATCTCGCGGGCCTCGGCGCGTTGCCGCAATGCCTCGAACTGGCCGATCACCGAGGCGTAGCGCTCCTGATAGGCGGGGAAGGTCTCGGGTCCCGAAGCCGTTTCCAGCCCGGCGAAGAGCGTCAGGGTTTCGGTGTGGGCCTTGTTCAGCCCGTCGACCAGCGCCGGATCATAACTGGGCGCCAGGTGAATCGTGCAGGCCGCGAGCACGAATACCCACAGCAACACCGTCCTTTTCAAAATCGCCGGAACCATCGCGCCTTCCCCCAAAGGATATCGCTCGAATCAGCGGGAAGAATGCATCACGGCGCGGGGGAGACGTCAATCGAGCCTGGTAAGGATCGGCCCCGTTGTCGAGCAGCGTCGCGCGCGGGGCCGGTGCGCTCAACAGCAAGCTTTGCCCGGTACAACAGGAAAACGCCCGGACTTTTCAGTCCGGGCGCTTGATTTTGGTCCGTTTCGAAATGGATCAGGCCGAATAGTACATGTCGTATTCGACCGGGCTCGGCGTCATCTCCCAACGGGCGACTTCGGCGCGCTTGATCTCGACATAGGCGGCGACCTGGTCGCGGCTGAACACGTCGCCCTTGAGCAGGAAGTCCATGTCCGCCTCGAGGCTGTCGAGCGCTTCGCGGAGCGAACCGCAGACGGTCGGCACCTGCTCGAGCTCGGCCGGCGGCAGATCATAGAGGTTCTTGTCCATCGGATCGCCCGGATGGATCTTGTTCTGGATGCCGTCGAGGCCGGCCATCAGCAGCGCCGCGTAGCAGAGATACGGATTGGCCAGCGCATCGGGGAAGCGGAACTCGACGCGCTTCGCCTTGGTGCCCGCACCATAGGGGATGCGGCACGAAGCCGAGCGGTTGCGCGACGAATAGGCGAGCAGCACGGGGGCTTCATAGCCCGGCACCAGCCGCTTGTAGCTGTTGGTGGTCGGGTTGGTGAAGGCGTTGAGCGCCTTGGCGTGCTTGATCACGCCGCCGATGAAGTAGAGGCACGCATCCGACAGGCCGGCATAGCCGTTGCCGGCGAAGGTGTTGGCGCCCTTTTCCCAGATCGAGATGTGGGTGTGCATGCCCGAGCCGTTATCTTCCTTGATCGGCTTGGGCATGAAGGTCGCGGTCTTGCCATAGGCATGCGCAACCTGATGGACGACATACTTGTAGATCTGCATGCGATCGGCGGTCTGGACGAGCGTGCCATAGGTCAGGCCGAGCTCGTGCTGCGCGGCGGCGACTTCGTGGTGATGCTTGTCGCAGGGCAGGCCCATTTCGAGCATGGTCGAGACCATCTCGCCGCGGATGTCGACCGCCGAATCGACCGGGGCGACGGGGAAATAGCCGCCCTTGGCGCGCGGACGGTGGCCGAGGTTGCCGGCTTCATATTCCTTGCCGGAATTGCCGGGCAGCTCGATGTCGTCGATCGCGTAGTAGGACGTCGCATAGCTGTTCTCGAAGCGGACGTCGTCGAACATGAAGAACTCGGCTTCGGGGCCGACATAGACGGTGTCGCCGAGGCCGAGCGTCTTGAGATAGGCTTCCGAGCGCTTGGCGGTCGAGCGCGGATCGCGGGCATAGAGCTCGCCGGTCGACGGCTCGACGATGTCGCAGACGAGGATCAGCATCGGCGTTGCCGAGAACGGATCGATCCACACCGCGTCGAGATCGGGCTTGAGGATCATGTCCGACTCGTTGATCGCCTTCCAGCCCTCGATCGACGAACCGTCGAACATCAGACCGTCGGTGAGCTCATCCTCGCCGATCACCTTGGCGACCATGGTGAGGTGCTGCCACTTGCCCTTGGGATCGGTGAAGCGGAGGTCGATCCACTCGATCTCGTTTTCCTTCACCATCTTCAGAACGTCGCTGGCCGAATTCGCCATTGGTATACCCTTTCGCTCTCTTTCGTCTGCCCGCCGAATCGGGCAATAAAATTACCTGTTCGCGCGCCGCAATATTACAGTGCTGCGCTGCGTCAAATCGCGTTTTCGTTGCGCTCGCCGGTACGGATGCGCAGCGCGGTCTCGACCGGGATCACGAAGATCTTGCCGTCGCCGATGCGGCCGGTCTGCGCGGCGACGGCGATCGCCTCGACAACGCGATCGGCGAGCGTATCGTCGACCACCACCTCGAGCTTCACCTTGGGGAGGAAGTCCACGACATATTCGGCGCCGCGATAGAGCTCGGTATGCCCCTTCTGACGGCCGAAGCCCTTCGCCTCGGTGACGGTGATGCCGCTGACGCCGACCTCGTGCAGCGCCTCCTTCACTTCATCGAGCTTGAACGGCTTGATGATCGCTTCGATCTTTTTCACGTGTTCCCCCAAAGGAGTGAGGCAGTTCCCCGTAGCGCGCGTCTGGCAACATCCGTGCCAGAGGCGGAGTCGAGAATGCCTCTCGGGTTACACGCCGCGCAAGGCGAAACAAGTGCCTTCCAAACGGGCAGCGCCGCCGCGACTGCCTCATTCGGCGGCAGTGCGCTTCCCCATAGCTTGATACTATAATACTATAAATGGAACGGCGGTTCTATCTGCGGGTTACCGCAGGTACGATTTGCCGGGGAGTCGCTTCTTGCTGTTGCCGATGAACATGCCCGCCGAGATTCACCGGACCGACGATGCGATTGCCGGCGACAGCCGCGTCGCGCGCGGGCCGTTGGTGATCATGGCGCATGGGCTGCTGGCGATCGCCGCCGAGCGGCGGAGCGGCTTCACCATCCGCAGCCCGCTCGGCGAGTTCAGCGCCGAGCAGGTCGAGGAAGCGCTGCGCCGGTGGAGCGTCCCGCCCGCACGGCACGACTGACAGCCGTCGCGCGGCAATAGCGAAATCAAATGCGCGGCGACTTCAGTCCGCGCACGAAGATCGCGCGGCTACGCAAGTCTTTCCATGAACCGGAGGGCATGGCGCCCGGCGAAAACCTTCGCTCGCCATAGCTAATCGGATGTATTAGGGGCGCCGATCGCGACTGCGAGGAGTCGCGTGTTTCATCAAGCGTTGGGGAGACCGCTGTGAGAATCCGAAATCTTTTCGCCGTGGCTGCGGCGGTGGCGGCATTGACGCTGGCGGCGAGCCCGGCCGAGGCGCAATTCGGCGGGCTCGGCGGCCTTGCCAAGAAGGTTGGGCTCAAGCCCACGTCGATCCTCGGCGATCGTCAGCCGATCACCACCAGCCTGCCCGACGCCAAATGGGGCGATTCGAGCAAGGACGGCTTCACCCCGCGCGAGCCGACGCGCTCGCTGATGACGCTGCAGCGCACGCCGAACGGCGGCTTCGTGCTCCAGCCGGGCTATTACGAGTTCCACGACCAGAGCTACTGCCTCAAGGCGGGGACGCACGGCCCGGGCGGTGGCGACGGCTATCTCTACGCGCCGCCCAAGGGCCCGGCCGAGGACGCGGTGATGACGATCGTGCGCAACTCGGTGAACCATCCCGAGATCGACCAGCACGATATCCAGACTTTGCTGTGGGCGATCATCGCGCGCGCCAAGTTCGAGGATCTCTCGTCCGAGCACAAGGCAGTCGCGGCGCGGCTGCTGACGCCGCGCCAGCTCGCCGCGCTCAACCGCAACGCGCTCGACGTGCTGACCACCGGGCCGCTCGCCGACAATCTGCCGGGGCCGATCCGCAGCGTGCTGCAGGCCGAGGCCGATCTGCGCCGGATGCTGACGACGCCGGGCGCAACCTTCGCCGATATGGAGCGCGTCGCGGTGCTCGCCGGCGCGGCGCCGATGGGGCCGGGCAGCCAGGACATTCCGTCGGGCCGCTGGAGCATCCATCCCGACGGCTATTATGTCCGCTACGTGCCGCAGAGCTACAGCAACACCGTGATCAGCATCTGGGTGCCGCAGGGCAGCCCGGCGGTGGGCAAGGAATATGATCCGGCGACGCACATCGCGGTGCCCGGCAACACCAGCCGCCAGCGCCTGATCCAGTCGGGCCGGCCGTACCAGTCGCATTGAGCATAGCCGCCTCCGCGTTCGCGCGGAGGAGGGCGTCTAACCGCGATCGGGCGGGCAGAGCCGCCGCAAGCGACGCATGTCCCTATGGGGAAACCGGGTCTTGAACGCCCGCAGTTCGCCGCGTGCGTCCTCGTCCTGAAGGGCCGCGCGTGCCAGCCAGTGGCGGTACCGGGCCATCTGTCCGCGGTTGAGATATTCGGTGGCCAAGTTCTGCAACGACATCGCATCATCGGTTGCCGCTGCCTGCTTGTGGAGCGCGAGCGCACGCGACGGGCTCTCGAAACCCGCCAGATGGTTCATCGCGGGCGTGAACCCGCGAGCCGCGAGGACTCGCAGAATCGGCAATGCGTGCCCATAAGCGCGACCGTCGAGAATAGCGTGCGCGCGCTCGTACAGCCGCCAATTGGCTTCACCGCCGCGCGCCACCGCCAGCGCCTCAATAAGGCGGGTTGTGCAGCCCTTTCGGGCTCGTCGTGAAGATCTCGCAGCCGGTCTCGGTGATGCCGATCGAATGCTCGAACTGCGCCGAGAGCGAGCGGTCGCGCGTCACTGCGGTCCAGCCGTCGTCGAGCAGCTTCACGTCGGGGCGGCCGATGTTGATCATCGGCTCGACGGTGAAGAACATGCCCGGGCGCAATTCGGGGCCGGTGCCCGGGCGGCCGACATGGACGACCTCGGGCGCGTCGTGGAACACCTGGCCGAGGCCGTGTCCGCAGAAATCGCGGACCACGCCGTAGCGATGCTTCTCGGCGTGACGCTGGATCGCATTGCTGATGTCGCCGAGATGGTTGCCCGGCCTGGCCTGTTCGAGCCCGAGCATCAGGCACTCATAGGTCACGTCGACCAGCCGGCGCGCCTTGATCGGCACATCGCCGACCAGATACATGCGGCTGGTGTCGCCGTGCCAGCCGCCGAGCATCGGCGTGACGTCGATATTGACGATGTCGCCGTCCTTGAGCGTGCGCTCGGACGGGATGCCGTGGCAGACGACATGGTTGATCGAGATGCAGCAGCTGTGCGTGTAGCCGCGATAGCCGAGCGTCGCGGGGACGCCGCCGGCGGCGATCGTCATGTCGCGGACGATGGTGTCGAGCTCCTCGGTCGAGACGCCGGGGACGACGTGGGGCACCAGCGCGTCGAGGATCTCGGCGGCGAGGCGGCCGGCCTTGCGCATCCCTTCGAAGCCTGCGGGTCCGTGGAGCTTGATCGCGCCGTCGCGCGCTTGCGGCATGTCTTCGGTGACGGTGACATATTCGGTCATGCGCGGCGATATAGGCGTTTGCGCGGAGGTTTACGAGGCTCTACGCCATCGCCATGAGCGAGCGCATCTGGACCGCGGCACTGGTGGTGATCGGCGACGAGATCCTCTCGGGGCGCACGCAGGACAAGAATGTCGCGCAGCTCGCCAGCTGGCTCAACGTCCAGGGCATAAGGCTCGCCGAGGTGCGGATCGTCCCCGACGTCGAGGCGGCGATCGTCGAGGCGGTCAACACGCTCAGGGCGCGCAACGACTATCTGTTCACCACCGGCGGGATCGGGCCGACGCATGACGACATCACCGTCGACGCGATCGCCGTGGCGCTGGGCGTGCCGGTGGTGATCCACCCCGAGGCGCGCGCGGCGCTCGACCGCTATTATGCGAGCCGCGGCGGGCTGACCGAGGCGCGGCTGCGCATGGCGCGGGTGCCCGAGGGCGCCGAGCTGATCGCCAATCGCATGTCGGGCGCGCCCGGGATCCGCGTCGGCAATCTCTTCATCCTCGCCGGGGTGCCGCACATCACCGCGGGGATGCTCGACGCCTTGACCGGCACGCTCGAGGGCGGGCTGCCGGTGCTGGCGCGCACCGTCGGCGCGTGGGTGCCCGAGAGCGAGATCGCCGAGATGCTGGGGGCGACCGAGCGCGCACATCCCGGCGTCGCGATCGGCAGCTATCCGTTCTTCCGCGAGGGGCGGGTGGGCGCCAATTTCGTCGTCCGCGCGACCGAACAGGCGCTGGTCGATCAGGTGATCGACGCGCTGACCGCGGGGCTGACCGCCGCGGGGCACGCGCCGGTCGAAGGCGGGATCTAGGCGCTTATTGCGAAGCGATCGCAAAGAAGCTGCGAGTCGTTTGCGATAAGCCTCATTTTGCGAGTTCGGCGATCACGTTGCGGTAGAAGGTCACCGCCGGGGCGATCTCGCCCACCGGGATGCGCTCGTTGAGGCCGTGCGCGAAGCTGTCGCTCGACTTCATGAACAGCGGGCTGACGCCGTAGCTCGCCACGCCCTTGCCGCGGAACCACATGCTGTCGGTCGCGCCGGCGGACATCACCGGCACGACCGGCACATCGGGGAAGCGGGCGTGCACCGCCTTGCCGATCACCTTCATCAGCGCGGGGTTGATCGGCGAGGCGTCGCTCGGCACCGATCCGCTCTCGACCTTTTCTACCTTCACCCCCGGATCGCCGATGATCTCGACCAGCTTCGCGCGGACATCGGCGATCGCGGTGCCGGGAAAGATGCGGCAATTGATGTTGGCGGTGGCGCGCTGGGGCAGCGCATTGGTGGCGTGGCCGGCATTGGCCATCGTCGCGACGCAGGTGGTTCCGGTCTGGCCGACATAGCCCGGATCGGCGCGCAGCACCGCGCGCGCCTCGGCATCGTCGGGATTGGCGGCGAAGCGGCGCATCGCATCGGCGAGCCGGGCATCGGGCGTCCGCGCGGCGCTGGCGAGCCAGCTCGCTTTGGTGATCTCGTTGACCTGGCCGGGGAATTGATACGCCTCGATCTTCTGGAGCGCGGCGGCGAGCTGGTAGATCGCATTGGGCTTGCGCGGCGCACTCGAATGGCCGCCGGGATTGGTGACGCTGAGCGCGAAATCGGCATAGGTCTTCTCGGCGCCCTGCACGCCGAACATCACCGGCTTGCCGGCCTCGTCGAGATCGCCGCCGCCGCCGTCGATGTTGAGCAGCAGCTCGGCATCGTGGAACTGGCCGGCGAGCGCGGCGGTGGTCTTCATCGCCGTCTCCTCGTCCCCGGAGAGCAGCAGCACGACGTCGCGGCCGGGCTTGAACCCTTCGCGCTTGAGCTGGATCAGCGTGGCGACGAAGGTCGAGACGTCGAACTTGTTGTCGCTCGCGCCGCGGCCGAACAGATAGCCGTTCTCGATCACCGGGGTGAACGGATCGCGCTCCCAATCGGCGGGCTTCGCTTCGACCACGTCCATATGGCCCGAGATCAGGATCGGCTTCGCGCCGTTCTTCGCCTTGCCGGTGCCGCGATAGCGCGCGACGAGATAGGCGGTGTCGCCGAGCTTCTCGACCTGCACATCGGCGTCGGCGAAGCCGCCGGCGACGAGCTGCGCCTTGAGCCAGCTGGCATAGTCGAAGGTTTGGTTGCCTTCGCCGGCGACGGTGCGGAAGGCGACGCCGCGCTTGAGCAGCTCGAGCGACTGCGCCTCGGCCTGCGGCAGGTTCTGCGCCTGCGCCGGAATGGCGGCGAGCGCCCCGGCGAGAAGGATCGCGAGGTGGCGCATGCGGCGGGAGCTCCGATCAGAAGGCTGGAGAGGGTGAAAGGGAATCGCTTGTCCCTGCTCCATACGCAAAGGCATGCGGGCGGTCTACATCCGCAGGTCTGCCTATCCGGTCGAGCCGCCAGGCATGATTCCGCCGTTCTCTTCGCGTGGAGCCATCCCTTTCGTCCGAAGGTTCAGCTATTGGCAATGCGAAAGATGTTGGTTCGGATTTTATGAAACGCCCAGATCGCAGGTCTATTCTCAGAAATGCTTCAGCGTGCCTGGCGCTTATGGCGATCCAGAGCGCAGCCCCCGCCAGCATATCGCGAGGTCATGGCGGCAGGAGGGATGGCCTTGGGCCGGCGGTCAGCGGCGAGCGGGTTAACGTAAGGGATTTCGGCGCGAAGGGAGACGGACGGACCATAGATACGCTGGCAATCAATCGGGCGATCACAGCATGCGCGCCCGGTCAGACGCTCTATTTTCCTTCGGGCATCTACCTCGTCGACAATTCGGACATGCGTGACAATGGCGCGCATACCACGATACCCTTGGGAGACGGCGTGAACGTTTTCATGGAGAAAGACGCGTGGATGAAGCGTCATCCCTCGGAGAGGAAAGGTGTTTATTTCCTCGCCCCTACGAGCAACAACATCCTGCAGGTCAATGTGGATGGGGACGAGATCGTCGATGCCCGACACGATCGCTGGAGCCAAGCGCAATGCATTGGTGTTAATGGTGCGGACTGTAAGAACGTCACTGTCGTCAATTCGCACTTCAAGAATCTGACTTATGGCGTGCGGACGAGGGGGGCGTCGGGCTGTCGACTTCACGAAAGCCACTTTCGCCAGATACGACTTTCCGGCGTTTTGATGCAGGCCGCCGGGATGGCTTCCAGCATCCATAACGAGGTTGTCGGGTGCACCTTCGAAAACATGGGTGATACGGCCGCGGCGTTTCATGTTACGGACCGAAACGGTGTCTGCGCACACAATCGAGTCGATCGATGCATCGCTAAAAACACCCAGCTCCGCGCGCTTGGATTCGCCTTTGATTTCGAGGGCGGATTTGAATTTGGTAAAATTCACAACAATGCCATCACCGGTTGCAAAGTCGAACAGACGGCGGTGTCTGCGCTCGGGCAGGGCGGCATTACGATGAACCGCTACAGCGAAGACAGTATCATTGCCGGTAACTCGCTGATTGGTAACCTGCACCAGGCGCACGATGTGGGGATCATGATCCCGGATACCCGCGGTATTAAAGTGCTGGACAACTACATCGAGAAGTTTCGTGGCGGGGCAATCAATGCCGATGGCGCGGAAAGCGCGGTGATTTCCCGCAACCAGATCCGGAACAGCGGGGACGCCACTATTCCGGGCGTCCTTCTCCATTCGGCAATCGTGCTCGGATATGTATCAGGCTCCCGAAGCTGTCTCGTCGACGACAATGTCATCGAGTGGAGCGTGGGCTACCCCTTTGGCGGGGAAAATGCGGCCGCAATCGCCGCCCGGCGCTATGAAAAGCATGGGGTCGCCGATCTGACGATTCGAAATAACAAGATCCGCAACGCGCTCGGTCACGGGATCATGATCGTGGGGTTCGGCGAGCCTGGCTATCAACTTCAGAACGTCCAGATCGAATATAACGAACTGACCGACGACAGCCCGGGTCGCGTCCCGGGCCGCAAGCCTGTCGTTGCTCGCTATATTCATGGGCTGAGAATGGAGGGCAACGTTGTCGGGAGTGGCCGGCGAGAGGTCGATCTGACCGGCTCGACCGGTAGCGGTCTGCTTGCGAGGCTCTAAGGGCTTCTGCGCTGGACGCTCGTTCCCGCGGGTGCATTGCCAGCGAGCGGAGATGGAGCGGGTGAAGGGAATCGAACCCTCGTCGTAAGCTTGGGAAGCTTCTGCTCTACCATTGAGCTACACCCGCGCGGCAGCCCGGTTGCCACAGCGCAGGGGCGGCGGTCAATCCGCGAATGCGTGCGCTATGTCGTTACGCTCGGGAAGCGACCAAATGCGGCTTCGCGCGTTGCGCGGGGCATGAAGACGCTGTGGTTCATCACCAATCCCAATTCGGGCACCGCCACCCGCGCCAAATGCGAGGCGCTCGAAGCGGTGTTCGACGAGAGCGGGCTGGCGCTGGCGGGGCGCACCGAATTTCCCGAGCAGAAGCTGCCCGAGGCCGACGAGCTCGACCGCGCCGGGGTCGATACCGTGGTGCTGTTCGCCGGCGACGGGACGATCAACGCGGCGCTCTGCGCGCTCGAGAAATGGCAAGGCGCCTTCCTGATCCTGCCCGGCGGGACGATGAACCTGCTCGCCAAGGGACTGCACAGCGAGAGCGACCCGCACAAGATCGTCCACGCCGCGCGGCAATGCGACCGGCGGGTGGCGCTGCCCTATGTCATCGCCGGCAAGCACCGCGCGTTCGTCGGGCTGATCCTCGGCCCCGCGGCTTCGTGGTTCCGCGCGCGCGAGGCGGTGCGCAAGGGCAAGATCGGGCGGCTGCTCGCGGCCGCGCGCGGCGCGTGGCGCAAGACCTTCGGCGAGCACGGGGTGCGGGTCGAAGGCGCGCAGGGGCTCGGCGATGCCTATCAGGCGGTGTTCGTCACGCCCGACCTGCACGGGCTCGAGGTTGCCGCGGTCGACGCGCGCGACTGGAAGTCGATCGTCCAGCTGGGCTGGGACTGGCTGAGCGGCGACTGGATCGCCGCGCACGCCGTGAGCGAAGGCTGGACGCAGGAACTGCGCCTGCGCGGCCACAAGCCGGTGCTCGCGCTGTTCGACGGCGAGCCGGTGACGCTCCAGCCGCACGAGGCGATCCGTTCGGGCAAGAGCCTCGAGACGTTCATCGCCACCCGCAGCGACGAGGAGGTACCGGCGCCATGACCCGACTGTTTCACGTCAGCGACGTCCATTTCGGCCGCGAGGACCGCGAGGCGATCGACTGGTTCGGCCGCAAGGTGAAGGAAGAGCAGCCCGACGCGGTGATCATGACCGGCGACCTGACGATGCGCGCGCGCGCCAGCGAGTTCGCGGCCGCGTCGAAATGGCTCGAGAGCCTCGGCCGGCCGGTGACGGTCGAGGTCGGCAATCACGACCTGCCCTATTTCAACCTCTGGGCGCGCTTCGTGACGCCGTACAAGCGCTACAAGGCGCTCGAGCACATGATCGAGAAGCCGCTCGACGTGAAGGGCATCGCGGTGGTGCCGCTCAAGACGACCGCGCGATTCCAGCTGCGGCTCAACTGGGCCAAGGGCTATGTCAGCACGCGCTCGCTGCAGGAGTCGCTCGCTTTGGTCGAGGCGGTGCCGCAGGGCGACCTGATCTTCATCGCCGCGCACCATCCGCTGATCGAGGCCGGCACCCGTGCGACCTCGCACACCCGCCACGGCCCCGAAGCGCTGGCGGCGCTGGCGACCGCGGGCGCGCATGCGGTGCTCACCGGACATGTCCACGACCCGTTCGACATCGCGCACGAGGTGGGCGGGCGCACGGTGCGGCTGATCGGCGCCGGAACGCTCTCCGAACGGGTGCGCGACAAGCCGCCTTCGTTCAACGAGATCCGGGTGGAGGGGAGCAGCTTCGAGACGGTGGCGCGGTTCAAGGGCGAGGGAAGCGTCGCGCTGTAGGCGCCGAGGCTCCGTCACCCCGGCCTTGTGCCGGGGCCCACGGTGCGGCGGGCTATTCCCTCACGCCTCTTGTTTCTCGCTGACCGCTTCGTGGACCCCGGCACAAGGCCGGGGTGACGGTGGAAGATTGGTGAAGGCCATCAGCTCCGCGTCAGGTCCTGTCCGAACACCAGCAGGTTGCCGTCGGGCGCGACCACCATGAATTCGCGCTGGCCGTAGATCTGGTCGACCGGGCCATAGAGGTCGCCGTCGTTGAGCTGCGACGCCTTGGGCAGGAGCTCGGCGGCGACCGCGTCGACATCCTGCACGTCGACATAATAAGCGAAGCGGCGATTGCCCGGGGGGGCGCCTTCGTCGCCGACATTCTCGACCAACCGGAACGCCGCGGCCTCGCGCTGGACATAGGCATAGACGCCCTGCCGGAAGCGGCATTCGAAGCCGAGGATCCCGGTGAAGAAAGCCACCGCCGCCTCGATATCGGGGACGTGCATGAAAGGGGTGATGCGATAGAAGTTCGACACGGGGGCTCCTCCCGCATCGATGATATCCGAGCCCGCGATGCCGCGGTAGTGAAGTTCCATGCGCCGCTCCCTCTTTCTCGCAGATAGCTGCGCGACGTGGAAGGAACGTAGCGGAACGCCGTTAAGCGCGGAACAACCCTAACGGGCCGCGGCCGCCGCCGCTCCACGTCGACCAATTGGGGAAGACATAGGGCATGTCGGCTTCGCTGACGCCGTGCCAGCGCGCGATCGCGCCGATATATTCCTCCTGCGCGACGGCGGGGACGAAGCGGCCTTCGTTGCTGATGTCGTTCGCGCCGCCCAGCACCGGATCGGGATAGGCGCCGAAGATTCCCCCCGGCGCGACATTGCCGCCGACGACGAGATGGTTGCTGCCCCAGGCGTGATCGGTGCCGTTCTGGGCATTGCCTTTGAAGGTGCGGCCGAAATCGCTCATCGTGAAGGCGGTGACGTTCTCGCCCATGCCGATCGACTGCATCGCACGGTGGAAGGCGGCAAGCGCCATGGCGAGATCGCGCAGCAGATTGGCGTGCGTGCCGGTATCGTTGTTGCCGCCGCCGACCTGACCCGAGTGATTGTCGAAGCCGCCCTGGCTGACGAGGAAGGTCTGGCGATCATGGCCGAGCGTCGAGCGTGCCGCGATCATCCGGGCGACGCGCATCAGCTGGCGGGCGACGTCGCTGGTCAGCGCCGCGCCGGTGTCGGGATTGACGAAATAGCCGTCCATCGCGCTGGTCGCGCTGATGATCGCGTTGGCAGTGGTCGCCTGGCCATAGGCGCCGACGATGTCGCGCGCGGTGGCCTCGGTCATCGCGCCATAGCCGGCGCCGTTGGCGAGCGCGTCGATCGCGGCGTTCTTGGCCTGGTTGGCGGCGTTGCCCGCGCCGCTATAGCCGCTGCGGCCGAGCGTGCCGGTCGAGGGCAGGACCAGCGCGGCGCTGGTGCGGCCGATCGTCGCGAGGTTCGAGCCGGCGAGCGAGATCATCGACGGCGTCGCGGTCGACGCCATGCGATCAGTCATCCGGCCCATGAACCCGTCGATGCTGACGTCGCGCGCGCGCAGACCCTGCCAATGCGCCTGCTCGTCGGCATGGCTCATCAAATTGGTCGGGCGCAGATCGGGGCGCGACTGCCAGGTCGATTTGGTCAGCGGGGCGAACAAAGTGCCGGCGTTGAGCACCAGCGCGAGGCTGCCTTCGTCCCAGAGCGGGCGCAGCGCCGCCATCGCCGGATGGAGCGCATAGCTCGCATTGGTCAGCGGCGTCAGCGCCGGCGCCTTGATGCCGACCGATCCGCGCGCGGCAAGATAGGCGGCGTGGCGGGCGTCGGTGGGGATCACCATGTTCCAGCCGTCATTGCCGCCGAACAGGAATATGCCGACCATCGCGCGATAGCTGCCATTGGGCGCGGCCATCGCGCTCATGCGGCCGAGCTGGCTCATGGCGGCCATCGCGCCGGTGCCGGCGGCGAGGCGAACGAAATCGCGGCGGGACAAGGTCATTCGGGTTTCCCTCAGCGATCGACGAGGAAGAGCGGGCTCGACCCCGCGGCATAGAGCATCATCTGGGCGCGCTTGCGGGCCTGCACCGCCGGATCGGCGTTGGTGATCGCAGCACCCGCGGCCTTGAGCGCATCCTTTTGCGGCTGGGTCAGCGTGCCGGCGAACATCAGCAGATCGATCCGGGCGACCACCGCGTCGAGATCCAGCGCTTCCCAATCGCTCCACAGCGGCTGGGTGAGCGACGAGCCGGGCAGGCCCGAACTGACGGTATATTCGGATCGCGTGGCATCGCCGCCGACGGTCCAGTCATAGACGAAATTGTGCCAGCGCAGCACGTTCGAGGTGTTGAGCAGCTTCGACGCAGGGCTGCGCAGCGTGGTGCTGCCGGGCAGCGGATAATCCTGCGGGTAGAAGTTGAACACCGACGGCGCGCGCATCACCGGCTGGGCGAGGCTGGTGTCGCGGTTGACGAAGGCATAGCCATCGGTGGTGAAGCCGATGACGCGGGCGAGGCCGGTCATCAGCAGCACCGGCTCCTTGACCTTGCCCGCGGCGGCGCCGGGGGCATTGCGCGCCTCGGCGTCGGTCAGGATCGCGCGGACCACGGCCTTGAGATCGCCGCGCACGCCGCTGCCATTGTTGGCGAACACCGCCGAGACGCGGCCGACATAGGCCGGGGTCGGGTTGGGCGTGACGAGATGGGCGATCAGGAATTTCGACACGAAGGGCGCGGTCGAGGCGTTGTTGAACGCCGCGTCGACCACCGCGGCGACGCTCGCCTCCTGCGTCGCGCCGGCGGCGACATTGGTGCCGAGAAACGCCTTTGCGGTGCTGTCATAGCGGTTCGCCACTGGAATCATCGGCGCCGAATAGTCGCGGGCATTGCCATCGGTGATCGCCGCGCCGCCGACCCGGGCATAGGTCCAGCCGGTGAGCGCGCGCGCGACGCCGCGGATGTCTTCGGGAGTGTAGTTGGGCTGGCGCACGCCGGTGCCGTCGAGCTTGGGCGTGCCGTCCATGTTGAGCTGGTCGGGGCCCATCGAGAAGAGCTGGAGCAATTCGCGGGCATAATTCTCCGACGGCGCCGACTTGTTGCTGTCGGCCATGTCGAGATAGTCGCCCATGTAACCGAGCATCGTCACCCGGGCGAGGACGTCGCGGAAATTGCCGAAGGCGTTGTCGAGGAAGATCTGGTTGAACGCGGCGATACCCGCAGCCGAATTCACTTCGGCTTCCGAGGCGACGATCATCTGGCCGAGCGCGAAGGCGACGCGCTGGCGCAACTGATCGGGGGCCATCACCGCATCGGCGTAGAAGCGCGACGCGGCGGGGACGCGCGAGAAATGCTGACGCGCGCAGACGGTGTCGCCGCTGGTGCAGAAATCGCGACGCACCTCGACGGCGAGATCGGCATAGGTGCTGCCGGTGGCGGCGAACTGCTCGTCGAGCCAGGCACTGACGCCGAGCCCCTTGATCCGCGCGACCAGCGCGGGAGTCGGGCCGAAGCTCGCCTGCTTGGCGAAGCGCGCGGCATCGGCTTCGGTGAAGCTCGGGGCGGGCGCCGGGGCGGGGGTAACCGATACCACGCCGCCGCCGGCGGAACCGCCGCCGCCGGCGCCACCGCCGCCGTCGCATGCGGACAGCATGGTGAGAAGCGCTACGCCGAGCGCAGTCGATACGCCTGCTCTGAACACTGGATGATCCCCCGCCGCTGCGCGCGCGCGCAACCTGCACTCCTATGCATAAACATAGAGGGTGATCCGGCAACTTACAGGAATGGCTAAGAAAATTTTAGGGAGAGGGGCGCGGGGCGCGAATCTGCGCGCCGGCATATTCGGTCGGGGCCCGAGGCGGGAGCCTGAGGCCACCCGGTGGAGTCCGGCAAGGTGGCGGCGAATGTCCGAAGCCGCAGGGTTCGACGCCAGGGGGCGGTCAGCCGGGACAACTGGAGAGCGGACGACAGCCGAGCTATGCCGGGCGATATGAAGCAGAGGCCCAACTATCAGGCGCGGATCGTTCTGGCGATCTACATGGCCTGCTTCAGCATCGGCGCGCTGAGCCATGCCCGCGATTTCCACGCGAGAGGATGGCGCCCTTATGCTTGGGGGCCACCCCTGCTGGAAGCTTTCTGGACGTCGCTCCTCATCCTTGACGCCCTCGTGGTCGTCCTCATCGCATCTGGCCGGCGTCGCGCGGGGCTGACGCTGGCGGTCGCCGTCATGATCACCGATGTTTCCGCCAATATATTTGCCTGGCTGAGCTTGGGCGTACCTGACCTGGCAATCGCTTTGCTCCTGCAAACCGCATTGCTGGGCTTTGTCCTCGGCTCGATACCGTTCCTCTGGTCGACAGACCCTGTGCCCGCTTAGGCGCCGCTGTGTCACGGGCAGGCGATCCGAAGGGGATGGCAGCCCTTGGCACCCTCTTGCGGCCCGGAATGTCCGGGATCGGGTGGCGAACGGCGCAAACGAAAAGGGCGGCCCGTTGCCGGACCGCCCTTTCGTTGCCTGTGAAGGACCGCTTAGCGCTTCGAGAACTGGAAGCTGCGGCGGGCCTTGGCCTTGCCGTACTTCTTGCGCTCGACGGTGCGGCTGTCGCGGGTCAGGAAGCCTGCCGCCTTGACCGGGGCGCGGAGCACCGGCTCGTAGCGGGTCAGCGCCTGGCTGATGCCGTGCTTGACGGCGCCGGCCTGGCCCGAAAGCCCGCCGCCCTTGACGGTGCAGACCACGTCATACTGGCCCTCGCGCTCGGCGACGCCGAACGGCTGGTTGATGACGAGGCGCAGCGTCGGACGCGCGAAATAGACTTCCTGATCGCGACCGTTGATCGTGATCTTGCCGGTGCCCGGCTTGAGCCACACGCGGGCGACGGCGTCCTTGCGGCGGCCGGTCGCATAGGCGCGGCCGAGCTTGTCGATCTCCTGCGCGCGGAGCGGGGTGTTCGACACGACCGGAGCGGCCGGGGCGCTGAGATACTCGTCGGCGCTGGCCGGAACGCCCGCGGGCGCTTCACCGGCGGCGATCGAGCCGAGATCGGAGAGGGACTGGCGGTTGTCGGACATTATGCGCCCACCTTGTTCTTGCGGTTCATCGACGCGATGTCGAGGACTTCGGGGTTCTGCGCGGCGTGCGGATGCTCCGAACCGGCGAAGATGCGCAGGTTGCGCATCTGCTGACGGCCGAGCGGGCCGCGCGGGATCATGCGCTCAACGGCCTTTTCGAGCACGCGCTCGGGGAAACGACCCTCGAGCACCTTGCCCGCGGTGATTTCCTTGATGCCGCCGGCATAGCCGGTGTGCTTGTAATAGACCTTCTGGCCCAGCTTCTTGCCGGTGAAGCGGATCTTGTCGGCGTTGATCACGACGACATTATCACCGCAATCGACGTGCGGGGTGAAGCTGGTCTTGTGCTTGCCGCGCAGCACATTGGCGATGATCGTCGCAGCGCGACCGACCACGAGGCCTTCGGCATCGACGAGATGCCACTTCTTCTCCACCTCGGCCGGCTTCACCGACTTGGTGGTCTTCATCAGCGCCTTCATGGCCTGTGACCTTTCGAGTATGAAACGCAAGCGCGCCAGCCTTGCGGCCAGCGCGGTCGAGCGGGCATTTGGCTGAGAGCCTCGCGAAAGTCAAGCAAATCGGGGGCTTTGCTGACGGGTATTATGATACCATGGCGCTAGCGAGGCCAGGCGGCGACGTCACCGGGCTCGATGCGGACATGCGTGACGATCACCGTCTCGCGCGCCGCGGCGCCGGCGCCGCTGGTGTTGCGCACCGTGTCGATCGCGTCGGCGAGCATGCCGGTGCGCGGATCGAAGACGCGGTGACGATCGAGCGCGACCGTGCCGCTGCGCGCCGGCGCGGCGCCCTGGGCGGGGAGCGCGACCTCGGCCGAGGCGCGCGTGCGCACCCGCAACAGCCCGGCCGCGGCGGCTTCGGTGCTGCGGGTGCCGGCGAGCGTCACCGGCGTGCCGAACGGCGAGACGCCCGGCAGGCGGACCGGCGCGGCGGCGCCGGCGGGATCCCACGCGTCGGTCATGATCGCGGCGGTGACGAGCGTGGCGAGCAGCGCGCGCTGACGTTCGGCGGGAAGCGCGCGGAGCGGGCCGACCAGCCTGGCGGCGAGGCCATCGGCTTCTCCGGGCGCGAGGGGGCTGCGGCTCGCGGCGGCCGCGGCAATGCCCTGGCAGAGCTGGTCCCACAATGCGGTCATGTCGTCGACCGAGACGACGGTGCCGCTGGCGTCGAGGTGCAGCACCACGATGCGCCCGGCGAGCGCCGCGAGCCCGCGCTCGACGAGGCTGCCGAGTGCCTCGGGCGCGGCGCTGCTCTGGCGGACGAGGACGGCTTCGGCGCGAAAGCCTGCGCCCTCGCGGCTGAAGCGCACCAGCCGCTCGAGCCGGTATTGGCGCTCGCCCTGCGCGCTCTCGGTGCGCTCGCTGACGATGCGCAGCGGCGCATCGAGCGGCGGGGCGAAGGCCGGGGCCGCGACGCTCGCCTGGAGCAGGAGCGCGGCGACGAGCATCAGCCGGTCTCGCGCGCGACCCAGTCGCTCACCGCGACTGCCGCGGCCGCCGGCCATAGCGCGACCACCGGGAGGTCATAGGGATGGAGCGCCTCGATCCGTGCGCGCAGCCGCTCGGCCAGCTGCGGCGTCGTCTTGAACAGGGCGGGGACCTCGTCGCTGCGCGCGATCGCGCCCTGCCAGCGATAGATCGAGGTGCAGGGCGTGAGGATGTTCGCGCAGGCTGCGAGGCGGTCGGCGAGGACGGTTTCGGCGACGCTCTCGGCATCGCCGCGGCTGGGGAAGGTCGCGTAGAGAATCGCGACGTCGCTCATCCGCGCCGGCTGCCGATCACGTGCATGCCCCAGGTCGTGGCGATGACGAGCAGCGCGCCGGTGAGCTGGTGCAGCGCGGCGAGCGTGAGGTTCATTCCGCTCATCACCGTGGCGATGCCGAGCAGGATCTGCAGCCCGAACGCGCTGTGGATCGCGACCGAGGCGCGGCGATCGATCCGCCGGGCGGCGCGCGCGAGCACGACCAGCAGGGCGACGACGATCCAGGCCCACCAGCGATGGACGAAATGGACGATCGCCGGATCGTTGAACAAGGCATCGAGGACGGGCCGGCCCGCGACGGTGGCGCCGGGGAAGAAACGGCCGTTCATCAGCGGCCACTGATCGGTCACCAGCCCGGCGTTCAGCCCGGCGACCAGCGCGCCGAACAGCAACTGCACGAACAGGATCGCCCCGGCGAGCAGACCGAGCCCGGTCAGCCGGGCCGGACGCGCCTGCGGATTGCGGGCGAGCGCGCGCAGATCGAGCGCGGTCCAGACGATCCCGGCGAGCGTGAACAGGGCGACGAGCAGATGCACCGCGAGCCGGACATGGCTGACATCGGTGCGCACGCTGAGCCCCGACTGGACCATCCACCAGCCGATCGCGCCCTGCAGTCCGCCGAGCGCGAGCAGCGCGACCAGCCGCCAGCCATAGCCGTGCGGGATCCGCCGGCGCAGCGCGAACCAGAGCAGCGGCAGCGCGAAAGCAAGGCCGATCAGCCGGCCGAGCAGGCGGTGGAGATATTCCCAGAAGAAGATCGCCTTGAACCCGGCGAGCGTCATGCCCTGGTTGAGCTGCTGATATTCGGGGATGCGCCGGTAATTGGCGAATTCGGCCTGCCACTGTGCGTCGTTGAGCGGCGGGACGATCCCCGAGATCGGCTTCCACTGGGTGATCGACAGACCGGACTCGGTGAGCCGGGTGATACCCCCGATCACCACCATCGCGACGATCAGTGCGGCCACGAAGAACAGCCATGCGGCGAGAGTGCGGGGACGGGCGGTGGCGGAGGTCATCTGGAGCACCGCAGTGGTTTAGGCGCTGCCTTGGTCAAAAGCCAGCATCCGCGCGGGTCTGGCTCGACCAAGCTGGATCGATATGTAAGAATGATCTGATAAATAGAATGTCGGGAGAGTGCGATGCAAATCCTTCGCTACGCCGGTCTGGCGCTGCTCGTCGCCGTCAGCGCGCATGCCGCGGCGCAGGATCAGGATGGGACGCTCTATCGCTTTCAGCAGGACGGGCGGCCGCGCTGGGCGAGCCCCGAGAATCGCGAGGCGGCACGGGGCGCGGGCGGCCGGGAGAATCGTGGTGGCAAGGGCCATGCCTTCGACACACTGCCGGCGGGCGCCTCGATCACCCTCGCCGACATGCGCGGCGCCGGGATCATCGACCGAATGTGGATCACCACCGAGGATCGCTCGCCCGAGATGCTCCGCGGCCTGCGGCTCGACATCTACTGGGACGGCGCTGCGAAGCCGGCGGTGTCGGTGCCCCTCGGCGACTTTTTCGGCGCGGGCGCAGGCGCGCTGGTACCGATGGAGACCGCGCTGGTCGCGAGCCCGGAAGGGCGCTCCTATGTATCTTATCTGCCGATGCCGTTCCGCAAGGGCGCGCGCGTGGTCGTCACCAATGAATCGGGCAAGCAGCTCAACCTGATCTTCTGGGACGTCAACTATCGTGAGATGGCAGCGCCGCCGAAGGACGCGCTCTATCTCCACGCTTACTGGAGCCGCACCCGCGCGACCGCGCTCGGACGCGATTTCCAGGTGCTGCCGCGCGTCACGGGCAAGGGGCGCTTCCTCGGCTCGATCGTCACCACGCTCACCGATCCTGCTTATGGCAAGAGCTGGTGGGGCGAGGGCGAGGCCAAGATCTATCTCGACGGCGACGGCCCCAATGCGACACTCGTCGGGACCGGGACCGAGGATTATATCGGCACGGGCTGGGGACAGGGCGCCTATGTCAATCGCTTCCAGGGCTCGCTGGTGGCCGACGAGCCGCGCGGGCGCTGGACCTATTATCGCTTCCACGTGCCCGATCCGATCTTCTTCGATCGCGATGTGCGCGTCGACCTGCAACAGATCGGAGGCTGGCCCAAGGACAAGGTGATCGGCCTGCTCAACGCCGGCGCGAAGCTCAAGCCGGTGACGATCGATCCCGGCCAGCGCACCAATTTCCAGCAGCTGCTGAGCTCGGGCAAGCAAGTCACCGATCCCGGCCTGCCGAACGGCTGGACCAACTTCTATCGCAGCGACGACGTGTCGGCAGTGGCGTTCTTCTATCTCGACAAGCCGGTGAGCGATTTGCCCGCATTGGCGCCGGCGGCAGAGCGGCTGGCGGCGCTGCGCCCGCCCGCGCCGCCGGAAAAGAAGGCAGCGGAGCCGGGCAATCCGGGGCAATAGCGCGGCTCAGCTCTCGGGAAGCTGGAGCGGGGGCGGCGACGCCGGCCGCTTCATCGCGAGGTCGATGAGCGTCTCGAGCCGGATGAGCCGCTCGCGCGTCTCGATCGAATGGCGCCGGGCTTCTTCCGCGGTGGTCAGCGCCTGCTCGACTTTGTGCTGGAGGAGCGTGACCTGCTGAAGCGCGCGGAGCGCGTCGGTCCAGAAGCTCATTGGGCGGTGCCGCCAGCGAGCGCCGCGGACAGGGCGTTCCAGTCGATATCTGTCCGTGCGAGCAGTTCCTCGCGCACCTTCGCGCGATAGGCCTGCTCGTCGAACGCGCTGGCGGCGGCGCGCGTCGCTTCAAGCTCGGTCATCGCCGCCTCGGTGCGCGCATTCGCTTCCTCAAGCTGCGCCAGCAGATCGCGCATCAGCGCCTGTTCGGCAGGCGTCGGTTCGCTGTACCGTTCGGCGGCGGTGCGCATGAAGTCGCTGACGCTCATGTCGGCCGCCTCGGCATTGGCCGCGATCCGTCGCTTTTCGGCGGAGGAAACCAGCACCACCACCCGGCTCGATCGCGGATCGGAAAGCTGTGTAGCCATGTGCATGTACATAACATGCACATGTACGGTTTTCAATTTGGATCGTGGCCCGGGCCGGCGTTGCGGCTCAGCTCTTGCGCGTCCAATACGCCACGAAGCGGCTGCTGGCGCTGCTCGAACCTGATCCGCCGAAACCCATCGCACCGCTGGCGAGACCAAAGCGCGAGAGATCGTCACGAAGGGTGCTGCCCTGCACTTCCTGATAAACGCGGTTGAGCGCATCCGCGTTTGCGCCCTCCAGCACACCGGCGACCTCGCAGATTGTCGTGGCGCAGGTTACCCGAAGAGAATCCTTGGCCACGCCTGTGATGGCGGCGAACCGCAGCCTCAATTGTTGCTCCGTTCCGGGAGCCCAAGCGGCATCGCGTGTTTCGGCCCGCAGGCGCTCGTAGAACTTCGCCGGCGTGTCCACGGTCAAGCCAACGAGATCGCCAACCAGCGGATCGGGCGCCGCTTTGGGGGGATCTTGCGACGACAGGGTGAAGGCCAGCACGGCAGTAATCGCGATCGGAATCATGACGAGCAACTCCTTGCCTCTGCCGCCCGCAACACCCGGCGCGGCTTCCGGAGGCAAGGCTGTGCCGGGCGTATTCACCGGCGCCACTCCGATTTGCTCGTCCCGATTTTCTTGTGCCCAGTGCCGGGCCAATTCGCGGCTGCTACCCACCCCGGTCTTGCGCCGCGCCTCGCGCAGCCGCTCGTTGACCGAGCCGATCGAGCGGCCGGTGAGGCTGGCAATGCTCTTCGCGGTATGGCCCTGCGCCAGCAGGCCCAGCACTTCGCGCTCGGCAGGGTTCAGCGGCGATAGATCAGGCACGGGCTCCGTCGGTGACGACGGCTTCGTTGTACCGGAGCGCCTTGAGCACAGTGTCGACGATATGCTCGGCGTTGAGCCCGGCCTCGGCATATTGGAGCTCGGGCTTGTCCTGATCCTGGAAGGTGTCAGGCAGGCGCATCGTGCGGAGCTTGAGGCCTGCGTCGATCAGACCCTGGTCGCTCGCCATGGTCAGGACGTGCGCGCCGAGCCCGCCGATCGCGCCTTCCTCGACCGTCACCGCGACTTCGTGGCTGGTGAGCAGCCGGCGGATCAGATCCTCGTCGAGCGGCTTGGCGAAGCGCAGATCGGCGACGGTCGTCGAGAGCCCCTTGGCCTCGAGCGCATCGGCGGCCTTGATGGCCTCCGCCAGCCTTGTTCCCAGCGATAGAATCGCCACGGTCTTGCCCTCGCGCACCACGCGGCCCTTGCCGATCTCCAGCCGCTCGGGAACCGCGGGGAGCGCGATGCCGACCCCGTTGCCGCGCGGATAGCGCACCGCGATCGGGCCGTCGTCATGCAACGCCGCAGTGTGCGTCATATGGACTAGCTCGGCCTCGTCGGCCGCGGCCATCACAATAAAATTGGGAAGCGTCGCCAGATAGGTGACGTCGAAACTGCCGGCATGCGTCGCGCCATCGGCGCCGACCAGACCCGCGCGGTCGATCGCGAAGCGCACCGGCAGATTCTGAATCGCGACGTCATGGACGACCTGGTCATAGGCGCGCTGGAGGAAGGTCGAATAGATCGCGCAGAACGGCCGCATGCCCTGCGCGGCGAGTCCCGCAGCGAAGGTCACTGCGTGCTGCTCGGCGATGCCGACGTCGAAGGTACGGTCCGGATGCGCCTTGCCGAAGCGGTCGAGACCCGTCCCCGAGGGCATCGCCGCGGTGATCGCGATGATCCGCGGATCGGCATCGGCCTCCTTGATGAGCTGATCGGCGAAGACGTTCTGATAGGAAGGCGGTCCCGGCGGCGCCTTGGCCTGCGCGCCGGTGATCACGTCGAACTTCTGGACGCCGTGATATTTGTCCGCCGCCGCCTCGGCCGGGCCATAGCCCTTGCCCTTCTTGGTGACGACATGGACGAGGATCGGGCCATGCTCGCTGTCGCGCGCATTCTCGAGCACGGGGATGAGGTGATCGAGATTGTGGCCGTCGATCGGACCGACATAATAGAAGCCGAGCTCTTCGAAGAGCGTGCCGCCGGTGACCATCCCCCGGGCGAATTCCTCCGCTTTCTCGGCAGCGTTGTGGACCCGCTTCGAGATGCGGCGGATCGCACGCTTGGCGAGGCTGCGCAGGCCGAGATAGTTGGACGAGGAGACTGTCCGCGCGAGATAGGCGGAGAGTCCACCGACCGGCGGCGCGATCGACATGTCGTTGTCGTTGAGGATCACCACCAGGCGGTTGCCCGCGGCCTCGGCGTTGTTCATCGCCTCATAGGCCATGCCCGCGCTCATCGCCCCGTCGCCGATCACCGCGATGCCCTTGCCCGGGCGATCGGCGAGCTTGTTGGCGACCGCGAAGCCGAGCGCGGCCGAGATCGAGGTCGACGAGTGCGCGGCGCCGAACGGGTCGTATTCGCTCTCGCTGCGCTTGGTGAAGCCGGAGAGGCCGCCGCCCTGGCGCAGCGTGCGGATACGGTCACGGCGCCCGGTCAGGATCTTGTGCGGATAGCATTGATGGCCGACGTCCCAGATCAGCCGATCGTCGGGCGTGTCGAACACATAGTGGATCGCGACAGTGAGCTCGACGACGCCGAGTCCCGACCCGAGATGGCCGCCGGTGCTGCCCACCGCGCTGATCGTCTCGGCGCGCAGTTCGTCTGCGAGCTGGCGGAGGTCGGCGGGCTTCAGCTTGCGGAGGTCGTGGGGCGTGTCGACGGTGTCGAGCAACGGCGTGTTCGGAAGATCAGCCATTATGGGCACTTACTCCAGCACCTTGGCGGTGTCGATTGCCGGCGTGCGTGGTTGCGCGCCGCGGGGCCGTGGCATTGGCGGCCGGCGGCCGTCATGAGCGAAAGATGAGCTTTGGCTGAGCGCCGGTCAGTCTTCGCAGTCGGCGCACTTGCCGCGCACCTCGATCACCGGGCGCACCGGCGAGAAGCCCGCGCTCTTCGCCGCGGTGCGCACGGTCCTGGTGATCGTGTCGTCGTCGATATGGGTGGTCTGCCCGCACGTATCGCAGACGAGGAAGATGCAGTCGTGCAGACAATCGGGATGCGCGTTGGCGACATAGGCGTTGGCGCTCTCGACTCGCCGCGCGAGGTTCGAGCCGACGAACAGATCGAGGATGCGATAGACGCTGTTGGCGGCGACGCGGCGACCCTCGGCCTTCGACACCGACTCGGCGATGTCATAGGCGGAGGCCGGCTTGTCGAACCCGGCGAGCGCCTCGAACACGCGCTCGCGCATCGCCGTCCATTGCTCGCCCGATTTCTCGAGCGTCGCCTTAGCGGCGTGCGTCAGGTCGCGGCCATGATGCTCGTGATGATCGTGCGCGTGCATGGGACAGATTTAGGGAGCCGGGGGCTCCGCGGCAAGCTGGCTCAGTAGGTCGCGCGGCGGTTGAGATCGTGGCCGAGCGCGACGAGGCTGACGCCGATCAGCGTCCAGAAGATCTCGAAGCCGCCATGCGGGAGCGATAGCGCGCCCGCCATGATGCCGATTCCGAAGGCGCCGACCACTGCCGGGGCCATATAGCCGTGCGAGAGCACGCCCTTGCCGAGCGCGATGATGCCGAAGCCGATCGCGAGGGTGAGGCCGACTTCGTGGATCGCCGGATGGAGCAGCGCGCCGGCCGACGACAAAACGGTCAGCAATACCGTGGTCGCGACGCAATGGACGAGGCAAAGCCCGCTGAGCCCCATCGCGATGCGATCGAATCGCGCATCGATACCGCCCCAGAAGCGGACTAGTGGAAGACTCACCGGCATGCGCGTCATATAGGCCGGAATATATGAAGGTACAATATATCATCCGGCGAGCCGTTCGCCGCTGCGACGAATCGAATGCGGCGGCGCTGCGATGCTGTGCGGAAGGGGGTTGGGACGTAGGCCGAGTGACGCTCTAGGGCACGTCACCCGGCCACGCCCGCTACTACCTATGTAAGAGGTAGCGGCGCGTTTTCCACCCCGGCTGCGCCGGCGTGGAAGGTGATCGCGTCGAGGCGTGCAGACCTCATACGCGCTCACCATAATAATGCGCCTGCGCCGCCTCGGTTGCGCTCACCGCGAGCAGCGTGCGCGCATCGTTGGCCGAGCGCACCCGCCCGGTGCGATCGGAGGCGGCGTCGAGCACCTTGTCGAGCAGCGCCTGGCCTTCTTCCCACCAGCCGATGCCGCTGGCGGCGTTGAGATGGCCCTGCGGCCCGGCGTCGACGAAGAAGCTGCCCCAGCCCGAAGCGAGCCCGCGCGCCTTTTCGGGCGAGATCCACGGATCGTCGTTGCTCGCCACCACGATCGAGGGGAAGGGCAGCGGCCTGGTGGGGCTGGGCTGAAAGGCGGCGAGCTCGGGCCGCACGGTCTCGCGATCGACATCGGCGGGGGCGACGAGCAGCGCGCCGGCCACCGGCCAGCCAAAGGGCTGCCCCGAAAGCTCGGCCCACCACGCCACCGCGAGGCAGCCGAGGCTGTGCGCGGCGAGGACGACCGGGGCCTGGGCGTTGCGAATCGCCTGGTCGAGCTTGGTCACCCAGGTGTTGCGATGCGGCGAATCCCACATGCCGAGCTCGACCCGGTGGGTGTCGGGGCGTGACTGCTCCCAGAGCGTCTGCCAGTGCGAGGGCCCCGAGCCGCCGAGCCCGGGGACGGTGAGGATGATCGGCGATTCGGCGTCGATAGGCGAGAAGATAGACATTTGTTTCCACTCCGACGGAGGGAGGCCGGAATGGCTATTTATATCCTATCGAATTAGTGGGCAATAAGGGCTGCGCCGAATTGCTGCCCGGATGCGGCGAGGTGATTTCTACAAAAAAGTCCTCCCTCGCTTTAGCGGGGGAGGTGGCGCCGAAGGCGACGGAGGGGGCCTATCCCCAAGCGAACCGCGCGTGGAGAAGCCCCCTCCGTCACGCTGCGCGTGACACCTCCCCCGCTAAAGCGAGGGAGGATTGGATGGATCAGATGTGCAGCGCGCGTCCGTACGCCCCCAGCACCGATTCGTGCATCATCTCGCTCAAGGTCGGGTGCGGGAAGACCGTCTCCATCAGCTCGGCCTCGGTGGTCTCGAGCGTCTTGCCGATCGTATAGCCCTGGATCAGCTCTGTGACTTCGGCGCCGATCATGTGCGCGCCGAGCAGCTCGCCGGTCTTGGCGTCGAACACCGTCTTCACGAAGCCCTCGGCCTCGCCGAGCGCGATCGCCTTGCCGTTGCCGATGAAGGGGAAGTTGCCGACCTTGACCTCGTAGCCGGCCTCCTTGGCCTTGGCCTCGGTGAGGCCGACCGACGCGATCTGCGGATGGCAATAGGTGCAGCCCGGGATGTTGCGCGGGTCCATCGCGTGCGGATGCTTGCCGGCGATCGCCTCGACCGCGATCACGCCCTCGTGGCTGGCCTTGTGCGCGAGCCAGGGCGGCGCCGTGATGTCGCCGATCGCGTAGAGGCCGTCCACGTTGGTCTTGCAGGCCGGATCGGTCTCGAGGAAGCCGCGGTCGTTGACCTTCACCCCGAGCTCCTTGAGCCCGATATTCTCGGTGTTGGGCACGATTCCGATCGCGACGATGACGTGGCTATACTCGCCGGCGACGGGCTTGCCGTCCTTGCCGGTGATCGTCGCCTTCACGCCGCTCGCGCTCGCTTCGATCTTGTCGATCTTGGCGCTGGTGAGGATATTCATCCCCTGCTTCCTGAGCGCCTTTTCGAGGAAGGTGGACACGTCGGCATCCTCGACGGGGACGATGCGGTCGAGCATCTCGACCACGGTCACATCGGCGCCCATGTCATTGTAGAAGCTGGCGAACTCGATCCCGATCGCGCCCGAGCCGATGACCAGCAGCTTGGTCGGCATCTCGGGCGGGGTCATCGCGTGGCGATAGGTCCACACGCGCTTGCCGTCGGCAGGCAGGTTGGGCAGGTCGCGGGCACGCGCGCCGGTGGCGAGGAGGATGTTCTTGCCCTCGAGATCGGTCTTCTTGCCGTCCTTGTCGGTGACCTGGAGCTTGCCCTTGCCGGTGAGCTTGCCTTCGCCGAAATGCACCGCGATCTTGTTCTTCTTCATCAGGTGCGTGACGCCCTGATTGAGCTGCTTGGCGACGCCGCGCGAGCGCTTGACCACTGCCTCGATGTCCGCGCTGATCTTCTCGGCGGCGAGGCCGTAATCCTTGGCGTGCTGCATGTAGTGGAAGATCTCGGCCGAGCGGAGCAGCGCCTTGGTCGGGATGCAGCCCCAGTTGAGGCAGATGCCGCCGAGCAATTCGCGCTCGACGATCGCGACCTTGAGGCCGAGCTGCGCGCCGCGGATCGCGGCGACATAGCCGCCGGGCCCCGAGCCGAGGACGATGAGGTCGTATTGGTCAGCCAACGGATTGTTCCTCTTTCATTCGGCGAGCAGCACGCCCGCCGCGGCCCAGACCAGGCCGGTTATCATCCCCAAGATGGCGAGCATCACGGCGAACGCCACGGGTCCGCGCCAATCCTGTTTCGATCTTCGATTGCGCAGCCCCACCAGCGGCAGGCAGGCCAGGGGAGCAACCCCGATCGCCCCGGCCAGCGCGTAGCGCGGCCAAATGCCCGCCGGCAGCAATCCGCCCCACAGGCCGAGTTCCACGGTGGTGAAGCAGATCGCCGCCCAAGTCGCGACGAAGACCAGCGCCAGCGCGCCCGAGCGGAGCTTCGTGCCGGATCGCGTCACCAACCCGAGCAGCAACGCGATCGGCAGCGCGGCGAGGAAAGGCCTCAGCAGCGCCAGCGGAAGGGAATGCGGCCCGCCGCGCCACGTCATTGCCAGCGCGGTCAGCCCCCAGACCGCGACATAGGCCGAGACCAGCATCGCGATCAGCCGCGTGCATCCCTCCATGCCATGGTCGCTCGAACGCTGCGCCAGCCAGAGACCGACCACCCCGGCGAGGATGAGCGGCAGCAATGCCGTCAGCGGGGCGCCCGCCGCGAGAATCGCCGTGCCGATGGTCGCGGCGATGAAACCGGGAATCGCCAGCAGCGCGGCGCCGAACAGGATCAGGCCGATCGTCTGCAGCACGCGCCGCCCGATCGAGCCGGTCTTCGGCGGAGTGGCGCGCATCCAGTCGCGCATTGCCGCGACGATCGCAAAGGCCGCGAGCAACAGCGCGCCGCTCACCAGTGAGACGGTGACGGCGCGCTCGGCGGCCGATCCGGGCATCAGCGCGTGCCACCGTCCACGACCCTGGGCTGGCGGTGCTCGTCGATCGCGACGAAGACGAATTGCGCCTGCGTGACGAGGCAGCTTTCCTCGGAATGGCGCGCGCGGCGCCACGACTGGACGTCGATCGTCATCGAGGTGCGCCCCACCTTGACGATGTCGGCGAACACCGAGACTTCGTCGCCCACCGAGACGGGCGCGTGGAACTTCATCCCCTCCACCGCGACGGTGACTGCCCGCCCGCGCGCATGGCGCGCCGCGACCAGCCCGGCGGCAAGATCCATCTGCCCCATCAGCCAGCCGCCGAAGATGTCGCCATAGGCATTGGCGTCGGCCGGCATCGTGCTCACCCGTATCGCCGGTTGCTTGTCGATCGGCGGGGTCGCCGGCTCATCCATGGGCGGTATCCTCGGCGTTGGCGGCGAGCGGCGAGGCATCGTCGGTCACGGCGCGGCGCACCGGGCCGATGCCCATCACCACCACCGCCGCCATGCAGGCATAGGCGACGAGCCAGATGTCGTCGGTCGCGCGCGGATAGGACCAGGCGGCGGCGCGCGCGATCAGCGCCGCGGCGAACACGCCGATCAGGATGTGCGCGACCTCGAGCAGCACGCGCACCGACCTGTTCGCGGCGACATCGAGCCCGGCGGCGATGCGGATCACCTGGAGGAAGCCACGCATGGCCGCCGCCTCAGGCGATCATGCCCATCGGGGCTTCGACCAGCTCCTTGAACACCTTCATCAGCTCGGCGCCATCGGCGCCGTCGATCGCGCGATGATCGAAGCTGCCGGTCGCGGACATCACCGTGGCGATGCCGAGCGCGTCGTCGACGATGTACGGGCGCTTCTCGCCCGCGCCGATCGCCATGATCATCCCCTGCGGCGGATTGATCACCGCCTCGAACTGCTTGATCCCGAACATGCCCATGTTCGACAGCGACGCGGTGCCGCCCTGATATTCCTCGGGCTTGAGCTTGCCTTCCTTCGCGCGGCCGGCGAGGTCCTTCATCTGCGTCGAGATCGCTGAGACGCTGACGCCGGCGGCATCGCGGATGATCGGGGTGATCAGCCCGGTCGGGGTCGACACCGCGACCGAGACGTCGGCGCGGCTGTACTTGATCAGCTTGTCGCCGGTGTAGGTGACGTTGCACTTGGGCGTCTGGATCAGCGCGACGCCCAATGCCTTGATCAGCAGATCGTTGACCGAGAGCTTCACCCCGCGCGGCTCGAGCGCCTTGTTGAGCTCGCCACGCAGCTTGAGCAGCGCGTCGAGGCGGATGTCGACGGTGAGATAGATGTGCGGGATCGTCTGCTTCGACTCGGTGAGGCGGCGCGCGATCGTCTTGCGGATGTTGGAGAGCTTCTCTTCCTCGTGCGGGATGCTCTCGTCGTACCAGACCGGCTTGTGCTCGGCCGGCGCGGCGGCGGGCGCCGGAGCGCCGGTCGGAGCCGCGGCCGTGGGCTGCGCGGCAGGCGCGGCGCCGGGCTTCGCGCCCTCGAGATCGGCCTTGACGATGCGACCGTTCGGACCCGAGCCGGTCACGCCGGCAAGGTCGAGGCCCTTCTCGGCGGCGAGGCGCTTGGCGAGCGGGCTCGCCTTGATCCGCTCGCCGCTCGCGGCGGGCGCGGGCGCCGGGGTGGGCGTGGGGGCAGGCGTCGGAGTCGGAGTTGGCGCGGCTTCCGCCTTGGGCGCGGGCGCCGGAGTCGGCGCAGGCGAAGCGGCGGGCGCGGCGGCAGCGGAGACGTCCTCGCCTTCGCCGGCGATCACGGCGATCACCGTGCCGACCTTCACATTGTCGGTGCCCTCGGCGACGAGGATCTTGCCGATCACGCCTTCGTCGACGGCCTCGAACTCCATCGTCGCCTTGTCGGTCTCGATCTCGGCGAGGAGGTCGCCGGACTTCACCGTGTCGCCTTCCTTCACCAGCCATTTGGCGAGGGTACCCTCTTCCATCGTGGGCGAAAGCGCAGGCATTTTGATTTCGATCGACATGGAGGTTCCCGTCGTTGGTCCCTTGGGGGATAAGGCTCGCTCCCCCTTTGCCGCCGCTACGGCGTCGGTCAAGACCGTTGGGCTTGCGCGGGGCAGAATGAGCGGGCAGTCAACGCGTGGAACAGGGAATGCATCCATGCGCACCTATCTGGTGGTGATCGACGAAACGCCGGAATCGGAGATCGCGCTGCGCTTCGCGGCGCGGCGCGCGGTGAAGACCGGCGGCAGCGTCGAGATCCTCGCGCTCATCCCGCAGCAGGAATTCGTCCAGTGGGGCGGGGTGATGGCGACGATCGAGGAAGAGGCGCGCCAGCGCGCCGAGGCTTTGGTCACGCGTGCTGCGGGGACTCTGCTCACCGAATCGGGGCTCAAGCCCTCGATCACCGTGCGCGAGGGCGACGGCGCCAAGGTGGTCCGTGAGATGATCGCGGCCAATCGCGACATCGCCGCGCTGGTGCTCGGCGCCGCGCCGAGCGGCCCGCCGGGCAAGCTGGTCACCCATTTCAGTGGCGCCGATGCGGGGACGTTCAGCGTGCCGGTGATGATCATCCCCGGCTCGCTCGACGTCGCCGCGATCGACCGGCTGAGCTGACGCCGGAGACCCGATGCGCCTTGTTGCCGCCCTGCCGCTTCTGCTCGCCACCCCTGCCGTCGCGCAGACCCAACCCGATCCGGCGCGGCTCAAGGCGAACGTCGAGAAGCTGGTCGGCTTCGGCACCCGTCATACGCTCTCCGACACCGATCATCCGACTCGCGGCATCGGCGCGGCGCGGCGCTGGTTCGCCGGCGAACTGACGTGGATCGGCGCGGACTGCCGGTGCATCGAGATCGCGAACGTCGCCCGGACCTTCGTCAACGACCGCGCGCCCAAGGGCGTCGAGGTGGTCGATGTGCTCGGCTTCCAGCCGGGCCGCGACCCGAAACGCGTCGTCATCGTGATGGGCCATATCGACAGCCGTGTGAGCGATCCGATGAACGCCATTTCGGACGCGCCCGGTGCCAATGACGATGGCTCGGGAGTCGCGCTGGTGCTCGAGGCGGCGCGGATCCTGTCGAAGGAGAAGTTCGACGCGACGATCGTCTATGCCGCGCTCTCGGGCGAGGAGCAGGGGCTGTTCGGCGGCCAGCTGCTCGCCGAGACCGCTAAGGAGCGCGGCTGGACGGTCAGCGCGGTGCTCAACAACGATATCGTCGGCAACACAATCGGGCAGGATGGGGTGCGCGTCGCCGATCGGGTGCGCGTTTTCTCCGAGGGCATCCGTCAGGTCGAGTCGCTCGACGCGCAACTCGCCCGCCGCGCCGATGGCGGCGAGGATGACGGGCCGTCGCGCGCGCTGGCCAAGGCGATCGACGGCGTCGCGGGCGCGCTTCCCAAGGGTCTCGACGCCGTGCTGGTCCGCCGGCCCGACCGATTCGGACGCGGCGGCGATCATTCGCCCTTCCTCAAGCTGGGTTATCCGGCGGTGCGCTTCACGGTGGGCGTCGAGAATTACGACGCGCAGCATCAGGATCTGCGCACCGAGAAGGGCCGGGTCTATGGCGACACCGTCGACCGGATGGATTTCGGCTATCTTGCCAAGGTGACGGCGATCAACGTCGCGACGATCCGCCGGCTGGCACAGGCGCCCGCCGCGCCGGCGCGGGTGACGATCGGCGGCGCGCTGGCCCGCGACACCTCGGTGGCGTGGGATCCGGTGCCGGGCGCCTTGGGCTACCGCGTCCATTGGCGCCGCGCCGACGCGCAGGACTGGCAGCACCATGTCGACGTCAAGGCGAACCAGGCCACGCTGGAGGGCGTGGTGGTCGACGACCATTTCGTCGGCGTCTCGGCGTTGGGGGCCGATGGGTCGGAGAGCCTGGTGACCTTCGGCGGCCGCCAGCGCTAGAGGCCGGTCAGGACGTCATCCCCGCGAACGCGGGTCCCCCTTGGCGCAAGTCGACGGCGTTTGCCGCGGGCTTGCGAGATGGGCCCCCGCTTTCGCGGGGGGTGACGAAATAGGGTGACTCGAAGCCGCGCCTCAGCGGCAGCCGCAGCTGACGCGCTTGCGCACCAGCCGCTTGGTCGGGCGGCGCCACGTCCTCGTCGACACGCGCTCGACATATTCGGTCACGGTGGTCGTGGTCGTCGCGCCGGGGATGACCACCACGGTCGTCCCTGCGCCATAGTTGCCGACCCATGCGCCGTTTTGCCACGTCATGCCCGAATAACCGCCTTGCCAGCCGCCGCAGAATTGCGGGCAGGCCGGGGCCATTTGCACCATCGGCGGCGGCGCCACCGATGGTGCATACCCCCCCGGGTACGGGCCATGATAGGGCGCCGGCTCGGCAAAAGGCGGCGGGGACGGCGGCATGTCGTGGCGCCGCGGGCCGTCGTCATAATAATAGTCATCAGGATCGACCGGCTCGATCCGCGGCGCGGGATAGGGCGCGCCTAGCCCCGCGCGGCTCTCGGCGCTGGCTAAGCCGGCGCTCGCGCTCGCCGCCGCGCCGCCCCAGGCGATGCCGTCGATCGAATCCCAGACCCGGCCGTCACGGTCGACGAGCACCGCGTCGTCATAATAGCGCACCCAGCCATAGCCGTGCGGCGGCGCGGCGAGCCCGAAGCTCAGATAATCGTCGATGCGAAAATCCTGCTCCCGCCAAAAGCCCGGGAGCGTGCCGCCGCGGTGCATCCGGCGATAGGCGTTCCAGCCGCCCGGCGCGCGGAAACCCGCTTCCCAGCGCCCGTCGACCATCTGCCAGCGATGGCGATCGTTCCGCGTCACCTGCGGCGCGCTGTGCCGGGGCATCACCACCCAGCGGCCATCCTGCCACACGCGCTGCGCCATCGCGGGCGTCGCGCCCGCGATCCCGGCGATCACCGCCGCTGCCAAGCAATAGCTGCGCACTTCGCTCACTCCTTCGTGCAAGCCCCCATGCTCGCGCTTGCGAAGAAGTAACCGTTACGCCGCGCGCACGAAATCGCGCGGCGGGCCCGAAGCTGTCCCAATGCGGGGCAGCGTCCCGTCGCGAGATTCAGCCGGCGATGCGCGGGGCGAGGATCCGCATCAACGCCTCGCAGCCGGCGGCGTCGCCGGCATCGAAGCGCGCCGGCAACGGGCTGTCGAGATCGAGCACGCCGAGCAACGCGCCCTGGTGGACGATCGGGACCACCAGCTCGGAGCGGCTCGCCGCATCGCAGGCGATATGGCCGGGGAAGGCGTGGACATCCTCGACCAGCTGGGTCTCGCGGCTCGCCGCGGCAGCGCCGCACACGCCCTTGCCGAACGGGATGCGGATGCACGCCGCCTTGCCCTGGAACGGGCCGAGCACCAGCTCGCCGCCGACATTGCGATAGAAGCCGGACCAGTTGAGATCGGGCAGATACTGGCCGATCAGCGCCGAGACATTGGCCATGTTGGCGATGGCGTCGGGCTCGTCGGCGGTGAGCGAGTCGAGCGCGGCGGCGAGGTCGCGATAGAGCTCGGATTTGGAGCCGGCGGCGATGTCGAAGCTGTACATGGCGCCTAGCTAGTCGTTCGTGCCCGGCGCTTCCAGCAGCGCGGCGAGGTTTTCGAGCGACGAGGCGAGCCCGGCGGCATGATCCTCGGCGGAGATGCCGGCAGGCACGTCGCGGCATTCGATCGCGACCTCGGTGCCGCCGGGCAGATCGCGCAGCACCCATTCCATGATCATCGTGCCGGCAAAGGCGGGGTCGTTCGATTCGAAATCAGCGGACTGGACGACCCGCTCGCCGGGCTCGAGCGCAACGAACCGGCCTTCGATCACGTCCTCGCCACCGCCCGATTTGCCCGCCTCGTCCGCGTCGAGATAGCGCAGGATCATCCGGTAGCGTCCGCCGGGCCGCGCGTCGAAAGCCTCGAAGCGCCCCGTCATGCCCGCGGGCGGCAGCCAGCGAACCAGCAGATCGGCATCGGTCAGCGCGCGATAGACCGTGGCGCGGCGGGCGGCGACGATGCGCGTGGCGCGATCGGTGCGCCCGGCCATCAATCCAGCCGTACCCTGCCGCGCCCGGCCTTCACTTCGCTGCGGCCTTTCTTGGCATCGACCCGGCGGGCCTTGGCGGCCTTGCTCGGCTTGGTCTTCACCCGGCGCGCCTGGCGTTCGTGCGCCTTGTCGATCAGCTCGGCGACGCGCTCGCGGGCATCGGCGCGGTTGGCCTCCTGCGTGCGGAACTTGCGCGCGGTGATCACCAACTCGCCGGTGCCGGTCATCTTGCTGCCCGCCAGCGTCTTGAGCTGCTGATAGGCATAAGGTGGCAGCCCTAGCGCGAAGACGTTGATGCGCAGCTGCACCGCAGTCGCGACCTTGTTGACGTTCTGCCCGCCCGGCCCCGAGGCGGCGAGGAACTTCTCCTCGACGATCGCCTCGTCCGGAATCTCAGCCACGGCCGAAGCCGATATTGTGGAAGCGCGCCGGCAGCGGCGCCTCGGCATGGACGTCGGGCTTGCCCTCGCGCGGCACGGTCAGCGCGGCGGCGTGGAGCATCACCGCCGGGCCGCCCTTGCCATAGACCGGGTCGCCGAGGATCGGCAGGCCGAGTCCTTCGGCGGCATGGACGCGGATCTGATGGGTGCGGCCGGTTTCGGGGAAGAAGGCGAGCATCGCTTTGCCGCCGACGCGCTCGACGACTTCCCAGCGAGTGCGCGCGGGCTTGCCGCCGGGATCGCCGGTCATCCGCCAGCCGGCCTCGGCGCTCGATATCTTGGCGAGCGGCAAGTCGATCGTGCCGCTGTCTTCGCCGGGTTCGCCGTCGAGGATCGCGAGGTAGCGCTTGACCACGGTGCCCGCCTCGAACGCCTGGCCGAAGCGCTTGTGCGCCTTGGGGTTGCGCGCGAGCAACAGGCAGCCGCTGGTGTCTCGATCGAGCCGGTGGACGGGGAGCGGCAGCCGGCGGAAGCCGAAGGTCAGCTGGTCGAGCAGGTCCTCGAGGCTTTCCGAGCGGTCGCGCGGGCGATCGACCGGCAGCCCCGCGGGCTTGTCGATCACGATCGCCTCGCCATCGATGAAGAGTACACGGTCCTGGAACATGCCCCGCCCATGCCACCGGCGGCGCACAAGCGCCAGCGGCTGCGCGATATCGGCGCGCGTGGATGATCCTTTCAGCCTGCCCGGCGTTTCGCAAAGGATGCCATTCCGGCAGCGTCGTGAGGGTGCATGGTGCGTCTTTCGGCTGTGGCTTTGCTCCTGTGCATTCCGCTCGCGGCGCATGCCGAGGACGAT
Source organism: Sphingomonas naasensis (assembly GCF_004792695.1). Classification (GTDB taxonomy): domain Bacteria; phylum Pseudomonadota; class Alphaproteobacteria; order Sphingomonadales; family Sphingomonadaceae; genus Sphingomonas; species Sphingomonas naasensis. The sequence goes on along the minus strand of NZ_SRXU01000008.1, from coordinate 145,426 downwards.
GTGCCGCCGCCGGCGCCCGCCGCCGCGCCCGCACCGCTCGCGCCGGCGATGCGGATGTTCAATCACCTCGCTTATGGCGAGGCCAATGCGACGGCGCTCGTGCCGGTGCCGAGCCTCGCCGGCTGCATTCTGGTGCGCGATGCTGTCGACGATCTCGAGCATCTGCTCGCCGCGGCGCGCGCGGAGGGAATCGATCTCGGCGCGGTATCGTGCTTCCGCTCGATCGCCAAGCAGCGCCGGGTGTTCTGCTCCGGCAGCGAGAATTGCGATTCGGTCGGCGGCGCTGCGCTGCGCGCGCGCTTCGTTGGTCCGCCCGGGCATAGCGAGCATGCCACCGGCTATGCGATCGACTTCGTCCATCGCGGCGGCGATTGCCGCGCCGTCGAGCAATGCTTCGCGCTGACGCCGGGCGGCAAATGGCTGATGCGTCGCGGGCCCGAATTCGGATTCGAGCTCTCCTTCCCCGCGGGCAACAAGCAGGGCGTCGGCTGGGAGCCGTGGCATTGGCGCTGGGTTGGCCGCAGCGGCGATGCCGGCGCCCAGGCACAGGCGGCGCGGGCGCGCTTCGCGGCGGCGCAGGCGCGCTTCCCGGCGCTGCCGGCGGTCGCGCGGACACAAACGAAAGCGGCGGCCGGGCTCTTGCCAGACCGCCGCTCCGTCGAAACCGCGCGGGAAGGGGGAGGTTACGCGGTTTCGAGCTCGCGGGCAGGCGCCGCGATCTTGTTGGCGACCTCGGCGATGCGCCGGCCCTGATAGCGGGCGCCGTCGAGCTCGACTTCGCTCGGCAGCCGGCTGCCGTCACCATCCGAGATCGTCGTCGCGCCATAAGGCGAGCCGCCCTTGACCTCGTCGACGCCGGTCTGGCCCTGGAAGCCATAATCGAGGCCGACCACGGTCAGGCCGAAGTGCAGCAAATTGGTGATGATCGAGAAGAGCGTCGTCTCCTGGCCGCCATGCTGGGTCGCGGTCGACGTGAAGGCGCCGCCGACCTTGCCGTTGAGCTGGCCCTGGAACCAGACGCCACCGGCGCGATCCCAGAAGCTCGCCATCTGGCTCGCCATCCGCCCGAAGCGCGTCGGCGCGCCGACGATGATGCCGTCATAGTTGGCGAGCTCGTTGACGTCCTCGAGCACCGGATGGCTGTGATCTGCGACGAAGCCCGCAGCCTGCGCGACTTCGAACGGTGCGGTCTCGGGGACGCGGCGGACATCGACCTCGGCACCGGCGCTGCGCGCGCCCTCGGCGACGGCGTCCGCCATCTTCGCGAGGTGGCCATAGGACGAATAATAAAGAACGAGGATCTTCGACATGGGGCGTTCCTTCTTGTTCCCCTCCCGCTTGCGGAAGGAGCCAGGGGTGTGTTCGGGCAGAGCCCCCTCCCGCGAGCGGGAGGGGAGACTGGAATTATTCGGAGTCGACCAGCACGATCTCGGCGTCTTCGATCGCCTTGATCGTCACGGTCTGGCCGCCGCTCAGCGCGGCGCCGTCGCGGGCGTCGACGCGCTCGCCGTCGATCTCGATCACGCCGACGGCGGGGACGAGATAGGCGTGGCGGCCGTCGCCCACGATGTGCTCGACGCTTTCGCCGGCCTTGAGCGTGGCGCCGAGCACCCGGGCATCGGCCCGGATCGGCAGCGCGTCATTGTCCTCGGCGAAGCCACTGGCGAGCGTCACGAACTTACCCGAGCGATCGCCCTTGGGGAAAGGCTTGGCGCCCCAGCTCGGCTGGCCGCCGGCGGAACGAGGCTGGATCCAGATCTGGAACAGCGTCGTGGTCTCGGGCTCGAGATTATACTCGGCGTGACGGACGCCGGTCCCGGCGCTCATCACCTGCACGTCGCCGGCGCCGGTGCGGCCCTTGTTGCCCATCGAGTCCTGATGCGTGATCGCGCCTTGGCGGACATAGGTGATGATCTCCATGTCCTTGTGCGGATGCGGCGGGAAACCCGAATTGGCGGCGATCTCGTCGTCGTTCCAGACCCGGATCGCGCCCCAGCCCATCCGGGCGGGATCATAATAGTTCGCGAAGCTGAAATGGTGCCGCGCGTTGAGCCAGCCATGGTCGGCATGGCCGAGGCTGTCGAAAGTGCGTTTGTCGATCATTTCCTGATCTCCCTTGTTCCTTGAGCACCAAGATAGGGAGCAGGATCATGCGGTAAATGGAAACGTTGGAAACCGATCGTTTCCGTGTTACTCATATGAAATGAAGCTACCCGATTTCGAGGCCTGGGCGATCTTCGCCGCGGTGGTCGAGCATCGCTCGTTCAGCGCCGCGGCCGAGGCGCTCGCGGTGTCCAAGGCGACCGTCTCCAAGGCGATCTCGCGGCTCGAGACGCGGCTGGGCACCTCGCTCTTCCACCGAACTTCGCGGCGGCTGACGCTCACCGACAGCGGCCGCGCGCTCGCAGATCATGCCCAGCGCATCCTCTCCGAAGGCGAGGCCGCCGAGGAGGCCGCGTTCGAATCCGCCAGCGCGCCTGTCGGGCTGGTTCGCCTCGCCGCACCGCTCACCTTCGGGATCCAGGCAGTGGCGCCGGCGCTCGCCGACTTCATGGCGCTGCACCCGGGCATCAAGGTCGATCTCCGGCTGTCGGACGCGTTCGTCGACATCGTCGGCGAGGGGATCGACATCGCATTGCGCATCGCCGAGCTGCCCGACAGTTCGCTGCGCGCGCGCCGGCTCGGACCGGTGACCGGGCATATCGTCGCGGCGCCGGCCTATTGGGATCGCGCCGGACGCCCGCGCCACCCCGCCGATCTCGCGACGCATGCCTGCTTCGTCTACACCAATACCGCCACCCCCGATGTCTGGCGCTTCCGCCGCGCCGGCGGCGAGGAGGCGGCGGTGCGCATCGACGGACCGATCCGCACCGACAATGGCGACGCGATGCTCCCCGCGCTGCGCGCAGGGCTCGGCGTCGCGCGGCTGCCCGACTTCCTCGTCGCGCAGGATCTCGCCGCGGGCCGGCTCGAAGCGGTGCTCGCCGATTGGGCCGCGGGCGCATCGGGGCTCCATCTGCTGACTCCGCCGGGCACCTTGCGCCCGGCGCGGGTCGAAGCGCTGATCGATTTCCTCAGCGATCGCCTCAGGAAAATCTGCGGCGAAGCGCATTTGTGACTCGACTTCGAAACGAAAATGATTCGCGGAATAGGTAGATTCCCTACGACTCGTGGAACAAGGCCGGTTAGTCAGAAATTAACCTTTTGCCTTCAGAGGTGCTTAGGTTAATGAATCGTCCAGCGCGCCGGCCGTCGGGGCTTGCTCGCGTGCTTGGGACAGGGGAACCGACGATGCGCGTGCTGCTGATCGAGGACGAACCTTCGACCGCCAAGGCGATCGAGCTCATGCTCTCGACCGAAGGGTTCAATGTCTACACGACGGATCTTGGCGAAGAAGGCCTCGATCTCGCCAAGCTCTATGACTACGACATTATCCTGCTCGACCTGAACCTTCCGGACATGCACGGCTATGACGTGCTCAAGAAGGTCCGCGTCGCCCGCGTCCAGACGCCGGTGCTGATCCTGTCGGGCATCAACGAAATGGATTCGAAGGTGCGTTCGTTCGGCTTCGGCGCCGACGATTACGTCACCAAGCCGTTCCACCGCGAAGAGCTGGTCGCGCGCATCCACGCCGTCGTCCGCCGCTCGAAGGGCCATAGCCAGTCGGTCATCCGCACCGGCAAGCTCGCCGTCAATCTCGACGCCAAGACGGTCGAGGTCGATGGCGCCCGCGTGCACCTGACCGGCAAGGAATATGCGATGCTGGAGCTGCTCTCGCTCCGCAAGGGCACCACGCTCACCAAGGAAATGTTCCTCAACCATCTCTATGGCGGGATGGACGAGCCGGAACTCAAGATCATCGACGTCTTCATCTGCAAGCTGCGCAAGAAGCTCAGCATGGCGTGCGATGGCGAGAATTATATCGAGACCGTCTGGGGCCGCGGCTATGTGCTGCGCGAGCCCGATGGCGTCGAAGGTGCGGACACGGTCACCGCCGTCGCCTGAACCAGCTTCATGGGGGTGAGGGAGCCGCGGTCCGCGAGGATCGCGGCTTTTTCGTTCGCGGCGGCGCTCAGGCGGCGACCGCCTCGCGCGCCCAGGTCGCCGGCGGCGCGCCGAACTCGCGCTTGAACGCGCGATTGAACGCGGCTTCCGAATTGAACCCGACCGAATAGGCGACGCTGCAGGCATTCTGGCGATTGTCGCGCAGCATCTCGGCCGCCGCCTTCATCCGCCAGCGCGCGCAATATTGCATCGGCGATTCGCCCAGCAGCATCCGGAAGCGCTCGGCGAGGACGGTCTTCGAGACCGCCGCCTCGCGCGCGAGCGCGTCGAGCGTCCAGCTCTCGGCGAAGCGCTGGTGGATCAGCGCGAGCGCCCGGCCAACCGCGGGATCGCGCAGCCCGGCGAGCCAGCCGCGCTCATGGGCCGGCAGATCGGCGACATAGCGCCGCACCGCTTCGGCGAAGAGGCCTTCGGCGAGCTTGCCGACCATCTCGCACGAGCGCGTCGCGACGCCCTGCGCGGCGAAATCGAGCGATCGCACCATCCAATCGCCTTCGGCCGAATCGACTGCGATCACCAGCATCGGCGGCAGGCTCTGGAGCAAGGTATTGTCGGGCGTGGTGGTGCCCAGATAGCCGCAATACATCGTGGCAGCCTCGCCGCCGCCGCCGCCGCGCAGTCGCAAGATGCCGTTGTCGATCGTGCGCAGCACGTTCTGCGTGTCCATCGGCGCGGGCCAGGGCTCGGGGCCGTGGAGATAGTGCGGCACGCCGTGCGGGAGGATGACGATCTCGCCGGCGCGCACCTCGCGCGCGGGGCCATCGGGAATCCGGCAGGTGAACGTGCCCGAACGGACATAATGATAGGCGATCAGCTGGTTGGGGATCTCGAAGAACGGGGCGCAATCCTCTGGCGTATAGTCCGAGAGCACCGTCCACGGGGCCCTGAATTCCGCATCCACGAATACGCCACCCGAGAGGCGCAGCGCCGCGAGCATTTCGCCGAGCACGTCCATCCCAACATCCTCTGAAATCGATCCGCGCGGCCCGATGGGCGGGCCGTCGATCCGGTCGATCGATCAATTTTCCCGTCCGCACGATCATAGCGCGTTGCGGCTGCCGGGGCTAGTTCGGCACCATAAAGTCGCAGTCGATTTGCGTGAGGATCCGGGCGACCTCCGCGAAAGGCCAATCAATAATCTGAACATCGTAAATCCACGCACCTGAGCTGCGTTGGATAACCATGGGAGATTACTCGTGAACTTCTATTCCAGTTCGTTGCTTTGCGTACGGCTTCCCGCCCTGGTCGGTTCGACTGTTCTGACCGTGATCATCCTGACCTTTCACGCCCTGACCTTTGCCTGAAGGCATAGGGTCCCAAGGAGAAATTCTATGTACCATGATTTCACTTATTCGGGCGTGCTGGCGGCATCGGCGCGTGCGGCGTGGCAGCTCGACGACGTGATGCCCGAGAGCGCCGAGCTCGACTTCGCCCGGCCGTTCATGCCCGAGGCGCTGGCGCGGGTCGACGAGACCCCGGGCGTCGCGCCCGGGGAGCGGCGGCTGCTCAACCAGATCCGCGGGCACGAATATCTCTGCATGTTCGGGCTGATCGAGGAGATGATCCTGCCCTTCGTGCTCGATCATGCGCGCTCGATGCTGGCGGATGACGATGCGCGTGTGCGGGCGATGCTCGCCTTCGCGTCCGAAGAAGCCAAGCACATCCATCTGTTCAGGCGCTTCCATGCGGCGTTCGTGCGCGGCTTCCCGGTGCCCTGCGGGATGATCGGCCCGGCCGAGGCGATCTCGGCGGAGATCCTCCGCCACGATCCGCTGAGCGTGGCGCTGGCGGTGCTCCACATCGAATGGATGACGCAGGCGCACTATCTCGAGAGCGTCCGCGACGATGGCGGGCTCGATCCGCTGTTCAAGAGCCTGCTCCGCCACCACTGGATGGAGGAGGCGCAGCACGCCAGGATCGACACGCTGATGGTCGAGGCGCTCGCCGAGGGGCGCGATGCCGCGGCGATCGATCGCGCGATCGACGAATATCTCGAGATCGGGATGTTCCTCGACGGCGGGTGCAAGGGGCAGGCCGCGCTCAATCTCGCCGCGTTCGAGGCGGCGACCGGCCGCGTGCTCGACGAGGCCGACCGCGAGGGCTTCCTCGCCGTCCAGCACCAGGCGCTGCGCCGGACCTATCTCGGCAGCGGCATGACCCACCCCCGGTTCCGCGCCACGCTCGGCGCGGTCTCCCCTGCCGCGCTCGCCCGCATCGATGCGGTCGCGCCGGCCTTTTGCTGAACCTTCAAACCAAAGGAGAATGACTATGAACGACGTGATGACCCGGAATGTCGTGAACGGGATCGACCTCGACGCGCTCGGCGAGGTGGTCGAGACGATCAAGCGCGATCCCGGCGAGGGGATGGTGCGCTTCAACGTGACGACGCGCTGGACCGGGCAGACCGGCACCGTGTCGAAGATGGGCGACATCGAGCTCGGCGGCGAGCGGATCGCGCGCGACTTCGAGGTGCGTGCCGACGAGCCCGAGCAGCTGCTCGGCCAGAACCAGGCGCCCAATCCGCAGGAGCTGCTGATGAGCGCGGCCAATGCGTGCATGACCGTGGGTTATGTCGCGGGCGCGGCGATGCACGGGATCACGCTCGACAAGCTCGAGATCGAGACCTCGGGCCAGCTCGACCTGCGCGGGTTCCTCGGCCTCGATCCGAGCGTGCCGCCGGGCTACGACCAGATCGACTATGTCGTGCGCATCGCCGGCAACGGCACGCGCGAACAGTTCGAGGAGATCCACCGCGCGGTGATGGCGACTTCGCCCAATTACTATAACCTCGCGCGGCCGATCCGGATGAACGGCACGCTCGCGGTCGGCTGATCTAGTCGACCAGTTCCTTTTCCTGGCCGCGCCGGACCCTCCGGCGCGGCCTTTTGCGTGCGGCGAGGCGGCGCGCCTCGGCATGGCGCTCGGCGCGATCGAGCAGCGCCTCGAGATCCTCGCGGCTGACGTCGAAACTCTCGCCCGATTCGGCCAGCGCGGCGTCGATATCGTCCATCAGCAGGCGCGGCTGGTCGGAGACCTTCATCGGACGGTGGGGATAGCTGTGGCCCGAGATGCGGTGGAAGGCGATGCCGATCGCGGCGAGCGCGACGGCGTTGAGCCCCACCGGCAGGAAGGCGAAGCCATAGCCCTGCGCGAACACCGCCGGCGCCAGCACCGGCAGCAGCACGGTGCCGCCGCCCGGCGCGTGCAGGCAGCGCAGCGCCGACATGGCGAGGATCGCCGCGCCGACCGCCACGCCAACGGCGAGCGCGCCGTGCCCGAACAGCTGCGCGACGACCACCCCGACCAGCGCCGAGACGATGTTGCCGCCGACGATCGGCCAGGGCTGGGCGAGCGGGCTCGACGGCACCGCGAACAGCAGCACCGCCGAGGCGCCGAGCGGCGCCGCCAGCAGCAGCCCGTGATCGGGGACGATCATCGTCGAGATCGCCGCGCACAGGCCGATGCCGATCACCGCGCCGACTCCGGCGATGACGCGCTCGCGCCAGTTCGCCCCCGCCAGCGGCAGGGGAAGGCGCCCGAATGGGAAGGTCATGCTATTTGCGCTGCCACACCCGATCACCGCCCACCCAGGTCTCGATGACCTTGGTGGCGCGCAGATCGCCCGGCGCAGCGAGCAGCGGATCGCGGTCGATGATCAGGAAGTCGGCGCGCATGCCGATCGCGATCCGGCCGATCTTGTCCTCGGCGAAGCCGGCATAGGCGGCGCCGGTGGTGAAGCCGGCCCAGCCCTGCTCGCGCGTCACGGCTTCCTGCGGGCGCCAGCCGCCGAACGGCTGGCCGCTCGCGTCCTGCCGGGTGAAGCTCGCCGCCCAGCCTGCCCAGGGATCGGGGCTCTCGACCGGGAAGTCCGAGCCGAAGGCGAGCTTCGAGCCGTTCTGGAGCATCGAGCGCCACGCATAGGCGCCGACGAGCCGGGCCTCGCCCAGCCGCGCCTCGGCCATGTGCATGTCGCTGGTCTGGTGGACCGGCTGCATCGACGCGATCGTGCCGAACTTGCCGAAGCGCGGGAGATCCTTGGGGTCGACGATCTGGGCATGCTCGATCCGCCAGCGGCGATCGCCCTTATAGGTGTCGGAGAGTACTTCGATCGCGTCGAGCACCTGCTGGTTGGCGCGGTCGCCGATCGCGTGGACGGCGATCTGGAAGCCGTCCATCGAGCCGCGGATCATCCGGTTGAGCAGCTGATCGTCCGAGAAGAAGGTAAGCCCCTTGTTGCCCGGCGCATCGGCATAATCGGCCTTGAGCCGCGCGCCGCGCGAGCCGAGCGCGCCGTCGGCGAGGAGCTTGATCCCGCCCATCCGCAGCCGATCGGCATAGAGCCACGGCGTCGGGCCCTGCCCGGCCACCGCGAGCGCGGTGTCGACACCCGCCGCGTAGCTGAGGATGCGCATCTTGAGCAGATTGATGTCGGCGAGCCGGCGGAAGGTCAGCCAGTCGTTCTGGCTGGTGCCCATGTCGGCGACGCTGGTGACGCCGAGCGACAGCAGCCGATCCTGCGCGGCGAGGAAGGCGGCGTTGAGCTCGCGCGGGGTGGGGGCGGGGATCGAATTGGTGATCAGATCCATCGCGCCGTCGACGAACACGCCCGCCGGCTTGCCGCCGGCGCCGCGCTCGATCCGCCCGCCATTGGGGTCCTTGGTCGCCGCGGTGACGTTGGCGAGCGCGATCGCGCGGCTGTTCGCCCAGCCGGCATGGCCGTCGACCCGCTCGAGCCATGCCGGCCGGTCGCCGATCGCGGCGTCGAGCTCGGCGGCGGTCGGGAAGCGGCCGAGCTTCCAGCGCTCCTGATTCCAGCCGCCGCCGACGATCCACTTGCTCGGATTGTCCGCGGCATAGGCCCGCAGCTTGGCCAGCGCCTCGTCGAGCGAATTGGTTTCCGAGAGATCGATGCGGACCAGCTGCGCGCCGAGACCCATGACATGGCCATGGCCGTCGATCATGCCGGGGACCATCGTCTTGCCGCCCATGTCGATCTTCCAATCGACTTTCTTGGGGCGCTTCTGGCCGCTCGACAGCAGATAGGTGATCTTGCCGTCGCGGTTCATCATCAGCCCGGTGAAGCGGACGACCTGCCCCTTCTCGTCGAGCGTCATGCCGTTGACGTTGTCGATCAACGCATCGGCACGGGCGACCGAGGGAGCGGCAATGGCGAGGAGGGGGGCGAGGAGCGGGGCCAGCAGGCGCGCGAGCAGGGGCAGCTTGGGCATAGACCCTAGCGCATAGGGCCTGTTCCCCCGCCGCGCCAGATGGTCTAGGCGGGAGATACTATGGCCACCAAAGCAGCACCGGCGGACAAGCCGCTTCCCGTCTCGATCCACGACGTACGCGATGCGGCGCAGCGGATTAGCGGCGCGGTGGTGCGGACGCCCACGCTGATCAGCAAGACCTTGTCGGAGCTCACCGGCGCGACGGTGTATCTCAAGTTCGAAAATCTCCAGTTCACCGCCGCGTACAAGGAACGCGGCGCGCTCAACACCTTGCTCCAGCTCGACGAGGCGGCGCGCGCCAAGGGCGTGATCGCGGCGTCCGCGGGCAATCACGCGCAGGGGCTCGCCTATCATGCGACGCGGCTCGGCATCCCGAGCACGATCGTCATGCCGCTCAACACCCCCACGGTGAAGGTCACCCAGACCGAGGGGCATGGCGCCAATGTGATCCTCCACGGCGAGACTTTCGATGCCGCCTATGCGCATTCGCGCGAGCTCGAGGCCGAGCGCGGCTTCACCTTCGTCCATCCGTTCGACGACACCCGGATCATCGCGGGGCAGGGGACCGCGGCGCTCGAGATGATCGAGGATGTGCCCGGGCTCGACACGCTGGTCGTGCCGATCGGCGGCGGCGGGCTGATCTCGGGCTCGGCGGTGGTCGCCAAGTCCGAAGGCCGCGCGATCGAGGTGGTCGGCGTCGAGGCCGAGCTCTTCCCGTCGATGTACAATCGCATCCACGGCACCGACATGCCCTGCGCGGGCGACACGCTGGCCGAGGGCATCGCGGTCAAGGAGCCCGGGGGGATCACCGCGCGGATGGTCGAGGCGCTGGTCGACGATATCGTCCTGGTCGGCGAGCGCCGGCTCGAGGAGGCGGTGAGCCTGCTCCTGCAGATCGAGAAGACCGTGGTCGAGGGCGCCGGCGCCGCGGGGCTCGCCGCGCTGCTCGCCGAGCCGGGGCGGTTCCGCGGCAAGACCGTCGGCACGATCCTGTGCGGCGGCAATATCGACACGCGGCTGCTCGCCAACGTGCTGCTGCGCGACCTCGCCCGCTCGGGCCGGCTCGCGCGGCTGCGCATCCGGCTGCAGGACCGCCCGGGCGCGCTGTTCAACGTCGCGAGGATCTTTCACGAGCAGGGCGTCAACATCATCGAGGTCTATCACCAGCGCGTGTTCACCACGCTGCCGGCGAAGGGGCTGATCACCGACATCGAGTGCGAGACGCGCGACCGCGACCATCTCGACCGGCTGACCACCGCGCTGCGCCGCGCGCAGTACGAAGTGAGCCAGGTCGAGCTGGCCTGAGCCCCAAAGGCCCGCTCCCCTTCCTGGGAGCGGGAGTGCGATGTGCGTCCAGCCGAATCGGATACGCGACGAGTCGAGTCGTCGGCTGATTCTCGCAAGTTAACACCCGGTGTAAGCTGAAACCCGCCGCCGACGCATTGCGCGGCCAAAGGTTAACGTCGCGCGCCCATCACGGCGTTTCGCGAGCGCAACGTGTTGTTTTCCCGCGTTTCGCCTTCCGCACCCCGTTAACTCTCTTTCATGGTAAAGCGGCTTTTCATCATGCATCCGCCGCTCCATAGTCGCGTTGAAAGGTCGATTCCAAAGGCCTGAACAGAGGGCGACTGAGCGGTGACTGCACTTTCCCGTTTCCCGCGATTCTTCGTGACCAGCCCGTCGCCGTGCCCCTATCTGCCCGGCCGGCAGGAGCGGAAGATCTTCACCGAGCTGAGCGGCCAGCATGCCGGCGAGCTCAACGACGCGCTCGGCCGGATCGGTTTCCGCCGCAGCCAGTCGGTCGCCTATCGTCCGAGCTGCGCGGGCTGCACCGCCTGCGTCTCGGTCCGCGTCGTCGCCGACGAGTTCCGGCCCAACGCGACCCAGCGCAAGCTGCTCAAGCGGCACGGCGATCTCGAGGTCACCGCGTGCAAGCCTTGGGCGACCGAGGAGCAGTTCGAGCTGCTCCATCGCTATCTCAAGACGCGCCATCCGGGCGGCGGCATGGCGGCGATGGACGAGAACGATTATGCCGACATGGTCGAGCAGTCGCCGGTCAGCTCATGGGTGATCGAGTATCGCGAGCCGAGCGTGGACGGCGTCCGCGGCCGGCTGGTCGGCGCGTGCATCACCGATCAACAGGCAGACGGCCTGTCGATGATCTACAGCTTCTTCGAGGCCGACAGCGAGTCGCGCCCCGGGCTCGGCAACTTCATCATCATCGACCACATCCTGCGCGCCCGCGCGGCGAGCCTGCCCTATGTCTATCTCGGCTATTGGGTGAAGGGCTCCGAGCGGATGGCGTACAAGACGCGCTATCGCCCGATCGAAGTGCTCGGCCCCAATGGCTGGGCGCTGCTCACCGACGAGGATCTGGCCCCGGCGATGCCGGTGCCGATGCGGATGCGCGAGCTGGCCTGAACTATTCCTCGGAGACGCGGAGCGCGACGTCGAGCTTCTCGTCGCCGGCGCCGATCCGGGTACCCGCGATCGACGCCGCGCCATGCGCATCGAGTCCGACCGCGACCCGGACATAGCCTTGGTCGGGCGACAATCCGGTCACCGGATCGAAGCCGACCCAGCCCAGCCCCTCGACATACGCTTCGGCCCAGGCGTGCGGCGCCGATTGCGCGCCGCCGTCGATCCGATAGCCCGAGACATAGCGCGCCGGCATTTCGAGCCCGCGCGCCGCGGCGATGAACATCTGCGCGGCGTCACGCGAGGTCGCGCGCCCGCTCTCGAACGCCTCGGCGGCGGTCAGCCCGGTGTCGGGCGCGTCGGGCAGGCACGGGAAGCGCGCATGCAGCGCGGCGTTGAGCCGGTGCAGCCGTTCGAGCGAGTCGCGCGCGCCGGCGATGCTTTCCGCCGCGAACGCGGGCAGGCCGTCGCCCAGTGTGGTGCGCGGCGTGGTGCGCAGATAGAGCATCGGCGGCAACGGCTCGCTCGATCCGTGCACCACGCCGCCGCTGTCGACGGTGAGCACCTCACCGGTCACGCTGATGTCGATCGCCGCGATCGGTCCCTCGGCATAGAGCATCGTCACGGCGTTGCCGAAGCCGTCGACCGCGTCGCGCATCCGCGCATCGCAATCGACGCTGATCATCCAGCTCACCGCGGTCTGGTCGCGCGTATCGCACGGGGTGAGGCGCAGCATCTGGACGATCCGCGCCTGCGGCTCGGTGAAGCGGTAGCGCGTGCGGTGATCGATCGCGATGCGCATCAGATGAACCTGAACTGCCGCGCGATCGCGGCGTCGAGCATCGCATTCTCGCGCACGAACGCCTCGAGATATTCGTGCAGTCCGCTGACGATCACTTCGGAGGTGCGCGTCTTCTGCATCCGCGCCATCCGCGCGCGGGCCATGCGATCGGCCTCGCCCTGCAGCCCGGTGCGCCGCGCGAGATGGCTGAGCAGTTGCACCGTCTCCTCGACGCACGCGGCGAGGCTGCGCGGCAGCTCGAAGCGGCTGATCAGCAAGTCGATGACATTGGCGGGCTGGAGTCCCTCCGAATAGAGCCAGCGATAGGCGGTCACTGCCGAGACGGTCTGGAGGATCGTCGTCCATTGGTCACGATCGACCACGCCACCCACCGCCTCGCCTTCGGGCAGCAGCAGATGATATTTGACGTCGACCAGCCGCGCGGTGTTGTCGGCGCGCTCGATCGCGGCGCCGAGCTGGATCAGCCATGTCGCCTCGTTGCGCATCATCCGGTGGATCGATCCCTCGAAGCCGCGGGTCTCGCCCTTGATCTGCTCGACGAGGTTGAGCGTCGCGGTGGCCCCGCCGGTCGAGGCGCGGTTCTGGAAGAGCAGCCACGCGCGGTTGATCGCGGTCCACGCCTCGCGGGTGAGCGCGGTGCGCACCGCGCGGGCATTGTTGCGCGCCATGTCGAGGCAGCGGATGATCGAGCCGGGATGGCCGGCGTCGAGCGTGAGGAAGCGCGCGACATGGCTCTGGGTATAGCTCTGCCCGGTCGCGGCGAAGGCCTCGTCGGTATAGGTCACCGCGAGCGCGCTCTGCCACGCCGCCTCGCCGGCCGGGCGCGCGGAGAGCGCGTCGAGGCGGACGGTCGCCTCGACCAGCCGCGCGATGAAGTCGGCGCGCTCGACATAGCGGCCGAGCCAGTAGAGCGCCGCCGCGGTGCGCGAGAGCATCAGCATGACAGCGACCCAATTCCTCCTCGAGCTCCGCTCGGGGAGGGGGACCATGCGAAGCATGGTGGAGGGGCCGCGCCGAAGGCGCGGATCTCGCTTGCGGTTAGCGCGGCCGCCGACTTCGCGGCGGCCCCTCCACCACCGCCTTCGGCGGCGGTCCCCCTCCCCGAGCAAGCTCGGGGAGGAATTGGACAAACCATCCTCACGATCCCTGCCTCTGCGACTGGCTCGGGCCGGCGCCGTCCTCGAGCAGCACGAAGCTGTCCTTGGTGCCGCCGCCCTGGCTCGAATTGACCACCAGCGATCCCTCGCGCAGCGCCACCCGGGTGAGCCCGCCGGGGACGACGCGGACGCCGTCGCTGCCGGTCAGCACGAAGGGACGGAAATCGACATGGCGCGGCGCCAGCCCGGCCTCGCTCATCGTCGGCACCGTCGACAGCGCGAGCGTCGGCTGGGCGATGTAGCGGTGCGGCTCGGCGATCAGCGCGGCGCGGAACTCGGCGATCTGCGCCTTGGTCGCGGTCGGCCCGACCAGCATGCCATAGCCGCCCGATCCGTCGACCAGCTTGACCACCAGCTGATCGAGATGATCGAGCACATATTTGAGCGCCTGCGGCTCGCGGCAGCGGAAGGTCTCGACATTGGGCAGCTTGGCCTCGCCGCCCGAATAGAATTTCACGATCTCGGGCATGTAGGAATAGATCGCCTTATCGTCGGCGATGCCGTTGCCCGGCGCGTTGATCAGCGCGACGTTGCCGGCGCGATAGGCCGCGATCAGCCCGGGCACGCCGAGCAGCGATTCGGGGCGGAAGGCGAGCGGATCGAGGAAATCGTCGTCGATCCGGCGGTAGATCACGTCGACCTTCACCCGGCCGGCGATCGTCTGGACCCAGACGATGTCGTCGTCGACCACCAGATCGGCCGCCTCGACCAGCTCGATCCCCATCGAATCGGCGAGGAAGCTGTGCTCGTAATAGGCCGAGTTGAAATGGCCGGGGGTGAGCACGACGCACACCGGGTGCGGATTGTCGCCTGGCGCGACCGAGCGCATCGTCTCGAGCAGCATGTCCGGATAGCTGTCGACCGGCGCGACGCGGAAATCGCGGAAAAGCTCGGGGCAGAGCCGCAGCATCGCCTCGCGATTCTCGAGCATGTACGACACGCCCGAGGGGGTGCGGGCATTGTCCTCGAGCACGAAGAACTGGTCGGGGCCGGTGCGGACGAGATCGATTCCGCAGATATGCGCCCAGACGCCGTGCGGCGGGCGGATGCCGGCGACCTCGGGGCGGAACTGGTCGTTGCGATAGATCAGCTCGGGCGGGATCAGCCCTTCCTTGAGGATCCGCCGCTCGCCGTAAATGTCCTCGAGAAACGCATTGATCGCCTGGGTGCGCTGGACGAGTCCTTCGCACAGCCGCGACCATTCCTGCTGAAGGAACACCCGCGGCACGATGTCGAACGGGATGATCCGCTCGGCGGCCTCGCTGTCGCCATAGACCGCGAAGGTGATGCCGAGCTGACGAAAGGCGGCCTCGGCGGATTGCTGGCGGCGCTGAAGCTCGGCGGAGGGCGTGTCCGCCACCCATTCGGATAGCGCGGCGAATTCAGGCCGCGGGTTGCCCGGCCCGCCATGCCCCCAGATCTCGTCGAACGCCCCCCGTGATGCCATGCGCCTCCCAAAAGCCGGAACTGCTCAGCGGTTCCATGCTGCAACGCTTTGTTGCGGCGCACAAGTCCCCGCAACGCGGCTTTGGCGACACCGCCTGCGCGATGCCGCAGGTTCGCGTTCCGCGGGCGCGATCAATCCGCAAAGTAGAAATTGCAGTTCAAACGCGTGTTGTTGCCGGTCTTGTCGGGAATCAGCTCGACCTGCTGAAGCATTCCCTCGGCGCCGCCCTTAACCGAAAAGGAGCAATATCTCCCGTCCGAGTCGCAATAGGGATTGGGGAAGGCTTTTCTATATCGCGACAGATAATTCCCGATGCTTCCCGGCAGGAGATATTCGACGGACATCAGCTGTTTACCCCAGGAATGGCTGCTGATGGACATGGGCTGGACCCCGAACATCGTGGTTTTGTTCGCGTCGTATTTATAGGCGCGCTGGCAGGGATAGAAGCAGATGTCGTCGCCGAGCCGGGGGAGCGTCATCAGCAGGGCCACCCCCTCCGCACGCGTTGCCGGGCACGGGCCGGCCAGCGCCGGGCTGCTCGCCAGCAAGAGGGCGGCACTGCTTAACATAAACGGCGGCTTGCGCATCTTTCGTCTCCCCGGATTGGTCGGGGAAGGCTGGATTTTCCCACTGGCAAGCCAAGCCGTTTGCGACGAAGGGCAATTCTGGCGTCACTGGCAGCCCGGCGGGGCGCGCCGACTTCAGGCCGCGTATTTCACCGAGCAGCCATAGGGTCGGCTCTCGGGCACCGATACCGGCTTGCCCGCGCGCATCTCGCCCAATGCGGCGAGGACATGGTTGCGCGCGCCGGCGATGTCGGCCTTGTCGGCGGTCGGCTTGTCGTCGATCGCGCCGTTATAGGCGAGCCGGCCATCGCCATCGATCACGTACATGTGCGGCGTCGTCTTCGCGCCAAAGCCCTTGCCGATCAGACCCTGCGGATCCAGCAGATAGGCGCTCGGCGCGGCATGCTGGTCGGCGACGAATTTCTGCGCCTCGACGCCGCTCATATGGCCCTGCTTGCCGGGCGGGCCCGAATTGATCGTCAGCCACACCGCGCCCTGCGCCACCGCGGCGGCCTGGCTCTTCTGCATGTTGCCGCTCTGATAGTGCTTCTGCACGAAGGGGCAGCCCGGGTTGTTCCACTCGAGCACCACGGTCTTGCCGCGATATTGCGAGAGATCGACGATCTTGCCGTGCATGTCATAGGCGCGAAAATTGGGAACAGCGGCGCCGATCCCCGGTTCCGCAGCCAGCGGCGCCGCGCTCGATACGCACACCGCCGCGAGTCCCGCGAAGATCCACCTGGTCATATGCGTCTCCCTAAGGATTTACGCCCGCAAGGTTTTGCAGCATCGCCTGGGTCAGCACCTGAGGCAGGACCTCGGGCTCCGCGCTCCCCGGCCTATACCATAGATAGAGCGGAACGCCCGCACGATTGTGTCGCTCGATGAAGCGGCCGAGCGCCGGATCGCCATTGGTCCAGTCGCCGACCAGCACCGCGACCTTGCCCTTCTCGAAAGCGCTGCGGACCGCTTCGGTTTCGATCGCGCCCTTCTCGTTGACCTTGCAGGTCAGGCACCAGTCGGCAGTGAAATAGGCAAAGACCGGGCGCCCCTCGGCGCGCAGCGCCGCCAGCCGCGCCTCGCTGAAAGCCTCGCTTCCGGCCGGCGCCGCGCGCGCTGCCTCGGGCGGGGCGGGGTGGATCATCGCCATCCCGGCGAGCGCGAGCAGGAGAAGCGGCAGCGCGGGAAGCCAGGCTCGGCTCAGCCCACGCGCCTGCCGGCGGCCCGCCCACCACAGGCCGAAGGCGGCGAGCAGCGCCGCGCCGAGCCCGATCGTCATGCCGTCGACGCCCGCCTGCCGCCCGAGCACCCAGGCGAGCGCGAGCGCGGTCAGGAACATCGGGATCGAGAGGATGCGGCGCAGCGTCGCCATCCAGGCGCCCGGCTTGGGCAGGCGGCGGCGCAGCGCGGGGACGAAGCCGAGCAGCAGGAAGGGCAGCGCGATGCCGAGGCCGAGCCCGCCGAACACCGCGAGCGCCGCGGGCGAGGGCAGGATCAGCGCGGCGCCGAGCGCGGTCGCCATGAACGGGCCGGCGCAGGGCGTCGCGACGAAGGCGGCGAGCGCGCCGGTGAGGAACGCGCCGCCATTGCCGCGCGCGGCGGCGCGATTGGCGAAGCCGGGCGCGGAGAGCTCGAACAGCCCGGCGAGGTTGAGCGCGATGCCGGTCACCAGCAGCAGCAGGAACAGGATCACCCGCGGGTCCTGCAGCTGGAACGCCCAGCCGATCGCCGCGCCGCCGGCGCGCAGGCCGAGCAGCAGCCCGCCGAGCGCGAGGCAGGTCAGCACCACGCCCGCGGTATAGGCCAGCGCCTCGCCGCGCGGATTGCCGGCCTGATCGCCCGCCTTGACCAGGCTCAGCGCCTTGAGGCTGAGGATCGGGAAGACACAGGGCATGATGTTGAGGATCACGCCCCCGGCGACCGCGCCGAGAAAGGCGAACAGGGCGGCGGCGATCCAGCCGCTCGACGGTGCGCCGGCCGAGGCGGAGGTCGGCGCGACGGTTCCCGGCGCGGCCGAGAGCGTGAATCCCTGACCACCAAAAGCAAGCAAGCCGTCGACCTTGGGCAGCGCGCGCTTGGCCGGCGCCTCGACCACGATGCGATCGCCGTCGCGCACCACGCGCTGAGGCGCGGCATAGTCGATCGCGCCGTCGGTGAGGGGGAAGAAATAGCCTTCGCCCGTGAGCGCCGCCGCGGCCGGGAAGGGGACCTCCAGCCGGAAGGTCTTGCCGTCGATCTGGTATTTGGCCGGCGTGCCCAGTGGTTTGGGCAGCGCCGCGCGCCAGCCGTCGAAGCGCGCGCGGCGATCGGCCGGCACCGCGCCGTCGCCGATGGTCAGCGCGGTCGAAAGCTCGGCCTTTTCGGGAACGCAGATTTCGTTGGTGCAGACCAGATAGTCGAGCTTCACACGAACCGGGAACACGTCTCCGATGGTCGCATCCGCCGGTACCTTGAGCGTCACCAGCGGCGCGAACGGAGCCTCATAGACATAGTTCATCAGCCCGCCGATGATCAGCCGCTGCGGCACCGGGAAGCGCAGCGGTTCTGCGCTCGCGCCGTCGGGCAGCGTCCAGCTCGCGCGGGCCGGCAGGCCGGCATCGCCCGGATTCTCCCAATAGGCATGCCAGCCAGGCTCGGGGGTCGAGGCGAAGGCGAGGGTGACTTCGCTGCCCGGCGCGGGCCGCTCGGTCTCGGCGATCAGCTCGATGCGGACATGCGGACCTTTGCCGGGTGCCTGCGCCGATGCAGGCGCTATCGCGAGCCACAGCGCGAGCGACATCAATACGAAACGAAGCAGGGCCATGGGGCATGTCCTTGCCCAGGATCAGTCGATCGACAATAGCTGGGCGCAGAATTCCTCGATGGAGTCGATCCCGCAATGAAGCTCGCTCTTCCCGCCGCGCTGGCGCTGCTCGCCGCCACGCCCGCCGCCGCCCAGCAGGCGCAGCCGGCCCCGGCTCCGGCGACGCCGCAGACGCCGCCGAAGCTGCTGGTGGTGATCTCGGTCGACCAGTTCTCGGCGGACCTGTTCGCCGAATATCGCGCCCGGTTCACCGGCGGCTTCGCGCGGCTGCTCACCGGCGCGGTCTTCCCCTCGGGCTATCAGAGTCATGCCGCGACCGAGACCTGCCCGGGCCATTCGACGATCCTCAGCGGCGCGCGGCCGGCGCGCACCGGGATCATCGCTAATGACTGGACCGACTTCGCGGCGCCGCGCGAGGACAAGACCGTCTATTGCGCCGAGGACGAGAGCGTGCCCGGCAGCACTTCGGGCAAATACACCGTCTCGGACAAGCATCTGAAGGTGCCGACGCTCGGCGAGTGGATGAAGCTCGCCGATCCGCAGAGCCGCGTCGTCTCGGTTGCCGGCAAGGACCGCGCCGCGGTGATGATGGGCGGGCACAAGGTCGACGAACTGTGGTGGTGGGACGGCAAGGCCTTCGTCTCCTATGCCGGCAGGACCGCGCCGGCGATGGTCACCCGAATGAACGCGAGCGTGACCGAGCGGATCGGCGAGGCGCAGGAGCCGCTCGCCGAGCCGCCCTTCTGCCAGGCGCGCAGCCGCGCCTTCCAGCTCAACCCGAACCGCAGCGTCGGCGACGGGCGGTTCGCGCGCGCGGCGGGCGATACCGCCGGCTTCCGCGCCTCGCCCGAGTTCGACGAATCGATCCTCGCGCTCGGCGCCGGGATCGCCACCGACATGAAGCTCGGCCAGGGCGCGCATACCGACCTGCTGATCCTCGGCGCCTCGGCGACCGACTATGTCGGTCACACCCGCGGCACCGCGGGCAGCGAGATGTGCCTCCAGCTGCTCGCGCTCGACCAGACGCTCGGCAAGCTGTTCGCCGTGCTCGACCAGACCGGCGTCGATTACGCCGTGGCGCTGACCGCCGATCACGGCGGCCACGACATGCCCGAGCGCAACCGCGAGCATGCAGCGCCGATGGCGGCGCGGGTGGCGCGCGGGCTCGATGCGGGCACGATGGGCAAGGAGATCGGTGCGGCGCTGGGCATCATCGGCCCGGTGCTGGTTGGCGGCAATTCGGGCGACGTCTATTTCGCGCCGGGACTGAGCGCCGCCAATCGCGCCCGGGTCCAGACCGAGGCGATCAAGCGCTGGTCGGCCAATCCGCAGGTCGAGGCGGTGTTCACCCGCGCCCAGATCGAAGCGACCCGCCAAGTCCATACTCCGCCCGAGACCTGGACATTGCTCCAGCGTGCCGCTGCCTCGTACGATAAGGGACGCTCGGGCGATCTCGTCATCGCGCTCAAGCCGCGGGTCACGCCGATCGCCGGCACCGAGGGCGGCTCGATCGCCACGCATGGCAGCTTCTGGGACTATGACCGGCGCGTGCCGATCCTGTTCTGGCGCAAGGGGATGACCGGGTTCGAGCAGCCTTTGTCGGTCGAGACCGTCGATATCGCGCCGACGCTGGCGTCGCTGATCGGGGTGAAGGTGCCGGTGGAGATCGACGGCCGCTGCCTCGATCTCGACGCGGGGCCGGGAGATACGTGCCGGTGAGCTAAACTCCCGCTTCCCTTGGGAGCGGGAAGGGGCCCGCTCGCGAAGCGAGTGGAAAGGGTGAGTGCGGCTCGACTCTCACCCTTCCGGCGCGTCGCGCCTCCCTCCCTTTCCCAAAGGGAACAGGGAATTACCGCCGCTCGAATGCCCGCATGCCGCTCAGCCGGTTGGCGCTGAGTTCGATCGTCGAGCCGCTCAGATCGGCGACGAACGCGGGGTTGGGCGGCGCGCCGGGGGCCATGCTGGCGATATTGTCCTCGATGCGCAGCCCCGACGAGGGATAGGTCCGCCCCTCGGCGGCGATCACGATCAGCCCCGAATGATTGTCCTTGCTGCGTCCCTGCACGAAGGTGTTGCGCGCGATCAGCCCGGTGCCGCCCTCGGACAGGTCGATCATGTAGTTGGTCTTCTTGCCGGCGCTGTCGTCGAAGCTCGAATCGGTGATGTTGACCCGGCGCGCGCGCAGCTTGACGTAATGGCCGCCGGTACCGCGCTCGAAGCGCGAGCGGGTGATCGAGACGTCGCCATCGACCGCGAGATAGATGGCGTGGCTGCAATTCTCGGTCTCGCACTGGCCGAGCCCGGCAAAGGTCGAGCGATCGATGCTGACCTTCCGCACTGTCTCGTGCCCGCCGCCGAGAATACCCTCCTGGCTGTCGAGGAACATCGAATTGGTGATGGTCAGGTCGCCCATCTCGTGGCGGATGCCGGCGCCGTTGCCGTCGGACACCGCATAGCCGCGGAAGATGATGCCATCGATCGACGAGCCGCGCCCGCGCAGCACGAAGCCGGCCTTTTCCTCGCACACCGTCTTCTCGAAGATCACCGTGCCGGGCTGGCGCGCCTTGAAGACGATCTTGCCGCCGGTCTGGACGGTGCACTGGCGATAGGCGCCCGGCGCGATCAGGATCGTCGCATCGTCGTCACGGATCGCGGTCACCGCCGCGTCGATCGTGGCATAGCCTTGCCCGGTCTCGGCGACGACGAACGGTGCGGCGCGCTCCTGCGCGGCGGCAGGGGCGGCGAGGGCGAGAAGCAGGATCGTTGCGCGCATGGCAGGTTTATGCGCGCCGGGGTGGAAAGACCGGGTTAATCGTCGCCTCGTCATCCCCGCGAAAGCGGGGACCCATCTCCCGAACCACCCGCAAATGCACAGGCGCATTCGTTGCGCGCGCACGAGATGGGCCCCCGCTTTCGCGGGGGTGACGTGCCTTTGATTCAGGGCACCACGGTGGTGAACAGATAGACGCCGAGGATCACCAGATGGACCACGCCCTGCAAGATCGTGGTGCGTCCGGTGGCAAGCGACAGCGTCGACACGATCAGCGTGAGGAACAGCAGCACGAGGCTCTTGGGGATGAGCCCGAGCGCGATCGGCATGTCGGCGACCAGCGACAGCGCGGCGACGCCGGGGATGGTGAGCCCGATCGTGGCGAGCGCCGAGCCGAGCCCGAGATTCATGCTGGTCTGGAGTCGGTTGGCGAGTGCGGCGCGGACCGCGGCGACGCTCTCGGGGAGCAGCACCAGCGCCGCGATGATCACGCCGACCACCGCCTGCGGCGCGCCGGCGCCGATCACCCATTTCTCGATCGGATAGGCGAGCGCCTTGGCGAGCAGCACCACCCCGCCGAGACAGGCGAGCAGCAGCCCGAGCGAGGCGAGGGCGCGGCGGTTGGACGGCGGATCGGCGTGGGTGTCGGGGTCGAACGAGACAGCGCGCGGCGGGAGGAAATAGTCGCGGTGACGGACGGTCTGGACCATTACGAAAGTCGCGTAGAGCAAGAACGACACCACCGCGACGAAGCCGAGCTGCGCCGGCGAATAGGCCGGGCCGGGCTCGCTCACCGTGAAATTGGGCAGGACCAGCGTGAGCACGGTCAGCGCGCAGAGCGCGGCGAGCGAGGCGCTTACGCCGCTCTGCTGGAAGCTCTGCTCGCGATGCTTGATCGCCCCGACGAGGATGCACACGCCGAGCAGGCCGTTGAGGATCAGCATCACCGCCGCGAACACGGTGTCGCGCGCCAGCGTCGCCGCGCCCGCGCTGGCCGCGCGCATCAGGGTGATGATCAGCCCGAGCTCGATCACGGTGACCGCGACGGCGAGCAGGAAGGTGCCGAAAGGCTCGCCGACGCGGTGCGCCACCACCTCTGCATGATGCACCGCGGCGAGCACCGTCGCGATGAGCACGACGCCGAGCAGGAGCGGGGGAATCGTGATGCCCGCGCCGGCGAGGAGCAGCAGCCACGCCGCGGCGGGCACGGCCCAGACCCAATGCTGCACGATTCGCGTCATCGCCATGGTCTACGCTCCCTCCCCGGCGAGGCTCCGCGTCGCGGTGCGGGCGGACGATGGTCTCGCGTGCCGGTCAGCGCTTGAGCATCCGGATGATCCCCGAAAAGTCCAGCGTCGCGCCCTCGCCATTGGCGAAACGGGTGTAGAGCTCCTCGGCACGCGCCGCCATCGGAGTCTGCGCGCCGACGCTCGCCGCGGCCTCGAGCGCGAGCTTGAGGTCCTTGAGCATCAGCGCCGCGGCGAACCCGCCCTGATAGTCGCGATCGGCCGGGGTCTCGGGGCCGACGCCCGGGACCGGGCAATAGCTGGTGATCGACCAGCTCTGGCCCGAGCTGACCGAGGCGATGTCGAACAGCTTCTGGAGATCGAGCCCCAGCTTCTCGGCGAGCGCGAAGCTCTCGCAGGTGGCGACCATCGTCGCGCCGAGCATCATGTTGTTGCAAATCTTGGCGGCCTGACCCGCGCCGCCGGCGCCGGCATGGATCACCGCCTTGCCCATGTCCGACAGGAACGGCTCGGCGCGGCTGAACGCCGCCTCGCTGCCGCCGACCATGAAGGTGAGCGCTCCCGCATTGGCCGCGGCGATCCCGCCCGAGACCGGCGCGTCGACCGCGGCGAGGCCATGCGCGGCGGCGGCATCGGCCACGCGGCGCGCGGTGGCGACGTCGATCGTCGAGCAGTCGATCAGGATCGCGCCGGCATCGGCATGCGGGAGGATATTGTCGGTATAGACCGCTTCGACATGGCGCCCCGCGGGCAGCATGGTGATCACCGCCTCGGCGCCCTCGATCGCGGCATTGGCGCTCTCGGCGGGGAGGCAGCCTGCCTTCTTTGCCCGGTCGAGCGCCTCGGCGGAGAGATCGAAAGCGCGGACGTCATGGCCGTGCTTCGCGAGGTTGGCGGCCATGCCGCCGCCCATATTGCCCAGCCCGATGAATGCGATGCGTGCCATGTGACCCTCTTCCCAAATCCGCCGTCCCGGCGAAAGCCGGGTTCCAGAGCCGCATGCGTTGTGCTTCGCGGCTCCGGCCCCCGGCCTGCGCCGGGGTGACGATAATAGCTACTTCCCCGACCAGTTCCCCGGCCGCTTCTCGACGAATGCGGCCATGCCTTCCTTCTGATCGGCGGTGCCGAACAGCGCGTGGAACAGCCGGCGCTCGAATTGTACGCCCTGCGCGAGCGTCGTCTCATAGGCGGCGTTGACCATCTCCTTGTTGGCCAGCACCGCGAGCGGGGCCATCGATGCGATCGTCGCAGCGGTCTTGACCGCATCCTCGACCAGATCGGCGGCGGGGACGATGCGCGCGACGAGGCCGGCATGCTCGGCCTCGGCGGCGTCGATCATCCGGCCGGTCAGACACATCTCCATCGCCTTGGCCTTGCCGACGGCGCGGGTGAGCCGCTGCGAGCCGCCCATGCCGGGCGAGACCGCGAGCTTGATCTCCGGCTGGCCGAACTTCGCCGAATCCGCCGCTAGGATGAAGTCGCACATCATCGCGAGCTCGCAGCCGCCGCCCAGCGCGTAGCCGGCGACTGCGGCGATGACCGGCTTGCGGGTGCGGGTGAATGCGTCCCAGCCGGCGAAGAAGTCATGGCCGTACATGTCGGCAAAGCCCTGCGCGTGCATCTCCTTGATGTCGGCACCCGCGGCGAAGGCCTTTTCGCTGCCGGTGATCACCGCGCAGCCCTGCGATGCGTCCTTGTCGAACGCGGCCATCGCATCGAGCAGCTCGGACAGCACCTGGCCGTTGAGCGCGTTCAATGCCTGGGGGCGATTGAGGGTGACGAGCGTGACGGCGCCGCGCTGCTCGATGAGGATGGTTTCGTACGCCATTCAGGCCTCCTGATGCACGCGCGCGACATTGGCGAGCAGCGCCGCGAGCTGCGCCGGGGTGGCGTGCTCGTGCGCTTCCCCGATCGAGCTCGGGCTGTTGTCATAGGGGATCGGCTCGTCGAACTGATCGGCTGCGAGATCCCAGAAACGACCGTCGATCCGGTTGTAGAAATGCGTGCCGCCCTTGGTCGCGGTCTTGAAGATGTCGCCACCGAAGAAATGCTGCGTGGCGAGCGCGGTGACCGCGCATTGGTTGCGGCAGGGATTGGCGGAGTCGAACGCGTCGGGGATCGTCTCGGCGCTCCACGCGCGTTTGACGACATGGTAGAAATCGGCGGGCGAGGAAAAGGTCATCGGGGTTCCCATTGCTCGTCATCGGCCAGCGGCGCGAAGATCTGGTCGATGACATGATCGCTGACGCCCTCGGCTGTCGAGGGGTTCCAGCGCGGCGCATTGTCCTTGTCGATGATCACCGCGCGGACGCCCTCGGCGAAGTCGGGGCGCTGGACGACGCGGCTGGCAACCGCGAATTCCTGCCGCATCTCGTCTTCGAAACTCGGCATGTGCCGGCCCTGCCGGACGAGATGGAGCGAGACCTTCATCGCCTGCGGGGATTTGGTGGCGAGGATCGCCAGCTGCTCCTTCGCCCACAGGCCCGGATCGGCGGCGAGCGCAGCGAGGATATCCTCGAGCGTGTCGCCGGCGAAGAGCCGGTCGATCTCGGCGCGGTGTTCGAGGATCGTCGTCTCGCCCGGCGCGGCGGACAGGGCGTCGAGCGCCGTGGCGATCGCCTGCGGATCGGCGGCGATCGCGGCCTTGGCCTGCTCCAGCCCGTCGGCGGGGAGGAAATGAGTGGCGAGGCCGAGCGCGAGGCAATCCGCGCCGTTCAGCCGTGCGCCGGTGAGCGCGATATATTCGCCGAGATGGCCGGGCAGGCGCGAGAGATACCAGCCGCCGCCGACATCGGGGAACAGGCCGATCCCGGTCTCGGGCATCGCAAATCGGGTGTTCTCGGTCGCGATCCGGAACTTCGCCGGCTGCGAGATGCCGACGCCGCCGCCCATGGTGATCCCGTCCATGAACGCGACGATCGGCTTGGCATAGGTGAACAGCGCATGGTTGAGCTGATATTCGGCGCGGAAGAAATCGCGCGCCGAGGCGCCATCGCCGGCGCCGCTTTCCGCGATCATCCGGATATCGCCGCCTGCGCAGAAGCCGCGGCCCTCGGCATGGTCGATCAGCACTGCTTCGATCGCGGTATCGGCGCGCCACGCAGTCAGCGCGTCAAGCATCGCGGCGCACATGCCGGTGTCGAGCGCGTGGATCGCCTTTGGCCGGTTGAGCCGGATGCGGCCGACCCGGCCTTCGGTGAAGGTGAGGACGTCGGTCATTGAAAGTTCTCATGCGACGCCGCGAAGGCGTGAAGAAGAAAAAAGCGGTTCACGCGGAGGCGCGGAGACGCGGAGGATGCAGGCGTTCCGGCGGCGTCAGCCGCCTCTCCCATTTCCCGATACCTGGCGCGCGCGATGGGATGAGGGTCGCTGAAGCGGCGATTCCCAATCTCCGCGTCTCCGCGCCTCCGCGTGAACAAACTTCTCTTCGTGCCTTTGCGGCTTCGCGTGAACAGGAGACTCATTGCCGCGTCAGCTCCCGTCCGACGATCATCCGCATCACCTGGTTGGTCCCTTCGAGGATCGAATGGACGCGCAGGTCGCGCCAGAAGCGCTCGATCGGATAGTCCATCAGATAGCCGTAGCCGCCATGCAGCTGGAGCGCGCGATCGACCACCGACGAGCCGGTGTCGGTGGCGAGGCGCTTGGCCATCGCGGCGAATTTGGTCTTGTCGGGCGCGCCAGCGGTGACCTTGGCGGCGGCGAGATAGAGCAATGCGCGGGCGGCCTCCAGTTCGGTCGCCATGTCGGCGAGGACGAATTGGGTGTTCTGGAAGTCGGCGATCGGCTTGCCGAACTGCTGGCGGTCCTTCGTGTACTTCACCGCCTCGTCGAGGCAGCGCTGCGCGCCGCCCAGCGAGCAGGCGCCGATGTTGAGCCGGCCGCCGTCGAGCCCCATCATCGCGAAGCGGAAGCCTTCGCCTTCGCCGCCGACGCGGTTCTCGACCGGCACGCGGACGTCCTCGAAGGTCACCTGCCGGGTCGGCTGCGAATGCCAGCCGAGCTTGCGTTCGTTGGCGCCGAAGCTGACCCCCGCCATGTCCTTCTCGATCACGAGGCACGAAATGCCCTTGGGGCCTTCCGCGCCGGTGCGGACCATCGTGACGTAAATCTCGTTCTCGCCGGCGCCCGAAATGAACTGCTTGGAGCCGTTGACGACATAATGGTCGCCGTCGAGGATCGCGCGGGTCTTGAGCGCAGCGGCGTCGGAGCCCGAGCTGGGCTCGGTGAGGCAATAGCTGGCGAGGCGGTCCATCGTGATCAGCGAGGGGAGGTATTTGTCCTTGATCGCCTGGCTTCCGAAGGTGTCGATCATCCAGCTCGCCATGTTGTGGATCGAGATGAACGCGCTGGTCGACGGGCAGCCATAGGCCATCGCCTCCATGATCAGCGCCGCCTCGAGCCGGCCGAGCCCGATCCCGCCCGATTCCTCCGAGACATAGATCGAAGCGAAGCCGAGTTCGGCCGCAGCCTTGATCGTGTCGCGCGGGAAGAGGTGCTTCTCGTCCCATTCGGCCGCGTGCGGGGTGATCGCATCGGCAGTGAACTGGCGCGCCATCTCCTGGATCTGGAGCTGCTCGTCGGTGAGGTCGAATTGCGTGGTCATCGGGGCTCCGGGGAGAGGCAGCGGTCGTCGGGACGGCGCGCGCGCAGGCGCTGCGCGACGCCGCGCACGGCCGCTTCGGGGGTGCCGGGGGTGTAGGCGAAGGTGACGTTGAAGCTCGAATGCGGCTCGCTGAGACGCTTGAGCGTGTGATAGGCGACCCGCGCGTCCTTCGCCTGCGGGGTGGCTTCGAGCACGAAACCGGCATCGTCGAGCAGCGCGCCCTTGGGCAGCGGCTTGTCTCGCGCTGGATAAAAGTCGCCGAACACGCCGATGCGGACGCCGTCGCGGTCGACACCGAAATGGTTGAGCGGGATCCACGGCAGCACTGCCTGCTCGCCGTCGGCAATGTCGAGCGCGAGGCTGGTCGTGCACAGCGTTCGCCGGCCCGGATAGGCCTTGGGCGCGAACCACAGCATCATCGGCACCTCGCGCTCGGGCGTGGCACGCAGCGCCGCGGGGATTTCCGCGCACATCGCCGTGGCGGCATCGCCGGTGGCGATCCGTCGGAGGACCGCGAAATCGGCGTCGCTGCCGTCGAAGCGGTCCGAGGTGATCTCGAGCCGAGAATTGGGGCCGGCCTGATAGACATAGCCGGTCCAGCGCCCCGGCCGGTTGCGCGAGCCGAGCGACCAGCGTTCGAGCGTGCCGAAGCCGGGCACCGCCACCTTGCCGAGCGGCGCGGCGATGTCGCGATAGGCGTCGTCGTCGTACATCCAGCCCTGGATCCCGATCCTGCCTTCGGCGAGGTTCAGGATCTCGCTGCTGCCGACGGACTCATAGCCTTCGCCGGCCCGGACGTCGGCGGCGAGCGCGCCCGCGCACATGCGGACCGGGCCGTAATAATAGTGCGGGAAGATCGGCGGCGGCGGGATCGACGCGGTCTGCAGCAGCGCGAGGGCGATCGCGATGCTCATGGCGCTGGCGCCTCGTGCAGCACCCGCTCGGCGAAGAGCGCATTGGCGAGCTTGATGTCGTTGCGTTCGTACCAGCGCGGCGCCGGCAGGCCCTTCTCCCAGGCGAGCAGCTCGGTGAGCGTGCCGTTGGCGCTCGGCACGTCGGGCGCGGCGGTGCGGAGCGGATCGGCATAGGCGACATCCGCCGTCACGATCTCCCAGCCATCGGCGCGGAGCGCCTTGACCAGATCGGCGATGTAGAGCGCGGCGATATCGGTCTCGTGGAGCAGCATCACGTGCGGCGGCGAGCGGCCGATCGTCCTGACCATCAGCGCGTCGGCGAAGTCGGCTGCCTCGACATGCGTCTCGACATAGAGATCGCGCAGTGCCGCCATGTCGATCGTCTTGCCGGCCTTTTCCGCGTCGATCGCGAGCTGCTCCATGTTCCAGTCCGAGCCTTCGGCAGTGACATAGCCGTTGGTCAGACCACGCGCGGCCAGCCCGGCGCGGACTGCATCGCGCCTGGCCTTGTCCTTGCCGCCCTCGTCGAGGAACGGATAGCGGAACCATGGGCGGCGGCCGGGCCGCGGCGCGAGCCACGTCTCGGCCTTGTCGATATCGGCGAGGTAGTCGGCGGCGCTCAGCTGGTTGAGATGCAGGTGGCTGAAGCCGTGATCGGCGATGACGTGCCCGGCGCGGACATAGCCATCTACCAGCGCCGCATCGGCCGGGCTCGCCACCTTGCCCGGATTGACGAAGAACGCCGCCTGCCGGACCCGCGCCTTCTTCAGCCCCGCGATCAGCCTTTTGGCGCGCTCCTCCTTGCTGAAGAAGGCGCCGACGCCGCGCGGCGTATCGTCGAAGGTGAGCGCGATGCGCTTCTGCGCGTTCGCCGCGGGGGCGAAGGCGAGCAGCAGAAGCGCGGCGAGCGTGGCGAGGCTGCGGATCATGCGCAACGTTGATAGCGCAGCGGGTTCGGCATTGCATCGTCACCCAACTCGCGGCGGATCAGCGTCTTGCCGCTCTCGTGCATGTCGAGCACCATCCGCCGCGTCCATTGCTGGCCTTCTCCGGTCATCGCGAAGTCGGCGACGATCCGGGTGGGCTCGCGCGAGACGACGTTGCCGAGCGTGCCGACCGATTCGTAGAAGCGCAGCGTATCGCCGCTGATCGTCAGCAGCCCCTTGTTGTCGCCTTTGGTCGAGGTGCAGTCGGCGGGGACGAGGCCCCAGCGACCCTGCAGCGCGGCCGGGATGCCGGTGCCGCTATCGGCCGCGGACGAGGCGGTGCTGGGCGTGTCCGCCGGAGTTGCGGGCGGCGCGGGCAGCGTGACCGCGCCATTTTCCGGCACGGCGACGGTGTCGTTGGCCGGGGTCCGCTCACCGCCGCCACCACAGGCGGCGAGCGACAGCAGCGCGGCGATCATCACGGTGTTGCGCATGGTTCGTCCCCTCGATCGTTTCGGTCGCGAGCCCAACGCCGCCGGGCGCCGGGTCGATCCTCGGTTCAACCCATTGTGGGGATGATGAACGCGTCCTGGATGCGCGAGGGCCCGCCGTCCTCGCTGCCGCGCGGAAGGTCGGCCGAGCCGTCGGGCCAGCGCTGGGTGATCGTCTTGACCTTGGTCCAGAAGCGCACGCCCTCCATGCCATGCTGGTTGACGTCGCCGAACGCGCTGCGCTTCCAGCCGCCGAAGCTGTGATAGGCGACCGGCACCGGGATCGGCACGTTGATCCCGACCATCCCGACATTCACGCGCGCGGCGAATTCGCGCGCGGCATGGCCGTTGCGGGTGAAGATCGCGACGCCGTTGCCATATTGGTGGTCGCTCGGCAGGCGGACCGCGGTCTCGAAATCGGGCGCGCGGACGATCTGCAGGACCGGGCCGAAAATCTCTTCCTTGTACGATTCCATGTCCGGGGTGACCCGGTCGAACAGGCTCGGCCCGATGAAGAAGCCCTTCTCATGCCCTTGCAGCGAGAAGCCGCGGCCGTCGACCACCAGCTCGGCGCCTTCGTCGACTCCGGTCTGGATCCAGTTCTCGACGCGCGCCTTGTGCGCGGCGTTCACCACCGGGCCGTAATGCGCGTCATTGTCGGTCGAGACGCCGACGCGGAGCTTCTCGATCGCGGGGATCAGTTTGGCGCGCAGCGCGTCGGCGGTCTTGTCGCCGACGGGGACGACCACCGGCAGCGCCATGCAGCGCTCGCCCGCGCTGCCGAACGCCGCGCCCGAGAGATCGGCGACGACCTGGTCGAGATCGGCATCGGGCATGACGATGCCGTGATTCTTGGCGCCGCCCATCGCTTGGACGCGCTTCCCGGCCGCGACGCCGCGGCGATAGACATAATGCGCGATGTCGGACGAGCCGACGAAGCTCACCGCCGAGATCGCCGGGTGATCGAGGATCGCGTCGACCATCTCCTTGTCGCCATGGACTACCTGGAGGATGCCCTCGGGCAACCCGGCCTCGCGCATCAGCTCGGCGAGGCGGACGGGGACCGAAGGATCGCGCTCGCTGGGCTTGAGGATGAAGGCGTTGCCGCAGGCGATCGCGACGCCGAACATCCACATCGGGATCATCGCCGGGAAGTTGAACGGCGTGATGCCCGCGCCGATGCCCAGCGGCTGACGCATCGAATAGACGTCGATGCCGGGGCCGGCGCCCTGGGTGTACTCGCCCTTGAGCGCATGGGGGATGCCGCAGGCGAACTCGATCACCTCGAGCCCGCGCTGGATGTCGCCCTTCGAATCGGCGATGACCTTGCCGTGCTCGGACGAGAGCGTGTGGGCGAGCGACTCCATGTTCGCCTCGACCAGCTCCTTGAACCTGAACATCACACGGGCGCGGCGCTGCGGGTTGGTCGCGGCCCAGCCGGGCTGCGCGGCCTGCGCGGCGGCGATCGCGCGATCGAGATCGGCCTGGCTGCCGAGCGGCACGCGGGCCTGGACCTCGCCGCTATTGGGATCGAAGACGTCGCTCTCGCGCGCGGCGGCGCCGCCGGCGGAACCCGCGATGAAATGGTCGATGATGCGCATAAAACTCTCCTGCGGCGGACTCTGCGGCCCGACTCGTCGTGTAATTTTATTGCGCAATGGCACAGTGAGGTTCGGCTGTCAGCCCCAACCATATCCCGTCATCCCTGACTTGTTCCGGGATCCACGGAGCCGCGAAGGATACCACCTCTGGCGCAGTCGACCCCGGGACAAGTCCGGGGTGACGAGGGAGAAATGGCAGCCTTCAGGCCTTCGTTCGTCCGATCGGCACCGGGAGCAGCCGGCCCTGCTCGTCGGGGACGATCATCACCTCGACTCCGAACGCCTCGCGCAGCGGCTGGTGCGTCAGTGCTTCGGCGGCAGGGCCGAAGGCAACGACCTCGCCCGCCTTGAGCAGCAGGACATCATCGGCGGCGCGCGCGGCCTGGATCAGATCGTGGAGAACGATCACCACGCCCATGCCGCTCGCGGCGAGCGCGCGGAGCTGGTCGAGCAGGGCCAGCTGGTGCACCGGATCGAGGCTGGCGAGCGGCTCGTCGGCGAGCAGCCATCGCGGTTCGCCGGCAAGCACCCGCGCGAGCAGCACCCGGGCGCGCTCGCCGCCGGAGAGCGCGTCGGTGGCGCGCGCGGCGAGCGGGAAAGTGTCGGTCGCGGCGAGCGCCGCCCCGATCGCCATCGCATCGGCTTCGGACTCGCCGGCGAACGGGGAACGGTGCGGTAGCCGGCCGAGCGCGACGAGGTCGCGCACGCGGACGTTCCAGTGCACCGTCGCGTCCTGCGGCAGATAGCCGATCAGCCGGGCGCGCTCGCGCGGCTCGATCCGGGCGATATGGCGGCCGTCGATGCGGACATGGCCGGCATCGGCATCGAGCAGCCCGGCGAGCGTGCGGACCAGCGTCGACTTGCCCGAGCCGTTGGGGCCGAGGATCGCCGTCACCCGGCCCGGGCGGAAGGCGGCGGCGACGCCGCGCAGCACCTGGCGGTTGCCGAGGCTGACGGCGAGATCGCTGACGCTCAGTTCCATGGCGACCGCCGCATCTTAAGGAGGAGCAGGAAGAAGAACGGCGTCCCGAGCACCGCCATCGCGACGCCGAGCCGGATCTCCGACGCCCCAGGCGCCAGCCGGACGAGGCTATCGGCGGCGAGCACCAGCGCCGCGCCGCCGAGCGCGCCCGGAATCAGTAGCGCCGAGGGCCTGGCGCCGGTGAGCGGGCGCAGCAGATGCGGGACGATCAGCCCGACGAAACCGACTACGCCCGTCACCGCGACGCTGGCGCCGACGGCGAGCCCGGCGCCGAGCACGATCAACAGCTGGGTGCGTCGCAGCCGCACGCCGAGCGAGCGCGCCGCATCCTCGCCGAGGGTGAGCGCGTCGAGCGCGCGGCCGGTGAGGAGCAGCAGCGCCGATCCGGCGGCGATGAAGGGCAACGCCAGCCGCGCCTCGGCGAAGCTGCGATCGGTCAGCGCGCCCATGATCCAGTCGATGATCTCGGCGGTGGCGAAGGGGTTCGGCGCGATCGAGATCAGGAAGGCGGTGAGCGCGCCGCCGAGGCTGGCGAGCACGGTGCCGGCGAGGATGAAGGCGGCCTGGCTGTCGGCGCGCCATGCGAGGCCGGCGAGCAGCAGCATCGATCCGCAGGCGGCGAGCATCGCCGCGGCGAAGATGGTCAGCGGCGCGCTCGCGGCGAAGACGACGATCGCGGCGACCGCGCCGAGCGCCGCCGAGGAGGAGACGCCGACCACCGCCGGATCGGCGAGCGGATTGCGCAGATAGCCCTGCAGCACCGCGCCGGTGAGCCCGAGCCCGCCACCGATCGCCAGCCCGAGCAGCGCGCGCGGCAGGCGCAGTTCGGCGATGATCCACCAGCGCGGATCGCTCGAGAACCACACGGTGGGCGGCACCCAGACCTTGCCCGCCATCAGCGACCCCGCGAAGAGCAGCGCGACGAGCAGCGACAGCAGGATGAGGAGGAGGGGGCGGTTCATGGCGTCACCTCGCGGCGGATTTCTGCCAACCGCGTCATCGCGCGGGCGATAGCGGGGCCACCGCAATTGACGAGGCTGCGGTCGTAACGTGCCTGATGGACGCTGGCGCCCGAGCGGGCGAGCGCCCAGCCGCGCATCGCGGCGGCGCGCGAATCGGCGTCGCGGCCGGCGCGATCGGGAACGAGCATCACCCGCGGTGGATCGGCGACGACATGCTCGATCGGCAGATAGCCGGTGCCGCGCAGCCCATAATGCGCAGCGTGATCGCTGAAGCCGGCCTTGATCATCATCTCGTCGAGCAGGGTGTTGGCGCCGTTGACGGTGTTGCCGCCGATCCACAGCAAGGCGGGGACCGGCGGGCGATCGGTGCGCGCGGCGGCGACCGCGGCGTCGATCCGCGCGATCATCGCCTCGCCCGCCGGGACCGCGTCGACTGCGGCGGCGAGCTCGCGCACCTGGGCCTTGCTCTGGTCGATCGTGTTGGCCCAGCCGAGGTACAGTGCCTTCACCCCGGCACGCGCGAACGCCTCGCGCGTCGAGGCCGATGTGAAGCTGTCGGCGATGACGATGTCGGGGCGCAGCGCGATGATTTCTTCCGCGGTGCCGTGATTGATGGGGAAGCGGCGCGCGACCTCGGGAGCGATCGACGAGGTCGCGGGATCGCGCGAATATTTGCTGATAGCGGCGATGCGGCCGGGCGGAACCAGCTCGACCAGCATCGCGTCGGCGCACGGATTGAGCGAGACGATCCCCCCGCCGCGCGCCGAAGGTTGCGCCGCGCATCCCGCCGCGAGCAGGCAGAGAAGCGCGGCGCGTTTCATCAGTTCAGCTTCAGCCGCACGCCGGCATAGGCGGCGCGGCCATAGGTGCCATAGCCCGAGACGACTTCGTATTTCTCGTCGGTGACGTTCTCGACCCGGCCATAGAGCGCGAAGCGATCGCCGATCGGCATCTCGGCGCGGATGCTGCCGAGCGCGAAGCCGTCGATCCGGGTGAAATTGCCCGCATCGTTGAAGCTGTCCCCGACGATCGTCACCGTGCCCCCCAGCGAAAGCCCGAACGGCAGGCGGTAATCGGCCGAGACGCTGGCGGTGTCCTGCGGACGGCGCGCCAGCTGGTTGCCTTTGAAGCCTGCCGAACGATTCTCGGCGTCGGTATAGGTGTAGTTGGCGGTGACGGTAAGCGCCTCGACCGGCCTGAGCGCGAGCTCGATCTCGACGCCCTCGGCGCGGGTGTGCGCGATATTCGCGTAGGTGAAGCTCATCAGGTCGAAATCGATCTGGTTGCGGGTGTCGCGGTGGAACCACGTCACGCCCAGCTTGGCGGCGCCATCCAGCGCGCTCTGCTCGATGCCGGCTTCCCAGCTCTTCGCGGTCTCGGGCCGGAGCGTGTCGGTGCCGTAGAAGGGCGCGAACAGCTGGTAGAGCGTCGGCGCCTTGAAGCTTTCGCCATAGCTGGCGCGCAGCAGGGTGGTCGCGAACGGCTTGACCGCGGCGCTGGCACCCCAGGTCGTGTAGCCGCCGAAGCGGCTGTGATCGTCGTTGCGAATGCCGGCGGTCAGCGTCACGCGCTCGATCGGCGTGACGATCGCCTGGCCGTAGAAGCTGGTGATGTCTGCGCGGGTGGTGTCGCTGCCGTCATAGAAGCGCAGATTCTCGCGCTCGGCGCCGAAGGTCACGCGCAGCTGATCGACCAGCCTGGCGTCGCCGCGATATTCGTAGCGCTCGCTGCGGCCGCGATAGAGATAATGCGGGGTGAAGGCGCCGGGTGCGGGATCATAGCCGTCGCGGTTGATGTCGGCGATCGTGAAGGCGACGCGGTTCGCCAGCGGGCCGAAGTTCGCGAACAGCCCGGCATAGCCGTAGAGTTCCTGCGCGGTGGTATATTCGTCGGTGTCGGCGAAGCTGTAGGTCGGGGCGGGGAAGCCGTCGATCTCGAGCCGCGAATTGGCGTAATAGCCGCGCAGGTCGACGCCGAAGCCCGGCGCGAACTCGGCGCGGAGGCGCCCGCTGGCATTATATTGGCGATAGCCGTCGGCCTCGGTGCCGACCGCCGCCTGCGAAATGCCGTCGGTCCGGAAATAGCCGCCGGTCAGCGCGCCCTGGAGCGTGTCGTTGCCCGCCGCGACCGCGGCATTGGCCGAGATCTGGTCGGCATAGCCATATTCGGCATTGGCGCGCGCTTCGATGCCGTCGACCGGCCGCTGGGTCACGACATTGACCACGCCGCCCAGCGCCTGGCTGCCCCAGATCACCGAATTGGGGCCGCGCAGGATCTCGACCCGCTCGACCGAGCTGCTCAGCAGATTGCCGAAATCGAACGCGCCGGCGGGAGCCGAGGGATCGTTGGTGCGGACGCCGTCGATCAGGACGAGCGTCTGCGCGTCCTCGGCGCCGCGGATGCGTACGGCGGTCACGCCGCCGGGGCCGCCGTTGCGGGTCGAGGTGACCCCGGGGGTGGTGGCGAGCAGATCGGACAGCGAGACGGTCTGGCGCGTCTCGATCGTCGCACGATCGAGCACAGTGATCGAGCGGCCGGTGGTCTCGGCCTCCTGCTCGACACCCGATGCGACGACGACGATCTGGTCGTCCTCGGACTGGGCATGCGCCACGGCCGGCAGCAGCGCGGCAGAGGCAAAGAGAAACAGCTTCAGCTTGGTCACGGCAAAGACACCTTCGTCTGGGGTCGTCTTGCCGGAATTGGCGCGGCGACCCGGTTAAACGGTGTCGCTCACGCGAGGGTAGCCCCTCGTTCGCCCGGTGCACCCCGCCCGCGCAAAGGAATCGACTGCGACTGGCAGGTCTCCTGGCTCCCGGGTCTTCACATGCGCGCCGCCTTCCCGGATGTGCTCCAGTGGCATGATGGCGCGAACGCTCGCCGGTTACAGTTGCGGGGGCAGCCTCGGGTTCGAACCGAGTTCCCATTTTCATCCCCTTGCGGGGACACCCGTCACGGCGGCGCCTCTACGCGCGACATGCATTCGCTGCAACTGCGAAAAAATTTCGATTGTCACGCAGGTGTAACCAACGGTGAAGCTCGCCTTTACCACCGAGCCCTAGGCACGGGCGCCATGAAGGTCGCAACTTCCTCGCTCCAGCCGGCACCGAATCCGGGCTGGCTCACCGCCGCCGAGGCGGATCCGCCGTGGCTCCTGCTCGACGATTCGCTGTTCAAGGCGATCGATCTGTTCAACTCGGACACCGATGTGCGGCTGATGCCGGTGGTCGACGAAGCGCGACGCCCGGTCGGCGCGATCTTCGAGAAGGACGTGCGGCGGCTGCTGCTCAATCCGTTCGGCCATGCGCTGCTGCGCAATCCCTATTTCGGGCACGGCGTGGTGCGCCATGTCCGCACCTGCCCGGTGGCCGAGATCAGCGCGGACATCGGCGCGCTGATCCACGCCTATCGCAGCGCGAACGGCAGCGAGGGTATGATCCTCACGCGTGCGGGCAAGCTCGCCGGGGTGATCGGGAATCGCCGGCTGCTCCATCTCGCCGCCGAGTATGAGCGCAGCAACGCCGCCAGCCGGGTGGCGCGGGCCGAGCGGATCGAGCGCGCCAGCGAACGGTTCGAAGGCGAGGTCGCCGCGCTCGCCCGGGCGCTGGGCAGTCTCTCCGCCGAGCTCCAGCACAGCGCCGCGTCGAGCGCCGACCGCGCCGCCGAAGTCGGCAATCGCGCGGTCGCGGTCGCCTCGGCCGCCTCGCAGACGAGCGACAATATGCGCGAGATCGCGGCGCGCGGCCGCGAGCTGGCGACGGCGCTGACCTGTGTCGAGCGCAATACCGAAGCGGCCGAGGCGGCGGCGGGCAAGGTCTCCGCGCTGGTCCGTCTCGGCAGCGTGCGGACCCGCGAGCTCCACCGCACCGCGCAGACGATCGATTCGGTGATCGCGCTGATCAGCGACATCGCCGGCCAGGTGAATCTGCTCGCGCTCAACGCGACGATCGAGGCGGCGCGCGCCGGCGAGGCGGGGAGGGGGTTCACCGTGGTCGCCAACGAAGTGAAGCAGCTGTCGAGCCAGACCGGCGTCGCCGCGGGGCGGATCGCCGCGCATGTCGCCGACATCCGCCGCGGCATCGACGAGGTCACCGCGGGCCATGCGCAAGTCGAGGAGGCGATCGCGGCGATGGTCGATCTCGCCGGCGGGGTGCAGGCGGCGGTGGTGGCGCAGGAAACGGCCACGCACACCATCGCGCGCAATGTCGAGGAGGCGGTCGGCGCGAGCACGGCGATCCGCCACGAGGTCGAGGCGATCGGCGAGACTTCGGGCGTCGCCTCGACGAGCGCGAACGGGATGCGCGGCGTCGCGGCCAAGCTTCAGCAGGGTGCAGCCGCGCTGTCGCACGAACTGCAGGGCTTCCTCGCCGAGCTCCGCGCCGCCTGAAAATTCCGGCGCATTCTCATTGGGAAAGCGGAACGGCGGCAATCGGGCGGCGTTGAGCCACCCCGAGGAGGACGCCTGCATGAAGACGCATTATCTGATCCTTGGGCTCGCCCCGGCGCTGGCGCTCGCCGCGTGCGGCGGCAACGATAGCGCGACCAACACCGCGACGACCGACAACATGGCCGGGATGGACATGTCGGGCGACGGCAATGCTGCCGACAATGCCGCGCTCGTCGCCGCCTCGCCCGGCCAGGCCTTCGCCGACATAGTCGGCGCCAGCGACTATTACGAAGTCGAGGCCGGCAAGCTGGCGCAGGAAAAGGCGCAGGACCAGAAGCTCAAGGACTACGGCAAGCTGATGGTCGAGCATCACACCGCCTCGACCGACAAGCTCAAGGCCGCCGGCGCCAAGGCCAGCCCGGCGATCACCCCCAATCCGGCGCTCAGCGTCGAGCAGGAGGCCAATCTCGAGGCGCTCCGCAAGGCCGATGGCGCGGCGTTCGACACCGCCTACAAGACCCAGCAGGTCGCCGCGCACGAAAAGGCGCTGGCGGCGGTCAAGGATTATGCCGCCACCGGCGACGTCGCCGAGCTCAAGGCTTTCGCCAACGAGGCCGAGAAGGTGGTCGAGGCGCATCTGACCAGGATCAAGGGCCTGTAAGGCGTCTCCCGCCCTCTCTCCGCTTGCGGGGAGAGGGCAGCGAGATGGATCAGGCCGCCTGTTCCTGCGTGGGCACCGCGTGCAGCCCTGCTGCCGCGGGCTCGGCGGTGCGCTTGAGTCGGCCGTCGACATGGCCGCCATTCTCGATCGTGATGTCGGCATATTCGACATCGCCGATGATCTTCGCCGAACGCTCGACGGTGAGGTGCCGCACGCGCACGCTGCCTTCGATCGTGCCGGCGATTCGCGCGGTGTCGGCTGTGACGCCCCCGACGATGCGGCTCTCCGATCCCTGGACGAGATTGCCGCAATGGACGTCGCCCTCGATGTTGCCGTCGATATGGAGGTCGGCGGTCGCGCGGACGTCGCCGGTCACCGCCATGTCGGGACCGATCACCGAGAACATGCCGCGCCCGCGGCTGCCCGCCTGGCCCGATGCCGAAGGACGTTCGTCGCGACTCTTGTTGCTGCTGAACACTAGCTCACTCCCCCAGCGCGGGACTCGACGTCCGCGCGGGGTTGCGTAGCATAGCGCGGCGGGTCCCGAGACTCGAAAACAGGGCTAACGGGGCGTTTCGTCGCAGGCCGTGGCGGTGCCGGAGAATCGGGGCGCGGGGGCGTCGCGCCGAGGCCCTCGCCAGCGCCGAGGCCGTGCCGCGCCGGCCGCGCCTGCGAGAGGGCGGCCCCATTGACCGTTCTCGCCTGCGTCGCTATAGGCGCCCCCGTTCCGCGAGAGGCCTCACGGCCGCAAAGCCTTGCGGAACAAAGAGCTGAACGTTGCTGGAGACGCAATGGCCCGGGGGGTCAAGGACACCCGGGGCCTTTTCGTATTCTCTGGAGTCTGGGCTCCCGCAAAGTAACCGCCGGATCATCCGGTAACACAAAGGTGAAGGGCTTCATGCCGACGATCAACCAGCTGGTCCGCAAGGGCCGCGAACCGCAGAAGGCCAAGTCGAAGGTCCCTGCGATGGAGCAGAACCCGCAGAAGCGCGGCGTCTGCACCCGTGTTTACACCACGACCCCGAAGAAGCCGAACTCGGCGCTGCGCAAGGTGGCCAAGGTCCGCCTGACGAACCAGCGCGAAGTCATCAGCTACATTCCGGGCGAGGGCCACAACCTGCAGGAGCACTCGGTGGTCCTGATCCGCGGCGGCCGTGTGCGCGACCTTCCGGGCGTGCGCTACCACGTGCTCCGCGGCGTGCTCGACACGCAGGGCGTCAAGGATCGCCGCCAGTCGCGTTCGAAGTACGGCGCCAAGCGTCCGAAGTAACAGCCATAGTAAGCCCCGGACGTGTTCCGGAACCGGCTGAAGTTTTAGAAGGAAGTTCAAGATGGCTCGTCGTCGTCGTCCCGAAAAGCGGGAAATCCTGCCTGATCCCGTCTATGGCGATCAGGTCCTTTCGAAGTTCATGAACTCGGTGATGCTGGACGGCAAGAAGTCCGTCGCCGAGAACATCGTCTACTCGGCGCTCGAAACCGTCGAGCAGCGCGCCAAGAAGGACCCGCTCTCGGTGTTCCACGAAGCGCTCAACAACATCAAGCCGGGCATCGAGGTCCGCAGCCGCCGCGTCGGCGGTGCGACCTATCAGGTTCCGGTCGAGGTGCGCCCCGAGCGCGCCCAGGCGCTTGCGATCCGCTGGCTGATCTCGTCGGCGCGCAATCGCAGCGAGCACACCATGTCGGCCCGCCTCTCGGGCGAGCTGCTCGACGCCTCGAACAACCGCGGCAACGCGGTCAAGAAGCGCGAAGACACCCATCGTATGGCCGAAGCGAACCGCGCCTTCAGCCACTACCGCTGGTAAAAATCGTAACTATATCGTGGGGAGTCGGCACGGCCGGCTCCCCACATCGCTAAGGAAGCAACGATCATGGCCCGCAGCCATCCGCTCGAGCGTTACCGCAATATCGGCATCATGGCGCACATCGACGCCGGCAAGACGACGACGACCGAGCGCATCCTCTATTACACCGGCAAGTCCTACAAGATCGGCGAAGTGCACGAAGGCACCGCGACGATGGACTGGATGGAGCAGGAGCAGGAGCGCGGGATCACGATCACGTCCGCGGCGACCACCTGCAAGTGGCGCGCCGAAGACGGCAAGGGTGAAGAGCACCTGATCAACATCATCGACACCCCCGGCCACGTCGACTTCACGATCGAAGTCGAGCGTTCGCTGCGCGTGCTCGACGGTGCCGTGGCTTGCTTCGACGGCGTTGCCGGCGTCGAGCCGCAGTCGGAGACCGTGTGGCGTCAGGCCGACAAGTACGGCGTGCCGCGCATGTGCTTCGTCAACAAGCTCGATCGCACCGGCGCCGATTTCTATTTCTGCGTCGACTCGATCGTCGAGCGGCTCGGCGCGCGTCCGGCCGTGCTGTATCTGCCGATCGGCATCGAAGGCGGCTTCAAGGGCCTCGTCGACCTCGTCGAGAACCGTGCGATCGTGTGGCTCGAGGAGTCGCTCGGCGCGAAGTTCGAATATCAGGACATCCCTGCGGACCTGGCCGAGAAGGCTGCCAAGTATCGCAGCGATCTGATCGAGATGGCCGTCGAGCAGGACGACGCGCTGATGGAGGCATATCTCGAAGGCAACGAGCCGTCGGTCGCCGACCTCAAGAAGCTGATCCGCAAGGGTACGCTCGCCATGGCTTTCGTGCCGGTGGTGTGCGGCTCGGCGTTCAAGAACAAGGGCGTGCAGCCGCTGCTCGACGCCGTCGTCGACTATCTGCCGAGCCCGCTCGACATTCCCGACGTGCAGGGCGTGAAGCTCGACGGCGAGACCGCAGACTCGCGTCCGCCGGAGGACAATGCGCCCTTCTCGGCGCTGGCGTTCAAGATCATGAACGACCCGTTCGTCGGCACGCTGACCTTCACCCGCATCTATTCGGGCACGCTGACCAAGGGCAGCTACCTGAACTCGGTGAAGGACAAGAAGGAAAAGATCGGCCGTATGCTCCTCATGCACGCGAACTCGCGTGAGGACATCGACGAAGCGCGCGCCGGCGACATCGTCGCGATCGCGGGCCTCAAGGAGACCACGACCGGCGACACGCTGTGCGACTCGGCGAACCCGATCATTCTCGAGCGGATGGAATTCCCCGAGCCGGTGATCGAGCTGTCGGTGGAGCCGAAGACCAAGGCCGACCAGGAAAAGATGGGCATCGCGCTCAATCGTCTGGCCGCCGAGGATCCCTCGTTCCGCGTTTCGACCGATCACGAATCGGGCCAGACGATCATCAAGGGGATGGGCGAGCTCCACCTCGAGATCC
Source organism: Sphingomonas naasensis (assembly GCF_004792695.1). Classification (GTDB taxonomy): domain Bacteria; phylum Pseudomonadota; class Alphaproteobacteria; order Sphingomonadales; family Sphingomonadaceae; genus Sphingomonas; species Sphingomonas naasensis. The sequence goes on along the minus strand of NZ_SRXU01000008.1, from coordinate 104,129 downwards.
TCGTCGACCGCATGAAGCGCGAGTTCAAGGTCGAGGCGAATGTCGGCGCGCCGCAGGTGGCGTATCGCGAATATCTCGCGAAGAAGGTCGACATCGACTACACCCACAAGAAGCAGTCGGGTGGTTCGGGTCAGTTCGGCCGCGTCAAGGTGACCGTGGTTCCCGGCGAGCGTGGTTCGGGCTACCAGTTCTTCGACGAGATCAAGGGCGGCAACATCCCGCGCGAGTACATCCCGTCGGTCGAGAAGGGTTTCCGCGAGACCGCCGAATCGGGTTCGCTGATCGGCTTCCCGATCATCGACTTCGAGGTCCATCTGACGGACGGCGCGTACCACGACGTCGACTCGTCGGCGCTGGCCTTCGAAATCTGCGCCCGTGGCGCGATGCGTGAAGCGGCCCAGAAGGCCGGCATCAAGCTGCTCGAGCCGATCATGAAGGTCGAGGTCGTCACTCCGGAGGATTATCTGGGCGACGTCATCGGCGACATGAACAGCCGTCGTGGCCAGATCCAGGGCACCGACAGCCGCGGCAACGCGCAGACGGTCGAGGCGATGGTGCCGCTGGCGAACATGTTCGGCTACGTGAACCAGCTCCGCTCGTTCACCCAGGGCCGCGCGCAGTACTCGATGCAGTTCAGCCATTACGACGAAGTGCCGCAGAACGTGGCCGACGAAGTGAAGGCGAAGCTGGCGTAACGCGAAATCAACCGCTATGGGGCCGCCTTCTCGCGAGTCCCCTGGCGGTCCGGGAAATTTGAATCAGAAGGTAGGGAAACAATGGCCAAGGCAAAGTTTGAGCGGAACAAGCCGCACCTCAACATCGGCACCATCGGTCACGTCGACCATGGCAAGACCTCGCTGACCGCAGCGATCACCAAGGTGCTGGCCGAGAACGTCGCGGGCAACGCGGCGGTCGACTTCGCCAACATCGACAAGGCTCCGGAAGAGCGCGAGCGCGGCATCACGATCTCGACCGCGCACGTCGAGTACGAGACCGACAAGCGTCACTATGCGCACGTCGATTGCCCGGGCCACGCCGACTATGTGAAGAACATGATCACCGGCGCCGCGCAGATGGACGGCGCGATCCTCGTGGTCGCCGCCACCGACGGCCCGATGCCGCAGACCAAGGAGCACATCCTGCTCGCGCGTCAGGTCGGCGTGCCGACGATGGTCGTCTTCCTCAACAAGGTCGACCTGGTCGACGACGAGGAGATCCTCGAGCTCGTCGAGATGGAAATCCGCGAAGAGCTCTCGAAGCGTGACTTCGACGGCGACAACATTCCGATCATCCGTGGCTCGGCTACCGCCGCGCTTTCGGGCTCGGACGACAAGCTCGGCAAGGACGCGATCCTCGCGCTCATGGCCGCCGTCGACGAATCGATCCCGCAGCCGGATCGTCCGCTCGACAAGCCGTTCATGATGCCGATCGAAGACGTGTTCTCGATCTCGGGCCGCGGCACCGTGGTGACCGGCCGCGTCGAGACCGGCATCGTCAAGGTTGGCGAGGAAGTCGAGATCGTCGGCATCCAGGAAGCCGTCCGCAAGACCACCGTCACGGGCGTCGAAATGTTCCGCAAGCTGCTCGATCAGGGTGAGGCCGGCGACAACATCGGCGCGCTGATCCGTGGCGTGGGCCGTGAGGAAGTCGAGCGTGGTCAGGTTCTGGCCAAGCCGGGCTCGATCAAGCCGCACACCGACTTCAAGTCGGAAGTGTACGTCCTGTCGAAGGACGAGGGCGGCCGTCACACGCCGTTCTTCGCGAACTATCGTCCGCAGTTCTACTTCCGCACCACCGACGTCACCGGCACGATCGAGCTGCCCGAGGGCACCGAGATGGTGATGCCGGGCGACAACGTCGCGCTGGGCATCAAGCTCATCGCGCCGATCGCCATGGACGTCGGCCAGCGCTTCACGATCCGCGAAGGCGGCCGCACCGTGGGTGCCGGCGTCGTCGCCGAGATCCAGAAGTAAGCTAATCGAGGACAAACAGCCGCCCGGTACCCCAAAAAAGGGGTGCCGGGCGGTTGCCTTTTTATGAGGGGCGCTGTAAGGGCGCGCCTCCGGTTTTGGGTTTAACAGCAAGAGCCTCGAGTACGAGGCCCGCTCTTTCGCATCGGTAGGACCATGGAAACGCAGAATATCCGCATTCGCCTGAAGGCGTTCGACCATCGCGTGCTCGATCAGGCCGCCGGCGACATCGCCGACACCGCCCGACGCACCGGCGCACTCATCCGTGGCCCCATCCCGCTGCCGACTCACATCGACAAGTTCACCGTCAACCGCGGCCCGCACATCGACAAGAAGTCGCGCGAGCAGTTCGAGACGCGCACCTACAAGCGCATGCTCGACATCGTGCAGCCGACCCCGCAGACGGTCGACGCGCTGATGAAGCTGGACCTCGCCGCCGGCGTCGACGTCGAGATCAAGCTGGCCTGAGCCGGCTGAGGCCCTCGCGAAAGCGGGGGCTTTCTCTTTCCGACGCATTCCCGCACGGGATCGCAGGTGAAGGGGTGGACAGGGAAGCGCTGCTAACGTAAAGGCGCGCCTCCACACGAGATTCGCGATTCCCTTCAGGGGATTCGCCAGGTTCCTCCACCGGATCGATCCCGATCCAAAGCAAGGAACCGGAGGGCGCCACGGGCGCACTCATATCGCGATAGGGATACCGCCGGCCTCTTCGGAGAACCGGGCCTGCGTCCCCCGTCTTCCTTCCTTCGGGAAGGGGTCAGCCCGGACGGGGGCTCGCATCGATTTTTGGGCTGAGGCACGCACCCGGGGGAATGGTCCCGCGGGTGCCTCTGTATGGGAGTGAGTGGATCATGCGCACTGGCGTGATCGCGAAGAAGTTGGGGATGACCCGCCTGTTCCAGGACGACGGCCGCCACGTGCCGGTTACCGTCCTGGCGCTCGAAGGCTTGCAGGTCGTTTCCATCCGCGAAAAGGATCGTGACGGCTACACCGCCGTCCAGCTCGGCGCCGGCACGGCGAAGAGCAAGAACGTCGCCAAGCCGCAGCGCGGCCACTTCGGCAAGGCCGAAGTCGAGCCCAAGGCGGTTGTCGCTGAATTCCGCGTCGACGCGGACGGCCTGCTCGAAGTGGGCGCCGAGATTTCGGCCGACCACTATGTCGCCGGCCAGTTCGTCGATATCCAGGGTCGCACCCAGGGCAAGGGCTTCGCGGGCGGCATGAAGCGTTGGGGCTTCGGCGGTCTGCGCGCCACCCACGGCGTCTCGGTCTCGCACCGTTCGCTCGGTTCGACCGGTCAGCGCCAGGATCCGGGCAAGGTCTTCAAGAACAAGAAGATGGCCGGCCACATGGGCGACAAGTATCGCACCCAGCAGAATCTCGAGATCGTCGGCACCGACGTCGAGCGCGGCCTGATCTTCGTCAAGGGCTCGGTCCCTGGCTCGAAGGGCGGCTGGCTGTTCGTCAAGGACAGCGTGAAGGTTGCCCGTCACGCCGACGCGCCGTTCCCGGCCGGCCTCAAGCAGGTCGCCAACAACAATGACACCGCCCCCGCGGAAACCCCGGCTGAAGTGACCGAGGCTCCCGAGGCGACCGAAGGCCAGGAGGGCTGAACGTGAAGGTCAAGGTTCAAACCCTCGACGCCAAGGCTGGCGGCGACATCGAGCTCAAGGACGAGATTTTCGGTCTCGATCCGCGCGCCGACATCCTGCATCGCGTCGTCACCTGGCAGCTCGAAAAGCGTCGCGCCACGGCGCGCGGCACTCGCGAGCGCGCCGACGTCGCCCGCACCGGCAAGAAGTGGGGCCGCCAGAAGGGTGGCGGTACCGCCCGTCACGGCGATCGCCGCGCTCCGGTGTTCATCGGCGGTGGTAAGGCGCACGGCGCCCGCGTCCGCGACTTCAATCCGTCGCTGAACAAGAAGATCCGCGCGCTGGGCCTCAAGATGGCGCTGTCGAGCCATGCCAAGGCGGGCTCGCTGATCGTCCTCGACGCGTTCGGCACCGCCAAGACCGCCGAGCTCAAGGCGCAGTTCGCCAAGCTCGGCACCGGCAAGACCGCGCTGGTGATCGACGGCGAGGCCGGCAACGGCTTCCTCGCGGCCCGCAACCTGGTGGGCGTCAACGTCCTCCCGGCGGTCGGCGCCAACGTCTACGACATCCTGAAGCACGACACGCTGGTCCTGACCCGCGCTGCCGTCGAGAGCCTGGAGGCGCGCTTCAATGGCTAAGAAGCAGAAGGCCGCGATCGACAACCGTCACTATGACGTGATCGTCGCGCCGCACATCACCGAGAAGTCGACTCTGGTCTCCGAGCACAACGCGGTTGTGTTCAAGGTCGCCGGCGACGCCACCAAGCCCGAGATCAAGGCTGCCGTCGAGGCGCTGTTCTCGGTCAAGGTCACCGGCGTCAACACGATCGTCCAGAAGGGCAAGACCAAGCGCTGGAAGGGCAAGCCCTACACGCGGTCGGACATGAAGAAGGCCATCGTCACGCTCGCCGACGGCGACCAGATTGACGTTACCGCGGGAGTGAACGGGTAATGGCACTCAAGAACTACAACCCGACGTCGCCTGGCGTCCGCGGGCTGATCCTGATCGACCGCTCGGCCCTGTACAAGGGTCGTCCGGTCAAGGGTCTCACCGAAGGCAAGACCAAGACCGGCGGTCGCAACAACAAGGGTCACGTGACCTCGCGCGGCATCGCCGGCGGTCACAAGCAGCGCTATCGCATCGTCGATTTCAAGCGCCGCCTGTGGGACGTCGAGGGCACCGTCGAGCGGATCGAGTATGACCCGAACCGCACCGCTTTCATCGCGCTCGTGAACTACGGCGCCGACGAGAACGGCAAGGATCGTCTGGCCTATATCATCGCGCCGCAGCGTCTCGCGGTCGGCGACAAGGTGATCGCGGGCAAGAAGACCGACGTGAAGCCGGGCAATGCCATGGAACTGGCCTCGATGCCGGTCGGCACCATCGTCCACAATGTGGAGATGAAGCCGGGCAAGGGTGGTCAGATCGCCCGTTCGGCCGGCACCTATGTGCAGGTCGTCGGTCGTGACCGCGGCATGGTCATCGTCCGTCTGAACTCGGGCGAGCAGCGCTACATCCATGGCAATTGCATGGGCACGGTCGGCGCGGTGTCGAACCCCGACAACCAGAACCAGAATCTCGGCAAGGCCGGCCGCAATCGTTGGAAGGGCATTCGCCCGCTGACCCGCGGCGTTGCCAAGAACCCGGTCGACCACCCGCACGGCGGTGGTGAAGGCCGGACCTCGGGCGGCCGTCATCCGGTCACCCCGTGGGGCAAGCCGACCAAGGGTGCGCGCACCCGCCACAACAAGGCGACGGACAAGATGATCATCCGTTCGCGTCACGCCAAGAAGAAGGGCTAACCGCTCATGGCTCGTTCCGTCTGGAAGGGTCCGTTCGTGGACCTCCACCTCCTGAAGAAGGCGCAGACCGCGCAGGAGACCAACGCGCGTGCGCCGATCAAGACCTGGTCGCGCCGCTCGACGATCCTGCCCGACTTCGTCGGCCTCACCTTCAATGTCTACAACGGCCGCAAGTTCGTGCCGGTGTCGGTCAACGAGGACATGGTCGGCATGAAGCTCGGCGAATTCGCGCCGACCCGCTTCTTCCCGGGCCACGCCGCCGACAAGAAGGGTAAGCGCTAATGTCCAAGCCTCAGGCACCCCGCAAGGTCGGCGACAAGGAAGCGCTGGCCGTTGCGACCCAGATCCGCGGTTCGGCCCAGAAGCTGAACCTCGTCGCGGGCCTCATCCGCGGCCGCAAGGCCGGTGACGCGCTGAACATCCTTCAGTTCTCCACCAAGGCGATGGCGGTCGACGCGCGCAAGGTTCTGGCTTCGGCCATCGCCAATGCCGAGAACAACCACAACCTCGATGTCGACGCGCTCGTCGTCGCCGAGGCGTCGGTCGGCAAGTCGATCACGATGAAGCGCTTCGCGACCCGCGGCCGTGGCAAGTCCACCCGCATCCTGAAGCCGTTCAGCCGTCTGCGCATCGTCGTGCGCGAGCAGGAAGAAGCATAATGGGTCACAAGAGCAACCCGATCGGTCTGCGTCTGCAGATCAACCGCACCTGGGACAGCCGCTGGTTCGCGGAGGGCGCCGATTACGGCCGTCTCCTCCTCGAGGACCTCAAGATGCGCCAGTACATCCTGAAGACGCTGCCGCAGGCCGCGATCTCCAAGGTGGTGATCGAGCGTCCGGCCAAGCTGTGCCGCGTCTCGATCTACGCGGCGCGCCCCGGTGTGATCATCGGCAAGAAGGGCTCGGACATCGAGAAGCTGCGCAAGACGCTCGGCGCGATGACCAGCTCGGACGTGTCGCTGAACATCGTCGAGATCCGTAAGCCCGAAGTCGACGCCAAGCTCGTCGCCCAGGGCATCGCCGATCAGCTGGAGCGCCGTATCGCGTTCCGTCGTGCCATGAAGCGCGCCGTCCAGTCGGCGATGCGTCTCGGCGCCGACGGCATCCGCGTCGCTTGCGGCGGCCGTCTCGGCGGCGCCGAGATCGCGCGTTCGGAAGGCTATCGCGAGGGCCGCGTGCCGCTGCACACGCTGCGCGCCAATCTCGACTACGCCGAGGCCGAAGCCCACACCGCCTATGGCGTGTGCGGCGTCAAGGTCTGGATCTTCAAGGGCGAGATTCTCGGCCATGATCCGATGGCGCAGGACCGGCTCAACATGGAGGCCCAGACCTCCGGCGTGCGTCCCGCGCGCGAAGACCGCCGCTAAGGACTAGAACATGCTGCAACCGAAGAAATTTGCGCACCGCAAGCAGTTCAAGGGCCGCATTCACGGCACCGCCAAGGGCGGTACGTCGCTGAACTTCGGCTCCTATGGCCTGAAGGCGCTCGAGCCCGAGCGGATCACCGCACGCCAGATCGAGGCGGCCCGCCGCGCGATCACGCGTCACATCAAGCGCCAGGGCCGTCTCTGGATCCGCATCTTCCCGGACGTTCCCGTTTCGTCGAAGCCGGCCGAAGTCCGCATGGGCTCGGGCAAGGGCGCTCCGGAATATTGGGCAGCCCGCGTCAAGCCCGGCCGCATCCTGTTCGAGCTGGACGGCGTTCCCGGCCCGCTCGCAGCGGAAGCGTTCAGCCGCGCGGCGATGAAGCTGCCGATCAAGACCAAGGTCGTGGCGCGCCTCGGCGACACGTCGCACCTGGAGGGTTGATAGAATGACCAAGGCTACCGATCTCCGGGCCAAGACCGACGACCAGCTCTCGGAAGAGCTGGGCAACCTCAAGCGCGAGGCGTTCAATCTCCGCTTCCAGGCTGCGACCTCGCAGCTCGAGAAGCCGAGCCGCGTCCGCGAGGTCCGTCGCGACATCGCCCGCATCAAGACGCTGCAGACCGAGCGTAACCGCTCGGATGCGAAGTAAGGAAACGAGACCATGCCGAAGCGCGTGCTGACCGGGAACGTGGTTTCCGACAAGGGCGACAAGACGGTCGTCGTGCAGGTGGAGCGTAAGGTTAAGCACCCGCTCTACGGCAAGATCATCCGTCGCTCGAAGAAGTATCATGCCCATGACGAGGGCAACGAGTATCGGGCCGGCGAGACCGTGCGCATCGAGGAGACTGCGCCGATCTCGAAGTTGAAGACCTGGAAGGTGATCGAGCGGGTCAACACCCACGCGACCCCCGCCAAGGCCGACAACGCCTGAGGTCTTCGGACCTGAGTTTTAACTGGAACCACCGGGCCCTGGGTCCCGGCAGGCCAAACGAGAAGGAACCGGATCGATGATCCAGATGCAGTCCAATCTCGACGTCGCTGACAATAGCGGCGCGAAGCGGGTGCAGTGCATCAAGGTGCTGGGCGGGTCGAAGCGTCGCTTCGCCGGCGTGGGCGACGTCATCGTCGTCAGCATCAAGGAAGCTGCTCCCCGCGGCAAGGTGAAGAAGGGTGACGTGCATCGCGCCGTCATCGTCCGCACCGCCAAGGATGTCCGTCGTACCGACGGCTCGGTGATCCGCTTCGACGGCAATGCCGCGGTGCTGGTCAACAAGAACGAGGAGCCGATCGGCACGCGTATCTTCGGGCCGGTGGTCCGCGAGCTGCGCTCGAAGGGCTTCATGAAGATCATTTCGCTCGCGCCCGAGGTGCTGTGATGGCTGCTGCCAAGATCAAGAAGGGCGACCAGGTCATTGTCCTGTCCGGCAAGGACAAGGGGCGGACCGGTGAGGTCGTCAAGTCGCTGCCGAAGGAAGGCAAGGTCGTCGTGTCCGGCGTCAATGTCGCCGTGCGCCATGTCAAGCCGAGCCAGGGCGATCCCCAGGGCGGCCTGAAGCGCTCGGAAGCGCCGATGCACGTTTCGAAGGTCGCGCACGTGACCGCCGACGGCAAGCCGACCCGCGTCCGCTTCGAGGAGCGCGACGGCAAGAAGGTTCGCGTCGCCGTCAAGACCGGGGAGGTCATCAATGGCTGATAAGTATACCCCGCGCCTCAAGAAGCAGTACGACGAGACCATCGCCAAGGCGATGACCGAGAAGTTCGGCTACAAGAACGCGCTCGAGATTCCGCGCATCGACAAGATCGTGCTGAACATGGGCGTCGGCGAGGCCACCCAGGACAAGAAGAAGGTCGAGCAGGCTGCTTCGGAGATGGAGCTCATCTCCGGCCAGAAGCCCGTCATCGCCAAGGCGAAGAAGTCGATCGCACAGTTCAAGCTGCGCGAAGGCATGCCGATCGGCTGCAAGGTCACCCTGCGCCGCGAGCGGATGTACGAGTTCCTCGATCGCTTCATCACGATCGCGCTGCCGCGCGTTCGCGACTTCCGTGGCCTCAACCCGAAGTCGTTCGACGGCCGTGGCAACTATGCCTGCGGTCTCAAGGAGCAGCTGATCTTCCCGGAGATCAGCTATGACAAGGTCGACAAGATCCGCGGCATGGACGTGATCGTCACCACCACCGCCAAGACCGACGAGGAGGCTCGCGAGCTTCTCCGTCTCTTCGGCTTCCCGTTCCCGCAGGATGCGGACGGCGAAGCGAAGCAGGCAGCGTAAGGGAAAGAGAACTTAAGTCATGGCGAAACTGAGTTCGATCAACAAGAACGAGCGTCGCAAGCAGCTGGTGAAGAAGTACGCCGGCAAATATGCGAAGCTCAAGGCGATCGCGAACGACGAGTCCCTCGATGAAACCGAGCGCCTCATCGCGCGGCTGAAGATGGCCGAGATTCCCCGCAACGGGAACCCGACCCGCATCCGCAATCGGTGCGAGCTGACCGGCCGCCCGCGCGCCTATTACCGCAAGTTCCGTCTCGCACGCGTCATGCTGCGCGATCTGGCCAACAAGGGCCTGATCCCCGGCGTCACCAAGTCGAGCTGGTAAGGACTACGAGATGGCTTTGACCGATCCCCTGGGTGATATGCTCACCCGCATCCGCAACGGCCAGCGCGCCCGCAAGGACTCTGTCCTGACGCCGGCGAGCAAGCTGCGTGCGCGCGTTCTCGATGTTCTCCAGCGCGAAGGCTACATCCGTGGCTATAGCGAGGAGCAGATGGGCCCTGCCGCTGGCATCCGCATCGAGCTGAAGTATTTCGAGGGCCAGCCGGCGATCAAGCACGTCGCCCGCGTCTCGAAGCCCGGCCGCCGCGTCTATTCGGGTTCGCAGGAACTGCCCCGGATCCGCAACGGCCTCGGCATCACGATCGTTTCGACGCCTCGCGGCGTTCTCTCGGACGCGGAAGCGCGCGAGCAGAATGTCGGCGGCGAAGTGCTCGCGGAGGTGTTCTGATATGAGCCGCATCGGCAAGAAGCCGGTCAGCGTACCGGCGGGCGTCACCGCCTCGATCGACGGCGGCGTGCTGAACGTGAAGGGCCCCAAGGGCGCCCTCTCGCTCAACCTGCGCGACGAGATCAGCTACACACTCGAGGACGGCGGCATCCTGGTGAAGCCGGCCAACGAGACCAAGGCGGCGCGTGCCTTCTGGGGCATGCAGCGCACGCTGGTCCAGAACCTCGTCACCGGCGTGACCGAGGGCTTCACCAAGAAGCTCCTGATCACCGGCGTCGGCTATCGCGCTGCGTCGCAGGGCAAGGTGCTCAAGCTCCAGCTCGGCTATTCGCATGACGTGAACATCGACGTGCCGGAAGGCATCGAGATCAAGACCCCCGATCAGACCACGGTCGAGATCTCGGGGATCGACAAGCAGAAGGTCGGCCAGATTGCGGCCGAGATTCGCCGCTGGCGGAAGCCCGAGCCGTACAAGGGCAAGGGCATCAAGTACGACGGCGAATTCATCTTCCGTAAGGAAGGGAAGAAGAAGTGATCAGCACCAAGGGTCTTTCGCTTTTCGAAAAGCGTCGCCGCCGCAATCGCTCCGCGCTTCGTGCGCGCAGCGCTGGCCGTCCGCGCCTGTCGATCCACCGCTCGGGCAAGCACATCTATGCCCAGGTGATCGACGATGCCGAGGGCAAGACGATCGCCTCTGCCTCGACGCTCGAGAAGGACGTGCGCGGCCAGACCGGCGCGACCGTCGCCGCGGCGCAGGAAGTGGGCAAGCGCGTTGCCGAGGCCGCCAAGGCCGCCGGCGTCACGCAGGTCGTCTTCGATCGTGGCGGCTTCCTCTATCATGGTCGCGTCAAGGCGCTGGCCGATGCCGCTCGTGAGAGCGGGCTGGAGTTCTGAGAATGGCTGACGAAATCAACCAGGCGCCGGTCGAGGCGCAGGATGCCGGCCAGGAGCAAGGCCGTGGTCCCCGTGGCGGCCGTGGCCGCGGCGGCGGCGGTGATCGTGGTGGCCGTGGCGGCCGCGAAGGCGGCGGCCGTGGCCGTCGCGACGATCGTCGCGGCGCGCAGGACGACGGTGGCGAGGAGCTGATCGAAAAGCTCGTTCACATCAACCGCGTCTCGAAGACGGTGAAGGGCGGCAAGCGCTTCGGTTTCGCGGCGCTGGTCGTCGTGGGCGACGGCAAGGGTCGCGTCGGCTTCGGTCATGGCAAGGCGCGCGAAGTGCCGGAAGCCATCTCCAAGGCGACCGCTTCGGCGAAGAAGGCGATGGTTCGCGTTCCGCTCAAGGAAGGCCGCACGCTGCACCATGACGGCAAGGGCCACTTCGGTGCCGGACGCGTCACGGTCCGCACTGCGCCTGCCGGTACCGGCATCATCGCGGGTGGCCCGATGCGCGCCATCTTCGAGAGCCTGGGCGTTGCCGACGTCGTGACCAAGTCGGTCGGCACGTCGAACCCCTACAACATGATCCGCGCCACTTTCGAAGCGCTCGGCGAGCAGACCTCGCCGAAGAGCGTTGCGCAGCGCCGCGGCAAGAAGATCGCCGACCTGCTCGGCCGTGGCGGTTCGTCGACCGCCGAGGCCGACGCGGCCGCGATCGCGGAGTAAGCGACATGGCGAAGATCAAGATCCAGCAGATCGGCTCGCCGATCCGCCGCACCAAGGATCAGCGCGCGACGCTGATCGGGCTCGGCCTCAACAAGATGCACAAGGTCTCGGAGCTGGAAGACAGCCCCGAGGTCCGCGGCATGATCCGCAAGCTGCCGCACATGGTGAAGGTGCTCGAGGGCTGAGCCTTCGTCTCCTGTCCAGGGTGACAGAAAGTTTGTGACAAAGTGCGGAAGGGGGGCTAAGGGCCCCCCTTCCAATTTTCCAGCGCGACAAAAGCGAAAGCGAGTGCACGACATGAAACTGAACGATCTCCGCGACAACGCAGGCGCCCGTCCCTCCAAGATCCGCGTCGGACGCGGCATCGGCTCGGGCAAGGGCAAGACCGCCGGCCGGGGCCAGAAGGGCCAGAAGAGCCGCGAAGGCGTCTCGATCAACGGCTTCGAGGGCGGCCAGATGCCGCTCCACATGCGCATCCCGAAGCGCGGCTTCAACAATCCGTTCGCCAAGGACTATGCCGAAGTGAATCTCGGCGCGATCCAGAAGGCAGTCGATTCGGGCAAGCTCACCGGCGCCGACATCACCCAGTCCGAGCTCAACGCAGCGGGCCTGACCCGCGGCGGCAAGGACGGCGTGCGTCTGCTCGGCAAGGGCGCGCTGACCGCCAAGCTCAACTTCACCGTCGCCGGTGCGTCCAAGTCGGCGATCGAGGCGGTCGAGAAGGCCGGCGGTTCGGTGACGATCCCCGAGATCGTTCCCGCCGCCGAGAAGGCCAAGGCCAAGCACCGCTCGGTGCAGAAGGTCATTGCCGCCAAGAAGGCCGGCAAGGCCTGATCTCTCGAGGGGCGGGGCAACCCGCCTTTCGTTCGTGCCGGACCCCGTCGAACCGCGACGGGCGCAGGCCGAACGGACTTGGGGGCAGGCGCCGCATTGCCCTCGGGACCGAAGGACTTATATGAGCGGCGGGGGCGGTCGAACGCTTTCCCGCCGCTTTGGTTTCCAGGATAATCGCGAACATGGCATCCGCAGCCGACCAACTCGCCTCCAGCATCAATCTGTCGAAGTTCGGCAAGGCGACCGAGCTCAAGAAGCGCCTGTGGTTCACCCTCGGCGCGCTGATCGTTTTCCGGCTGCTCAGCTATGTGCCGCTTCCCGGTGTCGATCCGACCCAGCTCAATCTGCTCGCGCAGCAGACCTCGGGCGGCGTGCTCGACTTCTTCAACAACTTCACCGGCGGCGCATTGAACCGCATGTCGGTCGTCGCGCTCGGCGTGATGCCCTACATCACCGCCTCGATCGTCGTGCAGCTCGCCACCTCGCTGAGCCCCACGCTCAACGCGATCAAGAAGGAAGGCGAGAGCGGGCGCAAGCGGCTCAACCAGTACACCCGCTACGGCACCGTCGGCCTCACCGCGGTGCAGGGCTATTTCATCGCGGTCGGGCTCGAGACCTTCGGCGCCAGCCAGGGGCTGCAGGCAGTGATCGAGCCGGGTCTGCTGTTCCGCGTCGGCGCGGTGATCAGCCTTGTCGGCGGCACGCTGTTCCTGATGTGGCTCGGCGAGCAGATCACCAGCCGCGGCGTCGGCAACGGCATCTCGCTGATCATCATGGCGGGCATCGTCGCGCGCCTGCCCACCACGCTCGTCCAGCTGTTCGAGAGCGGCCGCACCGGCACGATCGATCCGCTGCGCCTGATCCTGATCCTCGTCGCGGTCGCCGCGATCGTTCTCGGCATCTGCTTCATGGAGCGCGCCCAGCGCCGCATCCTGATCCAGTATCCCAAGCGCCAGACCGCGCGCGGGGTGCAGGCCGAGCGCAGCCATCTGCCGCTCAAGCTGAACACCGCCGGCGTGATCCCGCCGATCTTCGCCTCGTCGCTGCTGCTGCTGCCGCTGACGATCACCCAGTTCGCCGGCAACATGACCGCGGGCGAGAGCCAGTGGGGCGATTTCGTGATCAGCCTCAACACCTGGCTGCGCCACGGCTCGCCGGTCTACATGGCGCTCTATGCCGCGGGCATCATCTTCTTCTCGTTCTTCTACACCGCCGTGGTGTTCAATCCCGAGGAGACTGCCGAGAACCTCAAGCGCTATGGCGGGTTCATCCCCGGCATCCGCCCGGGCAAGAACACCGAGACCTATTTCGATTACGTGCTGACGCGCATCACCGTGATCGGTGCGGCGTATCTGACGGTGATCTGCCTGCTGCCCGAATATCTGGTGTCGGCGATGGGCATCCCGTTCCTGATGGGCGGCACTAGCCTTCTGATCGTGGTCAACGTAACGATGGACACGGTGACGCAGATCCAGTCGCACCTGCTGGCGCACCAGTATGGCGATCTGATCAAGAAGGCGAAGCTGAAGGGCCGCATGCGCTGAACGCGCAGCTTGGGACGGGGATAACCGAGTGAACATCATCCTGTTGGGCCCTCCGGGTGCAGGCAAGGGCACCCAGGCGAAGTGGCTCGAGAGCGAGCGCGGCATGGTCCAGCTCTCGACGGGCGACATGCTGCGCGCCGCGGTCAAGGCGGGCACGCCGACCGGGCTCAAGGCCAAGGCGGTGATGGAGGCGGGCGAACTCGTCTCGGACGCAATCGTCTCGGGGATCATCGGCGAGCGGCTCGACATGGCCGATACCGATGCCGGCGCGATCTTCGACGGCTATCCGCGCACCCAGGCGCAGGCCGAGTCGCTCGACGGGCTGCTCGCCGAGCGCGGCCGCAAGCTCGATTACGTCATCGAGCTCGAGGTCAACGAAGAGGCGCTGGTCGAGCGCGTCGAGGGCCGCTTCACCTGCGCCCAGTGCGGCGAGGGCTATCACGATCGCTTCAAGCAGCCCAGGGTCGAGGGCACCTGCGACGTCTGCGGCAGCCACGAGTTCAAGCGCCGCCCCGACGACAATGCCGAGACGGTGCGCACGCGCATGGCCGAATATCGGGCCAAGACCGCGCCGATTCTGCCCTTCTACGAAGCCAAGGGCCTCGTCCGCCGCGTCGACGGCATGGCGGACATCGAAGAGGTCAGCCGGCAGATCGCCGCGATCCTCGACGGGCAGGGCTGATTCGGCGTACCCTCCCGGCAACGGGAGGGTTTCCTATGCGCGCTTGCCTGCTTGCATTGCCGCTGCTTGCCGCAGTGCCGGCCTCGGCCGAAGTCATCGCGTCTTCCGAGACCAGCTTCGCCAGCCATCACGTCCTCACCGTCGCCGCGCCGCCGGCGCAGCTATGGGCAACGCTGCTTCGCCCCGCCAGCTGGTGGGACGGCGCACACAGCTATAGCGGCAATGCCGCCAATCTCAGCCTCGATGCCCGACCGGGCGGCTGCTGGTGCGAGAAGACGCCGGGCGGCGGCGTCGAGCATATGCGGATCGTCTATCTCGCCGCGAACGACACGCTGCGGATGACCGGCGGGCTCGGCCCGCTCCAGGCGATGCCGGTCGCCGGGGTGATGACGATCACGCTCAAGCCCGCGGGGGCGGGCACCACGCTCACTCTCGACTATGCGGTCGCCGGCCCGGGCCTCGCGAGCCTCGCCGCGCCGGTCGATCAGGTGCTCGGCGTGCAATGGACGCGGCTCAAGGCCGCGGCGGAGCGTCAAGGGCAATGACCAAGGCACGCGACATCGCCCCGTCGCCGCCCCCCGAGGCGCCGCTCGCCGCGTCGCAGCGCGCGGCTGCCCGGCTCCAGATCGGCGAGCGTTTCTATGCCGTCGCCGAGGTCGAGGTGACGCCCGCCGGCCTGCTCGCGATCGGCGGCATGGTCGGCGCGATCCTGCTCGGCGCCGCCGCCGTGGTCCGCGCCGCGCGGCGCTGAGCGGGCTTTCGCGCGCCGGCGCACATGACAAAATCTTCATGCGCGCGTCACCGCCGCGTGAGCCCGTGGCTGCCAGAAGAGGGCAGGGCCGGCCGCCTTGCCGGTTCCTTCTGCCACGGAGGATTTCGATGAAGCTTTCCCGCATCCTGCTCCCGGCTGCCGCGGTGGCGATGATCGCCGCGCCGACTCTCGCCAGCGCCGCGGCCGCGCCCGCCGCCAAGCATCACAAGGTTGTGAAGGCGGCCAAGACCGCGAAGACCGAAAAGACCGTCAAGAAGGCGAAGAAATAATTCGACACCGGTGCCTTGCCCTTGCACCGGCGCGGCCGGCGGAAGATCCCCCTCTTCCGCCGGCCGCTTCGCGTGTCCCGCGCAGGGAGGGGGAGGGCTCTCGCCGCCGCCTCCGGCTTGGCGCGCGCGCAACGTTCGTGTATGGGTCTTGTTCCGGCAAAAGCGGTCCGCGGCGCTTGACAGCGCCCCTGCGGCTGCATATGTCGCGCAACTTCCGAAACACCGGTTGCCCGGCGGCGCTTGCCTGCGCACGTCGCGCCACTGCATTTTCGGAGCAACGCTACGAGATGGGGTGCGAGCTGCCATGCAGGCACCCCGTGGAGCTGGGAGAATAATTTCATGGCACGTATTGCGGGTGTCAACATCCCGACCAACAAGCGCGTTCTGATCGCGCTGCAGTATATCCACGGCATTGGCCCGGCCAAGGCCAAGGAGATCACCGACAAGCTCGCGATCGCTCCCGAGCGTCGCGTGCAGGACCTCACCGATCAGGAAGTTCTCCAGATCCGCGAGGCGATCGACGCGAACTACACCGTCGAGGGTGACCTCCGTCGCGAGACGGCGATGAACATCAAGCGCTTGATGGACCTCGCCTGCTATCGCGGCCTGCGCCATCGCAAGGGCCTGCCGGTCCGCGGCCAGCGCACGCATACCAATGCGCGCACCCGCAAGGGCAAGGCCAAGCCGATCGCCGGCAAGAAGAAGTAAACCGTCCGGGGGACGGTTTACTCCGCCGGAGTTCGGCTTCGGCGCAGTGACCACCCCACTCTAGGGATAAAGGTCAGAGATAATGGCACGTGAACCGCAGCGCATTCGCCGTCGCGAACGCAAGAACATCACCGCCGGCGTCGCCCATGTGAACGCCAGCTTCAACAACACCATGATCACCATCACGGATGCTCAGGGCAACGCCATTTCGTGGTCGTCGGCCGGCATGATGGGCTTCAAGGGCTCGCGCAAGTCGACCCCTTACGCCGCCCAGGTCGCCGCCGAAGATGCGGGCCGCAAGGCCGCCGAGCACGGCGTTCGCACCCTCGAGGTCGAAGTGAAGGGTCCGGGTTCGGGCCGCGAGTCGGCGCTGCGCGCGCTGCAGGCGGTCGGCTTCCAGATCACGTCGATCCGCGACGTGACCTCGATCCCGCACAACGGCGTTCGTCCGTCGAAGCGCCGTCGCGTCTGATTTGCAATCCTGCCCGGCTTACGGGCCCCGGGGGCGGGGTCCGGACCGGGCAGCAGTTACCTGGCAGGATAGCCCCATCCTGCCCAACATGAGGAAAGCCCGTGTCGGTCAACCCTAAGAACTGGCAGGAACTCAAGAAGCCCAACGGTCTCGAAAAGAAGGCCGGTGGCGACCCCAAGCGCAAGTCGACCTTCGTGGCCGAGCCGCTCGAGCGCGGTTTCGGCCTTACGCTCGGTAACGCGCTGCGCCGCGTGCTGCTCTCGTCGTTGCAGGGCGCCGCGGTCACTTCGATCAAGATCGAGAACGTCCTTCACGAGTTCTCGAGCCTCGCCGGCGTGCGCGAGGACGTGACGGACATCGTCCTCAACGTGAAGCAGATCGCGCTCAAGATGCAGGGCGAAGGCCCGAAGCGTCTCCAGCTCTCGGCCACTGGCCCGGCGGAAGTCAAGGCCGGCGACATCGCCGTTTCGGGCGATATCGAGGTGATGAACCCTGAGTTGGTGATCTGCCATCTCGACGACGGCGCGACGCTCAACATGGAGCTCACCGCCGACACCGGCAAGGGCTATGTCCCCGCCCAGTCGAACCGCCCGGCCGATGCGCCGATCGGTCTGATCCCGGTCGACGCGCTGTACAGCCCGGTCCGCCAGGTCTCGTACAAGGTCGAGAACACCCGCGTCGGTCAGGAGCTCGATTACGACAAGCTCACCCTGACGATCGAGACCGACGGCACGATCACCCCTGAGGACGGCCTCGCCTATGCGGCGCGCATCCTGCAGGACCAGCTCGCGCTGTTCGTCCACTTCGACGATTCGGCGGTCACCCGTCAGGCGCCGATCGGCATGGCGGCGCCGGCCTCGGCCGATGGCGCTGCGGCTGCCGGCGATACCGCGCAGATCAATCGTTACCTTCTCAAGAAGGTCGACGAGCTCGAGCTGTCGGTGCGTTCGGCCAACTGCCTCAAGAACGACAACATCATCTATATCGGCGATCTGGTCCAGAAGACCGAGGCCGAGATGCTGCGCACGCCGAACTTCGGCCGCAAGTCGCTCAACGAGATCAAGGAAGTCCTTTCGAGCATGGGGCTCCGCCTCGGGATGGAAATCCCGGGCTGGCCGCCCGAGAACATCGAAGAGATGGCCAAGAAGCTTGAGCAGGAAATTATGGGGTAAGCCTTTCCCTGCCGTCGCTCTGGCGAGAGCTGGAGTGGCGGCGGGGGAGGAACCCCAAGGGATCCCGGCCTTCGCCGGGATGACGGTAATCGGGTGGCTCACCGTCCCACCTGGCTTGGGGTTCCGTAAGACGGCCCCCTGACGAACGAGAAGGAAGTTACCATGCGTCATCGCGTCGGCGGCCGTAAGCTGCAGCGTACCTCGGCCCATCGTGCCGCCCTGTTCCGCAACATGAGCGCCGCGCTCATCAAGCACGAGCAGATCACCACCACGCTCGCCAAGGCGAAGGAACTTCGCCCCTATGTCGAGAAGCTGATCACCCTCGCCAAGAAGGGCGGCCTTTCGAACCGCCGTCTGGCGCATGCCCGCCTGCTCGACGACGCGCAGCTGGTGAAGCTGTTCGACACGCTCGCCGCGCGCTACGCCGATCGCAACGGCGGCTATACCCGCATCATCAAGGCCGGCATCCGCGCGTCGGACGCCTCGCCGATGGCGGTGATCGAGTTCGTCGACCGCGACGTCTCGGCCAAGGGCCAGGATTCGGGCCCGGTGCTGATCGACGAGGACTTCGACGAAGCCGCCTGATCGGCGCCGTCGCGGTTGAATTCGGGAAGAGGCCGGGCCATCAGGCTCCGGCCTTTTTCCGTTTCCGGAGTCTGCCGTGACCGACCCCATCGCCTATCCCGAGACCCGCCGCGAAGATCTGGTCGAGGAGCAGTTCGGCATCGCGGTGGCGGACCCGTATCGCTGGCTCGAGAACGACGTCCGCAACGATGGCGAGGTCGCTGCCTGGGTGGCGACGCAGAACGCGGTCACCGACGCCTATCTCGCCGGGCTGCCGGGCCGCGACTGGTTCCGCACCCGTATCCGCCAGCTCTTCGACTATGAGCGCTTCGGCTTGCCGCAGAAGAAGGGCGGCCGCTATTTCTACATGCACAATAGCGGGCTGCAGAACCAGGCGGTGCTGTTCGTCCGCGATCAGCTCGACGGCCCCGGCCGCGTCCTGCTCGACCCCAATGGTTGGTCCGAGGACGGCGCCACCGCGCTCTCCGAATGGATCCCGTCGGACAATGGCGAGCATCTGCTCTACGCGGTGCAGGACGGCGGCAGCGACTGGCGGGTCGCGCGGGTGCTCGACGTCACTACGGGCAGGGAGACCGGCGACGTCGTCCATGGGATGAAGTTCACCCTCGCCGCGGCCTGGGCGAAGGACGGCAGCGGCTTCTTCTATTCGCGCTATCCCGAGGTCGCCGAGGCCGAGAAATTCCAGGCGCCCAACGCGAACCACAAGATCTGGTTTCACCGGCTCGGCACGCCGCAATCGGCCGACCGGCTGGTCTACGAGACCCCCGCAGCGCCGAGCCACAGCCACTATGCCCAGGTGACCGACGACGGCCATTGGCTGGTGATCACCACCAGCGAAGGCACCGACGATCGCTACGAGATCACGCTGGCCGATCTCAACGACCCCGCCTGGCCGACGCGGACGATCATCCACGGGCTCAACCATCACTGGTCGCTCGCCGGCAATATCGGCACGCGCTTCTACTGGACGACCAACAACCATGCCCCGCGGATGCGCGTGGTGACGATGGACATCGGCGCCAGCGAGCATCCCGAGCCACACGCGCTGATCCCGGAGGACAAGGCCACGCTGGAGGGCGCGGCGATCGTCGGCCATGTCCTCGTCGCGAGCTATCTGGTCGACGCGCGCACCGAGATCCGCCGCTATGCGCTCGACGGGACGCGGCTCGAGCCGGTGGCGCTGCCCGGGATCGGCACCGCCTCGGGCTTCGGCGGCGAGCAGGACGATCCCGAGACCTTCTACGCCTTCACCAGCTTCAACGAGCCGACGACGATCTACCGGCTCAACATCGCCACCGGCGAAAGCGCGCCCTGGGCCGCGCCGAAGCTGTTGTTCGATCCCGCCGACTATCATGTCGAGCAGCGTTTCTATGCCTCGAAGGACGGCACGCGCGTGCCGATGTTCGTGGTGCGCAAAAAGGGCCTGACCGGGCCCGCGCCGACGTTGCTCTATGCCTATGGCGGGTTCAACATCCCGCTCACCCCCAGCTTCTCGTCGTCGCGGATCGCGTGGATGGAGCAGGGTGGGGCGGTCGCGATCGCCAACATTCGCGGCGGCGGCGAATATGGCAAGGCGTGGCACGATGGCGGGCGGCTCGCCAACAAGCAGAACAGCTTCGACGATTTCATCGCCGCGGCCGAATATCTGATCGCGCAAGGGATTGCCGGCGCGGGGCAGGTCGCGATCCAGGGCGGCTCGAACGGCGGGCTGCTCGTCGGCGCGGTGGTCAATCAGCGCCCTGAGCTGTTCGCCGCGGCGCTCCCCGCGGTCGGCGTGATGGACATGCTCCGCTTCGATCGCTGGACCGCCGGCCGCTATTGGGTCGACGATTATGGCCGGCCTTCCGACGAGGCGGATTTCCACCGCCTCTACGGCTATTCGCCGTATCACAACGTCCGGGGCGGACGCGCCTATCCGGCGATCCTCGTCACCACCGCCGACACCGACGACCGTGTCGTGCCCGGGCACAGCTTCAAATATACTGCGGCGCTGCAGGCGGCCGAGATCGGCGACAAGCCGCACCTCGCCCGAATCGAGACGCGCGCGGGCCATGGCTCGGGCAAGCCCACCGACAAGGTCATCGAGGAAGCGGCCGACATCTGGGCGTTCGCCGCGGAGTGGACCGGGCTCGCGGTGAAGCGGGGCTGACGATCGTTCAGCCGTGCGAAAGCCGCGCCTTCCTAGCGTTCGTTACGCGAGGGCAAGGGAGGGAACCAATGCAGTTTTTTCGACCGCTGGGCGGCGCCGGCGCAGCACTCGCCGTCATGACCATGGCCGTGCCGGCCGAGGCCCAATCGTGGCGCTCGCGCGGGCCGCAGCGCCATCATCACCATCATCGCGAGGACAAAGTCGATGCTGGCGGGCTGATCCTCGGCGCGCTGCTCATCGGCGGGATCTTCGCCGCCACATCCGCCGAGAAGAAGCGCCGCGAGCGCGAGGCGGCCTATTTCGAGAATTACGAAGCGCCGCCGCTCGACGCGGGCACGCTCGATGGCGGGCCGGCGGCCGCGGGCGATGGCGGGCCGGGGGCCGGGGGCGATGGCGCTCCGCCGCCGCCCGAGGGATCGCCGGTGCCCGACATCCCCGCGCCGGGCGCCGCCGACTATGACGGGCTCTACGATCAGGATGCCGCCGCCGATCGCTGCGCCGTCGCCGCCGAGACCCAGGCGCAGCAATTCGCCCGGCTCGCCCGGGTGACGGCGATCACCGACAATCTGTGGAACGGCAAGAGCTGGGTGATCAAGGGCCGCGTCGAGGTCGCCGAGAGCTACAACGACGCGACCAAGCCGAGCCATAAATTCCGCTGCTCCCTGCGCGCCGGCAACGAGCCGGTGGTCCTGATCGAAGGGCTCGGGACGATCTGAGCCTTCATCGCCCCAAGGGCGGAGTTCGACGCGAAACCGCTGATCGCGCGGTCCGGCCACGCGACCCTGGGGGAGAGATGCCCGGGGGCGTGGGAGAAGAGACGATGCTTCGATCGCTCGCAAGCGGTGCGGCGGTCGCCGCTGCGCTGTCGCTGGCCATGCCCGCCGCGGCGCAGGACGATCGACACGAGCGTCGCGGCACATCGTGGCGCTCGATCGTCGGCGCGCTCGTCCTCGGCAGCCTGTTCGGCGTTCCGACGAGCGCCGATACCGGCGTCGAGGACGGCATCTCGGTGGAGATCGATCCCGACGGCTATCACGCGCCGCCGGGCGAGGCGCCTCCCGGCTCGCCCGAGCAGATCGCCGAGGCGCGTTGCGGCGATGCCGTCGAGGCGGCGGCGCAACGCTATGCCGGCAGCGCCGAAGTCGTCTCGATCACGTCCTATGTCGCGCTCGGCAAGCGGGTGATCATCAAGGGCAAGGTCGATCTCGCGCAGGGCTTCAGCGACGCAGTCAAGCCGCAGCACAAATTCCGCTGCGAGCTCCGCCGGGGCAGCGCGCCGGACGTCAGGATCGACGGCCTGAGCCCCGCCTGACCCGTTCATCGTAGCGACAGCCCGGCATCGGCAGCTTCTCGCGCGAAGGGGAGAGGCCGATGCTGACTCGCGCGGGGATGGCGATGCTCCTGCTGGCGACACCGGCGGCGGCGCAGCGGGCGTCGGTCGATAGCGTCGCACGAGCGGCCGGCGCCGACTATCTCGCCGCCGAGCAAGGCGTCGGCCTGTCGATCGGCATCGTCCGGAACGGCAAGGTCTCCACATGGCATTTCGGATCGATCGCGAAGGGCGGTCCCGCGCCGGGCGACGCGGCGGCGTACGAGATCGGCTCGATCGCCAAGACGATCACCAGCCTGTTGCTCGCCCGCGCGGTGGTCGCCGGCAAGGCCAGCCTCGACGACGATGTCCGCAAATATCTCGACGGCGACTGGCCCAATCTCGCCTTTGAGGGCGAGCCGATGCGGCTGCTCCATCTCGCCAACATGACCTCGGCGCTGCCTGACAATCTCCCTGATCTCTCGGCGATCAAGGACGATCCCGGCCGCTTCCGCATGGCCAGGGCGATCGCCGCCTATGACAAGGGCGATTTCCTTGCCGATCTGCACAAAGTGTCGCTCGCCCGGCGCCCCGGCGCCGAAGTCGCGCATTCGAACGTCGGCGCGCAGCTGCTGATCTATGTCGTCGAGCGCATCTACGGCGCGCCGTACGAGACGCTGCTCGCCCGCGAGATCGAGAAGCCGCTGGGCTTCGCCGCTGGCGCGGCGGTCACCGGCTACGACGCCGGGGGCGTCGCGGCCGCGACGCTGCCGCGCGAGAAATTCGGCTGGCGCTATTCGCTCGCCGACATGCTCCGCTACGCCGCGCTCCAGCTCGACGAGAAGGATCCTGCGGTGGCGCTCAGCCACAAGGGCACGTGGTTCACGCTCGACAAAAAGACCTGGGTGGCGCTCAACTGGATCGTCACCGCGCTGCCCGGCGGCGGGCGCCAGCTGCGCACGTCGGGCGGGACCTTCGGCTTTTCGAGCGTGATCCAGCTCTATCCCGAACGCGGGCTCGGGATCGTGCTGCTCGCCAACCGCTCGACTCCGACCGCGCAGGGCAAGCTTTCGGAAATCGCCGACCGGATCGCCAGCGAATGACCGCCTTCGAGAAGCGCCCCGATCCTCGGTGGATTTGAATAGCTATTAAGAAAAAGCGGGTATCGCACGTATAGATTGCGCGCGGGGTGTCCGATGTTCGGCCGAAAGCGATTGAAGGCGGCGGCTCCCGACGTCGAGGTCGATGCTGCCAAAGCGGCGTATCAGGAATTGATGGCGCAGATCATGTCGGAGGCGCCCACTTGCCACTCGCTGGTGCTGGCCGCGAAGTTCGTCGGATATTTCAGTTCTCCGTCGGACCGACGCGATCCCGACCAGATCACGGTAGACGACATCGACAAGCCGGTCATCTGCCAGGCGAACCATGAGGGCCGACTGATCGAAGGGCTCTCTTTCACCTTTGTCGGCCAGCGCGGCGAACGGGGCGTCGTGTATCTGTTCGAGGAATTCGGCGATATCGCTCCTGAAGGAAACGCGCAGCGATTCCGGGTGCCTGTCAGCAAGTTCGAGAGCGGCGTTCGCGACTATCGTATCGTTCTAAGGGACGTGATGCAGAAGATGCGGCCGGTACCGGCCCATGATGTCGAGCAAGCTGCTCGGCTTCAGGCGCAGCTGAAGCAGTTTTTGGGCTGACGGCAATGCTGTCGCGCCGACTACGCCAAGGCCGGCAATCTGTACGCCGGGCAGGTTTATCTTAACGGTCGCGCCTTATGACCTGCGCTCGTCTGCACGAAGGGGAGTGGCATGGCGATCATCAAATTCTGCGCATCGATTGCGCTGATGGTGCTCTGGGGCCCGTATCTCCTGTACGTCTGGGCGGTGCCTGCGGCGGTGCCGGAATGGGCGTATGGCCCGGGCCTGCGGCGCGTCTTCATGCTCAGCTCGAATTTCGAGCCGACGGTGTTCACCTTGCTGTTCGGCCTCGGCTTCACCGGGATCGCGTTGCTTGGAGTCGGGGCGGTGCTGAGCGGCAAGGCGCAGTTCCAGAACTGAGGTGCAGCCACGCCCTTCCCATGGCGGCCGCATCTGCTATGCGCGCTGGGCATGGAACATCATGCCGATTCAATCCTGATCGTCGATTTCGGGAGCCAGGTGACCCAGCTGATCGCGCGCCGCGTGCGCGAGGCGGGAGTCTATAGCGAGATCGCTCCCTTCAATTCCGCCGCCGAGGCCTTTGCCCGGATGCGGCCCAAGGGGATCATCCTCTCCGGCTCGCCTGCCTCGGTGCTCGACGAAGGCAGCCCGCGGGTGCCGCAGGAGATCTTCGATTCGGGGCTGCCCATCCTCGGCATCTGCTACGGCCAGCAAGTGATGATGGAGCAGCTGGGCGGCACCGTGCAGCAGGGCGATTCGGGCGAGTTCGGGCTCGCCTTCATCGAGATCCAGGACGGCTGCGTGCTGTTCGACGGGCTCTGGGCCGAAGGCGAGAGCCATCAGGTCTGGATGAGCCATGGCGACAAGGTCACCGCGCTCGCCCCGGGCTTCCGCCCGGTCGCGGTCAGCCCCGGCTCGCCCTTCGCGGTCGTCGCCGACGATGCCCGCCGCTATTACGCCACCCAGTTCCACATGGAGGTGGTCCACACCCCCGACGGGGCGAAGCTGCTCGCCAATTTCGTCCGCCATGTCTGCGGGCTGCAGGGCGACTGGACGATGGCCGAGTTCCGGCAGGCCAAGATCCGCGAGATCCGCGAGCAGGTCGGCTCGGGCCGGGTGATCTGCGGGCTTTCGGGCGGCGTCGACAGCGCGGTCGCCGCGGTGCTGATCCACGAGGCGATCGGCGAGCAACTCACCTGCGTGTTCGTCGATCACGGGCTGATGCGCGCCGGCGAGGCCGATCAGGTCGTCAGCCTGTTCCGCGGCCACTACAACATCCCGCTCGTCCATGTGAACGCCGAGACGCTGTTCCTCTCGGGCCTCGCCGGGGTCACCGATCCCGAGGCCAAGCGCAAGTTCATCGGCAAGACCTTCATCGAAGTGTTCGAGGAAGAGGCGAGGAAGATCGGCGGCGCCGATTTCCTCGCCCAGGGCACGCTCTATCCCGACGTGATCGAAAGCGTCAGCTTCACCGGCGGGCCCTCGGTGACGATCAAGAGCCATCACAATGTCGGCGGCCTGCCCGAGCGGATGAACATGAAGCTCGTCGAGCCGCTGCGCGAGCTGTTCAAGGACGAGGTCCGCGCATTGGGCCGCGAGCTCGGCCTGCCCGACATCTTCGTCGGCCGGCACCCGTTCCCGGGGCCGGGCCTCGCGATCCGCATTCCCGGCGAAGTCAGCAAGGAACGCTGCGACATCCTCCGCAAGGCCGACGCGATCTATCTCGAGGAGATCCGCAATGCGGGGCTCTACGACGCGATCTGGCAGGCCTTCGCGGTGCTGCTGCCGGTGCGCACCGTCGGGGTGATGGGCGATTACCGCACCTATGACTATGTCCTCGCGCTGCGCGCGGTGACCTCGACCGACGGCATGACCGCGGTCGCCTTCCAGTTCCCAGGCGATTTCCTGCCGCGCGTCGCGACGCGGATCGTCAACGAGGTCCGCGGGATCAACCGGGTGACCTATGATTTCACCTCCAAGCCGCCCGGCACAATCGAGTGGGAGTGAGGGGGGCTGCCGCCGCGCGCCGGACGCGCCGATAATATTTGCCCGGCGGCGTCGATTCCCCGCAATCTCGTTCGTCGTCCCAAGTGAGAGGCCAGAAGGGCCGGCTCGAGCAAGGAGACGGATGATGCGGGTAATGGTATTCGTGAAAGCCACCGAGGCGACCGAGCAGGGCATGGCGCCCACGCCCGAGATGCTCGCGGCGTTCGAGGCGATGGACAAGTTCACCGAGGAGCTGGTCGAGGCCGGCGTGTTCGTCGCGGCGGCGGGGCTCAAGCCGAGCAGCGCGGCGCGGCGCATCACCTTCGACGGTCCGCGCGCCACGGTGATCGATGGCCCGTTCGCCGAGACCCGCGAGCTGATCGCGGGCTTCTCGATCTGGGAAGTCAAGGACATGGACGAGGCGCTGGAATGGGCGAAGCGCTGCCCCAATCCGATGCCGGGCGCGCAGATCGAGATCTGGCCGTTCCTCGAGGCGGCGGATCTCGGCGATTTCGTCTCGCCCGAGGAGCTCGCGGCACCGCGCGAGGGCGAACGCGGCAAGCTCGGCGTCGCCTGACGTCATTGGGCGGGTCGGGCGCCGGGCGCGTTCGCCCGCCCGAAAAGGCGCAGCGCGATTTGCCAACCGAATCGGCGGCGTAGTATCACCGGGTCTGTCGACGGGTCGGTAGGATAAAATATTGCGTAATCGGATGCTTGGTCGTCGCACGCGGCTCGCCGCCGCGCTTGTCGCGCTGCTTGCCGGCTGCAGCCCTGCCGAGCCCGAGCAAAATGCGACGCGCTCGATCACCTTTCAGGGCAATGCCGAAGAGCTGATCCTGCCCAGCCCTGCGCCGGCCGAAGCCAACGCCGCAGAGGCGGCCGGCCCCGCGATCAATCTCGCGCCGGACGGGCTCAGCCTCGTGCTGCCGAGCGGCGCCGCGCGGCAGGTGACCTTCGGCATGCCGCGCGCCGACGCCACGCGGATGATCGCTGCTGCGCTCGGCAATCCGATCGAGGAGGGCGACCAGCAGGAATGTGGCGCCGGCGCGCTGTCGTTCGCCAATTTCCGCGACGGGCTCGGCCTCTATTTCGAGGGCGGCAAGTTCGCCGGCTGGGATCTCGACGGCCGCGAAGGCGGCCGCTTCGCCACGGCGGCCGGGGTCGGCATCGGCTCCACCCGTAAGCAGCTCGAATCGGCGCATGCGATCACGCTCGAGGATTCGACGCTCGGCATCGAATTCACCAGCGGCGGGCTGTCTGGCCTGCTCAGCACGCGCGAGCCCTCGGGCGAGATCACCAACCTATGGGCCGGCATGACGTGCATCGCCCGCTAACGGCGACGGCGAAAATCTCGCGGGCGGCGGAGGCCAAAGGCGCCACGCACCATAGATCCGGCTGGAGTGAAGCCCGGCCGGATCGATGGCAGACTAGCGTTGACGATCAGCGTTTGGGAATGACGGCGCCGGTGAAGGCCCCGTTGTTCGGCGCGACATTGTCGGGATTCGCGTCGAGCAGATTGTCGCCATAGCTGAAGATCGCGGAGCTGTTCGCGAAGGAAACGCCGGTGGTGTTGCCGGTGATCGTCGTGTCGCTGACGCGAACCGTCGCGAAACCGCCATTGGCGATGATGCCGGTGCCGTTGCCGCTGACCGTCGAATCACTGAGGATGACGCCTGCCGCCGCGGTCCCCGCGAACGCATTCACATTAAGCCCCGCGGTGTTGTTTCCGGAAAGCTCCGAATCATAGATCGTGATCCGGTTGCGCGTGCCCGTGTTGCCGGTCGAATCGACGCGCACACCGTTGCTGGAGTTATTGACCGCGAACACGTTGCGCATGGTGACCAGCGCGGTGCCCGTGCCGGTCGGCTGAACGAGGACGCCGGTGCCGCCATCGGCAACGGTGACATGGGTCAGATAGACCTCGACATTGGTCGTCGGCTGAATTGAAACGCCGCTGCCGCTCTTCTGATTTTGAATGAACACGTCCTCGACGATCAGGGACCTGCCCGTCACGAACCGGATGCCGTTGAGTCCCGGGGTGGTGCCGGCGCCGTCGATGGACAGCCCGCGCAGCTTGACGTCGATCGTGCCCGGCGTGGCAGTCGCCGAGTCGTTGACGACGACGCCGTTGATGCCGCCCGAATTGAGCACGCTGCCGAAGGTACCGGAGCAATCGATGGTCATCGACTTGGTGATGGTCACCGTGCCAAAGCCGCCCGGATCGAGGCAGTTGATCTCGCCACCCGCGGCGGTCTTGGAGATCGCACCCGCGAACGTCTTGCACGGCGCGGTGCGGCTGCACGGGTTGACGTCGTCGCCGACGCCGGAAACCCAGGTCCGGGTCGCCTGCGCGGCGGCCGGCGATGCCCAGAGGGCGGCCGCGCTCATCGCGGCGATTGCCAGTTTCGTCTCAAATCGCATGATTGTCTCCCCTGTACGTGGTCGGGAAGGATGCGGCCCTCATGCCCCCCCCCGCATATTTTAATTAAAGAATGCACCTTCCTGAAGCTATTTGCAAGCAACCCTCGGATTCTGCTTTGCTGATCGCGCGGGTGTCCAAGGCCTGCTTGCCAGCCGCATAGCAAGGAGCGAACACGCGCATAGATGACGATCGAATCTGCGATCCCCGTCGATGGGCCGGTCACGGTCGCGCTGTGGCGCGCCTGCGGCCTCACCCGCCCGTGGAACGACCCCGACGCCGATTTCGCCCTCGCTCTCGACAGCCCGAGCTCCACCGTCCTCGTCGCGCGCGGCGCCAGCGGCATCGACGGCAGCGTGATGGTCGGCTTCGACGGGCATCGCGGCTGGGTCTATTATCTCGCCGTCGCGCCCGATGGCCGCCGCGCCGGGCTCGGCCGCGCGCTGATGGAAGCCGCCGAGACTTGGCTCCGCGCCCGCGGCGCCCCCAAGATCCAGCTGATGGTCCGCGAGGACAATCACCAAGCGCTCGGCTTCTATCAGGCGCTCGGGCTCGAACCGCAAAAGGTCGTCACGCTCGGCCGCTTTCTGAAGGACGATTCATGACGATCACGATGTACGGCATCAAGAATTGCGACACGATCAAGAAGGCGCGCGACTGGCTCGCCGGGCATGCGATCGCCTATGATTTCCACGACTACAAGACCGCCGGGATCGACGCCGCCAGCCTCGCACGCTGGATCGCAGCGGAAGGTTGGGAGACCGTGCTCAACCGCGCCGGCACCACCTTCCGCAAGCTCGACGATGCCGACAAGGTGGGTCTCGACGCCGCGAAGGCGACCGCGCTGATGCTGGCTCAGCCCTCGATGATCAAGCGCCCGGTGCTCGAGCATCCCGGCGGCCTGCTGATCGGCTTCGCGCCCGATCGCTACGCCCGCGCGCTGCTCTGAAAAGCATCCACGGTTGAGGGCGCGGATTCTCTCCGCTGGCGGATTCGTTCGATTTCCGTTACGTTCGCCAGCCAGAAAAAGACAGACATGGGAGGGATGCGTGGCGACCTGGATCCGGCAGCGGCCTACGGGCTGGTTCACCCTCATCGCGGTGCTGTTGGTAGCGTGGGGGCTGCTGGGCTGCCTCTCGCTCTATCTGCACATCGCCTATGGCCCCGACATCGATCCGGCCGCCACCGATTGGGACCGCGCCTTCTACGCCGCACTGCCGGCGTGGCTGAACGCGGTCTATGCCGTCGCGGTGGGCACGGGGCTGCTCGGCTCGATCGCGCTGCTGATGCGCTCGCGGCTCGCCCGGCCGCTCTATCTCGTCTCGCTGATCGCGGTGATCGTCCAGTTCGGCACTCTCTTCCTCACCACCGACCTCATCGCGCACAAGGGCGTGGTCGTCGCCACCGGCTTCCCGATCTTCATCGCGCTGATGGCGGTCTTCCAGATCTGGTTCGCAGGGTACGCCCAGCGCCGCGGCTGGCTCGGTTGAGCTGAGGGCGCCTCCGCTGGCGCCCGCGACCGCGCGGCGCTAGACAGCGGCCATGTCCACCTACACGCTCGATACCGGCACCAGCCGCGCCAATCCCACGCCCGCGCCGATGAAGCGGCTGACCATCCCCGCGATCCGCAACCGCAAGGGCAAGGATCCGGTAGTGATGCTGACGGCATACACCACGCGGATGGCGCAGCTGCTCGATCCGCATTGCGACGTGCTGCTCGTCGGCGACAGTCTCGGCCAGGTGATCTACGGCCTGCCTTCGACCCTGCCGGTGACGCTCGACATGATGATCGCGCACGGCGCCGCGGTGGTGCGCGGCAGCTGGCATTCGGTGGTGATCGTCGACATGCCCTTCGGCAGCTACGAGGCGAGCCCCGAGCGCGCCTTCGAATCGGCCGCGCGCGTGCTCGCCGAAACCGGCGCGGCCGGCGTGAAGCTCGAAGGCGGCACCGCGATGGCGCCGGTGGTCGAGTTCCTCACCCGCCGGGGGATTCCGGTGATGGGCCATATCGGGCTCACCCCCCAGGCAGTGAACGCCCTCGGCGGCTATGGCGCGCGCGGCCGCAGCAATGCCGAACATGCCAGCATCCTCGACGATGCCCGTGCGATCGCCGATGCCGGCGCGTTCGGCATCGTCGCCGAGGGTGTGGTCGAGGGGCTCGCCAACGAGATCACCGCCGCGGTGCCGGTTCCGGTGATCGGCATCGGCGCCTCGGCGCAATGCGACGGGCAGGTGCTGGTGACCGAAGACATGCTCGGCCTGTTCGAGCGCACCCCGCGCTTCGTGAAGCGCTACGACGATCTCGCCGGCCGCATTTCCGCCGCGGTTGCTACCTATGCCGCCGAAGTCCGGTCGCGGGACTTTCCGGGCGCAGAACAAGTCTATCCGGCGCGCGACTGAGCCGCTAGCGAGCACGCTTCCTTTAGGCAGTGCCCGCGGCTAAGGTCCGCGGCCGCACGACCACCCATGGAGTCAATTTTGGCGCTTCCTCCCTCCGGCATCACTGACGAAGCCTTTCTGCGCGAAGTCGACGAGGAGTATCGCCGCGACCAGGCGGCGCAGATCTTCCGGCGCTATGGCCGGCTGATCATCGGCCTCGTCGTGGTCGGGCTGATCGCGCTCGCCGGCTGGCTCTATTGGCAGCATCACAGCCAGAGCACCGCCGGCCGTCAGGGCGAGGAATTCGACGCGGCGATGCGGCTGGTCGAGCAGGGCCAGGCCGACAAGGCGATGCCCGCGCTCGACAAGATCGCCACCGGCGGCAACCCCGGCTTCGCCGCGATGGCGCGGATCAGCCAGGGCAATCTGCTGCTCCAGAAGAATGACGCCAAAGGTGCTGCCGCCAAGTTCGCGGAAGTCGCCGGCAACAGCAAATTCCCGCAGCCGGTTCGCGATCTCGCGCTGATCCGCCAGACCGCCGCCGAGTTCGACAGCCTCAAGCCGCAGGTCGTGATCGACCGGCTGAAGGGGCTGACCAATCCCAATTCGCCATGGCTCGGCACCGCCGGCGAGCTTGTCGCCGCGGCATATCTCAAGGCAGGCAACCGTGCGGAGGCCGGCCGGCTCTACGGACAGATCGCGCAGGGCGGCGAGAAGGTGCCCCAATCGATACGTCAACGCGCGGTTCAGCTGGCCGGCGTACTCGGTGTCGACGCGATCGATCAGTCGAAGGAAACCAAGGCTCAATGAACAACAAGGTGAGGGTGGCTGCTGCTCTCGCGGCGCTCGCGATGGTGAGCGGCTGCGGGATCTTCAAAGGCAGCGGCAAGAAGACGCCCGTGCTCGGCGAGCGCGTGCCGATCCTCGTCTCGGAGAGCGATGTCGTCGCCGACAAGTCGCTCGCCGGAGTCGAGGTGCTGCTTCCCGAGGCCGCGGCCAATGACGGCTGGCGCCAGCCGGGCGGCAACGCCGCCAAGTCGATGGGCCATCTCGCGCTCGCGGCGAGCCCGTCGCGGATCTGGTCGAAGGACATCGCCAAGCCGTCCAAGAAGGAGCGGCTCGCAGCTGCGCCGGTCGTGTCCGAGAACAAGCTGTTTGTGATCGACACCGATGGCGTCGTCCACGCGCTGGCCGCCGACACCGGCGCCGAGCTGTGGCGCGCGAGCACCGCCAACGAGGACGGCAACAAGGGCGCGCGCTTCGGCGGCGGCGTCAGCGTCGAGGGCGAGCGCGCCTTCGCGACCAATGGTCTCGGCGATGTCGTCGCGCTCAACACCGCCGATGGCGCGGTGGTCTGGCGCAAGCGCCCCGGCGGTCCGCTGCGCGGCGCGCCGACGCTGGCCAATGGCCAGGCCTATGTCGTGACGCAGGACAACCAGCTCTTCGCGCTCAATCAGGAAACCGGCGAAGTCGCGTGGACGGTCTCGGCCAGCCTCGAATCGCAGGGCGTGTTCGGCGTCGCCGCGCCCGCCTCGGCGCAGGGCACCGTCGTCGCGGGCTTCTCGTCGGGCGAGCTCAACGCCTATCGCTACGAGAATGGCCGTTCGCTGTGGGACGTGGTGCTCTCGCGCACTTCGATGTCGACCTCGGTCTCGTCGCTGTCGGACATCGATGCCGAGCCGGTGATCGATCAGGGCCGCGTCTATGCGATCGGGCAGGGCGGCCGCATGGTCGCGATGGACATCGCCAGCGGCAATCCGCTCTGGGAGCAGAGCATCGCCGGCATCTCGACGCCTTGGGCGGCGGGCGAATGGCTGTTCGTCGTCACCGATGACGCGCGTCTGCTCGCGATCGCGCGCGGCACCGGCAAGATCCGCTGGATCTCGCAGCTGCGCCGCTACCGCAACGAGAAGAAGTCGAAGAACCCGATCAGCTGGGTCGGCCCCGTTCTCGCCGGCGGCCGCCTCGTGCTCGGCAACAGCGAAGGCGAGATCGTCTTCGCCTCGGCGGCCGACGGCAGCGTGAGCGGAACGATGGACACCAAGGAGTCGATCTCGCTCCCGCTCGTCGTCGCCAACAACACGCTCTACGTCCTCGACGACAAGGGCCGGCTGTCGGCGTATCGCTGAGTACCTTCCCCTCCCTGCAAGGGAGGGGCTAGGGGTGGGTTAGTAACGGGCGGGGCTCGATGCCCCGCCCGTTACTTTGTTTATACCGCCCGATGAGTCTATTAGGCGCGCAGACGCGCGCACCCACCCCCAGCCCCCCCTGCAAGCAGGGAGGGGAGTGAGTAAAACAATGCCCCTTCCCACCGTCGCCATCATCGGACGCCCGAATGTCGGCAAGTCGACGCTGTTCAACCGGCTGGTCGGCAAGCGTCTCGCGCTGGTCGACGACCAGCCCGGCGTCACGCGTGACCGTCGCGAGGGCGAGGCGAACCTGCTCGGCCTCGAATTTCGGGTGATGGACACCGCCGGCTATGAGGACGAGGACGCCGCGACGCTCCCCGGCCGGATGCGCGCGCAGACCGAGGCGGCGGTGCGCGAGGCCGATGTCTCGCTGTTCCTGATCGATGCCCGCGCCGGGGTGACGCCGCTCGACGAAGAGATCGCCCGCTGGCTGCGCAGCACCGATCGCCCGGTGGTGCTGATGGCCAACAAGGCCGAGGGCAGGGCAGGCGAGTCGGGCATCCTCGAGGCGATGGCGCTCGGCCTCGGCGATCCGATCCCCTTCTCGGCCGAGCATGGCGAGGGCGTCGTCGATCTGTTCGAGGCGCTGCTCCCGCATGTCGAGCGCGACGAGGAGGAAGCGCCCGAGGACGACGAATCGCCCGATGCGCCGCTCAAGCTCGCGATCGTCGGGCGCCCCAATGCCGGCAAGTCGACTCTGGTCAATCGGCTGCTCGGCGAGGAGCGGATGATCACCGGTCCGGAGGCCGGGATCACGCGCGATTCGATCTCGGTCGATTGGGAGTGGGAGGATTTCGAGGGCGGCATGCGCAAGGTCCGCCTGATCGACACCGCGGGGCTGCGCAAAAAGGCCCGTGTCGAGGAGAAGCTCGAAAAGCTCTCGGTGATGGACACGCTGCGCGCGATCGACTTTGCCGAGGTCGTCGTGCTGCTGCTCGACGCCACCCGCGGGCTTGAGGTGCAGGACCTCAAGATCGCCGATCGCGTCCTCCAGGAAGGCCGCGCGCTGATCATCGTGATGAACAAATGGGACGTGGCCGAAGAGGCTTCGAGCCTGTTCAACGGCGTCAAGAAGGCGCTCGACGAGGGGCTGGCGCAGGTCAAGGGCGTGCCGTTGCTCACTGTCTCGGCGGTGACCGGCAAGGGCCTCGACACGATGATGAAGGTCGCCTTCGAGACCCGCGACGCGTGGTCGCGCCGCGTCTCGACCGGCCAGCTCAATCGCTGGTTCGAGCGCGCGCTCGAAGCCAATCCGCCCCCCGCGCCCGGCGGCAAGCGGATCAAGCCGCGCTACGTCACCCAGAACAAGAGCCGTCCGCCCAGCTTCGTGCTGTTCGGCACCCGCGTCGATCTGCTGCCGGTCAGCTATCAGCGCTATCTGATCAACGGGCTGCGCAAGGAATTCGATTTCGGCGCCGTCCCTGTCCGCCTGTCGCTGCGCGCGCCCAGGAACCCGTTCGACCGCGACAAGGGCAAATAGCGAGATTCCTCCCCCTTGGCGGGGGCGGTTTGGAGCCACGCGATGCCCTCCGGAAACCTCCCGGCATCATCCATCAACGCCCTGTTTACGTTCCCCGCTTATCATCGCGGCGTACCGTCGGGGGTATGCAACGGGGTATGGACGTGACGATCGGCAATGATCCGCTGGTGAACTGGGAAAGCTTCCAGCAGGCACGCTCGGAGCTCGGCGCGAATTTCGTGCGGATCCTCGGCTATTTCCGCGAGGACGGCATCAAGTCGGTCGACCGGATCGAGGACGCGATGCGTGGCCACAATGCCACGGCGATGGTGATCCCCGCGCATACGCTCAAGGGCGAATCGCGCCAGTTCGGCGCCGATCCGCTGTCCGAGGTGGCCGAGACGATCGAGATGATCGCGCGCGGCTGCATCGAGCGCCGCGAGACGCCGACCGAGGCGCTCGAGCACGTCGTCAAGCTGCGCCCGCTGTTCGAGACCACGCTCGACATGCTCGAGCGCGAAGCCAACCCGCTGGTCGCGCGCAAGCCCGCCGCGGCATTCGGACGCCGCCCGGTTCTCTGACCTTCTGAAAGGGTATGTGCTCCGGCGAAGGCCGGAGCCATGGGTTCAGGCCGTCTCGCTTGCTGCCACTGCTCCGGCCTTCGCCGGAGCACTGCAGGGAGATTCTAGCTCGCTTCCTCGGCCTTGCTGTTGAGCTGGATGTAGTTCTCCAGCCCCATCCGTGCGATCATGTCGAACTGGCGCTCGAGCGTGTCGACATGCTCTTCCTCGCTCTCGAGGATGTCGGTGAACAGGTCGCGGCTGACATAGTCGCGCACCGCTTCGCAATGCGGGATGGCTTCCTTGAGCACCGCGATCGCCTCGACCTCGACCGCGAGATCGGCGCGGAGAATCTCCTCGACGGTCTCGCCGATGCGCAGCCGGCCGAGCAGCTGGAAATTGGGCAGGCCTTCGAGGAACAGGATGCGCTCGGCCAGCCGGTCGGCGTGCTTCATCTCGTCGATCGATTCGTGGCGCTCGAGCTCGGCGAGCTTCCGGATGCCCCAATTGTCGAGCAGCCGGTAATGCAGCCAATATTGGTTGATCGCGGTGAGCTCGTTCTTGAGCACCTCGTTGAGATAGTCGAGGACCTTGGCGTCGCCCTTCATGGCTGTCTTCCCTGTGTTTGCAGGGATGCCATAGCGCCAAAAAGCCGCGCCGAAAACCGCAGAAATCCGCGGTTTTTCTAGTTGAGAACGCTACGCAGCCGCGCGTTCGTCGTTGATGATCTCGCGCGCGAACGGCACGCATTGGCCGCATTTGGCGCTGCGCCCGAGCGCACGATAGGCCTGGCAGGCGCTGGTCGCGCCGTCGCGCGCCGCGGCACGCACATCATTCTCACGAATTGCATTGCAAACGCAGACGACCATGAAACCCTCACGCCTCGATGGTCCGGATGTACGGCTAATGAGAGCGATTCGCAAGGGTATTGCGAAGCATTCGCAGTTATACGGAGGCCGGTCCGCGTAACTTTTGCAAACTTCCGCGCGCCAGACTCCGCCACAACCATTCGAACGGCCCGAATCGGAAGCGCGCGAGCCAAGGCTTG
Organism: Sphingomonas naasensis; assembly: GCF_004792695.1. GTDB lineage: Bacteria > Pseudomonadota > Alphaproteobacteria > Sphingomonadales > Sphingomonadaceae > Sphingomonas > Sphingomonas naasensis. Next base: position 68,605 of record NZ_SRXU01000008.1, on the reverse strand, counting down.
GACCAGAACAGCATCGCTGCCCAGAGCGCCGCCACCACCGGATAGAGCTGCCAGCGCGAGAGCTGGCCGAACCAGCCCAGCCCATAGCCATAGAACAGCGCGGTGCAGATCAGGCTGGTCGCGAGATAGTTGGTGAACGCCATCCGTCCCGCCGCCGCCAGCCGCGTGGTGAGCGCGCCGCCCGGCCGCGCCAGCAGCAGGATCAGGCACACCCAGCCGGCGATCATCGCCGGGCGCAGCGGCACCGGCAGCGTCCAGCCCGCCCAGGCCATCGCCGACAGGCTGAATTGCGCGCCGACGATCCATCCCGCCAGCGCGAGCCAGGCGGGCAGGGTGACGCCCCAGCAGACCAGCAGCCAGCGCCGATAGCGTGCCCGCGGCCATTCGCCGCGCAGCATCCCGCTGCGCAGCCCCGCCATGCCGAACAGCATATAGGCGAGCGTCTCGGGTCCATAGACCCATAGCAGCATGAGCGGCGACAAGCCGTGCGCGACGAGCCGCGCCTGCAGGATGCCGCCATAGCCGCCGCGATGGATCGCGATCTCGCGCGCGATGTCGGTGGCGGGCGGCACGCCCATCAGCTGGATGATCGCCGGGAGGTCGCGGCCCTCCTGCACGGCGATCGGGAAGCCCGCGAAGAGCAGCGTCGTCGCCGCGATCAGCGCCAGCCCGAGCCCCAGCATCCGCTCGACGGGCAAGTCGCGCAGGCCGAAGGCCAACATGCCGATCATCGCATAATGCGCGAGGATGTCGCCCTCCCAGACCAGCCAGAGATGCGCGAAGCCGAAGACGAGCAGCCAGAACATGCGGCGATAATGGACTGCGGCGGCGCTCTCGCCCCTGGCTTCGGCGCGCTCGATCACGAGCAGCATCGAGGCACCGAACAGGAACGAGAACAGCCCGCGCATCCGGCCGTCGAACAACACGAAGTTGACTGCCCAGGCGGCGAGGTCGGCGCCGTGCCAGCCGCCCCAGGCGCGCGGATTGAGATAGGCCGCCTGCGGCAATCCGAAGCTGAGGATGTTGAGCAGCAGGATGCCGAGCACCGCGACGCCGCGGATCAGGTCGAGCGAGGCGAGCCGCGCAGACGGGCTGGGGTCGGCGGGCAGGGCGGCCTCGGGCATCGCCCCGCGCTACAGCCAGCTGGCGATCTGCTCCAGCGACTTCTTCTCGAGCGCGTGCGCCGGGATCGTCGCGTCGTCGGCGGGATAGCCGGCGACGATCACCATCACCGGCTTCTCATGGTCCGGGCGCCGGCACACGCGATTGAGGAAGCGCATCGGGTTCGGGGTGTGGACGAGCGACGCCACCCCGGCCTCGTGCAGGGTGGCGAGCAGCAGCCCGCAGGCGAGGCCGACGCTTTCGGTGACATAGTAATTCTGCTTGAGGTCGTCCGGGTCGGGCCCGCCGCGGCGCTGGGCGAAGACCACGATCAGCCACGGCGCGGTCTCGAGATAGGGTTTGTCGGCGCCGGTGCCGAGCGGCCACAGCGCCTCGAGCCACTCGCTGCCGGCACGGCCGTCATAGAAAGCGCGCTCTTCTTCCTCGGCGGCGATGCGGATGGCGCATTTGGCCTCGGGGGAGGAGACCACGGCGAAATGCCAGGGCTGGCGGTTGGCGCCGCTCGGCGCGGTCCCCGCCGCGGCGAGCGCGGCTTCGATCACTTCGCGCGGCACCGGATCCTCGCGGAACGCGCGGCAGCTCCGCCGCGTGCGCAGCGCGTCGGCGAACGCCCGCGCCCGCGCGATGCGTTCGGCATCGGCAAGTTCGGGATAAGGCTGCCAGGGAAAGGCCTCGGGATCGGGCATCGTGCAGATCGTGCACAATCCACGGCGAAAAGCGAGTCAGGGCTTATGCGGTGGGTCGGTGAAACGATTTTCCTTGCGGATCACCAGCTTGAGGCCCGACCAGATATCGTCGACCGCGCAGACTTTGATGTCGACAAGGCCCGTCGGCAGCGCGATTTCGCGGATGACGTTCTCGGTCATGTCGGTGTCGGTCTTTGCCGCCTTTTTGGGCCACGAGACCCAGATGAAGCCGTTCGGCGCCATCAGCGGCTGGAGCGCGGCGAGCTCGCGTTCGAACCGCGCGCGTTCGGTGACGAACAAATGCGCGCATTGCAGCCCGTCCGAAGCGGTCGGCTGCTCCTCGATCTGCGCGCCTACGGGGTCGATCTCGGCGCGCACGCTCTCGGGCATGTTGTGGAACCAGCAGCGCATGCCGCGCTTCAGGCCCAGCTTGTCGGCGAGCGGCGTTGCTGAATAGCCTGCGGTCATCGGCGTGGCCTCCGGTCGCTCACCTTAGACGCAATTGCCGCGGGGGGAAGGGGTACGCGCACACCGCTGTCGATCAGCGCAGCTTTGTGCCCGGCGAAAGCCGGAGCCCCGGGTTTTGCCGGCCCGCGCGCCGCCGACGCTCCGGCCTTCGCCGGAACACTGCGCCTTCGGTTTTACGCCAGCGCCGCGTCCTCGCCCATCAGCGCGGGGAAGAAACCTTCATGCGCCGCGCGCAGATCGGCGAGCGAGACGGTCCAGTCGCCCTCGTCGAGCTCGAAGATGATCCGGTCCTTGATCGTCCGGCCAAGGTGATCGGCGGGGACGTCGGCCTTGTGCGCCGCGACCATGAAGTCGGCGAGGCACGAATCGCAGACGGTTACGATGTAGAGCCCCTGATCCTCGCCGAACAGCGAGCCGGCGATGCCGAAAGGCTGCGGTTCGTTGACCAAGGCGCCGATCCCCGAGGCGAGCGCCATCTCGGCGACCGCCACGGCAAGCCCGCCGTCGGAGACGTCATGGCATGCGGTGATCGCGCCGCTGGCGATCTGCTCGCGGATGAAGTCGCCGGTGCGGCGCTCGGCGGCGAGATCGACGGGGGGCGGGGGGCCGTCCTCGCGGCCGTGGATTTCGCGCAGCCAGATCGACTGGCCGAGATCGCCGCCGCGCTCGCCGATCGTCAGGATCGTGTCGCCGACGCCCTTGAAGGCGATCGTGCAGCTGGTCGAATAGTCCGCGAGCAGGCCGAGCCCGCCGATCGCCGGGGTCGGCAGGATCGCCGAGCCGCCGCCGGTCGCCTTGCTCTCGTTGTAGAGCGAGACGTTGCCCGAGACGATCGGGAAGTCGAGCGCGCGGCAGGCGTCGCTCATGCCCTCGAGGCAGCCGACGATCTGGCCCATGATCTCGGGGCGCTGCGGGTTGGCGAAGTTGAGGCAGTTGGTCACCGCGAGCGGATTGGCGCCGACCGAGGTCAGGTTGCGCCACGCTTCGGCCACCGCCTGCTTGCCGCCCTCGACCGGGTCGGCGAAGCAATAGCGCGGGGTGCAATCGGTGGTGATCGCGAGGCCCTTTTGCGTGCCGTGGACGCGGACCACCGCGGCGTCGCCGCCCGGGCGCTGGACGGTATCGGCGCCGACCATGTGGTCATATTGCTCCCAGATCCAGCGCCGGCTGGCGATGTCGGGCGAGCCCATCAGCTTGATCAGGTCCGCGGCCGGATCCTTGCTCTCGGGCACGTCGGTCAGCGCCGCGCGCTTCGGCGTCGGCACGTGCGGACGCTCGTAGAGCGGGGCTTCGTCGGCGAGCGGGGCGAGCGGAATGTCGGCGACGATGTCGCCCTTCCATTTGAGCACCATCCGGCCGGTGTCGGTGACATGGCCGATCACCGCAAAATCGAGCTCCCATTTGCGGAAGATCGCCTCGGCGAAGTCCTCGCGGCCGGGCTTGAGCACCATGAGCATCCGCTCCTGGCTCTCGCTCAGCATCATCTCGTACGGCGTCATGCCGGTCTCGCGCTGCGGCACGTCGTCCATGATCAGCTCGATGCCGACGCCGCCCTTCGACGCCATCTCGACCGAGGACGAAGTCAGCCCCGCGGCGCCCATGTCCTGGATCGCGACGATCGCGTCCGATGCCATCAGCTCGAGGCACGCCTCGATCAGGAGCTTCTCGGTGAAGGGATCGCCGACCTGGACGGTGGGGCGCTTCTCCTCCGAATCCTCGCCGAAATCGGCCGAGGCCATCGTCGCGCCATGGATGCCGTCGCGGCCGGTCTTGGAGCCGACATAGACGATCGGATTGCCGACGCCCGAGGCGGCCGAGTAGAAGATCTTGTCGGTCTGGGCGACGCCGACGGTCATCGCGTTGACGAGGATATTGCCGTCATAGGCCGGGTGGAAGTTCACTTCGCCGCCGACGGTCGGCACGCCGACGCAATTGCCGTAGCCGCCGATGCCGTGGACCACGCCGGCGATCAGATGGCGCATCCTGGGATGATCGGGCCGGCCGAAGCGCAGCGCGTTCATGTTCGCCACCGGTCGTGCGCCCATCGTGAACACGTCGCGCAGGATGCCGCCGACGCCGGTCGCCGCGCCCTGATAGGGCTCGATGTACGACGGGTGGTTGTGGCTCTCCATCTTGAAGATCGCCGCCTGGCCGTCGCCGATGTCGACCACGCCGGCATTCTCGCCGGGGCCGCAGATCACCTGCGGGCCGGTGGTCGGCAGCTTCTTCAAATGGATGCGGCTCGATTTGTAGCTGCAATGCTCGGACCACATCACGCTGAAGATGCCCAGCTCGGTCAGATTGGGCTCGCGCCCCATCGCGTGCAGGACGCGATCATATTCCTCGGGGGACAGGCCGTGCTCGGCGACGATCTCGGGCGTGATTCCGGTCATGCGCGCAGCCCTTAGCGGCGGGGGCGCGGCACGGCTAGTGGGCCGATACCCGAAGTCACGCCAGCGGCGGGAAGATATCGGCGGCCGCGTGGTTCTCGGGCTCGGTCGTCGCGCGCATCCCGTCGGCGGTTAGGTGCGGTGGTGTGGCGGACGCGGTGCAGCGCCTGACCGATCTTTCCGGGAGGTGACGACGAAAGTGAGCGAGTCGCCGGCCGTCTTCCAGTCCCTCCATCGGGCTGCGCCTGACACCTCCCCTTGCCGGGGAGGCCAAGGGCCTCACAAAATTTCGCGCACCTTCTCCGGCGGGCGCCCCAGCCGCACGCCCTTCTCGGTCACCACCAGTGGCCGTTCGATCAGGATCGGGTTCGCCGCCATCGCGTCGAGGATCGCGTCGTCGTCGGCGCCCTTGAGCGGCTTGGCGGCGTCCTCGGCGATGCGCAGCCCCTCGCGCGCGGTCATGCCGGCGCGCTGATACAGGTCCTTGAGCGTCTCGCGCGATGGCGGAGTCTTGAGATATTCGACGATCTCGACCTCGACGCCCGACGTCTCGTTGAGGATCGCCAGTGCCTCGCGCGACTTGGAGCAGCGAGGGTTGTGGTAGATCGTCGCCTTCACTTCGCCTCCTCCTTGCGCCACTCGGCGAGCGCGGCGCGATATTCTTCCGAACCCCTGATCCGGGAGAGATAAGTGATCGGCCGCTTGCTCTTCCAGGGCTGACCCTCGCCGCCATAACCGCCCCGCGAGCCGCAGGTCGATTGGCAGCTCCCGTCATGATCGTCGAGGTGGAGCCACCGGCCGTTGCGGGACAGCGTCATATGGCAGCCTTCGACACGGCTTCCTGCCGGCGCGACATAATCGAGCGCGTCGCCTTTTGCCCGCGCGATGCCGGAAAGCCCGCAGCTATGGCCGTTGGCGAAGTTCAGGCGCAGGTTGAAATAGGCGTGGCGCGCATCGACCGGCACGATCTCGACCACGTCGTCGCTCCAATATTTGTCGCCCTCGACCGTCGCGTTCTCGAAATGGGTGCTGTAGCGGCCGGCCAGCGTCTTGACGGGATCGAGCGGGGCGGCGGCGATCGTCGTCGCGCCCGCCGCGATTCCCGGCAACAGCCGGCCAAGCCCCATCAGCCCGCTGCGTCCTGCTTCGCCAGCCATTCTTCCAGCCACTTGATCGTATAGTCGCCCTTCTGGAACTCGGGGTCGTCGAGCAGCGCCTGGTGCAGCGGGATCGTCGTCTTGACGCCTTCGATCACGAACTCCTCGAGTGCGCGCCGCAGCCGCATGATGCAGCCCTGCCGGGTGCGGCCATAGACGATCAGCTTGGCGATCATCGAGTCATAGTAAGGCGGGATCTTGTAGCCCGAATAGATGCCGCTATCGACGCGGACGTGCATCCCGCCCGGGGCGTGGAAATGCACGATCTTGCCCGGCGAGGGCGCGAAGGTCCGCGGGTCTTCGGCGTTGATCCGGCATTCGATCGCGTGGCCGCGAAACTCGATGTCGTCCTGCTTCACCGACAGGCCATGGCCCTCTGCGACCCGGATCTGCTCGCGGACGAGATCGAGCCCGGTGATCATCTCGGTCACCGGATGCTCGACCTGCAGCCGGGTGTTCATCTCGATGAAGTAGAATTCGCCGTCTTCCCACAGGAACTCGATCGTGCCGGCGCCGCGATAGCCCATATCGGCCATCGCCTTGGCGACGATGCCGCCCATCCGTGCGCGCTCCTCGGGCGTGATCACCGGCGAGAGCGCTTCCTCGAGCACTTTCTGGTGGCGGCGCTGGAGCGAGCAGTCGCGCTCGCCGAGATGGATCGCATTGCCCTCGCCGTCGCCGAACACCTGGAATTCGATGTGGCGCGGATTGCCGAGATATTTTTCGAGATAGACGGTGGCGTCGCCGAACGCAGCCTTGGCCTCGCTGCCCGCCTGCAGCATCTGCGCTTCGAGATCGGCCGGGTTGTGCACGACCTTCATGCCGCGCCCGCCGCCGCCCGATGCAGCCTTGATGATCACCGGATAGCCGGCCTTCTCGGCGATGCGCTTGGCTTCGTCGATATCGCTGATCGCGCCGTCCGAGCCGGGGACGAGCGGCAGGCCGAGCGCGCCCGCGGTGCGCTTCGCCTCGATCTTGTCGCCCATCGTGCGGATATGCTCGGGCTTGGGCCCGACGAAGAGCAGCCCGTGCGCCTCGACGATCTCGGCGAACTGGGCGTTCTCCGAAAGGAAGCCATAGCCCGGATGGATCGCGTCGGCGCCCGAGATCTCGGCAGCCGAGATGATCCGGGGGATGTTTAGATAGCTCTCCGCCGCGGCGGGCGGCCCGATGCAGATCGCCTCGTCGGCGAGCCGCACATGCATCGCGTCGGCGTCGGCGGTGGAATGCACCGCGACGGTCTTGATCCCCATCTCGTGGCAGGCACGGTGGATGCGGAGCGCGATCTCGCCGCGATTGGCGATCAGCAGCTTCTTGATCTCGGGCATGTCTGTTTTCCTAGGCGGCACCAGCCCACTCCCCCATCCGGCCACCCAGCGCCGATATCCTGTGGGTGGCCGGGTGGGGGAGCGGGCTGGTGCGGCTCCAAATCAAAAGTGCTTACTCGACGACCACGAGCGGCTGATCGAACTCCACCGGCTGGCCGTTCTCGACGAGCACCGCCTTGACCGTTCCGGCGGCGGGCGCCTGGATCGGGTTCATCACCTTCATCGCCTCGATGATCAGCAGCGTGTCGCCCGCGGCGACCTTGTCGCCGACCGCGACGAACACCTTCGCCTCGGGATTGGGCTTGAGATAGGCGGTGCCGACCATCGGCGATTTGACGGCGTTCGCGGCGATCGCGGGCGCGCCGGCTTCGGCGGCGGCAGGCGCGGCGACGGGGGCCGCCGCGGCGGCTGCGGCAGGGGCCGCATATTGCACGGCGGGCGCGGCGGTGACGGTGCGCGCGACGCGCACGCGGCGTTCGCCGTCCTCGACCTCGATCTCGGTGAGCTGGGTATCGTCGAGCACTGCGGCGAGCTGGCGCACCAGCTCGATGTCCACGTGCATTGCCCCTTGTTTCTTATCTTCGGCCATTGCGACCCTTTATCCGATGAAAGCGCGGGCTCATGTCAGAGTCGCGCCGCGGCTTCAAGCGCAAGCATGTACGACAGCGCTCCGAAGCCCGCGATGGTTCCGCGTGCGGCGCGACCGACATAGGAACGATGCCGGAATTCCTCGCGCGCATGCGGGTTGGAAAGGTGGACCTCGATCACCGGCGTCGTGATGCTCTTCACGGCATCGTGCAACGCGATCGAGGTGTGCGTGTACCCGCCCGGATTGAGGATCACGGCTTTCGCGCCCCGGGCCTGCGCCTCGTGCAGCCAGTCGATCAGATGCCCCTCATGGTTCGATTGGCGCATGTCGATTGCGAGGTCGAGCGCCTGCGCGCGATCCTCGAGCTGCCCGGCGATATCGTCGAGCGTGTCCGAGCCATAGATCTCCGGCTCGCGCAGCCCCAGCAGGTTGAGGTTGGGGCCGTTGAGGACGAAGATCGTATCGGTCAAGACTCGGGTCCGATGATAGTTACGCTGGCGGCATGGCCATAGCGGGTCGGGGCGCCGAGCGCAAAACGGCGATGGCCACACCAACGTTGGACATCGCCGCCGCGGCGCCTAAATGGGCCGCGACGGAGAATTTGATGGCGCACACGGACGGAACGGTCAGCATAATTGTCAATGGCGAGCACAAGCGGATCACCGCGGGGCTCACGCTGCTCCAGCTCGCCGGGGAGCTCGGCCTCGTGCCCGAGAAGATCGCGGTCGAGCGCAACCTCGAAGTGGTGCCGCGCTCGACGCTCGGGCAGGTGATCGTCGACGATGGCGACGAGCTCGAGATCGTCCATTTCGTCGGCGGCGGCGATCATGCCCGGCCGCTCGGCGACGACAGCTGGAGCGTCGCCGGCAAGACCTTCCGCTCGCGCCTCATCGTCGGCACCGGCAAGTACAAGGATTTCGCGCAGAACGCCGCCGCGGTCGAGGCGTCGGGCGCCGAGATCGTCACCGTCGCGGTGCGCCGGGTGAACGTGTCCGATCCGAACGCGCCGATGCTCACCGACTATATCGATCCGAAGAAGATCACGTATCTGCCCAACACCGCGGGTTGCTTCGATGCCGAGTCGGCGATCCGCACCTTGCGGCTGGCGCGCGAGGCGGGGGGCTGGGAGCTGGTCAAGCTCGAGGTGCTCGGCGAGGCGCGGACGCTGTATCCCGACATGGTCGAGACGCTGCGGGCGACCGAGGTCCTCGCCAAAGAGGGCTTCAAGCCGATGGTCTATTGCGTCGACGATCCGATCGCGGCGAAGCGGCTCGAGGATGTCGGCGCGGTGGCGATCATGCCGCTCGGCGCGCCGATCGGCTCTGGGCTCGGCATCCAGAACCAGGTGACGATCCGGCTGATCGTCGAGGGCGCCAGCGTGCCGGTGCTGGTCGATGCCGGAGTCGGCTCGGCCTCCGATGCGGCGGTGGCGATGGAGCTGGGCTGCGACGGCGTGCTGATGAACACGGCGATCGCCGAGGCGAAGGATCCGATCCTGATGGCCGCGGCGATGAAGGCGGCGGTCGAGGCGGGCAGGCTCTCCTATCGCGCCGGGCGCATGGGCAAGCGCCGCTATGCCGATCCGTCGAGCCCGCTGGCGGGGCTGATCTGAATGCGCCGGTTGCTGGTTCTGGCGGCCCTGACGCTGACCGGTTGCGGCGGACCGAAGGTCGTGTTCGAAAATTCGACCACGGTGCCCGAGCACGTCAACAACACGGCCGAAACCGATGCGGGCCGCTAATCGTATAGCCGCATTGATGGCGGCGTTTGCGGTCGCCGGATGCAATCCGTCGCCTCAGGCTTCGGCGCCGGTCAATGCCGGGCCGATCTCCGCCGAACCCGCGACGCTTACCGCGGCCGACGGGGTCAAGGTCACCGGCGTCTATACTAGAGCGACCAACCCTAAGGCGCTGATCCTGCTGTTCCATCAGGCCGAGTCGGGCAAGGACGAATATGCCCTGATCGCGCCGCGGCTCGCACAGGCGGGCTATTCGTCGCTGCGGATCGATCAGCGCGCCGGCGGGGCGATGTTCGGCGCCAATGCGACGGTGCAGGCGCTCGGCCATGCGACGGGTTATCTCGAGGCGCGGCCGGACCTCGAAGCGGCGCTCGCCTGGGCAAAGGACAAGAAATTGCCGGTCGTCCTGTGGGGCAGCAGCTATTCGGCGTCGCTCGCCTTCCTCGTCGCCGCCGATCACCCTGATGCGGTGCGCGCAGTGATGGCCTTCTCGCCCGGCGAATATTTCGACGACAAGACGCTGGTGGCGAAAGCGGCGGCGAAGGTGAAGGCGCCGGTGTTCGTCACTTCGGCGCAGGACGGCCATGAGATCGATGCGGCCCGCGCGATCCTCGATGCGGTGCCGTCTTCGGACAAGCAGCAATTCGTGCCCAAGCTTGGCGGTGTCCATGGGTCCTCGACTTTGCTCCGCGCCAGGAACCCCGAAGGCGCCGAACCGGCGTGGAAGGCCGTGATGGCGTTTCTCGCGGGCGTCACCAAGGGCTGAGCGCGCTCAACCGCGCTTGCGCGCCAGCCAGATCGCCCGTCCGCCGGCCGCCTCGTCGTGCGGCGCGAACGCCATTTCGATCAGCCCGTGCTCGGCGAACAGCGCACGATAGTCCGCCGGGGCGAGGCTGGCATGATAGAGTTCCTCGCCGAACTGGCAGCCGATGCTCTCGTCAAGCGCCGAGCCGCTGTTGAACAGCAGGGCGCCGCCGGGCTCGAGCCAGTCGGCGGCCTTGATCAGCAGCGCGGCCTGCTCCTCGGGGCGCAGATGGAACAGGCTGTCCCATGCGATCACGCCGTGGAAGCGCGTCTCGAGTTCCAGACTACGCATATCGGCGCGGATCCAGTGGTGGCGGGCGAAGCGGGTGCGCGCAAGCGCGATCATCCGCTCGGAGACGTCAACGCCGGTCAGCTGGCGCTCGCGGTCGATCAGATAGCGCGCGATCGGCTCGCCCGCGCCGCAGCCGAGATCGAGGACATTGCCGCCTTTGGGCACGCCGAGCAGAAAGCGATCGAGCCAGCCCTTCTCGACGAAATTCTGGCGGCGCGCTTCGTCGAACGCGTGGGCATTGCGCTCATAATGCTCGGCAATCCGGTCGGGCATTGCAGGAACCCCGCCGGCTGCGAACCGTTGTTGGGATGCACGCTAGTACAGGGCGCAACTACGCGCCGGTTCGCGGCCAGGAGTTTGAAATCATGGGTGAACTCGTCGACAAGATCAAGGGCAACCTCAACGAGGCGGCAGGCAAGATCAAGCAGGAGAGCGACAACCCGGACACCCGCGACGAGGGTGCCGCGCAGGAGCTCAAGGGCAAGGGCCAGCAGTTCGCCGGCAAGGTCAAGGGCGCGCTCGGCGACGATATCTGACGTCGCCCGGATCGCTAGAGGAGGAACGGGGCGGTCTCACGCGAGGCCGCCCCGTTTCGCGTCAATCGGGCCCGTTTCGCATCAATCGGGGACGTAGAACGACCAGAGGCCGCTCGGCAGCTTGCTCGCCGCGAAGCGCACCGGGCGGTGCGATCCGCCGATCTCGCAGACCATATAGGATTGCATCTGCACCGGCTCGAGCGGGTTGGGCAGGTTCACCGTCTTGCTGCCCAGCCAGCGCCATTGCTGCTGCCACACCTTCACGCCGGAAATCGCGAGCTGATCGCCTTCCCTGCCGATGTGTGCCGTCTTCCAACCCATGTCATTCTCCTCGCCCTCATTATAGAGGTCCGAGGCGGGTCAGCGGTCGCGGATCGCGCTGATTGTCGTGCCCGGGGTGATGAATTCGACATCGGTCCTGAGATGGAGCAGCCGCACGCCGGTCTCGGCCAGCGCACGCGCCAATGCGGGGGCGAAGTCCGCGGTCCGCTCCACCGTCTCGGCCCAGCAGCCATAGGCCCGGCCGAGCGCGGCGAAATCCGGATTGTGCAGCTTGGTGCCCGATAGCCGCGCGGGATATTCGCGCTCCTGATGCATGCGGATCGTGCCGTATGCGCCATTGTCGATGATCAGCACGACGATGTCGGCGCCGTGCTGCACGGCGGTGGCCAGCTCCTGCCCGTTCATCATGAAATCGCCGTCGCCGGCGAGCGCGACCACTTGCCGCTCCGGCGCGCGCAGCTTGGCCGCAATCGCCGCGGGGACGCCATAGCCCATCGCGCCGGCGGTCGGTGCGAGCTGCGAGGGCTGGGGGCCGTAGCGCCAATAGCGGTGCCACCACGCCGAGAAATTGCCCGCGCCGTTGCAGATGATCGTATCCGCCGGCATCGCCTCGCGCATCGCCGCGACGCATTGGCCGAGATCGAGCGCGACGCCGTCGCGCGGTGCCGGGGTCGACCAGTCGAGCCATTCGGCATGGGCTTCGGCGCCGGCGCAGCGCGGCGCGACGGTCCAGTCGATCCGCGAGGTCGCGTTGGCGAAACCCTGCATGTCGGCGCAGATCGCCAGATCGGTGCGGAAGACGCGCTCGAGCTCGTTCGGGTCGGGGTGGACATGGACCAGCGTCTGCCCCGGATGGTCGGGGGTGATCAGCGCATAGCCGTCGGTGGTCGCCTCGCCGAGCCGCGCGCCGACCGCGATGATCAGGTCGGCGTTCTTGATCCGCGCCACCAGCCGCGGATTGGGGCCATAGCCGAGATTGCCCGCGAACACGGGGCACTCCTGGGGAAGCGCGTCCTGCCGCCGAAAGGCGCTCGCCACCGGCAGCCCGACGCGCGCCGCGAAGGTCGCGAACGCCGCGCCCGCCGCGGGCGTCCAGCCGGCGCCGCCGACGATCGCGATCGGGCGCTCGGCGTCGCCGACCATCTCGGCCAGCGCCTGCATCGCGCGGCGGTCGGGCGCCTGCGCGATTCGTGGCAGCGGCGGCCGGTCGAGCGCCTCGACCTCGTCGCACAGCATGTCCTCGGGCAGCGCGATCACCACCGGTCCCGGCCGGCCGCTGGTCGCGACATTCCACGCCCGCGCGACATATTCGGGGATCCGCGCCGCATCCTCGATCCGCGTCGCCCATTTGGCGAGCGGGGCGAACATCGCCGGGAAATCGACCTCCTGAAAGCCTTCGCGGTCGCGCATGCCGCGGTCGACATCGCCGATGAACAGCAGCATCGGCTGCGAATCCTGCATCGCGACATGGACGCCGATCGAGGCGTTGGTCGCCCCCGGCCCGCGCGTGACGAAGGCGACGCCCGGCCGCCCGGTCATCGCCCCGTCGGCGCAGGCCATGAAGCCGACGCCGCCCTCCTGCCGGCACGTGACGAGGTCGATCTCGGGCGTGTCGTGCAGCGCGTCGAGCACGGCGAGGAAGCTCTCGCCCGGCACGTGGAAGATGCGGTCGCAGCCTTGCGCGACCAGATTGTCGACGAGGATCCGGCCCCCGGTTCGTTTCGCGGTCATGCCGCCTGTCTAGCCCGAGGTCCGCGCCCGGCGTAACCCCCCGTGCGCGCTTCGGTCATGCCGCGCCGGAATGGCGGCTCAGCTCGCCCACTCGGCGCGGAGCTGGTCCTCGCTGCCGTTGAAATGATTATAGTCGATCGCGCCGCCGGTGTTGCCGGGGATGCCCGGCACGGTCGATTTCTTCTCGGCATATTGCCACAGCCAATAGCTCGGCCAGCTCTTCTGGACGTGCGCGCTGGGATTGTATTCGGCGAGCCACAGCCGGTGCGCGCCCCAGAAGGGGTCGATGCGATCGCCGAGCTTCTCCTTGATCAGATGCCCGCTGTAGAGCACCGCGCGCCGCCCGAGCTTCTCGTGGATCCGCTCGAGAAACTCGCGCGCCTGATCGAAGCTCATCTGGAACTTGGCGTCGATCTCGTAATCGAGCGCGACGAGCGTGTTCTCGTCGGGCTGCGCCTTCATCAGGAAATTGTCGACCTGCGCCGCGACCGGCGCGTTGGTGCCCCAGTGATAGGCGCCCCAGAGCAGCCCCGCGGCCTCGGCGACGCCGCGGCGGTCGCTATAGGCCTTGTCCTTGCCGGTCTGGCCGGTGGTCGCCTTGTGGATGATCCCGCGCACGCCCGCGGCGCGCGCCTCGGCGAAGCTGTTGACGACATTGGCGTGATAGATGTCGATCACCACCGGGATGCGCGGCGCCTCGGCCGAGGTCGCGATCGGCGTCCGCGGTGCGGCGGGGGGGGGGGCGGGGGCCGGCAACGGCGCCGGCAACGGCGTGGGCAGGGGTGTCGGCAGCGGTGCCGTGCCGGCGGCGAAGGGCGTCAGCGGCCCGACGCCGCCCGCCCAGACATAGGCATTCTCGTCGAGTTTGTACCACAAAGGATTGCCGTCGACCGAGAGCCCCGCGACGATCGCCTGGACGTTGATCGTCGTGCCGGCGAGCAGCTTGCGGAGCACCGGCGCGTCGGTGGTCGCGGCGCCCTGGCGCAGATTGACCTTGGCGGTGGTGGTGACCTGACCCGAGATCAGGATTTGCGGGTGCTGCGGCATGGCTCAACCCACCGCGTCGTCGGAGGTCGGGCCGGTCACCGCGGGCGCTGCCGCCGCCGCGTTGGGATCGGGCAGCGCGGGCGTGGCGGCGGCGGGCGTCGCCACGCCGATCGCCTCCTGACCGGCCGGTGTTCCCGGCGCGGCGTTCACCCGGCTCATAAAGCCTTCGATGAAATCCGCGCCCGAATAGCCGGCGCCGAGCAGCGCGACGATCTGCGCCGATGCGATCGCGTGGATGTCGGTGATCAGGCTCACGCTCGCCAGCGATCCCGCGATCGCGCCGATCACTAGCGAGGTCACCATCCGGCTCGGGTCGATCGCCTGCGATACCGAGGTGCTGGTATTGCTAACCGCGTCGTTGACCTTTTTGAGGCCGACGATCGCGCGAATAGCCTGGCCCAGCGCGCCGATCATCGCGCCGAGGCCAAGAAGCTGCATCCAGGTTGTTGCGTCGAGTGTCGTTTGCACAGTTCAGCCCCCTCTGCCGACTGTCGAGTCTCTACTTGGGAGGATTGCATAGATGCGCGGGAATGCAAGCGATGTTCTTGCATCCGTGCGGTGGCGCGATGCCGATGCCGGCTTCGCGGCACAAAAAAAGGGGCCGCGCGGCAATGCCGCACGGCCCCTTCGCATCGTCCGCCGGATTAGAAGCGGAAGCCGATCCCGGCGACGACCTGGTCGCGGTTCAGCTCGGCGTCGTCGTAGCGCGAATAGCGATACTCGACCTTGCCGTAGAACTTGCCGAAGCTGCGCTCGACGCCCGCGCCGAGGCGGTAGCCGTCGAAATTCTCGCCGGTGCCGGCAAAGCTGACGCGGGCATTGGTGTAGCCGCCCTTGCCGTAGACGAGGATCGCGCCGGGAACGACGAAGCCCGCGCGCACGCCGGCATAAAGGTCACGGCCGGCGCTGACGTCCGCGCGCTCGGTGGTCGAGCCGGTGATCTCGGCGTCCGCGCCGATCACCACATTGCCCAGCTGCTGGTCATAGCCGATCGCGCCGCCATAGGCGAAGCCCGACTCACCGTCGCCAAGGCCACCGACATGGTCCCAGCCGGCCACGACTTCGGCGCGCGGGCCGGTGAAGCTGCCATCCTGAGCGAAAGCGGGGGTTGCCGTCGCTGCCACCAGGGCGAGCGCCGTCGTTGCGAGAATACGCATTGTGATTCCTACTTTTAGATTTGGTACTTCAGGTTCGGATGGCCATCCGAGCGCCGAGATAGGCTTCCATTTCGCAGGTGCAATATGGCAATTTAATTACGGTTATCGGTGTGACTCTTCTGCCACAGGGTCAGATTCGTACAAAAGTTGAAAGTCGGTTCAGGTTCGCTTGACCGGCTGGCGGGCGCGGGATTATCGCCGCGCGAGGTCAGGAGAGAATCGCGCATGAAGAAGCTCTATCCCAACGCCGAGGCAGCGCTGGAAGGGCTGCTATTCGACGGCATGACGTTGTGCGCTGGCGGCTTCGGCCTGTGCGGCATCCCCGAACGGCTGATCGATGCGGTCCAGGCCGCGGGCGTCCGGGATCTCACCATCGCCTCGAACAATGCCGGGATCGACAATGAAGGCCTCGGCAAGCTGCTGCGCAGCCGTCAGGTCAGGAAGATGATCTCCTCCTATGTCGGCGAGAACAAGGAGTTCGAGCGGCAGTATCTGAGCGGCGAGCTCGAGGTCGAGTTCTGCCCGCAGGGCACGCTGGCCGAGCGCTGCCGCGCGGGCGGCGCGGGCATTCCCGGCTTCTACACCAGGACCGGCGTCGGCACGCAGGTCGCCGAGGGCAAGGAGGTCAAGACGTTCGACGGCGAGGACTATATCCTCGAACGCGGCATCCGCGCCGATCTGTCGATCATCAAGGGCTGGAAGGCCGATGAGAGCGGCAACCTGATCTTCCGCAAGACCGCGCGCAACTTCAACCAGCCGATGGCCACCGCGGGCAAGGTCTGCGTCGCCGAGGTCGAGGAAGTCGTGCCGGTCGGCAGCCTCGATCCCGATCAGATCCATCTGCCGGGCATCTATGTGAAGCGGCTGATCGTCGGCGCGCCGTACGACAAGAAGATCGAGTTCCGCACCACGCGTCCGCGCCCGGAGGCGGAGGCGGCGTGATCCTCGCGCGGCTTCCTGCCGGCCTCGGCGTCGCCGGGGCGGGCGCGCTGCTGCTCTCGGGCTGCGTCGCCGCGGTGGTCGCCGCGCCGCTCGCCGCGGGGGCGGGCGTCGCCCGATCGGCGCAGAACGGCCCGGCGAAGCGGGAGCGCAAGCGCGCGCAGCAGGCCGCGCCGAGGCCGGGGCAGATCATCACCGCGCCCGACGGCAGAAAGCTCCAGGTCACCGGCCTCACGGCATTGCCGCCGCCCGACGGCACCCGCGCGCCCGCCGCGCCAACGGCCGCTGCACCCGCGGGGATGCAATATCTCTACGGCTCGGGTGAGGCGGCCGCGCTCAGCATCCAGGCGTGGCAGGCGCTGTGGACCTATCTCAGGAACGAGATCGGCTATCGCCGCGACAAGTCCGGGGTGCGCTCGGTGGCGCTCGCACCCGGCTCGACGCTCGACAATCCGCGCTTCGAGGCTTGCGGCAAGCGCCCGATGGCGGTGGTGCTCGACATCGACGAGACCGTGCTGCTCAACCTCGGCTATGAGCGCGACGAGGCGATGCGCGGTGCGGGCGGCTATGACGCGGCGCGCTGGAGCCGCTGGGAAGCGACCGGCGCCGACAAGGTCGCCGCCGTCCCCGGCGCGGCCGAGGCGCTCGCCGCGGCGCGGCGCGAAGGCTTCACCGTGATCTTCAATTCGAACCGCTCGGTCGCCACCGCCGCGCAGACCGCCGCCGCGCTCGACCATGCCGGGCTCGGCCCTGCCGATCTGTTCGACACTTTGTGGCTGCGCGGCGAAGGCGAGCCGGGCGGCAAGGACGCGCGCCGCGCGAAGATCGCCCAGCGCTATTGCATCGTCGCGATGGCGGGCGATCAGCTCGGCGATTTCAGCGATCTGTTCAACGCGCCCGACGCCGCGGTGGCCGCGCGGCGCAACAGCGTCGGCGGCACCTTGCTCGCGCCGCTCTGGGGCGCCGGCTGGTTCATGCTGCCCAACCCCGTCTACGGCACCGGCCTCAAGGGCGGCGTCGACGAGATATTCCCGCCTGAAAGCCACTGGGCGGACCCGCAGGAGAAGAAGTAGATGCCCTGGACCCGTGACGAAATGGCCGCGCGCGCGGCGAAGGAGCTGCGGGACGGCTTCTACGTCAATCTCGGCATCGGCATTCCCACGCTCGTCGCCAATCACATCCCCGAAGGCGTCGAGGTCACGCTCCAGTCGGAGAACGGCATGCTCGGCATCGGTCCGTTTCCCTATGACGACGAAGTCGATCCGGATCTGATCAACGCGGGCAAGCAGACGATCTCGGAGCTGCCGAGCTCGGTCTATTTCTCGTCGTCGGACAGCTTCGCGATGATCCGCGGCGGGCATATCGATCTGACCGTGCTCGGCGCGATGGAAGTCAGCGAGAAGGGCGACATCGCCAACTGGATGATTCCCGGCAAGATGATCAAGGGCATGGGCGGGGCGATGGACCTCGTCGCCGGGGTCAAGAAGATCATCGTGGTGATGGAGCACAATTCCAAGGCGGGCGATCCCAAGTTCATCCCCGAATGCACGCTGCCGCTCACCGGCAGGAACGTCGTCGACATGATCATCACCGATCTCGCGGTGTTCCAGCGGCCCGATCACGACAGCCCGTTCAGGCTGATCGAAGTCGCGCCGGGCGTGGGCGAGGACGAAGTCGCGGCGAAGACCACGGCACGGTACACGCGTTGACGGCGAGGCCGCGCGGCGGGTTCCGCAGCCTCGGCTCGAGAAAGCTGGCGCGGCTCGGCCTGATCGGCGACGAGGTCGTCGTCCGGCTCGACGGCGATCAGCTGGTGCTGACCGGCGCCGACGGCGGGACGCTCGCCATCCCGGCGGCGGCGGTCGATCGGCTGCGGCATTTCGGCACCGAGCTGGTGCACGAGCTTCCGGAGAACATTCCGCCGACGTTCGAAGTGAAGATCTGGTGGGGCGGCCGGCGCGCGCCGGTGTTCCTCACCCCCTTCGCCGATCACAAGGCCTATGGCGCGGTGATCGGCGGCTTCGCCGAGCGCGTCGCGGCGTGGCGCGGAATCGATCGGCTGATGGTCGGGCCGGGCTATACCACTGCGATCGTCAATCTGCTGATCGTCGTGCCGCCCTGCCTGTTGCTTTTTGGGCTGCTGCTCGCCTTGTCGATCTGGGACAGCGCATGGTGGTGGCTCGCCACGGTCCCGTTGCTCGCGCTGTTCGCCTGGCTCGGCGGTCGCAACATCGTGTCGCGCTGGCCGCGGCGGGTCGCCAGCATCGCGGCGTTCAAGACGCATCTGCCCTGAGGCGCGCGGGGGCGCATCGCCCGAATTGACGCTATGCCGGGCGAGGCGTAGCGTCGGCAAATGTCAGGCTGGTTCCGCCGCCGTTATCTCGACCTTCTGGGCTCGATCTACATCTACAACGAGCATCGCGGCTACACGAGCATCGATCGTGTGCTCGAGGCGGTGCGCGCGCGTTCCCCCGACGATCATGCGCTGATCGCCGCGATCGAGAAGCACCGCGGCGACGAGCGCAAACATTATCTCATGTTCAAGCGCTGGTTCGAGCTGCAGGGCAAGATGCCGCTCGCGGTCGATCGCACCTGTGGCCATATCGATCGCTTCGTCGAGATCATGTTCCACCGCACGATCGACGAGCTCGACACCAATGCGGTGATCGCCAGCGACGCCGAGTTCGAGAAGCTCTGCCGGGTGATCTCGCTCACCGAGCAGCGCGGCTACAAGCAGGTCGACATCCTGCTCCGCCACCCGCTGGTCACCGGCGACAAGGTGCTGATGAAGATCTTCCGCATCATCGAGAAGGACGAGCCGAGCCATTGGGCGCCCTATGACGGCTGGCTCAGGGCGAACGGCAAGCGCGATCCGAAATGGTGGGAGCGCGCGATCGACACCTTCATCCATTCCGAGTTGCTCTTCCTCAAGCTGCCGGTGCTGTTCCTCAACCCGTTCGTGAAGCGCCGCACCGACTGGGCCGATATGCACGATCCCGCGCACCGGCTGGCGACGCCGCTGCCGGCGGGGCTGTAGCGCCGGGGCGAGCCGAGGCCCGCCCCGGGCCGGTCATGCGACCGCGCAGCGCCAGCAGATCAGCTGGCCGTCCTCCGCATCCAGCCGCTCGCCCACCCGGACGAAGCCGGCGCGTTCGAGCACGCGTTGCGAGGCGATGTTGTCGATCGCGGTCTCGGCGGTGATCGCGCTGAGGTGCGGCGCGGCGCGCGCCCATGTCACGATCGCGCCGATCGCGCGCGTCGCCACGCCGCGGCGCCGGTGCGCGGGCGCGATCCCGTAGCCGATGTCGATGCTGCCCGCCTGTGGCGGCCGGGTGATCGAGCAGAGCCCGACGACGGTATCCGCCTCGACGATCAGCCACGATGCGGGGGAGAAGTCCGCCGCGATCCGCGCCGCTACGTCGGCGAGCATCATCAGGATTTCGGGCGGGGCGATCGGCGAGTCGGCGAGCGCGTGCCCGCGCGGGCCGAGATTGGCGAGAAGCGCGGCATAGTCGGCCGCGGTGGTTTCGATGATCATGATACCTCGGAAGAAACAGGTGCCGGTGGTCCGGCCGATGTCGCTTCGCGCGCCGTCAGCGCCGCATCGTGCCCACGCACGTCGACGCTCGGCCGCGCAAGCGGTCGGAGGCGACGGGGGTGAGCAAAGGCGATCTCCTGTGAGGGTTGGAGACCATCTGCTGCGGAGCGGCGCGTTTGTAAAGCACCCCGCCTATTTTCAGAATGCCGGCCGCTCGGCTATCGGGCGCGCATGCGTATCCTTCTGACAGGCTCGTCCGGCTGGCTCGGCCGCTTCCTCGCGCCGATGCTGCGCGCGCGCGGCGATGTCGTGATCGGGCTCGATATCGCGCCGGGCGCCGACACCGACATCCTCGGCTCGGTCGCCGATCGCGGCCTGGTCGACCGTGTTTTCGCCGACCATGGCATCGAAGCGGTGATCCATGGCGGCGCGCTCCACAAGCCCGACATCGCCCGCTATCCGGCGCAGGCGTTCATCGACGTCAATATCACCGGCACCCTCAATCTGCTCGAAGCCGCGGTGGCGGCGGGGCATGATCGCTTCGTGTTCACCTCGACGACCTCGCTGATGATCAGCGAGGCGATCCGCGCCGAGCGCGCCGATCACGCGGTCTGGCTCGACGAGACCAGCGGCCCGCTCGCGCCGCGCAACATTTACGGCGTCACCAAGCGCGCCGCCGAGCAGCTCTGCCGCCTCGCGCATCGCGAGCAGGGGCTCAACTGCGTCGTGCTGCGCACCAGCCGCTTCTTCCCCGAGGAGGACGACACCCACCGCGCGCTGTCGGGCGAGAATATGAAGGCGAACGAGCTGCTCCACCGCCGCCTGACCGTCGAGGATGCCGCGCGCGGCCATCTCGTCGCGCTGGATCGCGCGCCGCAGATCGGCTTCGGCACCTTCATCCTCTCCGCGCCGACGCCGTTCGATCGCGGCGAATGCGGCGAACTCAAACGCGATGCCGCGACAGTAATCGCCCGGCATTTCCCCGATGCAGCCAAGTTATACGCCAGCAAAGGCTGGGAACTGCCGCAGAGCATCGGTCGCGTCTATGACGCGGCGCTTGCCGAGAAACTGCTCGGTTTTCGCTGCGAGACCGATTTCGCGAGCGTGCTCGATTCTATTCGGCAAAACAAGCCGTTACCGTTCGCGCATGATCCGGATTACGTTTCGCCGAAAGAAATTGCGGGCGTGGGATAACGGGTCCTCCGCGCCTTGTGTTTGATGTTACGACACAAGAGCTTCGGGGAATTTCGAAATGCGCTGGATCGTCCGCGGGCTGACTGCCCTCGCTGCATTGCTGCTGCTCGTCGTGGTGGTCGTCTATGCCGGCTCCGAATGGGTGATCCGTCAGGGCCATGCCGTCCCGACCGTCGACATCGCGGTGCCGAAGGACGCCGCGTCGCTCGCCGAGGGCGCGCGCGTCGCGCGTCTCGCCAGCTGCCGCGACTGTCACGGCCCGAACGGCGAGGGCAAGGTGCTGTTCGAGGATCCGATGCTCGGCCGCATCGCCCCGCCGTCGCTCGCCCGTGCCGCCGCGACGATGACCGATGCCGAGCTCGCCCGCGCGATCCGCCACGGCGTCAAGAAGGACGGATCCTCGCTGTTCATCATGCCGATCCACGCGATCGGCCATCTCTCGGACGAGGATGTCGGCCGCGTCATCGCGTGGATCCGCACGCTCAGGCCCGGCCCCAAGGATACGCAGGCGACGATGTCCTACGGCCCGATCGGCCGCGCGCTGATCCTCGCCGGCAAGCTTCCCGCGATGGCCACCGCGTCGACGGTGTCGCAGCCGCGGCGCCCCGCCGACATGGGCCGCTATGTCGTCGATTTCGCCTGCACCGCCTGCCACAAGCTCCATCAGGCCGGCACGATGGAGGACGGCAGCACCAGGGTTCCCGCGCTCGCGCCGGTCGTCGCGGCCTATGATCCGGCCCGGCTCAGGAAGCTGCTCCGCACCGGCGTCGGCACCAGGCCGGATCACGGGATCATGAGCGTGGTGGCGCGCGAGAGCTTCTCGGTGCTCACCGATGGCGAGATCGCCGCGATCCAGGCCTATCTCAAGGCCGAGGCGATCAAGGCCCCGCCGCAATAGCTCTGCTTGCTGTCGGAAAATTGCGTAGCGGGTTGCCCCGGCGCACGATCGGACTAGATCGCCTGCATGGCCAGCAAACCGCGCACCCTGTACGAGAAGATCTGGGCGGACCATGTCGTCGAGCGCCGCGCCGACGGCACCTGCCTGATCTATATCGATCGTCACCTCGTCCACGAAGTCACCAGCCCGCAGGCGTTCGCCGGGCTTCGCGCCGCGGGGCGCCCGGTGCGCCGGCCCGATCTCACCCTTGCGGTGCCCGACCATAACCTGCCGACCACCGCGCGCGTCGACGCCGCCGGCCACGCGCTGCCGATCGCCGATCCGGCCAGCGCCGGCCAGCTCGCCGCGCTGCGCGCCAATGTCGCCGAGTTCGGCGTGCCCTATATCGACGCGCTCGATGCGCGGCAGGGGATCGTCCATGTCGTCGGCCCCGAACAGGGCTTCACGCTTCCGGGCACCACGCTCGTCTGCGGCGACAGCCATACCTCGGCGCACGGCGCGCTCGGCGCGCTGGCGTTCGGCATCGGCACCTCCGAGGTCGAGCACGTCCTCGCCACGCAGACCTTGCTGCTCGCCCCGTCGAAGACGCTCGAGATCCGCGTCGACGGTAGTTTGGGTTTCGGGGTCAGCCCCAAGGACGTCGTCCTCGCGATCATCGGCAGGATCGGCGCCGCGGGCGGCACCGGCTATGTCATCGAATTCACCGGGGAGGTGATCCGCGCGATGTCGATCGAGGGACGCCTCACCGTCTCGAACATGTCGATCGAGGGTGGCGCGCGCTCGGGGCTGATCGCGCCCGACGAGACGACGTTCGACTATATCAAGGGCCGTCCGCTCGCCCCCGCCGGCGAAGCGTGGGACAGGGCCGTGGCCTATTGGCGCACGCTCCCCACCGATGCCGGCGCCGTCTATGACAAGTCGGTCGTCCTCCACGCCACCGACATCGCCCCGTCGCTCACCTGGGGCACCAGCCCCGAGGACGTCGTTGCGATCACCGGCGCGATCCCCGATCCGGAGAGCTTCGCCGACGCCTCGAAGCGCGTCGCCGCGCAGAAGTCGCTCGACTATATGGGTCTCGCCGCCGGCACCGCGATGCAGGATATCGCGATCGAGCATGTCTTCATCGGCAGCTGCACCAACAGCCGCATCGAGGATCTGCGCGCCGCCGCCGCGGTGGTGAAGGGCCGTCATGTCGCCGATCGCATCCGCCAGGCGCTGGTCGTCCCCGGCTCGGGGCTGGTCAAGCTGCAGGCGGAGAAGGAGGGGCTCGACCGCATCTTTACCGAGGCCGGCTTCGAATGGCGCGAGCCCGGCTGCTCGATGTGCCTCGCGATGAATCCGGACAAGGTGCCCGCCGGCGAACGTTGTGCTTCCACCTCGAATCGAAACTTCGTAGGAAGGCAGGGTCCGGGCGCGCGAACCCATCTGCTTTCCCCCGCCATGGCGGCGGCGGCGGCAGTCACGGGGCGCCTCACCGATGTCAGGGAGCTGATGTCGGCGGATGCGTGAGGGGAGTGTGTATGAAGCGGGCGCTGATCGTGTTGATCGTCGGAACCGTGCTGAGCGGCCTCGCCGCGGCCTATGCCTCGGCGCACAGCAAGCAGCCGTCCTCGGCGCAATCCCCCGACCCGAACTGAGGCGCGTCCGTCGCGGTTGGCGGGCGATTGCCGCAGCCGCGCTGGCCCTGTTCGCCGCGCCGCTCGCCGCGCACGCCCAGACGGCGCCCGAGGTCGAGCTCTGGCGGCTCGATTGCGGGGACCTCGACGTCTCCGACTTCGCCGAATTCAGCGACACGCATCGCTATGACGGCAAGCCCTACAAGCTCGTCGACAGCTGCTATCTGATCCGCCACGGCAGCGACTATTTGCTGTGGGACACCGGCCTCGGCGGCGACATCCTCGGCCAACAGGTCGTCGACGGTGTCTTCACGCTCACGCTCAAGTCCCGGCTCGTCCCGCAGCTCGCGCAGATTGGCGTCAAGCCGGGGCAGGTGCGCTTCGTCGGGATCAGCCATCGCCATTTCGATCATATCGGCCAGCTCGGCGACTTCCCCCGGGCGACGCTGCTGATCGGGGCGGGCGACTTCGCCGCGATCAAGGCGGACAATCCAAAAGCGGCCGGATTGTTCAAGCCGTGGCTCGACGGAACGTCGAAGGTCGAGGCGGTGGCAGGCGACAAGGACGTGTTCGGCGACGGCAGCGTCGTCATGCTCGCCATGCCCGGCCATACGCCGGGGCATCATGCGCTGCTCGTCCGGCTGAAGGGCGCAGGGCCGGTGCTGCTCTCGGGCGATCAATTCCACGCCACCGAGAGCTTCGAGCACGATCAGGTGCCCGTCTTCAACACCGATCGCGCCGACACGCTCGCGTCGATCGTTCGCTTCAAGCAGATCGCCGCCAATCTCAAGGCGAAGGTCGTGATCCAGCACGAACCCGCCGACGTCGCAAAATTGCCCCTCTTCCCCCGGAGTGCCCGCTGATGGAACCCGTTCGCCAGGTCGAAGGGCGCGCCTATCCGTGGGGCGCCAAGAATATCGACACCGACATCATCATTCCCGCGCATTGGCTCAAGACCACCACGCGCGAGGGCCTCGGCAAGGGCGCGTTCGAGACCGTCCGCGCCCAGCCCGGCAACGTCTTCGACGATCCGCGCTATGCCGGCGCGCCGGTGCTGATCGCCGGCGACAATTTCGGCTGCGGGTCGAGCCGCGAGCATGCCGCCTGGGCGCTCGCCGATCTCGGCGTCAGGGCGGTGATCGCGCCGAGCTTCTCGGACATCTTCTCGGGCAATGCCTTCAAGAACGGCATCGTCCCCGTCGTGTTGCCGCAAGAGGCGATCGATCGGCTGGTCGAGGTCGCCCGCGACAGCGAAGTCACCGTCGATCTCGAGACGATGACCGTCACCACGCCCTTTCAGGATCGCTTTCCGTTCGCGCTCGATCCGTTCCGCCGCCAGTGCCTGCTGGAGGGGCTGGACGAGATCGGCATGACGCTGGCAAAAGATACCGAGATTTCGAAATACGAATCCGGTGTCGCATCCTCGCGTCCCTGGATCGCAGTGGGAGCGGGCAATGAAGGCACTATTGTCACAGGCGCCGGGCGGACCTGAAACTCTAAGCGTCGCGGAGCTGGCCGATCCCGTACCGGGCAAGGGGCAGGTGCTGGTCGCGGTCAAGGCCTGCGCGATCAACTATCCCGACGTCCTGATCATCGAGGATAAATATCAGTTCAAGCCGCCGCGGCCCTTCGCCCCGGGCGGCGAGATCGCCGGCGTGGTCGAGGCGCTGGGCGAGGGCGTCACCCAGTTCGCGATCGGCGATCGCGTGCTCGGGGTGATCGGCCATGGCGGGCTGGCCGAGAAGGTCGTGGTCGACGTCGCCCGGCTCTACTGGCTGCCCGAGGGGCGCAGCTTCGCCGAGGGCGCCGCGCTGCTGCTCACTTATGCCACCACGATCCACGCGCTGCGCGATCGCGGGCATCTCGAGTCGGGTCAGACGCTGCTGATCCTCGGTGCCGCGGGCGGCGTCGGCCTTGCCGCGATCGAGCTCGGCAAGGCGTTCGGCGCGCGCGTCGTCGCCGCGGTCTCTTCGGAGGCGAAGGCCGAGGCCGCGCGCGCGGCGGGTGCCGACGAGACGCTGGTCTATCCGCGCGCGCCGTTCGACAAGGAGCAATCGAAGGCGCTCAGCGAAGCCTTCAAGGCCGCGGTCGGCCCGCAAGGTGCCGATGTGATCTACGATCCGGTCGGTGGCGACTATGCCGAGCCTGCCTTGCGCGCGATCGGCTGGGAAGGGCGCTATCTCGTCGTCGGCTTCCCCGCCGGCATCCCCAGGCTGCCGCTCAACCTCACCTTGCTCAAGAGCTGCGACGTCTGCGGCGTGTTCTGGGGTGCCTTCGCAGCCCGCGATCCGCAGGCCAATCAGGCGCATGTCGCCGAGCTGTTCCGGCTCTGGGCAGCGGGCGAGATCGCGCCGCGGGTCACCGAGACGTTTTCGCTGGAGGACGGCGGCAAGGCGATCGCCAAAATGGCGGCGCGCGAAGCGATCGGGAAGCTGGTGGTGACCGTCTAAAAATCCTCCCTCGCGCAGCGGGGGAGGGGGACCGCGAAGCGGTGGAGGGGGCCTCTCCCCGAGCGTCGTATTTGCGGAAGCGCCCCCTCCGTCGCCTTCGGCGCCACCTCCCCCGCTGCGCGAGGGAGGATTGAGCATGTTGCCTCCCGCCGCCCGCCGACCTATCTCGGCCCGAACCGGATACCAAAGGGCAGCAGCACATGACCACATTCGACGATCGCGAGCGCGCATTCGAGGCGAAGTTCGCCCGCGACGAGGACATGGCCTTCCGCGTCACCGCGCGGCGCAACCGGCTGCTCGGCCAATGGGCCGCTGCCAGGCTCAACCTCACCCCCGAGGAAACCGACGCCTATGCCAAGGCGGTGGTCCAGGCCGATTTCGAGGAAGCCGGCGACGAGGACGTGATCCGCAAGCTGCTCGGTGATCTGCTCGCCGCGGGTGTCGAGATCGACGACGCCAGCGTGCGCCGCGCGCTCGAGGAAAAGAGCGTCGAGGCGCGCCGCCAGCTGATGGGCGAAGCCTGATGCCGATGGCCGCGTCCGAGATCGAGGAGCTGATCCGCGCCGGCATTCCCGATGCCCGGGTCGAGATCACCGATCTCGCCGGCGACGGCGACCACTATGCAGCGCGCGTCGTCGCCCCCATGTTCCGGGGGATGCCGCGCGTGCGCCAGCACCAGGCGGTTTATGCAGCGCTCGGCGGGCGCATGGGCGGCGTGCTCCACGCGCTCCAGCTGACCACCGAAGCGCCAGAGGAGTGAGTGAAGTGACCGACGACGTTCAGGCGCGCATCCAGGGGCTGGTCGACGCCAATCCCGTGCTGCTGTTCATGAAGGGCAGCCCGCTCTTCCCGCAATGCGGCTTTTCGAGCCGTGCCGTGGCGATCCTCAACCATCTCGGCGCCGAGTTCGAGAGCGTCGACGTGCTCCAGGATCAGGGCGTCCGCCAGGGCATCAAGGCCTTTTCGGACTGGCCGACGATCCCGCAGCTCTATGTCGGCGGCGAATTCGTCGGCGGCTCGGACATCATGATGGAGATGTACGAAAGCGGCGAGCTCGCCCAGCTGCTCGGCGACAAGGGCGTGACGGCAGGGGCCTGAGCGCCTGATTCCCGAAAACATCGTCACCCCGGCCTTGTGCCGGGGTCCACTGTGCCGCGACGGAGAAGCAGGAGGGTCTTGCTGCTCGCCCGGCCTCTTGGTGGACCCCGGCACAAGGCCGGGGTGACGCATTTGAGGCAGGCGCAGGCGACTTGCGTCCGAGTCGCATCTCGATCTGGGAAACCCCGGGTCGGGTGGGTCGACGCGAGACCGGTAAGTAAGCGGTCGACCCACCCTGGAATGAAGCGTCAAAACGCTCGGGGTATCCTCAGCTTTGCACCCCGCGTGCCAGTTTGCCCGAACCGCGCTTTTCCAGCACTTTCAGTGGTTAACGGCTCGATCCACCAAGCCGCCTCTGTAAATTTTCCCGACAGCCCGTGGCCGTGCGGCGTTTCCGTCACGTTGCTGTCAGAATCCGTTCATCGGCCATTCAGTGACTTGACTACAGACGTAATCGTAACGATTACACAAGTAGTCAAAGAGGGAACCCATGACCGAACGGATCAGCGACGCCGAACATGCGGTGATGGAGGTGCTCTGGGAAGAGTCGCCGCTCACGGCGCAGGAAGTCGCCGAGCGGGTTCCCGCCGAGCGCGACTGGAGCGCCAACACCGTCAAGACCCTGCTCGGCCGGTTGCTCGCCAAGAGCGTGATCGCGCACGAGGAAGACGGCCGGCGCTATCGCTATCGGCCGCTGGTCGATCGCGCCGACTATGTCGGCGGCGAGTCGCGCCGCTTCATGGATCGGCTGTTCGGCGGCAAGCTCACGCCGTTGGTCGCGCACCTCGCCGAGCGCGACGCGATCACCGATCAGGACATCGCCGAGATCGAAGCGCTGCTGAAGGAGCTCAAGTCATGATCGCCCCTGCTTTCATCGGCTTCGCACTCGAGACCTTCGTCGCCACCACGCTGCTGATGCTGCTCGTGCTGGCGCTGCGCGGACCCGTCCGCAAGGCCTTCGGGCCGCACATGGCCTATGCGCTGTGGCTGTTGCCGGTCGTCCGGCTGCTGCTGCCGCCGCTGCCCGAGAGCTGGCGCGAGCAGGCGGCGGCGCCGGTCGCCGCGGCGAGCGACATCGTCGCGGTCTATATCGTCGAGCCGCTCGGCGCCGCGCCGGCGGCCGGGGCGGAGGGCAGCTTCGGGCTGTGGATGGTGGTGCTGCTGCTCTGGGCGGCGGGCGCGGCGCTGTTCCTCGCCTGGCATCTGGTCTCGCACAGCCGCTACACCGCGACTTTGCTGCGCGCCGCCCGCGTCGACCGCACGATCGCGCAGGGCAAGGTGCGGGTGATCGAGACCGACGCCGCGCACGGGCCTTTGGCCTTCGGCGTCTTCCGCAAATATGTCGCGTTCCCGCGCGATTTCTCGGAGCGCTACGACGAGCAGGAGCGCGATCTCGCGCTCGCGCATGAGCTCGGCCATCATGTCCGCGGCGATCTGATCGCGAACTGGGTCGCGCTGATCGTGCTCGCGCTCCACTGGTTCAATCCGGTCGCATGGCGGGCGTTCCGCGCCTTCCGCGCCGATCAGGAAATGGCCTGCGACGCCCTTGTGCTCGCCGGCCGCGCCCAGGCACTGCGCCATGCCTATGGCCGTGCGATCGTCAAGTCCGCGCATGGGGGTGCGGTCTCGGCGGCATGTCACTTGCACACGATCAACGAAGTCAAAGGGAGGTTACGCATGCTTTCGAGGAACCGGCCATTTTCCCCCACCCGCGTCGCCACGGGACTGATTGGCGTCGGCGCGCTCTCGGTCGCCGCGCTCGGCTTCACTGTCTCGGGCAGCCAGGCCGCCGAGACGCTCAAGAGCAGGGTCGAGACCGTCACCGGCGTCAGCCTCGGCCAGGAAGTTCCCGCGCCGCCGGCGCCCGGCGCGCCGCCGGAAGCGCCCGAGGCCGCCGAAGCCCCCGAGGCTCCGGAAGCGCCCGAGGCACCCGCCGCCGCGGCCGCGCCGCGGGTCGAGCGCCACGTCTATCGCTATTCGAGCGACGACAAGCATGCCGGCAAGCAGGTCCGCAAGATGGTCATCGTCCGCGCCGACGGCACCCGCGACGAGATCGACATGCCAGATCCCGAGGCGATCCGCGCCTCGATCCCCGATGTCCGCGACGGCAAGTGCGGCAAGGGCGAGGGCAAGCCGACGGTCGAGCACCGTCAGGACGGCGGCCGGAAGATCATGATCATCTGCACCGATCGCATCGAGATGGCCGCGGCCGATGCCGAGCGCATCGCGATGCGCAGCAAGCGCTTCGGCCTCGACAGCGCCCGCATGGGGCTGCGCATGGCGCGCCGCTCGCTCGAGAACGAGACCAACATGACCGCCGACGAGCGCGCCAAGGCGCTCAAGGGCATCGACGAGGCGATGGCCGAGCTCGAGAAGCAGCGCGACGACGATTGACGAGAGGGGAGGGGTGTTCGCGGCACCCTCGTTCCGCGAACACCCTTCACACGGGGCCGGCTGAACTCCTTCGCAGCCGGCCCCGTTTCATTTGCGGAGGTAGCGGGCATTCCGCGCTCGGGCGAAGGCCGGAGCGTTGGCCGCCCAGGGCTCCGGGCTCGGCCGGGAGGGGCGGCGGTCTTGTCATTGCGGCTCCTACCCGCCACATCGCAGCGATGATCGAGGCTCCCACTGGCGTCGCGCTCGCGGTCGAGCCGCTGGTCACGCGCGTCCTCGCGCCCAACCCGTCGCCCTTCACCTATACCGGCACCCAGACCTATCTGATCGGCACCACCACGCTCGCGGTGATCGATCCCGGGCCCGACGAGCCCGCGCATCTCGACGCGCTGCTCGCCGCGATCGCCGGCCGCCCGGTGGCGGCGATCCTGTGCACGCATACGCACCGCGATCACAGCCCCGCCGCGGCGCCGCTCAAGGCCGCCACCGGCGCGCCGATCATCGGCTGCGCCCCGCTCACCCTCGAAGACGCCGGACCGCGCGCCGACGCGGCGTTCGACACCGGCTACGCCCCCGATCGCGTGCTGGCGGACGGCGAGAGCGTGTCCGGCCCCGACTGGACGCTCACCGCGATCGCCACGCCCGGCCATACCTCGAACCATCTCGCCTTCGAATTGCCGGAGGCTGGGGCGCTGTTCACCGGCGATCATGTCATGGGCTGGTCGACCACCGTGGTCGCGCCGCCCGATGGCGACATGGCCGCCTATATGGCCAGCCTCGACAAGCTGATGGCCCGCGCGGACCGCATCTATTATCCCGCGCATGGCGATCCGATCGAGAAGCCGCAGCGCTTCGTCCGCGGGCTGATCGGGCATCGCAAGCAGCGCGAGGGCCAGATCCTCCGCCTGCTCCGCGAGGATGTCGGCGCGATCCCCGCGATGGTGGCGCGCATGTATGTCGGCCTCGATCCGCGGCTCACCGGCGCCGCCGGCCGCTCGGTGCTCGCCCACCTGCTCGATTTGCGCGCGCGCGGGCTCGTCCAGGGCGATGGCTATATGTGGAAGCTCGCCGCATGAGGCGCTGGGGAATCGCCCGGTTCGCGCTGCTGCTGCTCGCGCTGGTCGCCACGCTCGGCGCGGGCTTCTGGTTCCTCGGCGCCACCGTCAAGGATCACTTCCGCGGCCCCGATCCGGTCACCGTCGCGCAGGCGAGCCTGCAGGGGCTGCGCGAGCAGAACCGCCTCTCCACCTTCGCGGCGCGCTATGTCGCGGTGGTCACCTCGCGCCAGAGCCGGCTCGGGCTCGGCGCCGAGAAGACGCTGATCATGCCCGGGATGGTCCGCTACGAAGTCGATCTGGCGAAGCTCCAGCAGAAGAGCCTGTCGTGGGACGCGGCGAACAACCGCCTCACCATCCTGCTGCCGCCGCTCGAGGTGATCGGCCCCGATGTCGATCTCGACGGCATCCGCGAATATTCGCAGGGCGGGCTGCTGATGCGCTTCACCGATGTCGAGGCCCAGCTCGACGCCGCCAATCGCAAGGCCGGCCAGCAGGAGCTGATCCGCCAGGCGCGCGACCCCACCCCGGTCAAGCTGGCGAGAGACGCCACCCGCCGCGCGATCGAGCGCAGCTTCGCGATGCCGCTCAAGGCCGCGGGGATCGACGCGAAGGTCGCGGTCTATTTCCCCGACGAGCGGCCGAGCGAGGATTGGGACCGCTCGCGCGGCCCCGAGGACGTCGTCGCGAACCGCTACTAATCATACTTGATCCGCGCTTCCCCACGGGCCATCTGCCTCGCATGGACGCACGCAATGGAATGGGCGGAAGCCTGTCGGGCCTCGACCTTCGCGCCGAGATCGATCGTCTGCGCAAGGAGCGCAACGCCGTCATCCTTGCGCATTATTATCAGAAGCCCGAGCTGCAGGATCTCGCCGATTTCGTCGGCGACAGCCTCGATCTCTCGCGCAAGGCGGCCGAGACCGATGCCGATGTCATCGCCTTTTGCGGCGTCCGCTTCATGGCCGAGACCGCCAAGATCCTCTCGCCCGACAAGATCGTCGTCCTCCCCGACATGAACGCGGGCTGCTCGCTCGAAGACAGCTGCCCGCCCGAGCAGTTCGCCGCCTTCCGCGCGCAGCACCCCGATCACATCGCGCTGACCTACATCAATTGCTCGGTCGAAGTGAAAGCGCTGAGCGACATCATCGTCACCAGCTCCTCGGCCGAGAAGATCCTCAGCCAGATCCCGCCCGAGCAGAAGATCATCTTCGGCCCCGATCGCAATCTCGGCGGCTATCTCACCCGCACGCTCGGCCGCGAGATGCTGCTCTGGCCGGGAGTGTGCATCGTCCATGAGGCATTCTCGGAGACCGAGTTGCTCAAGCTCGAGGCGCAATATCCGAACGCGCCGATCGCCGCGCACCCCGAATGCCCGCCGCACATCCTCGATCATGCCGATTATGTCGGCTCGACCCGCGGCATCCTCGATTTCGCCAAGAGCTTCCCGGGCGACACGCTGATCGTCGCCACCGAGCCGCACATCATCCACCAGATGGAAAAGGCGCTGCCCGAGAAGAATTTCATCGGCGCGCCGGGCGCCGACGGCAACTGCAACTGCAATATCTGCCCGTACATGGCGCTCAACAACATGGAGAAGCTCTACCTCGCGCTCCGCGATCTCGCGCCGCGCATCGAGATCGAGGAGGGCATGCGCCTCAAGGCGAAGAAGAGCCTCGATCGCATGCTCGAGATGGCGAGCGCCAGCGTCGGGCAGGGCGATCTCGGCCCGGTCCCCGCGGTCGGTGGCGACCCGAAAAAGGGCGACTGATCTCTAATTCCTCCCTCGCGAAGCGGGGGAGGGGGACCACGAAGTGGTGGAGGGGGCCTCTCCGCGATCGACTTGCTCGCGGCTACACCTCCTCCGTCGCCTTCGGCGCCACCTCCCCCGCTACGCGAGGGGGGAACTTCAGACCGTCACCATGTCGTACACGACCACCTTCGTCCAAAGGTGCCCGCACTGGGCGATGAACTCCTTGTGCAGCGGATGGTCCTGATAGGTCTTCTGGTCGGCGACATTATCGAACACCAGCATCTCGGAGACGTGGAAGCTGGCATCGACCACGTCGCGCGCCTCGGTCGACGCCGGCACGCCGACTTCGATGCCGCGCACCACCGCGATCTTGCCCAGCCCGCGCACCCCGGCGATCAGCGCGTCGCGATCGGCGGCCGATCCGGGATTCTTCAGCCAGAAGAACACGTGATGGACGATCTTGCCCGCGGTCGCCGCGGCAGCCGAAGCCGGCGCCGCCCCCGTCATCGCCGCGGCGCCCAGTGTGACACCCTTCACGACATCCCTGCGATTGACTGGCATCTTGTCATTGCTTCCTTCCCGGGCGGCCCGGTTCGGGCCGTGTAGTGCCTGATATGTCTTCGCCGCATGACGTGGGTCAAGGTCGTGCCTCTCATGTGGTGAAGTGGAAGGAAGTGCTGCGCTGTTGCGGCGAAGTGGTCAGCCATTTCAGCAACGGCTCGATCCGCGCGCAGTGCTTTCCCCAGTTGGGGTCCGGCTCGGGGGCCTCGCTCTGGATGGTCAGTTTGAAGCCGAGCGTCGGGTGGACCCATCGGGAGAGATACCACGCGTCATCGATATCATCATATGTTATCGTGCATCTGTCGCCGCGGTTCAGCGCAACGTCATTGAGAATGTAGCTTGAAGGGCCGCGACCCCCAGCCCACACGGTTCCGTCCGCGGGCTTTGCGACACGATATTCCTCCGGGATCGGACCCGAATTCCACGAACCCCGCGAGAGCACGGCTATCTGCACGATCGATCCTGCGGCCGCCTTTCGTTCTTCTGGTGTGAGCGGAACCGGGCCTTTGTGGCTGAGCGACATCGACCCGTGTCGGGTCGCGCGCGCGCCGACCGCGAAATGGTGGACCAGCCCGGGGCATTCGTTGCTGTTGATAGCCGGCGCGATCGCGCTGGAGACGATCGCGCGAAAGCCGGCCTCGGCTTTGCTGCGCCCGTCGTCGAAATATCCTTTGATCCATCCATTTGGTATGAACAGGCGGGTGCCGTCGAAATCGAGAATCTTCACCGAACGCAGCGCGTCCGCTTCCGCCTTCGGTAGCGTCGGGCAGTTCAGTGCAATCTGCGGTTCGTCCTCGCCGGCGGGATCGTCCTGCCGATCGCAGCCTGCGATCAGACTCACGATCAACAAAGCCGCCCCCGCGCCACCGGCAGCGCGCAAGGCTGTAAATCCCGAATACCGCATTACCCTCCCCATCGTCAGCGCGGGGACGATCTAGGCTGTTTCGCCAGTTCCGAACAACGGCAGCGCCTCGCCCGCTTCGCCCGCGTCCGCGAAGTTCGAAACCGTAACCCCCACCAGTCGGATGCCCTTTTCGGGCGGCAGCACCAGCCCGATCAGCTCGCGGCTCGCGGTCCGCAGCAAATCCTGCGTCCGCACCACGCCTGCGAAGCTCTTGCTCCGGGTGATCTGCCGGAAATCGGCGAACTTGACCTTCACCGTCACCGTGCGCCCGAATGCCTGCGCCTTGTCGCACCAGTCCCAGACCTCGTCGGCCATGCGCAGCACGCCCGCCTCGATCTCGACAGGCTCGGTCAGGTCGCGGTCGAAGGTCGTCTCGGAGCCGGAGGACTTGCGTTCGCGCGACGGATTGACCGGCCGGTCGTCCTCGCCGCGCGCGATCGCGTGATACCATTCGGCCGAGCTGCCGAAATGCATCCGCAGGAAATCGAGCGATTTGGCGCGCAGGTCCGCCCCGGTCTCGATCCCGAGCCGTTTCATCTTGGCCGCGGTCACCGGCCCGACGCCGTGGAAGCGCTTGACCGGCAGCGTCTCCACCCAGGCCGCGCCCATTTCGGGCGTCACCGCGAACTGCCCATTGGGCTTGCGCTGGTCCGAGGCGAGCTTGGCGAGGAACTTGTTGTACGAAACGCCCGCCGAGGCGGTCAGCCCGGTCTCCGCGAGGATGCGTGCGCGGATTTCCTTCGCGGTCGCCCAGGCGGTCGCGATCCCGCGGCGATTGGCGGTGACGTCGAGATAGGCCTCGTCGAGCGACAGCGGCTGGATCAGCTCGGTATAGTCGGCGAAGATCGCGTGGATCTGCTGCGACACGGCCTTGTAGACGTCGAAGCGCGGCGCCACGAAGACCAGCTCGGGGCAGCGCCGCAGCGCGGTCACCGAAGGCAGCGCCGATCGCACCCCGAAGGTCCGCGCCTCATAGCTCGCCGCCGCCACCACCCCGCGCGCCGCGGCATAGCCCACCGCCACCGGCCGCCCGCGCAATTCGGGCGCGTCGCGCTGCTCGACCGACGCGTAGAAGGCGTCCATGTCGATATGGAGGATTTTGCGGACGGTGCCGGTCACGCCCGCGGTGTAGCGCCGATCGAACAAGTGGGGAACGGTCGGCGTTCAACTCCTTCCCGCAAGGGAAGAGGGCATGGACACCCATCGTCACCCCCGCGAAAGCGGGGGCCCATCGTCCACGATACCCGCAGGCACGACCGTTGCGCTCGCGGCGAGCATCGGCGATGGGCCCCCGCTTTCGCGGCGGTGATGGAAGGGAAGCGAATCCCCGGGCTTTCGCCGGAATGGCGGCGAAGCTACAGCCCATTCATGCCCTTCACCCTCGACCATTTCGACCTCGCCGCCTTTGTCCGCGCCACGCTCGCCGAGGATCTCGGCACCGCCGGCGACATCACCTCCGCCGCGGTGATCCCCGAGGACGCGATCTTCGACGGCGTGATGGACAGCCGCGACGCGATCACCGTCGCCGGCCTCCCGATCGCCGAGGCGTTCTTCCGCGCGCTCGATCCCGAGGTGGCGATCGAGCGGCTGGTCGAGGACGGCCAGCGCGTCGCACCGGGCACCGATCTGCTGCGGCTGCGCGGGCGCGCCCGCGCGATGCTCACCGCCGAGCGTTCGGCGCTCAACACCGTCCAGCATCTCTCGGGCATCGCCACTCTGACCCGCGCCTATGTCGATGCGATCGCGGGCACCGGCGCCACCTTGCTCGATACCCGCAAGACCATCCCCGGCCTGCGCGTGCTCGAGAAATACGCCACCCGCATGGGCGGCGCGCAGAATCATCGCATGGGGCTGTGGGACGCGGCGATGATCAAGGACAATCATGTCGGCGTTGCCGGCTCGATCGGCGAGGCGGTGCGCCGCGCCGTCGCGGCGGGGATCGCGCGCGTCATCGTCGAGGTCGACCGGCTCGATCAGATCGCCCCCGCGCTCGATGCCGGCGCGACGCATCTGCTGCTCGACAATATGGACCCGCCGACGCTGGGCGCGGCGGTGGCGCTCGTCGCGGGCAGGGTGCCGACCGAGGCCTCGGGCGGCGTCCGCCTCGATACGATCCGCGCGATCGCCGCGAGCGGGGTGACCTATGTCAGCGTCGGCCGGCTGACCCAGTCGGCTCCGGCGGCCGATATCGGGCTCGATTTCGCCGCCGCCTGAACCGGGCTTGCAATGTAGGATTTGGTCTGTTGGGCTGGCGCGGCGCGCCGCCATGCGCGCAGGCTCTTTGAACCGTCGAATTCGCCTACAGGTTTGCGCAATTTTGTTTCAACCGCGCGCAACGCAAGAGTCGTTCTACTGCGACTCTTGCGACTCTTGACCCGCGAAATCCTATTTCCGACTCGCCGGCTGATCCAACGTCGCGGTCGACGGGTGATGTTTGTCGAGATGCTTCTTGATCAGCTTGAGGTTGCGCGAGTTCGATCGGAAGAACAGGTCGGGGATCGCGCCGATCCACGGGATCAGCCCCAGCACCCAGTCGAACCCGACATTGCCCGCCATCCGCGCGACCTGCGTCTTCGACATGCCGAGGTTGCGTGCCTCCCATGCCATCCAAGCACCCATCGCCGCGGCGACGGTGGTGCCGATGCCGGGGACAAAGTCGAGCACCACGTCGAGTCCGATCGGGAAGCGCGTGCCCGGCAGCGTCAGGCTGCGCTCGAGCAGATGCTCCATCGCCTCGATGCGCCGCCGCACCGATGCCGGATCCTTGCCGAGCGGCAGGTTCTTCGCCGCCGCGGTCCATCCCATCGCCATCTGTTCGGGTCTCGCCACACGTCACTCCGTCTCGTTTCGCAGATGGTTCAACGGGTGCCACGCACGCGCGTTCCGCTGCCATCCATCCAGCCGCAATGCGACCAGAGACCAACGTAGGGGCTGAGCGATTGGAATATAAGAGGAATCCCCGGTGAGCGCGGCATCGGCCTCGGCAATTCGCTGCGCCCGCGCCGCCAGGTCGGGCGCCTCGCGCCCGGCGAGGATCAGCGCCTCTAGCGTGTCGGGGCAGGCGACGCAGGCGGTCTGCACGAACCAGCGGCCGCTGTCATAGGGCGCGACGGCATCGATCAGCTTCAGCTCGGCGGTCGCGCCGGGCCCGACGCGGCGCGGCTCGATGCCGATCGCAACCAGCGCCTCGGCGAGATGCG
Organism: Sphingomonas naasensis; assembly: GCF_004792695.1. Classification (GTDB taxonomy): domain Bacteria; phylum Pseudomonadota; class Alphaproteobacteria; order Sphingomonadales; family Sphingomonadaceae; genus Sphingomonas; species Sphingomonas naasensis. The sequence goes on along the minus strand of NZ_SRXU01000008.1, from coordinate 31,681 downwards.
CCCAGACCAAAGTGGCGCCGGGGCCCGCGGGCAGCGCGATGCGGACGACGAGCGGCTCGGGATGCTGGCGCCGCCACGCCGCGACCTGCGCGCGCGCCGCATCGCGCCGCGCCGCGATCGGCAGCGTCGCCCAGCCGGGTTGGGCGGGCAGGGCGGCCGAATCGAGCTTGCCGGGGAGGATCGTCTCCACCGGCGCCCAGTGGGGCTGGACTTCGCGGGTGAGCGCGGCGCGGTCGATCGCCATCGCGATCGCGGCGCGGTTGGCGGGATCGGCGAGGAACCCCTCGCGCAGCATCACCGCCAGCCCGAACAGCCCGTTGGGCTGGTCGAGCCGGACATTGGCCGGGGCCAGCTTCGCCGGGTCGACGATCGGCCAGTCGGCAAAGGTCCCGCCGAGGACGAGGTCCGATTCGCCGGCCTTGAAGCGCGCGATCGCCAGCGCGGCGCGCTCGCCGTGGAGCCGCACCGTCTCCTCGGGCTCGGGCGTCGCATTGTCCTGCCGCTGCGGATCGCGGGCGGGGATGAGCAACGGTCCGCCGGCCATCGCCCGGGCGAGGAAGGGGCCGCTGCCGTCGAGCGTGCCGGTGCGGAACACCGCGAGCTCGGGCTGGGCGAAGAGCTTGAGCAGATCCGGGCGCGGGCGCTTGAGCCGCACCTCGATCACCGTCGGAGTCATCTCGACGATCTCGTCGATCACCGCGAGGAAGGGGGCCAGCGCGTTGCGGCTGGCGGGGGCGGCGGCGCGGCGCAGCACCCGCACCACTTGCGCCGCGGTCACCGGGGTGCCGTCGGGCCAATAGGCCTCGCGCAGGCGGAAGATGTAGCTGCGCCCGTCATCGATGACGATCCAGCGCTCGGCGAGGCCGGGTTCGATCTGGCCGGTGGCGTCGAAACGCACCAGTCCCTGCGCGGTCGCCCCCATCAGCACGCGTTCGGCGGGGTCGAGCGGGCCGGCGCTCGGATCGGCGGCACGCGCCTCGCCGCCGATCGCGCTGACCACGACCGGAGCATCGTCCTTGCGCTGCCCGTTGCCGCACCCGCCCGTCGCCAGCCCCAAGGCGAGCAGCACAGGCAGGATCGAGCGGTTCATGCGGGCTTCCAGCGATGGCGGACAGCCGTGGGTCTATGGCCCGGGCCGCATGCTGCCAACCCCTCTCCGAACCTCCTTGGCCGCTGCGCGCCGCATCGCAGCGCAATTTTGGGAACCTGCGTCCGAGTCGAAGGTTGTGGGGTTGCCCCAATCCCCCAGTCGAGGAGTAATTCGATGGCGCGTATTCTGGGACAAGCCGCGACCGCATTGGCCGCGCTCTCGCTGGCCGCGACGCCGGCGCTCGCCGCGCAAGGCGCTGCTTCCCAACTCTCGTTGCGTTCCTCGACCGAGGCCGAGAACGCATCCGAGCTCGGCGGCGCTCCGATCATCGCGATCATCGGCCTCGTTGCGATCGTTGCCGGCGGCATCATCATCGCGACCGAAGGCAATGACGATCCCGACAGCCCATAGGCTGGTGCGGACGGCGGGAGTCTGCCACCGGCACTTGAGAAACGGCAGAAATCCGTGAGTTTTCTCCCGGAGCCAACTTTGCTTTGACCTCCCTCTTGTACCCTCGATTCGGGTGTGCGATCAAGCCGCATGCCGATGAGGGCGTGTACACGGGAAGGGGACAAGTAATGACGGTCTATGCTGGAGCGCTAGTGGCACAGAGCCCGCTTGCGGTGGCCGCGAAGCGCTATGGAGCAGCCTGTCGGGCAATGGTGGGCCGCCCCGGGCCCGTCACATCCGACGAAAACCCGATGGAGCTGGACCTCGGCGACGGGAACACGTTCGCTGACAATATGGGCTGCGGCGTCGTCGTCGTCGATCAAGTCGACCGCGACACTCAGACCCTCCAGCGCGTGGTGTTGACGAGGGAAGACCTTGAGAAGCTATTGACTTGGATCGGCTGACCCGAGACGATCCCGGCGCGAAGCCAGAAGGGGGTCCGGCTGAGTTCGGGCCCCTTTTTCTTTGGGAGGGGTTGTGACTGGGGACCGAGCGCTGGAGGACATTGGAGACGGCTTCAAGCCATTCGATCTCGAAGATCTTACCGAGGCGAGCGATCATCGGCGGGTCGAGTACATCGAAATCGCCGGTTGCCAGCCGGCGGGCCCTTGACGTCGTTTCCTCGTATTCCGCTAGGGCCGCCTCGTAGATGGTCAAGGCGCCGGGGGCTCCGATGTGCGTGGCTTGGAGCGAGCGGCGGAGTTGCGTCGGCTGTCCGGGAATGAAGGATTGCAGTTCCGGCGGATACGCTCGGCGGAAGCTCAGCCGCCCTGTTTTGGGATGCGATTGGATGTGCTTCACGATTATTCCCATGGCCGCGTTTGTACCTCCGCCTTGTACGTTGGCGGGAGTGCAAGCCGCAGAAATCAGCCGTTTTCTCGGGAAATCAAGCCCTTGGGTCGATTTTGGTGCGGACGGCGGGACTCGAACCCGCACGCCCCGAGGGGCAGAAGATTTTAAGTCTCCGGCGTCTACCGGTTCCGCCACGTCCGCACGTCGCCGCCTGCCAAGCGCATGAGGCCGGAACCGTCAAGCGGTCCCGGCCTCATTCGCGTGCTGGCAAGAGCCCTCGGATCGCTCAAACGTTGAGACGGACGCGCATTTCCTTGCCGGGCTTGAAATAGGGGACGCGCTTGGCCGCGACGTCGACGGTCTCGCCGGTACGCGGGTTGCGGCCGGTGCGCCCGTCGCGGGCGCGGGTGGAGAAGGCGCCGAAGCCGCGCAGCTCGACGCGGCCGTCCTCGGTGAGGCGGGCGACGATCTCGTCGAAGAAGACCGAGACGATCTTCTCGACCTCGCGTGCGGACAGACCGGGATTCTCATCGACCAGCCGTTGCACGAGTTCCGAACGGATCATCCGCACCCTCCCTTGGCGCACCTGGACCGTAATTCGTCCGGCGCAAAAATCCCCAACTCGGGAACGCTTTAGCGCCGTTTCCCAACCTGCATCAACCCGAAGATTAACAGGTTACGGGATTAATTTGAGTCAAAAGCGACGGGAAGCGGCCGGAACCGCTTCCCGTGCCCCTGGATCAGTTCTTCTCGTTGCGAGCCTTGAGGGCCTCGCCGAGGATGTCGCCGAGCGACGCGCCCGAATCGGACGAGCCATACTGGGCCACCGCCTGCTTCTCTTCGGCGATCTGCATCGCCTTGACCGAGAAGGTCGGCTTCTTCGAGCGATCGAAGCCGGTGACCATCGCGTCGAACTTCTGGCCGACCTGGAAACGCTCCGGACGCTGCTCGTCGCGGTCGCGGCCGAGATCGGTGCGCTTGATGAAGCCGGTCGCGCCGTCCTCGCCAACCTGCACCTCGAGGCCCGCGTCGCGAACTTCGAGAACCGAGACGGTGACGACCTGGTTCTTGTTGAGCTTGTCGCCCGCGCCGGCCGCAACCGCTGCCGACGGACCGCCGCGCTCGAGCTGCTTCATGCCGAGGCTGATGCGCTCCTTGTCGGGCTCGATCGCGAGCACGATCGCCTTAACGGTCTCGCCCTTGCGATGCAGGTTGAGCGCGTCCTCGCCCGAGATGCCCCAGGCGATGTCCGACATGTGGACCATGCCGTCGACGTCGTTGTCGAGGCCGATGAACAGGCCGAACTCGGTGGCGTTCTTGACTTCGCCCTCGACTTCGGTGCCGACCGGATGGGCAGCCGCGAAGGCCTCCCACGGATTGGCCTGGGCCTGCTTGAGGCCGAGCGAGATGCGGCGCTTCTCGGCGTCGACCTCGAGGACGACGACATCGACTTCCTGCGAGGTCGAGACGATCTTGCCCGGGTGGACGTTCTTCTTGGTCCAGCTCATCTCCGAGACGTGGACGAGGCCTTCGATGCCCGGCTCGAGCTCGACGAACGCACCGTATTCGGTGATGTTGGTCACGCGGCCGGTGAGCTTCGCGCCGACCGGATACTTGGCGGCGGCGCCATCCCACGGATCGCTCTCGAGCTGCTTCATGCCGAGGCTGATGCGCTGCGTGTCGCGGTTGATGCGGATGATCTGCACCTTCACCGTGTCACCGATGTTGAGCACTTCGCTCGGATGGTTGACGCGCTTGTAGCTGAGGTCGGTGACGTGGAGCAGGCCGTCGATGCCGCCGAGATCCACAAACGCACCGTAATCGGTGATGTTCTTGACGACGCCGTCGATCACCTGGCCCTCGGCCAGCGACTGGATCAGGCCCGAACGCTGCTCGGCGCGGGTCTCTTCGAGAACGGCGCGACGCGACACGACGATGTTGCCGCGCTTGCGGTCCATCTTGAGGATCTGGAAGGGCTGGGGGATGTCCATCAGCGGCGTGACGTCGCGCACCGGGCGGATATCGACCTGCGAGCCGGGGAGGAAGGCCACCGCGCCCGAAAGGTCGACGGTGAAGCCGCCCTTGACGCGGCCGAAGATGACGCCCTCGACGCGCGCGGTCTTGGCGAACTCGGCCTCGAGCTTGTCCCACGCGGCTTCGCGGCGGGCGCGGTCGCGGCTGAGCATCGCTTCGCCGTTCGCGTTCTCGACGCGGTCGACATAGACTTCGACTTCGTCGCCGACCTTGAGCTCGGCCTTCTGGCCCGGCGCGGCGAATTCACGCAGCGGCACGCGGCCTTCGGACTTGAGGCCGACGTCGATGACCGCGAGGTCGTTCTCGATGCCGGTCACGGTGCCGATCACGACGCGGCCTTCGAAGCCGTCCGCCTGACCGAGAGTCTGTTCGAGGAGCGCCGCGAAATCGTCGCGGCTGGGGTTTGCCGAAGTGGCCATAGAGGATCAGTTCCTGTCTAACGTTTTTTCCGGCCGGCCGGTTGAATCCGGCGGTCTTGAAAGGCCGAAATTGCCGCGGCGGCCGAACGCCGGTCGCGGCATCCGCGCGGACGGAAACAGTGCGGAGGACCAGACGCGGACTAGTGCGAAAAGGGCGCGCGGGACTGCTCCACCGCGCCATACCTCCGCGAGCCTCTGCCCGCAGGACGCGCGCCCCTTAGCCGAACTGGCGCGCGGAGGCAAGGTCGGCGCGCCGGCCATTGCCGCGAACTGCCGGTCATGTCAGGGGCGCGCGACCCAGGAGAAGAACGCGCCATGGACCATGTCAACCAGACCTTCGAATCGACCACCGTCACGCTCGACGGCAACAGCTATACCGACTGCACCTTCCGCGAGGTCACCTTCGTCTATGCCGGCGGGCCGCTCGAGATGAGCAACTGCGCGATGGACCGCTTCGCGTTCCAGTTCGACGGCGATCTCGCGCGCGGGCTGTTCACCCTCTACCAGCTGTTCGGCACCGAGGGCATGCTCACCATTCTGCGCGGCTTCACCGAGCCGGGTGCCGGCGGCGAGGTGACCCTGCCGGTCGGCTGAGCTCAGCCCGCCGCCTTCGACCGCTCCTCGACCAGCGCGATCGCGCGCTGGATCGCGGCGTCGATCGACAGGAAGCTGGTATCGAGCACCACGGCGTCGGCCGCCTGCCGCATCGGCGCCTCGGAACGGTGCGCGTCGCGCTCGTCGCGGGCGCGGATATCGGCGAGAACCTTGTCGAGGCTGATCGTCGCGCCGTTCTTGCGCAGCTCGAGATGGCGGCGCTGCGCGCGGATCGTCGGGGTCGCCTTGACGAACAGCTTCACATCGGCGTCGGGGGCGATCACCGTGCCGATGTCGCGTCCGTCGAGCACCGCGCCGCCGGGCTGGCGGGCGAAGCTGCGCTGCCGCTCGAGCAGCGCGGCGCGCACCAGCGGATGGGCGGACACCACCGAGGCGAGCTTGCCGACCTCGTCGGTGCGCAGCCACGGATCGTTCAGCAGCGCGTCGTCGAACTCGCAGGCGGCGACGGCGTCCGCCTCGGATGCGGGATCCCCCTGCGCGCGCAGCACGCTGGCCGCGACCGCGCGATAGAGCAGCCCGGTGTCGAGATGCGGCAGCGCATAATGCCGCGCCAGCGCGCGGGCGATCGTGCCCTTGCCCGATGCGGCGGGTCCATCGACGGCGATGATCATCGAACGCAAACTCTCTTACTGGCCGAGCGCGTCAAGCGTCTGGAAGAAATCGGGATAGCTGGTCGCCACCGGCGCGACGTCGTCGATCGTCACCGGATCGCGCGCGCCGAGCCCGGCGACGGTCATGCTCATCGCGATGCGGTGATCGAGCTTCGAGGCGACATGCCCGCCGCCCGGCAGCGGATCGCCGCCCGAGCCTTCGATCGTCAGCCCGTCCTCATGCTCCTCGGTGCGCACCCCGATCGCCTCGAGCGCGGTGCGCATCGTCGCGATCCGGTCCGATTCCTTGACGCGCAGCTCGTGCGCGCCGCGCGCCACGGTGCGGCCCTCGGCAAAGGCCGCGGCGACGAAGAGGATCGGATATTCGTCGATCATGCTCGGCGCGAGCGCGGGCGGCACCGCGATCGCCTTGAGCGGCGCGTGGCGCACGCGCAGATCGGCCACTGCCTCGCCGCCGACCTCGCGCGCGTCGATCTCGGCGATGTCGGCGCCCATCAGCTTGAGCGCGGTGATCAGCCCGGTGCGCGTCGGGTTCATGCAGACGTTGCGGATGACGATCTCGGAACCGGGGACGATCGACGCCGCGACCATCCAGAAGCCGGCCGAGGAGGGGTCGCCCGGGACGCGGATGTGCTGCGGGCTGAGCTCGGCCTCGCCGGTGATCGAGATGATCTTGCCCTCGGGGCCGTCCTCGACGGTCAATTCGGCGCCGAAGCCGCGCAGCATGCGCTCGCTATGGTCGCGCGTCGGCACCGGCTCGATCACCCGGGTGATCCCGGGGGTGTTGAGCCCGGCGAGCAGCACTGCCGACTTGACCTGCGCCGAGGCGACCGGAAGCGTGTATGCGATCGGCACTGCGGGGTTGATCCCGCGGACCATCAGCGGCAGCCGGCCGCCGGGCGAGGCGGTGATCTCGGCGCCCATCCGCGCCAGCGGCTCGATCACCCGGCCCATCGGCCGGCCCGAGAGCGAGGCGTCGCCGGTGAAGGTGGCGGTGATCGGGTGACTCGCGACGAGGCCCATCAGCAGCCGGGTCGAGGTGCCCGAATTGCCCATGTCGAGCGCCGCCTGCGGCTGGAGCAGCCCGCCGACGCCGACGCCGTGGACGCGCCAGACGCCGTCGTCGTCGCGCAGGATCTGCGCGCCCATCGCGCGCATCGCCGCGGCGGTGGCGAGCACGTCCTCGCCTTCGAGCAGCCCCTCGATCCGGCTTTCGCCGACCGCCAGCGCCGAGAACATCAGCGCGCGATGGCTGATCGACTTGTCGCCGGGAACGGTGACGGTGCCGCGCAGCGGACCGCGCGCGGAGACGGTGAGGGGGCGGGGCTCGGCGTGTGACATCGCGCGCGGCTTTGACAGCCGCCTTGCGTCATGGCAAGGCGCGCCCCACTTTCCGGGACACACCCGAAATCCGAGATATTTTGAAAGGCAAGAGGCAACACATGGTGAAGCCGGAATGGGGCACCAAGCGCGCGTGCCCGAAGTGCGGGACCCGCTTTTACGATCTGACCAAGGACGAGCCGGTCACGTGCATCAACTGCTCGTTCAGCTGGGAGCCGGAGCCGATCCTCAAGTCCAAGCAGCCGCTGCCCTTCGAGGCGGTCAAGACCAATGCCGACAAGCCGGAGGCGGCCGACTCCGATCTGGGCGATGAAGATCTGGACATCGCCGAGGACGAAGAGCCCTCGCCCGATGACGATGTCGATCTGGGCGGCGACGACGATCTCGGTGTCGAGACCGGCGGCGACGAGGACGAACAGTAAGAAAAAATCGGGGGCAGGGGCGCTATCGCAAAAAGCGTCCTTGCCAAACCCGCGGGGCCCTTCTAATGGGCCCTCCTCCCGGGGAAATGGGGCCGTAGCTCAGCTGGGAGAGCGCTGCAATGGCATTGCAGAGGTCAGGGGTTCGATCCCCCTCGGCTCCACCATTCCCCCTCTCGCGCCAGACCGGCGCGGGCTTGCGAAACCGCTAGCTTCCGAACAGCCCCAGCCATCGGCCGGGGCTTTTTTCTTGCCCGATCTCAGCCGAGGATGCCGGGCAGGTCGAGCGCATGTTGGCGCGCGCAGTCGATCGCGATGTCGTAGCCGGCATCGGCGTGGCGCATCACCCCGGTGGCGGGGTCGTTCCACAGCACCCGCTCGATTCGCCGGGCGGCTTCGGCGGTGCCGTCGCAGACGATCACCATCCCCGAATGCTGCGAGAAGCCCATGCCGACGCCGCCGCCATGGTGGAGCGACACCCAGGTCGCGCCGCTGGCGGTGTTGAGCAGCGCGTTCAATAGCGGCCAGTCGGAGACCGCGTCGCTGCCGTCACGCATCTTCTCGGTCTCGCGATTGGGTGAGGCGACCGAGCCCGAATCGAGGTGATCGCGGCCGATCACGATCGGCGCCTTGAGCTCGCCGCTGGCGACCATCGCGTTGAAGGCGAGGCCGAGCCGGTGGCGGTCGCCGAGCCCTACCCAGCAGATCCGCGCGGGCAGTCCCTGGAAGCGGATCCGCTCGCCGGCCATATCGAGCCAGTTGTGGAGATGCGCGTCGTCGGGGAGCAGTTCCTTCACCTTCGCGTCGGTCTTGCGGATGTCCTCGGGATCGCCCGACAGCGCCGCCCAGCGAAACGGTCCGATGCCGCGGCAGAAGAGCGGGCGGATATAGGCGGGGACGAAGCCGGGAAAGTCGAACGCGTCGGTCACGCCTTCCTCGAACGCCATCTGGCGGATGTTGTTGCCGTAATCGACGGTGGGAATGCCCTGCGCGTGGAAAGCGAGCATCGCGCGGACGTGGATCGCCATCGAGGCGCGGGCGGCCCTGTCGAGGACGTCCGGGTCCTCGCTGCGGGCGCGCTCCCATTGGTCGAGCGTCCAGCCGAGCGGCAGATAGCCGTTGCGCGGATCGTGCGCCGAGGTCTGGTCGGTCACCGCGTCGGGGCGGATGCCGCGGCGGACCATCTCGGGATAGATCTCCGCGGCATTGCCGAGCAGCCCCACGGAGACGGCGCGGCCCTCGCGATGCGCCTGCTCGACGATCGCGAGCGCGTCCTCGATGGTCTTCGCCTCGGCGTCGAGATAGCCGGTGCGCAGCCGCATCTCGATCCGCGAGGGCTGGCATTCGACGGCGATGCACGAAGCGCCGGCCATCGTCGCCGCCAGCGGCTGGGCGCCGCCCATCCCGCCGAGCCCGGCGGTGAGGATCCAGCGGCCCTCGAGGCTGCCGCCATAATGCTGGCGACCCATCTCGGCGAAGGTCTCGTAGGTGCCCTGCACGATGCCCTGCGAGCCGATATAGATCCAGCTGCCCGCGGTCATCTGGCCGTACATCATCAGGCCCTTGCGATCGAGCTCGTTGAAATGCTGCCAGTTCGCCCAGTGCGGCACGAGGTTGGAGTTGGCGAGCAGCACGCGCGGCGCATCTTCATGGGTGCGGAAGATACCGACCGGCTTGCCCGACTGGATGAGCAGGGTCTCGTCACCTTCGAGCCGGCGCAGGCTGGCGACGATCGCGTCATAGCTCTCCCAATCGCGCGCGGCGCGGCCGATCCCGCCATAGACGATCAGCTCCTCGGGCTTCTCGGCGACCTCGGGATCGAGATTGTTCATCAGCATGCGCAGCGGCGCTTCGGTGAGCCAGCTCTTCGCGCTGATCTCGGTCCCATGGGGCGCGCGGATGGTGCGGTTATTGTCGCGGCGGGTGGTCATTTTGGGTCCAGTCGAGGCAGGCGGTGAGGATGGCGCGGAGCTCGGCGGCGAGCGGCGCGGCGCGGGCGGGGTCCCACGGCGTCGGCCAGTTGGTCGCGTCGGGAGTGTCGGGCTCGTCGATATAGCCGCGGCAGGCGAGCTCCATCTGGATCGCGTGCACGCCGGTCTCGGGTCGGCCGTGATGGCGGGTGGTCCAGCCGCCGCGGAAGCGGCCATTGACCACCAGCGAGCGGCCGGTGGCGGCGCAGGCCTGCTCGACTGCCCGCTCGAGCCCCGCATCGCAGGTCGCGCCGTTGTTGGTGCCGATATTGAACTGGGGCAGCTCGCCGTCGAACAGGCGCGGCATGTGGCTGCGGATCGAATGGCAATCGTATAGCACCGCAGAGCCGTGCACGTCGCGCAGACGGGCGAGTTCGGCGGCGAGCGCGGCGTGATAGGGGGCGAGCCAACGGGCGCTGCGCCGGCCGATCTCGGCATCGTCGGGCTCTTGCCCCGGTAGATAGAGCGGCTCGCCGTCGAAGGTGCTCGTGGGGCAGAGTTCGGTGGTGGTCTGGCCGGGGTAGAGCGAGACGCCGCCGGGATCGCGATTGACGTCGATCACGCTGCGCGAGAGCGTGGTGCGGACGATCGTCGCGTCGAGCTCGGCGGCGAAGCCGTAGAGCCGGTCGATCCACCAATCGGCATCCTTGCGCGCGCGCCAGAGCGAGACGTAGCGCGGCGCGAGGTCTTCCGGGATGTCGGTGCCGGTATGCGGCATGCCGAGCACCAGCGGTGCCTCGCCGCGCCGGACGATCAGCCAGTCGGGATCAGCCATGCGCCACCGCCGGAACCGCGATCCCGTGCACCGTCGCGATGTCGTGCAGCCGGCCCGAGCGGACGATCCGTGTCGCCGCGGCGATATCGGGGTGGAAGTAGCGATCGTCCTCGAGATGCGCGACCACGGCGCGGACCTCGTCGTGCACCGCGTGGATCGCATCGCTGCTCCGCAGCGGCGCATGCAGATCATAGCCCTGCGCCGCGGCGAGCAGCTCGATCGCGATGACATGGCCGGCATTGTCGGCCATCGCCATCAGCCGGCGGGCGCCGTGCGCCGCCATCGAGACATGATCCTCCTGGTTGGCCGAGGTCGGAATCGAATCGACGCTGGCCGGATAGGCGCGCTGCTTGTTCTCGGAGACGAGCGCGGCGGCGGTGACCTGCGGGATCATGAAGCCCGAATTGAGTCCCGGGCGCGGGGTGAGAAAGGCGGGAAGTCCCGACAGCGCCGGATCGACCAACATCGCCAGCCGGCGCTCGGAGAGCGAGCCGATCTCGCACAGGGCCATCGCGATCATATCGGCGGCGAAGGCGACGGGTTCGGCGTGGAAATTGCCGCCCGAAAGCACTTCGTCGGTGTCGGCGAAGACGAGCGGGTTGTCCGAGACGCTGTTCGCCTCGGTGGCGAGCGTTGCGCCGGCCTGGCGCAGCAGATCGAGCGCGGCGCCCATCACCTGCGGCTGGCAGCGCAGGCAATAGGGGTCCTGGACGCGCTTGTCGTCCTCGCGGTGCGAGGCGCGGAGCGGCGATTCATGCATCATCGCGCGCAGCATCGCCGCGACCTCGATCTGGCCGCGATGCCCGCGCAGTTCGTGGATGCGCGGGTCGAAGGGCGTGTCCGAACCCTTGGCCGCCTCGGTCGAGAGCGCGCCGGCGGCGAGCGCGGCGGCGAACAGCGCCTCGGCCTCGAACAGCCCGGCGAGCGCATAGCCGCAAGAAAATTGGGTGCCGTTGAGCAGCGCGAGCCCCTCCTTGGGGCCGAGCCGGACCGGCGCGAGGCCGGCGGCGCGCAACGCCTGCTCGGCGGGGAACCGTCCGCGCGGGGTGTCGATCTCGCCCACCCCGATCATCGCCGCGGCCATGTGCGCGAGCGGAGCGAGGTCGCCCGACGCGCCCACCGAACCCTGCGCCGGCACCACCGGCAGCAGGTCGCGCGCGAGCATCGCCTCGAGCAGGTCGAGCGTCTCGGGGCGCACCCCCGATGCGCCGCGTGCGAGGCTGGCGAGCTTGAGCGCGAGCATCAGCCGCAGCACCGGGCGTGGCATCGCCTCGCCGACGCCGGCGGCGTGCGAGACGACGAGGTTGCGCTGGAGCGTGTCGAGATCGGCGGGGGCGATGCGGATGCTGGCGAGCAGCCCGAAGCCCGTGTTGACGCCGTAGACCGCTTGATCGCGCGCCGCGATCCGCGCGATCGTGTCGGCGCCGCACTGCACCACGGCCCGGCAGGTCGTATTCAACCGCGCACCGGCGCCGCGATAGATCGCGCGCCATTGCTCGAGCGGCACGGCGCCGGGTTCGAGCGTGATCATGCCTGTCCTCCCCAGATACGCGCATGGAGCGGATTGAAGCCCATGCGATAGACGAGCGCGGCGGGCTCGCTGATGTCCCAGATCGCGAGGTCGCAGCGCTTGCCCGCCTCGAGCGTGCCGATGGTGTCGAGCCGGCCGAGTGCCCGCGCCGCCTCGCGCGTCATCCCGGCGATGCATTCCTCGACGGTGAGGCGGAACAAGGTCGCCGCCATGTTCATCGCGAGCAAAGGCGAAGTGAGCGGCGACGTCCCCGGATTGCAATCGGTCGCCACGGCGATCGGCACGCCGGCGGCGCGCAGCGCGTCAATCGGTGGCAGGCGCGTCTCGCGGGTGAAGTAAAAGGCGCCGGGGAGGAGCACCGCGGCGGTGCCCGCGCGGGCCATCGCTTCGACGCCCGCCTGATCGAGATGCTCGAGATGGTCGGCCGAGAGCGCGCCATATTCGGCAGCGAGCGCGGCACCGTGCAGGTTGGAGAGCTGCTCGGCGTGCAGCTTGACCGGCAGGTCGTGCGCGCGCGCAGTCTCGAACACGCGGCGGACCTGATCGGCGCTGAACCCGATCCCCTCGCAAAAGGCGTCGACCGCGTCGGCGAGCCCGGCGATGGCGGGAATCATCTCGCTGCACACCGTCTCGACATAGCCATCGGCATCGCCGGCGAATTCGGGGGGCAGCGCGTGTGCGCCGAGGAAGGTCGCGGCGATGCCCACCGGCCGCGCTTCGCCGAGCGCGCGGGCCGCCTCGAGCATCTTGCGCTCATCGGGCAGCGACAGGCCATAGCCCGACTTGATCTCGATCGTGGTGACGCCCTCCGCCAGCATCGCGTCGAGCCGCGGCAGCGCCTCGGCGACCAGCGCCTCGCGGCTGGCGGCCCGCGTCGCCTGCATCGTCGAGACGATGCCGCCGCCGGCGCGGACGATCGCCTCGTAGCTCGCGCCTTCGAGCCGCAGCTCGAATTCGCGTGCGCGGTTGCCGGCATGGATGAGATGGGTGTGGCAGTCGATCAGTCCGGGCGTGATCCAGCGGCCGTCGCAATTATGCGCGATCGCGGCGTCGAACGCCGGCGCGTCGCCACGCGGCCCGGCATAGACGATCTCGCCGTCGCGCATCGCCACCAGCGCGTCCTCGACCACGCCGAGTCCGGGCAGGTCGGCGCGCAGCGTGGCCAGCCTGGCATTGCTCCACAGCTGCTCGACGCGCACGCCTTCTCTCTCCTTCAAGCGACTCCAACGAGTCTCTAGGATGTCGGTTTAAATGTCTATACATTTGTCGGCGAACGGCGCGGAGAGAGCGATGCAAGGCTGGTGGTTCGAGGCAGCGCTGCTGGCGGAGGGGTGGGCCGAGCGGGTGCGCATGACGGTCGAGAGCGGCCGGATCGCCACGCTCGCGGTTGACGCGGCGCCCGAGCCCGGCGACGCGCGCGCCGGTGTCGCGCTGCCCGGAGTCGCCAATCTCCACAGCCATGCCTTTCAGCGCGGCATGGCCGGGATGGCCGAACGGCGCGGGCCGGGCGCGGACAGCTTCTGGACGTGGCGCGATCTGATGTACCGCTTCGCCAACGCGATCGGCCCCGACGCGCTCGAGGCGATCGCGGCGCTCGCCTTTGTCGAGATGCTCGAGGCCGGCTTCGTGCGCACCGGCGAGTTCCATTACGTCCACCACGATCGCGACGGCACGCCCTTCGCCAATCCCGCCGAGATGGGCGCGCGCCTCGCCGCCGCGGCGGCCGAGACCGGGATCGGGCTTACGCTCTTACCGGTGCTCTATATGACCTCAGGGTTCGGTGGCGCTGCGCCCAGGCCCGAGCAGCGTCGCTTCGTCCATGACATCGACGGTTACGCCGGGCTGATCGAGGCGTCACGCGGAGCGGTCGCAAGCCTCGCCGACGCCCGGGTCGGCGTCGCGCCGCACAGCCTGCGCGCGGTGACGCCGGAAGGGCTCGCCGCGGCGGTGGCGATCGCCGGCGAGCGCCCGATCCATATCCACATCGCCGAGCAAACCGACGAGGTCGAGGATTGCCTGCGCCATTCGGGCCAGCGCCCGGTCGCCTGGCTGCTCGATCATGCGCCGGTCGACTCGCGCTGGTGCCTCGTCCACGCCACGCATGTCACGCCCGAGGAGCTGGCAGGCATCGTGCGCAGCGGCGCGGTGGTCGGGCTGTGCCCGATCACCGAGGCCAATCTCGGCGACGGCATCTTCCCCGCCGCCGCGCTGCTCGAAGCCGGCGGCAGCTTCGGAGTCGGCTCGGATTCGAACGTACTAATCGATTGCGCGCAGGAGCTGCGCAGCCTCGAATATTCGCAGCGGCTGCTCCAGCGCGCGCGCAACCTGCTGTCGCGCCCCGATTGCCCGTCGACCGGGCGCACGCTGTTCGATGCGGCGCGGCGCGGCGGCGCGCAGGCGCTGGGCGTCGCGGAGGCGGAGCTGGCGCCGGGCGCGCGCGCCGATTTCGTCACGCTCGATCGCGCGCATCCGACGCTGGCCGGGCGCGCGGGCGACGCATTGCTCGATGCCTTCGTCTTCGCCAATGGCGGCGGCATGATCGACGGTGTCTGGCGCGGCGGCAAGCAATGGGTGCGGGGCGGGCGGCATGTCGCGCGCGACGCGGTGGTGCGGCGCTATGCGACGACGCTCGCCGCGCTCGGAATCGCGGCGCGATGAGCGCGGCGCGCCCGCTCTACCAGATCATCCGCAGCGCGATCGAAGGCCGGATCATGGCAGGCGAGCTGCATCCCGGCGATCGCATTCCGGCCGAGCATGAACTGATGGCCCGATATGGCTGCTCGCGGATGACCGTGAACAAGGCGCTCTCGGCGCTGGCGAGCGCCGGGCTGATCGCCCGCCAGCGCCGCCGCGGCTCGTTCGTCACCCAGCCGCGCATCCACATGGCGGCGCTGCAGATCCCCGATATCCGCGAGGAGATCGAGAAGCGCGGCCATGCCTATGCGCTGCGGCTGATCGCGCGCGAGACGCTCGATCTCGGCAGTGCACGCGGCGCGGTGCTGCGCCCGGCGCCGCGCGGCAAGCTGCTGGCGCTGCGCTGCGTCCATCTCGCCGACGGCCGGCCCTATGCTGTCGAGGATCGGCTGATCAGCCTCGCCTCGGTACCCGCCGCCGCCGATGCGGACTTCGCCGAAACCCCGCCCGGCAGCTGGCTGCTCGCGCATGTGCCCTGGACCGAGGCCGAGCACCGCATCACTGCGGTCGCCGCCGGCGATGCGGCCGCGCTGCTCGCGGTGCCCGCCGACAAGCCGTGCCTCGCGCTCGAGCGCTGGACGTGGCGCGAGACCGAATCGATCACTTGGGTGCGCACCGTGTTCCACGGCGATAATTTCGATCTCACCGCGCATTTCACCGCGCAGGGCTGATCGCCAGAATCTGCCGCTGCCGATCGAGGCGGATCACGCGATCGGCCGAGGCGTCGAGGAGCATCTGCTCGGTGATCCGCTGGAAATAGGCGACGAAGCTCCGTACTTCCGCGTCCGACATCACCGCTTCGGTTGATCGCCCCTCGGCCGCGCAGCGCGCCCGCAAGCCGTGCTCCTGCTCGATCCGCCATGTGGCGACCGTGGCGAAATCGGGCGCCGCGAGCAGCGCCAGCCCGTCGATGCGATCGAACAGCCGTGCATAGGGCCCGGTCAGCTGGTCGTTGACATAGCCCCGCCATGCGCCGCTGGCATCGGCCTCGCGCTCGAGCGCGTTGACCGGCACGGCCAGCATCCCCGGCGATTGCGGGCGCGCGCCGAGGCACCAGCCTTCGAGGATCAGCACATCGGCCGGCGCTTCGAACCGCGGCCATTGCGCGCGCGGCACCGGCTCGTCGCGCGCCTTGTCGAAGCGCGGCAACGCCACCGGTCCGGCCGCGCCGAGCCGTTCGAGGATCGCCAGCCCGAGCGCGACATCGTGCGTGCCCGGCACCCCGCGGGTGCGCAGCAGCGGGTGGACCTGCGCCGCCAGCGCTGCCCGGCGGACGCCGTCGAGATAGAGATCGTCGAGCGAAAGCAGCGCGCAGCGGAGCCCGCGGGCAGCGAGCCGCTCCGCCAGCTGCGCCGCGACGGTCGATTTGCCGCTGCCCTGCGCGCCGGCGATGCCGAGCACGTACGGCGCCCGCGCACCGGCGCCGAACCGTGCCGGCAGCATCGCCGCGATCGCGTCCGCTACTTCACCCATCGCCGGATCGTGGCGCGCCGCCGCGCATCGGAAAGTCCCTCGCTTGCACTTTGTGCACATATCAGTGCTTGCGCGGTGCCAGCGCTGTCAAATATGCCCGTGCAGGGCCGGCGCCCTTCGCCTCGGCCGGGGGTGTGCAATGTCCAGCCGTCCGACGATCAAGGAAGTGTCGAAGATCGCAGGCGTGTCGTTCAAGACCGTCAGCCGCGTTCTCAACAACGAGAAGCACGTCAGCGAGGAGACGAGGCGGCGCGTCGAGGAGGTCGTCGCGCGTCTCAATTTCCGCCCGAGCCATGCCGCGCGCACGCTGGCGGGGCGGCGCTCGTTCCAGGTGGCGTTGCTCTACGACAATCCCAGCCCCTATTATGTCTATCACGTCCAGACCGGCGCGCAGCAGCGCTGCAGCGAGCTCGGCTATCGCCTTCTGCTCCAGCCGGTCGACAGCCAGTCGCCCGATCTGGTCTCGAACGTCATGGCGCTGATCGACGAGGCGCATCTCGACGGCGTGATCCTGTCGCCGCCGGTCACCGAGATCCCGGCATTGCTCGACGAGCTCGATCGTCGCGGGCTGCCCTATGTCCGCATCGCGCCCGGCGCGCGCAAGGAAGCCGGCATGGCGGCGACGATCGACGACGTCGCCGCGGCGCGCGAGGTGACCGAGCATCTGATCGGGCTCGGCCATCGCGCGATCGGCTTCATCCGCGGGCTCGACAGCCACGTTTCCACCTGGGAGCGGCTGCAGGGCTATCGCGAGGCGCTCGCCGCGCACGGCATCGCCTTCGACGAGGATCTCGTCGTCGCCGGCGAGAACAGCTTCACCTCGGGCGGCGAGGCGGCGCGCAAGCTGCTCGAGCGCCGTCCGCGTCCGACGGCGATCTTCGCCGGCAATGACGATATGGCGGCGGGCGTGCTCGCGGCCGCGCACGAGAGCGATATCGATGTGCCCGGCCAGCTCTCGATCGCGGGGTTCGACGATTCGGATCTGGCCAAGGCGGTGTGGCCGCCGCTCACCACGATGCGCCAGCCGGTACGCGAGCTCGCCTATGCGGCAGCGGATCTGATGCTCTCGCCCGAGACCGGGCAGCAGGTGACGCTCGAGCACAAGCTCATGGTCCGCGCGACCACCGGTCCGGCACCACGTTAACCATGGGATTGCAGTGCTGCCGCGGCATGCGTGTCCCGCACGAGGACGCGCGTTAACCCTCTTCCGGGCTGGTCATAAAAGTAAACGAAGCGTTAACTCGTGCGATGCAGACTCAGCTCGTCGCCGAGGGCCTTGCCCGCCGCCACCCGTTCCGCAGCCAGATGCGCCGCGTCACGGCGATCGAGCGCAAGCTCAGCGACGACAGCGACTGGAAGCTGTTCGGGCTGAGCTTCACGGCGTTTTTCGTCTGCTTCTACACCTTCATCATGTAGCGAGCGCGCCTCAGGGGATCGGATCGATCCCGTGGGGCAGGTCCTCGGCCTTGTAGAGCCGCCACGCGCAATATGCCGAGGCGAGGCAGAGCAGGAAGACCACCCAGATCGCATCGACCACGTCGATGCCGGGGATGTTGGTGAAGCCGAGAATCCCCACCGATCCCGCCACCATTGCCCCCGAATTGACGATGTTGTTCGCCGCCACGGTGCGCGAGGTCTGCGACTTGTCGACCGTGGTGGTGAGGAAGGCGTAGAGCGGCACGACGAACATGCCGCCGGTGATCGCGATCATCGCCAGATCGAACAGCACGCGCCACGCCTGCGGCAGCGCGAGGAAGTTCGCGGTCTTGAGCAGCGGCCCGTCGCCACCGGGGAAGAAGGCCGCGGCGAAGAAGAAATCGACGACGAACACCGACATCGCCAGCACCGAGGCGGTGGCGTATTTCGCCGAGACATGCCCCTTGAGCAGCCGGTTGATGATCACCGATCCGATCGCGATGCCGACCGAGAAGATCGCGAGGAACACGCTCGCCACGTCCTTCTGGGCATGGAACACGTTCTTGACGAGCGGCGGGAACAGCACGCCGAGCACCGCCGCGATCGTCCAGAACACGCTGATCGCGACGATCGCCAGATAGAGCCGCGGGATGTGCATCGTCGCGCCGATCAGCCGCGCCGATGCGCGGAAGATGTTGAAGTCGAGCTTCAATTTGGTCAGCGGCGGCGCGGGCGGGATGCGGAGCGAGGCGAACCAGCCGGTGATCGCGACGCCGACCACCGCGAAGGCGGCCACGGTCGGGCTGATCAGCCCGCCCGCGATCGTGCCGCACAGGATCGCGATATAGGTGCCCGCCTCGACGAGCCCGGTGCCGCCCAGCACCTCGTCCTCGTTGAGGTGCTGCGGCAGCACGGCATATTTGATCGGCCCGAAAAAGGTCGAGTGGATGCCCATGCCGACCAGCGCGACGAGCATCAGCGGCAGGCTCTTCACAAAGATGCCGAGCGCGCCGATCAGCATGATCAGCACTTCGGCGGCCTTGATGATCCGCATGATCTTCGCCTTGTCGTAGCTGTCGGCGATCTGCCCGGCGAGCGCGGAGAAGAGGAAGAAGGGCAGGATGAACAGCCCGGTGGCGATCGCGCTGAACTGCGTCTCCGCCTCGACCGAATTGTAGATCTGATAGGTCGCGAAGAAGATCATCGCGTTCTTGAACAGATTGTCGTTGAAGGCGCCGAGGAACTGGGTGACGAACAAAGGCAGGAAGCGGCGCTCCCTCATCAACCCGAGCGCACCGATCATATCCTGCCACGTCCTTGAAATGCGGGGCACCGCCCCGCCAAATGACGGGCCCGCATAGCCGAGCGATGCGGAACGTATCAACCGCCATGTGCGTCCCTCCTCCATGACGAAGATGGTTTCGGCCGGCGCACCAGCGGTGCTAGGACAGGGCGCATGCTGACGCTCCCCAACATCCTGACGCTGTCGAGGATCGTGACGGTCCCGCTGCTCGCGGCCTTTCTCTGGTGGCCGGACTGGCGCGCGGGCTACGCCATCGCCTTCGCGATCTACTGCCTGATGGGCATCACCGATTATTTCGACGGCTATCTCGCCCGGGCGCAGGGCGCGGTCTCGAAGCTCGGCATCTTCCTCGATCCGATCGCCGACAAGATCATGGTCGCCGCGGTGCTGCTGATCCTTGCCGGGCGCGGGGTGCTCGTGGAGGTCCATTTGATTCCGGCGCTGGTGATCCTCGTCCGCGAGATCGCCGTCTCGGGGCTGCGCGAGTTCCTCGGCGGGATCCGCGTGTCGCTGCCGGTGTCGCAGCTCGCGAAGTGGAAGACGACGCTCCAGCTCGTCGCGATCGGCGGGCTGATCCTCGCCGGCGCGCTGCCCGACATCTGGTGGCTCGAGCGGGTCGCGGTCGCCGGATTGTGGGGCGCGGCCGCGCTCACGCTGATCACCGGCTGGGACTATCTGCGCGTCGGCCTCAAGCACATGGACAGCTGATGGACCTGCTCTACTTCGCCTGGGTGCGCGAGCGCATCGGCATGGGGCAGGAGCAGGTCGAGCCGCCCGCGGAGGTGCGCAGCGTCGCCGATCTGATCGGCTGGCTCGCGACGCGCAGCCCCGGCCATGCCGAGGCGATGCGCGCGCCCGAGCGGCTCCGCGCCGCGATCGATCAGAAGTTCGTGCCGCTCGATGCGCCGCTCGGCGCCGCGCGCGAAGTGGCGCTGTTCCCGCCGGTCACCGGCGGATGATCCGCGTCTCGATCGACTCCGCGCCGATCGAGGTCGCGATCGAGCTTGCCGCGCTCGAGGAGCGCGGCGCGGGCGGCCTCGCCACCTTCACCGGGGTGGTCCGCGGCGACGACGGCGTCACCGCGCTCGAGCTCGAGCATTATCCCGGCATGACCGAGCAGGCGCTGATCGCGCTCGCCGAGACCGCCTGCGCGCGCTGGTCGCTGCTCGCGGTCACGATGGTCCACCGCGTCGGGGTGATGGTGCCGGGCGATCGCATCGTGTTCGTCGGCACTGCGGCGCAGCATCGCCGCGAGGCGCTCGACGCCTGCGGCTTCCTGATCGATCGGCTCAAGACCGACGCGCCCTTCTGGAAACGCGAGCAGTTGGGCGATGCCGCCCGCTGGGTCGATGCGCGCGCCAGAGACGTGGATGCGGCGACCCGCTGGGAAGCCGGCCAATAACCTCGCTTTGCTCCGGCGAAGGCCGGAGCCGTGGCGGAAAGCTAACGGCTGGATCACACCGCGCTCCGGCCTTCGCCGGAGCACGCCGGCCTTATCCCGCCCGCGCCGCCAGCATCTGCGCCAGATGCTGGCGCAGCGCCCGTGCGCGCTCGGGCGCGGTATGGCCCAGCACGCCCTGTGTCTCCGGGGGCAGATGCGCCATCGGATCGCCATCCGCGCGGAAAACGAAATGCTCGAACATCGCGCGCCACGCCGCGCGCTGCTCCTCGGGCAGGTCGCGCAGCGACAGCAGCCCGTGGACGAAGCAGTCGAGCGGCGCGAGCACCGCGCCCTCGGCCTCGCTCCACCAGTAATTGACCAGCAGGTTGAACGCGTCGAGCGAGCGGACGTGGTGCCACCACATATAGGGGATGTAGAGCGCGTCGCCGGGTGCGAGCTCGGCGTGCTGCGCGGTCGCCATCGCCTCGGCGAAGCGCGGAAAGCGTTCGAGATCGGGCGCATCGAAATCGACGAGGCTGACCGGCGCGCCGGCCGGGGTCGATTCATACGGCCCGACATAGAGGTTGCGCACTTGCTCGGGCGGAAACAGCGTGAAGCGCCGGTGCCCCGCGACGACGCAGGCGATGTTGCTCAGCGTGTCGTAATGGCAGGCGACGATCACGCGGCTGCCGATCCACATCCGCGGCGCGACGCCGTCGTCGACCAGCGCCAGCCGGTTATCTGCGGCGAAGCCCGGCAGGATCTGTGGGATGATCAGCGCCTGCCCGGCCAGCGCGGGGGGCGATTCCTCGCCCGCCGCCTGTTCGAGCCGGTCGACCAGCGCGCCGAGCGCGGCCTCGCGCTTCTGGAAGTTCATCACCCCGAAATCGTCGCCATAGAAGAAGCGCCCGCCGCTTGACGGCGCGCCGATCAGCACCTCGCAATTGGACGACAGGTCGAAGCCGCGCAGATAGTCCGCGATCGATTCCGCCTGCACCGCGGGCCAGTCGCGCACCAGTCCGCGCAGCAGCGCCGGCTGGCCGAGCGGCATGATCTCGTCGCGGAAGCGCGAGCGATCGACATCGTGCCATTCGCGGACGGGTCGCGGCGTGGGGAGCGTCATAGGCGCGCGACTGTGGCGCGCTCAGGCGGCGTCCGCCAGCACTTTCGCGAGCAGCCGGAAATCGCGTTCGCGTGGGCTTGCCTTGCGCCAGACCAGCGCGATGTGCCGCGCGGCATTGTCGGCCTCGAGCGGCCGCGCGGTGACATGGGTATGGTCGAGGATGCCGGCATCGACCGCCATTTGCGGCAGCATCGTCACGCCGAGCCCGTTGTCGACCATCTGCACCATGGTGTGGAGCGACGTGCCGAGCATCGTCGCCTCGGCGCGCAGCTCGGGGCGGTTGCATGCGGCGAGCGCATGGTCCTTCAGGCAATGCCCGTCCTCGAGCATCAGCAGCCGGTTGGCGTCGATATCGGCGGGGCGGATCGTCGGGGTCGGGTCCATCTCGCCTTCGGGAAAGGCGACGAACAGCCGGTCGTCGAACAGCCGCTCGGCCTCGACCTCGCCGCACGCGAAGGGGAGCGCGAGCAGCACGCAATCGGTGCGGCCATGGTGGAGCTGCTCGCAGGCCTGGCCGCTGGTCTCCTCGCGCAGGAACAGCTTGAGGTCGGGATATTCGCGCCGCAGCCGCGGCAGGATGCGCGGCAGCAGGAAGGGCGCGATCGTCGGGATCACGCTCATCCGCATCTCGCCCGACAGCGGCCGCCCGGCGGCGCGGGCGAGATCGCCCAGCTCGTCCGCCTCGCGCAGCACCCGCCGCGCCTTGTCGACGATCCGCTCGCCGAGCGGCGTGAACCGCACCACCCGCCGCGTCCGTTCGACCAGCACTACGCCGATCAGCGTCTCGAGCTCGCGAATGCCGGCGGAGAGGGTGGATTGCGTGACGAAGCACGCCTCCGCCGCCCGCCCGAAATGCCCCGCATCGTGCAGCGCGACGAGATACTGGAGCTGCTTGAGCGTGGGGAGGTAGGTTGCGGCCACTGATCGTCCCTGTCGATGATTATCATTCAAGTAAGCGTTTCGTACGATCTATCCAACCCTGTCTCAGACCGCCGCCGCGATTGGCTGGGGTCGGCGACCTGCGCTATCTGCGCTGCATGACCACCTTCGACCCTTCGATCTTCCACTGGGAGCCGGGCCAAGGCCCCCATGCCGCCGCGCTGGAGCGGATGTGCGCCGCATTTCCCAGACCCAGGGAGCCGATGGGAGAAGCCTGGTTCATGAGCGAGCAGCGCGAGACCTATCCAGAGCTGCTCGGAGACCTCGCCGCACTCACCGATACGCAGATCGTGCCTCCGCTCGTGGAGATTGCCACCGGAGCGAGCTGCTTCGGCCCGCGCGACGAGTGGACCGACTGGTATCATTATCTCCTGCCGCGCCTGCTCCAGCGCCCGCCGGGCCCCTACAGCCGCTCGCTCGCCGAACTGCTGATCACAGGCTTCATGGCAGAGCATCCCGATCCGGTCGGACGGGGGCCGTATCCGCTCTTCCGCGTCGACGCACTCGCGACGCTCGGGCGCTACGTCATGTCGCCGCACCTCTGGCGGAATGGAACGAGGTTTGCGTCGGAAAGTGGCGGCCTGAGCGACTGCGACTGTCTGTTGTCGGCCTCGCTCTTCTTCCGCCTGAAATATCTCGATGCCGGGGCGGTCGAACCATGGCTGGAGTCTGTGTTCGCCATCGAGGATCGCTACTGGATGGCGCAAATTCTCTTCTGGCTGATCGGCGCGCACCCGATCCTCAGCGGTGCCATCACCCAGCCGGCACAGTTCCCGGAGGGGTGGCCCTTCGCCGTTAGCTGGAACTGGTCGCATGCGCTGAGAGGAAACTATTCGGGCAATTTCGATCCGCCGGTAGCGGAAAGCCCGTTCCTGCTCGAGGAAAACCGACAAGCGGCGCTTCGCACGATCGCGCGCGTCGATCTGGCCAAGTTTATCGAGGACGTGCAGACCGATCCCGGCTTGCAGCACCTCGCCACTGAAATGGATGGCGCGGCGGAACGCTTCGCCGAGCTCTATGCGAGTCGCGCTTGACGAGGGCAGGGGCGTCACCGGGACGCCCCTGCGATATCACGCCGCCGCTTCGACCAGTTCCTCGGCCGGCAGCCGGATCAGATAGTCGAACGCCGAGAGCGCCGCGGTCGAGCCTGCGCCCATCGCGATGACGATCTGCTTGTACGGCACCGTCGTCGCGTCGCCCGCGGCGAAGATGCCTCGCTGCGAGGTCTCGCCGCGCGCGTCGATCTCGATCTCGCCGCGGTTCGACAGCGCGACCGAATCCTTGAGCCACTCGGTGTTCGGCACCAGCCCGATCTGGACGAAGATGCCTTCGAGCGCGATCTCGTGCGACGTGCCGTGGTTGCGATCCTTATAGACCAGCCCGGTCACCTTCTCGCCGTCGCCCTGCACCTCGGTGGTCAGCGCCGAGGTGATCACCTTGACGTTCGGCAGGGTCGCCAGCTTGCGCTGAAGCACCGCGTCGGCGCGCAGATCGCCGTCATATTCGATCAGCGTGACGTGCGCGACGATACCGGCGAGGTCGATCGCGGCTTCCACGCCGGAGTTGCCGCCGCCGATCACCGCGACGCGCTTGCCCTTGAACAACGGGCCGTCGCAATGCGGGCAATAGGCCACGCCCTTGTTGCGATATGCGTCCTCGCCGGGCACGTTCATCGTCCGCCAGCGCGCCCCGGTCGAAAGGATCACCGTCCGCGCCTTGAGGCTCGCGCCATTGGCGAGCTTCACTTCGTGCAGCCCGCCTTCGGTCGGCGCCGGGATCAGCTTCTCGGCGCGCTGCAGGTTCATCACGTCGACGTCATAATCCTTGACGTGCTGCTCGAGCTGCGCCGCGAGCTTCGGCCCCTCGGTGTGCGGCACCGAGATGAAATTCTCGATCGCCATCGTGTCGAGCACCTGCCCGCCGAAGCGTTCGGCCGCCACGCCGACGCGGATGCCTTTGCGCGCCGCATAGATCGCCGCCGCCGCACCGGCAGGACCACCGCCGACGACGAGCACGTCGAACGCATCCTTGATCTTGATCCGCTCGGCCGCGCGCGCCTCGGCGCCGGTGTCAAGCCTGGCGACGATCTGCTCGAGCTCCATCCGGCCCTGGCCGAAGGGTTCGCCGTTGAGGAACACCGTCGGCACGGCCATCACTTTCCGGGTTTCGACTTCGTTCTTGAACAGCGCGCCGTCGATCGCGACGTGCTTGATGCGCGGATTGAGCACCGCCATCAGGTTGAGCGCCTGCACCACGTCGGGGCAATTCTGGCACGACAGCGAGAAATAGGTCTCGAATGCGAAATCGCCGTCGAGATTTTTCACTTGCTCGATCAGCTCCTGCGCGGCGCGCGAGGGATGCCCGCCGACCTGCAGCAACGCGAGCACCAGCGACGTGAATTCATGCCCCATCGGCAGGCCCGCGAAGCGCACGCCGATATCGGTGCCGGCGCGGCGGATCATGAAGCTGGGCTTGCGGGCATCGTCCTTGCGGACGACGCTGATGTCGTCGGAGAGCGCCGCGATGTCGCCCAGCAGCCGCTCGAGTTCGCCCGATTTGGCGTCGTCGCCCAGGCTGGCGACGAGCTCGATCGGCTGCCGGATGTTGACCAGATAGGTCTTGAGCTGCTGCGTCAGATTGGCGTCGAGCATGAGGTACTCCAAAACTTGATCAGCCAGTGCTCCCGCGAAAGCAGGAGCCCAGGGTTACGAGATTCGCCGCCCGTGGCTCTGGGCTCCTGCTTCCGCAGGAGCACGATGGCCAGGGCCGAGAAGAAAACGGCCCGGGATGGTGGTCCACCCCGGGCCGAATCGGCGCCCCCACAAAGGGGGGAGGGGAGGGCGCCTTAACGGTTAGATCTTGCCGACGAGGTCGAGCGAAGGCGCGAGCGTCTCTTCGCCCTCTTCCCACTTGGCCGGGCAGACTTCGCCGGGGTGTGCGGCGATATACTGCGCAGCCTTGATCTTGCGCAGCAGCTCGGCGGCGTTGCGGCCGACGCCTTCGCTGGTGATCTCGACCAGCTGGATCACACCCTCGGGATCGACGACGAAGGTGCCGCGGTCGGCAAGGCCCTGGCCTTCACGCAGCACCTGGAAGTTGGTGCTGAGGACATGGTTCTGGTCGCCGAGCATGTAATAGTTGATCTTGCCGATCGCCGGCGAGGTGTCGTGCCATGCCTTGTGGCTGAAATGCGTGTCGGTCGACACCGAATAGACCTCGACGCCCATCTTCTGCAGCGTCGGGTAGATGTCGGCGAGGTCCTCGAGCTCGGTCGGGCAGACGAAGGTGAAGTCGGCCGGGTAGAAGAAGAACACCGCCCACTTGCCGCGGGTGTCGGCATCGGTGACCTGCACGAACTTGCCTTCCTTATAGGCCTGTGCGGTGAACGGCAGAATCGTGCTTCCGATGAGCGCCATGCGAATTTTCCTCCAATGGACGTGGTGTTGCGATGCGGCATATAGGCGCGCTGCACCGCAGTTTGAAATGGGAAGCCTCACTTGCGCTGATCGATTGCGTCACTCAATCTAGGTGGAATGATCGACTGAACGCGCAATGCGTTACCTGCCGAACTTCGCAGATATGAAAATGGCCCGGACGCCCCTCGGGGCGGCCAAGGCCATTTTGCAACGCAGCGAAAAGACTTAGCGCAGCGCGAGATACAAATTGTAGACGCTGGTGAGCGTCAGCACCACGCCGACCATCAGCATCAAGGTCTTGGGCTCGACGCGCTTGGCGAGCCGCGCGCCGAGCGGTGCCGCGATCACCCCGCCGATCAGCAGCCCGATCGTCGCGACGGTGAACGCCTTGAGACCGAGCTGGGTGATGAAGGTCGCCGAGATGGTGGCGGTGACGAAGAATTCGGCGGTGTTGACCGTGCCGATCGTGGTGCGCGGGCTCGATCCCTGGACGAGCAGGTTGCTCGTCACCACCGGGCCCCAGCCGCCGCCGCCCGCCGCGTCGAGAAAGCCGCCGGCGAGCCCGAGCGGCTCGACGATCTTGGGGCTGCGCTCGTGCGGCGGATAATGGCGGCTGCGCCAGAGCAGGTACAGGCCTATCGCAGTCAGATAGGCGAGAATGAACGGCTTGGCGGTCGCCGCGTGGATGTTGGAGAGCACATAGGCACCCAGCGCGCCGCCGATCACCCCGGGCACGGCGATGCGCAGGAACAGCTTCCAGTTCACGTTCTTGTGCAGCGCGTGGCTGATGCCCGAAACCGCGGTGGTGAAGGTCTCGACGGTATGGACGCCGGCCGATGCCATTGCCGGCGGCACGCCGAGGCTGAGCAGCAGCGTGTTCGAGATGACGCCGAACGCCATGCCCAGCGCCCCGTCGACCATCTGCGCGGCGAAGCCCACGGCGATGAACGGGAGAAGCGCCGTGAGGTCAATTCCGAAGATCATCCGCGCCCTTCATCCGTAGTTGGACGCGCAGGAATGCCGTGCGGGTCGAATTCCCACAAGATACATCGTGTTTAGCCGGGACAAGTCCGGAGAGGGGACGTTCTGGAAATCGGGCGCTTTGTGCATTAAATGGGCGCGGCAAAGGGGAACCGGCCATGTTCCGTCGCTTGAAGGCCTATCTCGATTCGATTCACGCGCGCGATCCCGCGCCGCGCAGCCGTGCCGAAATCCTGCTCTATCCGGGCGTGTGGGCGGTTTTCTATCATCGGATCGCGCACCGGCTCTACAAGGGCGGCTGGTTCTTCCTTGCCCGCGCGGTAAATCACTGGTCGCGCTGGATGACGGCGATCGACATCCACCCGGGCGCGACGATCGGCCGCAACTTCTTCATCGATCATGGCTTCGTGGTGATCGGCGAGACCGCCGAGATCGGCGACGACGTCACCATGTACCAATGCGTCACGCTCGGCGGCACCAGCCCCGACAATGGCGTCGCGGGCAAGCGGCACCCGACGATCGAGACCGGGGTGATCATCGGCTCGGGCGCGCAGGTGCTCGGCCCGATCACCGTCGGCGCGCGCGCGCGGATCGGCGCCAATGCGGTGGTGACGCGGGAGGTCCCCGAAGGCGCGGTGATGGTCGGCATCCCGGCCAAGCCGACGCTGGTCGAGGCGCGGACGTGGCAGAAGGACTTCGTGCCCTATGGCACGCCGTGCAGCGAGCTGTTCGATCCGTCGACCCAGAAGCTCGAGATCATGCGCTGCGAGCTCGAGACGCTGCGCAAGCGGCTCGACGCGATGATCGAGGCGCGCGAGGCGGGTGGCGAGCCGCAAAGCGACACGGGGCGCCGCGATCGCGCCTGATGGGTATCGTCACGCCGCTCCCGATCGGTCGTCCCAGCCAGGTAGGCTTCGAGCGTCTCGAATTGACCCGCATCCTCGATCTCTACGGCCGCATGGTCGCCGCGGGGCATTGGCGCGATTATGCGATCCAGTTCGATCACGACGCCGCGGTGTTCGCCGCCTTTCGCCGCGCTGCCGAGCACCCCGAATACCGGATCGAGAAGCGCCCCGCGCTGCGCAACCGTCAGGGCATGTGGGCGCTGGTCCACGAAGCCGGCATGGTGCTCAAGCGCGGCCATGATCTCGGCCCGGTGCTCGCGCCGGTCGAGCGCCGGCTGATGAAGCTGGTCGGCGACTAGAACCCCCTCTGGCCCCTCCCCTTCAGGGGAGGCGGTGGGGTGGGGGATGTCTCGACGAGACCTTGCGCGCCGAAGCGCCCCCCGTGCAGGAGGGGGTGTTACTTCGCCGGTGCCGCCGGCGCGGCCGGTGCTGCCGGCGCCTTGGGCCGCTCGGGCGTATATTGCGCCGAGGCGAGCTTCCAGCCGTCCTTCGTCTTCACCGCGAGGAAGCCGACCCGGATCGAGGCGGTGCGCGGCTGGCCGTCGGGGCCGGGGCGCTGGAAGGAAATCGTCGTGATGATCGAGGCGCTGTCGCCATAGCGCCGCACCAGCGGCGCGCTCAGCGTCGTCGCGGGGACTTCGCGCTTCTTGTCGGGGGCGTAGAAGCCGAGGAACGCGTCGTGCAGGTCGAGCTCGCCGAGCGGCGACACCTCGGCATAGTCATCGGTGATCAGCGCGGCGATCTGCTTCTGGTCGTATTGGCGCTCGGCCTCGACGAACTTGTTGACCAACGCGATCAGCGGCGCGTCTTCGGCGCTTTGCGCCGCCGCCGGCGCCGCCATGGCTGCCAGCGCCAGTGTCGTACCCAGGGCGAAAAACCCGCGATATCCAGCCAATGCTCTTCTCCCCTTCAGTCGTGCAAAAGGCCCGGGAGTCGCCTCCCGGGCCCGGTATTGGATAGGCGCGGCCTCAGGCGATCGCCACCTGTTGCGTCGGCGGCAGCCGCCCCTCGAGATCCTTGCCGAGCAGGCCGATCACGCTGCGGCGCATCGGTTGCCAGAAGGCCGAGAGGGTCAGCAGCGCCGAGCCGATCACCAGCGCGGTCAGCGCCGCGGCGAGCTCGACGGCACCGCTCTGCTCGAACAGCTCGAACATCGCCCAGAGCACATAGACGAGGCTCGAGACGAGCAGCGCGCGGCGGTCGACCGCCAGCGCCACCGCGGCGAACGCCACGTAGAGCGCGATCACCACGCCGGCCATCGGCACGCCGATCCGGTGGTCGAACACCCCGAGCATGTGGAAGACCGGGTGCGCGATCAGCGGCGCGGCGGCGAGGTGCAGCCAGAAGGCGACGTCCGAGCGGCGGGTGCGGCGCTCGCGATCGGACATGTCCCAGCGCATCGCGAACACGAAGACCAGCACGCCGGCGATCAGCAGCATCGGATTGAGCGCGTCCTTCGAGGCGGGGAAGAACGCGGTGATCGCGCCGACCGCGACCGCGACGAGCGCGAGCGCGCCGACCGCGACGGTGATCGGCACCATGAAGCGGCGCCAATGCACCCAGGTCGCGGCCGCGGTGGCGATGCCCACGATGATCCCGATCACGCCGGCGAGCTGCTGTTCCTGCAGGTCGGTGGTGAGGTTGAACTGCTCGGCGAGCCACGGCGCGTTGGCGCCCCAGATCGCGCCGAGGCCGGCGAAGAAGCCGCCGGCGAAGCCGAGCAGCAGCAGGATGCTGGGAAGCGCCATGCGGCGCTGTTTGGTGAAATATTCGGCGAGCAGCCAGCTCGTGATCGACACCGCGAAGCCCCCGAACGCCACCGCCACGCCAACCTGGCGCGGGCCGGCATGCGCGTCGATGTTCATGATCTTGCCGCCGATATAGAAGCCGATCCAGCCGACCGCGACGAGGATCAACGCCGCCGCGATGCTGACGAAGATGTCGTTGAAGCCGGTCAGCAGCCGGAAGCTCTCTTCGTCGACGGTCGGCGTCGCGCGTATCGTCGCCACATGGTTTCTGAGCGCAGCCGCCGCTTCGGGGGAGATCGCTCCCGCCTCCACAGCGCCTGCCAGGTCGCTTTCGCTATACATCGGCAATCCTCCTGTTGTGGGGTACGCCTAGCACAGGTGTGTTAGTGAAACAATACGGCATGACGCCTCAGCAGGCCGAGAGCCCGAAGGAGAAGCCGATCCGCAGGCAAAGTCCCTCGGTAATCCTGATCTTCGGGCGCCGGTCGACGGTCATCGGATCGGGTTTCGGCTCGGTCCGCCCGATGCGATCGGGGTCGCGCGTGCGGCAGACGAGGATCTCGTCGCCGGAAAGCTGACGGCGGCATTCGGGTTTGGCGAACAGGCGCGGCGCCGTGACGACCTCGTCGGGATCGACCACCTGTACCAATGCCAACAGCAAGAGCATCCGCCGCGCCTCCGGGCCGGAGACTGCGCCGCGATGTGCCCGGGCGCAATCGCTATTGCAGCTTCGACATGATCAGCATCGTCTGCTCGGCGCCCGAATTGGGGACGATCTCGCCCTTGCGGTCGATGATCTCGCTCCACTGCGCCGCGACGCTCTCGGGAGTCGCCTCGACCAGCCTCGCGCCCTGGGTGAGCGTGACATAGGCGGCCTGCACCACGCCCGCGCCGGCGCCGACGATCATGTTGGTCGGCGCGTCCTCGGAGACGAGGAACAGCGCGGCGGGGGCGACATTCTCGGGCGCGAACGCCGCGAACGCGGCCTCGGGGAAGATGTCCTCGGTCATCCGCGTCCCCGCCACCGGCGCGATCGTGTTGACCTTGATCCCGTATTTGGCGCCCTCGAGATGGAGCGTCTTGGTCAGCCCGGCGAGCCCGAGCTTGGCCGCGCCGTAATTGGCCTGGCCGAAATTGCCGAACAGCCCCGTCGACGAGGCGGTCATCAGGATGCGGCCGTAATTCTGCTCGCGCATCGTGTCCCACACCGCCTTGGTGCAATTGGCCGAGCCGTTGAGATGGACGTCGATGACGAAGCGGAAATCCTCCGGCTCCATCTTGGCGAAGCTGCGGTCGCGCAGCACGCCGGCATTGTTGATCAATATGTCGATGCGGCCCCAGCGCGCCTTCGCCGCCGCGACCATCGCGACCATCTGGTCGTAATCGGTGACGCTGCCGCCGTTCGACATCGCCTCGCCGCCTGCCGCCTCGATTTCGGCGACCACCGCGAGCGCCGCGTCCGAATGGCCGGTGCCGTCGCGCGCGCCGCCGAGATCGTTGACCACCACCCTCGCGCCGCGCCGCGCCAGCTCGAGCGCATAGGCGCGGCCCAGCCCGCCGCCGGCACCGGTGACGATCGCGACGCGGTTGTCGAAACTTATGGCCATGGAGCGCTCCTCAAGGTCGAGGAGCGCTTCCTAGACGGGTGACCGGCGCGTGTCAGCCACCGCGCTGGCGGCAATTGTCGAACTGGCCGCGCTTGCAGATCGGATAGTGATCGAGCGGGGCGGGGGCGGGATAGGCCTCGCTCGGGGAGGGCGAGGGCACGAAGATCACCGGCTGGCCCGGCATCGGCGTGCCGCTCGGCGCCGGCGCGCTCGGCATATAGCCGCCTTTGGGATCTTCCGCGGCCATGCCGGCGCCGGTCGTGCCGCGCGTCTCGGTCGTGGTGGTGGTCGTGGTGGTGGACTGCTGCGGCATCTCCTGCGCGATGGCGGTTCCGCTTGCCGCGAGTGCGGCGGCGAGGATGATCAGCTTCATGAGGCTCTCCTATGGTCTCCCCGCCGGGCAGCAAACGCGGCAGGGCCGCCTGGTTTCCGCCGCGCATGCGCAAAGGCGCCCCACCCGAAGGTGGAGCGCCCCGCGACGACCCTTATGGGTTTCGACGAATTACTTGCCGCCGCGCTGGCGGCACTGGTCCTTCACCGTCTTCGAGCAGGGCGGGTAGCTCTGCGGCGCGGGCGGCGGGGGGGCGGCCGTCATCGGCTCGGGTGCGGGCGCAGCTGCGGCGGGCGCGGCCGCCGGAGCGGGCGCCG
>NZ_SRXU01000007.1 GCF_004792695.1 Sphingomonas naasensis | reverse complement strand
CGAGCCGCGTCGCGAGGAGACGCCGCGCCGCGAACGCGGCGGCCGCGGTCGCGGGCGCAGCGACGACCGCGCGCCGCAGCGCCGCCAGGCGCAGGAAGAGCCCGATGACGGCTGGAACGGCCCCGTCCCCGACTTCCTGAACTACACGCTCGGGGCGTGAACGGACCGGCGAACGCCGGACCGGCCCCGATCCCGTCGCCCTGCACCGGCATCTGCAAGATCGACTCCGCCAGCGGCTGGTGCATCGGCTGCGGCCGCACGCTCGACGAGATCGCGCGCTGGAGCGCGACCGACGCTGCCGACCGCGATGCGGTGATGGCGCAGCTGGCGGCGCGGATGGCCTCGCGCCGGTAGGAATTCCCCCGGGGCGATTTGTAGGATTTCGCCGGCCTAGAGTCGCAAGAGTCGCGATAGAACGACTCTCCCGTTGCGCGGGCAGGAAATATAGTTGCGCGGATCGGTAGGAAGATCGACGGCGTCAAAGAGCGCGGCCGGCCGGCGCCGGGCCGGCGGACAGGGCAGCAGCCCAACTCCTACATTGCAAGCCCGGCCCGCCTTCCGGCGTTTCGATCAAGGAATCCGCGCGCTCGATCATGGCTGACCGCGCCGCCACGCAGTAAGGCGCCACCGCGATGACGAGCCGACAAGACGCTCGACACGCGGTCGCATTCCCATGTTCGCGTTCAGGATGCGTGGAAAATGTCAGACGTCACTTATTTGATCCGGCTCCGTACGATGATCGCGCTCTTCTGCATCTCAGCCGCGACCACGACGACCTTGCTCATCGCGCTCGTGCCACCGATGACCGCGTGAATTCGCGGATCAGGCCGGCGTCTTCTCCTCGACCAGCGCGTCGTCCTTCGCCGCCGCGCGGCGATAGGCCTCGCGGCCGCTGAGACGCTCGAAATAGGCCGTGAAGGCGTCGCGCCTGGGCAAGGTGCCGAACAGCACGCCCCAGCCCACCGCCGAGCCGACATAGACATCGGCGGCGGTGAAGCGATCCCCGGCGATATAATCATGCGCCGAGACTGCCTGCTCGAGCACGTCGACCGTCGTCGCGTAGGTGCCGTAGCCGAACGAGCGCGCCTGTTCGGGCGAGGGATCGAACTTGGCGAAATTGTTGGTCACCGCCTGCTCGACCGGGCCGGCGGCGAAGAACAGCCAGCGATAATAGTCGGCACGCTCGTCGGGCCGCGGCGCCAGCCCCGCCTCGGGAAAGGCTTCGGCGAGATAGGCGCAGATTGCCGCGCCCTCGGTGACGACCTTGCCGGCATGGACGATCGCGGGGACCTTCCCCATCGGATTGATCGCCAGATATTCGGCGCTCTTCATCCGCGCGGCATAATCGATGACCTCGGTGCGATAGTCCGCGCCGGTCTCCTCGAGCATCCAGCGGGCGATGCGCCCGCGCGACTGGGGGTTGGTGTAGAAAACCAGTTCGTCCGCCATCGTCTCGACTCCATGCGCTTCAGAACATAATGTGAACGAAATGCACGCCGCGCGTCAATCCGCTACAGCGCGGTCTCGAACAGATGGAGCAGCCGGCCCCAGGCGCGCTCGGCCTGCGCCTGGTTGTAGACGTCGCTGTCGGGCGGGCACCAGCCGTGCATCGCGCCCTGATAGACCTCGATCTCGGCGGGGCGTTTGGCGGCGGCGAACGCGGCGCGGAGCGTATCCTTGTCGCCGGGCGCGCGGGCATCGTCATTCTCGGCGATCGCGATCAGGAAGCTCGCTTTGGTTTGGGGGATGAGCAAATGCGGGCTGTCCGGCGCCGTGGTGGCGAGCCCGCCGCCATGGAACGAGCCGCCGGCGCGGATCCGGCCCGGGACCGCCGCGGCGGTGCGCACCACCAGCGGACCGCCCATGCAATAGCCGGTGCTGCCGATTCCGCGCTTCGGGTTCACTTCGGGCTGCTTGTCGATGAACGCCACCAGCGCAGTCGCGTCGCGGATCGTCGCCTCGGGCGTCAGCAATTTGCGCGCCTCGCCGGCCCTGGCACGGACCGCCGCCTTGTCGCCGCTCGCGGCGAGCGCGGCCGCGGTGGTCGAGCGATAGAAGGGGTTCACCGTGAGCACCGCATAGCCCGACTCGGCGAGCCGATCGGCCATTTGCCGGAACGCGGGGCGCAGGCCGTAAATGTCGGGCCAGACCAGCACGGCGGGGTGCTTGCCGCTGGCCGGCGCGACATAATACGCGTCGATGGTGCCGTCGGGGGTGGTGATCGCGACCTCGCGGCCCTTGACCGCCAGCGCGTTCGCCGGGCTGGGCAGCAGCACGCCGATGCCGACCGCCGCGGCCGCGGCGCCGAAGCCGCGACGCGATATCGCGTCCCCGAGGAAGCGCTGATTGTCGGCTTCGGTCAGATCGTCACACATGCAGCATCTCCCCTGCGCTCGCGTCGGTCGCATCGCCGAATCGCAAGACCGAAGACTAACCCGCACGCGCGACCTTCGTCATCCCCGCGAAAGCGGGAAAGCGGGGACGCGCACCGACTGCTCTGGCAGGCGCGCCGGCGCATTTCGCCGCACGCCCGGGAGATGGCCCCCCGCTTTCGCGGGGATGCCCGGCCCCGTGCGAGGGCGGCCGGACGGGCCGATCAGCTGCGGAACAGCGTCTCGGCGGTGTGCTCGATCGGGCCGGTCTCGACGCCTGCCTCGCCCGCCTCGGCGGCGTTCGCCGCGGCGGTGCGCTCGGCGCGGAGCTGCTCGAGCAGCGCCTCGCGATCGCCTTCCAGACGCGTGTCGGTCGGCGCTTCGATGCCCGCGGCCTTGGCCGCCTTGGCGACGAGCGCGTCGAGCTCGCGCTGCGAGGCGAGACCCAGCGTCACCGGGTCCTTGGGGGTGATGTTGGCGATGTTCCAGTGACTGCGATCGCGGATCGCCGCGATCGTGGTGCGGGTGGTGCCGATCAGCTTGCTGATCGCGCCATCCGAGATCTCGGGATGGTTGCGCAGGATCCACGCGATGCCATCGGGCTTGTCCTGGCGCTTCGAGACCGGCGTGTAGCGCGGGCCCTTGGTGCGGCGGATCTGCTCGGGGCCCTTGAGCATCTTGAGGCTGTAATCGGGATCGGCCTGGCCCTTCTCGATCTCCTCCATCGTCAGCTCGTGCGCGCGGACGGGATCGCGGCCGGTGAGCTTGGTCGCGGCGGTATCGTCGGCGATCGCCTGGATCTCGAGGATGTGGAGACCGCAGAACTCGGCGATCTGCTCGAACGAGAGCGAAGTATTGTCGACCAGCCAGGAAGCGGTCGCATGCGGCATCAGCGGCTGGGCCACTTTTCGTCTCCAGAAACAATAAGGGCCGCCCATCACGGGCGGCCGGTCACCGGGCTGACTTAATACCTGTTCCCTCCAAGGGCAACCTCGCAATTCCGCCGGCGGACCGGCATCCGGGCCGGATCGACGCCGGCAGCGTGCGGGTCATTGCGCCCGGCGCCCCGCCGCCGCCCGATTGTCGCGCACCGCCTGATCGCGCTGGGCGGGCGTCACGCAGACCAGATCGGAAGGGCGCGCGCCGCGCCAGACGAACCCCTGGATGCAGGTGTTGGGTCCATAGGCGCCGCGCGGATCGATCCGCGCCCGCGCCGCGCCATTATCCTGCCGCACCTGCTCGCGCGTCGCCGGCGAGACGCAGACGCGATCCCCGGCAAAGGCACCGCGCGAGACAAAGCCCTGGCGGCACTGGCCGGCGGCCGCGGGGTGGACCAGCGTCGTCCCCCGCGACAGGTCGAGCGTCGGGCTCACCGGCGAACGGATGATGCGGACCGGCGGACGGGTCGGCGGCGGCTCGCCGGCGCCGGGCCGCGCGGCGCGCGTGTCGAGCTGCACGGTCAACGCCTCGGTGCTCACCCCCGCTTCTTGCGGGACGGGGCGCGGCCTGGGGCTGGTGCAATCCCGGATCAGCTTGTCGATCTCGCGATTCTTCGCGGCGGGAACGCTGTAATCCCGGCGGATTTGCAGGAAGGGCTGCGCGTTCTCGGAGCGATGGGGGCGCTGCATGCACTGCGCGATCGCGATGATCATCGCCGCGCTGAACCGCGGCCCGTTGGCCTGCATATAGGCACGCGCCGCGGCCTGGGCGCTCTTGTAGCTGCCGCCCTGGAGGAGCGCATAGGCGCGATCGAGCTCGCGTTGCAGCGCGGCGGCGGGCGACGCGGACAGCAGCCCCGCCGCGGCGAGAGCAAGTGCGACGTGTTTCATTTCGTCCCCTCCCCTGCCGGCCCGGGCCGAGGCGGGACGTCCGCGTCGGCCTGCGGATCGGCGAGATCGAGCGCGACCGGCTCGCGCGGCTCCTCGCCCGGCGTTCCGAAATAGATCGCCGAATCGCGAACATCGGTCCGCACCGTGGTGGTGATCGTCATGCCGATCAGGATCGTGCCGAGCACCGCGAGGATGACCCCGGGCGAGGCGGTCTTGATGCTGATCGACGCGCCGCTGGCGGCGCCGCTGATGTCGTTGTCGGGGCCGGCGAGCTTGCCGAGCACGAAGGCCGAGCCCATGATCGCCATGAGCATCCCGGTCAAAAAGCCCATCAGCCGGGTCCAGAGCCGGAGCGACTGCGCGGCGGCGGCCTGGCGATAGCGGCGCGCGATGATCTCCCGCTCGAGCGCGAAATTGGCCTGGAGCTGGGCGAGCTGCTTCTGCTCCTGCCAGCTCTTCGGCCCCGCCTCGGCGCTCGTCCATGGAATGGCGATCTCGGCTTGGGGAGGATCCTGCAAGGTCGTCGCGATCGCGGAAAACCGCGCCACGAGGATCACCGCGAAGAAGAGTGCCGCAAAAACGACCGCGACCGCCATGAACGGCATCATGCGGCGCTGCCATTGTTCGTCCCCGGATCGCACCAACGCCTCCCGTTTGCGCGCGACCCTCCATGACCTGGATTGGGCTTATTGCTGCACGGTATCGCAGATATGCGCGGGGATGGCAATTACGGGCGGGCGCGGCGGGGACCGTGGCTGCGTCAGGCCGCCGCCTGTTGCCCGTCCATCGGATAGAGCGCGGCGAGGAACTGGCGGGCGCTCGCTTCCCAGGTGAAGCTGCGGCCATAGGCGGCGCAGGCTTCGCGATCGCGGGTGAGCGCCGCGGCGATCGCGACGGTGAGATCGGCGTCCATCGCGCCGGTCTCGGGCGTGAGCACGTCGATCGGGCCGGTCACCGGATAGCCGGCGACGGGGACGCCGCAGGCCAGCGCCTCGATCATCACCAGCCCGAACGTGTCGGTCTTGCTCGGAAAGACGAAGACATCGGCGGCGGCATAGGCCGAGGCGAGCTCGGCGCCGAACATCGGGCCGAGGAACATCGTCTGCGGGAAGCGCGCCTCGAGCGTCGCGCGCGCCGGCCCGTCGCCGACGACGACCCTGGTGCCGGGGTGATCGGTTTTCAGGAACGCCTCGAGATTCTTCTCGACCGCGACGCGGCCGACATAGAGCTGGATCGGCCCGGCGAGACCCTGCATCGCCGGATGCGGCGCGAGGCCGGGATGGAAATTGGCGAGATCGACCCCCCGCCCCCAATGCTTCACATGGGCGAGCCCGTGATCGACCAGCGACTGGCGGATCGACGGTGTCGAGGCGAGGATCGCCTGGCTCGGGGCGTGAAACCAGCGGATGTAGCGCCAGATCCATTCGGCGGGAACGCCCGAGCGCGCCGAGACATAATCGGGGAACTGGGTGTGATAGGCAGTGGTGAACGGCATGTCGTGCCGCAGGCACCAGCGCCGTGCGGCGACGCAGAGCGGGCCTTCGGTGGCGAGGTGGATCGCGTTCGGCCGGAACGCTTCGAGCATCGCGCCGACGCTGCCGGTGCTGGCGAGCGCGAGGCGGATCTCGGGATAGGTGGGGCACGGCAGCGAATAGAAGCGATCGGGCGAGATCACCTCGACCCGGTGCCCCTGCGCCTCGAGCACCGCCCGGACGGATTGAAGCGTGCGGACGACGCCGTTGACCTGGGGCTCCCAGGCATCGGTTACGATTGCGATGCGCACCTCGTCGGCCTCCGCCGCCTTCGTCACGCCGCCTCTAGTCTGACCTCGGATTCGGGCGCATCGCGCGCCGCCATCTCCTCGGCCCAATGGAGAATTTCCATAGTGCCGTCGTAATGCTCCACGAGCGCGGTGCAACCCTCCACCCAATCGCCGTCATTGTAATATCGCACGCCCTCGATCGTGCGCATCTCCGCCTTGTGGATATGCCCGGCGACGACGCCGTCGATGTTGCGGTGCGCCGCCTCGTGCGCGACCACCTCCTCGAACTTCGAGATGAACGAGACCGCGTTCTTGACCTTCTGCTTGGCGTATTTGCTCAGCGACCAATAGGGCAGGTTGAACATCCGCCGGACGCCGTTGAGCCAGCGGTTGAGCGCCATCATCGCCTCGTAGGCGGCATCGCCGAGATGCGCGAGCCAGCGGTGCGAGAGGGTGATCGCATCGAACTCGTCGCCATGGAGGACGAGCAGGCGCTTGCCGTCGGCGGTCTCGTGAATCGCCTGGCGCGTGATCTCGACTCCGCCGAAATGGAGCCCCGAGAACTGGCGGAACATCTCGTCGTGATTGCCGGGGATGTAGACGATGCGGGTGCCGCGCTTGGCGCGCTTGAGCACGCGCCAGACGATGTCGTTATGCGCATCGGGCCAGTAGAAGCGCTTGCGCAGCGCCCAGCCGTCGATGATGTCGCCGACGAGATACATCGTCTCGCTGTCGACATGGTCGAGAAAATCGATGAGCATCGCCGCGTTGCAGCCGCGCGTGCCGAGATGGACGTCCGAGATCCAGATCGTGCGATATTGCCGGCGCCCGCCGATGATCCGCTCGGGAATCGCCGGTTGCGTGGCGTGGAAATCGGCGAAATGCGCTGCGTCGAACGGAAGCCTGGTGATCGTTGCCATGATCATTCCCCCGCGGGAGCCTTGTCCTGCAGGCGCCTATGCCGGGCGAATGTTACAATCGGAATCGTTGGCGCCGATTTCGGCGATCGGCGCGGTTTGAGGCGACCGCTCAGCGATCGCCGCGCAGGCGCGGCTTGTGGCTCGCGACCTCTTCGGGGAAGAGCACCCGGATCACTTCGCGGGCGCCCGCCAGCCAGCGGGCCATTTCGTGCCGGGCCGCGCCGGGCGCCA
Source organism: Sphingomonas naasensis (assembly GCF_004792695.1). Taxonomy (GTDB): domain Bacteria; phylum Pseudomonadota; class Alphaproteobacteria; order Sphingomonadales; family Sphingomonadaceae; genus Sphingomonas; species Sphingomonas naasensis. Next base: position 207,870 of record NZ_SRXU01000007.1, on the reverse strand, counting down.
ATGCCCGGGGGCCGCCATAGACGGATTTGCGCACCTTCCAGATCTCCCAGTCCAGTCGTCCACGATCCTGCCGCGACGCGGGACATCCCCGCGCCCTGTGGCGTGTCAGCAACCCTGCCCTGACAATATCGGCGAACGGAGCCCGGCCGGATGCCGGCCGGGCTCCTGAGGCCCCCCTCGCGGAACCTCGGATCGCCCGACTCGTCTACGCCCGAATCGGCCCGGCGGATTGGACAGAAGCGACATCTGCGAGATCGTGCATTACTCGCCCCATGCCCCGCCGTTATGGGTCCGGCGGGCGCGCTAGTCGGTGATCGCGACGTGCCCGGGCTGCGCCGCCACGCGCGCCAGCCACGCCCGGACATGGGGATAGGGCCGGAGATCGAACCCGCCTTCCTCCGCGACATGGGTATAGGCGTAGAGGACGATGTCGGCGAGGGTCAGCCGGTCGAGCACGAAGAAGGCGCGCCGGCCGAGATGCGCGTCCATTAGCGCCAGCGCCGCCTCGCCCGCGGCGACCTTGGCGGGCAGCTGGGCGCGCTGGAGCTCGCTGAGATTGTCCTCGCCGACGAGCGTCCGCCAGAAGCGCACGGTCGCGATGTTGGGCTCGTGATTATATTGCTCCCAGAACAGCCAGCGCAGCATATCGGCGCGCTCGAAGCGATCGGCGGGGATCAGATCGCTGCCGTCGGCGAGATACCATGCCGCGGCGTTGCTCTCGGGCAGGAAATCGTCGCCGAGCTGGAGCACCGGGATGCGGCCATTGGCGTTCACTTCGCGCAGGAACGCCGCGGTGCGCGTCTCGCCCTCGAGGATGTCGTACTCCCGCCGCGCGAGCGGCATCCCGACATGCGCCGCAGTGAGGCGAATCTTGTAGCAATTCCCCGACAGCGCATATTCGTGCAGGACGATCGGACCCATGACGCTTCCCCCTCTGCTGGTGCCGCGGCTTTCGCCGCCGGTCCGGGCGCCGTCAAACAAATAGCCGGCCGCGGATGATAAGGTCGGCTTATCGCGACCCGAACGATCCTCCCCGCGAGGGGGAGGATCGGCAGGGTGATTATTCCGCGGCCTGCACCGGCGGCTGGGGCGGCGCGGGCGCCGCGATATCGGCGGCCGCGCTCGCCACCAGCGTGTCGAGCGAGCTGCCGTCGAAGCCGAGCTCCTTCATCAGCCCGTCGATCACCGGCGCCTGCGCGCGATAGCGCAGCGCCGCCGAGACGGCCGCGTTGGCGAGGTTGCGCTCGCCGTCGCCGTCGTTCGCGGCGCCGGCCATCGCGCTGCCGCCGCGCCCGGTGAGCCCGTCGACCTGGACGATCTTGATCGAATCGATCGCCTCGAGCGGCTTCGATGCCTCGCGGATCATCTCGGGGAGCACCTTGAGCAGCGCCATCTTGGTCTGCAGCGAGACCTGATCCGACGACAGGATGTTCGCCGCCTCGTTGACCGCGCGCTGGCCCGCCGCCTCGACCTCGAAGCGGACGCGATCGGCGTCGGCGCGCAGCTTGGCGGCCTCCGCCTCGCCCTCGGCGGCGAGACGCGACGCCTCGGCGCGGTCGGCGGCGGCGGCCTTTTCGGCCTCGGCCTGGACCTTGATCCCGATCGCCGCGCGCTCGGCCTCGCGGGCGGCGTCGATCAGCTCGATCCGCTTCTGGCGCTCGGCGACCTCGGCCTCGCGGGCGGTGCCGACGCGCTCCTCGGCGACCACCGCCTCGGCGCGCGCCTCATCGGCCTTGGCCTTGGCCTGGCTCTCCTCACGGCTCTTGTTCTGCACCGCGATCTGCTGCTCCTGCCGGGCGAGCTCGAGCGCCTGGGTCTGCGCGATCCGCGCCTCCTGCACGGCGCGATCGGCCTCGATCTGCTGCGCGTCGACGAGCTTCTTGGCCTCGATCCGCGCCTGATCGGCCTCCTGCTGGCGCAGCGACTGCTCGCGCGCGACCTCGGCTGCCTGCGCAGCGCGGCGCATCTCGACCTCGCGTTCCTGCTCGAGCCGGGCGAACTCGGTATCGCGGCCGATCAGGAAGGACTGGCGCTGCGCCTCGAGATTCTTGGTCTCGATCTGGACGCGGGTGTCCTGCTCGATGTCGTTGCGCGCCTTCTTGCGCAGCTCGATCTGCTCGGTGAGCTTGGTCAGGCCCTCGGCGTCGAACGCGTTGTTGGCGTTGAAATGCTCGATCGAGGTCTGGTCGAGACCGGTCAGCGACACCGATTCGAGCTCGAGCCCGTTCATCGCCAGATCGACCGACGAGACCTGCTGGACCTTCTGGACGAACTCGCTGCGCTGCTCGTGGAGCTGCGCCATCGTCATCCCCGCGGCGACCGAGCGCAGCGCGTCGACGAACTTGCCCTCGACCAGTTCCTTCAAGGCATCGGGGTGCATCGTGCGCAGGCCGAGCGTCTGCGCCGCGGTGGCGATCGCCTGGGCGTCGGGCTTCACGCGGACGTAGAATTCGGCCTTCACGTCGATGCGCAGGCGATCGAGCGTGATCAGCGCGTCGCCGGCCTTGCGCTCGACCGCGAGGCGGACGGTGTTCATGTTGACCGGCATCGTCTCGTGGAACACCGGCAGCACCAGCGCGCCGCCGTTGATCACCACCTTCTCGCCGCCGAAGCCGGTGCGGACGAAGCCGATCTCCTTCGAGGCGCGCTTGTAGAGCCGCGCGAGGGTGAGCCCGAGGATGAGCAGCGCCGCGAGCGAGACACCGGCATAGATCAGATAGGGAAGCATCGAAATTGCTCCTTGGGGCACGAGATCGTTCATCGATTCAGCTTTCGAGACGCGGCAAATGGAAATCGCCGCGGGAGATGGCACGGAACAGCTCGCCCTCGCGCCGGACGAGCAGCACCTGTTCGCCCTCCTCGAAGGTCTGGCCGCCGCGATCGGGCTCGACCATGACGTAATGCGCCTGGCCGTGATGATCCTCGGCGCGGGCGCGCGCGGGCGAGCCGAGCGTGGCACGGCCGGTGACGACCTGCGCCGATCGCCCGATCAGCGCCTCGAGCGGCACCGCGGTGGTGTGATCCCGCGGCAGGATGCGCGCGAGCCCGCGCGCGGCGAACCCGGTGACCGGCAGCGCGGCGAGCGCCACCGCCGGCACCGCGATCCACGCCTCAAGCGGCGCGCCGGTCCAATCGACCATCGCCTGCTGCACCATCAGCCCCCCGACGCCGAAGACGGTGAGGAACAGGACGATCAGCATCAGCAACGGCAGCCGGCCGATGCCGAGCCAGCTCAGCAGATTGAAATCGGCATCGGCGTGCAGATGCGCGTCGAAATGGCCGCCGGCATGATCGCCCAGACCGATGAGCTGCACGACGCCGATCAGCAGCATCAGGACGATCGCCGTGACGAACACGACATTCTCCGATGCGCCAATAAAACCAAGCACGTCCCATCCCCCGATTCGAGCGCAATTCTAGGACTGGATTACGGGCTGCCCTAGCGAAATCGGTCGGTGATTGATGGTTACTGGCGCGCCTAGAGGATGCCGAGCGCTTCGCGCTGCCGCACGATCGCGCGGTGATAGAGCCAGCCATAGAGCGCCACCGCGGCGACGTAGAGCCAGCCCCAGGCACGCGCCCAGAACGGGAAGAAGAAGCCCTTGCGGAGATCGCGGCCGACTTCCTGCATCAGCTGCTCGTTCCCGGCATCGATCAGCGGCGTCTCGACCAGCTCCCAGCGATTGTTCGAATAGAGCACGAAGCCATATTCCGAATACGAGGCGAAGGGCATGCCGAGGAAGCTCCACTCCCGCACCGAATAGCCGAAGCGCGGACGCTGATAGCCCGGATCGATCCGCGCGGGCGGGGCGCGGCCGGCGAGGACGAGTAGCTGATAGAGCCGCTCGGCCTTGGTGGGCGCGCGCGGAACATGGACGCCGTAGCGGCTGACGAGCATCTCGAGATTGGAAAGGACCTCGCCCTGCCCCTCGGGCAGTGCCGCCACATCGGCGACGGCGCGGTGCTGATCGCTGAGCACCCAATCGCGATTCGACATCAACAGGATGACCGCCAGCACGGCGATCAGCGCGCCCCCAAAGACATTCCGCAGCATCGTTCCCCCCGATTCGGCCGCAACTTAACAAAGTCTTGCCGCGAGGCCAGCCGGCGGGCGCGTCCTGCTATAAGACTCGCAGGAGCGACCGGATGACTGTGCAAGATCTCTACGAGGACCATCGCGAGCTGTTCAGGATCGGCGAGAAGCTGATCGAGATCGCGAGCAGCGAGCCGCCGCGCATCACCGCGCTGATCGCGGCGCGCCGCGAGATGGCGCAGGCCGTCGCGCGGCATCTCGGCAACGAGGCCCGGCTGGCGCTGATGCCGCTGGGCGCGAGCGGCGACCCCTATGACCGCGCGCTGGCGCGGCGCTACACCAGCGACCTGCTGGCGATGCGCCAATCGGGCATCGCGCATATGGGCCAGTGGACGATGGAGGCGATCCTCGCCGATCCGCGCGAATATCGCCTCGCGGTGCGCGGCCAGATCCGGATGATGGCCGCCCGCCGCGAATGGGAAGAGACCGAGTTCCTGCCGGCCGCCGAGCGGCTCGCGGCCGGGCAGCGCGAGCCGCTGCGCGCGGTGGGGTAAAGCTAATAAATCCTTCCTCGCTTCAGCGGGGGAGGTGGCGCCGAAGGCGACGGAGGGGGCCTCTCCCCGAGCGACGTCGCCAGCGGAGATGCCCCCTCCGTCAGGCTGCGCCTGCCACCTCCCCCGCTAAAGCGAGGGAGGAACAGCTTACTCCACGCTCAGCACGATCTTGCCGATATGATCGCCCGATTCCATCCGGCGATGCGCGCCGGCGGCGTCGGCGAGGGGGAAGGTCGAATCGATCACCGGCTTGAGCCGCCCCTGCTCGACATGCGGCCACACCGTCCGCGCCAGCTCGTCGGCGACCAGCGCCTTGAAGGTGTCGTCGCGTGCGCGCAGCGTCGATCCGGTGAGGACGAGCCGGCGGCGCATGACCTGCCAGAGCGGGATCGTCGCCTCGGCGCCGCGCTGGATCGCGATCGAGACGTGCCGCCCCTCCTCGGCGAGGCATTCGAGATTGCGCGGGACATAATCGCCGCCGACCATGTCGAGCACGATATCGACGCCGCGGCCGCCGGTGATGTCCTTGACCCGGGCGACGAAATCCTCGCTGCGATAATTGATCGCCTCGGCGGCGCCCGCGCGGCGCGCGGCATCGCATTTGGCGTCGGAGCCGGCGGTGACGAGCACGGTCAGCCGGAACAGCCGCGCCAGCGCGATCGCCATCATCCCGATCCCGCTGGTGCCGCCATGGACGAGCAGCCAATCGCCATCGGCGGCATAGGCGCGCTCGAAGACATTGGTCCACACGGTGAACAGCGTCTCGGGGATCGCCGCCGCCTCGACCATCGACAGCGAAGCCGGCACCGGCAGGCACTGGCCGACCGGCACCGCGACATATTCGGCATAGCCGCCACCGCCGACCAGCGCGCAGACCCGCTGGCCGACCAGCTCGTGCGCGACCTCGGCGCCGACCGCGACGATCGTTCCCGCCACCTCGAGCCCGAGGATCCGCGGCGCGCCGGGCGGCGGCGGATAGACTCCCATGCGCTGCATCAGATCGGGGCGGTTGACCCCGGCCGCGGCGACGCGGACGAGCACCTCGCCCGCGCCCGGCGCCGGAACCGGGCGACGGACGGGAACGAGAATTTCGGGACCTCCGGGCTGGTCGGGATCGATCGCCAGCATCGTTTCGGGGACGCTCATCGGTTGATCGCTTTTCGCCCTCGCTGCAAACCCGACGTCTTATTGACATCGCCCCTGCCACGGTCAACGTTCGCGGCATGGACGCCGACGAAAATCTGCCGCGTCGCAAGGACGATCTCGTGGTCCAGCTGGGCAAGCAGGACCTCGACCCGCTTTCGGTCGAAGAGCTGGGCGAGCGCATCGCGCTGCTCGAAAGCGAAATTGCGCGCTGCAAAAGTAAAATTCAACGCGCCGTTAACCACCGCGCAAGCGCGGACGCTCTATTTAAGAGATGAGCGTGACGTGCACCGGAGCTGGTCCGTACGCCAACATCTCCGGTGCCTGGCCGCTGCGCTTGATGCGGGGCCTGCCGATACCGACATTGTCGGAAACGGGCCTTGTATCCTTTCGGGCCCACTGGAGTTGTACCTGAATGCCTAGTTTCGCCTCCGCCCTCGAATCGACCCTGCACAAGGCGCTCGAAGCCGCGAGCTCGCGCCGTCACGAATATGCGACGCTCGAGCATCTGCTGCTCGCGCTCGTCGACGACGAGCATGCGAGCAAGGTGATGAGCGCGTGCGGCGTCGATCTGGGCGAGCTCAAGAACACCGTCGCGCATTATCTCGACACCGAGCTCGAGGCGCTGAAGGTCGATTCGGCGACCGACCCGTCGCCGACCAGCGGCTTCCAGCGCGTCGTCCAGCGCGCGATCCTCCACGTCCAGTCCTCGGGCCGCGACGAAGTGACCGGCGCCAACGTGCTCGTCGCCTTGTTCAGCGAGCGCGAGAGCTATGCCGTCTATTTCCTCCAGCAGCAGGACATGAGCCGGCTCGACGCCGTGAGCTTCATCTCGCACGGCGTCGGCAAGGGCGCGACGACCAGCGAGACGAGCACGCCCAAGGGCGCCGAGGAAGAGAAGGCGACCAAGTCCGACAGCAAATCGGGCAAGGGCGAGAGCGCGCTCAAGCAGTTCACCGTCGATCTCAACGAGAAGGCGAAGAACGGCAAGGTCGATCCGCTGATCGGGCGCTCGGCCGAAGTCGATCGCACCGTGCAGATCCTGTGCCGCCGCTCGAAGAACAACCCGCTCTATGTGGGCGATCCAGGCGTCGGCAAGACCGCGATCGCGGAAGGGCTCGCGCGCAAGATCGTCGAGGGCCAGGTCCCCGACGTGCTCAAGGAAGCGGTGATCTACTCGCTCGACATGGGCGCGCTGCTCGCGGGCACGCGCTATCGCGGCGATTTCGAGGAGCGGCTCAAGCAAGTCGTCTCGGAGCTCGAGAAGCTGCCCCACGCGGTGCTGTTCATCGACGAGATCCACACGGTGATCGGCGCGGGCGCGACCAGCGGCGGCGCGATGGACGCGTCGAACCTCCTGAAGCCGGCGCTGTCGGGCGGCTCGATCCGCTGCATCGGGTCGACCACCTACAAGGAGTTCCGCAACCATTTCGAGAAGGACCGGGCGCTGCTCCGGCGCTTCCAGAAGATCGATGTCAACGAGCCGTCGGTCGAGGATACGGTCAAGATCCTCGCGGGGCTGCGCTCGGCGTTCGAGCAGCACCATTCGGTGAAATACACCCCCGACGCGATCAAGTCGGCGGTGGAGCTGAGCGCGCGCTACATCAACGACCGCAAGCTGCCCGACAAGGCGATCGACGTGATCGACGAGGTCGGCGCGATGCAGATGCTGGTGGCGCCGTCGAAGCGCAAGAAGGTGATCACGCCCAAGGAGATCGAGCAGGTCATCGCGACGATGGCGCGCATCCCGCCGAAGAGCGTGTCGACCGACGACACCCGCGTGCTCGCCAATCTCGACACCGATCTCAAGCGCGTCGTGTTCGGGCAGGACAAGGCGATCGAAGTGCTCAGCTCGGCGATCAAGCTCAGCCGCGCGGGTCTGCGCGATCCCGACAAGCCGATCGGCAATTATCTGTTCTCGGGCCCGACCGGCGTCGGCAAGACCGAAGTGGCGAAGCAGCTCGCCGAGCTGCTCGGCATCCCGCTCCAGCGCTTTGACATGTCCGAATATATGGAGCGCCATTCGGTGAGCCGCCTGATCGGCGCGCCTCCGGGCTATGTCGGCTATGATCAGGGCGGTCTGCTCACCGACGCGGTCGACCAGCAGCCGCATTCGGTGCTGCTGCTCGACGAGATCGAGAAGGCGCATCCGGACCTGTTCAACATCCTGTTGCAGGTGATGGACAACGGCAAGCTCACCGACCACCACGGCAAGACGGTCGATTTCAGGAACACGATCCTGATCATGACCACCAATGCCGGCGCGTCGGACATGGCGCGCGAGAGCATCGGCTTCGGCGAGAGCAGCCGCGAGGACGTGCAGGAAGAGGCAGTGAAGAAGCTCTTCACCCCCGAATTCCGCAACCGCCTCGATGCGATCGTGCCGTTCGACTATCTGCCGCCCGCGGTGGTCAGCCGGGTGGTCGACAAGTTCATCCTCCAGCTCGAGCTCCAGCTGGCGGACCGCGGCGTCCACATCCAGCTCGACGACGAGTCGAAGACCTGGCTCACCGATCGCGGCTATGACAAGCTCTATGGCGCGCGCCCGATGGGCCGCCTCATCCAGGAGAAGATCAAGCAGCCGCTCGCCGAGGAGCTGCTGTTCGGCAAGCTCGTCCATGGCGGCGAGGTCAACGTCAAGCTCAAGGACGGCGTGCTGGTCTTCGAGACCATCCCGGCGGCACCCAAGCCCAAGAAAGGCGGCGGCAAGAAGGCGGTGAAGGTCGACGCGAAATAGGTTTCGCCACGTCGGAAAAGAGCGGGCCCGGAGGCGACTCCGGGCCCGTTTCTTTTCCCCGGATCGTCATCCGGCGGACGCCGCGACCCCGGACGCGGATCGGAGGCCGATCTCGTCAGGCCCGCGCCGTCTGCCAGTGCGGATAGGTGACATAGGCGGTCACCGCCCCTTCCGCATGCGAGCGGATCGTCACGCGCTCGCCCTTCGGCATATAGACGATCTCCCCCGGGCCGGCCGTGACCGTGCCGGCGGCGCTCGACACCGACAGCCTGCCCTCGAGCACGATCATCACATCGTCGACCGCGAGCGTCTCGTCGATGCTCTGATCGGGGCCGTAGCGGCCATAGCCGATGGTCACCGGGCCGCCCTGGCGCTGGTCGACCACGTTTCCCGCGAACACGTCTGCATCCTGGCCCGGCGAGCGCGCGAAGACGGCGTCGGCGATGGCGATCTTGCGAACCGGCATGAATATCCTCCGTCATGCGCCGTCGGGATCGGAGACGGCGCGGACGCCCGGGCCGGGCGAAGGCATCGACGCGCTGGCCGGGCGAAGGTTCAATCGCCGCTAATAGCGATGCACCACCGGCGGCGCGGCGTTCTGGACGATCACCACGGTGACTCCGCCGGCGGGCGGCAGGGACGGCGCCACGCGATAGCCCGCCGCGACCGGCGCCGCGCAGCCGCGCCAGCGGCACGCCTCGCGCTGGGCGATCCGCGCCTCGGCCATGCGGCGCATCCAGACGTCGCGGTCGACCGCCCGGGCGACCTGACCCTCGGTGCTCGCCCAGGCTTCGTCGCGGCAGGCGCGGTCGCTGCCGCAGATGCGATTCACCGCGCGGCCGATCCGCGCCGCAAGCACGTCCATCCCGGCCGGGGTGGAGAGATCGAGTGCCGACACGTCGACACGCAACGAACGCCACTCGCGATCGCGCCACGACTGCGCCGCGGTCGCCCCGGGAAGCGAAAACGCGCAAAGAACGACAAGACCGGACAGGATTCTCATGGCTTGATCCTTGGCCTATGCTGGATCATAACATTGCCATAACGCTCGCTGAGCCTCTCGGGTCGCACCGGTCTCACGCGCCGACTTGTCCCATTCTCGGACATAACTGGCACGCATGGGGCGGTGTATTGTTTTCATAGCACAGTTTCGTTGCGCTGGCGTAATGCCGCGCACTTTCGGGCCGGGAGCTGCCCGCGGGGAGGTTTCACATGCACAGGGTAAGAACGCGGCTGCTCGCCGCGGGGACGATGTTGGCTGCGCTCGTCGGGGGCAGCGCGGTGATCGCGCAGAGCGGCGATGCCGCGCCCGAGGCGCGCTATGTGATGGACGCCGGCACGATCGCCGGGATGATGGGCCAAGGCGACCAGCACGAACTGACGCTCCGGCTCGGCTCGCGGCTCGCCCCCACCGGCGCGCCGAGGGCGGACCATTTCATGCCCGCGGGCGCGAAGCTCGGCGCTTCGGTGCCGCTCGAGACGCCGACCCGCGAAACCGGCGAGCTGCCCGACAATTTCCAGCGCCCCAAGGGCCGGCTGCTGCTCTATTGGGGCTGCGGCGCCAAGGCGGGGCCGGGCCAGCCGGTGGTGATCGACTTCACCAAGCTGGCCAAGGGCGCGATGCCGCCGGGGCTGTTCTCGACCCGCGTGCCCGCCGACCCCGGCCCGACGCTCGCCAATAGCCGCACCTATGGCCATTGGCCCAACGGCCAGAAGAGCAAGAGCATCAGCGGCCAATCCTCGCTGATCGGCCAGCATCGCATCGCCGGCAGCTACAGCCCCGAGATCGCCTTCGGGCTCGATCAGGACTTCATGGCCGGGCTGCGCACGCGCTCGAGCGCCAATGCCGACGGCTCGCTGGGGCTCAGCTGGCAGGGCCTCGGCAACGCCACCGGCTATCACGCCTGGATGATGGGCGGGAAGGACATGGGCCAGAATGGCGGCGACATGGTGTGGTGGAGCTCGTCGGCGACGCAGGAATTCGGCGGCGGGCTGTGGAGCTGGCTCGCCCCGGCGACGGTGACCCGGCTGATCGGCCAGAAGGTGGTGATGCCGCCATCGCAGACCAGCTGCACGGTTCCCGCCGAGGTCAAGCAGGCCGCTGGCGGGATGCTGATGGGCTTTCTCTATGCCTATGGCCCCGAGGCGAACTTCGCCTTCCCCGAGCGGCCGAGGGACCCGAAGATCGCGTGGAAGCCCAAATGGACCGCGCGCGTCCGCTATCGCTCGATGGCGACGTTCATGCCTGGCATGCCGAGCATGTCCGACATCATGAGCGGCCGCGGCGGCGAGGAAGCCGGCGAGCAGCAACCGCAGGAAGCGCCGAAGAAGTGCAAGCCCAAAGGCTTGGGCGGGATGCTGAAAAAGGCGGCCGGCGTCGGCTGCTGAGGTCGGAAAATCCTCCCCCGGAAACCGGGGGAGGTGGCATGCGACAGCATGACGGAGGGGGGCCTGTCCTCAAGCGACGTCGCCCGCGGAGAGGCCCCCTCCACCACTTCGTGGTCCCCCTCCCCCGCTGCGCGAGGGAGGATTTGGAAACCCGCGATCGCGGGCGGACGCGAAACGGGTCCGGCTCATCCAGCGCGCCTCTTTGCCGCGTCTCGTCTTGAATGTTAGAGGGGCCGCGTGGCCAAGACAGTGCAAACCGCGGAGCGGCTGATGTCGCGATCGCCCGCCAAGCCGGGTATGTTCGCGCGCCCTTTCTTCGAGGACAAGAGCCGTGCCTTCTGGGTACTCCAGGCCGCGGGGTGGAGCGGCTATCTGCTGCTGCGCATGGTCTCGTCGATCTCGAACGGGCTTTCGGTCGAGGGACTGATCAAGAACATCATCGAGGCGATCGTCGGCTATTGCCTGACGCTGCTGCTCTCGACGCTTTACGGCTATTACCGCCGGCTGCCGCGGATCACCGGCATCCTGCTGACTTTCGCGACGCTCGGCGCCGCCACATTGGTCTATGCGGTGCTCGAGGCGTTCACCTTCTCGTTCACCGCGGCCGAGCCCGGCGTCACGCTCAGCCGGGTGCTCGGCTATGTCTTCCTCAACTTCACCGTGCTCGCGGGCTGGTCGGCGCTCTATTTCGGGATCAATTTCTACCTGATCGTCGAGCAACAGATCGATCAGATGCAGCTGCTCGAGAACCAGGCCTCGTCGGCGCAGCTGGCGATGCTGCGCTACCAGCTCAACCCGCATTTCCTGTTCAACACGCTCAACTCGATCTCGACGCTGGTGCTGCTCAAGCAGACCGAGCGCGCCAATGTGATGCTCAGCCGGCTGTCGTCGTTCCTGCGCTACACGCTCGCCAACGAGCCGACCGCGCACGTCACGCTCAGCCAGGAAGTCGAGACGCTCAAACTCTATCTCGAGATCGAGAAGATGCGATTCGACGAGCGGCTGCGCACTCATTTCGACGTCGATCCGCGCGTGTCGAAAGCGCGGCTGCCGTCGCTGCTGCTCCAGCCGCTGGTCGAGAATGCGATCAAATATGCCGTCACGCCGCAGGAGGAGGGCGCCGATATCACCGTCACCGCTCGGCTCACCGGAGAACGAGTGCAGATCGCCGTATCCGACACCGGCCCAGGATTGATCGAAAGCAAACCCCGGCCGACTCTCTCAACCGGCGTGGGGCTCGCCAATATCCGGGAGCGGTTGGCGCAAGCCTTCGGCTCTGATCATCGTTTCGAGACGAGAACGAAACCCGGGGAAGGTTTCAGCGTTGAGATCGAAATACCGTTCCAGCTTGAGGAACCGAACCGAGAGGCCGCATGACCATCCGCACCATCCTCGTTGACGACGAACCCCTGGCGATCCAGGGGCTCGAGCTCCGATTGCAGGAGCATGAGGATGTCGAAATCATCGACAAATGCTCCAACGGCCGCGAGGCCATCCGCGCAATCAAGACCCACAAACCCGACCTCGTTTTCCTCGACATCCAGATGCCCGGCTTCGACGGCTTCTCGGTGGTCCAGGGGCTGATGGAAGTCGAACCGCCGCTGTTCGTCTTCGTCACTGCCTATAGCGATCATGCCATCCGCGCCTTCGAGGCGCAGGCAGTCGACTATCTGATGAAGCCGGTCGAACCCGCCCGGCTCGCCGACACGATCGAGCGCGTCCGCCAGCGGCTGACCGAGAAGCGCGGCGTCGAGGAAGTCGAGAAACTGAAGGAAGTGCTCGCCGAAGTCGCCCCCGAGGCGGCCGACGAGATCGCCACCTCCGACAGCAGCACCGAAATGGCCTCGAACCGCTTCGAGAAGCTGATCAACATCAAGGATCGCGGCCAGATCTTCCGCGTCGACGTCGACACGATCGAGCGGATCGACGCCGCCGGCGATTACATGTGCATCTATACCGGCGACAACACGCTGATCCTGCGCGAGACGATGAAGGATCTCGAGAAGCGGCTCGATCCGCGGCGCTTCCAGCGCGTCCACCGCTCGACGATCGTCAATCTCGACCTCGTCCGTCAGGTCAAGCCGCACACCAACGGCGAATGCTTCCTCGTGCTCGATTCGGGCGCATCGGTGAAGGTCAGCCGCTCGTATCGCGACGTGGTGGCGCGCTTCGTCCACTAAACACCGCCCAACCCGTCATCCCGGCGAAAGCCGGGATGACGGGCGAGGGCGCGATACGGCCTGAGACCCCGGCCTGCGCCGGGATGACGGTCGGAATTTCGCTCCAAAGCGGACCCAACCCACGCCGCGCCTCCTAAAATGAAGGGATGCGCGCCGCTGATCCCTGTGAATCGAGCGACCCGCCGCGATCGTTGCGCCTCGGCGTGGCGGTCCAGGCGGCGCTGTTGCTCGCCACCGGGCTGCTCGCCTTCACCCCGCCCGCGCACGGGCTGATGCTGCTCGTGCCGCTCGGGCCCGGCGGCGCCGGATCGGTCGAGGCGCTGATCGACGCGAGCGGCGCCACCCGCGTCGCGATCGGGCCGCTGCCCGGCTCCTTCTATGTCGAGGGCGCCCGCGCGCGCCTGCTCCCCGCCGCCATGGCGCGCGGGGTCCTGTTGTTCAGCGGCCGCCCGCGCCTGTGCGGCCCCTTCCCGGAAGCCAGCACGTCATGACCGAACTCTCGCTCGATTCGATGCGCCGCACCGGATTGCGGCTGCTCGCCGCGATCATGGCGGCGATGGCCTTCGCCTCGCTGGCCGGCGGCATGCTGCTCGGCATCTCCGAGAGCGCGACCGGCGTGCTGCTCGCGCTGGCGCTGCCGGCGTGGCCGGCATGGCTCGCCTTCAACGGCCGCAACGATCCCGCCTCGCGGATGATCGTCACCATGACGATCGTCGCGCAGCCCGCGGTGATGCTGTTCCTGTTCCAGGGCCAGCCCTGGCAGGTCGACCTGCACATGATCTTCTTCGCCGCGCTCGCCGCCACCGCGGTGCTCTGCGACTGGCGCGCGCTGATTGCCGGCGCCGCGGTGGTCGCGGTCCACCATCTGCTGCTCGGCATGCTGGTGCCCGACTGGGTGTTCCTCGGCGGCGGCGGCATCGGCCGCATCCTGCTCCACGCGGTGGTGCTGATCGCCGAGACCGTCGCGCTCGCCTTCCTCGCTGCCAAGATGGCGGGGCTGATCGACGCGCTCAACGCCGAGACCGCGCAGCGTGCCCGGGTCGAGGCGGCGACCGCGACCGAGCGCGCCGCGCAGGCCGACGAGCTCAAAGCGGTGATCGCGACGATCAGCACCAGCCTCGAGGCGCTCGCCGAGGGCGATCTGACCCGCGGCATCCGCAGCCCGCTGCCCGCCGCCTATGCCGCGCTCGAAGGCCATTTCGACGCGATGGTCACCAGCCTCAGCGCGCTGATCGGCGCGGTCGGCCAGGGCGCCGACACGATCCGGCTCGGCTCGGACGAGATCGCCACGGCTTCCGAGGACCTCGCGCGCCGCACCGAGGCGGCCGCGCACAGCCTCGAGGCGACCAACGAAGCCGTGGTCCGCATGGACCAGCGGCTCAAGGCCACCGCCGCCGCGGCCGAATCGGTCGTCGCGCGCGCCGATCAGGCGATCGCGACGGTGCGCGACAGCCGCGCCGTCGCCGATGCCGTGGTCCAGGCGATGGGCCGCGTGTCGGAAAGCGCCAAGGGCATCGACGACGTGATCGAGGGGCTCGACAAGATCGCCTTCCAGACGCGCGTCCTCGCGATGAACGCCGCCGTGGAAGCGGGGCGTGCGGGTGAAGCGGGCCGCGGCTTCGCGGTGGTCGCCGACCTCGTCTCGGCGCTGGCGATGCGCGCCGAGGAAGAGGCCAAGCGCGCCCGCGACCAGCTCAGCGTCACTCAGTCGGACATCGGCGAGGCGGTCGACGCGGTCGAGAAGGTCGACAGCGCGCTGAGCGGCATCTCCGAGGATGTCGGGCAGGTCCATGGCATGCTCGGCGGGATCGCCGCCGACAACCAGAACCAGGCGGCCGGGATCGAGCAGATCACCCGCAGCATCAAGACGATCGACGAGACCACCCAGCAGAACGCCGCGATGGTCGAGCAGACCTCGGCCACCGCGCGCAGCCTGACCAGCGAGATCGGCGCGCTGGTCGACAGCGCCGCGCGCTTCCGCGTCGCCGCCGCCGCGCGCCGCGGCGCGCCGGCCCGCGGCTACGCAGCAAGCGTGCATTGACCGGCTCTCCCCCTCCACAAAGCGGAGGGGGACGCCATTTTATCGCCAGATCCCGCTAGCCTCCCGCTGGTTTCGCGACTAGAACAATAAGCGAACATCAGGAGGCATTCCATGGCGAGGTTCGAGTCTTTCGCGGCGCTGCACATCCCCGGCAATCCGCTGATCCTGTTCAATGTCTGGGACGCCGGATCGGCGAGGGTCGCCGCGCAGGCCGGTGCCAGGGCGATCGCCACGGGCAGCGCCTCGGTCGCCACCGCGCACGGCGTCGGCGACGGCGAGGATCTGTCGCTCGAACTCGCGCTCGCCAATGCCGAACGCGTCGTCGCGGCGGTCGACCTGCCGGTCACGATCGATTTCGAGAGCGGCTATGCGCAGGACGGCGCGACGCTCGCCGCCAACCTCGCCGCGCTCGCCGCCACCGGCGCGATCGGATGCAATTTCGAGGATCAGGTGATCGGCGGCGAGGGCATCCACCCGATCGAGGTGCAGGCGCAGCGAATCGCGGCGGCGCGGCGCGGCGCCGGCGCAGACTTCTTCCTCAACGCGCGCACCGACATCTTCCTGCAGGCGAAACCCGATACGCATGATCAGGCCAAGACCGACGCTGCGATCGAACGTGCGCATGCCTATGCCGAAGCGGGCGCGAGCGGCTTCTTCGTCCCCGGGCTGGCGAATCTCGACTTGCTCGCGCAAGTCTGCGCCGCCTCGCCGCTGCCGGTGAACTTCATGGCCTTTCCCGGCGCACCGTCGGCGAAGGACGTCGCCGCGGCGGGCGTCGCGCGGATCAGCCACGGCCCCTTCCCGCACATGCTGGCGCTCAAGGCGTTCGAGGACGCGGCGCGCGCGGCGTTCGCCGATTAGGCGGCTGCCATGAATTCGATTCATGGCTCCGCCGAGATTTGATCCTTTGCGCATCTCGCTTGCGTAGCGGCATCCACTGCGCGGAAGGGAGACATCACATGGATCGACGTACATTCCTCTGGGCGAGCGGCTGCGCGGTCGCGGCGACATCGGTGGCCGCAGCCCCGAGAAAAACTGCGCCCGCACGCTTCGGCCCCGATTTCCGCAACGCGATCCTCGCCGTCGAGCGCGCGAGCGGCGGCAAGCTCGGCCTCGCGGTGATCGACACCGGCTCGGGCGAACGCTTCGGCCTGCACGCCGATCAGCGCTTCCCGATGTGCAGCACGTTCAAGCTCGCGCTCGGCGCGGCGATCCTCAAACAGGTCGAGGCGAAGCGCGAGACGCTGGCGCGCCGCATCCCCGTCGCGGCGGCGGACATCGTCAGCAACTCGCCCTTCAGCGAGAAGCGCGCCGGCGGCAGCGCCAGCGTCGGCGAGCTCTGCCACGCGACGATCACGGTGAGCGACAATACCGCCGCCAATTTGCTGCTTCGCACGATCGGCGGCCCCGCCGGCTTCACGCGACGGCTGCGCGCGTTCGGCGATCCGGTGACCCGGCTCGACCGCTGGGAGACCGCGATGGGCGAAGGCGCGCCCGGCGACATGCGCGACACCACCACGCCCGACGCGATGGCGGATCTCGCCCGGCGGCTGGTATTGGGCGGTGCGCTCGCCCCCACGAGCCGCGCCCAGCTGATCGCGTGGCTGAAGGCCACCCGCACCGGCCTCAACGGCATCCGCGCGGCGCTGCCCGAGGGCTGGCAGGCGGGCGACAAGACCGGTACCGGCGGGCACGGCACCGACAATCAGGTCGCGGTGCTGTGGCGGCCGCGCGGCGCGCCGCTGGTCGTCGCGAGCTATTTCACAGGAAGCACGCTGCCACAGGGCCAGACCCGGCCGCTGCACGCGCAGGTCGGCCGCGCGATCGTGGCGGCGCTGGGCTGACCGAGCCATCGAGACCGAAGGCCGGAGCTTCGGGTTCGCGCGAATCGCCCACCGCCGACGCTCCGGCCTGCATAGGCACGGCGACTATCGTCGGCGACGATCAGCCTTCGGCTTCGTCCCCGGCGGCCTCGCCCTCTGCCGGGCGCTCGAACCAGGCCTCGACCGGGCCGGTGAGCTTGATCGTCAGCGGCTGGCCCTTGCGATCGACCTTCTTGCCGAGCCCGACGCGGATCCAGCCTTCGGAGATGCTGTATTCCTCGACATCGTGGCGCTCGACGCCCTTGAAACGAATGCCGATGCCGCGCTCGAGCACTTCGCGCTGGAAATGCGGGCTGTTCGGATTGACCGACAGGCGGTCGGGAGGCGTATCACTCATGGGGCGCCCTTTGCCGCTATTGCTCGAGGCTTTCAAGATAACGGTGGATCGCCGAGACCACCACCGAGCCCTCGCCCACCCCGGAAGCGACGCGCTTGACCGAGCCCGCACGCACATCGCCCACCGCGAAGATGCCGTGCGCCGAGGAGCAGAAGGTCTCGCCCGAACCGGTCTTGACGAACCCGGCCTGATCGAGCTCGACGCAGCCGTCGAGCCAGTCGGTATTGGGCTGGGCGCCGATCATCACGAACAGGGCGCCGACATCGTGCTGCTGGGTGGCGCCGCTGCGCCGATCGGTCCAGCTGAGCGACTTGAGATGCCGATCGCCCTCGAGCCCGGTGACTTCGCACCAGGGGTGGAGCGTGATCCGGTCCGAGGCCTCGATCCGCTCGATCAGATAGCGCGACATCGTCGCCGCCAGCCCGGCGCCGCGCACCAGCATATGGACGTGCCCGGCGCTGCGCGACAGGTACATCGCCGCCTGCCCCGCCGAATTGCCTCCGCCGATCACCACCGCGGTCTGCGCGGCGCACAGCCCCGCCTCCATCGCCGTGGCGGCATAATAGATGCCGTTGCCCTCGAGCTCGGCATAGCGCGGCAAATCGAGCTTGCGGTAGCGCGCGCCGGTGGCGACCACCACCGCGCGTGCCTGGAGCGTCGCGCCGTCGTCGAGCGTGATCGTATAGGGCCGATTCTCGCAATCGATCCCCACCGCGCCGCGCGAGACGAGCAGCCGCGCGCCGAATTTCTGCGCCTGGACCTGCGCGCGGCCGGCGAGCGCCTGGCCCGAGATCCCGGTGGGGAAGCCGAGATAATTCTCGATCTTCGAGCTCGTCCCCGCCTGCCCGCCGGGCGCGACCGATTCGATCACGATCGTGTCGAGCCCCTCCGAGGCGGCATAGACCGCCGCGGCCAGCCCCGCCGGCCCCGCGCCGACCACCGCGACGTCATGGACATGATCGGGATCGACCGAGGAGGCGAGGCCGAGCGCATCGGCGAGCTGGGCGTTGCTCGGATTGCGCAGCGCGCGCCCTTCGGTGACCACCACCGGCAGATCGGCCTCGGTCAGCGCGAAGCATTCCATGAACCCCCTCGCGTCGCAGTCGCGCTCGGTGTCGATCCGGCGGTGCGGCATGCCGTTGCGCGACAGGAAGGTCTCGATCCGCGCGGTGTCCGCGGCGTGGCTGGGCCCGACCAGCGCGACGCCGGCGGTGCCGTGGAGCAGCATCCCCACCCGGCGCAGGATGAAGGCGCGCATCACGATCTCGCCGATATCGGGCTCGGCCGCCATCATCCGGCGGAACTCGGCACGCCCGACGCGCACCACCCGCGTCTCGCCCTTCGCCCGCGCGGTGACGAGGATCGTGCGATCGTTGAACAGATCGAGCTCGCCGGTGAACTGGCGCGGCACATGGGTGTGGACCACGCTCTCCTGCCCCTTCACATCGGCGTCGAGAATCTCGATCGCACCATCGAGGCACAGGAAGAAATCGACGCTGCGATCGCCGCGGCGGAACAGCAGCGCGCCATCGGCCAGCACTTCCTCGGCGCCGAACGAGGCGACGCGCGCGGCCATTTCGTCCGACAGAGAGGGAAAGGTCTGCGCCGCGCGCAGATAGGGATCGGAGGGGTCCGGTCGTTGCGCTGGCGAATCATGTCCCATGCCGCCAGTCTAGCGTTTCTACCGCAGATGCGAAGAGCGGCGCGGGCCGAAGCCCGCGCCGCCCGTCTCACGCCGTCACCGGCCTAGCGGCAGTAGCGCACGCGCACCGGGCGATCGAGATAGGGATCCCAGACGCGCCGCGTGTGGCAGCGATCCCAGCCGCGATAGCGCCGCTGATAGTCGCGATAATAATAGCCATCGGTGGGGTAGTAGCCGCGCTCGCGATAGTAGCGGCGGTCATAGTCGTAGCGGCGGTCGTTTCCGCTCGCCAGCGCCGCGCCGATCGCGAGCCCGGCGATGCCGGCGACGATTGCGGTGCCGGTATCGTCATGGTGGCGATAGCGGCGATAGCGCTGCGCCTCGGCGGCGGGAGCGACCGCGACCAGCACGCTCGCACCGAGCGCGGTGCCGAGCACGGCCTTGTTGATCCAATTAGCCATCACACTCTCCTCCTCGTTACGCGCGCCGGGCGGCCCGGGGGTGGAGTCGCGGCGCATGAGGTTAAAGCTTTAACGCGCGACGGCTGAACCGGTTCGGAATCGGGTGTTCAGCGCGCGTTTAGGCGGCTAGTCCCGCGCGATGGCTTACTGGCTCCTGCGCTCCGAACCCGACGCCTATTCGTGGGACGATCTCGTCCGCGACGGGGGCACCGAATGGAACGGCGTGCGCAACTATACCGCGCGCAACTTCCTCAAGGACATGCAGCCCGGCGACCGCGCGCTGTTCTACCATTCGAACACCGAAAAGGCCGCGGTGGGAGTGATGGAGATCACCCGCGCGTGGCAGCCCGACGGCGACGACGGCAAATGGGCGAGCGTCGCGGTCAAGCCGGTCGAAAAGCTCGCCAAACCTGTGCCGCTACCCGACATCAAGGCCGAGCCGCGCCTCAAGGAGCTCGAGATGCTCCGCCAGTCGCGGCTGAGCGTCACGCCGGTGCGCGACGCCGAATGGCAGGTGCTGCTCGCGATGGGCCAGGGTTGAGCGCAAGCCGCGGGAAGCATGCGCGCGGCGGGCGCGGCATGATCCTTCCGACGAAAGGACATGCCATGACCGACAAGTGCAAGACGATCCCCTCCCCCGTCGGCGCGCTGACGCTGGTGGCGAGCGATGCCGGGCTCCGCGCCATCCTGTGGGAGAAGGATCGCCCGGGACGGGTGAAGCTCGGCGCGCTGGAAGAAGCGCCCGATCATCCGGTGCTCCGCGAGGCCGAACGCCAGCTGGGCGACTATTTCGCAGGCAAGCGGGCGCGCTTCGACGTGCCGCTCGATTTCCGCGGCACCGATTTCCAGAAATCGGTGTGGGCCGCGCTGCTGACGATCCCGTTCGGCGAGACGCGCAGCTATGGCGCGATCGCCCGCCAGATCGGTCGACCGAGCGCGGTCCGCGCCGTCGGCGCGGCGAATGGCCGCAACCCGATCTCGATCATCGCCCCGTGCCACCGGGTGATCGGCGCCAATGGCGCGCTGACCGGGTTTGCCGGCGGGCTGGCGGCGAAGGAGACGCTGCTGGCGATCGAGCGAGGGGCGGGCAAGGCCTAAGCTTCCCGCGCCGAAGGCGGAACCTCTTCGCGGATCGCGCGTAACCTTTCGGCTGCGTAACGAGCGAGGGGAACGGGATGCCGGGGTTTCGAAACATCGCGCTTTGGGGAATGGCGCCTGCCGCGATGTTCATGGCGGCGCCGGCCTGCGCGCAGGCCGAGTTCACCGGCGCGGACGAAGAGGCTGCGCTCGATTGCGGCGGAGGCGCGGCGACGATCGTCGGCTCGGGCAATGTGCTGACGATCACCGGCGCCTGCACCCGGCTGACGATCACCGGCGCGGGCAACCGCGTCACGGTCGATCTGGCGAGGATCTCGGCGGTCCATGTCGAGGGCGCCGACAATCAAATCCAGTGGCGCGCGCCGGGCACGGCGAAGCCGCGCCTCGCCGTCACCGGTGCAGGCAACCGCATCTCGCGGCTTTCGCCCGATCGGTGACGATCAGGCGGTGTAGCTGGACACCACCCGATTCCGCCCGCTCTGCTTGGCGGTGTAGAGCAGCTTGTCGACCGCGTCGCAGAAGTGCCGCGCCTCGCCGTCGACTGGCGGGATGACGGTGCCGACGCCGACGCTCACGGTCAGGTGCTCGCCCGGGGCATGCTGGTGGCGGATGCGCAGCGCCTCGACTGCCTGGCGGCATTTCTCGGCGATCGCCTGCGCCTCGCCCTCGTCGCGCTCGGGAAGCAGCAGCGCGAATTCCTCGCCACCATAGCGCGCGACGATGCCGCGCAGGCCGAGATCGATCTGCTGGAGCGCACCGGCGACCTGGACGAGGCATGAATCGCCCTGAACATGGCCGTAAAGGTCGTTATATTGCTTGAAGTGATCGATATCGAGCAGCACCAGCGACAGCGGCTGCTGCACCGCGCGCGCGGCCTTCCACTCGGCGCGCAGCCGCTCGTCGAACATCCGGCGGTTGGCGCTGCCGGTGAGGCCGTCCTCGAACGACAGCGCCTCGAGCTTCTTCTGCATCTTGATCAGCTCGTGCTCGATCCGCTTGCGCTCGCTGATGTCGAACATGAAGCCGATCAGGCTCTCGACCTCGCCGGCTTCGTTGCGGACGACGTGGACGACATCGCGGATCCAGACGAGACCCTTGTCCTTGCTCAGCGCGCGGTAATCGGCCTCGTGATCGACCCCTGCCACCGACTGCGACACGCAGAAATTGACGACATTGTCGCGATCGTCGGGGTGGATGCGGGCGGCCCAGTCCTCGACCGAGACCCAGCTCTCCTGGC
Organism: Sphingomonas naasensis; assembly: GCF_004792695.1. GTDB lineage: Bacteria > Pseudomonadota > Alphaproteobacteria > Sphingomonadales > Sphingomonadaceae > Sphingomonas > Sphingomonas naasensis. Next base: position 186,136 of record NZ_SRXU01000007.1, on the reverse strand, counting down.
TCCAGCCGAGCAGCGGCTCGATCTGCGGCCCGATATAGGCGAAGCGCATCGTCGCCCAATCGATCTTCCACGGGATCGCCATCGTCGATTCGAGCAGCGTCTTGTAGAGCGCCGGATCCTCGCCGAGCTCGGGAAGCGCGCGGAACTGGTCGAAATATTTGTCGTGCAGCGGCAGAGTCATGGACGATAGACCTCGAGAGGGGTGTGCTCGGTGTCCGCCGCGTTCCAGTACCAATAAGTGAAGCTATCGGTGGTCTGCAGCAGCGTGTGGGTGACGATCGAATGCGCGCGGATGTCGCCCCACGCGGCGCGCGCCGAATTGCGGTTGTTGTGCAAGTCGATGCACTGGCTGCCGAGCAGCAGCGGCTTGGGCGGGATATAGAGCGCCGAGCCCTGCGGCACCCACAGATCGGCGAGGCAGATCCGCTGTTCGTGGTGCCAGTAGCGGCCGCCCGAGATCACCAGCGGGAATTGCGGGTCGGTCGAGGCGAAGACGTGCGGGAAATCGTGATGCTCGAGATCGGTGCACACCACGCTGAGCAGCATGTTGCCGCCATCGGGGCCCGTCGGATTGGTGTTCTGATAGGGCGACCAATGCCCGGCGAACACGCCATATTCATATTGATTCTGGTGCAGTAGCCCGCCGGGGCTGTCGATGGCGATCCCCTGCCCCGGCTCGACCAAAGTGATGCCGAACGCCGCGGCGGCGTCGCGCGTCGCCCACATCGGCTCGTAGCGGACCGTCTCGCCTTCGAAGCCGAGCTGGGTCTCGTTGCCGTAAGGCGGCGTCGGCTTGAAGCCGATCGTGCCGGTGACGCGATGCTCCGCGCCGCGCGACACTTCGGGGCCGGTATGCGCCGGGGTGAGCGGCGCCACCCCGTCCGGCAGCCGCGCGAGATAGGCCGGCGTGCCGCCGTCGTTGTAGAAGAACGGCGTCTCGGCGACATCGACTTCGGTTTCGGACAGCTCGCGGATGAAGACCTGTGGCAGGAAATCATAGGGCGGAATCTTCGGCGGGACCGGTGTGGGCGGGATGATCGGTGCGTGCAGCATGGGCGGCCTGCTCGTTGCGGCGAGGAGCCTGCTTGTCGCGTGGCGCGCGTTGAGATGTAGTTAATCGCTCCGCAATTTTGCGGAGGCCGGAGGGGCGGAGGCCGAGGGCCGGGCACGCGGCGCCGGCCGGCGCGAAAAATGGGAGAGGACCGATGGCGCGAAAGGATTTCGATCCCGCAACGATTGCACCGGACGGGCGACCGTCGGCACAGGCGACGCTGTTCGATCCGGAGGCGGGCGGGCCGTGGCGCGGGTTCGTCGAAGGCGCGGCGCTAGGCGGCGCGATCACCGTACTGACCTATGGCACCGACGACGTGGGCGCGGGGCCACGGCTGCACGTGCATCCCTATGACGAGACCTTCATCGTCGTCGCGGGCAAGGCGCGCTTCTTCGTCGGCGATGCCGTGCTCGATGCGGGCGCGGGGCAAGTCGTGCTCGGCCCGGCGGGAGTTCCGCACCGGTTCGAGAATCTCGGGCCGGGGCGGCTCCAGACGATCGACATCCACCACTCGCCGACCTGGATCCAGACCGATCTGGACTAGCCGGCGCCGGCCCGCGCCGCCGCCCGACCAATAGAAAAGGCGCCGGAGTTTCCCCCGGCGCCTTCAACTCCCAGCCAACCCTCAGGCAGCAGCTTTGGCCCGGCTCGCGCGCTTGCGCTCGTGCGGATCGAGGTGGCGCTTACGCAGCCGGATCTTGGTCGGGGTGACTTCGACCATCTCGTCGTCGTCGATATAGGCGATCGCCTGCTCGAGCGTCATCTTCTTCGGCGGGGTCAGGCGGACGGCGTCGTCCTTGCCGCCCGATGCGCGGAAGTTGGTGAGCTGCTTGGCCTTCATCGGATTGACCTCGAGGTCATCCGTCTTGGCGTTCTCGCCGACGATCATGCCCTCGTAGAGCGCCTCGCCGTGCCCGACGAACAGGATGCCGCGCTCCTCGAGCGGACCGAGCGCATAGGACTGCGCCTCGCCATTGCCGTTCGAGATCAGCACGCCGTTCTTGCGGCCCTCGATCTGGCCCTTGTGGGGGCCGTACTTCTCGAACAGCCGGTTCATGATGCCGGTGCCACGGGTGTCCGACAGGAACTCGCCATGATAGCCGATCAGGCCGCGCGACGGCGCCGAGAAGGTGATGCGGGTCTTGCCGCCGCCCGACGGACGCATGTCGGTCATCTCGCCTTTGCGCTGGTTCATCTTGTCGACGACCGTGCCCGAATATTCGTCGTCGACGTCGATCACGACGGTCTCGTACGGCTCGGTCTTCTTGCCGTTCTCGTCCTCGCGGAACAGCACGCGCGGACGGCTGATGCCGAGCTCGAAGCCCTCGCGGCGCATCGTCTCGATCAGCACGCCGAGCTGGAGCTCGCCGCGGCCGGCGACTTCGAAGCTGTCGCGGTCCTCGCTCTCGGTGACCTTGATCGCGACGTTCGACTCGGCTTCGCGCTCGAGACGGTCGCGGATCATGCGGCTGGTGACCTTCGAGCCCTCGCGGCCCGCCATCGGCGAATCGTTGACGGCGAAGCGCATCGACAGCGTCGGCGGATCGATCGGCTGCGCCTGGATGGCTTCGGTGACCGAGGTATCGGCGATCGTGTTCGACACGGTAGCGACGGTGAGACCGGCCAGCGAGATGATGTCGCCTGCGCGCGCTTCGTCGACCGGAACGCGATCGAGGCCGCGGAACGACATGATCTTCGACGCGCGACCGGTCTCGATCACCTTGCCGTCCATGTCGATCGCGTGGATCGGCTGGTTGACCTTGACCACGCCCGAATTGACGCGGCCGGTGAGGATGCGGCCGAGGAAATTGTCGCGGTCGAGCAGCGTGACGAGGAAGGTGAAGGGCGTGCCTTCGACCTCGACCTTGGGCGGCGGCACGTGATCGACGATCTTCTGGAACAGCGGCTTGAGCGTGCCCTCGCGCAGGCTCGGGTCCTCATTGGCATAGCCGTTGCGCCCCGAGGCGTAGAGCACCGGGAAATCGAGCTGCTCGTCGCTGGCGTCGAGCGACACGAACAGATCGAACACTTCGTCAAGCACTTCCTGGATGCGCTCATCGGGGCGGTCGACCTTGTTGACCACGACGATCGGGCGCAGACCGAGCTTCAATGCCTTGCCGGTGACGAACTTGGTCTGCGGCATCGCGCCTTCCGAGCTGTCGACGAGCAGGATGACGCCGTCGACCATCGACAGGATGCGCTCGACCTCGCCGCCGAAATCGGCGTGGCCGGGGGTATCGACGATGTTGATCCGGGTGCCTTCCCACTCGACCGAGGTCGGCTTGGCGAGAATCGTGATCCCGCGCTCCTTCTCGAGGTCGTTCGAATCCATCGCACGCTCTTCGACGCGCTGGTTGTCGCGGAACGTGCCGGACTGGCGGAAGAGCTGGTCGACGAGCGTGGTCTTGCCATGATCGACGTGGGCGATGATCGCCACGTTGCGGAGGTTCATGCGTATGTCCTGGATGTCGCTGAAGTGCGGTGCGCGGGCGCCCTTAGCGCAATTTGTGCGTTGCGGGAAGGGGATGGGCCGCTAGGGATAAACACATGGCAGATCCGCTTCGCATTCTCGTCATCATGGGCAGCGTCCGCGAAGGACGCATGGCCGAGCCTGTCGCCCATTGGGTGATCGAGCAGGCGGCCGCGCGCGCGGGGCTCGATTGCGAGCTGATCGACCTCAAGGACTGGGATCTGCCCTTCTATCCCTTCGCCCACCCGCCGGCGCAGGGCCATTACAGCGATCCGCTGCAGATCCGCTGGGCGGAGAAGATCGCGAGCGCCGACGGCTATATCCTGATCTGCCCCGAATATAATCACGGGCCGCCCGCGGTGCTGAAGAACGCGCTCGACTTCGTCTATGCCGAGTGGAACCGCAAGCCGGTGACCTTTGTCGGCTATGGCGGCAATGGCGGCGCGCGCTCGATCGAGCTGCTGACCTGCGTGACCCGCGAGCTGCAGATGGCGCCGCTCGAGGCATCGGTCCACATCATGGGGGTGTGGGGCAAGGTGCAGGACGGGACGTTCACCGGCGACGACAAGGACCTGCGCTGGACCGGGCATCTGTTCGACGAGCTGCTCTGGTGGGGCAACGCGCTTCGGACGGCGCGCGGCTGAGCTTGGCGAACCGCCGTAGGTGTACTATCTACATGACACACTTGGATAGCTGCCGCGATGCCCTTATGCTGGGTCGCGACAGCTTTGGAGGGTTATAGATGGCAACCGAGACTGCAGTGGCCGAACAGGATCTGGTGCTCACCCCGCCCGAGCCGGTGAAGGTGGTGGCGCCCGAGAAGGCCGCCGGGCTGGTTCCGGTGGAGGATGCCAAGAAGACCGAGCTCGAGAAGCGCGTCGACGGCTTCATCGACGATCTGATCGCGCAGGACGTCAACTCGCCCGAATTCGGCAAGCGCGTCGATGCGATCGCGGCGATGGGCCAGAAGGAAATCCGCGACGCGGCGGGCCAGTCCAATCGCTTCCTCGATCGCCCGGTGCGCGCGATCAGCAGCGAAAGCGGCGTCGGCGCCGATCTGCTCGCGCTGCGCAAGACCGTCGAGGAGCTCGATCCGGGCCGCAACGGCAAGCTGGTCGGCGGCAATGACGGCTTCCTCGCCAAGTTGTTCGGCGGTTCGCCGCTCAAACAGTATTTCCGCAAGTACCAATCGTCGCAGAGCCACATCAACGGAATCCTCAAGAGCCTGTCGAGCGGCAAGGACGAGCTGCTGATGGACAATGCCGCGATCGACACCGAGCGCGCCAATCTCTGGGCCTCGATGGGCCGGCTCGAGCAGATGATCTATCTGTCCAAGGCGATGGACGCCAAGCTCGAGGACAAGGCCAACGAGCTCGACCATAGCGACCCGGCCAAGGCCAAGGCGGTGCGCGAGACCGCGCTGTTCTATGTCCGCCAGCGCACGCAAGACCTGCTCACCCAGATGGCGGTGACGGTGCAGGGCTATCTTGCGCTCGACCTCGTCAAGAAGAACAATGTCGAGCTGGTGAAGGGGGTCGACCGCGCGTCCACCACGACGGTGTCCGCGCTGCGCACCGCGGTGACCGTCGCGCAGGCGCTGACCAACCAGAAGCTGGTGCTCGACCAGATCACCGCGCTCAACACCACCACCGCGGGGCTGATCGATTCGACCGGCGCGCTTCTGAAGAGCAATACCGCGGCGATCCACGAGCAGGCCGCGAACTCGACGATCCCGGTCGAGACGCTCCAGCGCGCCTTCCAGAACATCTACGACACGATGGACGCGATCGACACGTTCAAGCTCAAGGCGCTCGACAGCATGAAGACCACGGTCAACACGCTGTCGAACGAAGTCGAGAAGTCGAAGGGCTATATCGCCCGCGCCGAGGGCGCCACCCAGAACCAGGGCGGCGGCGGGGCCGACACCTTCAAGCTGGAGGCGATGTAAAGGTGCCCACCGACGTCGATCGTCTGGTCCAGCGCGGCGACGAGCTGCTCGAGCGTTCGCGCGAGCGCCACGCCTCGGTCTCGAAGCGCAGCAAGCAGCATCGCGAGGCCGAGGTGGTGCGCAGGGTCGGGCGCATCGCCATGGCCGACGGGCTGATCATCGTCGCGGCGATCGTCTTCGCGCTCGCGGTGGCGCCGCTCGGCATGATGGGCGCGCTGCTCGTCGCGGTGCTGCTGATCGTGGCGACGATGGTGTTCGCGGTGCTGCCGGCAAGCACCCCGCCCACGGTCGAGAAGCTCGCCGAAGTGCCGCTCAAGGCGCTGCCGGTGACCACCGAGCGCTGGCTGGAGAGCCAGCGGCTGGCGCTGCCTTCGCCGGTGCGCGGGCTGGTCGACTCGATCGGCGTCAAGCTCGAGATCCTCGCCCCGCAGCTCGCCCAGCTCGACGAGCAGTCGCCGGCGGCGGGCGAAGTGCGCAAGCTGGTCGGCGAGCAGCTGCCCGAGCTGATCAAGGGCTATGGCCGGGTGCCCGAGCCGCTGCGCCGGGTCGAGCGCAACGGGCTCACCCCCGACCAGCAGCTCGCGCAGGGGCTGCAGGTGATCGACGACGAGATCGCCGAGATGTCGACGCAGCTGGCGCAGGGCGATCTCGACCTGCTCGCGACGCGCGGGCGCTATCTGCAGATCAAATATCAGGGCGAGGACATGGCATGATCCTCGGGCTGGTCGCGGCGCTCGCCGCCGCCCACGCCGCGCCGCAGGCCAAGCCCGACGAAGCCGCGATCCGCGGCATGGTCCGCGCCGCCTATGCGACCTATGCCAACCCCGACGCCACTCCGGGACCCGAGCTGCGCCAGACCGCGCGGCTCGACGCGACGCGGAAGCAATGCGCGGCGATGCAGACGAAAATCGACGCCGTCGACGGCGACGGCTCCTCGCTCGGCGAATGCAGCGAGGAATATGACATGCTCTGTCAGTGCCAGGACACCGGCGACGTGAACTGGGCGAAGATCGGCGTGGCGGTGCGCTTCCCCGCCGCCGATCGCGCCGAGGCCGTGCTCACCTTCAAGCGCGGCGGCAGTCCCAATCTCAAGCTCGTCTTCGCGCGGACCACGACGGGCTGGGTGGTCGACGACTATTGGGAATATGGCATCGGCGCGGATGGCGGCGAGGCCTCGTATCGCAAGCGGCTGACCAGCTATATCGGCAAGGCGCGGTCGCGCCTCAAGCTCGCCCCCTGGACTCCGCCAGCGCTTTAGCCTCCGCGTAGCGCGCGTCGAACCCGCGTGCGAGTTCGCCGAGGCTGACCGCACCAAACCGGGCGATCAGCAGCGCCTCGGCTTCGCTGAGCGCGTCGGCCACCGCTTCGTTGACGAGCGTCTCGACGAGGCAATGCGTCGGCCCCGCCTCGTTGCCGATCGCGAAGACCTGCGGCCCGCCGACGGCGCGGTGGACGTCGAGCAGCGAGATGCTGTCGAGATCGCAGGCGAGCACCCAGCCGCCGCCATGGCCCTTTTCCGAGCGGACATAGCCCGCGTCGCGCAGGCCCGCCATGGTGCGGCGGACAACCACCGGATTGGTCCGCAGCATCGACGCGATCGCATCCGACGTCATCGGCCCGTCGTGCCGCGCCATATGGAGCAGCACGTGGAGCATTCGGGAAAGCCGGCTGTCGCGTCGCATCGCTCGATCCTTGGCGCCCTCGCCACGATTGGCAAGTCGCGCGCATCATGATACATTTGATGTTACGTGATTCGCAAGGAGCCAGGCATGCGCCGAATGAACGACCCCGATCGCTGGAACGACATGGCGAAACATTATGAGGAGACTGCGCACCCGTTCACCGCGCCGTTCGCCGAAGCGGCGCTCGCGCGGATCCGGCTGACCCCGCAGACCCGGCTGCTCGACGTCGCCACCGGCACCGGCGCGCTCGCGCTGGCGGCGGCATGGGCGGGCGCGCAGGTGCTGGCGACCGACTTCTCGCCGGGCATGGTGGCACGGGTGACGCGCCACGGCCTGCCCAATCTCGAAGGCCGGACGATGGACGGGCAGGCGCTCGACTTGCCCGACGCTTCGTTCGACGCGGTGTTCTCGGTTTTCGGGGTGATGATGTTCCCCGATTGGCGCAGGGGGCTGGCGGAGATGGCGCGGGTCACCCGGCCCGGCGGGCACGGCGTGGTGGCGACGTGGCAGAGCAAGGGCGCGGCGACGCATCTGCTGCTGGGCGAAGTCGTCCGCGGCCTGTTTCCGGAGCGCGAATGGCGGACCGGCCTGCCCGAGGGGCTGACCTGGCTCGGCAAGCCCGACACGCTATCCGCCGAGATGGTCGCCGCCGGCTTCGACGCGCCGGCGATCGAGACGATGACCAGCGACTATCTGCTGCGGATGACCAATCTCGATCCCGAGACCCAGTTCGGGCTGAGCGAGGATTGGGGCGCGCTCGGGCCGGACGACCAGCAGAAGGTGATCGACGAGGTCTATCGCCGCGCCGGCGGCAGGAACGTGCTGCCGGTGCCGTCGACGGCGCTCATCGCGGTGGCCCGGCGGTGATCCCGACGCTCCGTCATCCCGACCCTGGGCCGGGGTGACGACTATGGATATGGCGGACGTCTAACGCCCGCCCACCGCCGCCTCGGCACGCTCACGCAACCGCTCGACCGCCGCGGCATGGATCCCCGGCGCGGTCGCCAGCACGCCGAACGCCTGCGCGTCGGGGGTGTTGAATGCCAGCGGCCGTCCGAACGCGTCGCTGACCGCCGCGCCTGCCTCCCCGGCGAGCAGCACCGCGGCGGCGATGTCCCATTCATTGCCCCAGCGGATCGTGGCGAGGAGATCGGCCTCGCCCGCCGCGACCATCGCGATACGCAGCGCGATCGAATTGGGCTTGGCGACCATGACGAGGTCGTGATCGACCTTCGAGAGCTGATCGGCAGGCACGCGCGCCCCGGCGAGTTCGCTCCGCGCGGCAACGCGCAGGCGCTCGCCATTGCGGAAGGCCCCGTTGCCGGCCTCGGCGACCCACACCTCCTCGCGCGCCGGCGCATCGAGCACACCGAGCACCGGCCGGCCCTTGTCGACCAGCGCGATCGATACCGCCCAGCCGGGGCGCCCGCGCAGATAGTCGCGCGTGCCGTCGATCGGATCGACCACCCAGATCCGGTCGGCATCGAGCCGCGCGGCGCTGTCGATCGTCTCCTCGGAGAGCCAGCCGGCATCGGGGAGCAGCTCGCCGAGCCGATAGCGGAGCATGCCGTCGACCTCGAGATCGACCGCGCAGACCGGGTTGCCCGGCGCCTTTTCCCAGCGGCGGAAATCGGTGTTCCACAGCTTGATCGCGAAGCGGCCGGCATCGGCGGCGATCTCGGCGACTTCGGCGAGCAGATCCTTATTCACCGGCGACCGTCATCCCGTCGATGCGCAGGGTCGGCGCGTTGATCCCGTAGCGGAACTCGAGGTCGTTGGCCGGGGTGAGCGCGAGGAACATGTCCTTGAGGTTGCCTGCGATGGTGATCTCGGAAACCGCGCGGGTGATCTCGCCCTTCTCGATCAGGAAGCCGGCCGCGCCGCGGCTGTAATCCCCGGTGACGGCGTTGACGCCCTGCCCGATCAGCTCGGTGACGAGGATGCCGCGATCGATCTCGCCGACCAAAGTCTCGGGCGGGATGCTGCCGGGCTGCATATAGAGGTTGCTCGGCGCCACGCCTGGCGCGCCGGCGCCGCCGCGTGCGGCATGGCCGGTGGGCTCGAGCCCGAGCTGGCGCGCCGAGGCGCTGTCGAGCAGCCAGGTTTCGAGCATGCCCTGATCGATCAGCTTGAGCGGCAGCACCGGCAACCCCTCGCCGTCGAACGGACGCGAGCGCAGCCCGCGCGGACGGTGCGGATCGTCGCAGATCGTCACGCCCCTCGCGAAGATCTGCTTGCCGAGGCAATCGAGCAGGAAGCTGGTCTTGCGGGTGATCGCCGCCCCCGAGATCGCGCCGAGCATGTGGCCGACGAGGCCCGCGGAGACGCGGCGATCGAACACCACCGGCATCGCGCCGCTGGGCACCTTGACCGGATCGAGCCGCGCCACCGCGCGCTCGCCGGCGAGCCGGCCGATCACTTCGGGCGCATCGAGCAGCGCCGCGTGGCGCGCGCTGTGATGGGCATGGTCGCGCTCCATCGCGCCGCCGCTGCCGGCGAGCACACTGGCCGAGAGGCCGTGGCTGGTCTGGGCATAGGCGCCGGTGAAGCCGTGGCTGGTGGCGATCGCGACGAGCGCGCGGCTGGCGCCCGCGCCGGCGCCTTCGCTGTTGGTCACGCCGGCCACCCCGCGCGCCGCCTCCTCCGCGGCCAAAGCGCGCGCCTTGAGCGCCTCGGGCGGCTCGTTCGCGCCGTCGTCGAGATCGAGTAGCGGCGCGCTGCCGTGCATCAGCCGCTCCTGCGGCGCGAGTCCGGCCCATTTGTCCTCGGGCGCCTCGCGCGCCATCGCGAGCGCGCGCTCGACCAGCGCATCGAGCGACTCGCTGCCGAGGTCCGAGGTCGAGACGCTCGCCGAACGGCGCCCGACAAAGACGCGCAGCCCGAGCTCCTCGCTCTCCGAACGCTCGACGTCCTCGAGCGCGCCCATCCGCACCGACACCGAGAGCGAGCGATCGGCGGCGAAAACCGCGTCGGAAGCGTCGGCGCCCGCCGCGCGGGCCCGATCGACGATGTCGTGGACGCGCGCACAGGCCTGGGACTCGGTCAGCATCGCAGCGACTTAGGGAGCCGCGCCCCCGACGTCAAAGCGGCGGGGTCAAACTGTCTGGCCGACCACGAAGCAGGCCGCGAACATCAGCAGCCCGGCATTGCGGTTCGAGCGGAAGCGATGGAGCGCATTGGCGCCGTCGGCGGGCACGAGCGTGGCCAGCTGCCAGAACAGGTGCAGCGCCATCGGCAGCAGCGTCGCGAGCGCGACCGGATCGGGGCGGAGCTGCCAGAGCGCCGCCCCCCACAGCGCCAGGGCGAGCGCATAGAAGCCCGCGACACCGGCGCGGACATGGCCGCCGAGCCGGCGCGCCGAGGAGCGCACCCCGACCAGCGCGTCGTCCTCGACATCCTGCAGCGCGTAGATCGTGTCGTAGCCGATCACCCAGAAGATGCAGCCGGCATAGAGGAGCAGCCCCGGATGCCAGCCCCAGGGCTTGAGCCCGAACTGCGCCCAGCCGACCAGCGCCGCCCAGGAGAAGACGAGCCCGAGCCACGCCTGCGGCCACCAGGTGATCCGCTTCATGAACGGATAGGCGGCGACCAGCGCGAGGCTGGCGAGCGCGACGATGGCGCCGATCAGGCTGAGCTGGAGCAGCACGACGAGGCCGATCAGGCAGAGCGACACCAGCCACGCCCATGCCGCCTTGAGCGACACCGCGCCGCTGGCGAGCGGGCGGCTGGCGGTGCGCGCGACCTGGCGATCGAGATCGCGATCGACGATGTCGTTATAGACGCAGCCCGCGCCGCGCATCGCGATGCTGCCGAGCAGAAACCACAGGAGCATGTCCCACCATTCGACGGCCTTGCCGGCGAGCGCGATCGACCACGCGCCCGGCCAGAACAGCAGCCACCAGCCGATCGGCCGATCGAAGCGCGCGAGCAGCGCATAGGCGCGCAGCGTCGGAGGCAGCAATCCGACCAATCCGCGATGCTCGGTGTCGGGGACGATTTCGGGTGCGGCGGCCATCGCACCGTCCTTCGTGCTGGCCGGGCAAAGATCAAGCCGGCGATTGCAACATTGCGGCATATTCCGGCGACAAATCGCCTGCAGGGCGCTTGCCGGGTTCAATCGCGGGAGGCGAAGCGTGCGTGCAATCTTGTTGGGGAGTCTGATCCTGCTGGCCGGAACCGGCAGCGCGATGGCGCAGGACGGCCCGCCGGAAGCCGCCCCGCCGGGCGACTGGCGGCCCGACGGCCCGCCGCCGGGGATCGGCGTGCGTCCGCGCGGCCCCTTGTTCATCAGCCCGATGGGCGAGCCGTTTCGCGGCACGCCCGACGGCCCCGCGCCGCACGACGCCTGGTTCGACGGCGCCGACACCGATCACGACGGCAAGCTGAGCGAGGAGGAAATGCTCGCCGATGCCGCGCGCTTCTTCGCGGCGCTCGACCAGCGCAAGGACGGCGAGATCGATCCCGACGATATCGAACGCTACGAGACCGTGCTCGCGCCCGAGATCCGCACCAGCGGCTTCGGCGGCGGACCGGGCGGTGGCGGCGGCGGGCGCGGCCGCGGTCCTGGCGGGCGTCGCGGCGGTCCGCCGGGCGGCGGTGGCGGCCCGGGCGGTGACGGTCCGCGCGGGGCCGGCGGCGATGGCGACGGTCCGCGCGGCGGGGCGGATCGCAGCCTCGGCATGAAGCAGGGCGCGGCGCGCTTCGGCTATCTCGACTATCCCGAGCCGGTGACCGTCGCCGATCGCAACCTCAACCGCGGCGTCGATCCCGCCGAGTTCGCCAAGGCGGCATCGGCGCGCTTCGCGATGCTCGACGCCAACCACGACGGCAGACTCGAGAAGAGCGAGCTGCCCAAGCTGCGCGGCTTTGGCGGCCGGCCGCCGCGTGGCGATAAAGGCGCGCGGCAGGATATTCCTTGATCGTCACCCCGGCCGAAGCGCCGGGGTCCACCCTGCCGCCGGCGGATCCCTCTCGCCGCTTGCCCATCCTCTTGCCTTTCGGTGGACCCCGGCACTTCGGCCGGGGTGACGGAAGAGGTGGCGCACGTTAGGGAACGGCATGCCCGCAACCCCCGCCTGGCCGCCGCAATCCACCCCGCGCCTGTTCGTCGAGACCCCCCTCGCCCCCGGGCCGCTGCGCATCGACGGGGCGCCGGCGCATTATCTGATCCAGGTGATGCGGATGAAGGCCGGCGATCCGGTCAAGCTGTTCGACGACGTCACCGGCGAATGGCTCGGCGTCGCGCAGGCGATCGGCAAGCGCGACCTCGTCCTCGACGTCTCGGGCAAGCTGCGCGAGCGCGAGGCGGTGCCCGATCTGTGGCTATGCGCCGCACCGATCAAGAAGGGCCGGATCGACTGGGTGGTCGAGAAGGCGTGCGAGCTGGGCGTCGAGCGGGTGGCGCCGGTGCTCACCCGCCGCGCGGTGGTCGACAAGCTCAACCTCGAGCGGCTGCGCAGCCACATGATCGAGGCCGCCGAGCAATGCGGGCGCACTGCGCTTCCCGAGCTGGTCGAGCCGGTCAAGCTCCTCGCGCTGCTGCGCGACTGGCCGGCGGAGCGGGCGCTGTTCTTCGCCGACGAGACCGGCGGACTTCCCGCGCTGGAGGCGATGCGCGCGCGGCCGGGCCCCGCCGCGATCCTGATCGGCCCCGAGGGCGGGTTCGACCCGGAGGAACGCGACGCGATCCGCGCGCATCCGCAGGCCGTCGGCATCGCGCTCGGCCCGCGCATCCTGCGCGCCGAAACCGCCGCTGCGGCGGCCGTAAGTCTTTGGATGGGCGCGGTTGGCGATTGGTGACCGAACGGTATGAAATTGCCACTGGCGCGGGTCATCGCGCGCAGCTAAAGGCCCGCGGATGAGCACGAAGACCGTTTCGAACAGCAACGCAGCGGTCATCGAGGACCGGGCCCAGCTCGTCGACTATTTCGCGCGCGGCGAGAAGCCCAGGGACCGCTGGCGGATCGGCACCGAGCACGAGAAGTTCGTCTTTTCGACCAGGGACCATCACGCGCCGAGCTATGACGAGCCCGGCGGCATCCGCGACCTCCTGATGGCGCTGACCAGCTATGGCTGGAAGCCGGTCGAGGAGCGCGGCAAGGTGATCGCGCTCTCGGGCCCCGACGGCACGATCAGCCTCGAGCCGGCCGGCCAGTTCGAGCTCTCGGGCGCGCCGCTCGACAATCTCCACGAGACCTGCGCCGAGGCGGGGCGCCACCTCAAGCAGGTCAAGGCGGTGGGCGACCAGCTCGGTGTTGGCTTTCTCGGGCTCGGCATGTGGCACGACAAGACGCGCGCCGAGCTGCCGATCATGCCCAAGGGCCGCTACAAGATCATGCTCAGCCACATGCCGCGCGTCGGCAACCTCGGGCTCGACATGATGCTGCGGACCTGCACGATCCAGGTCAATCTCGATTATGCCAGCGAAGCCGACATGGCGAAGAAGTTCCGCGTCGGGCTGGCGCTCCAGCCGCTGGCGACCGCACTGTTCGCCAACTCGCCCTTCACCGAGGGCAAGCCCAACGGCTTTCTCAGCTTCCGCAGCCATATCTGGTCGGACACCGATCCCGCGCGCACCGGCATGCTGCCCTTCGTCTTCGAAGGCGGCTTCGGCTATGAGCGCTATACCGACTATGCGCTCGATGTGCCGATGTACTTCGTCTATCGCGACGGCGAATATATCGACGCCGCCGGGCAGAGCTTCCGCGACTTTCTCGAAGGAAAGCTGCCCGCCTATCCCGGCCACAAGCCGACGATCGACGATTGGGCGGACCACTTGTCGACCGCCTTCCCCGAAGTGCGGATGAAGCAGTTTCTCGAGATGCGCGGCGCCGATGGCGGGCGCTGGGGCCGGATCTGCGCGCTGCCGGCCTTCTGGGTCGGGCTGCTCTACGACGATGCCGCGCTCGACGCGGCGTGGGAGCTGGTCAAGGGCTGGTCGATGGAGGAGCGCGAGGCGCTGCGGAGCGCGGTGCCGAAGCTGGCGCTCGACGCGCCGATCCCCGGCGGCGGCAAGCTCAAGGACATCGCCGGCGAAGTGCTCGACATCGCCGCGTCGGGGCTCAACGCCCGCGGCCGGCTCAACGCCTCGGGCGACAATGAGAGCGGCTTCCTCGATCCGCTGCGCGAGATCGTCCGCACCGGCCGGGTGCCCGCGCAAATCCTGCTCGACCGGTTCAACGGCGATTGGGGCGGCGATATCAGCCGGGTGTACGAAGAGGCGAAGTTCTAGCCTCGCGTTCACGCCAACCTGGATTTCGTCATCGCGGCCGAAGTGCCGGGATCCACTAAGTCTATATCGAAAGGCAAGCGGCTCTAGCTGCTCGCCGTCCTCCCGGTGGACCCCGGCACTGCGGCCGGGGTGACGGAGGATTTTAGCCGCGCAAACAGCCGCGGAACCGGCGCGTTGCGCGCCATCCACGCCGAATATTCCTGATAGGCCGGATCGCTGCCGAGATGGCGCTCCTCGGTGCGCGCGCGCCAGTAGTAGACGCCGCTGACGCAGGCCATCACCGCGGCGTTGCGGACAGCGTCGTGCCAGCCGGTGGTGGCGAGGAACGGCATGGTCGAGAGCCACCAGAAGAGGTTCTTCGACAGATAGGCAGGGTGACGGCTCCAGGCATAGGGGCCGTGGGTCAGGATGCCGCGATGGGTGAGATTGGAGAAGCGCAGCCCGAACGCGATCGTCGCCCAGGCATAGATCGCGGTCAGCGCAACCAGCACCGCGCCGAGCACCGGCAGCACCCAGGGATAGTTTCCGAGCCAGTACGACCAGTCGGCGCTGCCCTCGTGATAGTCGAGCGGACCACCCTCCCCCATCAGCAGGAAGGGCGGGTAGCAGATCAGCGCCGCGGTCCAGCCCGCCGCATAGGGATTGGCGGTGCGGATGTGCGAATCGAGCGGACGGAAGGTGAGGATATAGCCCGCGGTGGCGAAGGCGACGTCGATCACGAACATGAAGGTGACGCAGTACATCGCGAGGTCGACCGGATTGCGCAGCACCGCGCGCGGATCGATCGAGACGAACTCGGCGAAGCCCGGCGGCACGATCGCGACCATGAAGGCGAGGAAGAACGCCTTCACCGCCCAGCTGCGCAGATGGTTGAAGATGGCCTCGGCGTTCCAGCCCTCGGCGCCCATCGCCCACGCGCCGAGCGACCAGGCGCCGTCGCGCGGCTCCGTCAGCCGCCGGTCGAGCCAGAGGACATAGGGCACCGACAGCACGAACAGCACCGGCGCCGCGGCGAGGAAGCACGACATCGCGAAGGGATAATTGGCGTAGCGCGTCTCGCTCCACACCCGGCTCAGCACATAGATCGCGGCGATCGCGCCCCAGGTGAGCCACAGCCCGGTGAGCTTGGTGATCGAGACATCGAGCGTCTCGCGCCATGGCCGCGCGCGCGACCAATCGATCCCGGTGGTGGGATTGCGGTGGACCTTGTCGACCAGGAGTGACCAGAGCACCATCGGCAGCGCGCAGGCGGCGACGTTGACCAGCGCGGCATAGGGCCCGTTCATCCCGAACCAGTGCGCGACGACGACCCAGCCGGTCATCCCCGCCAGCCCGGCGAGCCCGACGCCGCTGCTCACCGCCGAGCGCGGACGCGGATCGGCCTTGGCGCGGGCCAATGCGGGGTCGTGATACATGGCCGAAACATCTAGCCCGCAATGGTTAGCGAGCCGTGAAGGACGCGGCGCGCGAGCGCCTCTTTACCGTCGGCAATCCAAAGGCCTAAGAGCCGCCATCCCCTTCCTCCGATGAGGTCGCCCTACATGCTCCGTGCGCTGTCCTACGCCGCCTTGCTCCTCGCCACCGCTTCCACCGCTCCCGCCCTTGCGCAGAACTCCGCGCCGCAGCCGGCGCCCCATGTCGACACGATCCCCGAGGCGCGCGACATCGCCTATCCCGGCACGATGCTGCTCGACATCGACGCGACCGACACCCAGCGCGGCATCTTCCGGGTGAAGCAGACCATCCCGGTGGTGAAGAGCGGCCATATGGTGCTGCTCTATCCGAAGTGGCTGCAGGGCAAGCACGGCCCGCGCGGCGAGATCGAGAAGCTGACCGGCCTGCAGATCAGCGCCAATGGCAAGCCGGTGGCGTGGAAGCGCGACCCGGTCGACGTCTTCGCCTTCCATATCGACGTGCCGGCGGGCGCGAAGAAACTCGACCTCGAATTCCAGTTCGCCTCGGCGACGGTTCCCAACCAGGGCCGCATCGTGATGACGCCGGCGATGATGAGCCTGCAGTTCAATTCGATGAGCCTCTACCCGGCCGGCTATTTCGTCCGCCGCATCCCGGTGCAGGCCAAAGTGAAGTATCCCGAGGGCTGGTCGGCGGCATCGGGCCTCCCGTCCAGGGCGACCGGTTCGACCTACAGCTACGAAAAGACCAATTACGAAGTGCTGGTCGACTCGCCGGTGCTCGCCGGCCGCTACTACCGTCCGTTCGCGCTCAGCCCGCGCGTGACGCTCGACGTGTTCGCCGACAGCCCGGAGGAGCTCGAGGCCAAGCCCGAGCAGATCGACACGCACAAGCGGCTCGTCGAGCAGGCGGTCAAGACGATGGGCTCGCAGCAATATGACAACTACCACTTCCTGCTTTCGATCAGCGACGAGCTGGGCGGGATCGGGCTCGAGCATCACCGCAGCTCGGAGAACGGCGTGTCGCCGGGCTATTTCACCAAATGGGCCGATGGTGCGGGCGACCGCGATCTGCTGCCGCATGAATACACGCATAGCTGGGACGGCAAATATCGCCGCGGCGCCGATCTCTGGGCACCCGATTACCGCACCCCGACGCGCGGCTCGCTGCTCTGGGTCTATGAGGGCCAGACGCAGTTCTGGGGCTATGTCTTCCAGACGCGCTCGGGGCTGGTGAGCAAGCCCGACACGCTCGAATCCTATGCGGCGATCATGGCCAGCCTCGACAATCGCAAGGCGCGCGAGTGGCGGCCGATGGGCGATACCACCAACGATCCGGTGATCACCGCGCGCCAGCCCAAGGGCTGGGTGAGCTGGCAGCGCTCGGAGGATTATTACAACGAAGGCCTGCTGATCTGGATGGAAGTCGATTCGATCCTGCGCGAGCAGTCGAAGGGCACCAGGTCGATCGACGATTTCGCCCGCGCCTTCTTCCAGGGCCGCGACGGCGATTATGGCGAAGTGACCTACACTTTCGACGACGTCGTCCGCACGCTCAATGCGATCCAGCCCTATGACTGGCGGGCGCTGCTCGACCAGCGCGTCAACAAGGTCTCGGAGCGCGCGCCGCTCGGCGGGTTCGAGCGCAACGGCTACAAGCTGGTCTATACCGAGGAGCCCAACAAGGCGACGCCCAAGTCGGCGGTCGACCTCGCCTATTCGCTCGGGCTGACGCTCGGCTCAAAGGGGATCAGCACCGTTGCGTGGGACAGCCCGGCGTTCAACGCGGGCATCGACCTCGGCGACGAGATCGTCGCGGTGAACGGCCGCGGCTATACCGGCGACCGATTGAAGACGGCGGTCAAGGAGGCGAAGGGCAGCAAGGAGCCGATCAAGCTGCTGCTCAAGAGCGGCGATCGCTACCGCGAAGTCGCCATCGACTATCATGGCGGGCTTCGCTATCCGCACCTCGTTAAGACGGCCACGGGAGAGGCTGGCCTCGACAAGCTGCTCGAGCCTCGCTGAGACGGGGCCGGGCGCCAACCCAAGCAAGGTCTGAAATGCGTATCGATCTGATTCCGGTGGGTGATGATCCGCCGAACAACCTCAACGTCATCATCGAGGTCCCGACCGGCGGCGAGCCGGTGAAATACGAGTTCGACAAGGCGAGCGGCGCGCTGTTCGTCGACCGCATCCTCCACACCCCGATGCGCTACCCGGCCAATTACGGCTTCGTGCCGCACACGCTCTCGCCCGATGGTGATCCGCTCGACGCGCTGGTGATCGCGCGCTCGCCCTTCGTGCCGGGCTGCGTCGTCCGCGCGCGCCCGATCGCGGTGCTCAACCTCGAGGACGAGGCCGGCGGCGACGAGAAGCTGGTCTGCGTCCCCGACGACAAGACCTTCCCTTATTATTCGGACATCGAGGAAAAGGACGACCTGCCCAGCATCGTGATGGAGCAGATCGAGCATTTCTTCACGCACTATAAGGATCTCGAGAAGAAGAAATGGGTGCGCGTCGGCACCTGGGGCGGCGCCGAGGATGCGCGTCGCATCACGCTCGAGGCGATCGAACGCTACAACAGCAACAAGGCCGCCGCGAAGGCTTCGGTCGACGCCACCGGGGTCAGCACCCCGCAGGGTTGAGGCACTGGCCGGGTTCGCTTGCACCTGTTCCCCGGCGAAGGCCGGGGCCCAGGATCGACGAACCCGGCGAGCGAAGACCATCCTCTCCGACGGCATGGCAACTGGGCCCCGGCCTTCGCCGGGAACAGGCTGCTTTCAACCGGCTGGATCAAGCTCTAGGCTGGTCTGATGACCACCGATCCCCCACGTGCGATCGGCAACCTGATTGCCCCGCCGCGCTTCCTGCTGTTCCTCGCCGCCACTGCGATCGCGCTGTTCTTCGCGATCCCCGCCTTCGGGC
The DNA here is from genome assembly GCF_004792695.1 of Sphingomonas naasensis. Taxonomy (GTDB): domain Bacteria; phylum Pseudomonadota; class Alphaproteobacteria; order Sphingomonadales; family Sphingomonadaceae; genus Sphingomonas; species Sphingomonas naasensis. The sequence goes on along the minus strand of NZ_SRXU01000007.1, from coordinate 167,417 downwards.
TGCGCACCGGAGCGATGCTCGGGTTCGATGCCGGGGCGGTGGTGTTCCTGCTCGCGGTGCTGCCGCTGCTCGGCCACCGCTCGGACGACATGCGCCGCTCGGCGCGGCTCAACGACGCCAACCGGCTGCTGCTGCTCTTCCTGACCTTCGCAGTGAGCCTCGTCGTCCTCGTCGCAGTCGCCAGCGAGCTGATGCAGGGCGATGCGCCCGATGGGCGCGCGATCGCGCTGATCGTCGGGACGCTGGTGTTGAGCTGGGTGTTCAGCAACACGATCTTCGCGCTGCACTATGCGCATCTCTATTATCGCTCGGGCGACGGCGGCGACGCCGCCGGCCTCGAATTCCCCGAAGAGCCCGAGCCCGATTACTGGGACTTCGTCTATTTCGCCTTCTGCCTCGGCATGACCTTCCAGACCAGCGACGTCAGCGTCACCGACCGGGGGATCCGCAAGGTGGTGACCTTGCACTGCCTCGCGGCGTTCGTGTTCAACCTCGGCATCGTCGCGTTCACGATCAACGTGCTGGGGGGATAGGTACTCCTCCTTCTCCCCTTGTGGGAAAGGAAGGGGCCCACTCGATGAAATCGAGTGGGAAGGATGAGGGGGAGGTCTGGTAGGACACACTCCCCCTCACCCTTCCGCCGATTTCATCGGCTCCCTCCCTCTCCCACAAGGGGAGAGGGATTAGCGCTTCTTCGGCTTCTTCTTCGGCGCGCGCATGCCGGCGGCGATGGCGTGGGCAGCCCATTCGCGCATCGCATCGGCATCGTCGTACACGTCGCTCGGCGCGCGGCGGTAATTCATCGTGTCGGACATGCCGGTCGAGAACATCACGGTGAACCGTTCGCGATGCCCCGCCTCGTCCCAGAGCGCGTTGCTCTCGGCATCGGCCTTGAACCAGAGCTCGCCGTCATGGACGATTCCGAAGATCGTGCCGTCGATGTACAGCGTCGCGCCGCCCATCATCCGGCGCATCGTCACGCTGCCGACCGGCTCGAGCGCCTCGGTCACCCATGCGACAAGGCCCTCGTCGACGGCCATCAGTGCGCGGTGAGCTTGAGGCCCGCGATGCAGGCGACCACGCCGAGGATGAGCAGCGAGCGCGTCACTGTGAAGGGTTCCCCGAACCAGATCATGCCGATGATCACCGTACCGAGCGCGCCGATGCCGGTCCACACCGCATAGGCGGTGCCCATCGGAATGGTGCGGGCGGCGATGTCGAGGAGGAGCATCGACAGCGACACCGAGACGAGGAAACCGAGCGTCCATGGGACGTTCCTGAACCCGTCGGCGAAGCGCAGGCAGGTGGTGAAGCCGACTTCGAACAGGCCGCCGAGGATCAGCCAGGCCCAGGCCATCGCCTAGCGCCCCGCCAGCCGGGCGAGCGAATCGCCGGCGACGCGCTGGACGCGCCATTCGTCCATGCCGACCGCGCCCATCGCGCGATAGAAGTCGATCGCCGGCTGGTTCCAGTCGAGCACCGCCCATTCGAACCGACCGCAGCCGCGATCGAGCGCGACCCCGGCGAGATGGCGCAGCAGCGCGGTGCCGACTCCGGCGCCGCGCGCGGCGGGGGTGACGTAGAGATCCTCGAGATAGATTCCGGGGCGGCCGGTCCAGGTCGAGAAATTCTGGAAGAACAGCGCGAAGCCGGCCGGCGTACCGTCGACTTCGGCGATCACCGCCTCGGCGGCGGGGCGTTCGCCGAACAGCGCCTGCTCCAGCATCGGCTCGGTCGCCTTTACCGCGTCGGGTTCGCGCTCAAACTCGGCGAGCTCGCGCACCAGCCGCAGGATCAGCGGCACGTCGGCGGGCGTGGCGGGACGGATCTCGATCATGGCAGGGCAGCCTCTGCTTCGGGTGCGGCGCCGCTGTGCTGCCTGCGCGCGACGAGTAGGCATCCGGCGACGATCAGGACGGTGCCCGCCACGGTGGCAAGCGTGAGCTTCTCGCCGAACACCCACCAGCCCATGAGCGAGGCCCAGATGAAGGCGGTATATTCGACGGTGAGCAATATCTGCGCCTCGGCGCGCGCATAGGCCCAGGAAAGCAGCAGCAGCGAGACGATCGCAAGGCCAGCGGCGGCGGCGATCGCCGGCAGATGCTGCGCCTCGGGCAAGCGCAGCAGCAACGGTGCCGGAACGCAGAAGATCGCGAGGACGAACACATTCTGGAATGCAGCGATCTCGAGCGGCTTCGCGATCTGCGCCTGATGCCGGGCGATCACGAGGTTGATCGCGTAGAACACCGCCGAGAGCAGTATCGCGGCCATCCCGAGCAGCGCATCGTCGCTCTGCGTCGCGCCGAGCCGTCCGGCGAGGATCACGCCGACCCCGACGAGCCCGAGCAGCGACGCCAGCACCGAGCGCATGCCGATCTGCTCCTTGAGGAATATCGCGGCGAGAGCGAGCGCGATCAGCGGCGCGATGAACGACAGCGCGATCGCCTCGGCGAGCGGCACGCGGCCGATTCCCCAGAAAAAGGCGATTGCCATCACCGCGACCACGGCGCTGCGCGCGAAATGGACGCGGATCGTGGCCAGCGGCGGCCATTTGGGGCGCGAGAAGCCGTAGAGGACGCCCGAGAGCAAAGTCCCCGCGACCAGTCGCCAGAACAGCGCGGCGAAGGCGCCGATCGCGAGCACCAGCCCCTTCATCACCGCGTCCATCACCGCGTAGAGCGCGATGCCGGCGCAAGCGGCCGCGAACGCGGCGGCGACCTGGCTGCCGGGACGGTTCACTCCGCGGCTTGCGCGGCGGCGCTCTCCACGGCCTCGATCTCGGCCGCCTTGGCCTCGACGAGCTTGACGATGTGATCGAGCATGTCCTCGCTCGACACGGTATGATCGGTCACCCCCGACAGATAGACCATGTGCTTGCCATTGCCGCCGCCGGTGAGGCCGATATCGGTCTCGCGCGCCTCGCCCGGGCCGTTGACGACGCAGCCGAGCACCGACAGCGACATCGGGATGCGGATGTGCTGGAGCCGCTCCTCGAGCGTCTGGACGGTGCGGATCACGTCGAAGCCCTGCCGCGCGCAGCTCGGGCAACTCACCACCCGAACGCCGCGATTGCGGATGCCGAGCGCCTTCAGGATCTCGAAGCCGACGCGGACTTCCTCCTCGGGCTCGGCCGAGAGGCTGACGCGGATCGTGTCGCCGATCCCGAACCAGAGCAGCGAGCCGATCCCGATCGCGCTCTTGACCGTGCCGCCGACGAACCCGCCGGCTTCGGTGATGCCGAGATGGAGCGGGCAATCGACCGCGTCGGCGAGCTGCTGATAGGCGGCGACGGCGAGGAATACGTCGCTTGCCTTCACCGCGACCTTGAATTCGTGGAAGTCGCGGTCCTGAAGCAGCTTGATGTGATCGAGCGCCGACTCGACCAGCGCCTCGGGGCAGGGCTCGCCGTACTTCTCGAGCAGATCCTTCTCGAGGCTGCCGGCATTGACGCCGATGCGGATCGCGCAGCCATTGGCCTTGGCGGCGTTGACGACTTCGTTGACGCGATCGGCCGAGCCGATGTTGCCCGGATTGATCCGCAGGCAGGCGGCGCCGGCATCGGCGGCTTCGAGCGCGCGCTTGTAGTGGAAATGGATGTCGGCAACGAGCGGCACGCGACTGGCGCGGACGATCTGCTTCAACGCGGCGGTGCTCTCCACATCGGGGCACGAGACGCGGATGATGTCGGCGCCCGCCTCCTCGCAGCGGCGGATCTGGTCGATCGTCGCCTTCGCGTCGGACGTGGCGGTATTGGTCATCGTCTGGACGGTGACCGGCGCATCGCCGCCGACGGGAACATTGCCCACCATGATCTGGCGGCTGGGACGGCGGACGATATCGCGCCAGGGGCGTACGGACATGGCTACTCTCGGTGGACAGCGCCCATATAGCGTCAGCGGCAGCCGGTTGCGAGCCTTAGATCGAGATGTCGTCGAGCCGTGCGATCCAGCGCGTCCGACGCGTCGATTCGAGCGCATTGGCCGCGTCGAAGCGCTTGAGCGCGCCGAAATCCAGCCCGGTCTGCTTTTCGACGGTCTCGATCGTCGTCTGCAGCTTGCGCGATCGGATCTCCTCGATCGAGTAGGGCTTGAGCCCGCTATATATCTTGGCCTCGTAGAGCGCCCGGACATACTCGACCTGCCCGACGATGAAGGCGGCGGCGACGATCTGGGTATCGGTCTTCTGGAGCACGGCGATCTTCCAGAAGGATAGCGGAATCTGCCACGGCCCGCCGGTGCGCTGCCGCCCGTACCAGGGATCCCGATCGCGGAAGATCGGGCCGGTGAAGACGCTCAGCCGGCGCGTGCTGCTCTGGGCCTTTTCGAGGATATAATCCTCGAGGTTGCCCCAGTCCTCGTCATTGTAGCTCTGCACCTGCGGCGCGGCGTTGGTGAAATGGAAGCTGTCCTCCATGCCGCGAATGCCGTCGGCCTTGCGCTGCTCGGAATCGGTGGCGTGGCTCCAGCAGGGATCGAGCAGCCGCACCAGATGCCCGCGGCTGAAATAGACTTTCTCCTCGGCCCTGGTGCGCACGTAGAAATTGTCGTCGGGCTGATATTCGGGGTCGATGCGGGCATCCTGCCGCCAGGTGTCCTTGCGCTCGGCGGGGCGGACCAGATTGGCGCCGTCGATATTGACCGCGGTCATCAGCGGAAAATGCCGCCGGGCGTGGAGCAATGCCGAGAAATGGAAATAGCGCAGCTCGTGCCCCGCCCCTTCGCGCAGCGGCGCGACGTCGCCCGCTTTGGCACGCGCCCGGTAGATCGGCTCGAGGTCGATCGCCTTGCTCAGAAAATCGGGGCGATAGCCGATTTCGGGGTCCTTCCAGCGCGTTTGCCTGAAGGGGGCATATTGCTCGGTCGGCCAGAGCGAGGATGCCGATACCGCCGGCTCGACCAGCGGCGGAAAGCCCATCGCGCGACCGATCTGATCGAGCGCGCGCCGGGCGTTCTCGTCCTCGAACCGGCTGCGCTCGAGCCAGCGCGAGATCGCGCTGATCCGCACGCCTTCATTGGCGATCCATTCGACCGGCGCATTGGCCGATCGTTGCGGCGCCGGGACCGCCTTGTGATGGAGCGCGACGACCTGCCACTGATCGTTGAACACCGGAGAGCCCGACGAGCCCGGCTCGGTATCGGTCGAGTAATGCAGGAAATTGGACCGATCGCCGCCGGGGCCTGAGGCGGCGGTCTTGAGCACCTGGCTGGCATGGATCGCGATCTGCTTCGGATCGCCATTGGGGTGCTGGATGATCGATACCCATTCGCCGTCGACGACCTTGCCGGTCATCGGGATCAGCGGGAGCCAGCCATAGCGATCGAGCGGCCTGCCGCTCTCGGCGAGCGCCGCCACCGCCACCAGCGTCACATCCAGTTCGGCGCTGGTGATGAACAGCGTATGCGGATCGAGGTTGAAGCCGACCGGATCCGCGAGCACGCCGTCGAGATCATGCTCATAGCCGAATTCGGCCTCGGCCTGCGCGGCCTCGGCAGCGCTGGCGAGGACGTGGTTGTTGGTCATCAGCAGCCGCGGCGAGATCAGGAAGCCGGTGCCATAGGCATGACCGCCCTCCATCGGCAGCTTGATCCGGCACACCGCATCGGCCGAGCGCCTGCCGCGATCGAGAAAGTTGATCGCGAGCAGATTGCTGGTGCCGATGATCCGCTCGAAGCCGTTCGGGTCGCTCTGCGTCTGTTCGACGAAGCCGAGCCGCGTGGCGAAATCCTTGTCGGTCTTCGCGCGCACGACGCGGGCGCGGCGCCGGGCCGCCGGACTGCCGGCACGCGCCCGGGCGGCGGCCTGCGCGATTTCCGCAATGACCGCTTCGTCCTCGACGACCGCAGGCCGCATTGCGATTGGCGAATTCTCGATCGAGGCCATCGGACGTCCCCCCATGCTGCGAAATCGACAGACGCGAATTCGGCCATGCGACGGGTGGCCACTAATGTTTTGATTAGAGAGTCGGGATTATAGCGCGCGCTTGCCCGCCGGCAAAGGCGAAACGGGTCCGAAACGATGAGCGCGGCATCGCCGATGATACAGGGTCAGCGCCATTACGGCATGGATTGGCTGCGCATCGCCGCGTTCGCCCTGCTGATCGTCTATCACGTCGCGATGGTGTTCGCGCCCTGGGCGTGGGTGATCAAGACCCCCCATAGCTATCCCGCGCTGATCGCCCCGATGGCGCTGCTGACGCCGTGGCGACTGCCGTTGCTGTTCGCGGTATCGGGCTATGCCTCGCGCAAGCTGTTCGACCGATCGGGCGGCGCGCGGGCCTTTGCCCGCTCGCGTGCGCTGCGGCTGCTGGTGCCGCTCGGCTTCGGGATGGCGGCGGTGGTGCCGCTCGAGATGTGGGTGCGCGTGCTCGAGACCGGCTACCCGCACAATTACCTCCATTTCTGGGCAATCGACTATTGGCGCGCGGGCAGTTTCTACGGGCGCGAGTTCCCGAGCTGGGAGCATCTCTGGTTCGTCGCCTATCTCGCGACCTACACGCTGCTGCTCGCCGCGCTGATCGGCTGGCGCGGCGCTGCGGTGGCCGCGTGGCTGGACCGCGCCGCGGCCTGGCTGGCGCAAGGGCCGCGGCTGCTCTGGGTGCCGATCGCCGGGCTGGCGACGCTGCGGCTCGCGCTGCTGTTCGTCGTCCCCGAACGGCAGGGGCTGGCAAGCGACTGGAGCGGGCACAGCCAATATGTCCCGATCTTCCTGTTCGGCTTCGCGCTGGCCGGGGCGCCGCAGCTCTGGCCGGCGATCGCGCGGCTGTGGAAGGCGGCGCTCGGCGTGGCGGCGATCGCCGGCGCGGTGCTCGTCACGGTCGAGCTGGCCTGGCCGGGGACCGCGATCCCGCCGCACGCATGGATGGCGCTCGACCGCGCGGCGCGCGTGGCGATGGCGTGGAGCATGATCGTCGCGCTGTTCCATGTCGCCGAGCGCTGGTGGAACCGCGACCATCGCTGGCGCAAGCCGCTCGCCGAGGCGGTGTTCCCCTTCTACATCGTCCATCATCCGGCGATCGTGCTGATCGCCTGGTACACGCTGCCGCTCGCGCTCGGGCCGTTCGCCGAGTTCACGCTGCTGCTCTCGGGCACCGCGCTGGTGTGCTTCGCGGTCTATGCGGCGGGGCGGCGGATCGGCTGGCTCAGGCCGCTGATCGGGCTCGCCTCAAAGCCCGCCGCGATAGCGCCGGCTGCCGCGCAGCGTGGCGCCGCTTTCGAGCGTGACGGTGAAATCGCCGCTCTTGTCGGTCTCGATGCTGCGCACCGCGGCGCGGCGGACGATCCGCCCGCGATGGATGCGCACGAAGTCCGGGCCTAGCCGTTCGGCCAGCGCCGCGAGCGTGGCGCGGTGGAGCAAGGCGCGCCCGCTCCACACGATCTCGACATAATTGCCCGCCGCCGAGGCCGATTCGATCGTATCGGGGGGCACGTGATGGGTGACGCTGCCGTCGGCGACGAGCAACATGTCGCGCTGCGGGGCCGCGGCCGGTGCCGGCCGCGCGAGCAGCCACTGGGCGAAGGCGAGGAACAGCACCGCGAGCAGATAGGACGCGACGTCCTTGCGATATTCGTAGAGCAGGGTCATCGGCCACGGCCCGAAATCATAGCCTTCGCCCCCCGCCGCATAGGCGAGCTTGCGCAGCGCGACCATCGCGACGACATGGACCAGCGACACCGGCACCGTGGCGAGCGCGTGGAGCAGGATCGTGACCGGCCACGAGAAGCGCGGCGGGCGCACCCGCGCGACCAGCCAGCCGAGCAGCGGCATCAGCGCCAGCCAGACCACCACGCTGGTGAGCTGCCACGTCCAGACATGCGTGCGGCTTTCGATCACGCCGAGCTTGGCCATATCCTCGACGGTCGATTCGACATTGGCGATCGACTGGACGACGAGAAAGGCGGCGAGCCCGAGCGCGAGCCACAGGATCCGGCGGCGGCGGAGGTCCTCGCCGCTCGTCCCGCCTTCGCCGCCGTTCGTCCCTGCCCCGTCTTCGCCCATCCCAGCCCGTCCGCCGCTTCTCCCATCTCGATACCGGGCCCGATCGCGCCTCGCTAGCCGATTGCGCATCGACCAACGGGAGGTAGCGCAATGGAACGGCATTACGGGATGGACTGGCTGCGGATCGGGGCGTTCGCGCTGCTGATCCTCTACCATATCGGCATGTTCTTCGTGCCGTGGGGCTGGCACGTGAAGACCGCGCAGCCGCTCGACTGGGTGGAATTTCCGATGCTCGCCAGCAACGCGTGGCGGCTGCCGCTGCTGTTCACCGTATCGGGCTTCGCGACCGCCGCGGTGCTCGGCAAGTCGGCGGGCATGGGGCGTTTCCTGCGCGACCGCACCGCGCGGCTGATCGTCCCGACCTTGTTCGCGGCGGTGCTGATCATCCCGCCCCAGCCGTGGATCGAGCTGGTGACCCAGCACGGCTATGCCGGCAGCTTCGCGCAATTCTGGGCGCATGACTATTTCCGCTTCGGAACGCTCGACGGGATCGTGCTGCCGACGTGGCAGCATCTCTGGTTCGTCGTCTATCTATGGGTCTATACGCTCGCGCTCGCCGCGATCCTCGCGCTGACGCCGGGCGCGGCGCGGTCGAGCTTCGCGCGCTTCGCCGACGATCTGCTGAGCGGGCCGGGGCTGCTGCTCGTGCCGCTCGCCTGGCTGGCGGTGCACATGGCAGTGAGCGCGCGCGGCGCCGAGCCGACGCATGCGCTGATCGGCGACTGGACCGCGCACCGAATGTATTTCCCCGCCTTCGCCTTCGGCTTCTTCCTCGCCGATGCGCCGCGGGCCTGGGCCGCGATCCGGCGCCAATGGCGGCTCGCCGGCGCGCTCGCGCTGCTCGGCTATGCCGTGATCGCCGGGATCCTCGCGGCGTGGATGACCGGACTGGCGCCCGACACGGCGCTCCGCCTGCCCTTCGCGGCGGCGCGGCTGGTGATGGGCTGGTGCGCGATCGTCGCGCTGATCGGGCTCGCCGACCGCTTCTGGAACCGCGACCATGCGTGGCGGCGGACGCTGACCGAGGCGGTGTTCCCCTTCTACATCATCCACCAGACGATCATCGTCGTCACCGGCTGGTATCTGCTCCGCTTCGCGCTGCCGCCGGCGATCGAGTTCGTCGCGCTGCTCGCCGCAACCGTGGCCGGGTGCTGGCTGTTCTATCTCGGCGGCCGCGAGGCCGGCTGGCTGCGGCCGCTGATCGGCCTTCGCCGGCTGGCACCGCAGCCGCGATCTGCTAGGGAGGCGGCACCCCTTCAGGGAGTGCCTTGATGCGCCTCTTGCCCTTGTTGCTCGGAGCCCTTCTCATGCCGCTTTCCGCCCAGGCCCAGGCGCAATCCGCGCAAAAGCCGAAATGGACGCTCGTCATCCATGGCGGCGCCGGGATCATCGAGAAGGGCCGGGTCACCCCCGAGCAGGAAAAGGGCATCGCCGCGGGGCTCAACGCCGCGCTCGATGCCGGATCGAAGGTGCTGGCCGGCGGCGGCTCCTCGCTCGACGCGGTGCAGGCGGCGGTGCAGGTGCTCGAGGACGATCCGCACTTCAATGCCGGGCGCGGCGCGGTGTTCACCTGGGACGGCCGCAACGAGCTCGACGCGGCGATCATGGACGGACGCAACCGCGCCGCGGGGTCGGTCGCCGGCATCACCACCACGCGGCACCCGGTTGCCGCCGCGCGCGCGGTGATGGAGAAGAGCCCGCACGTCATGCTCTCGGGCGCGGGCGCCGATCAGTTCGCGCGTGAGCAGGGGCTCGAGCAGGTCGAGAACAGCTGGTTCGCCACCCCCGAGCGCCGCAAACAGCTCGACAAGATGAAGGCCAACGACAAGCTCGGCTGGTTCGACGTCGACTTGAAATACGGCACGGTCGGCGCGGTGGCGATGGACCAGGACGGCCATGTCGCCGCCGCGACCTCGACCGGCGGGCTCACCGGCAAGCGCTGGGGCCGAATCGGCGACGCCCCGATCATCGGCGCGGGCACCTATGCCGACGATCGCGCCTGCGCCGTCTCGGCGACCGGGGCGGGCGAATTCTTCATCCGCGAGGGCGTGACCCACGAGATCTGCGCGCGGGTGCGCTTCAGGGGCGAGACCTTGCAGGCGGCGGCCGAGACGGTGATGGCCGAGGTCAAGGCGCTGGGCGGCACCGGCGGCGTGATCCTCACCGGGCCGAATGGCGAGATGGCGTGGACCTTCAACACGCCGGGCATGTACCGCGGCAAGGCCTCGTCGAGCGGCGATCGCCTGGTGGCCTTTTACGGCGAGGAATGAGGCGCCTCCTGCTGCTCGGCGCGCTGGCGGCGTCGATCGCGGTCCCCGCGGCGGCGCAGCCTCTCGATCCGCCGTCGGCGATCGCCGTGCATGTGCGCGACGGCTTGCTCGACACCACCGACCTCTCGTGGCTGAAGGGCGCGTTCAGCCGGGCGACCACGGCCGAGAAAGCGGACTGGATCGCTGCGCTCCGCTGGGCCGACGCATGCAGCGCCGCGCGCGAGCGCGAGGTCCGGGCCGAACTTCGGGCAATGGGCGTCGAGTCAGTCGCGCTCCCGCACGCCGGCGATAACGACGATCGCTGCTTCACTTTCGGCGTCTTCGCATTGCGCGCCAGGGCATTCGCCGATTGGGCGAGCTTCGATGCCGCCGCGCGCGCCGCGCGGACCCGATGGGAGATCTTCGCCCACGGGGTGAGGCTGGGTGCGGAGAGCGTGCCGTTCGAACCTGGCTGGGTGAACGGCAATGCCGAAGCAATGAAGCTGCTCCGCGCAGTAGTGCGCGAGCAAGCATATCGCCGCGCGTTCAGCTGGCGAATGCCCGGTCAGGGACCTGTGCAGACCGATCCGGAATGGGCGCTGCTCGAAGCCTATATCAGCGTCGCGGTCGGGCGCGAGGACCACAGGAACACCGAAATGCTCAAGGCGCTGATCGCCGAAAAGGGCTGGCCTTCGATTCCCCGGGTCGGCGCGCCGGCCAGCAACGCGGCATGGCTGCTCGCCCAGCATGCGGACCTCGATCCGGCGTTCCAGCTCAAGGTGCTGCGACTGATGGAGCCGCTGAGCGCCAGGGGCGAGGTCTCGCGCAGCGACTACGCCTATCTCTACGACCGGACGATGCTCAAGCTCAGCGGCAAGCAGCGGTACGCGACCCAGGCGCATTGCGAGGGCGGCAAGCGCCTGCCGCAGCTGCTGGAGAAGCACGACGCGGTCGACGCGCGTCGGGCATGGGCGGGGCTTGGCCCGTTGGCGGAGTATCTGGCCTCGTTGGACGCCAGCTTCGGGCCCTGCCCGGCCAACTGATCCGTTGATGCGTGCCGCATGCTCGCCTAGTCCGGCAGCATGACTCGCATCCTGCTGCTCCTCGCCGCGCTGCTCGGCTTCGCCACCCCTGCCGCCGCCTATTGGGAATATGGCCATGAGACCGTGGCGGCGATCGCCTATCGCAACGTCACGCCGGCGGTGCGCGCCGAGATCGGCAAGCTGCTCAAGCACCAATATCTGCTCGAGACGCCGACCTGCCCGGCGCGGACGATCGAGGAGGCGAGCGTCTGGCCCGATTGCATCAAGGAGCTCGGGCCGCGCTTCAGCTATGCCTATAACTGGCACTATCAGAATGTGAACGTCTGCAAGGACTTCACGCTCAAGGGCAATTGCCCCGACGGCAATTGCGTCTCGGCGCAGATCGAGCGCGCCAGCAAGCTGCTCAAGGACCGCAAGGTGCCGGTGCGCGAGCGGGTGATGGCGCTGGCGTTCCTCGTCCATTTCGTCGGCGACCTGCACCAGCCGCTCCATGCCGGCGACCGCGGCGATCTCGGCGGCAACCGCGCCAAATCGAGCTACGGCATCTACGCGACCGACCGGCTCAACCTCCACAGCATCTGGGACGGGCTGCTCGCCGAGCGCGCGATCTCGACGCCGCCCTCGCTGGTGCGCGTCTATTCGGCCGAGGAGCGCGCCGCAGTGAATGGCGGCAGCGTCGAGGACTGGAGCCGCGACAGCTGGCAGATCGCCCGCGACGTTGCCTATGCCAGCGCCTATGGCGATCCGTGCGGGCCGGTGCCCGAGCGCGCGAAGCTCGACGAGGCGACGATCGAGAAGCTGGTCGAGCCGGCGCGGCAGCAGATCGTCAAGGGTGGGCTGAGGCTCGCTCGGCTGCTGGATGAAGCTTTGGGGTAGATTCAAAGGAGCCCCTCCCCTTCAGGGGAGGGGTTGGGGTGGGGCAGTGCGCCAGGCGGGATGGTCTCGGTGAGACATCCCATCCCCTCCCCTGAAGGGGAGGGGCTAAAGAGAGCTAGGCCGTAGACTCATAAACGCGAAGCCACAGCCGCATTGAAGCGAGTTGGACCATCGCGAGGAAGTTCTCAGCCAGCTTGTCATAGCGCGTTGCGACGCGGCGAAAGTGCTTCAGCTTGGAGAAGAAGCGCTCAATCAGGTTTCGCTCACGGTAGAGCCACGTGCTGAAATAGGGCTTGGAACGCCGATTGGCCTTGGGCGGGATATTGGCGAATGCACCTTTCTCGCGGAGGGATGCTCGGATGCGATCGGCATCGTAGGCTTTATCTGCGAGCACGATTGTTCCCGCGCTTACATGGTCGAGGAGGTCGTCGGCAGCTTGGCCGTCGTGGCTTTGCCCAGCGGTCAGGCTCAGCCGGATCGGGAGGCCTTGCCCATCGACGACCGCGTGGATTTTGGTAGTGAGCCCGCCTCGGGAACGACCGAGACAATGATCTCGATCCCCCTTTTTGCCGTCGCGGCCTGCTGATGGGCGCGAACGGAAGTGCTATCGATCATCTGGATGTCGCGGTCGTGTGCAGCGGTGATCGCATCCATCATGCGATCCCAGACACCCACCTTCCGCCATCGCACGAAGCGGTTGTAGCATGTGGTTCGCGGTCCGTAGCGTTCAGGCAGGTCGCGCCATGGCGCACCTGATCGCAACACCCAGAAGATGCCATTCAGCACGCGGCGATCGTCAACGCGCGCCACGCCTCGTGGTTTGTTGGGCAGTATCGGCTCGATCACGCGCCACTCGAAGTCGGTCAGGTCATATCGGCTCATGCCGGTGCTGAATCAGAAATCGACGGTCTACGAAAGGGGCGAAAAATCAAACCTTGCGGGCCATGGCTATCCATCGTTACCACCACCCGATGGACGGATTAATGATCCACGCTGGCGCTTGCGACTTCTGCGACCATCAGGGCTGGCTTGGCTTCTACCTATGCGGTGATCAGGAGACCATCGTCCTCCTCTGCGACGAGTGTGACACTGTATATTCGTCTCCGCTGGACAAAAATCGAGGAAACCCCACGCGGTTAAGCGACGCCCCAGAATATCGGGTCGAAGCACTCAACGTCTCCATCGCGGGCGGCCGCGATGCGACGCGCGCCGAAGTGGCTGCGAAAGGATGGGGCGCCTATGTCGAAGGCGAATATGCCTATCACGTCAAAGGCAGAGGTCGACCTTAGCTGTCGACCCACCGCCGGCTACTTTAATAATTTATGAGTTCACGACCTAGTCCTTGTCTCCCCAACGCCAGCGCCAGCCACCGCGCGTGCGCCGCGCGGCGATGACGATCAGGCCCCATGTCAGGACGGCGGTCAGTGGTGTCCATAGATACCAGAGGCGTGGAAACAGCGTCACTGTGCCCACGGTCACTATCAGATAAACGGCGAGCACCACCCAGCCCTGCCACGCGATCGGCAGGCCGGAACCATAGCCGTAACGTTTGGGGGCGAACCACTCACCGTTAGCCATGGCCCGCGTCCTTGTCGCTATCCCCCCAGCGCCAGCGCCAGCCGCCGTCGGTCTTGAGCCAGCAGATCCAGAGGAAGCCGCCGAACAGCGGCAGGAACAGCAGCTGGTAGAGCGCGCTGCGCTCGGCGAGCTTGGCGATACCGACGGCGATCAGCAGCGTTCCGAGCGTCAGCGCCCAGCCCTGCCAGGTCGCAGGGACCACGCCCCAGCCATAGCGCTTCTGCGCGAACCAATAGCCGGGGCGGACGCGATACCCGTCGCGGATCGACCGCGGCATCATGCCAGCGCCATCGCGATCCCGCCGGCGAGCAGCATCAGTGCCGCGCCGACGAGCCAGGGAAGCCGCTTCGCACTGCTGTGAAATGCCATCAACATCTCGTTTCTCCCGTTGCCTTCAACCCTTGGCGTAGCTCTCGAGGAACCCGCATCGACCGCAGCGCCATGTCTGGATGTCGATCGGGTCTTGCGCGAATTTGAGGCCGAGCAGCCAGTTCTTCTTCGGCTGCCCCTTCACCCAGCTCGCGGCGCGGCGATAGGTGTCGCGGCCGGTGAGGACGAAGCCCTCTTCCATCGTGCCCTGGCATCGCGGGCAGCTGTTCGATCGCATCATTGATCCTCCTTCGGCGGACGCCCGCGCCGCGCGCGGACCGGCTCCGCCAGCTTGACCCCGCGCCGTCCCAGCGCCTCGCGCAGCAGGCATTCGACCTGCGCGTTGACGCTGCGCAGGTCGCTCGCCGCGCTCCGCTCGATCGCCGCGTAGAGCGCGGGATCGAGACGGAGCGGGAAGGCTTTCTTGGGGGGTACCGACACGCGCCCGTCCTATTGGTAGAGCGAGCCTGCATTGACGATCGGCTGGGTGTCGCGCTCGCCGCACAGCACCACCATCAGATTCGAGACCATCGCCGCGCGGCGCTCGTCGTCCAATTCGACGACATTCTTGGCGCTCAACTGGTCGAGCGCCATCTCGACCATGCCGACCGCGCCCTCGACCAGCGTCTGGCGCGCCGCGACCACCGCCTGCGCCTGCTGGCGCCGCAGCATCGCCCCGGCGATCTCCTGCGCATAGGCGAGATGGGTGAAGCCGCATTCGTCGACGGTGATCCCGGCGACCGCGAGCCGTGCGATCAGCTCGGTGCGCAGCTCGCTGCCGACCTGATCGTGATTGCCGCGCAGCGTGACTTCCTGATGCTCGAAATCGTCATAGGGATAGCGCGAGCCGATCGTGCGCACCGCCGCCTCGATCTGGACGTTCACGAAAGCGCGGTAATCGTCGACGTCGAACAGCGCCTGCGCGGTATCGGTTACCCGCCACACCACCTGCGCCGCCATCTCGATCGGATTGCCGCGCAGATCGTTCACCTTGATCCGCTCGGAGATGATGTTGTTGGCGCGGACCGAGACCTTCTTCTTGAGCATCCACGGCCACGTCCAGCGCAGCCCGGTGGTGCGATCGGTGCCGCGATAATCGCCGAACAACAGGATCGCCGCGGCCTGATTGGGCTGGAGCAGATAGAAGCCGACGATCACGAACAGGAACAGGATCGCCGAGGCGAACAGCAGCAGGACCACGAAGGCGTCCGCCATGCGATCGATCTGGCTGATCGCCAGCACCACGCCTGCGACCGGCAGCAGCAGCACGATGAGCATGCCATAGCCGCTCATGGTGTGCGCCGTGCGCTCGCTGCTCTGCCGCAGAGCCGGTGCGGCACCACGAATGTCCGTCATTCCAACCTCCCGTTAATGTGATATCACTTTTATATCGAACTTTACCGGGGCGCAAGCGCAATCGGCGGACATGCGAACGCCGCCGATCCCGGGGACCGACGGCGTACGTCCAGTTCCTGCTGTCCGAAAAATCTCTATCGTCATCCCGGATGTCAGGCTTTCCCCGAAAACCGCGAGGTTTTCGGCTGGAAAGCCTTGCAGTCCGGGATCCACCTCTCCGCTGGAGGCTTGCCTCACGGTGGATCCCGGACAGCTCGATTTTCTGATCAAATCAAAGATTTGAAGAAAATCGGCTTCCGGGATGACGGATTGCGGGAGGCCTCAGTTGATGACGATGGTCACCGCGCGGCGGTTCTGCGCCCAGCTGGCCTCGTCCGAGCCCAGCGCGATCGGGCGCTCCTTGCCGTAGCTGATCGTGGTGATCCGGGTCGGCGAGACACCGCGCGCGGCGAGATAGTTCTTCGCGGCGTTGGCGCGGCGATCGCCGAGGCCGAGATTATACTCGCGGGTGCCGCGCTCGTCGGCATGGCCCTCGATCGTGATCCGCGCCTCGGCATGCGCGACGAGCCACGCCGCCTGGCTGTCGAGAATGCCGCGCGCTTCCGAATCGATGTCGTACTGGTCGAGCGCGAAATGGATCGTGTCGCTGGTGACCTCGCGCTTGAACTGCTCGTTCAGGCGGCCGGCGAGCGTATCGCTGCTCTCGCCGCCGTCGGTGACCGGAGTGGTGTTCTCGGTGGGTGCGGGCGGCAGTTCGGCGGGCCGCTTCTTGGCGCAGCCGGCAGTGGCGACAAGCGCCAGGCCCAGGACCAGGCTGGTCGTCATCTTGGCCATCGTCATTCCTCCTCTATTCTCGTTCATCTAAAGCAACCCGTTTGCGTAACGTTTCAGGGGCGGATGGGTCCCCAGCTCGGATCCGAGCCGTCGAGCGGCGTCGGGATCTTGCGCGCATTGACGCCGGTGAGATCGACCGACCACAGGTCCGGCCGGCCCGAGCCCTGCGCGGCGCGGAAGAACATCAGCACGCGGCCGTTGGGCGACCAGGTCGGCCCTTCGTCGCCCCAGGCATTGGTGAGCAGCTTCTCGCCGCCGCCGCCGGCGTTCATCACGCCGATGCGGAAGGCGCCGCCGCCGGTGCGGGTGAAGGCGATCAGATCGCCGCGCGGGCTCCACACCGGCGTGGCGTAGCGCCCGCCGCCGAAGCTGATCCGCTTCTGGTTCGAGCCGTCGGCGTTCATCACGTAGAGCTGCTGGGTGCCGCCGCGATCGCTCTCGAAGACGATCTTCGAGCCGTCGGGCGAATAGCTGCCGCCGGTATCGATGCCGGGCGCGTTGGTCAGCCGCTGCGGCTGGCCGCCGCCGGTGCCGATCCGGTAGAGGTCGCTATTCCCCGCCACCGACATCGAGAACAGGATGGAGCGGCCGTCGGGCGAGAAATGCGGCGCGAAATTCTGGCTGACATTGTCGACCAGCCGGCGGTTGGTGCGCGCCGACATGTCGTAGATCCAGATCGACGGGCGGCGATTCTCGTAGCTCATATAGACGATCGCGTTCTGCTTCGGCGACATGCGCGGGGTGAGCACGATGTTCTGGCCGTTGGTCAGGAAGCGATGGTTGGCACCGTCCTGGTCCATGATCGCGATCTGCTTGCGGCGCTTCCCCTTGGGCCCCTGCTCGGCGACATAGACGATCTGGCTGTCGAAATAGGGGCCCTCGCCGGTGAGCCGGGTATAGATCGAATCGGCGCATTTGTGCGCGGCGCGGCGCCAGTCGCCGGGCGCGACGACGAAGCCCTGGCGGACCAGCTCGGTCTGCGCGGCGAGATCGTAGAGATAGCAGCCGATCGTCAGCGTGCCGTTGCCATTGGCGCGGACATAGCCCTGGACCAGCGCCTGCCCGCCGCTCCAGCCGGCATAATTGGGCTGGGTGACTTCGGAATAGGCGATCGCGCGGGCGGCACCGGGGCCGACGGTCTTGAACAGCCCGGTGTTGCGCAGATCGTCGTCGACGATCTGGGCGAGGCGGCGGCCGAGATCGTCGGTCGAGCCCGCCGCGGTCGAAGTGACCGCCGAGGTGGGCATCGCCGGGATCAGGATCGGCAGCGGCGCCGACATGCCGCCCTCGACATCGACGACGAGCCCGCCCGACTGATCATCCTGCACCGGCGCGGCGCCGATCGGCGGCGGCGCGACCTGCGCCTGCGCGATACCCGCGGAGCTGGCCATCAATGCGGCCAGCGCGATCTTCAAGGTTCGCATCTCTGTCATCCTCAGCTCTTGAGTCGGTATCGAAGGGTGAAGCTCTTCCAGCCATTGGGCACGTCGTAGAGATCGGCCGGCAGCCCGCGCAGCGGCGAGCAGCCCGCGAAGATCGCGCGCACCGCATCGTCGACGCGGGTGACGTAGCGCTGGTTGGTATCGTCGACGCCGGTATGGCCGACGATTCGCGGCGCGCCGGCGAGCGAGCCGTCGCGATTGATCCGCAGATTGACGACGACGCGGATCTGGTCGGCGCCGGGCCCCGGATTGACCTGACGATCGGCGCAGGGCTGGACCTGCCGCTGGATCGCCGAGCCGATATCCGCCGCCGCCTGCCCCGTCATCGCGGCGGGCGGCGTAGAGGCGGTGCCGTTGTTGCGATTGTTGGTCCGCCCGAGATCGAGCCCTTCCAGATTGCCGGTCGGCCGGACGTCGCGGCGCGGCTGCGAGCGCGGGTTGGACGGCGGCGCGGCGGCGGCGGTCTTGGCCGGTGGTGCGGGCTTGGTGGCCGGAGCCGGCTTGGACGGGGGCGCAGGCTTGGGCTTTTCCGCCGGCGCCGGCGCGGGCTTGGGCGGTGCCGGCTGCGGCCTGGCGGCGGGTTCGGGCTCGGACACCGGTTCGGGCGGCGCGCTGTCGGGCTCGACCGGCGCCTCGACCGGCGATTTCTTGGCGGCTTCCTCTTCGCTGCTGATCACCGGCGCGCTGCTTTCGAGCGCGACATCGTCGGCGAACGACACGGCTATCGGCGTGCTGACCAGCTTCTCGGGTGCAGGCGCCATCGCCGGCGACAGGAAGACGAACAACCCGATATGGCCGATCGCCGCGACCGCCAGCCCTATGGCCTCGGAACGAGTCAGCGCCATCGCGTCACTTGCTCGCGGCGTTGGTCAGCAGCGAGACGCTGTTGAGCCCGGCACGGTTGAGCTCGCCCATCACGCGCATGACCTTGCCGTAACCGAGTCCCTGGTCGGCACGCAGATAGATTTGCGGGGGCTTGCCGTCGGCGCCCTTCCGGCTCGCGACCTGCTCGAGCATCGCCGGGAGGCCGGCATCGTCGACCGGCTCGTCGTCGACGAACACCTGGCCCTTGTCGTCGATCGCAATCTGGACCGGCTTCTGCTCCTGATCGAGTGCCTTGGCGCGGCTCTCGGGCAGGTTCACCGGCACGCCGGCGGTGAGCAGCGGCGCCGTGACCATGAAGATGATCAGCAACACCAGCATCACGTCGACCAGCGGGGTGACGTTGATTTCGGCCATCGGCGACCGGCGGCCGCGGCCCCGGTTGGAGGGGAGATGCATGGCCATCAGCTCCTCCCCGGCACGGGGAGGGGGACCATGCGCAGCATGGTGGAGGGGGCGTGCCGCACGGGGAACCGCTTGTGGCGCCCCCCCTCCGTCAGCGCTGCGCGCTGCCACCTCCCCGTTCCGGGGAGGAATTTGCCGGCCAGGCTCACGCCTCCATCTCCAGGCGGCGGCTGAGCGTCGCGTGGAAACCGTCGGCGAAGCGGTTGAGCCGCTGCTCGACGCGATTGATGCCGTGGCTGTAGCGGTTGTAGGCGATCACCGCCGGGATCGCGGCGAACAGGCCGATCGCAGTGGCGAACAGCGCCTCGGCGATGCCCGGCGCGACCACCGCGAGCGACGAATTCTGCTCGGCAGCGATGCTGGTGAAGCTGCGCATGATGCCCCACACGGTGCCGAACAGCCCGACGAACGGGGCGACGGCGCCGACCGTGGCGAGGAAGTTCAGGCGATCGGCGAGACGATCGATCTCCTGCGCCACCGCGGCGCCCATCGCGGTTGCCAGCCGGTCGCGCGTGCCGCCGCGATCGATCGACTTGCCGGTGGTCGAGCGGCGCCACTCGGTGACGCCCGCCGAGAAGACCCGCGCGATCGGCTGGTCGCGGCCGGCGGCGCGGCGGTGAAACTCGTCGATGTCGTCGGCCTCGCGATATTCGGTCTCGAAGCTGGCGATGCCCTTCTTCACGGCGCCGACGCGGAAGCCGAAGCTGAGGATGATCGCCCAGGTCCACAGGCTGGCGAGCAACAGGCCGATCATCACGCCACGGACCACCCAGTCCGCCTGCAGGAACAGGGCGACGGGCGACATGGTCGCGGCGGCAGTATTCAGAAACAACATGTCGAGCTCAGTTTCCCTTCCACAACAACGGTTCGAACGCGGCAATCCACGCTGCAGGCTGGCGCCGGGGCCGACCGGTCGGGGAGACGAACGCCGCCTCGACTTCTCCGGTGGCCACTATGGTTTCGCCCCGCATGACTCTTTGCTGAATGACGACGGCCGCCGCCCGCAGCGACACAAGCCGGCTGACGATGTTCAGTTCCTCGCCGAGCCGGGCGGGCGCGCGATAGTCGAGCTTCACGCTGCGCAGCGCATAGGCGCCCTCTCCGCTCTCGAACGTGGTGCGCTGGTCGACCCCGGCGGCGAGCAGCATGTCCGAGCGGGCGCGCTCGAGATAGCGGAGATAATTGGCGTGATAGACGACCCCGGTGAGATCGGTGTCCTCGAAATAGACGCGCAGCGCGAAATGATGCTCGAGGCCGTCGAAACGGCCGAGGGCGGAGAGCGCGTGCATGCGCCGGCCTTAACCAAGCTAAAGACTCCGGGGAACCCCCGAGGTCAGTCGAACAGCCCTTCCTGCGCGGTGGGCGGTGGATTGAGCCCGAGATGCTTCCAGCCCGCGGCATTGAGGCAGCGGCCACGCGCCGTGCGGGCGATCATGCCGATCTGGATCAGATAGGGCTCGATCACTTCCTCGATCGTGTCGCGCGGCTCGCTGAGCCCCGCGGCGAGCGTCTCGACGCCGACCGGACCGCCTTTGTAGATGTCGGCGATCATCATCAGATAGCGCCGGTCCATATTGTCGAGCCCGAGCGCATCGACTTCGAGCCGGGTCAGCGCGGCATCGGCGACCCTGGCGTGGACGGTCTCCTCGCCCGCGACATTGGCGAAGTCGCGCACCCGGCGCAGCAGCCGCCCGGCGATGCGCGGAGTGCCGCGCGCGCGGCGGGCGATCTCGTGCGCGCCGTCCTGCGCGACATGGAGGTCGAGCAAGGTCGCGGCGCGGGTGACGACGCGTTCGAGCTCGTCGACGGTGTAGAATTGCAGCCGCACCGGGATGCCGAAGCGATCGCGCAGCGGGGTGGTGAGCAGGCCCTGCCTGGTGGTCGCGCCGACGAGGGTGAAGCGCGGCAAGTCGATGCGGACCGAACGGGCCGAGGGCCCCTCGCCGATCATCAGGTCCAGCGCGCGGTCCTCCATCGCGGGATAGAGGACTTCCTCGACCGCGGGATTCAACCGGTGGATCTCGTCGATGAACAGCACGTCGCCGTCCTCGAGATTGGTGAGCAAAGCGGCGAGATCGCCCGACTTGGCGATCACCGGGCCCGAGGTCGAGCGGAAGCCGACGCCCATCTCGCGCGCGATGATCTGGGCGAGCGTGGTCTTGCCGAGCCCGGGTGGGCCGAAGAACAGGACATGATCGAGCGCGTCGCCGCGCTGCTTCGCCGCCTGGATGAACACGCGCAGATTCTCGCGCGCGGCCTTCTGCCCGACGAACTCGTCGAGGGTCTTGGGGCGCAGCGCGGCGTCGACATCCTCGGCGCGACGCGAGGCAGTGAGGATGCGATCGGAGTCAGTCATTGGGCGCGACCGTCCCGGGCCGCGGCCTCTTTAACAGCCGGATCGACGATATAGCGATCCAGCTCGGCCCGACTTCTTCGACGACGCGTGTCGTATCCTTCCCTCAGATGCGCAGCGACAATGTGCACCTCGCCGGATTTCAGCTGATACAGATGCTCGACGACCACGAACGCCGGCCCGCTGGTGAGGCCATAGTCGATACAGTTCGTGCCTTGGGGATACGCAGGCAGGTCGATAGTCACGATGTCCCCGCCAAGCGCCTTGGCGACCGACGCGCCCACCTGTGCCCGCACGCGATCACCCTCAATCGCGAGGATTTGAATCGGCAACACGTCCCGCTCCGCGCGTCCGTCGGGCTGCCGATCAAAGAAATAGTACGTCATCGCGGCCCCATCGGTACAGGCATCGGCGCGCGGCACGATTCCGATCAGAGCGAACACAAGAGCCAGGACGTGCTTCACTTCGCCGCCTTCCTGAGCGCCAGCCGGACCAGCGCATCGAGCGTGGCCCCAGCGCCGAGTTCGTCATTGGCGGCGCTGACTGCGCTCGAGGCCTCGGCGGGCTTGAAGCCGAGATTGAGCAGTGCCGACACCGCGTCGCCCGCCGCGCTGCCCGCCGGCGCCGGAGCGCCCGCCGCGCCGCCCAATGCGATGCCGCCGGCCTTGTCCTTGAGTTCGTTGACGATGCGCTGGGCCAGCTTGGGGCCGACGCCGTTGGCGCGCGCGATCATCGCGGCGTCGGCGCGGGCGACCGCGGTGCGCAGCTCGTCGGGGGTGAGGATCGAGAGGATCGCCAGCGCGACCTTCGAACCGACGCCCTGGACATGGGTGAGCAGCTTGAACCAGTCGCGCTCGTCGGCGGTGGCGAAGCCCATCAGCCGGATGAAATCCTCGGCGACGAGCATCTCGGTGTGGATCGTGACGATATTGTCGACCGCGCCGAGCTTCTCGAGCGTCTTGCCCGAGGCGCCGACCAGATAGCCGACGCCGTTCACGTCGATCACCGCGTGATCCATGCCGGTCGCCGCCAGCCGCCCCTTGAGATGCGCGATCATGGAACGGGACTAGAACATCCGCCGCGCCGACGCCAGATGGTGCGCATGGCAGATCGCCACGGCGAGCGCGTCGCCGGCATCGGGCCCGTCGATCTTCACGCCGGGCAGCAGCCGCGCGACCATGGCATGGACCTGCGCCTTTTCGGCAGCACCGGTGCCGACCACCGCCTTCTTGATCGTGCTCGGCTTGTACTCGCCGACATCGATCCCGCTCCGCGCGGCGGCGCAGAGCACCACGCCGCGCGCCTGGCCGAGCTTGAGCGTCGATTGCGCGTTCGAATTGACGAAGACCTCCTCGACCGCCGCGGCATCGGGCGCATGATCGGCGATCAGCGCGGCGAGCATGGCGTCGAGATGCGCGAGCCGGCGCGGCAGCGGGGCCTTGGTATCGGTGACGAGCTTGCCGTTGGCGACATGGCGCAGCCGGTTGCCTTCGGCGCGGACGATCCCCCAGCCGGTAGTCCCGAGCCCGGGATCGAGACCGAGGATCAGCATGGTCGGTTCACGCGAAGGCGCGAAGGCGCGAAGAGAAGAGTTTTTGGGGCCGCTGCGCGGCCGAGGCGCGGAGACGCAGAGAGGTCGTATTCTTCTGCGGCGTCAGACGCTCTACGAAACGCGAGAGGCTTGGCGACGGATCGGAGATGAGGGCCGCTTTCGCGGCGGAGAACCAGTCTCCGCGCCTCCGCGCCTCGGCCGCGCAGCGGTCCCAAATCGCCTTCGCGCCTTCGCGCCTTCGCGTGAGCAAAAATCAGCCGAGCTTCTCCATCACCTCGTCGGAGACTTCGTAATTGCCCCAGACGGTCTGGACATCGTCGTCATCGTCGAGCGCGTCGATCAGCTTGAACAGAGTCGCGGCATCGTCGCCGTCGACCGCGACCATGGTCTGCGGGCGCCAGGCGAGCTTGGCGCCTTCGCTCTCGCCGAGCACCGGCTCGAGCGCCCTGGCGACTTCGTGGAGATCGGCCTGCGCGGTCCAGATCTCGTGGCCGTCCTCCGAGCTGGTGACGTCCTCGGCGCCGGCCTCGAGCGCGGCCTCGAACACCTTGTCGGCATCGCCGGCACTGGCCGGATAGGTGATCAGCCCCATGCGATCGAAGCCGTGGCTCACCGAGCCCGATGCGCCGAGATTGCCGCCATTCTTGGAGACCGCGGTGCGGACGTTGGTCGCGGTGCGGTTGCGGTTGTCGGTCAGCGCCTCGATGATCAGGCTGACCCCGCCCGGGCCGAAGCCCTCGTAGCGGATCTCTTCGTAATTATCGCCCTCGCCCTTCGACGCCTTGTCGATCGAGCGCTGGATATTGTCCTTGGGCATCGACTGCGCCTTGGCCGCGGCGATCGCGGCGCGCAGGCGCGGGTTCATGTCGGGATCGGGCAAGCCCATCTTCGCCGCGACGGTGATTTCGCGGCTGAGCTTAGAAAACATGCTCGAGCGCTTCTTATCCTGCGCGCCCTTGCGGTGCATGATGTTCTTGAATTTGGAATGGCCTGCCATGGAAAACCCCGCAAAGTGCACTTTGCGGGGACCCCATAAAGGATTGGATCAAACCAGCAAAGCAAAGTGCTCCGGCGAAAGCAGGAGCCCAGAGTGACAGGGCGCGTCGCTTGCGGCCCTGGGCTCCTGCTTTCGCAGGAGCACGAACATCCTCAGATCCCCAGCGCCTGCTTGTAGGTCTCGAGCAGCATCTCAGCTTCGTCGCGGTGATGCTTCTCCATCCGCCGCAGGCGGACGATCGAGCGCATCGTCTTGACGTCGAAGCCGGTCGACTTGGCTTCTGCGTAGACGTCCTTGATGTCGTCGGCGATGCCCTTCTTCTCCTCTTCGAGGCGCTCGATCCGCTCGATGAAAAGGCGCAGCTGTTCGGCGGAAATCGAATCGGACAAGGGGAAAGCTCCTGAAGAAGATCGGGTAAAGCGGCGCGATTATCGGACCGCGCCGCCCCGCTCAAGCCCCGAGCTTCGGCAACCCCTCCACGCGCAGGAATCGCACGTCGACGACGCGGCCGTTGGTGCTGGTGAGCTCGGTCACCTTGCCCGCGGCGTCGCGGCGGAAGCGAATCATGCCGGCGACCGATCGGGTGTCGAACGAATCGGCCTCGCGGAAATCGGGCGGCGGCTGCTCGATGCGCGCGGCCCAGCCCGGACCCTTGATCCACAGCTCGTCCTTGCGCCGCTCGACCGTGACGATCGTGGCGAGTTCGGGGCTGTAATAGTCACCGAGATAGTCGGTCATACGCTCGGTGGTGAGCGGCTCGGCCGGCCGGCGCGCATAGCGCGTCGCGACATGCTCGCCGCCGGGCTCCACGATCGTCAGCGTGCGCGCCGGCGCCTCGCCTGAAAAGGCGAAGGTCACCGGCGCGTAGGTCGAGGAGAACAGCCCCTTGCCGTGCGGGATCATCGGATCGCCGCCCTGCATCATCAGCTTGCCGTCGCGGAGCTGGACGAGGAAGCCCATCCCGCCGGAATCGCGATAGCTGCCGGCGATCCGCGCGAGCTCGGCCGCGGGCACGGCGACCTGCGGCGGCTTCGCCTCGTCCTTCAACACATCGGCGAGGTAGAGATCGGCGATCTTGCGCGCGAAGATCACCGGATCGTCGAGCTCGACATTGCACAGCACCGAAACCGCGAAACGCTGCGCGGGCACCAGCATGAAATGGCTGACATAGCCCGGATCGAGCCCGCTATGCGTCGCCACCGAAACGCCGCGATACTTCCCGATCGCTAGCCCGCCGCCATAATGCGTCACCGCGTCGCCGCGGAGCATCGCGGCGAGAACCGCTGGCGACCCGACCTTGGGGCGATCGAAATTCGCCGCCCAGAGCGACAGATCCTCGGCCGTCGAGCGGATGTCGGTCGACCCGTAGTTCGAATAAGCGAGCGTGCGCCGCTCATATTGCTTGTCGTCGCCGATGCCGTAGCCCGAGGCCTGGCCGGCATGGATCCGGTGATGATCGGTGACGACATAGGTCCGCGTCATGCCGAGCGGCTGGAAGATGCGTTCGGAGAGGAAATCGGCGAATTTCCTGCCCGAGGCGCGCTCGACGATCAGCGCGAGCAGATCGTAGTTGGAGTTGGAATAGCCGAAAGCGGTCCCGGTCGGGAAATTGAGCTCGCGCTGGCCCGAGATCACCCGCAGCGCATCGTCCTGCCCGATCGTATCCTCGCCGCGACGGCCCTGCAGCCAGAACAGCGACAACTGGTCGCGGAGCCCGCTGCTATGGTGGAGCAGATGCGCGATCGTGATCGGGCGGGCGAACGCGTGCAGCTCGGGCACATATTTGCGAACATCGTCCTGCGTCGAAAGCTTGCCCTCGCCCTCGAGCAACAGGACCGCGAAGGCCGTGAATTGCTTCGAGAGCGAGGCGAGATGGAACGCCGTCTGCGGCGTGTTGGCGATGCCCGCCTCGACCGAAGCGCGCCCGTAAGCGCGTTCGAGCAACAGCCTGCCGTCACGCGAGACGGCGACCGCGCAGCCCGGGCTCGTCGGGGTGCTCCATTGCTGGAAGATGGCATCGACCGCGGCGGTCGGCGGGTCGGTGGGACGCGCCTGGGCCGCGGGGACGATCGCGGAAGCGAGGAGCAAAGCGAGCAATTTCATGCCAAACGACTACATCTGTAGTCACTTGGCAGCAATCACGTCAGGGCGGCGTTCGCAGCGCCGGAAGCGGCCTTGGTCGCTTCGTCGTGGTCAGCGGCTCGGATCGGTCATCGCGGGCGGATCGCTCGCCGGGAAGCTGTCGTCGAGCGCGTCGTCGAGCGCCGCCTCGACATGGTTGCGCTTCATGCTCTCCTCCATCCGCGCGAGCTGCTCGGGCGTCGCCTCGAGATGGTGGCGCATCCTCCACTCGGCATAGGGCATGCCATAGACGATCTCGCGCCCCTCCTCCTTGCGCATCCCGCCCGCCTCGGCGACCCAATCGCTGAGGCAATTGCGGCAAAAGCCGGCAAGGCCCATCAGATCGATGTTCTGGGCATCGCTGCGATGCCGCAGATGCCGGACGAGCCGCCGGAACGCCTTGGCCGCCACTGCGTCATCCAGGGTATCGAGTGTCGGCACATGCACCTCCATGGTTGATCGACGCAATTTAGTGGTTAGAGGCGGGCCCGCACAAGGAACCAGAACATATGACCAAGGCAATCAGCCCCCGCAGCCGTAAAGTCCGCGTTCTCGCGACCCTCGGGCCGGCGAGCAACACGCCCGAGATGATCGCGAAGCTGTTCGAGGCGGGGGCCGATGCCTTCCGGGTCAATATGAGCCATGGCGACCAGGCGTCGAAGGTGCCGGTGATCGAGGCGATCCGCGGGCTCGAGAAGAAGTTCGGCCGGCCGACCACGATCCTCGCCGATCTGCAGGGCCCCAAGCTGCGCGTCGGCAAGTTCGCCGAGGGCAAGGTCGTGCTCAACACCGGCGACGCCTTCGTGCTCGATCGCGATTCGGCTCCGGGCGACTCGACCCGGGTCCAGCTGCCGCACCGCGAGATCTTCGAGGCGGCGCATCCCGATGCGCGGCTGCTGCTCGACGACGGCAAGATGGTGCTGCGGGTCACCGCGGTCGAGAAGGATCGGCTGGTGACGCGAGTCGAGGTCGGCGGCACGCTGTCCAATTCGAAGGGGCTCAACGTCCCCGACATGGTGCTGCCGCTCGCCGCGCTGACCGAGAAGGACCGCAGCGACCTCGCCTTCGCGGTCGAGCAGGGCGTCGACTGGATCGCGCTGAGCTTCGTCCAGCGGCCCGAGGATCTGATGGAGGCGCGCCGGCTGATCGGCGGCAAGGCGGCCTTGCTCGCCAAGATCGAGAAGCCGAGCGCGATCGCGCGGCTCGACGAGATCATGGAGCAATGCGACGGCGTGATGGTCGCGCGCGGCGATCTCGGCGTCGAGTTGCCGCCGCAGTCGGTCCCGCCGTTGCAGAAGCGCATCGTCGAGACCGCGCGGCGGATGGGCCGCCCGGTGATCGTCGCGACGCAGATGCTCGAATCGATGATCGATTCGCCTTCGCCGACTCGCGCCGAGGTCTCCGACGTCGCCACCGCGGTCTATGACGGCGCCGACGCGATCATGCTCTCGGCCGAGAGCGCCGCGGGCAAATGGCCGTGCGAATCGGTGGCGATGATGAACTCGATCGCCGATGCCGTGGAGCGCGACCCCGCGCATGGCGACCGCGTCCACTTCACCGTCACCCGCCCCGACCCGACGACTGCGGATGCGCTGGCCGAGGCAGCGAAGAACATCGCGCGGACGGTGTCGGCCTCGGCGATCGTCTGCTTCACCAGCTCGGGCTCGACCGCGCGGCGAATCGCCCGCGAGCGCCCGACCGTGCCGATCGTCGTGCTCACGCCCAAGATCGACACCGCGCGGCGCACCGGCCTGCTCTGGGGAAGCCATGCGGTCCATACCCGCGACGTCGATTCGTTCGAGGAGATGGTCGCCAAGGCCAAGCGGATGGCGCTGCGCCACAAGCTGGCCGGCGCAGGCGAGCGAATCGTGGTCTGCGCGGGCGTGCCGTTCAAGACGCCGGGATCGACCAACGTGCTCCACGTCGTCACCATCCTCGGCGACGAGCTGAAGAATTACACCGGCCCCAGCGATAGCTGAGGCTTATCGATCCTCCCTCGCGAAAGCGGGGGAGGATTTTAAATCAGGAAAGCAGCCCGAGTCGCACCAGCTCGGCGCGGAAATCGGCGGCGGTGGTGAACAGCACCGCATGGATGCCGGCGTCGCGCGCGCTCGCGACATTGGCGGGGCTGTCGTCGACGAACACCGCGTCGGGGCCATCGAGCCCGAATCGCTTCAGCGCGAGCGCGTAGATCGCGGGATCGGGCTTCACCAGCTTCTCGTCGCCCGACACGACGACGTCGCGGAAACGATCGAACAGCTCGGCATATTGCGGCACCCAGGCGCGCCAGAACTCGCCCGAGAAATTGGTGATCGCGAACAGCGGTACGCCCGCGGCATCGAGCTCGCGGACGATCTCGACCATGCCGGGCACGGCGTGCGGGATGGTCTCGTTGAAGCGCGGGCCCCAGGCGGCGATCAGCCCGGCATGCTCAGGATATTGCGCGCTCAGCTCGGCCGAGGTCTCCGCGAACGGACGCCCGGCATCGTGCTGAAAATGCCATTCCCTCGTGACCACGTTCGCCAGAAACGCTTCGAGCGCCTGATCGTCGTCGATCAGGCGCTCGTAGAGATAACGCGGATCCCATTCGAAGAGGACCTTGCCGACATCGAAGATGACGGCCGACGGGGTCCCCACGTCCGGAATTAGCCCTGGCGGGCCTTGAACCGGCGATTCGTCTTGTTGATCACGTAGATCCGGCCACGGCGGCGGATCACGCGGTTGTCGCGGTGGCGCCCCTTGAGCGACTTCAATGAATTCACGATCTTCATGACCGATTCGCTTCTCAACTGAATGTGTGTCTGGAAAAGAGGCGCCCGCCTATAGGGGGAGGGTCGCCAAGTCAAGGCGCTACCGCCCTTGCGGAACCGACTCGCGGTGGGCAGGGTTGAGGTGCGGCGGGGCGTGCTCCCCGAGAGACAGGAGGCAGTGGCCGGTGAACAGGATTCTCAGCGTTGCAGCCCTGGGCGCGGCGTTTTGCGCCGGCGGTTGCGCGACCACGCCGCGCCACGCGCCCGTCGACGTCACGCGCTATCATATCGGCGCGCTGACCGAGCGCACCAGCATCTCGATCGAGCCCGCGAGCGGCGCGGCGCAGATCAGCCCCGAGTTCCAGCTCTATGCCGATGCGGTCGGCGCCGAGCTCGCGCGGCTGGGCTTCGTCCAGTCGAACGGCGACATGCAATCGGGCTATATCGCCGCGGTCTCGTTCACCCGCGCCTCGCGCGGCGCCTATCGCGAGCCGCCTCCGGTCTCGATCGGGCTGGGCGGCGGCAGCATCAGCGGCGGCCGGCGCAGCGCGGTCGGCGTCGGCGGCGGGCTTTCATTCGGGATCGGCGGCAAGACCCGCGAGATCTACGGCTCGGAGCTGACCGTCCAGCTGCGCCGGCGCAGCGACAACACCACCTTGTGGGAAGGCCGCGCGGTGACCGAATCGGTGAGCGGCAAGCCGGGGAGCGATCCG
Organism: Sphingomonas naasensis; assembly: GCF_004792695.1. Classification (GTDB taxonomy): domain Bacteria; phylum Pseudomonadota; class Alphaproteobacteria; order Sphingomonadales; family Sphingomonadaceae; genus Sphingomonas; species Sphingomonas naasensis. Next base: position 137,902 of record NZ_SRXU01000007.1, on the reverse strand, counting down.
CGCGACGAGGCGGCGCGGCTCGCCTATGCGCTGTTCAGGGACTTCCCAGGCGAGTCAGGCATCACTACCACGGTCAAATGAGCATCCAGATCAACGCCGCGTTCGACGGCGGCAACATCCGCGTGGTGGCGATCGACGGCGACCGGGTCGATCTCGAGATCGTCACCGACCACCTGTCCGATTTCTACCAGTGGTTCCATTTCCGGCTGGCAGGGGCGAAGGGGCGCACGCTCACCTTCCGCATCCTCAATGCCGCGGGCGCCGCCTATCCGTTCGGCTGGCCGGGCTACAAGACGCGCTGGAGCACCGACCGCGCGCATTGGCGCACCAGCGACAGCGAGTACGCCGATGGCGTGCTCAGCTTCACCCGGGCGATCGACAGCGACATCGTCTGGTTCGCCTATTTCGCGCCCTATTCGATGGAACGGCATCACGATCTGGTCACGCGGATGGCCGCGCAGCCGGGGGTCTCGCACCGCGAGCTGGGCGTTACCCTCGACGGCCAGCCGATCGACTGCCTGACGCTGGGCGAAGGGCCCAAGCAGGTCTGGCTCTATGCCCGCCAGCATCCCGGCGAGACCATGGCCGAATGGTGGATGGAAGGCGCGCTCGAGAAGCTGACCGACCTCGACGATCGCACCACGCATGCGCTGCGCGAAAAGGCGACGTTCCACATCGTCCCCAACATGAACCCCGACGGCTCGCGCCGCGGGCATCTGCGCACCAACGCCGCGGGCATCAACCTCAACCGCGAATGGCATTCGCCCACGGCCGAAAAGAGCCCCGAGGTCCTCGCGGTGCGCAACCGCATGGACGAGACCGGCGTCGATTTCGCGATGGACGTCCATGGCGACGAGGCGATTCCCGCCAATTTCCTCGCCGGCTTCGAAGGCATTCCGAGCTGGACCGACGCGCTCGGCGAGAAATTCTACGATTTCGCCCGCCGGCTGGCCAAGACCACGCCCGAATTCCAGCTCGATCTCGGCTATGAGAAGTCGGCGCCGGGCAAGGCCAATCTGGCGATGTCGACCAACCAGCTGGCGGAACGCTTCGGCGCGGTCTCGATGACGCTCGAAATGCCGTTCAAGGACCATGACGCGAATGCCGATGCCGAGTTCGGCTGGTCGCCGGCGCGCTGCAAGGTGCTGGCGCATGCCTGTCTCGATACGCTCGCCGGCATGATCGACGAAATCTGATGGAGATCCGCGAGGGGGGACTCGACGACCCGCGCGTCGTCGCGCTGCTCAACGTGCATTTCGCGGGGATGCTCGCGAACTCGCCCGAGGGCAGCTGCCATTTCCTCGACCTGTCGGGGCTGCGCGCGCCGGGGGTGACCTTGTGGACCGCTTGGGACGGCGAGGACCTGCTCGGCTGCGGCGCGCTCAAGCAGCTCGACGCGGAGCATGGCGAGATCAAGTCGATGCGGACTTCGGCCGAGCATCTGCGGCGCGGCACCGGGGCCGCATTGGTCTCGCACATTCTCGGCGTGGCGCGGGCGCGCGGCTACAAAAGGCTCAGCCTCGAAACCGGATCGGGCGAAGCGTTCGAGCCCGCGCATGCGCTGTACCGCCAGTTCGGCTTCACCGAGACCGGCCCGTTCGGCGACTATAAGGAAGACCCGTTCAGCCGCTTCCTGTCGCGGGTGCTCTAGGCGGGGAGACCGTAACGGAATGGCGGCTTTCGCCTCAATTGCGGAGGTTGATGATCACCCGTAGGATGGTGGAAAGCGACGAGAAAGCTCGGAATGACCTTGCAGCTGCTCCTTCTTCATCCTGCCATGCGGCTGATCCGCATCGCGCTAAGCATCGGGCTTGCCGCTTACTTCGTCCTGCTACTCTGGTCAGATGGGCACGCTGGCTACGGAACTTGGACTTCCATGCTGTGCCTTACGGCATGGAATAGCCTGGCCGAACGCACGAAGTTGGCGAAAGCCCGCTAACCACCCAATCCCCGCCATTCGCAGTCTTCGCCCTAGCCTTCCTCGATCGTCTGCCGCGCGGCGGGGCCGATCGCGAGCTCGTGCCAGTCTAGCGCTTCCTGCTGGCGCTCGAACTCGTCCGCGCCGATCGCGTCCGAATCGCGCAATGCCCCCAGCCGCGCGCGCTCCGCTGCGATCGCCTTGAGCTTGAGTCGCTGGCGCTCGTTATAGTCGGCGCAGGCGGCGCCGCGGCCGTCGAGCGCGTCGCGGTCGATCTCGAAATGGCGCCGCATGTCGGCGGCGACCTGGCCGGGAGTGTCGCCGATCGCGGCGAGCGCGGCCTCGGCGAGCGCGCGCTGCGCCGCGATGCGCTCGTGATCGTCGTCACCCTCGCCTAGCCCGAGCAGTCGGATCAGCGGGGTGAGCGTGAGCCCCTGCACCACCAGCGTCGCCAGGACCACGGCGAAGGCCGACAGGACGATCAGGTCGCGCTGCGGGAAATCGGCGGGAAGCGCGAACGACGTCGCCAGCGTGACCAGCCCGCGCATCCCGCACCAGCCGACCACCACGCCCTGCGCGAAGCTCGCGGGTTTCTCGTCGCCGCGCAGCCAGCGGAAATGCGCGGCGAGGCGATTATAGGTCAGCACCCAGACGATCCGCGTCACCACCACGCCCGCGACGATCATCCCGGCGACGCCCGCCGCCTCGCGCAGCCGATCGGGATCCATCCCGCCGACGATCGCGCGCACCTGCATCCCCATCAGCAGAAAGGCGACGACGTTGAGCACGAACACCGCGACGCCCCACACCGCGAACGACTGGACGCGGTTGCGCGCGTCGATCCCCATCTTGGGATCGTTGGCGATGAACATCGCCATCGTCACCACGCAGAGCACCGCCGACAGGCCGAGCCGTTCGGCGACCAGCCACGCGACGAAGGTATTGACGAACTCGAGGAGATTTCCGCCGAACGAGCCACGCGTATAGGGAATGATGTAGCGGAACGCCCAGGCGCAGAAGAGCCCCAGCGCGATCCCGCCGGGCACCGCGAAGCCGAGCCGGAGCGCAACGCCGCCGTCGATTCCGCCATGGCTCTGGATCGCCACCGCGGCGCTGAACAGCAGCAATGCGGTCGCGTCGTTGAGCAGGCTCTCGCCGGTCAATTCCTGCACCGCCCGGCGCGGCAGCGACGCCGAGCGCAGCACCGTTGTCGCCGCAGCGGCATCGGGCGGGGCGACGATCGCGCCGAGCGTGATCGCCGCCGCAATCGGCAATCCGGCGAACGCCCAGCCGATCCAGGCGACCACCGCGGTGGTCAGCAGCACCGCGACCACTGCCAGCGCGACCAGCGGGCGCCACAACCGGCGGATCGCCGCGAGGGGAAAGTCGAACGCCGCGTCGAGCAACACCGGCGCGATGAACAGCGCCAGCGCGGTATGGCCTTCGAGCGCGATCGCCGGGCTGCCCGGCACCAATGCGACGATCACCCCCGCCGTCGCGAGCATCGTCGGATAGGGGATCGAAGTCCGCCGCGCGACCTGCAGCAGCACGACGGCGAGCAGCAGCAGCGCGACGAGGCTTTCGAAGAAAGTCATTCCGCCACGCTAACGCATCAAATGCGATTCAGGCGAACAACTCTTCGAAGAAGTCGATCATCGCCGCCCAGCTGCGCCGATCGGCGCGCGGTTCGTACGCGACATTGCCCGGCGCGGTGCGGCCGACATCGGTGAAGGCGTGGCCGGCATGGCCATAGGCGTGGAGCTGCCAGTCGGCGCCGCTCGCGGTCAGCTCGCCGGCCAGCGCGACGGTGGCCTCGGGCGGCGAGATCGGATCGTCCCAGCCATGGCAGATCAGCAGCTTCGCGGCGATCGGCGCGACGCTTTCATAGTCCGGCCGATCATAGACCCCGTGGAAGCTGACCCCGCCAAGAATGCCGAGCCCGGCGCGCGCCATGTCGAGCACGCATTTGCCGCCGAAGCAGAAGCCGATCGCGGCGGCCTTCTCCGGATCGGCCTGGGGAAGGTTGGTCAATGCCGCCAGTGAAGCGGCGAGCCGATCGCGCAGCAAGCCGCGGTCGGCATTGAGTTCGTCCATGTAGCGGCCGCGATTGTCCTCGTGCAGCGTGGTGCGCCGGCCCTGCCCGAACACATCGCCGGCGAGCGCGACATAGCCGAGCCCGGCGAGCGCCTCGGCCTTGCGATTATCGGCTTCCTTCTGGCCGAGCACATTGGGGAGCAGGAGGATGCAGGGGCGCGGTCCCTGCACTGCATCGTCCCATGCCGCGACGCCCTCGAACGGGCCGCCGGGGCCGTCATAGACCAGAGTCTGCCGAACGATTGCCATCGCCTGTCTCCTTGTCCCTGCCGCGCCAGCCGCTAAGGACCTCGGCAAACGTCTCAAGGAGGTCCCATGCCCAAGCTCGTCCTGATCCGCCACGGCCAGTCGGCGTGGAACCTCGAGAACCGCTTCACCGGCTGGTGGGACGTCGACCTGACAGAGCTGGGAGTCAAGGAAGCCTGGGCGGCGGGCGAGCTGATGAAGGCAAAAGGGCTCGATTTCGACCTGACCTTCACCAGCTTCCAGAGCCGGGCGATCAAGACGCTCAACCTCTCGCTCGAGGCGATGGGCCGGCTGTGGCTGCCGACCGAGAAGAGCTGGAAGCTCAACGAGCGCCATTATGGCGGGCTCACCGGGCTCAACAAGGCCGAGACCGCGGCGCTGCACGGCGACGAGCAGGTCAAGATCTGGCGCCGCAGCTTCGACATTCCGCCGCCGCTGCCCGAGGAGGGCTCGGCCTGGGATCTGGCGAAGGACGAGCGCTACAAGGGCGTGCCGATCCCGCAGACCGAGAGCCTGAAGGACACGATCGCGCGCGTACTGCCCTATTGGGAAGAGAGCATCGCGCCGCAGATCAAGGCGGGCAAGCGCGTGCTGATCTCGGCGCACGGCAATTCGCTGCGGGCGCTGGTCAAGCATCTGTCGGGGATCCCGGACGAAGAGATCGTCAATTTGGAGATCCCGACCGGGCAGCCGATCGTCTACGAGCTCGACGAAGCGCTGGTGGCAACGGATCGCTATTATTTGAGCGAGCGATAAGAGGTTCACGCGGAGGCGCGGAGACGCGGAGTTTTGTTCGCGCAGAGGCGCTGAGGACGCAGAGAGGAATGGCCCGCCGCGCCAGCGGCCTTCCTCTCTACGCGTGCCCGTCTCCCGGCGGGAGCCGCACGCCAGGCCCCTCCGCGTCCTCTGCGCCTCTGCGCGAACCGCCTTCACTTCTTCTCCGCGTCTCCGCGTCTCCGCGTGAATCGAAGTTGCCCTCTCCCCCCTCCCCCACTAACAAGCGCGCTTCCACATCTGACGGGGCATTTCGTGGCACCTCTGGTCGGCATCATCATGGGCAGCACTTCCGATTGGGAGACGATGCGCCATGCCGCGCGGGTGCTCGACGAGCTGGACGTGCCGCACGAGACCAGGGTCGTCTCGGCGCATCGCACGCCGCAGCGGCTCTACGACTATGCCACCGGCGCGGCGGATCGCGGGCTCAAGGTGGTGATCGCCGGTGCGGGCGGCGCGGCGCATCTGCCGGGCATGGCGGCATCGATGACGCATCTGCCGGTGCTCGGCGTGCCGGTCGAGTCCAAGGCATTGAAGGGCGTCGACAGCCTCTATTCGATCGTCCAGATGCCCGGCGGGATCCCCGTCGGCACGCTGGCGATCGGCAAGCCCGGCGCGATCAACGCGGGGCTGCTCGCCGCCGCGATCCTCGCGACTTCTGACGAGGCGCTCGCCGGGCGGCTCAAGGCGTGGCGCACGGCGCAGACCGACAGCGTGGCGACCGACCCCGAATGACCGCGCTGCCTCCCGGATCGATCATCGGCATTTTGGGCGGCGGCCAGCTCGGCCGGATGCTCGCGGTCGCCGCGGCGCAGCTCGGCTACCGCACCCATGTCCTCGCGCCCGACGCCGAGAGCGTCGCCGCACAGACCGCCTCCAGCTACACCCGCGCCGATTATCACAGTCGCATCGTCCTCGACGAAGTCGCCGGGCAGACTGATGTGGTGACCTACGAGTTCGAGAACATCGCGATCGGCCCGGTCGAATATCTCGCGGGCAAGGTGCCGGTGCGCCCCGGCCCGCAGAGCCTGTCGATCGCGCAGGACCGGGCGCGGGAGAAGGCGTTCGTTCAGGGGATCGGCGGGCGGACCGCGCCGTGGGCGCCGGTGTCGACGCTCGACGAATTGAAGGCGGCGATCGACACGATCGGCACCCCGGCGATCCTCAAGACGCTGCGGCTGGGCTATGACGGCAAGGGCCAGGTGCGCATCCGCGACGCCGGCGACGCCGAAGCGGCCTGGGCCGAGATCGGCGAGCGGCCGGCGATCCTCGAGGGCTTCGTCAATTTCAGCCACGAATTCTCGATCATCACCGTGCGCGGCGTGGACGGCGCGCTGACCAGCTATCCGCCGCCGTGGAACGAGCATGAGGAGGGCATCCTCGCGCGTTCGTCGCTCCCCGCGCCGCCCGAGATCGCGCGCCACTGGGCCGAGGCGGCGACGCTCGCCGGGCGCGTCGCCGAGGCGCTCGGCCATGTCGGGGTGCTGACGCTCGAATTCTTCGCGACCGACGACGGCCCGGTGTTCAACGAGATGGCGCCGCGCGTGCACAATTCGGGGCACTGGACGATCGAGGGCGCCGAGACGTCGCAGTTCGAGAATCACATCCGCGCGATTTGCGGGCTGCCCCTGGGCAGCACCGCGCTGACCGGCAGCCATGTCGAGATGGAGAATCTGATCGGCGACGCGGCGCACCGCTGGCCCGATCTGCTCGCCGAGCCGGGCGCGCATCTGCACCTTTACGGCAAGGGCAATGTCCGGCCGGGGCGCAAGATGGGGCATGTGACGCGGGTGAAGCGCTAGCGCGCTGTAGGACGCCCGGGCGGCCATTTTGTAGGGTTTCGGCGGCCTAGAGTCGCAAGAGTCGCGGTAGAACGACTCTCGCGTTGCGCGGGCAGGAAATATTGTTGCGCGGAGCTGTAGGGAAAATCGACGGTGTCAAAGAGCGCGGCCGGCGGCGCCGGACCGGCGCGCAGGGCAGCAGGCGCAATCCTATTTTGCAAGGGGCTGTCGGGAATTGGGTGGGAAGCAGTCGGCGCCAGGTCTAGCCCTCTCCCGCTTTCGCGGGAGAGGGCTAAGAAGAATGTCCGCAAATGGGCGATACCCGCCGAACGCCGGCGCGCGCCCGCTACACCCGCACCCGGATCCGCCGGTAGCGGGCCTCGATCAGGCTGAAGATGCCGAACAGGCCGAGCCCGATGCCGGTGGCGGCGAGCAGCCAGGTGCCGCCGGGCTGATCCTGCAACGCGCCGAGCGCATCGGCCATGCCGCCCGCCTCGCTCGCCCGCGAGCGCCACGCGGCGGCGGCGAAGAACAGCCCGGTGACCGCGAACACCAAGGCGCGCGCGCCATAGCCGATCCGGCCCGCGGTGCAGACATAGCCGGGAACCGGCGTGTCGCTGTGCAACTCAGCGACGAATTCGCCCTTCCACGCCTTGCGGAGCTGGAGGCCGGCGCCGCAGAAGAAGCCGATCGCCACCGCGCCGACCAGCACCGGGCCGAAAGGCTGATCGAGCAGCCATGCCGTCCAGTCGCGCGCGCGCTCGTCATTGGGCGAGGTATCGCTGCCCGAGCGCGGATGGAGGGCGAAGCGCGTGGCGACCCAGGCGAGGACGAGATGCGCGCCGGCGCTCATCAGGAAGCCGGCGCGCTCGAGCAGGGTCTTCGCGGCGGATTTGCCGTGCCCGGGACCGGCCACCGCCTCGGCGAGGCGCCACAGCGCATAGCCGGCCAGTCCCGCGGCGATCACCGCGAGGAGCAACGGCCCGAACGCCTTGTCGGCGAGCGAGGCGATCGCGCCCTGATTGTCCGCGGTCCTGCCGCCGCGAAACGCCGCATCGACGGCGAACCAGGCGACGAGCAGATAAACCAGCCCGCGCGCCGCGAACCCCCATCGCGCGAGCAGCGTCGCCCTGGCTTCCGACAGCATGCATCGGCCCCTTTCCTTCGAACGGGTGCCTAACCGCCCGAAAGGGGCGTCGTTCCGGCATTGCCTCCACGCGACGAAAAAGGCCCGCCTCCTTCCGGAAGCGGGCCCCTTTTTCTCAACCGAAGCGATAGCTCAGCCGCGCGTGCCCGTGATCGGGAAGCTGCCGAACGCGCCTGCGGTGACGGTGCCGTTGAGGTTGTCGCCATCGACGGTCGCCTCGACGGTGAGCGTCATCGGCATCGGGATGGTGATGTCGAGCGAGAAGGTCAGCGTGTCGCCGTTGACCTTGCCGTCCTTGATGTCGGTCGTGCCGAGGCCGCCCGAGAAATTGCCGGTGAAGCTGTCGCCCGCGCTCTGCACGGTCAGCACCGCCTGCTGGTCGCCCATCGGCGACTTGGTCACCGTGTTCCAGCTGCCGTCGACATTCGCCATCTCGTCTCTCCCGTTCGGAATTACTTCGATGCGGCGGCCGCGGAGGAGCCCGCCACCGACGCTGCGGGGACCACCTCGACAGCGAGGCCGAGGCTGTCAAGCTGCGGCTTGACCTTCGCGGCATCGCCCACGACCACCCAGACGAACTTCTTCGGGTCCAAAGAGCCGCGTGCCGCAGCGTCAAGCTGCGCCACCGTCATGCCCCGATATTTTTGCGTTACCGTGTCGTAGAAATTGTCCGGACGGTGCCGCAGGTCGTTCTGCTGCATCGCCGAGAGCACCGCGCCCGAGGTTTCGAATCGGCCGGCGAGCTCACGCGTGGTGCCGTTGATCTCGCGGGTCAGCTCGGCATCGGTGACGCCTTTGGTCGTCAGGAAATCGCCGACCTGCTGCTGGATCGCCTTGATCGACTCGCCGGTCTTGTCGGCCTGGACCGGCGCGCTGATCGTGTAGGGCACCGCCTTTTCGAGCCAGTTATAGCCGCCGCCGGCGCCGTACGACCAATGCTTGGCCTCGCGCAGATCCATGTTGATTCGCGACAGGAAGCCCGAGCCGAGCACCTGATTGGCAGTGACCTGGGTGAGCAGCTCGCTCGACGGATCGAGCGACGTCATCTGCGCGGCGATGATCAGCGACTGCGGCGAATCGGGACGATCGACCAGCAGGATCTTCGGCGCGGCCTGCTTCGGCGCGACGTCGAACGCCTTGATGCCGGCAGGACCCTGCCCCTGCCAATTGCCGAAGCGCGCCTCGAGCGCGGCCTTGACCTCGGCGAGCGGGCGATCGCTGACCACGAAGACCTTCGCCTTGTCCGGCCGGATCCACGCCCGGTAGAAGGCGAGCAGATCGTCGCGGGTCAGCGCCTTCACCGCGGCGGGATCGCCGCCGCCGGCGGCCATCTTCGCATAGGGATTGCCCGCGCCGTAGAGGAGCGGCGGCAACGCGCGGGCGGCGAGGCCCTGCGGGCTGGTGAGCTCCTGCGCGATGCCGGTGAGCTGGGTCGCGCGGAGCCGCTCGATCTCGTCGGGGGCGAAGGCGGGATTGCGCACGACATCGGCGAACAGATCGAGCGAGCCGGCGAGATTGGGGCTCGGCGTGGTGACCGACAAATAGGTGCGATCGGGCGAGCCGCCGGTGCCGATCGTGGCGCCCAGCCGCTCGCGCGCCTCGGCAATCGCGGTCGAATCGAGGCTGGTGGTGCCTTCGTCGAGCAGCGACAGGACGAGGTTCTGCGTGCCGAGCTTGTTGGCCGGATCCGCCGCGACGCCGGCGTCGAAGCTCATCACCACCTGCGTCACCGGCACCGCGGTGCGATGCGCATAGACGATCTCGACGCCGTTCGAGAGTTTGGTGCGCTCGACATTCGGGAAATCGAGATCGCCGATCTGCGCGACGTCGGGCAGCGCGCCGCGCGTGCCCTTGACCGGCTCGGCCTTGGGACCTTCGACCGGCTTGGCGGCGGCGGGGACCGCCTGCGCTTCCTGATAGGCCTCGCGCTGGCCGGGCTCGACGAGGATCGTCAGCGACGGACGGCCGAGCCACTTCCTGCCCGCGGCCTGGACCTGCGCAGGGGTGACCTTCGCGGTCTCGACGAGCTGCTTCTTGTAGAAGGCGGGATCGTCCGAATAGAGCTCGCCCGAGGCGAGCGCGACGGCCTTGCCGCCGAAGCCGCCGACCGATTCGAGCCCCGAGATGCGGCTCGACACGCTGGTGGTGGCGACGCGCTGGACCTCGTCGGCGGTCGGGCCGTTGGCGATCAGATCGGCGACGATCTCGTCGAGCCGCTTCGCCACCAGATTGGCGTCGACACCGGGCTTCACCACTGCCTGGATCTGGAAGATGCCGAGCTGCGAGAGCGACTGGATGCCGGCCGAGACCTGCACCGCGACCTTCTCCTTACGGACCAGCGCGTTGTCGAGCCGCGAGCTGGCGAGCCCGCCGAGCACCTCGCCGAACACGTCGAGCGGCACGGCATCGGCATCGTTCATCCCCGGCACCGCCCAGCTGCGCAGGATCAGCGTCGCAGCGACGCGGTCCTGCATCTTGACGGTCTTCGACTGCGGCAGAGTGGGGATCGCGACCTGGGGCAGCACGCTCTTCGGGCCCGCGGGGATCGCGCCGAAATATTTCTCGACGAGCGGGCGCGCCTCCTTCGCGTCGACGTCTCCGGCGAGGACCAGCACGGCGTTGTTGGGGCCGTAATGCGAGCGGAACCAGTTCTTGACGTCGTCGAGGCTGGCGGCGTCGAGATCGGCCATCGAGCCGATCACGTTATGGCCATAGGCGTTGCCGGCGAGCAGCTCCTCGAGCAGCTTGTAATAGACGAGGCCATAGGGCTGGTTGTCGCCCTGACGCTTCTCGTTCTGGACGACGCCGCGCTGCTCGTCGAGCACGTCCTGGGTGATCGCGCCGAGCAGATAGCCCATGCGATCGCTCTCGAGGAACAGCGCGCGATCGAGCGCCGGGCGCGGCACGGTCTCGAAATAATTGGTGCGGTCGAAGCTGGTGGTGCCGTTGAAATCGGTCGCGCCGACCTGCTTCAATGGCTCGAAGAAATCGCCGGGGGCGTTCTCGGAGCCGTTGAACATCAGATGCTCGAACAGATGCGCGAAGCCGGTCTTGCCGGTCGGCTCGTGCTTCGAGCCGACATCGTACCAGGTCGACACCGCGACGATCGGCGCTTTGCGATCGGTGTGGACGATCACCCGCAGGCCGTTCTTCAGGGTGAACTCCTCGTAGGGGATGTCGACGCGCTTGACGAGCTCGGCGACCGGCACGGGTTTCGCGGTCGCCGTTGCAGCGACCTGCTGCGCGGCGGCGGGGAGCGAAGCGGCGGCCAGCGCGACCGTGGCTGCGCTGCAGTACATCAGGAACGATTTCATGGGTGTCGGGCTTCCCGGGAAAGGAGGTGGCTGACGCCGAACATAGCGCGGGCGGTATCCGCTGCAACCGAATCCGTTGCCGCTTGCAGCCGGCCGCATTTCGGCTAGCCTGAACAAGATTTAACGCCTTTTCCGAGAGACTTCCTGCATGCGCGCCTCGATCCTTCTCGCCGGACTTTCGCTCGTCCTCACGCCGATCGCCGCGCAGGCGCAGGCGGCGCCCGAGGAACCGACTTTCAGCGCGGCCGAGATGCGCAAGCATGTCGAGTTCCTCGCCAGCGACGCGCTCGAGGGGCGCTACACGCTGTCCAAGGGCTATCTGACCGCCGCCGCCTATGTCGCCGAGCGTTTCGCCGCGCTCGGCCTCGTCCCCGCCCCGGACACCGATGCCGGCTGGTTCCAGATCGCCGAGCTGCCGATCACGATGGGCGATCCGCCGCGCAAGCGCGTCTACAAGGCCCCCAATGTGATCGGCATGCTGCCGGGCTCGGACCCGGTGCTCAAGGACGAGTTCGTCGTGCTGAGCGCGCATCTCGACCATGTCGGAGTCGATCCGCTGCGCGCCGGCGACAAGATCTACAACGGCGCGATGGACAATGCCTCGGGCGTCGCGACGATGCTCGAGACCGCGCGCGCCTTCGCGACGGGCAAGCAGCGGCCGAAGCGCTCGATCCTGTTCGTCGCGCTGGCGGGCGAGGAGAGCGGGCTGCTCGGCTCGAGCTGGCTCGCGCGCCACCCGGTGGTGGGCAGCGGCAAGATCGTCGCCGACGTCAATCTCGACATGCCGATCCTGCTCTACGACTTCGAGGACGTGATCGCGTTCGGCGGCGAGCATTCGACGATGGGCGAGGTCACCGCGCGCGCCGGCGCGAGCATGGGCGTCTCGGTGTCGCCCGATCCGATGCCCGAGGAGGATTTCTTCGAGCGCTCGGATCACTATAGCTTCGTCAAGGTCGGGGTGCCGTCGATCTTCCTGATGACCGGGTTCAAGAATGGCGGCGAGAAGGCGTTCAAGAGCTTCCTCGCGAAGAACTACCACCAGCCCTCGGACCAGACCGACCTGCCGTTCGACTGGGAGGCGGGCGCCAAGTTCGCGCGGCTCAACTATCTGATCGCGCGCGAGGTGGCCGACGCGCCCGAGGCGCCGCGCTGGTACGAGGGCAATCGCTATGGCGACCGCTTCGCCAAAGGCGCACCGCGCGCGAAACGGCCGGTGCAGGCGGGGCGCTGACGCGCGGGCCCGCCGCGCCGCCGCCCCTTGTGTTGCACAATGGCAACACTACATCGGCGCCGTAACCATAAAGGGGCCAATATGAACCTCGAGAAATTCACCGACCGCGCCAAGGGCTTCCTGCAATCCGCGCAGACCGTCGCGATCCGCATGAGCCACCAGCGGATCGCCCCCGAGCATCTGCTCAAGGCGCTGCTCGAGGACGAGCAGGGCATGGCGAGCGGGCTGATCGCCGCAGCGGGCGGCGACGCGAAGCGCGCGCTGGGCGAGACCGACGCGGCATTGACGAAGATCCCCGCGGTGAGCGGGGGCGGCGCGCAGCAGACGCCTGGGCTCGACAACGACATCGTCCGGGTGCTCGACCAGGCCGAGCAGGTCGCGGCCAAGGCGGGCGACAGCTTCGTCACGGTCGAACGGCTGCTGCTCGCGCTGACGCTGGCCTCGACCACCGCGGCGGGCAAGGCGCTCGCCGCCGCTGGGGTGAAGCCCGAGGCGCTCAACGGCGCGATCAACCATCTGCGCAAGGGCAAGACCGCCGACACCGCCGGCGCCGAGGACCGTTATGACGCGCTCAGGAAATTCGCCCGCGACCTGACCGAGGCGGCGCGCGACGGCAAGCTCGATCCGGTGATCGGCCGCGACGAGGAGATCCGCCGGACGATCCAGATCCTCGCCCGCCGCACCAAGAACAATCCGGTGCTGATCGGGGAGCCCGGGGTCGGCAAGACCGCGATCGCCGAGGGCCTCGCGCTGCGCATCGTCAATGGCGACGTGCCCGACGGGCTCAAGAACCGCACGCTGATGTCGCTCGACATGGGCAGCCTGATCGCCGGCGCCAAATATCGCGGCGAGTTCGAGGAGCGGCTGAAGGGGGTGCTCGACGAAGTGAAGGCCGGCGAAGGCGACATCATCCTGTTCATCGACGAAATGCACCAGCTGATCGGCGCCGGGAAGACCGAGGGCGCGATGGACGCGGGCAATCTGCTCAAGCCCGCGCTGGCGCGCGGCGAGCTCCACTGCATCGGCGCGACGACGCTCGACGAATATCGCAAATATGTCGAGAAGGACCCCGCGCTGCAGCGGCGGTTCCAGCCGGTGTTCGTCGGCGAGCCCACCGTCGAGGATACCATCTCGATCCTGCGCGGGATCAAGGAGAAATATGATCTGCACCACGGGGTGCGGATCAGCGACGGCGCGATCGTCGCCGCGGCGACGCTGTCGAACCGCTACATCACCGACCGCTTCCTGCCCGACAAGGCGATCGACCTGATGGACGAGGCGGCCAGCCGCATCCGCATGGAAGTGGAGAGCAAGCCCGAGGAGATCGAGACGCTCGACCGGCGGATCATCCAGCTCAAGATCGAGCGCGAGGCGCTGCGCAAGGAAAGCGACGCCGCATCGAAGGACCGCCTCGCCAGCCTCGAGGCCGAGCTGGCCAATCTCGAGCAGCAGTCCGCCGAGCTGACCGCGCGCTGGCAAAGCGAGAAGGACAAGATCAACGCCGAGGCGCAGATCAAGGCGCAGCTCGACGCGGCCCGCGGCGAGCTGGACCAGGCGCAGCGCGCCGGCGACCTCGCCAGGATGGCGGAGCTCAGCTACGGCGCGATCCCGGCGCTGGAGAAGCGGCTGGACGAAGCGCGGAACACCAGCAAGGGCGCGATGCTGCGCGAGGAAGTGACCGCCGAGGACATCGCATCGGTGGTCGCGCGCTGGACCGGCATCCCCGTCGACAAGATGATGGAAGGCGAGCGCGAGAAGCTGCTCAACATGGAGGCGCAGCTCGGCAAGCGGGTGATCGGCCAGGCCGATGCGGTGAAGGCGGTGTCGACCGCAGTGCGCCGCTCGCGCGCGGGGCTGCAGGATCCGAACCGCCCGCTCGGCTCGTTCCTGTTCCTCGGCCCGACCGGCGTCGGCAAGACCGAGTTGACCAAGGCACTCGCCGAATTCCTGTTCGACGACGCCAACGCGATGGTCCGCATCGACATGAGCGAGTTCATGGAGAAGCATTCGGTGGCGCGACTGCTCGGTGCCCCTCCCGGCTATGTCGGTTATGAGGAGGGCGGCGTGCTAACCGAAGCGGTTCGCCGGCGGCCCTATCAGGTCGTGCTGTTCGACGAGGTCGAGAAGGCGCATGGCGACGTGTTCAACGTGCTGCTGCAGGTGCTCGACGACGGGCGGCTGACCGACGGGCAGGGCCGCACGGTCGATTTCTCGAACACGATCGTGATCCTGACCTCGAACCTCGGCAGCCAGTTCCTCACCAACCTCGCCGACGGGCAGAAGGTCGAGGATGTCGAGCCGCAGGTGATGGAGATCGTCCGCGCGCATTTCCGGCCCGAATTCCTCAACCGGCCCGACGAGATCATCCTGTTCCACCGGCTCGCGGCGGATCACATGGCGCCGATCGTCGACATCCAGGTCGGCCGGGTGAGCAAGCTGCTCGCCGACCGCAAGATCCGGATCGAGCTGAGCGACGCGGCGCGGGCGTGGCTCGGCCGGGTCGGCTATGACCCGGTCTATGGCGCGCGCCCGCTGAAAAGGGCGGTACAGCGCTATCTGCAGGATCCGCTCGCCGACCTGATCCTGCGCGGCGACGTCAAGGACGGGGCGACCGTGGCGATCGACGAAGGCGACGGCGCGCTCAGGCTCAGCGTCGCCTGAGCCCCCGCCGCTGCGGACACAAAAAAGGGGCGGCTCCCGGAGGAGCCGCCCCAATTTTTTGGCTGTCGTACCGGCTTAGAAGCCGATGCGGACACCCGCACGGAAGTAGCGACCGAGGATGCCGTTACCGCCCTGCACAGGGTTGTACAGATGCGCACCATAGGTGGCGATATCCAGCGGCGGCAGCTTGTCGAACACGTTGTTGATCGTGCCGTAGAAGGTGAACTGATCGTTGATCTTGATGCGGGCGTTGAGATCGAAGGTGATGTACTCCGACACGTCGCAAGGACCATAGACGTCACCCAGACCGCAGTCACCCGAGGTGCCCGCGCCGTTCTGGTCTTCGGCCGACAGGTTGTAACCACCGAAATAGTTGGCGGTACCCGTCACGTCGAAATCACCGAAGTCCAGCGTGGTCTGCCAGCTGCCGTGCCATTCGGGCGTGCCCGAACCGGCAGTCAGGTTGTAGTTGCCGATCGTGCCTTCGTAGCTCTCCACCGAACCGTCGGGGAATTCCGTCGACAGATTGATGATGTAGCTGGCTTCGACCGAGCTCTGGATCCGGAAGCCGTCGGTGACCGGGATATCAACGCTGGCGCTGAAATCGAGGCCTTCGGCCTGGATCGTGTTGGCGTTGATCAGCTGCGACTGCACGAACGCGACACGCGGACGAGCGGCCGGACCAGCCGGGCACGCCGCGTTGACGGTGGCGCAGTTCGGATCCGGCGCGTCCGCGATCACGGTGTAGCCGGCCGGGATCGGCTGACCCGAATAGTAAGCGGCCAGCGCAGGCGCGTTGCTGGGCTGCGTGATCGCTCCGGTCTTCTTGATGTTGTAATAGTCGACCGTGAACGAGATGCCGCGAACCGGCTCGAACACCGCACCGGCAGTGAAGCTACGCGACTTCTCCGGCTTGAGGTCCGGGCTGGCCAGCGTGGTCTGGCCGTAGGAACCGCTGCGGATATAGGTCGGGCAGCTGCTGAAGGTGGCAGTGGTGCAGCCATATTGCGCGAGGAAGGTATCGTTGAAGATACCCGAGGTGTTGGACACGAAGCCCGTCGTCGGCAGTGCATTCGACTCGCCGAAGCTCGGAATGCGGAAGCCGCGCGAGTAGGTGCCGCGAAGCACCAGCGACTTCATCGGGGTGATCTTCACGCCGACCTTCGGCGAGAAGGCGTCCTGGCCGCTCGAATAGCTGTCGTAACGACCCGAACCATTGACGCTCAGGAAGTTGGTGATCGGCGCATCGAGCTCGGCGAAGACCGACTTGATCGTACGGTTGCCGCTGGTGCCGAACGCATTGAGCGTGAAGTAGCGCTGCGTCGGGCCGAAATAGTCCGGATTGCCGCTGGGCGCATCGACCGACTCGTAACGGATCGAGGCACCACCGCCGAGCTTGAGCGGACCGCCGGGCAGTTCGAACAGCTCAGCCGCGAGGCTCGCCTGGAATTGATACTGGTCCGAGCTCGCCTGATTCCGGTTTTCCGGCATCAGGAAGTCCCACGCCTGCTGCGAGTTCGCGTTCGGGTTGACGAAGTTGAACGAGCCGCGAGCGATCGAGGTCAGCAGGTTGTCGATATAGACATAGCCGCGCTGGGTGCGCTGCAGATCGACGTGCATCGCCGTCGCGCCGATGCTGTAGCTGATCTTGTCGGTCAGGCTGCCATCGATGCCCATCGCCGCACGATAGGCGCGGGTGCGCGTCTCGTTGAAGTTCGGACGATCGAGGAAGCGGCCGACGAGCAGCGCGACCTGGCCTGCCGACGCGAACGGGTTGTTCGGGTTCAGCGTGCCGTTGCCGGCGTTACAGCCGGTGTTGAGGCCGTTGGCTGAGCCGACGCCAGTCGGGCAGACATAGACCGGGAGCGCGAGCACGCCCGAGCCCGGTGCGACTGCACCCGCCGCAGTCGCGGTCGAGAACTGCGGGAACAGGATGCCCGCGTTCGCCGTGCTGCGGATGACACCCGGAGCGCCCGTGTAGTTGACGCGGCTCTGGATGAAGTTGGCTTCGAAATAGCCTTCGGTGGTGTCGTTCAGGTTCGCAGTGAAGCGGCCCGAGACGCCGAAACGCTCGATGTTCGGCTGAATGACGCCGTAGCGGTTGGTGTAGTCGACGTTGCAGATCGTGTTCGGCGCGGTCGGGTTGAGCAGGCGATCGGCTGCGGTCAGATTGTACAGCGTGCCGCCGACGCAAGTGTCGGCAAGGTTGCCGAGCGGCTGATAGGTCGAGCCGGTGACCGCAGTGGTGCCGTTGGCCGGACGGACATAGAGCGCCGACGAGACCGGCGTACCGCCACGGTAGAGACCGTCGGGGCTCACGCCGCCGACCGTGTTGTTCGGGCCGCACTCGCCTTCGAAGCAGACGTTGCGCAGATCGTCCGAATTGTACGGATACGGACGGTCGCGGTTATAGAGGATGTCGCTCTTGTAGTAGAAGCCGCTGAGATAGGCGTTGAAGCCGTCCTCATCGAGATCGCCGTGACCGACGGTCAGGCTCAGGCGCTTCTGGGCCGCATCGCCGCGCTCGGAGATGCCGGCTTCCATGCGGGCATTGACGCCCTTCACTTCCTTCTTGGTGATGATGTTCACCACGCC
The DNA here is from genome assembly GCF_004792695.1 of Sphingomonas naasensis. GTDB lineage: Bacteria > Pseudomonadota > Alphaproteobacteria > Sphingomonadales > Sphingomonadaceae > Sphingomonas > Sphingomonas naasensis. The sequence goes on along the minus strand of NZ_SRXU01000007.1, from coordinate 120,141 downwards.
CGCGATCGCGTCTGCGCCGTAGGTCGACGAGGCGCCGTCGCGCAGCACTTCGATACGATCGATGATGTCGTCGGGGATGGTGTTGAGGTCGACGAAGTTACGCGAACCGTCGTCGGCGAGCGGATAGTAGGCGGCGCGCAGGCCGTCGAACAGCACCAGCGTCGAGTTGGTCGACAGACCGCGCAGCGACACGGCCGACGCACCCGCGGCGAACGCGCCGTTGGCGGTGAAGCTGTTGGTCAGCGCCGGGCCGTTGTTCGAGGCGAGCTGCTGGATCGCGTCCTGGATGGTCGAGATACCGCGCTGCTCGAGCGATTCGACGTTGACGGTGGTGACCGGCGACGGCGCGGCGGCGGTGGTGGTGCGGAACAGCGTACCGGTGACGACGACGTCGCCCTCTTCCGAAACCGGCTCGGCCGTCTGTGCGGTCGACGGCGCAGGCGCCGGCGTTTCCTGCGCGAACGCAGGCGCAGCCATCAGCGTGCCCGCGAGAACGAGCGCGGACAAAGCCGTGCTGCCGCGCAGACCGCGTGTGATCTGGGTCTTCTTCATGAATTTCCCTCGCTTGATCCGGCCGCGCCGTCAGGCAGAGGCCGGAGTGTCTCCCCGCTTCACCCGGCATGCTCCCGGCATACCTTGGGCAAAGCTTGGCACGATGGATGAAGAGGGGTCCGGGGTCTGTAAAGCGTACATTCAGGATTGCGGCCCGCCTTTTGACGGGACTGTATCCAAAATGCCACATACCGTGTTTGAATGTTGCGTCGGCGCCGCGCGGCTTGAAAAATAATGTTGCAACGCGGAAGGCGTTTTATTCGACTGCAACAGGCATGGGACCGGCGAGGAGCAGCGGATCGAGCCGGGCATCGCGCCAGCGCAGCCCCCAATGAAGGTGCGCCCCGGTTACCCGGCCGCTCCGCCCGACAAGTCCGATCGGCTGGCCGCGATAGACGCGCTCGCCCGGCTTGACGTCGATTCGCGAGAGGTGGGCGAAGGCGCTGTTGAGCCCCATGCCGTGATCGACGAGCAGCAGATTGCCCTCGAGCGTGAACGGCCTCGGCGTGGCGAGGGTCACGACGCCGTCGGCGGGGGCGAGCACCACCGTTCCGGTCGACCGGACGATGTCGATCCCCGAATGATAGGCACCCGGCTCGCCGGCATAGATTCGCTGGGATCCGAACAGGGTCGAGATGCGGCCGGTCACCGGCCACAGGAAGCGCTGGCGCCACCCCCCGGACTCGCTGCGCAGCGCCCGCGCGGCATTGATCTGGGCGAGCTCGCCGGGGCGCACCCGCTCGAACTCCGGCAGCGGCACCGGATATTTGGCGAGCCGATCGAGCCGCGAGATGTTCCACGCCCGCGGCGCGACGGCGATGCGCTGGCGGGTCTCGGCGCCGTTCGCCATCCGCGCGACGAGCAGCGCCGACGGCGCGGCGTCGCGATCGAAGGCGATCAGGAAGCGCCGATCGGGCGCGAGCGGAACCGCGACGCCGTCAAGGGTCAGCAGGGTGGCGCCGCGCGGGGCGGTGCCGATGACGAGCCCACCCTGCACCGTCTGCCCGACGAGCGCGAGGGGATTGGCCGCGGCCTGGACGTCGTCGGGCCGCGGATCGCGCGACTGCGCCGGCCCGCAAAAAGCCAGCGCCAGCACCAGCGCCGCGACGCGCCGCGCGCGCATCATTTGCGCAGCAGCGCCTCGGCGGCGCTCGCCGCGCTGGCATAGGGCTCCTGCCGCGCGACGCTCCAGTAGCGCAGCATGTCGAGCGCGATGCGATCGCCGCTGACCGCGCAGACGACATGATCGCCCGGCGCGAGGACGCGGAAGCCATTGGCCATATAGTGAAGCCTGGCGGCGCGGGCGGGGCTGGACATCAACATCAAATCGTCTCGCAAATTACGGCGTTCACAACAGGCTCGGCTGCTCGGGTGCGGCACCAGTGTAGGATTTGCCGCCGGGCCGCTCAACCCGCGCGTCGACCGAACCGTCGATGAAGTGGAGCGTCACGGCCTGCGCGGCGCGGGCATCGGCAGCGGTGGCGACGACCTTGCGCGTGCCGCGGGCCTCGACCCAGGCATAGCCTTTCTCGAGCGGGCGATTGGGGTGGACGAGATCGAGATGCCGGCCGAGCGCATCGAGCTGCTGCCGCGCCGCGGCGAGGCGCTGATCGAGCATCGCCGGGCGCAGCGCCGCGCCGTCGCGATCGAGCTGCGCGCGCGCCAGCGTGACGCGGCGCTCGAGCGCGCGATCGAGCCGGCCGGCGAGATCGTCCATCTTCTGCCGCTGCGGGCCGAGCAGCGCATCGCGGCGCGGCAGCACCCGGACCAGCGCCGCCAGCCGCTCGCCGGCGCGTTCGTGATAGCGGCGGACGCAGCGTTCGGTGCGGTGCGCGAGCGTGGCGACGGTGTGGCGGACATCGGCGAGCACCGGCACCGCGATCTCGGCCGCCGCGGTGGGCGTCGGCGCGCGCAGATCGGCGGCGAAATCGCACAGGCTGGTATCGGTCTCGTGGCCGACCGCCGAGATCACCGGGATCGCGCTCGCCGCGACCGCGCGGACGGCGACTTCCTCGTTGAACGCCCAGAGATCCTCGATCGAGCCGCCGCCGCGCGCGACGATCAGCAGATCGGGGCGGCGGATCGGCCCGTCGGCGGGGAGCGCGTTGAAGCCCTGCACCGCCGCGGCGACCTCGGCGGCGGCACCCTCCCCCTGCACCTTGACCGGCCAGACGAGGACATGGCTGGGGAAGCGATCGCCGAGCCGGTGGAGGATGTCGCGGATCACCGCGCCGGTGGGCGAGGTCACCACCCCGATCGTGCGCGGCATATAGGGGAGCGGCTTCTTGCGCGACGGATCGAACAGCCCCTCGCCGGCCAGCCGGGCCTTCAACTTCTCGAACAGCGCCATCAGCGCGCCTTCGCCGGCGAGCTCCATCCGATCGATGACGATCTGGTATTTCGAGCGGCCGGGATAGGTGGTGAGCTTGCCGGTGACGATCACCTCGATGCCGTCCTGCGGCTGGAACGGGATCGCGCTGGCGGCACCGCGCCAGATCACCCCGTCGATCACCGCATCGGCATCCTTGAGCCCGAGATAGGCATGGCCCGAGGCGGCGCGCTTCCAGCCCGAGATCTCGCCGCGCAGCCGGACATGGCCGAACTCGCCCTCGACCATGCGCTTGAGCGATTGCGAGAGTTCGCTGACGCTCATCGCCGGTGCGTTGTCCCCCGGCATTTGCTCGGCTACGAGCCGGCCGGATGACGTATCGAAAAAGGGGTCGGCCATGAACGTCCTGCTACTCGGGTCGGGAGGCCGCGAACATGCGCTCGCGTGGAAACTGGCGCAATCGCCGCTGCTGACGCGGCTCTACGCCGCGCCGGGCAATCCGGGAATAGCCGAGCATGCCGAGCTCGCCGATATCGCGCTCTCGGACCATCGCGCGGTGATCGACTTCTGCCTGCGCCACTCGATCCAGTTCGTCGTGATCGGGCCCGAGGCGCCTCTGGTCGCGGGGCTGGGCGACAATCTGCGGACGATGGGGATCGGCGTGTTCGGCCCCAACAAGGCCGCCGCGCAGCTTGAGGGCTCGAAGGGCTTCACCAAGGATCTCTGCGCGCGCGCGAACATCCCGACCGCCGGCTATGTCCGGGTCGAGAGCCGCGACGGCGCGCTCGCCGCGCTGCAGGATTTCGCACTGCCGGTGGTGGTCAAGGCCGACGGGCTCGCCGCGGGCAAGGGCGTGACCGTGGCGATGACCCGCGAGGAGGCCGAGGCGGCGATCCGCGCGATCTTCGCGGTGCAAGGCGGCAGCGCAGTGATCGAGGAATTCCTCGAAGGCGAGGAAGCCAGCCTGTTCGTGCTGACCGACGGCACCAGCCTGCTGCCGTTCGGATCGGCGCAGGATCACAAGCGCGTCGGCGACGGCGATACCGGCCCCAATACCGGCGGGATGGGCGCGTACAGCCCGGCGCCGGTGCTCACCCCCGCGCTCGAGCGGCGCGCGATCGACGAGATCGTCCGTCCGACGATCGAGGCGCTGGCGCGGATGGGATCGCCTTATTCGGGGGTGCTCTATGCCGGGCTGATGCTGACCCGGCAGGGCCCCAAGCTGATCGAGTACAATGCGCGCTTCGGCGATCCCGAATGCCAGGTGCTGATGCTGCGCTTCGAGGACGATCTGCTCGAGCTGATGCTCGCGACGGCGAAGGGCGAGCTGGCGGGCCGGCCCGACCCGGACTTCTCCGCCGACACCGCGCTGACCGTGGTGATGGCGGCGAAAAACTATCCCGACACGCCCGAGACCGGCGGCGCGATCGGCGGAATCGCCGCGGCGGAGGCCAAGGGCGCGAAGGTCTTCCACGCCGGCACGCGGCGGGACGGCGACACGCTGGTGGCGAGCGGCGGGCGCGTGCTCAACGTGACCGCGCGCGGCCATTCGGTGCGCGTCGCGCAGGCGGCGGCCTATCGCGCGGTCGACGCGATCGATTTCCCGACCGGCTTCTGCCGCCGCGACATCGGCTGGCGCGAGATCGAACGCGAAGGGCCGGGCGCGCCCTAGGACCCTCCGGCCGCAGGCGCGCCCGACGCGCGGATCAGCGCATGCGAAGCGTGCGCGGATCGAAGCGGCGCAGCTCGAACACGTTCGGCGCGCGCTGGAAGACGACCGCGCCGAGCGAGAAGTCGATCGCGACGACGGTCACCGGATGGCCCGGACGCCGGGCGCCGGCCTTGTAGTAATTGTTCATCAGGATCGTCCCGATGACGCCCTTGACGGTGTTGCCGGCGGTGGCGCGGCGTTCGACATCGGCGCGGGTGGCGTCGTCGAGCTCGGCGAGCATCGCGCGCTCGAACGCAGTGGGTGTCGAGGCCTGGGCGAAGGCCGGGGCGGACGACACCGAGAAGCTCAACAGGATCGGGGCGGCACAAGCAATTGCGACACGACTCAGGTTCATTTTCCTATCCTTCCACGAGAGGCGAACGGAAAAGCGCTTTGTCGGAGGCAGGCCACGGCGACACAGCCCGAGCAGGTCTATCGGAGGCGGCGAACCAGCCCCATCAGGCGCAACCCCAAGGCGGCATCAGCGTCTCCCTGAGAGACGCGCGGCATATATCCCTAGTCGAAGGACAGGGTGCGGGGACGCTAGACGGTGGTCGACGGCTTGCGCAGACGGAGCAGCTCCTCGCGCCGGCGCATGCTGCGCGCCTTGAGCAAGTCGTGGCGCGAAAGGATGCCGACCACGCGGCCGCCGCCGCTCTCGACGATCGGGATCCGGCCGATGCCGGTCTCGATCATCAGATCGGCGACGCTGCCGATCGGCGTGTCGGCGAACGCGGCGGGCTGCGACGCGTCCGACAGCAGCTCGCCGAGCGGCAGCCGATAATCGACTCCGTCGGTCTGCCAGCGCAGCGCGTCGCTACGCGACATCAGGCCGCACAGCCGCCCCTCGGCATCGACCACCGGATAGCTGCGATGCGTCGCGCGTTCGGTGAAGAAGGCGATCGCGTCGCCCGCGGGCATCGCCGCGTCGAGCGTCTCCGGCGCGGCCGTCATCACGTCGCCGGCCTGGAGGAAATCGAGCGGATCGACGGTATATTCCTGCAGGATGTGCCGGCCCCGCCGGGCGATCTTCTCGGTGAGGATCGACCGGCGCATCACCAGCACGCTGACCGCATAGGCGCCGGTCGCCGCGGCGATGGTGACCGGCAGCGCGTCGAAGCGGCCGGTGAGCTCGGCGGCGAACAGCGCGCCGGTGAGCGGCGCGCGCATCGCCCCGCTCATGATCGCCGCCATGCCGATCATCGCCCAGAAGCCCGGACTGCCCGGCAGGAAGCTCCCGAACATATAGCCGAGCGCGCCGCCGAGGATGAGCAACGGCGCGAGCACGCCGCCCGAGGTGCCCGAACCGAGCGCGATCAGCCATACCACCGCCTTGACCACGAGCAGCGCCAGCACCACCCGGAGCGTCAGCGATCCCTGCAACAGGCTGTCGATATTGGCATAGCCCGCGCCGAGCACATGCGCGTCGACCAGCCCGCCCAGCCCCACCGCCACCGCGCCGATCGCCGGCCACCACATCCAGTGGATCGGCAGGCGGTGAAAGAAATCCTCGATCCGGTAGAGCAAGGCCGAAAGCAGCGCGGCCTCGAGCCCGACGACCATGCCGAGCACCAGCCCGAGAGCGAGGACCGTGCCGAGCGGCGGCATCGCCGCGGCAGCGACCGGGAACAGCGGACCGGCGCCGAGCAGCCATGGCCGCCAGCCGAACGCGACCAGCGCCGCGACCACCACCGGCACGAAGCTGCGCGGCTTCCACTCGAACAGCAGCACCTCGATCGCGAGCAGCAAGGCGGCGACCGGCGTGCCGAAGATGCCGGTCATCCCCGCCGCCGCGCCGGCGACGAGCAGGGTCTTGCGCTCGGCCGCGCTCAGCCGGAAGCATTGCGCGAACAGCGAGCCGATCGCGCCGCCGGTCATGATGATCGGCCCCTCGGCGCCGAACGGACCACCGCTGCCGATCGAGATCGCCGAGGAGATCGGCTTGAGCACCGCCACCCTGAGCGACAGCCGGCTCTCGCCGTAGAGGATCGCCTCGATCGCCTCGGGGATGCCGTGGCCGCGGATCTTCTCCGACCCGAAACGCGCCATCAGCCCGATGATCAGGCTGCCGATCACCGGAATCGCGACCACCGCGAGCCCGACATCGGCGTCGACGATCTCCGCCGACGCCGCCGAAATCCGGCCGAACCAGAACAGGTTGGTGGCGAGCGCGATCAGCTTGAGCAGCAGCCACGCCCCGAGCGCGCCGCCGGTGCCGACGACGATGGCGGCGGCGGCGAGCACCGCCATGCGCGCATCGGCGCTGTGATCCGCCAGGCGGGCAGCGGCGGCTTGCGAAACGGGTCTGGACATGGAACGCTCCTTGGGAGGCACGCCCATTATATCGTATCACGATATAATCAATGAGGACTTTGATGGCCGAGGATGCCAGTCTTGCAGTCGACTACGCCGCGCTTTCGGACTTTCGCCACGCGCTGCGCTGCTTCCTGCTGTTCAGCGAGGAACATGCCGCGGAGCACGGGCTGACTCCGCAGCAGCACCAGGCGCTGCTCGCGATTCGCGGCGCACCGGACGCGCAAGTGACGATCGGATTCATCGCCGAGCGTCTGGTGATCAAGCCGCACAGCGCCTCGGGGCTGGTCGACCGGCTGCGCGCGCTGGGGCTGGTAACACGGGTGACCGCGGCGCAGGACCGGCGCCAGGCGCTGATCGCGCTGACGCCGCTTTCGCGCGCGCTGCTCGCGCGCCTTTCCGCGACGCATCAGGAAGAGCTGCGGCGCCTGCGCCCGATGTTCACGGCGCTGCTCACCCGGCTCGACTAGGGTCCGTACTCAATACCCGCAATGGTCGTGACGGAGCCGATTTTGGCGCACGGGGAGGAACGAGGAGGGAGCGATGCGGTGTCATCGCGACCCCAAGGACTTGGCTCGTGACGTGGCTGTGCGCCAAAAGCGACCCGCCGCTGCGCGGTCGCCCGGAGACGCACGCTGGACTGCGTCAGCCCGCTTGCCCGGGCCGCCAGCCCGCGCTGCGCGAGCTTCCTTGCCAGCGCACGTCTCCGGGCGATCCGGACCGTTGTGGGTATTGAGTACGGACCCTAGGCCATGCCTTGCACTTTATATCGTATTACGATATAAATGCGCCGAGCGCCGCAAGGCGATGACCGCCGGGGCGCCCTTCCAGCGAAGGAGGCCGTGCGGATGGCGGGTGCGATTCTCGAATCAGTGGGGCTCATTCTCGGCTCGCTCGCGGCGGCGCTGCTGCTCTGCGGGCTGCTGTGGTGGAGCTTCCGGCTGATCGGCCATCCGGGCTGGGCGGGCCCGTTCACGCTGCTGCTGATCCCGCTCGCCTTCGTGCTTCCCGGCATGCCGTTCGTCGACATGGCGGTGATCTTCACGCTGCTGTTCGCCATTCCGCTCTGGATCGAGGGCAGGCGCGGATCGGTGCACCATGGCTGACGACGGCCTGCCGCAGGGCGCGACGTGGCGCTATCCGGTGATCCTCGCCTGCATGGGCGAAGGGCGCGCGCCCGATCGCCGCGAATTCCATTCGGCCGCGGGCCGGATCTGGCGCGAATATCTCGCGGCGCGGGTGGCGACGGGGGAAAGCGGGCGTTTCGCGGCGCTGCGCACGCTCTGCGCGCTGACCCGGGCGACGCTGGTCGGCCAGCGCGACGGGGTTAGGCCCGCGCGGCGCGTCCGGCGGTCAGCTTCTCCGACAATGCCTGCCAGTCCGGGAAGCCCCAACGCGCGGGATCTTCCTCGCTAACGATCTGATCGCTGCCGCCCGAGCCGCACAGGAAGATATCCTCGAGCGTGAGCGGCGTGCGCTCGAGCGCGCAATGGAAGATGCGGACCTTGCTGCGGCTCTCCTTCGCCCCGTCGGGCAGGGTGATGCCGAGCCGGTTCGAGCGCATCCGCACGAGCAGCCCGGGGGGCACGATGCCGACGCTACGGAAGAATTTGAACAGCAACTCGCGGTCGAAATGGCCTTCCCAGCCGTGCATCTCGGTCGCGGCGCGGAGCGGCGACCAGCCTTCCTTATAGGCGCGGTCCGAGGTCAGCGCGTCATAGACGTCGCAGATCGCGCCCATCCGCGCGGCGAGGCTGATCGCATCGCCCTTGAAGCCATAGGGATAGCCGCTGCCATCGACCTTCTCGTGGTGGAGCAGGCTGACATCGAGCACTTCCTGCGTGACCCCCTCGCCCTTTTCGAGCATCGCGTGGCCTTGTTCGGGATGCGCGCGGATCAGCGCGAACTCGTCGTCGTCGAGCCGGCCGGGCTTGTTGAGGACTTCGTCGGGCACCGCCATCTTGCCGACATCGTGGAGCAAGCCGGCGAGCCCCATCGACCGCACCGTGGGATCGTCGAGCCCGAGCTGCCGCGCGAGATTGACCATCAGCGCGCAGACCGAGACCGAATGGAGATAGGTATATTCGTCCTTCGACTTGAGCCGGGCCATGTCGATGAACATCGCGGGATTGCGATCGACCGCCGAGGAGATGTCCTCGACGACCGAGACCACCGCCTCGGCGTTCACCGGCTGGCCGAGGCGCGCGCCGTCGAACACGCCCTTCACCGCGCGCTTCGAGCGGGCGATCGTCTTTTTGGCGTGCTCGCGATCGGTCTTCGCGGTGTCGACCGGCGTCAGCGCGACCGGCGCCGCGACGGGCGGCTTGCGGGCGGGCGTCACGCCGGCGTGCGGCGCCTGCGGCAGCGGACCGACGCCGCGCTCGACATCGATCAGCACCCCGGCGACGTCGCTGGCCAGCAGCGCTTCGAGATCCTCGGGGCGCTCGAGCAGGAATCGCGTGCGCCAGAAGGGGTGGCTGAACCACGAGCCTTCGAATCCATGGATGTACATGCCCATCCTGGCTTGGCCGGGCGCGATCTTTCGAAGCAACTTCCTGCCCTTGGGAAGAGATAGCCGTTTGGCCAACTTAACCTATGCGAAGTTTCGCAGAGCTTAAGATGCTCGTCCCAAATATCGGAAAAATGCGTAGAAAGTCGTTGTAAACGCGAAACGAACCCGAGGGTTCAGAGCGTCTCGCGCGACACCGATTCGGCCGCCAGCTTCTTGAGATCGGCCTCGGCGCGCGCGCCATAATGCTGGATGATCTCGGCCGCGCAGATCGCGCCGAGACGGAGCGACTCGCGCAGGCCGCGGCCCTGCGCCTGGCCGAACAGGAAGCCCGCGGCGAACATGTCGCCGGCGCCGGTGGTGTCGACCAGCTTCGCGATCGGCTCGGCGGGCACCTCGACGCGCTCGGTGCCCTGCAGCGCCATCGCGCCCTTCTCGCTGCGCGTGACGACGAGCAGCGGCACCTTGCCGTGAATGTACGCCACCGCCGATTCGAAATCCTCGTGCGCGCACAAGGCGAGCAGCTCGCTCTCGTTGGCGAAGAGGATGTCGATCAGCCCGTCGGCGATCAGCTGGCGGAAATCGTCGCCGTGGCGCGAGATGCAGAACACGTCGGAGAGCGTGAAGGCGACCTTGCGGCCATGGGCGCGGGCGATCTCGATCGCCTTGCGCATCGCCGCACGCGGCTCTTCGGGATCCCAGAGATAGCCTTCGAGATAGAGAATCGCGCCATTGGCGATCAGCGTCTCGTCGAGCGCCGCGGCGGGCAGGAACTGCGAGGCGCCGAGAAAGGTGTTCATCGTGCGCTGGCCGTCGGGGGTGACGAAGATCAGGCAGCGCGCGGTGGTCGGCTGGCCCGGACGGACCGCGGTGGCGAAATCGACGCCGGCGGCGCGGATGTCGTGCGCGAACACCGTGCCGAGCTGATCGTCGGCGACCTGGCCGATGAACGCGGTCTTGCCGCCGAGCGCGGCGATGCCGGCGACGGTGTTCGCCGCGGAGCCGCCCGAGATCTCGCGGCCCGGACCCATCTTGCCGTAGAGCGCATCGGCTTCCTCGGGCGAGAACATCAGCTGCATCGAGCCCTTGGCGACGCCGATCTCCTCGATGAAGCTGTCCTCGGCCTGGGCGAGAATGTCGACGATCGCGTTGCCGATGGCGACGACGTCATAGGTGGGGCTGGTCAAGTTTGGGCTCCGACAGGGTTGCGCGGACGCCCTAGTGGCGGGCAAGGAATAGCGCAATGATACATGCATTCCTTCTGTCGCTCGGCCAGCTGTTCGACCGGCCGGTGCTGCGCGTGTTCGTCAAATCCTTGCTGCTGACGCTGGTGATCTTCGTTTTGCTGGGGGTCGGCATGTGGTTCGCGCTCGACGCGCTGGGCGACGTCGCGGGCGAATGGGCGGGGCTCAGCGACGAGAGCAACGTCTTCGCCGACGTCGCCACCCTGTTGCTGTTCGTCCTCGCCTGGTGGCTGCTGTTCCGCGCGGTGGCGGTGGCGGTGGTCGGGATCTTCGCCGACGAAATCGTCGCCGCGGTCGAGGCGAGGCATTATCCGCAGGCGCACGCCGCGGCGCGCGCCGTGCCGTTCGGACGCGCGCTGGCGATGGGCGTCGGCTCGGCGGCGCGGACGATCGTGATCAACCTGCTGCTCTCGCCGATCTATCTGATGCTGCTGATCACCGGAGTGGGGACCGCATTGCTGTTCTTCGCGGTCAATGCGTGGCTGCTCGGGCGCGATCTCGGCGATATGGTCGCGGCGCGGCACATCCCCTATGGAGCGCTCGGCGCATGGCGGCGGGGCACGCGCTGGAACCGCTTCGCGCTCGGCGCGATCGGCACCGGGCTGTTCCTCGTCCCCATGCTCAACCTCGCGGCGCCGGTGCTCGGCGCGGCGATGGCGACGCACACATTCCATCGCGGGAGAGGCGCATGAGATTCTGGATTCTGGCGGGCGCGGTGGCGCTGGGCGGCTGCGGGGGCGAGATGATCCCCGAGGCGCGCCCCGCCGCCTATGTCCCCGTCCCCGCCGCCGCGCCGACGAGCGCGCCTGCGAGCGTGGTCGCGGTCAAAGGGCAGACCGCGCCGCGGCTGATCGCCCAGTTCGGCCAGCCCGCGCTCGACGCGACCGAGGGCCCGGCGCGCAAGCTCCAGTTCGCGGGACCGATCTGCGTGCTCGACACCTATCTCTATCCGGCGGGCAATGGCCGCGGCGAGCCGGTGGTGACCTGGCTCGACACGCGCCAGCGCGACGGCGGGCCGATCGACCAGGCGAGCTGCCTCGCCGCGCTAGCGGCACGATCGCCGGCAGGGCGGTAGGCCGGGGGCTCCTGCGAAAGCAGGCGCCCGGGGTCACATGCCCGTCGCTTCCTCACCCTGGGCTCCTGCTTTCGCAGGAGCACCGATTCGTTCCAGCGCCCACCCGGCCGCCTCGCGGACCACTTCGTCGGGATCGTCGAGCAGCGCGCGCACCGGCGCGGCCAGCGCGGCGCTGCCGCTGTTGCCCGCGGCGATCAGGCAATTGCGCACCATCCGATTGCGTCCGATCCGCTTGATCGGCGAGCCGGCGAACACCTCGCGGAAGTCCGCATCGTCGAGCGCGAGCAGATCGGCGAGCGCGGGCGCGGTGAGCTCGGCGCGGGGGGCGAAAGCGAGATTGGCCTGCGCGGCGGCGGCGAACTTGTTCCACGGGCACACCGAAAGGCAATCGTCGCAGCCATAGATGTGGTTGCCGATCGCTTCGCGGAGCTCGTGCGGGATCGGGCCTTTGTGCTCGATCGTCAGATAGGAGATGCAGCGCCGCGCATCGAGCCGATAGGGCGCAGGGAAGGCGTCGGTAGGGCACGCGGTCTGACAGGCGTCACAGCTGCCGCAGGTGCTCCGCCCGGGGCCGTCCGGAGCGAGATCTAGCGTGGTGTAGATCGCGCCGAGGAACAGCCAGCTGCCATGCGTCCGGCTGACCAGATTGGTGTGCTTGCCCTGCCAGCCGAGCCCCGCGGCTTCGGACAGGGGCTTCTCCATCACCGGCGCGGTGTCGACGAAGACCTTGACGTCGGCGCCGGGCGCCGCGCCGACCAGCCAGCGCGCGAGTTCCTTGAGCTTGCGCTTGATCAGATCGTGATAATCGGCGCCTTGGGCATAGACCGAGATGCGCCCGGTCTCCCCCGCCCCGGCCAGCGCCATCGGATCGACGCCCGGCGCATAGCTCATGCCGAGCGCGATCACGCTGCGCACCTCGGGCCAGAGCCCGGCGGGGCTCTCGCGGTGATTCGCGCGCTCCTCCATCCAGATCATCGAGCCGTGGGCACCTTCGGCCAGCCACTCGCGCAGCCGCGCGCCCGCAGCCGGGGCGGCATCGGCGCGCGCGACCCCGCAATCGGCGAAGCCGATCTCGGCCGCCTTCTGCTTGATCAACTCTTCCAATGGCTTGTCTTCGCGCACGCGGACCCGCTACCACGTTCCCGTGAGAAGTTCAGCACGCTGAACTTGGCGGTACCAGCCCGCTCCCCCACCCGGCCTCCCATCGGCAGCATCTTGTGGGAGGCCGGGTGGGGGAGCGGGCTGGTACCGCTTCGGCACAGCCGACGGGCGATGGAGGGCACCAATTTGAGCAGCAATTTGGCCGTGAGCGCCAAGGGGCTCGTCAAGCGCTTCGGCGATCGGCGCGCAGTGGACGGTGTCGGCATCGCGGTCCCCAAGGGGCTGATCTACGGCGTGCTGGGACCGAACGGCGCGGGCAAGACCACGACGCTGCGGATGCTGCTGGGCATCATCGAGCCCGACGAGGGCGAGCGGATGCTGCTCGGCCATGACGCGCCGCGCGACGCCAGCGACCAGGTGGGCTATCTGCCCGAGGAGCGCGGGCTCTATCCCAACATGAAGTGCCGCGAGGCGATCGCCTTCATGGGCGCGCTGCGCGGGCTGCCGTGGAGCACCGGACGCAAGCGCGCGGGCGAATTGCTCGAGGCGGCCGGGCTCGGCCATGCCGCTGACGACAAGATCCGCAAGCTCTCCAAGGGCATGGCGCAGCTCGTCCAGCTGCTCGGCTCGGTGGTCCACGAACCCGAATTGCTGGTGCTCGACGAGCCTTTCTCCGGGCTCGATCCGGTCAATCAGGAGCGGCTCGAGAAGCTGATTCGCGCCGAGCGCGACCGCGGCGCGACGATCCTGTTCTCGACGCACGTCATGGCGCATGCCGAGCGGCTGTGCGACCGGCTGTCGATCATCGCCGGCGGCGTGGTGAAGTTCGAGGGCACGGTGAACGAGGCGCGATCGCTGCTGCCGCTCAAGGCGCACTACACCCCGCATCATCATGCCGACACCGCCGGCGCGCTGCTCCCCGCCGACGCCGAGCGCGAGAATGGCAGCTGGCGCTTCACCGTGCCGCCCGAGGGCATCGAATCGCTGCTCGTCCGGCTGATCGACGCGGGCTATGGCATTTCGGGGCTGTCGATCGAGCGGCCCGGGCTGCACGACGCGTTCGTCAAGATCGTCGGCGCCGAAGCGCTGGAGCAGGCGGCATGAGCCGGTTCACCAAGGGCATGCGCCAGGCGCTCACCATCGCCCGTCGCGACCTCAAGGCGATGGTGATGACTCCCACTTTCCTGCTCTTCCTGCTGAGCCCGTTGCTGATGATCGGCTTTGGCGCGGTCGGCAGCATCAGCGCGACCAGCGCGATGCAGGGCGGCGAGGACCGCCAGCGGATGATCGCGATCGTACCGCCCGAACATGCCGGCGCGATCAAGGCGGCCGATGGCGAGCTGCGCAAGCTGTTCACGCAGCCGCGCCCGCCGCTGGTGATCGAGACGCCGCGCGGCGATGTCGAGACTCAGGCTCGGGCGCTGTTCGGCGGCGACCAAACCGAGGCCGTCGCGGTGCTCTATGGGCCGCTCGACAAGCCGCATGTCCTGCGCGCGCCGGGCACCGCCCCCGAGGCGAATTTCCTCGCCGCGGTGGCGCGGCAGGCCCATCGCGCCGAAAAGGCCGGGGTAGCGATCCCCGCCGCCGCGCCCGACATCGAAGTGATCGCCGCCGGCGACGCCAGCGCGAGCGGACGCGGCCAGGCCGCCTATTTCGCCGCGCTCGGCATCTTCTTCCTCACGCTGATGCTCTCGGGCCAGGCGGTGGGCGCGATGGCCGAGGAGCGTTCGAACAAGGTGATCGAAGTGCTCGCCGCGGCGGTGCCGCTCGAGAGCGTGTTCTTCGGCAAGCTGCTCGGCACCTTCGGATCGGCGCTGATCTTCATCATCTTCTGGGGCACGCTGTTCGCGCAATTGCCCAAGTTCGTCTCCGGGGATCTGGGCAACGCGATCGGATCGCTCAGCGCGGCGGTGGGGCCGGCATTCGCGCCGCTGTTCGTCCTCTATTTCGCCACGGCCTATCTGCTGCAGAGCGCCGTCTATCTCGGGCTCGGCTCGCAAATGGGATCGCAGCGCGAGATCCAGATGCTGTCGCTGCCGATCACGATCTTCCAGTTTGCGATGCTCGGCTGGGCCTCGTTCGCGGCGGGCCATCCCGGCAGCTGGCTGACGCTCGCCGCCGAAATCTTCCCATTCAGCTCGCCGCTGGCGATGGCCGCGCGCGCGGCGAACGCGCCCGAGCTGTGGCCGCATGCGCTGGCGCTCGCCTGGCAGGCCTTGTGGGTGGCGATCACCGTGACGGTGGCGGCGCGGCTGTTCCGCCGCGGGGTGCTCAAGTCGGGCAGTCCCAAGCGAAGCAAGCGCCCATCCGAGCGGCCGGCTGAACGTCACGCTATTGACACAGCTGTCAGTTAGGGTTCTCCTCTCCGCAAAGCAGGAGAGGCACTATGGCGACGCTGGCGACCGACCCGGTTCCCGAAAGCACCATCGATCCGTTCGATGTGAGCCGGCCCGAACTCTATCGCGACGATGTGTGGCAGGCGCCATTCCGCGAGCTGCGTGAAAAGGCCCCGGTCTATCGCTGCGAGAACAGCGCGTTCGGCCCCTATTGGTCGGTCTCGGCATACAAGCCGATCGTCCAGGTCGAATCGCTGCCCGATCTCTATTCGTCCGAAGCCGGGGGCATCACCATCGCCGACCTGAAGGAAGGCGACATCAAGATGCCGATGTTCATCGCGATGGACCGGCCCAAGCATACCGGCCAGCGGCGCACGGTGGCGCCGGCGTTCACCCCTTCCGAGATGGTGCGGATGAACGACAATATCCGCGCCCGCAGCGCCGAGATCCTCGATTCGCTGCCGGTGGGGAAGGAATTCGACTGGGTCGACACCGTCTCGATCGAGCTGACCACGCAGATGCTCGCGATCCTGTTCGACTTCCCATGGGAGGAGCGGCGGCTGCTGACCTATTGGTCCGACTGGGCGGGCGACATCGAGATCGCCAAGGATCCGGTGCGCAAGGAGGAGCGCCGCAACATCCTGTTCGAATGCGCCGCCTATTTCGGCAATCTGTGGCAGGGCAAGATCGGCAAGGCGCCGACCCCCGACCTGATCTCGATGATGATCCATTCGGACGCGATGAGCCACATGGACCAGATGGAGTTCCTCGGGAATCTGATCCTGCTGATCGTCGGCGGCAACGACACCACGCGCAACTCGATGAGCGCCTATGCCTGGGGGCTCGAGCAATTCCCCGACGAGCGCGCCAAGCTCGAGGCAGATCCCGGGCTGATCCCCAATGCCGTGCAGGAGATCATCCGCTGGCAGACGCCGCTCGCGCACATGCGCCGGACCGCGACGCAGGACAGCGAGCTGGAGGGCCAGCAGATCAGGGCGGGCGACAAGCTGGCGCTCTGGTATCTCTCGGCCAATCGCGACGAGAGCATCTTCCCCGATGCCGACAGGATCATCGTCGATCGCGAGAATGCCCGGCGGCATCTGGCGTTCGGGCACGGCATCCATCGCTGCGTCGGCGCGCGGCTGGCCGAGCTGCAGATCGGCATATTGCTCGAGGAAATGGCCAGGCGGCGGCTGCGGGTGAACGTGCTGCGCGAGCCCGAGCGCGTCGCGGCGTGCTTCGTCCATGGCTACAAGAAGATGCCGGTGGAGCTCAGCCTCTATTGAGCGCCTTTCGCGCTTGCGGGAAAACTCACGGATGCTAGACGCGCCCTTGTTGGGGAGTAGCTTTCGGCCCTGAGGCCGAGATCGCGTCAACACACTTGCGCCCCGGCGCATGGCGCGATCAGCGACCTAGTTCGCCTTGCGAGACCAGCGTGCATCGAACCCGCAACCGGCCGGGATCGATGACGCTGTCGCTCGCCCGGTGAAGGTTCGCAATGTCTCCTTTCGGTATCGTCGCCCTTTCGCTCAGCATGTCCGCGGACGCCTTTGCCGCGTCGATCGCGCGCGGCGCCGCGACGCGACCCAATTTCGCCGGCGCAGTGAAGGGCGCCCTGGTATTCGGCGTGGTCGAGGCGATCACGCCATTGCTGGGCTTTGCCGTCGGGCTGGTGACGTCGAGCTTCGTCGGCGCAGTGGATCACTGGATCGCCTTCCTCCTGCTCGGCGTGGTCGGCGGGCGGATGATCTGGGAAGCGTTGCGCCGCGAGGAGGAAGAGGACGCGCCCGGCATCGCGACGATCGGATGGCGCGCCGGGCTGGCGCTCGTCGCAACCGCGATCGGGACGAGCATCGATGCCGCCGCGGTGGGGATCTCGCTCGCGCTGATCGGCGAGAACATCCTGTTGATCGCGGCAGCGATCGGCTTCGCTACCTTCGTGATGACGACGATCGGGCTCAGCGTGGGGCGCATGGCCGGGGCGCGGCTGGGGCGCGCCGTCGAGATCGTCGGCGGCACCGTGCTGATCGCGATCGGCCTGGTGATCCTCTATGAGCATCTGACCGCGATCGCGTGATATTGCAGGCGCGCGGCACGCCCCCCACCTAGCGGAGATGCAGACCGATCGCCGCACGCTCCTCACCGTCGCCGCGCTCAGCGCCGTCACCGCCGCCTGTGGCGGCGCCCCGGCCGAGGCAGCGCAACGCTTTCCGTTCACGCTGAGCGATGCCGAATGGAAGAAGCGGTTGAACCCGGCCGCCTATCGCACATTGCGCCAGGGCGCGACCGAGTTTCCGGGGACGAGCCCGCTCAACCGCGAGCATCGCGCGGGAACCTTCGCCTGCGCGGGATGTGCGCTGCCGCTGTTCGCGTCGTCGACCAAGTTCGACAGCGGTACCGGCTGGCCGAGCTTCTGGCAGCCGCTGCCCGATGCGGTGGTGACCAAGAGCGATCGTTCGCTGGGGATGGCGCGCACCGAAGTGCTGTGCCGGCGTTGCGGCGGTCATCTCGGCCATGTCTTCGACGACGGGCCGCGGCCCACCGGCAAGCGCTATTGCATGAACGGCGTGGCGCTGAAGTTCACGCCGAAGGCCTAGCGTCGAGGCTTAGTTGGCGAGCGGCTGCACCCGCAGGTCGCTGAGGTCGAGATCGAGCGAGGCGACCAGCACCTTGTCGGTCTTCTTCGCGATCTGCAGCGCGGGGAGCATATCTTCCTCGGGCGCGCCATCGGCATAGATGAAGCCGTTGACCGGATAGCTCGAGGTACCGAGGCCGCCGATCGGGGCGAACCACACGCGAACCTCGCTCCAGTCGCCCGCCGCCGACACGTCGATCGCGCGGACATCGTGCTCGATGCCGCCGCGGCGCGACCAATTGGCATGGGTGAGCAGGACCTCGCGATCGCTGACGATCTGCGAGACCATCGCGACATGGCCGAACGGGTTGCGGGCGGTCTTCTTGAACGACATCACCGCGCCGACCTTCGGGGTCTCGCCGCGCTGATAGCGGCCGGCGGCCTGGTTCCACCAGGTCCAGGCGTCGCCATGGATCTTCACCGCCGAGATCTGACGGGCATAGGGCGCGCACTGCAGATAGGCGCTCTTCGCTTGCGCGGGCACCGCAGTCATCAGGGCGCAGACCGCCATCAGCGCGAAACGCGCTGCGAATACACGAAACTTCATGGACCCCCCGGTCAGGAATCAATCGGTTGAGAGTTGCTAACCTCAACATAGGACGGGGGTACAGCCCTGCGACCGGTCGATCCGACGAACCGTTGCGACGAGCCGATGGGTTGATGGAACAAGGGCAAAAAGCTCGGAAAACAGCGCTTTTGCGGCGCGCCAAAGGTTTACGCTTTGTTAAAATCCGAAGCCGGCCGCGCTGAATCGGGGGGCTGGGACCCGCGGGCGCCCTGCATTGTTGCGCAGACGCATCAGCGCTGAAGTTTTCCACAAGGGAAGATTCGATTCATCGCAGCATTGTTGCGCCGCAACACCTTTTGGATTCCTATAATGAACGGGAGCCAACGGCTGATTAAGCGGCGCGTTAACCATTCTGCCGCATGATCTCCGTCGGGGATTGAGTGGGGTGGGAGTCAAGGTGATGGCATCGAGAATGAAGCCGGCCGAGGGCGCGATGACGCTGGCCGAGATGAAGGAATTCGCGGGGTTCAGCGCATCGACGCAGCGCTATGTCCGCCGCGCGCTCGACATCGGGCTGGAGCGCGAGGACGCGCTCGAGCGCTGGTCGCGCGACGTGGTCGAGGCGGCGAGCATCCGCGCCCAGGCCCGCATGTACGAGCGCATCCCCGAGCTGCGCGCGCTGATGCCCGACGACAGCGACTTCGATTCGATCGAGCCGTTCATGGCGCCGCTGATCACCGTCTCGGCGTTCGATCTCGGCCAGGGCCGGCTGACCAGCTTCTCGGCCTATCGCTTCCTCTACGAGCGGCTGATCGGCGCCGAGGTGCGGCCGTGGCTGCCCGCCGCCTTCTGCGCGGCGGCGGCGCTGCCGCATCTGCATCCCGATCTGCGGCGCAAGCTGCTCCAGTCGATCAGCGAAGCGGCGGCGACCGCCTCGGGCTGGTCGGCCCGCCAGCCGGCCTTCTTCCCGCAATGGGTGGAAAAGGTCGACGCCGCGGCGCTGCCGCACTGAGCTTCGCGCGGGCCTGTCTCACCGGCAGGCCCGCCACCCCATCTCCCCGCGCCCGGCCTGATCGAGGTGCAGATGATCGCGGTGCGCCGCGTTGTAATCGGGCGACAGCACCGTCGAGAACAGCTTGCACGCCCCGGTGCGCACCTCGCGCAGGAACGCCGCTTTCGGCCCCCCGCCCGCCCAATCGCCCAGCACCGTGACGTGCGTCCCGTCCGACAGCCGGAAGCCGGCCACGTCGATCGCGTCGGCGGTGGCGTGCTCGCTCCAGTCGCCGGCGCTGCGGCCGTAGAGGCGGCGGCACGAATAGCTGCCGAGATGCTCGATCCGCTCGACCCTGGCGCCGAAATGTTTCTGCGCGGCGGGCTGGAGGATGTTCCACTCCCACATCGCCAGCCCCGCCGCGACCGGGCACGACACGCCGAGCCGGCCGGGGCTGAACTCGATCTGCTGGGTGCCGCCGGGGGCGAAGCGCAGCCCGTCGGCATAGCCGCATTTCTCGCCCGATTTGACCGTCGGCAGCATCGTGTAGCGCACCCCGGCCTGCTGGAGCAGCGCGCGGCATTCGGCGAAATTGTCGGTGAGCCCGGCGAGCTTGCGCCCGGTGAAGGCGCCGATCGGCTGGCCGAGATCGAGCCGGGTCCAGGGCAGGTCCTGCGGCCGATTGCGCACCGCTGCGTAGATCACGAAGAAGATCAGCAGCAGCACTGCGAAGACGATGATGGCGAGGAGCGCCTGGCGGAGCGTTCTCATGCGCGGATCGCCCGCGCGAGCGGCTCCGAAGTGACCGGATAGCCAAGATCGTCGGGGATGCAGAGATGCTGGCCGTCGTCGCGCGTCTCGATCCACGGCGTGATCGTGCGCACCGGATGCGCGCGGGCGTCGGACACGGCATCGGCGAAGCCGGCGAACAAGGCGAGCCGCTCGAGGTTGCGGCGGGTCGGGAAGATGATCGTCACCTCGCCGCGATCGGCCGAATCGAGCACCGCGCGCGCCGAGGCCCAGAACACCCGGACATTCTCGTTGCCGTCGACCACCGGCTCGGCATCGTGCGGCGCGCGAGCGAGATAGAAGCGCGTGTCGAACACCTTGTGATGCACACCGGCGGGCAGCCAGCGTGCGAAGGGGTGCAGCGCTTCCAGCGCCAGCGCGCCGCCCGCTTCGTCGAGCAGCGCGGCCATCGCCTCACCGGCATAGAGCCTGGCGCGGAGGTCCGGGATCGCATCGGCGGGCAGCGTCACGCCGACCGCCACCCCCGCCTCTTCGAGCGTCTCGCGCACCGCGGCGATCCGCGCGGCGAGATCCTCGGGATCGCCTTGCAGCGTCGCCGCCAGCGCATGATCGCCGGGATCGACCCGGCCGCCGGGAAAGACCAACGCGCCGCCCGCGAACGACATCGCCCGCGCGCGCTCGACCATCAGCAATTCGGGCGGGCCATCGGCGGCCTCGCGCATCACGATCACGGTCGCCGCGGGAATGGCCTCGGGTTCGGACATGGACCCGATCTAGGGGCGGCGCGATGCCAATGAAAGCTCCTCCCTCGCGTCAGCGGGGGAGGTGGCATGCGCAGCGTGACGGAGGGGGCATTTCCGCACGCGGGTCGCTCGTGGAGAGGCCCCCTCCGTCGCCTTCGGCGCCACCTCCCCCGCTTCGCGAGGGAGGATTTGGAAAATTACCAGCCCGGGGTCTTCAGCCGGACGCGGACGAGCATGTCGCTCGAGGTGACGAACAGCGTCTTGCCGTCCTCGCCGAACGCGCAATTGGCGGCCGCCTTGCCGGTGGCGATCAGGCCGAGCGCCTTGCCTTCGGGCGAGAGGACGTAGATGCCGCCCGGGCCGCTGGCGAAGAGGCGGCCGGCCTTGTCGACCTTGAGCCCATCGGGGAGGCCGGGGAGCTTGCGCGACAGGGGCTCGCTGAAATCGTGGAAGACCGTGGGCTTGGCGCGCGGCATGCCGGCGTCGTCGAGCGGATAGGCGAGGATGTGCGGCCGTGCCTCGTCCGACATCGCGACGTAGAGCGTGGTCTTTTTCGGGCAGAGGCCGATGCCGTTGGGGCGCTTGAGCGTATCGTCGATCACCCGGATCGTGCCGTCGGCGGTGCGCAGGAACACGCCGTTGAAAGGAAGCTCCTTGAGCGGCGAGGCGTCGCCCTCGGCGAGGCCATAAGGCGGATCGGTGAAATAGAGCGCCCCACCCTTGCCGACGACCACGTCGTTGCAGCTGTTGAAGCGCTTGCCCTGATAGCGATCGGCGAGGATCGTCCGCCGCCGCGTCGCGAGATCGACCGCGGTGATCGCGCGGGTGCCCGAATCGGCGATGATCAGCCGGCCGGCGGCGTCGACCGCCATGCCGTTCGATCCCGCCTCGCGAATCCCGGCCGGGATCGGCCCGACCAGCCCCGACGGATCGAGGAACGGCGCGATCGGCGCGCCCTGCTTCCAGCGATGGGCGATGTTGGCGGGGACGTCGGAGAAGAGCAGGAAGCCGCCCTTCTTCACCCAGACCGGGCCTTCGGCCCATTTGAAGCCGGTGCCGAGCACCTCGATCGGCGTGCCGACGTCGACTACCGCGTCGAGCGCGGGATCGAAGCGGGTGATGCCGCCGACGGTCTCGGCCCGGGCGAGCGTGGGAACGAGGGGAAGGGCTGCCATGCCGGCGAGCGCGGCGCGGCGGGTGATCGCGTGAGTCATGCTGCTCCCTATACGAACGGCCAGATCAACAGTGCTATGCCGAAGCTGGTGAGGCCGGCAATGGTGGCGCCGATCGTCCAGCTGCGAAAGGTCTGGGCTTCGGTGAGGCCGAGATATTGCTTCACCAGCCAGAAGCCGGTGTCGTTGACATGGGATGCGATCGTCGCGCCGCCGCCGATCGCGATGGTGACCAATGCGATCCGGCTGGGGCTGAGCCCCGCCGCGGTGATCAGCGGCCCGGCAAGCCCCGCGGCGGTGACCATCGCGACGGTGGCCGAACCCTGTGCGATGCGGACGAACGCGGCGAGCAGGAAGGCGAAGACCGGCACCGAGACCTGCGCGGCGGTGACCAAAGCGGTGATCTGCTGGCCCGCGCCCGATTCGATGAGCACTTCCTTATAGGCCGCGCCCGCGCCGATGATCAGCACCATCAGGCCGGCGGGTTCGAGCGCGCGGGTCATGATGCTCGACAACACCGGCCAGGACGCGCCTTCGCGCACCCGCAGCCAGAAGGTGACCGACAAGGCAGCGAGCATCAGCGCGGTGAAGGGGTGGCCGAGGAAGAGCAGGAAGGTCTTCGCCGGCCCCGCCGCCATCGCCTGCCCCGCCACCGCGGCGATCAGGATCAGCGCGAGCGGGAAGAGCATCGCGAGCAAGGCGGGAAGGAAGCCGATCGGCCTCGTCTGCGGCGCGCCTTCGTCGAGCATCGGCGGCGGCGCCTGATCGCCGAAGCCGGGTGCGCCGTGGAAGGCCTTGGCGAAGATCGGCCCGGCGAGCAGCGCCGAAGGAATGCCGCAGATCAGCCCGTAAAAGGCGAGCAGCCCGTAATCGGTGTGGATCAGCTCGGCGACCGCGACCGGCCCCGGATGCGGCGGGAGCAGCGCGTGCATCGTCATCAGACCCGCGAGCAACGGCAGCGCGAAATAGGTCACGCGACGCTCGGCGCGGATCGCCAGGGTGGCGAGCAAGGGTGCGAGGATGATGAAGGCGACGTCGAAGAACAGCGGCACGCCGACGACGATACCGACTGCGGTGAGCGCCCAGGGGACGCGCTTCTCGCCGAACCAGTCGAGCAGGCGGTGCGCGATCGCATTGACGCCGCCGCTTGCCTCGAGCAGCCCGCCGAGCACCGCGCCGAGGCCGATCACCACCGCGACGAAGCCGAGCGCCTCGCCGGTGCCCTTGCGGATCGCGGCGATCACCGACTGGGGCTCACCGCCAAAGGCGAGACCCGTGACCAGAGCGACCAAGAGCAGCACGAGAAAGGGCTGCAGCTTGAAGCGGAGCACGAGGACGATGACGGCGGCGATGCTCGCGGCGACGATCGCCAGCGTGTGCCAGGGTTCGACCATCACGCGGCGGTCATCCGCACTGCCTTGCCTTCGCGCGCGGAGCGATAAATCGCCTCGATCAGCCGCATGTCGCGCAAGCCCTCCTCGCCCGAGACGATCGGCTCGCGGCCGTTCATGGCGCATTCCGCGAGGTGATCGAGCTGCGCCACGAACTGGTTTTTGGGCGGAGCCGGCAGCGTGACCTGCTCGGTCTTGCCGCCCTTGCGCGTCCACATCTGATGGCCGTCATAGCCGGTGGCGGGCTCCATCCCGACCCAGCCATCGGTGCCGACCACCCGCCAGGCATTGTGATTCGAGCTGTAGCTCGACACGCAGCTGGCCAGCGCGCCGGACGGGAAGCGCATCTGCCAGTCGATCTGGTCCTCGACATTGCGGAAGCGCGGATCCTTGCGGTCGGTCGATTCCATCGCGCTGACTTCGATCGGCTCTTCGCCCGCGAGATAGCGCGCGGCATTGAGGCTGTAGATACCGATGTCCATCATCGAGCCGCCGCCCGACAGCGGGCGATCGAGCCGCCACTGATTGGGCTGGGCATTGAAGCCGTGTTCGGAAGTGATCACTCGGGGGCGGCCGACAAAGCCGCTCTTCACCAGCTCGATGCCGCGCAGATTGTACGGCTCGAAATGGCAGCGATAGCCGATCATCAGCTTCTTGCCGGCCTTTTTCGCCGCGGCGATCATCACCTCGCATTCGGCCGCGGAGACGGCCATCGGCTTCTCGCACAGCACATGCTTGCCCGCCTGGCTGGCGCGGATCGAATATTCGGCATGCATCGAATTGGGCAGCACGACATAGACGAGGTCGATATCGGGATTGTCGCGGATGCTGTCGTAATTGGCGTAGCTGTAGCGATGGGTTTTCGGGATGCCATATTCGGCGCCGTAGCGCTCGAGCTTCTCGGGCGTGCCGCTGACCAAAGCGGCGAGCTTCGCGAACTCGCAATCCTTGAGCCGCGGCATGATCTGGCGTGTCGCGTAACTGCCGAGCCCGACGATCGCATAGCCGAGCTTGCGCTTCGGCGGCTCCTGCGCCCAGCCACACGCCGGCAGCGTCGCCGCCAGCAGCGCGACGCCCGAACCGGTCAGCACCTCGCGGCGGCTTTGCCTGTTCCCCATCATCCTCTCCTCTCACGCAAGGCTAGCCCGATCGTTCGCCCACGTCTCGTGTGGGAATCGCCCTGCCGCCGCGCAGGCGTTAGCGCTATCATGCCGGTCGAGGGGGGCGAAAGACTCTCGTAGTCGTATATCGGGAGAGGAAGTTTGGCAGAC
The DNA here is from genome assembly GCF_004792695.1 of Sphingomonas naasensis. Lineage (GTDB taxonomy): Bacteria > Pseudomonadota > Alphaproteobacteria > Sphingomonadales > Sphingomonadaceae > Sphingomonas > Sphingomonas naasensis. The sequence continues at coordinate 95,510 of NZ_SRXU01000007.1, read as the reverse complement.
CGTCTCAGCCGCCGCGAGAGCCTGGGCCTGATGCTGGCGCTCGCCACCGGCGCATGCAGCGGGGGTGGCGACGGTGGCGGCTCGATCGTGACCCCGCCGCAGAGCCCGGCACCCACGCCCACGCCTACGCCAACGCCGCCGCCGGTGAGCGCCGCCGACATCCGGGGCGCGGCCGCCACCAAAGGCATCCGCTTCGGATCGGCGGTGGCGTGGGCGGCGGCGGGCGCCGATGCGGGATCGTTCGCCAATCCGGCCTATGCCGCGCTGCTCGAGCACGATTGCGCGATCCTCGTTCCCGAGAACGAGCTCAAATGGCAGTCGATCCGGCCGGACGCGGCGCGCTTCGACTTCACCCGGTTCGACGCGATCCTCGCCTATGCCGAGGCCAAGGGCATGGCGATGCGCGGGCACACTCTGCTCTGGCACCAGCGGCGCTGGATGCCCGGCTGGGCCGAGAGCCACGACTATGGCGCCGGCACCGCCGAGGCGACGCGCATCCTGACCGAGCATATCCAGACGGTGTGCCGCCGCTATGGCGCGCGGATCACGAGCTACGACGTGGTCAACGAGGCCGTCGATCCGGCGAGCGGCGCTCTCTACGAGACCGCGCTCAGCCAGGCGCTGGGCGGTGCGCAGGCGACGCTCGACCTCGCTTTCCGCACCGCGCGCGCCGAGGCGCCGGGCGCGCAGCTCGTCTACAACGACTATATGGGCTGGGAGGGCGGCGCGACGCACCGCGCGGGCGTGCTCGCGCTGCTGCGCGGGTTTCGCGACCGCGGCGTGCCGGTCGACGCGCTCGGCATCCAGAGCCATATCGGCATCTATTCGGCCACTCCGATCGCGACGCTGGTGGCGAACCAGAGCCCGGCATGGCGCGCGTTCCTCGATGAGGTGACCGGTCTCGGCTACAAATTGGTGATCAGCGAGCTCGACGTGCGCGACACCGGCCTGCCGGCGGACGTCGCGACGCGCGACCAGGCCGTGGCCGAGTATGCGCGCGGCTATCTCGACCTGATGCTGGGCTATCCGCAGCTCCGCGACGTGCTCGTCTGGGGGATGAGCGACAAATATAGCTGGCTGCAGAGCTTCGAGCCGCGCGCCGACGGCCAGCTGCGCCGCGCCTGCCCCTATGACGCGGCGCTCCAGCCCAAGCCGATGCAGAATGCCATCCACGCCGCGATCGCCGCGGCATCGGCGCGCCAGGGTCCGTACTCGCTAGCCACAACGGCCGGGATCATTGCGGGTAGCGAGTACGGACCCTAGACCGGCAGGCTCACCGTCGCGACCAGCCCGCCGCCGGCACGATTGGCGAGCTCGACATCGCCGCCATGCGCGCGCGCCACCGCGCGGGCGCTCGGCAGCCCGAGCCCGACGCCCCCGGTATCGCGATTGCGCGAGCGTTCGCCGCGGAAAAAGGGCTCGAAGACATGCTCGAGGTCCTCGGGCGGGATCCCGGGGCCACGGTCGCGCACCTCGAGCACCGCGTGCCCGTCGATCCGCTCGAGCGACAGATCGGCGCTGCCGGCATATTTGACGGCGTTGGTGATCAGATTGGTGACGAGCGCCTTGATCGCCGCGGGATTGCCGTCGAACACCACCGGATCGCCCGGCGCGAAGGTCACCGCCTCGCCGCGATCGGCGAGATCGTCGACCACCGTCTCGGTGAGCGAGCGCAGGTCGAGCGGCCGCCGCACCGGCTTCTGGTTGGTCTCGCGGACATAGGCGAGCGCGGTCGAGACCAGCCCCTGCATGTCGCGGATATCGCCTTCGCATGCCTGGCGGAGCGAATCGGGGGCCGCCTCGAGCCGCAGCGCCAGCCGCATCAGCGGCGTGCGCAGATCATGCGCGACGGCGCTGATCACCGTGGTGCGATCATCGACATAGCGATTGAGCCGGGCCTGCATCGTGTTGAACGCGGCCGCCGCCTCGGCGATCTCGGCCGGCCCCTCGAGCTCGAGCGGCGGCGCGCGCGGATCGCGGCCGAGCCGCTCGGCGGCGCCGGCGAAGGCGCGGATCGGCTTGGCGAAGCGATGCGCCAGCGCCCAGGCGAAGGGCGCCACCGCGATCGCCGAGATGATCAGCCAGAGCAGCACGAACCAGCGCCAAGGCTCGAACCCGGCAATCGGCTCGACGCGCAGCCATCGCCCATCGGGCTGGCGCCACGCCGCCGAGAAATCGCCGATGACGATGACGTCGCGCGCCACCGCCGGCGTGATCGCCGGCGGCCGCGGCACCGCCGAGCGCTGGAAGACGCGCTCGCGCTGGAGGAAGGGCGGCGGAAAGCTGACCCGCACCGCATCGGCCGAGGTGCCGAGCGCGGTGGCGAGCGCCGCCTCGATCCGCTCCCCGCGCGGATTCCACCCGGCCGGGCGCACCGCCGCGACTCGCTCGACCGCGAGATCGCCCATGGGATCGCGGCCCTGCTCCATCGCATGGGCGATCTGGCCGATGGTGTAGAGCTTGGCCGAGGGCGTCTGGACCGCGACGAGCAGCGTGAGGTTCATCAGCTGGACCACCGCGACGCAGACCAGCATGAGCAGGAAGATGCGCAGGAACAGCGGCGAACGCGCCGCGCCCCTGATTGCCTTCATGCGCGAACGACTCGGGGCACGAACAGATAGCCTTCGTTGCGCACGGTGCGGATGATCTCGTCGCCGCCGGCGCGCAGCTTGCGACGCAGACGGCTGACCTGGACGTCGATCGCGCGATCATAGGCGTCGCTGTCGGGGCCGCGGGCGGCCTGGAGCAGCGCCTCGCGCGAGAGCACGCGCCGCGGACGCTCGATGAACACGCGCAGCACCGCGAACTCGCCATCGGTGAGCCCGACCAGCACGCCCTCGGGATCGAACAGCTCGTGGCTGCCGAGATCGATGCGCCATCCGTCGAACGCGTAGACCTCGCTCGCGGGCGCGACATGGCTGCCGCGCTTGCGCAGCGCGGCGCGCACCGTGGCGAGGATCTCGCGCGGGCTGCATGGCTTGGGCAGATAATGGCTGGCGCCGACCTCGAGTCCGAGGATCCGATCCTGCTCCTCGCCGAGCGCGCTGAGCAGGATGACTTCGGGCCCGTCGCTACGCGCGAGTCGGCGGCAGGCGGAAAGACCGTCCTCGCCGGGCATCATCACGTCGAGGATCACGCAATCGACCGCGGTGCGCGACAGCACTTCGTCCATGCCGCGCGTGTCTGCGGCGGTCTCGACCTTGAACCCGCGCGCGCCGAGGCTGTTGGCGAGCAGGTGGCGAATATCGCGATCGTCGTCGACGACGAGGAGCGTGGCGGAATCGGTCTGGGGTTGCGATGCAGCGTACATGGAGGTCCTGATACAGGAAATGTGTCTGAATTGCTGCCCTAATTTTTCTTTGGGGCCAAATGCAGCAGCGGCATGGCGCACCGGCAACGGGCCCCGCCATCGCTGGCGGAGCCCGTCATCATCTTAGGATTGAGAACGCTTATCGGCCACGGCGACCGTTGCGATCATGCTTCTCGACCTGGATCCGCGCCGAGAGCGCATCGAAGCGGCGATCGAGGTCGCGACGCTCGGCGAGGGTCAGACCCGGACGGCTGGCGCGATAGCGGGCCTCGAGACGATTGAGGTCGCGGAACTGCGCCCGCAGCCGGGTCGCTTCCGCGCGGCTGAGCGCACCCGAGCGGATGCCCTGATTGATCCGGGCCTCGAGCCGCGCCTGACGCGCGTTGATGTTCTGCCAGCCGGCCTGGTAGCTGGCGGCGAGCGGCGCCGGCGCGGCGAAGGCGCTGGCCGGAACAGCCGCGGCGGCAATGCCGAGGCCGGCAAGAACGAGCGAGAACTTCTTCATGTTACTCTCCTTTTGCAACAGGACCGCGGCTGCGGTCGAAGGGCGTTATGAAACGCCCGTGTCGCGGGAGTGTCCCACGGCTCGTCCTTTTGTGTCGCGATTTGTCGCAGGATCGAAACGATCCTGAACGGGCGTTCAGGCGGCGAGCAGGCGCTCGGCCTGGGCGCGTGCCTCGGGGGTGATTTCGGCGCCCGAGAGCATCCGCGCGATCTCCTCGCGGCGCTGGCCGGCGTCGAGCGGGGTGACGCCGGTGCGCGTGACGATGCCGTCATGGCTCTTGGCGATGAGCAGATGCTGGGCCCCGCGCGCGGCGACCTGCGGGCTGTGCGTGACGACGAGCACCTGCGCGCTTGACGACAGGCGGGCGAGCCGCTCACCGATCGCGCTCGCCACCGCGCCGCCGACGCCGCGATCGATCTCGTCGAAGATCAATGTGCGCGCGCCGCCTTCCTCGGCAAGCGCGACCTTGAGCGCGAGGATGAAGCGCGAGAGCTCGCCGCCGCTGGCGATCTTGATCAGCGGCGCGAACGGTGCGCCCGGGTTGGTCGAGACCGCGAACTCGACCCGGTCCATCCCTGAGACCGACCATTGGCCCGCATCGAGCGGCTCGACCACGGTGCGGAAGCGCGCGGCGTCGAGCTTGAGCGGCTTGAGCTCGGTCTCGACCACGGCGTCGAGTCGCGCCGCCGCCTCGGTCCGCGCCGCCGACAGGGCACGCGCCGCCTCGCGATAGTGGCGATGAGTCTCCTCGACCGCGAGCGCGAGCCGGGCGATCCCGGCACCGCCGCTCTCGACGCGTTCGAGCCGGCCGGCGAGCTCGTCGAGCAGCGCGGACAATTCGTCGGGCTGGATGCGGTGCTTGCGCGCGACGCCGCGCAGCTCGAACAGCCGCGCCTCGTCGGCTTCGAGCGCGGCGGGATCGAAGGCGAGCGCGTCGGCCGCCGAATCGATCCGGTCCTGCGCCTCGGCGCCTTCGGTGATCGCGCGATCGATCGCCGCCAGCGCCTCGGCGAGCGCTTCATGGCTGTCGGCGATGCGTTCGAGCACGCGCGCGGCCTGGCGCAGCTGGCTGAGCCCGCCTTCCGAGCCTTCGAGCAGCTGCGCCACCGACTGGAGCTCGCCGGCGACCTTCTCGCCACGCTGCATCGTCGCGCGCCGTTCGGCGAGGCGCTCCTCCTCCCCGGCTTCGGGTGCGAGCGCGCGGAGCTCGGCGACGGCGTGCTCCAGCCATTCGCGATCGCGCTCGGCGACGTCCTGCTCGGCGCGGGCGACGGCGAGCGCATCCTCGGCCTGACGCCACGCGCGGTGCGCCACGGCGACGGGCCCGGCATCGAGCCGCCCGAAGCTATCGAGCAGCGCGCGGTGGCCGCGCGGATTGAGCAGCCCGCGATCATCGTGCTGGCCGTGGATCTCGACGAGATGCGGCGCGAGCTCGCGAAGCAGCCCCGCCGAGGCCGGCTGGTCGTTGACAAAGGCGCGGCTGCCACCGTCGGACTTGACGATGCGGCGGACGAGCAAGGGCTCGCCGGGCTCAAGGTCGAGCCCGTTCTGCGCCATCAGGCTGGCGATCGCGCCATCGGGCGACGGCGTCTCGAAGCTGGCGGTGACCACCGCCTGCGCCGCTCCCTGCCGCACCAGCCCGCTCTCGCCGCGCGCGCCGAGCGCGAGCCCGAGCGCATCGAGCAGGATCGACTTGCCCGCCCCGGTCTCGCCGGTCAGCACGCCGAGGCCCGTGCCGAATTCGAGGTCGAGCGCCTCGATCAGCACCACATCGCGGATGGAAAGCGCCGTCAGCATGCGCCTTCCCTATTGCAGGAACGGACGAGGAACGGAAGCCGGCGCGAGCATCAGCTCGCGGCGGGGGTCTGCGCCTTGGCGAGCTTGTCCTGATTCTTCTGCATCAGATCATAGGCGCGCTTGTACCAGTCGGTGCCCGGATAATTGGCGCCGAGCACCGCCGCGGCCTTCTGCGCCTCGCCGGGAACGCCGAGCGCGAGATAGCTCTCGGTGAGGCGCAGCAGCGCCTCGGGCACGTGCGTGGTCATCTGATAGTTGTCGACGACGTTGCGGAAGCGGTTCATCGCCGCGAGCCACTGGCCGCGCCCTTCGTAGAAGCGGCCGATCTCCATCTCCTTGCCGGCGAGGTGATCGCGGACGAGATCGATCTTGAGGCGCGCATCGGCGGCGTAGCGGGTGTTGGGATAGCGGCGGGTCAGCTCGCCGAGCGAATCGAGCGCCTGCTGAGTGATCTTCTGATCGCGGGTGACGTCGGCGATCTGCTCGTAATAGCTGAGGCCGATCAGATAATAGGCATAGGGCGCGTCGCGATTGCCCGGGTGCACCGCGAGGAAGCGCTGCGCCGAGGCGATTGCCTCCGAATAATCCTGGTTCAGATAATAGCTGAACGCGCCCATCAGCTGTGCGCGGCGCGCCCAGACCGAATAGGGATGCTGGCGCTCGACCTCGTCGAACAGCGCGGCGGCGAGCTTGTACTGATGCTGGTCGAGTCGCTGCCGGGCCGCCGAATAGAGCGTGCCGACGTCGCGCGCGACATAAGGCAGGTCGGTTTTCGCGCCACGCTTGGCGCAGCCTGCGACCGAGAAGGCGAGCACCGGAACAAGGGCGAGCGCGAGCGCGCGAGCAAAGGGAGTACGCATGGACGGGGGTCTTAGCCGAGCGTAGTGGCGTCAAACAATCCTTTTCGCGGCGCGATTGTGTCCGGCGCCGAACCCGACCATTAGCGGCGCGTCCGTACGGGACCTTTTGTGCACGCGCGCGCGTTGCGCAGGTCTCGCGCATCCGCATCGGGAGGGAATTGAGTGACTGCGACGCTTCTCGCCACGCACCGGGTCGAAAAACCCTGGGGACGCCACAGCCTGTGGCCCGGCTTTGCCGATCCCGCGCCCGATCAGGAGCCGGTGGGCGAGATCTGGTTTCAGACGCCGGGCAACGCCGCGCCCGACCTGCTGATCAAATATCTGTTCACCAGCGAGAAATTGTCGGTGCAGGTCCATCCCGACGACGCCCAGGCCCAGGCCAAGGGCCTGCCGCGCGGCAAGGACGAATGCTGGGTGATCCTTGCCGCCGAGCCCGATTCGACGATCGCGCTGGGCACCAGGCGCCCGGTGGATCGCGAGACGCTGCGCGCCGCGGCGCTCGACGGATCGATCGAGGAACTGCTCGACTGGAAGCCGGTGAAGGCGGGCGATTTCTATTATTCGGCGTCGGGCACGGTGCACGCGATCGGCGCCGGCATCACGCTGGTCGAGGTCCAGCAGAACAGCGAGACCACCTATCGGCTCTATGATTATGGCCGGCCGCGCGAGCTGCATCTCGACGACGGCGTCGCGGTGTCCGACCCGGTGCCCTATGTGCCGCATCCGATGCCCGGCAAGGTGGCCGACGACCGCACGATCCTCGTCGAAGGCCCCAAATTCGTGCTCGAGCGCTGGGAAGGCGGACGCCGGGCCTTCACGCTGCCCGATGGCGTGACCGGCTGGCTGATCCCGCTGGCGGGCGAAGGCGTGGTCGACGGCGTGGCGTTCCATGCCGGCGAATGCGTGACGCTGGAGGGCACCGGCGAACTCCATGCCGAGGCGGGCAGCGATTTGCTCTTCGCCTATCCGGGCGATCGACGGATCTGAAGCGGGAAAGCGCTTTTCCAGCAAGATGAACGGCTTGTAGTTTTAGGTTCACGCAACCCCTAGGGGAGTGCGACGTTCTGACTGCACCCGCAACAATCAGGAGCTGTCCCATGCGGATCATGTTCGCCACGGCCGCTGCCGTCATCGCCTTCTCGGCAATGCCCGCCGCCGCCCAGAGCTACAATAGCAATACCCGCGAGGCGCGTGCCGATTGCCGACACGACCTGCGCAATTCCGACAGTCGCCGCGAATATCGCCGCGAGCTGCGCGATTGCCGCCGCGACATCGCCAACGCCCAGCGTCAGGACAATCGCGAATGGCGTCGCGACTGGCGCCGCTATCGCAACTACGACTATAACCGCCTGCCCCCGGGCGAGCGCAGCTATTATGCCGATCAATATTATCGCGACGGCCGCTATTATCGCGAGCGCCGCCTGAGCCGCAACGACCGCGTCTATCGCGGCAATGACGGCCGCTATTATTGCCGTCGCAACGACGGCACGACCGGCCTGATCGTCGGTGGCGTCGCCGGTGGCCTGTTCGGCAACGCGCTGTCGAATGGCCGCAACGCCACCCTCGGCACGCTGCTCGGCGCAGCAGCCGGCGCGGCGATCGGTTCGTCGGTCGATCGCGGCAACGTGCGCTGCCGCTAAGATCTCTGCCACGCAGGCGAGAGGGGCCCGGCGCTTCGGCGTCGGGCCTTTTCGCATGGGCGATCAGCCCGCGCGGCGGGCAGCCGGCCTAGATCAGCCCGCCGGTGAGGAAGAGCCTGACGCCGCTGACCAGCAGGACGAGGAAATTGAGGTTCCGCCCGGTGTTGCTGCCCGACAGCATGCCGATCACCGCTCCGAACAGCGCGATCGGAAACGCCACCCAGTTGAGCATCGGAACCAACGGAAACGGAATCACGCCGACCAGCGCGAAAGGCACCGCGATCAGGCCGATCAGGATCGAGACCAGGTTCAGCATGACGCAGAGATGGGGGTCGCCAGGTGTGTTGGCAAGCTAAAACGCATGGTGCAGCTTTCCCAAGGCTTCCTTAACCTTGCTCGGGCATGACCGGAACGTCCATAGGAGCGTCTCGGGCAATGGTCCGCACCATCGGTTTCATTCTGTTCGTCTTCCTGCCGCTGGCGCTCGCCGGCTGCGGCGGCGCGGACACCGGCAACAACGTGATGAGCGACGCCGAGCTCGGCAACGCCGCCGATCCGGCGGTGACCGGGGCGCTGCAGGACGAGATCATGGTCGATCCGCAGCTCGGCCGTCAGGCCAATGGCGACGCGATCCGCCCGCCCGCCCAGCCGGGTTCGGGCGGCATCCCCGATGACGCCGTCGCCACCAATGGCGCCAAGGTCGACACCACGGGCCTGTTGAAGGCGCCTGCGCCGACCAGCGGCAAGGATTGCCCGCAATGCGCGGTGGCGCGCGACGCCGTGACGCTCGGCGGGATCGCCGCGCGCCAGCCCAATGCGCGGATCAAGGGCTGCGCCGGGGCGCTGCAATATTCGGCGCGCTGGGCGCAGCGGCTGCCCGCCGACCTGCCGCTCTATCCGCAGGCGCGGGTCAACGAGGCGGCAGGCGCAGAGAGCGGCAAATGCGCGCTGCGCGTGGTGAGCTTCTCGGCCGCGCAGCCGCTCGATGCGCTGCTCGACTGGTATTACACCAGGGCGGTGCGCGCCGGGTACAGCGCCGAGCATCAGCGCGACGGCGCGCAGCACATCCTCGGCGGCACCCGCAACCGCGACGACGGCGCCTATGTGCTGTTCCTCACCGCGCGCCGCGACGGCGGTACCGATATCGACCTGATCGCCAACAACGGCATCTGACGCGCATCATGCGCCTCTTCGTCTTCCTGTTGCTGTGCCTGTTCTGGATCGGCGCGATCTCGCTCGCGGCAACCCCCGTCGGGACCGTTCTGGTGCTGCTCGCCGCCGCGCCGCTCGGGTTGCTGCTCGCCGCCCTGCGCTTTCCGGCGGAGCTTTTCGGGTTCGTGTTCATCGCGCTGTTCGCGGGGCCGGCGTTGTACAATGTCGTTTCGGGGACGGTGCGCGCGATCCAGGGCAAGGCGGACGCCTGGTCGGCCTGGTCGTGGGCGATCTCCTTCGCGGCGATCCCCGCCCTGTTGTACCGCGCATTGACGTCCTTGAGCGGCTGGCACTGAGAGCTCGAACGCCTCCACGGTTCCCCTCGCTCCGAATCCGCGCTACCGGCGCTCCATGCCCAATCTTCTTCTCGTCATGCTCGGCGGTGCGTTCGGCGCCGGCGGCCGGCATCTCGTCGGAAGGGCGACGCTCGCCCTGCTCGGCCCGAACTTCCCCTGGGGCACGCTCGCCGTGAACCTGATCGGCGGACTGCTGATGGGCCTGCTCGCCGGCGGGCTCCTGCGCTTCGGTGAACAGGGCGAGCCGTGGCGGCTGCTGCTCGGCGTCGGCGTGCTCGGCGGCTTCACCACCTTCTCGGCCTTCTCGCTCGACGTCATGCTGATGCTCGAGCGCGGCGACTGGGCGATCGCGCTCGGCTATGTCCTCGCCTCGGTGGTCGGCGCGGTGGTCGCGCTGGCGCTGGGGCTGAACGTTGCGAGGGCCGTGGCATGAGCGGCAGCGACGTCCGTCAGTTCACCGTCGGCGCCGATGACGACGGCATCCGGCTCGATCGCTGGTTCAAGCGGCATCTGCCCGACACCAGCTTCAACATCGTCTCGCGCTGGGCGCGCACCGGCCAGCTGCGCGTCGACGGCGCACGCGCCGATCCGGGCGACCGCGTCGCTACGGGCCAGGTGATCCGCGTGCCCCCGGCCGAGCCGGTGAAGCCGGGCGCGGCCAAGCCCAGGATCGTCCGGCCGAAGCTGAGCGAGGACCAGATCGCGTTCGCGCAGGAGCTGGTGATCCACAAGGACGCGCAGGCGATCGTGATCAACAAGCCGCCCGGCCTCGCGACGCAGGGCGGCACCAAGACGCACGAGCACGTCGACGGGCTGCTCGACGCGCTCCAGTTCGAGGCCGAAGCGCGCCCCAAGCTGGTCCACCGGCTCGACAAGGACACGTCGGGCGCGCTGCTGCTTGCGCGCACCGCGCGTGCCGCGGCCTATTTCGCGAAGCATTTCTCGGGGCGCAGCGCGCGCAAGCTCTATTGGGCGCTCGTCATGGGCGTGCCCGAGATCGAGGACGGGCTGATCGAGTTGCCGATCGGCAAGCAGCCGGGGACCGGCGGCGAGAAGATGCAGGTCGACATGAAGGAGGGCTCGCCGAGCCGCACGCGATACCGGGTGATCGAGCAGGCCGGCAACCGCACCGCCTGGGTCGAGCTCCAGCCCCTCACCGGGCGCACCCACCAGCTGCGCGTCCATATGGCGGCGATCGGCCATCCGATCGTCGGCGACGGCAAATATGGCCTGCAGGAAGCGTTCCTGACCGGCGGGATCTCGCGCAAGATGCACCTCCACGCCCGGCGCATCCGCATCGATCATCCCGATGGCGGCAAGATCGACGTCACCGCCGAGCTGCCGAAGCATTTTTCCGAATCGATGCACACGCTCGGCTTCGACTTGGCGCTCGGCAACACCGACGCACTCGACGATCGCCCCCCGATGACTCGCGAGCAGAAAAAGTCGCAGGCGCGCGCGCACGCCAAGAGCGTGCGCAAGGAACGGCGGGGTGAGCGGCGCGGCCGCGGCCAGAGGGACTGAGATGCATCCCAATCCGACGTTCCGCTGGGAAGACCGGGAGGCGATGCGCGCCTTTGTCGGCCAGCTCGGCTTCGGCGCGCTGTTCGCTGCGACGCCCGACGGCCCGCGCGTCGCGCATATCCCCGTGGTGTGGCTCGACGAATCGACGCTCGGGCTGCACGTCGCGCGCGGCAACGGCATCGCGCGCCATCTCGACGGGGCGACCGCGCTGTTCACCGCGCACGGCCCCGACGCCTATGTCAGCCCCGACTGGTACGGCATGGGCCCCGACGAAGTGCCGACGTGGAATTACGTCGCGGTCGAGCTCGAAGGCCGGATGGTGCGGATGGAACGCGACGCGCTCGTCGCGCAGGTCGACGCGCTCAGCCACGAGCAGGAGCGCCGGCTCGCGCCCAAGCCCGAATGGACCCGCGCCAAGACCGACCCGGCCAAGGTCGAGAAGATGCTCGGCGCGATCATCGGCTTCCGGCTCGAGGTGCAGGCATGGCGCGGCACGCGCAAGCTCGGCCAGAACAAGCCCGAGTCCGCGCGCCTCGCCGCCGCCGACGCGCTCGAGGCGCAGGGCCGCCGCGCGATCGCGCACTGGATGCGCAATCCCGAATGAACCCGTTACCCATCCTCGCGCTGGTTCAGGCCGTCTATGGCGGTCATTTCGACCCCGATGCCCGCTATGTGCAATGCCGCTACGCCAATGGCGAACGCGCGCTGCTGTTGCGCGGGAGCCCGCCCGACAAAAAGACGCTGGTGATCATCGCTTCCAACGGCAGCGTGATCGACCCCTCGACGCTGAAATTCCGCGATGGCGCCCTCGCCGATATCGAAACCAATGGCGGGGTCGCCAGCCGCGCGGCGATCGAGGCGCTCTATGAGGAGCTGTCCCGACTGCGCCCCAGCGCCGGGAATCGCACCCCCTATTGCCGCCACCCGCAGAAGGACGGGATGCGATGAACCGCCTCGCGCTCTTCGATTGCGACGGGACGCTCGTCGACAGCCAGGCCAATATCTGTCGCGCGATGGAGGAATGCTTCGCGATCTCGAAGCTCGATCCGCCGCCGCGCGAGGCGATCCGGCGGATCGTCGGGCTGAGCCTCGTCCCCGCGATCGCGCAATTGCTGCCCGAGGCCGAGGCGCGCCAGCACGAGACGATGGCCGAGGATTACAAGCGCGCCTTCCATGCGATGCGCCACAGCGGCGGGCTCGATCCCGAACCCCTGTTCGACGGCGTCGCCGAGGCGATCGAGACGCTCGCCGCGAATGGCTGGATGCTCGGCGTCGCCACCGGCAAATCCGATCGCGGGCTCGGGCTGATCCTCGCGCATCACGGGCTGACGCACCGCTTCGTCACGCTGCAGACCGCCGACCGCCACCCCTCCAAGCCGCACCCCTCGATGATCGAGACCGCGATGGCCGAGGCCGGCGCCGCGCCCGGGACCACCGCGATGATCGGCGACACCAGCTTCGACATGGCGATGGCGCGCGCGGCGGGCGTACACGCCATAGGTGTTGCATGGGGCTACCACACCATGCATGAATTGCGCGATGCGGGCGCGCACCATGTCGTGGCGCATGCCACTGCGCTGCCCGCGCAGCTGGAGGCCTTATGACCGACGCCGATCGCCTTGCGCAGAAGCGCTATTTCCTGATCGTCGGAGTCAACATGCTCGCCACCGCCGGGGCGGTGCTCGGGCTGCTCATCGCCGGACGATCGAACAGCTGGGAAGGCAGCGTGCTGGGCGGCGCAATCCTGCTCTCGGCGCTGTATTTCATGGCGGTGGTGCCGCGCGCGATGGCGCGCCGCTGGCGGACGCCGAAGCAATCGTGAAGCGATTCTGGAAGCAAGTGACGGTCACGCCGGAGGGCGGCATCGCGCTCGACGGCAAGCCGGTGCGCACCCCCGGCCGCGCGCCGCTGGTGCTGCCGACCGCTGCGCTGGCCGAGGCGGTCGCCGACGAATGGCGCGCGGTGGGCGAGTCGCTCGATCCGCGCGCGATGCCGCTGACCGGGCTCGCCAATGCCGCGATCGACCGGATCGCGCCCGATCCCGCCGGCTTCGCCGCGGGGCTGGCCGCCTATGGCGAGAGCGACTTGCTCTATTATCGCGCCGACGATCCCGCGCCTTTGGTCGCGCGCCAGGCCGCTTCCTGGGATCCGCTGCTCGATTGGGCCCGCCAGCGCTATGACGTCCATTTCGAGCCGGTGACCGGGGTGATGCACCGCGCCCAGCCCGAGGCGACGCTCGCGCGGCTGGGCGAAGCGGTCGCCGCGCTCGACGCGTTCCGCCTCGCCGGGCTCTCGCCGGTGGTAACGATCAGCGGCTCGCTGGTCGCCGCGCTGGCGCTGGTCGAGGGCGCCGCGACGGCGGACGCCGTATGGCAGGCCGCGCATGTCGACGAGGACTGGCAGGCGGAGTTGTGGGGCGAGGATTCGCTGGCGACGCAGGCGCGCGAGGCGCGGCGGGCGGAGTTCGATGCGGGGGTGCGGTTTTTGGGGTTGGTTTAGGGTCGACTAAACCGCTCCATTCTCGATGCAACTTCCATGATCTCGTGAGAATCCGGCCCGCCGGCCGTTGACTTGTCGGAAAATGTTGCTCAAATGTTCTCACCCTCGGCGAAGCGGGGGTGATTCATGGACATGTCGGCAGGGCAGCGTCGGCGCGATTTCAGCGTCTGGATGCGCACGGGACGATGGCCGTCGCCGGACGGTTGCGGTGGGCGCGAGGTCAAGTTCAATCCATGGCACGATCCGCAGGATGGCCGATTCACGTTCCGCGGTGCTGGCCAATCTTATGGTCCGGGCGACACGGGACGGCGCAATGCCCCGTCGCAAAGCACCCGCAAAATTGAATATGTTCCAGATTCTCGCCTTCCACCCGTATCGACTCCGGATGATGTGGAGCGCTGGAAGGCCGCGGAGCTGGCCAAGCATGGCCGAAAACCCGGCTATCGGCGCGCCATTGAAGAGCAGTACCGCCGTTATCTGCGCGAACTCGCCAACCCGCTGCGCGACAGTGCGAAAGTCGCAGACCAGCCCGATCGTCTGGCCACCCCGGCTTCGGCCGAAGATACCGGCCGAGGAGCAGGAGCCGGCTTTCCCGGTGGAGGGGGCGGCTTCGGTGGCGGTGGTGCGACCGGGAGCTGGGCAAACCCGCCTGCCGCTACCCGTCCGCAGAGACAGGATGGCCGTTCTGGCGGTGACGGCGGGTTCAGTGGCGGCGGCGGGGGCGCGAGCAGCTCCGAAGTGTGGCCGGCAACGCAAGCCGACCAGACGCCGGCGAAACCGGCTAAAGCGCACGGCGCGCAGTCGCCGGGTCGATGGCGGCAGGCTACACGCAATGGATATCTCTATGAGATCGACGAGCAAAGCCGAACTCGACGAGTATCAGGCGAAATCACTTTCAAGCTCGATCAGCGCCGGTCGAAAAAGGCGCAACGCGCCGCGGGAGGGGCTGACAGGCGCGCCAGTGACGAAGGTGGGCACTATATCGCCCGCCGGTTCAACGGTCCTACCGAAGCCTTCAATCACTTCGCGCAGGACCGCAACTTCAATCGTAGCGGCTATTCCAGGCTGGAAGAGGAGTGGGCACGGGCAAAACGCGCCGGCAAGAGTGTGCGGGTCAAGATTGTACCTGTCTATGAGGGGTCGTCGCACCGGCCATCCGCGCTCAACATCTGGTTCTGGATTAACGGTGAGCGAAAGAGCCGAAAATTCCCTAACGGGTCGGAGGGTGCCGAAGATGCAAGAGGATAGAACAGCCGAATTACTTAATCTGATTGGGCAATTGCTGGCAGAGGATACCGAATATCCTCTTGATGACACGCTTCTTCATGCCGAAGTGGAACGAGCATCAGTCGCCCCGTCAATCTTCAAGGACCGCGGAAATCACATCCTCTATCGCGACCCCGATCTCAATCGGTTAGGCGACGCGTTGCTGGACCTGTGGGATGCGCAGCAAGGCCCAAATCGTTGGGCCGAAATAGAATATATCGTCCGCAACGGCCGCTTCGACGCGACTTTCGTCTATCCGGAGGAAATTGATCCGACGGAGGAACCTCTCGACCGTCGACGGCGGATCGTAGTCAAACATTTCGGCGATAAGCCGATCATATATCCGCCTGACGAGGACGACGATGTCTTCGATATTTGAACGTGCTGAATTTAGCGCACTATAGCGAACGGCATGGACGGGCGCGCTCACATTTTTCCCGATTCAGGCACAGTCACTTCTGTGCGTGAAATCGACCTTGGCTTGAGCAGCCATCTTGAGAAATCGCTACACGAAGCGAGGTCTTTCATTCGCTCTTCCGAATGGGGGAGTATCAGATCGGAGTTTTAGGCGCCCACTTCGACGGGATATTCTCGATCTTTCTGTTCGAAATCGAGCCCGGCCGCGACGATGTCGATCACTGGGCATGGGACATCGTCGGAGACATCCTGCCCGCATATATTACCTGCAAAGACGCGAGGAATCCCTATGAGGCGCTCGATGGCTATATCGGCGCAATGGAGGAATGGGTTCAGGCGGCGCGCGAGGGCGCGTCGGTTGCCGATCTGATCCCGGTCAACGTACCGGCGACACCTGCCAATGCGGCCTTGCTCGACAGTCGGCTGAAGTTTCTCGACGCGGAGATTCTACCGCTTCTGAAGTAATCTTCGGCGCGGCCGCGCCGTCGATCGCGCTACTTGTTCAGCCCCCGGATGAAGCCGATCAGCCCCGTCTGCCGTGAACGCCGCAACCGCTCCGCCTTGAGCACGGTGTGGACCGACTCAAAGCAGCGTTCGACATCGTCGTTGACCAGCACATAGTCATAGCCGTCCCAGTGGCTGACCTCGGCCGCCGAGCGGGCCATGCGGGCGTCGATCACTTCGACCGAATCGGTGGCGCGCTTGAGCAGGCGCTCGTGCAGTTCCTTGAACGACGGCGGCAGGATGAAGACGCGGACGACGTCGCCGCCGGCGAGCTGGAACAGCTGCTGCGCGCCCTGCCAGTCGATGTCGAACAGCACGTCGCGGCCCGAGGCGAGGATCTTGTTCACGCCCTCGCGCGGGGTGCCGTAGCGATGATCGAACACGTGCGCCCATTCGAGGAACTCGTTGTTCGACACCATCTCGCGGAATTTCTCGAGATCGACGAAATGATAGTCGACGCCGTCGACCTCGCCCGGGCGAATCGGGCGCGTCGTGTACGACACCGACATCTCGAGGAACGGATCCGCGGCGAGCAATTTGCGCGCGATCGTCGACTTGCCCGCGCCCGAAGGCGAGGACAGGACATAGAGGACGCCGCGGCGGCGGAACTTGTGCGGGTCGTTCTCGGTACGATGGGGCATGGGCGCTACTGGCGTGCCGACCCGCCCCCCGTCAAGTCAGAGCGGTCGAGTCAGGGATCGGGTCAGGCCGGGGCGCTACGGCGCTGCTGGAGCTTGTGGACGCCATAAGCGACGACGCCGAGCGCGATCGCGGTGGGGACGACGCGCTTGGTCGCCTTCCACGCCAGCACCCCGGCGAGCGCGCCGAGCGTGCCGCCCTCGCCGTCGCGCCGATCGATGCGGTTGCCGATCCAGCCTGCGATTGCGTCGCCGATCATGGGAGTCCCTTCGTCGTTGGTGATTCGGGGGGTAAGCGGTTGAATCCAAAACTTGTTCCCCTCCCTGCAAGGGAGAGGGACCGCGTCGCGCAGCGGCGTGGTGGAGGGGGCGGGCCGCGCGTGCGTCGGTCAAACGAAAAGGGCCCGCCAGGCGGCGAGCCCCCTCCACCATGCTTCGCATGGTCCCCCTCCCCGTTCCGGGGAGGAACTTTTACCGCCCGATCATCGTCTCGGGCTTCACATACTGATCGAAGGTCGCCTCGTCGACGAGGCCGAGCTCGAGCCCGGCCTGCTTGAGCGTCAGCCCCTTCTCATGGGCGTATTTGGCGATCTTGGCCGAATTGTCATAGCCGATCACCGGCGCGAGCGCAGTCACCAGCATCAGCGAGCGGCCGACCAGGTCGGCGATCTGCTTCTCGTTGGCCTCGGTGCCGTCGACGCAGCGCTCGGCGAAGCTCACCATGCCGACGCTGAGCAGGTTGATCGAGCGCAGCACGTTGGCGCCGATCAGCGGCATGAACACGTTGAGCTCGAAATGCCCCTGCATGCCGCCGACGGTGACCGCCTGGTGGTTGCCGATCACCTGCGCCGCGACCATCGTCAGCGATTCGCACTGGGTGGGGTTGACCTTGCCCGGCATGATCGAGCTGCCCGGCTCGTTGGCCGGCAGCGACAGCTCGCCGAGACCCGAGCGCGGGCCCGAGCCGAGGAAGCGGATGTCGTTGGCGATCTTGTTGAGCGCCACCGCCAGCGTGTTGAGCGCGCCCGAAAAGAAGACGAGGCCGTCCTTGGCGGCGAGCTGCTCGAACTTGTTCGGCGCGCTCTCGAACCGGGTGCCGGCGATGTCGCTGATCGCCGCGGTCATGTCCTCGGCCCAGCCTGCCGGCGCGTTGAGACCGGTGCCGACGGCAGTGCCGCCGATCGCGAGCTTGCGGATATTGCCGTCGAGCGCACCTTCGATCCGCGCCTTGCAGCTGACGAGCTGCGCGGCATAGCCGGAGAATTCTTGGCCGAGCGTCAGCGGCGTCGCATCCTGGGTATGGGTGCGGCCGATCTTGACGATGTGATCCCAGGCTTCGGCCTTGGCGGCGAGCGAGGCGGTCAGCTGCTCGAGCGCCGGGATCAGCGCGTCACGGGTGGCGATCGCGGTGGCGACGTGGAGCGCGGTCGGGAAGCTGTCGTTCGACGACTGGCTCATGTTGACATGGTCGTTGGGGTGGACCGGCGCCTTGCCGCCCTTGTTGCCGGTCAGCACTTCGTTGGCGCGCCCGGCGATCACTTCGTTGACGTTCATATTGGTCTGGGTGCCGCTGCCGGTCTGCCAGATCACCAGCGGGAACTGATCGTCGAGCTTGCCCGCGACGATCTCCTGCGCCGCCGCCTCGATCGCATCGACCACCCTGGCGTCGAGCCCGTGCTTGCGGTTCACCCGCGCCGCGGCCTGCTTCACGATCGCCTGGGCGTGGACGATGCCGAGCGGCATCCGCTCCATCGCGCCGAACGGGAAATTCTCGATCGAGCGCTGCGTCTGCGCCCCCCAATAGGCATCGGCGGGGACTTCGATGGCGCCGATCGAATCGGTTTCGGTGCGGGTGTTGGTCACGGGATCCTCCGGGGAGCGTTTTGCGGGCGCTCTAGAGGGAAGTGCGGCAGTTCGCCAACCCCATCCGTCACCCCGGCCTTGTGCCGGGGTCCACCGGTCGGCTCACGAGAAGAAAGCGGTTCGAGGGTTTCGTTATCGGCACAGTGGATCCCGGCACTTCGGCCGGGATGACGCTTTACTGTGCGTGCGGACTATTTCTTCCGCTTGAAGTCCACCGAGACGACGTTCGAGCCGTCGTCGGCCGGCTTGATCGTGGGGCCGTCATTCTCGGCCTCCTCGTGCGGCTCGGGGCCCTCGGGCACGTCCTGCGCCTGGAAGCGCAGCTCGAAATTGACCGCCGGATCGTGGAAGCCGGTGATCGCCGAGAAGGGGATGTTGAGGATCGCAGGGACCTGATTGAAGCTGAGGCCGACCGAGAATTTCTCGTCGTCGACCTTCAGATCCCAGAAGCGGTGCTGGAGGACGATCGTCATCTCGTCCGGGAAACGCTCGATCAGCCGCTGGGGAATCTCGACGCCGGGCGCGTGCGTCTTGAAGGTGATGTAGAAATGGTGCGCGCCGGGCAGCGCCTGAGTCGCGGCGACCGAGCCCAGCACGCGCCCGACCACGGCGCGCAGCGCTTCCTGCACGATCTCGTCATAGGGAATCAGGCTATCGGGCACTTGACCGGTCATAGGCCTTGGGTAGCGCTTCACGCCGCCGGGTCAAGCGTATGCTGCTTGGGGCCAAGCAAGCCTATTTTGCCTGAACGCGCGCGGGCGCTATGGGGGCGGCATGCGCACCGCCACGATCAGCCGCAAGACCAGCGAAACCTCGGTCGACGTCACCGTCAACCTCGACGGGACCGGCAGCTACACCGTCTCGACCGGGATCGGCTTCTTCGATCACATGCTCGAGCAATTGAGCCGGCATTCGCTGATCGACATGGAGGTGAAGACCGTCGGCGACCTGCACATCGACCAGCACCACACTGTCGAGGATACCGGGCTCGCGATCGGCGAGGCGATCGCAAAGGCGCTCGGCGACAAGAAGGGCATCCGCCGTTATGCCGACGCGCTGTCGCCGATGGACGAGACACTGGCGCGCGTCGCGATCGACATTTCGGGTCGGCCCTTCCTCGTCTGGAAGACCGAGTTCAGCCAGAAGCGGCTCGGCGAGATGGACACCGAGATGTTCGAGCACTGGTTCCACAGCTTCGCCCAGACCGCGGGCGTGACGCTGCACGTCGAGACGCTGTACGGCGGCAACAACCACCATATCGCCGAAGCCGCGTTCAAGGGCCTCGCCCGGGCGCTGCGCGAGGCGATCGAGATCGATCCGCGCAAGGCGGACGCCATCCCCAGCACCAAGGGCGTGCTCTGATGATCGTCGCGATCCTGACCTACAAGGCGCCGCTCGAGACGGTGGACCTCCACCGCCCGGCGCATATCGAATGGCTGCGCGAACGCTATGCCGACGGGAGCATGCTCGCCTCGGGCCGGCAGACCCCGCCGACCGGCGGGGTGCTGCTGCTGCGCGGCGCGCGCGCCGAGGTCGAGGCGCTGCTCGCCGCCGATCCGTTCGCAGTGCACGGCGTCGCCGATTATGCACTGTCCGAATTCACTCCGACGATGACCGCACCGGGGCTGGAAGCGCTGGCAGGATGAGCGTCGCGCTGATCGATTATGGTGCGGGCAATCTCCATTCGGTCCATAACGCGCTCAAGGCGGCGGGCGCCGAGGGCCTTGCGATCACCGCCGATCCCGACGCGGTCGCCAAAGCCGATCGCATCGTGCTGCCCGGCGTCGGCGCCTTCGCCGCCTGCGCCAGCGGATTGCGCGCGATCGACGGGATGGTCGAGGCGCTCGGCCAGCGCGTGCTCGGAGACGGCGCGCCGTTTCTGGGCGTGTGCGTCGGCATGCAGCTGATGGCCGATGCCGGCGAGGAGCTGGGCACGCATGCGGGGCTCGGCTGGATTGCGGGCACGGTGCGGCAGCTGCCGCCCTCCCCCGGCGTCCGCGTGCCGCACATGGGCTGGAACGACGTGATTCCCGCGGTCGACCATCCGCTGATCGAAGCCGGCGAGGCTTATTTCCTGCACAGCTTCGCCTTCGAGGGCGATGCGCTGCTGGCGACCACCGAACATGGCGGCCCGGTCACCGCGGCGATCGGCCGCGACAATCTGGCCGGCGTCCAGTTCCACCCCGAGAAGAGCCAGCGCTACGGCATCGCGCTGCTGGAGAGGTTTTTGACATGGCGGCCCTGATCGTCTTCCCCGCCATCGATTTGAAGGCCGGGCAGGTCGTGCGGCTTGCCGAGGGCGACATGGACCGCGCCACCGTCTATGGCGACGATCCCGCCGCGCAGGCCGAGACGTTCGCGCACGCCGGCGCCGAATGGCTCCACGTCGTCGATCTCGACGGTGCGTTCGCGGGCGAGTCGGTCAACGGCGCCGCGGTAGCCGGGATCCTCGGGCGGTTCGGCGGCAAGGTCCAGCTGGGCGGCGGGATTCGCAAGCGCGAGTCGGTCGAGCGCTGGCTCGATCTCGGCGTCGAGCGCGTGGTGATCGGCACCGCGGCGCTCGAGAATCCCGAACTCGTCCGCGAGGCGGCGCGCAGCAATCCCGGGCGGATCGTCGTCGCGGTCGACGCGCGCGACGGCATGGTCGCGACGCATGGCTGGGCCGATGTCTCGGACGTGTCGATGGTCGATCTCGCGCGGCGGTTCGAGGATGCCGGCGTCGCGGCGCTGCTGTTCACCGATGTCGGCCGCGACGGGCTGCTCAAGGGCTGCAACGTCGAGGCGACCGTGGCGCTGGCGCGCGCGGTGTCGATCCCGGTGATCGCCAGCGGCGGCGTTACCGATATCGGCGACATCCATGCACTGAAGAGCCATGTGGCCGATGGCGTCGAGGGCGTGATCACCGGCCGCGCGCTATACGACGGGCGGCTCGATCTGGCCGAGGCGATCGGGGTGGCGCGATGAAGATCCTCCCCGGTACGGGGAGGGGGACCATGCCGCAGGCATGGTGGAGGGGGTTCGCCACGACGGACTCGCTCGCGTATAGCCCCCTCCACCAAGCCGCTGCGCGTCTTGGTCCCCCTCCCCGTACCGGGGAGGATCTATGAGCGTTCGCGCACGCGTGATCCCCTGTCTCGACGTGGCGAACGGCCGCGTCGTCAAGGGCGTCAACTTCGTCGATCTTATCGACGCCGGCGATCCGGTCGAGCAGGCACGCGCCTATGACGCCGCGGGCGCCGACGAGCTCTGCTTCCTCGACATCACCGCCAGCCACGAGGCGCGCGGCACGATCCTCGACGTGGTGCGCCGCACCGCCGAGGTGTGCTTCATGCCGCTCACCGTCGGCGGCGGGGTACGCGGCGTCGACGACGCGCGCGCGTTGCTGCTCGCCGGGGCGGACAAGGTCGCGGTCAATTCCGCCGCGGTGTCGCGGCCCGAGGTCGTCAGCGAGATCGCCGAGCGGATGGGTAGCCAGTGCGTCGTCGCCTCGGTCGACGCGCGCCGGGTGGCCGAGGGGCGCTGGGAAGTCTTCACCCATGGCGGACGCCGCGAGACCGGGATCGACGCGGTGGAACATGCGCTGCGGCTCGCCGCGCTCGGCGCGGGCGAGCTGCTCGTCACCTCGATGGACCGCGACGGCACCCGCGACGGCTACGACCTCGACCTGATCCGCACGATCGCCGACCGGGTGACCGTGCCGGTGGTGGCGTCGGGCGGCGTCGGCAAGCTCGACGACCTCGTCGCTGGCATCCGCGACGGCCATGCCAGCGCGGTGCTGGCCGCGTCGATCTTCCATTTCGGCGAGGCGAGCATCGCCGACGCGCATGCCGCGCTGGCGGCGGCGGGGATTCCGGTGCGGTCCTGACTCGTGCTCCTGCGAAAGCAGGAGCCCAGAGACTCGAAGGGTATCGCATGGGGCCCCGGGGCTCCTGCTTTCGCAGGAGCACTTAACGCTTCTCAAACCCGCTGAAGCTACATCCAACCCATGCTCCGCATCGCACTCGCCCTGCTGATCGCCAGCCCCGCGCTCGCCGCCGCGCCGCACAGCGGCGTCGCCGGCGCGCGCGCCATGCCCGAATTGTCCGATCTTGCGCTCTTCGCCTGCGCCGCCTTCGCCATCTGGTTCGTGCGCAGCCGGCTGCGCGCGCGGTTCCGCCGCGACACGCCCAAGGATTGACAGCCGCGCGTCGCTCCCGCAGCCGGGGCGGCATGGCAGATACCCTCGACGCGCTCGAAGCCGTGATCCGCGAACGCCGCACCGGCGATCCGGCAAGCTCCTATGTCGCAAAGCTGACCGCGAAGGGCCGCGCCAAGATCGCGCAGAAGCTCGGCGAGGAGGCCACCGAGACGGTGATCGCCGCGATCCAGGACGACAGGGCCGGGATCGTCAGCGAGGCGGCCGATCTGCTCTTCCACCTTGCGGTGCTGCTCGCCGATGCGGGGCTCGGCCTCGACGACGTGCGCGCCGAACTCGCCCGGCGCGAAGGCGTGTCGGGCATCGACGAGAAGGCCAGCCGCCATGCCGATTGACGCCACCCTGCCCTATGACGACCAGAACATCTTCGCGAAGATCCTGCGCGGCGAGATCCCGGCGAACAAGGTCTACGAGGACGATCACGCCCTCGCTTTCCACGACATCAATCCGCAGGCGCCGCAGCACATCCTCGTGATTCCCAAGGGCCCCTATGTCTCGTGGGACGATTTCGCGGCCCGGGCCGGCGATGCCGAGATCGCCGGATTCGTCCGCGCGGTCGGCCATGTCGCGCGTGCGGCGGGGATGGTCGCAACCGGCTATCGGCTGCTCGCCAATATCGGCCAGGATGCGCACCAGGAGGTGCCGCATCTTCATGTTCATATCTTCGCCGGGCGGCCACTCGGGCCGATGCTGGCGCGCTGAGCCGCTGCACTAAGGGATTGCGCGCGCTGCTTTTGCGGCTAGGCTCGCGCCTTTCGAAATAGGGGCGGCGCGAACGGGCGCCGCGAAGGGGACCACTCAATGATATTCGGGCGCGTAAAACCACTCGACGCCATTCTCGCAACCGCCGAGAAAAAATCGCTCCATCGATCGCTAGGTCCGGTCCAGCTGACCCTGCTCGGCGTCGGCGCGATCATCGGCACCGGCATCTTCGTGCTGACCGCCGAGGCCGCACAAAAGGCCGGGCCGGGCATGATGATCAGCTTCATCATCGCCGGCTTCGTCTGCGCCGTCGCGGCGCTCTGCTATTCCGAGCTCGCATCGATGGTTCCGGTCTCGGGCTCGGCCTACACCTACACCTATGCCGTGATGGGCGAGCTGCTCGCCTGGATGGTCGGCTGGGCGCTGGTCCTCGAATATGCCGTCGCCGCCTCGGCGGTGTCGGTCGGCTGGTCCGGCTATATCGTCGGGCTGCTCAGAGACACGGTGCACGTCAACGTCCCCGTGGCGCTCGCGAACGGGCCCTATGCCGGCGGCATCGTCAATCTGCCCGCGATGATCATCGCGATGCTGGTGACCTGGCTGCTGATGATCGGCACCACCGAGAGCGCTCGCGTCAATGCCGTGCTCGTCGCGGTCAAGGTCGCGGCGCTGAGCCTGTTCTGCATCATCACGCTTCCGCTCATCAAGGGCGACCAGTTCACGCCCTTCACGCCGAACGGCTGGGGCATCATCGGCGTCGGCGGCGCCGCGGCGTCGATCTTCTTCGCCTATGTCGGCTTCGACGCGGTCTCGACCGCTGCCGAGGAAACCAAGAACCCGCAGCGCAACGTGCCGATCGGGCTGATCGGATCGCTGCTGATCTGCACCATCTTCTACCTGCTCGTCGCCGGAGGCGCGATCGGCATGATCGGCGCCCAGCCGGTCACCGGGCTCAACGGCGAGGTGCTCTCGCCGGGCTCGTCCGAACTCGCCGCACGCTGCGCCGAGATCGTCAGCTCGGGCGCGACCCTGCCGCTCGCCTGCTCGAAGGAAGCGCTGGCGCACGTGCTCAAGATCGGCGGCTATGACTGGGCCGGCTATTTCATGGGCCTCGCCGCCGGCCTCGCGCTGCCGTCGGTCATCCTGATGATGCTGTTCGGCCAGACCCGCATCTTCTTCGTCATGGCGCGCGACGGGCTGCTTCCCGAGAAGCTCGCGACGATCCATCCGAAGTGGAAGACGCCGCACATCGTGACCTTCATCACCGGCGTGTTCGTGGCGATCGCCGCCGCGTTCCTGCCGGTCGGCAAGCTCGCCGACGTGTCCAATTCGGGCACGCTCTTCGCCTTCTTCATGGTCTCGCTCGCCGTCCTGATCCTGCGCCGGACCGATCCCGGCCGCCGCCGTCCGTTCCGGACTCCGCTGGTGTGGATCGTCGCGCCGCTCTCGATCGTCGGCTGCGTCGGCCTCTATTTCCTGCTGCCCTTCGACGCGAAGATGGTGCTGCCGATCTGGGGCGGCCTCGGCCTCGTGATCTATTTCGCCTATGGCTATCGCAAGAGCCATGTCGGGCGCGGCATCATCGATGTGCCCGAGCATGAAGCCTATGAGGAGCTCAAGCCGGACGTGCCCGCGACGCACTGAGGCCAGCGGCTACAGACAATGGCAGGGGCCGGGGGAGCGATCCTCCGGCCTTTTGCTTGCCCGCCTCCGCCGACGGGGTCATGTTATAGAATATCATTCATCCGCGGGTCATCGCGCGGGAACGACAAGCGTCGAACGGCCCGCCAGCGGCCGACAACCATAGGGGGAGAATCACATGTCGCGTTTCGCGTTGCTGCTCGGTTGTTCCGCCGTCCTGCTCACCTCCGCCGCCCCGCAACCGCTGCCCGCGCACCCTGTCATCGGTGCAGCGCAAGACAGACACTCGCCGGTGCGCTGCGTGCGCGGCGAGACGGGGCCCGCCGGCTACCGCAACGGCCATATGGCCTATGCACCGCCCCCCGCCCCCATGCCGCCGCCCGCGCCGCCACCGCCGGTGATGGCGCCACCGCCCCCGCCCGAGCCTGTGCCGGCGCCGAGCGCTCCACCACGATCGACGGAGATGAAGGCCGTGGCCGAGTCACTGCAGCGCATCCCCGGCGTATCGGTGACCGCTGCTCCCTTTGGCACGCCCGGCAACACCGAACGCTACGAAGGCAGGGAAGTCGCCGCGATCCAGCAGGTGCTGGCCAACCCGGTCTCGACCTTCTCGGTCGATGTCGACACCGGCGCCTATGCCAATGTCCGCCGCTTCCTGACGCAGGGGCAGGACGTGCCGACCGCAGCGGTCCGCACCGAGGAGATGATCAACTATTTCCGCTATGATTACCCGCGCCCGGACTCGCGCGAGGCGCCGTTCAGCGTCACCACCGACGTGGCGAAGACGCCGTGGAATCCCGATACGCGCCTGCTCCGCATCGGCCTGCGCGGCTATGACGTGGCGGCGAAGGGGCGACCGCCCGCCAACCTCGTCTTCCTCGTCGACGTCTCGGGATCGATGTCGAGCGAGGACAAGCTGCCGCTGGTCAAGCGCGCGCTGACGATGCTCGCCGAGCGGCTGACCGCGAAGGATCGCGTTTCGATCGTGGTCTATGCCGGCGCGGCCGGCGTGGTGCTCGAGCCGACGCACAGGAAGGAATATGTGAAGGCGGCGCTCGAATGCCTCAACGCGGGCGGCTCGACCGCTGGCGGCGACGGCATCAAGCTCGCTTATTCGGTGGCGCGCGCCCATTATCTGAAGGACGGGATCAACCGCATCTTCCTCGCCACCGACGGCGACTTCAACGTCGGAATCAGCGACAACAAGGTGCTCGAGGATCTCGTCAAAAAGAACCGCGACGACGGCATCACACTGACCACGCTCGGCTTCGGCACGGGCAATTACAACGAAGCGATGATGGAGCGCATCGCCGATGTCGGCAACGGCAACTACGCCTATATCGACAGCGCGATGGAAGCGCAGAAAGTGCTCGACGACGAGCTCGGCGCGACGCTGTTCACGATCGCGAAGGACGTCAAGGTCCAGGTCGAGTTCAATCCGGCACAGGTCAGCGAATATCGCCTGATCGGCTATGAGAACCGCGCGCTCGCCGAGGAGGATTTCGCCAATGACGCCGTCGATGCCGGCGATATCGGCGCGGGGCATCAGGTGACCGCGCTCTACGAGCTGGTCCCCGCCGGGGCGCGCGGCTGGCTGCCCGAGCGGCGCTACGAAGGCAACCGGCCGGCCGGGGCGCCCGCGACCGGCAACGAGCTCGCCTTTGTCAAGCTGCGCTACAAGCTGCCGGGTCAGGACGGATCGAAGCTGATCGAGCGCGCCGTTCCCGCCGCGCTCGTCCGCAGCGCAGAACTGCCGCGCGGCGACATGGCGTTCGTCACCGCGGTGGCGGCGTTCGGCCAGCGGCTGCGCGGCGACAAATATCTGAACGGCTTCGGCTATTCCGAAATCGCCGCGCTGGCGGGGAGCTCCGACAATTACTGGCGGAGCGAGTTCGCCAAGCTGGTGCGGCTCGCCGACGCGGGGCGGGCAAGCCGGCCGTCGAGCGACTGACCGCGCTGGACGGTGCCGAATCCGGCGCTATGCAATATCCCATGCGCGTGACTGCATGGCGTCGGAGGGTAGCGATATGAACGACACGGCTTGGCAAACCGGAGGGCCGATCATCGATGGCGGCCCGGTATGGCTGACGGCCTCCTTCGTGCTGATCGGCCTCGGCATCCTGTTCGCGCTGTTCATCCTCGCCTGGGGCACCCGGCTGGCGAAGCGCCGCCAGCAGGCCCGCGAGGCGCTCGACGAGCGCGGCGAGCTCGCCCATGGCACCGCGCCCGAGCAGCGCGTCGTCGAGAGCGCACCGCCGCCGGTCGCGCCCACCCCGCCGCCAGTCGCCCCGGCTCCGCCCGTCGCGCCGCCGCCGATCGCCGATGTCCCGGTGATGGCGCCGCCCGCCGCACCCGAGCCCGAACCCGAAGCGGAGCCTGCGCCGCTGGCCGACGAGCCGATCGCCGCCGCAGCGCCGCTCGATGCCGCGCCGGCCTCGCTCGCCGCATCCGGGCCCGCGCCCGCAGCCGCAGGCGAGGACCAACTCACCAGGATGAAGGGGGTCGGCCCCAAGCTCGCCGAAAAGCTCAACGCGCTCGGCGTCACCAGCTTCGCCCAGATCGCCGCGCTCTCGCCCGCCGAGGCGGAGGCGCTCGACGCCCAGCTCGGCACGTTCCAGGGGCGGATGCAGCGCGACCGCTGGATCGAGCAGGCGGGTTTCCTCGCCCGCGGCGATCAGGCGGGTTACGAGGCGGTGTTCGGGAAACTCTAGCCTCCAAATCCTCCCGCGCGCAGCGGGAGGATTTGGCGGAGCCTCAGGCCTCCTGCCGCACCAGCAGCTTGTCGATCTTGCGGCCGTCCATGTCGACGATCTCGAAGCGCCAGCCCTGTTCGGTGAAGATCTCGCCTTCCTCGGGAAGATGCTTGAGCACCGCGAGCGCGAGCCCCGCGACGGTCGCATAGTCGCGGTCCTCGGGCAGATCGATGCCGAGCCGCTCGGCGAGCGCGTCGGCGGGCATCTGGCCCGAGACGAGCAGCGAGCCGTCCTCGCGCAACACGAGGCTGGGCGAATCGCCTGGCTCGGCGTCCGAAGCGAAATCGCCGGCGATCGCGGCGAGCAGATTGGCCGGGGTCACGATCCCTTCGAAATGGCCATATTCGTCATGGACCAGCCCCATCGGCACTTCGGCACGGCGGAGCGCCCCGAGCGCGTCCATCGCATCGACCTGATCGGGCAGCACGGGGGCGGAACGCATCAGCCGGCGCAGCTCGAGCGGCTCGCCGCGGAACAAGGCCGCGGCGATATCGCGCGCCTGGACGACGCCGATCACCGAATCGACCGATCCCTCGGCCACCGGCAGGCGGGTGTGCGGCGTCGCGAGCAGCGCCTCGCGGATGCCGGCAGCGTCGAGATCGACATCGAGCCAGTCGACATCGGTGCGTGGCGTCATGACTTCGCGCACCGGCCGATCGGCGAGCCGGACCACGCCCGAGATGATCGAGCGCTCATGCTCCTCGATCACTCCCGATTTGGAAGCCTCGGCGACGATCAGGTGCAGCTCCTCGGCGGTGACGCGATTCTCCGATTCGCGGTTGAGCCCGATCAGCCGGAAGATCAGCGCGCTCGATTTGTCGAGCAACCACACCACCGGCGCGGTCGCCTTGCTGAGCCAGAACATCGGGATCGCCATCGCCGCGGCGATCGGCTCGGGCGAGCGCAGCGCGAACTGCTTGGGGACCAGCTCGCCGACGACCAACGAGGCATAGGTGGTGAGCGCGATCACCAGCGCGATGCCGGCGGTGTGCGCCGTCTCCGCGGCGAGCCCGAGCCCCTGCAGCCGCTCGGCCACAGGGGTGCCGAGGCTGGCGCCCGAATAGGCGCCGGCGACGATGCCGATCAGCGTGATGCCGATCTGCACGGTCGAGAGGAACTTGCCGGGATCGGCAGCGAGCCGAATCGCCGTCGCGGCGCCGCGATTGGTCCGCGCCATCGCCTCGAGCCGCGCCGTGCGCGCCGATACGATCGCCAGCTCGGACATCGAGAAGAGGCCATTCACGGCGATCAGCACGAGGATGATCGCGACGTCGATCCAGGGAAAGGGTGCGGGCATGATGCGCCCCCTCCATATCCGCACTCAGCGGCGCTTCACAACCGCCTGTTCGCAAACGCCTCAACAGACAGGAAAACCCGCCGCAATCACGGCCGTGGCAACCGTCTCAGCCGCGCCGCTCGCGGAAAAAGTCGCGGAGCAGCGTTCCTGCCTCGGCTTCACCGATGCCGGCATAGATCTCCGGGCGATGATGGCAGGTCGGCTGGGCGAAGAAGCGCGGGCCGTGCTCGACCGCCCCGCCCTTGGGATCGCCGGCGCCGTAATAGAGCCGCGCGATGCGGGCATGGGCGATCGCGCCGGCGCACATCGCGCAGGGCTCGAGCGTCACCCAGAGATCGCAATCCTCGAGGCGTTCGCGGCCGAGGATCCGGGCGGCCTCGCGGATCGCGAGCATCTCGGCATGCGCGGTGGGATCGTGGAGCGTGCGCGGCGCATTGGCGGCGACCGCGACGATCGCGCCATCGCGCACGACAGCGGCGCCGACCGGCACCTCGCCCACAGCGGCGGCGGCGCCGGCCGCATCGAGCGCCGCGCGCATCGGAGGCGGAAGGGGAAACATCGCGAACCGCTTAGCGGCTCGCCCCGGCGGCGTCACCCGTCAGGCGGGTGCGGCGGCCGGCGGCGATTCGCGCTGCAGCACGGTCCACAGCGCGAACGCCACGCCGGGCAGAAAGCACAGCAGCGTCAGCCCGCACGCGATCAGGAAGTCGCGGCCCGCGCCGCGCGCCAGATAGACGCCGAGCGGCGGCAGCAGCACCGCGGCGACGATGCGCCCGGCGTGCATTATTTGGCGGCAGGCGTGGGCGACGCGCCCGGAGCCTGCTTCACCTCGATCGTCGGCAAGACCACGGTGGCGTTCTTCATCTCCACCGTCGGCACCTCGACCGACTTGGCGGTGTTGCCGATCCCGACGCTGCCCGTCTCGGCGCTGTATTTGGGGAGCTGGCCGCCTTCGCTCTGCAAGGTGACCGTCGGCAGGCTCGCGCCCTGTTGCTGGTTGATCCGCAGCATCCCCGTCGCCATCGCCGCGACGACGCCCAACGCAATGATTCCGATCAGCACGAGGATTGCACGCATTGCCTTTGTCTCCGGAGTCGAATCGTTTGCGTAATAACGCAGAAACCGTCATCCGGGTTGCGTGCCGCGGGTGATTGATCGGCGAATCGGTTGACGCACCCCGCCATTCCCGCTATCGGCGCGGCCTTTCCGGCTTATGCCAAGAAACCAGGATTAAAGCGATGTCGCGCATTTGCGAGCTGACCGGCAAGGGCCGGCAGGTGGGTCACAATGTTTCCCACGCCAACAACAAGACCAAGCGCACGTTCCTGCCGAACCTGCAGAACGTCACGCTGATCTCGGACTCGCTGGGCCGCAGCGTGCGCCTGCGCGTCTCGACGCACGGCCTGCGTTCGGTCGAGCACAATGGCGGCCTCGACAATTGGCTGCTCAAGGCCAGCGACGACGATCTGTCGCTGCGCGCCCGGCGCCTGAAGCGCGAAGTGCGCAAGGCCTCTGCCGAGAAGACCGCGGCCTAACAGCCCGCCGGCAGACCAGCGTCAGCCCGTTCCCTTCGCGGGGGGCGGGCTTTTCGCTTGCCCGGCGTCCAGCCGGAATTTGAGCAGCAGCGACTGCTCCCAGAACTCGCCATTGTCGTCCGACGCGATCCACACGATCGTGTCCGCGCCTTCGCGGGTGACCGCCAGCGCCTCGAAATTATCGTGCAGCAGCGGGCGCTCGAAGCTGGCGAGCTCGGCGCAGCGCACGCTCCCGCCGTCCGGGATCCCGCGCACGTCGATCACGCAGAGCCTCGCGGTGAACAGCCCCGGCAGCGACAGCCGGCGATTGAGCACCAGCAGCCGGCCGTCGGGAAGCTCGGCGGCATCGGTCGGGTCGTAGCCGGCAGGCGGCACATAGGCGAAAGCGGCGGGCGCTAGCCTGGTCTCGGTCGGATCGCCGGCGAAGCGCAGCACGATCCGCGCCGCTGGCTGCCCCTTGGGGCGCGCGGTCTCGCTGAACACGATGAACTGGCCGTCGCGCAGCCGCACCATCGCCTCGGCACCGCCGGCGATCGACCAATCGGCCATCGCTGCGGGCTGAATGCGGCGCTCGGCGCGGGCGAGGCCGGCATCATAGCGCCAGATCGCATTGCGGTTCTCGAAGCCCACCCAGGCGCGCCCGGTGACGGGATCCCAGGCCAGCGATTCCGAATCGCGGTGGCGCTTGATCGCGCCGGTGCCCGGGCCCGGAAGATCGGCGAAGCGCAGATCGTGCGGGCGCAGGTCCGCGCCCATGCGGAACTCGACGATGTTGCCGCCATCGCTGAGCAGCGTGAAGCGATCGCCGATCACGCGCATCGCCGAGAAGCCACCGAAGGCGGGGTCGCTGCTCGTCAGCGCGACTCCGCCGAGCCAGGTGAGCGCGCCAACCTGGCGCCGCGCGGGATCGGTGGCGTCGAGCGTCACCGGCGTGGCCCGCATCTCCGCGCGCTCGCCGAGCACGCCCCGCGGCTCGATTCCCGAGGCGGTGGGGGTCAACATCAGCAGGACGGAAAACGGCATCGCGAAACGCATCGCCGCGGTCATAGCGGCTCGTTCGCGAAGATGAACCTCAGATAACCGACGCGTTCAGGAAGCGCAAAGGCAACGCCGCTACAACGGCGCTCACAGTTTGCGTATCGACGTCCTCGCGTTGCGTATCTGAGGACCAGGGCCGGCTCCGAAAGGGGCCGGCCCGTTTTCGTTCAGTACATGTGCTGCCCGCCGTTGATCGACAGCGTCGACCCGGTGACGAAGCCCGCTTCATCCGAGCACAGGAACGCCACGCCGCGCGCGATCTCGCTCGCCTGGCCGAGGCGGCCGACCGGGATCTTCGCGACGATCTTCTCGAGCACGTCCGCCGGCACCGCGGCGACCATGTCGGTGTCGATATAGCCCGGCGCGATCGCATTGACCGTCACCCCGGCGCGCGCGCCTTCCTGCGCCAGCGCCTTGGTGAAGCCGTGGATGCCCGATTTGGCCGCGGCGTAGTTGACCTGGCCGTACTGACCGGCCTGGCCGTTGATCGAGCCGATATTGACGATGCGGCCCCATTTGCGGCTGCGCATGCCGGGGAAGGTGGCGTGCGCCATGTTGAAGCAGCCGCCGAGATTGATGCGGATCACGTCCTCCCACATCTCCCGGCTCATCTTGAGGATCGTCCCGTCACGGGTGACGCCGGCATTGTTGACCACCACATCGACCGGCCCGAGCTCGGCCTCGACTTGCGCGACGCCGGCGGCGCAGGCATCGAAATCGCCGACGTCCCATTTATAGGCCTTGATGCCGGTCCGTTCGGTGAAGGCCTTCGCCTTCTCTTCGTTGCCGGCATAATTGGCGGCGACCGTCATGCCCGCGTCCTTGAGCGCGAGACTGATCGCCTCGCCGATACCGCGCGTTCCACCCGTCACGATCGCTACGCGTGCCATTTGTCGCCATCCTCTCCGTTGTCGTTACGTAAGGCTAGGGAGCGTCTGCCCAGCCCGCAAGTTCCCGCCACAATATCTTACGAAGCATCGCGATCCCCGCATCGCTCGCATTGAGGCAGGGCAGATAGGCGAAATGGGTGCCGCCAGCGGCGATAAAGGCGTCGCGGCCGCGGATCGCCAGTTCCTCGAGCGTTTCGAGGCAATCGGCGGAAAAGCCCGGCGCGACGATCGCGATGCGGGTGATTCCCTTGGCGGGAAGTCCCGCGAGCACGGTGTCGGTCGCCGGCTCGAGCCATTTTGCGCGGCCGAAGCGCGACTGGAAGGTCACCGTCAGTTCACGCCCCAGCGCCTCGCCGAGCAGCCGCGCGGTCTTTTGGCAATGGCAGTGATAGGGATCGCCGAGCTGCAGCGTGCGCTCGGGCATGCCGTGAAAGCTGGCGAGCACCGCCTGCGGCGCGAAATCGAGCGCGGCGAGCGACGCCTCGACCGAGGTCGCGAGCGCCGCGATATAGGCGGGGTCGTCGAAATAAGGCGGCAGCGTCCGCAGCGCCGGCTGCCAGCGCATCCGCGCCAGTTCGGCAAAGGCGACGTCGTTGGCGGTCGCAGTCGTCGCTGCGCAATATTGCGGATAAAGCGGCGCGACGAGGATACGCTCGCAGCCGCCGTCCTTGAGCGCACGCAGCCGCTCGCCGAGCGCCGGCCGGCCATAGCGCATCGCATAATCGATAACGACGTCCGGCCCGAATGCGCCCTGCAGCGCCGCGGCCTGTTCGCGGGTGATCGCGGCGAGCGGTGACCCGTCCTCGCGCCAGACCTGGTGATAGGCGTGCGCCGATTTGGCCGGCCGGGTGCGCAGGATGATGCCGTGCAGGATCGGTTTCCACACCAGCCGCGGGATCTCGACCACGCGCGGATCCGACAGGAACTCGGCGAGGTAACGGCGCACCGCGGCGGCATCGGGCGCGTCGGGCGTGCCGAGATTGACGAGCAGCACCCCCACCTTGGCAGGCGGGATCGCAGGGTGATCGGCTGGGGTCATTCGATATCCGAAAGCAGCGGCAGGCGGCGGAAGCGCACGCCGGTGGCGGCCTGCAGCGCATTGGCGATCGCCGGCGCGACCGGCGGCACGGCGAGCTCGCTGGCGCCGCCGGGCTCGAGATCGTTGCGGATCAGCTCGACGGTGATGTCAGGAGAGTCGGCGAGAGTAGGCAGGCGAAGCTCCGAAATGGCGCGCACATCGGCGACATTCTCGGTGATTCCGGTCGCGCTGCCCACCGCGCCGGCGAGCCCGAAGATCAGCCCGCCCTCGATCTGCTGCATCACCAGATCGGGGTTCACCACGCGCCCGCAATCGACCGCCGCCACCAATCGCTCGACCTTGACCCGGCGATCGCTGGTGAGCTGCGCCTCGGCGAGCACCGCGATATGCGCGCCGCGGAAGCTGTGGCACGCGATGCCCTGCCCGCTTCCGGGCTGGCCTCCCTGCCAGCCGCCCAATTGCGCCGCGGTCTGCAGGCAGCGCGCCAGCCGCGGCTGCGCACCGAGCATTGCCATGCGGAACGACAGCGCATCCTGCCCGGCGACATGCGCAAGTTCGTCGAGAAAGCTCTCGGTGAAGAAGCAAGTGTAGCTGTGCGCGCCCGAGCGCCAATAGCCGCTCGGCACGCCGATCTCGGCGGGGTGGTGATCGACTGCGAAATTGGGGATGGCATAGGGCGGCACCGCGCCCGCCACCGCGCCGGGATCGCCGCGGCCCAGCGCGCGCCCCGCCGCCGGCAGCATCGCGCCGGGGAGCAGCCGGGCCGCGAGCTCGCGGCCGCTTTCGGGCGCGGCGATCTTGGCGAGCCAACCGGTGAGCCGATGCTGTGCGTCAAGCCGCGCGGTCATCCGCCCTGCGGCGGCGGGGCGGAATCGATCGCGCCGGAAATCCTCGCCGCGCGGCCAGCTGAGCTGCACCGGCCGCCCGATCCGCATCGCGAGCAAGGCCGCCTGCGCCGCGACGTCGCTCTCGAGCTTCGCGCCGAACGACCCGCCGGCCATCGTCGGATGGAGGATCACGTCGCTTTCGGCGAGCCCCGCGGCGCGCGCGGCGGCGGCGCGTGCCAGCCCCGGCGCCTGGGTGGGCAGCCACAGAGTCAGCCGGCCATCGCGGTGGACCGCGGTTGCGGTCATCGGCTCGAGCGCGGCATGGAGCGCGAGCCCGACGCGATATTCGGCCGCGACGACTTCGGCGCCGCGGAACTGCGCCGAAAGATCGCCCGCCGACGCCATGCGCGTGCCCGAGCCGCCGAACGCGGCGTTCAGCGCGTCATCGATCGTATCGCTGTTGACGACCGCCTCGGGCGTCTTGAAGCGCGGCCGCATTGCGTCGATCGCGCGATCGGCGGCCCACCAGTTGTTCGCGACCGCGGCGACCCAATCCTCGGTGGTGACCACCGCGAGCATGCCCGGGATGCGATCCGCCGCGGCGCGATCGACGCGGACAAGGCTGGTCTCGCCGATCGGCCCCTGCCGGATCGACGCATAAACCATATTGGGCAGGCGAATGTCGGCGGCGAAATTGGCGCTGCCATCGACCTTCGACGGCGCGTCGAGCCGCGGCAGCGGTTGGCCATGCAAGCGCGGCGCATCGCTGACGCGCGGCGGCACCGCATCGGGCAGCGACTGGCCCGCGGCGTCCTCGGCTAGCGCGCCGAAGCCGAGCTTGTTGCTGCCCTGATAGACGATGCCGTTGAAGGTGCCGCAATCCTGCCAGTTCACGCCCCAGCGCCGCGCCGCCGCCTTTTGCAGCAGCACCCGCGCCGCGCCGCCGGCATGGCGCAGTTCGTCCTCGAAATTGCGGATCGAGGTCGAGCCGCCGGTGAGCATAAGCCCGCCGCGCCGGACGAAGCTGCGGCGCAGCGTCGCCGGTACCGGGCCGAGCGCGGCCTCGAACAGCTCCTCGGCGGCGAGCTGGTTGGCATAGAGCGGATTGAGCGGTGCGGGCTCGACGCCGACCATCTTCCAGTCGGCGCCGAGCTCGTCGGCGACGATCTGCGGCATCGCGGTGTAGACGCCCTGCCCTTCCTCGCATTGCGGCACCGCGACGGTGACATGGCCGTCGCTGCCGATCTTGAGCCACGCCCCGAACAGCTGCTCGCCGGGAGCCGGGGTGAGATTGGGAAGATAGGTTCGCGGCCAAGCGGCCCAGGCGACGATCAGCCCCACGCCGACGCCGCCGCCGATCAGCAGCGTCCGCCGATCGATCTGGGTGCGTGCGCCGAGTTTCACCGCCATCGCATCGCTCTATCGCGCCACTTCGCGCAGCGCCAGCCATTGCGGCCTTGGGTTTGCAACGCGGCTGTTCTATCGCGGGGCCACGAACGATTGCCGGGGAACGACAAGACCGTGCTGCTCCAACTGCTCGCCGCCGCCGGCGACCATCTCCATTTCGCCGATCTCGGGCTCGATCCGGTGGCGATCAACCTCGGCTTCTTCCAGATCAAATGGTATTCGCTGGCCTATATCGCCGGCATCCTGATCGGCTGGTGGTATCTGCTCAAGCTGCTCGCCCAGCCCGGCGCGCCGATGGCGCGGCGCCATGCCGACGACCTCGTCTTCTACGCCACGCTCGGCATCATCCTCGGCGGGCGGCTCGGCTATGTGCTGTTCTACGCGCCCAACATGATCTGGGAATCGCCGCTGCAGATCGTGCGGCTGTGGGACGGCGGCATGTCGTTCCATGGCGGCGTGATCGGCACGACGATCGCGATCATCCTGCTCGCGCGCCGGCACAAGCTCGATTGGCTGCGCATCCATGATTATGTCGCCTGCGTCGCGCCGTTCGGGCTTTTCTTCGGGCGCCTCGCCAATTTCGTGAACGGCGAGCTGTGGGGAAAGCCGGCGAACGTCCCCTGGGCGATCGTCTTCCGCAACACGGTTCAGACCGGGCTGCCGGAGCCCGCGCGCCATCCGAGCCAGCTCTACGAGGCGGGGCTTGAGGGTATCCTGCTCTTCGTCGTGCTGTGGTTCTTCTTCTGGCGCACCGATTCGCGCTACCAGCCCGGCAAGCTCGTCGGCATCTTCGTGCTCGGCTACGGTCTGTGCCGCTTCTTCGTCGAGTTCTTCCGCGAGCCCGATGCCCAGCTGGTCTGGCTGGTCGATGCGACCGGCCTGCACATGGGCCAGTGGCTGTGCATCCCGATGATCATCGGCGGCGGCTGGCTGGTCGCCACGGCGAAGCGCCGTCGCCAACGCGTCGAGCCGATCGCGGGATCGGAAAGCGTCGCCTGATCCCTGCCGGGATGACGGCAGGGGCCGAAGACGTTAGGGACGCGGCGTGACCGATCCCGACAATCCCCTTGCCGCCACGCCCGGGCAGCGCAGCGAGAACGCCGCCGCGCCGGCGCTCGCCGAGCGCCTCTCGCGCGCGATCACGCTCGCCGGGCCGATTCCGCTGTCGCAATTCATGGCGGCCGCCAACGCGCATTATTACGGCACGCGCGACCCGCTCGGCGCGCGCGGCGACTTCACCACCGCGCCCGAGATCAGCCAGATGTTCGGCGAGCTGATCGGGCTGTGGCTCGCCGACCTCTGGGATCGCGCCGGGCGGCCCGAGGCGCGCTATGTCGAGCTCGGGCCGGGGCGCGGCACGCTGGCCGCCGATGCGCTGCGCGCGATGGGCAAGGCCGGGCTCGCCCCGCCGGTTCATTTCGTCGAGAACAGCCCGACCTTGCGCGCCGCGCAGGCCGAGCGCGTGCCGGGTGCCGAATGGCATCTCGAGCTGACCAGCGTCGAGGATGACCACCCGCTGCTGATCGTCGCCAACGAGTTCTTCGACGCGCTGCCGATCCGCCAGCTGGTCGCGACCGGCGAAGGCTGGCGCGAAAGACTGGTCGCCTGTCAGGACACGCTGTTCCTGCCGATCGCCGGCGATCGCAGCTTCGACATGATCATCCCGCGCGATCTGCGCGGCGCGACGCCCGGATCGATCCTCGAGACCTCGCCCGCAAGCGTCGCGGTGCTGCGCGGGCTCGCCGGACGGCTGCTCGAACAGGGCGGCGCGGCGCTGATCATCGACTATGGCTATGAGGGCCCGGCGGTGGGCGACACGCTGCAGGCGGTGCGCG
The DNA here is from genome assembly GCF_004792695.1 of Sphingomonas naasensis. Classification (GTDB taxonomy): domain Bacteria; phylum Pseudomonadota; class Alphaproteobacteria; order Sphingomonadales; family Sphingomonadaceae; genus Sphingomonas; species Sphingomonas naasensis. The sequence continues at coordinate 58,020 of NZ_SRXU01000007.1, read as the reverse complement.
GGCACGCCTTCGCCAATCCGTTCGAGGATCCGGGCGAGGCCGATCTCACTGCGCATGTCGACTTCGCCACGCTCAAGGAAGCCGCCGAGGCCGAGGGGCTGGTCGTCCACGGCCCGGTGACGCAGGGCGCGTTCCTCGCGGCGCTGGGGATCGGCGCGCGGACCGAGGCGCTGGCCAAGGCTGCGCCCGATCGCGCCGAAGCGCTTGCCGGCGACCGCGACCGGCTGATCGATCCCGAGCAGATGGGCGAGCTGTTCAAGGTGATCGCGCTCACCGCGCCGGGCTGGCCGGTGCCGGCGGGTTTCGCATGATCCGCTATCGCGACGCCGCGTCCGCCGATCTGCCCGCGATCGACGCGCTGTTCCGCGAGAGCTTCATCGCGACCTTCGGTCATCTCTACAGCCCGGAGAACCTCGCGATCTTCCTCGCCAAATTCACGCCCGAAGCATGGGCGGAGGAACTGGCGACACCCGGCGTCGCGCTTCGTCTCGCCGAGGACGACGCGGGGCCGGTGGGCTATTGCAAGCTCGGCCCGGTCACTCTTCCCGTCGCGCCAAGGCCCGCGCCGATCGAGCTGCGCCAGCTCTATCTGCGCGAACGCGGCAAGGGCAGCGGCGCGGCGCAGGCGCTGATGGACTGGGCGCTCGACACGGCGCGCAGCCGCGGCGCCGCGACGCTTTGGCTCTCGGTCTATATCGACAACCACCGCGCCCGGCGCTTCTACGAGCGCTACGGCTTCGTCGATCGCGGCCGCTATGCGTTCATGGTCGGCGAGCATGAGGATGAAGACCGCTTGATGAGCCTCGACCTGTGAGTGAAGTCGAAGTGATCCGCGCCCGTGCGCTCGACGGCGTGGCGCACGGCTTTCTCGGGCGCCGCGGCGGCGTATCGACCGGCATGGTCGCGGGGCTCAATGTCGGCACCGGCTCGGCCGACGATCCCGAGGCGATCGCCGAGAATCGCCGCCGCGCCGGCGAAGCGGTGATCCCGGGCGCACGGCTGGTCACGCCCTATCAGGTCCATTCGCCCGATGCGGTGGCGGTGATCGCGCCGTTCGAGGAGCGGCTCCGCCCGCGCGCCGACGCGCTGGTCACCGATCGGCCCGGACTCGCGCTGGGCATTCTCACCGCCGATTGCGCGCCGGTGCTGCTCGCCGATCGCGCGGCGGGCGTGGTCGGCGCAGCGCATGCCGGGTGGAAGGGCGCGGTGGCCGGAGTCACCGATTCGACGATCGCGCTGATGGAGAGCCTCGGCGCGCAGCGCGCGCGCATCGTCGCCGCGGTCGGCCCCTGCATCGCCCGCGCCAGCTACGAAGTCGATGACGGCTTCTTCCGCGGCTTCGTCGAAGTCGATCCGGCGAACGAGCGCTTCTTCGCCGACGGCAAGCCCGGGCATCACCAGTTCGACCTCGAAGCCTATGTCGCGCACCGGCTCGCCGCCGCGGGCGTGCGGACGATCGAGACGCTGGGGCTCGACACTTATTCGGACGAGAGCCGTTTCTACAGCTTCCGTCGCGCCACCCATCGCGGCGAACCCGATTACGGCCGGCAGATCGCGATAATTGGTATCAGTTGAGACCTTTCTTCGGCTAGGGAGCGATTAAACCAAAAATCTGGAGAGCCCATGACCGACGAGACCGAAGCCGAGCTGACCGGCGCCACGCCGCGCCGCCGCCCCAAGGCGAGCGTCGACAAGGTCGGCGCGCGCAAGCTCAAGCCCGCGACGATGATGATGGGCCATGGCTATGATCCGGTGCTCTCCGAAGGCTCGCTCAAGCCGCCGATCTTCCTGACCTCGACCTTTGTCTTCCCCAATGCCGCGGCGGGCAAGCGCCACTTCGAAGGCGTCACCGGCAAGCGCCCGGGCGGCGCCGAGGGGCTGGTCTATTCGCGCTTCAACGGCCCCAATCAGGAGATTCTCGAGGACCGGCTGTCGGTTTGGGAAGAGGCCGAGGATGCGCTCGCCTTTTCCAGCGGCATGTCGGCGATCGCCACCTTGTTCCTGTCGATGGTCAAGCCCGGCGACACGATCGTCCATTCGGGCCCGCTCTACGCCGCGACCGAGACGCTGATCGCGCGCATCCTCGGCCGTTTCGGGGTGCATTGGCTCGACTTCCCCGCCGGCGCCACCCGCGCCGAGATCGATGCGGTGCTCGGCAAGGCGGCGAGCGGCAATGTCGCGCTGATCTATCTCGAATCGCCTGCCAATCCGACCAACGCGCTGGTCGATGTCGAGGCGGTCGCGGCCAGCCGCGACGCGATCTTCACCGGCGCCAACAAGCCGCCGATCGCGATCGACAACACCTTTCTCGGCCCGCTCTGGGCGAAGCCGCTCGAGCAGGGTGCCGACATCGTCGTCTATTCGCTGACCAAATATGCCGGCGGCCATTCGGATCTCGTCGCGGGCGGCGTGCTCGGCTCGAAGGAGCACATCAACACGATCCGGCTGATGCGCAACACGATCGGCACGATCTGCGATCCCAACACCGCGTGGATGCTGCTCCGCAGCCTCGAGACGCTCGAGCTGCGGATGAGCCGCGCCGGCGAGAATGCCGCCAAGGTCTGCGAGTTCCTCCGCCAGCATCCCAAGGTCGAGCATGTCGGCTATCTCGGCTTCCTCGAGGATGGCAGCCGTCAGGCCGATATCTACAAGCGCCATTGCACCGGCGCCGGATCGACCTTCTCGCTCTATCTCAAAGGTGGCGAGAAGGAGGCCTTCGCATTTCTCGACGCGCTCAAGATCGCCAAGCTCGCGGTCAGCCTCGGCGGCACCGAGACGCTCGCCAGCCACCCCGCGGGGATGACCCATCTCTCGGTTCCGGAGGCGCGCAAGCAGGCGCTCGGCATCACCGACAATCTCGTCCGCATCTCGATCGGAGTCGAGGATGCCGACGATCTGATCGCCGATTTCGAGGAAGCGTTGAAGACGGTGTGAGCACCGATATCCTCTCCCTGAGGGGAGGATATCGATCTCAGCGCAGCGTCAAATCGCGGGTGCGGTCGGTGGCCGGAGGGGTCACCGGCCCGCCCGCGAAATAGGCTTCGATCGCTTCGAGATCGCCAATGCCGGTCAGGAATTCGGTGCCGGCGGTCAGCGTGGTGAAGCCGTCGCCGCCATTGGCGAGGAAGTTGCTGACCACCACGCGGTAGGTCCGCGCCTCGTCGATCGGCGCGCCGTTCAGCCGCGGGTCGACGACGCGCTGCCCCACCGGCTTGCCCAGATCATAGCCGAAGGTGAAGCCGCGCGAGACCAGGAGCAAATTGCGTCCGCCCGCCTTGTTCTCGTCGAACTGCTGCTCGAGCACCGCGCGCAGCTGCCCGCCCGTCAGGCTCTTGACCACGAGCATGTTGGCGAAGGGCTGCGCGGCATAGATGTCGCCGAAGGTGATCGTCCCGTCGGCGCGCGGCGTGAGCGATGTCCGCACGCTGCCGGCGTTCATGAAGGCGATCTCGGCGCCGCCCTTGTCCGCCGCCGCCGTCGCGGCGAGCTGGACGTCGGCGAGGAGATTGCCCAGCACCTGCTCGTGCATGACCTCCTCGCTGCGCGGCGCGGGGGCGGTCAGCTTGCCGATCGGTCGCTCGGCATAGCTTTTCGCGGCCGCGGCATAGCGCGCCACCAACGCCGCGATCCGCGGATCCGCCGCGAAGCGCGGGTAGCGATCGCTCGGCATGCTCCCCCTGGGTCCGGCAAATGTCTCGGCCTGGACAAGGATGTTGTTCGCGCGCCTCGCGACCACGCGCTTTGCCACCGGATCGATGTCGAGCGCGATGTCGGTCAGCAGCGTGCCGCCATAGCCCGCGCTGGTCAGCAGCAGCGACCGGCTCGGATCGATGCTGCCATAGTCGCAGACATAGGCCTGGTGCGTGTGCCCCGACACGACGAGATCGACGCGCGGATCGAGCCGCTGCAGGATCAGGAAGATGTCGCCACCCAGCCCGTCGCAGCTGTTCGCGTCGAACGCGGTCCTGGTGTCGGCGCCCTGGTGGATCAGCACGACGATCGCGTCGGCGCCCTCGGCCTTGAGCTTCGGGACCAGCGCATTGACCGTGTCCGCCTCGTCCTCGAACCTCAGCCCCTCGATTCCGCTCGCCATCACCAATGTCGACGTGCCCTTGAGCGTCATGCCGATGAAGCCGATGCGAACCTGCCGCTTGCCCTCGCCGAAGCTGCGGATCCCGGTGCCCGGGAACAGCGTGCCGCCGTTTTCCTTCGCGACATTGGCGGCGAGATAGCGGAATTTCGCGCCCGTGAACGGCTCGACCGCGCAGGGCTGGCGCCGCGTGTTCTTCTCGCACCCACCGTCCTGCAGCCGGTGCAGCTCCTTCTGCCCGCGATCGAATTCATGGTTGCCGACAGCGTTGAAGTCGACTCCGATCAGGTTCATCGCATGGATCGTCGGCTCGTCGAGGAACATCGACGACACCAGCGGGCTCGCGCTGATCATATCGCCCGCCGAGACGGTGATGCTGTTGGCATGGCCCTCGCGCAATTTCGCCACCGCCGAGGCGAAATAGGCCGCGCCGCCCGCCGCGATGCGCTGCCTGGCGCCGCCTTCGCCGGGGAGGTCGACCGCGAGCTTGCCGGGCTCGAGATTGCCGTGAAAATCGTTGAATGCGATGATCTGCACCGAGACCGGCGCCGCCGCGGGCGCTGCGCCCGGCTCCGCCACACGCCCTGCGCATCCGGCGAGCGCCGCCGCCGCCAGCGTCAAGATCACGAACCGCATTGCCCCACCTCCGTCCGCCACGCCCGTGGCGGGGAGATGTTACCGCGTAATTTCCGCGCGCGTCAGCCCCACAACCGCGCGCGATAGGCCGCGAAGCAGCGCGCGCCGCAGTTGAGCCGGATCAGCGCGCCCTCGGCCATTGCGGTGGCGCGGCGCGGATCCTCCTCGACCGCGGGGCGGATCGCCTCGCGGTTCCAATCCTCGCTGTGCTTGATGTCGAGCACCGCGTGGAGCGTGAAATAGCGCGCCTCCTTCGGGCTGAGCCCGACGCGCTTGAGCCCCTCGGCGACCAGCGCCGCGCGGCCGGGCGCGGTCAATTCGATCACGCCGAGCGCGCCCACCGAATGCCAGGCATAGCGCCGGTTGGTCGCCATCGCCGTCATTGCATTGGCGAGGCTCAGACTCTCCCACACGGTCCTCTCGATGACGGGATCGACGTCGAGCGTCTCGACCAGCGCATCGAGCATCGGGCCGTGCATGCCCTTGGCGGTGCCGTGGCCCATCTCGTCCCAATAATTGCGGGCGAGCTCGAGCTTGGGGCGCACGGGCAGCTTGACCTGCGTCATCGCGACAAGATCGTCGAACCCGGCCTCGCCCGCGGCTTCCTGCTCGAAGAACCAGCGCAGTTCGTCGCGGTCCGCGCGCTCGGCCAGCCACGGGAACAGCGGATCGCCCTGCCCGGGCCCGCGTTCCTTCAGTCCTTCGAACCAGGCGATGAAGCCTTCGACATCGGTAGGCGCCGCCGCAGCCTCCTCGGCGACTTCAGCGCGCAGCTCCTCAAGGAACGCGCCCTCCAGTCGCTGCATGCGCAGGTCGCGCTCGAAGACGCGGCTCCAGTCCTCGCCCGGAAACCCGGGCTCGAGCCGCTCGCGGTTCCAGTGCGCGAGCCCCCGCTGGAAGCTGTCCGTAAGAAATTGCGAGCCCGCGTCGTTCGCGAAGCTTCGTAGCCGTGTCGCCATATCGGGATGATCTCCTGCCGGTGTCTCAACCGGCAGGGCCGCGCGAAGGTTCCCGAACGCGCGGCTAGCTTCGGGCACAAGCCGTTGATCTTTAACCCAAACCAATCAGGCGATCAGCGGCTCGTCCAGTGCTTCGTCGAGCCGCCGCAAATCGGCGCCGCGAGTCTCGCGCCCGAACCACGCGACGAGGCCGAGCGCGGTGAGCGTCGGCACCATGATCGCCGCCGCCGCCCAGCCCATCGCGGGGACGAGCGCGGTGATCGACAGCAATTGCGCGAGCACGCCGCCCGCCTTGGTGCACGCCGCCACCCAGCCGGTCGCCCGCCCGCGCACCCGCATCGGGAAACTCTCGGCGGTATAGGGCAGCACGATCGCGATGATCCCGTTCGAGCCGACGATCAGCAACGCCACCGGGAGCACCGGGCTCATCCCGCCGACCAATTCGAGCCACATCACCCCGACGAGCCCGAGAAAGGTGATGCCGATCACCGTGACGAGCGACCATTTGGTGCTCCAGCGGCTGTATATAAAGGCGCAGAGGAACACCGTCGGAAACGCGATCAGCGCCGAGGCGGCGAGCAGCTTGCTCGATACCGCGACCGAATAGCCCTTGCTCACCAGATCGGCCGGCAGCCAGAGCAACAGGCCGAAATTGATCAACCCCCAGGCAATCGCCGCGGTCGACAGCGCGACCAGCTTGCCGATCAGCTTCGCGCCGGTCAGCGGGGCATGCACCCCCGCCGCCTGGGGCAGCGCGGAACGTGGCGGGGCGACGGTGCGGACCGTCGCGCCGAACCGCGCCATCACCGCCGCCGCTTCGGCGCGGCGCCCGCGGGCCAGCAGAAACTTGGCCGATTCGGGGATGAGCACGCCCAGCATCACCAGCAGCAGCCCGGTCGGCAGGTTGAGCAGCCACAATATCCGCCAGCCGAAAATCGGCTGGAGCAGCGCCGATGCGCCGCTCGCCGCGAAATAGCCGCCGACCGCGCCGAGCCCGCCGACGAGCACGAGGCTCCAGCCGCGATGCCTGCTCGGCATCATCTCGGCGAGCAGCGCATAGGTGACCGGCAACATGCCGCCCGCCGCGGCGCCCATCATGAAGCACATGCCGATATTCCAGGCGAGGCTCGGCATCGCGCCGCAGATCGAAGTGCCGACGAACATCACCGCCGAGAGCAGGATCGTCGCCTTGCGGCCATAGATGTCGGCGAGGACGCCCCAGACCACCGAGCCGGTGACCGTGCCGAGCAGCGCGAAGAAGGGCACCAGCGACACGGTCGCTTTGGGCACGCCATATTCCACGATCATGCCCGGCACGGTGAAGCCCAATGCAGCGGGCTTCATGATGTCGATGACCAGCGCGACCACCAGCACGAACATCAGCGTCCAGTGCGCCGGGCCGAGATGCGCGTCCTCGGGCGCGGCGATCTCGAAATTCTCGCGCGCCGCCAGCTGCGCCGAGACGTCGCGCGGCAGCAGCCCCCACGCGGCGACGAGGCAGCCAGCGATGATCAGCGCCATCCCGCCGACCATGTCCCAGCCCATCGGCATGCCGACCAGCATGAAGTGCATGTGCCGGCCCATCAGGAACATCGGGATGTGCATCAGCACCCCGGCGGTGACCGCCGCGCAGCCGAGCACGAACAGCCAGACGCCGCGTCGATCGATGAAAGTGCTGCTGGCCTGAACGCCCATTCCCCCGCCTCTTCCCCTGCCCCATTTGCTTGTGTTAGCGCTAACTTCATACCGCGCCGGGGCCAACCCCGGGCATAGAGGAGAGCGACGTGAAGGGCAAAATCGGACGCCGGCTGCTGGGCATCGGTCTTCTCGCGGGCGCGGCGGCGCTGCCCCGCGCCGCGGTGGCGCAGGACGATCTCCGGCTGAACGATTCGGGCTATTTCGAAGCGCGCGGAGTCAACCTTCTCGTCTTCTCCAACTGGTATGACGGGCTGTTCGCCGATGCGAAGATCAGCGGCGTCGAGATCATCCAGCAAGGCGAGCGCACCGCGACCAATGGCGATGTCCGCCTCTCCGCCACGCCGGGGCAATGGGATCCGATCGGCCGAATGGTGAAGCGCGACGTCGATGCGAAGACCGGCGCGATCGAGGCGCTGCTCGAATATCCCGACTACAAGTTCCAGTACCACATCCGCGCCGAGCGCAAGGCGGACGGCGTGCACATCGCCGTGATCCTCGACCAGCCTTTGCCCGCGACGCTCGCCGGCAAGGCGGGTCTCAATCTCGAATTCCTGCCCTCGGCCTATTTCCACAAGAGCTTCCTCGCCGACGGCAAGCCGGGCGCCTTCCCGATCTATCCCGCGGGCGACATGATCGCGGGCGGCGCGCGCAACGCGGCGAGCGGCCGCGATTTCGGCCCCGGCGCCGAGCCGCTCCCGATGGCCTCCGGCAAGACGCTGGTGCTCGCGCCCGAAGACGCGACGCGGCGCGTCACGCTGCGCGCGGCGACGGGCGAGCTGCAGCTCTTCGACGGGCGCAACCAGGCGCAGAATGGCTGGTTCGTGGTGCGCAGCCTGCTGCCGTCGGAGCGGACGGGCCGGGTGATCGAATGGATCGTGGCGCCCAACAGCGTGCCCGGCTGGCTCCGCGCGCCGGTGATCGGCCATTCACAGCTCGGCTACACGCCCGCGCAGGCCAAGGTCGCGGTGATCGAGCTCGACGCCAACGCCAGGCCCGCCGGCCCGGCGCGGCTGCTGCGCATCGATGCGACCGGCAAGGCCACCCCCGCGCTCTCCGCGGTGCCCAGAGCATGGGGCAAATATCTGCGCTACAATTATCTCAGCTTCGACTTCAGCGCCGTCCGCCAGCCGGGGCTCTACCAGCTCGACTATGGCGGCAAGCGCACCCACAGCTTCCGCATCGCCGACGACGTCTATGCCGATGCGTGGCATCCGGGCCTCGACGTCTATCTGCCCGTCCAGATGGACCATATGCTGGTCAACGAGGCCTATCGCGTCTGGCACGGCGACAGCCACCGCGACGATGCGCGGCAGGCGCCGGTCGACCACGAGCATATCGATCTCTATCGGCAAGGGCCGACCACCGACACGAGGTTCAGGCCGGGCGAGCATATCCCCGGGCTCGACGTTGGCGGCTGGCTCGACGCGGGCGATTTCGACATCCGCACCCAGACCCAATATGCCGTGGTCCGCACGCTGGTCGGCATCTGGGAGGAGCATAAGCCGACGCGCGACCAGACGCTCGTCGATCAGGACCTCCGCCGCGTCGAGATGCACGTCCCCGACGGCAAGCCCGACCTGCTCCAGCAGATCGAGCATGGCGTGCGCTACCTCGCCTCGATGTACGACGCGGTCGGCTATGCGGTGCACGGCGTGGTCGAGCCCGATGTCGCGCAATATACGCACCTGGGCGACGCCGCCTCGAAGACCGACGGGCTGCTCTACGATCCAGATCTCAAGTTCGGCGAGCGCAAGGGCAATCGCAGCGGCACCCCCGACGACCGCTGGGTGTTCACCAGCAAATCGAGCGCGCTCAACTATGGCTCGGCGGCGGCGCTGGCGGCGGCGAGCCGGGCGTTGCGCGGCTATGACGACGCGCTCGCCGACAAGGCGCTCCGGCGCGCGCGCGCCGTCTGGGACGAGGAGCATGGCCATGCGCCCAACACTTTCAGCCATGGCAACACCACCGGCGGCTGGCTGCCCGGCGAGGAATTCACCGCCGCAGTCGAGCTGCTCGCGACGACGAAGGATCCGCAATATGCCGCGCGGGTGACCGCGCTCTGGCCCGAGATCGCGCCGCGCTTCCCGCAATATGCCCAGACCGCGCTGCAGGCGCTGCCGTTCATGGACGGGGCGTATCGCGCCAAGGCCGAGGCCGAAGTGCGTAAGCTCAAGGCGAGCAGCACGCCCTTCACCGGCGCCAATCCGTACGGCGTGCCGATCACCACCGGTGGCTGGGCGGGCAATGGCGCGGTGATCCAGTCCGGCCTCACCGATTATGCCATCCACAAGGCGTTCCCGGCGCTGAGCGACGGCAGCCAGGTGTTCCGCGCGCTCGACTATCTCCACGGCACGCACCCGGGATCGGATCTGTCGTTCGTGTCGGGAGTGGGCACGCGCTCGAAGGAAGTCGCCTATGGCAGCAACCGCGCCGACTTCTCGTTCATCGCCGGCGGCGTGGTCCCCGGCGCGCTGATCCTCAAGCCCGATTTCCCCGAGAACAGCGAGAACTGGCCGTTCTTCTGGGGCGAGAACGAATATGTCGTGAACATGAGCCCGAGCTATATCGCGCTGGTGCAAGCGGCGATCGATCTGGGGAAGCGCTGAAACTTAAATCCTCCCCCGAAGGGGGGGACCGCGAAGCGGCGGAGGGGTAGTCGCCACAAGGCGGCAGCGTCGCTCGCGGAGACTAACTCTCCACCAGCTTCGCTGGTTCCCCTCTCCCTCCGGGAGAGGATTGCCGTCTTATGCGACAGATAGGTGCGGAAGCGGTTGGACGCAGCGCATTCCCATGCTTTAACCCGCGCCCATGCCCAGTCGCTTCCGCCGCGCGCTTGCCGCGCTCGCCGCCCTTTCGCTCACCACTGCCCCCCTTCTCGCCCAGACCGCGTATGACAGCGTCGATCCGTTCATCGGCACTGGCGGCGAGGGACATACCTTCCCCGGCGCGGTCGCGCCGTTCGGGATGGTGCAGCTGAGCCCCGACACCGACACCGGCTGCAAGATCCGCGAATGCTATGGCCATGCCGCCGGCTATCGCCATGACGATCCGACGATCCAGGGCTTCTCGCACACCCATTTCTCGGGCGCCGGCCATTCGGACCTCGGCGACTTCCTCGTCATGCCCGCGGCAGGCGAGAGAGTGCTGCTCGAACCCGGCGACCCCAGGCAGCCAGGCTCGGGCTATCGTTCGCGCTTCAGCCATGACAGCGAGACCGCGCAGCCCGGCTATTACGGCGTCACGCTCGCCGATTCGGGGATCCGCGCCGAGCTGACCGCGGGTACGCGCGTCGGCGTGCATCGCTATGCCTTCCCCACCGGTGCGCCCGCGCATCTGATCCTCGACCTGCGCTCCAGCCTGTACAATTACCCCGGCAAGACGCTCTGGTCGTCGATCCGCATCCGCCCGGACGGCACGATCACCGGCATGCGCGAGACGCGCGGCTGGGCGCCGGCGCGCAAGCTGTTCTTCGCGATGCGTCCCTCGGCGCCGCTCACCGGCCACAGCTTTCTCAACCGCGAGGAGAAGGTCGAGTATCGCGGCTTCCAGGGCCCGAGCCGCGGCCGCGACGATGCCGACCAGCTCGAAGGTCGCGCGCTCGTCGCCCGGTTCGACTTCGGCAAGCTCGATCGGCCGCTCGAGCTCAAGGTCGCGATCTCGGCGGTGGACGAGGACGGCGCGATCGCCAATCTCGACACCGAACGCGGCAATTTCGACACGGTCCGCGCCAAGACCCGCGCCGCTTGGGAGCAGGCGCTCGGCGCGATCGAGCTCGACGCGCCCGCACCGATCAAGACCAAGGTGCAGACCGCGCTCTATCACGCGCTGATGGCGCCGAGCGTCTTCTCCGACGCCGACGGCCGCTATCGCGGGCCCGACGATCAGGTTCACAAGGCCGAAGGCTTCACCTTCCACTCGACCTTCTCGCTCTGGGATACGTTCCGCGCCGAGCATCCCTTGCTGCTCCTCGTCCAGCCCGAGCAGCGCAACGCCGACTTCGTCCAGTCGCTGATCGCCAGCCAGCAGGCGAGCCCGTTCGGCATCCTGCCGGTCTGGCAGTTCCACGGCCGCGAGACATGGACGATGATCGGCTATCACGCCGTCCCGGTGATCGCCGACGCGTATCTGAAGGGCGTGCGCGGCTTCGACGCCAACGCCGCGCTCGACGCGATGGTCAAGAGTGCCAGCTACGGCGCCTATGGCGGGCTCGATCACTATATGAAGCTCGGTTACGTGCCGATCGACAAGGAGCCCGAGGCGGCCTCCAAGACCGTCGAATATGCCTATGACGACTGGACGATCGCCCGCATGGCCCGCGCGCTGGGCAAGGACGATGTCGCCGCCGCGTTCGAGAAACGCGCCGGCAACTGGCGCAACAGCTTCGACGCGAAGACCGGCTTCCTCCGCGCCCGCAAGGCGGATGGTAGCTTCCGCGTGCCGTTCGATCCCACCGCGATCAACTATGGCTCGGACTATACCGAGGGCAACGCCTGGCAATATTCGTGGTTCGTGCCGCACGACCAGGCGGCGATGTTCGCCTTGCTCGGCGGCGACAAAGCCGCGGTCAAGAAGCTCGACGCGATGTTCGACTTCGACAATTCGAAGCTCGATTACAGCCATGCCGAGGACATTGCCGGGCTGATCGGCCAATATATCCACGGCAACGAGCCGAGCCACCACGTCGCCTATCTCTACAATTTCGCCGGCCAGCCGTGGCGCACGCAGGAGCGGCTCAAGCAGATCGTCGAGAGCCAGTACAAGACCGGCCCCGAGGGCCTGTCGGGCAATGACGATCTCGGCCAGATGTCGTCATGGCTCGTGTTCACGGCGCTGGGCTTCTACCCGGTCGCGCCGGGATCGAACCAATATGTGCTCGGCCGTCCCTTCGTTAACCGCGCCGCGCTGACGCTGCCCAACGGCAAGCGCTTCACTGTGGTCACCGACGGCCTGTCGGACGCTAATCGCTATGTCGGCAAGGTCACGCTCAACGGCAAGCCGCTGGCGCGCAGCTACATCACCCATGACGAGGTGACGGCGGGCGGCGAGCTGCGCTTCACGATGCAGGCAAAGCCGAACCGGAGCTGGGCAACCGGCAAGGCGGCCCGCCCATTCTCGACGAGCGCCGCCCGCTAGAGCCTCGCCCTGCCGTCACCCCGGCATTTGGCCGGGGACGCGATCAGGGGCTGTCGGGTTCGTCGTCGTCGTTCGTCGAAACGTAGATGGCCGTTCCGATGATGGCGGCGGTGGCGATGAGGATGATGGCCACCGATCCGTTGAGATCGCTCGATTTTTCGCCGGCGGTCGCTGCGCGTTGCAGCGACAGCATCGATGTCGATGCCTGAGCGACGGGCACCGAGGCCGCGCCGAACGTCAGCGCCGATGCCGCCACGAGCTTGAGTGTACGCATAGCAAGCCTTTCATACTACAAAGGCCTCCCCGGGACAGGCTGTCACTGCTCGGCGGCATCGTCCACCACCGCGCGACGAGCCGCCCCAATCCAAGGGTCGGGCCAGCGCCACCGGCCGGGGGCCGGGTGTTGCGGCACGCCGGCGCGGCTATCGCTTGCAGCCGCCCGCCATTTTCGACGGGCATAGCGCGCTACGGCGAACCGATCGTCGCGCGGAAGAAGTCAGCGAGCCGGCGATACCATTCGGCGTCGTGCATGTTGGTGACGCGGGCATGATCGCGGCCTGGCACGAGCCATAGGGATTTCGGTCCCGGCGCAGCATCGTAGAGCGCACGCGTTTCGTCGCCCGGCGTGAACCGATCCTCTGCCCCGCCGACGACGAACACAGGGCCGTGATAGTCTGCGATCGCGGCGATCGGAGAGATGCGCGAAGGCCAGACGCCGAAGCGGGGGAGCGACTGCAGGCTGAGAAAGGGCTCGCCGATCGCGCCGCCCACCGGGGTCAACTGCGTGGCGAGGCGGTTGTAGATCGCGCGGCGAATGTCGGAGAATACCGCGACCAGCACCAGCGCATCCGCCGGCACGGCCCCGTCCCGCCCGACCAACGTCGCCGCGCCACCGAGCGAGACGCCGACCACGCCGACCCGCGCGCCGCGCTGCTGCTTCTTGAGCCAGTCGAATGCGGCACGCGCATCGAGCCCCTCGTCGAGCCCGAAACTGTGATCGGTGATCGCCGAACGACCATGACCGCGCAGATCGATCGCCAGCGCGGCATAGCCCTGCGCGGCGAACCAGGCGGCGACAGGCGCCGTCTGCTCACGCGAGGCGCCGACGCCGTGGAGGAACAGGATCGCGGGGGCATTCGCGGTGCGGCCCGGCCAATAGCTTCCCGAAATCGCGCTGCCGTCGCGCGCGCGAAGCCCAACCTCGTGCGCGGGCGCCTGCGGTGGCGCCACTGGCGAAGCCGTGCCGTGGACGAGCAGCGAGCCGACGCCCCAGCTTGCGGCGATACCGAGCAGCAGCACCGCGCCGACGCCCGCGCCGATCTTGCCGCTCAGGCCCAATACCGCGTTTCCCGGCTCAGCCGTCGCCGACGCGCTCGATATCGGCGCCGACGCCCTGGAGCTTCTCCTCGAGCCGCTCGTACCCGCGATCGAGATGATAGACGCGGCTGACCTGGGTCTCGCCCTCGGCGACGAGGCCGGCGATGATCAGGCTCATCGATGCGCGCAGATCGGTTGCCATCACCGGTGCGCCGACCAGTCTGGTCGGCCCATGCACCACTGCGGTGCGCCCGCGCACGTCGATATGCGCGCCCATGCGCGCCAGCTCGGGCACGTGCATGTAGCGGTTCTCGAAGATCGTCTCGGTGAACACGCTGGCGCCCTCGGCAACGAGCTGCATCGCCATGAATTGCGCCTGCATGTCGGTTGCGAAGCCCGGGAACGGCGCAGTCGACAAGGTGAGCGGCTTGAGCGAGCCCTCCGCCGCAATGCGGATCCCGCTCTTCTTCTCCTCGACCGTCACGCCGGCCTGGGTGAGCGCATCGAGCGTCGCGCGCATGTCGTTCGCCGCGGCGCCGACCAGCTCGACATCGCCGCCGGTGATCGCCGCGGCGCAGGCGTAGCTGCCCGCCTCGATCCGGTCGGGCATCACCGCATAGGTCGCGCCGTGCAGGCGATCCTTGCCTTCGATCTCCAGACGCTCGGTGCCGATGCCGCTGATCTGCGCGCCCATCGCGACGAGCAGATTGCAGAGATCGACGATCTCGGGCTCGCGCGCGGCATTGTCGAGCACGGTGGTGCCCTTGCACGTTACCGCCGCCATCAGCGCGTTCTCGGTCGCGCCGACCGACACCACCGGGAAGCTGAAGCGGCCACCCGCTAGGCGCCCGCCCGGCGCGCTCGCCTTCACATAACCGGCAGCAACGTCGATCTCGGCGCCCATCGCCTGGAGCGCCTTGAGGTGCAGGTCGATCGGGCGGTTGCCGATCGCGCAGCCGCCGGGGAGCGACACCGTCGCCTCGCCGGCGCGGCCGAGCAGCGGGCCGAGCACGAGGATCGACGCGCGCATCTTGCGCACGATGTCATAGGGCGCGACGGTCGAGGTCAGCTTGCCGGCGCGGGTGGTCAGCACCCGGCCGAAATCATTGGGCCGGGTGCCTTCGATCGCAGTCGAGGCACCGAGCTCGTTGAGCAGATGGCCGAAACTGTCGACATCGGCGAGGCGCGGCAGATTTCTGAGCGTCAGCGGCTCATCGGTCAGCAATGCGCAGGGCATCAGCGTGAGCGCGGCGTTCTTGGCGCCCGAAATGGCGATTTTGCCCGAAAGGCGCTTGCCGCCGCGGATGAGGATACGGTCCATGGCGGAGCTTCTAGCCGCTCGCCACGCACGCGCAAGCGCTGCAGTCCGTGAATTCGATTGATCGACTTTAATGCATTGATTCCACGGCACTGCTTTCACGGTGCGCGGGGGGAATGCAAAAGCGTGTCGGGTAGTTGTTTCGCGGACATTCTGGGCGAGCTCGTCGATCTGACCGATGGCGAGCGGACGGCTCTGGAAAAATTGGAGGAACGCCAGCGGCCACTGCGCCGCGGGGCGGTGTTGCTGCGCGAGAACGAGGCGTGCAACGAGCTCTTCGTCCTCCGCAAGGGGCTGATGATGAGCTATGTGCTGCTCGACGATGGCAGCCGGCAGATCCTGCGCTTCCTGTTCCCCGGCGACATGCTCGGCGTGTCGAGCGCGATCTATCGCGAGGCGCCCGAGACGTTGGCGGCACTGTCCGATTGCGTCGTCTCACCGTTCGATCGCGCCGCGCTGGCCGAGATCATGCGCGAGCATCCGCGGCTCTCGGCGCTGGTGCTGGTCTATTCGCAGATCGAGCGCGTCGCGCTGACCGACCGGCTCGCGGCGCTCGGCCGGACCAGCGCCAAGGCGCGCGTCGCCGCCTTGCTGCTCGAGCTGCGCAACCGGTTGCGCGCCACCGACAGGAGCATCGCCAACGTCTTCGCGCTCGGACTGACGCAGGAGGAAGTGGGCGACGCGACCGGGCTGACGGCCGTGCACGTCAACCGTATGCTCCGCCAGCTCGCCGAGGACGGGCTGATCACGCGCGGCTCGGGCCGCGTCACGCTCGAGGACGAGCATGCGCTGGCGCGCGCGGCGAATTACGTGAACCGGTACGAAGGGCTGGATCTAGGCTGGCTGCCGCAGCCGCGGAGCTGAGCGATCAGCGGTCCGTGCTCCGGCGCAGGCCGGAGCACATGGGTGGACCGGCTGAGGAAAGCTGTTCCTACGCCTTCTCCAGCGTGCACTGGAGCGGGTGCTGATTCTGCCGGGCGAAGTCGATCACCTGCGCCACCTTGGTCTCGGCGACCTCGTAGCTGAACACGCCGCACACGCCGACACCGCGCTGGTGAACGTGGAGCATCACCCGCGTCGCTTCCTCCATGTCCATGCGGAAGAAGCGCTGCAGGCACAGCACGACGAACTCCATCGGGGTATAATCGTCGTTGAGCATCAGCACGCGATAAGGCGTGGGCTTCTTGGTGCGGGTGCGGGTTCGCGTCGCGAGCCCCACTGCGGGATCGCGCGTGCCGGTATCGTCATCGCCGTCTTCGGCCATCCGGATCGTGAAATTGCTGATTTCGGCCATCCTGCTGAAAATATGGGTTCGCCGGAGTCGAGGCAAGGCCGCAGCGGCGCCATTAATCTTCAAAAAGAGGCGCGTCCCGCCAAAACGAAAGGGCGGCCGCCTTTCGGCAGCCGCCCCGTTACGCAGTTACTGGAGCGCGAAACGCTCAGGCGTTGGTCTTCACCTTCTCGGCGGCAACCGCGAAGCGGTTCGAGATCGGCTGCGCGGCGTCGCCGGCGAGCTTGATCACGGCTTCGGTGTTCTTCGAGGCTTCGGCGACATAGGCGTCGAACGCGCCGCGAACGAAGTCGCTCTGAAGCTTGAAGAATTCGGTCGGCGACTTGACGGTCGCGAGCGTCTTCAGCGCGGTGGTCGCGCTCTCGAACGACTTGCGGCCATATTCGGCGGCGTCCTGACCCAGCGCTTCGAAGCCCTTGGCGGCGATGCGGCCCGACTCGACGACTGCCTCGAGATTGCCCTTGGCGAAGTCATTGGCTTCCTCGACCAGCTTGGTCGACTTCTCGACGGCGGCCTTGGTGCGGTCGTTCCAGTCGGCGAACAGCGCCTGGGCCTTGGCGGTGTTGGCGGCGGTGTTGTTCTCGAAAGTGGTAGCCATGGTGATGGTTTCCTTGACGATGGGCTCCGCGACGGTCTCGGCGACGGCCTCGGGTGCGTTGACGATATCCGCGACGGCGACTTCGGCCGGCTCTGCCGCGGCTTGAACGGTTTCGACTGCTTCCTGCGACGCGACTTCCACGACCGGATCCGGTCCGGAGGCGTTCACCGGAGCGGCAGCTTCGATGACGGTTTCCGGCGCGGGCTTCTTCTCAGCCTTGGCTGCGACAGCGACTGCCTTGGGCGCGGCCGGCTTGCTGGCGCGCGCCGCAGGCTTCGAAGCGACGGGCTTGGCCGGCGCCTTTGGTCCCTTGGTGGCCATGTGACTCGGTCCCCTGACTATTGCTGCAATGCAGCATATAGGGACTAGTTGCGTGCGCTGCAAGAAGAATTTTGTGCGCTGCACAAATCTCGTTTACGCTACGGAACGAGACATTCAGCGCGTGCGCACATAGCTGCCGGGCGCGTCCTCCAGTGCCTTGAGCTTGCCCTTGCCGGGCACGCGTGCAGCTTTTGCATCCACTTTCGCGGCGTCGACACCGTCGATCCAGCCGATCCAGTCGGGCCACCAGCTGCCCTTGGTCTCGCGGGCTCCCGCCATGAACGCGGCGAGCGTCTCGACCTTCGCGTCATTGACCCAATATTGGTATTTCCCCGCCGCCGGCGGATTGACCACCCCGGCGATATGCCCCGATCCGGCGAGCACGAATTTGAGCGGTCCCTTGAAGTGGTGGGTGATCTTCCAGACGCTCGCCGCGGGCGCGATATGATCCTCGCGGCCGGCCTGGACATAGGTGGGGGTCGTCACCTTGCCGAGATCGATCGGCGTACCGTCGATGGTCAGCGCGCCGGGCACCGCCAGCTTGTTGTCGCGATACAGGTCGGTGAGATAGCTCAGATGCCAGTTCGACGGCAGGTTGGTGACGTCCGAGTTCCAGTGGAGCAAGTCGAACGGCACATAATCCTGCCCCATCAGATAATTGTTGGTGACATAGTTCCAGATCAGATCGCGGCCGCGCAGCAGGTTGAAGGTCGCGGCCATGTAGCGCCCGTCGAGAAAGCCCTCGCCGCCAAGGCTCTTGATCAGCGCGAGCTGGTCGTCGTCGACGAACATGGTCAGATCGCCCGCCTCGCTGAAATCGACCTGCGCGGTGAAGAAGGTCGCGCTCCTGACCTTGGCGCTCTCGCCGCGCGCCGCCAGCACCGCGAGCGTCGCCGCGAGCGTCGTCCCCGCGACGCAATAGCCGATCGCATGGACGCTCTCGACGCCGAGCAGATCGCGGACCGTGTCGATCGCGTCGATCTGGCCGCGCTCGACATAATCGTCCCAGACGACATCCTTCATTTCTGCATCGGCCGATTTCCACGACACCACGAACACGGTCAGCCCCTGCTCGACCGCCCAGCGGATGAAGCTCTTCTCCGGGGTGAGATCGAGGATGTAGAAGCGGTTGATCCAGGGCGGGAAGATGATCAGCGGCGTCGCATAGACCTGCTCGGTGACCGGCGAATACTGGATCAGCTCATAGAGCGGCGTGCGCTTGACCACCTTGCCCGGAGTCATCGCCAGATTCTTGCCGAGCTCGAACGCGCCTTCGGCAGTCTGCGTCATCTGCCCCTTGGAGATGTCCGCCAGCATGTTCTGCAGGCCCTTGAGCAGGCTCTCGCCCTTGGTCTCGACGATCTTCTCGATCACCTGCGGGTTGGTCGCGGGGAAGTTGGTCGGGCTGATCGCATCGATGAAACCGCGCGTCGCGAAGCGGATCTGCTCCTTCTGCTTCGGGTCGACACCCTCGATCGCATCGACGCCCTTCAGCAGATTGTCGGCGATGACGAAGTAGCTCTGGCGGAGGAAATCGAACACCGGCTCCTCGCGCCATTGCGGCGCCTTGAAACGCTTGTCGCGCGCCTGTTCGGGGGTTTCCTCGAACGGCGTCGCGTTGGCCGGATCGAGAAAGCGCTGCCACAGCTGCATCGTATCGGCCCAGAAGCCGGCCCCGGCGCGGAACGCCCCGGTCGGGTCCATCATCGGCGCCGCGTTCATGCTCACCATCGCATCGAAGCCGTGCTCGAGCATCATCTGCTGCGCGCGGCCGAGCACCCAGGTCCAGTGCTGAAGGTCCTCGAGGCTGGGGCTGGGGATCGAGCTCGTGCTATCGTCCATGCGTTTCTCTCCAGCGCGCGTACGGCCCCTTTAGCGGCGCCAAGCCAAGACGTCATTCCCGGACACGCAGGAATCGCGTAGGAACGCTTCACGGCGCAATGCAGCGCCCAACCCCGAGAGAGAAGTGGGAATGTCCGAAGAGTTCTACCGCATCAAGCGTTTGCCGCCTTACGTCATCGCCGAGGTCAACGGCATGCGGGCAGCGGCGCGCGCGGCGGGCGAGGACATCATCGATCTCGGCATGGGCAATCCCGATCTGCCGCCGCCCGACCATGTCATCGAGAAGCTCTGCGAAGTCGCGCGCAAGCCCGACGCGCACGGCTATTCGCAGTCCAAGGGCATTCCGGGCCTGCGCCGCGCCCAAGCCAATTATTATGGCCGCCGCTTCGGCGTCGACGTCGATCCCGAGACCGAAGTGGTGGTGACGATGGGATCGAAGGAGGGGCTCGCCAGCCTCGCCACCGCGATCACCGCGCCGGGCGACGTGATCCTCGCGCCCAATCCGAGCTACCCGATCCACACCTTCGGCTTCATCATCGCCGGGGCGACGATCCGCGCGGTGCCGACCACGCCCGACGAGCATTATTTCGAGAGCCTCGAGCGCGCGATGAACTTCACCGTGCCGCGCCCGTCGATCCTCGTCGTCAACTATCCGTCGAACCCGACCGCCGAGACCGTCGACCTCGCCTTTTACGAGCGGCTCGTTGCGTGGGCGAAGGAGAATCGGGTCTGGATCATATCCGACCTCGCTTATTCCGAGCTCTATTATGACGGCAATCCGACCGTCTCGATCCTGCAGGTCAAGGGCGCCAAGGACGTCGCGATCGAATTCACTTCCCTCTCGAAGACCTATTCGATGGCGGGTTGGCGGATCGGTTTCGCAGTGGGCAACAAGGAGCTTATCGCGGCGATGACTCGCGTGAAGTCATACCTCGATTACGGGGCCTTCACGCCGGTACAGGCGGCTGCGTGCGCGGCGATCAACGGACCGCAGGACATCGTCGAGAAGAACCGCCAACTCTATCACAAGCGCCGCGACGTGCTGGTCGAGAGCTTCGGCCGGGCCGGCTGGGACATCCCCTCGCCGCCCGCGTCGATGTTCGCCTGGGCGCCGCTGCCGCCAGCGCTGGCGCATCTCGGCAGCCTCGAATTCTCGAAGCAGCTGCTCACCCATGCCAAGGTCGCGGTCGCGCCGGGGGTCGGTTACGGCGAGAATGGCGAGGGCTTTGTCCGCATCGCGATGGTCGAGAACGAGCAGCGCCTGCGTCAGGCGGCGCGCAACGTGCGTAAGTATCTTCAGTCGATGGGGGTCAACACGCCGAGCGCGAAGGCCGGCTGACGTCGTCCCCACCCGTCACCCCGGCCTTGTGCCGGGGTTCACTACGCGTCCGAACGAGAAGCTGGAGCCTCAGGCTTCTCGAGCGCGGCCCAGTGGATCCCGGCCCAAAGCCGGAATGACGGATAATGGGCTAGGCGATCTCGCGGTCGAGCAGCTCGTTCACGTCGAGCCCGAGCAGCGCGATATGCTCGCGCACCCGCGGCCAATGACCGGTCAGGAAGCGCTCGCGCTCGGCGACGCGCAGGCGTTCAACCGCGCCCGGCAGCACGAACATGCCGACGCCGCGACGGACCTCGACATAATCCTCGTCCTGGAAGCTCTGATACGCCTTGGCGACGGTCAGCGGGTTGGCGCCGTGCTCGGCGGCGAGCGCGCGAACCGAGGGGAGCTGATCGCCCGCCCGATACTCGCCGCGCAATATCGCTGCAGCAATGCTCGCACGAAGCTTCAGATATACGGGTGAGTCATCGTGCTCGAGCGCTGTCATGGTGCTATAATACACCAATTAGCGCGCGGGTCCATACCCCGGATTCCATTCGTGTACGATTTCGGACAGTTCGCCGCGCGGCCGTTCCTCGAGATCGCGCCCCGGCGAGCCGATGAAGACGAAGCCGGCGATCCGCTGCGGCGGCGGGCCGAACAGGTCGCGAACCGCGTCCGAATAGGCCGCCCAGCCGGTCAGCCAGCCGCCGACGAAACCCATAGCGTGCACCGCATGGAGCAGGTTCATGCACGCCGCACCGGCCGACAGCTCCTGCTCCCAGAGCGCGATCTTGTGCGGGATCACCGGCGCCGAGAGCACCACCACCAATGCCGGCGCCTGCAGGACGAACTGCATCGTCGCCTCTTCGTCGCGCGCGGTGCAATCGGCCTTCTCGACCCGCTGGATCTCGACCAGCCGCTGCGCCAGCGCCTGGCGCGCTTCGTCGGGGACGATGACGAAGCGCCACGGCGCGAGCTTGCCGTGATCGGGCGTCCGCGCCGCGATCGCGGCCATGTCGTGGAGTTGCGCGGGGGTCGGTCCCGGCGCGACCATGTCGCGCGGCTTGCCCGAACGGCGGGTCTGGAGAAAGGCGAGGGGCGTGGAGCGATCGTTGAACATGGCGCGCATCTAGGGTGCCACCTGCGCCGCCGCAAATGGCGACGCGCGCGTGGGCGATCGACGTTGCGCGCGGCGTGCGCGGGGCAACTGGTAACGTTCGCAACAACCGGGCTTCACAGCCGGTGATTCGCCGCTAGTCTGCGCGGCATTTCCCCTTGTGGGCACACGGAAATTTCAAAAGGACATACGGGCGCATGGCATCCACAGCTGCAGGCGGGGGCGTACCCGCGACGGCGAAGACATTTCTCGGCCATCCGCGCGGCCTGTTCATGCTGTTCTTCGCCGAGATGTGGGAGCGCTTCTCCTTCTACGGCATGCGCGCCATCCTGGTTTTCTATCTGACCAAGCACTTCCTGTTCGCCAAGGATCCCGCCTATGCGATCTACGGCGCCTACACCTCGATGGTGTACATCACCCCGGTGATCGGCGGCTATCTCGCCGACAAATATCTCGGCGCCAGAAAGGCGGTGCTCGCCGGCGGCCTGTTCATCGCGGCGGGTCATTTGCTGATCGCGCTGGTCGAGGGGCCGCAGGGCCAGCAGGACTGGCATCTCAACGGCTTCTATCTCGGCCTCGCCTTCATCATCGTCGGCACCGGCTTCCTCAAGGCCAATATCTCGGTGCTGGTCGGCCAGCTCTACCGCCGCGACGACGTGCGCCGCGACGGCGCCTTCTCGATCTTCTACATGGGCATCAATCTCGGCGCGTTCGTCGGGCCGCTTCTCGTCGGCTATCTCGGGGAACGGGTGGGCTGGTCATGGGGCTTCGGCGCCGCCGGCATCGGCATGCTGCTGGGCCTCGTCGTCTTCGTGCTGCTCCGCCACGAGCTGCACGACGCCGGCATGCCCAACGATCCGGCGCTGCTCGCCCAGCGCACGCCGATCGGGCTCTCGCGCGAATGGCTGATCTATCTCGGCTCGCTCGCCGGCGTGCTCGTCTCGTGGTGGCTGATCCGCGACGAGAGCCTCGTCGGCACGCTGCTGCTCGCCTGCTTCGGGATCACCTTCCTCTATATCTTCTACCGTTCGCTGTTCACCCTGCCCAAGGTCGAGCGCAACCGCGTCTTCGCCGCGCTCTATCTGATCCTGCTCTGCCCGCTGTTCTGGGCGCTGTTCGAGCAGACCGGCTCGTCGCTCAACGTCTTCACCGACGAGCGCGTCGACCGCCACCTTCTCGGCTGGGAAATGCCGGCCTCGTGGTTCCAGTCGGTCAACAGCTTCTGGATCATCACCCTCGCGCCGCTGTTCGGGATGCTCTGGGTCTGGCTCGGCAAGCGCGGGCTCGAGCCGAGCGCGCCGCTTAAGTTCGCGCTCGGCCTGCTCCAGGTGGGTCTGGGCTTCATCGTGCTCGTCTGGGGCGCGGGCCGCGGCGACGCGCTCACCCCGATGAGCTTCATCATCCTGCTCTATCTGCTCCATTCCACCGCCGAGCTGTGCTTCTCGCCGGTGGGGCTTTCGAGCATGACCCGGCTGTCGGTCCGCTCGATGGTCGGGCTGATGATGGGCACCTGGTTCCTCGGCACCGCGGCGGGCAATTTCCTCGCCGCGCAAATCGCCAAGGCGACCGAGGGCGCCAATCCCGATCAGGTGCTCGACGTCTACAACTGGATCGGCTGGGGCACGGTGCTGATCGGCGTGGTGTCGATTCCGGTGAGCTGGCTGATCACCAAATTGATGCACCTCGATACGATCGGCACCGACGAGGTCGGACACGGGCTCGCCGGCGAGAAGCAGCTCGCCGAGCCGGCGGCGCCGGGCACGCGCACCGCGAACGAGCAGATCTGATGGAGCGCGTGGCGGAAGGGGGCTGCCGGTGCGGCGCGGTGCGCTATCGCGTCACCGGCGAACCCGCCGCCACCTCGCATTGCCATTGCAGCGACTGTCGCCGCATGACCGGCGCGCCGACGCTCGCCTGGGCGATCTTTCCGGAGGACAGGGTGGCGATCGTCGCCGGTGCCCCGACGATCCACGAGACCTCGCCGGGAGTCGAATGGGGTTTCTGCGCAAACTGCGGCAGCACGCTCACCTATCGCCGCGCGAGCCGGCCGGGGCTGCACGATGTGACCACCGCGACGCTCGACGATCCCGAGCTGTTCCCGCCCCAGAAGGAGATCTGGACCGGCGAGCGGCTGTCGTGGATCCGCTCGAACCCCGAGGTCCCGCATTTCCCGCGGACCGCCGTGGGCTAGATACGAAAAGGGGGAGCGTCACCGCTCCCCCTCTTTGTCTTCAGCAATCAGCGATTGCTTCAGGCGGCCTTGCGGCGCTGCGCAATGAAGAGCGCGATCAGCGAGAACATCGGGCGATCCTTTTGGGAAGACTGTGCTGCAATGCAGCATAGACGCCATTTGGTGCGCAGCGGTGTTTTCGGCAAATGCAATGATTCCGGGCGCAAGTTGCAGAAATTGCAACTGCGCTTCGGTCACCCCACCCGGTTCGCCACCAGATCGTCGACAACCGCGGGATCGGCGAGCGTGCTGGTGTCGCCGAGGCTCGACACGTCGCCCTCGGCGATCTTGCGCAGGATGCGCCGCATGATCTTGCCCGAACGGGTCTTGGGCAGGCCGGGGGCGAACTGGAGCGCATCGGGGGTGGCGATCGGGCCGATCTCGGTCCGCACCCAGTCCCGCAGCTCCTTGCGCAGTTCCTCGCTCGCCGCGCAGCCGGCGTTGAGCGTGACATAGGCGTAGATGCCCTGCCCCTTGATGTCGTGCGGCATGCCGACCACCGCCGCCTCGGCGACCTTGGGGTGCAGCACCAGCGCGCTCTCGACCTCGGCGGTGCCCATGCGATGTCCGGAGACATTGATCACGTCGTCGACCCGCCCGGTGATCCAGTAATAGCCGTCCTCGTCGCGGCGGCAGCCGTCGCCGGTGAAATATTTGCCCTTATAAGTGGTGAAATAGGTCTGGAAGAAGCGCGCATGATCGCCCCAGACGGTGCGCATCTGCCCCGGCCAGCTGCGCGCGATGCACAAATTGCCCTCGGTTGGGCCATGCAGGACATTGCCCTCGGCATCGACGATCTGCGGATCGACGCCCGGCAGCGGCAGCGTTGCCGAGCCCGGCTTGAGCGCGGTCGCGCCGGGCAGCGGGCTGATCATCTGGCCGCCGGTCTCGGTCTGCCACCAGGTGTCGACGATCGGGCAGCGCCCCTCGCCGACCACGTCGTGATACCAGCGCCACGCCTCGGGGTTGATCGGCTCGCCGACCGTGCCGAGCAGCCGCAGCGACTGCCGCGAGGTCGATTTCACATGGTCGTCGCCCTCGCGCATCAGCGCGCGCAGCGCGGTCGGCGCGGTGTAGAGGATCTCGACGCGGTGCCGGTCGACGACCTGCCAGATGCGCGAGGCGTCGGGCCAATTGGGCACGCCCTCGAACATCAGCGTCGTCGCACCGTTCGCCAGCGGCCCATAGACGATATAGCTGTGCCCGGTGACCCAGCCGATATCGGCGGCGCACCAATAAACCTGCCCGGGGCGGTAATCGAAGACGAGCTCGTGCGTGTAGCTGGCCCAGAGCAGATAGCCCGCGCTGGTGTGGAGCACGCCCTTGGGCTTGCCGGTCGAGCCCGAGGTGTAGAGGATGAACAGCGGGTCCTCGGCGCCCATCGGCTCGGCGGGGCATTCGACCGAAACCTGCGCCGCGGCTTCGTGATACCAGAGGTCACGCCCGGGTTGCATCGCGATCTCGCCGCCGGTGGCACGAACCACGATCACCTTCCGGAGCGCCGGTGCGTGCTTCGCCGCGGCATCGACATTGGCCTTGAGCGGCACGCGCTTGCCGCCGCGCCGGCCCTCGTCGGCGGTGATGCAGAAGGCGCTGTCGCAATCGGTGATCCGACCGGCGAGCGCTTCGGGCGAGAAGCCGCCGAACACCACCGAATGGACCGCGCCGATCCGCGCACAGGCGAGCAGCGCGAACGCCGCCTCGGGGATCATCGGCATGTAGATGGTGACGCGGTCGCCCTTCTGGACCCCCTCGGCCTTCAGCACATTGGCGAAGCGGCAGACTTCCTGATGAAGCTGGCGATAAGTGAAGCGGCGCGGCTCCTCGCTCGGCTCGTCGGGCTCCCAGAGGATGGCGATATCGTCGCCGCGGCTGGCGAGGTGACGGTCGATGCAGTTGGCCGCGACGTTGAGCTTGCCGTCGGCGAACCAGCTGATGTGGAAATCCTCCTCGTCGAACGACCAGTCGCCGGCGAGCTCGGGGCGGCGAATCCAGTCGAGCCGGCGCGCCTGCTCGAGCCAGAAGCTGCCCGGATCGGCGATGCTGCGCCCGTAGAGCTTCTCGTATCCGGCCGCATCGACGCGCGCGCCGCCCGCCCATGCTTCGGATACCGGGTACAGATTCTCGGACATCAGCCTCTCCCTCGCGGGAGCGTTTAGGTCGGGCGACGGAGGATGCGCAAGCGCCTGCGGCTATCGCGCGGGGGCGAGATCTCCGGAAACGCGCTCGAACTCGCCGCGGTGCGTCTCGACCAGCCTGGGGCTGCCCGGAAAGCCGGAGAAGTGGCAGCGGACATAATGCGTCCGCCCGGCTTCGACTTCGACCGCGACTGCGCGCCTGAGCTTGTCCGAAGCCGCGAAGCGATGCGTGCCCGGATCGACCTCCGTCGCGAAGTATCGACCGCCGCCCAGCGCCGCCAACCGGACCGGGCCGCCGGCCGCTTCGGCAAAGAGCGGGCAGTCGCGCAGCGCATAGTAGAAGCCGCCGGTACGATAGAAGAGCACGCGCCCCTTGCCGGTGGCCGGCGCGGCCTCCTGCGCGCCCTGCCCGCTCGCCACCAGCAGCATCGCGAGAAGGCCGGCGCGCAGCATCGGCTAGCGGACCGAGAAGTCGAAGATGCGTGCGGTCAGCGCGCCCCCGCCGCCGCCGCCGTTGATCGAATAGATGAAACCATATTCGCCCGCGGCCAGCGGCGCGGTGGGGGTCACTTTGAACACGCCCGGCCGAACCATCTCGTAGTTGAAGCCGAGCCGGTCCTTGTCCATCACGCCGGTCTTCGCGCCGCCGATGTTGACGCTCCCGACGCGCGCCTCGCGGCGGCCCTTTTTCCGGCTCAGCTTGATCAGGGTCATCTCGTTCGGCGAGACGATCGTCGCCGCGGTGCCCGCCGTCCACGCGCCCGTTCCGACACCGTTGGATTCGTCGAAGAAGAAATAGAAATGCGGTGTCGCGGTCTGCGAGGCGACACGGGCCGTCTCGTTCTGGATCGACGCCTTGACGCTCATCGAGGCGATGCCGCCGGTCAGCGCGTAGCCGAACATGCCCCCCGTCTTGGCCTGGTTCGAGACGGTCGCGTCGATGCGCGTCATCTTGCCCCCCGATGGATCGTCGACGAGCATGTAGAGGCCCGCGGGATGCGGCCGCATCGGGTCCGGCGAATCCATCGACAGGGTCACGGGCGCGGGCTGCCCCGCTCCGGTCGCAGTGAGCATCGCCGCGACCACCGGTCCGCTCACGCCGCGCTGCTTGAGCGCGATCATCTGCTCGGTCGAGAGATCGAAAGCGACTTCGGACGACTTGATCTTCGCGATGATCGCTTCATCGCCGAGCCCCGCCGCGCTCAGCGCGACGACCGAATCGTTGGTCAGCTTGTCTTCGAGAAGTGGCGCGCCGGCCAACGCCAGCGCGGCAAGAAAATGCCCCAGTTCCATAATACCCCCCCTGCGCCGGCCCGCCCCCGCAGGCTCGACGGGGACAGTCTGCCCGATCTCTCAGGTCCGATCAACGGCACGCTCGGGGTGCCCCTGCGACAAACTGCGACAAAATTTCGATGGAACCGATCGGTATCGCGGACCATCTTGCCCGCTATGGCCCGACGCCCGCTTGTCCTGACGCTCGCCGTAGCCCTGCCGCTTGCCGCGTGCGCCGCGGGGCCCGACTACCGCCCGCGCACCGCGCCCGAGCTCGGCGTGCCCGATGGCTATTCGGTGCCCGTCGACCAGCGCGCCCGCGAGGACCTGACGCGCTGGTGGGAGAAATTCGACGATCCGCAGCTCGCGTCGCTGGTCCAGCGCGCGCAGGCGGCTAATCTCGACATCGCGCAGGCGGTCACCCGGCTGCGCCAGGCGCGCGAATCCCTCGTCCAGCAACGCGCCTCGCTGTTGCCGAGCGTCAGCGCCTCGGCGGGCGCCTCGCGCAGCGAATCGCTGCGCGGCGGCACGACCACCACGACGCTGCCCGATGGCAGCGTCACCTCCTTCTCGACCGGCGGGCGCAACAGCTTCTCGCTCGGCGCCGACGCGAACTATCAGGTCGATCTGTTCGGCGGGGTGCGCCGCGGCGTCGAATCGGCGCGCGCAGATTATCAGGCCGCGGGTTTCGACTATGCGACGGTGCTGATCTCGATCGAGGCAGAGACCGCGCGCAACTATGTCCTCGCGCGCTCCGCGCAGGCGCAGCTGGCCAATGCCCGCGAGGCGCTGGCGCTGCAGGACGACGATCTCCAGATCGCGCAATGGCGCGTCCAGGCGGGACTGGTCTCGTCGCTCGATCAGGAGCAGGCGCGTGCGCAGCGTGCCCAGACGGCGGCCGGCATCCCCTCGCTCGAGGCGAGCTACAACGGCTTCGTCTCGCGGCTCGGCGTGCTGACCGGCCAGGCACCGGGTGCGCTCAAGGGCGAGCTCGAGGCGGTCAGGCCGATCCCCAGGGGCCCCGGTCAGGTTGCCGCGGGCATCCCCGCCGAGGCGCTGCGCCAGCGTCCCGACATCCGCGCTGCCGAACGCAACCTCGCCTCGGCGACCGCGCGGATCGGCGTCGCGGAGGCGCAACTCTATCCCTCGCTGGCGATCGGCGGCAGCATCGACGCAGGCAGCAGCGCGCTCAGCTCGATCTTTGACGTGATCACCGGCCGCCTGTTCGCGAACATCGCCCAGACGATCTTCGACGCCGGGCGCACGCGCAGCCAGGTCCGCTCGGCGCAGGCCGCGGCGGACGGCGCCTTCCTCGCGTACAAACAGACTGTGCTGACCTCGCTCGAGGACATCGAGAACGCGGTGGTCGCGCTCGATTCGGCGCGGCGGCGCGAGGCCGAGTTCCGCATCGCGCTCGAGGCCGCGAACAACCAGGCGATCCTCGCGCGGATGCAATATCGCTCGGGCCTCACCGACTATACCACGCTCAACCAGGCCCAGAACGCGCTGCTTTCGGCACGCAACGGCGTGGTCAATGCGCAATCCGATCAATCGACCGCGCTGATCCAGCTCTATCTGTCGCTCGGCGGCGGCTGGGACAGCAACGTCACTCCCGAGGCCCCGGCGCGGACCTCATCGACCACAGGCGGCACCGCGGATGGCAACTGATCCCAGCAAGAATCTCGACGATTTCCTCGGCACGCCGGCGCGGCCGTGGTGGCGGCGCTGGCTCAAATGGATCATCATCGGCGCGGTCGTTCTGATCGCCGTGCTGGCGCTGTCGCGCTTCTTCTTCGGCGCCGCGACCACGCCGCAATATGCCACCGAAGAGGCGGCGCGCGGCAATCTGACGGTCACCGTCTCGGCGACGGGCAAGCTCGCGCCGACCAATCAGGTGCAGGTCGGCTCCGAGCTTTCGGGCCTCGTCGAGACCGTCACCGTCGACGTCAACGACCGCGTCGTGAAGGGCCAGCCGCTCGCGGTGCTCGACACCTCGCGGCTCGACGATTCGATCGCGCAGAGCCAGGCCGCGCTCAACGCCAATCTCGCCCAGGTCGCGCAGGCGCAGGCGACCGTCAGCGAATCGCGCGCGCAGCTGGCGCGGCTCGAAGAAGTCAGCCGGCTGTCGGGCGGGCGCGTTCCCGCCAAGGTCGAGATGGAGCAGGCGCGGGCCGCCGCCGCGCGCGCGGTCGCGGCGCAAAAGGTCGCCGAGGCCAATGTCGTCTCCGCGCGCGCCGCGCTGTCGTCGAACCAGACCCAGCGCTTCAAGGCCGTGATCCGCTCGCCGGTGAACGGCGTGGTGCTCGCGCGCCAGATCGATGCCGGCCAGACCGTCGCCGCCTCGTTCAACACCCCGACGCTGTTCGTGATCGCCGAGGATCTCTCGGCGATGGAGCTGCAGGTCGCGATCGACGAGGCCGATGTCGGCTCGGTCAAGGACGGCCAGCTCGCCAGCTTCACCGTCGATGCGTTTCCCGGCAAGACTTTCCCCGCGACGATCACGCGCGTCGATCTCGGCTCGAACCTCTCGGCGCAGTCGAGCACGACGAGCACGGCGAGCACCACCCAGTCGCAGGTCGTCTCCTATGCCGCGACGCTGAGCGTCGCCAATGCCGACCAGCAATTGCGCCCGGGCATGACCGCGACCGCCGAGATCATCACCCGCGCCAAGCCCAACGTCCTGCTCGTGCCCAATGCGGCGCTTCGCTTCCGCCCCGGCGCGGCGAACGGCCAGGCCGCGAGCGGCGGCCAGGGCGGCATCGCCGGCGCGCTGGTCCCGCGCGGCCGCCGCGGCGGCAACAACGCCGCGCAGAAATCGGCAACGATGAGCCGCGGCGCGCAGCAGACCGTCTATGTCCTCGGCGAGGACGGCCAGCCCAAGCCGGTTCAGGTCACCACCGGAGACACCAACGGCACGGTTACCGAGGTCACCGGCGGCGATCTCAAGCCGGGGATGAAGGTGATCACCGGTCAGCTGACCGCCGAAGGCGGCAGTCAGCGTCGCCAGGGCGGCCAGCGTCGGCAGGGTGGCAGCGGGCAAGGCGGCGCGCAGGGTGGCGCGGGAGGCCAGCGTGGCGGACAGTGACCCGCCGATCATCCGGCTGCGCGGAGTCACCAAGGTCTATGGCGAGGGCCCGACGGCGTTTCAGGCGCTGAAGGGAGTCGATCTCGACATCGCCGCCGGCGATTTCGTCGCGGTGATGGGCCCCTCGGGCTCGGGCAAGTCGACGACGATGAACATCCTCGGCTGCCTCGACGTGCCCACCGGCGGGCAATTCCTGTTCAAGGGCGTGCATGTCGAGCGGCTCGACCGCGATCAACGCGCGCTGCTGCGCCGCAAATATCTCGGCTTCGTGTTTCAGGGGTTCAATCTGCTCGCGCGCACCTCGGCGCTGGAGAATGTCGAGCTGCCGCTGCTCTATCGCGGCGATCCGCGGAAACAGCGGCGCGAGGCGGCGATGGAGGCGCTCGACAAGGTCGGGCTCAAGGATTGGTGGGACCATACCCCCGGCGAGCTCTCGGGCGGCCAGCAGCAGCGCGTCGCGATCGCCCGCGCGATCGTCACCAATCCCGACGTGCTCCTCGCCGACGAGCCTACCGGCAATCTCGATTCGGAGCGTTCGATCGAGATCATGGAATTCCTGACCGAGCTCAACAAGACCAGCGGGATCACCGTGCTGATGGTGACGCACGAGCCCGACATGGCGGCGTTCGCGCACACGATCGTCCATTTCAAGGACGGGCTGGTCGAGCGAATCGAGGCCGGGCACAAATCGGGCGAGGCGGTGGCGTAGCATGTTCGGCACCACCTTCATGCTCGCGATCCGATCGATCTTCCGCCACAAGCTGCGATCGTTCCTGACCACGCTCGGCATCATCATCGGCGTCGCCGCGGTGGTGGCGATGGTGACGCTGGGCAAGGCGACGACCAAGGCGGCGCAGGCGCAGGTCGCCAGCCTCGGCACCAACGTGCTCCAGATCCGCCCGGGCCAAGGCTTCGGCCGCGGCGGCGGCGGCCCCCGCCCGCCCGACTTCAAGGAAGCCGATGTCGAGGCGATCGCCCGGCAGGTCGCCGGCGTGAAGGCGGTGGCGCCGCAGGCCCAGTCGACCGCGACGGTGATCTATCAGGGCGCCAATTGGTCGACGACGATCAACGGCACCACCAACGCCTTCTTCCAGGTCCAGCCCTGGCCGCTCGTCTCGGGACGGACCTTCTCGCGCAACGAGGAGCAGGCGGGCAACGCCGTATGCATCATCGGCAACACGATCCGCACCAACCTGTTCCGCGGCGGCGAGGCGGTGGGCGACCGGATCCGCGTCAACGGCGTCTCGTGCGACGTCATCGGCGTGCTGTCGACCCGCGGCCAGGGCGGGTTCGGCGATCAGGACGATGTGATCATCATGCCGATCAAGCAGGTCCAGCGCCGCTTCACCGGCAATCGCGACATCCGGCTGATGATGGTCGGAGTCGACCCCGCCTATGATTCGGCGCAGGTCCAGGAATCGATCAAGCAGGTGCTGCGCGAGCGCCGCCGCATCACCGGCGGCAAGGAAGACGATTTCAACATCTTCGACACCGCCCAGATCAGCCAGACGCTCACCGGCATCACCACCCTGCTCACCCAGATCGTCACCGCGGTGGCGGCGATCAGCCTCGTCGTCGGCGGCATCGGGATCATGAACATCATGCTCGTCTCGGTGACCGAGCGGACGCGCGAGATCGGCATCCGCCTCGCGATCGGCGCGGTGGCCAGCGAAGTGCTGCTGCAGTTTCTGATGGAGGCGGTGGTGCTCTCCTGCCTCGGCGGGCTGGTCGGGCTGGTCGTCGCGCAGCTCGTCGTGATCGGGCTGGCGCCGCTGATGCAGGTCGAATTCCTGTTCGAGCCGCAGATCAACGTGATCGCCTTCCTCGTCTCGGCGCTGATCGGCGTGGTGTTCGGCTATTTCCCCGCGCAACGCGCCGCCGGCCTCAACCCGATCGACGCGCTTCGGCACGAATAGCGATCGCGCCGCGCGCGGCGGTTACTTCCCGTCGGTCTCCAGCCCGTAGAGATGGCGCAGCTCCTCGAGATCGGCGCGGGTATCGACATCGACCAGCTCGGCGGGGCTGGTCACGACATGGTGGCCGTGGCGGATCAGCTGGCGCGCGCCTTCGTCGCCGTCGAGATCGAGCAGATCGTCGAACATGCCCTTGCCAAACAGCGCCGGCGGCCGCGGCTGAACCCCGTCGCTCGACGCCACGATCGTCTCCGCCCCGTCGGCCGCATCGAACATCCGATAGACGTGCGCCGCTGTGACCCGGGGCATGTCGGCGAGCGCGACCAGCACCGCCTCGGCGCCCGCCTGCTTCGCCACGCTCACCCCGTGGCAGAGCGAACGCGCCTGGCCGCGCGACGGATCGGGATTCTCCTCGACCTGATAGCCGAGCGCCGCGAAATCGAGCCGAGTGTCCGAGACCACCGCGATCCGGGTCAGGAAGGGGATTTTCGCGAGCGCAGTGACGACGTGATAGGCGAGCGGCTTGTCCAGAAACGGCTCGCTGAGCTTGTCGCCCTCGAAACGGCGCGAACGCCCCGCAGCGAGCAGCACCAGCGCGGTATTTTCAGGCGTCAGCATGGAAACTCCTCACCATCGCAGCCGCGATCGAAAGCGCGATCTCGGCGGGGCCGATCGCGCCGATATCCAGCCCGGCGGGCCCGTCGATCCGCGCCAGCGCCGCCTCCGCGACGCCTGCGACGCGCAGCCGCTCGAGCCGCGCGGCATGGCTTTTGCGCGATCCCAGCGCCGCGACATAGCCGGTCGGATGCGCGAGCGCAGCGGTCAGCGCGGCATCGTCGATCTTGGGATCATGGCTGAGCGTCACCACGGCGGTGGCGGGATCGGGACGCAGCGCGGTCACCGCTTCGTCGGGCCAGCGATCGTCGAGCACAACGCCGGGGAAACGCGCTTCGGTGAGAAACCGTCCGCGCGGATCGATGACGTGGGTGACGATCCCAAGTTCGCGCGCGAGCCCGGCGAGACGCTGCGCGATCTGCACGGCGCCGACGATCAGCAGCCGCCGCGGCGGATCGTAGCGATTGACGAACTCCCCCTGCGAACCGGCGGCGCTTCGGCCGCTCGCGAGATCGCTGGCGACGTCGAAAGAACGTCCTTCCGCCTGCGCCGTCGCGATCGCGTCGAACAGCCGCGGATCGAAACCCCCGGTCGAGACCTGCTGGACGAGCACCGCGATCTCGCCGCCGCAGGGCAGCCCGACTTCCCATGCCGCCGGATCGGCGACGCCATAGGTCTTCACCACCGCGGGCGCCCCGGCGATAACGTCGGCTGCGGTGGCGAGGATGTCGGTCTCGACGCAGCCGCCCGACACCGACCCCTCGAACCGCCCGTCTTCATGGACCAGCATATGGCTTCCGCGCGGCCGCGGCGCCGAACCCCAGGTCGAGACGACCGTGGCGAGCGCCATCGGCGCGCCTGCCCAGCTCCGCGCCGCCGCCAGCACGCTGTCATTATCCGCCAAGCCTCGCCTCGCTTCCGTCACATCTGCGAGATAACGCCTAGCCCGTGAGAGGTTCCGTGACGAGATCGTTGGCAATCGCGGCGTTGCTGCTGGCGCAGGGCTGCGTGGGCGTGCAGGAGAGCAGCATGGCCGTTCGATCCGCCCCATCGCCCATCGTCATTGCGCATCGCGGTGCCAGCGGCGAACGCCCGGAGCATACGCTGCTCTCCTATCGGCTCGCGATCGAGCAGGGCGCCGATTTCATCGAGCCCGATCTGGTGCCGACCAAAGACGGCGTGCTCGTCGCGCGCCACGAGAACGAGATTTCGGGTACCACCGATGTGGCGAACCACGCCGAATTCGTCGCGCGCAAGACGACCAAGACGATCGACGGGGCGGCGGTGACCGGCTGGTTCACCGAGGACTTCACCCTCGCCGAGCTGAAGACGCTTCGCGCACGCGAGCGCTTGCCCCAGCTCCGCCCCGGCAATACGCGGTTCGACGGGCAGGCCGAGATCCCGACCCTCGACGAGATTATCGCGCTCGCGAAACAGGCGTCGCGCGAGACCGGCCGCACCATCGGCATCTATCCCGAGACCAAGCACCCCGGCTATTTCGCCTCGATCGGCCTGCCGCTCGAGGCGCGGCTGGTCGCAAAGCTGCACGCGGCGGGCTGGGACCGCGCCGATGCGCCGGTGTTCATCCAGTCGTTCGAAGTCGCCAATCTCAAGGCGCTCAACAGCATGACCCGCGTTCCGCTCATTCAGCTGATGAGCGCGAGCGGCCGCCCTGCCGACGGCGCCGAGCCCAGCTATGCGGCGATGGCGACTCCCGAGGGCCTGAAGCGCGTCGCCGCCTACGCCACGGGCATCGGCCCCGAGCGGACGATGATCGTCCCGCCTTCGGGCGCCGCGACCAGCCTCGTCGCCGACGCGCATGCGGTGGGCCTGAAAGTCCACCCCTGGACCTTCCGCGCCGAGAATTTCTTCCTCCTGCCGGCCTATCGATCCGGCGGCGCTCCCGGCGACCATGGTCGGCTCGCCGAAGAAATCGCGTATTTCATCGGACTTGGTATCGACGGATTCTTCAGCGATTACCCATATATAGGCGTATCCGCGCGCGATGCTTCGGCTTCGCCTGCCCATCGAAAGTGAAGTTCATGCGCAAGTTGCTCGTTCCGATCGTCGCCATGCTGCCGCTGCTGTCTGGCGGCTGCATCGCCAAGACCGCGTGGGACGTCGCCACGCTGCCGGTCAAGGCAGGCGCGCAGGCGGTCGACTGGACCACGACCAGCCAGGAAGAATCGGACCGCAACTACGGCAAGAAGATGCGCGAGAAGGAAGCGCGCGAGGGCAAGGAGCGCCGCAAGCGCGAGAAGGAGTGCCGCAAGCACCCCGAGAGCTGCCAGCAATCCTATGACGGCTATCGCGCCTCGGATCCCGACTGACCGCCGAGCGTCTGCGCCACGGCGCGGAGCACTTCGGGCCGCATCTGCACGAACAAGTGACTGCTGCTGATCTCGATCGCGCGGCCGGGTGAGCCTTCGGGCTCGCGACAGATCAGTCCGTTGACCAACCCGTCGTTGCGGCTCCAGATCGCGGTGGCCGGCACAGGCAGCGGCCTCGCCGCCTCCTTGAGCCGCGCGCTCACTGCCGGATCGTCGATCTTCTCCCCGGTCAGCCATTCGAACTGGCGCCAGACATTGGTGCAGGTCGGCGGGCCGGCAAAGGGCGAACTGATCGTGATCACCTCGCGTACCAGCTCGGGGTGCCGGTGCGCGGCGATCCGCGCCATGATCCCGCCGAGCGAGATGCCGATCAGCGTGACTTTCTCGCCGGTCTCTTCGTGCAGCGCGGCGATCCGCGCCATCAGCCGCTCGCCCTCGGGGCCGATCGCGCGCACGCCGAGGTTCCTCCCCAAATCCCAGCCCTCGGCGCGGTAGCCGAGGCGATTGAGATAGCGCCGCATCACGAAGTTCGACCGGTCCGAATTGACCAGCCCGGGCAGCAGGATCACCGGATGCCCGTCGCCGCGCGGCACGCCGTCGAGCGTCTTCCACTCGGCGATAAGCCGCCCCAGCCCCCATGCCGCGCGCGGCCATTCGGAAAGCAGCGCGAGCCGCGGCGGGGGTACATTCGCCGAATCCGGCGTTGCGAATTTCAAAGCCACCGCATCACTCCAAAGGGGAAGGGCGTCCAGGCGCCCATCCGCACCCCAGCGGCACGCAGGCCGCTCGCGGTCCATTCGTTGCAGGTCCTCAGCGCACTATAGCCGCCCCGCGCCGGATAGAACACATCATGCGCGCCATAGCCGCGGATCCGCGCCCCCGGCGCGAAGCCATTCCGAACATAGGCGACGAGCCGGGCATATTCCTCGGGCCGCAGCACCAGTCGTCGGATTTTCGCGCCGGGCTGCGGCGCCGGGGCCGCCGAGACGTGCAGTACTGTCACGCCCCTTCCCGCCAGCGCGCGCAGCACGCGGACCGGGTTCACGTCCCACCAGGTCGGAGTGTTGAGATAGAAATCGTGGTCGCCCCAGCCGAACATCCGCATCGGCTGCGCCCCCGCGTTTGGATCGGCGAAATGCTCCGGACGCACCATATCGGCGAAGTCGGCGGCGGGCAGCACCAGATCGGTGTGGATGCCGTTGTCCGCGACATAGATCGTCACGCCCTGCGCAGGCGGCTTCCAGTCCCGATTGACCGGGATCGCGCTTCCCACCAGCGCGGCGAGGAGATAGCATAGCAGCACCGCGCCGAGCCCGAGCAATAGCCTCAGCAGCCAGCGCCGCGCCCGTACGAGGCCGTTTCGTATCATTTGCAACAATGCTAAGCCGATTCCGATGAGCAAGGACACACACGTACTGGAGCGCCCGCCCGAAGGCGCGGCCGCCGACTGGACGATACCGCAGAACTGGCAGGCGTACAGCGCCGCGGAACATGCCACCTGGGACACGCTGTTCGAGCGTCAGGCGAAGCTGCTCCCCGGCCGCGCCTCCGAGGCCTATCTCAAGGGGCTCGACGCGCTGCGCCTCTCCGAATCGGGCATTCCCAATTTCGAGGAACTCTCCGAGCGGCTGCTGAAGCTCACCGGCTGGCAGGTCGTCGCGGTCCCCGGACTCGTCCCCGACGACGTGTTCTTCGATCACATGGCCAATCGCCGTTTCGTCGCGGGCAATTTCATCCGTCGTCCCGACCAGCTCGACTATCTGCAGGAGCCCGACGTCTTCCACGACGTCTTCGGCCATGTGCCGATGCTCGCCGATCCGGTGTTTGCCGACTATCTCGCCGCCTATGGCCGCGGCGGCGTCCGCGCGATGGAGCTGGGCGCGTTGAAGCAGCTCGGCCGGCTCTATTGGTACACCGTCGAGTTCGGGCTGGTGCAGGAGGCCGAGGGCCTGCGCATCTATGGCGCGGGCATCGTGTCGAGCTCGGCCGAGAGCCACTTCGCGCTCGACGATCCGAGCCCCAACCGGATCGGCTTCGATCTCGAGCGGGTGATGCGCACCGACTATCGGATCGACGATTTCCAGCAGAACTACTTCGTCATCCCGAGCTTCGAGGAACTGCTGCGGGTGACGATCGAGACCGATTTCGCGCCGCTCTATGAAAAGATACTGCCGCTGCCCGACATTCCCATCGCCGAGATCCTGCCGGGCGACGAAGTGATCACCCGCGGCACGCAGGCATATGCGCGATCGAAGGGCTGAGCGCCTTCATCAAATATCCAGCGCCCAGCCGTCGCGGCCCTTGGGGTCGGGTGGCGTGCTCGGCACATAGCGGACCGCGCCGGCCTGCAGCCGCAGAATCGTCCAGTCGCCGCGGCGGTCGACTTCCGCAAGCGTGCAGCCGCAGCCTGCGAACGCCGCCACCACTTGCTCGCGCTGGGTCTCGAGCAATCCCGCGAGCACGATCGTCGCATCCGCATCGGCAATCGCAGCCAGCTCGGGCGCCATCGACACCAGCGGCCCGGCGAGGATGTTGGCGATGACGAGATCATAGGGGGCTCGCGCGGTGATCGCGTCGCTCAGCGCACCATCGGCGACGATCAGCGCGATCCCCGCAATCGCGTTGGCCGCCGCATTTTCCCGCGTCACGTCGATCGCCGACGGATCGATATCGGTCGCGACGATCTTCGCATCAGGCCAGAGCTCGGCTGCGGCGAAGGCGAGCAGCCCGGTACCGGTGCCGACATCGATGACGTTGCCGAAGCTTTGGTCGGCCATCGCATCGAGCATGCGCAGGCAGCCCGAGGTCGTGGCATGGTGCCCCGTGCCAAAGGCGCGCCCCGCGTCGATAAGGAAGGCGCGCCCCCCTTCGGGTACATCGACCGGGTGCGCGCTGGTGTGCACCACGAAGCGTCCCTCGCGGATCGGCTCGAGCCCCTGCTGGCTCATCGCCACCCAGTCCTCGTCGGTCAGCGCCTCGATCACCGGCGCGACTCCCGCCGCGCTCGGCACCAGCGCGCGCAGCGCCGCGAGCATCGCCGCATCGGGCTCGTTCTCGGTATAGGCGTCGAGCCGCCAGCGCTCGACATCGTCCTCGACTTCCTCGGTGGTCATCAGCACCGCGTCGATCGCGAGATCGTCGCCGGCGTCGATCGCCTCGGCCTCGGCGCGGGTGCAGGGGAAGCTGGTCTTCCAGCTGTCGATTTCAGCGGACATAGCTGGCTCCGTTGATGTCGAGCACCGCGCCGGTCATCGAGGGCGGCGCCTCGAGCGCGCAGAACCGCGCCAGCGTCGCGACTTCCTCGGGGCTGGCGACACGGCCGAGCGGGATGTCGGCGAGCAATTTGTCGCCGCCGCGACTGGCCAGATAATCCTCGGCCATGCCGGTCATGGTGAAGCCCGGGCAGATCGCGAAGGCGAGGATGCCTTGGCTGGCATAGCCGCGCGCGATCGACTTGGTCATGCCGACCATCCCTGCCTTGGACGCGGCATAATGCCAATGCGCGGGGCTGTCGCCGCGATAGGCCGCGCGGCTGGCGATGTTGACGATCCGCCCGGGACGCCCCTCGGCCTGCCAGTGGCGCACCGCGAGACGGCAAAGCTCCGCCGACGCGGTCAGATTGACGCGCATCGTCTTCTCCCAGCCGGCGACCCAATCGTCGTGATCGAGATCGAGCGGATTGCTCTCGAAGATGCCGGCATTGTTGATCAGCACGTCGATCCGGCCGTCGAGCGCGTCGAGCGCGGTGTTCCACAAGGCCTGTGGCGCGGCGGGATCGGTGAAATCGGCCGGGATGCCGCTGCGTGTGCCCTGGCCGACGCAGCGCAACCCTTCGCCGTGCAGCGCGCCGGCGATCGCCGCGCCGATTCCGCGGCTGGCGCCGGTGAGAAGAATGTTGGTCATGGCCCGCCCTAGCCCGAAGGCCGGGGCGGCGCCAAGATCAGGCGGCGACCGAGGTCGAGAAGGTTTCGGCCGCGGCGCGTAGCTGGTTCAGGCGATCGTCGACTTCGGCGACGTCGTGCTGGAGCGTGTCGATCTCGCTGGTCACCGTCTTGGTGTCCTCGCGGATCGCGCCGATCGTCGCCGACATCGAGTCGGCGGCGAGCGCGGTCTCGTCGACCGCCGCGGTAATCGCGGTCACGGTCTGCGCCTGGACTTCCATCGCCGCGCGGATGCGAATCGCGCTTTCCTGCACTTCGCTCACCGTCTCGCGGATCGAGGCGTTGGTCTCGACCGTGCCGCGCGTCGCCGACTGGATCGAGGCGATCTTGGCGGCGATGTCGTCGGTCGCCCGTGCGGTCTGGCTGGCGAGGCTCTTCACTTCCTGCGCGACCACCGCGAAGCCGCGGCCGGCATCGCCCGCGCGTGCCGCCTCGATCGTCGCGTTGAGCGCGAGCAAATTGGTCTGCCCGGCGATGTCGCGGATCAGCCCGAGGATCGATTCGATCGACTTGGCGTGATCGCTGAGCATTTCGGACATGCCCACCGCGGCGCCCGCCTGGCTCGACGCGCGCGTAGCGATGTCCGCCGCCGCCTCGACTTCGTTGCGGGCTTCCTCGATCGCACGGATCAGCCCGGCGGCGGTCTGCGCCGCCTCGCGCATCGCCACGGCCGATTGCTCGGCCGCCGCGGCGACTTCCGAAGCCTTGCCGAGCATGCCGCGGGCCGAACTCGACGCGCCCTGCGCCTGGACGCGGATGCGGTTGCCCAGTGCAGTCGCGCCTTCGATCGATTCGCTGATGCTCGCGCGGAACCGCGCCGAGCTGTCGCGCCGTTCCTCGCTGACATGCGCCGCGTCGGTGGCGCCGAGATGGCCGGCCATCAGATCGGCCTCGGCCATCGCCAACCGCTGGACGACGTCGCAATAGCGGCCGAGCTGCTCGGCATCGGTCACCTTGGCGCGCAGCACGCCCATCGTCGCGCTGTGCGCATAGGCGAAGGAAGCGAGCACCGCGGGCAGCGGCACGCCGCCCTTATAGGTCTGCGCGGCATAGCCGCACGCCATCTCGACCCATTCCTCGGTGAAGGGATGACCGAATTTCAGCTTCGCGTAGCGCGCCCCGATCTTCACCTGCTCCTCGAAGACGCGCTGGTCCTCGAAGGTGGCGCGCATCGGCGCGCTGGCGTCCATGCTCAGGAAATGCTTCCAGAAGGCCCGCGCGATCTCTTCGTGATGGCCTTCGAGCAACTCGCTGATCTCGACACAGGCCGGCAGCACCGTCCCGTCCCAATCATATTCCCGCCGATGTTCGTCGACCGAGCGGGTACCCCCGCTCCAACGTCCCGGTTCGCGCCGTCCCACCATCTTATGCTCTCCTAGGCCGCGACTTTCGACACGAAGTCGCTGGCGCTGAACTTGAGGGTGCCGAGCTGGCTATCGAGCGCGGCGAAACCCTGCCCCACCCGGTCGATTTCCGAAGCGACTGCCTCGGTATCCTCGCGGATCGCGCCGATCGTCGCCGACATCGAATCGGCGGCGAGCGCGGTCTCGTCGACTGCCGCGGTGATCGCGGTCACCGTCTGCGCCTGCACTTCCATCGCGGTGCGGATGCGGTTGGCGCTTTCCTGCACCTCGCTCACCGTCTCGCGGATCGAGGCATTGGTCTCGACCGTCGAGCGCGTCGCCGACTGGATCGAGGCGATCTTGGCGGCGATGTCGTCGGTCGCCCGCGCGGTCTGGCTGGCGAGGCTCTTCACTTCCTGCGCGACCACCGCGAAGCCGCGGCCGGCATCGCCTGCGCGTGCCGCCTCGATCGTCGCGTTGAGCGCGAGCAGATTGGTCTGCCCGGCGATGTCGCGGATCAGCCCGAGGATCGATTCGATCGACTTGGCATGGTCCGAGAGCATCTCCGACATGCCGACCGCGGCGCCCGCCTGGCTCGATGCGCGCGTCGCGATGTCCGCCGCCGCCTCGACCTCGGTACGCGCATCCTCGATCGCACGGATCAGCCCGGCGGCGGTCTGCGCCGCCTCGCGCATCGCCACGGCCGATTGCTCGGCCGCCGCGGCGACTTCCGAAGCCTTGCCGAGCATGCCGCGGGCCGAGGCCGACGTGTGCACCGCCTGGACGCGGAGCTGGTCACCCTCGCGCGAGGCATGCTCGACGGTCATCCCGATCGAATCGCGGAAGTCGGCGGCGAGCCGGTCGCGCGCGGTCTGCGAGCTATGCTCGCGATACATGTTGTAGATCTCGACGGTGATGTCGCCCTCGAGCGCCGAGAGGCGCATCAGCGTGTCGATCAGCCCCGCGAGGCGCGAATCGTCCGAGCCGACGCGGCGCATCAGCACCTGCAGCGCAGCGCGGTCGCTCGCGCTGATCATCGAGAGCAGCGCCATCGGCGGCACGTCGGCAGCATAGGCCGCGGCGACCGAGCGCTCGATCGATTCGAGCCAGGCATTGCCCTGCAGATCGAGGAAGCGGTTCCGGAGGAACACCACCCCGACATCGATCATCTTGGCGGTATCGTCGGTCGCCCAATTGCGCTCGTCGGCGAAGCAATGCAGCCATTGCTGCCAATAGGCTTCGGACACCGAACGGATCTCGGGCTCGAGCGTCTGCCACGCCTCACGGCTCGATTGCACCAGCGATCCCTCGACATCGAACACGCGCAGCCTTGCGCGAATGTCGATGCGGGCGCTCATCGTGCCGGGTGCGGGCAAGTCGTTGGTCGATACCACCGTATTGGGTCCCCTTGCGCGGCCGCGGGGAACTCTCGGCCGCTATTCCTCCCCGCTATGCCGCGAGATTGGTTAAGAGGCGGTTAGAACCCGGCACGGGTTGCGCATCGCGACTTGCATCCCCTGCACCGGGGACTAAGGAAGCGGCGTCGACCCGAAAGGAAGTTCCTTGGCCAACGTCCGCAACTCCGCGCGACCGCTCTCGCCGCATCTCTCGATCTGGAAATGGGGCCCCTCGATGGCGGTCTCGATCACCCACCGCGCCACCGGCTCCGGCATGGCGACCGTGGGGACGATCCTGTTCGTCTGGTGGCTCAGCGCGCTGGCTTCGGGACCCGCCGCCTATGCCGCGTTCGTCGATCTGTTCACGCTGAGCTCGGGCAAGCTCAACATCGTCGGCTATGTCTTCGGCATCGGCCTGACGCTGAGCTTCTTCCAGCACATGGCCTCGGGCGTGCGCCACCTGTTCCTCGACGCGGGCGCCAATTTCGAACTCAAGGCCAACAAGCGCACGGCACTCGCGACCTATTTCGTCGCGGTGATCCTCACCGCGGGCTTCTGGGCCTTCCTGCTGGAGAAGAGCAATGGGTAATGGCACCAGCATCGGCCGCGTCCGCGGCCTCGGTTCGGCGCACGAAGGTTCGCACGGCTGGTGGCACCACAAGATCAGCGCGGGATCGAACCTGATCCTCGTCCTGTGGTTCCTGATCTCGCTGGCGCTGCTGCCCGCTTATGATTCCGCGACGCTCGCCGCATGGATCGCGCAGCCGC
The DNA here is from genome assembly GCF_004792695.1 of Sphingomonas naasensis. Lineage (GTDB taxonomy): Bacteria > Pseudomonadota > Alphaproteobacteria > Sphingomonadales > Sphingomonadaceae > Sphingomonas > Sphingomonas naasensis. Next base: position 15,347 of record NZ_SRXU01000007.1, on the reverse strand, counting down.
TCGTAGCGGTGCCGCTGATCCTCCTCGTCGTCAGCGTCTTCTATCACTTTCACCACGGCCTCACCGTGGTGATCGAGGACTATCAGCACGATCACACGCGCTTCGTGCTGCTGCTCCTCCTGAAGTATTTCACCATCGCGACCGCCACGCTGGCGATCTTCTCGATCCTCAAGGTCGCCTTCACCGCCGGAGCCGCGCTCTGATGTCCGCCGCGTACAAGATCATCGATCACAGCTATGACGCCGTCGTCGTCGGTGCCGGCGGCTCGGGCCTCCGCGCGACGATGGGCTGCGCCGAGGCAGGCCTCAAGACCGCGTGCATCACCAAGGTGTTCCCGACGCGCAGCCACACCGTGGCGGCGCAGGGCGGCATCGCGGCGAGCCTCGGCAACAACAGCCCCGATCACTGGTCGTGGCACATGTTCGACACCGTCAAGGGTTCGGACTGGCTCGGCGACCAGGACGCGATCGAATATATGGTCCGCGAGGCGCCCGCCGCAGTCTATGAGCTCGAGCATGCCGGCGTGCCGTTCAGCCGCAACGACAATGGCACGATCTACCAGCGCCCGTTCGGCGGCCATATGCAGAATATGGGCGAAGGCCCGCCCGTCCAGCGCACCTGCGCCGCGGCGGACCGCACCGGCCACGCGATGCTCCACGCGCTCTACCAGCAGAGCCTGAAGTACGACGCCGACTTCTACGTCGAATATTTCGCGCTCGACCTGATCATGGAAGACGGCAAGTGCCGCGGCGTGATCGCGCTCTGCATGGAAGACGGCAGCATCCACCGCTTCCGCAGCCATGCCGTGGTGCTCGCCACCGGCGGCGGCGGCCGCGTCTACCAGTCGGCGACGTCGGCGCACACCTGCACCGGCGACGGCAACGGCATGGCATTGCGCGCGGGCATCGCGCTGCAGGACATGGAATTCGTCCAGTTCCACCCGACCGGCATCTACGGGGCCGGCGTGCTGATCACCGAGGGTGCGCGCGGCGAGGGCGGCTACCTCACCAACTCCGAGGGCGAGCGCTTCATGGAGCGCTATGCGCCGAGCGCGAAGGACCTCGCCTCGCGCGACGTCGTCGCCCGCTCGATGGCGATGGAGATCCGCGAAGGCCGCGGCGTCGGCAAGGAGAAGGATCACATCTTCCTTCACCTCAACCATATCGACCCGAAGATCCTGCACGAGCGCCTGCCCGGCATCACCGAGACCGGCAAGATCTTCGCCGGCGTCGACCTGACCCGCCAGCCGCTGCCGGTGGTTCCGACCGTTCACTATAATATGGGCGGCATCCCGACCAACTATCACGGCGAAGTCGTCCATCTGAAGGACGGCAACCCGGACAGCGTCGTCCCCGGCCTGTTCGCGGTCGGCGAGGCGGCGTGCGTCTCGGTGCACGGCGCCAATCGCCTCGGCTCGAACAGCCTCATCGATCTGGTCGTGTTCGGCCGCGCGACGGGTCTCCGCCTCAAGGAGATCCTCAAGCCCAACACCAAGCACGACGCGCTGCCGGCCAATTCGGAGGAGTTCGCGCTCACCCGGCTCGATCACTTCCGCAACGCCAAGGGCGCGAAGCCGACCGCGCAGATCCGCGCCGACATGCAGAAGACCATGCAGCGCCATTGCGCCGTGTTCCGCGACAGCGCGCTGCTGGCGGAAGGCGTCACGCATATGGACGCGGTCTATCAGGGCTTCCAGGACGTCGGCATCTCGGACCGCTCGCTGATCTGGAACACCGATCTGGTCGAGACGCTCGAGCTCGACAATCTGATCGGCCAGGCCGTGGTGACGATCCAGTGCGCCGCCAACCGCAAGGAAAGCCGCGGCGCGCACATGCACGAGGACTTCCCCAACCGCGACGACGCGAACTGGATGAAGCACACCGTCGCGACCTTCGACGGCTGGGGCGGCAAGGGCGGCGCGGTGTCGATCGACTACCGCCCGGTGCACGACTACACGCTCACCGACGAGATCGAGTACATCAAGCCGAAGAAGCGGGTGTACTAAGACAGGTCTTCGCCGGCTCCAGCGACAAGGTGATCACGGCAGGCTTGTCTGCCTCGCGCCGTGCAGTGCACGATTTCTGGCGCGCCGGGAGTCGGCCTGCTTGACAGCTGTCGCCACCGCCCCAGATTGAAGCCCTGTTCGGCGAAGGGGTGGCTGATGCGATTGCCTGTCGGTCTGCGCGTGTTCGCGGTCCTGCTGCTGCCCGTAGCGATCACCGCTTCGGCCGCGGGCCAGTCGGGCGCCCGGCAAAGCGACAATCCACCGCGGCACACCACCGACTGGCCCAATTTGCCCGATGGCGGAAGCCCGCTCGGGCCGCATCTCGAACGCGGACGTCCGGCGAGCTGGGAGCTCGACCAGCAACGCAGGCTGACCGCGGCGCTCGCCGCGCTGCGGCCGCAGCGCAAGGGTGTGATCGACGCCTATATCGTCGCGGCCGCGCTCGACAGCGATCCGGTGTTCGGGCGCGAGGCGCGCGAGGCGGGCAAGGTGCTGTCGCGCCGCTACGACGCCGTCGGGCGGAGCATCGTCCTTGCCGGCGCCGATGGCCGCGGCCCCAGCGCGCTGGCCATGGGCACGCCGCGTTCACTCGCTCTCGCGCTGGCACGCGTCGCCGCGGTGATGGACAAAAGCGAGGACGTGCTCGTCCTGTACCTCACCAGTCACGGCGCGCAGGTCGGTATCGCCTATCATGACGGCGACGAGGGTTTCGGGCTGATCACTCCGCGCCGCTTCGCCGCGCTGCTTGACGATCTCGGAATCCGGAAGCGCGTGCTGATCCTCAGCGCCTGCTATTCGGGTATTTTCGTCCCCGTCCTGACCAGCGACGACACTGCCCTGCTCACCGCGGCCTCCTCGGATCGCACTTCGTTCGGCTGCCGTGCCGAGAATGACTGGACGTTCTTCGGCGACGCGCTGGTCAACCACGCGCTGCGCAAGCCCCAGTCGCTCGGCGATGCGCTGGTCGAGGCGCGCGAGACGATCAGCGATTGGGAGATGTCGAACCGACTGCCCGCGTCGAATCCGCAAGTGACGGTCGGCGAAGGCGTCGAGGCCTGGCTCGCGCAGCTCGAGGCGCGGATGCCCAAAACCGCTACCGCTCCGGTCGGCGCGCCGGCGACCGACGCGCTCAAGCCCTGACTGCGGGAACCGCGGACGCCGGTGACGGTTGCGCAGGCGATGACCGACACGCCCGAAAATCGCGCCGCGCGCTATCCGCTGCTCAGCCAGCCGCACATCCTGCTCCACGGCACGGTGGACCATGGCATGTACGAGAGCTTCCGCCAGCAACTCGGCAACGCGCCCGCCGAGGGGACGCTGGTCGTCGCGCTGTCGACGCTGGGCGGCGATCCCGAAGTCGCCCGGCTGATGGGCGACGAGCTGCGCCTGCTGCGTGACTATACCGGCCGCGAGACGCTCTTCCTCGGCAAGGTCGCGGTCTATTCGGCAGGCGCCACCTTCATGGCAACCTTCCCGGTCGACAAGCGCTTCCTCACCCGCGGCACGCGGATCATGGTCCATGAGCGGATCCTGACCAAGACCGTCAATCTCTCGGGCCCGCTGCGCAGCGTGGTGGCGGGGCTCAAGGCCGATCTCCACGAGATCGAGGAATCGGTGCGGATCGAGGAGGAGGGATTTCGCGACCTCGTCGCCGGATCGAAGATCCGCTTCGACGAGGTCCGCGAGCGCGCGCCGTCGAACTGGTATATCGAGGCCGAGGAGGCGCGCGACCTCGGCCTCGTGCTCGATCTGATCTAGGCGGTGGTTCCGCCGTCGACGTCGATCGTCGTGCCGGTGATGTACGACGCGTCGTCGCTGGCGAGGAACGCGGCGAGCGCGGCAACTTCCTCGCCGCGGCCATAGCGGCCGAGCGGGATCGTCGGCAGCAACTGCGCGGCCATCTCGCCGTCCTTGGGGTTCATGTCGGTATCGATCGGCCCGGGCTGGATGACGTTGACGAGGATGCCGCGCGGCGCGAGATCGCGCGCCCAGCCACGGGCGAGGCCCTGCACCGCCGACTTGCTCGCAGCATAGCTCGCCGCGCCGGGGAACATCGATGCGTCGCCCATCACGCTGCCGGTGATGATCACCCGCCCGCCATCGGCGAGATGCGGCACCGCCGCCACCGTCCCCGCGACCACGCCGTCGACGTTGACCGCGAACACCCGGCGGAAGCTGTCGACGCTCTCCTGATCGACCCCGACAAAGCCCGCCACGCCGGCATTGTGGACGAGGATGTCGATACCGCCCAGCGTCGCCGCGGCTTCGTCGACCGCCGCCTTCACTGCGGCGGGATCGGCGGCATCGGCCTGGATCGCCTTGCCCTTCACGCCCTGCGCCTCGATCGCGGCGACGCTGGCCCTCGCGCCATCATGATTGCCGGCATAGGTGATCACGACATCGGCGCCGTCCTCGGCCAGCCGCTTCGCGATCGCCGCGCCGATTCCGCGCGACCCGCCGGTGACCAGCGCGCGCTTGCCCTGAAGCTTCTTCGACATTGCTCAAATCTCCGGTCCCCAGCCGATCGCTTCGCCGGCTGCCGGGACGAAGCGCAACTTGGGGAGCGGCAAGGATAGTTCAACATTCCCGAACTATGGAAACGACGAAGTGTTTCTATATCGGTGCCATGGATCGCTTGGTGCACCCCGACCTCAAGGACGTCAGCCTCGCGGCCGCGCTGCACGCGCTCGCCGATCCGGTGCGGCTCGACATCGTCGCCAAGCTGGTCGAATGCCCCTGCCTCAACGCCAGCACCGCCTGCGCGCAGGGCACGCCCAAGAGCACGATCTCCAATCACCTGAACGTGCTCCGCGCCGCGGGGCTGATCGAGACCTCGGTCGAGGGGCGCGAACGGATCAACCGCCTGCGCTGCACCGATTTCGATGCCCGTTTTCCCGGGCTGCTCGCCACGGTGCTCGCCAACAAAGCCTGACGCGCGCGCATCCTACGGGGTTGCGCTGCGTTTGCGAAAGGCATAGCCCGCGCAGCGAACACCGTCGCTCAAGGACTCCGAGGAATGGCCGACTTTCGCCTGCCCAAGAACAGCCGCATCACCAAGGGCAAGGACCACAAGGCCGACGCGTCCGCAAGGCGGGTCAAGAAGTTCAAGATCTACCGCTATGATCCCGGTAGCGGGGAGAACCCGCGCTACGACAATTTCGAGATCGATCTCGACGATTGCGGCCCGATGGTCCTCGACGCGCTGATCAAGATCAAATCCGAGCAGGACAGCTCGCTCACCTTCCGCCGCTCGTGCCGCGAGGGCATTTGCGGGTCGTGCTCGATGAACATGGACGGCCGCAACGGCCTCGCCTGCACCACGGCGATCGAGGACATCAAGGGCGACATCCGCATCACCCCGTTGCCGCACATGGACGTGATCAAGGACCTCGTTCCCGACTTCACCCATTTCTACGCGCAGTACAGCTCGATCAAGCCGTGGCTGCAGACCGTGTCGACCACGCCTTCGGGCAAGGAGCGGCTCCAGTCGCCGCAGGACCGCGAGAAGCTCGACGGCCTGTACGAGTGCATCCTGTGCGCCTGCTGCTCGACCTCGTGCCCGAGCTATTGGTGGAACAGCGACAAGTTCCTCGGGCCCGCGATCCTGCTCCAGGCCTATCGCTGGCTGGCTGACAGCCGCGACGAGATGACCGGCGAGCGGCTCGACCAGCTCGAGGATCCGTTCCGCCTCTATCGCTGCCACACGATCATGAACTGCGCGAACGTCTGCCCCAAGGGCCTCAATCCCGCCAAGGCGATCGCCGAGATCAAGAAGATGGAAGCCGAGCGCGCCCTTTGAGCGAGTTCGTCGAGCAGCATTTCCGCTACGACGACGATCCCGATCTGCCGGGCTGGAAGCGCTGGCAGATCCTCGACTCCGGCCGCTTCAACAGCTTCATCGGCGCGCTCTCGGTCAAGCGCGAGGAGCGGATCGCGCGCGTCCGCACGACGTTCCGCCACGAACATTCGAATCTGCGCGACCATATCCATGGCGGCGCGCTGGCCGGCTTCATCGACATGGCGCTGTTCGCCGCGGGTCGCAGCTTCGGCGTGCTCAGTGGGCCGGCGTCGACGCTCGACATGTCGATCCAGTTCATCACCGGCGGCGCGATCGGCGTGGCGACCGAGGCGCGTGTCGAGCTGCTCCGCGAGACCGGCCGGCTGCTCTTCCTGCGCGGCGTGGTGGTGCAGGACGAGGTGATGGTCGCCAGCTTCCTCGGCACGATCCGGAAACCGTCGGCCAAATGACACGCCTTTCCCGTATTGCGTCACCCCCGCGAAAGCGGGGGCCCATCTCCGGAAGGCGCAGCGAAATGCATCCGGTGCGCCTGGGGATCGCGCGCGAGATGGGTCCCCGCTTTCGCGGGGATGACGAGGGGCGGCGTTGAGCAAGGTCCTCGCCCGCTACGATGCGCTGGTCGCCGCGGGGGAACTCCGTGCCGATGCCGAACAGGCCGCCGCCGCCGCGCGGCTCGATCGGCTCGCCGAGGAACTCGAGGCCGTGCCGAAGAAAGGCAGCATCCTGTGGCGCGCGCTCGGTCGCGCCCCCGAGCCGCCGCGCGGGGTCTATCTGTGGGGCGGCGTCGGTCGCGGCAAATCGATGCTGATGGACCTGCTGTTCGACTGCGTCGACATTCGCCGCAAACGTCGCGTCCATTTCCACGAGTTCATGCTCGAGGTGCACCAGCGGCTCAACCTCGAGCGCCAGAAAAACACCGCCGATCCGGTGGTCGCGGTCGCCGAGGCGATGGCAGAGGACATCCGCCTGCTCGCTTTCGACGAAATGGTGGTCAACAACCCCGCCGACGCGATGATCCTCTCGCGGCTGTTCATCGAGATGATGGGGCATGGCCTGACCGTCGTCGCCACGTCGAACCGCGCGCCGGGCGACCTCTACAAGGACGGGCTCAACCGCCAGCTCTTCCTGCCCTTCATCGCGCTGATCGAAGCCCGAATGGACGTGCTCACGCTCAACGGCCCGGTCGACTATCGGCTCGATCGGCTGGGCAGCATGAAGACCTGGCTGGTGCCCAACGGCCCAGAGGCGACCGCGACGCTCTCCGCTGCCTTTTTCCGCCTCACCGACTATCCGGTCGAGGATGCGGCGCGCGTGCCCGCCTGCGATCTGCCCGTACCTGGCGGCCGCACGATCCATGTCCCGCGCTGCGTGAAGGGCGTCGCGGTCTTCTCGTTCAAAAAGCTGTGCGGCGAGGCGCGCGGCGCGCCTGACTATCTTGCCATCGCGCACCGTTTCCACACCGTCATCCTCGTCGGCATCCCGCGGCTGGGCCCCGAGAACCGCAACGAGGCGGCGCGCTTCGTGACGCTGGTCGACGCGCTCTACGAGAACCGGGTCAAGCTGCTCGCCGCCGCCGATGCGCTGCCCGACGATCTCTACATCGCCGGCGACGGCGCCTTCGAATTCGAGCGCACCGCGTCGCGGCTCCATGAAATGGCGTCCGACGAATATCTGGCCGAGGGCCACGGCGAGCATTAGGCTGACGGCATTGCCCCGGCGAAGGCCGGAGCACAAAGGAGGGCATAATGAGGCTGTTGTCGCGCGTGCTGGTTTTGCTGGCGCTGTTCCTCGCCCCTCCCGCGCTCGCCCAGGCGCTGCTCACCGGCGCCGACATGCGCCCCTCGCAGAGCCTCGATGGCGCGTGGCACTGGTCGGTCGATCCCTATCGCGACGGCAAGGCCGGCTTCCATGGCGGCATGCCCGGCGAGAGCAGCCGGCGCTGGAGCGAGGTCAACCAGGCCGATGCGCTCGAGAAGAATCCGAGCGCGCTCTACGAATTCGACATGCAGCGCTCGCCGGTGGTCCACCTTCCCGGCAGCTGGATCGGCCACGCCGCCGAGATGCGTTATTATCAGGGGCTCGTCTGGTACCAGCGTAACTTCGAAGCGCGCAAGCCCGCGCCCGGCACCCGCGTGTTCCTGCGCTTCGGCGCCGCGGATTATACCGCCGACGTCTATCTCAACGGCAAGTCGGTCGGCAACCATCGCGGCGGCTTCACCCCCTTCGTCTTCGACGTGACCGAGTTGCTCCGCGACGGCAGCAACCAGATCACCGTCGGCGTCGATTCCGCGCGCACCGACGACGACGTTCCCCCGCCGGTCACCGATTGGGAGACCTATGGCGGCATCACGCGTTCGGTGACGCTGATCACCGTGCCCGAGACCTTCGTCGACAATGCATGGGTTCGCCTCGGCCGCGACGGGCGCATCCATGCCGATATCCGGATCTATGGCAGTCAGGCGTCGAACCGCGATTTCAGCGTCCGCATCCCCGCGCTCGGCCTCACGCTCTCGGGCAGAACCGGTCAGGACGGCCAATGGACCGGCAGCGCCCCCGCCCCCCGCGCCCTCAAGCGCTGGTCACCCGAAGCGCCGACGCTCTACGACGTCGAGACCGCGTCGGGCGACGACGTGCTTCGCGACCGTATCGGCTTTCGCACGATCGAGACCCGCGGCACGCAGATCCTGCTCAACGGCAAGCCCGTTTTCCTGCGCGGCATCTCGATGCACGAGGAGGAACTCGGCAACAATCCGATCCGCGCGATCACCCCCGCCGCCGCCCGCGCATTGCTCACCGAGATCAAGCTCGGCCTCAACGGCAACTTCGTCCGCCTGGCGCACTATCCGCACAGCGAAGTGATGACGCGGATGGCCGACGAGCTCGGACTGCTCGTGTGGAGCGAGGTTCCCGTCTATTGGCGCGTCAATTGGGAAAACCCGAAGACGCTCGCCGACGCCCGCACGCAGCTGCGCGAGAACATCCTGCGCGACCGCAACCGCGCCTCGATCGCCTTGTGGAGCGTCGCCAACGAAACCCCGGTCGGCGACGCGCGCAATGCGTTCCTGCGCACGCTGATCGCCGACGTCCGCGGGTTCGACGACAGCCGGCTGGTCACCGCGGCCTTGCTCAGCAAGCGCGAGGGCAAGGTGATGAGCATCGACGACCCGCTGGTCGCCGATCTCGATGTGATGGCGATCAACACCTATAACGGCTGGTACTCGCAGGACCCGCTCGCCGATCTGCCCGGGTTCGAATGGCGCTCGCCGACGGACAAGCCGCTGATCTTCTCTGAATTCGGCGCCGATGCCCAGGCCGGCTATCACGACGCCGCCAGCCGGCCGCACAAGTTCAGCGAGGAATTCCAGGCCGAGTATTTCCGCCAGACGCTGGCGATGGCTGCCAAGGTGCCCTTCCTCGCCGGGATGAGCCCGTGGCTGCTCAAGGATTTCCGCTCGCCGCGCCGCCAGCATCCGGTGTTCCAGCAGGGCTGGAACCGCAAGGGACTGATCTCGGAAACCGGCGCACGCAAACAGGCGTTCTATGTGCTCGCGGAGGAATATCGCCGCCGCGCCGGGTCCAACCGCTGACCCGCGCCGGCGTGCGCGTCGCTTATTGCACTTGCGAATTAGTCGCAAAGATAATCCGGATCTACAGCGATTCCCGGGTTGCGACCCTCCTATCATGGGTCTAAGCCGCCCCGGATTTCAGGGCGCCCCAGTTGCGTCTGCGGCTGCTTGACTACGCTAAGGAGATTCCATGGCCCGCAAGAAGATCGCGCTGATCGGCGCCGGTAACATCGGCGGCACGCTCGCCCATCTCGCAGCACTCAAGGGCCTTGGCGACATCGTCCTGTTCGACGTCGTCGAAGGCGTGCCGCAGGGCAAGGCGCTCGACCTCAGCCAGTGCGGCCCGGTCGAGGGCTTCGACGCAAAGATCATCGGCTCGAACGACTATGCCGATATCGCCGGTGCCGATGTGATCATCGTCACCGCCGGCGTCGCCCGCAAGCCGGGCATGAGCCGCGACGACCTGCTCGGCATCAATTTGAAGGTGATGAAGGCGGTCGGCGAAGGTATCGCCGCCAACGCCCCCGACGCGTTCGTAATCTGCATCACCAACCCGCTCGACGCGATGGTCTGGGCGCTGCGCGAATTCTCGGGTTTGCCCCACCAGAAGGTTGTCGGCATGGCCGGCGTGCTGGATTCGGCGCGCTTCAGCCACTTCCTCGCCGACGAGTTCAAGGTCTCGGTCAAGGACGTCACCAGCTTCGTGCTCGGCGGCCACGGCGACACGATGGTCCCGGTAATCGAATATTCGACCGTCTCGGGCATCCCCGTCCCCGACCTGATCGAGATGGGCTTCTCGACGAAGGAGCGCATCGACGCGATCGTCCAGCGCACCCGCTCGGGCGGCGGCGAGATCGTCGGCCTGCTCAAGACCGGCTCGGCCTTCTATGCGCCGGCGACCTCGGGCATCGCGATGGCGGAGAGCTATCTCTACGACCAGAAGCGCGTCCTGCCCGCCGCGGCGCACCTGACCGGCCAGTACGGCGTCGACGATCTCTATGTCGGCGTGCCCGTGATCATCGGCGCCGGCGGTGTCGAGAAGGTGGTCGAGATCAAGCTGAACGACGAAGCCAAGGCCAACCTTTCGGTCTCGGTCGACGCTGTCAAGGAACTGCTCGTGGCGTGCAAGGGCATCGATAGCTCGCTGAATTGACAATCTAAAGGAGTGAACTCCACCCCGGCGAAGGCCGGGGCCCAGTTGCGGAGCGGCCGCGATGGAAGACAAGGGCTATGTCTACATCATGGCGAGCGGGCGAAATGGCACGCTCTACACCGGCTCCGCGTTCGACCTTGCCAAGCGTGCCTGGGAGCACCGCAATGGCGTGGTCGACGGGTTCACGAAGAAGTACGGGTGCAAGTTGCTCGTCTGGTACGAGCCGCATTCGAGTTTGGAAGCCGCGCGTCAACGCGAGCGGCCAATGAAGGAGTGGCAGCGCGCTTGGAAGTTGCGAGAGATCGAAGGGATGAACCCCGAATGGGAAGATCTTTACGACCGCATCGCGACACCTTGAGCGCTTCCAGACTGGGCCCCGGCCTTCGCCGGGGTGAGCAGGTTTAGAAGGAACGGCGGACCGATGAGCATCCTCGTCAACAAGAACACCAAGGTCATCACCCAGGGCATGACCGGTGAGACCGGCAGCTTCCACACCAAGGCGGCGCTCGAATACGGCACGCAGATGGTCGGCGGCGTGACGCCGGGCAAGGGCGGCACCGAGCATCTCGGCCTGCCGGTGTTCGACACCGTCGCCGAAGCCAAGTCGAAGACCGGCGCCGACGCGTCGGTGATCTACGTCCCGCCGCCCTTCGCCGCGGACTCGATCCTCGAGGCGATCGACGCCGAGATCCCGCTGATCGTCGCGATCACCGAGGGCATCCCGGTGCTCGACATGGTCCGCGTCAAGCGCGCGCTGACCGGCTCGAAGTCGCGGCTGATCGGCCCGAACTGCCCCGGCGTTCTCACCCCCGGCGAATGCAAGATCGGCATCATGCCCGGCAGCATCTTCTCCAGGGGCTCGGTCGGCGTCGTCTCGCGCTCGGGCACGCTCACCTATGAGGCGGTGTTCCAGACCACCAATGCCGGGCTCGGCCAGACCACTGCGGTCGGCATCGGCGGCGATCCCGTCAACGGCACCAACTTCATCGACGTGCTCGAGCTGTTCCTCGCCGACGAGGCGACCCAGTCGATCATCATGATCGGCGAGATCGGCGGCGACGCCGAGGAGCAGGCCGCACAGTTCCTGATCGACGAGGCGAAGAAGGGCCGCAAGAAGCCGATGGCGGGCTTCATCGCCGGCCGCACCGCGCCTCCGGGCCGCCGCATGGGCCATGCCGGCGCGATCGTGTCGGGCGGGAAGGGCGATGCCGAGAGCAAGATCGCGGCGATGGAAGCTGCCGGCATCCGCGTCTCGGCCAGCCCCTCGCTGCTCGGCGAGACGCTGGTCGAAGTGTTGAAGGGTTAAAAATCCCGCTCCCGCCGGGAGCGGGAGGGAGCCACCGAAGGTGGCGGAAGGGTGAGGGCAGCCCCACCTTTCGACCCTCACCCTCCCACTCGGCTTCGCCGAGCGGGCCCCTCCCTCTCCCGGTGGGAGAGGGAAAAGAAGGAAGAAGATGATGGGCTACGAAGGCCTGGATTTCGAGCAGATCGCCGGCGGGGTGAGCCCCGCCTTCATCGAGACGCTGTATCGCCGTTACAAGGCCGACCCCAATGCGGTCGAAGCCGGCTGGCGCCAGTTCTTCGAAGGCCTCGACAACACCGCCTCGGGCCCGAGCTGGGCCAATCCGCGCTGGCCGCTGACCGAGACCGACGCGCTCACCGCCGGGCTCGACCCGACCCAGATGGAGCCCGCGCCCAAGCCCGCCAAGGGCGGCGCCCCGGCACCCAAGGCTGCGGCGCCGGCGGCGTCCGAAGCCGATATCGTCAAGGCCGCGGGCGATTCGATCCGCGCGATGCTGCTGATCCGCACCTATCGCGTGCGCGGCCATCTCGCCGCCAATCTCGATCCGCTCGGCATCGCGCGGCAGGATCTGCCCGCCGACATGACGCCCGAATATCACGGCTTCACCGGCGCCGATCTCGATCGCCCGATCTATCTCGGCGGCGTGCTCGGCCTCGAAAAGGCGACCGTGCGCGAGATCGTCGCGATCCTGCAGGCCAATTACTGCGGCAATGTCGGCCTCGAATATATGCACATCGCCGATGTCGAGGAGCGCCGCTTCCTTCAGGAGCTGATGGAGGGCAAGGACAAGGCGATCCAGTTCACGCCCGACGGCAAGAAGGCGATCCTCTCCAAGGTGATCGAAGCCGAGCAGTGGGAACGCTTCCTCGGCAAGAAATATGTCGGCACCAAGCGCTTCGGGCTCGACGGCGGCGAAGCGATGATCCCCGCGCTCGAGGCGGTGATCAAATATGGTGGCCAGCTCGGCATCCGCGAGATCGTCTATGGCATGGCCCATCGCGGCCGTCTGAACGTCCTCGCCAACGTGATGTCGAAGCCGTTCCGCGTGATCTTCCACGAGTTCGGCGGCGGCTCGGCCAATCCCGACGACGTCGCCGGATCGGGCGACGTGAAGTATCACCTCGGCACCAGCACCGACCGCGAGTTTGACGGGATCAGCGTCCATATGTCGCTGGTCGCCAACCCATCGCATCTCGAGGCGGTCGACCCGGTCGTCCTCGGCAAGGTTCGCGCGCTGCAGACGCTGCGCAGCGATCTCGCCGAGCATGAGCAGGTGCTTCCGGTCCTGATCCATGGCGACGCCGCGATGGCCGGCCAGGGCATCGTCTGGGAGTGCCTCGGCTTCTCGGGCATCCGCGGCTACAATACCGGCGGCTGCATCCACTTCGTCATCAACAACCAGATCGGCTTCACGACGAGCCCGCAGTTCGCGCGTTCCTCGCCCTATCCGTCGGACGTCGCCAAGGGCGTCCAGGCGCCGATCCTGCACGTCAACGGCGACGATCCCGAGGCGGTGACCTTCGCGTGCAAGGTCGCGATCGAGTTCCGCCAGAAGTTCAAGCGCGACGTCGTGATCGACATGTGGTGCTATCGCCGCTTCGGCCATAACGAAGGCGACGAGCCCAGCTTCACGCAGCCGCTGATGTACGCCAAGATCAAGCAGCATCCGCCGGTGAGCGAGGTCTATGCGAAGCGTCTCGCCGCTGAGGGCGTCGCCGATCAGGGCTTCGTCGACGAGAAGACCCACCAGTTCACCAATCTGCTCGAAGGCGAGTTCGAGGCGGGCAAGTCGTATCTGCCCAACAAGGCCGACTGGTTCGCCGGCCGCTGGTCGGGCCTCGGCGCCCCGGCCGATCCCGAGACCGCGCGGCGCAGCGTCGATACCGGCATCGAGAAGAAGCTGTTCGACAGCCTCGGTCGCACGCTGACCGAGATCCCTGGCGATCTCGAGATCCACAAGACGCTCGGCCGCGTGCTCGACGCCAAGCGCGAGATGTTCAGGTCCGGCGAGAATTTCGACTGGGCGACCGGCGAGGCGCTGGCGTTCGGCGCGCTGCTCTCCGAAGGCTTCGGCGTCCGTCTTTCGGGTCAGGATTCGGGCCGTGGCACCTTCTCGCAGCGCCACGCCGTCTGGGTCGATCAGAAGGACGAGCACAAATATGTGCCGCTCCAGACCATCCCGCACGGATCGTTCGAGGTGCTCGACAGCCCGCTCTCCGAGTACGGCGTGCTCGGCTTCGAATATGGCTATGCCTCGGCCGACCCCAAGGCGCTGGTGCTGTGGGAGGCGCAGTTCGGCGATTTCGTCAACGGCGCGCAGATCATGATCGATCAGTTCATCGCGTCGGGCGAGGCCAAGTGGCTGCGCGCCAACGGGCTCGTGATGCTGCTGCCGCACGGCTATGAAGGCCAGGGTCCCGAGCATAGCTCGGCGCGCCCCGAGCGCTTCCTCCAACTGTGCGCGCAGGACAATATGCAGGTGGTCAACATCACCACCCCGGCGAATTATTTCCACCTGCTGCGCCGCCAGATGCACCGCAACTTCCGCAAGCCGCTGGTGCAGATGACGCCCAAGTCGCTGCTCCGCCACAAGATGGCGGTGTCGAAGGCCGAGGATTTCCTCGGCGACAGCCACTTCAAGCGCATCCTGTCGGACCCCAACGCACCGGCCGATGCCGACGTGAAGCGGCTCGTGCTGTGCACCGGCAAGGTCGCCTATGACCTGATCGAGGCGCGCGACGCGGCGGGCGACAAGAACACCGCGATCGTCAGGATCGAGCAGCTCTATCCCTTCCCGGGCGAGCCGCTCACCGTGCGCCTCAAGCGAATGACCAACCTCGAAGAGGTGATCTGGGCGCAGGAAGAGCCGAAGAACAACGGCTATTGGTTCTTCGTCGAGCCGTTCATCGAACAGTGCCTGATCGACGCGAAGGTCAAGCCGCAGCGCCCGCGCTATGCCGGTCGCGCCGCGGCGGCATCGCCCGCCACCGGCCTGATGAAGCGCCACACCGCCGAGCAGGGGGCGCTCGTCGCCGAAGCGCTCGGCCACAGCGTCCGCGAAGAGATTCGCCGGACCCGGAAGTCGTAATATCCCGTCATCCCGGCGAAAGCCGGGATCTCGGGCGATGAAGTACCACACCAGGAGATCCCGGCTTCCGCCGGGATGACGAGGGTAGACAAGATGGCAGACGTCAAGGTTCCAGTTCTGGGTGAGTCGATCACCGAAGCGACGCTCGGCGAATGGCTCAAGAAACCCGGCGACGCCGTGAAGCTCGACGAGCCGATCGCCAGCCTCGAGACCGACAAGGTCTCGGTCGAGGTTCCCTCCCCCGTCGCGGGCGTGATGGGCGATCAGCTGGTCAAGATCGGCGACACCGTCGCGGTCGGCGCCGTGATCGCCACGGTCGGTGAAGGCGGCGGCGCAGCCGCATCGCCGAGCCCGGCGCCCGCCCCTGCCGCTGCCGAGCCGGCTCCCGCGCCCGCCGCTGCCCCGGCGCCTGCCGCCGGCGACGCCGCCGCCG
>NZ_SRXU01000006.1 GCF_004792695.1 Sphingomonas naasensis | reverse complement strand
GCGGGGATCGCCATCCCGCTGCTCGGCGGGCGGCTGCTCGGCGGCAGCCTCGCGCTGCTCGCGCAGCAAGTGCCCGCTTCGCGGCTGCGGCTCGATCCGATCGGCGCGCTGTTCGGCGAGCCCGGCTTCGGCCTGCTCAGCCAGACGGTGGCGGGCGGGCTCGAGGGCGCGCTGTTCGGCGGCGGCGTGGTGGCGGGGATGCTGCTCGCGCGGCGCCGCCTCGCGCGCGACGGCTGAGCCGGGCCGGGCACCACCGTCCCATTTTCGAACCCTGCCGCGCCGCGCCGGCGATTGTCAGATTTTCGGCGTCCCGATAGCAAGCAGGGGTCTCGCAACCGGCAAGGGCAGTGGCGACTGGTGTCAGGTTCCGCCTCGATCGATCCCGAACGACTGGTCGAGACCGCGGTGCAGGCGGCGCGGCAGGGCGGCGAGGCGCTGGCCGGAACGCTCGAGGCGCTCCCGGTCGCCGCCTATGCGACCGACGCCGAGGGGCGCATCCTCGCCTATAACCGCGCCGCGGCGGCACTGGCCGGCTGCGAGCCGCCCGCGAGCGAGACGCGCTGGTGCGTGACCTATCGGCTCTACGACGCGCAGGGCGCCTATCTGCCGCCCGAGGCGTGCCCGATGGCGGTGGCGATCCGCGAGCGCCGCAGGCTGCGCGGCGTCTCCGCGATCGCCGAGCGGCCCGACGGCTCGCGCGTCGCGCTCGCGCCGCATCCGACGCCGTGGTTCGACGACGAGGAACGGCTGGGCGGCGCGGTCAACCTGCTGATCGCGCGCGACGATCCGCGCTACCATGCCTTTCTGCGCAGCGAGGCGACGCGCTGCCGGCGGCTGGCGGACTCGGTCGGCGATGCGCGCACCGTCGGGATCCTGCTCGCGATGGCGCGGGATTACGAAGCCCGCGTGCGGTGCGCTTCGCCGGCACCGTGACCGGTCCGAAGACCTCTCAGCCGCGCAGCGGATAGCGCTCGATCGCCTCGTAGCGCGCGCCCTCGCGGCCGAGCGTGCTTTCGAACAGCAGGAAATGATCGAGCGCGAAGGGATCGCTGGCGAGGCCGGCATGCGCTTCGAGGAAACGATCGGTCGTGCCGGCGCTCGCGTTCATCCGTGCCAGCGTGACGTGCGGCAGATAGGCGCGGCCCTCGGGCGGCAGCCCGCAACGGACCAGCGCCTGATCGACCTTGCGGTGCAACGCGGCGAGCGCATCGTGCGGGCGCAGCCCCGCCCAAAGCGCGTTGGGGCGGCCGCGGCTGTCGAACTGGCCGACGCCGGCGAGCGCAACCTCGAGCGGCGGCGCGTGGATGTTCGACAGCGCGATCGCCACATCCTCGGCGCGCGGGCGCTCGACTTCGCCGATGAAGCGCAGCGTGACGTGGAGCTGCGAATCGTCCTGCCAGCGCGCGCCGACCACGCCGCCCGCCAGCGCGAGGAGCTGCGCGCGGATCGCGGGCGGCGGGCGGAGGCCGACGAAGAGGCGGTGCATGGCGCGCTTTAACCACGGATCGGGGTTAATCCCCAGCCGGTTTCGCTTGAAAAGGATCGTTTCAGGAACGATATTCGACGCAAGTCGGCACGTGCCGGCAAGAGGAGCTCATAATGGCAAATTGGTCGGATCCCCGCCCGAGCGCAGCGGCCTACGCACCGGGCGTGTCGCGCGCCGATTTCGATGCGGGCCTCAGGTCCTACATGCTGTCGGTGTACAATTACATGATGTCGGGCGTGCTGCTGACCGGCGTCGTGGCGTTGCTGTTCTCGCAGACCGGCTGGGTGCAGCTGATGTTCAATCCGAACGGCGGCGCCTCGGGGCTCGGCTGGCTGATCACGCTGTCGCCGCTCGCGGTGGTCTTCGCGATGAGCTTCGGCCAGAGCCGCATGTCGACCGGGACGCTGCAGCTGCTGTTCTGGATCTATGCCGGGCTGATGGGGCTTTCGCTCTCGACGATCTTCCTCGTCTACACCTCGACCTCGATCGCGCAGGTGTTCTTCGCCACCGCGGCGGGCTTCGGTGCGCTGAGCCTCTACGGCTACACCACCAAGCGCGACCTTTCGGGGCTGGGCACCTTCCTGATCATGGGCCTGGTCGGGCTGATCGTCGCGATGCTGCTCAACCTGCTGTTCTTCCGCTCGGGCGAGATGAACCTGGTAATCAGCGCGATCGGCGTGCTGATCTTCGCGGGGCTGACCGCCTATGACACGCAGAAGATCAAGAGCATCTACGCGCATGTCGCCGGCACCGAGATGGTCGGCAAGGTCGTGATCATGGGGGCGCTGAACCTCTATCTCGACTTCATCAACATGTTCCTGTTCCTGCTCCGCCTGTTCGGCAGCTCGCGCAACTGAGCGATCCCGAACGGCGCGAACGAACCCGGCCCGGCGGCACTCCCGCCGGGCCGTTTTTGTGTTCGGCATGTTTCGGATGCGGGAACGCGACTCGCGAGACAGTCGTTACAGGCAGGCAACGCTCAGGAGAGTGAAACATGACTGCCAACCCGATCGACCCGGCGATGGACAAAATGTCGGTGGCACCGGGACCCGAGGACGCCGGGACCGCCACGGAGCGGCCGGGTCCGGTTACGTCGGCCGATGCCGGCACCGACGAATCGATCGCCCAGCGGCTCGAGCGCAACCCCGAGAGCAAGGAGGCGCGGCTCGATCGCGCGCTCGACGAATCGATGGATGCATCGGATCCGCCCGCATCGACCCAGCCGGTGCACAGCCATGCGATCCCCGAAAGCTCGGGCTATGACGAAAAGGCCGAGGAGAAGCTCGCCGCCGGACCGGCGGGGACCAAGGGCATCATCGGCAAGGTGATGCACAAGCTCGGCCTCGACTAGGGCAGGGTGGGCATCGCAGCCATTCCACGGCGCCCCCGCGAAGGCCGGGGTCCCGAACGATCAAGGACATCGCCCGCGACTCCGCGCCCCGGCTTCCGCCGGGGTGGGGGGGGGCGGCGCGCCGGCAGGGAATAATGGGCGCGTCCCCTGCGTCGGGCTGGCGCGCCAATCTCGTCCTCTACGCCGCGCTCGCCGCCAATCTGGGCATCGCCGTCGCGAAGTTCGTCGCCGCGGCGATCACCGGCTCGTCGTCGATGCTCACCGAGGGCGTCCACAGCCTCGTCGACAGCGGCAACCAGGTGCTGCTGCTCTATGGCCAGCATCGCGCCAAGCGGCCGCCCGACGCCGAGCATCCGTTCGGCTATGGCCGCGAGCTCTATTTCTGGGCATTCGTGGTCGCGATCCTGATTTTCGGGTTGGGCGCGGGCGTGTCGGTCTATGAAGGCTGGCGGCACATTCAGAACCCCGAGCATCTGCGCGATCCGCTGGTCAACTACATCGTGCTCGTCGTCGCGCTGGGGCTGGAGGGCACGAGCTGGGGCATCGCGCTCAAGGAATTCGCCGCGAGCAAGGGCGAGATGGGCTGGTGGCAGGCGGTGCGCCGCTCGAAGGATCCCGCCGGGTTCATCGTGCTGTTCGAGGATTCGGCGGCGCTCGCCGGGCTGCTCGTCGCCGGCATCGGCATCTGGGCGAGCCATGCGTGGAACGATCCGCGGATCGACGGTGCGGCCTCGATCGTGATCGGCCTGATCCTCGCCGCAGTGGCGACGCTGCTCGCGCGCGAGGCCAAGGGCCTGCTGATCGGCGAGCGCGCCAATCCCGAAGTGGTGCAATGCGTCCGCACCATCCTCGCGCGGCAGCCGGGGATCGTGCGGGTCAACCATGTCCGCACGATACACACCGCGCCCGACCGGATCTTCGTCGCGGTGAGCGCCGATTTCGACGACGCGCTGACGATGGGCGCGGGCGAGACGCTGATCGAGGGAATCGAGCAGGAGCTCAAGGCGACGCTGCCGATGCTGTCGTCAATCTATATCCGCCCCGAAAAAGCCGAGGACGCAGCACCCGCGGTGGCGCTGGGATGATCCGCGAAGGCTTTTCCTAAGTTACGGAATATACGTATAAAAGTTCGAATTCCTGACGTGCCTTCTATGATGGGAGGGGAGCATCCCGTCTGCGGAGCCGCTCCCTGGTCGTGAGGGTCGCGTGTTCGGATCGAAGGTTCGTGGCTTGCAGTTGCGCGCGGTCGTGCTTCCCACGGCGGCGGCGCTGTTGCTGCTCGCGCTGATGGTCGGCGCGGTGCTCCATTTCGCCACCGGCGGATCGGACGCGATCGCGGCCGAACGCCAGGCGCGGCTGGCCGAGGTCGCGCTCGCCGAGACCGTGGCCGATGTCAGCCGCAACCAGGAAGCTTCGACCTATTGGGACGACGCCGTCCGCCACGTCGGCACGACGCCGCTCGATCTCGACTGGATCGACCAGAATCTGGGCGTGTGGTTCCACAGCTATTACGGGCATGACGAGACCTATCTGCTCGATGCGCACGAGCGGCCGATCTATGCGATGCGCGACGGCCGACGCCTTGCGACGGCGCAGTTCGACGGCATCGCGGCGCAGGCGCTGCCGCTGGCGCTGCAGCTTCGCGGACAGCTGGCGCGGGGCGATCTGCGTCCGGCGCACGATCGCGAGCAGACGCCGGGGGCGTCGAGCATCGCGATGGTCCGCGGCCGCCCCGCGGTGGTGAGCGTCAAGCCGCTGCTCTCGGAGACCGGCTCGGTGCCGCAGCGCACCGGGGCCGAGCCGCTGCACGTCAGCGTCCGCTATCTCGACGGCAGCTTCCTGCGCCAGCTCGCATCGACCTATGGGATCGACGCGGCGCACTTCGCGATCGTGCGGGGCGACGGCGCGGCGATTCCGCTGCGCACCACGCGGGGCGAGGTGATCGGCTATATCCAGTGGCAGCCTTTTCGTCCCGGCCATGCCGTCGAGCGGCACATGGCGCTGACGCTGCTGGTCGCGCTCGCGGTCATCGGCGCGATGCTGTTCTGGCTGCTCCGCCGCAATCTGCGCGTCCGGCTCGAGCTCGAGACCAGCCGCGCACAGGCGCAGCACCTCGCTTTCCACGACGCGCTGACCGGGCTGCCCAACCGCGCGCTGTTCAACGACCGGCTCGACCATGCGTTGGCGCGCGCCCGGCGCGGGGCCGGGGCGACCTTGCTGCTGCTCGATCTCGACCGGTTCAAGCACGTCAACGACACGTTCGGGCATCAGGCCGGCGATGCGCTGATCCGCGAGTTCGGCAGCCGGCTGACCGCGCTGCTGCGCGAACAGGACACGGTGGCGCGACTGGGCGGCGACGAGTTCGCGGTGCTGCTGCCCGGATTGGCCGATGCGGCCGCGGTCGACCGGCTGTGCGCGCGAATCCTGACGGCGGTGCACGCGCCGTTCGAAGTGCTCGGCAACCAGGCCTTTGTCGGGGTGAGCATCGGCGTGGTGCGCGCGCCCGAGGCGGGCACCGACCGCGTCGATCTGATGCGCAAGGCCGATATCGCGCTGTACAGCGCCAAGGGCGAGGGCCGCGACTGCCATCGCCATTTCGACGTGACGATGGACGCCACGGTGCGGCTGCGCGGCGCGATCGAGGAGGACCTCCGCGCTGCGCTGGCGACCGGAGAGGGGCTGGCGCTGCACTATCAGCCGCTGGTCGGCGGCGACGGCACGATGGTGGGCGTCGAGGCGCTGATGCGCTGGACTCATCCCGAGTACGGCCCGCTGCCGCCCGCGCAGGTGATCCCGATCGCCGAGGAGACCGGGCTGATCGTGCCGCTGGGCGAATGGGCGCTGCGCGAAGCCTGCGCCGCCGCGGCGCGCTGGCCCGAATTGTTCGTCGCGATCAACCTATCGCCGGTGCAGTTCCGCACGCAGGGTTTTGCCGAGCGCGCGCTGGCGATCATCCGCGAATCGGGCGTGCGCCCCGAGCAGCTCGAGCTCGAAGTGACCGAGAGCGTGCTGATCGACGACGACGCGCTGGTGAGCGCGGGGCTGGCCAAGCTGCGCGCGGCGGGGCTGCGGATCGCACTCGACGATTTCGGCACCGGCTATTCTTCGTTGAGCTATTTGCGCAAGTTCGAGGTCGACAAGATCAAGATCGACCGCAGCTTCGTCCAGCATCTGGGGCACACGGTGGATTCCGCGGCGATCATCCACGCGGTGGTGACGCTCGGCCACGCGATGGGGCTGACGGTGACCGCCGAGGGCGTCGAGACAGGCGACCAGCAGCGCTTCCTCGCGCTTGCCGGGTGCAACCAAATGCAAGGCTATCTCTTCTCGCGGCCGGTGCCGGCCGATGCGGTCGCGGCGCTGCGCACGCAGTTGGGCGCACGACGCGCGGCCTGACGATGCCGGCGCGTCAGCGCGGCCGTGCGACGCCCTCGGCGATCAGCCGCTCGTAGCGCTCGGCCATGACGAGATGCGCATGGCGCGCTGCCGGATTCCGCTGGCGTTCGGCGGCCTCCCGCTCGCGGCGGGCCCGCAACTCGAAATAGATCGAATCGGACATGGCGAATCCCCCAGATCGCGCGATCGAGGGTGCCACAAAATCGAATGTTTTCAAGTGGTACTTGCCCGGGGGCTATGTCAGCGCTGTCCCTGGGGCGACACCGGATGATTGTTCCTCTGGTGTTCGCGGTCCGAGCGCAGCCCGGCGGCCGCGTCCGCCTCGTCTATGGCGCGCAGCAGATCCTCGAACTTTCCATCGTCCGACACGGGGAAGCAGCGCTTGAACCCACTCCCCAGCCTCTCAAGGTCGCGGTCGGTCAGCAGGCCGACCGCGACGATATGCTCCTGCGCCAATGCCCAAACTCCGGCGAACTCGTAGGGCATTAACGAGAATTCGCGGCGTTTGTGCCAACGGCCGGTCGATTTTAGCGCTTGAGGATGTCGAGCGCGGCAGCGGTCATCGCTTCGGTGGCGGTGCCGATCACCGCTTCGGCCTCGGGCGCCCAGAACGGGCTGTGGAGCGAAGGCAGCGCTTCCTTGCCCGCCTGCGCCGCGTCCCATTTGGCCCTGGGCACGCCGCCGACCCAGAAGATCATGCTCTGGATCGTCTTGTCGGCGAGATAGAAGCGGCCGAAATCCTCGCCGCCCATCACCGCAGGGGTCTCGACGACGCGGTCCTTGCCGAAGCGGCC
Organism: Sphingomonas naasensis; assembly: GCF_004792695.1. GTDB lineage: Bacteria > Pseudomonadota > Alphaproteobacteria > Sphingomonadales > Sphingomonadaceae > Sphingomonas > Sphingomonas naasensis. Next base: position 333,828 of record NZ_SRXU01000006.1, on the reverse strand, counting down.
GGTCCACAAGGCGTGGAGACGGCCGGTGAGCGGCTCGGTGTTGAAGGTCGAGGGCGTGCCTTCGTTGCGAACGGTGACCACCGGCATGCGATCCTCGGGCATGCCGGCGGCGATCGCCTCGCCCCGCGCGATGCGCGCGATGCCGTCGAGCAGCTGCTTGCGGACCTCGGGCGTATAGCTGCGCACCGTCAGCAGCATCGTCACTTCCTTGCCGATGATGTTGTGCGTCGAGCCGCCATGGATCGCGCCGACGGTGACCACCGCGGGGCTCTGCGGATCGACCTCGCGGCTGACCAGCGTCTGCAGCGAGGTGACGATGCGCGAGGCGAGGACGATCGGATCGCGGGTGGTCTGCGGATAGGCACCGTGCCCGCCGACCCCGAGGACCTTGATGTCGACCGAATCGACATTGGCGAGCGCATAGCCCGAGCGCACGCCGATCACCCCGGCGGGGAGCGACGCGGCATCGTGGAAGGCGAGCGCGAATTGCGGCTTGGGGAAGCGCGTGAACAGCCCGTCCTCGAGCATCATCCGCGCGCCCATGCCGCGCTCCTCGGCGGGCTGGGCGATCATCACCAAAGTGCCCTTCCACTGGCCCTTCATCGCGGCGAGGTTGCGCAGCGTGCCGATCCACGACGCCATGTGCGTGTCGTGCCCGCAGGCGTGCATCACCCCGGTTTCCTGCCCCTCGTCGGTGGTGGCGCGGACCTTCGAGGCGAAGGACAGCCCGGTATCCTCGGTGACCGGCAGCCCATCCATGTCGGCGCGGATCAGCAGGATCGGGCCGGTGCCGTTTCTGAGCACCGCGACGACGCCGGTGCCGCCAACCTTCTCGGTAACCTCGAACCCGGCCTTGCGCGCCTCGGCGGCGAGCTTGGCGGCGGTGTTGACCTCGTGGAGGCTGAGCTCGGGATTGGCGTGGAAATCGCGGTAGAAGTCGAGCAGCTGGGGCAGCGCCGCCTGCGTGGCCTGGTGGACCGGATCGGCAGCTTGGACAGGCGTGGCGAGAGTCATGGCGAGGGCTGCCGTCAGATGGATGCGCATGGGAGGGAGGCTAGCAGCGGCGGGGGCGTTGTCGAGGCTTCTATTCCTCCCTCGCGCAGCGGGGGAGGTGGCGCGCGCAGCGCGACGGAGGGGGCACCTCGACGGGCGACATCGCTTGGGGAGAGGCCCCCTCCACCACCGCCTGCGGCGGCGGTCCCCCTCCCCCGCTGCGCGAGGGAGGAATTTGCAGTACGCTAATGTAACGTGGAGGGCGGCGATGAAGCTGAAAGGCTGGGGCTCGACAAAGCGCGCGGCGAGGGCGGACCGCAAGGCGCTCAGCCTGCCGGAGGCGCTGCTCTGGCAGGAGCTGCGGAAGGAACCCGGCGGCTATCACTTCCGTCGCCAGCACGGCGCGGGGCCGTACCGGCTCGACTTCTACTGCGCGAAGGCTCGATTGTGCATCGAAGTAGATGGCGAGGCGCACGGCTTTGGCGATCGGTCGGACCGGGACGCCGAACGAGATCGCTGGCTCGCGGAACGGGGTGTTGCGACGCTGCGGGTTCCGGCAGCCGAAGTGTTGGGCAATCTGGAAGGCGTGCTGGCGCATATTGTCGACGTCGTCGCACGCCGATAGGCCCCCTCCGTCGTGCTTCGCATGCCACCTCCCCCGCTGCGCGAGGGAGGAGTTTACTCAAGATGCCGGCACCAGCTCCATCACGTCGAGCATGCTTTCGAAGCGCGGCTCGGGGAACACCAGCCGCCAGCGCTTCGGGGCGATGCGCTCGACATAGCCGATCATGTCGCGATTGGCGTCGACGCCGTAGCGCAGCGGCGCGGTCTCGTCGCCGAGGACCAGCGTGCCGAGAAAGATCTGGCGGGTGTCGCTGTCGGGGAAGACCAGCCCGGTCGGGCGCTGCGAGCCGGTGAGCTTGTGGAGGCTGCGCACCTCGCCCTCATCGGCGACGGCGCAGTCGAACCACGGATAGGCGGTGAAATCGCGCGTCGCGGTGCCGCGGGCGCCGAGCTTGAAGGTGCGGCAGCGATATTTGCCCTGCGGCAGCGCCGCGTCGGCGAGCGCGCGATCGGGATCGAACAGCAGCGGCTCGGCCGCGATCGCCTGGGGCTCGGCCGCGCGGGCGCGCGGCAGCGCCGCGTCCCACGCCTTGCGCCAATCGCGCAGCCGGTCGCGATCGTCGCTGGTGGCGACGCGTTGCCAGCGGACATTGGTGGGCGGGGAAGAGGCCGTCGCCTCGCGATAGACGCTGCAGCCCCCAAGGCCCAGCGCAAGGGCAACGGTGACCGGCAACATCCATTTCATCATGCGTCCCCTTTGCCCCGGCTTACGCCGCCGTCCAGCCGCCATCCATCGAATAATTGGCGCCGGTGATCGCCGCGGCGTCGTCCCTGCAGAGGAATAGCGCGAGGGCGGCAACTTGTTCCGGCTGGACGAATTGCTTGGTCGGCTGGGCGTCGAGCAGCACGTCGTTGATCACCTGCTCGCGGGTGAGCCCGCGGGTCTTCATCGTGTCGGGGATCTGATTCTCGACGAGCGGGGTCCAGACATAGCCCGGCGAGATGCAATTGACCGTGATGCCGTGGGTGGCGACCTCGAGCGCGGCGGTCTTGGTCAGCCCGGCGATGCCGTGCTTGGCGGCGACATAGGCGGCCTTGTTGGGGCTGGCGACGAGGCTGTGCGCGCTCGCGGTGGTGATGATCCGGCCCCAGTTCCTCGCCTTCATCAACGGGATCGCGGCGCGCATCAGATGGAAGGTCGACGACAGGTTGATCGCGAGGATCGCGTCCCATTTCTCGATCGGGAATTCGTCGATCGGCGCGACATGCTGGATGCCGGCGTTCGAGATCAGGATGTCGACGCCGCCCAGCTCCTGCGCGGCGCGGGCGACCATCGCCGCGATCTGATCGGGCTTCGACATGTCGGCGGCATCGTAGAGCGCCTTCGCGCCGGTGGTCGCCTCCAGCGCGGCGCGCTCGGTCTCGATCGCAGCTGCGTCGCCGAAGCCGTTGATCATCACCGATGCGCCCTCGGCGGCGAGCGCCTTGGCATAGGCAAGGCCGATGCCCGAGGTGGAGCCGGTGACGATCGCGGACTTGCCTTTGAGGAACATGCGAAACTCCTGACTAGCGATGCGTGAGGTCGAAGGCGGCGGTCTTGCCGTCGAGGATGTTCTGCGCGACGAGCTGCGCGCTCGCCATCGTCTCGGCGACCGCGGCGCGGCCGGCCTGCCAATGCTCGTGCATCGAGCGGGCGGAGAATTCGAAATCGCGGCTGCCGCCTTCCCACGCATTGGCGCGGTAGATCAGCTGGACGAGGCTGAGCGGCTTCTCGTCGGCGAGGATGCGCAGCGCGGCGACGTCGGGATCGTCGGCAAGGCTTTCGGGCAGCTTGGCGAGGACGCGGCGGATCGCCTCGCGCTCCTTGCGCAGCCGGAGCCGTTCGTCCGAGACCTGGCGGGTGCGGCTCGAGAAGCGGATCTCCTTCTCGCGGGCGATGACGTCGGTGATCGTGCGCGGCAGATCGGCGGCGGCGGGGAAGAGATCGACCTGGAAGACGAGGGTGTCCTCGCACTGGCGGTCGAGGATGTGCGTGAGCGGCGTGTTCGAGACGAGCCCGCCGTCCCAAAACTGGCGCCCGTCGATCTCGATCGGCGGCAACCCCGGCGGGAGCGCGCCCGAGGCCATGATGTGGCGCGCGTCGAGCCGCTCGTCGGCGGTGTCGAAATAGCGGAAATTGCCGCTGGCGATATCGACCGCGCCGACCGAGAGGCGCACCGGGCCGTTGTTGAGCAAATCCCAGTCGATATGCGCGTCGAGCGTCTCGCGCAGCGGCGCGCTGTCGTAGAAGCTGAGCGCGGCCGGGCTGCCCGGCGTCGCGAAGGCGGGCGGGATCGGGCGCGGGCGGAAGAAGCCCGGGACGCCGCCGATCAGCACCGTGGCGGCGGCCCATTCGTGCGCGAACTCGCGCGCGGTGTCGCTCAGCGGAATCGCGAAATCGGGGAGCGCGCCGGTGACGCCGTCCCAGAATGCCCTGATCGCGGGCAGGCGCTTCTCGGGCGGGTTGCCGGCGAACAATGCGGCGTTGACTGCACCGATCGAGATGCCCGCGACCCAGTCGACTTCGATCCGCGCCTCGCCGAGCGCCTCGATCACCCCGGCCTGGAAGCTGCCGAGCGCCCCGCCGCCCTGCAGCACCAGCGCGACGCACTCCGGCAGCGGCAGTCCGGCGACGCGGCGGCGCGGGCGGGGTTCGGCGTCGGCCATGGAGGGGCATGTGGCTTATCTGCGTGAGGTCTGCAATCCTCCCCGGAACGGGGAGGGGGACCGCCGCGAAGCGGTGGTGGAGGGGGCGTGCCGCCGCCGATTCCCCATGAGGAGAGCCCCCTCCACCAGCCTGCGGCTGGTCCCCCTCCCCGTGCCGGGGAGGAATGGTGCAACGCTCGGCCTTTTCGCGCATTGTTGCGGCGAGCGAACGACGAAAGGGTTTCCATGCGGCTCGACGATCTCGATCCCACCGACAATGCGCGCGACTTCGGGTCGGGCGGCGGCGGGGGCGGCGGCGGCTTCGGGCTGCTCGGGCTGCTGCCGTTGCTGCTCGGGCGCGGCATGGGCTGCGGCGGTGTCGCGCTGATCGGTATCGTCGCTCTGGTCTTCTTCTCGATGGGCGGCGGTGGCCTGCTCGGCGGTGGCGGCACCCAGACCCAGCAGGGCCAGACCCAGGGCGCGCCTAACGTACCGAAGGCATGCGACACCGAGGACGAGCTGTTCGCCTGCCGGGTGATGACGAGCACCGAGCAGGTGTGGGGCGAGATCTTCGCCGAGCATGGCCAGCGCTACAAGCCGGCGACGATCAACTTCTTCCAGAACGCGGTCCAGTCGGCGTGCGGCCAGGCCTCGTCGGCGGTCGGGCCCTTTTATTGCCCGGGCGACAATGGCGTGTTCCTCGATACCGGCTTCTTCGACGAGCTCGACAAGCGCTTCGGCGCGAAGGGCGATTTCGCCCGCGCCTATGTCGTCGGGCACGAGGTGGGGCATCATATCCAGAATCTCGAAGGCACCTCGACCAAGGTCAGCCAGGCGCAGGGCCGGGCCTCGCGCGCCGAGGGTAATCACCTGTCGGTGCTGCTCGAGCTGCAGGCGGATTGCTATGCCGGCGTCTGGGCGAAGCGCAGCGGCCGGCTCGAGCCTGGCGACATCGAGGAAGGTATGGTCGCGGCGAACGCGATCGGCGACGACACGCTCCAGCGTCAGGGGCAGGGCGAGGTGGTGCCCGACAGCTTCACCCACGGCACCTCGGCGCAACGCAAGCAATGGCTCCAGCGCGGGCTCGACAGCGGCGACCCCGCGGCGTGCGACACCTTCAATGCCCAGATTTGAGAAAGATCGGCGCGAAACCCGCGTAAAGCCATGCGGATAGCGGCTTGACGAAATCCCCCTGCCCGGCTCCATTCCCGGCAAGGGGGATTTTCACATGGATCAGGAAACCACGAACGCGCGCGCGTTCGAATTCGACGGCAACTGGCGCGAGTTCGCGCCGATCGCCTTCACCAATCTGCTGCTGACGATCGTCACGCTGGGCATCTACACTTTCTGGGCGCGCACCCGCGAACGGCAATATCTGTGGAGCCACACGCGCTTCATCGACGATCGGCTCGAATGGACCGGCACCGGGCTCGAGCTGTTCATCGGCTATGTCGCCGCGTTCGTGATCTTCATCATCCCGCTCGGCCTGCTCAACTTCACTTTGCAGGCGCTGGCGATGCGCGGCGAGGACGGGCTGGCGGCCTTGCTCTTCGTCGGGATCTATTGCGTCTTCCTCTATCTGGTCGGCTTCGCGGTCTATCGCGCGATGCGCTACCGGCTGAGCCGGACCTATTGGCACGGCATCCGCGGCGGCAGCAACGACCAGGGCTTCGGCTATGGCGTCTCGCATTTGTGGAAGACGATCGTCGGTTCGGTGGTGTTCGGGCTGCTGGTGCCGTGGTCGATGGTCAGCCTGTGGAACGAGCGCTGGAACAAGATGAGCTTCGGGCCGCACGAATTCCATTCGAACGCGAGCGTCACCGGATCGCTGATGGGGCGCTATCTGCTCGCCTATCTGCTGCCGATCGTGCTCTTCGTCGGCGTCGCGATCGTCGCGGTGCTCTTCGGGGCCTCGTTCAGCGGCAACACGCCGCAGGAAATGCAGATCGCCGCGATCCTCACGCTGGTGCTCGGCTATATCGGCTTCTTCGTCGTGCTCGGGCTGATCGCGCTGACCTTCTACGCGGCCTATTTCCGCGAAGTGGTCAGCGGGCTGTCGCTCGGCGGGCTCGATTTCGAGTTCAGCGCGCGGACCACCGACTGGCTCAAGCTGTTCATCGTCAACTTCCTGCTGGTGGTGGGCACGCTGGGGATCGGCATGATCTTCCTCGGCTATCGCAACTGGTCGTTCTTCGTGCGCCACATGCAGGCCTATGGCACGCTGAACCTCGACGATTTCACTCAATCGTCGACGCGCGCCCCGCGGCAGGGCGAGGGGCTGCTGGACGCATTCGATGTCGGCGCCTTCTGAGAACGCGGTCCGCGTCTGGCATTATGACGGGGCGAGCGGGATCCGGCGCGAGCCGCTGATGACGCTCGCCGGCCAGGGCTTCGTGCTGGTCGAGAACGGCTTCGAGCACGGGCCCCATGCCTTCGAGGACCTGATTGCGCAGGGCAACGTCAACGGCCACGCCCGGTACGGCCTCAAGAACCGGCCGGGATGGAGCGTAACGCTGATCGAGGGCGCGCCGTCCGCGCTGGCCGAGCGCCTGCCGGGCTCGCGGCGTTATGGCGGGGTGATCGACCGGATCGGGCTATGGCCCGCGGTGGGCGCGTTCGCCGCGGTATCCGTGGTGGTGCTGATCGGGCTGAGCATGCTCCCCTCGGTCGTGGCGCGGATGATCCCGCGCTCGGTCGAGGCGCGGATGGGGTCGCTGATGGTCGGCGATTTCGGCGAGCGGGCGTGCAACGCGCCGGCCGGATCGGCGGCGCTTCAGACGCTGGCGACGCGGATGGGCATGGCGAAGGACGTCGATCTGCGCGTGGTCGACGTGCCGATGGTCAACGCGGTGACGCTGCCCGGCGGCCATGTCGTGCTGTTCAGCGGGCTACTGCAACAGGCTTCCTCCCCGGACGAGGTCGCGGGCGTGCTCGCGCACGAGCTCGGCCATGTCGAGAATCGCGACGTGCTCGAATCGCTGGTGCGCCAGCTGGGATTGAGCGTGGTGCTCGGCGGGCTCGACGGCAATGTCGGCGGCTATACCAACGCACTGCTCTCGGCGAGCTATTCGCGCGGTGCCGAGGCGCGCGCCGACGGTTTCGCGATCGATGCGCTGGCGCGGGCGCAGGTCTCGCCCAAGCCGACCGCGGCGTTCTTCCAGCGGCTGTCGAAGACCGAGATCAAGACGGAGGGCGCCGGGGCGCTGCTCGGCTATCTGGCGAGCCACCCGATCTCGTCCGACCGCGAACGGCGTTTCGCGGCGAGCGCGGGCAAGGCCGCCTATGCGCCGGCGCTCGACGACGCGCAGTGGAAGGCGTTGCGCGAGATTTGCGGATCGGGCTCGGGCAAATGGAAGCGCAGCCGGATGGGGTTCTGAAGCGCCGAAAATCCTCCCTCGCGAAGCGGGGGAGGTGGCATGCGAAGCATGACGGAGGGGGCGTTTCCGCAAGCGAGGTCGCTCGTGGCGATGCCCCCTCCACCGCTTCGCGGTCCCCCTCCCCCGGTTCCCGGGGGACGATTTTTTTCGTAGTCGCTTCCCTATGACTCAATCCCTCGACACCCCCGGGCTTCCGCGCCTCGCCTATTACTACACCCCGGGGCGCGGGCCGGCGGTGGTGTTCCTGTGCGGCTATGCTTCGGACATGAACGGCACCAAGGCGCTGGCGCTCGAGCAATGGGCGCGGGCGCGGGGGCAGGCGTTCCTGCGCTTCGACTATGCCGGATGCGGCGAGAGCGCGGGTGCGTTCGAGGAGCAGAATCTGGCATCGTGGCGCGACGATGCGCTGCGGGTGATCGACGCGGTGGTCGACGGGCCGGTGGTGCTGGTCGGCTCGTCGATGGGCGGGTGGGTGATGCTGCTCGTCGCCGGGGCGCGGCCGGCGCGGGTCAAAGGGCTGGTCGGGATCGCGGCGGCGCCCGACTTCACCGGCTGGGGCTATAGCGACGCCGACAAGGCAGTGATCCGCGCCGAGGGGCGGATCGAACAGCCCAACGACTATGGCGACCAGCCGACGGTCACCACCCGCGGCTTCTGGGAATCGGGCGAGGCGAACCGGGTGATGGACGCGGCGATCGATTTCGACGGGCCGGTGCGGCTGCTCCAGGGGCAGCGCGACGCCGAGGTGCCGTGGGAGCGCGCGCCGATGCTCGCCGGGCTGCTCCGTTCAGACGCGGTGCAGACTTGGCTGGTCAAGGACGGCGACCATCGGCTCTCGCGCGATGCCGACATCGCGTTGATCCTGCGGGCCGTCGAGGACGTTCTGATTCTATGCTCTTCTTCCTGCTGAGCCTCCAGGCCGCGACCGCCGCGGCGCCGCCGCCGGGCAAGGAACCGCCGCGCTATGCCGAGTGCATGGATCTCGCCACCGGCGATCCCTCGCAGGGGGTGACCGCGGCGGCGAAATGGAAGGTCGAGGGCGGCGGGATGCTCGCGCGCCAGTGCCTCGGCGTCGCCTATGCCAATCAGAAGCGATGGCCATCGGCGGCGGCCGCTTTCGAGGAAGCCGCGCACGACGCCGAGAGCGCGCATGACGTGCGATCGTCCAACTACTGGGCGCAGGCCGGCAATGCGTGGCTTGCCGCCGGTGATCCGGTCAAGGCGCGCGCCGCGCTCGATGCAGCGCTGGCCAGCGGCAATCTGAGCGGGCTGGCGCTCGGCGAGGCGCGGCTCGATCGCGCGCGGGTGCTCGTCGCCGCGGGTGACATGGCGGGGGCGCGAAGCGATCTCGATCGCGCGCTCGCCGACGCCAAGGCCGATCCGCTGGCGTGGCTGCTCTCGGCGACGCTGGCGCGGCGGCAGGGCGACCTGCCGCGCGCGAAGACCGACATCGCCGAGGCGCTCAAGCGCGCCGCGGACGATCCGCAGGTCCAGCTGGAGGCGGGCAACATCGCCGCGGTCGATGGCGACGAGGCGGCCGCGCGCGCGGCGTGGGGGCAGGTGCTGACGCTGGCGCCGGGCAGCGCCACCGCCGAGGCGGCGCGCAAGGCGCTCGCGCAATTCGGGGCCAGCGAGAAGTAGCGGCTGTTCATTCCTCCCTCGCGAAGCGGGGGAGGGGGACCAGCGAAGCTGGTGGAGGGGGAGTGTGGGGTCGAACATGCCCCGCATGTTCGAGGATCGTCCGGGGGACGATCCGACCCCGCACTCCACGAGCGACGTCGCTTGCGGAGGAGCCCCCTCCGTCATGCTTCGCATGCCACCTCCCCCGCTTCGCGAGGGAGGATTTGGGTTGGCGACGCGGCTGGCGCTGCCTATCTCGCGGACGAATGGCCACAAGGACTCCCCATGCGCTATCTCCACACCATGATCCGCGTCACCGATCCGCAAGCGACGGTGCGGTTCTTCGCGCTGCTCGGGCTCGAGGAAGTGCGGCGGATGGAGAGCGAGAAGGGGCGGTTCACACTGATCTTCCTCGCCGCGCCCGAGGATTCGAACGGCCCGGGCAAGCGCGCCGATGCCGAGGTCGAGCTGACGTATAATTGGCCGGCCGAGGACGGCAGCGCGCCCGAGCAATATGGCGGCGGGCGCAATTTCGGGCATCTCGCCTATCGCGTCGACGACATCTACGCGACCTGCCAGCGGCTGGCGGACGGCGGGGTGACGATCAACCGGCCGCCGCGCGACGGGCACATGGCGTTCGTGCGCACCCCCGACAATATCTCGATCGAATTGCTCCAGGCCGGCGAGCCGCTGGCACCGGCCGAGCCCTGGGCATCGATGCCCAACACCGGCGTGTGGTGACGCCCGCAGCCGCGCGTTTCCTCGCGCTGACCGGAGCACGCCTGCCCGTGGTGCAGGCGTCGATGGCGGGGGCGGGCGGCGTCGCGCTGGCGGTCGCGGCAATCCGCGGCGGCGCGCTGGGATCCTTGCCCTGCGCGCTGCTTTCGGCCGATCAGGTCCGCGCGCAAGTCGCCGAGGTGCGCGCGGCGGTGCACGGGCCGCTCAACCTCAACTTCTTCTGCCACAGCCTGCCCGTGCCGCCCGACGAAAGCGCGTGGCGGGCATTGCTCGCACCTTATTATGCCGAAGAGGACGCGGTGGCCGGCGATCCGCCGCCGCTGCGCCGGCCGTTCGACGACGCGATGTGCGCGGTGGTCGAGGCAGTGCGGCCAGAGGTGGTGAGCTTCCATTTCGGATTGCCGGCACCGGCATTGCGCGCGCGGGTCAAGGCAGTCGCGCGCATGTTCGGCAACGCGACCACGCCCGAGGAGGCCGCGTGGCTCGCGGCGCAGGGCTGCGACGCGATCATCGCGCAGGGCGAAGAGGCGGGCGGCCATGCCGGCTGGTTTCTCAATGGGCACCGGCCGACACCGCTGGCCGCGCTGCTGCCCGCGGCCGTAGCCACGGGACTGCCGGCGATCGCTGCCGGCGGGATCGCCGATGCGCGCGATGCCGCCGCCGTCTTCGATGCGGGCGCGGCGGCGGTGCAGGTCGGCACCGCCTATCTCGCCAGCCCCGAAAGCCGGATTTCGGCGCCGCATCGCGCGCTGCTCGGCACCGATGCGGCGGGCGATGCGGCTTTCACCAATCTGCTCTCGGGCCGCGAAGCGCGCGGGATCCGCAACCGGCTGATGCGCGAGCTGGGGCCGATCAACGACGTAGCGCCCGCCTTTCCCTATGCCTCGAACGCGCTGGCCCCGCTGCGGGCGAAAGCCGAGGCGGAAGGCCGGGGCGACTATTCGCCGCTCTGGGCCGGCGCCGGCGCGGCACGGGTGCGCGCGCTGCCCGCCGAGGCGCTGACCCGCGCGCTGATCGAGGAGAAGGACTGATGGCCGAGCTCGAGATCGTGCGGATTCCCGCGCTGAGCGACAATTATATCTGGCTCGTCCATGACTCCGCCTCGGGCGAGACGATGGTGGTCGATCCCGCGCAGGCCGAGCCGGTGCTCGCCGAAGCCGACAGGCGCGGCTGGAGGATCGGGGCGATCTGGAACACGCACTGGCATCCCGACCACACCGGCGGCAACGCGGCGATCAAGCAAGCGACCGGCGCGACGGTGATCGCGCCCGCGGCCGAGGCGGCGCGGATCCCGACCGCCGATCGGCTGGTCGGCGAAGGCGACGAAGTGCGGCTGGGCGCGCACATCGCCACCGTGATGGAAGTCCCGGCGCACACCGCGGGGCACATCGCCTATCATTTCGCGCAGGATCGCGCGGTGTTCGTCGGCGACACGCTGTTCGCGATGGGGTGCGGACGGCTGTTCGAGGGGACCGCGGCGCAGATGTTCGCCAATATGCAGCGGTTGCGGGAATTGCCCGGCGAGACCGTCGTCTATTGCGCGCATGAATATACCCAGTCGAACGGCCGCTATGCGCTGGTCGCCGAGCCCGACAATGCGGCGATCGCCGCGCGCATGATCGACGTGGATCGTGCGCGTGCGGCGGGCGAGTCGACGGTGCCGACGACGATTGCGCTGGAGGCAGCGACCAATCCCTTCCTGCGCGCCGCCAGTGTCGAGATCCTCGCCGAGCGGCGCGCGGCGAAGGATGCATTTCGCGGGTGAAACATGTAGGATGCGCGCCGGGGCATTGAGGAGTATTCGATGATCCGCGTCGCCATCCCGCTCCTGCCGCTGCTCGCGGGCTGCACCACCACCGCCGGCACCGAGCAAAACAATGCACGTGAGCAGGCGCGGCTCGAACGCACGCTCGCGGGCCTCACGCCGGGCGAGCCGGTCAGCTGCATCCGGCGCGACCAGTTCAACGAGATCCGCACTTTCGACGGCACGATCCTCTATGTCGCCGGCCGCAATCGGCTGTGGCGCAACGACGTGGTCGGCGGATGCCCGGGCCTGCGCCGCGGCGACATCGTCGTGACGCGCAGCTTCGGCAGCCAGGTGTGCGACGGCGACATCATCCAGACGCGCGCGCCGACAGGCGGCTTCCTCTCGGGAAGCTGCTCGCTCGGCAAGTTCACGCCCTATACGCGCCAGAACTAGAGGAGACGGACATGCGATCGATGATCATGCTCGGGGCGCTCGCGCTGGCGGGATGCACGACCAGCGCCGAGCTTCAGGCCTCGCGCGAGGCGACCGCGGCGCGCGATCTCGCCGAGGCGCTCGACGGGCGCGTTCCCGGCCGGCCGCAGAACTGCATCTCGTCGACCGGCGTCAACGGCCCGCAGATCATCGATTCGAGCACGCTGCTCTATCGCGAGGGCGGCCGGGTGTGGCGCACCGACCTGCCGGGCAGCTGCCCGTCGCTCAATCGCTTCTCGATCATCGTCGCCGAGCTGCACGGATCGCAGATCTGCCGCAACGACCTGTTCCGCGCGGTCGATCCGGGCAGCCGGATTCCGGGGCCGCACTGCCGCTTCGGGCAATTCGTGCCGTACACGCGGAAATAGTCGAAATCCTCCCTCGCGTAGCGGGGGAGGTGGCGCCGAAGGCGACGGAGGGGGCTTCTCCGCAAGTGAAATCGCCCGCGGAGGCGCCCCCTCCACCAGCTTCGCTGGTCCCCCTCCCCCGCTTCGCGAGGGAGGATCATTCGAGACTTACAGCACGTAGCGGCTGAGATCGGTGTTCCGCGCCACCGCGGCGAGCTGCTTGTCGACATAGCCGGCATCGATCACCAGCGTGCTCCCCGCGCGGTCCTCGGCGTCGAAGCTGACTTCCTCGAGCAGCTTCTCCATCACCGTCTGCAGCCGGCGCGCGCCGATATTCTCGATCTCGCCGTTAACCTCTGCGGCGATTTTCGCGACCGCTCGGATACCATCATCGGTGAAATCGATCTGCACGCCCTCGGTGCCGAGCAGCGCCGCATATTGCTGGACGAGGCTCGCCTTGGTGTCCGACAGGATCGCGACGAAATCCTCCTCGGTGAGCGCCTTCAGCTCGACGCGGATCGGCAGACGGCCCTGAAGCTCGGGGAGCAGGTCCGACGGCTTGGCGACGTGGAACGCGCCCGAGGCGATGAAGAGGATGTGATCGGTCTTCATCGGGCCGTACTTCGTCGCGACGGTGGTGCCTTCGATCAGCGGCAGCAAGTCGCGCTGGACGCCTTCGCGGCTGACCGAGCCGCCGCGCACGTCGCTCACCGCGATCTTGTCGATCTCGTCGAGGAAGACGATGCCGTTGGCCTCGGCGTCGGCGAGCGCCTGGCGGCTGACCTCATCCTGGTCGAGCCGCTTGTCGGCCTCCTCCTCGACGAGCTTGTCCCAGGCCGCGCGGACATTGAGCTTGCGCCGCTTGAGCGGGGTGCCGGCGAGCCCCTTCATCATCTCGCCGAGATTGATCATCTGCGCGCCGCCGCCGGGAATGTCGAACGGCATCTGCGGCGCCTGCTCGATTTCGATCTCGATCTCGGTCTGGTCGAGCACGCCGTCGTGGAAGCGCTGCTTGAACGCCTCGCGCGTTGCGGTGCTGGCGTCCTTGCCGGTCAAGGCATCGAGGAGGCGGCCCATCGCCGCGTCCTCGGCCTTGTCCTTGACCGCGGCGCGGCGGCGCTCCTTCTCGAGCCGGATCGCTTCCTCGACGAGATCGCGGGCGATCTGCTCGACGTCGCGGCCGACATAGCCGACCTCGGTGAACTTGGTCGCCTCGACCTTGACGAACGGCGCGTCGGCGAGCTTGGCGAGGCGGCGGCTGATCTCGGTCTTGCCGCAGCCGGTCGGCCCGATCATCAGGATGTTCTTCGGCGTCACCTCGTCGCGCAGCTCGGGGGCGAGCTGCTGGCGGCGCCAGCGGTTGCGGAGCGCGACGGCGACGGCCTTTTTGGCGTCCTTCTGGCCGATGATGTGCGAATCGAGCGCGGCGACGATCGCCTTGGGCGTGAGAGTCTCGTTCATGTGGGGGAGTGTTTTCCGTGGTTCGTTTCGCCCTAGATGTGGGGGCGAGGCCGCGGCTTCAAGCGGTGCAGCGGAAGCCGGCGAAGAAGGCCTGCTGCTTCGCGATGATCCGGGCGATGGCCTGCGGGTCCGGCGTGGCGTCCCATTCGCCATGTTCGAAGGTGCCGCCGCAGATGATGCCGTCGCCGCGCGGGAACATATAGCCCATCCGGCCGGCAAAGGCGTAGTCGAGCCCGGGCTGGGGCAGCACCACCGCGAGCTGGCCGCGCACCGGCTCGATCTGGCTGTCGCCGAACAGCTTGCCCGCGCCGAGCCCGGTGCAATTGAAGATCAGCGGCTCGGGCAGCGTGGCGAGCTCGGCGGGGCTGGCGAAAGCGCGGACCGCGAACTTGCCGCCGGCGAGCTGGACGTCGCGCATCAGCTGGCGGAGCAGATGGCCTGTCTCGGCATACATGGTGGTGAAGCGCCGCACCCGCGCGACCGGGAAGGGATGCGCGCCGGGGCCGAGGATCGTGACATCGGTCTCGTAGCGATTGGCGAGATCGGGCCCGGGGTCTTCCGCCGGATCGTCGCGCATCTGCAGATAGGTTGGCAGCCAGCGGATGCCATATTCGTCGCCGGTCATGATCTGAAAGCGGCGCCAGCTATAGTCCATCGCCGCCTCGAACTGGGCGATCCATTCGGGCGTGACCTGATCGGGGTCGTAGAGGCTGGCGGGGTGCCATTGGCCGCCAGCGATGTTCGAGGTGGTGTGCGGCGGGAGCTGGGCGGCGTAGAGCGTGACCGCGAAGCCCGCTTCCTGCACCAGCCGCGCCGTGGTGAGCCCGACGATGCCCGATCCGATCACCGCGACCGGGCCGCCATGGCCGGGCAGGCCGAGATCGACGGCGAGGCGCGAAGTGCCCCAGCTCAGCGTGATGCCGGCGCCGCCATGGCCGTAGTTATGGACGAGGCGCTTCCCCCCGAACGGCTCGGCGCGGACGACGAAGCCCGCCGCGCGATAGGGGCGCAGGCCGGCGAGGGTGCGGATCACCCGGGAAGCGGAGATGTTCGCCGGCGGCAGGCAGGCGGGCCTCGCCGCGATCGTCTGCGGCCGGGGCGGCTGGCACGCCGGCAGCGCGAGCACGGGGGCGGCGGCGATCAGCTGGCGGCGGGCAAGGTGCATGCCGGCAGGGTAAGGTCCCGGCCCCTGCGCGCAACCTCGATTGCTTTGTGGGAGCGATGAGCAAAGCTCATGGCTCGCAGGGCGTCTTTACGCGGTGCCCGGATCGGCCTAGCCGGTTTTCGGGCGCGCGTGACTGACGCTGAAGATGGGCAACCATCGGGGAGCCGCGCCGTCGCACCGCCGCGCGTCTGGGCATCTCGCCAAACAGGGAGAATGCCCGATGCCCGATCCAAACAGCCTGCTCGCATTCGCGCTCGTCGCGCTCGGCATGGTCCTGACCCCGGGGCCGAACATGGTCTATCTGATCTCGCGCTCGATCTGCCAAGGGCGCACCGCCGGGCTGATCTCGCTCGGCGGCGTGGCGCTGGGCTTCGTCTTCTACATGCTGTGCGCGGCGTTCGGGATCACTGCGCTGCTGCTCGCCGTGCCCTACGCCTATGACGCGATCCGCTTCGCCGGCGCGGCCTATCTGCTGTGGCTGGCATGGCAGGCGCTGCGGCCCGGCGGGCGCTCGGCGTTCGAGGTGCGGACGCTTCCCGCCGACGGCCCGGCGCGGTTGTTCGCGATGGGGTTCGTCACCAATTTGCTCAATCCGAAGATCGCCGTGATGTATCTGTCGCTGCTGCCGCAATTCCTCGATCCGGCGCGCGGCAGCGTGCTCGGCCAGTCGCTGGTGCTGGGGTCGGCCCAGATCGTCATCAGCCTGTGCGTCAACGCTGCGATCGCCGTGTCGGCGGCGTCGATCGCGCGCTTCCTGACCGAGCGGCCCGGCTGGGCGACCGTCCAGCGCTGGCTGATGGGAACGGTGCTCGCCGGGCTCGCGGTACGGATGGCGGTCGAGGCGCGGCGCTAGGGTCCGTACGCAATACCCGCAATGGTCGTGACGGAGCCGATTTTGGCGCACGGGGAGGAACGAGGAGGGAGCGATGCGGTGTCATCGTGACCCCAAGGACTTGGCTCGTGACGTGGCTGTGCGCCAAAAGCGGCCCGCCGCTGCGCGGTCGCCCGGAGACGCACGCTGGACTGCGTCAGCCCGCTTGCCCGGGCCGCCAGCCCGCGCTGCGCGAGCTTCCTTGCCAGCGCACGTCTCCGGGCGATCCCGGCCGTTGTGGGTATTGCGTACGGACCCTAGGTGGCGCTGTCCAGCGTCTCCACGGTCAGCCGGTCATTGGTGTAGACGCAGAGCTCACCGGCGATCTTCATCGCGGCCCGCGCGATCTTTTCGGCATCGGTCTCGTAATCGACCAGCGCGCGCGCTGCGGCGAGCGCGAAATTGCCCCCCGAACCGATTGCGGCGACGCCGCCCTCGGGCTCGAGCACGTCACCGTTGCCGGTGACCACCAAAGTCACGTCCTTGTCCGCGACGATCAGCATCGCCTCGAGGTTGCGGAGATATTTGTCGGTGCGCCAGTCCTTGGCGAGCTCGACCGCGGCGCGGAGCAGCTGGCCCTGATGGCGTTCGAGCTTGGCCTCGAGCCGCTCGAACAAGGTGAAGGCGTCGGCGGTCGCGCCGGCGAAACCGGCGATGACCTTGCCGTCACCGAGCGGGCGGACCTTGCGCGCATTGGGTTTCATCACGGTGTTGCCCGCCGAGACCTGCCCGTCGCCCGCGATGACCACCTTGCCCGATTTGCGCACGGAGAGGATTGTCGTGCCGTGCCACGCATTGCTGTTTTCGCTCATATGCCGCGGATATGGGATGGCCGCGCGCCGCCGCAAAGGGGCAACGCCAGCGAAACAATCTTCTGGCCTACGCGAAGGCGCGAAAAGGGAGAGCGAGATGACGATCAGGATGTTGCTGCGGGCGATGCTGGCGGCGCTGCTGTGCGCGGGCGGACCGGCGATGGCGCAGGCGCCGCTCAAGGTGATGAGCTTCAACATCCGCTATGCCAACGAGAAGGACGGCGCGAATGCGTGGAGCAAGCGCCGCGACGTGACCGTCGCGATGCTCCGCAAGGCCGCGCCCGATCTGTTCGGAACGCAGGAGCTGCTCAAGGTCCAGGGCGATTATCTGGTCGAAAAGCTGAACGGCTATGCCTGGTTCGGCACCGATCGCCGCGGTGGGCATGACGACGAGCATATGGGCGTTTTCTACCGGACCGACCGGCTCAAGCTGGTCGAATCGGGCCAGTTCTGGCTGTCCGACACGCCTGAAGTGGTGGGCAGCATCACCTGGGGGCATCCGCTGCCGCGGATGGTGACCTGGGGGCTGTTCGAGACGATCGATGGCAAGCGGCGTTTCTATGCCTTCAACACCCATCTTCCTTATCGCGACGAGGACGAGGGCGCGCGCACCAAGGGCGCGGCGCTGATCCTCAAGCGAATCGAGGCGATGGCCGGAAAGCTGCCGGTGGTGCTGACCGGCGACTTCAACACCACGCCCGGTAGCGAGGCGCACAAGCTGCTCGCGACCAGGCTGGTCGATGCGCGCGCGGCGGCGCCGGCGAAGCTGGGGCCCGAGGAGACCTTCCACGCCTTCACCGGCAAGGCCGACAAGAGGATCGACTGGATCTTCACGCGCGGCTTCACGGCGAAGCGCGTGGAGACGATCACCGATCATCGGGGCGAGGTGCAGACCTCGGATCACTTTCCGGTGATGGCGGAGTTGGCGTGGCCGGGGCGGTAATGGATCAAATCCTCCCTCGCTTTAGCGGGGGAGGTGGCATGCGCAGCATGACGGAGGGGGCGTCTCCTCAAGCGATGCCTTTGCGGAGAGACCCCCTCCGTCGCCTTCGGCGCCACCTCCCCCGCTTCGCGAGGGAGGATTTGATTTGCGCTACGGCTTTAAGGCAGAGCCACGGCCATGCCCCATAACGACAATCTCACCACCGATCGCCCCACCTTCGTCAGCCATCTCGAATGCGCGATGACCGGCGAACGCTACGAGGCCGACCAGCTCCACGGCCTGTCGCGCGTCGGGCGGCCGCTGCTGGTGCGGTACGATCTCGAAGGCGTGAAGGCTGCGCTGACCCCGGAGATGCTCGCCGCGCGGCCGGCGGATCTGTGGAAATATCGCGAGCTGCTCCCGGTGCGGCAGACCGCCAACATCGTCAGCCTCGGCGAGACCGCGACGCCGATCGTCCCGCTCGAAAGGGAGCGGGGCAATGTCTGGGTCAAGGACGAGGGACGGCTGCCGACGGGTTCGTTCAAGGCGCGCGGGCTGGTGATGGCGATCGCGATGGCGAAGGAGCTCCGCATCACCACGATCGCGATGCCGACCAACGGCAATGCCGGCGCGGCCGCCGCCGCCTATGCGGCGCTCGCCGGGATCGAGGCAGTGATCTTCTGCCCCGACGACACCCCCGAGATCAACGTGCGCGAGATCGCCGCGCAGGGCGCGCGGGTCTACCGGGTCAACGGGCTGATCGACGATTGCGGCAAGCTGGTCGGCGCGGGCAAGGAAGCGCGCGGCTGGTTCGACCTGTCGACGCTCAAGGAGCCATACCGGATCGAAGGCAAGAAGACGATGGGGCTCGAGCTCGCCGAGCAGCTCGGCTGGGAGCTGCCCGACGCGATCTTCTATCCCACCGGCGGCGGCACCGGGCTGATCGGGATGTGGAAGGCGTTCGACGAAATGGAGGCGCTCGGCTGGATCGGCAGCAAGCGGCCGCGAATGTACGCAGTGCAGGCCGAGGGCTGCGCGCCGATCGTCCGCGCGTTCGATGCCGGCGAGCGCCACGCGGTGCGCTGGGAGGATGCGCACACCGTCGCGGCGGGGATCCGCGTGCCGCAAGCGGTGGGCGACTTCCTGATCCTCGACGCGGTGCGCGCGAGCGGCGGCAAGGCGCTGGCGGTGAGCGACGCGGCGCTGGTTCAGGCGGTCGAGGATGCCGGCAAGAAGGATGGGCTGCTGCTCTGCCCCGAGGGCGGGGCGACGCTGGCGGCGTATCGCGATGCGCTGGCGTCCGGGCTTGCCGATGCCGAGGAGAAGGTTGTGCTGTTCAACTGCGCGACAGGGCTGAAATACCCGCTCGCCGACCAGTCGCGCTTCCTCGACCGGCATGCGCCGGTAGATTGGGCGGGGCTTTAAGTATCCTCCCCCGCCAGGGGGAGGTGGCGCCGAAGGCGACGGAGGGGGAGGACTCACCGCACGCAGTGATTCCTCCCCCTCCGTCAGGCTGCGCCTGACACCTCCCCCTGGCGGGGGAGGATTTAGGTGCCCAGCACCCGCTTCACGAACTTCGCGCCCAGCTCGATGCCGGCGGGATCGACGCCATGGCCGAGGCCGCGCGAGATATGCCCTTCGAGCGGGATGCCGTGACGCTCCAGCTCGGCATAGGCATGGTGATAGGCGCTGAGCGGGACGATGCCGTCGGCATCGCCACGGATCAGCAGCACCGGCGGTTTGCTGCGGACCTCGGCCGGGTCGAGCGACGGGCCGGCGATCATCCCCGAATAGCCGAGAATGCCGGCGACCGCGCGTTCGCGGCGTGGTCCGACATGGAGCGCCATCATCGTGCCCTGGCTGAAGCCGACCAGCACCATCTTGCTCGCGTCGAGGCCGTGCTCGGCGAGCAGGGCGTCGAGATACGCGTCGAGCACCGGCGCGGCGTGACGCGCGCCCGCGGCGAGCGCGGGGCGGCCGAGATCGTGGAGCGCCCACCATTGATAGCCGCCCGGCGCGCCATAGCAGCGCTCGGGCGCATTGGGGGCGACGAACAGCGCATCTGGCAGGAGCTGTCGCCACGCCGGCGCGAGCGAAATCAGATCGGCGCCGTTCGAGCCATAGCCATGGAGCAGCACCACCAGCTGCTTCGGTGCGCCGCCCGACAAGGGCGCGAGGCTGAGGCCGTCGAGTTGCTGCATGATCCTCGTCCTCAGCCTAGCGGGTAGAGCGCGCCGGCGATCCAGCGCAGCTCGGCGCGCAGCACGCCCCAGGCGCGCGCGGCGGCGCGGCTGTCCATCGCCTCGAGTCCGATGCCGCGCGCGGCGAGCGCCTTGACCAGCGCGAGCGGCGGGCGGACGAGCGTCTCGCCGGTGCCGAGCAGCAGGAATTCGGGCTGCGGATCGAGCGACAACAAGGGCGCGAGATCGGCTTCGGTCAGTTCGGCGAGCGGCGGCGGCGACCAGCCATCGGCACGCTTCGGGGTGATCAGCAGCGCGCCGTAGACGCCTTCGTCGACCTTGAACCCGCCGCTCGAGAAGCCGGCGATCACCGGCCCCTCGGCGCTGCGGCGCTCGACTTTCATGTTACGGCAGGTCGCGCGGCGCGACGCGCTCGCCCTCGGGGCCGCTCGCCTTGCGTTCCTCGCGGAAGCCGGGCTTGAGGCCGAGCGTGATCAGCAGTGACGACGAGACGTAGATCGACGAATAGGTGCCGACGACGATGCCGAGCATCATCGCCGCGGTGAAGCCGCGCAGCACGTGGCCGCCCCAGATCAGCAGCGCGGCGAGCGCGAGCATGATCGTGACCGAGGTCATCACGGTGCGGGGCAGCGTCTCGTTCACCGAGAGATCGATCAGGTCGCCCATCGCCATCTTGCGGTATTTGCGCATATTCTCGCGGATACGATCGTCGATCACCATCTTGTCGTTGATCGAATAGCCGATGATCGTGAGCACCGCGGCGACGATGTTGAGATCGAAGGTGAAGAACTCGCGGAACAGCGCGAAGAAGCCCAGCGTCATCAGCACGTCGTGGATGATCGCGACCGCGGTCGAGACGCCGAACTGCCATTCGTAGCGGAACCACGAGAAGATCGCGATGCCGATGATCGCGAGCAGCACCGCGAGGATGCCGTTCTGGATCAGCTCGCCCGAGACCTTGCCCGACACCGTCGAATAGGTGCTGAAGCTGGCGCCCGGGAAGCGCTGGGCGAGCGCCGCCTTGACCGTCTCGACCATCTTGTTCGTGGCGTCGGCATCGTTGGTCTCGGGAACCGGCAGGCGGATGGTGATCGTGTTGGCGCCGCCCAATTGCTGGAGCGCGGCCTCGCCGAAGCCGAGCCGGTTGACGGTCTCGCGGACCTCGTCGAGCGCTGGCGGCGAGGCGAACTTCTCCTCGATCGACACGCCGCCGGCGAAGTCGACGCCCATGTTGAGCCCGCGCGTGGCGACGAGCGCGATCGCGGCGATGGTGAGCAGGGCCGTGATCGCGAAGGCGATGTAACGGATGCGGACGAAACCGATATTGGTGTTGTCCGGAACGATCTTGAGGAGCCGCATGGTTCGGGCGTCCCTTAAATATGGATTTCGGTCGGCCGGTTACGGCGCAACCAGATCGTGACGAGCATGCGAGTGAACACCACGGCGGTGAACACCGAGGTGGCGATGCCGAACAGCAGCACCACCGCGAAGCCGCGCACCGGACCCGAGCCGAGGACCAGCATGATCACGCCGGCGATGGCGTGGGTCACATTGGCCTCGAAGATGGTGCGGCTGGCTTCCTTGTAGCCGAGCTCGACCGACTGCATCACGCTGCGCCCGCGCCGCCGCTCCTCGCGGATGCGTTCGTTGATCAGCACGTTGGCGTCGACCGCGGTACCGATGGTGAGCACGAAGCCGGCGATGCCGGGCAGCGTCAGCGTCGCGCTGATCAGGCCCATCATCGCGATGATGACCAGCACGTTGATGACCACCGCGAGCGTCGCGTAGATGCCGAATCGGCCATAGGTCAGGATCATGAAGGCGATGACCGCGACCACTGCGATGATCGAGGCGGTGACGCCCGCCTTGATCGAATCGGCGCCGAGCTCGGGGCTGACGGTCGATTCCTGGACAACCTTGAGCGGCACCTTGAGCTTGCCCGAGCGCAGCGCGATGGCGAGCTCGTTGGCGCTCTGGACGGTGAAGCCGCCGTTGATCACCGCGCTGCCGCCGAGGATCGGCTCGTTGATGCGCGGCGCCGAGATCACGACGTTGTCGACGATGATCGCGAAGGGCTTGCCCGAATTCTCCTGGGTGACCTTGGCGAAACGACGCGAGCCGGCGCCGTCGAGCTGGAGCGTGACGCCGGGCGCGCCGGTCTGCGGATCATAGGTCTGCGAGGCGTTGACCAGCATGTCGCCGCTGATCATCACCTGCCGCTGCACCGCGACGGGGGCGCCGCCTTCGGCATAGGGCATGATCACCGAACCGGCGGGGGCGATGCCCCTCGCGAGATCGGCGGGATTGGCGGTGGTGTCGACCAGTCGGAACTCGAGCTTGGCGGTCTTGCCGATCAGGTTCTTGAGCGCGGTCGGATCGTTGAGGCCCGGGACCTGCACGACGATGCGATTGTCGCCTTCGCGCACCACGGTCGGCTCGACCGTGCCGAGCGCGTTGATGCGGCGCTCGACGACTTCGCGGGCGTCGTCCATCGCGGTTTGCACCGCCTGGTCGAGCCCGGCCTGGGTGGGGGTGAGCTCGAAGCGGCTCGAATCGCGGACCGCGATGTCCCATTCGCGCTGGCCGGTGGTGCCGACGCCGCTGCCGGTGATCGGCAGCAGCCGCTCGCGCACCGCGTCGACCTTCGACGGATCGCGGACCATGAAGCTCAGCTTGCCGCCCTGCACCGAGACGTCGCCGATCTCGATCCGCGGATCGCGGCGCATCTCGGCCTTCACCTGATCGGCCATCTGCGCGATGCGCGATTTGGCGACGTCGGCGGTATCGCCCTCGAGCAGCAGATAGGAGCCGCCGGCGAGATCGAGGCCGAAGTTGATCGCCTTGGCCGGGATCCACGACGGCCACGTCTCGCGCACGCTCTTGGGCACGAGGCTCGGGATCGAAAGCAGGACCATCACCGCCAGGAACAGCGAGATGGTCAGAACCTTCCAGCGCGGGAAATCGAGCATCAGTCGTTCGCGGGCTTGGTGCTGCCGAGCGGGCGCACTTCGGCGAGCGTCGCCTTGATCGCGCGGACCTTGGTGTTGGTCCCCAGCTCGATCTCGACCTCGCTCTCGTCGACCTTGGTGACCTTGCCGATCAGCCCGCCGGCGGTGACGACGGTGTCGCCCTTCTTCACCGCGGCGACCGAATCCTGCAGCGCCTTCATGCGCTTTTGCTGGGGACGGATCATCAGGAAGTAGAAGACCACGAAGATCAGGACGAGCGGCAGCAGCGAAACGATCGCGCCTGCGCTGCTTCCACTCGATGCCGCGCCGGCGGCCTGTGCATATGCTGGGGTGGCGAACATGGGTTTCCGGTTGCCTGGATTGCGGGGCGCGGAACGGCCCCGTTCAAGCGGCGCGCGCTAACATGCGACAGAAAGCGGCGCAACTATTGTCACAGTGCCTTGCATCCCGCGCCGGACCGGAATAGAGGGCGCACCCTTGGTCGGGGCGTAGCGCAGCCTGGTAGCGCATCACACTGGGGGTGTGGGGGTCGCAGGTTCGAATCCTGTCGCCCCGACCAGTCTTTCCAAAGACTTCAACGCGATCCGCCGGCACCCCGGGTGCCGGCGCTCGCTTTGTCGCGTGCGCGCGCCTTGCACGGAACCCGAGCGCCGCGCCTTCCGTTTTGGGACAGCAGCGACAGGGGTGAGCCAGCATGTTCGAACCGGGGATCGTCGCGGTGGCCATGGTCGCCCTCGCGGGAGCGAATCCTATGACCGATCAGAACGAACGTGCGGCATTACTCGATGCGGCGCGCGCGCCGATGCGTGCCGAATTGGGCAAGGAACCGAAATTCCGGGTCGACCGGCTCAACCGCGACGGCGACTGGGCGTTTCTGCTCGCCACGATGCAGGAGGCCGATGGCCGGCCGCTGGACTTCGCCGGAACGCCGCTCGCCGAGGCCGCGAAGCAGGGCATGGTCTCGCGCACCTATGCCGCGCTGCTGCGGCATCGGCCCGGCGGCTGGGAAGTGGTGGCGAAGGCGATCGGGCCGAGCGATGTCGCGTGGGAGGATTGGCCACAGCGCTATGGCGCGCCGGCGAAGCTGTTCGGCGGGAGCTGAGCTTCAGTAGGTGCCGTGCGCGTTGCGCGGATACCACCAGGCGAAGCGCGTGCCGAGATCGGTGGTGCTGTAGACGACGTTACCGCGGTTGCGCTCGAAGCCCATTGCCGGGCGGCCGTTGAGCTGGCCCGACCACCAGCCGCTATTGGCGCGCCCCACGAAGGTAACCCGAATTCCCGGGCCGGTGAAGGTCATGCGATGCGCCCCGCCGCGGCCTGCCTGATCGGTGAACACGCAGGCGCGTTCGGGACCGTCGTTGAACGCGCAGCGCACCGTCTCGCGTGCGGCCGTGCCTTGCGCGGTGGCGGCGCCGGGGAGCAGCGCCGCTGCGGCGAGAGTCGGAAGGATGGCAATTCGCATGCCGCCTCGAACGCCGCGCATGACGCGCCGTTCCCCGATCAACGCGCCATTTCGGCGGCGTGATTGCCGCGGCGGACCGCCTCGCCGGCGGTATCGGCCGGGCGCTCGTAGAGCCGGGTGACGATCTCGGCGGCCGAGCGCGCATCGGTGGCGCCGCGCAGGGCGCGGCCGGCACCGGCCTCGCTGTGGGTCAGCTCGTACTGCACGAAGCGGAGCTGCTCGGCGAAGGACGAGCCATGGATGTCGTGGCCGGCCCAGGCGGCGAAGTCGCGCTGGCGCGGGCCTTCCCACTGCGCGAGGCCATAGCCGGGACCCCCGCCATGCTGGCGGATGCCGGCGTCCATGTTGCTCTCGGCATCGAGGTTGGCGACGATGCCGATCGCCTGGGCGCGGCTCCAGCCCTGGCTCTGGAAATAGCTGATCGCCTGATCGATCCGCGCCTGCTGGCCGCCCTGGCCGGTGGGGACCACGCCGCCGGTCTGGGTGCCCTGCGTCTCGCCGCCGCCGCTACCGCCGGGCGCGCGCAGAATCACCGCGCCATGGCTGAGCGCCCAGCTGAGATTGTTGTGCGAGATCCGCTGGGTGCCGTCGGCATTGACATTGTTCGAGCCGATCATCTGGCCGGGACCCGAGACGATCTCGGTGTGCGAGACGCCGCCGCCCTGGATGATCACCACGTCGCCGGGCTTGGCCTCGGACGCGGGGACGGGCGTCCAGCCGCGCGCGCGCAACGTCGTGTTGAGCTGCGCGACCGAATCGGTGTGGAGATTGGCGGGGAGCTTGCCCGCCTCGGTGAGCACCGCCGAGACGAAATTGGCGCAGCAGATGTTCGAGGGCACGCCCGCGTTCATCGGCAGATTGTCGTTGCGGTTGCCCTTGAGCGACGAGGCGTTCTGGCCGAGATATTTCTCGGCGATCGCCGCGACATCGCTCGATCCGCTGCCCGCAGCGCCGCCGACCGGACCGCCGCCGCCGACGCCGCCGGTTCCCCCGGTGCCGCCGGTCCCGTTGGGAATGGTCAGCGTGCGGTTGGGGAAGATCAGGTTCGGATTCGAGATGTTGTTGGCCTGCGCCAGCGCCTGCCACGTCGTGCCGAACTGCGCGGCGATGGCGGAGAGCGTGTCGCCGGGCTTGATCGTGTATTCGCCCGGGGCTTCGCCGGCGCTGCCGCCGGCGGGGATGTTGAGATGCTGGCCGGGACGGATCAGATCGGGATGGACGATCTGCGGGTTGGCCTTGATCAGCGCCGAGAGCGAGACGCCTTTCTCGCGCGCGATGGCGCTCATCGTGTCGCCGGTCTTGACGAAATAGCCGCGATCGCCGCCACCGCCCGCGCTGGTGCTGGTCTGGCTCTGCTGAACCGAAGAAACGCCCGTCATGGCCCTTACTCCGCCGGAAGCTGTGCTGGTTCAGCCTGATAGCGGCAGGGTGCAGGCGGGTCGCTAATCGGAACGCTTAGAGCGGGGGATCGAGCGCGATGCGGTAGCGCATCTCGGCGGAGAAGCTGCGCGCCACGGCCTTGAGGTTGGCGTCGGTCGCAGGATCGTGCTGGATCGATTCGAGCGCCGCGAACGCGGCGTCGCGATGCTGCTTGCTGCGGAACAGCGGCGTCGCCAGCTCGGGAACGCGGCGCTCGCCCGCCGGCCAGCTCGCCATGCAGGCGAGATCGGCGGTCAGGCGCCGCATCTCGCCTGGGCCAAGGGTCACCTTTTTGAGCGTGCCGGTGCGGCGATACGCCTTGGGCCAATCGCGCTCGAACGCGTCGAGCGCCCGCGCCTGATCGGCGGCGGTTACGGCGTTGGCCGACTTGCACGGCGATGCCATGGTCGTCTGTGCCGGCGCCATCGTTCCGGCGCCCTGGGTGAGCGCGGGCGCGGCCGAGTGCATGCGGCCATTGGCGTAGTGGAAGCGGACGAGCGGTCCGCCCGCGGCGGTGGCGGGCATCGCCACGCTAAACTCGCCGCGCCGCAGCCGGGGCTGCGCCGCCGTGCTGCAGGTGCCGAAGCTCTGGCCGATCCGCGGCTCCTCGCCGGGGCGGGTGACGATCACGGCATAGCGTGCCGGGCATTGCGCGCCGCCGCTGCCGCGAATCAAATGGAGCCGGGCGCCCTTGATCGAATAGCTGCCGACCACCGAGAGCCGATCGACCAGCTCGGCGCCGAAGGGGCGCGAGATCACGGTCTTGCCGAGGCGGATCGCCTGCTCGCTGCCCGCGGAGACGACGGTGGCTTTCTGATCGGCGGCATGCGCCGCGCCGCCGATGGCGAGCGCAATGGGAACGAGCAGCATCAGCGGCCGGTGCATCGATTACCCTCCCGAATGGATCGTGCGGCTAGCACGCGCGAGGCCGCGCGGAGTTCCGCCTCAACCGCGATTTTGCGCGGAAAGATCGGCGGTCGCCGCCTCGAAGCGGGCGATGACGCCGTCGAGCCCGGCCGGGGCATCGGCGCGCGCGGCGCCGTCGAGCGCGGCGCGGACGCCGCTGACCTGCTGGTCGCCGCTCGCGCCCGAAAGGCCGGCGATCTGGATCACCGCCGCGCGAGTGAAATCGTCGATCGCGCGACGCAGCGCACCTTCCTGCGCGGGGCTGGCGCCGAAGCGCGCCGAAAGATCGCTGGTCAGCTCGCCAAGGCCATAGACGTCGCCGCGGCGGGCGAGCTCGCCCATGTCGGGCGCGAAGCCGCTGCCACTGCCGGCGGTCTGGCTCCATGCCTGCGCGCCGCTGCCCCCATTGTTGTTGGCGCCGCGGCTCGCGGCGTCGACCCAGGCGAGCACGCGGTGGCCGATCTCGCCCATCGTCTCGATCGCCGCGCCGCGCGCGTCGGTCGACGCGGCGTTGGTGGGCGAAAGGGGCGAGAGCCCGGAGATGCGATCGATGCTCGTCATGATCCTGATCCAAAAATCTGGGCATGGCTCGCGCCATGTTCCCGAACCAGATGGCGATTGGCGGCCGCGCGCGCCATAATCGCAACGACTAGCCCGGTCTTCCCCTGCCCGAACGCCCGCGTGCGAGCCACACGCCGCCGCCCAGTGCCGCCGCGGCGATCGCAGCGACGGCATAGAGCGCGACGCCGCCGGTCGCCGGGACTGCGGGATCCTCGATCGCGCCGGTGCGGCGCGGCACGAAGCCCTGATCGGTGAGGTCCATCGTGTCGAGGTCGAGGCCCGCGGCACGCGCGCCCTGACGTACCGCCGCCGCGATGCGTTGCAATTGGGCCGGATCGTCCTTGGCATGTTCGAGCGACGCGCCGATCAGCAGCGACTGGAGCAGATTGGCCTCGGCCATTTCCTGTTTCGCGGCGTCGCCGGCATTGGCGATCTCCGGGATCGCGGCCATCGCCTCGGCGGCCTGCGCGCGCACCGCGGCGATCTGCCGCAGCGGTGGCGTGTCGGTGCGCTGGCGCGCGGCGAGCCAGGCGTTGAGCCACCACGCCGCATAGGCATCGCCGACATGATCGATGCGAAAGCCATAGCGGGCGAGCTCGGGGGCGGCTCTCGCGATGAGATCGTTGGCCGCGAGATCCTTTTCGAGCGACGCGGCGCCCTGCGGATCGCGCGCCCGCGCCTTCGCGACGAAGCGCGCATAATTGGCGCGCCGCCGCTCGAGCGAGGGCGTGAAGCGCAGGCTCGCGGTTGGGCGCGGCTTCGATGCCTCGACGCGGCGATCCTTCGTCACCGATTCCTGCGCGGCCTCGTCCATCGCGGTGCCATGGGCGATGCCCATCATCAGCCCGCTCCAGTCGACGCCTTCCTGCGCCGCGGCGGGTGTCGCACCGCCGATCAGCAAGGGGGCGATCAGGCCGATCGCGCGGTTTCGCGCCGCCACTAGCGCGCGGTCTTGCCGAGGCGATCGAGCGGGCTGGGCTGCTGGGCCAGCCGATCGAGCGGGCCGTCGGCGTCGAGCGCGGGACTATGGTGCCGCGCCAGCCCCTGCGACAGGCTTTCGGTCGCCGCATCCTGCGCGGCGCAGGCGTCGTCGGTCTGACGCTCGCGCGGGCTGGCGATCTCGGCGTCGACTCCGCGCGCCTTCGCGCCGCCCACGGACACTCCAACCGATATCGACACGCGGGCGCTCCTCATCCCGTGATTCAACAGCCCAATATCTCCCCGCGGCCGCGCAAGTTCCATAATCGCTCCGACTACCCGCCGGATCGCCGCGCCGCCGCCCGGCCGACTAGTCGGTTTGACTAGGTGATCTAGTCGAAACGCAGAGCGCGGGGGCGCCCGCTTTGGTGTCTTATGGTCATCGACGGTGGCCCGGCGGCCGACCGGCACATGATCCGGGCCCGAGGGCTCACGAACCAGGAGGAAGATTATGTCGATTCTCAGTTCGCTCGGCGGCATCGCTACCAATCCGCTTTCGATCGCGCAGCTCGCCATGGGCCCTGCCGGCTGGGCTTCGCTCGCCGCGCGCACCCTGATGTCGGCGATCGGCCAGCAAGTCATCCAGCAGCTCGGCGAGAAGCTCGGCCTGCCGCAGTCGACGATCGACATGGCGCAGGGCGCGTTCTGCGCCTCGATGGGCGACAAGGCCGGCGTCCGCCAGAATCTGCAGGAAGCGATCGGCGGCTTCGCCGAAGCCTTCAACGCTTCGCCCGCGGAGCAGGGCGATGCCACTCGCGAGATGGAAGACGCCGTCAACAAGATGGTCTCGGGCATGGCCGACGGCGAAGACGCCAAGGCGGCGCGCGCCGGTGGCAAGGGTGCCAAGGGCACCAGCGGCCAGAGCTGGCTGATGGCGCTGGCCGAGGCGCTCGGCAAGAAGCTCGACAAGCAGGCCGCGGAAATGTCGAAGATGGCCGATCAGATCACCGACAAGACGCCGTCGCTCACCGCGAAATTCGGTGCCAAGTCGCAGGAATTCGGCATCCTGATGAACGCCACCACCAACGCGATCAAGACGATCGGCGAAGGCCTCGCCAACTCGGCGCGCAAGGGCTGATCCCTTTCCCGCCACGTCTCAAAGCAAAGGGGCTGGCTCCGCCGGCCCCTTTGTGCGTTGCACTCTCCGAAACCTGAAACAACCGGAGTAAAGTCATGCGAAAGATGCTGCTTCGTGTTCTGCTCTGCCTTCCCGCAGCGGCGATGCTCGCGCCGGGCGGTGCCGCGGCGCAGGGCGTCTTCAACATGGGCATGCTGACCAACACCCTGTCGCAGGGCGGCAGCACCCAGTCGGAGAACGCGCGGGCGAGCACCAGCAGCGTGTTCCGCTCGATGGCGCGCGCGCCGCGATCGGCGGCGGTCAATCACGCCGCGATCACCTATCGGCCGAGCACCGCGGTGCGCCAGCGCAACATGCAGGGGTTCGTCGCCCGGCTCAGCAAGGTCGATCCGAAGGGCGCCGCGGATCTGCAGCGCACCTTCGCGCGCCGCGACGTCGTCGCCGAAGTCGGCGGGGTGATGCGACCGGTCGGGCTCAACCCCAACAATGTCGCCGATGCGATGGCGATGTATCTGGTCGCCGCCTATTACGGCGTGCGCGGCTCGGTCGACAGCAAGCCCGCCGATTACAAGGCGGTCAGCGCGCAGATGGCGCGCGCGATCAGCACCACGCCGGGCTTCGCCAATGCCAGCGATGCGCTGAAGCAGGAAATCGCCGAATCGATGCTGGTCCAGGCGGTGCTGGTCGATCAGGCGGTGCAGGCGGCGCAGAAGCAGCCTTCGGCGATGCCGTCGATCAAGGCGGCGATCGCCAAGGGGTCGCGCGCCGCGTTCGGCTTCGACGTGACGAAAATGCAGCTCGGGCCCAACGGCCTGAGCTGAGGCCCGCGCCTCAATCCGACGGGTAGAAGAGCAGCCCCGCCAGCGCTGCGAGCTCGCGCATGCCGTCGAGCTCGAGCTTGCGCGCGACATTGGACAGATGCACCCGCACGGTGTTCTCCGCCATCAGCAGCAAGGTGGCGATGTCGCCGTTCGAGCGGCCCCAGCCGAGGAATCGGATGCAGGTGATCTCGGTCGGGGTCAGCCGGAGCAGCGCCTCGCGGTGGCGCCTGGGCACGCGCGCCGCCTCGATCATATGCTCGCCCAGCGCGACTCGCTCGGGCGCGCCCGGCATCGCATCGGCCTTGCGCAGCAGCTCGGCGATCGCGGCGAGGCGCTCTTCCTCGGTCATCGGCTGCGGGGCGGGGGCGGCGGCATTCAATGGACCAGCCCCCGGAGCAGCCCGAGGATCGTGTCGGGGCGGCTGAGGATGTCGCGGGTGATCGCCTCGACGAAAGAGCCGACGAGCAGCAGGATGATCGCGGTCGCGGCGAACGCCTTGATCGACATCGACAGCGTGAAGACGTTCAATTGCTGGGCGAAGCGGTTGATCAGCCCGAGCCCCAGATCGATCAGGAACAGCACGGTCAGCACCGGCGCGGCGAACAGGGTGGCGAGCACCATCAGCCGGCCGAACTCGCGCTCGAACAGCCCCAGCCCGCGCGCGTCGAGCGTCGGCATCGGCGCCGCCACCGGCCACAGCGCATAGCTCTCCATCAGCACATGGACGAGCAGCGAGAGCCCGCCCGAGAAGATGAAGACGATCCCCGCCAGCCGGGCGAGAAAGGCACCGTTGAGCGAGGTCTGGTGGCCCGAGAGCGGATCGACGATCTGCGCCATCGTCGCGCCGACCTTGGTGTCGATGATCTGCCCCGCCGCCTCGAGCGCCCAAAGCACCGAGCCGAAGAAGAAGCCGATCAGCAGCCCGACGAACACTTCCTTGGCGAACATCGTCGCCCATTGGCCGGGGCCGAGCATCGACACGTCGAGCGTCGGCTGGAGCGACAAAGAGATGATGCCGAGCGACACGAGGATCGAATTGCGCACCATCGCGGGGATCAGATCGGGCGAGAAGATCGGCATCAGCATGAACGCCACCGCGATCCGCGCGGTCGCGACGGCGAGCAGGAGCATCGGATCGCTCCAGCCGGTCACCGCCGGATCATCGCCGGAAATTCGCTGAAGATGCGGTCGCTGTAGCGATAGAGCGACGCGCCGATCAGTGATGCGGTGACGAACAGGGTGAGCACGATCGCGAAGAACTTTGCGGTATATTGCAGCGTCTGTTCCTGGATCTGGGTCGCCGCCTGCACGATCGCGACCAGCAGCCCCGCCACCGACGCGACGATGATCGGCGGCGCCGACAGGATCAGCACCAGCCACAGCGCGTCGTTGGTGAGGCTGACGAAGTCGCCGTTCATGGCCGTTCGTCCTCAGGCATAGGACAGCACCAATCCGTGGCTCAATTTCACCCAGCCGTCGACGAGCACGAAAAGCAGCAGCTTGAACGGCAGCGATATCGTCGTCGGCGACAGCATCATCATCCCCATCGCGAGCAATATGTTCGAGATGACCAGATCGATGACGAGGAAGGGCAAGAAGATCAGGAAGCCGATCTGGAAGGCGAGGCTCAGTTCCTTCACCACGAAGGCGGGGATGACGATGATCAGATCGCGATCGGTCATCTCGCGGGCATGGGCCGGATCGCCGACGCGCTGCGCAGTGCGCAGGAAGAAGGCGCGCTCATTCGCGTCGCTGTGCTTGATCAGGAACTCGCGCAGCGGCTCCTTGCCGACATCGATCGCAGTCGAGATCGAGGCGGTCGATTGCAAGACGCTGCCATCGCTCTGCTGCGCCGCGATCCGGTCCTGCATCTGCTGGCCGACCGGGTACATGACGTAGAGCGTCAGGATCAGCGCGAGGCCGTTGAGCACGATGTTGGGCGGCACCTGCTGCAGCCCGAGCGCGTTGCGCAGCAGGCTCAGCGTCACGACGATCTTGGTGAACGAAGTGACCATCACCGCGAAGAAAGGCGCCAGCGCGAGCGCGACGACGACGACCAGCGCCGAGCCGGGCGTGAAGCTCGAAAGTTCCATCAGGCGTCCCCGTCGGCAGCGACTCCGGTGATCAGCACGCCGAAGCCTTCGCCAACCGCGACGATCTCGCCCTCGGCGACGCATTGCTCGCCGGCGATCACGCGCACCGGCAAGGTTCCGCCGGCGGCGGGGAGCGGCAGCACGCTGCCCTTGCCGAGCGTCGCCAGCTCGGCGGCGGTCATTCCCGCGCCAATGATCTCGATCGTCGTCGGAATCCGCACATCGGCCCAGCCGGGGTCACCGGCGGGGGAGACAGGCACGGACGCCTCCTGCGATCCCTCCATCGCAACATCATCCTGCAAAACGAGCATCCCATCGTTGAAGGCGATTCGCGCGCGTGGCGCGTCGTTGCGACCCGGCAATGACAACTTCGCGACCGGCGCGCCGGTTCCGAGCAAAAGCAGATCGCCGCGCGCAAGCCCGGCGAGGCCCGCGGCGCGCACCTGCGGACCGTCGAAGCGCGCCGTCCAGCGCAGCCGGAGCCCGCCGATCGCGGTCGCGGCGAGCTCGATCTCGGCGAGCGGCTCGACCGCCATTTCGGGTGGGATCGCGAGCAGCAGCCGGTGCTGGATCACGCCCTGGCCGCTCGTCGCGTCGAGGCGCAGCAGCACCGGGTCGCCGGCATAGCTCTTGTGCAGTCCGGCGGGCTGGAGCTCGCAGCCGAGCACCAGCTCGAGCGCGCCGAGCAGCGGCTCGATCCGGCCGAGCGTGGCGGCCGCGGCCGCGGCATCGACGCTGCCCTGCGCGCCCGAGACGCGCGCGAGCGTGCCGTCGACGAGCAGCGGCGCGATCTGGACGAGATGGCCGCCGCTGCGGAACTGGATCCACGCGATCGCGGCGCGGCGATCGCGCTCGGTGGCGAGGCGCACCCCGGTCTGGAGGCCGCCGATCAGCCGGCGGTTGAGCGCGCCGATCAGCATGGTCTGGAGCTGGGCGCGGTTCTGGTCGATCGCCGGCAGGCGCGTGCGAAGCTGCTCCGGGGGCGCGTTCATCGCGCCGGCTCCGGCGCCGGCGGCACCGCGATCTCGGCCTCGGGCGCCCCCCAGTTGCGGAGCAGCGAGATCGCGCCGCCGGAGACCCCGATCAGCATCAGCTCGCCTTCCGCCTCGATCAGCACTAGCCGCTCGCGCTGGCCGACCGGCAACGCCCGCACGAAGCGCAGCTGGCGCTCGGCACCGTTCTCGCGGCCGCCCAGCCCGCGATCCTGCCAGCGGCGCAGCGCGCGCAGGCTGATCCAGGCGAGCCCCAGCACCACCGCCAGCGCGATGATCATGCCGAGCAGGCTGGAAAGCGCCGTGCCGATCGTCGAATCCATCAATGCGACCCCCTGTTCGTGTCCATCAGTTCGGGTTCGGTGAGATCGGGGGCGGGCTGGCCGTCGCGGACGCGCTTCGCCCAGAGGATGATCTGGGCGATCGCATCGAACATGTCGCGCGGGATGAGCTCGTCGGGGGCGCCGTCCTCATAGAGTTTGCGCGCCACCTGGACGTGGCGGATGATCGGAATGCCCGCCTCCTCGGCCGCCGCGCGCATCGCCGCGGCGAGCGGGCCTTCGCCCTTGGCGGTCATCATCGGGACCGGGCAGCTCTCCGGATCATAGGCGAGCGCGATGGCGATGTGAGTCGGGTTGACGACGAGCACGTTCGCGTCGCGGACCGCGCCGACGGCGTTCTGGCTCGCCCATTCCTCGTGGAGCTGACGGCGGCTCGACTTGATGAGGGGGTTGCCCTCATTCTCCTTATGCTCCTCGCGGATGTCGCGCATGCTCATCCGCAGCTTCTTGGTGTAGCTGTGCTTCTGCCACGCCATGTCGAGCACGGCGACGAGCAGGAAGGCGCCGAAGGTCCAGAGCAACGCCGTGCGGACGAGCCCGCCGGTGAAGAGCAGGACCGAGGCGGCGGCCGAGCGGCCGTCGGTCTCGGCGACGGGGAGCAGCACCGGACCGGTGCGCTCGATGATCTCGGCGAGCGAGCCGCGCAGCACCAGCCAGACGACGAAGACGATCAGCGCCGCCTTGGCGAGCGTCTTGGCGAGCTCGACGAGGTTGTCCATGCTGAACATGCGCTTGAAGCCCTCGGCCGGATTGAGCTTGTCGAGCGTGGGCTTCATCTTCTCGGTGGTGAACACGCCCCCGGCCTGGAGGAATTCGGCGAGCACGCCGGTGATCGCGGCGGGGAGCAGGGCGATCGCGGTGATGCCGAGCAACGCCCAGAGCGCGCTGCGGCCGAGCTGCGAGAGCGCGGTGGCGAAGGGGGCATTGCCGCCGATCAGCACGAAGCCGTCGTCGAACAGCGCGATGACCTGGTTGCCGGCATAGCCCGCGCCGAACAGCAGCACGATCAGCCAGACGAACAAGGTCGCGACGGCGGTGACGTCGCGCGACTTGGCGACATCGCCTTTCTTGCGCGCGTCGGCCAGCCGCTTGGGCGTCGGCTTCTCTGTCTTGTCGCCGCCGTTGTTCTTCTCGGCCAAACGCACCTCCGGCAATACGCATGCCTCGCCCGAACGCTGGACGAGAGGAGAGCGCCGGATGCGCCCGGCCACCGCGCCCGAAGGCACGCGGCGGCAAGGTTTTCAGGTTGGACCGCAGGACCCTGTTGCGTACCAAACGGGCACATTTTCCCAGAAGCCTTAAGGTCGGTCAACTCACGAAGCATGTGCAAAGCGGTCACTAAAGCGAAGTAATTTGGTAATTAAATCTACCCGAATCACTTAAATCGCGACGGCATTCTGCCGACTGTTTCGTTGCCGACACGAATGTTTGCGGTACGGTGAAGCGCCATTTGGCCGGGGTGGGTCGGTCCAAATCCGCGATGACTTGACGAAACGGGGGGGTGTCCTGCGACGAACGATCGTCGTAGTTTTTACTGGCCGGATGAAAGTCCGGATCGCAGGACCCATGCGAACCAAACGATCGTCAGCAACGCCCCTTGCCCGGGGCTTGCAGGGAGGATCGTGTATGCGCTTTTTCGGCTCCGCTCCGTTGCCCGGCTTCGCGTTGAAGCTGGTGTTGTTCGGAAGCGCGACCGTGGCGGCAGTTCCCGCGCAGGCGGGCAATTGCGATGCCGCGGCGATCGGTACGCGTTATGTCGAGGCGTTGCGGTTCTGTGGGCCGCAGGCGTCCGAACCCCAATCGCAACCCCGGTTCGAGGCGCCGCCCGAACCCGAGATGCTGCCCGAGCGCAGTTCGGTGAGCGTGAGCATGCCGGGCTTCCAGAAGCGGCTCGTCGCGGCGACGCGCGCGGTGCGCGCCCGGAGCGGCGGCGGGGCCAATGACGCATTGATCACTTCTGTAGCCTATCGCTACCGGATCAACCCGCATCTGCTCGCCTCGATGGTCAATGCCGAGTCCGCCGGGCGCCAGCGCGCGGTGTCGAACAAGGGCGCGTTGGGGCTGATGCAGGTGATGCCGGCGACGGCGCGGGGGCTCGGCGTGCGCGATCCGCGCGCGCTGCTCGACGATCCGGTCCTCGCGATGCACACCGGCGCCAAATATCTCAAACAGCTCCAGAGCCAACTCGGAAACGACGTGACCCTGGTAGTCGCGGCGTACAATGCCGGGCCGGGCGCAGTGATCAAATCGGGCCGCCGCGTGCCGCGGTATCGCGAGACGCAGGACTATGTCCGCAAGGTCGTGGGCCGCTACCAGGCCTCGCAACGCGGCGCGGCGCGCTGAGGCCGGCATGAGCGTCGAGCGGTATCTCGCCAGCAGCAACGCGGCAAAGCCCCTGCCGCTCTCGGCGCGCGTCGCCGATCTGTTCCTGATCGTCGGCGTGATCGCGATCGTCGGGCTGATGATCCTGCCGCTGCCGACGCTGATCATCGACATGCTGGTGGGAGTGAACATCACCTTCGGCGTGATGCTGCTGCTCACCACGCTCTACATCCGCGGCCCGCTCGACTTCTCGTCCTTCCCGTCGATCCTGCTCGTCTCGACGCTGTTCCGGCTGGCGCTGTCGATCGCCACCACCCGGATGATCCTCGTCGAGGGCCATGCCGGGCACATCATCCAGACCTTCGGATCGATGGTCGCGGGCGGCAACATCGTCGTCGGGCTGGTCGTGTTCCTGATCATCACGATCGTCCAGTTCATCGTCATCGCCAAGGGCGCCGAGCGCGTCGCCGAGGTCGCGGCGCGGTTCAGTCTCGATTCGATGCCGGGCAAGCAGCTGTCGATCGACAGCGATCTGCGCTCGGGCCTGATCGACAAGGACGAGGCGCGCCGCCGCCGCCGCACGCTCGAGCTCGAGAGCAAGCTCCACGGCAGCCTCGACGGCGCGATGAAGTTCGTGAAGGGCGATGCGATCGCCTCGGTCGTGATCGTCATCGTCAATCTGATCGGCGGCCTCGCCATCGGGGTGATGCAGCAGGGCATGGAGATCGGCGCGGCGACCTCCAAATATTCGATCCTGACGATCGGCGAGGGGCTGGTCGCGCAGATCCCGGCACTGCTCGGCGCGATGGCGGCGGGCCTGATGGTCACCCGCTCGACCGACGAGGAGAACGACGCCAATCTCGGTCAGGCGATGCACCGCCAGCTCGTCGCCAATCCGCGCGTGCTGCTCGCGGTGGGCGGGATCTGCTTCCTGATGGCGCTGATCCCGGGCTTCCCCGTCGCGGTGTTCATCGGGCTCGGCTTCGTCTCGCTCGTGTCGGGCGCGGCGATGCATCCGCGGCTCAAGCCGCACATGGTCCGCCACTCGGGGCCGATGCGCAAATTGCTCACCGGCGGGCGCGAGGCACCGCGCGCGGTGACTCTGCTCGCCGAGCCCGAGGCACCGCGCCCGGTGGTGCCGCTGCTGCTTCAGATTTCGGGTCCGCAGCCGCCGGTCGACGAAGAGGCCGCGCTCTCCGCCGAGCTCACCGCGATGCTCGAGCGGCTGCAATATCGCAGTGGCGTGCCGCTGCCCCGGCTGGCGATCCATTTCCTCGCGCCCGAAGGACCGCGCGCATGGCGGCTGCTTGCCTTCGAGCTGTCGATCGGCGCCGGCGAAGGCAGCGATGCCGAGACGGTGGTGGCGGGCGTCGAGGCGCTGATCCGCCGCAATTTGCCGCGCTTCCTCGGCGTGCAGGAGGCGGTCGGGCTGCTCAACCGCATCGGCGACGACTATCCCGAAGTGGTCAAGGAAGCCGTGCGCGCGGTGCCCGCGGCGCGGATCGCCGAGGTGCTCCGCCGGCTCGCCGAGGAGGAGGTGCCGCTGCGCAACATGCGCGACGTGCTCGAAGGCCTCACCGAGGCGGCGAGCCAGGAGCGCGAGATCGCCCGGATCGCCGATCAGACCCGCATTTCGCTCAAACGCTATCTGCTCGACGCCGTCGCGCAGGGCGGCGGCATCCGCGCGCTGGTGGTCACGCCCGAGCTCGAGACGCTGGTGCGCGAGGCGACGCGGCTGGTCGACGGAGTCGAGCGGCTCGCGGTCAAGCCCGAGGTCGCGCGCGAGCTGGTTGCGACGATCGGCCGGACCGCGGCGGAGACCGGCGCCAACGCGCTGGTAACGTCGTTCGAGGTCCGCCGCTCGATCCGCAAGCTGATCGAGCCCGATTTGTTCGAGTTGCCGGTGCTCGCCTTCAACGAACTTTCGCCGACCATTTCCGTCGAGATGGTCGGCCAGATCGGACTGCCGCCAGGGGCATTGGCGGAAGAACCACAAGTCGCGCTCGCTGCGGCCGAATGAAAACGGAGGGCTGATTGAAGCTGAACCAGAACTCGTCGATGCTGTTCATGGCCGTTGCCGCCGCGTTGCCGGTGCCGTTCGCCGCCAGCGCGCAGACACCGGCCGCCGCACAGGCGGCCCCCCAGGGCAACCAGGTCTCGATCGTCGCGCGCGACCAGCCGATCGCGGCGTTCCTGCGCGATCTGTTCGGCCGCGCCGGCCGGCCGGTGGTGCCGAGCGCGCGGCTGACCGGCACGGTCAACGGTGTGTTCAACGGCACCGTCGAGAAGATCTATGGCGACATCGCCAAGGCCTTCAATCTGATCTCCTATTATGACGGCGCCGCGCTCTACGTGTACGCGCCGACCGAGCTGGGCGTGCAGAACCTCCAGCTCGGCCGCGCCGCCGCCGATCGCGTGGCGCGCCAGGCGCGGGCGCAGCGGCTGCCCGATCGCCGCAACATGCTGCGCGTCACCACCGACGGGCTGGTGGTCAGCGGCACGCCGCGCTTTCTCGAGCAGGTCGCGGCGATGGCGCGCGGCGAAGGCGTCGCGGATAGCGGGCCCGCCGCGCCCGGCGGCGCCTATCCCGGCGGTGGCGGGGGCCGCGGCTATTACGACGCGCCGCGCGCGATGCCGGCACAGCCGGTCGAGTTCCGCGTCTTCTATCTGCGCTATGCCCGCGCCGAGGACACGCTGATCACCGCGGGCGGGCGCGAGACGCGCGTGCCGGGGCTCGCGACGATCCTGCAGAATCTCGTGCTCGACCAGAAGCCGGGCGGCAGCGCCAACGCCCCGATTCTCGGCGCGCGGATGGTGCGGCAGAGCCAGCCGCGATTGCGGGGGCAGGGGCTCGATTCGGTCGCTCCCGACGCGGCGCAGGGCGGCGCCTATGCCGCGACCGAGATCCTCGGCGGCGGCGACGGTGGCGGGCTCGCCGCGCCGCTGACCGCGGACGTGGTGCGGATCGAGCCGAGCGCGTATCTCAACGCGATCATCGTCCGCGACGTGCCCGAACGGATGGCCGCTTATGATTCGCTGATCCGCGCGCTCGACGTCGAGCCGCAGATCGTCGAGGTCGAGGCGACGATCATCGACATCAACGTCGATCGGCTGCGCAAGCTCGGGATCAACTGGCGCTTCGGCAGCGGCGGCTTCGGCGCGCTGTTCGGCAGCGGCAATGCCGATAGCGACACGCGGCTGCTGCCGGTGCCGGGGCTGAACCGCCGCGACAATGTCAGCAACATCACCCCTTCGGGCGCCGGCGGGACGATCTCGACGATCATCGGCAGCCAGCGCGAGTTCCTCGGCCGGGTCACCGCGCTCGAGAACAAGGGCGCCGCGCGCATCGTCTCGCGGCCGCAGGTGATGACGCTGTCCAATGTCGAGGCGGTGTTCGATCGCACCCGGACCTTCTACGTCCGCGTCGCCGGGCGCGAGGAAGTCGATCTGTTCAACGTCACCGCCGGCACCGTGCTGCGCGTCAATCCGCACGTCTTCCGCGATCACGACCAGACCCGCATCCGCATGCTCGTCAATATCGAGGACGGCAGCATCAGCCCCGATTCGATGGTGGAGAACATCCCCGTGGTCGATCGCGCCAGCGTGGCGACGCAAGGCATGGTGCTCGACGGCGAGAGCCTGTTGCTCGGCGGCATGACGATCGACGCCGACATCAACGACGAGACCAAGGTGCCACTGCTCGGCGACATCCCGCTGCTCGGCGAGCTGTTCAAGTTCCGGACCAAGCAGAAGGGCCATACCGAGCGGCTGTTCCTGATCACGCCGCGGCTCGTCCCGCTCGCCTCGCGCGCGCCGATGGCGGCGTCCGCGGCGCCGATCCCCGAAGGTACGCAGCCCGCGCGGATCCCGGTGCCCGCCAAGGCAGGGGAGCGCCAGACGCAATGACTTCGCCGTCCGTTCTTCGCGTGCTCAACGGCCGGCTCGCCGGCACCGAGAAGCCATTGCCGACGAGCGGAACCGTGTCGATCGGGCATCAATTCTGGCAGGACGTCGTCATCCGCGACCCGGCCACCAAGGGCGTCGCGATCGACCTGCAGGTCGATGGCGAAACCGGTGCGCGGATCACGGTGCTGACCGGCGAGGCTTTGCTGCTCGGCTCGCATATCGGCGAAGGGCAGACCGCCATCCTGCCCGCTTATGTGCCTTTCTCGATCGGCGGCGTCGCGCTTGCCTGGGGCGACCCGGCGAGCGGCCGCTGGGCGGAGGCGAGCGACATTGCCGACAGCTCCCCCGCGCCGTCGCTCCCTCCGCCATCGCCGCAGGACGAGGCCTTCGCGATGCTCGGCAAGGCAGGCGAGCATGTCAGCGGCTGGTTCACCCGCAAGCGCGCGATCGCGCTCGGCGCGGTGGCGACGCTGGTCGCCGGCGCGGCGGTGGCGGTGCCGACGATGGACGCGCTCGGGCTGCGCGGCGACGCCGCGACCCGCGCCGACCATGTCCTCGACGGCGCCGGGCTGGCGCCGCTGACCACCGCCAACGATCCGGCGACCGGCGCGGTGATCGTCAGCGGGGTGGTGTCGAACGACGCCGAGCGCCTCAAGGCGCAGGAGGTGCTGCGCGATCACGGCATCGACGCCGCGGTCAACGTCCAGACCAGCGCCGAGCTCGCCCAGGCCGCAGCCGATGTCGCGCGCATCCACGGGCTGCAGGCGATGGGCAAGCCGATCTCGCGCACCGGCGTCGAGCTGCGCGTGACCCGGCTCAACAGCGATCAGCGGCTCAAGCTCGCCCAGGCGATCCGCACCGATGTGAAGCAATTGGGCCGGCTGGTCTTCCGCGACGATCTGCCGCCGCGTGACGACACGCCGCTGCGCACGGTGGCCGACGCGACGCGCAAGGTGTCGACCGTCGTCACCGGCGACCCCGCCTTTATCCAGACGGTCGACGGCGCGCGCTATTTCGCCGGCGCGATCATGCCGAGCGGCCACCGCCTCATCACCATCACCGGCGACACGGTGTTCTTCGAGAAGAACGGCCGGGAGACGCAGTTGAAGTTCTGAATTTTAGTGTGAGTGAAGGAGTAGAGTCATGTCGAACACGATCACCACCGGGCTTACCAACATCTCGCTTTCGCCGCTGACCGGCAACAAGATGAACAAGGGCTCGGCGCCCGGCACCTGGTTCGAGGCGCTCGCCGACAGCTGGGGCCAGACGCTCGACAAGCAGGCGACCCGGATCGAGGCGATGTCGAACGAAGTCGGCAACAACGGCAGCGACAATCCCTCGCAGATCGTCAAGCTCACCGCCGAATCGATGCGGATGTCGTTCATGGCCAATAGCTCGTCGAGCTCGATCGACAGCGTCGGCAAGGCGCTCGAGACCATGGCCCGCAAGAACTGACGGAGGCGATCATGTCGATCGAAGCCATTGCGGGGGCCATGGCGAGTTCCGCCTTCGCGCCCTCGCCGGACATCGTTCAGGCGGGGCCGGCAGCCTCGACCGCCGACGTCACCAGCTTCCAGGGCTCGCTTTCGGCGATGGGTTCGGGGGGAGTCGGCGGCGCCGACGCGCTCGGCCCGGCGATGCAGGCGATGTTCTCGCAGATCGAGCGC
Source organism: Sphingomonas naasensis (assembly GCF_004792695.1). Taxonomy (GTDB): domain Bacteria; phylum Pseudomonadota; class Alphaproteobacteria; order Sphingomonadales; family Sphingomonadaceae; genus Sphingomonas; species Sphingomonas naasensis. The sequence goes on along the minus strand of NZ_SRXU01000006.1, from coordinate 292,318 downwards.
GTCAACGGCGAGGCCAAGAGCGTGTCCGAATATGCGAAGGCCGCGCAGGCGAGCGGATCGGAGATGACCCCGGGCGAAGTCGTCGACCTGACGATGAAGTGCCACGAGTTCATGTTCCACTGCCAGCTGACCTCGAACATCGCCAACCGCACCTCGGACGGCATCCAGCAGCTGTTCCGGCAGCAATCGTGACGCCTGTGGCGGCAGGCGTGGAGAACTGAGATGGGCGATCTTGCCCGAAAGCTGCGCCCGGCCCTGATCGGGCTCTGCCTGCTGCTCGCCGCGTGCGGGCGGGCCGAGCTCTATTCGAAGCTGACCGAGGCGCAGGCCAACGAGATGATCGCGGTGCTGCAGAGCGCCGGGATCGGCGCCACCAAGCAGGCGAAAGGCGAAGAAGGCTGGATGCTGCTGACCGAGAAGGGCGATTTCAGCCGCGCGGTCGAAGTGCTCCACTCCCAGGGCTATCCCCGCGAGGAATTCGCCTCGCTGGGGACGGTGTTCAAGCGCGAGGGGCTGGTCTCCTCGCCCACCGAGGAGAAGGCGCGGCTGGTCTATGGCATGAGTCAGGAACTGTCGCACACCATCTCGGAGATCGACGGGGTGGTGCAAGCGCGCGTCCATCTGGTGCTGCCCGACACCCAGCCGCTCGCCGAGACCGGCCAGCCCGCTTCGGCATCGGTGTTCATCAAATATCGGCCGGGCACCAATATCGACACCCAGATCGGCAAGGTGAAGGCGCTGATCGTCAATTCGGTGCAGGGCCTCAAATACGAGAATGTCTCGGTCGAGACCTTCCCCGCCCAGCCGCTGCCGACGGTGGCGCCCAAGGACGGCGGGACCGCGCTCAACGCCAATCTGATCGGTCTCGGCATCGCCGGGCTGCTGCTGCTCGTCGCGGCGCTCGGCTATCCGGGCCTGCGACGCTGGCAACAGCGCCGCGCGGCGGTGGCGCGGCGGGAGGGCAGCGCATGAGGGCGTCCGAGCAACGCGCGACGCTGGCGGCGATCGGCAACGATCTCGTCGCGGTCGAGGGCGGCCCCGGCGAGCGCCGGGCGGCGCTGCTGCTGCGGCATCTGGGCGGGTGCGACGATCCGGTGGCGTGCTTCACCGATCTGCCGAGCGCGCCGCCTTGGCTGCGGCTTCCCGCCGCGGCGCAGCGCCGGCTCGCGCTGCGCGTCGCGCTGCTCTGGATGGGCGACGCGCTGGCGGGATCGATCGACGGGGCGTGGCTCGGCGGGCTCGCCGAGGTTGCCGGCGAGGATCTGCTCGACTGGGCGATCGCGACCAGCCCGGGCCTGCCCGCGGCCCCGGCGCGCCGGCTCGCGCCCGACGCGCTCGAGATCTACGGCTTCTCGCTGCTGCGCGAGCAATTGCCGATGCCGCTCCGCGGTTATCTGCCGTGGCGCGCCGATCATCTCGCTTTGTCGTGCCCGCGCGAGACGCTCGATGCCTTGGTCGGCGCGGCGGTCGATGCGGCGATGCGCGCATGACCTTCCTCGTCCTCCACGCCGACCGGCTGGCGACCGCGCTCGCCGATGATCCGCTGGTGCCCGCCGCCGATGTCGGCCGGATGCAGGATGCGATGGCGCTGCTCGCCGAGGCGGGCGCGCTGCGCAGCGGGGCGGACGCGGCGATCGCCGCCGCGCGCGAGGCAGCACGCGCCGAGGGTTTCGCCGCCGGGCGCGCGGAAGGGCTCGCCGCGGCCGAGGACGAGCGGCGCGCCGAGCTGTTCCGCATCGCGCTGCGCGACGGCGAGCTCCAGCGCGCGCGGCAGAAGGACGTCGCGCGGCTGGCGGTCGAGGTCGTGCGCCGGATCGCCGGTGTGCTCGACGACGGCGCGGTGGTGGCGGGGCTGGCCGAGCGCGCCGCGGCGCAGCTCGCGCCCGACAGCGTCGGGGTGGTGCGCGTCGCGCCGGACGCCGTGGCGGCGGTGCGCGCGCGGCTCGATGGCCGTGCGGGACTCAGCGTCGAGGCCGACCCGGCGCTTTCCGGGCAGGATTGCGTGATCGAGACCGCGCTCGGCCGCACCCATGCCGGGCTCGACACCCAGCTCGCGCAGATCGCGCGGATGTGGGGCGAGGCGCTCGATGACTGAGGGGCCCGCCAACACCGTCGACCAGCTGCTCGCCGGGCTCCAGCGCAGCCCGACCGTCGAGCGGCGCGGCCGGCTGGTCGAAGTGCTCGGCACCACGCTCAAGGTCACCGGGATCGCGCCGCGCGTCGGCGATGCCTGCGAAGTGGTCGAGCCGTCGACCGGGCGGGTGGTGCCGGTCGAGGTGGTCGGCATCGCGGGCAATGCGACGATCCTGACCCCGCTCGCCGATGTGCGCGGTCTCTCGGTCGATGCCGAGGTGATCGTGCGCAGCGGCGAGGAACTGGTGCCCTGGGGCGAGGGGCTGCTCGGCCGCGTGCTCGACGGGCGCGGCCGGCCGATCGACGGCAAGGGTGAGCTTCCCGCCGGACTCCACCGCCGTCCGCTCCACGCCCCGGCGCCGCAGCCGATGGAGCGTGCGCTGATCAACACGCCGCTGCACACCGGGGTACGCGCGATCGATACGCTGCTCACCGTCGGGCAGGGTCAGCGGCTCGGCGTGTTCGCGATGGCGGGCGGCGGCAAATCGACTCTGCTCGGCATGCTCGCGCGCTTCGCCGAGGCCGATGTCATCGTCATCGCGCTGATTGGCGAGCGTGGCCGCGAAGTGCGCGAGTTCATCGAGGACGCGCTGGGCGAGACGGGGCTGGCGCGCTCGGTGATCGTCTGCGCTACTTCGGACCGCGCCGCGATGGAGCGGGTGCGCGCGGCGCATCATGCCACCGCGATCGCCGAGGGGTTCCGCAGCGAGGGCCGCAACGTGCTGCTGCTGATGGATTCGGTGACGCGCTTCGCCCGCGCGCTGCGCGAGATCGGGCTGGCGGCCGGCGAGCCGCCGGTGCGGCGCGGCTTCCCCCCTTCGGTCTTCGCCGAACTGCCGCGGCTGTTCGAGCGCGCCGGCAACGATGCGGTCGGATCGATCACCGGCATCTACACCGTGCTGATCGAGGACGAGGAAGGCGACGATCCGATCGGCGAGGAAGTTCGCTCGATCCTCGACGGGCATGTCGTGCTCTCGCGCAAGCTCGGCGCGGCGGGCCATTATCCGGCGATCGATGTGCTCGGCAGCCTGAGCCGGTTGTTCCCGCGGCTCGCCGATCCGGCGCATCGCGACGCGGCGACGCGGGTGCGCGCGCTGCTCGCCAAACATGCCGAGATCGAGTTCCTCGTCCAGGTCGGCGAATATCGCGCCGGCGCCGATCCGCTCGCCGATCGCGCGATCGCGGCGAAGCCCGAGATCGACAGCCTGTTGCGGCAGGACGCCAATCGCGCCGAGGATTTCCACACCTCGCTGATGCTGCTGCGCGGAGTGGCGGGCTGATGGCGCGCGAGCAGCAACGCCAGGCGAGGGCGCTGGTGCGGCTGCGTGCGGTCCGGATGCAGAGCGCGGCGGTCGCGTTGGCCGAAGCCCGCGCCGCGACGCTGGCAGCCGAGCGCGAGACTGCGGCCGCCGATGCCGGCGCCATGGCCGCCGACGCCGCGATGGCGGCGGCGCGCGCCGATCTCGCGACCGATCCGGCCGAAGCCGAGCGGCTGCTCGCTGTGGTCGATTCGAGCCATTTCCGGCGCTCGGTGGCGCGCAGCGCGCTCAACGACGCACGCGAGGCCGAGCGGCTGTGCGGCGACGCCGAGGCCGAACGGCGCAAGGCAATGATCGTCGCGCGCGCCCGGCACGATCGGCTCGCCGAGCATGCCGGGCAGGCGGCGCGGCACTGGGAGCGGCGGCACGAGGAGCGTGCCGCGCTCGACACACTCGAGGCAAGGAAGCGATCATGACCAGCGTCCGCTCATCCGAGGCGCAGCCCGTCCGCCAGCTGCGGCAGGGCCCGATCGACGGGCGCGCCCAGCCCCAGCCCGACGACGTCCGCGCGATGAAGGACGCGTTCGGCGCCGCGCGCGTGAAGCTGCTTGGCAAGGAGCAGCCGGGCAAGGAACCAGCCGGCGGTCTCGCGCAGCCCAAGCTCGGCAAGGGGCTCGCCCAGCCCGAGCGGCGCGGCGAGGTGCCGGTGCAGGAACGCGCGGCGCTCGGCGACTATCGCGAGGCGAGCCTGAAGCAGGAGCGCGAGGCGCGCGAGCGGCAGGACGGACTGTTCGGCTTCACCGGCCAGGCGCAGGCGCAACCCATGGGGATGCCGGCGATGCCCGCGGCGCATGTCGATCCTAGCGCGTTCGCCCAGCTGCTCGCCGATCTCTGGACGCGCGAGAATGGCAAGGGTGCGAAGGAAGTCACCGTGACCTTCGGCGACCGCGCCTGGCCCGCCACCGGCGCGCGTCTGGTGCGCAATGCCGCGGGAACGCTCGACGTCGCGCTGCTCGTGGGAGACGGCGCGCCGCCCTATGACGCCACGCTGCGCCAGCTCGAGGCGCAGCTGCGCGATGCGGGCGTGGCGCTGGGAAGCTTGTCGATGGAGACGGCCTGACCTCGCGAAATGAGACCGTCACCCCCGCGAAAGCGGGGGCCCATCTCCTGCATATGCAAGAACTACGACAGCTGTCGGGCGCGCGACTCGTTCGGGAGATGGGTCCCCGCTTTCGCGGGGGTGACGAAGAGGGAGGTCAGTGCGCCGCGTTGGCCTTGATCAGCGCAAGCACTTCCGGCTGTACCGGCTTTGCGCCCGCGGCGCCCGCCGGCGGCCAATTCCCTGCGGCGGCCGCGGCGCGCACGTCACGCGAAGACGGCGCCGGATCGGGCCAGCCGAGCTTCGCCAGCCGCGCCGCCAGCCGGTGCTGCGCCTGCGCTTCTTCCGCCGAATCGGTGAGCATCGGCGTCGTCGCCGCGGTGCCGAGATTGGCGCCGCCGCTGTCGATCGCCCACGGATCCGCGCCGCGATCGAGCAGCAATTCGGCGATGCGGAAATGCTCCATGTCGAGCGCGGTGTGGAGCGGGCGGTTGCCGGTCGCCTCCATCACGTTCGGATCGGCACGAAAATCGAGCAGCATCCGCACCGCGCCGAGCGAATTGAGCGCGATCGCGGTGCGCAGCGGGCCGATCGGATTGCCCCTGGGATTGGGGCTCGCGCCGGCGCTGAGCAGGCGATGCGCGAAGCCGGGATCGCCGGCGCGTAGCGCGAGGCGCAGCGGCAGGCCCTTGTCGTCGACGCCGTCGAGCGTTGCGCCGCCGTGGATGACGAGATCGACCGCTTCGGCGCGGCAGGTGGCGAGCGCGACCGAGAGCATATCATATTGCGCCCCGACCCGCCGGCGCGCGAGCCCGGGATCGGCGCGGAGCAATTCGCCGGCGCGGGCAAGATTTCCGTCGTAGAGCGCCTCGGCGAAATCGCGCGCGGCGGCGCCGAGCCGCTGATCGGTGAGCGTGTCGCGGCGCTTGGGCAGCTCGGTGCCCGGCGCGAAGCAATCGGCGCGCGCATCGCTCTCGCAGCCCATCGTCATGAGCGCCAGCGCGGGGGTGAAGAGGAGGAAGCTGCGCACACGCCGCACCCTGTGCCGATCATAGGGGACGCGTCAACGATTCAGCGGCCGGCCTGTGCCGCGGTTCCGGCGAGCACCCAGTCCATGCTGTGGCGGTCGACCGGATTGATCGAATCCCACCAATGCGCGCCTTCGGGGCGGACATTGGGCAAGTCGTGCTGCGCGCCATAGGCTTCGGGCAGGTCGGTGACGGCACCGCCGACGATCGCGCCGCCCAGCCCACCGGTGATCAGCCCGCCCAGCCCCGCGCCGACCGCGCGGTCGCCGCCTTCCTGCAGCGTGGTCAGGATCTCGCCCTGGACGCGATAATTGTTGATCGACGAGAAGCCGCGGCCATTGGCCTGCGCGACGGCCTGCGCCTTTTCGATCGTGTTCTGGTGGAGCCCGGCGGCGTTGAAGGTGTCGGCCGGACGGCCCGAGGCGATCGCCGCCTCGGCAGCGAGCCCGCCGCCCAGCGAATGGCCGACCAAGGTGACGTCGGCGTCGGTGCGCGCCAGCTTCTTCCCGATCTCGAGCGCATTGGCATAATGCGTCGAGTTGAGGCCGAGCCCCTGCTGCGCGTTGCTCTTCCAGTCGTCGCCCGACTGGCTGCCGCGGAACACGACGGTGTAGCGCTCCTGCCCGGCCTCGCCGCTAACATAGACGCGCGCACGGAAGCTGCTCTCGCCGGGTTGCTCGAGCATCTCCGGGGTGAGCCCTAGCCGCGCGAGATCGGCGTCGTTCGCGGCGCGATAGCCCGAAGGCGGACTCGGCACGTCGTTATAGACGTCCTTGGCGAGCAGCGCGTTGGTGTGGACCTGCTGGAGATCGGGCGCGTCGTTCGCCGCGAGCCGCGCTTCCGATGGCGCGCCCGAAGCGACGATCGCCGACGGCGTGGCGAGCGGCGCGGACTGTGCGTCGCGCGTGCCGGGGGCGAACGGCACGATCGCATCCTGATCGTTGGCGACGCGCTGCTGAAGGGAGTCGACGCCATCGGCTCTGGGGGGAGATGAGACCGATGGCGTCGCATGCAGCGCCGGCGTGACGCCGGGAGACTGCCAATCCGATCGATAAGCCTCGGCGCCTTTGCTGGACGCCGAAGACGCCGTCGACGGGGGAGTCGACGCCGGGGAAGCGGGGGCTGCTCGGTTGACCTGCATCGCGCGCTGTCCTTCGATCGGAGACAGTGCAGATGCGCCGCGCGGCACGCGCACGCCATAATCGATCCGATTATCGCGGCGCCCGCGCGCGACGCGCATATCCCCCGTGCAACTATGGGAGAGTCGGCATGCTCGAGGCCGCGGGCGCCGCAGCAGGCGTTGCTAGTCGTTTCAATCTGGATTCGCTGCTCGCCGGCAGCGCGGTGTCGATTCCGGGGTTCCGCATCCCGATCGACGGCATGGGCGGCGGCGTCGCCAAGCCCGCCGAGGTCCGCTTCGACGCCGCCGACCTCTATGGCGCTCAGGGACCGCAGGCTGCCGACATCCGCCAGGACGCGCTGGGCGATTGCTATTTCGTCGCGACGCTCGGCGCGGTCGCGCGCCAGCAGCCCGATGCGATCCGCAACATGATCAGCTTCGACGCGCGCACCGGCAATTTCACTGTCCAGCTGCACGATGGCGACGGCAATCCGCAATCGGTGCAGGTCACGCAGGCCGAGCTCGAGGACAATCTCGCGCGCTCGGGCGGGTCGACCGCCGACAACACCGGGCTCGACGGCCCGATCTGGCCCGCGGTCGCCGAGACCGCCTATGCCAAGGTGCACGACAGCAATCCCGCCGACGGGTTGGCCGAGGGCTATAACGCGATCGCCAATGGCGGCTGGCCGCAGGACGCGATGCAGGCGATCACCGGCGATCGCGGCGACGAGATCCGCTATTCGGAGGGCTTTTTCGAGAGCGAGAATTCGGCGCTCGACCGAATGGCAGGGCAAGTCGATGCGGCGCTGTCGAACGGCCGGCCGGTGACGCTGTGGACGGTGCCCGAGAATCGCAGCCTGTGGGACAAGATTCGCGGCAACGAAGGCACACAGGACGGGCTGGTCGACAATCACGTCTACACCGTCGAAGGCGTCCACAAGAATGCCGATGGCGAGTGGATGGTCAGCGTGCGCAATCCGTGGAGCACCAACATGAATGTCGGCGAGGGGCACGACACCGCGTCGGCGACGATGGAGGTTCCGCTGCGCACGCTCGTCGATACCGGCGGCGCCGAGGCGTTCACGGCTGGCCCCGCGCCACGCTGAAGCCATCGCAACGGGGTTGAGCGCCCCTGGCAAAGCGGGCAAGCTCGGCTGCGAGGGACATATTTTTGCTGAAAGCGGCGCTCTTGAGTCTGTTGGCCTTTCTCGGGCTGGTGCGCGGGTTCGATCTCGCGGCGCTGCCTGCCCCCGCCGGCGCGCAGAACGGCGCGAGCGCAACCGAACGGCAGGCGCTGCGCGCGCTGACGAGCGACGTCTCGAAGGGCGGTGTCACGATCGAGGGCGAACGGCTGTTCACCGTCGGCAAGGATCTGCCGTGGAACGCGATCGCCAAGCGCATCGACAATCTCGCGCGCGAGCGCGGCGCGAAGCCGGTGGCGCTGCCCGGCGCCGATCCCGGCAAGAAGCTCGCCCAGGCGTGGCGCGCCGGCGACGGGCGCGGCGTGATGGTGGCGATGGTGCGCACGCCGGGCGGCGGCGCGGTGGCCTATTTCGGCGTGCGTTTCACCGGCGATTGAGGCCGGAGCGCGGCGTCAACCCTGCGGGTGCAGTCGCTGGAGCAGCATCCGCCAGAGCGGGATGCTGATCAGCGCGGGCTGGCCGAGCCACGGCACGAACAGGCTGACGACGAAGCCGGTGAGCGCGCCGAGAAAGGTCGCATAGCCGCGCTGGCGGATCGCGGCGCGCTGCGCGAGCGGAACCTCCTCGCCGACGAGTGGCGCATTGGTGACGAGCCGCTGGACGCGGATCGCCGCGAGCGCGGCCAGCGCCAGCCAGCCGCAATAAAAGGCGACGGGGACGCGGTGGCCATAATATTCCGAGGCCAGCGCGGTGAAGAACGGCATCGCCGCTATCGTGCAGAGCAGCAGCAGATTGGGCAGGATCAGCCGCGAGTCCCAATGCCGCGCGCAATCGAACGCCCGGTGGTGCCCGGCCCAGAAAGCGCCGATCACGAAGAAGGAGACGAGAAAGCTGACGAAGTGGGGGATGATCTGCGCCAGCGCGACGAGGAAGGCGTGATCGGTGCGCGGAGCATGCACCTCGGGGACATGGATCTCGATGATCAGCAAGGTGATCGCGATCGCGAACACCGCGTCCGAGAAGAATATCATCCGCTCGAGCGCGTGGCCGGGGCCATGCAGCTCGGGTGCACGTGGAATCCTCGGCATCTTTCCCCCTCGACGTTCGCTCCCGTCCGCCCGTTAGCAGAGGATCAGGTGTCCGTCTTGGGGGGCGTCGGCTTTTTGGGTGCCGGCCGCCGCGCGGCACGCGGCTTGGTCGCGCTGCTCTCGGCCGGCTTGCGGCTGCGACGGGCAGGGGGCTTCGCGGCCGACTCCGCGGCGGGCGCCGCCGGCTTGCGCGCACGCGGCGCAGCCGCCGTGGCGGAAGGCGTCGCCGGCTTGCGGGCGCGGCGCGCCACCGGCTTGGCATCGGCGCCGGCCGGCTTGGGCGCGGCGGCTGCCTTGGCCGGGGCCTTGCGGGTGCGCTTCGCGGCGGGTTTTGCAGCCGGCGCGGCGATCGTCGCGGCGACGTCGGCGGCGTTCTGCGCCACGCTCTGAACCGCGTCCTCGACGGCATCGGCAGCCCTGGCCGCGCCCTGCTTCACTGCGGGCTCGTTCTTGAGCTTCGCCGCGATCGCGACCAGCCCCGCCGCGAGAATGTCCGCGACGATCGGATGCTTCGCCAGATCGGTCAGCTTGTTGCGTACGCCCTTGGGAAACTTCACGCCCGCGATGCTCTTGGGAAGAAACGAGCCCTTGCCGGCCGTGCTCTTTTCTTCCTTCTTCTTCTTGCCCGCCATCGACAACCTCCGCGTTCCGTGACGCCAGTGTCACGGATCATCGCCGGGTGGTCAACGCGGGATTGCGCCATCGTGTCCTCAATGCGCGCCGTTGGCCGGCTCCTCGCGCTCGAACACGATGTCGAAGCCTTCGCATTCCTCGGCTTCGGCGGTTCCGTCGACGGTGCCGCCGGCGCGCTCGGAGGCGGTCCGGGCGCGCTGGTCGAGCAGCGCGTCGCCGCGCGCGGCATCGGCGTCCCGGCCGATGATCGAAGTGTCGGGTTTGCGGTCGTAGTCGGCCATTTGCGTCTCTCCGTACCCGCCCGAAGGGCCTCAACGGTGCGCGGCGCGAGCCGTTCCGCCGGTGTCGCCCCGGCTCAGGCGGCGGCGCGCTGGCGATCGGCGACGAGACGCGCGAGAAAGCCCTGCAAGCGGGCGCTGTTGGCGGCCCAGGTGAAGGGCTCGACCGAGGCGCGGACCGCAGCGGCTTCGGGCGGCGCGGCGATCAGCGCGGTCAGGGCTGCTGCAAAGGCGTCGGGCGTGCGCGGCACGATGCGGCCGCCGACGGCGTCGCGCACCACCTGCCGCGCCCCGCCGACATCGGGGATGACCACGGGCGTGCCGCTGGCGAGCGCTTCGAGCCACGCATTGGCGAGCCCCTCGCGTTCGGAAGCGAGCGCCATCGCGTCGGCGGCGGCGAGCATCGGCGGAAGCTCGGCATGCGCCACCGAGCCGAGCAGGCGCACGCGATCGCCGAGCCCGAGGCGGGCGATCTGTGCCGCAAGCTGGGCGCGATACGGGCCTTCGCCGGCGATCCACAGCGCGACGCCGGGCATCGTCGCGATGGCGTCGATGACGATCTGATGCCCCTTGAGCGGGATCAGCGCGCCGACCGAAAGCACCAGCGGGCCGGTGACGCCGAGCGCGGCCTTGGCCTCGCCGCGGTCGCGCGGGGCGAAGCGCGCGAAATCGACGCCGGTGACGATGCATTCGGTGCGATCGCCGGGCAGGCCGAGCGCGGTCATGTCGTCGCGCATCGCCTCGGAGACCGCGAGCAGCCCGTCGGCGGCGTGCGCGGCGGCGCGGATCTGCCCGCCGACCGCCGGCTTCCCGCTCCAGCTATGGATGTCCGAACCGCGCGCCTTGATCGACACCGGCACGCCGAAGCGGCGGCCGAGTTCGACCGCGGCGACGCCGTCGGGAAAGAAGAATTCGGCGTTGATCACGTCGAACGCAAAGTCGCGGCGGATCTCGCGGAGCAGGGGCGTGACCGCGTCGGCGAGCGCGCGGGCATGGAAGCGGCCGCCGGTGCCGGGATAATTGGCGAAGCGCGGGCGGTAGACCTGCAGGCCCTTCCACGTTTCGCGCTCGGGAAGCCGGGCAAGGCCGCGATAGTGCGGTAACCGGTCGAGCGGGGCGGGGGGAAGCCCGCGCGGCGCGACGATGCGCAGCGCGACATCGGGCCGCTCGGCGAGCGCGAGCGACTGGCGCTCGACGAAGATGCCGAAATTGGGACGCGTGGCGTCGGGGAAGAGCGTGGAGAGAACGAGCACGCGGAGCATGACGGCGCTTTTACCGCGCCAAGGTTAATGCTCCGCGTGCGTTTTCAGGCGTTAGCGGCAGCGGCTACGGCTGCTGCTGCGCTCGACCTCGCGGCCGACCAGCGCGCCGGCGGCGGCGCCGAGCAGCGTGCCGGCGGCGCGGTCACCGCGGGTGTCGATCGAGCGGCCGACCAGCGCGCCGGCGACGCCGCCGACGACCAGACCGGTGGTGCCGTTGGGCTTGCGGCAATAGCGGCGGCCGTCGCGGCCGCGCCATTCGCGATAGGCATAGCGACGGCGCTGGGTGTCGGCATTGTAGCCGGCCTTATAGTCATAGGCCTTGGCTTCGGCCTTGGGGGCCGGCAGGGCCATGGTGGTGGGGATCGCCACCGCAACCGCGCTCAGCGCGACAATGAACTTCCGCATGATATCACTCCCGTATGTTGTTCTAGTTGCAGAAACCGGTAGCGAAACGTCCCGTGAGGGCAGGCAGTTTCATGAACCTGAAACTACGTTCCGCTCATCTGACGTTGGGATTTTCGAGATGAACGACCCACGAACGATCATCGACCGGCTCAACCTTTCACCGCACCCGGAGGGCGGTTGGTACCGCGAAACGTGGCGCGCGGCGGCGGCGGAGGGGGAACGAGCCGGCGGGACGGCGATTCACTTCCTGCTCGAGGCCGGCCAGCGATCGCATTGGCACCGCGTCGATGCCGACGAGCTCTGGCTGTGGCATGCCGGGTCGCCGCTCGACGTGCTGGTCGAGCAGGCGGACGGCGGCATCGCGACGATCGCGCTTGGCGGCGACGTGCTGCGCGGCTATGCGCCCCAGTGCGTCGTGCCGGCGAATCGCTGGCAATCGACCGCGGCACCCTCCGGCTGGGCGCTGGTGAGCTGCGTGGTCGTCCCGGGCTTCGAATTCGCCGGCTTCGAGCTCGCGCCACGGGATTGGGCGCCCGACCGGGCCTGACCCCCGATCTTTCCCCGTTATTCACGTTATCCACAGGCACGGGGCGCGATTTCGTGCTTTGCGCGACTCGGGATCGATGACAGCATCAGTCTTGTAAGGAAGACGGTTCGGCAGCGGGAAACCAAAGCAGGATCAACCACTTACACGGCTCTTTCGAGCGCAGGTGCCTTCGGGAAACCGCACTGGAACGAGACGGGGATGCGAAAGCATCGGTGGTTGTGGGATCAAGGCGATGCGCAAGCGTCGCGGCGATTTCGAGAGACGCCGAAGCCGGGCGGAACCCGATACCGAAACCGGCGCGCAAGCGCAGGTCGAGGCGAAGGATCCACCTGATGGACGAGACCGAAGCCGATGGGCCCGCGCAAGCGGCAGATCAGCCGAAGGATCGCCCCGAAGAGAGAAGCCCAGGATTCGGGGCGTCGCGCAAGCGAAAGCCGGAATCGATGGATCGCTCGGGAAATCGCAACCAGCAAGGCTTTATGGCTCCGCCTTCGGGCGAGGTCATGGAGCGGGCCACCGAAGGCCGGAAACGACGCCGCTTCTTCGGAAGCGTGCAGATCAGCCGGCCCCGGTGACCGACGCGAAGCTCGCATGCCCTTGCCGGCGCGAGTGGAGCATGCCGCCGAAACCAGGTCATGCATCCTTCGGGATCAGTGGCTGAAGTCCGGTGACACGGGGACTGGCAGCAATGCCGGTCCCCTTTTGCGTTTCGGCGCTTGGACTGCCTTGCATCAGTGACCCCGCCCCGATCTCCCGCTAGACAGGGTCAAAAGCGAGAGGATCGGCATGGGTAGTGTGTTCGAGCGCTTCGCGCAGGCAGTGGCCGGATGGGCCGGCAGGCCCGCGGCTTTCGCGATCGCGTTCCTCGTCGTTGTCGGCTGGGGACTGAGCGGGCCGATCTTCAAATGGTCGGATACGTGGCAGCTGGTGATCAATACCGGCACGACGATCGTGACCTTCCTGATGGTCTTCCTGATCCAGAACGCGCAGAATCGTGACGCCGCCGCGATCCAGGCCAAGCTCGACGAGCTGATCCGCGCGATCGATAACGGGCGCAACGAGTTCATCGGGATCGAGCATCTCGGCGAGAAGGAACTGGTCGCGATCCGCGACAGGCTCGAGCGCGAATGCGGACGCGAGATGCCCGAGCGGCATCAGGGTATCGGCCGGCTGCTCGGGCGGCGCTGACGCGATTGCCATAGCCGCAGGGCATTGGCGACGGCGCGCACGCTTCTTGTCTCCCCGGGGCCGCAGGGGCCAGGATCACGGGGTCCGGACGTGGAGGAAAATGGTGGGATTCGAACAGCCTGGGCTGCGTGATGGCGCCGAGGAGGCCGATTACGGCGCCAAGTTCCGCCGCGACGGCTATGCCGTGCTGCGCGGTTTCTTCAACGCAGACGAAGTCGCCGCGATCGGCGCGGCGATCGACCAGATCCATGCCGAGGGCGTCGCGCATGGACGCAGCTTCCGCCACGGCAATCTCTTCTACAACGTCGCGCCGCGCGCAGGCGCCGAGCCGCTGGTGCGGATGGTGCAATGGCCCTCCTATCACCAGCCGGTGCTCGATCGCGTGCGGCGCGATCCGCGGTTCGCGGCGATGCTCGCCCCGCTGATCGGCGGCGACGTCAAGCAGATCATCAACCAGCTCCACTGGAAGGCACCGGGCGGGATGGGCGATTTCGCGTGGCACCAGGATTCGCGCTTCCGCAAGCCTGACGCCTGCTATCGCAATCTCGGCACCGCCTATGTCCAGACCGGCCTCGCGATCGATCCGCACAATCCGCAATCGGGGGGCATGCGCTTCATCCCGCGCAGCCATCTCGCGGGCGATCTCGATCTCGACACCGATACCGAAGTGCTCGGCAACGCGATGGCCGACGACGTGCTGGAGAAGGTCGGGCTCTCGGTTGACGATGTGATCGACCTCGATCTAGCGCCGGGCGATCTCGCGCTGTGGAATCCGTATCTGGTCCATGGTTCGGGGACCAACCGCGCGGATCATCAGCGCCGGCTCTATATCAACGGCTATGTTCGCGCCGAGGATTGCGACCGCGGCGAATGGGCGTTCCGCGACGGCAAGCCGGTACCGCTCGGCCCTGAGCCGGCGCTGGTCCATTACGAGGATCTCCATGTGCGCGGCGAGCCGCACTATCTCTGATCGCGATGCGCGTCGCGGCTGTCGGCGGGTGCCTGATCGCGGTCGTTGAGCCCGTAATCGCGCAGCACCGCGGCGACGCGAAGCCGATAGTCCGAGAACACTCCGCCCCGCCCGCGCGCCTGGGTGGCGCGGTGCGCGGGCAGGTTGCGCCAGCGCGCCACCGCTTCCTCGTCGCGGAAGAAGGAGAGCGACAGCAGCTTGCCCGGTTCGGTGAGGCTCTCGAAACGCTCGATCGAGACGAAGCCGTCGACCGCGTCGAGCTGATCACGCAGCGCCGCCGCGAGATCGAGATAGTCCTGCGTGCGTCCCGAAGCGGGCCAGGCCTCGAACAGCACCGCGATCATGGCCGCACCAGCGGCGCATGCGGGGTCGAGGCGAGGCGCAGGAAGGTCCGGTCTTCGCGGCGGATGAAGCGCTCGCGCCGCGCGAACTCGTAATTGGCGCGGCCGGCGGGATCGTCGCGCAGCCGGGCGCGATACGCCTCATAGGCGGCGAGGCTGGCGATATTGTAGAGGCCATAGGCGGTCGTCGCCGAGCCCTCGTGCGGCGCAAAATAGCCGATCAGATCGGCGCCGCAGCGCGGGATCGCCTGCCCCCAGTTGCGGGCATATTCCGCGAACGCGGCGTGCCCGAACGGATCGATCTCGTAGCGGATGAAGCATGTCAGCATCGTGCGCCTCCTGTCTTGCGGTCGCCGGGCTAGCGCCGGGCGCGGCGCGATGTTTCGGCCGGGGACGAAGCGTCGGCGCCGGATTCGTGGCAGGATGCGCCGCGCGGCGCTCGTGCCGCCGGAGACTGCCATGCTGACCACCGCCAATGTCGCCGAGATCGCCGGACTTGTCGGCGAGCCCGCGCGCGCGGCGATGCTCCTCGCGCTGATGGAGGGGCGGGCGCTGTCGGCGGGCGAGCTGGCGCGGGCAGCGGGCGTGGCGGCGCCCACCGCGAGCGGGCATCTCGGCCGGATGGACGCGGCGGGGCTGCTCGCGATCGAGCGGCAGGGGCGGCATCGCTATCATCGCCTCGCCTCGCCCGCGGTGGCGGCGATGCTCGAGAGCATCATGGCGGTCGCCGGGCAGGCGGTGCGGCGCCCGGTGGTCCGCACCGGCCCGCGCGACGCGGCGCTGCGCCGCGCGCGAACCTGCTATGATCATCTCGCCGGGCGGATCGCAGTGGCGGTTGCCGATCGGATGATCGCACGCGGCGGGCTCGAGCTGTCGGCCGATGGCGGCGTGCTGACCGGGCGGGGCGAGGCGCTGCTGCGCGCGATCGGTGCCGATCCCGATGCGATTCGTGCGGCATCGCGCGGGCGCCGCACCTGGTGCCGGCCGTGCATGGACTGGAGCGAGCGCCGGCCGCATCTCGGCGGCGCGGTCGGGGCGGCGCTGCTCGACGCCTATCTCGGCAATGGCTGGATGCGGCGGGTGCAGGGCTCGCGCGCAGTGACGGTGACGCCCGCCGGGCGGCTCGCGCTCGATCGGGCGTTCGGCTTCGATCCAGTGGTGTGGGACGACTGACCGGCCTATTTGCCGGTGGTCACCTTGCTCGCCAGCGTCCGCGTCGTGAGGAAATGCGCGGTCTCGAGCGGGGCCGCGAAGGATGTGCCGGTGCCGGTGACCGGGCGGCCGTCGATCGCGGCGGTGGGCACCTTCACGCCGAGCTGCCACGTGTAATTATAACCTTCGGGAGTCGCATCGGGGCGGTTGGTGCCGCTCCACGGCTGGCCCGTCGAATCGATCGCGCCGACCAGCACCGCATTGGGATAGGCGGCGCGGGCGGGGTCGAGATTGCCGGGATGGTCATAGCCGTTGTTGCCCGCGGCCATCACCACGCGGATGCCCTTGGCGGCGGCCTCGGCGATCGCCGCGGTGATCATCGGATCCCTGTCGAGCGCCAGCGAGATGTTGATCGCGTCGACGCCGAGCTCGGTGGCGCGGCGGATCGCCTGCGCGACCGGCGCCGCCGAAGGCTGGCACGGCGGATTGGCGCCAGCGGGGCAGCCGGCGGGATCGTCGATCCGCAGCGAGATGATGTCGACCTGGCGATTCGCGGCGCGCGCGAGGATCGTCGCGACCATCGTGCCGTGATCGTAGCGCGGCTGGAATTCGGGCCGGCCCGGCGCCGAAGCCATGTCATATTCGGCGGAAACGAGCGGGGCGAGCTCGGCGGTCTTGGCCACGCCGCTGTCGATGATCGCGACGCGCGGGCGATCGGCCGAGAGCGCGGGCGGCGCCACCGGGATCGGCGGCACGACGACGGGCGTGGCGGTCTCGGCCAGCGCAAGCAACGACAGCAGAAGCGTTTTCACGAAACCCCGACCCCCCGGCCAAAGCGATTCACTTCGCGATTGCTATCCTACCGCGCATTGCGGCGGGATTGCGGTGATGTGCGGGGTATATGCTTAATAATTTGTGGAGAATTCAGCGCGGCGGCGCGGCAAGGGCTTCCTCGACCGGGGTGAAGGCCGAGCGCGTGCCGGTCGTATCGGGCACGTCGGTGGCGAAAAAGGCGACGCCGGTGCCGGCGGCGCGATCGAGCCACAGGCCCGAGCGCAGGCCATAGGCCTCGCCGCCATGGCCGAGGCGCGGACGCGAATCGCCGAACAGATTGTCGCTGCAGCCCGGGCGGGCAGTGGGGAGGAAGGTCACCGCGAGGCCGTAGCTGCAGTAGAAGCCGTCGCCGGTGTCGCCGTTGCTGCCGTCGAAGGTCCAGAGCGGGGTCTCGAGCAGCGTCACCGATTGCGCGCTGAGCAGGCGGACGCCGTCGACCCGGCCGCGGTTGAGCAGCAGCCGGCCGATCCTCGCGAGCCCGCGCGCCGAAATGCGCAGTCCGCCCTGCGGCGAGAAGATCGCGCCATTGGCGCCGTCGCGCCAGCGGCCGAGATCGCAGCTGCCGTCGCGCGCCGGGGTGACCGCGCAGGCAGGCGGGGCGCCCTTGTGGTCGTCCTTGGTCGGCTGTCTCGCCCGGTAGATCGCCACCGCGCGCGCCGCGGTCGCGGGGGCGCAGCTCGCCCAATTATAGCAGGCGTCGAGCTTGAGAGGGCGGAGCACCAGCCGGTCCATCAGCCGGTCGAAGCGCTCGCCGGTGGCGCGCTCCATCACCGCGGCGATCACCGGGAAGTTGAAATTGGTGTAGCGGAAGAAGCTGCCCGGGGCGTGCTCGGCATCCCAGGCCCTGGGATCGCGCAGCACCTCGGCCATGTCGGCGTCGAGCGGCAGGACATAGTCGACATTGTCGGTCAGGCTCGAACGGTGCGAGAGCAGCAGCCGGAGCGTGATCGGCGTATCGGGAAAGCCGGGGTTGCGAAGCGGCCAGCCCAGCGCCTTCGAGACATCGGCGTCGAGATCGAGCGTGCCCTGCTCGACCAGCCGCAGCACGCCGATCGCCACGACGAGCTTCGAGATCGAGGCGACCCGGACCGGATCGTCGGGGGTGACCGGGCGCTGCGCCGCGAGATCGGCATAGCCCGTAGCAGACACCGCGGTCTCGCGCTTGCGATCGAAGGCGATGCGCACCGTCGCGACGGGCTCGGGGGCAGTCTGCGGCAGGGCCGCGAGGAGCAGGGCCGGGAGCAACATCGCCCGAGCATGACCAGCGCTTTTACTTTTCGCAAATCGCTATAGTCTTCCGACCCATGAACTTGCGGCATATCGAGATCTTCCACGCCGTCTATGTGAACGGCTCGGTCAGCGGCGCGGCGCGCGCGCTCAACGTGTCGCAGCCTTCGGTCTCGAAGATGCTGCGCCACGCCGAGAGCCTGCTCGGCTTCCAGCTCTTCCAGCGCACCAATGGCCGGCTCGTCCCCACCGACGACGCGCACACCCTGTTCACCGAAGTCTCGGAGATCCAGGACCGCGTCTATGCGCTGCGCGAGGCGGGAAAGAATCTGCGCCGCGGCGCCGGCGGCATGCTGCGCGTCTCGGCGCTGCCCAGCCTCGCGCTGCAGGCGCTGCCCACCGCGGTCGCGCAATTCCTCAAGACCCGCGAGAATGTGAAGTTCGATCTGCAGACCGTCCATCACGACGATCTGCTGCGCAAATTGTTCGAGCGCGAGACCGATATAGCCATAGCCTATGAGGTGCCGCCCGCGGCGCCGGTCGACTGCAAGCCGCTCGGCGAGGGCGAGCTGGTGGTGCTCTATCGCGAGGAGGACATGCCCGACGCGCCGCCGCGTTGCGACCTCAGCTGCCTCGAGGGGCATCGCTTCATCAGCCTCGCGACGAGCGGGCCGATGGGGCAGCTGTTCACCCAGGAGGTCCAGCGCCAGGGCGTGGTGCTCGACGACGTGATCCTCGCCCGCACCTTCTACATCGCCGCGGCGCTGGTTCGGCAGGGCGTGGGGATGACCGTGGTCGACAGTTTCACCGCGCAGGCCTCGCTCGCGCCCGGGCTGGCGATGCGGCCGTTGAAACCGCCGATCACCTTCGGCGTTCATGCCATGTATCTGCACAATCGGCCGTTGACCGCGCTCGCGACCGATTTTCTCAAGACGTTGCGTAGCGTGATCGACGTCGCCTGACCGGCCATAACAAGGGGCTATGCCGCGCGCCCCAGACATTATGCGCAGACTATTGGGCGCGCGGATTACGGATGACTCGTGATGATCCCCGCTCCCTATTTGCTCTATCTCGGCCACAGCACCGATTCGGTCGGTATCAAGACCTCCAGAGGGCTGGCGACCTTCCGCCCCGAGGATTGCGTCGGCGAATTCCGCCACGATGATTGCCCGCTCACGCTCGGCTTGCCGCGCCTGACGATCGCCGAGGGCGCGGCCGCGGGCGCACGGACGCTGGTGCTCGGCATCGCCAATTCGGGCGGGATGCTCGGCCGCGATCTGGTCGATGACGCCGCGGCGGCGCTCGAGGCCGGGATGAACGTCGCCTCGGGGCTCCACCAGCGGCTGCGCGACGAGCCGCGGCTCGCCGCGCTGGCGCAGGAAAAGGGCTTGCAGCTGTTCGACGTGCGCGATCCGCCGGCCGATCTCAAGGTCGGCAACGGCTATGCGCGCGCCGGACATCGGCTGCTGACGGTCGGCACCGACTGCTCGGTGGGCAAGATGTACACCACGCTCGCGCTGGCGAGGGGCATGCAGGCGCGCGGGCTCAAGGCCGATTTCCGCGCCACCGGCCAGACCGGCATCCTGATCGCGGGCGGCGGGGTGCCGATCGATGCGGTGGTCGCCGATTTCATCTCGGGCGGGATCGAGCAGCTCGCGCCGGCGCGCGACGATGACGGCTGGGACCTGATCGAGGGCCAGGGCTCGCTGTTCCACCCGAGCTTCGCCGGCGTCTCGACCGGATTGCTCCACGGCGCGCAGGCCGAGGCGATCGTGATGTGCCACGATCCCAACCGGCTCCACATGCGCGGGATTCCCGGGCGCGCGCTGCCCGATCTCGGCGAGTGCATCGAGATGAACCTGCTCGTCGCGCGGCTGACCAGCCCCGACGTCCGCGCAGTGGGCATCTGCCTCAATACCTCGGCGATGGATGCGGCGGCGGCGCGGGCGGCCTGTGCCCGCACCGAGGACCGCTACGGCCTGCCGTGCACCGATCCGATCGCCTTTGGAGTCGAGGCGATCCTCGACGAACTGCTATGTTCCGAACCCTCCGCGCGCAGCACGATAGCTTCCCACTGAGCCAGCCCTTCCGGATCTCCCGCGGCGTCAAGACGCAGGCGGAGGTGGTCACGGTGGCGCTGGAGCAGGGGGGGATGATCGGGCGCGGCGAGGGCGTGCCCTATGCCCGCTATGGCGAGAGCATCGAGAGCGCGCTTGCCGGAATCGAGGAAGTGCGCGTCGCCGTCGAAGGCGGCGCGGACCGCGCGCAGCTGCTCGGGCTGCTCCCGCCCGGCGCTGCGCGCAACGCCCTCGACTGTGCTTTATGGGATCTCGAGGCGCGGCTCGGCGGCCGCAGCGTCGCCGACAAGATCGGCGCGCCCGAACCCGAGCGGCTGGTCAGCGCGCTCACCATCGGCATCGACACGCCGATGGCGATGGCTGTCGCCGCGAGCAAGATCGCCGATGCGCCGCTGATCAAGGTCAAGGTCGATGCGAGCATCCCCGACGCGCAGATCCGCGCGGTGCGCAATGCCGCGCCCGAGGCGAAGCTGATCGTCGATCCCAACGAGAGCTGGGACGAGCGGCTGGTCCGCGCGATGCAGCAGGTGCTGGTGGCGCTCCGCGTCGATCTGCTCGAGCAGCCCGTCCCCGCCGATGCCGATCAATGGCTCGAGAATTTCGCGCCCGACGTGCCGATCTGCGCCGATGAATCGGTGCATGTCGCCGCTGATCTCGACACGGTCGCGCGGCGCTATCAGGTGGTCAACGTCAAGCTCGACAAGTCGGGCGGGCTCACCGAGGCGCTGGCGCTCGCCGAGGCGGCGCGCGCGCGCGGGCTGGGGCTGATGACCGGCTGCATGATCAGCTCGTCGCTGTCGATCGCGCCGGCGCTCCACGTCGCGCGGATGAGCGACTTCGTCGACCTTGACGGTCCCATCTGGCTCAGGGAGGATCGTCCCGGCGGGGTGCGCGACGAGGCCGGCTATCTGTGGCCGCCGCAAAAGGGTTTCTGGGGAACGCTATGAAGGTCGCGCTGCTGCTCGGGATCGCGACCTTGTCGCTGGGGGCGGCATCGCCCGCGCCGCAGAAGGTCGATCTGCTGATCCGCGGGGGCACGATCTACACGGGCTCGGCAGAACCGTTCGTCGGCGACGTCGCGATCACCGGCGACCGGATCGTCGCGGTGCGCCGTCATGCCGATGTGGACGCCGCGCGGGTGATCGACGCCAGCGGCATGATCGTCGCGCCGGGCTTCATCGATCCGCATACCCATATGGGCGGCGATCTCGCTTCGGACGACGCGCAGAAGCGGCTGGTGCCGGCGTTCCTGATGCAGGGCGTGACGACGGCGTTCATCGGCAATGACGGCGGCGGCAGTCCCGATGTCGCGCATGTGTTGGGCAGCGCGGCGAGCAGGCCGGTGGGTATCAACTACGCCGCCTATGTCGGCTTCGGCGCGGTGCGCGAGAAAGTGGTGGGCGAGGCCGATCGCGCGCCGTCCGGCGCCGAGCTGGCGCAGATGAAGACGCTGGTCGCGAGCGCAATGTGCGAGGGCGCGCTCGGGCTCTCGACTGGCCTGTTCTACGCGCCGCAGAGCTTCGCGAAGACCGACGAAGTGGTGGCGCTCGCGCGCGAGGCGGGGAAGCGCGGCGGCGTGTACGACAGCCATATCCGCGACGAATCCTCCTACACCGTCGGGCTCGCCGCGGCGATCGACGAAGCGATCGCGATCGGCAGGCAGGGCGGCCTGCCGGCGCATATCAGCCATATCAAGGCGCTCGGCGTCGACGTGCAGGGTCAGGCCCCGGCGATCATCGCCAAGATCGAGGCCGCGCGGCGGGCAGGGCAGAACGTGACCGCCGATCAATATCCCTGGTCGGCTTCGGGGACGAGCCTCGTCGCCTCGCTGATGCCGCTCTGGGCGCAGGATGGCGGCCGCCCGGCGCTGCTCGGGCGCTTCGACGATCCGGCGCTCGCCGCGAAGCTCCGCGCCGGGATCACCGAGAATCTGCGCAAGCGCGGCGGCGCGGACAAGCTGCTGATCGTCGAGGGCAAATACGCCAATCGCACGCTTGCCGACGTCGCGAAGGAGCTGGGGCAGGATCCGGTGACCGCGGCGATCAGCGTGATCCGCATCGGCGATCCGGGCGTGGTGTCGTTCAATCAGAGCGAGGCCGATATCGCCAAATTCATGCGGCAGCCCTGGGTGATGACCAGCTCGGACGCCTCGGGCGGCCACCCCCGCGTCTATGGCAGCTTCGCGCGCAAGTACGACAAATACACCAGGATCGATCGCGTGATCACGCTGCGCCAGTTCATCGAACGCAGCTCGGCGCTGACCGCCGACACCTTCGGGCTCGCGGGGCGCGGGCATTTGCAGCGGGGGGCGTTCGCCGACGTCGTGGTGTTCGATCCCGCAAGCTATGCGGCGCGGGCCACGTACGAGCAGCCGACCCTGCTCGCGCAGGGTGTGCGGACGGTGGTGGTCAACGGCGTCGTCGCGCTCGATCACGGCGCGCTGACCGGCAAGGCCGCCGGGCGCGCGCTGGCGCACATGCCCACCGCGGGGACGTGCCGGTGATGGCTATCTGGCTCACGCGGAGACGCGGAGGTGCGGAGTTTTTTCGTTCGCGCAGAGACGCAGAGAGCGCAGAGACTGGGCCCTGCGGCGAAAGCAGCCTTCAATCGCTCAGAAGGAAAGCAAGACGCCTCGCGTCGGGCGAAACCCCTCCGCGTCCTCTGCGCCTCTGCGCGAACAATTCTTTTTTTCTCCGCGTCTCCGCGTCTCCGCGTGAACAAAAAATCCGGATCGCCGAATGCTGAAAGCCTGGTTCGCCATCGCGCTGTGGAAGCGCGTGCTCGGCGCGCTGGCGCTGGGCCTCGTCTTCGCGCTCGTCTGGCCGCAAGGCACGCCGTACGTCCAGTTCATGGGCGATCTCTTCGTCCGCGCGATCCGGATGCTGGTCGCGCCGATCGTGCTGGTGACGATCGCGGCGGGGATCACCGCGCTCGCCGATCCGAAGCGCCTCGGCGGGCTCGGCGGGCGGACGATCGGGCTGTTCGCGCTGACCACCGCGGTCGCCGTGTCGGTCGGGATGCTGGTCGCAGCGCTGGTCCAGCCCGGCATCGGCGCGCCGCTCGGCACCGCGACCGCGCATGCGCTAGGCGATCCGGTGACGCCCTATCAGCAGCTGATCGGGATCATCCCGCTCAACATCTTCGAAGCGCTCGCCAAGGGCGACATGCTCGCCCTGATCTTCGTCGCGATCCTCGTCGGGGTCGGCACGGTGGTGGCGGGCGAGCCCGGCAAGCCCTTCGCGGCGCTACTGCAATCGACGTCGGCGGTGCTGCTCAAGGTGGTCGGGATCGTGATGGAGGCGACGCCGTTTGGCGTGTTCGCGCTGATCGCCAACGCGGTGGCGGCGAACGGCGCGGCGGTGTTCGTCAATGTCGGCTGGCTGGCGCTGGCGGTGGTGCTCGGCTCGCTGATCCAGATCGTCGTGGTGCACAGCCTGATCCTCAGGCTGCTCGCCAAATTGCCGTTGCTGCCCTTCTTCCGCGGCATCGTCGACGCGCTGGTCGTCGCCTTCTCGACCGCTTCGAGCTCGGCGACGCTGCCGGTGGCGATGCGCGTGGCGGAAAAGAATCTCGGCATCGCGCGGCCGGTCTTCTCGACGGTGCTGCCGCTCGGCGCGAGCATCGGAAAGGACGGCACCGCGATGTATGTCGGGTTGCTCTCGATGTTCGCGCTGCAGGCGTTCGGCACGCCGCTGACGCCGCAAGTCTATGGCGTGGTGCTGCTGACCGGCGCGCTCGCCGCGTTCGGCACGGCGCCGGTGCCCTCGGCGTCGCTGTTCATGCTCGCCGCGGTGCTCTCGGCGGTCGGCGTCCCGCCCGAGCAGACGGCGCTGGTGGTCGGCTTCGTGCTGCCCTTCGACCGACTGCTCGACATGACCCGCACCGTGCCGAGCGCGAGCGCCAACCTGACCGTCGCCACCACGGTGGCGCGCTGGGAGGGCGAGCTCGACGAGGAAGTCTATCGCGCCAGCGACTACGCCTAGCTGATCCTCCCCCGCTTCGCGAGGGAGGATTTTTCAGAGCTTCTGGCACCACAAGGCGATCATTCCGGCGAACAGGAAGGGGTGTTCCGCCTCCAGCGCGGCCCAAAGCGCGAGATCGCGCACATCGGCCGCGGCGCCGTGCATCGCACCGAAGCGCGTTATCGCCTCGGGCGAAGCGTCGAGCCCGATCAGCCGCAGCCCCGCCCCCGCGATCAGCGCGGCGATCTCGGGCCAGCGATAGTGCCGCTCGTGCGCGTGGAAGACGAGGTCGCGGCAGCCGCTGAGGCTGTAGAAATCGTCGCTCTCGCGCAGCACCGCGAGCGGATCGTCGGCGGGTAGCGACAGGATGTGCGCGCGGAAGGCGCGGATGCCATCCGCGTCCGCCTGCCAGCCGCGTTCGGCGATCCGGGCATGCGCGGCGCGGACCGGGGCGCGGGCGCGGTGGCTGTAGAGCGCGAGGCGGACGACGCCGCCGCGCCGGAGCACGCCGACGATGCTGGCGAGGCCGGCATCGGGATCGGCCATGTGGTGGAGCACGCCGGTGCTGGTCGCGACGTCGAACGTCTCGCCGAGGCGATCGAGCGCGAGGATGTCGCCCTGCACGAAGCGGATATTGGCGATGCCCAGCGCATCGGCCTTGCGCTGCGCGAAGGCGAGGCTGGCACGGCTGAGATCGACTGCGGTGACCGAAAGGCTGGCGTCGATCCGCGCCATGTCGATCGCCTCGAAGCCGGTGCCGCAACCGGCGACGAGCAGCCGCAGCGGCGCGGGCGGCAGCGCGGCGCGATCGATCCCGGGCAAGGCGGCGAGATGCGCGGCGAAATCGGTGCGGCGCGATGCGGGCGGCGCCTGCCAGCGCGGATAGGGATGCGCCTCATATTGCCGACGAACCTTGATCGAGACGTCCGCGGCCGGGTCCGAGAAGCTCGGGATCGCGGCGGCGAGCCCAAGCTCGATCACGCTATCCTCCAAATGCCGGGCGAGCGGCTGCCAGGCGGGATCGTCGGGCAGTTCGGATGGCGGCGCGACGAGCGCGCGCAGCAGCCCGTCCGGCGCCGCTTCGGGCGCGGGCCAGACATATTGATTGGCATGGGCCTGGCACGCCAGCGCCGGCACCAGCGGATCATGGGCGTCGCCTGCGCCGATCCGCGCATCGCGCAGCACGACGAGCCGCGCCTCGATCGCGGGATCGGTGTTGATGCAGCGCGTCAGGAAGATCGGCCAGAGCGGGTCGGCGGCATCGGCATGACGCAACAGCGCCGCGGTGACTCCCGCGAGCGGCTGGGGGTCGAGCTGCTCGTCGGCGAGGCAGGCGCGCAGATCGGCGGCGAGGCGGGCATCCCATGCCGTTGGCCGCAGCGATGCGAGCAACCCGGCGAGCGGCCGCCGGATCGCGTGGCGCGCGGCGGCATTGCCCTCGGCGCGGGCGAGCGCGGCGCGCAACACCGCGATCGCGGCGGCGGCATCGCCCAGATGCGCGGCGAGTCCGCTCAGCGCGAGATAGCCGGGAAGGAAATCGGGATGCGCGTCGAGGCTGCGCGCATAGGCCGCGCGCGCCTCGTCAAGGCGGCCCGTGCGGGCGAGGTTTTGGGCGTGGAGGAAAAGCTCGGGGGCGGCGCGCATCGGGAACACCCTAGGGTCAGCGTCACCCGGGCGAAAGCCGCGATCTCGGCCCCGGCGCCGGCGCACGGCGCGGATGCGATACCCGCCGGTTATGCCCCGCCCCGCGCTGGGCGTTTGCGCGGCGGCGGTTTGGCTCTAGGCTTTCGGACATGCAACGATCGCTCCTGCTCCCGCTTCTCCTCGCCGCCGCCAGCCCCGCCGCCGCGCAGAGCCTGCAGCAAAAGGTCGAGACCACCCTCGCCGAGGCCGCGACCGGCACCCGCTTCGGGCTGGTCGTGACCGACGGGGAAGGCCGCGAGATCGTCGCGGTCAATCCCGACGGGCGCTTCATTCCGGCGTCGAACACCAAGATGTTCACCACCGCCGCGGCCTATGCCTCGCTGCCCGGGCTCGACCAGCCCGATGCCGCGGGCGGCGCGGCGGTGCGCCTCGAGGGGCAGGACCTGGTCCTCGAGGGCAATGGCGATGCGCGGCTGTCGAGCGCCGACGATTGCAAGGTCGATTGCCTCGCGATGCTCGCCGACGCCGTGGCGGCGAAGACGCGGCAGGTGCGCAACATTATCGGCGACGATACGCGCTTTCCCGATCAGCGCTGGAGCCCGGGGATGAGCTGGAACAACATTCCGAGCAGCTCCGGCACCGGCATCTCGGCGCTCACGCTCGACGACAACGAGCTGGTGGTCGAAGTCACCCCCGGCGCGGTCGGCGCGCCGGCGAAGGTGGCATTGCCGCTGCCCTATTTCACCGTCGACAATCGCACCGTCACCGTGCCCGGCGCCGAGCGCAAGATCGGCTATGACCGCGCGCCGAACAGCACATTGCTGCGGCTGACCGGCACGATCGGCGTCGACGCGAAGCCCGATCCGGAGAGCGTCGGGATCGACGACCCGGCGCATTATGCCGCGTGGCGGCTCAAGGGCCTGCTCGCGGCGCGGGGCGTCAAGGTGACCGGCGCGGTGTCGGCGCGGCACCGGCCGCTGATGCCGGAGGACGATCCGCGCAACCGCGCAGGCGCGCCCGCCGCGCGGCCCCCGGTGCAGCCGGCGCTCGCGAAGCTAACCCCGTCGCCGCTCGCCGAGGACGTGGTGATCATCAACAAGGTCAGCCAGAATCTCCACGCCGAGCTGCTGCTGCGCCGTACCGGGCTGCGCCGGGGCACGGGCTCGATCGCCGACGGCGTCGCCGAGGTCCGTACGATGCTCGAGACGGCGGGGGTGCCGCGCACCGCGTGGGACCTGTCCGACGGATCGGGCATGTCGAGCTACAACCGCGTCGCCCCGCGCGGCGCGGTCAAGATGCTGCGCTGGATCGCCGCCCAGCCTTGGGGCGCGGCATGGCGCGCCTCGCTGCCGGTGGCGGGAGTCGACGGCACGCTGAGGCGGCGCTTCAAGGGCACCGCGCTCGAGGGCAGGCTCTTCGCCAAGACCGGCACGCTCAACGCGACCAACGCGCTGTCGGGCTATCTGATCGCGAAAAGCGGCAAGACGCTGACCTTCTCGGCCTTCGCCAACGACGTGCCGGCGGACGCGGGTGCGACGAAGTTCATGGACGCGGCGCTGGTGCTGATCGCGGAGGCGAACTAGCATAGCTGCCATGTTCGTGCCGCTTCCCGTCCTGATCGCAGCCGCGCTGCTGATCCTCGTGCTCGCCGCGATGGCGCTGCGTTCGGGCCGCAAACGCGATCCGCTCATGGGCGGTGCGCCGGGCAGCTATCGCGCCAACCGTCCGATGCCGGCCGCGCGCTTCCCGCCCGCGACGCTGCCGGCCGGCACCTTGCCCGAAGACGTCGAGCAACAGGTCCGCGCGCTGCTGGCGGCGGGCCGCAAGATCGACGCGATCAAGCTGGCGCGCGACGCGACCCATCTCGGGCTCAAGGAAACCAAGGATCTGGTCGACGCGATCGAGCGTCAGGCGCCCTGATCCCACGCCGCGATCACGGCATCGCCCGTCTCCGGTCGCAGCTGGAAGATGCCGCTGTCGCGATGCCGGGTCGGATGGACGCGGTTGGTGAGCAAGGTCCAGGCGAGCCCGCGGTCGAAATCGATCCACAGCCCGGTGCCGGTGAAGCCGGTATGGCCGATCGTCGCGTCCGAGCAGGCCTGCCCGCCCGACCAGCCTGCGAACTTACGCTCCCAGCCGCAGGTGCGGTGGTCATATTGCGGGGTGCGGATCGCCTCCAGCATCGCCGGGCTCGCCCCGCTGCCGTCGAGCAGCCCCTGCGCGAAACCGAGCACGCCGGCGGCGGTGCCGAACAGCCCGGCATGGCCGGTTTGCCCGCCCATCGCGAAGCAATTCTCGTCGTGCACCTCGCCCTTGAGCACCCGCCCGCGCCAGCTGCACGCCTCGGTGGCGACCGCGGGGCCGGGGGGCGGGCCGAAGCTCAGGCCCTCGTCCAGGCTCCATGCGCCCAGCGGCTGCCCGGTGATCCGCTCGATCGCGATGCCGAGCAGCAGGAAGTTGATGTCCGAATAGGCCGGCGGACCGTGGCGCCATTCGCGCTGGAGCACGAAGGCGCGCAGCCGCGCCGGATCGTCGCCATAGGTGTAGATCGGCTCGACCGCGGGGAAGAAGGTCCGATGGGCAAGGCAGTCGCGGAACGTCAGCTTCCTCTCGGCGGCGTTGGCGACGTCGTATTGGCGCAGATCGGGGATCGCGCTGGTCAGCGGCGCGTCGAGATCGAGCTTTCCCAAATCGGCGAGCCGCAGGATCATCGTCGTGGTGGCGATCACCTTCGAGACCGAGGCGAGATCGAACCAATGGTCCTCGGTCAGATCCTCCGGCTCGGGCACGAGCGCGGCCTTGCCGGCATGATGCACCCAGCGGCGGCCGTCGGCGGCGACGATGCCGAGCGTCGCGCCGGGGATGCGCCCGTCGGCGACCGCGGCTGCGGCGGGCGCGAACGCCGCGATCATGCCCGGTCGTCCGCGCGCGGCTGCGCCCGTGCGAGCAGCGGCAGGAACAGCAGCGCCGCGAGGCTCACCACGCCCGAGCCGAGGAAGAACAGGTCGAAGCCGTTATAGCCGGCGGCATCGAGCCGCTCGACGAGCTGCCCGCCGGCCCCGGCGAGCAGCCGCGACAGCATGAACGCGAAGCCCGACAGGAACGCATATTGCGCGCCCGGGTAGCGCGGGTTGCACAGCATCGACAGGTAGACGACGAACACCGCCCCCGCCATGCCGTTGCCGAACTGGTCGGCCGCGGTGGCAAGATACAGCGTGTTCTGGTTCACCGGCTGGTGCGCCAGCCAGACGAAGCCGAAATTGCCGATCGCCGCGAAGATCGCGCCCGCGGTCAGCGTCACGCCCCAGCGCCACCGCGTCACCATCCAGCCGCCCAGCCCGACGCCGACGATGCTCGCGATCAGCGCCACCGCGCCGTCGGCCCAGCCGATCTGCGTCTTGGTATAGCCGAGGCTCAGGATCATCGGCTTGGACAGCACCAGCGCGAGGACGTCGCCCATCCGATAGACCGAGACGAAGGCGAGCACGGCGATCGCCATGAAACCGTAGCGCCAGAAGAAATCGATATAGGGCCCGATCGCCGCCGAGCTGCGCGGACCCGAATCGGGCGCGAGCTTGCGGATCCACGGCGTCAGCAGCGCCATGATCACGAAAGGGGCCATCGCGATCACCAGCACCGGGGTGGTCACATCGGTCTTCGAGTTGATCCCGCTGGCGGCCGCGGCGCTCAGCAGCAGCCAGCCGATCGCCGCGGTCGCCGCGGCGAAGGCGAGCAGGATCGCTGCGCTCGCGGCGAGCCCGGTGGCCAGCGCCACCGCGCGTTCGCCGCCGCAGCCGGGCTGGCGCGGCAGCAGCGCGAGGATCGGCAGCGGCACCGCGGCGCCGGCGGCGATCAGCAGGTACGAAGCCTGCCAGCCCGGCGCGATGCCGATGCTGCGCAGCATCGGCGCGACGCTGCCCGCGGCATCGGCGAAGAGCAGCGCGCCGCTGCCCGCCGCGACCATCGCGGTGCGATAGCCCCACAGGTTCGACGCCGCGATCGGCCCCTGCTCGCCGGGGGTCGGGGCGAGCTCGATGCGCCACGCATCGGCGGCGACCTCGAGCGTGGTGGTCCAGAAGGCGAGCAGCACCGCGAGCAGCGCGGTGAGCGGCAGGCTGGCGTCGCTATGGAACAGCGCCATCGCCAGCATCGAGGTGAAGATGCCGAGCTGCGACAGCAGGATCCAGCCACGCCGCTTGCCGAAGAAGCGCGCGAAGCCGGGCACGTCGTAGCGATCGAGCAACGGCGCCCAAAGGAATTTGAAGGTGGGCAGCAATTGCACCCAGGCGAAGAAGCCGATGATCGCGAGCGCGACGCCGTGATCGGCGAGCCGCACGCTGAGCACGGTCGAGAACATGTAGAAAGGCAGCCCGGCCGAGAAGCCGAGCAGCACGTACAGCGCCATGCGGGGGAAGCCGCCGGGAATGCCGCTCGCGCCGGCAGCCGTCGTCTCAGTCAAGCGCGGATGCCGACCGATGGTGCCGCCGATGCTGCGTCATGATGCGTTTCCCGCCGAACCGTGATCCAGCCGGCAGGCTCGCCCGGCGGCCCGCACCAGTCAATGCCGAAGGTGTTGCAACAACGACACAATTCTTCGGTGAAACATGCCGTTGGGCTATGACTTTCTGAACAGAAACTATGACGGGGCGAAACATTCCTGTTACTTAATGGTCAGGCTCGGCCGTGGGCAGGCGGGGCAACGGGGGCACATCACATGGCTGGATTCACGGCGTTCAGGACTTTGCTGGTCTCGGGGACGGCATTTGCCGCGCTGGCGGTGACGCCGGCTGCTGCGCAGACCTCCGACCAGTCGACCGCCGAGGCGGCGACGCCCACCGGCGCAGCGGTGCCGGTGTCCGATGCCGATCAGGAAGACGGCCGGGATCGCGGCGGGCGCGAGCAGGAAGTCCTCATCACCGGCTCGCGCATTCGCCAGAATCCGAACAATTCGGCGCTGCCGCTGCAGATCATCACCAACCAGGAAATCTCGCGCAACGGGATCAGCAGCCCCGAGCAGCTGATCATGTTCCTGAGCACGAACGGCACCGGCGCGGACAATCTCGCCTCGAACGCCGACGTCACCTCGGGCGCGCAGCGCGGCACCAACGGCCTCTCTGCGGCGAACCTGCGCGGCCAGGGCAGCGCCGCGACGCTGGTGCTGCTCAACGGCCGCCGCGTCGCCGCGCACGGCCTCACCGGCGGTGCGGTCGACGTCAACCAGATCCCGTTCGCGGCGATCGAGCGCGTCGAAGTGCTCAAGGACGGCGCCTCGGCGATTTACGGCACCGACGCGGTCGGCGGCGTGATCAACTTCATCACCCGCAAGGACTATCAGGGCCTCGGCCTGCAGGGCTTCACCGACGTCACCGAAGCCGGCGGCGGCAACATCTACCGGCTCTCGGGCATCGCCGGCTATGGCGATCTCGACAAGGACGGCTTCAACGTGATGGGCGCGGTCGCCTATAGCTGGAACCGGGCGCTGCGCGGCGAGGATCGCCCCTTCGTCAACGGCTATCAGCCCGAACGCGGCCTCACGATCGACACCCGCGGCACGCCGATTGCGACGGCGTTCAACATCGGCGCCAACACGCGGCCGAACAGCATCACGCAGAACGGGACGTTGCTCACCGGGCTGACGTTGACCGCGCCCAACAATGCCAACGCCGCGGCGGGCGGGATCAACATTCTCGATCTGCCCGGCGGCGCCGGCTGCGAATCGATGGACGGCGGGCTGCCGTATGACGAGGTCCTGTGGAACGCGCCGACGGCTTATTATGCCTGCGCGTGGGACACCGGCCGCGCCGCTGTGCTCCAGCAGCCGATCAACACGCTGACCTATTATGGCCGCGGCGTGGTCAATCTCGGCGAGGGGCATCAGATGTCGCTCGAGGTCACCGGATCGGACGCGACCTCGGCCAAGCGCTTCTCGAACGCGCAGCTCACTGCCAACACCACCAACCTCGCGATCGCCTATCCGCTCAACAGCATGACCGCGACGACGTACAACAGCGTGTTCAATGCGATCCGCGCGGCATTCCCGGCGCAGGCGGCCGCGCTCGACGGGCGCTATGGCCGGCCGATCGCCTATCGCTGGCGCTGCATCGCCTGCGGCACGCGCGAATATGTGACCGAGACCAAGACCTTCCGTGCCGCCTTCGGCGTCGAGGGCCCGATGTTCGGCGTGGGCGACTGGGATTATCGCGCTGGCGCATCCTATGCGAAGAGCGAGTCCGCATCGGTGCTCGGCACCGGCTATTATTATCGCGGCACGCTGGGCAATGGCGATTTCGATCCCAATGCCCCGGCGGTCGCCGGCGCGGCGCTGATCAACGGCCAGGTCCCGCGCGGTCTGGTCGGCTTGATGAACAGCGGCCTGATCAATCCGTTCAGCACCACCCAGACTGCCGAGGGCCTCGCCGCGCTCGAATCGGTCTCGGCCTATGGCGCCACGCTGTATGGGGGCCAGTATGAAGTGAAGCAGTTCGACGTCTCGATCTCGGGCTCGCTCTTCCCGGTCTGGGGCGGCGACGTCCAGATGGCGGCGGGCCTCGACGTGCGCAAGGAGACCTATTCGTTCAACGGATCCGACGCCGCGGCGGCGACTGCGCCGGTGATCTTCCTCGCGGCGTTCGACAACGTCAACGCGCTGACCCCAAAGAACCGCACGGTGAAGGCTGCCTATGCCGAAGTGCTGGTGCCGCTGTTCCCCGGCTTCGAGATCACCGGCGCGGTGCGTATCGACGATTATACGCTGTTTGGATCGACGACCAATCCGAAGGTGTCGGTCAAATATCGGCCGATCGAGCAGATAATGTTCCGCGGATCGTACAATACCGGCTTCCGCGTGCCCTCGTTCAACCAGATCTTCAACGGCGTGACGCTGTCGCCCTATTCGGGTAGCGATCTCGCCGATCCGGTCGCCTGTCCCGGCGGTGTGCCCAATCTGACCAATCCGGCCTGCGCGTTCATCCGCCCGGAAATCGCCACCGGCGGCAATCGCGAACTCGGGCCCGAGACCGCGAAGCAGTTCAGCGTCGGCGTCGTGATCCAGCCGGCGCGACTGTTCAGCGCCTCGGTCGATTTCTGGTCGATCGCGGTGGACAACACGATCCAGACGCTCACGCTGCGCCAGCTGATCGAGAATGCCGCGCTGTTCCCCGAGCGCTTCTTTCGGCCGGGCGGCGCGGGCACGCCAATCGAGATCATCGACCAGCGCTGGATAAACGCCGGCTCGCGCCGCACCCAGGGGCTTGAGGTTTCACTGCGCGGCGGCGTCGAATTCAGCGAGAACAGCCGGATCATGGCGGGCCTCGACGGCACGCTGCTGCTCAAGAAGCGCGAGAAGCTGACGCCGACCGCGCAATATGGCCCGAGCCTGATCGGCGTGTTCAGCTTTGCCGGCGATCTCGGCGTGCGCTGGAAGCACAACGCCTTCATCAGCTACTCGAACGACGATATCAGCCTGTCGCTGAGCCAGCTCTTCCGCAAGGGCTACAGGAACGGCGCGCTGCCCGGCATCGCCTCGGGCGCGATCACTCGCCCCGAATATAACGCGTTCGTGAAGGACTATATCATCTACAACCTGTCGGCGAGCTACACGGGCCTGTCGCCCAACTACAAGCTGACCATGGGCGTGCGGAACCTGTTCGATACCGATCCGCCCTTCGCGATCACCTATGACGGCAACACCGGCGCCGGTGGCTCGTGGGAGCCGCGTGTGGCGGATCCGCGCGGCCGCAGCTTCACGGTGGGCGTCGAAGTCAAATTCTGATCCGCTCCGGGGGGAGGCGAAGGGCCGCGGCGGAAATCCCGCCGCGGCCCTTTTTCGTTTTCGCCCCGCCCGGCAGGGAACTTGCCGAAACGGGCAGGGGTTGCTGAAATGCGCGCCGGTGCGTCGCGCGCCGGGGAGGTCCAGACCATTGGTGCAGACGCCGTGAACGAGATCGTCGCCGCCGGAGCGCTGGGCAGCCTGTGCGCGGGCATGGCCACCGGGCTGGGTGCCTTGCCCGCGCTGTTCCTGCGCCGACCGAGCGACGAGCAGCAGAATCTGCTGCTCGGCTTCGCCGCGGGGGTGATGCTCGCGGCGAGCTTCTTCTCGCTGATCCTGCCCGCGATCGACGTCGCCAAGCAGCAGGGCGCGAGCGCGGCCGGCGCGTCGATCACCGTCGTCGCCGCGGTGCTGCTCGGCGCCTTCATCATCGCACGGCTCAACGATTGGGTGCCGCCGCTCGACAAGCTCGGGCTCGGGCCGCCGGGGATCGCCGCGGCGAGCGTGTCGGTGCGGCGGATCTGGCTGTTCGTCGCGGCGATCACGCTGCACAATTTCCCCGAGGGCATGGCGGTGGGGGTGAGCTTCGGCGGCGGCGATTTCGATGCCGGCCGGGTCACCGCGCTGGGCATCGGGCTGCAGAACATCCCCGAAGGGCTCGCGGTCGCGGTCGCGCTGATCTCGATCGGCTATGCGCGCGGCCCGGCGGTGCTGATCGCCACCGCCTCTGGGCTGGTCGAACCGGTGGCGGGGCTGATCGGGGTGAGCATCGTCACGCTGGCGCAGGCGTTCCTGCCGTGGGGGCTGGGGCTCGCCGCGGGCGCGATGATCTATGTCGTCGCGTCGGACATCATCCCCGACGCGCATGCGCGGATCAACGGCGGGGGCAAGGTGAGCACCGGGCTGATGATCGGACTCGCCGCGATGATGTTCCTCGACACCACGTTCGGCTAGGCCGCGCAAACGCGGTTACCCAATCATTTGCCTCGATTGTTTCGTGGGCGTCGCGCCAAGTGTTTGATTTCATGGGCAACGCATCTTGCGCGCTCGTCGTGATTACCTCGTGACACGTCGGTTCTATCCTATCTTTGTCTTTTCGGCTGTGTGACATTCTCTCGCGACTCGCGGTTCGCCAGGGGCGGCGGCTGCGCGCGTAAGGGGGAGAGGCATGCGACAAACCACTTTGTCCGTGGCGCTCGAGGTAAAGCCGGAGAGCTACGATCACCTGTCGTCGCTGCTCGACCGGCTGCGCAACCGGCGCAGCACCGATCCGTCGGGAGGCGAGGGGCCGTTCGCCGACTTCCTGACCCGCGTGCCGGCGCTGCACTTCATGTCGCTGAGCGTGTTCCCGGGGTTCGACTATGATCCGCTGTTCGTGATCGAGGCGAATTTCGACGGCGCCCGCGGGCCGTTCTGGGCGCAGCTCGAATCGGCGATCGGGCCCGATCTGCGGCTGATGCTGCGCTGCTGCAAGCGACCGCTCGACAATGACGGGCCGCTGTTCGATTCGATCGTCGCGGCGAACGCGCGCGCGCCGATCGCGCCCTATCTCGAGCGGCGCGCGCTGACGCCGACCGTCTATCATCACGGCAATCGCGGGATGACGCGCGATCGCATCCTCGCCGAGCATGCATTGTTCGAGGCGACCCGCGTCGAGCTGCGCTGCGCCAATGTCGACGGGCCCAATCCGTATCGCGTGCTCAGCCCGAGCCAAATCCACGCCAAGCTGCGCGCCGCGCTGCTGCCCGGCTTCGGCTGGCTCGACCACTCCGCGCCGAAGCGTATCCCGCTGGCCGACAACATCGCCGATTGGGCGCGGCTGATCGGCTTCGTCATCGCGGCGGTGTTCGCGCTGTCGATCCCCGGGCTGATCCTCAGCCTGATCATGCCGACCGATCGCTATTTCATCCTGCTCGCCGTGGCCTTTCTCGGTTTCGCGGCGATGCTCGGCAAGATCGGCGTGGCGTTGCCCGGAACCGGGGTGGCGACGCGGTTCAGCTTCCTCAAATTGTTCTTCCAGCAATTGCTGCCGCTGGTGCTGTTCGTGCTCGGCTATCTGGTGATCGCGGTGGCGATCGGCACGCCGATCTCGATGCTGTTCACGGCGCGCAGCTTCGACGCGGCGTGGCACGGCATGATCACCTGGCTGCTCTGGGGGCTCGCCTGCGTGCCGGTGACGGTCGCCGGCATCGTGTTCTGGCTGCGCGTGCTCGAGCGCGGCGACGCCTCGCAGGATGCGCCGCCGGTCGATCCGAAGATGCTGCGCGAGATGGCGCGGCGCGAGGACTGGATCCCGCAGAACCACATGGGCTCGATCGTGCTGATCAAGCCGGGCATCCTGCGCATGATCCTGATCCGCGCGGGCCATCTCGGGCTCGGCCTGGTGCTGCGGATCGTCGCGCGTCAGGGCTATCTCGGCTCGATGCGCACGATCCATTTCGCCCATTGGGCGATGGTCAACAACAAGAGCCGGCTGATGTTCTTCTCGAACTTCGACCAGACCTGGGAGAGCTATCTCGATGATTTCATCGAGAAGGCGCATGCCGGGCTCACGCTGGCGTGGTGCTGCGGCGTCGGCTTCCCGCCCACCCGCTTCCTCGTCAAGGACGGCGCCAGCCATGGCCGCCAGTTCAAGGAATGGGCCCGGCATTCGATGTCGGTCAGCCGCTTCTGGTACTCGGCCTACAAGAATCTCACCGCCGAGCAGATCGAGCGGAATTTCCGCATCGCGATCGGGCTCCGCAAGCGAACCCTCTCGGACAAGGACGCCGCCTTGTGGATCAACGACCTGTGAGCGCCGCACCGCAAAAGGGCCCGCCGAGCTGGAAGCTTGCGCCGCCGCACGACACGCTGACCCAGGGCATGGTGGTGAGCGGCTTTGCGACGCTGCCCACCGGCCGCTCGCTGTTCCTGCAATTCTGCTGGGACAAGGCCCCCAAAAAGGGTGGCGGCGCGTGGCTCGCGGCGCTGCAGGCGATCGCGCCGATCAGCGATGCCGATGGCAGGGAGGCGCGGGCCGCGGGGCTCGGCTTCACCTGGGAGGGGCTGCGCAAAATGGGGCTCAACGCCAACACGCTCGCCTCGTTCGATCGCCCGTTCAAGGAAGGCATGTTCCAGGAGGACCGGCTGCGCCGGCTCGGCGATCGGCGCGAGGGCAAATGGCTCGGCACGGTGATCGAGGGCGGACCCAAATGGAGCGGCAACACCCCGCTCGACAATGCTGCGGTCGACAGCGAGGCGCGCGCCTTCGACGATGAGGAGAAGGTGGTCGAGGAGCATATCGTCACGCCGATCACCGTCCACGCGCTGCTGCTGCTCTACGAGAAGGACGAGGAATCGGCCGAGGCGTGGTGCCGCGCGGTGGGCGACGCGCTCGCGCCGCACAATGTGAAGATCGTCCATGATCTCCCGCTCGATCTGCGTCCCGACGAACGCGGCATCGCGCGCGAGCATTTCGGCTTTGCCGATGGCGTGTCGCAGCCGGCGCCGTTCGAGCCGGGCGTGGTCACCGTCAAGGGCGGCGCGGACTATCCGCAGGATCCGTGGAACGGGGTGCCGCTCGGCGAGGTGCTGATGGGGCATGTCAACGGCCATCACGAAGTCGCGCTCGGCCCGGTGGTGATCGACACGCCCGAGGGGCGCGCGGCGGGCCTTCCCGCGCATGCGCGCGGCGAGGGCTTTCTCGATCTCGGGCTCGACGGCAGCTACATGGTCGTGCGCGAATTGAAGCAGAACGTCGCCGCCTTCTGGAAATCGATGGGCGAGGCCGCCGAACGGATCAACAAGCGCGATCCCGAGCATTCGGGGCATATCGACGCGCACTGGCTCGCCACCCGGGTGATCGGGCGCGATCTCGACGGCAACCTGCTCTGCCCGGTCAACCCCACCGGGGTGCTGCCGGTCGACAAGTACAACCAGCCCGACAACGATTTCCTGTTCTATGATCGCGATCGGCTCGGGCTCGGCTGTCCGCTGGGAAGCCATGTCCGCCGCGGCAATCCGCGCGACGGGCTCGCGCCCAAGCCGAGCGACAAGCAGACGCTGCTCGATGCGGCGAACAACCACCGCATCCTGCGCCGCGGGCGCAAATATGGGCCGACGATCGCGGACCCGCAGACCGACGACGGCAAGGACCGCGGGCTGCTGTTCATCTGCCTCAACACCGACATCACGCGTCAGTTCGAGTTTGTCCAGCAGACGTGGATGCTCAACCCCAACTTCGCCTTCCTCTATGACGAGACCGATCCGTTGCTCGGGCCGCGGGGGATGCTGACCATCCCCGAGAAGCCGCTGCGCCGGATCATCGAGGTCGACACCTTCGTCCAGATGGCGGGCGGCGAATATTTCTTCCTCCCGAGCATGCCGGCGATCCGGTATCTGGCGTCGCTATGAGCGCGCTCACCTCCCGCGACGTGCTCCGCCCCGGCCCCACGGGATTCAAGGCCTGGGCGCAGCGCATGGTGTTCGCGCTGATGCCGTATTTCTTCGCCTTTCTCCGGCGCTGGAAGCCGGTGATGAAGATGGGCAAGACCAACTATCTCACCTCGCGCTACGACGATGTGCGCGAGGTGTTCGCCACCGATCCGGTGTTCGGGGTGGTCTACAAGCCGCATCTCGATGTGATCATGGGCGATCAGCCCTTCTTCCTCGGCATGGGCGACACCCCGGAATATCGCCACGACACCGATGCGATGCGCAAGGTGGTCCGCGCCGACGATCTGCCGCTGCTCGCCGCGCGGACCGAGGCGCAGGCCGAGAAGATCGTCGCCGAGGCCGGCGGCCGGATCGACGTGGTCGACACGTTGGTGCGACGCGTCACCTTCACCATGCTCGGCGATTATCTCGGCGTGCCCGATCCGCCCGGCGGCGATTTGCGCGTCTGGGGCACCCGGTTGTTCGAGTTCCAGTTCGTCGATCAGGGCAATGATCCGGCGCTGCGCAAGGAAGTCGACGAGATCGCGCCGGCGCTGCGCATGCACATCCAGAACGAGATCGCCCGTCGCCGCATTGATACCGGCAACGACGATGTGCTCGCGCGCTGCCTCGCGCTGCAAAAGGCCGGCGACGCCGCCTATAGCGACGATTTCATCCGCACCTCGCTGATGGGGTTCATCGTCGGCGGGCCGCCGCAGCCGCCGATGGTGGTGCCGCAGGCGATGGAGCAATTGCTCCGCCGGCCGCAGGTGCTCGCCGAGGCGCAGGCAGCGGCGCGCGCCGACGACGATGCCCGGCTGCGCGGCTATGTGTTCGAGGCGATGCGCTTCGATCCGCTCGCGCCGGGGCTACCGCGCGTCGCGCTGGCCGACTGGACGATCGGGCGCGGCACGTCGCATGCGACGGTGATTCCCGCCGGCGCGCAGGTGCTCGCCGCCTTCGCCTCGGCGATGATGGACCCGCGCCGCGTCGCCGATCCCAAGCGCTTCGATCCCGATCGCCCGGCGAGCGATTACATGCATTTCGGCTTCGGGCTGCACGAATGCTTCGGGCGGCACATCAACCACGCCACGCTCCACCTGATGCTCAAGCCGCTGCTCCGGCAACCCAATCTGCGCCGCGCCGCCGGCAAGGAAGGCAAGCTGCGCAAGAGCGGCCCGTTCGCCGAGCGGCTGGTGGTGACCTACGGCTAGGCCCGGGCTCCCGCTTGCGCAGGGCCACGGGCTGGCCGTGACTAGCGCCGCGGCGAAGGCGCGCCGCGATACCCGCCCTGCCGCTCGAGCATCCAGCCCGGATATTCCGCCGGCAGCTTGCTCGCATCGTCGAGCCGCGCCAGCTCGTCGGCGGTGAACGATACCGCGACCGCGCCGAGATTGTCGGCGAGCTGGTCGGGCCGCGTCGCGCCGACGATCACGCTCGACACCGCCGGCTGGTGGAGCAGCCAGCCCAGCGCGAGCTGCGCAACCGATTGGCCCCTCGCCGCGCCCAATTCGCGCAGCACGTCGATCACGCCATAGCCGCGGTCCTTGTCGACCGGCGGGAAGTCGAAATTGGCGCGCCGGCCCTCGCCTTCGCCCTCGCGGCTATATTTGCCCGACAGGAAGCCGCCGGCGAGCGGGCTCCACACCATCAGCCCAACGCCTTCGGAGCGGAGCATCGGGATCACCTCGCGCTCGAGATCGCGGCCGGCGAGCGTGTAATAGGCCTGGAGCGAGGCGATCGGGGCATAACGCCGCGCCTCGGCGATGCCTATCGCCTTCATCACTTGCCACGCCGCCCAGTTGGACAGCCCGATATAGCGGACCACCCCGCGCCGCACGAGGCTGTCGAGCGCGTAAAGCGTCTCCTCGATCGGCGTCGCCGGGTCGAAGCCGTGGATCTGATAGAGGTCGATATGATCGGTCTGCAGCCGCGCGAGGCTCGCCTCGACCTGATCGAGGATATGGCCGCGCGAGGCGCCGGCGCCGTTGGGGCCGGGATGCATCCGCCCGAGCACCTTGGTCGCGATCACCACTTCCTCGCGCTTGATGCCGAGCTTCCGCAGCGACTCGCCGAGAATCCGCTCCGAGCGGCCTTCGGCATAGACATTGGCGGTGTCGAGGAAGTTGATCCCGCCGTCGACCGCGGCTTTGACCAGCGCCGCCGCATCGTCGAGCTCGAGTTGGCCGATCGCGCCCCACATGCCGTCGCGCCCGCCAAAGGTCATCGTCCCGAGGCAGAGTTCGGAGACGATCAGGCCGGTGCGGCCGAGCTGGTTGTAGC
This sequence comes from Sphingomonas naasensis, assembly GCF_004792695.1. GTDB lineage: Bacteria > Pseudomonadota > Alphaproteobacteria > Sphingomonadales > Sphingomonadaceae > Sphingomonas > Sphingomonas naasensis. The sequence goes on along the minus strand of NZ_SRXU01000006.1, from coordinate 252,464 downwards.
GCATTGAGGACCTCCGCGAGATGGGGTTGCGCCGCAGATGTGGTCGCCGGCATGTTTCGGCAATGGCACGATGCGTTTTCGCCTGCGGAAACCTCCTGCTTTCCCCGCCTGCCCGACTCGGCTAGCGAGGCACGCATGGGCACAAGGGGATCGTTGATCGCCGGGATCGAACTCGGTGGCACCAAATGTATCGCGTTGCTGGGCAGCGGGCCCGAGGACGTGCGCGCGCAACAGACCGTCCCGACCATCGATCCCGACGCGACCCTCGCGGCGATCGAGGCGACGCTCGACGGCTGGGATTTCGATGCGATCGGCGTGGCCAGCTTCGGACCGCTCCAGCTCGACGCCGCCGCGCCCGATTATGGCGCGATCACCGCGACGACCAAGCCGGGCTGGACCGGCACCGATCTCGTCCGCCGGCTCGCGCGGCGCTACGGCAAGCCGATCGGCTTCCAGACCGACGTCAACGGCGCGGCGCTCGCCGAGGGGCGCTGGGGCGCGGCGCGGGGGCTGGCGACGCACGCCTATCTCACCATCGGCACCGGCGTCGGTGTGGGGCTGGTTGCCAATGGCCGCCCGGTGCAGGGCGTTGCGCATGGCGAGGCGGGGCATATGCGCGTCCCGCGCGCGGCCGGCGACACCTATCCCGGCTGGTGCCGCTTCCACGGCGATTGCGTCGAGGGGCTGATCTCGGGCCCCGCGCTCGCCGAGCGTTTCGGCTGCCCGGGCAAGGAATTGCCGCAGGACGGGCGCGAATGGGATTTGTTCGTCCATGATCTCTGCGGGCTGCTCCACAATCTGGTGGTTGCCGCAGCGCCCGAGCGGATCGCGATCGGCGGCGGCGTGATCGCGGCGCGCGCGCATCTCTTCCAGAAGCTGCGCGCGCGGCTGGCCGAGAGCCTCGGCGGCTATGGCTCGCTGATCGGCTATGCCGGCGAGCTCGACGACCGGCTCGGGCCGCCGGGGCTCGGCGCGATGGCCGGGCCGCTCGGCGCGCTGGCGGTGGGGCTGGAAGCGATCGACAGCTGAGAAGGGCGTGCCCATCCTCCGCGGAGAGGGCGAGGGCGGCGACTATTCGCCTTTATCGGCGGCTGCGATCGTCGGGCGCGGCGCCCGCGTCAGGCGAATCGCGCCCCAAATCGCGCCTATCGCCACAATCCAAAGCAATGCGAACAGCTGCCACGCACCTTCTTTCAGATAGGCGACAGCGGACATTGGAAGCGTGGTCCGGCCGGACGGATGGGCGTAGCACTCGGTCCACTCGCCGCGCCAGAAAGACAGGACAAATCGATCGGATGCCTCCGTCTGAAAGCGCGACCCGCAGTCCGATGCGGCCTGCGGCGCAGCCATCGAAAGGGGGGAGATCGACCTTCCCTCGAGGACGCCGAGCTGCGCTGGTCCCGGCAGATGCCCCGTTCGCTCCACATGGGCGGCCGCTTGTTCGAACTGCGCATAGTAGAAGCGATCGGTCTTTGCCTGCGATGCCAGATCGAGCGGCAGAAAAACGCCGATCACCATGCACGCGATCGCGATCGCGATGAGAAATGGCGCGAACAATGTGCGCGCGACCCAATAGCGCGGTCGGCGACGGGCGGGCTCCGTCATGGCAGGGCGCGGATCAGTCGGCGGCATTGCCGCTACGGCGCGCGGCGACGTGCCAGAGCACGCCGCTCGGATCGATCACATAGGCGATCCGCAGGCCCCAGGGCTGCATCGCCGGCGCGCGCGGGGCAGGGACGCCGAAGCGGCCCGGCAGATCGAGCGCCGTGATGTGCCGCCACCACGCGTCGAGATCGTCGACCATCAGCTGCATCATGAAATTATTGGCCCATTCCTCCTGATAGTAATTCTGGAGAAGGAAGCTGCTCGCGCCGATCCCGAATATCGCGACTTCGCCGTCGAGCAGCGTTTCGAAGCCGAGCGCTTCGTAAAAGGCCTTGCTCCGCGCGAAGTCCTTCGCCGGAACGAACGGGCGGGCCAGCTCGGTGCCTGTCGGGATGCTCATCGCACGCTCCTCTTCGGTCAGATCACTTCCATGTCGATCTTGTAGTGATGCCAGGCGAAGATCGCCGCGGCGCCGCGATGCGGGCGCCACGCGGCGGACCATTGCCGCAGCAGCTTCTCCGAAGGGCGCTCGGCATGGCCGAGGATCCGGCCGATCTCGATCTGCACCGCAAGGTCGCCCGCCGGCCAGATGTCGGGGCGGCCCTCGGCGAACAGCAGATAGATTTCGGCCGACCATCGGCCGATGCCCTTGATCCCGGTGAGCGCGGCGATCGCCTCCTCGTCATCCGCGGGCAGCGCGGCGAGGTCGAGCCGCCCGCTGGTCACTTCCTCGGCGAGGCTGCGCGCATAGCTCACCTTCTGGCGTGACAGGCCCGCGGCGCGCAGCGTCTCGTCCGATGCGCGCGCCACCGTGCCCGGGTCGGTGAGATCGCCCAGCGCCGCGGCGAGCTTGTTCCAGATCGACTGCGCCGCCGCGACGCTGACCTGCTGGCCGATGATCGTGCGCAGCAACGTCTCATAGCCGCGGTCGCGGATTCGCGGCGCCGGATAGCCGGCGCGCTGCAGCGCGGTGGCGAAGGCCGGCTCGAGCGCGACCAGCGCGTCGAGCGACTCTTTGAGCTGGGTTTCGCTCAGGCCCATGGCCGGCATCCTTGAATCGAGGGGCCTTCGGCGGCATGGGAAAGGCCGACCAAGGAGAATTGCATGCCCAAGCTTATCGTCGTCACCAGGGAAGGGGAAGAACGCGAAGTCATGGGCGAAGCGGGCCTCAGCGTGATGGAAGTGATCCGCGACAATGGCTTCGACGAGCTCCTCGCGATTTGCGGCGGCTGCTGCAGTTGCGCGACCTGCCACGTCCATGTCGATCCGGAATTTGCGGCCAAACTGCCGCCGATGAGCGAGGACGAGAACGACCTGCTCGACAGCTCGATGGATCGCGACTCGCGCTCGCGCCTGTCGTGCCAGATCCCGTTCACCGAGGCGCTCGACGGCCTCAAGGTGACGATCGCCGCCGAAGACTGAGGTCAGTAGGTCGGGACCAGCGGCTGCGTCATGTTGGGCGCGCCGAAGCTGCCGCGTCCCATATCGTCGTCATCCTCCTCGTGCTTGCGGTTGGGATCGGGCTGGTGGAAATCCGCATGCTCGCTCTTCGATGGCGTGAACTTGTACTTCTTGCGCTTGGCTGCGGCGCCGGTGCTCGCATCCTTGGTCGTCTGGCGGTGCGCATAGCCGTATTTCTCCAGATCGTCGTCGGGGCCGGTGTCGCTCTGGGTCATGCCCGTGTTCTTCACCGCGCCGCCATTTTCGAGGCTGTAGAAGGTGTTGTGCGTGGCGGGCTTGGCATAGCTCGACGGATCGGGCGCGGTGATGCTCACGGTGACGTCGTTGCGCTGCATCATCGACGGCAGGGTCAGCGTGTCGTGGATCAGCCGGGGCGTCGAATAGCCCTGGGTTCCCTGCGGCACCCGCGGCATCTGGAAATGGAGATTAGCGTTGGGGCCCACGCCGGAAAGGCGGTTGGCGGTGTCCTGCGTCCGGGCGATGTTCATGTTGTTGAGGATCGGCACGCCCTGCACCTCGAGATCGCGGCGGTTCTGCTGGTAGCTGGCGTAATCGGGTGTCTGCTCGAAGGTCGAGACCACCATCCGGTCGACGAGGCTGCGATCCTGGCGCTGGCGCGCCATCGCGCCGGATAGATCGGCTTCGGAGAGCAGCACCTCGGTCCGGCCCTGGACATTCTCCTCGGGCGGGCGGATCTGTCCCGGTGGATGCATGCCGCCCACCGTCGGCCGATAGCCGATGATCCGGTCCTCGGTGACGGTGATCGATCGCCCGCGCGAGGTGGTGAAGCGATAATTCTGGTTGTCGAGCGTGCCGTTGTACACCGCGATGATCGGCCCCGAATCGGGTCCGGGATAATAGACCTGGAAGTCGCGGCCGACATCCTGCGCGTGCGGGCGTATCAATTGCACCACGCCGTTCGCCTGCGGCATGCGCTGGACCGGCGCCCGCGCGGACAGCCGCCGGGCCATAAGCTGCAACGGGAGGGTGCGCCGGTTGAGCCGCTGCTGGAGTGGCGCGGGCGGCGGCGGATCGCCGCGCACCGGCGCTGCCGCGGCATGCGTCGCCGTCGCCCGTTCGCTTCTCCCCTCGCGCATCAACGAGTCGGCCATCGCGCATCCTCCGCGCGCCGAGGCTAGGCGCCGCGGAGGCGGCAAGGCCAGCGGGGACTGGACCATTTCGGAGCCCGGGAACCGGGCCCTGCGCGGTTCAGCCCCGCGCGGCGATCGCGTAGAGCGCCACCGCGGCGGCGTTCGACACGTTGAGGCTCTCGACCTTGGGCGAGATCGGCAGCCGCGCCAGCTGGTCGCAATGCGCCTCGGTGTTCTGGCGCATGCCCTCGCCCTCGGCGCCGAGCACCAGCGCGATCCGGGCATCGCCCATCACCTCGCCCAGCGTGCCGCTGGCATGGCCGGTCAGCCCGACCCGCCAGAAGCCGGCCTCGGCGATCTCCTCGAGCGCGCGCGCCAGATTGACCACGCGCACCCACGGCACCGTCTCGAGCGTGCCCGAGGCGGCGCGCGCGAGCGCCCCCGATTCGGGCGGCGCGTGGCGGTCCTGGGTGACGATGCCGAGCGCGTCGAACGCCGCTGCCGAGCGCAGCACCGCGCCGACATTGTGCGGATCGGTGACCTGATCGAGTACGACCAGCGGCCGCCGGTCGCCCGCGCCCTGCTGGAGCAGATCGCCCAGCCAGATCTCCTCGAGCGGATCGACTTCGGCGACCAGCCCCTGATGCGGCGCGTCGCCCGGCACCAGCCGGCCGAGATCGGCGACATCGGCATAGGTGATCGGGATCGCCGGCGGGATGTCGAGCGCGGCCAGCGCCTCGCGCGTGCCCCACAGCTTGCGCACGGTGCGCTCGGGATTGGCGAGCGCGGCCAGCACCGCGTGCCGCCCATAGAAGCGCGGCCGCGATGCCGATGCCTGGCTCGGGCGATGTCCCTTGCGTGCCATCAGTCGAGATCGTTCGGATCGGGCCAGGCGAACGGATCGGTCACGCCGGGCTCGGTGGGGAAGGGCAGGCGCGGCAGCGGCTTGTCGGCATTCGCCGCGTTGAGCAGGAAGCTCGCGAGGATCACCGCGCCCTGTCGCATGTCGGCGGCCTTGATGTGATCGAAGGTGTCGATGCTGGTATGGTGCAGCCGGCTGCCATAGTCGAGCGGGTCCTGGATGAACTGGAACGCCGGGATGCCCACCGCCGAGAAGAAGACATGGTCGGTGCCGCCGGTCTTGCGGATCGCCACGCTGCCCGCGCCCATCGCGTTGAACGGCGCGAACCAGTCGCGGAAGATCGGCACCACCGCGGCGTTGTTCTCGGCATAGATGCCGCGCAGCTTGCCCGAGCCGTTGTCGATGTTGAAATAGGCGGAAAGCTTGCCGTAATCGGCCTGGCGGGTGATCGGCCAGCGATTGGCCCAGCCATAGAAGCGCGCCAGCCCCGTCTCGGGGGTGCCCGGCTTGCGCGCGCGCGCCGCGATGTGCTTCTCGACATAGTCCATCGAGCCGAGCAGGCCCTGCTCCTCGCCCGCCCACAGCACGAAGCGGATCGTGCGCTTGGGCTTGACCCCCATCGTCTGGAGGATGCGCGCGGCTTCCATCACCATCGCGACGCCCGCGCCATTGTCGACCGCGCCGTCGCCGGCCGCCCAGCTGTCGAGATGCCCGCCGGCCATCACATAGGCGCCCGAGGGATCGCTGCCGGGGATGTCGGCGATGATGTTGTACGCCCTGGTGTCGGTGTCGACGAAATGGACGACATTCTCGAGCTCGACCACCGGTGCCGGGCCCTGCTTGGCGAGCCGCGCGAGGCGGCGATAATCCTCGGCGGCGATCTCGACGCCGGGCACCTGCTGGGTCTCGCCGGTGCCGAACAGATAGCCGGCGCCATGGACGAGCTTGCCGTCGCGCGGCGACATCGTCGCATAGGCGACCGCGCCCTCGGCCTTGAGGAACGCGTCGAGCTTGGCCGAATATTCGAGCCGCTTCATCCGGCGATCGCTCGCCTCGGGATCATATTTGGGCTGCTCATAGACGTCGAGCTTTGACAGATCGTCGCCGCTCAGCCGCTTGAACGCGGGGTCGGTCGGCTCGGAGCCGTCATTGGGCAGCGTGACCAGCACGATCTTGCCGGCGAGCTGTCCGTGATAGCGCGCGAAATGGCGCTCCTCGCTCATCGGCGCGACCACCACCGGCGCGCTGATCCGGCCCGCGGTCGCGGGCGTCCATGCGATCGGGATGGCAGTCAGCGTGATCGGGCGCGGGTTGATCATGCGCGCGCTCGAGCGCTCGATCCACCAGCCGCGGCCGAAATCGAAGCCTTCCTTGTGGACGTTCTTGAGGCCCCAGTCGCGGAACTTCGATGCGGTCCAATCCTCGGCGGCGCGCATCCCCGGCGAATTGGTCAGGCGCGGGCCGATATGGTCGGCGAGATGCTGGACGGTGAGCATCACTTCGGAACGGTTGACGCCTTCGTCGACGATGCGTCCCACCTCGGTACGGTCGACCGATTGGGCGGTGAGGGGCGAGGCGACGAGTGCGATGGCGGCGAGCGCGGAAGCTTTGCGCATTGGGACTCCCGTGACTGGAGGAATGCGCGCGACGCTATGCGGCACGAAGCCTGCGCGCAAGGCGTTGACAGCGCGGGGCCGCTTCGGCATTGGGCCACCCTCGCTTCGTTAGCGGCTCCATGGACAGGTGGCCGAGTGGTTAAAGGCAGCAGACTGTAAATCTGCCCGTGCAAGCGTACGCTGGTTCGAATCCAGCCCTGTCCACCATCCGCCCGGGGCGGATATTTCCCGAAAGTCTCTGGAATGGTCCTCTGCTTTGCCGGAGGCGCGCAATCTCCCTAGATTGTTGCCATGCTCCTTCGTGAATTTTCCCGGTCGCTGACGCTCTTGCTCGCGCTGATGCTGGCCCAGCCCGCCGCGGCGCAGGCCGTGCAGACGCGCGAGGATGCATTGATGCAGGATGCCGGCGAATATGCCCGTCTCTACGGCGTGCCGCAGGACGAGGCGCTGCGCCGCCTGCGCGCCCAGCACGACAGCGTCGCGACGACCGATGCGATCGCCAGCCGCTACCGCGATCGGCTCGCCGGCATCTCGGTGCAGCACAGGCCCGATTATCGCTACGTCGTCTATCTGACCGGCGACGATCCGGTGCCCGCGATGCGCATTCGCGCGGGCGGCATGGAGGTTCCGGTGACGTTCCGCACCGGCGCCAAGGCCAGCCGCGACCGGGTGGTCTGGGCGATCACATATCATCAGGCGGCGATCCGCGCAGCCTTGCCCAGCCCGCCGTCGATGGGACTCGATCCGCGGACCGGCGAGCTCGTCGTCATTATCGGCAATGCGATCGCCGCCGCCGATGGCGGTGCGGCGGCGATCGACGCCGAGCTCGAGAAGCTGGCCGGCGTGCCGGTGCAGGTCCGCGTGCTCGAGCGTACCGACGTCAACCTGAGCCTGCACGGCGGAGGCCGGCTCAGCGGAGTCAACGCGGCCGACGGCAAGCGCTATCTGTGCACCACCGGCTTCGCGGTGACCGACGGCACTCGCAGCGGAATCACCACCGCCGCCCACTGCCTCGACGACATGACCTATTACGACCCCGAGCGCCGGCCGACGCCGCTCAGCTTCGTCGGGCAATGGGGCTGGGGCTATCACGACATCCAGATCCATACCGGCGCCGCGCCCGAGCGGCCGCTGCTCTATTCGGACACCGCGCGCACGATCGAGCGGCCGGTAGAGGCGCAGCGCAGCAAGGCGAGCACGCGCGCGGGCGACTTCGTCTGCCATCGCGGCGAGAGCAGCGGCTATAGCTGCGCCGAGGTCGAGCTGCTCGATTTCGCACCCGCCGCCGATCTGTGCGGTGGGCCGTGCCTGCCGACCTGGGTCACCGTCGCAGGGCCGAGCTGCAAGGGCGGCGACAGCGGCGGGCCGGTGTTCAGCGGCACCACGGCCTTCGGAGTGGTGAAGGGCGCGAGCTATCGCAAGGACGGCTCCTGCGCCTTCTATTTCTACATGTCGCTCGACTATCTGCCCGCGCCCTGGTCCTTGCTCGTCGACACCGCGCCGCGCAGCGATCCCGGCCTGCCATCGGCAGCCGCGGTCGGGGAATAGAGCCTTCGGCGCGGCTCCAGAGATCAGGGGATCGGCTCGCGCGGTCCGGAAACATCCCCGCATCATAAGCCAAGATTATTCCATTATATGGAATGAGCTGCCACATGTCGTGAATTTGCTTCCATTCCGGACCCACGCTGCTATGCGACTCGACACAGCCGACAAATCGGCGCGCGGCCTTTGGTCGCTCCTTGGGTCGTGAGTGGAGAGAGTATGCGTAAGGGTTGCCGCGTCGTTCGTAACAGTGTCTCGCTTGCCGCGATCGCGGCCGCCGCCATGGTTTCGCCGGCGGCGTTCGCACAGGAGACGCCCGCGGCCGAGCCGGCGGAGCAGAGCGCCGATGCCGCGCCGGCTGAGGAAGCCACCAGCGACGACACCGTCATCATCACCGGCACGCGCGCCAGCCTGCAGTCGGCGATCGGCCGCAAGAAGAATTCGGGCACCGTCGTCGATTCGATCGTCGCCGACGACATCGCCAGCTTCCCCGACAAGAATGTCGGCGAGGCGCTGAGCCGCATCACCGGCGTCCAGCTCAGCCGTGATTTCGGCGAGGGCACCGCGGTCTCGATCCGCGGGGTCGAGCCCGATCTCAACCGCGTCCAGATCAACGGCGTCAGCCAGCAGAGCGCGCTCGGTGGCCGTTCGGGCGATTTCCGCGAGCTCGCGGTCGAGCTGGTCAAGTCGATCGACGTCTACAAGGGCTATATGGTCGATTTGCCCGAGGGCGGCATCGGCGGCACCGTCTCGGTCGAGACGCGGCGCCCGCTCGACCTCAAGGACCCGATCTTCAGCGTCAAGGCCGAGGGCCAGCATCTCGATCTCACCCAGAGCTGGCAGCCGCGGCTCAATTTCCTCGCCGGCCGTGGCGATCTGCTCGACGGGCGTTTCGGCTTCCTCGTCAACGTGACGCACAGCGCGGTCGACACGCGCTCGGACTTTGCCTCGAACACCAATTGGGACCGCATCGCCGATTTCGATCGCTCGACCGAGAAGACGATCGCCAATCCCGACTATGCCAATTTCGCCACCTATGAGAGCTGCGCGGGCACGACCGGCGCCACTGCGGCGACCGCGACCGCCAACCGTCTCGCCTGCGAGAACCAGTTCTTCGACTGGGCACCCAAAATCTATCGCTATCGCTTCCTCGAGCGGCGCGATTATCGCACCTCGGTCGATCTGCAGGTGCAGGCGCGCTTCGCCGACAATTTCAATGTCTGGGCGCAGGGGCAGATCAACAAGCGCCGCCAGCAGCTCAAGGACGTCAACTACTCGATCGATTCCGGCACCTATGACCGGTATAATTTCGATGCCGCGCTGGCGGCCAACGCCGCCGGCGGCACCTCGCGGCCGCGCATCACCGATGGCACCGCGACGGTCGAGGATCATATCGTCACCAGCGCGCTGATGCAGCAGAACGCCGTCGGCGCGGGCGGCGCGAACGGCATCGTCGGCGTCCAGCGCCGCAATTTCGATTATGACCAGTACACGCAATATTATCAGACCGGGTTCGACTGGGATCTCGATCGGCTCAAGGTGCGCGGGCTCGGCGCCTGGTCGAAGGCGAGCCTGATCAACAACACCAACCTCGTCTCGATCAGCACCAGCATCGGCGGCGTGAGCGTCGACCGGCGCAACGAACTCGGCCTTCCGGTCTTCACTTTCCCGACCAGCTTCGATCCCGCCGATCCCAATTCCTATGTCGCCTTCGGGCGCACCGGCGCCAATGGCGTGGCACTTACCCAGGCCGGCCCGACGGTGCAGTTCCGTCCGCAAGACGCGGGCTCGGACGAGAAGATGCTCCAGCTCGATCTCGACTATGATCTCCACTGGGGGCCGTTCACCACGATCGAATGGGGCGGCCAGTATCGCGATCAGGGCTTCGTCAACTATACCGGTGGCGGCGCGCGCTTGCTCGTCCCCGCGGTCACCGCGGTTCCCGCCGCGGGCATCGCCGGCAGCCCCGCGGTGTTCCAGACCAGCGCCAATGTCAGCTACAACACGGTGATTGGCGCGCCGCCCGCATCGGGCCCGGCCGCGAACACCTATTATTTCACGCAGCAGCAATATCGCGACTTCATCGCGGCGACGGGGGCGATCAGCGGCGGCGCGCCGCTGTTCAGCGGACTGCAGGGCGCTCCGGACGGTGCTCCCGGCCGGCTGGCCTTCCCCGAATTCAGCCCCGATATCGCGCGCTATTACGATCTGAGCTATTTCAACCAGTCGCGCGTCCGCACTGCCGACGGGCTGCCGCAGATCCCCGCTTATGTGATCAACGAGCAGATCGCCTCGGCCTATCTCAAGGCCAATTTCGAGCAGCAGCTGTTCGGGATGAAGCTGACCGGCAATTTCGGCGTCCGCTACACCCGGACCCGCGATACCTCGACCAGCACCAACATCATCAACGAACGGCGCATCGTCCCTGGCACCGGCGTCAACGGGATTCCTCCGGTCACCGAAACCGTCCGGGTTTCGGCGCAGGAATTCAACATCTCCAACGATTACGCCGATTGGCTGCCGGCGGTGAACCTCAACCTCGAGGCGCTTCCCAATCTCTTCATCCGTGGCACCTTCGCCAAGAACCTCGCGCGGCCCAAGCCGACGGATCTGGCGGCGACGATCACCTGCACGGTGGACACGCTGGACACGGTGGGTCTCGACGACAGCTGCACCGCGGGCAATCCCGATCTCCAGCCCTACCGCGCCGACCAGTTCGATCTCAACGCGTCCTGGTATCCGAACCGCGATACGCTGATCAGCCTCGGCTATTACTACAAGGACATCAAGAGCTTCATCGTCCCCAACGTCACCCGCGCCGGGGTCGATCTCTATCATGACGGCACCCTGTACACCGTCCGCCAGCCGGTGAACGGCTTCGGCGCGAAGCTCGATGGTATCGAAGCGAGCGCGCAGACCGTGTTCACCTTCCTGCCGGGGCCGTTCGACGGCTTCGGCGCCAGCGCCAACTTCACTTATGCCCGGGTGCTCGATTCGGGCCTGACCAACCAGGCGACCGGCGAGGCGCTCGACGGCTATCCGGGGCAGTCCAAGTACACCTACAACGCCAGCCTGTTCTACGATAAGGGCTTCCTCAACGCCCGCGTCTCGTACAACCGGCGCAGCGACTGGCTGCAGTCGGCCGCGGACGGCAACAATGCCAACAATCCGATCTTCCGCCGCGGCGAGACCTTCATCGACGCCAAGGTGATGATCCGCGCCAACGATCATGTGCAATTCTGGGTCGAGGGGCTCAATCTCGGCAAGGAATTCAACAAGACCTATATCGATGCGGCCCGCCCGCTCGAATATAGCTATCCGGGCCAGCGCATCTTCGTTGGCGTGCAGTGGAAACTGTGATGCATCACCGCTCGGCGCATGATGAAGCCGGCCGGGCATAACGGCGCCGGGGCGCTGCGCCGCGCGGCGCTCGCCCTCGGGCTGCTCGCCGCCGGCTGCGCGCCCGCGCCGCGGCCGACGGCGCCCCGACCCGCCGCCGCCGATTGGCGGATCGAGGCCGAGCAGGCGGCGCGGGTCAGCTTCGGCGACACGATCGACATCGAGACGCCGGCGGGGCTGTCGCTCTGGTACACGCGCGAACTGCGCGGGCCGGTGGCGATCGAATTCGACGCGCTCGCGGTGTCCGAAGGCGGCGCCAATGATCAGGTCAGCGATCTCAATGCCTTCTGGATGGCGCGCGATCCGCAGGCGCGCGGCGGATCGGTGTTCGCCAGGAAGCGCTCGGGCGCCTTCGCGGACTATGACGATCTCACCACCTATTATGTCGGCATCGGCGGCAACCGGAACACCACCACGCGCTTCCGCCGCTATGTCGGCCAGCCGGGCAACCGGCCGCTGCTTCCCGAGCATGATCTGGCGGACGCGGCGAACCTGCTCGTGCCCAATCGCTGGACGCATGTCCGGCTGATCGCCGACGCGCGGCACATCGCGGTCGAGCGCGACGGGCGTCAGATCTTCGCGCTCGACGACGCCCAACCCTATCGGAAAGGCTGGTTCGCGCTGCGCACCACCAAGAGCCATTTGCGCATCCGCAATCTGCGCATCGGAAAACCATAAGCGGGGAGAGAGACATGCGCCTGACGCGACGGACGATGATGCAATCCACGTTTCTGTCTGCGGCGGTCGCAGGCGCCGCGCCCGCGCTGGCGCAGCCGCGGCGCGGCGAGGCAGTCGAGGCCCCGGTCCGCTGGATCGACGGCGCCGCGCCCGAGCGCCACACCGGCCAGACCTTCGGCGTCGCCTGGCCCAAAGGCGCGTTGCCCAAGGGGCAGACGCTCACCGTGCGCGGCCCGGACGGCGCGGTGCCGTCGCAGAGCTGGCCGACGGCCTATTGGCCCGACGGCTCGATCAAATGGACCGCGCATGCCGTCCCCGCCGATACGCGTGGCGACCGGCTGACCGTATCGGCCGGTCGCCCGGTGCTGCCCGCCGCGCCGGTATCGGTGCGCGAGATCGCCGACGCGATCCTGATCCGCTCGGGCGCGCTCGAATGGGAGATCGCCACGAGCGGCCCCGCCGCGATCCGCTCGGCGAAAAACGGCGCGCGGACCTTGCTCGCCAACACCCGGTTGCTCGGCGAGATCCGCGCCGGCTCCCCCGAGGGCGAGCGCGTCGCGCTCACCGGCACGATCGAACGCGCCGTGATCGAGCAGAAAGGGCCGGTTCGCGCCGTCGTGCGGCTCGAGGGGCATCATCTCGGCGGCGGGCGTTCCGTCCTGCCCTTCGTGGTGCGGCTCTATGCCTATGCCGGCGCGGACGCGCTGCGCATCGTGCACAGCTTCATCCTCGATATCGAGCCGACCGATCACATCTCCGCGCTCGGCATCGCCACCGACGTGCCGATGCGGGGGGCGCTCCACGATCGCCACATCCGCCTCGCCACCGCCGACGACGCGATGTTCGTCGAGGCGGTCCGCCCGCTCACCGGCCTTCGCCGCGATCCCGGCAAGGCAGTGCGCGAGGCGCAGATCGCCGGGCGCGCGGTGCCCGCAGAGATGCGCGATCCGGTCGGCAAGCTGCTCGAGCGGATTCCGGCGTGGAACGATTTCAGCCTCGCCCAGCTCAATGCCAACGGCTTCACGCTGACCAAGCGCACCGGCGAAGGCCATGCGTGGATCGATGCCGACGAAGGCCGCCGCGCCCCCGGCTTCGGCTATGTCGGCACGCCGCAGGGCGGGGCGGCGATCGCCGCGCGCTATTTCTGGCAGCGCCACCCGACCCAGCTCGATATCCGGAGCGCCGCGTCGGACACCGCCAGCCTCACCGCCTGGCTGTGGTCGCCCGACGCCAAACCGATGGATCTCCGCCCGTATCACGGCACGATGGGCATGGAGGGGTTCGACGCGCAGAACGAAGGCCTCGATATCACCTATGAGGATTACGAGCCAGGTTGGGACGATCCAAAAGGGATCGCCCGCACCAGCGAGCTGATGCTCTGGGCGTTCGACGCGACGCCCGACACGCCGAAGCTGCAGGCGCTCGCCCGCGCCGCGGCGACGCCGCCCCAGCTGATGGCCGAGCCCGCGCATCTCCACGCCGCGGGGGTGTTCGGCGACTGGAACCTGCCCGATCGCTCGACTCCGCAGCGTGCGCTGATCGAGGACCAGCTCGCCAATCTGATCGATTTCTACGCCGGCGAGGTCGATCGCCGCAGCTGGTACGGCTTCTGGGATCATGGCGACGTGATGCACAGCTACGACAGCGACCGGCATCAATGGAAATACGATATCGGCGGCTTCGCATGGGACAATAGCGAGCTCTCGACCGATCTCTGGCTATGGTATGCGGCGCTGCGCTCGGGCGACGCGAGGACGTGGCGGCTCGCCGAGGCGATGACCCGCCACACCGGCGAAGTCGACGTCTATCATATCGGCCGCTTCGCCGGGCTCGGCACGCGCCACGGCGTGCAGCACTGGAGCGACAGCTCGAAGCAGCCGCGCGTCAGCAACGCCGCCTATCGCCGGATCTTCTATTATCTCACCGCCGACGAGCGCGTCGGCGATCTGATGCGCGCGCTGTCCGATTCGGAGCAGACGCTCGCCCATGTCGAGATCGGCCGGAAGACCGGCGCGCCGAAGGAGGATCTGCCCGAAGGCGTGATCCAGATGTCGTTCGGCACCACCTGGGCGGTGTGCGCGGGCGCGTGGCTCACCGAATGGGAGCGCACCGGCGACAGGAAGTGGCGCGATCGCCTCGTCGCGGGGATGGACAGCATCGGCCGCATGCCCAATGGCTGGCTGACCGGCGGCGCGCCCTATGACCTCGAGACCGGGCGCTTCCTGATCCGCGACAATATCGGCGTCTCGCACCTCAATGCGGTTTTCGGCGCGGTCGAGATCCAGGCCGAGCTGATCCAGCTGATCGACGTGCCGCGCTTCCGCGATGCGTGGTTCGACTATTGCCGCTGGTACAATGCCCCGCGCGAGGCCTGGGCGGCGAAGTTCGACAAGCCCTATGGCGGGCGCAACCTGAAGCAGGGGCATTCGCGGCTCACTGCCTATGTGGCGAAACAGACCGGCGATGCGGCGCTCGCCCGGCGCGCGGCGGAGGAATTCTATTCGGGCGAGGCGGGCATGCGCATGGTCAAGGGCGATCCGCGGGTGAAGCTGCCCGGCGGGGTGATCGAATGGCCGGGCGTGTCGACCAACGGATCGGCGCAATGGGGGCTCGCGGCGATCCAGACGCTGGCGCTGGTGCCCGAAGCGCTCGACACGGTGCCGATCCCCACGCGCGCGCCGCGGACGGACCAGGCGAATCCGGAAGCGGGGCCGAGCTACCGGCCGTGAGGCATAACCGTCACCCCGGCCTTGTGCCGGGGTCCACGGTGCCGCAATCGAAGGGGTAGAGGCTCAAGCTTTGCACCCATCCGCGTGGTGGACCCCGGCACAAGGCCGGGGTGACGGTGTGGGCGTTTAGAAAACTGCCGCCACCAACTGCCGGAAGGCATCCGCGCGGTGGCTCATCGCGTGCTTCTCCGCCGGATCCATCTCGCCATAGGTGACGTCGTGGCCGTTGGGCACGAACACCGGATCATAGCCGAAGCCGTGCTCCCCACGCGGCGGCCAGGTCAGCACGCCGTCGGCGCGGCCCTCGAACCATTCGACATGGCCGTCGGGCCAGGCCAATGCGAGCGCGCAGACGAAATGCGCGTCGCGGCCGGTCTCGGGCGGCAGCGCGGCGAGCTTGTCCTCGACGCGCCGCATCGCGACGCCGAAATCCTTGGTCTCGCCTGCCCAGCGCGCCGAGAATATCCCGGGATCACCGCCCAGCGCCTCGACGCACAACCCGCTGTCGTCGGCCAGCGCCGGCAGGCCGGACAGGTCCGCCGCCTGCAGCGCCTTCAGCTCGGCATTGGCGACGAAGGTCGTCCCCGTCTCGTCGGGCTCGGGCAGGTCGAGCTCGGCCGCCGACACCGGCTCGATGCCGTAAGGCCCGAGCAGCGCCCTGATCTCGCGTACCTTGCCCGGATTGTGGCTGGCGATCACCAGCCTGCCGGGCTGCAGCTTGCGGATCGCCTGTGGGGTGTCGCCCCCGATTCCTTCGTCAGGATCGCTCATAGCGCCTTCAACTGCGCGGCGAAGATCTGGTTGCACCCGATCCGCGCGAGGCGGAGCAGACGGAGCAGCCCTTCCTCGTCGTAACAGGCGCCTTCGGCGGTCGCCTGCGCCTCGGCGATCTTGCCGTCGGCAAGCAGCACGAAATTGGCATCGGCGTCCGCCGCGCTGTCCTCGTCATAGTCGAGATCGAGCACCGGATTGCCCTGATAGATGCCGCACGAGACCGCCGCGACCTGCGTCAGGATCGGGTCCTTCTCGAGCAGCCCTGCGGCGAGCAGCTTGTTGGTCGCGATGCGCAGCGCCACCCACGCGCCCGAGATTGCCGCGGTCCGCGTGCCGCCATCGGCCTGGAGCACGTCGCAGTCGAGCGTGATCTGGCGCTCGCCGAGCAGCTTGAGATCGGTGACCGCGCGGAGCGAACGGCCGATCAGCCGCTGGATTTCCTGCGTGCGGCCCGATTGCTTGCCCTTGGCCGCCTCGCGCTGGCCGCGGGTATGCGTCGCGCGGGGGAGCATGCCGTATTCAGCAGTGACCCAGCCCTCGCCCTTGCCGCGCAGCCAGGGCGGGATCCGCTCCTCGATGCTCGCGGTCACCAGCACGCGCGTGTCGCCGAAGCCGATCAGCACCGATCCTTCCGCGTGGCGCGTGAAATTGGGCTCGATGGTGATCGTGCGCATCTCGTCGGGCGCGCGGCCGGATGGACGCATGGTTCATTCTCCTGAAAAGTCGGTCGGGCCAAGTAGACGGTGAATGGCGAACGCGCCAGTGTCGGCGCAGGATCGGTGGAGGGCGTGATGCAACGGATATTGGGGGTAGCGATCGCGGGGCTGGCGCTGGCGGGGTGCATCCCGCACGGGCGCGCGCCCGCCGGGCCGATGCCGATCGAAGGCGATTCGATTAGCTACGAGACCGGGCCCTGCTTCGGCGCCTGCCCGGTCTATGCCGTCACCGTGCGCCCCGACGGCACCGGTGTTTTCGAGGGCAAGCGCTTCACAGCGGTGACCGGCACGCGTGATTTCACGCTGACGCGCGCCCAATATGACGCCTTCGCCGCGCGACTCGCGCCGTACCGGCCGGCGAGCGGCGAGGTGCGCTACTCGCACGGCACCCCCAATTGCCCCAACGCGCCGACCGACATGCCGAGCATCGACGTCCGCTGGACCCGCGCGATCGGCGATAGCCAGGGGCTGTATTTCTATCTCGGCTGCGGCCGCGACAACCGCGCGCTCGCCGAAGCGCTCGGCGGCGCGGTCGAGCTGCTGCCGCTGCACGATCTGATCGGCGATCGGCCCTAGTCTAAAATCCTCCCTCGCGCAGCGGGGGAGGTGGCACGCGCAGCGTGACGGAGGGGGCTTGGCCGCGGGCGACGCGTTTATGGAGGGGACCCCTCCGTCACGCTGCGCGTGCCACCTCCCCCGCTGCGCGAGGGAGGATTAGGGAAGCGCGGTTGAGCCCGCCGCCGCCTTCGCTACATAGGACCGCATGACCACGCCCCCGATCCTCGAGCTCACCGATCGCGCCCGCGACGTGTTCCGGATCGTCGTCGAATCCTATCTCGACAGCGGCGCGCCGGTGGGCTCGCGCACGATCTCGAAGATCTCGGCGCTCAATCTCTCGCCCGCCTCGATCCGCAACGTCATGCAGGATCTCGAGGAGGCGGGGCTGCTCGCCGCGCCGCACACCAGCGCCGGGCGCATGCCGACCGAGACCGGGCTGCGCCTGTTCGTCGACGGAATGATGCAGGCAAGCGCGCCCTCGGCCGAGGAGCGCGCCGCGATCGAGGCGCGCGCCGGCCAGTCGGGCCCGATCGAGGATGCGCTCGCCAACACCACCGCGGCGCTGTCCGGCCTCTCGTCCTGCGCCGGGCTGGTGCTCGTGCCCAAGGCCGAGCCGGTGCTGCGCCAGTTCGGCTTCGTGCCGCTGAGCCATGATCGCGCGCTCGCGGTGCTGGTCGGCGAGGACGGCTCGGTCGAGAACCGCGTCGTCGAGCTGCCCGGCGGCGTCGATCCGATCGCGCTCCAGCAGGCGGCCAATTACATGAGCGCGACGCTCGCCGGGCTGACGCTCGCCGAAGCGCGCGCGCGGATCGAGCGCGATCTGCGCCAGCAGCGTGCCGCGCTCGACAGCGCCGCCGCCGCCCTCGTCGAGCGCGGGCTCGCGGTGTGGAGCGAGGATGGCGGCCGCCGCCCGGTGCTGATCGTGCGCGGCCAGGCGCGGCTGATCGATACCGCCGCCACCGAGGACCTCGATCGCGTCAGCCAGCTGCTCGACGAGCTCGAGGGCAAGGAAGAGATTGCCCGGTTGCTCGACAGCGCGCGCGAAGGCGAGGCGACGCGCATTTTCATCGGATCGGAGAACAAGCTCTTCGCGTTGTCGGGGTCGTCGGTGATCGCCAAGCCGGTGCGCGCGCTCGACGGCCGCGTGGTCGGCGTGGTGGGAGTCATCGGCCCCACGCGGTTGAACTATGCGCGTGTCGTGCCCATGGTGGATTTCACGGCGGCCACATTGGCCCGGTTACTAGCCTGACGAACAGGAAATCATGTCGAACGAGAATGAGAAGATGAGCGCAGAGCTCGACGATACCGAAACCAGCCTTCGCGAGGAAACCGCCGCGGGCGCGCCCGAGGTGGCCGAGCATGATCGCGTCGCCGAGCTGGCGGCGCAGCTTGCCGAGGCGCAGGCCGCGGTGATGTACGCGCAGGCCGAGACGCAGAATGTCCGCCGCCGCGCCGAGAAGGAAGCGCAGGACGCGCGCGCCTATGCGGCGACCAATTTCGCGCGCGACATCCTGTCGGTCGCCGACAATCTCAGCCGCGCGCTCGCCGCGATCCCTGCCGAGCTGCGCGACGACGAGAAGCTCAAGGGCCTCGTCACCGGGCTCGAGGCGACCGGGCGCGAGCTCGAATCGGTGTTCGGCCGTCACGGCATCTCGAAGATCAGCGCGATCGGCGAGGCGCTCGATCCCAATCGCCACCAGGCGATGATGGAGATGCCCTCGGCCGAGGCCGAGCCCGGCACCGTGCTGCAGGAGATCCAGACCGGCTATATGATCAAGGATCGGCTGCTCCGGCCGGCGCTGGTCGGCGTGGCGAAGAAGCCGGATTGAGTAAACTCCTTCTCCCCTTGTGGGAGAAGGAAGGGGCCCGCGCCGAAGGCGTGGGAAGGATGAGGGGGACGTCAGTCAAGACACACTCCCCCTCACCCTTCCGCCGATTTCATCGGCTCCCTCCCTCTCCCACAAGGGGAGAGGGCAACAGCACATACGCTATTGCAAATCATTCGCAGTAAACGCTAGAGGTGGAATCGGTTTCGGGCCGGCCTCAGCGGGGGTGATGTGTATCAGTATCTCGATCGATCGGTGTCGGACCTCGCGCCGGGCGACGCGCTGCTCGTCTGGGCGATGCGGCAATGGGTGGCGGCGATGCGTGGCGGGCGCTGTCCCTGCGCGGCATTGGGGCCGGCGCTCGCGGCGCGGCGGCTCGGCACCATGCTGCCCGATTTCAACATCGCGATGATGCTGCTCGATCGCGAGGGCGTCGGCGAGCTCCAGTTCCGCGCGGTGGGATGTCTCAGCTTGGGCGATGACGAGGCATTGTTGCTGGCGCTTCACGCCGCGGCCGCTAAAGGGCAGGAAATCGTGGTTCAGAATATCGTCGAAGCGCTGGTGAAGCCCGAGGCACAGCGCACGCTCCGGTTCGCCGCCACGCGCATCGCCCAGGCCCTTGCGGCCTGAGCGACGCATCCATGTCACGACTTAGGAACTGTCTCTCTTCATGAATATGCACGCCCGTCCGCCGCAGCTGCTTCCCGAGCATGCCGCCTTCCAGACCTGCGAGGTGCGCTGGGTGCGGCATTGGAACGAGCATCTGTTCAGCTTCGCGATCGAGCGCCCCGCCAGCTTCCGCTTCCGCTCGGGCGAGTTCGTGATGCTCGGGCTCGAGGGCGAGGGCGGCAAGCCGCTGATGCGTGCCTATTCGATCGCCAGCCCGACCTGGTCGGACGAGCTCGAATTCCTCTCGATCAAGGTCCCCGATGGTCCGCTGACCTCGCGGCTCCAGTCGATCCGCCAAGGCGACCAGCTCTATCTCAGCAAGAAGCCGACCGGCACGCTCGTCTCGGACGCGCTGCTGCCCGGCAAGCGGCTGTTCATGCTGTCGACCGGCACCGGGCTCGCGCCGTTCCTCAGCATCGCGCGCGATCCCGACATCTACGACGCGTTCAGCCAGGTGGTGATCGTCCATTCGACTCGCCGGGTGAGCGATCTCGCTTATCATGACGAGCTCACCGCGCAGCTCGCCGGCGATCCGCTCGTCGCCGATCAGGCGCTGCTCCAGTTCCACTATATCCCCACGGTCACCCGCGAGCCGTTCCGCACCAGCGGCCGGATCGGCGAGCTGATCGAGAATGGCTGGCTGTTCCAGCCGCCGGTCTCGGGCGAGCGCGCGCTCAATCCGGAGACCGACCGGGTGATGCTGTGCGGCAGCAACGAGATGATCCGCGATTTCGCCGCGATGCTCGAACGCCACGGCTTCGACGAGGGCTCGAACGCCAAGCCCGGCACCTTCGTGCTCGAGCGCGCTTTCGTCGGCTGAGCGCGCGGTCGCATTATGCGACCGGCATGGACCAGCACGCGACCGGCGCGGGTGCCCTGCGCGACCGGGACGGCCCATAAGGCGGGCCTGTCTGCGGAGAAGTCGTCGTGAAATTTGCTGTGCCTGCCCTCGTCGCCGCGCTCGTCCTGTCGGCATGCGGATCGTCGGAGCAAAAGCCCGATCAGCCGGACCAGCCCGCCGCCGGCGCCGATGCCGATCCGGCCGGCGAAGTGATCCCCGTGCCCGCGGGCGGCTATTTCAAGCTCGCCGCCGGGTTGTGGGAGCGCAAGGTGACGCCGATGTCGGACCTGCCGCCCATCGTCGAGCGCATCTGCGTCGGCGATGCGACGCGCGCGCAGTTCATCCCGATCAACGAAGGCCGCGGCCTCGTCGGCGACTGCAAGCTGACCATGCAGAACGAGCTGAGCATGTTCGGCGTGAGCTTCGAGATGCAGTGCAGCAAGCCGAGGCCGACCAAGGTCGGCGGCAACATGTCGTTCAAGGACAATGTGCTCAACGGGATCCTCAACATCGAGGGGGGCAGCACCGGTGCCGGCGACAAGCTGCCGCCCTATGCCGGCGTCAAGACGGTGCGCGTCGGCGATTGCCCCTCGAACATGAAGCCGGGCGACATCGCCGATCCCTCGGGCAAGATCGTCGGCAGGCTTGGCGGGTAAGTCGGCCGCCCGCTGCGAGAATCGCGGCCTGGGCGGGTGACGAAGGCGGGATTCCGCCCTATCTCCCCACCATGTCCTCGCGCTTCGATTCCGTCCCGCACCGTCGCGCCCTGATCGATCGGCGCGCCGTCGCCGAGCGGCTGGCGGCGCTGGAGGCGGCCGATCCCGCCGCGCTGCGCCGCGCCGCCACGGTCGAGCTCAAGGCCGCGCTCGACGCCGGCCAGGCCGAGATCGCGCGGCGGCTGAACGAGCATCCCTCGCGCGGGCACGAAATGGCGGCGGCGGGCGCCTTCCTCACCGATCAGCTGCTCCGGCTGCTGTGGGACTTCACCACCCAGCGGCTCCATCCCAACCACAATCCCAGCGCCGCCGAGCGGCTGACCCTGATCGCGGTCGGCGGCTATGGCCGCGGCGAGATGGCGCCGCATTCGGATATCGACATCGCCTTTCTCACCCCGTGGAAGGTCGCGGGCTGGTGCGAGCAGGTCATCGAATCGATGCTCTATTCGCTGTGGGACATGCAGCTGAAGGTCGGGCATTCGTCGCGCTCGCTCGACGAGATGATCCGCCAGTCGCGTGCCGACGTCACCGTGCGCACCGCCTTGCTCGAATCGCGCTATGTCTGGGGCGATACCGGGCTCTATGACGAGGCCGCGCGCCGCTTCAAGGCCGAGGTCCAGGCCGATACCGCGCGCGCCTTCATCACCGAGAAGCTCGCCGAGCGCGAGGCGCGGCACAAGCGCATGGGCGACAGCCGCTATGTCGTCGAGCCCAACGTCAAGGAAGGCAAGGGGGGCTTGCGCGATCTCCACACGCTCTTCTGGATCGGCAAATATGCCTACAATGTCCGCGAGCCCGCCGAGCTGGTCGAGGTCGGGCTGCTCACCGCGCAGGAATATCGCCAGTTCCGCCGCGCCGAGAATTTCCTCTGGGCGGTGCGCTGCCAGCTCCATCTGCTCACCGGCCGCGCCGAGGACCGGCTGACCTTCGACGTCCAGACCGAGATCGCCAGCCGGATGCGCTATGCCGATCGGCCGGGCAAATCGAAGGTCGAGCGCTTCATGCACTTCTACTTCCTTCAGGCGAAGGTGGTGGGCGACCTTACCGGCGTGTTCCTCGCGCATCTCGACGAGAAGTTCGCCGCGCGCGGCACGCGCTTCGGGCTGCCGCGGATGTTCAAGACGCCGCGCAAGCTTCACGGCTTCATGCTCGAGCGCGGCCGGCTCGCGCTGCCGCGCGATAATTTCTTCCAGGAGGATCCGGTCCGCCTGCTCGAGATCTTCCAGCTCGCCGATCTGCACGGGCTCGAGATTCACCCCAGCGCGATGCGCGCCGCCGCCCGCGACGCGCGGCTGGTCGACGACGTCCGCGAGGATCCGCGCGCCAATGCGCTGTTCCTCGACGTGCTCACTTCGCCCCGCACCCCCGAGATGGTGCTGCGCTGGATGAACGAGGCGGGGGTGTTCGGCCGCTTCGTTCCCGATTTCGGCCGCGTCGTTGCGCAGATGCAGTTCGACATGTACCATCATTACACGGTCGACGAGCATTCGATCCGCGCGATCGGGCTGCTCAACGCGATCGAGAAGGGCGAGCTGCAGGAGGATCATCCGCTCGCCACCGGCATCTTCGAGCAGGTCGCGCAGCGCCGCGCGCTGTTCGTCGCGGTGCTGCTCCACGACATCGCCAAGGGCCGCGGCGGCGATCATTCGATCCTCGGCGCCGAAGTCGCCGAGCGGCTCTGCCCGCGCCTCGGCCTCTCGCCGGCCGAGACCGAGACCGTCGCGTGGCTGGTGCGCTGGCATCTGCTGATGGCGGCGACGGCCTTCAAGCGCGACCTCAGCGATTTCAAGACGATCCTCGATTTCGCCGAGCAGGTGCAGAGCCCCGAGCGGCTGCGCATGCTGCTGATCCTGACGATCGTCGACATCCGCGCGGTCGGCCCCGGCGTGTGGAACAGCTGGAAGCGCCAGCTGCTCACCAATTTGTTCGATTCGGCCGAGGAGGTGCTGCGGCTCGGCCACAAGCAAAAGGGCCGGAGCGAGCGGGTCGCGGCCAAGCAGGCGGCGCTGGCCGAGATCCTCGGCTGGACCGACGAGCGGATGGCCGCGCTCAAGCGCAAGCTCACCGAACCCTATTGGATCGCCGAGCCGATCGACGTGCTCGAGCGCAATGCCCGCCAGATCGATGCGGCGGGCGGCGCGCAGCTGTCGATCGCGGCGCAGGTCTATCCCGATCGCGGCGCGACGCTGGTGACGGTCTATGCCGCCGACCATCCCGGGCTGTTCTATCGCATCGCCGGGGCGATCCACGTCGCCGGCGGCAACATCATCGACGCGCGCATCCACACCACGCGCGACGGCATGGCGCTCGATAATTTCCTCGTCCAGGATCCGCTCGGCCGGCCGTTCGACGAGGAGGCGCGGCTCAACCGGATCAAGGCGAGCATCGCCGATGCGCTCGCCAATCGCTCGAAGCTGCAGGAGCGGCTCAAGACCCGCCCGCTGCCGCGGCTGCGCGCCGACGCCTTCCCGATCGAGCCCAATGTGCTGATCGACAACAAGGCGTCGAACCGCTTCACCGTGATCGAGATCAACGCGCGCGACCGGCCGGCCCTGCTCTGCCATCTCGCCTTCGCGCTGTTCCAGTCGAAGGTGACGATCCATTCGGCGCATGTCGCCACCTATGGCGAGCGCGCGGTCGACACTTTCTATCTGACCGATCTGATCGGGGACAAGATCGAGAGCGCGGCGCGATTGAAGACGATCGAGCGCCGCCTGCTCGAGGCGGCGGCGGGGCAGGACATCGCCCAGGCGGCCTAGGCGGCCTAGGCTGTGACGGCGCCCGCCGGCGGGCAGATCCACACGCTGAGATACCAGGGCGT
This sequence comes from Sphingomonas naasensis, assembly GCF_004792695.1. GTDB lineage: Bacteria > Pseudomonadota > Alphaproteobacteria > Sphingomonadales > Sphingomonadaceae > Sphingomonas > Sphingomonas naasensis. The sequence continues at coordinate 228,560 of NZ_SRXU01000006.1, read as the reverse complement.
GGGCTTGCCGGTGCTCAGCCCGCGCGAGAAGCGCGGGCTGTCGCTCGCCGGATCGTTGATCAGGTTGAGCACGGCCTCCGCCGCCTGTTCCTCGCCGGCGCCGTTGTCGCGCACGACATAGCGCCCCCGGGCGATGCCGATGGTTTGCCACATCCGGGCGTCCGCCCGCTGGACCTGCACGCGGCCCAGCGACACGCCCGGCGCCAGCGGGCGGCCGGCATTGGCGAACGAAGCGAACGCCGTGCCGAGCGTGTGCGCGGTGGTGTAGCTGGTCTGCCCGCCGTCCTCGCACCAGAACACGTCGATCGCCCAGCCCTTGGGCGTGTCGCGCGACAGCGTCTCGATCGCGGGCAGGGCGGCCAGTGCCGTGCCGGTCGGCGATGCCGCGGCGGCCGGCGGCGGGGCCGCCTTGGCGGCGAGCGACTGTTCGGCGGCGAAGGTGCGCCGGCGCAGCGCGTCGGCGGTCGCCGGGTCGCTGGTGCGGTTGTCGCTCAGCGCATTGAGCAGCGCGGTGCGGGTGAGCGACACGCGCCGGATCGCGGCCTCGCGTTCGCGGTCATCGATGTCGAACTCGCGGAAGCTGGCGATGTCGCGCGCCGCGATCGCCTGCAGCGCGAACAGCTTCTTCTGGCGGAGCGTCTCGTTCTCGAGCTGCTCCTTCTCGAAGGTCTTCAGATACTCGTCGTACAGATCCTTCCATGATTTCTCTTCGCTCGAAACTGCGGTGCGAAATGCCGTGTAGCGATCGCTCGAATCCTTCGCGCGGGAAATCAGGAAATTGTTTCCGGAAATGGTGACGCCGATAATCGCGCTGACCAGCGCGACGAATTTTCCCATCTTCTCGATGTTGTTCGGCGGATCGACAATCTGTCTATATTCCTTGGCTTCCGGTGACGCGCCTTGTGCTTCCGACGTCATGGTAACGACTCCCCCAAGTCGCTGATCGATTTATGCTGCGCGCGGGCCGCCGCGCTGTCCAGAAAGAATTGCGGCATTGCCTCCGATATCGATATATCCTCGAGGAAATTGCTGGAGTCTGGCATGCCCGTGATCGGAATCGGCGGCTTTTTCTTTCGTGCGCAGGACCCCGAAGGGCTGGCGACATGGTATCGCGACACGCTCGGCGTCGGCGGCGGCTGCGGCAAGGACGAGAATGGCCAGTCGAGCGACTGGTTCTGGTATCCCGAGCCGGGGCCGGTGGTGTTCGCGCCGTTCAAGGCGACCACCGACTATTTCGCGGCGGACAAGAGCTTCATGCTCAATCTGCGCGTCCGCGATCTCGACGGGCTGCTCGAGCAATTGAACGCGCTCGGCATCGCGATCACCACCAAGGACGAATGGGACACGCCCGAGACCGGGCGGTTCGCCCGCATCCACGATCCGGAGGGCAACCCGATCGAATTGTGGGAACCGCCGGCGGGGTGAAGGGGCGGGCGGCGGCATACCCTCCGATGGCCCGATGGCGGCTTTCGCCCCATTAGCTGCCGATCTGTAAGGCCTTCAGATGCGCCTAGACGCGTCACTCTCGAAGGCTGAGACAGCTTGCTCAGCTCTCTCGCGTGCCGCGCTGAAGCCGCCCCAGCACTGCGCGAAAAAGGCTTCCGAGCGAAACGTGTGAATGCGGCGGTCTAGTTCTTGCAGTCGTGGTCCATGACCGTTTCGAAGGGCAAGCTCCTTCGCGTTAGTCCAGCGCTGCGTAAGCCTCGCGTACGCCAAGTCTGCTTTAGCTTCCGGGCAGCTTGCGACATTCGAAATAGCTAGCTCTGCTACTGCGTAGGGATCTTTCATTTGATCGGCTGACATCAGCGATAATCCACTTATCAAGATCAGCCTCGTGAACACGCGGGTAGGCTAGCATGAGCCCCGCTGGATAGCAACGGCAGCTTCCCACCCGATTGCCGCCATTCAGCCGTCATACCCGCGTATTGCTCGGGGCCCGGTCGCCGGCATTGAGCTCCGCGGCGTCGGGGTGTGGTGTCGACGGTCTTGCAATGTAGGCTTTCGCCTGCTGGCCTGCGCGCCGGTCCGGCGCTGCCGGGCGGCGCTCTTTGACACCGTCGAGATTTCCAACAGCCGCGCGCAACAACATTTCCTACCCGCGCAACGCGAGAGTCGTTCTATCGCGACTCTTGCGACTCTAGCTCGGCGAATCCCTACAAACCGGGCGCGCGACTTTCCTACGCCCGCGGCGCGCTAGCGCTTCTGCCAGATCCGGACGTAGTCGACTTCCATGCTCGCCGGGAAGGCCGCCGGGTCGATGCCCTTCTGGCCGCCCCAGCCGCCCACCGCGACGTTGAGGATCAGATATTGCGGGCTGGCGAAGGGCCAGGTCGCGGGATCGCCCTTATGGTCGTTGTCGAAGCGCATGAAGGCATCGCCGTCGATGCCGATCAGGATGCGGTCCTCGTTCCAGTCGAGCTGATAGTCGTGGAACGCGGTGCAGGCGTCGGGGACCATGACATTGGCGCCCTTCTGGGTCTTGGCGACATGGTTGTACGCCTTGCTGTGGACGGTGCCGTGCACCCGGCCCTGGTCCCAGCCGACATGCTCCATGATGTCGATCTCGCCCATCGCCGGCCAGCCGCTCTTGCCGTCCGAGGCGAGCATCCAGATCGCCGGCCAGATCCCGCGCCCGCAGGCGAGCTTCGCGCGGACCTCGACATAGCCATAGGTCCAGTCGGCGAGGCCGCGGGTGACGAGCTTGCCCGAGGCATAGTCCTGCCCGCCGAAATCGGGCCTGTCCGAAAGCCGCTCCTTGCGCGCCGTCAGGATCAGCCGGCCATTCTCGATCCGGGCGTTCTCGGGCCGGTCGGCGGCGTAATATTGCTTCTCGTCATTGTACCAGCCTTCCTTGTTGCGGCCGGTGTCATATGCCCATTTCTTCGGGTCGGGCAGGCCGGGGCGGTCGAACTCGTCGGCCCAGACCTGCACATAGCCGGCCGGGCGGACGAGCTTCTCGTCGGTGCCGGCGGTGATGGGCGGGGAGTGGACGGTCTGCGCGGCGGCGACCGTCGGAAGGGCCGCGAGGGCCGCGCACAGCAGCCCTCGCATCGGCCTCATTTGGGCGAGATCACCATCAGCATCTGGCGACCTTCCATGCGCGGATAGCTTTCGATCTTGGCGATTTCCGCCGTATCTTCCTGCACCCGCTTGAGCAGGTTCATGCCGAGCTGGCCGTGCGAGAGCTCGCGTCCGCGGAAGCGCAGGGTGATCTTCACCTTGTCGCCCTCGCCGATGAACTTGTGGATCGCCTTCATCTTCGTATCATAATCATGATCGTCGATGTTCGGACGCATCTTGATCTCCTTGATCTCCTGCGTCTTCTGGGTCTTCCGGGCCTGGTTGGCCTTTTTCTGCGCCTCGTACTTGAACTTGCCGACGTCGAGGAACTTGGCGACGGGCGGATCGGCGTTGGGCGACACCTCGACAAGGTCGAGCCCGACCTCGCGCGCCTGCTCCATCGCCTCGCGCGTGTACATCACGCCGAGATTCTCGCCATCCTGATCGATCACCCGAACCTTGGGCGATTGAATGAATTCATTGAAGCGCGGGCCGTTCATCGGCGGAGGTGCCAGAGGGCGCCGTGACATGGGAGGACGTATAAGGACTGCTCCTGTTGTTGCGTACATTCGTGGCGGCGTAGATAACGCAGGAACGCGCGATACGGTAGCCCGCCCCGCGCACTCCTGCCGAAAATACCGCGCACTGTGGCGCGGACGTAACGCCGATATCGGGTGCGCGCGGCATTTGCGCAAGCGCTAACCCCGATCGGGACGGCCTGCATGGCGCAAATGGACGATCGGATAGGGCCGTCCCTGCGGGTCGTTGGGCGAGCGGCCGGTGCGCACGAAGCCGCGGGCCTCGTAGAAGGGCAGGGCGTTGGTCGCCTGCTCGCTCGCGTCGACAACGGCGTTGGGGGCGAGCGACAGCGCATGGTTCAGCAGCGCCGTGCCGATGCCGCGGCCGTGCACCGCGGGATCGACGAACAACGCGTCGATCATCTCGCCATCCATGACGAGGAAGCCCTGCGCCCGATCGTCTCCGTCGACCGCGAGCCAGAGCGCGACGTGCGGCAGGAAGTCCTGCGCCACCATGTCGTCGATCTCGGCGCGATCCGCGGGCGTCAGGAAGCCGTGCGTGGCGTCGACTGCGGCGCGCCAGATCGCGAGCGCGCGGGGCACGTCATCGGGTCGTCCCTCGCGGATGGTCATGGCGATCCCTCCTGGTGCACCGCAGCAACACTTCCTTACACACGCGCCGCGTTTCTTCCGATACCTCGGATGGCGCTGGAGCCGGAGCCTGTCCGCAACGAGGCCGGCCCGCGCCAGTCCGCAGGGGACCACCACCCAAAACAAGAGGGGGAGTCCCAATGAAAACACGTCTCGCGCTTGCCATGCTGCTCGGCTCGGCCACCCCGGCCCTCGCGCAGGAAGAGCCGCCCAAAGCCGTCACCGTCACCGGCAGCGTCGCGCTCGTCTCCGACTATCGCTTCCGCGGCGTCTCGCAGACCGACAAGGAAATGGCGGTCCAGGGCGGCCTCACCGTCAGCCATGAGAGCGGCCTCTATGCCGGTACCTGGGCGTCGAACCTCGCCGGCTGGGGCACGTTCGGCGGGGCCAATATGGAGCTCGATCTCTATGCGGGCTACAAGTTCCAGCTCGGCGACGGCGCGGCGCTCGACGTCGGCCTGACCTGGTACATGTATCCGGGCGGCTTCCAGAACACCGACTTCGCCGAACCCTATGTCAAGCTGTCGGGCTCGCTCGGCCCGCTCAGCGGCCTGCTCGGAATCGCCTATGCCCCCAAGCAGGAAGCGCTCGGCAATTTCTCCAACACCCCCGAGAGCAACGGCCAATCCGAGGACAATCTCTATCTCTGGGGCGACGTCTCGGCAGGGGTGAAGGGCACGCCGGTGACGCTCAAGGGCCATATCGGCTATTCGAACGGCAATCCGGGCCTCGGACCCAATGGCACCAGCCTGTCGCCGACCGGCGAGTATCTCGACTGGCTGCTCGGTGCCGATGTGGCGATCCCCGGCACGCCGCTGACTCTCGGCGTCGCCTATACCGACACCGACATCAGCGAAGCCGAATCGGCCTATCTGCTGCCCAATTTCTCGTCGACCAAGGACGGGTCGAGCATCGCCGGAAGCCAGGTGGTGTTCTCGGTAAGCGCGGCGTTCTGAAGCTGTCTTTCCTCTCCCTGCGGGAGAGGTAGCGAAGCTTGGCAGCTTGCTGCCTTAGCGTAGCCAGGTGAGGGTGTCGTGCCATCTATAGCGCGATCCCCTCACCCAGCTCCGACTAAGGCCTCGCCAGGCGAGACCTAAGTCTGCGCAACCCTCTCCCGACGGGAGAGGGAAGTACAGGTTACCGCAAATCGGGCGCGGTCGCCTCCTCGGCCAGCTTCGCCACCACCTCGTCGAGGCTCAGCATCTGCTGGCCCTGGCTGCCCAGCACGCGCAGCGCCACGGTGCCTTCATCGGCCTCGCGCTTGCCGACGACGAGCAGGTGAGGGACCTTCGCCACCGAATGCTCGCGCACCTTATAGTTGATCTTCTCGTTGCGCAGGTCGGTCTCGACCCGGATGCCCGCCGCGGCGAGCTTCTTCGCCACTTCCTTCGCGTAATCGTCGGCGTCCGAGACGATCGTCGCGACCACCGCCTGGGTCGGCGCCAGCCACACCGGCAGCTTGCCGGCGAAATGCTCGATCAGGATGCCGATGAAGCGCTCGTACGAGCCGAAGACCGCGCGGTGGAGCATCACCGGGCGGTGGCGCTCGCCATCCTCGCCGACGTACGACGCGTCGAGCCGCTCGGGGAGCACCCGGTCGGACTGGATCGTGCCGACCTGCCACGTCCGCCCGATCGCGTCGGTCAGATGCCATTCGAGCTTGGGCGCATAGAAGGCGCCTTCGCCGGGCAGCTCTTCCCAGCCATATTCTTCCGTAGCCATGCCGGCGCGGACCACGGCGTCGCGCAGCTCGGCCTCGGCCTGGTCCCACATCTCTTCGGTGCCGAAGCGGTTGTCGGGACGCAGTGCCAGCTTGATCGCGTATTTGAACCCGAAGTCCTTGTAGATGCGGTCGGCGAGGCGGCAGAACGCCTGGACCTCGTCGACGATCTGGTCCTCGCGGCAGAAGATGTGCGCATCGTCCTGGGTGAACTGGCGGACGCGCATGAGGCCGTGCAGCGCGCCATGCGGCTCGTTGCGGTGGCAGCAGCCATTCTCGTAGAGGCGCAGCGGCAGGTCGCGATACGACTTGATCCCCTGCTTGAAGATCAGGATGTGCGCGGGGCAGTTCATCGGCTTCAATGCCATCCATTCGGCGGCATCGGAGACGATCGGGCCCTCATCCTCGATATTGGGCACCTCGTCGGGGATGACGAACATGTTCTCGCGATATTTGCCCCAATGGCCGGACTGCTCCCATTGGCGCGCGTCCATCACCTGCGGCGTCTTCACTTCCTGATAGCCCGCGGCGTCGATCGCGCGGCGCATATAGGCCTCGAGCTGGCGCCAGATGGTGAAGCCCTGCGGATGCCAGAACACCGAGCCATGCGCTTCCTGCTGGAGGTGGAACAGGTCCATCTCCGCGCCGAGCTTGCGATGATCGCGCTTCGCCGCCTCCTCGAGCCGCATCAGATGCTCGTCGAGCTGCTTCTTGTTGAGCCAGCCGGTGCCGTAGATGCGGCTCAGCATCGCGTTCTTCTGGTCGCCGCGCCAATAGGCGCCCGACACGCGGGTGAGCTTGAACGCGTTGGGATCGACCTTGCCGGTCGAGGCGAGATGCGGCCCGCGGCACATGTCGAGCCACGCGTCCTCGCCCTTGCCGGCGCGATAGACGGTCAGCTCCTCGCCTTCGGGAAGCTCCTGCGCCCATTCGGCCTTGAAGGTCTCGCCCTGCTTCTGCCAGCGCTCGATGAGTTGCTGGCGCGACCAGACCTCGCGGATCAGCGGCTCGTCCTTGCCGATGATCTTGCGCATCTCGGCCTCGATCGCCGGCAGGTCCTCCTCGGTGAAGGGACGGTCCTTCGGCGCGAAGTCGTAATAGAAGCCGTCGTCAGTGGCGGGGCCGAAGGTGATCTGGGTGCCGGGGAACAGATTCTGCACTGCCTCGGCGAGGATATGCGCATAATCGTGGCGGACGAGCTCGAGCGCATCGGCCTCGTTCTTCGCGGTGACCAAAGCGAGGTGCGAATCGCCTTCGAACGGCCGGCCGATATCGCGCAGCTCGCCGTCGACGCGTGCGGCGAGCGCCGCCTTGGCAAGGCCCGGACCGATCGCCGCGGCGATGTCCGCCGGGGTAGTCCCCGGAGCTACCTCGCGGACGGAACCGTCGGGCAGCGTAATGCGGAACATCTCGGACACGGGAGCTCTTTCAACAAAGGTTTGGGAGCGCGGCTTATGCCCGCGCAGGCGCGATATAGGCAAGGTGCACGTCGGCGGCCATGTTTCTCGGCGAGACTCGACGAATAGTCTGATGATTGGACTTGCCTCGAACGCGCGTATCGGGTTGAGGCAAGCCATGCTGAACCACATCATCAACCGCCGCGAGCTGATCGTGGGCGGCGCGGCGCTCGCGATCGGTGCCGGGCTTCCCGGTGCGGCGCAGGCGAAGGAGGCGAAGATCCAGAACCCGCTCGTGCTCCAGCGCGCCGACCCGCAGATCCTGCGGCACGGCGACGATTTCTACTTCACCGCCTCGGTCCCCGAATATGACCGGATCGTGCTGCGCCGCGCGAAGACGATCGCCGGGCTGAGGGACGCGCCCGAGACGGTGATCTGGCGCCGCCCGACGAGCGGCAAGATGGCGGGCTATATCTGGGCGCCCGAGATCCACCATTTCGACGGCAAGTGGCATTTCTACTTCGCCGCCGGCGATGGCGACGACAAGTTCCACATCCGCACCTATGTGCTGCAGGCGGAGGGCGCGGACCCGCTGACCGCGGACTGGACCTTGCTCGGCCAGCTCGAGACGCCGTGGGACAGCTTCACGCTCGACAGCACGATCTTCGCGCACAAGGGCGTGCGCTACATCTGCTGGGCGCAGCACGAGCCGGGGATCGCGACCAACAGCAACCTCTACCTTGCGCCGCTCAAGACGCCGACGACGCTCGCAGCACCGCCCGCGCGGCTGACCGTGCCGACGCTCGACTGGGAAGTGCAGGGGTTCAAGGTGGCCGAAGGGCCGGCGCTGCTCGCGCGGAACGGCAGGTTGTTCCTTACCTACTCGGCAAGCGCCACCGATGCGCGCTATTGCATGGGCATGCTCACCGCCGACGCAGATGCCGACATCATGGACCCGAAGGCATGGTCGAAGTCGCCGGCGCCGGTATTCGCGACCTCGGAGGCGAACAAGGTGTTCGGGCCCGGCCATAACAGCTTCGTCGTCGACGAAAAGGGTCGCGATCTGCTCGTCTATCACGGCCGCGACTATCGCGAGATCAAGGGCGATCCGTTGTTCGATCATAACCGCCACGCCCGGGTCCAGCCGATCGCGTATCGCAAGGACGGCACGCCCGATTTCGGCGTGCCGGTGGCGAACGGGGTGCTGGGCTAAACAAATCCTCCCCCGGGAACCGGGGGAGGTGGCGCCGAAGGCGACGGAGGGGCCTCTCCGCGAATACGCCGCTTGCGGAGGCGCCCCCTCCGTCAGCTTCGCTGCCACCTCCCCCGCTGCGCGAGGGAGGATTTTCTTCAGGCCACCCCGAACGGCACGACGCGGTTCAATTCGACATGGCCGATCTCGGCGCGGCCGAGATAGGGCACCTTCATGTCGCGGCACCAGCGGACGATGATCTGCTCGATCGTCTCGCCAAAGTCGTTGCCGTTGTCGACCACCGCGGACACCGCGCCGAGCCGCACCCCGGCGATGCCCTTGAGCTGAGTGGCGTGCGCCATCTGGAAGAGCATGCGATCGATCCGGTAGAGCGGCTCGTCGACTTCCTCGATCATCAGCACGTGATCGGTGAGATCGGGCAGCCACGGCGTGCCGATCATCGTCGTCAGGATCGCGAGGTTGAATGCCGCGGCGGGGCGCCCGTCGGCGAGGCTCGGCTCGAGCGCGCGGCGGTCCTTGTCGATCAGCCAGCCCAAAGCCCAGCCCGCCGCCTCGCCGGTATCGTTCTTGCCGATGCTGCTCGCCATCGAGGCATGGACCGGGTGGCCGATCCGCCGCGCATAGAGCGCACCGAGCAGGAACCCCATGTCCGAGAAGCCGAGATACGTCTTGCGCGCCGCGGCGGCGTTGAGCTGGGGCATCACCGCGTCGAGGATGCGGTTCGAGCCATAGCCGCCGCGCGCGAACCAGATCGCGTCGAAGCCCGGATCATTGGCGAACTCGAGAAAGGCCGCGGCGCGCTGCGCGTCGGTACCGGCGAAATGCCCGGCCTCGAAATAGCATTGCGGATGGAACACGATGTCGTGCCCCGGATAGGTCAGCGCCATGAACGCTGCCATCCGCAGCGAGCTCTCGCGGGTGACCGGTCTTGCTGGTGCGACGACTCCGATGCGCATGCCTTGCCCCTTCGCTTCAAACCGCCGATAGCCCGCCCATGCAGCATGGCAAACCCTACTTCTTCGTCGGCATCGGTGGATCGGGAATGATGCCGCTGGCGATGATCCTCGCGGGGCAGGGCGCGACGGTGGCGGGATCGGACCGCAGCCTCGACGCCGGCCGGCTCCCCGCCAAGTTCGACGATCTCGCGCGGCGCGGGGTCGCGCTGTTCCCGCAGGACGGCAGCGGGATCACCTCGTCGGATCAGATCGTGGTGGCCTCCGCCGCGATCGAGGCGAGCGTGCCCGACATGGTCCGCGCCGCCGAGCTGGGCAGCGAGCGTATGACTCGCGCCGAGCTCAACGCGAAGCTGTTCAACGCGGCGCCGCAGTCGATCGGCGTGGCGGGGACCAGCGGCAAATCGACTGTCACGGGCATGATCGGCTGGATCCTCCACGTCTGCGGGCGCGATCCGACGGTGATGAACGGCGCGGTGATGAAGAACTTCGTCTCGCCCGACGCGCCCTTCGCCAGCGCGCTGGCCGGCGCCGGCGATGCCTATGTCAGCGAAGTCGACGAGAGCGACGGCTCGATCGCGCTCTATTGGCCCAAGGTCGCGGTGCTCAACAATGTCAGCCTCGATCACATGCCGATGGAGAAACTGATCGAATTGTTCGGCGCCTTTGTCGCCAGGGCGGCGCATGCGGTGGTCAATCTCGACAATGGCGAGGGCGCGGCGCTGGCGATGACCGTCCCGCCCGAGCGGCTGACCAGCTTCGCGATCGACCGTCCCGCCGATCTCACGGCGATCAATCTGATCGAGCAGCGTTTCGGCGTGTCGTTCGAGCTCGCCCGGAAGGACCATGCTTCGATCCCGGTCACGCTGCAGGTGCCGGGGCGGCACAATGTCTCGAACGCGCTCGCTGCGCTCGCTGCCGTGGCCGCGGCGGGGATCGATCTCGGCGAGGCGGCACGGGCGATTCAGGGGTTCACCGGCCTCAGGCGGCGCTTCGAGCTGGTCGGCGAGGCAGGCGAGATCGCGGTGATCGACGATTTCGGGCACAATCCCGACAAGATCGCGGCGACGCTCGACACGCTGCACGCTTTTCCCGGCCGGCTGCTGCTGCTGTTCCAGCCGCACGGCTATGGCCCGCTCAAGGTGATGCGCAGCGAGCTTGTCGCGATGTTCGCGGCGAAGCTGCGCGGTGACGATCTGCTCGTGCTGCCCGATCCGGTGTTCCAGGGCGGCACCGTCACGCGCGAGGTGACCAGCGCCGATATCGTCGCCGATATCGCCGCCACCGTCGCGCAGGCGCTCCATATTCCCGATCGCGATGCGGCGGCGGCGCATCTCGTCGCGCAGGCGCGGCCGGGGGACAGGATCGTCGTTATGGGCGCCCGAGACGACACACTCAGCCTGCTCGCCCAGACGATGGTCGAACAACTCCGCGGACGCTGAGCACCGGCCAGTCAAAGGGGGCTTGCGTCGAGGCCCTCGGCCGTGACACGTTACCCCGGCTCGCTTGGATCCCTCTTCGCGAGCCAGTGCGTGGCCGGAAGCTGTCACTACGGAAAGCACGGCCTTCCGGCCACAAATCCCGCTCAGCGCTGCTCGGCAGCGGCCGCTACGTGCCCGGGCTGCTCGACCGGTGCCGCCCCGGCGCCCGGCAAGGGATGCTCGATCCGCGCGCGCCGGATCCGCAATCCAAGGAACAGCACCGTCGGCCAGAACACGGTGTTGAGCACGTCGCTCGTCGTATCGGGCATCCATTGCCCGTGGTTGATGCGATCGAGCACTTCGTTGACGAACTCGGCGAGATAGACCGCGAGCAGCGGCCACGGCGTCGCCAGTGATCGGCCGGTGACGACGCGCACGAAGAGCAGCACCGCCATGCCGGCATGGATGTGGAGCACGGTGTCGGGAGCGCCGGTGCCGTCGCCCACCCAGGCGATCAGCCGGCCATAGAGTTCGATCGGACTCATCGTCGCGCCTTAGGCGCAGTTCGCCGGCGCGGCTACCGGCCTATCGCGCGGAAGGGCGAGGGCGGTAACGACAACAACGCTTGTCTCTGTGTCGCGATTGCTTTCCTTAATGTAAAAGACAGTTGACATTGATACTGGTGCTACGTAAAGCTCACTTTACTAACTCGAAAGGGAGCTTGACATGTTCGTTCGCAAGGGAGCCCATAATCCGGCGCAGCGCCGCTATGTGCGGCGCTTCGTTCCGGGCATGCTCGGCTATGTCGGCCTGCTGCTCGTCTCGACCTGGGCGATCAGGGCCTATCACCCGGAGGGGGCGCTGCTGTTCCTCCTCGCGCTACTGCCGGCGCTGCCGCTCGTCGCGGTGATCGGGGTGATGGGCTTGTATCTCGTCGAGGAGCGGGACGAGTTCATCCGCAACCGCCTCATCGTCGCCATGATCGGCGGGCTCGGCATCCTGCTTGCGCTGACGACGATCTGGGGGTTCCTCGAGGATCGCGAGGTGGTCCCGCACTTCCCCACCTTCCTCTCCTTCCCGATCTGGTGTGGCTGCTTCGGGCTGTTCCAATGCTTCCTGTCGCTGCGCGACCGGCTTGCGGGAGGAGGCGAATGAAGAACCGCCTTCGCGTGCTCCGCGCCGAACGCGCCTGGAGCCAGCAGGATCTCGCCGAACGGCTCGAAGTGTCGCGCCAGAGCGTCAACGCCATCGAGACCGGCCGCTACGATCCGTCGCTGCCGCTCGCCTTCAGGATCGCCGACCTGTTCGATCTGGCGATCGAGGAAATCTTCCACAACCCGGCAAAGGACGACCAATGATCGCTCGCATCCTCTTCGCACTGGCGGCCACCGCCAGCATTCCCGCCATCCTCGGCCCGCAGCCGGCGCATGCCGCGATCGTCGCCCCCGCCGACCGGATCCAGATGGAGCACATCTCGGTCGAGGTGATCGGCAAGGGCAGCCCGGTGATCCTGATCCCCGGCCTGTCCAGTCCCCGCGCCGTATGGGACGGGGTCGCACCCGAGCTTGCCAAGACCCACAGCGTCTATCTGGTCCAGGTCAACGGCTTTGCCGGTGACGATCCGCGCGCCAATCTCAAGCCGGGCGTGCTCGACGGCATCGTCGCCGATCTGACGACGCTGATCGCGCAGCAGAAGCTGAAGGCGCCGGCGGTGGTCGGGCATTCGATGGGCGGGCTGGTCGGGCTGATGCTCGCCGCGCGCCAGCCGGCGAGCGTCGGCCGGTTGATGGTGGTCGACGCGCTGCCATGGTTCGCGGTGCTGATGGCGCCCCCGGGAACCGAGATGACGATGGCGATGGTCGAGCCGCGCGCCGCGCAGATGCGCGATGCGGTGACCGCGAGCTATGGCAAGCCGCCGAGCAAGGCTGCCGCCGAGGCCAATGTCGCGTCGCTGACGCTCAAGCCCGAGAGCCGCGCCAAGGCGACCGAATGGGCGATGGCGGCCGATCCCCGCGTCACCGCGCTGGCGCTCTACGAGGATCTGACCACCGACGTGCGCGGCGAGCTCAAGGCAGTGCGCGCGCCGACGACGATCGTCTATGCTTGGAACAGCCAATATCCGGCGAAGGACCGCGCCGACGCCTTCTTCCGCGGGCAATATGCCGCGATCCCGAACGTCACCTTCGCCGGGATCGGCGAGTCCGCCCATTTCGTGATGCTCGATCAGCCCGGCCAGTTCGCGACCACGCTGAATGCCTTTCTCGCCGGTTGAAAAAAGAAGGGCCCGGGGATCGCTCCCCGGGCCCAGTTTTGCTCACCCTTCTCTGCGTGCGTTCGCTCAATAGGTGCCCGAGAAGCTGCGATTGAGGTTGCGCTCGCTCGACCAGTCCTCGCGGCTCCGGTCGTCGTCGCCCTCGCCGAACAGCGCACCCGAACGATCCTCGTCGCGCCAATGCGCCTGCGCCTCGGCGGCGCTCTTGCGCAGCGTCACCTCGTCGTCGACCGACTGAATCCAGCGCGACGGGATCGAATGGTGGTGCCCGCCGGCTTCGCTGTCGCTCCTGGTCAGCAGGATGCGGTCGCCGCGCACCTTGTCGACGGTGCCGACATGGCTGCCGTCCGAGCCGATCACTTCCATGTGCTCGTTCACGCGCTGCAGCGAATCGCGCTGTCCCTGGCGTTCGGACCGCCAGCTGGTGAACTCGTTGTGGAAGCGCTGCGAATTCTCGCGGCGATACTCGTCATAATCGCGATCGAGCTCTGCGATACGCTGGCGGCGCCACGCATGGTAATGGCCGTCGCCGGCGGCATCGCGCGCGCGTTCGCCGCGGCCGACGCGGTCGTCATAGCGCTGGTCCATTTCGCGGCGGCGCTCGGCGTCCTCGTCGCCGAACCATGAACGAACCTCGTCGCCCGCGCGCTCGAGGAAGCTGCGATCCTCGCCATGGCCGAACCGGCCCCGCGCATAGCCGCGATCGGAATCGCCTTCGTCGCGGAAGGCGCGCTGCCCGGTCGGAGCGCTGCGATATCGGTCGGTCCCGCCGCGGTCGCGATCGCCATAGCTTCGCGCGCCATAGCCGCTGCCGCGATCGCGCCAGTCTTGCTCGTCGCGCGTGCCATAGCCGCCATGGCCGCGTTCGCGCCGGCCGGAGCCGATCTCGCCGGCCGCGGCATAATCGCGCGCGCTGGAATAGGTATAGTCGCGGCCCGAGCCGTAATCCTCGCCATAGTCTTGCGGGCCGCTCTGGCCATAGAAGTCGCGCCGCCCGTAGCGGCTGTTGCGGTCGTCCATCGCACGTCTCTCCTGGTCACTGGTCGGACAGGGCGCCGCGGACGCGAAATCGCCGCTGCGCCGACGGTGATTCAGCGTGCGAGAAGCGGGGAAGGTTCCGGCATCTTGCCGAATTTGCAGCCTTTTTCGGCGCGGTGCGAAGGCGTTCCGTCGCGGCGATCGCAACCCGGTTGCATCGCGGTTCGCGGCCCGCTAAGGGGTGCGCCTCCCGGGCGACCGGGGGCCGGCGGCGGGGCTGTAGCTCAGATGGGAGAGCGCTGCAATCGCACTGCAGAGGTCAGGGGTTCGATTCCCCTCAGCTCCACCAGCCGCCCTAAGGATAGACCTGCCTCTTCCCGCAATCGCGCGAACCTGCGCGTGCCCCGTCGGGGCCGAAAGGCGCAACCTGCGACAATATCCGTGCGCACCGCCAGGCTATCCGGAGCCGCTGGAGGTCCCGTGTCGCGCGTATCTGCATCGATCATTCTGCTCGCGCTTGCGCCCGCGCCGCCGGCAATGGCGCAATCGGCGTGCGTTCTGCCGAACGGCAACGTCTTCAAGGGTGCCTATGTCGTCGAGTTCTGGAAGCGCCATCCGGCAGGCACCGTGCTTCCGGATGCCGATGCCTCGGCACGCGCACCGGGGCTGCGCCGCACCACCGCGCGGACCTTCGTCGCGCCGCGCTCGAACATCTCCAAAGCGGACGCCGACCTCATCTCGCGCAAGCTCGCGGTGGCGCTCGACGCGTTGATGGCGCAGCCATCGCTCCGCGAGCTGCACGGCGTCAGCATCATCCCCACCATCAACATGCGCCGCGCGAGCTCGGGCCTCATCGAGGCCAATCTCACGCTGATGGCCTATCCGATCCATCTCGAGGACCCGGCGACCTTCCAGCGCGACGGCGGCTATTTCACCCCCGGCGAGGGGACCAACATCAACGTGCTGTTCAACACCGAGCCGGCGCGCGGCCGCGATCCCGGCGAGCGCGGCGTCTGCTACGGATCGCGGCTGCGCCGCGTGGGCGACGCCGATGTCCTGTACGTCGTCGCCAATGGCCGACCGCTCGCGGTTGACGAGGTCGTGCCGGTGAGCGGACGCATCGCGCGCGCGCCGAATCCGGACTTGCTCGATCCCAAGGTCCCGGCAACCCGATTGCAATTCCTCGACGTGCAATTGCGCACCGGCAACGGCGCCTCGGAGCTGGCCCGTCGCGTGGCGCGGCCCACGGACAATGTCGGCCGCATCTACGCCGCGGCCTTCATGACCGACTGGAACGGCGTGGCGGCGCGGATGCAGGCGGTGCGCTGAACGCGCGGCGCGGCTCAGGTCGGGCTGGAGGCATGGACCTCGTGCAGAACGAGGTTGCGATCGGTGATGCCCAGCCCGGCCCAGCTCTGCCGCCAGCGGGCAAGGTGCGGGGCGCCGAAATGGGCGTCGAGCGCTTCCCTGCTGCGCCACATCTCCGCCACCCGGATCAGATCGGGGTCGAGCAGGTCGCGCGCATAGGAATAATCGATGCAGCCATCCTCGGCGCGGCTCTGTGCGATCATCTCGCGCATGACGGGCAGCGCCGCGTCGAGCCTCGCGGCGGGAAGGCGGATCGTGCCGGTTACGAGGATCATCGCGATTGTTTCTCCCGAAGGGGCCACGCCGCCGCCTTGCTGCAACTGAAGCACGGAAGATAGCCGCATCGGCACGTGGTTCTTGTTGCGTCTTGCGGCGCGCATCGACGCAGGCCGCATTTCCGCAAAGCCGAACAATCGTTCCGCGCCGTCCCGCAGTAGCTTTGGTGCCGTTGCTCGAATCGGCAGCGAAGTGGGACGATCGGCATGCGTAAGATGGTCACAGGCCTGGCGATATTGGCTGCGGTTGGCGCCGGAGCGGCGCTCGCGCGTGCGGGCCAATCGGCGACTCAGGCGAGCATGGACGCCCGGTTGAGCGGGGATTGGCGGTGGGGCAGCGCCTCCACCGTCGACCAGTACAACCCCGCCACCAACCGCTTCGTCACGCCGAACGGCTCGGGCGGCGCGCTGCGCTTCACGAGCAATGGCGGCTTCGTCCAGACCGGCTATCTGCAGACCGGCTCAATGTGCACCAATCGGATCATGTTCTGGAAAAAGGGCAGGGTGCAGGTCGCGAACGGCAAGATCCGCTTCCTGCCGACCGCGAGCGTCCGGCGCATCGAGGACAGCTGCAACAGCAGCGCGGTCAAGGAAACGCGCAACTGGGCGACCGCCGAGGATTTCGCTTTCGCCGTCAGCGGCAGCACGCTCAAGCTGACCTCGGACGGCGTCACGCGCGAATATGATCGGCGCTGAATCATAGGCGCGGCCCTTCCGCCCCGATCTGCGCCCAGCCACAATCCAGCGAGCCAGCAAAATGCACATCGCCACACCCTTTACCCGGATCGAGATCCCGCGATTGGCGGTGCTGCGTCGCGGCGCGCTGACGGTCGACTTCGAGCCGCTCCAATTGTGGCTCGGCCGCGCGCCCCTGCGGCTGTCTCCGCTGGAAGCCGCGCTGATGCTGCTGCTGGTCCGGCGCGGGCGCGCGACATGGGCCGAGGTCGATCAGGTGCTGCGCGACGGCGCGTCGAGCGCATCGATCCGCGACGTGATCGTCTATCGCATCCGCGGCAAGTTCCGCGCGGTCGGCGGCGCCGATCCGATCGAGACGGTGCGCGGCTGGGGGCTCAAGCTGCGCGTGCCGCCCGACGAGCGCGATTCGACGAGCCTGTGGATCGGCGATCGCCGGCCGTTTCGGTGACCCGCTAACGGCCCGGCGCCTCGAGCCATCCGGCCCGCGCCACGGTCTCCTGCATGACGCAGTCGGCATAGACCAGCCCGGCAGCGGAGCCGCCGCCTTCCGAAGCGGAAGCCTTTTGGCAGCGCGCGTCGCGCCGGGCGATCCACGCGCGCTCCGATTGCCGCAGGCGGGTCCGGCCGGCCGGATCGCGCGCCGCCATCGCCGCCTTGTAGGCGCGGTTCAGTCGCGCGTCCTGCCGCGCGGTCTCGGCGGCGATGCAGTCGAGCATCGCCGAGGTCACGCCGCTCGCGGCGTCGCCGTGCGCCATGCATGCGTGATAGTCGGCCGACAGCGCCGCGTCGGCCGCCGCGGCCGTGCGCTCCTGCGCGGCGATCGAGGACGCGCTTCCCGCCAGCGCGATGCCGAGGCAGATCCGCAGCATGCGCCTCATGCCGCCTTCGCTCCCCGCATCCATTCGCCGGGTGGCATGCCGAAGCGGCGCTTGAATGCCTTGGTGAACGCCGCCTGGTCCGAATAGCCGAGTTCGGCGGCAGCGCGCGAGAGATTGAGCTTCTCGGTGCGAAGCCGCGCCGCGATCGCGTCGAGGCGCAGCTCGCGGTGATAGGCCGCCGGCGGGACGCCGTAGAATTGGGTGAACACCCGCGAGAGATGAAAGGGCGAGGTGTTGGCATAGGACGCAAGCTCGCGGAGCGAGACGTGGCGGTCCTGGATCGCGTGCAGATAGCCGCGGCTGAGCTCGGCGCGGCGGATGAGCTCCCGGCGCGTCGCGGGGCGCGCCGCGGTCGCGCCGGCAAAGGGGCTGGCGGGGCTTCGTAGCAGGCCGCGCAGCCATTCGGCGGTCGACGCCACGGCGGCATTGGCGACGGCCGGACCGGCATCCGGCGTGGACGCGACCTTGCGCCCGGCCGCGCGCATCTGCTCGACAAGCGGCGAGCCCGCCGCGCTGAGCGTCACCGGGCCGTCGAGCAGAATATCGTGCGCGGCGGCCGGGATCTCGAAATCTCCCTCCGCGAAATAGACGCAGATCCCGGCGCCGTCGCCCTTGCGGATCTGCGCGACCATCGTCTCGCTGCTCGCGCTGACCAGCAGCATCTCGCCCGCGCGCAGACGATAGTTGCGCCCGCTACAGACATAGGATTCCTCGCCCTCGAGGACGAGCTTGATCGACATCGACTGGCGGGAAATGACGCTTTCCCCACGCGGAAGCCGCGACAGCACGAGCCGCGGGCCATCCACGCCGCCGGGCCGTTCACGATGCGTCCGCATATCTACGAAGCTGGCAACCATATCATCCCGTTCACGCGAACCATCGCGGCCCCCCAGGCGCCGTCGACCAATCCCGCTCTATAGTGAAGCCGCTAGATGGCTGCGACCTTAACGTCCGCCGCTCGCCGGAAATCAGCAAGGACGGACAAAATCTCGTGCCGCGCCGCGCCCGTGTTCGGCGGTGCCCGCAAGCCAAGACAATACCCGGCGCGTCGAGCCGGATAGCGCTTTGCTACTTCGTGGGACGAGGCGTTGCGTTTCGGTTCGAGGGAGAGGGCGCGGCCGCAGGTGCCGCGCCGTGCGGGGAGAGAAAGCAGTGAAGCCTTTTCGCGTGTTCATCGCCGACGAAGAGCTGGGCGGGCTCGAGCGGCTGCATAGCATCCTCCGCGCAATTCCGGGAATCGAAGTGGTGGGAGAGGCGCGCAACGGCGAGGACGCCGAACGCGCGATCGTGCGCTCGGACCCCGATCTGGCGGTGCTCGGCGCGCGGATGCCGCGCAAGAACGGCCTCCAGCTCGCCGCGTCGCTGCGCGAGGAAGGCGGCCCCGAGGTCGTGCTGATCTCGGCGGACGAGAGCTTCGCGGTCGACGCCTATGCGGTGGAAGCGGTGGACTATATCCTCAAGCCCGCGCAATTCAGCCGCGTCGCCATGGCGGTCGAGCGCGCACGCCGCCTGCGCCGCCTGCGCCAGCTCGCGCAAGGATCCGGCGCGCCGGCGAGCGCGATGCGCGGCATGTGGGTGACGACGCGCTCGGGCTCGGCATTCGTCGCGTACGACAAGGTCGTCTGGGTCGAGGCGCAGCGCGAATATGTCCTCCTCCACACCGACGAGCGCGACTATATCGTCCGCAGGGCGATGAAGGACCTCGAGGACGTCCTGCTGCCGAGCGGCATCGCGCGGGTGCACCGCTCGCGGTTCGTGCGGCTCAGCAAGATCGTCGAGATCCGGCGCGGCCGACGGGCGGTGCAAGAGGTCGTGCTCGAGGACGGGACGCTGATTCCGGTCGGCGCGAAATATGCCGCCGGGCTGTCCCGGTCGCTCAGCGCGCGGTGACGCCCATCGGCTCTTGCCGTGGGGCCGTCCGGCGCGAATAAAGACGCGTGAAATGTCGCTGAAACCGATTTTGATCTTGCTGGCTTGCGTCTCGATGGCCGGCCCGTGCGCGGCCGCCGCCGATCCGCTGCCGAGGTCCGCCAGCCTCGCCGCCGAAGTCCGGACCGTGACCGGGGGAGCGGCACGCGGTGTCGAGGTCACGGCGCTGCGCGGCGAGGCGGGCGTCGCGCTTAAGGCCGGGGACATCATCGTCGCGCTCGACGGCAAGCCGACCGCGGATGTGCCGGCGTTGCTGGCGGCGCTTCGGGGCACGCGGGCGGGGAACCGGCTGCATGTCGAGGTTCAGCGCGGCCGCGTGCGCAAGCATTTGTGGGGCATCGCCGCGGCGCGTCCGATCGAGCGCTTTGCAGGGGCGGAGACCCGGCTCGGCGAAGTCGCGTTCGGCGGGGGTCTGCTGCGCGACATCATGGTCGTTCCGCACGGCGCGCCCGCCGATGGGCCGCTGCTGTTCCTCATCCCGGGATATACCTGCGCGAGCGTCGAGACGCCGGATCCCGACGCGTCGCATCATCAGCTGATCGAGGGGCTCGCGAAGCGCGGCATCGCCACCTATCGCATCGAGAAGCCCGGGGTTGGCGACAGCCGCGGCGGCAAGCCCTGCGCCGATATCGACTTCGCGACCGAGCTCGGCGGGTTCGTCGCCGGATATCGCGCGCTCGTCGAGAAATATGGCGTCTCGCCCGATCGCATCTTTCTCTTCGGCCATTCGCTCGGCGGCATCGAGGCGCCCTTGATGGCGCGCGATCTGCCGCCGCGCGGCGTGGCCGTGTACGGCACGGTGTACGAGAACTGGCAGGACTATATGGCCAACGTGTTCCGCACCCAGGACTTCATCGCGCTGGCTGCGGATCCCGCCCTGGGCGAGGCGCGCGGCGAGGAAGCCCGCGCGCTGCTCCACCAAGTCTTCGTCGATCGCCTGACGCCCGGGCAGATCGCCGCGCAAGGCCCCGAGGCCGCGGCCCGGCTCACGTCCTTGATGAGCTGGGACGGGGGCACGCATTATTACGGGCGGCACTATGCCTATTGGCAGGGCCTCGCCGGGCAACGGATGGCCGCGGCGTGGCGCGACGTGCATGCCGAGGTGCTGTCGATCTTCGGCGAAAGCGACGTCGAGGCGCTGAACGACATCGGCCACCGCGCGATCGCCGACGTGGTGAACCATTATCGGCCCGGCACCGCGCGGTTCGTCGCGGTGCCGCTGACCGGGCACAAGATGCGGCTCGACGGCACGCTGGCGGACGTCCGGCGTGCGCGCAGTGGCGGCGATGAGGAGGGGGCGACGCGGCCCTTCAACCCCGCGCTGATCGACATCGTCGCCGACTGGATCGCGCGCGCCGCGAAGCGATAGGGGGCGGCCGGCCGGCGCCGGCAGGGGACATTGCCGCCATTCCCGTTTCCCCGGCAGGCTCGCCGGCGCGCGAAGCCGTGTCCCGCGCGTCTGTCGGTAGCGCCAATGCGCTTCTTGGTTGATTGGCTGCAGTTCCCGACGCGCTCGTGACTTGCCGGTTCAAGTGTGTCCGGCCCTTTCCGGAAGAACGCTCCCAGCAATGCGGGGTGCACGATTTCTCGGTGCCGTGCGCGGGGGTCCTTCGGGAGTCCCGGTCATGGATCACCGGGCCGCCACCAGCCCCCGACTGAGCAGAAAGCTGACGCAACGGCTGTCGCCGCATCGTCCGGATGTGTCGGGCGAGCGATCGGCGATGCGGGAATTGAGGGAAGAGACATGAGTAAGAGAACGGGGGCCTCGGCCAAAATGCTGCGCCGCTCCACGGCACTGTCTGCACTGGTGCCGCTCAGCGCGCTGCTGATCACCGCGCCAGCGATGGCACAGGAAGCTACCGCGCCGATCGAAACACAGGCGGTGCCGGCCGCACCCGCCGAGGTTGCGGACGCCGCGCCGAGCGAGGATGTCGTCGTCACCGGCTCGCTCATCCGCCGGACGAACACCGAGACGCCGTCGCCCGTCACCATTCTCTCGGCCCAGTCGCTCGAGGAGCGGGGGCTTAATACTGTCGCCGAAGCGCTGCAGCGCGTCTCGGCGGGCAATGCCGGAACGATGACGCAGGGCTGGAACGCGGGCGGCAATTTCGCGGCGGGCGCCAATGCGGTCGCGCTGCGCGGGCTCACCGTGCAGGCGACGCTCAGCGTCTTCGACGGGCTACGCATGGCGCCCTATCCGCTCGCGGATGACGGCCAGCGCAACTTCGTTGATCTCAATACCATCCCCAACGGGATCATCGAGCGAATCGAAGTGCTGCGTGACGGTGCATCCTCCACTTATGGCGCCGATGCCGTTGCCGGCGTGATCAACGTGATCACCAAGAAGCAGATCAAGGGGCTCCATCTGAACGGCTCGGCCGGCATCTCGCAGCGTGGTGACGCCGGTGAACGACGGCTTGAGGCCACCTGGGGCTATGGCGACCTCGGCGAGCAGGGCTTCAACTTCTATGTGAGCGGCGAGTATCTCAAGCAGGACCCGCTCTACGCCGCCGATCGCGGCTACCCGTTCAATACAGGCGACTGGAGCAAATTCTGCAACGCAGACGGGGCCTGCATTCACAACGGCAATCCCAATGGCGTGAGTCCGGACGGATTTGCCAATGTTCTCAAAATTATTCCGGGAATCGCGCTGGCGCGCCCGGTGAACACGGCCGGCGCCAGCATCGGTGATGGGCGCTTTCAGTTCCTCAACTCGGCGCTTGGATGCGGGCGGTGGGATACGGTCCAGCTCACCCCGGCGCAGCTGGATCCCAACCAGGGCGGATCCGCGACGGCGCCGGTGAACGGGCGTGCCTGCGAGGTCAATCTGATCGGCGCCTATGGCATGTTGTTGCCCGATGTCGAGCGCTTCGGGGCCTCGACACGCTTCACCATGCAATTGGGGGAAGATCACCAACTTTACGTGCAGGGCAACTATTATCAGACCGACACCAACACGAGCGGCGCTCCGCGCTCGTTCCAGGAGCGCCCGACCGATCCCCGCAGCGGTGCCCTGGTCTATAACGTCATCGCGCCGGTCTATGTCTGCCCGACCGGCGTCGGCACCCTGAACGGCGTCGGCACCGGATGCACGGCGCAGAATGGCGTGCTCAATCCCTACAATCCCTTTGCGGCCTCCGGCCGAACCGCGCAGCTTTATTTCGGCGCCGACCAGCCCACCCACGACGATACGAGCGCGCGCGCGCTGCGCGGGGTCATCGGTTTGTCGGGCGCGTTCGAGGGAGGCTGGAACTATACGGCGGATTTCACCGTCTCGAGCATCAAGCTCGACTATGATCAGCGAGGGTATCCGATCCCGCAGCGTCTGATGGACGTCGTTGCCCGCGGCACGTTCAACTTCGCCAACCCGGACGCCACTCCGCAAGCGATCTGGGACTATATCACGCCGGCCAACCATACGACCTCGACGTCGGATTTGTGGCAGGCAACCGCGACGGTCTCGAAGTCCCTGTTCGATCTGCCGGGCGGTTCGCTGCAGACGGCAGTCGGTGCAGCCTATCGTCACGAGTCGATCGACGCGCCGAGCGCCAATCCTCAGAATGACGCGCATCCCTATGACCGCTATTACAATATCAATGCCGTGGGCACGTCGGGCAGCCGCAACGTCTTTTCGGCTTTCGGCGAGATCGACGCGCCGATCGTCAAGCAGTTCGAGCTGAATCTGTCGGGTCGCTACGATTCCTATTCGACCGGTCAGTCGAACTTCTCCCCCAAGGTCGGCGCCAAGTTCACGCCCGTGCGCGAGCTTGCGTTGCGCGGCACCTGGTCGAAGGGTTTCCGCATCCCCAGCTTCAACGAAGCCTTTGGTCTGCCGACCACCGGCTTCGTGTCGCAAGGCGGCGGGAATTTCTGTACGACCTATGCGAGCTTCTGCGCCGCGCACAGCAACAACGCCTATGCCTCGACGGCGTTTTCGGTGGGGCTGACGAATCTCGGTAACCGCGATCTCAGGCCGGAGCGCTCCCAGAGCATCACGATGGGGGCGATTTTCGAGCCGATCCGCAATTTGAGCTTCACGGTCGATCTGTGGCGCATCAAAGTGCGCGATCAGATCGTCGGCGTCGTCGACATCGGCCCGGCGGTCCGGCAATATTATTCCAACAATGGTGTCGTCACGATCCCGGGGATCACCGTCACTCCGGGCACTCCGGATCAGGCTAACCCGAATGCGCTCCCGCATATCGGCACGGTCCAGGCGCCGTATCTGAACGCCAACCGGCAAGTCGTGCAGGGCGTCGATCTCGGCATGAACGCGCGCCTCAATCTCGCCGACGGCGTGAGGCTGATCAGCGCCTTCGAGGCGTCGTATCTCGATCAGAACCATCTGACGCTGGTGGATCCGCTATCGGGTGAAGCGCAGGATCCGCAGAAATATGAAGGCACGCTCAGCCCGTGCAACACCACCTCGTGCTCGGGCTCGCCGCGGTGGCGGGCAAGCTGGCAAAACACGCTCGATTTGGGCGATACCACGGTATCGGCGACGGTCTATTACACGAGCGGCTACGACGTCGCGCAGGTCGATTTCGGCGCCACGCCTGGTGACTGCCAGAGCGCGCTCGATGTCGGCGCGGCCGCCTATGACGATGGATCGCCCGTGCAGTGCCGTTCGAAAGCGATCTGGAACCTCGATCTGACCGCCAACCACCGGGTAAGCGAGAATTTCAGCGTCTACGCCAACGTGCTGAACCTGCTCGACACGCAGCCACCGTTCGATCCGAATGCAGCCTATGGCGGGTTCGGCTACAATCCGGCCTGGGCCGGTCCGAACATCATGGGGCGCTATTTCCGGCTCGGCGTGAAGCTGGATTTCTGAACCTCCGCACGAGGCAACACCTGGGGCGGCTTCGGCCGCCCCTTTTTTTGGGCTGCGCGCGCATCCGCCGCGCGGGCGCGACGGAAAGACCGGACGGCAATCAGGGAATCGCCGCCCGGCCAGGCCCCGCAAGACAATGCCCTCGGAACCCGGCACACCCTCTACAGAGCCAAGAAAAACGGATTGCTAGCAAGGCCTTCCGGATAGTGCCTTACGGGTTCGCCACGGGCTTCGTCGCCGGCGCCCGCGTCAGGCGCTGCGTCGGCTTCGGCTTGGGCTGGCTGTCGAGCAGCGCGTCGAGCCTGGCGCGGACCTCGGGCTGCGCGGCGGCGAGGTTGCGCGTCTCGAGCGGATCAGCGACGAGATCGTACAGCTCGTAATCGCGCGCGCCGGTCTGCTCCTGCGTCCAGCGGACGAGGCGATAGCGCTCGGTGCGGATCGCCTGGCCGAGGCGATTGGGCCGCGGATAGGCGTGATAGGCATAGCCGCGGACCCGCGCGGCGGGATCGTGCAGCACCGGCGTGAGATCGGTGCCGTCGATTGGCTGCGGCCCGGCCGGCACCTTCAGCCCGGCGAGCGCCGCGAGCGTCGGATAGATGTCCACCGTTTCGGCGAGCTGGCGCGTCGCCTGTCCGGCGCCGATGCCGGGGCCGGCGAAGACCAGCGGCAGATGCGTCGCCTGCTCGTAGTTGGTGTGCTTGGTCCAGATCGCATGATCGCCGAGATGATAGCCGTGATCGCCCCACAGCACGACGATCGTGTTCTTCGCGAGGCCGGTGCGATCGAGCTCGGCGAGCAGCTTGCCGATCTGCGCGTCGACATAGCTCACCCCGGCATAATAGCCGTGGATCAGCGTGCGCTTGAGCTCCTCGGGATAGTCTGCCTCGCGCGTCTCGGGATCGATCGGGGCGAAGGCGTTGATCTCGCCGCCGACCTTGCCGGCAAAGGCGGGCGCGCCGTCGGGCATGCGCTCGAAGCTCGGCAGCGGCAGCTTCGCGCGATCATATTTGTCCCAATAGCGCTTGGGCACCGAGAAGGGCAGATGCGGCCGCGCGAAGCCGACCGCGAGGAAGAAGGGCTGGCCCTTCGCCTTGAGTTCGCCGAGCCGGCCGACCGCCTTCGCCGCGACGCGGCCGTCGCCATAGGCCTCGTCGGGCACGTCGGGCGATTCCCAAGCGATCCCGCGGCCGAGCGTGCGGGCATAGGCCCAGACATCGCCCTTGGGGATCTCGAACTCGTTGAACAATGCCGCCTCGCGCGTCTTGCCGAGCGCCTTGCCCTCGGGCGAGACATATTCGATCACATGGTCCTTGTACGGCGTGGTCGACCAGCTCTGCGGATCGCCGACGGTGTTGTGGCCGATGTGGAAGGTCTTGCCGATGCTCTCGGCGCGATAGCCGGCGGCCATGAAATATTGCGGCAGCGTCACCGCGTTCGGCATGTACTCACGCAGATTCTCGCCGAAATCATAGATCCCGCTCGAGGTCGAGCGCGCGCCCGTCATCAGGTTCATCCGGCTGGGCGCGCACACCGCCTGATTGGCGAAAGCGAGCTCGAAGCGCGTCCCGCGCGCCACCAGCCGATCGATGTTGGGCGTCACCGCGACCGGATCCCCGAAGCTGTGGATCGCGGGCTTGAGATCGTCGACGAGGATGAGCAGCACATTGGGGCGCTCCGCCGCCACCGGCGCGGCCGCGGGGGCCGCCCGCGGGGGCGCGGTCTGCGCGGTGCTGCATCCCGAGGCGAGCAGTAGCGCGGCGAGCGCGGCCGCCGCGCCCGCGCCGCGCCCGAACCGCGCAATTCCCACGCTCGATCCGCGAAGCCCGGCTTTTGAGATACGCAACCGCATAGCAACCCTTTCCCGTTCGCACGCCAACGCGCGCTATTTAGCATATAAATAGCGCGATCATTTGACAGATAAATCATTTTTATGCAGCGTTCGATCATGGAGGATGCCGGGACTGCCCTTTCCGCGAGCAGCGCCCGATCCGCGCTGGGGCACAATCTCACGCTCGGCCTCGTCGATGCGCTCGGCCGTGCGATCGTCGCCGGCGAATGCGCCAATGGCATGCTCCCGACCGAGCCCGAGCTCGAGCGGCGCTTCGCGGTCAGCCGCTCGGTCGTGCGGGAAGCCGTCAAGATGCTCGCCGCCAAGGGCCTCGTCGTCACGCGTCCGCGGCAGGGAAGCCGGATCGAGCCCTGCACCGCATGGGATCTGTTCGATCCGCTCGTGCTGGACTGGATGGTCGAGGGCAGCATCGCGCCGGAGATGCTTCGCCAGCTCTGCGCGTTCAGCATGTCGATCGAGCCCGCCGCCGCGGCGTTGGCGGCGCAGAGCGGCGGCGCAGGCGGCCATGCGGCGATCGCGGCGGCCTGCCATCGTATCGCGCAGAGGCAGGGTCAGTGGCCGTTGCGGATCGACGCCACGATCGCCTTTCACCGCGCGGTGATCAGCGCGTCCGGCAATGTCTTCTATCTGCGCACCGGCGATGCCATCGACGCCGCGCATCGCGTCCTTGCCCGGCACGGCATGGCCGAAAGGCCGGCGCTCCTGCCGCACTACCCGGCGATTGCCCGCGCGATCGAGGTCGGGGCCGCCGAGCGTGCGCGGCGGGAAATGACGACGTTGCTCGTGCGCCTGTTCGAGCCCGTCCTCGGCGGCACGGCGGCGGCCTAGGGACCTCGACGCTAGGCTTCTGGCGTCCGGTCGAGATAGTCGAGCACGTCGCCGATCAGCTTGGCCATCGCGTCGCGCGCGATGTCGGGCTTGCCCGCGGCGATCGCGACATACACCGCCTCGTGGTCGGGGATGCACGCCTTGCCGCCGGCCTGGCGATTGGTGACCCGGATCGAGGTGTGGAGCGCCGTCGTCACGATGTCGCGGAACTGCGAGAGAAAGGGATTGCCCGAGGCGCGCAGCACCGCGACGTGGAAATCGATGTCCGCGGCGAGCGGATCGCCATTGCCGTCGGCGGCCTCGCGCATCCGCGTCAGCCCCGACTGGATCGCGGTCACCTGCGCGGGAGTCGCCCGGCGTGCGGCCCAGGCCGCAGCCTGCGGCTCGACGGTCATCCGCAGCTCGTTGAACTGTCGCAGCAGCCCGCGCGAGAGCTTCTGCTCCATCAGCCAGCGCAGCACGTCGGTGTCGAACAGGTTCCAGTTTTCCTGGGGCTGGACGAAGGTCCCGATCTTCGGGCGGGCGCCGAGCAGTCCCTTGGCGGTGATCATCTTGATCGCCTCGCGCGTCACCGAGCGGCTGATGCCGTGCTCGCGGCTGAGCTCGGCCTCGGTGGGGAAGGGGTGTCCCTGATACTCGCCGCGGACGATCGCGCTGCCGACCGCGTCGACGAGGCCGAGGGTCAACGTCCGATTGAACTGGCCGCCGCTGTCCAGCTCGTCTTTCGGCATCGTCGCCATCGCCTCGATTTTTCCTCATTGGCGCCCCGCCCCAGCCGGGTGCGAGGCTGTGCTAGCGTAAAATCGGACCAATGAACACGGTGCCGCGAACGGGCACGGCGCGCGCCCCTGCCGGGAGCGCGCGCCGTGCTGGACTTTGCCGACCCGGCATCAGAACCGGAAGCGGATGCCCACGCGATAGACGCTCTCGAGGAAACGCGTCTGCCAGCGATAGCTCTGGCCCGCCGCGTTGAACACGCGCGCGTTGGTCGCGGCGGCACCGAGCAGGTTGGTGGCATTGAACGAGAGCGTGACGTTTTCGATCGGCGACAGCGTCGCGGCGAAGTCCATCGTGCCGCGGCCGTCCTCGGTGATCGGCAGCGTCGGCCCGAGCACGCCCGCGCCGAGCGCGGGATCGACGACCTGGCCATAGCCCGAGACGAAGTCCGAACGGTAATTGTACGAGAGGCGCGCCGAGAAGCCGCGCGTCTCGTAGAAGCCGGAGACGTTGAAGATGTGATCGGAGATCCCGGCGATGCGCTGCATCCCCGGAAGCGTCGCCGCGAGGCTGGGGGCGAGCTCGGTGCCATGGTCGAGATAGGTGTAGTTCACCAGCGCGCCGAACTTGCTCATCCAGTCGGGAAGCCAGGATGCGTTGAAGAAGGTGCGCGCACCGGCTTCTATGCCGTTGATCTGACCCTTGCCGCCATTTTCCGGGCGGTTGATTCGCAGGCGGCCGAATTCGGCATCCTCGATATCGGTGGTGAAGTTGTTGATGAAGCCGTTCAGGTCCTTTCGGAACAGGCCCACGGTGATCGAACCGCTCTTGCTGAAATAATATTCCAGCGATGCGTCGTAGTTGTTCGATTCGATCGGGTTGAGATCGGGGTTCCCGCCCGATGCGGTGCGGATGCAGTCCGGGTTGTTGGGACCGGCGCTCGGATCGGTCGCGCTGGGGGTGCAGATCTGCGGCAGCGCGCCGATCGTCACCGATGGATTGATCTGGCCGAAACCGGGCCGGGTCCGCGTCTTGGTGAAGGCGAGGCGCATCTGCAGCTCGGGCAGGAAGCGAATCCGCGCGCTGACATTGGGCAGGAAATCATTGTAGTTGTTCACCCGGGTGATCGGGGTGATCACGGTGCTGCCCGCCGAAGTGCTGCGCGCCAGCCCGTTGATCGTGTCCTCGGTGCGGGTCGCGCGCAGGCCGATCAGCCCGTCGATCGGCACGCCGATATCGAACTCGTACTTCGCCTGGACGTAGCCGGTATAGGTCTTCTCGTTGCCGGTGTAGACCGGGGTGCCCCAGCCCGGGCGGCCGGTCGGCTGACCGGCAGCAGTGCGCAGCGTGTCGATATTCTCGACGAGGCTGTCGCGGGTCGGGCTCAGCCAGGTGACCAGCGAGGTGGCATCGTCGTTGCGGAAGCCGCGCGCCGCGCTCTCATATTCGAGCGGCAACAGCGTGAACAGGCGGCCGGCGGGCGCGGTGTCGGTGCGGGTATAGGTGTAGCTGTCGGCGTCGCGGGTGCTGTAGCGAATGCCCGCCTGGAGATTGGTGATGCCCGAGGCGCCGAGACGGTAGTCGAGGTCGAGGCGGCCCTGCACGCTGCGGCCGTGCCCGCGATTGCCGCTCTCGACGATGTTGGTCCAGCGATAGAGGGCGGGATTGAACAGGTCGAAATTGTTGAGCAGCGTCACCGTGCCGCCGCCGACGCCCTGATCGGCGTCGAACTCGAAATGGCGAACCGGCTGCGTCGTCAGCGTGTAGTTGAAGACGTAATTATGGTTGGTGAAGGTCGAGTCGGTGAACGCGGCATCGCCGGTGATCTTCAGGTTGCCATTGTGCCAGATGAAGCCGCCGCCGGCCTGATAGGTGTCGGTCCACTGATCGTTGACCTGCTGGACGCCGGTGGGGAACCCGCCGGCGCTGGCGTCCATGCTGCGGATGAGGTTGGTGCCTTCGAACAACGCGATGTTGGACAGGACCGCGGCATCGCCCGAATTGACCTGGAAGTTGCGCGGCTCGTTCTTGCCGCGATAGCCCTGGAACAGCCCGTCGAGATAGATTTCGAGCGTCGAGCTCGGCCGCCACTGGAACGACGCCGCCGCATTGGGGCGGAAGCGCGTGCCGGCATTATAGTCGGTGTTGACGAACGACGGATAGCGCAGCGCGGTGCCGGCATAGCCGGGGACGGTGGTGCGGTTGAGGATCGTCTGGCTGACGTTGCGCGCCGAATCGGTGAACTTGGTGTCGGCATAGGATCCCTCGATCAGGAAGCCCATCTCGCCGATCCCGGTGTTCCAGCGCGTGCTGGCGAGCAGGTTCGCCTCGAAGCCGAGCCGCTGCGACTGGTACCAATGGAGCCCGGTGATCGCGCCGGCGACGCGGCTGCCCTTGAAATCGAGCGGGCGGCGCGAACGCACGTCGATCAGGCCGGCAAGTCCGGGCTCGAGCAGATTGGCGGTCGCCGATTTGAACACATCGAGCCGCGCGATGCCGTTCGACGGGAAGTCCTGCAGCTGGACGTAGCGCCCCTCGGCCGTGAACACCTCGCGGCCGTTATAGGTGGTGGAAAGGTCGCCGAGCCCGCGAACCGTGACGCCCTGCGCGATGCCGGCGTTGCGCGTGACCTGGACGCCGGTGACGCGGGCAAGCGATTCGGATGCGCTGATATCGGGCAGCTTGCCGATATCCTCGGCCACGATCGAATCGACGATCTGGTCGGAATCCTGCTTGATCGCCTGCGCGGTCTCGAGGCTGCGCCGGATCGCGCTGACGACGATCTCGTCGGAATCGCCCGGATCCGTTTGCGCGTCGGCCTGAAGCGCCCCGGCATCGTCCGCAGAAGTCGCGCGGAGCCCCTCCTGGGCCGCGGCGGTCAGCGGAAACAGCATCAGCGCCAGTGCAGACGAGGTCGCCAGCAATGAGACGGAACGAACAGACATGAGCCTCCCCCTTTTCTTACAACAGTTATGATAATTGACGTGCTTTAATTATCATATTAATCTGTGTTTGCAACAGGGGATGTTTCCCGATCGTGTCAGAGGCACGGCAAATCCGAACGCGGGAGAGCGATGTGAAAGCTGCGATCAGTCGTCGCGGGGTGCTGCTTGCGGGCGCTGCCGCACTGGTCGCGGGAGGGGCGCTGCCCGCGGCGACGGCGCGCCGGAAGCCCAATATCGTGGTGCTGTACGCCGACGATCTCGGCTATGGTGATCTGAGCTGCTACGGCGCCACGGCGCTGCGCACGCCCAATCTCGATCGGCTCGCCGCGCGCGGCACGCGTTTCGAGAACGCGCATTCGCCCTCGGCGACCTGCACGCCTTCGCGCTACGCGCTGCTCACCGGCGATTATGCGTGGCGCGCCTCGGGTACCCAGATCCTGCCGGGCGACGCCCCCGCGCTGATCCGTCCCGGCCGTTTCACGCTGCCGACGATGCTCAAGCGGGCGGGGTACGCGACCGGGCTGGTCGGCAAATGGCATCTCGGGCTCGGCGACGGGAGCGTCGACTGGAACGGCGAGATCGCGCCGGGTCCGCTCGACATCGGCTTCGACTATGGCTTCTTCATGCCGGCGACGCTCGATCGCGTCCCGACCGTGCTGATCGAGAACCGCCATGTGGTGAACCTCGATCCCGCCGATCCGATCGCGGTCAATTATCATACCAAAATCGGTGACGAGCCCACCGGCGCGGAGAATCCGGACCAGCTCAAATTCGGCGGCGATCCCGAGCATTCGGACACGATCGTCAATGGCATCGGCCGGATCGGCTGGATGACCGGCGGTCGCGCCGCGCGCTGGCACGACGAGGAGCTGAGCGACGTCCTGCTCGCCAAGGCGACCGCGTTCATCGAGCAGCACAGGGCCGATCCGTTCTTCCTCTATTTCGCGGTCAACGAGCCGCATGTCCCGCGCGCGCCGCATCCGCGCTTCGTCGGAAAATCGGGCATGGGGCCGCGCGGCGATGCGATCCTCCAGCTCGACTGGACGGTTGGCGCGCTGATCGCCACGCTGGCGCGGCTCGGCATCACCGACGACACGCTGATCGTGTTCAGCAGCGACAACGGCCCGATCCTGTTCGACGGCTATGCCGATCACGCGGTCGCGCTGGCCGGCGCGCACCGCCCGGCCGGGCCCTATCGCAGCGGCAAATACGCGATCTACGAGGGCGGCACGCGGGTGCCGATGATCACGTGCTGGCCGGGGCAGGTGCGCGCCGGCCATGTTTCGCGGGCGATCGTCGATCATGTCGACCTCGTCGCCTCGCTCGCCGCGCTGGTCGGGCAGGCGCTGCCGCGCGACGGCGCGGTCGACAGTTTCGACATGCTCGCGCCGCTGCTCGGCCACAGCGATCGCGGGCGCGACCATGTCGTCGAGGATACCAAGCTGATGGTCACCACCGGGGCGACGGTGGCGAGCGACGGCGAGCGGATCCTCGCGATCCGGGTCGGCGACTGGAAGCTGATCCGCGGCAGCGTGGCGCCGCACGAATTCCATGGCAACGCGATCGGCACGAGCCCACGCGACCAGCTCTACAATCTCGCCGAGGACCCGGGCGAGCGGGACGATCTCGCGGCGAAGCTGCCCGATCGCGCCCGCGCGCTGGCGGCGTGGCTCGACAAGATCGAACGCGACGGCCGCAGCCGTCCCTGAATCCGGAGGAAGAGTGATGCGGAAGCTTCTCGGACTATGCGCGGCGGCGCTGCTCGGCATGGCGGGCCCAGCGCTCGCGCAGGGCGCGCTCGGCGCGAACTACAACGAGCATTTCGAGGACGTCGATTGGCGCGATCTGCAAAAGGCCGATGCGCGCTGGGTCCGGCTGTTCCTGCCGATGCCGCAGGTCGATCGCACCGGCGCCGCGGGGCATGGCGCGGTCCGGACGATCCTCGCTGCCGCCGATCGCGGCTACAAGACGATCCTGACCCTCAAATATCCCTATAACCGCGTCGCCTTTCCCAAGGTCGGCAGCGCCGAGTTCGAGAAGCAGCTGGCGCGCACCGATGCGGTGCTGCCGCTGGTGATGGGCAAGGTCGATATCCTCGTGATCGGCAACGAGCCGTTCATCGAGAGCCGCCAGCAAGATTGGGACGCCAATTTCAACGAATTCTACGAGCAGCTGGCCCGGCGCGTGATCGCCTATCGCGCCGCGCATTGCGGCAAGGACTGCAAGACGCGGCTCTATATGGGCGCGCTCAATCACATCGAGCGCCCCGCCTGGCGCACCCCGGCGACCGAGCGCTGGCTCTCCTTCATCAAGGCGACGCCCGAGCTCGACGGCGTCAACCTCCACCCGCACATCCGCGCGATCGAGGAATCGAAGCCGTTCCTCGACTATGTCCTGCCGCGGTTGCGCCCGGACCAGAAGTTCATCGTCACCGAATTCTCGCTGGTCTGGTGGTGGCAGGCCAATATGGAGAAGCCGGCGCCCGCTGCCTTCCTCGCCCAATATGGCTTCCCCGCCGGCACGCAAAACTGGCAGGTGATCGCGGCGGCGCTGAAGAATCCGTTCCCCAAACCGCAATGGGACGCGTTTCTCTCCGCCAGCCCGTGGTTCGAGAGCAGGAAGCATTATCTGCGCAACCAGATGAAGCTGTTCAACGACACCGGTCGACTTGCGGTGGCCACCTATGGCTTCAAGCAGGGCAGCTCGATGTCGGCGGAGTGGGGACCGAAAAAGGTGCCGTGGCTGCTCAACAGCGTGGTCGCCGGCCGTTCGGTGCAGCCCAATCCGGACGGCAGCAGCGCGTTCAACTATGCCTGGATCGACGACTTCCGGGCATTGCAGAAGAAGTGACCATGAACCGCCTGCTCCTCGCCGCCCTGCTCGCCCCGGCGTTCGCCACCTCCACGGCGCAGGCGCAGGCGCCCGCCAAGGGCGTGGCCGACGATATCTTCGCCGATCACCCCTCGATGGATCGCAACGCCGTGGTGATGCCGGGGCCGGACGCGAAGCCGGTGGTGCCCTTCTTCGCCGAGCGACCGATCGGCGACGCTTCGATCGCGCGGACCGCGGACGGCGGCTGGATCCTCACCGGCACGCCGCTGCGGAGCGGCGCGCGGCACGGCGTCGCGCTGTGGACCTCGATCGACGGCAAGAGCTGGAAAGGCTGGGGCCCGGCGCGGATCGCGGGCAACGGCATCGCGCCGGGCGACGTCTCGGAACGCTATCTCGCCCCGTCGGTGACCGTCGCGCGGGGCGGGCTCTATCTCGCCTTTTCGGACAAGACCGGCTGCGCGCGCATCGCCACCGGGACCACCCCGGGCGGCAGCTTCGCCGCCTCGCCCTGCCTCGTCGAGGATACGTCCGACGCCTCCTTGTTCGTCGACAGGGACGGCACGGGCTATCTGCTCTGGGGCGGCGGGTACATCGCGAAGCTGCGGCCGGGCTTCCAGAAGCTGGCCGAGGCGCCGCGCTTCCTCAAGCCCGACCAGAAGCTGTTCGCCGCGCATCCGCCAGTGGGCAAGGACTGGCCGGTGCGGACCCGCGTCGGCCGCACCGGCGCGACGATGTTCCGCGACGGCGATCGCTATCTGCTCGCCGCCAGCGAAGTCACCGGCCGGATGCGCACCGCGACCGAGGACCTGTTCATCGCCGAGGGGCCGACGCCCTATGGCCCGTTCTCGATGCGGATGCTGGCGGTGCCGCATGCCGGGCGCGGAGCGATCGTGCGGCGCGACGACGGCGGGCTGGCGACGGCGTATAATCCGAAATGCGAGGACGGCTTCGCGCTGTTCTGCGAGCAGGTCGGGCTGGTGCCGCTCGAGCGCGCGCCCGACGGCCGGCTGCGCCAGGCGGCATCGGTGCTCACCGAGGACAGCGCCGTCGCGGCGCGCAGGCCGCTGATCACCGGCGAGACGATGCGCGATCCCTCGGTCACGCTCGGCGGCGACGGCTTCTACTATCTGGTCGGCACGCTCGACGGCTATGGCTATCACAAGCCCGAAGGCGGGGTGAAGCTGTGGCGCTCGGCCGACCTCCGCCAATGGGACGCGGTCGGCCTCGTCTGGCGCTGGGAAGACATGGGCTATGATTTCGGCGGCAACATCGCCGAGCTCTGGGCGCCCGAGATCAAATGGGTCGCGCGCGACCGGACCTATTATCTCGCCTTTTCGGTGATGGAGCGCGGGGTCGGCGGCAAGACCTGGCTCTATCGCTCGAGCAGCGGCAAGGCCGAGGGCCCCTATCAGAACGTCACGACCAGCTATCTGGTCGAAGGGATCGACGGCTTTCCGTTCGAGGATGACGACGGGCTCTATTTCCTGTGGGGCGGGGGCCGCATCGCGAAGCTCAACGCCGCGCGGAGCGGCTTCGACGGGCCGGTGCGCACCCTTGCCGATGTCGATGGCGACGCGGTGGGCTATGAAGGCAACGGCCTGATCAAGGTCAACGGGGTGTATTTCCTGACCGGCGCCGAATGGCACGGGCCCTTACGGACGCATGGCACCTACGACATGATGTACGGCACCTCGAAATCGCTGTTCGGGCCGTACAGCCAGCGCCGGATGGGCGCGCCGCATGGCGGGCACGGCACGGCCTTCGCCGACAAGCAGGGACGCTATTGGTACACGATGTTCGGCAACGACCCGACCGCGCCGTGGCGGATGCATTTCGGGCTGGTGCCGATCGACATCGGCGACCCTGCCTCGATCGGGGTGCCGCGGATCGACGCCGCGCGGGAATGACCGCGTGTAGGAAGAGAGCGCGCGAGTCGTGAAGGATTTGCCGCGGCAAGAGTCGCAAGAGTCGCGATAGAACGACTCTCCCGTTGCGCGGGTAGGAAATGTGGTTGCGTGCGGCTGTAGGACAATCGACGGTGTCAAAGAGCGGGGCCGCGGCGGAGCCGGGCCGGCACCGAGGGCAGCAGACGAAATCCTGCATTGCAAGAAGGCGGTTCGGCGGTTGCCGGGTGGATCGCGATCCCGGGACCTTCGCGCGACGAACGAACCCAGCGCCTGCTTTACCGGACGTTGAGAGCAGGCCGCTACGCAGGTAGCCCCGCGACACGGCAAGGGCCTACGACGACGTGACGCTCGCTGACTTCAATCGAGGCGCAGACCTCACCGCCGAAACCGTCGAAGCGTTCGGCGCGTCCGGAAATCCGTTGATCGACGGGCTTTGGAGCAAGCCTGCTGCATCGATACGGCAGCACGAAGCCATCGGTATCGGCTTGTTCGAGACGTTGCTCGCAGGCTCGTCGCGAGACATTCGGGCGCGCGTGCATCGCGCCATCCGGGCACTGCCGCTCAGCTGGGGAACCTATTGGTTCCTGTATCAAGACAGGCGATTGCGGGGAAATTCCAGCGATTGGGCCGATGCGGTCGCTGCCCTGCTGATCCGCATGCCATTGGCCCACGCCATGCATCGCGGCGGGCATTATGGCAGTGCCCGGCCGGTTATCGTCGCCTGCCTGCATCAACTGCTGTTGTCGTCGCATGTGAAAGGGCTCGATTACGATCGGCCTCTTCAGGCGAGGATGGGTCAGATCGTGGATGTCGTCGCGTGGTTCGCGCGAAACGACCCCGACGCCAGCCGCGACATCGGCCTGGCCATGGCACCCCTGATGCAATTTCTCTGGGATCGAAGGGCCGATGGCGGGCTTGCCGGCGATACGCGGGAGTCGATCCACCGGCTCTACACGTTTCTGGATCAGAACCTCGACGTGTGCGCGCGCATGCCGGGCGCATGGCCTTCGATCCACGAATATTGCCTGAAGGCGCTGGGGATTGCCCCGCGGGACTCGATCGTCTGGCAATTGCAGGACGATTTGCCAGGACTGGTGAACGCGTTCAAGCGATCCCTGTCGCGCAGAATCGGCGCGGATCTCGCGGAGCGGCTGCTTTCCGACGACCGGTTGGATCCCGCAGAACTCTGCCGCGCCGGGCAGGCGACGGATATGCTGCTGCGTCTCCTGCGCGCCAGAGAGCTATGGCGTGGCACCGCCGGGCTCGGACGCGAGAACAGCTATGATATCCTGCACCGCGCGCTCGATGCGTTCAGAAACTGGCGTGACCTGAATGATATGATCCGTGGCGTGGCCGCTGTCGACGCGCCCGCCAGTGACGCCCAGATGGCGGAACTGGTTCGCTCGTTGGCGGGCGCTGGAAACATTGTCGCCGAGCAGATCGTCCCCCGCGCCCTGCAGCGCGCCCGCATGCCAGGCTTCCCGATGACGCGTCAGGCTCTCGAGGATCTCCCCGTCACCGGCGAGATGAACGTCGTACCGTATTTCGACGAGACGTTGCGGAAGGTGAAACGCGGCCTTCGTTCGATCTGAGGTCGACTGCGAGCAACGATTTCGCGCTGGGTCCTGCCTTCCGCCGGCTCGTCACTTGCCCGCCTGCGCACGCGCGCGGGCGCGCAGCTGGAGGCAATAGGCCAGCGTTGCGATCATCCCCGCCGCCACCACGCCGGTGCCGAGGCTGATCGCCAACGGGATCGGCGCGAAGATCCACAGGCCGGTATAGACCAGCCCGCTGAGCACCAGCGACCAGCCGGCGAAGCGGGTGATCTGGCGCGCGCAGGCACTGGGCGCGACGATCTTGGGCGCGCGATTGCCGAACCAGGCGATCATCAGCCCGTTCGCGCCGATGACCAGCCGCAGCACGGTATCCTGATCGATATAGCCCCGCTGGCGGGCGAAGGTCGCGCCCAGCGCCAGCACAATGATCGCGCCGGCGCAGACGAGGCCCGGGACGAGTTCGTCGAGAGGTTTCTTCATCGCTGGATCTCCATCCTGGCCGGCGCCGCTTCGCCGCCAAGGCCGAAAGAGTGGGCGAAGCCGAGCAGCGCCTCTTCGAGCACCGAGAGCTTCAGATGATAGAGGACCGACTTGCCGGCCTTTTCGGCATGGACGAGATCGGCTTCCCTGAGCACGGCGAAATGCGCCGACATGGTCGGCTTCGAGACGTCGAAATGCTCGCAAAGCTCGCCGGCGCTCATCGGTCCGCCGCGCAGCAACTGCAGCACGCGGCGGCGCGTGGGATCCGAAAGGGCTTTGAACACCTGGCTCATGATTCGATAATTAGCTAATAATCGAATTGATCGCAAGCCCGATCTCATTCGCGGACCACGCAGCGGAAGCCGATATGGCTGGTCGGGCTGTCGATCGGCTGGGCGTGGCGCGCCGCGGGGCGATAGCGTTGGCAGTAATTGGCGGCGCAGAGATGCGAGCCGCCCTTGAGCACTTTCCGGCCGATCGCCGGGCCCGACGGATCGATGCTGTTCTTGCGATTGCCGCCGCGCGGATCGGGGACCGCGCAGCACGGGCTCTTGTCCTTGCCGGGGCGCAGCGTCTTCGGCACCGCATACCAGTCGCGCGTCCACTCCCAGACATTGCCGATCATATCGACAAGGCC
This sequence comes from Sphingomonas naasensis, assembly GCF_004792695.1. Classification (GTDB taxonomy): domain Bacteria; phylum Pseudomonadota; class Alphaproteobacteria; order Sphingomonadales; family Sphingomonadaceae; genus Sphingomonas; species Sphingomonas naasensis. The sequence continues at coordinate 190,646 of NZ_SRXU01000006.1, read as the reverse complement.
ATGGCCGTTGGCGGGATAGGCGCCGACCGGGGTGGTGCGGCAACCGCCATCGGCGCGCTGATTGGCGAAGGGGAAGAGGCCCTGCCAGTAATTGGCGAGGATCGCGCCGCCGGGAGCGAGTTCGTCACCCCAGGCATAGTCGGCGCCGTCGAGCCCGCCGCGCGCGGCATATTCCCATTCGGCCTCGGTCGGCAGCGCCTTGCCGGCCCAGCCGGCATAGGCCTCGGCATCGGCGAAGGCGATATGGACCGCGGGGTGATCGGGCAGCGCTTCGCTGCCCGGGCCGAGCGGGTGCCGCCAGTCGGCGCCGGGGACGAAGGCCCACCATTGGCCGTAATCGTCGAGCGGCACCGGGCCGGCGGTCGGCTGGAACACCGCCGAGCCGGCCTGCGCCTCCACGGGCGCGAGGCCGGGATAGTCGCGCGGATCGGGGGCGATCTCGGCGAAGGTGCGATAGCCGGTCGCCGCGACAAAGGCGGCGAACTGGCGATTGGTCACCGGCGTCTCGTCGATCCAGAAAGCGTCGACGCGGACGCGGCGCACCGGGCGCTCCTCGGGGTAGAAACGTTCCGCGCCCATCGCGAAGGCGCCGCCGGCGATGCGGCGCATGCCCGGCGGCGGCGTCACCGCGCGGGCAGCGTGCCGTCCGCGACCGGATCGCCGAACACCGGGTGCCCGTCGCGCCCGAAGGTGACGCGCTGGATCCGCGGCGCGCGCCGGGGCGTGCACTTCATGTCGGCGGCGGGATTGGCGTGGTAGACGATCCAGTGCTGGCCGTCGGGCGAGGTGAAGAAGCCGTTGTGCCCCGGGGCGAACACGCCGTGCGCGGGCGATTTGGCGATCACCGGGCCGGGCGCCTTGGTCCACATCTTCGCGTCGAGCGGATTGGCGTTCGCCGGTGCGCGGAGCAGGCCGATCGCGTAATCGTCCGACCAGCAGGCGCTGCCCGAATAGCTGAGGAACAGATCGCCCTTCGGGCCGGCGAGGAATTCGGGGCCTTCGAGGATCTGGCGGCCGCCCTGGCGCTCCCAGCTCTGATCGGGGCGGGCGATGATCGTCTCGGGGCCGGTGAGCGTCCACGGATTGGCCATTGCGACGATCGCGAGATTGCTGTCGGGGCCGACATAGGGCGAATAGACGAAATAGCGCTTGCCGCGCCACGCGAAGGTGGTGCCGTCGATGCCGGTATGCGCGGTCTCGAGCCGGCCGCGATCGACCCAGTTGGCGCTCAACGGGTCGGCCGAGGCGTTCTCGAGCACGAAGATGCCGCGATGCGCGTCGTCATTATGCCCCGCCGCGGCGGCGGTGTAATAGAGATACCATTTGCCGTCGATGCGGTGCAGCTCGGGCGCCCACACCGCCTCGGCATTGGGACCGGTGGCCGGCGCGCGCCACACGGTGACCTCCTCGGCCTCGGCGAGCTTGCCGAGATCGCGCGTCTTGCGGATCGCGATGCGATTGCCGAGCGTGTTGAGATAATAATAGTCCTGCCCCTCACGCGTGATCCACGGATCGGGGCCCGAGGGCAGCAGCGGATTGGCGAAGCGCGTGTCGTCCGCCGCGCCGGCGAGCAGCAGGACGAGCGACGCGGCCGCGGCGGCGCGGGCGGACAGGTTGACGAGTTTCACTGAATCTCTCCGGGAAAGGCCGCGACGAGCGCGTCATATTGCTTGCGGCTGATTTCGAGCATCGAGCCGTGCCGGGTGCCCGCGGGCATGGTGTAGCGGTTCCACGCGTCGACCCCGCTATTGCCGGACACCTGATACCACGGCCCCTCGAGCCGCGGCGCGCGCGACAGGCCGTAGCTGGTGCCGGCATATTGCTCGTACCAGAGCAGCCAGTCGTTGGTTTGCGGCGCGCGGATCAGCGTCGGCGCCTCGCGGAAATTGGGGCTGAGCGGCGGGCCGGGCTCGGGATACGGCCCGAGCAGCTTGTCGGCGCAGCTGATCCGGATCGTCTTGCCGGTGATCCAGTTGTACGACGGATAGCGCTCGTCCTTGATCACCGCGCAATAGCCGCCCTGCGGGTTGGGCTGCACGATCGTGTCGATCGTCGCCATCTCCCAAGTGAAGAGCCGCTTCGGCTTCGCCGGCAGCTTCGCCAGATCGGCGCCGGTCACGTAGAGCGTGCGCTGGCTCGCCCAATAGCGCTCGGGATCTTCCTTCGCGCCGGGCACGCTGGGAGTGTGCCACGTCAGCAGGAAGGCGTTCGAGGCCTTGTCGAACAGCAGCTTGGGCGCGCCGATCCGCTGCAGCGCATTGGCGTGATGCGGGATGTTCTTCAGATCGGGCTGATAGGTGGCATAAGGCGTCCAGCGGATCAGATCGTCCGAGACCCAGAAGCGGATCAGCGGATCTTCGTCGCTCTTGTTGCCGACCAGATAGTAGCGCCCGTCGGGCCCGCGCGCGATCGAGGCGTGGCCGTGATAGTCCTCCGACACCGGCTTGCCGGCGTTGATCCGGCGCCAGTGCAGCCCGTCGAGGCTGACCGAATAATAGAGGACGCCGTAGCGCTCCCGGGTCATGTGCGCGAACAGATAGGCGCGGGCGGGATCGATCGCCGGTGTCTCGGGGGCGCCGGGGGGCACGCTCTGCGCCCGCGCGGCGCCGGTGCTGCCGAGCAGAAGCGCCGCGGCGAGCAGGATTCCGCCGCGGATCGCCGCGCGGCCCCGCCGCCCGCGCCTGTTGAGTTCGCCCATGCTCCGCTCCCGATCACTTAGCTTATTTATCATACATAGCGGCGAGCGGCGCGGTTGCGCAAGCGGCCAGCGCGGGGCGCGGCTGCGGTGTCGATTACGCCTTTTTTGCCCGGGCCGGCGGTTTGGCGCGATTGAGCGCGGCGGCCTCGCGGATCAGCGCCTTGAGCGCGTCCGCGTCGATCGCCTCGCCCTCATGGATGTCGATCGCGCGGCGGGTGTTGCCGTCGAGGCTCGCATTGAACAGGCCCTTGGGATCGGGCAGCGACGCGCCCTTGGCGAAGGTGAGCTTGACCGCGGCCTTGTAGGTCTCGCCGGTGGTGAGGATCCCGCTCGCCGACCAGACCGGCACGCCGCGCCACTTCCACTCCTCGATCACCTCGGGAACGGCCTCGTGGATCAGCGTGCGGACGCGGGCGAGCGTCGCGCCGCGCCAGTCGTTCAGTGCCTCGATGCGCGCGTCGATCCGCTGCGAGGGGGTCGGGTCGGTCATGCTGCTTCCTTCTCAAACAATCGCGCGCGGATCACATCCGCTCGCCGGGCAATTTGCTCGCCTGCTTCACCCAGTCGACGAACTGGGCTTCGTCGATCGGCGCATCCTCGTGGAGGTCGAGATAGCGGACCTGCGGGTATTTCGAGAGCCCGGCCGGGGCGGGATCGAGCGATGCGCCCTCGAAGAAGGTCACCTTCACATAGCGATCGAAGCAGTGGAAGCTGAGGAACCAGCCCTTGCCGGGCATGCCGTAGAAGGGCGAGTTCCACTTCACCGCCTTGCGCACCTCGGGCAGCGCCTCGCCGATCAGCCGGTCGAGCGTGCGGCCGATCGCCTGCTTCCACCCGGGCATCGCGGCGATATAGGCCTGCACCGGCGCATCGCCCTCGCCCTTGGGGATCTGGGGATTGCCCCCGGCGAGCAGCTTCGGCGGCGCCATCGCGCTAGTCCTGCGCCGCGACGCGGCGTGCCGCGCGCCCGCGGGCGACATAGGGCAGCGCGAACAGATAGAGCCCGGTCACCAGCAGCAGGATCAGCGGGACCAGCGCGAACAGACCGAGCCATGCCGGCGGCTGCCCCTGGCCCATCGCGACCATGTAGCCGATCACGCCGAGCGTGAAGGCGATCGCCGTCCAGCGATGGAATTGGCGGATTTTGCCGTTCATGCCTGTCTCCTTGCTCCCGGGAGTTCAGTCGAGCCGCCCGGCGAGCTCGTCGAGCTTGCCGAGGAATTGCTGCCAGCCGAGCTTCGCGCCGCCGAACGCCTGCTTCTGATCGGGCCGGAAGCCGGTCTGCTCCATGCGCAGCAGGGTGCCGCCGGGAGTGGGGGTGAGGGTGAAGGTCACCACGCTCTCGAGCGCGAAGGCGGGATCGTCGCTGGCGAAGTTCCAGCTATAGGCGAGCGTCTCGTACGGATCGATCTCGAGCACCTCGCAATCGAGCACGCCGCCCCATTCGCCGCGCAGCTGGAAGCGATGGCCGCGCTCGGGGCTGAAATCATTCTGCATCAGCCATTCGGCGATCAGATGCGGCTGGGTGAGCGCGCGCCACAATTTCTCGGGCGGGTGCGGCATCGCGCGCTCGACGGTGACGGTCTGCACGGCGGCGGGGGTGGCGGTCATTGGTCCATCCTTTTGAGCAAATCCTCGAGATCGTCGAACCGGCTCTGCCAGAAGCCGGTCATCCGGCTGGTCCAGTCGACGAGCGGCGCGAGCGCGCCGAGCTGGGCGCGATAATGCGTCTGGCGGCCCTCGGGCCGGTCGAGCACCAGCCCCGCCGCCTTGAGCAGCCCGAGATGCTTCGACACCGCCGGCTGCGACACGCCGGCACGCGCGGTGAGCGCCGCGACGGTCTGCTCGCCCTCGCGGCACAGCCGTTCGAAGATCGCGCGCCGGGTGGGATCGGCGAGGGTACGGAAAAGGGCATCGGGCTCGGGCATCAAACACATAACTCAGCGGTTATGGGTTGATCCATAATCACATGGTTATGAATGAGTCAAGCGCGGGTTCGACGGGCAGCGGGAAAATCGCGCGGTGCGGCGAGGCGCCCGATCGCTGGCGGCTAGCGAATCCGTCGCAGCGTCTGCGATTTGCAGATCACCCCGCCGAGGGTGCAGCCGGTGCCTTTGAGGGTGTTGGCGTCGAGCATCACCACGGTGCCCGAGAAGGTCCGGTTGATGTCGGGGACGAAGACCTTGCCGCGCCAATTGCCCTTCCGGTCCTTGCGGAAATCGTGGAACAGGTCGAGCCCGATCAGATTGGGCGTGCCGCCGCGGCGGGCATCGGCGATGGCCTTTTCGCTGGCCCAGACGACCTTGCCGCACATTGAATTGCCGCAATGATAGGCCTCGAGATGCACGCTGTTGCTGCCGTTGCGCCACAGCCCGAGTGCGGCGTCGCCATCGCGCGCGAAGGCGGGCGATCCGCTCGCGGCGAGCAAGGGGAGGAGCAGCAGCGTTCGAACGGAGAGCCTCATCGCATTTCCCTCCACAGCAGGCGCCGGCGCGCGGGGCGCAATCCGCGGGCTGCATCGCGCACGACGGCAGGCGTGCATATACAAGTTTACCCGTGGGAGACAGGGGAGGCGATCCCCTCGGGGAATGTCGCCGGACGGACGAGAGCGCCGGTTCCCGCGCCCGCGAACCCGCCTCGCCGACGCCGACGCCGTCGTGCCGTCGCGTGTCGGAAGACGGCCGCGCTTCGACATCGGTGGAAACCCCTGCTCCAATCGGCGATAATCGCGATGTTCAGCGGTGGGCGGACCAAGCTAGGCCGACGGAGCGAGGCGGGCGTGCACCGCCTTCGTCGCCGGCTGTGACGAGGTGAGAAATGTCAGACCGTCTTTCCCCGCTTCGGATGCGCCGTCGGGCGCGAGCGCTTCCCCTTGGTGCTGCGGTGCTGGCTTGCCTCGGTGTCGGTGTCGCGCCGGCGATGGCCCAGCGCACCGCGCAGCAGGAACTGGCGGCCTTCCCCCAGGCGCCTGCCGGGCAAGTGCGGCGGGTGATCTTCGTGCCGAAGGAAGCCAATGAGGATGGGCTGCGAATCGGGCTGATCGTCGGCCGGACGATGCGCGTCGACTGCAATCGCCACCTCTTCGCCGCACGGATCGAGACGCGCACCGTGCAGGGCTGGGGCTATGACTATTTCGTCGTCACCGAGGCGGGCGCGCCGGCCAGCACGTTGATGGCCTGCCCGCCGGGCAGCGAGCGCCGCGAATTCGTGCGCGCGGCGGAGGAGCCGCTGCTCCGCTACAACAGCCGCCTGCCGGTCGTGGTGTTCGCCCCGGCGGGGGTGGAGGTGCGGTACCGGATCTGGCGGGCCGGGCGCGAGGCGGTGGCGCGGTGAGGGTGTCGCAGGCGCGCGTACGGCAGCGCCGCCCGCGGCTTTTTTGGATTTAGGATGAAAAGGATGGTGCCGCTTACAGGACTCGAACCTGTGACCCCCGCATTACGAATGCGATGCTCTACCAGCTGAGCTAAAGCGGCCAACCGAGGCGTCACGGCCCCGGAGAGAGCGCGCGCTTACCAGCATGATTCGTAGCTGACAAGCGTTGCGATTTGCTTGCCGCGGCGATCCGGGCTTTCCCCGGCAGGGCTGGCCGGCGATCGGGCTTTACGCGTCGTTTACCACGGACGGTGCATGGCTGTGTCTCAAAGGTCGGGCGCTGCGCCCGCAACGGAGCACGCGCATGGACATGGCTCGCGGTATCAATGAGCCCTTCGACCCCGCCCCGGAGGAGTCGGACGACGAGATGGTCTCGAATCATCCGATGGAGATCGGCGCCGACGAGCGCCGCATGCATGTGCGCGCCTATAATTACTGGGTGTCGCTGCTCCACGGCCGCGCCTATCCGTCGATCGAGGATCTCGATCCCGACAATATCGCCGATTTCGGCCCGCACAGCGTGCTGCTCGATTTCACCCGCGGCGTCGAGGATCCGGCGATTCGCTATCTCGGCGCGATGCTGCGCGAGGAATGCGGCTTCACGCCGTCGATCCAGCGAATCGGCGAAGTGCCGAGCCGCTCGCTGCTCTCGCGCCTCACCGACCACTACCTCCAGATCATCGCGAATCGCGCGCCGATCGGCTTCGAGGCCGAGTTCGTCGGCCAGCGCGGGCACAACACGCTCTATCGCGGCATTCTGATGCCCTTCTCGTCGGACGGCGAGACGATCGACTTCATCTATGGCGTGATCAACTGGAAGGAACTGGTCGACGCCGAGACGCAGGCGCGGCTCAACGCCGAGATCGAGGAATCGCGCCGCGCGGTGCCACTCAATCCGGTCGCCGCCGCGGTCTGGGCCGACGGCCCGAGCGCCGGCTTCGACACCCCCGATTCGATCGCGGCGCCGGCCGCTGCCGAGACGCTCGCCGATCATCTGATCCTCGCGCGCGAATCGGCGGAGGCCGCGCGCGCATCGGATTTGCGCAGCCGCAGCGCGCTCTACCGCGCGCTCGCCCGCGCCTATGATTTCGTCCTCGCCGCCGAGGAAGCGCCCGAGGATTATGCCGAACTGCTCAGCGACCATGGGCTCACCGTCCAGGCGCGCGCGCCGATGACCCCGGCGGTCAAGCTGATCTTCGGCGTCGACTACGACAAGACCCGGCTCACCGAATTCGCCGCGGTGCTCAGCTATGCCCGTCGCCACGACGTGCCGGTGGGCGGGCTCGACGCGTTCCTCGAAGTCGCCGAGGGCGGCATCAAGGGCGTGGTCAAGGCCGAGCGCGACTATCGCCGCCCGGCGCCCAAGGCCGACATCTTCGCGCAGGCCGCCGCCGAGCTGCGCAGCCGCCCGCCGCTCGGCCATGTCGCGATCCCCGCGCAGGGCGAGTTCGTCGTCCTGCTCGCACGCGCGGGCAATCAGGGCCTCGACATCGTCGCGAGCTTCGAGGACGACGCCGCGCTCACCGAGCGCGCGATCCGCAAGGCCGCCGCCTGAGAGCTGTTAGCGCTAAACTGGTAGCAAACGTTACTTTCTTGCGCGCTTAGGGTTGAGGTCGCCGAGCGCCCGGCGCATAGCGGCGCGCATGAAAACCATGATGACGTCGCTCACGCAGGCGTTCGAGGCGCGGCTGCTCGAAGGAGCACTGCCGGGAGAGTTGGAAGGATTCGATGCAGGCGAGCGGGCCGAGGCCGCCGCCTTCGTCGCCGAGGCCGCGGCGGTGCGCCCGCCGGGCAGCCCGCAGATCCGGGTCGAGACCTATCTCGACGACGAACGCCGCAGCATGCGGCTCGCGGTCATCAATGACGACATGCCCTTTCTGGTCGATTCGATCGCCAGCGCGATCGCGGCGCACGACATCGCGATTTTCCGCATCATCCACCCGGTGATCGCCGTCGAGCGTGACGGCGAAGGCAAGCTCGTCGCGATCGACGCCGAGGGCGGGCGGCGCGAATCGATGATCTATATCGAGATGGAGCGCAGCGACGCGCGCACACGGCGCGGGCTCGTCGCCGAGCTCGAGCGCACGCTCGCGCAGGTGCGCAGCGCGGTCGAGGACTGGCGCGCGCTCCAGGCGGCGATGTTCTCCGACGCCGGTGCGCTGGCCACGCCCGAGGGCACGGCGCTGCTGCGCTGGTTCCTCGACGGCGCGATGACGCTGCTCGCGCACGAGAAATGGCGCACCGACGGCAGCGTCTCGGACCAATTGGGGCTCGCGCGCTACACGCTCGAGACGCCGATCCTCGCCGAGGCGTCGCGCAAGGCGGCGGTCGAGCATTTCCAGAAGGGCGGCGATGCGCCGTTGCTGCTCAAGTCCAATTCGATCTCGACCGTGCACCGCCGGGTGCCGCTCGACATCGTCGTGCTGCCGATCCTCACCGGCGCCGAGGTCACCGGGCTGTCGATCCATGCCGGGCTGTGGACCAGCGCGGCGCTGTTCGCCGATCCACAGGACGTGCCGGTGCTGCGCGCGCGGCTGGGCGCGCTCGAGAAGAACTTCGGCTTCGATCCCAAGGGCCATACCGGCAAGGCGATGGCGCACGCACTGACCGCGCTGCCGCACGACCTGACCACGGCGTTCGATCCGGCCTCGCTCGAGACGCTGGTGCTCACTGCGATGTCGGTCGCCGATCGGCCGCGCTCGAAGCTGGTGCTGGTGCGCAGCCTGCTCGGGCGGCATTTGTTCGCGTTCGTCTGGCTGCCGCGCGACGAGATCTCGACCGGGCGCCGCGAGGCGATCGGCGAGATGCTCGAAGAGGCAGCGAAGGCGAAGCTGATCAACTGGTCGATCGCGCTCGAGGACGGCGTGGTCGCGTTGCTGCGCTACACGCTCGATCTGCGCGGCGGCGGGGTGATGCCCGATGCCGCCGAACTCGACACGCGGCTCGAGCGGATGCTGCGCGGCTGGGTGCCCGCGGTCGAAGCGGCGCTGGTCGAGCAGGCGGGGAGCGCCTCGACGCGGCTCGCGCTGCGCTTCGCCAATGCCTTCCCCGCGGTCTATCGCGCGACCACCACGCCCGAGGAGGCGGCGCGCGACATCTTGCGAATCGCCACGCTCGAAGCGCCGGGCGCGCGCTCGGTGCGGATCGCGCCGCAGCCGGGCAAGAAGGGCGAATATCGCATCAAGCTCTACGCCCAGGGCGGCGCGCTGGCGCTGTCCGATGCGGTGCCGGCGTTCGAGAATTTCGGCTTCCGCGTGATCGAGGAAGTGCCGACCCAGCTCGCCAACGGCATCTTCGTCCATGATTTCGAAGTCGCGCTGACCGGCAATGCGCGGACGCTCGACGCCGAGCCCAAGCTGGTCGAGGACGCGATCGCCGCGGTGCTCGAGGGCCGGGCCGAGAACGACCTGTTCAACCGGCTGATCGTCGAGGGCGCGATGCGCCCGCGCGCGGTGGTGCTGTTCCGCGCCTGGTTCCGCTATCTGCGCCAGACCGGGATGAGCTATGGCATGGCCACCGTGGTCGACGCGCTGCGCCGCGCGCCCGCGGTCGCCGCCGCGCTGATCGCGCGATTCGAGGCGGCGCACGATCCCGAGCGCGCCGGCAAGGACGCGAACGCGCTCAAGGCGGCGGGCAAGGCGATCGATGCCGGGCTCGACCAGGTCTCGGCGATCGACGACGACCGCATCCTGCGCGCGCTGCGCGGGGTGGTGCTGGCGACGCTGAGGACCAACGCCTTCGCGCCGGCTTCGGCCGAGGCGCTCGCCTTCAAGATGGATTCGGCCAAGGTGCCGGGGCTGCCGGCGCCGCTGCCGTGGCGCGAGATCTGGGTGTACAGCCCGCGGGTCGAGGGCATCCATCTGCGCGCCGGGCCGGTCGCGCGCGGCGGCCTGCGCTGGTCCGATCGGCGTGACGACTTCCGCACCGAGATCCTCGGGCTTATGAAGGCGCAGCGCGTCAAGAACGCCGTCATCGTGCCGACCGGCGCCAAGGGCGGCTTCTATCCCAAGCTGCTGCCGTCGCCGGCGCAGGACCGCGACGCGTGGCTGGCCGAGGGCACCGAGAGCTACCGGATCTTCATCCGCTCGCTGCTGTCGATCACCGACAATATCGTCGCGGGCAAGGTGGTGCATCCGGAGGGCGTCGCGATTCTCGACGGCGAGGATCCCTATTTCGTCGTCGCCGCCGACAAGGGCACCGCGACCTTCTCCGACGTCGCCAACAAGATCGCGGTCGAGCGCAACTTCTGGCTGGGCGATGCCTTCGCCTCGGGCGGGTCGCACGGCTATGACCACAAGGCGATGGGGATCACCGCCAAGGGCGCATGGGTGTCGGTGCGCCGCCATTTCCTCGAGATGGGCGTCGACGTGCAGTCCGAGCCGGTGCGCGTCGCCGGCTGCGGCGACATGTCGGGCGACGTGTTCGGCAACGGCATGCTGCTGTCGAAGGCGATCAAGCTGGTCGCGGCGTTCGATCATCGCCACATCTTCCTCGATCCCGATCCCGATCCGGCGAAGAGCTGGGACGAGCGGTCGCGGATGTTCGCGCTGCCGCGGTCGAGCTGGGCGGATTATAATCCCGATCTGATCTCGCAGGGCGGCGGCGTGTTCGCGCGCACCGAGAAGTCTATCCCGCTGAGCCCCGAGGTCCAGGCGCTGCTCGGGCTCGACGTGCCCGAAATCGATCCGACCGGGCTGATCACCGCGATCCTCAAGGCGCAGGTCGACCTGCTGTGGTTCGGCGGCATCGGCACCTATGTGAAGGCGGCGAGCGAGAGCCATGTCGATGTCGGCGATCCCGCCAACGACCGGCTGCGCGTCAATGCCGAGCAGCTCCGCGCCAAGGCGATCGGCGAGGGCGCCAATCTGGGCGTGACCCAGGCCGCGCGCATCGCGTTCGCCGGGCTGGGCGGGCGGATCAACACCGACTTCATCGACAATTCGGCGGGCGTCGACTGCTCGGACAACGAGGTCAACATCAAGATCGCGCTCAACCGCGAGGTGATCGAGGGCCGGCTGGAGTTCGAGGACCGCAACACGCTGCTCGCCGAGATGACCGACGATGTCGCGCATCTCGTGCTCGAGGATAATCGCCTCCAGACGCTCGCGCTCTCGTTCATGGAGAATGACGGCGCGGTCTCGTTGCCGAGCTATGTGCGGGTGATCGAGATCCTCGAAGGCGCCGGCCGGCTCGATCGCGCGGTCGAGGGGCTCGCGCCGAACGAGGAACTGCTGCGCCGCGCGCAGGAGGGCAGGGGGCTGACCCGGCCCGAGCTGGCGGTGCTGCTCGCCTCGACCAAGCTCGCGCTGCAGGACGCGATCGAGCAGGGCCAGCTCGGCGCCGATGCCGAGCTCGAGGACGATCTGCTCGCCGCCTTCCCGCAGGCGATGCAGAAGCGCTTCGCGACTGCGATCGAAGAGCATCGCCTGCGCAACGAGATCGTCGCGACCAAGCTCGCCAACCGGCTGGTCAACCGGCTCGGGGTGCTTCACCCGTTCGAATTGGCCGAAGAGGAAGGCGCGGCGATGCGGGACATCGCAGCGATGTTCGTCGTCGCCGAGCGGCTGTTCTGCCTGTCCGACACGTGGACGGCGGTGGAGACCGCGGCGATCGGCGAGGGCGCGCGGCTCGCGCTGCTCGACGAGATGGCGGTGGCGGTGCGCGGCCAGATCGCCGATCTGCTCCGCGTCTGCCGCCCCGGCGCCAGCCCCGCCGAGGTGATCGCGCGGCTGAAGCCGGGCATCGACGCGCTCGACAAGCAGGCCAAGGCGCTGCTGCTCGACGAAGTGAAGAGCCAGAGCGGGCGGATCTCGACCAGGCTCGAAACCGCGGGCGCGCCGGCGGAGCTCGTCGCCAAGGTCGTCCGGCTGTTCGAGATGGACGGGGCGGTCGGCCTCGCCGAGCTCGGCGTGCGCAAACAGATCGACGAGACCGTGCTCACCCGCGCCTTCACCCATCTCGGCCAGGCGCTGGGGCTCGACTGGGCGCAATCGACCGCGGCGCGGATCACCACCGGCGATCCGTGGGAGCGGCTGCTGATCGCCGGGCTGGCGCGCGACTTCCAGCAACTGCGGCTCGACTATCTCGGCCGCGCCGAGGGCGATCCGCAGGCGGCGGTCGATACGTGGCTCGACGAGAATCGCGCCCGGGTCGAGCAGTTCGCGGGGCTGGTACGCCGCGCGCGGCAGGCGGCGTCGCCCAATGCGGCGATGCTCGCGCAGATCGCCGGTCAGGCGCGGGTGCTGTTGGGGCGGTAACCGGGGCGGACGGCCTGGCCCCGGCCTTTGTCAACTGTCGTCAGCCCCGCGGAAGCGGGGGTGACGAAGATGGTTGCGATCAGGCTTCGACGTCGACGCGCTGCGTGGGCGTGGTCCGCACGATCAGGTACATCGCGCCGAGGCTGCCCACCACGCCCATTCCGCAAATCGCCGCGAGGCCGATATAAAGTGCCGACATCCCGCTCTCCCCTTTTTTTCTGAGGAGAGACTGCGAAGCTTTTGGTGATCAGGCAATGTACATTCGTCGCTGCACTGCGGCGGGACTTTGCTGCATTTGCGAATGACTGCCGCTCGCCGAAACGCCGGCGCGTGGCCCGGAATCAATCATTCGCCACATTGCAATTGCGAATCGTTCGCGTTATCCGCGCCTGTCGCAACCGCTCGAGTTCAGCCGCCTTCCATGCACGGTACCGCCGCCACCCCGGCCAAAGCAAAGCGCAGCCGGAAGAGCTTCTGGCTCAAGCAGCTCCATACCTGGCACTGGATGAGCTCGGCGATCAGCCTGGTCGGGCTGCTGCTGTTCGCGATCACCGGCTTCACGCTCAACCACGCCGCCGAGATCGAGGCCTCGCCCAAGTCGATCGAGCGCGCCGCGCAGCTGCCGCCGCCGCTGCTCGCTTTGGTCAGGCCCGACGACGCGCCCGACAGCAAGAAGCCGCTTCCGGCGGATGTTGCGAAGTTCGTCGGCGAGAAGCTGCAGATGCCCACCGGCGGCAACGCCGAATGGTCGATAGACACCGTCTATCTCGCGCTGCCGCGCCCCGGCGGCGACGGCTGGATCTCGATCGATCGCGCAACCGGCGAAGTGACCAGCGAAGTCAGCTCGCGCGGCTGGATCGCGTATCTCAACGACCTCCACAAGGGCCGCAATTCGGGCGCGGTGTGGAAGTGGTTCATCGACATCTTCGTGCTGGCCTGCATCGTCTTCACGCTGACCGGCCTCGTGCTGCTCTGGATGCATTCGAAGCATCGCAGGAGCACCTGGCCGATCGTCGCCGCCGGGCTCGCGATCCCGGCGCTGCTCGCCATCTTCTTCATCCACTAAGGGGTTTCGTCAGCATGCAGATCCGCCTGACCGGTCTCACCGTCACCGCGCTGGGGGCGAGCGCGCTCGTCGCCGGCCCGGCCGCGGCGCAGGCGCTCGACCTGACAGTCACCATCCCGAGGCTCAGCGTCGCCGAATATCACCGCCCCTATGTCGCGGTGTGGCTCGAGAAGGAGGGCGTCGCGCCGCGCACGATCCAGGTGTGGTACGACGTCAACAAAGCGGGCGGCGAAGGCACCAAATGGCTGCGCGACGTGCGTCAATGGTGGCGCGCCTCGGGCCGCGCGATGGCCTTCCCTGCCGACGGCGTCACCGGCGCCACGCGCGCGCCGGGCGCGGCGAAGGTTCGCCTCGTCGGCGGCCGCGGCGGAATGCCGACGCTCAGCCCGGGCAATTACACGCTGGTCGTCGAGGCCGCGCGCGAAGTCGGCGGGCGCGAGCTTCTGCGCCTGCCGTTCGCGTGGAACGGCAGCTCGGCCACTGCCAGCGGCAAGGGCGCGACCGAGCTCGGCGCCGTATCGCTGACGCTCAAGCGCTAAAAGGGGGAACGCCATGAACCTACGCACGCCACTCATCGCGATCAGCGCGGTCGCCGCGCTGGCCGCACCGGCCGCGCTCGCGCACCGCATGTGGATGATCGCCTCGTCGACCACCGTCTCGGGCACCGACAATTGGGTGACCGTCGACGCCGCGGTTTCGAACGACCTGTTCTTCTTCGATCACCAGCCGATCCGCGTCGTCCCCACCGTGACTCAGCCCGACGGCACCGCCGGCACGGTCGAGAATCATGCGGTCGGCAAGTTCCGCGCGACCTTCGACGTCCACCTCACCCAGCAGGGCACCTACCGGATCGGCGCGGTCAGCCAGAATGTGTTCGGCAGCTACAAGCTGAACGGCGAGAGCAAGATGATTCCGCGCGGCACCACCGCCGACAAGCTCGCCTCGGTGATCCCCGCGGGCGCCACCGACGTCCAGACCTCCGAGAGCCTGTCGCGCAACGAGATCTATGTGACGCAGGGCGCGCCGACCACCACGGTGTTCAAGCCGGCCGGCAAGGGCATCGAGCTGGTGCCGGTCACCCATCCCAACGATCTCGTCGTCGGCGAGGCGGCGACCTTTCAGTTCTTGCTCGACGGCAAGCCCGCGCCGGACCTGTTCGTCACGGTGATCCCGGGCGGCATCCGCTATCGCGACAATCTGAAGCAGCAGGATCTCAAGACCGGCGCCGACGGCAAGGTCTCGATCAACTGGCCCGATCCCGGCCTCTATTGGCTCAACGTCACGCCGAACAGGCCGCGCGAGGAAGGACAGGGCGGTCCGGGCATGGGTGCCCCGGGTGCCGGCAGCCCGCAGGGCGGCCGTCCGGCCGGCCCGCCGCAGCGGCGGGTGAGCTATGTCACCACGCTCGAGGTGCTCGCCCCCTGAGGATCGCGATCCCGCCCGCGCTGTCGGCCGAGGCCTTTCACCGCCGCGCGGGAGGCAGCGTCCGCGCGTTCGGCGGCGAGACCATGGGCACGACCTGGTCGGTGCGGATCGCGGCGCTGCCCGAGCGGCTGGCGCCGGCGATCGCGCCTGCGGTGCAGACCGTGCTCGACCGCGTGATCGCGCAGATGAGCCAGTGGGAGCCCGGATCGGATCTCAGCCGGTTCAATCGCGCGACGCCGGGAAGCGGGATCTCGCTGCCCGCCGAGTTCGCGCACGTGCTCGGCGCCGCGCTCGACGTCGCGGCGCGGAGCGGCGGGGCGTTCGATCCGGCGATGGGCGCGCTCGCCGATCAATGGGGCTTCGGTCCCTCCGGGCGCCGGGTGGGGATTCCGCCTGCGGTGCCCGGTGGCGAGCGACGGATCGACTTCGAGCCGCTATTGCTCCGCGCGCGCCGCAGCGCGGCGGCGGCGCTCGACTTTTCCGGCATCGCCAAAGGCTATGCCGTCGATGCGGTGGCGGCGGCCCTGCGCGCGCACGGGCTCGATGATTTCCTCGTCGAGATCGGCGGCGAGCTCAGCGGTCACGGCATCAAGCCCGATGGACAGCCCTGGTGGGTCGATCTCGAGCAAGCACCGGGTGCCGCGGTGGCGCCGATCCGGGTGGCGCTCCACGGCCTCGCGATCGCGACCTCTGGGGATTATCGGCGGCATTTCGAGGAAGGCGGGCGCCGCTATGCGCATACGCTCGATCCGCGCAGCGGCGCGCCGCTCGACAATGGCGTGGCTTCGGTGACGGTGCTCCACGCCGAATGCATGCGCGCCGATGCCTGGGCGACTGCGCTGAGCGTGCTCGGTCCCGAAGCGGCGCCGGCGGTGGCGGCGCGCGAGGGGCTGGCGATGCACATGGTGGTGCGCGCGGCGGAGGGGCCGCGCGAGATCCTCTCGCCCGCCTTTGCGGCGATGCTCGGCTAGGGTCCGTACTCAAAACCCGCAATGGTCGTGACGGAGCCGATTTTGGCGCACGGGGAGGAACGAGGAGGGAGCGACGCGGTGTCATCGTGACCCCAAGGACTTGGCTCGTGACGTGGCTGTGCGCCAAAAGCGACCCGCCGCTGCGCGGTCGCCCGGAGACGCACGCTGGACTGCGTCAGCCCGCTTGCCCGGGCCGCCAGCCCGCGCTGCGCGAGCTTCCTTGCCAGCGCACGTCTCCGGGCGATCCCGACCGTTGTGGGTATTGAGTACGGACCCTAGAGCGCGGACGCATAGGACTGCCAATCTGCTTTCGCCCCAAGGGCGGTCGTTCCGTGGCTGTCGGTGTTCGCCTGCAAGCGGTCATCGGGCGTTCCGGTCGATCCTCACAAACCGCAAGATCGGTCGAGCGTCTAAAGGTGCGAATCGCCTAGCTGGTGCCGTCACGGAGGAAGAAACGATGAAGGCAGCGCTTCGGAATTATCGGGCGCGGATGCAGCGGGTGCTGGATTATATCGATCAGCATCTCGACGGCGATCTCGACCTAGATACGATGAGCGCGATCGCCGCCTTTTCGAAATTTCATTTCCACCGGCAGTTCACGGCGACCTTCGAGGTTTCCGTGCATCGCTATGTCCAGCTTGCCCGCATGAAGCAGGCGTCGAACCGGCTGGCCTCGAATGGCGCGCTGAGCGTCACCGAGATCGCGATGGATGCCGGATACGAATCGCCGGATGCCTTCGCCCGCGCCTTTCGCCAGCGCTTCGGGCAATCGCCTTCGTCGTTTCGAAAATCGCCCGATTGGGCGCCGTGGCTTGCGGCCTTCGGGCCATTGGAGATCGCCAGGAGCAAGCTGATGAATACGACCTACACCGAAAATGATGTGACGATCCGCGAGGTGGCGCCGACGCAGGTGGCAGTGCTGGAGCATCGCGGCGATCGGGCGCGGCTGAACGAGACGATCGAGAGCTTCATCCGCTGGCGCAAGGCGGCGGGGCTTTCGCCGGAGACAAGCCCGACCTTCAACATCTTCCGCTCCGAGCGGACGCCCGCAAATCCCGACGATTACAGCATGGACCTATGCGTCGGGACCGATATGCCGATCTCGGCGGACGACGAAGTGATGAAGGCCGGCACGATTCCCGGCGGGCGCTGCGCGGTGCTGCGGGTCAACGGTGCCTCGCACAATCTGGAGCCTGCCGCGCTCTATCTCTATCGCGACTGGCTGCCGGCAAGCGGCGAGGAGGCGCGCGACTTCCCGATCTATTGTCAGCGCTACATCACTTTCCGACCCGATGCGGCCGCGCATGATGTTGTAGCGGAGCTATTTCTGCCGCTGAAATAGCCCCGTGATGGCGGCTTGTTCCTTCCGGTCGCGGGAAGAGGGCAAGCCGCTAACCGCCCGTTCTCAGACATCCACAGCCGTTCCGGCGGGCGGGGTCTATGAATCCTCGGCCTGGCCGCTCGCTGCGGCCGGCGGCTGGGTCTGGTCGAGCAGCCAGGTGCGGATCGCGCTGGCGAGGTTGGGCGGCGCATCGGATTGGATGCGGGCGTGATCGATCGCCGCGACGAGCGCGCTGAGCGGCAATGCGCGCGCCTCGGCGGCGGCTTCGAGGGCATCCCAGAACAGCGGCTCGAGGCTGATCGAGGTCTGGTGCGCGGCGATGGTGATCGAGCGTTTGACCGGCCCGTGAAACCCTCCCGCGGGCGGGTCGAGCTTCATTCGCTGTCGAACAAGGCCGCCAGCTGCTCGACCATCGTCCCGGCGAGCTGCTCGGCATCCATGATCGTCACGGCGCGGCTGTAATAGCGCGTCACGTCGTGGCCGATGCCGATCGCGACGAGCTCGACCGGCGAGCGCGCCTCGATCCAGCCGATCACCTGGCGCAGATGGCGCTCGAGATAGGAGCCCGAATTGACCGAAAGCGTCGAATCGTCGACCGGCGCGCCGTCCGAGATCACCATCAGGATGCGGCGGTCCTCGGGCCGGGCGATCAGCCGGCTGTGCGCCCAGAGCAGCGCCTCGCCGTCGATATTCTCCTTGAGCAGCCCCTCGCGCATCATCAGCCCGAGGCTGCGCTTGGCACGGCGCCACGGCTCGTCGGCCTGTTTGTAGACGATGTGGCGGATGTCGTTGAGCCGGCCGGGCTGGGCGGGGCGACCCTCGGCGAGCCATTTCTCGCGCGCCTGCCCGCCCTTCCACGCGCGCGTGGTGAAGCCGAGAATCTCGGTCTTCACGCCGACGCGCTCGAGCGTGCGCGCGAGGATGTCCGCGCTGATCGCGGCGATCGAAATCGGCCGCCCGCGCATCGAGCCCGAATTGTCGATGAGCAAGGTCACCACCGTGTCCTTGAACTCGGTGTCGCGCTCGACCTTGTACGACAGCGACAGCATCGGATTGACGACGATCCGCGCCAGCCGCGCCGCGTCGAGGATGCCTTCCTCCTGATCGAAGTCCCAGCTGCGGTTCTGCTGCGCCATCAGCCGGCGCTGGAGCCGGTTGGCGAGCTTGGTCACCGCGCCCTGGAGATGGACCAGCTGCTGATCGAGATAGGCGCGCAGCCGATCGAGCTCCTCGGTGTCGCACAGCTCGGTCGCCGCGATCACTTCGTCGAACTGGGTGGTGTAGGGGCGATATTCGAACTGCGGCGGCAAGTCGCTCCACGGGCGATTGGGGCGGACGGGCATCATGCCGTCCTCGCCATCGTCGCCGGGCTCGCCGTCGCCGTCGTCCATCGCCTCGGCGTCGCGGTCCTCGCCCTGCTCGGCATCGTCGGATTCGCGCTGTTCGCCGCGCGCCTCGACCTCGCCTTCGCCCTGCTGCGCTTCGCTGTCGCCTTCCTCGTCGCCGGGCTCGTCCTGCTCGTCGGTGCCCTCGTCCTCGCCGCCGCCGTCATCGGCCTCGTCGGGGATCATCTCGCCTTCGACCAGCTCGAGATCGTGGAGCAGCTTGGTGGCGAGGCCGGCAAAGGCTTGCTGATCGTCGATCGTCAGCGCCAGCGCATCGAGATCGCCGGCGGCGCGCTCCTCGATCCAGTCGCGGACCAGCGCCATGCCCATCGCCGCGCTGGCCGGCGCCTCGCGCCCGGTCAGCCGCTCGCGGACCATCAGCCCGAGCGCGGTCGACAGGGGCACTTCGTCGCGGTTGCGTGCCCGCGCGATCGGATCCGAGCGCAGCCGCACGCCCAGCGCATGCTCGAGATTGTCGGCGATCCCGGCATAGCCGCGCGATCCGAGCGCCTCGACCCGGGCGGTCTCGATCGCGTCGAATACCGCGCGTGCCACGGCCTCCTTGGGCGCGCCCTTCAGGTGCAGCGCGGCGTCGTGGTGCCGCATGCGGAGCGCGAAGCCATCGGCGAAGCCGCGCGCCTCGGCGACCTGCTCGGCGGGCAGGCTGCGCGCCGGCATCGGCACCTTGATGCTGCGCCCGTCCTGGCGCGGCGCCTCGGACGTGAAGCTCAGCTCGGCCTCGCCCTCGCCCGAAAGCGCGCGCGCCGTGCCGCCCAGCACGTTGCGAAGCTGCTCGAGGGGAGAATCTGCGGCCACGAACGCCATGTGGCGGGGTGCGCGCGCGAAATCAATCGCGCGCGACCGCTCCGGCGCGCAAGTCGTCGTTTAGCGAAATGCTAAGCAACCTTCAGCAGGATGCAGGCGATCGGCTCTGGGGGGATGGCGGATGCAGGCACGCGGCAGGTTCGTACTGGCGATCATGGCGGCGGTGACGCTGCTCGTCGCGCTCGCCGAGCCCGCGGAGGCGCGGCGCCGTTTCCGCTTCTTCAGCTTCGGCGGCGGTGGCGGCGGCGCCTATGCCGAGAAGATCGACAAAGTCTACGACCTGCCCGACACCGCCACCTATTCCCACGACGGTCAATATTATGATCTCGGGGCGCTCTACACCGTCCGCGACGGCGATTCGATCTATCCCGCCGAGCCGGGCTTCGTGCTCTACAATGGCGATCGCTATGTGAAGCTCGACAGCGCCCAGCTCGATGTGATCCGCCTCGATCTCGGGATGGACCCGACCGCCAGCTACCGCGCGACCTATTCGGCCAAGGTCCCCGAGCGGCCGAAGAGCCGTGCCGAGGTCGAGCGGCTGCCCGGCGAGACGACCGACGAACTGCGCGCGCGCGTCCGCAAGATGGCGGCGGAGCGGGGCGACGCGACGGATGGGGACACGGCGGCGCCCACGGGCAAGGGTGGCGTCGGGGCGTTGTTCATCGCAATGCTGGTGATCGGCGGCGGCTTCATCCTGTGGCTGCGGAGCTTCCTGCGGCGACGCGTGCGCGAGTCGATCCTCGGCCCCGAAGAGAGCAGCTCCCCCGATTCCGCGTTCAACCAGCGCGTCGCCGCGCGGCTGCGCGAGCTCGAGATCGAGCGGCAGGCGCAGGGGCACGGGCAATCGGCGCCCGAGGCCGCCGCGGCGCCGGCGATGGCGGCCCCGCGCACCTTCGGCCGCAAGCTCGCCTAGCCGGCTTTGGCGACCACGCTTTCGGGCAGGTCCTTGCCGAACACCCGCTGATAATATTCGGCGACCTGCGCGCGCTCTGCCTCGTCGCACTTGTTGAGGAACGACAGGCGAAAGGCGAAGCCGACATCGCCGAAGATCAAGGCGTTCTGCGCCCAGGTGATCACCGTGCGCGGACTCATCACCGTCGAGATGTCGCCGGCGATGAAGCCCTTGCGGGTCAGATCGGCGACGCGGACCATGTTCTCGACCACCTGCTTGCCGTCGGGCTTGTCGTACTCGCCCGACTTGGCGAGCACGATCTGCGCCTCGGTCGCGGCGGGGAGATAGTTGAGCGTCACCACCACGTTCCAGCGGTCCATCTGGCCCTGGTTGATCTGCTGGGTGCCGTGATAGAGCCCGCTGGTGTCGCCGAGGCCGACCGTGTTGGCGGTGGCGAACAGCCGGAACCACGGGTTCGGGCGGATCACCCGGTTCTGATCGAGCAGGGTCAGCTTGCCCTCGGTCTCGAGCACGCGCTGGATCACGAACATCACGTCGGGGCGGCCCGCGTCATATTCGTCGAAGACGAGCGCGGTCGGGGTCTGCAGCGCCCAGGGGAGCAGGCCCTCGCGGAATTCGGTGACCTGCTGGCCGTCCTTGAGCACGATCGCGTCGCGGCCGATCAGGTCGATACGGCTGATGTGCGCGTCGAGATTGATGCGGATGCACGGCCAGTTGAGGCGCGCGGCGACCTGCTCGATATGCGTCGACTTGCCGGTGCCGTGATAGCCCTGGACCATCACCCGGCGATTGTGCGCGAAGCCGGCGAGGATCGCGAGCGTGGTGTCGGGATCGAACACATAGGCGGGATCGAGATCGGGGACGCGCTCGTCGGCCTCGCTGAACGCGGGGCATTCCATGTCCGAATCGAGGCCGAACAGGTCGCGCACCTTCACCATCTTGTCGGGCGCGTCGAGAATCGTCGTCTCGCGACTGTCGGGCTGGGTGTTGGGAATATCGGCCATCATCGCTTCCTGCAGGATCGGCTTCGCGAGGTAGTGGGGCGTTCGCCGCACTGCAACGTCAAAGCGCAGGGGGCTTCCGCCTATCAGTCGTTGGAGAAGACGGGAAGACCAAACAGATCGACGAAGCGCTGGCCGATCGCGGCATCGCCGGTGACGGTCACCCTGCCCTCGCGCATCGACACGGCCAGCGGGTCGCGGCCATAAAAGGTCGCCGCGAGCAGCGAGGGCTCGCCGGCGAAGACAACCTCGGCGCCCGCCGGGTCGCGCCGCTCGATCGCGAGCAACCCGTCCACGATCCGCGCGCGGAACGGCTCGCCGCCGACGCGGAAGCCGAGATCGGGGGCGAAATCGGGATCGGCGCGGTGATTCATCATCGTGCGCAGCGACAGCATGAAGGCGGTGTTGCTGAGCGGCAGCGTCACGTCGTGCGCGGGCGATCCCGCCGCCCAGCGGCTCAGGGCGAAGATCGGCTCCTCGAGCGCGGCACCCCATTTGGTGAGCTCGTACACCTGCGCATTGGCGGGTGAGGGGAGCGCCCGCTTGCGCAGGATCCCCGCCCTTTCCATCCCTTCGAGCCGCTGGGTGAGGATGTTGGCGCTGAGCCCGTCGAGCGCCCCGCGGATCTCGCCGAAGCGCCGCGGCCCGAGCAGCAGCTCGCGCACGATCAGCAGCGCCCAGCGCTCGCCGATCAGATCCATCGCCAGCGCGGTCCCGCAGGCGTCGCGATACCAGCGGCGCATCTGGATCAAATCGGGGTTAGTTATTTTTTGTGACTCCATGGTTGTTTTTTGTAACCGAGTCGGGCATCAAGATCAAGAAAGCGATTCGCGACACCCGAAAAGCGGAGGTTTGCATGACGGTCGAAACGATCCTGCCCCCGGTCGAGGTGCTGGCAGCGCGTGCCCGATCGCGCTGGCCGGGCGAAAGCGCCGAATATCGCGCGGCGCGCACCGCGCTGCTCGCCGACGAGATCGCGCTCCGCCGCCAGATCGAGCGCGTCGCCGAGCAGCGCCGCGCGCTGCCGCCGGGGCCGCTGGTCCCGGGCGACGCCTATAGCTTCGAAGGGCCCGAAGGCCCCGTGACGCTCGCCGAGCTGTTCGGCGACAAGGACACGCTGGTCGTCTACACATGGATGTTCGGGCCGCAGCGCGAGCGTCCGTGCCCGATGTGCACCTCTCTGCTCTCGGCCTGGGAAGGCGAGACGCGCGATATCCAGCAGCGCGTCGCGCTCGCGGTGACCGCGCGCTCGCCGCTCGACAAGCTCGAGACGTTCGCCGCCGGGCGCGGCTGGAAGCATCTGCCGCTCTATTCGGACGCGGACGGGACGTTCAGCCGCGATTTTTGGGCGGTCACCCCCGAGGGGGACGACATCCCGCAACTGCTCGTCTTCTCTCGCCGCGACGGCACCATCCGGTTCTTCTGGGCAGGGGAGATGGACGATCTGACGGCCGATCCCGGCCAAGACCCGCGCGGCGCACCCGATTTGATGCCGCTTTGGACGATTCTCGACGCCACTCCCGAGGGACGCGGCGCAGACTGGTATCCCAAGCTCGATTATTGAAACCGATTCCCCCGGGGAGATTTCCGATGACCCAAAAGCTCTTCATCAGCTTGCCCGTCTCGAACGTCGCCGCTTCGGTCGCCTTTTACGAAGCGATCGGCATGACCAGGGACGAGGCCTTTCCCGGCGGCGATAGCGGCGCGGCGATGAACTGGGGAGACGCGGTCTGCTTCATGCTCTCCAGCCATGCGGCGTTCGGCAGCCTGACGTCCAAGCCGATTGCCGACACCCACAAGACCGTCGCCAATCTGTTCGCGCTTTCCATGGACAGCCGCGACGCGGTGGATGCCATCTTCAGGGCCGCGCTCGCCACCGGCGGACGCGAAGTCCACGGCGTGGAGGATGAGGGGTTCATGTACAGCGTCGGATTCGAGGATCCCGACGGCCATGGCTTCGGCCCCTTCCATATGGACATGGCCGCGATGCCCGCCTGATCCGGGGGGCGCCGGGCGCGCACCCGATCCAATGCCCTTTTGGACGATCCCCGACTCGACTTCAGCGGCCGATGGGAGCGATGGACGCCCCCGGCTCGACTATTGAAACAAGCATTAGGAGAGACCCGATGACCCAGATGATCTTCGTCAACCTGCCCGTCGCCGACGTGGCGAAATCGACTGCCTTCTACGAGGCGATCGGCTGCACGAAGGATCTGCGCTTCAGCAACGAGAATGCCAGCGCGATGCAGCTTTCCGACACGATCGTGTTCATGATCCTGTCGCAGGACTTCTTCAGGACGTTCACCTCGAAGCCGATCGCCGATGCGCATGCGACCACCGAGGTGCTGATCTGCATCTCGCGCGACAGCCGCGATGCCGTCGACGCGATCGTCGAGAAGGCCGTGGCTGCCGGCGGCAAGGGCGATACCCGGGAGAAGCAGGACATGGGCTTCATGTACGGCCGCAATTTCGAGGATCTCGACGGCCATGTCTTCGAGCCGATGTTCATGGACATGGAAGCGGCGATGGCGGCCTTTCCCGATGGCCCCGCGCACGAGCCGGCCTGAGGGAGAAACCCGATGTCGTTCCAGGCCTATCTGACCAATATCGAGGCGAAGACCGGCAAGAGCCCCGCCGATTTCCGCGCTTATGCCGCGGCGAAGGACTGGCTCGCCGGCGAGACGCTGCGGCCCGGGATCAAGGCCGGCACGATCGTGGCCGATCTCAAGGCCGAGTTCGCGCTCGGCCACGGCCACGCCATGGCGATCGTCGCGCTGCTCAAGGGCAGCAAGAAGGAAGGCGACGCCTGAACCCTTTCGACAGGAGAGAGATCATGGACAAGCACCTCACCACCTGCATCTGGTACAACTACACTGCAGAAGAAGCCGCGAACTTCTATGCGTCGCTGCTGCCCGACAGCCGGGTCACCAACATCTACCGGACGCCGTCCGACACGCCGTCGCAAAAGGCCGGGGAAGTGATCGTCGTCGAATTCGAACTGATGGGCCAGAAGTTCATCGGTCTGAACGGCGGACCGCAATTCCCGCAGAGTGAGGCAGTGAGCTTCACCATCCACACCGACAACCAGGAAGAGACCGACAAGCTCTGGAACGCGATCGTCGGCAATGGTGGCGCCGAGAGCATGTGCGGCTGGTGCAAGGACAAATGGGGCGTCAATTGGCAGATCACGCCGAAGCAGCTCATCGCGCTGGGGCTCGCCAATCCCGATCGCGCCGCCGGCAAGCGCGCGATGGATGCGATGATGCAGATGAAGAAGATCGACATCGCCGCGATCGAGGCCGCGGCGGCTGCCGTCCCGGCCTGAGGAGGGCGCCATGTCGATCGAGATCACCGGGTTCAACTGGGTGCCCGATTTCGCCCGCGGCTATGTCCGCGATCTGCGTCCACGCTGGGCGTGCGAGGAGATCGGGCTGCCCTATGCGATGCGACTGCTCAGCCCCGTCCCGCCCAAGCCCGCCGCCTATTTCGACGAACAGCCCTGGGGGCAGGTGCCGGTGCTCCACGATGGCGAGGTCCAGCTGTTCGAGAGCGGCGCGATCCTGCTCCATCTCGGCGAGCGTGACGAACGCTTGCTGCCGCGCGATCCGCAGGCGCGCGCCACCGCGATCGCCTGGCTGTTCGCCGCGCTCAACAGCGTCGAGCCGTGGCTGTTCGAAGTCGCCAATGTCGAGATATTCTCGGCGAAGGAGGAATGGGCGAAGCTGCGCAAGCCGAGCCTCTTCGAAGCGACCGGCAAGCGGCTCGACGGGCTGGCGAACGCGCTGGGTGATCGCGAATGGCTGGGCGATGCGTTCGGCGTCGCGGACATCGCGATGGTCACCGTGCTGCGCAACGCCGATCACGCAACCCTCATGTCGAGCCGTCCGCGGCTCGCCGACTATGTCGCTCGCGGCATGGCGCGCCCCGCATTCCAACGCGCGCTCGCGGCGCAACTCGCCGACTTCGAACCGGAGCCGGTTGCCGCATAATCAGGAGAGAGACGATGCCTTATGTCGATGGTTTCGTAACCGCCGTCCCGACCGCCAACAAACAAGCCTATACCGAGCATGCCACCAAAGCCGCGGACCTGTTTCGCGCGCTGGGCGCCACGCGCATGGTCGAGGCGTGGGGCGACGACGTCCCCGACGGCAAGATCAACGACCTGAAAAAGTCGGTGCAGGCCAAGCCCGACGAGACGGTGCTGTTCAGCTGGATCGAATATCCCGACGCCGCGACCGGCAAGGCCGCGGGCGAGAAGATGATGAACGATCCGCAGGCGGCCGAGATGATGAAGGACATGCCGTTCGACGGCAGCCGGATGATCTATGCCAGCTTCGATTCGATCCTCGAGCAGGGCTCGGGCGAAAAGCCCGGCTATGTCGACGGCTTCGTCGTCGCGGTGCCGCAGGGCAAGAAGGACGCCTATGTCGCGATGGCGCAGAAGGCGGCGGGCATGTTCGAGAAGCATGGCGCGCTGCGGGTGGTCGAGAACTGGAGCGTCGATATCCCCGAGGGCAAGGTGACCGACTATAACCGCGCGACGCTGCGCGAGGACGGCGAGGATGTCGTCTATTCGTGGATCGAATGGCCCGACAAGGACACCCGGGCGGCCGCGTGGGAGAAGATCATGGCCGATCCCGACATGCAGCCGGGCGACGACATGCCGTTCGACGGCAAGCGCATGATGTGGGGCGGGTTCGTGCCCATCCTCGACGAAAAGCTGGCCTGAGCGGGAGAGCAACCATGACCAATCCCCATGGCACGCCGATCTGGTACGAGCTGATGACCAGCGACCCCGAGGCGATCCGCCCCTTCTACGAGCAGGTGGTCGGCTGGAGCGCGGTGCCCTATGCCAACGACACGCTGGCCGAGACGGGGGGGTATACCGTCTTCAACGCCCCCGACGGCCAGGGCGTCGCCGGGCTGATGAAGGTCCCCGAGCCGGGCCCCGCGCCCGGCTGGTATGGTTATATCGGCGTTGATGACGTCGATGCCGCCGCGGCGAAGCTCGCCGCGGCGGGCGGCGCGGTCCACATGCCGCCGACCGATCTAGAAGGCGTCGGGCGGATGGCGATGGTCACCGATCCGCAGGGCGTCGCTTTCTATCTGATGCGCGGCGCCAGCCCCGAGGCCAGCACCGCGTTCCAGCGCATGGCGATGGGCCATGGCGAATGGAACGAGCTCCAGACCAGCGACGATCAGGCCGCGCTCGCTTTCTATGGCGACCAGTTCGGCTGGAAGAAGGATGGCGCGATGCCGATGGGCGAGATGGGCGACTACAGCTTCCTCAGCCATGACGGCGGCATCATCGGCGCGGTGATGAAGGCGCCGCCCGGCACCCGGCCGGGCTGGAACTATTTCTTCCGCGTCGGCAGCATCGAGGAGGCGAAGCGCCGGATCGAAGGCGGCGGCGGCGCGGTGGTGCAGGGGCCGATGGAAGTCCCGGGCGGCGACTGGGTGATCTACGCCAGCGATCCGCAGGGCGCGAAGTTCGGCGTGGTGGGGACGAAGGGCTGATGCTCGAGCTCTTCCTCCACCCTTTCTCGTCGTACAGCTGGAAGGTGCTGATTCCGCTCTACGAGAACGGCACCGCGTTCACCTATCGGATGATCGAGCAGCCCGAAAATGGCGCCGAGCTCCACCGGCTCTGGCCGGTCGGCAAATTCCCGCTGCTGCTCGATCAGGGCAAGCCGATCTACGAATCGAGCACGATCATCGAGCATCTCCAGCGGCATCATCCGGGTCCGGTGCGCCTGATCCCGGAGGACGATGCCGGGATCGAGGTGCGCATGCTCGATCGCATCTTCGACAATCATGTGATGGCGCAGATGCAGCGCGTGGTGAACGACGCGCTGCGTCCGCCCGAGCGGCGCGATCCGGTCGAGGTCGAGCAGGCCAAGGCGGCGCTCGACAAGATCTATGGCTGGCTCGACGACTGGCTGGCCGGGCGGCAATGGGCGGCGGCGGACAGCTTCTCGCTCGCCGACTGCGCCGCCGCGCCGTCGCTCTTCTACGCCGATTGGGTGCACGAGATCCCCGAGACGCTGACGCATCTCCGCGCCTATCGCGCGCGGCTGCTCGCGCGTCCCTCGGTCGCGCGCGCGGTCGACGAGGCGCGGCCCTATCGCCATTATTTTCCGCCGGGCGCGCCCGACCGGGATTGACGGTTCGGGTCAGTGCTCCTGCGAAAGCAGGAGCCCAGAATCACGGGCCGAATCGTTTGTGGCTCTGAACTCCTGCTTTCGCAGGAGCACGAACTTCAGGCGAAGGCCGGCGTGGCCCTGAGGTGCTGATAGGCCTCGATCACCTTTTGCAGCTGCGCCTCGTGGCTGCGGTCGCCGCCGTTGCGATCGGGGTGATAGCGGCGGACCAGCTCGGAATAGGCTTTGCGCAGCGCGGTGCGATCGGCGTCGATCCCGAGCGCGAGCGTGCGCATCGCCTCGCGGTCCCTGCCCGACAGCGGCTTGCCGTCCTTGCGCGCGGCCTGGTCCTGCATCTTCTCGCGGAAGCGCGCGCCGATCGCGTCGAGCGGATCGGCGAAATCGGCCCAGCGCGGCGGGCGATCGGCGCCGCCGGTGGCGTTGAACGCACGCGTCTCGCGCTCCCAGCCGGCGAGCGGGCTCTGCGCGTCGTGGATCTCATCGGGGCTCATGCCGGCGAAGAAGTTGTAGCCCGAATTGAACGCGCGGACATGATCGAGGCACAGCCAGCGATATTCGCCGGGGCCGTCGAAGCCGTTGCGCGCGCCGTTGGCGGGCGCGCGGAACTCGCCCGGCTCGTTGCAGCCCGGCTCGGCGCACAGCCGGCCCTTCGCCTCCACGCGGCCGTGGAAGCGGGCATTGGGTCGATCTTTTCTGGGCTGGCCCTGGGCCACGCTACCTCCCTCGAACAAACCGCCTATATAAGCGCGATGACCGACCCTGCCAGCGGCCGACTCGCCGACATCATCGCCGCGCGTCTCACTGCCGCGCTCGCTCCGACGCAGCTCGAGGTGATCAACGACAGCCACCATCATTCGGGGCATCTCGGCGACGACGGCACCGGCGAATCGCACTGGACGGTGGTGATCGAAAGCGAGGCCTTTACCGGCGTCTCGCGCGTTCAGCGCCAGCGATTGATCAACACCGCGCTCGCCGATCTGCTCGCCGGCCGCATCCACGCGCTCGCGATCAGGGCCCGCGCACCGGGAGAATAGCGATGACGACGTACAAGCTCTGGTACTGGGCCGAGATCCAGGGGCGGGGCGAGTTCGTCAGGCTGGCGATGGAGGCCGGCGACATCGGCTATGTCGACATGGCGCGCGAGCGCGGCTCGGAGGCGCTGATCGCCGACATGAAGGCGCGGACCGATCGCCCGCCCTTCGCGCCGCCCTATCTCGACACCGGCGATCAGGTGATTGCGCAGGTCGCCAACATCCTGCTCTATCTCGGCGATCGCCACGGCATCGCGCCGGCGGACGAGGTCGCGCGGCGCTGGCTGCACGAGGTCCAGCTGACGATCACCGATTTCGTCGCCGAGGTGCATCAGGTCCATCATCCGGTCGGCACCGGCCTCTATTACGAGGACCAGAGGCGCGAGGCGGCGCGCTTCGCCAGGGAGTTCCGCGAGGCGCGCATGCCGAAGTTCCTCGGCTGGTTCGAGCGCTCGGTGGCGGGCGAATGGCTGACCGGCGAGCGCTGGAGCTATGGCGACACCTCGATCTTCCAGCTGATCGAGGGGCTGCATTACATGTTCCCGAAGCGGATGAAGGCGATCGAGCGCGACTATCCGAGGCTGCTGGCGATCCGCGACCGCGTCGCCCGGCTTCCCGGGATCCATGATTATTGCGCGAGCGACCGGCGGATCGGGTTCAACACCGACGGCATCTTCCGCCATTATCCCGAGCTCGACGCCGACTGATCGGAAAATCTGCCTTTCCAAACTGTGGCTGTCCGCTGCTGCCGCGCCGGGCTAAAGTTCGGCTCCAGCGGAGGAAGCGATGCGCGAAGACCTGATCACCATGACGATCGAGCCCACCACGCATGATCTGGGCGGGTTCAAGGTCCACCGGACCCTGCCGTCGCGGCCGCGGACGATGGTGGGGCCGTTCATCTTCTTCGATCAGATGGGTCCGGCGCGGCTCGAGCTCGGCACCGGCATCGACGTGCGCCCGCACCCGCACATCAACCTCGCCACGGTGACCTATCTGTTCGCCGGCGCGATCGATCATCGCGATTCGCTCGGCACCTTCGCGACGATCGAGCCCGGCGCGGTCAATCTGATGACCGCGGGGCACGGCATCGTCCATTCGGAGCGCTCGCCCTCGGCCGAGCGCGCGATCGGGCCCGAGCTTTCGGGGATCCAGACCTGGCTCGCGCTGCCCGACGGGCGCGAGGAGATCGATCCGGCGTTCGAGCATGTCGCCGCCGCCGAGCTGCCGGTGATCGCGGCGCACGGCGCCACCGCGCGGGTGATCATGGGCACGCTGTGGGGCGCCGCCGCGCCGACCACCACCTATGCCCAGACCATCTATGCCGATATCGCGCTGGTGCCCGGCGCGAGCATTCCGATCGACGCCAATGCCGACGAGCGCGCGCTCTATGTCGCGGACGGCGAGGCGAGCCTCGACGGGCTGCCGCTGATTCCGATGACGCTCTACGTGCTGCGCCCCGGCGTCGCCGCCACGCTGCGCTCGGACCGCGGCGGACGGGTGATGCTGTGCGGCGGCGAGGCGTTCACCACGCCGCGCCATGTCTGGTGGAACTTCGTCTCGTCGAGCCGCGACCGGATCAACCAGGCCAAGCAAGACTGGAAGGCGGGCAGCTTCCCCAAGGTGCCGGGCGACGACAAGGAATGGATCCCGATCCCGGAGGTCCCGAAGACGGTGAGCTATCCCTGAGATTCTCAACTATGGTAAGCGCGTAAGCTAGATAGTTTTCCTATGACTGCACGGCCTGAAATAGGCCGGCTCATTGTCGCCACGGCGAGTTTTGTCGAAACTGCAGGAATATCCGCATTCATTGTACAGAGAGCAGTACTTGAATATCACGTCCACCCGATCCCATATCAGTTTGCGAAAATTGGATATGTCTTCAACATTTTGATATGGTGTGTGGTATATGGATAATTCTTTTCCAGGTTGTAGGGTGTATGACTCGAAAATACTGTTCCATCTAGGTGTTTCATTTAAGAACATCTCCGTATCAACATACTCCAAGTCAGAAATGTTGGGTAGCAACGATCCATCCAAGTAAATCTTTATGTCTTGTATTATGGCTGGCCCTGAGCCGTGATTGTATATGTATATGCCTACTTCTTCGTCTCCGGATGATGCTCTTCTGTCGAACCCTACTACCGGAGTAACTGATATTCTATTGTGAATGTCTGCCTGATTAAGTTGACGATTTGCTGCATTTGCTGTTGCGGATAAAGCATTTGATTGCAATCGCATCTCATTGATTTGATTGGTTAGTTGAACCAGCTGCTTTTTTGTTACTTCTGCCATCTCGCTCGCCGCCTTTGATTGTTCTTGGCTGGCTTCAGCTTGCCTGTTTAGAGTTTTCAATGATTCGGCTGCTTGTTCGCCGCTTAGCACACTCTCTCTTTGGGTAAGCACCGTAGATGTCACGACGACAACAGCGCCCACCCCGGCTGTCGCCAATGTAGCCCAGTCGAACCAATCGCGAGAGGGTCTGGCGCCAAGGGGATCCCGTTTGTCCCGTAGCGGCGATCGTAGTGTGGTTTTCTTGATTCTCTTGTACATGGCTCTCAAATCCCATCTTGGTTCAAGACGCACGTGATACAGAGAAGGTATTTTATACATGAGATGACCGGTTTTGGAAAACTATGGTTGCGATTTTCCGTGAGTTACTTTGATATCAACGGATAAAGGGCCTGTGACGCAAATAGGAGGGCCGATGTCGGACCCATTACTTCGACGCATATCCCTTGCCACCGGCGTCGCGCTCGACGTCGCCATTGCCGGCGATCCCGCCAAGCCGGCGATCTTCCTGCTTCACGGCTTCCCCGAATCGCACCGCACCTGGCGCCACCAGATCCCCGAACTCGCGCGCGATTATTTCGTCGTCGCCCCCGATCAGCGCGGCTTCGCGCGCTCGTCCAAGCCCGAGGGCGTCGACAGCTACGGCCCGGGCAAGGCGGCCGGCGACCTGCTCGCGCTCGCCGACCATCTCGGGGTCGGACGCTTCACGCTGGTTGGGCACGATTGGGGCGGGGCGATCGCGTGGATGGCGGCGCTGCAGAACCCGCAGCGCGTCGCGCGGCTGATCATCGTCAACGCGCCGCATCCGCTGGTCTTCCAGCGCGCGCTGTTCGACGATCCCGCGCAGCGCAAGGCGAGCCAGTATATCACGCGCTTCCGCGACACGACGATCGATCAGGGGCTGGTCGGCGCGGGGCTCGAGCGCTTCTTCGCCTCGACCTTCACCCGGCACCTGGTCAGCGCAGTCGCGGGCGAGGACAAGGCAGCCTATCTCGACGAATGGAGCCAGCCCGGCGCGATGACCGCGATGC
Organism: Sphingomonas naasensis; assembly: GCF_004792695.1. Classification (GTDB taxonomy): domain Bacteria; phylum Pseudomonadota; class Alphaproteobacteria; order Sphingomonadales; family Sphingomonadaceae; genus Sphingomonas; species Sphingomonas naasensis. The sequence continues at coordinate 158,879 of NZ_SRXU01000006.1, read as the reverse complement.
TCAACTGGTATCGCGCCTCGCCGATCGTCGTTCCCGCGCCCGACGCGGAACCCGAGCGCCCCGCCTGGCTCGACGCGCCGTTCCCGCCGATCGTCCAGCCGACCCTGGTGATCTGGGGGATGCGGGATTTCGCGCTGCTCCCGGGCCAGCTCGCGCTCGCGGATCTGGTGCCCGATCTGACGATTGCGCGCATCGAGGATGGCGGCCATTTCGTGCCATGGGAGAAGCCCGAGGCGGTGACCGCGGCGATGCGGAAATGGCTGGCGGCGCATCCCGTGCGTTAGGCGCCTCAGCGCTTGCTGCGCATCCCCGGCGTCTTCTTAACCGAAGCATCGTCGAGCAGCCGGCGATAGTCGGCGCCCTGCGAATCGAGCAGCGCGATTCGGCCCTCGCCATCGTGATGGATTCCCCAGCCGAACTGCTTGACCAGCGGCGAGGCGCGCAGGCACGCCTGCGGCGTCGCGAAGAATTCCTCGCGGCGCTTCCCGCCGCCGCGCGCGCGGTGCGTCGCGTAGAGAAGGTCGTCGCTGGTCATCGCATAGGGCGTGGCGAGCAGGCCGTGCTGCACCGTGGCGATGGTGCCGGGCTTTTCGGGGATCGTCCCGCCCGGCACCGGGCAATCCGCCGAGACCGTGATCAGCGTATCGCGATAATTGGTGCTGTGCATTTCACCAGGCCCGCATGACATAGGGCCGCGTCTCGTAGGGCGGTTCGAGCGCCTCGACCCACGCGCCATGCGCATGGGTGAGCGCGACCAGCTCCATCGGGGTGTCGCCCGGCCAGCCGCGGACGCGGACCTCGTGGCGGTGGAGGTCGCGATTGGGTTCCATCATCACCCAGCCGAGCGGGCGTTCGGGCGTCGCGCGCGCCCCCGCCGCGGCCATCGCCCCGGCGATGCGGCGCTGGGTCGGCTCGGGGAGATATTGCCACACCACCGAATGCATCAGCACCCGCGTCACGCCCCCGGGCTGCGGTTCGGCGAGCCGTGCTTCGACCCAGTCGGCGGCGTCGCCCTGCACCAGATCGACCCCCTCGGCGCGGACCATCGCGATCGTCTTTTCGAGCCGGGCCTGGCGCTCGACATTCTCGACCCAGCAATAGGCCTGCAGCCGCTCGGCGTCGCGCTCGCCGGAAAGATCGAGCGGCTGGATGTCGACGCCGCTGGTCCGAACGATCTCGACCGGCGCGTCGGGCGGCGGTGGTCCGCGCCATTCGGGCCGGATCGTGACCGGCGAGTCCGTCGGCCCGAAGCGCGCGCCGCCCAGATCGAAGCGATAGCGGCTGATCAGCAGGTTAAGCCCCGCGCTCGATCCGATCTCGAGCAGCTCGAACCTCGGGCCATAGCGCGCGGCGAGGTGGAGGATCCCGGTCATCAGCCCCGCCGAGCGCCCGGCCTCGTTGGTCTGGGGCGGGCCGTCGAGCCACGGCAGCAGCGCGGCATCGTGCGCGACGAACACCCGGTTGAGGATCGCCGCGACCGCGGCCTCGTCGGTCACCGCGCCGCTGAACACCGGCGCGATCTCGGGCACGCCGCGGCGATACAGCGCGTGCAGCCCGCCGATCAGCCGCAGCACCAGCGCGTCGGCGACCGGCTCGCCCGGCCAGTCGAGCACGCGGCGTCCGGTGGCGCTGTCGCGGGTGAGATGCTCGCCGAGCACGGTCGCGATCCGCGCGGTGATCGGCGCGGCCATCGCGGTGCAATAGCCGGCCTGGATGCGGAAGCTGTCGCGGTTGCGCTGCTCGTCGGCCATGCCGCGCTTGTTGCGCCCGCTTGTCCCCCCAAGTAAAGCCCCCGCACCCATGGCCGAACCGCTCATTCTCGCCGTCCCCAAAGGGCGCATCCTCGACGAGGCATTGCCGCTGCTCGCGGCGGTCGGCATCGTGCCCGAGCCCGCCTTTTCCGATCCCGACAGCCGGGCGCTGCGTTTCGCGACCAACAGCCCGGCGATCGACCTGATCCGGGTGCGCGCGTTCGACGTCGCCACCTTCGTGGCGCACGGCGCCGCGCAGCTCGGCATCGTCGGCTCGGACGTGCTCGCCGAATTCGACTATTCGGAGCTCTATGCCCCGGTCGATCTCGGCATCGGCCATTGCCGGATCTCGGTCGCCGAGCCGGTCGATCTCGCCGAGAAGGACGATCCGCGCGGCTGGAGCCATGTTCGCATCGCGACCAAATATCCGCATATCACCCGCGCCCATTTCGAGGCGCGCGGGGTGCAGGCCGAGTGCGTCAAGCTGAACGGGGCGATGGAGCTGGCGCCGGTGCTCGGGCTCGCGCCGCGCATCGTCGACCTCGTCTCGTCGGGGCGCACGCTCAAGGAGAATGGTCTCGTCGAGGTCGAGGTGATCGCCGAGGTCACCAGCCGGCTGATCGTCAACCGCGCGGCGTTCAAGATGCGCGCTACCGAAGTGGTGCCGCTGGTCGATGGCTTCCGGAAGGCAGTGGCGTGATCCGCCTCGACGCCACTTCGCCCGACTTCGCCGCGCAGTTCACCGCGCTCGTCAACGCGCGCCGCGAGGCCGACGAGGATGTCGCGCGCAACGTCACGCACATCATCAAGCGCGTCCGCGACGAAGGCGATGCCGCGCTGCGCGACCTGACCCGGCTGTTCGACAAGCATGATCTCGACCAGAGCGGCTGGACGATCGATCGCGCCGATTGCCTCGCGGCATGGGAAGGGCTGACCCCCGAGCTGCGCGACGCGCTCGAGCTCGCCGCCGAGCGGATCGCAGTCTATCACGCGAAGCAGAAGCCGCAGGACAGCGACGGGATCGACGCCGCCGGCATCCGGCTCGGCGCGCGCTGGCGGGCGGTGGATTCGGCCGGGGTCTATGTCCCCGGCGGCCGCGCGGCCTATCCCTCGTCGGTGCTGATGAACGCGATCCCCGCCAAGGCGGCAGGCGTGCGCCGGCTGGTGATGGTCACGCCGACGCCCAATGGCGACGTCAATCCGCTGGTCCTCGCCGCGGCGCACATCGCCGGAGTCGACGAGTTCTGGCGCGTCGGCGGGGCGCAGGCCGTCGCCGCGCTCGCCTATGGCACCCACAAGATCGCGCCGGTCGACGTCGTCACCGGCCCCGGCAACGCGTGGGTCGCCGAGGCCAAGCGCCAGCTCTACGGCGTGGTCGGGATCGACATGGTTGCCGGGCCCAGCGAGATCGTCGTGGTCTCGGACGGCAGGAACGATCCCGACTGGATCGCCGCCGATCTGCTCAGCCAGGCCGAGCACGACCCGACCAGCCAGTCGATCCTGTTCACCGACGATGCCGGCTTCGCCGATCGCGTGGCCGAAGCGGTCGATGCCCAGATCGCGCAGCTCGCCACTGCCGCGACGGCGCGGGCGAGCTGGGACGCCAATGGCGCGATCATCGTCGTGCCGAGCCTCGTCGAGGCGATTCCGTTGTGCGACCGGCTCGCGCCCGAGCATCTCGAGCTCGCCTGCGACGATGCCGAGGCGCTGTTCGACATGGTCCGCCACGCCGGCTCGGTGTTCATCGGCCGCTACACGCCCGAGGCGGTCGGCGATTATGTCGCGGGGCCCAATCACGTGCTGCCCACCGGCCGCCGCGCGCGCTTCGCCTCGGGGCTGTCGGTGCTCGACTTCATGAAGCGGACCAGCTTCCTCGCGCTCGATGCCGACGGGCTCGCCGCGATCGGCCCCGCCGCGGTGGCGCTGGCGAAAGCGGAAGGGCTGCCCGCGCATGCCGAATCGGTCGCGATCCGGCTCAGGAACGGCTGATGCGCGCGCCCGACCTGATCGAGGATGGCTGGTGCCTCGAAAGCGGCGAGGACTATCATCAGCTCAACCCCGAGACCTTCGAGATCCCCGACGCGGCGGTGCGCCGCAACCTGCGCATCGGCGATTTCGCCAAGCTGATCTTCGCCGTCGCTGTCGAGGGCGACGAGGATCCGATCTACGAGCGGATGTGGGTGGTGGTGCGCGAAGTCGCGGGCGAGGGCTATTACGGCCTGCTCGATAACGCCCCCGACATCGACGAGAATGACGAGTTCTGGATCGGCACCGAACTGCCCTTCGGTCCCGAGCATGTGATCGAGGTGCAGGCCGGCGACGCGGAAAGCGGCACCTATGCCGCGCGCACGCCGTTGCGGGAGTGGCCGCGCGACTAGTTGCCGCGGCGAAGCACGCCCCCTTTGCCTTTGGCGGCGCGCGCGCCTATCTGCGCGCGATGCCCAGCCCCAAAGCCAAATCCCGTTCCAGGGCCCGCGCCGCCGCGCGGCTCGCCGCCGTGCAGGCGCTCTATCAGCAGGAGATGGAGGGCACGAAGCTGCCCGTGCTGCTCAACGAATTCCACCAGCATCGCCTCGGCGCGACGATCGAGGATGTCGAATATGTCGATGCCGACGTCGCGTTCTTCGACGATATCGTCAGCGGCGTCGACGCGCGGCGCGAGGAGATCGACCGGTTGATCGCCGCCCGCCTCGCCGCCGATTGGTCGCTCGACCGGCTCGACAAGCCGATGCGCCAGATCCTGCGCGCCGGCACCTATGAGCTGCTCGCGCGCGCCGACGTCCCCGTGGGCGCGGTGATCAGCGAATATCTCGACGTGACCGACGCGTTCTACGACCGGCGCGAGAAGGGGTTCGTCAACGGCATCCTCGACGCCGTCGCCAAGGACGTGCGGGGTTGAATTCTATCCTCCCCCTCCGGGAGAGGATCTAATGAACGAAGCCGATTTCATCGCGGCGTTGCGCGCGCTCCCGCTCCACCCGGGCGCGCAGGCGCTGCGCGACGACGCCGCGGTGATCGAGATCGGCGGCGAGGCGCTGGTCCTCACCCACGACGCGATCGCCGAGGGCGTGCACTACCGCCCCGGCACCGATCCCGCCGATATCGCGTGGAAGCTCGTCGCGGTGAACCTCTCCGATCTCGCCGCCAAGGCGGCCGAGCCGATCGGAGTGCTGATCGGCGCGACGCTGGTCGAGGGTGCCGAGCGCTTCGTCGAGGGCCTGCGCGAGGTGCTCGAGGCGTACGGCGTCGCGCTGCTCGGCGGCGACACGATCGCGCATGCCGGCCCGGCCACTTTCGGCTGCACCGCGATCGGCCGCGCCACGGTGCGCCCGGTCCCTGCCCGGACGGGCGCGCGGGCAGGGGACGCGCTCTACGTCACCGGCAGCATCGGCGCGGCGCTGCTCGGGTTCGAGGCGGGCGACGGCGCCGCCTATCTCCGCCCCACGCCGCGGCTCGCCGAGGGACTGGCGCTCGGGCCGCATGTCCATGCGATGATGGACGTCTCGGACGGCCTTCTGCTCGACGCGCGCCGCATGGCCGAGGCGAGCGGCTGCACCGCCGCGATCACGCTCGACGCGGTGCCGTTCGCGGCAGGCACGACCGACCGGCTCGCCGCGGCGCGCTGGGGCGACGACTATGCGCTGCTCTTCGCCGCGCCCGACGGCGTGGCGCTGCCGGTGCCCGCGACGCGCATCGGCGCGATGCTGCAAAAGGGCGCGGAACCCCTTCTGCTCGATGGAAAATCTCCCCCGGAACGGCTCGGCTACGAGCACCGCTGAGGCGGGTTGCGCCTGGTACGGGTGCCCGATACCTTCCCGCTTCCGCAAAGACCGGTGGCAAGGCCGGCGGCGGTTCCAGTTCTAGGGGAAGGACTTCGCCTGATGACGATTGTTTATCTCGCCATCGCCTGCGGTTTGCTGGCGGTGGCTTATGGCTTTCTGACGAGTCAGCAAGTGCTGCGGGCATCGCCCGGTAACGAGAAGATGCAGGATATCGCCGCCGCGATCCAGGAGGGGGCCAAGGCCTATCTGGGCCGGCAATATCTGACGATCGCCATTGTCGGCGTGATCGTGGCTGTCGTGTTGTTCTTCACCCTCGGTGCGCTGCCGACGCTCGGCTTCGTGATCGGCGCGGTGCTTTCGGGCGTCGCCGGGTTCATCGGCATGAACATCTCGGTGCGCGCCAATGTCCGCACCGCCGAGGCGGCGCGGCAATCGCTCCAGGCCGGGCTCACGCTGGCGTTCCGCTCGGGCGCGATCACCGGCATGCTGGTCGCCGGGCTGGGGCTGCTCGCGATCGCGGGCATCTTCGGCTATCTCGTCGAGGGCGCGGGCATGGCGCCCAATGCGCGTCCGGTGATCGAGACGCTCACCGGGCTCGCCTTCGGCGCCTCGCTGATCTCGATCTTCGCGCGTCTCGGTGGCGGCATCTTCACCAAGGCGGCCGATGTCGGCGCCGATCTGGTCGGCAAGGTCGAGGCTGGAATCCCGGAGGACGACCCCCGCAACCCCGCGGTGATCGCCGACAATGTCGGCGACAATGTCGGCGACTGCGCGGGCATGGCCGCCGATCTGTTCGAGACCTATGTCGTCACGCTCGGCATCACCATGGTGACGATCGCGCTGCTCATGCGCGGGCTTGCTCCCGAGCAGCTGCTGGCGCTGATGACGCTGCCGCTGATCGTCGGCGGGGTGTGCATCATCACTTCGATCATCGGCACCTATTTCGTCCGGCTCGGCAAGGGCCAGTCGATCATGGGGGCGCTGTACAAGGGCTTCTGGGTCACCGTGCTCCTGTCGGTCCCCGCGATCATCGGCGTGACGCATTACACGCTCGGCGGGCTCGACACCGTGATCGGCGGGATGGGCGATCCCTCGGCGTTCCTCGAAGGCTCGACCGGGCTCGCCGATCAGGCCAATACCGGCCTCGCCACCGGTCCGAGCTTCACCGGCTGGGATCTGGTCATCTGCATGATGATCGGGCTCGCGGTGACCGGGCTGCTGGTGTGGATCACGGAGTACTACACCGGCACCAACTATCGCCCGGTCAAGTCGATCGCGAAGGCATCGGTGACCGGCCACGGCACCAACGTGATCCAGGGCCTCGCGATCAGCCTCGAATCGACTGCGCTGCCGACGTTGGTGATCGTGATCGCAGTGATCGCGGCCTATCAGATCGCCGGAGTGATCGGCGTGGCGTTCGCGGCGACCTCGCTGCTCGCGCTGGCGGGGATGGTCGTGGCGCTCGACGCCTATGGCCCGGTGACCGACAATGCCGGCGGCATCGCCGAGATGGCGGGGCTCGAGGACGAGGTTCGTCACAAGACCGACGCGCTCGACGCGGTGGGCAACACCACCAAGGCCGTGACCAAGGGCTATGCGATCGGCTCCGCCGCGCTCGCGGCGCTCGTGCTGTTCGGGGCCTACACCACCGACCTCCACGAGTTCTTCCCCAACGTCGACGTCGATTTCTCGCTGAGCAATCCGTACGTCATCGTCGGGCTGCTGCTCGGCGCGTTGCTGCCCTATCTGTTCGGGGCGTTCGGCATGACCGCGGTCGGCCGCGCCGCCGGATCGGTGGTGCAGGACGTGCGCGACCAGTTCCGCGACAATCCGGGGATCATGGAAGGGACCAGCCGTCCGAATTACGGCCGCACGGTCGACATCGTCACCAAGGCGGCGATCAAGGAAATGATCGTCCCGTCGCTGCTGCCGGTGCTCAGCCCAATCGCGGTGTACTTCCTCATCACCGCGGTGGCGGGCCAGCATGAGGGCTTCGCGGCGCTCGGCGCGATGCTGCTCGGCGTGATCGTCTCGGGCCTGTTCGTCGCGATCTCGATGACGTCGGGCGGCGGCGCGTGGGACAATGCCAAGAAATATATCGAGGACGGCAATCACGGCGGCAAGGGATCCGAGGCGCACAAGGCCGCGGTGACCGGGGACACCGTCGGCGATCCGTACAAGGATACCGCGGGCCCCGCGGTCAACCCGATGATCAAGATCACCAACATCGTGGCGTTGCTGCTGCTCGCCGCGCTGGCGGGGAGCCATGTCGCGGGCTGAGGTTGAAACCCGGCGCCGACAGGCGTAAATTACCTTCGTCCGCAGGGGCGACCGTTTCGACGGGGACCCCTGCGGCGGATGCCTTGACCGGGCTGCGTGCCCGGCCTTTGGCAGCAGTCTCGTCTATCCATTGAGACATGCACTGGATCGTGGACCATGCGGAGCGCGACTGTCTCCGCGGAAGATGGCCGTTATTACCGCATGCGAGATCTGGTCCGCCGGCTTCGAGCCGGCGGACATGTATTGGGCTTTGGCCGGCGCTTTACTTGCGATATCCTGCGCCATGTTTGTCCGCGCCTGTTTTCCTTTCTTCGATACGCGCTTCGCGCGCGAGGATGCTGCGGGGGACCAGCGTCGCGCGCCGCTCTGGCTGTCCGTCGAGCCGCCGCCGAAGTTCGATTTCGTCGGCCGGCTCGGACGGGTCGCGAAATGGATCCCGCCTTTGCCCTATGCGCGCTGCTCGGCCGCCGACCTGATCAAGATCGATCGCAGTGCGGATCGCGCCGTCGCGCTTCGCGTCGATGCGATCGAAGCGGTTGCCGACCAGCATGGCCATGCCCGATTGGCGGTCACGCTGGAGGCGCAGGCGTCGGCAGATCGGGTGCGGATGACCGACCTGATCGAATCGGTCGCGAGCGCCAATATCAGCATCTGCCATCCCGAGCGGCGCGGCCTGTCCGACAGCCTTGGCGCGGCCGCGGACGTGCTATGCGATCTCTACGCGCGTGAATCGGCGCGCACCGCGCCCGAGCCGCGGGGCGATTATCAGCCCGATTGGGTCCATGCGGGGCGGCCCTTTCTGATCGTCGTCAACAGTCGCCGCGAGCCGGTCGAGTTGCCGCTCGCGGTCGAAATGCCCGCACCCGTTCCCGGCTTTGGCGGCAGCATCCGCTTCTTCCCGTGGCGCTCCGACGAAGGCGGTGCCGCGCTGCCGATTTGGTATCTCGAGGCGCCGCGCGGGGGCGATGCGTGGCGCCAGCCGGCCGAGGCGCTCGAGGACCTGACCGCGCATTATGAGGAGCTTTTCGTCTGTGCTACGCTCGAGGAGAAGGCCGGCGACGATCCGGCCTATGCGCGGTATCTCGAGCTTCACCGCAAGCGCCTGACCGGGGTGCTGCGCGTCGAGCGGCGCCACGGCGTGGAACTTCAGGCGGCCCTGCGGTTGCTCTCCGACTATGATCGCTCGGTATTCAAGCCGCGCGAGGCGGACGATCTCGAACGGGCTATGATCGCGCGGATCAATGCGCAGATCAGCGATTATATCGAACCCAGGCAGGCGAGGAGCATCTTCATGACCTTCAACCAGACCTTTTCGGGCGGAACCAACATCGTGAACTTCGGCGAAATGACCGGCAACACGATCACGCAGACCAACACGATGTTCGACGAATCCAGCGCGCCGGACGCGCTCAAGGACCAGCTCAAGGCACTGCGGACCTCGTTGGTCGAAGCGGCCAAGACGCTGCCCGAGGCGGACGCGAGGACGCTGCTCAAGGATTATGAGAGCTTCACCGAGACCGCGCTGCGCGAGAAGCCGCCCAAGGAAGTGGTCAAGGCGCAGGGCAACAACCTGATCGACACGGTGAAGAGCATCGCCGCCTTCGCCACGCCGGTCGCGACGATCGTCGGCGCGATCCTCAAGATCGTCGCCGGCTGACGCGGCGGCGCGGTTCTGCTACGGGGGCGCGGCATCCCCATCCCGGAAGCGATTGTGACCGAAGCCGTTTTGCCCGTGCGCGTTGCCGCGCTGTACCAGTTCACCCGGTTCGAGGACCCTGCAGCGATCAAGCCGCCGCTGGAGGCGCTCTGCCACGCGCACGGCGTCAAGGGCACGCTGCTGCTGGCCGGGGAAGGGATCAACGGCACGATCGCCGGCGGCGATGCGGGGATCGGCGCGGTGCTCGCGCATCTTCGGACCCTGCCCGGCTGCGCCGCGCTCGACGTCAAGGAATCGCGCGCCGCGACGATGCCGTTCCACCGGATGAAGGTGCGGCTCAAGCGCGAGATCGTGACGATGGGGCAACCCGATATCGATCCGACCGATCCCGGCGCCTATGTCGCGCCACAGGACTGGAACGCGCTGATCGATTCGCCCGAAACGATCCTGATCGACACGCGCAACGATTATGAAGTCGCGATCGGCAGTTTCACCGGCGCGATCGATCCGCGAACGAAGAGCTTCCGCGAATTCCCCGATTGGGTCCGCGCGCATCGCCACGAATGGGAAAGCGCGGGCAGGGCGCCGAACATCGCGATGTTCTGCACCGGCGGGATCCGCTGCGAGAAGGCGACGGCGTTCCTCAAGGCCGAGGGGCTCGATTCGGTCTATCATCTCAAGGGCGGCATCCTCGCCTATCTCGAGCAGGTGCCCGCCGCGGACAGCCGCTGGCAGGGCGAATGCTTCGTGTTCGACGAGCGCGTCGCGGTGGGCCATGGCCTCGCGCCCGGCAGCCACGGCCTGTGCCGCGCCTGCCGCACGCCGGTCAGCCCCGGCGACCAGGCCTCGCCGCTGTTCGTCGAGGGCGTTTCCTGCCCCGCCTGCCATGCCGGGCGGAGCGACGCGCAGCGCGCGCGTTACGCCGAGCGCCACCGCCAGAGCCTGCTCGCCGAGGCGCGCGGCGAGGCGCATGTCGGGGCGACGCTGCCGGTGCGCGACGCTGACTGAGCCGATCCTCTACAGCTTCCGCCGCTGCCCCTATGCGATGCGGGCGCGGCTCGCGCTGCTGGTGAGCGAGACGCGGTGCGAGATCCGCGAAGTGAAGCTGCGCGACAAGCCCGCCGAACTGATCGCGGCCTCACCCAAGGCGACGGTGCCGGTGCTGGTGCTGCCCGACGGACAGGTGATCGACGAGAGTCTCGACATCATGCGCTGGGCACTGCGCCGCAACGATCCCGAGGGCTGGCTGGCCGGCGACGATGCCGGCCTGATCGCGGCCAATGACGGCCCGTTCAAATACCATCTCGATCGCTACAAATATCCCGAGCGGCACGGGTCGGATCCGGGCGTGCATCGCGCGGAGGGGCTGGCGATGCTGGCGGCGCTCGAAGCGCGGCTGGCGGCACAGGCCTGGCTGTGCGGGGACCGGCGGATGCTCGCCGATGCTGCGATCATGCCCTTCGTCCGCCAGTTCGCCGCGGTCGACCGCGCATGGTTCGACGCGCAGGCGCTGCCCGCCGTGCAGCGCTGGCTCGCCGGACAGCTCGCCGCGCCCCTGTTCGCCGCGGCGATGATCCAGCGCCCGCAATGGCGCGCCGAGGGCTAGAGCGACCGCGCGATCAGCAGCTTCATGATCTCGTTCGACCCGCCATAGATCCGCTGGACCCGCGCGTTCCGCCACATCCGCGCGATCGGATAGTCGTTGATATAGCCATAGCCGCCATGGAGCTGGAGGCATTCATCGACCACCTGCCACTCGCTCTCGGTGACCCAGAGCTTGGCGATCGCGGCCTGGGTGAGATCGAGGCCGCCGGCGAGCACCCGCGCGAGGCAATCGTCGACGAAAACCCGCGCCACCGCGGCCTTCGCCTTGCATTCGGCGAGCTTGAACTGGGTATTCTGGAAATCGAACACGCGCTGGCCGAACGCCTTGCGTTCCTTGACGTACGCGGTGGTTACTTCGACCGCCTTCTCCATCGTGATCACGCTCGAGACCGCGATCACCAGCCGTTCGCGCGGCAGCTCGGCCATCAGCTGGCGGAAGCCCTGGCCCGCGATCTCGCCGAGCAGATTCGCCGCCGGCACCCGGACATCGTCGAAGAACAGCTCGGACGTGTCCTGCGCGTCGAGCCCTATCTTGTCGAGCGCCTGGCCGCGGCGAAAGCCCTCGGCCTCGGCGGTCTCGACGACGAGCAGCGAGACGCCCTTGCCGCCCGCCTCGGGGTCGGTCTTGGCGACGACGATGACGAAGTCGGCGATCTGGCCGTTCGAGATGAAGGTCTTGGCGCCGTTGATCCGATAGAAGTCGCCGTCCCTCAGCGCGGTGGTGCGGATCGCCTGCAGGTCCGATCCCGCGCCGGGCTCGCTCATCGCGATCGCCGCGACCAGCTCGCCCGAGCAGAGCTTCGGCAGCCAGCGCCTTTTCTGCTCTTCGGTGCCGTGGGCGAGGACATAGGGGAGGATGATGACATTGTGCAGCGAGAGCGCGAAGCCCTCGACGCCGTGCCGGCCGACCGCCTCGACCAAGGTGACGTCATGGCGGAAGTCGCCGCCGCCGCCGCCATATTCGGTGGGGATCGACACGCCGAGCAGCCCGGCCTCGCCCGCCTGCCGCCAGAATTCGCGCTCGACTTGCCCGGCCGCGCGCCACTTTGCGATGCGCTCGGGCGGGGCCTCCCGTTCGAAGAAGCGCGCTGCGCCGTCGGCGAGCGCGATCAGCTCGGGATCGTCGCGCCAGTTGGACATCATCAGTCTCCTGTCGTCACCCCGGCCGAAGTGCCGGGGTCCACGGTGCCGCGATGGAAGGACAAGAGTGTTGAACGCCTCGCGTGCCGCGCGGTGGACCCCGGAACAAGTCCGGGGTGACGGTTATGATTAGGGCGTGCGATCAACACGCTCTCACCGCGGCGCCATCCGGATCGCGCCGTCGAGGCGGACATCCTCGCCGTTGAAATAGGGATTGCGCAGCATCTCGAGCGCGAGGCTGGCATAATCCTCGGGCCGCCCCAGCCGCTTGGGGAAGGGCACCGAGGCGGCCAGCGCCTCCTTCACCTGCGGCGGCGCGGCGTTCATCAGCGGGGTGTCGAAAATCCCCGGCAGGATCGTGTTGACCCGGATGCCCTCGCCCGAAAGATCGCGCGCGATCGGCAGCGTCATGCCGACGATCCCGCCCTTCGACGCCGAATAGGCCGCCTGGCCGATCTGACCGTCCTCGGCGGCGACGCTGGCGGTGTTGACGATCGCGCCGCGCTCGCCGTCCGCGTCGGGGTCGAGCGTCAGCATCCCCGCCGCGCTCTTGACGATGCAGCGGAAGCTGCCGACCAGATTGACCTGGATCACCCAGTCGAACGCCGCGGCGGGGAACTGGCGGATCTCGCCGGTCGCCTTGTCGCGACCCACGGTCTTGAACGCGTTGCCGACGCCGGCGCAGTTGACGAGGATGCGCTCCTGGCCATGCGCCGCGCGTGCCTTGGCGAAGCCGGCATCGACTTCGTCGTCCGAGCGGACATCGACCTTGCAGAACACGCCGCCGATCCCGGCCGCGAGCGCCTCGCCCTTCTCGGCATTCATGTCGAACAGCGCGACCCTGGCGCCCGCCGCTGCCAGCGCGCGTGCCGTCGCCGCGCCGAGGCCGGAGGCGCCGCCGGTGACCACGGCTGCGGTGTTCTCGAAGTTCATGCTGCTCTCCTAGCCAATCGTGCCCGCGGCCCTGAGCGCCGCGATTTGGGGTTCGTCATAGCCAAGCCCCGCCAGCACCCGATCGGTCCACTCGCCGGGGCGCGAGGGCTGCGGCGGGTCGGCAGGGGTGGCGGAAAAGCGCGGGGCAGGGGCGGGCGCGCCGCCCGCGAAGCTGCCGCGCGCGGCGTTGTGCGGGTGCGCCGCCGCCTCGTCGAAGGTGAGGACGGGCGACACGCACGCCTCGGGCGCGAAATGCGCGACCCATGCGTCGCGGCCGCGCGTGGCGAAGATCGCCGCGAAGCGCTCGGCGCGCGCGGGCCATGCCGCGGCGTCCATCTGGCCAGCCCCGTCCTCGCCGAGCCCGGTCACCAGAGCGGCATAGAATTGCGGCTCGATCGCGCCGACCGCGACATGGCGGCCATCGGCGCAGGCATAGCTGCGGTAGAAGGGCGCGGCGCCGCTCAGCAGGTTCGCGCCGGGCCCGTCGCGCCACATGCCCGCGGCCTTGAACCCCCAGCTCATGCTGGCGAGCAGCGCCGATCCCTCGGTCATCGCCGCATCGACCACCTGGCCGGGAGCACCCAGCCTCACCGCGAGCAAGGCGCTCACCATCCCGAAGGCGAGCAGCATCCCGCCGCCGCCGAAATCGCCGACATAATTGACCGGCGCCACCGGCGGGCCGCCGGGCGTGCCGATCCCGTCGAGCAGTCCGGCGACGGCGATGTAATTGATGTCGTGTCCCGGCGCCTGCGCGAGCGGGCCGTCCTGGCCCCAGCCGGTCATCCGGCCATAGACGAGGCCGGGATTGTCGCCGATCAGCATTTCGGGGCCTAGCCCCAATCGCTCCATCACGCCCGGCCGGAAGCCTTCGAGGATGCCGTCGGCCTCGCGGCACAGCGCGCGCGCGATCGCCACGCCTTCGGCGGATTTGAGCTCGACTCCGATCGCCTTGCGCGAGCGGGCGAGGGCGTGCGGGCCGAAAGCGGCGCCGGGACGCTCGATGCGGATCACCTCGGCGCCATGATCGGCGAGCAGCATCGCGGCGAACGGGCCGGGGCCGATCCCGCCGAACTCGACGATGCGGATGCCGGAGAGCGCGCCCATCAAAATCCTCCCCCGGAGGGGGAGGGGGACCGCGAAGCGGTGGAGGGGTAGCCGCCACAAGGGCTGAACCTTCGCTCGTGGAGATTACCCCTCCACCAGCTTCGCTGGTCCCCCTCCCCCTGCGGGGGAGGATCCGGGAACATCAACCTCACAGCGCCTCGACGATCGTCACATTGGCGATGCCGCCGCCCTCGCACATCGTCTGCAGCCCGTAGCGCAGCCCGCGCTTGCGCAGCGCATGCACCAGCGTCGTCATCAGTTTGGTCCCCGAGGCGCCGAGCGGGTGGCCCAGCGCGATCGCACCGCCATTGACGTTGAGCTTGTCGGGATCGGCGCCGACATGCTCCAGCCACGCCAGCGGCACCGGCGCGAACGCCTCGTTGACTTCGTACAGGTCGATATCCCCGATCCGCATCCCGGCGCGCTGCAGCGCCCGGTCGGTGGCGAACAGCGGCTCCTCGAGCATGATCACCGGATCGCCCGCGGTGACGGTGAGGTTGTGGATTCGCGCCAGCGGGGTCAGCCCATGCGCCTTGAGCGCAGCCGCGCCCACCACCATCACCGCCGAGGCGCCGTCGCAGATCTGGCTGGCATTGCCCGCGGTGATCACCCCGCCCTCGGCGAGCGTCTTGAGGCTGCCCAGCCCTTCGATGCTCGCGTCGAATCGGATGCCCTCGTCCCGGTCGTGCAGCTGCGCGCCGTCGGGCGTCTCGATCGCGATCGGCAGGATCTCGTCGGCAAAATCGCCGCGCTCGACCGCCGCCGCCGCGCGGCGATGGCTCTCGAGCGCATAGGCGTCGAGCATCTCGCGGCTGTGCCCATATTTCCGCGCGATCATCTCGGCGCCGGTGAACTGGCTGAACCCGCGCACCCCGAACCGCGCCAGCTCGCGCTCGCTATAGGGTTTGGCGCCGGCGACCGAGGTGCCCATCGGCACCCGGCTCATATGCTCGATGCCCGCGGCGATCACCACGTCCTGCGTGCCCGACATCACTGCCTGCGCGGCGAACTGGATCGCCTGTTGCGAGCTGCCGCACTGGCGATCGATCGTCACCGCAGGGATGCTCTGCGGCAGCCCCGAGGCGAGCACGGCGTTGCGCCCGACATGGAGCGCCTGCTCGCCCGCCTGGCCGACACAGCCCATGATGACATCGTCGATCGCGTTCGGGTCGATTCCGCTGCGGCGCGCCAGCTCGGCGAGCGTCGCGCCGGCAAGGTCCACCGGATGCCACCCCATCAGCCGTCCGTTGCGCCGTCCGCCCGCGGTGCGCACCGCCGCGACGATATAGGCCTCCGCCATTCCGCTTCCTCTCGCATGCGGCCGTCGGCGGCCGTCAACTTACATCAGTGTAAGTGGCTGGCCGTGGCCAAGGCAAGCGTCGCGTGCGGCTGGACTTCGCGCCGCCGAAACCCCATGTTGGCGGCAGCGGACGCCGTATCGTGCCGTCCGCCTTCCCTTTTCGCGCGCAGCAGAGTAAAGGCACCGCCACTTTTGCTGGCGCTCACCCGAGAGGCATATTGTTTGGCCAAAGAAGAACTCCTTGAAATGCGCGGCCAGGTCGTTGAGCTTCTGCCCAACGCCATGTTCCGCGTCCGGCTCGAGAATGATCATGAGATCCTCGGCCATACCGCCGGCAAGATGCGCAAGAATCGCATCCGCGTGCTGGTCGGCGACGAAGTCCTCGTCGAGCTCACGCCTTACGACCTGACCAAGGGCCGTATCACCTACCGCTTCAAGTGAGCGGCGGGCCTGTGCGGCTCGTCCTCGCCTCCACCTCGCCGCGTCGGCTCGATCTGCTCCGCCGGATCGGAGTCGAGCCCGCGCGCGTGGCCGCCCCCGATGTCGACGAGGACGTTCGCCCGGGCGAGCTGCCGCGCGCCTATGTGCTGCGCGTCGCGATCGACAAGGCGCTCGCGGTCACCCGTGGCGAGGACGAGATCGTCCTCGCCGGCGACACCACGATCGCGGTCGGCCGCCGCATCCTCGCCAAACCCGCGGACGAGGCCGATCTGCGCCGGATGCTCGGCTTGCTCTCGGGCCGGCGCCATCACTGCCTCTCCGCGGTCTGCCTGATCGGGCTCGACGGCAAGCCGCGCACCCGCATCTCCGACACGATCGTCACCTTCAAGCGGCTGAGCGACGCCGAGATCGACTGGTACGTCACCAGCGGCGAGGGGATGGGCAAGGCCGGCGGCTATGCCATCCAGGGCAAGGCCGAGGCGTTCGTCCGCTTCCTGTCGGGAAGCCATTCGGGCGTGGTCGGGCTGCCGGTGTTCGAGACCCGCGCGCTGCTCGAAGGCGCGGGCTACCCCTTTGGCTGAGTGGCTCTACGAGGCCGGGATCGGCGAGAACCGCGCGGCTTTGGTCTCGCGCGGCGTCATCTGGAAAGCGCGGATCGAGCTCGAGCGAACGGCGCCTCGTCACGGCGCCGTCCTCAACGCCCGGCTCACGGACAGGAACACCGGCAAGGTCGCGCTCGAAGCCGGCGGCGAGGCGCTGTGCGATCCACTGCCCAAGGGGATCACCCAGGGCGGTGCGCTCAGGGTGCGGATCGTCCGCGAGGCGATCCCCGAGCCCGGCCGCGCCAAGCTGCCCAAGGCAGTGCCGGCCGCGCCGGACGATGCGCCCGGCGACGGCCTCGATCTGCTCGGCCGGATCCGCGCCAGCGGGGTGCCGGTCCGGCAGCTCCGCGCGCACGAGGCCGACGTGCTCGAGGAAGCCGGCTGGTCCGAAGTGCTCGAAGAGGCGGTGACCGGCGATATCGGCTTTCCCGGCGGCATGCTGCGCCTCTCGCCGACTCCGGCGATGACTCTGTTCGATGTCGACGGCTCGGGCCCGCTCGAAGCGCTGTCGGTCGCCGCCGCGCATGCCGTGGCGCGCGCGATCGAGCGGCACGGCATCGCCGGCTCGATCGGCATCGATTTCCCGACCCTGGCCAACAAGGCGGCGCGGCAGGCGGTCGCCGAGGCGATCGACGCGGCGCTGCCGCAGCCGTTCGAGCGCACCACGGTCAACGGCTTCGGCTTTCTCCAGATCGTCCGCCGCCGCACCCGGCCGTCGCTCCCCGAGCTGCTCCGCGCCGATCCGGTGGGTGCCGCGGCGCGTGCCGAGCTGCGCCGGATCGAGCGGCTTCCCCCGCCGCCGCCGGCTACCCATATGGTATCGCGGCGCGTCGCCAACCGGCTGGCGCAGAAGCCCGAATGGAGCGCCGAGCTGGCGCGGCGAATCGGGGGCGCGACGGCGTTCGTCGCCCCGAAGGAGTAGGCATTGGCGAAGCGTGACGGCTGCCCGATCTGCGGCAAACCGACCCAAGACGAATTCAAGCCCTTTTGCGGCCGCGGCTGCAAGGACCGCGACCTGCTGCAATGGCTGGGCGAGGGCTATCGTGTGCCGGGCGAGCGTGTTGATCCGAATGCACAAAGCGGGCTGGACACGGGCCGGGACGCCGACTAAGAGCCCGCTTCCGGCGTTCGCCGGCCCCGTGCCCGGGTAGCTCAGTTGGTAGAGCATGCGACTGAAAATCGCAGTGTCGGCGGTTCGACTCCGTCCCCGGGCACCACTTCTTTTCCCCCAGTCCTGAACTGTGCTCCGGCGAAGGCCGCAGCGCCGGGTCGTGCAGCCTTTCGGCATCCTGCGCTCCTGCCTTCGCAGGAGCACGAGGGGAGGCAATTCATGCCCGGTCTTGCCACCCGCCCTCCGCCACGCTAGCTGGCCGCCATGCATCAAGAGTCGGGCGACGCCCCGACACCAACCTGCTCCCGGGCAAGGTGGTGCTTGCGCAATCTGCGCAAGGATGTGGCCGCAATGGCAACCCTCGGGTCTCCATCACGCCACGCGTCGCACGCCTCTTCGGTGCCGGTAGAGCAACGAAAGAGAGTGTCCGCGTGAGCCAGCCCCAGCAATTCGCCCCCCAGCAATTCGCCCCCCAGCAATTCGCCAGCGACAATTATGCCGGAATCTGCCCCGAGGCGTGGGCCGCGATGGAAGCGGCCAATGCCGGCTCGGCGCCGGCCTATGGCAATGACGACTGGACCCAGCGCGCCGCCGACGCTTTCCGTGCGCTGTTCGCCAGCGATTGCGAGGTCTTCTTCGCGTTCAACGGCACCGCCGCCAATTCGCTCGCGCTCGCCGCGCTCTGCCAATCCTATCACAGCGTGATCTGCTCGTCCTCGGCGCATGTCGAGACCGACGAATGCGGCGCACCCGAATTCTTCTCCAACGGCTCCAAGCTGCTCGTCGCGACCACCGCCGACGGCAAGCTCACCCCCGAAGCGATTCGCGGAGTCGCCACCAGCCGCTCGGACATCCATTTCCCCAAGCCGCGGGTAGTGACGATCACCCAGCCGACCGAGACCGGGCAGGTCTATTCGATCGACGAGATCCGCGCGATCGCCGCAACCTGCCGCGCGCTCGGGCTCAAGCTGCACATGGACGGCGCGCGCTTCGCGCACGCCTGCGCGCATCTCGGCTGCGATCCCGCCGACATCACGTGGCGCGCCGGCGTCGACGTGCTGTGCTTCGGCGGCACCAAGAACGGCATGGCGGTCGGCGAGGCGATCCTGTTCTTCGATCGCGCGCTGGCGCAGGATTTCGATTATCGCTGCAAGCAGGCCGGCCAGCTCGCCTCGAAGATGCGCTTTCTCGCGGCGCCTTGGGTCGGGATGCTCGAGAGCGGGGCATGGCTGCGCAACGCCGAGCATGCCAATGGCTGCGCGTCGCAGCTCGCGGCGGCGATCCGCGACCTGCCCGAAGTCGCGCCGATGTTCCCGGTCGAGGCCAACGCGCTGTTCCTGCAGGCGCCGGCGGCTTTGCTCGAAGACCTGCGCGAGCGCGGCTGGTCCTTCTACACCTTCATCGGCGGCGGCGCCCGCTTCATGTTCGCGTGGGATTCCGATCCGGCCCGTGTCGACGAGCTGGCCGCCGACATCCGGGCGGCACGCGAAGCGTCCGCGGCGATCGCCGCCTGAGCAGAGCCATCACCCCGGAACCGACTGCCCCGGGGTGATGGCCATCGGCGCTCAGAGCGCGGTGACCTCGAGCGTGGTCGTCTCGGGCCTCGGCAGGCCGCTCGCCTTGTATTCGGTGATCAGCGCTTGCTTGCGCGCGCGCATCTCCTCGCCCAGCGCGTCCATATCGAGCCCGGCCTTGCGCGCCTGGGAGAACATGCCCTCCATGCGCTTTTCCTCTTCCTCGACATGGTGCTCGATCTGCTCGGAGAGCACCTTGACCTTGGCGTCGTAATATTCGTCCGCGGGGCTGCCCGCCTCGATCTCGGCGATCAGCAGCTTGGCGCCGTCATGCTCGACATAGGCCTCCTTGAGCAGATCCTCCTCGATCTTGCCCTCGCAGGCCGGGTAGAAGATCTCTTCCTCGATCTTGGTGTGCACGGTCAGCTCGAGGCAGATCTGGCGGGCGAGCTTCTCCTTTTGCGAGGCGCTCTTCGCGCCCTCGAACTGCTCGAACAGTTCCTCGACTTCGCGATGATCGGCCTTGAGAAGCGCGATCGCGTCCTGCTGGTTGTCATTGGCCATGCGGTGTCCTCCTCTTTCGAGGGGACTCAACCGCGCGCGTCGGCGATCGTTCCGCTGCGCCCGCGCACCCAGGCGCTCACGACGATTCCGCCCAATATCAGTGCCATGCCGGCGAAGTGATAGCCATGGAGCTGCTCGCCCAGGGTCAGCGCGGCGAGCAGCGCGCCGAACAAAGGCATCAGCGTGATCGCCTGCCCCGCGCTCGCCGGGCCGAGCGTGGCGACCGCGGCGTTGAACAGCGCATAGGCGATCACCGAAGGCAGCAGCGCGACATAGAGCACGGCGGCGAACACGCGCGGCGTCCAGTGCATCGCGGCGATCTCCGCCCATTCAGTGGCGGCGAGCGGCGCCATCGCCAGCACGCCGATCGCGAAGGTCAGCCCGAGAAAGCTCTGCGCGTGGAGCGCCGGTCGCAGCCGCAGCAGCGAGGTGTAGAAGGCCCAGACCACCACCGCGCACAGGATCAGCGCGTCGCCGCGGTTGAACGCGAGCCCGGAGAGCGCGCCCAGCCTGCCCTGAAACACGATCACCACCACGCCGATCGTCGACAGCGCGACGCCGAGCATCGCGCCGGGCCCCGCGCGCACTCCGAAGATGGCGAAATCGGCGACGAGCACCAGCGCCGGGATCGCCGCCTGGAGCAGCATGCCGTTGCTCGCCTGGGTGAAGCGCAGCCCCGAATAGAGAAAGGCATTGAACGCCGCGACGCCGAGCAGCCCGAGCAGCAGGATCACCGGCCATTTGCGCGCGATCACCGCACGGTCGGCGGCGATGTGGCGCGCGGCGAACGGCGCGATCACCAGCAGCGCCCCGGTCCAGCGCAGCAGCGCGAGGAGGAAGGGCGGAATATCGTCGCGCACCGCCCGGCCGACGATCGAATTGCCCGCCCAGAGCAGCATCACCAGCGCGAGCATGGCATAGGCGGCGGTTTGCGGGCGCAGGCGGAGCATCGCCGCCCCCTAGGGGAGCGCAGCGTCGAACGCGAGGTTTTTGCGCGCGCGCAACGATGCTAGGACCGGCGCTCACAGCGAGGAACCGCCAATGCAGATCGCAGTCCTGACCTTCGACGGCTTCAACGAGCTCGATTCGTTCGTCGCGGCGGCGATCCTCAATCGCCATGAAGCCGCAGGGCTGGGCGGCGTACATCACGTCGCCGACGCCCGAGGTCACCTCGCTCAATGGCGTCACCGTCCAGCGCCAGCGTCCGCTCGAATTCGCCGGGGAAGCCGATGCGGTGATCATCGGCAGCGGGATGAAGACGCGCGACATCGCCGCCGACGCCGATCTGCTCGGACGCATCGTCCTCGACCCCTCGCGCCAGCTGATCGGCGCGCAATGCTCGGGCACCCTGCTGCTGGCGAAGCTCGGCCTGGTCGGCGATCTTCCGGCCTGCACCGATCTGATGAGCAAGCCTTGGGTGATCGAGGCCGGGGTGCGCGTGCTCGACACGCCGTTCGTCGCGCACGGCAATGTCGCGACTGCGGGTGGCTGCCTCGCCTCGCAATATCTCGCGACCTGGATTCTCGCGCGCGGCGCCGGGCTGGCCGCCGCCGAGGAAGCGATCCGCTATGTCGCGCCGGTCGGCGAGAAGGAGGAGACCGTGGCGCGGGCGCGTGCCGCGATCACGCCGTTCCTGCCCGAAGCCGAGGCGCGCGCCGCCTGATCAGGGGATCAGCAGCGGCCGCATCGCGGGCACCGCGGCGGCGAGCTCGCGCGTCACCATCGTCGCGAAATAGTTGGCGCCCTCGACGCCGAGATGCGTCCGGTCGAACGACAGCCGCGGCTGCGCCATGGGCTGGACCTCGGTCTCGGTGCTCGCGGTCGGCACCACCGGCGCCGAGCCAGGCGGCAGCTGCGCGAAGCGATCGGCGGCGGCTTCGCCCATCGCCTGCACCGCCGCGCTGCTCTCGGCATTGAGGTCGAGCAACGGCACTTTCTTCTCGGCCGCGACCTTGCGGATCGCCGCGGCCCAGGGCTCAAGATCGTTCTGGAGCGTGCCGTCCTTGAACATCCGCCGGGTGAGCGGCGTGACCAGCACCGGCTTCGCCCCCGCGGCGCGGGCCTCGTCGACATAGCGCGCGATATTGGCGGGGAATTCGCTGGCGAGATCGGTCGAGCGGCCGGGCTTGCCGGGCTGGTCGTTATGGCCGAACTGGATCAGCACCCAGATGTCCCTGAACCCCGGCGTGCGCATCTCGGCGAGCGCGAGGTCCCACGAGCCTTCGGCGCGGTAGCTGCCCGAGCTGCGCCCGCCGCGCGCGAGGTTCACGCATGCTGCGAACGAAGTGACATGGTACGCGCAGAAGCTCGGTCCCCAGCCGCCGATCACTGCGGTGGTTGAATCGCCGACAAGGATGATCTTCGACGCGGCGATCGGGCGCGGCGCTTCGGGGACGGTCTGCGCTGCGGCGGGCGCAGCGAGCAGCGCGGCGAGCGCCAGCGCGCGCATCATAACGCGCGGAACTTGAAGTCGCGGAACTTCGCCTCGCCTTCGCCGGCCGAATAGAGCCCGGGCCGCAGCATCAGAAAGCCACCGCGGACATTGTGGTGATAGCCCGAGACTTCCATCCCGCGATCGAACCGCTTCCAGCTCTGCCCGCCATCGCCCGAGGTGTGGAAGGAGACGATGTGGCGGTTGTTGGTCACCCGCATCTTCATTCGCCGGCCGTGCGGATTGGCCGGCCGCCCGCGCTCGATGCCGTACTGGTGCGTGACGAAGCGCTTCTCGTCGAAGCCGAGCCCGGCATAGAGCTTCTCGTCATAGAAGAGCAGCAGCCCCGCGACGCCGCCGGGCGCGATCTCGATGTCGCACTCGAACTGATAGGCCTGATCGCCGGCGATCAGCAGCAAAGGCGAGGAGTCGCTCGGCGCGATTCCCGAGGCCTTGAGCACCAGCGCGCCGTCCTCGACCCGCTGGCGCCGGCTCTCGTCGGGCGCCGGCTTGAAGAAATTCCACTTGCGGCCGAGTTCGAGCGGCTTGCTGAAATCGTCGGAGAGCGGCTGACCATGGGGCAGGGCGGTGCCGCCTTTGGGCTTGCGGATCGGCTGCGAGAGATCGCCGCCCTTCATCCGGAACCAGCCGTCCTTCGTCCACTCGATCGGATCGAGCAGGGTCTGGCGGCCCAGCGTCCAGAAGCCGTTCTCGAAGCCGTGATAGACCGACCACCAGCTGCCGTCGGGCGCCTCGACCAGCGAGGCGTGGCCGCGCGACCACCATTTCTCGTCCACGCTGGTGGTGCGGACCAGCGGATTGCGCGGATATTGCTCCCACGGCCCGTGGATCGAGCGCGACCGCGCCGCGATCACCATATGGCCGGTCGGTGGGCCCGCGGTGCCGCCGACCGCGGTGATCATGTAGAACCACTCGCCATGCCGGTGGATCTTGGGGCCCTCCGGCGAGAAGCCCTCGACGTCCCAATCGTCGGGATAGCGCCACGGGTCGTAGACATGCTCGACTTTGCCCACGGTCGACAGCCCGTCGGCCGAAAGCCGGATGCGGTCGCCGCCCGAGAGGAACAGCCAGCGCGAGCCGTCCTCGCCCACGGCGTGGCAGGGATCGATATGGCTGTGCAGCCCGAGATCGATCGGATCGCTCCACGGCCCGTCGATATGATCGGCCCAGATCACGAAGATCGAATTCGGCTTCGCCTTGACCGGGATGTAGAGGAAATAGCGGCCGTCATGCTTTTCGAGGCTGACCGCCCAGACCGAACCGATATTCTTGTTGAGCGCGGCCTTGCGCGGCTGCCAGTTCACCAGATCGCGCGAGTGCCAGATGGTGAGCCCCGGATAGGAATCGAAGCTCGAAAAGGTCATGTAATAATCTGCGCCGTCCTTGAGGATGGCGGGATCGGCGCGGTCGCCCGAGATCAGCGGATTGAGGAAGCTGCCATTGCCGAGATCGGCGATGCGCTGGTTGTCGAACCCGCGCTTCCAGTCGGGCGCGGGCTTGCGGGCTGCTTCGGCCGTGCCGGGCAGCGTCAGCGCGCCACCCCCGAGCAGGGCAGTGCCGATCGATTGGCGTCGCGTGAGCTTCATATCATCCTCGAAAACTGGAGGCCGTGAGAGTCAGCGGGCGTCCCGCGCGCAGCCTGACGTTATGGCTGCGGCCATGCGCGACGAGCCTGCGCTCGCCCGTGATGTCCGGCGTCAGCCGCACCCGCGCGAGCCTGCCGCCGCGCCATGCGAGATCGACGCCGCAGCTGCCACGGGCGCGCAGCCCGGCGATCGACCCGTCGGGCCAGGCACTGGGCAGCGCCGGGAGCAGATGGATCGTGTCGCCGCGGCTCTGCACCAGCATCTCGATCATTCCCGCCGCGCCGCCGAAATTGCCGTCGATCTGGAAGGGCGGATGCGCGTCGAACAGGTTCGGATAGGTGCGCTCGGGGCCGAGCAGAAAGGCGAGGATGGCATGCGCGCGGTCGCCGTTGCGCAGCCGCGCCCACAGGTTGATCCGCCACGCCGTCGCCCAGCCGGTGGCGCGGTCGCCGCGGATCTCGAGGCTGCGCCGCGCCGCGGCGGCGAGATCGGGGGTGCGATCGAGGTCGATCTGGTCCGACGGATAGAGGCCGTAGAGATGCGAGACATGGCGGTGGTGCACGTCGCCGGCATCACCGTCCCAATCCTCCTGCCACTCCTGAAGCTGGCCCTGCTTGCCGATCCTGTACGGCGCCAGCGCGGCGCGCGCGGCCTCGACTTCGCCGGCGAACGCGGCGTCGCGGCCGAGAATACGCGCGGCCGCGGCGGTCTGGCCGAAAAGGTCGCGCAGGATCGCCATGTCCATCGTCGGCCCGGCGCAGAGCGACGAGCCATGGCCGTGGCTGTTCTCGGGGCTGAGCGAGGGATTGGTGACGAGGAAGCCGCTGTTCGGATCGCGCTGCAGCGTGTCGAGGAAGAAGCGCGACGCCCCCGCCATCACCGGATAGACCGAGGCGAGGAAGGCCCGGTCGCGCGTATAGTCCCAATGCTCCCAGAGATGGGTGCACAGCCATGCGCCGCCGGTCGGCCAGAGCCCGTATTTGGCGCCGTCGATCGGCGCGGCCGCGCGCCACAGATCGACATTGTGGTGCGCCACCCAGCCGCGCGCACCGTACATCGTCCGGGCGGTGCGCGCCCCCGTCTCGGCGATCTCGCGGATCATCTGGACGAGTGGCGCGACGCATTCGCCGAGATTGGCCGAATGCGCCGGCCAATAGTTCATCTCGGTGTTGATGTTGATCGTGTATTTCGAGCCCCAGGGCGGCTTGATGCTCTCGTTCCACAGCCCCTGCAGCGTCGCCGGCTGGCCGCCGGGCTGCGAGCAAGCGATCAGCAGATAACGGCCATATTGGAAATAGAGCGATGCGAGCGCCGGATCGGCGGCGGCGTTGTTGGCGGCGACGCGCTGGTCGGTCGGCAGATCGGCGGCAGGAGTGCGGCCGAGATCGATCGTCACGCGGCGGAACTGGCGGCGATGCGCGGCGGTCGCGTCGGTAGCGATGCGATCGAAGTCCTGCCGCCGCGCCCCGGCGATCGCGGCGGCGGTGAGCGCCTCGGGATCGCCGCCGACATCGTCGTAGCGGCGATAGCTCGTCGCCATCGCGATCAGCAGCGTCGCGCTGGTGGCGCCGCGCAGCACCAGCCGGTCGCCTTCGGCCGCGAGCGTGCCGCCGTCGGGGATCACTGCCAGCCGCGCGGCGAAGCGCAGCCCGGCGGGATTGGTCTGCTCGGCGGTGTTGGTGCCGGTCATCAGCAGCGCGGCGGCGCCGTCGGCATGGACCACCGCGCTTTTCTGCGGCGATGCGAAACCCAGCGTCACGTCGAGCGCGCCGGGCTTCGAGACGCTCAGCCGCACCGCGATCACGTTGCGGCCAGGCGAGGCGATCACTTCGCGGCGATGGGTGACGCCGTTCGCGACGAAGCCGGTCTCGGCCAGCGCGGAGTCGAGGTCGAGCGACCGGCGATAGTCCCGGGTCTCGCCGATCCCGGCAAAGTCGAGCAGCAGATTGCCGAGCGCCTGATACGACATCTGCCGCATCGGTTTGGCCATGACATTGGCGTTGGCGAAGGCCTCGGCCTCGGCGAAGCGGCCCGCGAAGATCAGCCGGCGCAGCTCGGGCAGCGCCTCGCGCGCGGCGGGGTTGGCGGGGTCATAGGGCGCGCCGCCCCACAGCGTCGCCTCGTTGAGCTGGAGCCGTTCGTGCGCGGTGCCGCCGAATATCATCGCGCCGAGCCTGCCATTGCCGATCGGCAGCGCCTCTTCCCAGCGTGCCGCGGGCTGGCGATACCACAGCGTCAGCGGGTTGGCGGCCGGCACCGCAGCCGCGCGCGCGCCCGATGCCGCGACCGCCATGCCGCCGGCGAGCGTCGCCACGGCCTCGCGCCGGCTGAACTTCATGCGATAGCCCTCGCGAAAGGCTGGTCGCGCGCGACGATCACCCGGCCGTCGGGCGCGAAGTCGACGCGGACGAGGCCGGGCTTCTCGCGAAACGGGCTGGCCTCGTCATTGCCGAAGAAGGTCACCCACCAATCGCCCCGCTTGTCGCGCAGGAAATTGCCGCCGCCGCAGCAGGGCGGGCCCTCGTGGCGATGGCGCCACGGCCCGGTCGGCTTGTCCGACATCCACATCGCGAAGGAATAGCGGCCCTCGTAGCGATCGACCACGCCGAGATAATAGACGCCGTTGCGCTTGAACATCGTCGCGCCTTCATAGCCGAAATGCGCGTATCCCTTGGTCGCGCATTCCTTGCGATGATGGTTCGGGTCGAAGTCATATTCTCCCTCGACCGCGATCATCTTCTGCCAGCCCCCGGTAAAGCCGCTCTGATCGTCGTTGAGCTTCACGATCTCGTCGGCCGAGCCGAGCGTGAACCACACCGATCCGTCGTCATCCTCGAACAGCGTCGCGTCGATCCCGCCGCGCAGCGGCTTGTCGGGCGAGAAGGCGTGGACATAGGGGCCTTCGGGCTTGCCGGTGCTGCTCTTCAGGATCGCGACGCCGGCTCGGCTCATCGAATGGACGATGAAGTAATTGCCGCGGATGAAATGGATCTCGGGGGCCCAGAGCGCGCGGAAGGGGACGCCCTTGCGCATCCGCCAGTTGCGCTCCCAGCCGCCGTCGCGCTCGATGCTCCAGACGAGGCCGAGATACGTCCAGTTTTTCAGGTCCTTCGAGCGCCACAGCTCGACGCCGTCATTGACCGCCCAGATATTGTCGCCGGTCGAGCCGGTCATGTAATAATGGCCGTCGCCGCCGAGGCAGACGATCGTGTCGCGGATATGGACGTCGTGGAGCGGTCGGATCGCGGGCAGCAATCCTGCCGTCACCGCCGCGCCGCCGTCCGAATTGTCCCATGGCGCGATCGGGTAGCGCGGCGTGCCCGGCCCCTTGTAGCGGACATTGGGCAGCCCCGAGACCCAGCCGCCGCCGGCGCTGTCCTTGCCGGGCTTGCGGCCCGGCCCGCTCAGCCCTGAATAGGGCCAATAGCCCTTGGCCGGCGCCGGCACGATCCGCCCGCTGTCGTCGCCTTTGGGATCGAGCTGCCCGCCGGCGAGCGGGGCGGGGCCGTAGGGCGGATCCTGCCCCTGCGCCGCTCCGCCGAGCGTCAGCCCGCCGAGCAGCAATCCCCCGGCGAGGAGCGACCGTCGATCGAATCGAGGGTCGTCCCGGCCGATGGGAGGGACGGAGCGTTCGGCGGGCCCGGCCATGCTCCGATCAGAAGCGGAAGCGCACGCCGGCGCGGAAGATGCGTCCCGAGCTGGCATATTGGGTCACGGCGTTCTGCCCCTCATAGGCGTAGCGATCGCTGGTCTGGTTGGTGAGGTTCAAGCCCTCGAGCGACAGCGACACCCAGTCGGTGAAGTTGAAGCTCATCGACGCGTCGACATTGGTGGTCGATTTGCTGAACACGAAGTCGTTGATCAGCGGGCCGGTGCAATAGCCGCCAGGGGCGTTGTTGCCGGCCACCGTGCCGGGGTTGGCCGAAACCGGCGGGATGATGCCCGGGCTGCACGAGCCTGCCGCGATGGGATAGGCGGTGCTGTAGCCCTTGCGATGCGCGACCGAGACGCGCGCGCGGAACGGCTTGCTCTCGTAATAGAGCGTCGCGTTGACCGCGTCGGGCGAGACGCCGATGAACGGCCCCTTGCCGATCGTCCGCGGCGCGGTCGCCGAGCCCGGATCGAGGATGTAGTTCAGCTCCGAATCGATGTGCGTGTAGTTCAGCTGCGCGCCGAAATTCTTGAACAGGCCGGGCAGGAAGGTGAAGTCCATCTGGAAGCTGGCTTCGATGCCCTGCAGCCAGCCGCCCGGCGCGTCGGCGAACTGGCGCGCCTGGAAGTCGTAATTGCCGTCGATATAGGCGAGCTGCTGCGCGTTGGTGAACTGCGCGCGGATCGCCGCGATCGACTCGGCGTCGGCGAAGGTCGAGAGCGGCGCCGAGAAGAAGATCGTCTGCGGGAAGCTGTCGATCTCCTTGCGGAACGCCGCGAACGACAGCAGGCCGCCCGGCGCGAAATACCATTCGACGCTGGCGTCGAAATTGGTCGAGCGGAACGGCTTGAGCTTGGGATTGCCGACCGTCAGCGTCGCGCCCGCGGTCGCGCCGGTGTTGGGGATCGAGATCGCGGTGATCGTCGGCGCGAGATTGCCGAGCAGCGGACGTGCCATCACCTTCGATGCCGAGAGGCGGACGAGCAGATTGTCGACCGGCTCGTACACCACGTTCACCGAGGGTAGATAATCGGTGTAGCGATTGGTGCCGACGATCGGCCGGCCGGCGGTGGTCGAGCCGGTCGAGGTCACGTCGGTGATCGCGATGCGGGTGCCGGCATTGCCGCGGAACGGCCGGCCGAAGATCTCGCTGTTCCAGTCGGCCTGGAAGTAGAAGCCGGTGTCGGTCTCCTCGACGCCGAAATTCTCGCGGCCGCCGTTGCGCTTGTTGGTGAGGCGCCAGTCGCCCCATTTGTTGACGCAGTTGCAGGTGAAGTCGAACAGATTGTCGAACGCCGCGATGCTCGGCGCGATGAAGCTGGTCAGCGTGCCGTCGGGGACGTTGAGCCCCTGCCCGAAATTGATCGTGCGGCTGACGCTGGCGGTGGTGACGCCGGCCTCGCGCAGCGTCGGATTGAGCAGGTCGTTGTTGCGCTCGTAGAGCGAGGTGTCGAACGTGTATTTGCGCAGATTGGCGCCGAAGCCGAGGTTGAACTCGTCATTGGCTTGCCAGTCGAAGTCGATCTTGGCCTGCTTGTAGGTGTTCTTGACGAAGCGCTGATAGTGGCGGATCGCCGAGAAGCCCTTCACGACTTCCCAATTCGCTGGATTGGCCGCGTCGAAGCCGAGATCGATCTTGGGCATCGAGCCGCCGCCGCGCTCGTCGTAGACGAACGACCCCTGCGAATCCATGCGGTTGAACTCGACGAGCAGCCCCTGCGTGGCGTTGGTCGATTCGGACATGCCCGCGGTGATCTCGGTCTTGAACACGTCCGAAAAGGCGTGCTGCAGGTTGATCGAGCCCTGCTTGAACTTGGTGGTGTAGGTCGATTGGTCCGCCGCCGAGCGGAAGTCGACATTGCGCATCACCAGATAGTCGGCGAGGCCGTTGGTGACGTTGGCGTCGAGCAGCTCGACTGCCGGGCGCCCGATCAGCGCGCCGCGGAACGCCAGCCGGTTCGCGCTCGGAATATACCCGACCGAGCCGGGGTTGTTGTAATAGTCATAGGGATCGAGGTTGAACGGATTGACGCTGAAGATCGTCGCGTTCGCCGGCGTGGTGCCGCCCGGGACCACCGCCGCATTGCCGAGGATCGACGGCGCGAGCACCCCGGCGGAATTATACGCCGTCGCAAAGGCCGGCGTCGTCCCGTAGAGCTGCTGGCCGCAATCCTGCGACGGCGCGAGGTCGCTGTCCGCGGCGGGCGTGCACAGGCCCGGGTAGAGCGCGCGGGCAGCCACCGGCGTGATCGAGTTGGTCGCGGTGTTGTAGGTCGCGTTGGTGTTGTTGCGGTTGAGGCCGACCGACGAGACCTGGTTGTAGGTGCTCTGGTTCCAGAAGCGCGAATAGGCGCCGTCGATGCTGAGCAGGGTGCGGTCGCTGATCTGCCACTGATAGGAGGCGGTCAGGCCGAGGCGCTCGTTGCGGACGTCCTGCTGCTCGATCGCGGCGAGCGCGGGGATGCGCACCAGCGAATCGTCGAAACGGCCGGCGGTGTTGTACGGCGCGCCCGGATAGAGCTTGGCATAGGCGGCCGGATCCGATCCGGTCATCGCCGCGATCGCCTCGGGATTGGTGACGACGCTGCCGAAGCTGGTACCGGTCGGCGCCGCGAAGCCGGCGCGCTGCGGGTTCTCGTTCCCGAGAAAATCCGAGTTGCGATAGAGGAAGTCGGCCTGGCCCGGGGCGCGGCGATATTGGTCGAGCTCGTTGCTCGACTTGCTCCACGCGCCCGAGACGAGGAAGCCCATCGAGCCGCCGAAGAAGCGCTTCGAGGCGAGCCCCGAGATGCGCGGATTCCACTTCCTGCTGTTCTGCTGATAGCTGCCCTCGCCCGAGAGCGCGAACGCGGTATCCTTATAGTCGAACGGGCGGCCGGTCTGCAGATCGATCGTCGCGCCGAGCGAGCCTTCGTCCGTCTCGGCCGAGGGCGTCTTCTGGACCTTCAAGGAGCTGAACAGCTCGGAGGCGAAGGTGTTGTAGTCGAACGCGCGGCTGCGATTGGGGCTGGTGCCGGCGTCGTTGGCGCCCGCGGTCGACAGCGCCTCGAGCCCGTTCAGGCGGGTGCGGTTGAAGTCGCCGCCGAGCCCGCGGACGGTGATCGTGCGGCCCTCGCCATTGTCGCGGTCGATCGACACGCCGGGAAGCCGCTGCAAGGATTCGGCGAGGTTGGTGTCGGGGAAGTCGGCGATGTCCTCGGCGTTAATCGCGTCGATCTGGACGGTCGCGTCGCGCTTCTCGCGGATCGCGCTGCGCAGCGAGGCGCGATAGCCGGTGACGGTGATCTCGTCCTGCGCGGCGACATCGTCGGCCGAGGCCACCTGCTCGCCGGCCGGTGCGACGGGCGCGGCGTCCTGTGCCGCCGCGGCGCTGCTCCATGCCGCGGCAAGCGCCAGCACGGCGAAGGACGCGCCGGTGCGCAGCGTGGCTGCGGTTGCATATTTCTTGATCATCATTCCCCTCCCGTTCGCAGGCGCCGCCCTTGATGCGGTCGCCTCGCCAGCATGATCGTTCGGGAGAGTCGCGCGGCTCCGCCGCGCACCCGGGCGCCGCCGGCGATCGCTCGCCGCCGCAGGACCCGAGGCTGCCTCTCCTCGTTCGGCGCGGCCTTGGCGGCCGTCTGTTCCGATGGCTCCATAGACACCGGTAGCATGATGTTAGCGGCAAGCTGGCTCTGCGGCAACCACGAGGTTGTGAATTAGTTAGTCGATAAATCAATATCTTACGAAATATGATACCGGTATCAATTGCGTAAGATAACGTTTTCATGCCGGCTGATTCGGCGAATGCCTCAATGGTTCGCGGGGGCGTTCAGGCTGCTGCGCCATTGCCGGCGCAGCGTCGCCGGATCGATCGGGATGCGGGTGTCGAGCAGCTCGACGGCGTCGATCCGGTCGAGGCGGAAGCTGCGGAAACCCGCGCGCATCTCGCACCAGCCGATCAGCACGCGCACCGCGTCGAGATAGCCGATCACCAGCGGCCAGACGGTCCGCTCGGTGCGCGCGCCGGCGAGATCGGTATAGCGGATCGCGACCTTGCGGCCCGCCCGGATCTGGGCGCGCAGTTGCGATGCATCGACCCGATCCGCGGCGGAGTCCCACGCGGGCGGGGTCCGCGCAGCGGGATCCTCGAGAAAGCCGCGCATTTCTTCGGGCAGCACCGCTGCGACCTTGGCGAGCACGTCGCGCGCGGCGCGGGCGAGCGCCGGATCGGCGTGGCCGGCGACCCATTGCGCCCCGAGCGCCACCGCGTCGATCTCGTCGGCGGTGAGCATCAGCGGCGGCAAGTCGAAACCGCCTTCGAGGACATAGCCGATCCCGGCCTCGCCGCGGATCGGCACGCGCTGGCCGATCAGCGCGGCGATGTCGCGATAGACCGAGCGTTTCGAGGTCTCCAGCTCGGCGGCGATCGCGTCGGCGGTCACCGGCCGTGTCGTGCGGCGGAGAATCTGGACGATCTGGAACAGGCGATCGGCTTTGCGCATTTCCGGGCCCTACTGCCATGCTGCTGACATCATGCTGGCAGCAGCATGGCAGTAAGTCACTCCCGCATTCCAAGGGAGACAGACGATGCTCAAAACCTATCATGGCAGCTGCCATTGCGGCGCGGTGCGCTTCGAAGCCGAGATCGATCTCGCCGCGGGGACGGGCAAATGCAATTGCTCGATCTGCACGAAGCGGCGTAACTGGGGCGCGCTGCTCAAGCCCGAAGCCTTTCGGCTGCTCAGCGGCGAAGAGGTTCTCAGCGACTATTCGTTCGGCACGGGGCAGGGCAGCCACCGCTTCTGCAGCAATTGCGGCTGCGCGCCGTTCAGCACCGGCGACGTACCCCAGATCGGTGGGGCGTTCGTGTCGGTCCAGCTCGGTTCGCTCGACGACGCAACCGACGAGGAGCTCGCCGCGGCCCCGGTCAACTATGGCGACGGCCGCAACAATGCCTGGTGGCAGCCGCCCGCGGTGACAAGCTATCTTTGAAGGCACGAAAATCCTCCCCCGGGAACCGGGGGAGGTGGCGCCGAAGGCGACGGAGGGGGCCTCTCCGCCAGCGACGTGGCTCGCGGAGGCGCCCCCTCCGACAGGCTGCGCCTGCCACCTCCCCCGCTTCGCGAGGGAGGATCGGGTCAAGGATGCGCCAGCAGCCCGGGGATCTCGCCGGGCAGCTCGCGGGCGAGGAAGCCGAGCGGGCCGATCCGCGCGGCCAGCCTTTTGCCGGCCTCGCCATGGAGCCAGACGCCCCAAGCCGCGGCGGCGCGCGGCTCGGCGCCGCGCGACATCAGTCCGCCGATGATCCCGGCGAGCACGTCGCCCGATCCGCCGGTGGCGAGCCCGGGGCCGCCGCCGGGATAGCGGAGCAGCCCTTCGCCCGGACAGGCGATCCACGTCTCCGGTCCCTTGAGCACCACCGTCGCGTTGAACCGCCGCGCGGCTTCCTGCGCGATGCCGGCGGGGTCCTGCGCGATCCGCATATCCTCGCAGCCCATCAGCCCGGCCATCTCGCCGGGGTGTGGGGTGAGCACTATGCGGCCCTGATGCGCATGGATCGCAGTGGCCAAATCCGCCGCGGCGTGAATCATCGCGGCGTCGAGCACCAGAGACAGCGCGCCGCGCGGCTCCGCGACCACCGGGGCGAGAATCGCCGTGCCGGGCGCCTCCGCGCCGGTGCCGGGCCCGAGCACCAGCGTGTCGCAGCGATCGAGATAGCCGCACAGCCGCTCGCCGGCCGCGTCGCCGAGTTCGCCCGCGTCATTGGCCGGAAGTCCGAAGATCGCAGCCTCGGGGACGAGGACGCCGAGATGCGGCGCGACGCGTTCGACCGTGGCGAGCTGGAGCTTGCCCGCGCCGGCGCGCAGGGCCGCCTCGCCGGTGAGGCGGAGCGCGCCCGGCACGATCTCCGATCCGCCGGCGACGAGCACGCGCCCACGGCTGTTCTTGTCGGTGTCTTCGGGGGGCTCGGGCAGGGGGTGCGCGGCGAGCCAGTCGGCGTCGAGCGGCGTCATCCCCGCGCCGCCACCATCGCGTCCGGCGCCGAGGTGGTTTCGGCCACGGGATCCTCGTCGACCGGCGCCGTGACATTGTAGCGCGCGAGCACCAGTCCGCCGTCCTTGCCCGCATCCGGGTCATGGACATATTCGGTGACCGAGCAATTGGCGACGTCGCCCGCCTTGTCGATCGCGAGGATCTCGGCCTCGGACAGATTCTCGATGATGTATCTGAGGCACAGCACCACCACCTGATGCGCGACGATCATCACCTCGCGGCCGGCATAATGGAGCGAGACCGTGTCCATCAGCGAGCGCAGTCGGAAGATCACGTCGCACCAGCTCTCGCCGCCGGGCGGGCGGTGATAGAATTTGCCGAGCAGCCGGCGGAACTCGGCCTGTTCGGGCTGGACCGCGCGGATGCCGGCGCTGGTCAGCCCGTCGAGGATGCCGAACTCCTTCTCGCGCAGGCGCTCGTCGGCGCACACCTTCTCGTCCGCGTCGGCGCCGCCGGCGTCGCGAAAGATGCGCGCGGTCTCGCGGGCGCGGAGATAGGGCGAGGCGAGGAGCACGTCGGGCCGGCCATTGCCCTCGCCCCGCGCGAACCAGCGGCCGAGCGCCCTGGCCTGGGCGGAGCCGAGCTCGGAGAGCGGCACGTCGACGTCGCGAATGTCGATCGCGATGCGATGCTCGCCCGACGCATGCGCAAGATCGCGCGCGACGTTACCGGCGCTCTGGCCGTGCCGGACGAGCCACAGCCGGGTGGGCCAGCGGGTGGTGGTCATTGGGGAATCGCCGAACGCATTGGCAGGAGAATGCGGGAGCGGTGCTGGCTGTTCCCAATCCTCCCCCGCAAGGGGGAGGTGTCGCTGAAAGCGACGGAGGGGGCGGAATCACTGCGCTCAGTGATTCCGCCCCCTCCGTCATGCTGCGCATGCCACCTCCCCCTTGCGGGGGAGGATTTCTACACCCCCGCCGCCGTCAGCCGGTCGAGCTGGTCCTTGCTCAGCGTCACGTCCCAGGCTCCGATCAGCTCGTCGAGCTGCTCGATCGAGGTCGCGCTGGCGATCGGCGCGGTGACGCCGTCCTGCGCGGTCAGCCAGGCGAGCGCGATGCGGGCGTGGCTGGCACCGGTCTCGGCGGCGACTGCGTCCATCGCCGCGAGCACCGCACCGCCCTTGCCTTCGAGGAACGCCGCCATCCGGCCGCCGCGCACGCTTTTGCCGAAATCGGCCTCGCTGCGATATTTGCCGGTGAGGAAGCCCGAGGCGAGGCCGTAATAGGGCACCACCCCGATATTGTGCGCGATGCACAGATCCTCGAGCTCGCCCTCGAATTTGTGGCGGCTGACCAGATTATATTCGGGCTGAAGCACGCGGTAATGCGGCAGGCCCTCGCGCGTCGCGGTATCGAGCGCCGATTTGAGCCGCGCGGCGTGGAAGTTGGAGGCGCCGAGCGCGCGCACCTTGCCCGCCTTGATCAACGCTTCGAACGCCGCGAGCGCGTCGGCCTGCGGCACGTCCTCGTCGTCCTGATGCGCGAAATACAGGTCGATCGTATCGACCCCGAGTCGCTGCAGCGAGGCCTCCGCCGCGGCGGCGATCCGCGCCGGGGCGAGCTTCGATCCGCCTTCGCCGTCGAGCATGCCGACCTTGGTGGCGATCAGCACCTTGTCGCGCTTGCCCGAGCTGCGCAGCCACTCGCCGATGATGCTCTCGGATTCGCCGCCCTGATGGCCCGGCACCCAGCGCGAATAGACATCGGCGGTGTCGATCATCACGCCGCCGCGTTCGACGAAGCGATCGAGCAGGCGGAAGCTGGCGCTCTTGTCGGCGGTCCAGCCGAAGACATTGCCGCCGAGCACCAGCGGCGTGATCGACAGGCCAGAGGCGCCGAGTTCGCGCCGCGCGGTCACTGCCACACCGAGCCGTTGTCGCCGAAGCTGGCGTTGATGTCGGTCGCCGCCGCCGCTTCGTTGAGCTGGCGCGCCTCGTCGGCGCTGGCGCCGCTGTCGTCGGCGGTCCGGCCGCAGGCGGCGAGGACGAGGAGAAGCAGCAGCGGCAGACCGCGCATCTTATTCCTCGATCTCGTTGCCGGCGTCGGCGGCATTGCCGGTATAGCCGTTCTCGGCCTCGGTGAACGCGGCCTCGGTGGCGGCATTGGCGGCGTTCACGTCGCTCACCGCCTCGGCCATCGTGTTGCTGTCGCCGCTGATCGTCTCATTGGCTTCGGCGGCTTCGTTCTTCGCGCCGCCACAGGCGGAGAGGGCGAGCAGGGCAACGGGAAGCAGCAACAGGGTCTTGCGCATGGAGTCATCCTCTGGTTCAGCCGGCTCAGGGCTAGCCAGCACGGGCCGGGGGCGCAACTGCGTTGACCTGATATAAAGATATCTTTATATCTATATTCCCAATGGTCCAGGCCCTCGCCATCTTCCGCGCCCTCGCCGATTCGACGCGGCTGCGCATCGTCGCGCTGCTGCGCGCGATGGAGCTGTCGGTGGGCGAGCTCGCGCAGGTGCTCGGGCAGAGCCAGCCGCGGGTCAGCCGCCACGTCAAGATCCTGTGCGACGCCGGGCTCGCCGAGCGGCGCAAGGAAGGCAGCTGGGTGTTCGTCGCCCTCGGCGCGCATGCCAAGGTCGAGCCGATCCTCGCCGCGCTCGACAGCTGGAGCGAGGCCGATCACTGGACGATCGCCGACGAGGCCCGGCTCGCCGCGGTGCGCGCCGATCGCGCCAGCGCCGCGGCCGAATGGTTCGAGGCCAATGCCGGCGAATGGGACGCGATCCGCTCGCTCCATGTCGCCGACAGCGAGATCGAGGGCGCGATGGCCCGCGCGCTCGGCGATGCGAAGCTCGGCTGCCTGATCGACATCGGCACCGGCACCGGCCGCATGCTCGAGCTGTTCGCCCCGCTTGCCGAGACCGCGCTGGGGATCGATCGCTCGTCCGAGATGCTCCGCCTCGCGCGCGCCAAATTGTCCGAGCGCGGCCTCGCCAATGCCGAGCTGCGCCAGGCGGACCTTTATGCGCTGCCGCTCGGCGATGGCGGTGCCGACGCGGCTATATTGCACCATGTGCTCCACTTCGCCCAGCAGCCCGGCGCGGCGATCGGCGAGGCGGCGCGCGTGCTCAGCGACGGCGGCCGGCTGCTGATCGTCGATTTCGCCCCGCACGACCGCGAGGAATTGCGCTCGCGCGACGCGCATACCCGGCTCGGCTTCTCGGACGATCAGATCCTCGGCTGGTTCGCCGCCGCGGGGCTCGCGCCGGTGCTGGTCGAGACGCTCGAGGGCGGCGAGCTCACCGTCAAATTATGGCTGGGTCGCAAGACCGGCGTGGAATCGAAGGAAGTGAAGGCGGCATGAGTATCGTGGACCCGCTGGCCGCCCCGCTATTCGCGGATGTGGCCGGCGACATCGAAGTGAGCTTCGAATTCTTCCCGCCCAAGACCGAGAAGATGGAAGAGACGCTGTGGGAGTCGATCCAGACGCTCTCCCCGCTCGGCCCGCGCTTCGTCAGCGTCACCTATGGCGCCGGCGGCACCACGCGCGAGCGCACCCACAACACCGTCGCGCGCATCGCCCGCGAGACCGCGATCCCCGCCGCGGCGCACCTCACCTGCGTGGAAGCGACGCGCGAGGAGATCGATCAGGTCGCGCGGGAATATTGGGCGGCGGGCGTGCGCCACATCGTCGCGCTGCGCGGCGATCCGCCCCGCGCCGGCGAGCGCTATGCGACGCATCCGGGCGGCTATGAGAACGCCGCCGATCTCGTCGCGGGGCTGCGCAAGCTCCATCCGTTCGAGATCTCGGTCGCGGCCTATCCCGAATGCCATCCGGATTCGCCGAATCCGGGCGCCGATATCGACAATCTCAAGGCCAAGATCGACGCCGGCGCGACCCGCGCGATCACGCAGTTCTTCTTCGAGCCCGAGACCTTTTTCCGCTTCCGCGACGATGCCGCCAGGGCGGGGATCACCGCCGAGATCGTGCCGGGGATCATGCCGGTGATGAACTTCGCCAGCGTCCAGCGCATGTCGGCGATGTGCGGCACTGCGGTGCCGGCCTGGATGGGCAAGCTGTTCGAGGGGCTCGACGAGCATCCCGCCGCGCGCCAGCTCGTCGCCGCGACGCTCGCCGCCGAGCTCTGCCGCAAGCTCTATGCCGGCGATGTCCGCCAGTTCCATTTCTACACGCTCAACCGCGCCGAGCTGAGCTACGCGATCTGCCATCTGCTCGGGTTGCGGCCCAAGGTCGGCGCGGCGCTGGTGGCGGCCTGATGGGGCGTCACCCCGGCCTTGTGCCGGGGTCCACCGGCCCGTTTGGCGATGGTGGTGAAGTTGAAGCAGGAGCCGCGCCGCTGTCGCGCTCCGGCACCGTGGACCCCGGCACAAGGCCGGGGTGACGAAGGGAAGTTGAAATGACTGCACGCGAGAAACTGCTGGCCGAGGCGCAGAAGCGCATCCTGATCACCGACGGCGCGTTCGGCACCGAGATCCAGAACTGGAAGCTCGAGGAAGCCGCCTATGCCGGCGATCTCGGCCTTTCGCACGATCAGAAGGGCAATAACGACATCCTCGCGCTGACCAAGCCCGAGGTGCCCGCCTCGATCCATCGCGCCTATTTCGAGGCCGGGGCGGACATCGCCGAGACCAACACTTTCTCGGCCAACCGGATCAGCCAGGCCGATTACGGCGCCGAGCATCTCGTCCGCGAGATCAATGTCGAGAGCGCGAAGCTCGCCCGTTCGATCGCCGACGAGTTCGAGGCGAAGGATGCCAAAAATGGTATCTGGCGTCCGCGCTTCGTCGCCGGCGCGCTCGGGCCGACCAACAAGACGCTGTCGCTGTCGCCCGACGTCAACGATCCCGGCTATCGCGAGATCGACTTCGATTACCTCAAGGAGGTCTATCGCGAGCAGATCGACGCGCTGGTCGAGGGCGGAGTCGATTTCATCCTGATCGAGACGGTGTTCGACACCTTGAACGCCAAGGCCGGCATCATGGCGGCGATCGAGGCGGGCAATGATCTCGGCCGCGATCTGCCGATCATGCTGTCGATGACGCTGACCGATCTCTCGGGGCGCAATCTCTCGGGGCACACCGTCGAGGCCTTCTGGCACGCGGTGCGCCACGCGAAGCCGGTGACGATCGGGCTCAACTGCTCGTTCGGTGCCGAGCAGTTGCGGCCGCATGTGAAGACGCTGAGCGCCCTGTGCGACACGCTGATCATGGTCTATCCGAACGCCGGCCTGCCCAACGAGCTGGGCGCCTATGACGAGGCGCCGGCGACGACCGCCGGGCTGGTCAAGGAATGGGCCGATGCCGGGCAGGTCAATGTGCTCGGCGGTTGCTGCGGCTCGACGCCGGCGCATATCGCAGCGATCGCCGAGGCAGTGAAGGATTTGCCGGCACGGCCGGTGCCGACGCCCGAGGTGCGGACCCGGCTCGCCGGGCTCGAGCCGTTCACGATGGCGGCGTAACCACTCAATCCTCCCCTGGAAGGGGAGGGGGACCGGCGAAGCCGGTGGAGGGGGTAGCTCTCCACAAGCGACGCCGCCCGCGGATAGCTACCCCTCCACCAGCCTGCGGCTGGTCCCCCTCCCCCTCCGGGGGAGGAATTAGGAACGATAATGACTTCGACCACCGCCTCCTCCACCAGCTTCGTCAATATCGGCGAGCGCACCAACGTCACCGGATCGGCCCGCTTCAAGAAGCTGGTGATGGCGGGGGATTATGCCGCCGCGGTCGAAGTCGCGCTGCAGCAGGTCGAGGCCGGCGCGCAGGTGCTCGACGTCAACATGGACGAGGGCCTGCTCGACGCGCACGAGGCGATGACCACGTTCCTCAAGCTGATCCAGGCCGAGCCCGACATCGCGCGGATCCCGGTGATGGTCGACAGCTCGAAATGGGACGTGATCGAGGCGGGGCTGAAGTGCGTCAGCGGCAAGCCGATCGTCAATTCGATCAGCATGAAGGAAGGCGTCGACCAGTTCCTCGAGCATGCGCGCAAGTGCATGGCCTATGGCGCCGCGGTCGTGGTGATGGCGTTCGACGAGGTCGGCCAGGCCGACACGAAGGAGCGCAAGGTCGAGATCTGCGAGCGGGCGTACAAGCTGCTCGTCGGGATCGGCTTTCCGCCCGAGGACATCATCTTCGATCCCAATGTGTTCGCGGTGGCGACCGGGATCGAGGAGCATAACAATTATGGCGTCGACTTCATCGAGGCATGCCGGGAGATCAAGGCGCGCTGCCCGCACGTCCACATCTCGGGCGGCCTCTCGAACCTGAGCTTCTCGTTCCGCGGCAACGAGCCGGTGCGCAAGGCGATGCACTCGGTGTTCCTCTATCACGCCATTCCCGCGGGCATGGACATGGCGATCGTCAACGCCGGCCAGCTCGATGTTTACGACCAGATCGAGCCCGAGCTGCGCACCGCCTGCGAGGACGTCATCCTCAACCGCGACCCCGATGCCGGCGAGCGGCTGGTGGCGCTGGCCGAGCGCTTCCGCGGCACCGATGCAGTGGCGGAGAAGCAGGCGGCCGAATGGCGCGGCTGGGAAGTCGCCAAGCGGCTCGAGCACGCTCTGGTCAAGGGCATCGACCAATATGTCGTCGAGGATACCGAGGAGTGCCGCCAGGCCTTCGCGCGCCCGATCGAAGTGATCGAAGGCCCGCTGATGGACGGGATGAACGTCGTCGGCGACCTGTTCGGCTCGGGCAAAATGTTCCTCCCGCAGGTGGTCAAGTCCGCCCGCGTGATGAAGAAGGCGGTGGCGCATCTTCTGCCCTTCATCGAGGCGGCGAAGGAGCCCGGCGCCAAGGGCAAGGGCAAGGTGGTGATGGCCACCGTCAAGGGCGACGTCCACGATATCGGCAAGAACATCGTCGGCGTGGTCCTCCAGTGCAACGGCTTCGAGGTCGTCGACCTCGGCGTGATGGTGCCTTGGTCCGACATCCTCAAGGCGGCCAACGAGAACGATGCCGACATGATCGGCCTTTCGGGCCTGATCACGCCGAGCCTCGACGAGATGGTCACCGTCGCCGAGGAGATGGAGCGGTCGAGCATGAAGATGCCGCTGCTGATCGGCGGTGCGACCACCAGCCGCGTCCATACCGCGCTCCGGATCGAGCCGGCCTATACCGGCCCGGTCGTCCACGTCCTCGACGCCAGCCGCGCCGTCGGCGTCGCGACCGCGCTCGTCTCGGACACCCAGCGCGACGACTATGTCGCCAGGGTCGCGGCAGAATATGAGCAGGTCCGCCAGGCCCGCGCCGGCCGCGGCCAGAGCGAGCTGC
Source organism: Sphingomonas naasensis (assembly GCF_004792695.1). GTDB lineage: Bacteria > Pseudomonadota > Alphaproteobacteria > Sphingomonadales > Sphingomonadaceae > Sphingomonas > Sphingomonas naasensis. The sequence goes on along the minus strand of NZ_SRXU01000006.1, from coordinate 118,132 downwards.
TCCCGATCGAAAAGGCGCGCGACAACGCCTTCGAGGCCGACATGGCGCTCAAGCCCGGCAAGCCCCGCATGCCCGGCGTGCACGCGTTCGACGATTGGGACCTCGAGGACCTGCGCCAATATATCGACTGGACGCCCTTCTTCCGCGCATGGGAGCTCGCCGGGGTCTATCCGGCGATCCTCGACGACAAGGTGGTCGGCGAGAGCGCGACCTCGCTGTTCGCCGATGCCAACAAGATGCTCGACAAGATCATCGACGAGAAATGGCTCACTGCGCGCGGCGTGGTCGGGCTGTGGCCGTGCGCGCGCGAGGGCGACGACATCATCGTCCATGTCGAGGACGAGGAGCATGTCACGCTGCCGATGCTGCGCCAGCAGATCGCCAAGCGCGAGGGGCGGGCGAACATGTGCCTCGCCGATTTCATCGATCCCGATGGCGATTGGCTCGGCGGCTTCGCAGTGTCGATCCATGGCATCGAGCCGCATCTCGCGCGCTTCAAGAACGCGATCGACGATTATTCGGACATCCTGTTGAAGTCGCTGGCCGATCGTCTCGCCGAGGCATTCGCCGAGCGGCTCCACCATTTCACCCGCACCTCGCTCTGGGGCTATGCCGAGGGCGAGCAGCTCACCAACGAAGCGCTGATCAAGGAACAGTATCGCGGCATCCGCCCCGCGCCGGGCTATCCCGCCTGCCCCGAGCACAGCCTCAAGCCGATCCTGTTCAAGATGCTCGACGCGCACCGCCGCACCGGCATTTCGCTCACCGAGAGCTTCGCGATGCTGCCCACTGCGGCGGTGTCGGGCTTCTATTTCGGCCATCCCCAGGCCGAATATTTCGGCGTGGCGCGGATCGGGCAGGATCAGCTCGAGGATTATGCGGCTCGGCGCGGCGTGAGCGTCGAGCAGGCTACCCGCTGGCTGCGGCCGAATCTCGACTGAGCGGCGCCGGCGCTTCGGCAAGGCCGGCGAGCTGCTTCAGCGCGTCGACATGGCGCGCGAATGCCGCGCGTCCCGCCCGCGTCGCGCCGGCCCAGGTGCGCTGGCGGCCGGCAGTCGTCGCCTTGCGCAGCTTGACGTAGCCGGCCTCGACCAGCGCCGCCAAATGCTTGGACAACACCGAATCGCTGACCTGGGTCATGCCGCGCAGCGTGGCGAACTCGGCTTCGTCGATATTGACCAGCACCGCCATCACCTGGAGCCGCGTCGGCGGGTGGATCACCGGATCGAAGGCGGGGGCGCTCATGCCGCCAGCCCCATCTCGCGGCGGAACACGCGCTGCCAGATCGTGCTGCCGACATAGCTGATCAGCGTCGCGGCCGCCGCCAGCAGGATCGAGGGCCAGACCAGCTTCGCCTCGAACGCCAGCCAGAAGCTGGCGAAATAGACCGGCAGGATCAGCAGCAGCAGCCCGGCGGTGACGAGGCGCGTCTTGCCGCGGCGATAGCCGTTGATGAACATGCCCAGCCGCCGCCGATCCCATTGCACGATCAGCGCCACCGCCAGCGCGATCGGCGCGAGGGTGAGGATCTGATAGGGGCCGGCCAGCGGCGACAGGACCAGCGCGCCCATCACCCCCGCAAAGGCGAGGTGGCGGGCAGGCGGGCAATTTGCGGCGAGCGCGAGTTGGGCGCGGCTGGCGTCGATCCGGTCAAGCGCGTCGCGCGCCTCGGCTGCATCGGGCATCGTAGAATCTCCCTTTCCAATATGGAAAGGGATATCCATGACTTTCCGCATTGGCAAGTGATAATTTTCCAACATGGAAAGTCACCGCCGGTCCGGGACAGGGAGGGGTGGGGATCCAGTGGCCTCGGGCGATTAGCCGGGGGCGGGGTCCGCACGGGCGACGCGCGGCCCGGGCCAGCGATCGCGCGGGTCGGGGTCCTCTACGGTCATATTCGCGCCCTCGGTGGCGTGCACCGGGACCGCAGCCAGATCGAAATCGTGCAGGCAGCGCGCGTTGACGCCGAAATGATCGGGCGCTGCGCGCTTGCGGTGGAAGACGTAGATGCCGCAGCGGCTGCAGAAATAGTGCCGCGCGCGATGGGTGTTCCACTGGTAGAGCGTGAGCAGCGCTTCGCCCGCGGTCACTTCGAGCGCGGTCTCGGGCACCTTGGCCATCAGCGCGCCGCGCATCGCGCAGAGCGAGCAATCGCAGGTGGTGAGCGCGTCGATCGGCCCGTCGAGCCGGAACTGCACCCCGCCGCAATGGCACGAACCCTCGATCATCCGGTCCTCCGTGACTCCGCAGGCGCATAGGGCATCGCCGTGCAAAGGCGAAGGGGCGGTCGCGCTTTCCGGTGTCGGCATGAAGCCGGCGCCGGGCCGCGCGCTATTTCGCCGCGAGGAACCCGGTCACGAGCTTCACCGTCGCCTGCGGGTTCTCCTCCATGATCCAGTGGCCGGACGCGGGGACGATGCCCTCGGTGACGTCGGTGGCGGAGGCGCGCATGATCGTCGCCATCATCGGACCGAAGCTCTTCTCGCCGCCCAGCGCGAGCACCGGCATCGCCAGCTTGCCCCCGGCGGCAAGGAAGCCGCGATTGTCGATCACGTCCTGATCGAAGGCGGCGAACTGCGCGAAACCGGCGTGCATATGGCCGGGGAGCGCATAGAGCGCGGCATAATGGACGCGCGAGGCCTCGTCGAAATGCGCGGGGTCGGCGGAGAATTCGTTCCAGAAGCGGTCGAGATAGATGCGTTCGCGCCCGGCGACCAGCCGCTCCATGTCGGGCCCGCCGAAGCGGAAATGCCAGACCAGCGGGTTCTTGAGCACCTCGTCCCACGGCCCGATCCCCGGGATCGGCGCATCGATCAGCACCAGCCGGGTGACGCGGGCGCGATGCTGCATCGTGAACGCATAGGCGACCATGTTGCCGATATCGTGTGCGACGAGATCGGCGCGATCGATCTTCAGCGAGTCGAGCAGCGCCGCCATGTCGGCCGCCTGCGTCTTCTTGTCATAGCCTCCGGGCGCGACCGCGGAGAGCCCCATGCCACGCAGATCGGGGACGATCACGCGATGGTCGCGCATCAGCGTCGCGGCGAGCGGTGCCCACATGTCGCCGGTCTCGCCATAGCCGTGGAGCAGCAGCACCGCCGGGCCTTTGCCGCCGATACGGACGTGCAGCGTGGTGCCGTTGGCGGGGATCTCGCGGATTTCGAACGCGGGCGGAAAGTCCGGCACCTGCGCCCGGGCCGGCGATGCGAAGGCAAGGAGGAGCGAAAATGCAGCGAGAAAGCGCATACCGGACCTCTTCGTTGCGCGACCGAATCGGCCGCCGGAAAGCAGCTTAGGCCGTCCGCGCGCTTTGGCCATCCTCATGGTGCAGGTGCGAAGGACTTGGGAGAATCCGAGTCCGGTGCTAGGCGGCGCGGATCATGCTCAACCTGACCGACATCACGGTGCGCCTCGGCGGGCGCACGATCATCGACGCCGCCACCGCCAAGCTGCCGCCCAAGGGGCGGATCGGGCTGATCGGGCGCAACGGCGCGGGCAAGTCGACTCTCGTCAAGGTGATCGCCAGCCAGCTCGAGCCCGACAATGGCAGCGTCGAGATGCCGCGCGGCGCCCGGCTCGGCTATATCGCGCAGGAAGCCCCGCACGGCGACGCCACGCCGTTCGAGACCGTGCTCGAGGCCGATGTCGAGCGCACTGCCTTGCTGGCGGAGAGCGAGACCAGTCAGGATCCCGATCGGCTCGGCGAGGTTTATGAGCGGTTGATGGCGATCGACGCCTATACCGCGCCGTCGCGTGCGTCGCAGATCCTCGTCGGCCTCGGCTTCGACGAGGAGATGCAGCACCAGCCGCTCGACAGCTTCTCGGGGGGCTGGAAGATGCGCGTGGCACTCGCCGCCTTGCTGTTCTCGCAGCCCGACATGCTGCTGCTCGACGAGCCTTCGAACCACCTCGACCTCGAAGCGGTGCTGTGGCTCGAGGACTTCCTCAAATCCTATCCGGCGACGATCCTGCTGGTCAGCCACGAGCGCGACTTCCTCAACAACGTCGTCGATCACATCCTCCACCTCGATCGCGGCAAGCTGACGCTCTATCCGGGCGGCTACGACGCATTCGAGCGCCAGCGCGCCGAGCGCCAGGCGCAGCTCGCCTCGGCACGCGCCAAGCAGCAGGCGCAGCGCGAGCATCTCCAGGCCTATATCGCCAAGAACTCGGCGCGCGCCTCGACCGCCAAGCAGGCGCAATCGCGCATCAAGGCGCTGGCGAAGATGCAGCCGATCGCCGAACTGGTCGACGATCCGACGCTGAGCTTCGACTTCCCCAATCCCGACGAATTGCGTCCGCCGCTGATCACGCTCGATCTTGCGACCGTCGGCTATGGCGAGACGCCGATCCTCAAGCGGTTGAACCTGCGGATCGATCCCGACGACCGGGTCGCGCTGCTCGGGCGCAACGGCAACGGCAAGACCACGCTCGCGCGGCTGCTCGCGGCGCAGCTCACCCCGATGGAAGGCGCGATGAACGCATCGGGCAAGATGCGGGTGGGCTATTTCACCCAATATCAGGTCGAGGAGCTCGATCGCACCGAGACGCCGCTCCAGCACATGACGATCCTGATGAAGGGGGCGAGCCAGAGCGCGGTGCGCGCGCAGCTCGGCCGGTTCGGCTTTTCGGGGCCCAAGGCGACAACCGAGGTCGGCAAGCTCTCGGGCGGCGAGCGCGCGCGGCTGGCGCTGGCGCTGATCACCCGCGATGCTCCCCACATGCTGATCCTCGACGAGCCGACCAACCACCTCGACGTCGACGCGCGCGAGGCGCTGATCCAGGCGCTCAACAACTATACCGGCACGGTGGTGCTGGTCAGCCACGACCGCCACATGCTCGAGATGACGGCGGACCGGCTGGTGCTGGTCGATCAGGGCACCGCGAAGGAGTTCGACGGGTCGCTCGACGATTATATCGCCTTCGTGCTGAGCAAGGAGGGGCAGGCGCCCAAGGCGAGCAAGGCCGACAAGAAGGAGGCGCGCCGCCTCGCCGCCGAGGCGCGCGAGAAGGGCGCCGAGCTGCGCAAGGCGGCCAAGGCGGCGGAGGCCGAATTGGCGAAGCTGACCGAGCAGCGCAGCGCGATCGAGCGCGCGATGTTCGATCCTGCCACCGCCGACGCGGCATTGACCAGGCTCAGCATGACCGAGTTGATGAAGCGCCGCTCCGAACTCAGCGACCGGATCGACACCGCCGAGGCGGCGTGGATGGAAGCGAGCGAGGCGCTCGAAGGGCTGGCGGCCTAAGGCGGCGTCACCGCAGCTGGCTGTCCTTGCTGCCGCGCCGGTTGATCCCCGCGCCGCGGATAGTGGCGTCGCGGCCCGACTGGCAGGGCACGCAGGTGCGCACGCCGGGCAGCGCGCTGCGGCGCGCCTCGGGAATGTCGTCGCCACAGACCGCGCACCAGCGCGCGCTCGCCCCCGAGGGCATGCGCGCGCGGGCAGTCAGCACCGCATCGGCCACGGTATCGTCGATCTGATCCTGCACGGCGCCATCTTGCGCCCATCCGTTCGCCATCGCGTGAGTCCGGCTATCACATTGAACTATCGGTAAAATGGGGATCGGGCGCGCGGGTTCCAAGGCCGGCCTTGCCGCCGCGCGCGGGCGCGCTACACCATCTGCAAACAGGGAGGGGTGCAATGGCCAGTGCAGCGGCCGAACCGAGCGCAAAGGACATGCGGCTGGTGATCAGCGCGTCGTCGCTGGGCACGGTGTTCGAATGGTATGATTTCTTCATCTACGGCACGCTCGCCGCGTCGGGGATCATCGGGCGCACCTTCTTCCCCGCCGGCAACGAAGTGCTCCAGACGCTACTCGCCTGGGCGGGTTTCGCGGTCGGGTTCGGCTTCCGGCCGCTCGGCGCGGTGCTGTTCGGCTATCTCGGCGACAAGCTGGGGCGCAAATACACCTTCCTCGTCACGATCACGCTGATGGGCGTGGCCACCGCCGGCGTCGGGCTGGTGCCGGGCTATGCCGCGATCGGCATGGCGGCGCCGGTGCTGATCATCCTGCTGCGCATCGCGCAGGGCCTCGCGCTCGGCGGCGAATATGGCGGCGCGGCGATCTATGTCGCCGAGCATTCGCCGCCCGGCCGCGCCGGTTTCCACACCAGCTTCATCCAGGCGAGCGTGGTCGGCGGCTTCATCCTCAGCCTCGCGGTGGTGCTGATCGCGCGCTTCGCGCTCGCCGAGGTCTGGGCGGACTGGGGCTGGCGAGTGCCCTTCCTGTTCTCGATCCTGCTGCTCGCCATCTCGCTGTGGATGCGGCTCAAGCTCTCCGAGAGCCCGGTGTTCAAGGCGATGAAGGAAGCCGGCGAGACCGCGGCCAATCCCTTCATCGAGAGCTTCACCTATCCCGGCAACGGCAAGCGGCTGTTCGTCGCGCTGTTCGGCATCGCCGCGGGGCTCACCGTCATCTGGTACACCTCGATGTTCTCGGTGCTGTCGTTCCTCCAGGGGCCGATGCGGCTCGATCCCACCGCGGCGCAGCTGATCACCGGCGCCTCGGCGATCGTCGGGCTGTTCTTCTTCCTGTTCTTCGGCCATCTCTCCGATCGGATCGGCCGCAAGATCCCGATCGTCGCGGGCTATGCGCTGACGTTGGCGCTGCTCTTCCCGCTCTTCTGGGTGATCGGCAGCGCCGCCAATCCCGGGCTGGCCGAGGCGGCGCGCCGCGCGCCGGTGATCGTGTCGGGCCCCGCCTGCCGCTATGATCCCTTCGCGGCGAAGCAGATCGACGAATGCGGCCAGCTGCTCGACTATTTCTCGAAAAAGGGCATCGCCTACACCACCAGCCGCACTCCGGCGGTGACCGTGTCGATCGGCCGCCAGCCGGTCGCCGACACCAGCCCGGCGGGGCTCGACGCGGCGCTGGCGGCGGCGGGCTATGATCTCACGCCGATCGTCCCGCCGGCGGGCAACATCGCGATCATCATGCTCGCGGTGCTCGCGCTGATGGCGCTGTCGGGGGCGACCTACGGCCCGGTCGCGGCCCTGCTGTCGGAGATGTTCCCGTCGAAGATCCGCTACAGCTCGATGTCGATCCCCTATCATATCGGCACCGGCTATTTCGGCGGCTTCCTGCCGCTGATCAGCCAGTACATCGTCGCGCGCACCGGCGATCCCTATGCCGGGCTGTGGTACACCTTCGCGGTGGTGGCGATGGCGCTGGCGGTGACCGCCTGGGGTCTCAAGGAGACGGTGGCGCACGCCGCGCGCAGACGCTAACCGCGCTGGCATGACTGGTTCTCCCCTGAGGCTGCGCCTCGACGGCGATGCGCTGGTCGCCAATTGGCGGCTGCTGCGCGACATGGGCGGCGACGCGGCGTGCGGCGCGGCGGTGAAGGCCGACGGTTATGGCCTCGGCGCGCGCGAGGTGGTGCAGCGGCTGGCCGGGGCGGGGTGCCGCGATTTCTTCGTCGCGGTGTGGAGCGAGGCGCGCGCGCTCGCCGATCTCGGCGTGCCGGTATCGGTGCTCCACGGCGTGCGCGACGCCGACATGGCGGATCGCCCGGCGCATGCGCGGCCGGTGCTCAACACCGTCGCGCAGGTGCAGCGCTGGCGAGCGGCCGGCGGCGGCGCGTGCGACGTGATGGTCGATACCGGCATGAACCGGCTCGGCGTCGCGGTCGACGATGTCGCCGCGGGGCTGCTCGACGGGCTCGAGATCGAGACGCTGATGAGCCATCTCGCCTGCGCCGACGAGGACGTGCCGCGCAACGCCCGGCAATGCGCCGCGCTCGCGGGATTGCGCGGGCGGACCTCGGCGCGGCGGCTGAGCCTCGCCAATTCGGCGGGGATCGCGCTCGGTCGTGACTATGCCTTCGATCTCACCCGGCCGGGGATCGCGCTCTATGGCGGCCGGCAGCGTCCCGAGCATGCGCCGATCCGGCAGGTCGCCACGCCCGAGGCGCAGGTGATCCAGCGCCGGCGGGTGCGCGCGGGCGAGATCGTCGGCTACAACGCCACCTTCACCGCGCCGCGCGACACCGAGGTCGCGATCCTCAATCTCGGCTATGCCGATGGCTATCTACGCTGCTTCTCGGGCAAGGGCAGCGTGCGAGTGGGGGAAACCGCGCTGCCGGTGATCGGCCGCGTGTCGATGGACATGATCGCGATCGCGGTCGACGCGGCGCCCGGGCTGGGCGAGGGCGATTGGGTCGCGATCGACTATGCCCTGCCCGAGACCGCGGCGCTGAGCGGGCTCTCGCAATATGAACTGATCACCGGCCTCGGGCCGCGGTTCGATCGCGTCTGGAATCGGCCGTCGACGCCTTGATGTGAATCAATTCTGGAAACCAATTTCCGTTCGAACGTTTGGCTGCTCCGGATCAACCTTGGATGGAGTGGGCGATGGCTTCCTCTCGGGCCGACCCCTATCGAGCCCTGTTTCACAAGCTGGCGATGCTCAACAGTTTGAGCGCCGAGGAGCTGGACGGCATCAAGTCGCTTCCGCTCCGCCCCCAGCGCTTCCGTGCCGGTGCCACGATCATCAGCAGCGGCCAGCTGGTCTCCGAATGCTGCCTGCTCGTGGAAGGCTATGCCTGCCGCCACAAGCTGGCCAGCGACGGCGGCCGGCAGATCGTCTCGTTCCATGTCGCCGGCGACATTCTCGACATCCAGCATCTGCTGTTCGAGAAGGCCGATCACAACGTCCAGACGATCACCGACGCGGAGGTCGTGTTCTTCCCGATGCGCGATTTGCGCCGGCTGATCGAGGAGCGCCCCGAGGTCGGCAAGGCGCTGTGGCGCGACTGTCTCGTCGATGCGTCGATCTTCCGCGAATGGGTGCTCAATGTCGGCCGGCGCGATGCGCGGATGCGCATCGCCCATATGCTCTGCGAGTTCGCCGCGAAGTGCGAGGCGGCCGGGCTCGGCTCACCCGCGCAGTTCACCCTGCCGATGACGCAGGAGGATATCGGCGACGCCACCGGGCTGACTTCGGTTCATGTCAACCGAATGCTCCGCCAGCTCGCCGACGAAGGGCTGATCGCGCGCGCCGGCCGCGAGATCCGCATCGCCGATTGGCCGCGGATGCAGGAGGCGGCGGACTTTCAGCCCGATTATCTCCACCTCGCGGCCTGAGCCCCGGCGCGGCGGTCGTGCGTGATCAGTCGCGCTCGACGCACATTGCGATGCCCATGCCGCCGCCGATGCACAGCGTCGCGAGGCCCTTCTTGGCGTCGCGCTTCTGCATCTCGTAGAGCAGGGTGGTCAGCACGCGCGCGCCCGAGGCGCCGATCGGATGGCCGATCGCGATCGCGCCGCCGTTGACGTTGACCTTGTCGGCATCCCAGCCGAGCTCCTTGCCGACCGACAGCGCCTGCGCGGCGAACGCTTCGTTGGCCTCGATCAGATCGAGGTCGGCGATGCTCCAGCCGGCCTTCTCCAGCGCCTTTTTCGACGCCGGCACCGGGCCGATGCCCATGATCGACGGATCGACGCCGGCCGATGCCCAGCTGGCGATCCGCGCGAGGATCGGCGCGCCGCGCTTCTCGGCCTCTTCGCGGCTCATCACCACCAGCGCCGCGGCGCCGTCGTTGAGACCCGATGCATTGGCGGCGGTGACGGTGCCGTCCTTCTTGAAGGCGGGGCGGAGCCCGGCGACGCCCTCCACCGTGGCGCCGGCGCGGATATATTCGTCATCGGCGACCACGGTGTCGCCCTTGCGGCCCTTGATCGTCACCGGGGCGATCTCGTCCCGGAACTTGCCCGCAGCGCGTGCGGCCTCTGCCTTGTTCTGGCTGGCGACGGCGAATTCGTCCTGCTCGCCGCGGGTCACCTGATATTGCTCGGCGAGGTTCTCGGCGGTGATGCCCATGTGATAGCCGTTGAACACGTCGGTCAGGCCGTCCTTGATCATCGTGTCGACGAGGCTGAGATCGCCCATCTTGGTGCCCGGACGCAGCGACTGGGCGTGCGTCGACATCGACATGCTCTCCTGCCCGCCGGCGACGACGATCGTCGCGTCGCCGGTGGCCACCGCCTGCGCGGCGAGCGCGACGGCGCGCAGGCCCGAGCCGCAGACCTGCTGGACGCCCCAGGCGGGAACCTCCTTGGGCACGCCCGCGGCCATCGATGCCTGGCGCGCCGGGTTCTGGCCCTGCGCGGCGGTGAGCACCTGGCCCATGATCACTTCGCTGACTTCCTCGCCCTTGACGCCGGCCTGTTCGAGCGCCGCCTCGATCGCGATGCGGCCCAGCTCGTGCGCGGGGGTGGCGGCGAAGGCGCCGAGGAAGCTGCCAACCGGCGTGCGCTTGGCGGCAGTGATCACGATATCGGTCATGGGGGAACGACTCCTGCGGATGTCTTCGTGGTTTGGCGGCTATCTAGGGTGCGGCAGCGCCATTAGCCAGTCCGCAAGCGGCTGCCACAGGGCAGCGCGGGCGCGGCCGCCGACGATCATCCCGACATGCCCCATCGCGAGCTCGCGAACGTCGCCGATCCGCGCCGCGCTGGCGGCGGGGACGATGCGGTCGGTGGTCGAGACGAAGGAGAGGGCGGGAAGGTCGAGCGCGGCCGGATCGACGGCGCGCCCGGCCACCTGCCACCGTCCCGCGCCGGGCAGATCGGCGACGAAGAACTCGTCGAATAGCTGGCGTCCCGCGGCAAAGGTCAGTGGCGCGCCGCCATTGGCCCAATCCTCGAGCGTGACGAAGGCGCGCGCTTCGTCGCTGGCCGGATCGAGCCGCGCGAATCGCTCGAACTTGGCGACGGTGCGCTTCGGATCGAGCTGCCAGAAGCCCGCCTGCAGCACTTCCATCGGCACGAGCCCGAGCTGCTCGCAGGTGGCGTGCGCCTGGTCCCACAGCGCCGAGATCGGGTCGAGCGAATCGCCATAGCCGGCGAATCGCCACGGCGCCGCGATCGTGACGAGGCCCGCGGTCGCGGTTGCGGCGGCCGCGGCGGTGGCGATGGTGCCGCCGAGGCAATAGCCGGCGAGCACCGGCGGCCGATCGAGCGCGGCGAGCAACGGCAGCAGCATCTGCTCGACATGCGCGGTGACGTCCTGCGCGCGATCGGCGGGGGTCGGCGTGCCCCAGTCGACCAGCAACGGGCGCACGCCCTGCGCGGCGAGCCAGCGCAGCAGCGAATTGTCGTCGGCGAGATCGAGCACCAGCGGCGGGTTGATCAGCGACGGCACGAACACCACGGGCCTGCCGCTGCCGCCATAGTCTCGCAGCGTCGCGCGCCCGGCCTCGGCGATCGCCGGCATCGCGGGGCGCGGGGCGGGGCGGGGCGCCTGTTGATAGGCGCGCAAGCCGGCCAGTGCTGCGGCGCGTCGTTCGGGCGATGCTGCGGTTTCGCTGCGCAGCAGATCGAGAAACAGCGGAAGTGGCCGAGGCCCTTGTTGCGATGCGGCAAAGGATGTTAGGGTATCATCATTCACGCGCGGGGGTGTCCATGAAGAAGGCTGCTGCGGGCTCGGGTCCGGTGATCATCAAGAAATACGCGAACCGGCGGCTCTACAATACCGAAACCTCGTCCTACATCACGCTCGACCATCTCGCCGCGATGACGCGCGAGGGGCGCGACTTCAAGGTCGTCGACGCCAAGACCGACGAGGACATCACGCACAACGTCCTCACCCAGATCATCATGGAAGAGGAAGCCCGCGGCGCATCGATGCTGCCGGTCAATTTCCTGCGCCAGCTGATCTCGCTCTACGGCGATTCGATGCAGGCGATGGTGCCGGGCTATCTCGAAGCGTCGATGGACAGCTTCCGCCGCAACCAGGAACAGTTCAAGTCGGCGGTCGAGGGCGCCTTCGCCAACTCGCCCTTCGCCGAGATCGCCAAGCGCAACATGGCGATGTTCGAGGCGGCGGCCGAGGCGTTCAAGCCGGGTGCGGCTGCGGGCGCGGCACCGGCGGCCAGGCCTGCCGCGACCGCCGAGGCCGGCGACGATGTCGCCGCGCTCAAGGCCGAGCTGGCCCGGCTGCAGGACAAGATCGAGAAGCTGGGAAAGTAGCCTTATCTTCCGCTCCCTATGGGAGAGGTAGCGCAGCTTGGCAGCTTGCTGCCTTAGCGAAGCTAGGTGAGGGTATCCCGCTATCGATAGGGTGATCCCCTCACCCAGCTCCGACTAGCGTCGCGCAGAAGTGCGCGACCCAAGTCTGCGCAACCCTCTCCCGACGGGAGAGGGAACGGGACTAGGGGATCTTCCGCGCCCCGAATCCCCCCAGCGCGGCCTGGATCTCTTCGAGGCTGATCATCTTCTGCTCGATGATGCAGCGCAGCCCGAGCCCGTCGAAGCCGTGATAGCTGGCCGCGGTGGCATAGGCGATCGTGGTGTCGGCGCGCGCTTCTGCGCCGCGGACGGCCTTGGCGGGCAGCGCGATGGTCTCGCCGAATCGTGCCCCGCCCGATGAGTCCGCGACGATCCGCGCCGCCTCGTCGACGATCGCGATGCGGGTGCGGCCCCATTCCTTCTCGCCGAACAGCGAGCGGTCGGAGATGATCGCGGGGATGCGGCCTTCCCAGTCGAACTCGACATAGAAGACGCCCGCGGGACGGCCTTCGTTGCCGCGCGGGCGGATGCCGGTGACGAAGACGAGCACCGCGCGGTGATCGGACCACGGATTCTGCCAGACCTCGTCGGTGAACCACTGATCGCGATGGCTGCTGCCCATCGCCTTGAGGAATTGCGGCGCGTTGGCGACATTGGTCTGGCGGACGCGCGCATGCGGATCGGACGAGATGATGATGCGGCCGTCGCGGTCGGCGACGAAGGCGTTGAGATAATAAGGCGAGGTCTCGGCGAACAGCGCGAGCCGGGCCTGCGCCGCGGCGATATTCTCGGGGCTCGGGTCGAGCGTCGCCGCCACGACTTCGGAATCGGACGCCATCAGCCGCAGGTCGACGCTGCGACCGTAGAGATGGCGCGTGACGTTCTGGATCAGCGCCTGGGCGAGCTCGACGAGGCGGGTGCCCTCGATCTCGCCGACCATCTCGTCGGCGATCCCGGCGCCCATCGCGAGCCGCTCGCGCACTTCGGAGCGGAATTCGAGGCTGGCGTGGCGCGCCTGCTGGGCGAGCGCCTTCACTTCCTGCGCGACCACCGAGAAGCCGCGGCCCGCCTCGCCCGATCGCGCCGCCTCGATCGCGGCATTGAGCGCGAGAAGATTGGTGCGCGCGGCGATTTCCTCGCTCGTGCTGGCGAAGCTGTCGACCTCGTCGCGGAGGACGGAAAGCAAGGAGCGGATCCGGCGTGGCACGGACCCGATTTCTAACCGTCACTGGTTAACGGAGCGTGGAGTATTTCGCTGCCGCAACAAAAATATTCAGGGCTTCCTGAACTTTAGCGTCATCCGGTCGCTCTCGCCGATCGCTTCATATTTGGCGCGATCGACGTCCTTGAGCCGATAGGTCGGCGGCAGCGTCCACACCCCGTCCTTCCAGTCCGCGCTGTCCTTGGGATTGGCGTTGACCTCGGATGCCGCGACGAACTGGAAGCCCGCCTGCTCGGCGAGGCGGCGGACGGTCGACACCTTGATGTAACCGCTGCTCTTCTCGCGTTCGTCGCTGGCGCTTTCGGGCAGGCGATGGTCCTCGATGCCGAGCACCCCGCCGGGCTTGAGCATCTTGTACATCTGCTGGAACGCTTCGGCCGAATAATCCTGCCCGTCGCGCTGATAGCCCATCCGCCAGTTATGGACGTTGCGGAAGGTGAGCACGACGTCGGCGCTGCCGTCGGGCACCTTGGGCTGGCCCTCGGCCCAGGGGAAGGCGGCGAATTTGAGATGGCCATAGGCCGCCGCGTCCTTCGCCTGCAGTGTCTGTGCGCCCTTGACGCCGTTCGGCCACGGCGCCGCGGCGTAGAGCGTTCCCTTGCCGGCGGTCAGCGGCCCCAGAATCTCGGTGTACCAGCCGCCGCCCGGCCAGATCTCGACCACCGTGTCGCCGGGTTTCACGCCGAAGAAGCTCAGCGTCTCGGTCGGATGGCGATATTTGTCGCGCGCGACGTTGGCCGGCGCGCGGCTGCTCGCGGCGACGGCGTCCTGGAGCGTGTGGCGCTGGTTGCGCGGCTCCCCGGCGGCGACGCTGGCCACCGCGACGGCGGTGGTGAGGAGGGCGAGCACGGTCAGGGTCTGGCGCATGGCGATTCCTTGCCTAGATGCGTTTCGCATGTGGGAGTTTTTCGGAACGATGCAACAACAATTATGGGGCGGTGCGGCGGCTGCGGTCGCAGTCGCGATAGCCAGTGGCTTTGGCGAGCACCGCCGGCGGGGGCGGCGCAACATGGATCATGTCGGCTTCATGCCGTGGACGCTGATCCAGGTCCTCGCGATCCTCGCCGCGATGATCCTCGCCAGCGTCGCGCTCAATCTGCGTCAGTAGAAGCCGGCGAGCGTCAGGCTGCGCGCGCTGCCGTCGCAGAGTTCGATGCGCACCGTCCGGCCCGGGGCGCCGATCGTCCATTCGATCGCCCCGTCGCGCACGTCTTCGGTCACCGGAATCCCGTCGGCCGCGCAGATCTCGTCGCCGGCCTGCCACGCGCCCGCCGCGGCGGGCGAGCCGCGCATCACATGGACGACGCGCAACGCCTTGCCGGTGAACTCGACCAGAAGCCCGCTGGTCGAGCGCAGGACGGGCGCGGCGATGGCCTTGCCGGGCTGGAGGATCATCCGGCCGGCGCGCGGGTCGAGCAGCACGCGGTAGCGCTGCAGCATGCCGGTGCCGAGCCTTCCGGCGGCGCCGACCATCGCCGAGAAGCCGCCATCGCCTTCGATGCGGATCTCGGCCTCGTGCGGCGCGAGCCCGGCCAGCGCGAAGGCGGGGGTCACCAGCGTATCGGTGACCACCGCGCCGCCCATGCCCCAGCCCAGCGTGGTGGTGATCCGCGCGTCGCGATAGCCGGTCGAGGCCCAGGCCGCGCGGCTCAGCGTCAGCGCGCCGCCGTCGCCGGTGTCGACGATGATCGGGCGCAGCACCGTGTCGCGCAGCGTCACTTCGGATTGATAGACGCCGTTGGGGCTGCGCCGCCGCAACGGTGCGGTGCTGCCCGTGAATGGCATCCGCCCGCTCGACAGGATGCGGAAGCGGCGCGAATCATAGTCGATGTCGAGCGCGCAGCAGCTGAGGATGTCGGCGCCGACCAGCACGTCCGCGCCGAAGCGGATTCCGCCGGCGGGATCGGAGATGCCGATCCGGCCGCCGCTGCGGATGAGCCCGCCGAAGCGGACCGAGCGCGTCCCCGCCCAAGCCACCTCGACTCCGCCGCCGATCGCCATCGCGCGCTGGCGGCGAGTCGGCGCGAGCCCCGCGGTGCGCGCGAACGCGCTGGTGACGATGGAGTCGCTGAGCCCGGTGTCGAGGATCGCCCAGGCGGTGTGGCCGTCGAGCTCGATCGGGAAGCGGATCTGGTTGTACGGGGTCAGCTGGAAATCGACCCAGCGCGCCTCGGTGTCGGGCGCGAGCACGGTCGCGACCTGCGGCTGGACGAGCGCGACGGCGGGAGCGAGAAGAGCGAGCACCTGCCTGGTCTAATGCCAAATCGCCCGCGCCGAAATCGCGGACCCGTCCACTATCGCGCGATCAGAGGCACGCCTCGAGCATCGCCTGGTCGAAGCCGTACTGCTTGGCCTTGTCGAGCGTGTAGGGGCGCAGGCCCATCGAACGATATTCGCCGATGATCTTGCCGTCGGCCGACTCGTCGAGATACTCGAACTTGAACAGCTCCTGGGTGACGATCACCGGGCCTTCCATGCCGATCACTTCGGTGATGTTGGTCACGCGCCGCGAACCGTCGCGCAGGCGCTTGACCTGGACGATCAGATCGACCGAGTCGGCGATCTGACGCGAGATCGCTTCCTTGGGCATCTTGATGTCGCCCATCATCACCATGTTCTCCATACGACCCAGGCATTCGCGCGGGGAGTTGGAGTGGAGCGTGCACATCGAGCCGTCATGGCCGGTGTTCATCGCGGCGAGCAGATCGAAACACTCGCTGCCGCGGATTTCGCCGAGGATGATGCGATCCGGGCGCATACGCAGCGCGTTCTTCACGAGATCGCGGATGGTGATCTCGCCCTGGCCTTCGAGGTTCGGCGGACGCGTTTCGAGCGGCAGCCAGTGCGGCTGCTGCAGCCGGAGTTCGGCGGCGTCCTCGATCGTCAGCACGCGCTCGCCCGGGTCGATCATCTTCGACAGGGCATTGAGCATCGTCGTCTTGCCCGAGCCGGTACCGCCCGAGATGACGATGTTGAAGCGGCTGGCGCCCGCGACCTTGAGCGCGGTGGCCATCTTGGTGCTCATCGAGCCGAAGCCCGCCATCATGTCGATGGTGATCGGCTTGGCCGAGAATTTACGAATCGAGATCGCGGTGCCGCGCAGCGACAGCGGCGGCACGATCACGTTGACGCGGCTGCCGTCCTTGAGACGGGCGTCGGCGAGCGGCGTGGTCTGGTCGACGCGACGGCCGACCGAGTTGCAGATGCGCTGCGCGATCTGGAACAGATGCTCCTCGTCGCGGAACTGGATGTTGGCGAGTTCGAGCTTGCCCTTGCGCTCGACATAGGTCTGCTCGGGGCCGTTGACCATGATGTCGCTGACCGCGGGATCGGCGAGCAGCTCCTCGAGCGGCCCGAGGCCGAGCAACTCGTCGACCAGCACCTTTTCGAGCGCGAACTGTTCGCGGCGATTGAGCGTGAGCTTCAGCTCGGCGAGCACTTCGCCGATGATCGGGCGGAATTCCTCGGCGAGCTCGTCCTTGGACAGCGTCGCCGCGGCCTCTGGATCGACGCGCTCGAGCAGACGCGGCAGCACCTGCTCCTTGATGCGATGGATCGACGCCTCGAAGCCTTCGACGCGCGAATTGCCCGCGTCTCCCGACAATGCCTGGCGATCGGCGAGGCGCTGCATCGCATCGCTGCTGGCGGCGCTGGGACCCGCGGGATCGCGCTCGGCCATCGGATCGGGCGTGGCGGCGCCGGGAAGCGGAACGCTGTTGATCGGCGGGAATTGCTCGCCGCCGAGCGGCGGTTCCGACGGGCGCGGATTGGGCCCGGGGCCCTGCATCGGCCGCGCGACGCCGAACGCCGGCCGCCCGCCTGCTGGTCCGCCACCCATTCCGTTGCGTCGTCCGAAAGCGCTCATCGACTAACCTGTATTCCCGGTAGGGGGGCAGGCTTAGCCGCCAAGGCTTTAGAATTGCCTAACCAAATCGGCTGCGGCGACGTCACGTCGCCGCGCGTTGCGTCGGAGGCGCGGCTGTGGGACGCTTGGGCAATTACCCGCGAGGTCCGTCATGCTGTTGTTTCTGGCGCCCCTGCTGTTTGATGCGCAGACCCCCGATCTCGGCTGGCTGGTCGGGCATTGGTGCACGGAGCCGAAGAATGGTGGGGTCACTTGCGAAAACTGGGCGCCGATGCAGGGCGGCGCGATGCGGGGCACGGGCACTAGCGAAAAGGCGGGAAAGGTCACGGCCAACGAGGCCATGACGATCCTGATCAGCGACTCCGGGGTGGTCTTTCACGCCGAGCCCGCGAACCAGCCGCCTGCCGATTTCCGCGCGGTGAAGCTCGACGCCGCAGCGCGTTCGGTGACGTTCGAGGACGCGACCCACGATTATCCGCAGCGCGTGCGCTATTGGCGGGAGGGGGAGGCCTTGCTCGCGGAGATATCGCTGGCCGATGGCAGCCAGGCGAGGCGGTGGCGCTTCCAGCGGGTCAAATAGGTCGTCATCCCGGTTTTCGCCGGGGTGAAGATTACTCGGCCTTTTCGGCGAGCACGGTCAGACCGCGCTCGTTGACCTCGGCGAAGCCGCCCTCGATGCGGATCGTCTCGGGCGTCGAGGCGCCGCTCTTGTAGATTTCGAGATTGCCGTCGCGGATCGTCGACATCAGCGGGGCATGCCCTTCGAGCACGCCGAAATCGCCCTCGGTGCCGGGCACGACGACCATGTGCACGTCCTCGGAGCGGACGAGGCGTTCGGGAGTGACGAGTTCGAAGTGCAGCGACATCTTATTGATCCATGAAATAGAGCATGATGCTCGTGGTTGGCGATCCCTCGACCGTGGTGCGGATGAATGCGACCCGCAGCACCGTCTTGTCATCGACCTTGGCCACGAGCTGCTCGGCCGAGCCGTTCGCCTGGGTACCGGAGTTGGCCGGGTCAGGCTTGAAGTCATAGGGCAGCAGCGAAAGCTTGGCGCGCACCTTTTCGAGCACGGAGGGAGCGCCGGGGCCGACGATGTTGATCTGACAGAGCTGATCGGGAACCCCGCCGAAGGTTATCGTGATCCCGTCGCGCTTCTGCGAGACGAACGTCAACGAACCTACGCCCGGGCTCGATGTCGAATTGGGAGCCCCGGTGAATCCGAGCTTCTTGAGCTGATCGTTGCCCACCAGCGGAAACTCGCCGGCGAGGTACATCGGGCAATAGCCGTAAGCGAGATCGCCCACGATCCCCTCGACCGTGCCGGGAATGCTCTGCGCCGTCGCGGCTGGGGCAACCAGCAGCGCGGCGGCGGCGAAAGCAATCCGGCCGATCACGGGGTTCAGGCGTCCCCGGCGAGCTTCTTGGCCTTCTCGACCGCCTGGTCGATGCCGCCGACCATGTAGAAGGCGGCTTCCGGCAGGTGGTCGTACTCGCCGTTCACCACCGCCTTGAACGACTTGATGGTGTCCTCGATCTGCACGAACGCGCCGGGGATGCCGGTGAACACTTCGGCGACGTGGAAGGGCTGCGAGAGGAAGCGCTGGATCTTGCGGGCGCGCGAGACGGTCAGCTTATCCTCTTCCGAAAGCTCGTCCATGCCGAGGATCGCGATGATGTCCTGCAGCGACTTGTACTTCTGCAGGATCGCCTGGACGGCGCGCGCGGTCTCGTAATGCTCCTGGCCGACGACGCGCGGCTCGAGCACGCGGCTGGTCGAGTCGAGCGGATCGACGGCCGGGTAGATGCCGAGCTCGGAGATCGCGCGGTTGAGAACCGTGGTCGCATCCAGGTGGGCGAACGACGTCGCCGGCGCCGGATCGGTAAGATCGTCGGCGGGGACGTACACGGCCTGCACCGACGTGATCGAGCCCTTGTTGGTCGAGGTGATGCGCTCCTGCAGCGCGCCCATGTCGGTCGACAGGGTCGGCTGATAGCCCACCGCCGAAGGAATACGGCCGAGCAGCGCCGACACTTCGGCGCCCGCCTGGGTGAAGCGGAAGATGTTGTCGACGAAGAACAGCACGTCCTGGCCTTCGACGTCGCGGAAATATTCGGCGATCGTCAGGCCCGAAAGCGCGACGCGGGCGCGGGCGCCGGGCGGCTCGTTCATCTGGCCGTAAACGAGGGCGACCTTCGAGCCCTCCGAGATCGCGTTGCCGTCGGCATCCTTGGCGATGACGTTGGCGTCGAGGAACTCGTGATAGAGATCGTTGCCCTCGCGGGTACGCTCGCCGACGCCGGCGAACACCGAGGTGCCGCCATGGCCCTTGGCGATGTTGTTGATCAGCTCCTGGATGAGCACGGTCTTGCCCACGCCGGCGCCGCCGAACAGGCCGATCTTGCCGCCCTTGGCATAGGGCGCGAGCAGGTCGATCACCTTGATGCCGGTGACGAGGATGCTGCTCTCGGTCGACTGGTCGACGAACAGCGGGGCCTCGGCGTGGATCGGCGCGCGCAGGTCGGTGGCGACCGGACCGCGCTCGTCGATCGGCTCGCCGACGACGTTGAGGATGCGGCCGAGCGTCGCGGGGCCGACCGGCACCGAGATCTGTGCGCCGGTGTCGGTCACGGTCTGGCCGCGGGTCAGGCCCTCGGTCGCGTCCATCGCGATCGTGCGGACGGTGTTCTCGCCGAGGTGCTGCGCGACCTCGAGGATCAGGCGGTTGCCGTTATTGTCGGTCTCGAGCGCCGAGAGGATCGCCGGCAGGCCGCTGTCGAACGCGACGTCGACGACGGCGCCGATCACCTGCGAGATGCGGCCGACATTGTTGGTGGTACCCGGGCGGGTCGTTTCAGCGGCGGTTGCCATCTTATGCTTCCTTGCTTCTGATCGGTTTTAGAGCGCTTCGGCGCCCGAAATGATTTCCACCAGCTCGGTGGTGATCGCGGCCTGGCGGGCGCGGTTGTACTGGATCGACAGTCGCTTGATGAGATCGCCCGCGTTGCGCGTGGCGTTGTCCATCGCGGTCATCTTCGAGCCCTGCTCGGACGCCGCATTCTCGCGGATCGCGCGGTAGAGCTGGATCGCGACGTTGCGCGGCAGCAGGTCGGCGAGGATCGATTCCTCGTCGGGTTCGTAGATCACCGCCGCGGGGGCCGCGGTGCTGGCCGGCGTGCCCTCGGGGACCGAGCTCGGCGCGACCGGGATGATCTGCTGCTCGGTCGGCTCCTGGGTGAGCACCGACTTGAAATGCGAGTAGAAGAGGTGCGCGACGTCGAACTCGCCGGCCTCGTAGCGCGCGATCAGATCGTCGGCATAGGCGCGGGCATCGGCGAAGCCGAGCTTGCCGAGGTCACCCGGCTCGACCGAATGGACGAAGTCCTTGGGGAACAGCCGGTTGAGCACCGCGCGGCCCTTGCGGCCGATCGTGTAGAACTTGACCGTCTTGCCCTGCGCGACCAGCTCCTGCGCGCGGCGGCGGGCGAGACGAGCGATGTTGGTGTTGAACGCGCCGGCGAGCCCTTTGTCCGAGGTCGCGACGACGAACAGATGGACCTGGTCCTTGCCGGTGCCGGCGAGCAGCTTGGGCGAGCTCTCGCTCACCGTCACCTTCGAGGCGAGGCTGGCGACGACGCTCTCGAGGCGCTGGGCATAGGGGCGCCCGGCCTCGGCCGCCTCCTGCGCGCGGCGCAGCTTGGCGGCGGCGACCATCTTCATCGCCTTGGTGATCTTCTGCGTCGACTTCACCGAGCCGATGCGGACCTTGAGTGCCTTGAGAGAGGCCATCTTCTTCCTTCTTCGTCATCCCGGCGAAAGCCGGGATCTCGTGCGGCAGGCCGCGCGCTTGCGGCCTGAGACCCCGGCTCTCGCCGGGGTGACGGTGGTTACGCGAACGTCTTGCCGAACTCGGTCAGCGCGGCCTTGAGCTGGTCGCGGACGTCGTCCTTGAGATCCTTCGAATCGCGGATCGCGGTCAGGATGCCGGCGTGCTTCGAGCGCATCTCGGCGAGCATCGCGGCCTCGTAGCGGACCACGTCCTGCACCGCGACGCCGTCGATGAAGCCCTGCGTGCCGGCGAAGATCGACACGGTCTGCTCCTCGAACGGCAGCGGCGAGAACTGCGGCTGCTTGAGCAGCTCGGTCAGGCGCGCGCCGCGGTTGAGCAGGCGCTGGGTCGAGGCGTCGAGGTCCGAGCCGAACTGCGCGAACGCCGCCATCTCGCGATACTGGGCGAGCTCGAGCTTGATCGAGCCGGCGACCTTCTTCATCGCCTTGGTCTGCGCGGCCGAGCCGACGCGGCTCACCGACAGGCCGACGTTGATCGCCGGGCGGATGCCCGCGAAGAACAGGTCGGTCTCGAGGAAGATCTGGCCGTCGGTGATCGAGATCACGTTGGTCGGGATGTACGCCGAAACGTCGCCCGCCTGCGTCTCGATGATCGGCAGCGCGGTGAGCGAGCCGCCCCCGTTCGCGTCCGACATCTTCGCGGCGCGCTCGAGCAGGCGCGAGTGGAGATAGAACACGTCGCCCGGATAGGCTTCGCGGCCCGGCGGACGGCGCAGCAGCAGCGACATCTGGCGATAGGCGACCGCCTGCTTCGAGAGATCGTCGAACACGATCAGCGCGTGCATGCCGTTGTCGCGGAAATATTCGCCCATCGCGGTGCCGGTGTAGGGCGCGAGGAACTGCAGCGGGGCGGGCTCCGACGCGGTCGCGGCGACCACGATCGAATATTCCATCGCGCCATTCTCTTCGAGCGTGCGGACGAGCTGCGCCACGGTCGAGCGCTTCTGGCCGACCGCGACATAGACGCAATAGAGCTTCTTCTTCTCGTCGTCGCCGGCGTTGACGGCCTTCTGGTTGATGAAGGTGTCGATCGCGACGGCCGACTTGCCGGTCTGGCGGTCGCCGATGATCAGCTCGCGCTGGCCGCGGCCGACGGGGACGAGCGCGTCGATCGCCTTGAGGCCCGACTGCATCGGCTCGCTGACCGACTGGCGCGGGATGATGCCCGGTGCCTTGACCTCGACGCGGCTGCGCTGGTCGGAAACGATCGGGCCCTTGCCGTCGATCGGATTGCCGAGACCGTCGACGACGCGGCCGAGCAGGCCCTTGCCGACGGGAACGTCGACGATCGTGCCGGTGCGCTTGACGGTGTCGCCCTCGCGGATCTCGGCGTCCGAGCCGAAGATCACGACGCCGACATTGTCGGCCTCGAGGTTGAGCGCCATGCCCTGCACGCCATTGGCGAACTCGACCATCTCGCCGGCCTGGACGTTGTCCAGCCCGTGGATGCGCGCGATGCCGTCACCGACGCTGAGCACCTGGCCGGTCTCGGAGACCTGGGCGTCGGTGCCGAAGCTGGCGATCTGGTCCTTGATGACCTTCGAGATTTCTGCGGCGCGGATATCCATTGTCTTAGCCTTCAGCCTTTCATCGCGTGCGCGAGGGAGTTCAGACGGGTCTTGATCGACGAATCGATCATCTGGCTGCCGATCTTCACGACCAGCCCGCCAAGGAGCGAGGGATCGACCGACAGGTCGACATTGACGTCACGGCCGAGCCGGGTGCGCAGCTGCTGCTTGAGCGCGTCGACCTGGCTGGCGTCGAGCGGGTGCGCCGAGGTCACCTCGGCGGTGGTCTCGCCGCGATGCGCGGCGGCCAGCTGGCGGAAGGCGCGGATGATCGCGGGCAGCTGGTTCAGCCGGCGATTCTGCGCGAGCACGCCGAGGAAGTTGCTCGTCGTCTGATCGAGCTTCAGCGCGGCGGCGGTCGCGGCGACCGCCTTGGCAGCGTCGGTTCGGCCGATCAGCGGGCTGGTGGTCAGCGCCTTGAAGTCGGCCGATTCGTCGAGCGCCTGCCGCACCGTGGCAAGGCTCGATTCGACCTTGGGCAGCGCCTTCGAATCCCGTGCGAGCTCGAAAAGGGCGGTCGCGTAGCGTCCGCTTAGACTGGCCTGGATACCGCCGGAATTCTCCACGCGTGTCGGTTCCTCTTGGAGGGTTCGGAATTGGCCCCATGCAAAAAAGGGGCACGCCTGGAAGGGCGCCCCGATGGGTCGCGGCGCGGTTAGCATCGGTGTCACAGACATGCAACCCGACTCCTCTGGACAAGCGGGCGCAGAGATGTTGCTCTGGGGCGCGGGGAACGAAAATGGGGGGAAGGATGAAGCGCAAGGCATGGCTTCTGGCGGGGGCTCTGGCATGGACCGGATTCGCGCAGGCCGAGGTGCTCGAAGTCACCGGGGAGTTCCCGGCGAACCATCGCGAGGCGAGCTTTCTCGAATCGGTATCGGTCGATCGCTTCGGCGGCAGCGACGGCGCCGCGTTGCAGATCGCGATCGAGCGCGCGCTGGGCGGTAGCCAGTTCGAGCTGCTCGGCGGCCGCGCCGGACGCGACACCGCCGAGGGATCGATCTCGGGAAGCGTCAACACCGGCGTCGACGAAAGCAGCTTCACCAGAAAGGAGAAGCAGTGCGTCTCGAAGGACGCCAAGGGCAAATGCCTCAAGGAGGAGCAGGTCGAGATCCGCTGCAAGCGCCGTATCATCGACATCAAGGCCGATATCCGCATCGTCCGCAACACCGATGGCCGCATCCTCTATTCGCAGCCCAAGCCGTTTCGCGACGAAGTCGAATGGTGCCGCGGCGACAATCCGTCGCGCACCACCGAGGATGTGATCGAGGGCGCGATCCGCGACATCGCGGGATCGCTGCGCGGCGATCTCGTGCCGCATGTCGACACCTACAAGATCCGCGTGCGCGAGGGCACCAAGGGGCTCTCGAAGGAGACGGCGAATCGCTTCAAGGAGCTGGTCAAGCTCACCAAGCGCGATGCGCAGGGCGCGTGCCGCGGCTGGGAGGCGATGCAGGCCGAAGCGCCGGGATATCCCTCGTTGCTGTTCAATCTCGGCCTCTGCGCCGAGCAGCGCGGCGAATATGAGAAGGCCGTGGCGCTCTATCAGGACGCGATCCGCGCCGGCGCCAACGAAGGCCGCGAGGGCGCCGAGCGCGCCAGCCGGCTGATCGCCGGCCGCGAGGATGCGCAGGAACGCGCGAAGCGGCGGCGGGGGTAAAGTCTGAATTCCTCCCTCGCGCAGCGGGGGAGGGGGACCACGAAGTGGTGGAGGGGGCCTCTCCACGGGCGGTGTTGCCCGCGGAGAGACCCCCTCCGTCATGCTGCGCATGCCACCTCCCCCGCTTATGCGAGGGAGGAGCGATAGTTAGCGCCCGCGGCCGCCGGCACCCGCCGGGCGGGCCGGACGGGCGTGGAACTTGCCCTTGGGCCGGGCATAGTTGCGCGGCTTCTCGCCCCGAGCCTCACCGCCCTGCGGCGCGTCGAAGCGGCGCGGGCGCGCTTCGCCATTGGCCTCGGGACGCGGACCGGCGTCGTGGCGGCGCTGCTGATCGCCGCGCTCGCCCTGACGCTGCCCCTGGCCGCCGCGCTGGCCCTGACCGCCGCCATGACGCTGACCGCCGGGGCGGCCATGCTGCATCGCGCGGCCGTTGCGGCCGTTCTGCTCGTCGCGGCCCATCGGCGTCGGCTGGCGAGTCGATTTGATCTTCGCCGCCTCGTTGACGAAGCCCTCGGGCAGCGACTGGACGACCAGCTTCTGCCGGGTCAGCCGCTCGATGTCGCGCAGGTACGGCCGCTCGTCATCGGCGCAATAGCTGATCGCGAGCCCGGTCGCGCCGGCGCGCGCGGTGCGGCCGATGCGGTGGACATATTGGTCGGGAACGTTGGGCAGCTCGAAGTTGAACACATGGCTCACCCCCGAGACGTCGATGCCGCGCGCGGCGATGTCGGTCGCGACGAGGATCTTGACCTTGCCCGAGCGGAACTCGCCCAGCGCGCGCTCGCGCTGCGGCTGGCTCTTGTTGCCGTGGATCGCGTTCGCCGCGATGCCGTTGCCCGCGAGCAGGCGGACGACGCGGTCGGCGCCGTGCTTGGTGCGGGTGAAGACCAGCGCACGATCGATGGTCTCGTCGCGCAGCGCGATCGTCAGCAGCGCCTGCTTCTCGGCCTGCGCGACATAGGTCACGTGCTGCTCCACACGCTCGGCGGTGGTCGCCTCGGGGGTGACCTTCACTTCGACCGGGTTCTTGATGAACTGGCCGGCGAGCTCGCGGATCGTCTTCGGCATCGTCGCCGAGAAGAACAGAGTCTGGCGCTTCGACGGCAGGTCGCGGACGATCCGCTTGAGCGCGTGGATGAAGCCGAGGTCCATCATCTGGTCGGCTTCGTCGAGGACGAGGATCTCGATCCCGAGCAGGATCGCATAATGCTGGTCCATCAGGTCGACGAGGCGGCCCGGGGTGGCGACGACGATGTCGACGCCGCGGGCGAGATCGCTCTTGTTCTTGTGGATCGAAGTACCGCCGAAGATCGTCGCGACCGAGAGCGGCGTGCCCTTGGCATAATGCCGGGCATTGTCGGCGATCTGGCTGGCGAGCTCGCGCGTCGGCGCGAGGACGAGCATGCGGCAGCCGCGCGGCTGAGCGCGCTTGCCCGACGCAATCAGCCGATCGATCGAGGGAAGCATGAACGCGGCGGTCTTGCCGGTGCCGGTCTGGGCGATGCCGAGCAAATCGCGGCCCTCGAGCAGCGACGGGATCGACTGCGCCTGGATCGGCGTCGCCTCGCTATAGCCCTTGGCGGCAAGCGCGGCGAGAACGGTCTGCGAGAGACCGAGCTGATTGAATTGCATTATGGACCTTACGAATACGGCCGGCGCGCGCGCACGGAAAATGGGCGCACGAAGGCGGGGTCAAAAAATTGACGACCCGCGTGACTAGGGAAGCCGTGAATATAACCGAGGCAGAGCCGGGACGGGGGCCAATACAGGCTTCGTCCGATCACGCTGCATGATGCCTCGCTGGGGGCGCATATGGCAGCGAGGCTGACCAAAGTCAAGATTGCCGGGATTATGGGAATAAGGCAGGCCGAAACTGGAGGCGGATCGCTTCGATCTGGCCGTGGAGCGAAGGGTCCTGATAAATGCAGCGCCCGCCGAGAATGCCGGCGCAGAGCGGCGGGGTCGCGGTCCGGAAGATCTCCGAAATCAACGCGTCGCTCATCACGCGATCCGCGAAGCCGGCATAGCGCAGGTTGATGAGGCGGGCGAGCGCAAGTGGGGCGATCCATGATGTTTGCGGCGCGCTGATCGGCTCGAGCGCGAGTCCGAAGCCGTCGATCTGAAGAAGCGGCGTGCTGTTATAAGCGAAGGGGCGGACGGGCAGGACGCCGGTGTTGAGGAAGATATCGGCATCGCCCTGAGCGGGCCAGCCCTGGAATGCGCTGTGATCCCCGCGGCCCGATGCATCCAATCCGGAGTTCAGGGTCGTGAAATAGCCGGCGCGCAAGCGATTGGCGTAAGCGGGCAGGGGCTGGTCATAGGGCGCATTGTGGCTGCCGTCATTTTCCGACGCGGCTTGTGCGGTCATCACGCCCGGTGTCGCGAACAGAGCGGTGTAGATCGGCGCATAGGCCGCGAGCCTGTCGCGTAGCACGGCTTCTGCGGGCAGCGGCGTACCGCACGCTGCTTGCCAGCCGTCGCGCAGCACCTCGAAGGTGTGGCCGCCGCTATAGTTCACGAAACGAACATTGTGGGCGCGCATCATGGCGACGATCTCGTCGGCGGCATGTTGAGCCGTTTGAACGAGGCGCGTCTGCGCCGCGGCTGAGCCGGAGGTATCGCAATATTCGGCATGCGCGATATCGGCGAGACGGATCGAGTCCATCAACACCAATGGCTGGGCTGGATTGGTGTCGGCGATCAGCGAAAAGACGTAGCTGCCATGGCCGACATTGTCGAAATCCACTTTGGCATAGGATGTGGAAGCTGCCTCGCGCAGGCTCGACAGGCGCTGCGTGGCGATGTGATCGGGCCCCGAGAACTGATCGAGCACGTTCCAGAGCGTCGCGGGAACACGCCATTGGGTGCCGGCCGGAGCCAGCGCGCCGCCCACGCCAAGCCGGAAATAGCCCTTGATCCGCTTGCGGAAGCGTATCGCGCGCACCGGGAGGCGCGGAAGATCGTCGACGATCAGGATCGCTTCGCCGCTGTTCGGCACCATTTCGAAATCAGCGGAGGAATAGGCGCGATCGGCCCATGCGCAATTGCCGGCGCCGTCGCGGAAGCAGGTGTCCGCAAGGATGGCGGTGCGAGCTTGCGCGATTTGCGGAGCCAGCGGGTCGGTCGGGGTAGGTGAGGGGCTTGGTGTAGGGCTCGGGCTGGGCGTGGGTACGGGTGGTGTGGTGACGCCGCCCCCATTGCCGCCACAGGCGCCGAGCAGGACAAGCGGAGCGAGGACAAGCGCGCGAGCATGGACCATCATCGGGGCTTGATGCTCGAACCGAAATGCCACCGCGACGATAGTGCGACGAAAGCGGTTTGTCGCACTATCCGTTAACTACCTCGGCGCTAAAATCCTCGCTACGGTGGAGGAGTAGGCAGCTTGTTGGTTGCGCGTCTGGAAGTTCTTGGCGAAGTCGATCAGCGCGGGGCGATCCGCTTCCATGTCGCGAGCGAAAGCACGCTTCGCGGTGCGGATGGCCGGCCGTTCGAAGTGCTGGTCGACAATTTCTCGCGCACCGGCTTCCTGTTCGTCTCGGAAGAGGAGATTCCGCCGGGCACGCTGATCGCGATCGGCCTGTCGGGCGCAGGCTCGCGCGAGGCGCAGGTGATCTGGCGCGAGGGGCGGCGCCATGGCTGCGAGTTCCTCGTGCCGCTGCCGCAGTCCAAGATGGCGCGCGCCTTTCAGGGCCAGGCCGATGTCCTCGCCAATCTCGAGGCCGAGCTGCGCAAGCGGCTGCCGATGGCGCAGCCCCGCCGCGCCGCCGCCGGGGCGCCGGAAGCGTCGTCGCCGCCGCCCGTGGCGGGCAACCCCCGCAAGCAGAAGCTCGTCGACGCGATCCGGCAGTTTCTCGACAACTAGGCCGCGAATTCGGACTTCATTCCTCCCGCAAGGGGAGAAGGAGCTTCCGCTTCGAATCCGCCATCTTGCAATGTAGGATTCCGCCTGCTTGCCTCGCCGCCGGTCCGGCAGCAGCCGGCCGCGCTCTTTGACGCCGTCGATTCATCCTACAGCATCCGGCAACAATATTTCCTGCTCGCGCAACGCGAGAGTCGTTCTACCGCGACTCTTGCGACTCTAGCCCGGCGAAACCCTACAAAATGCCGGTTTCGCCTTCCTACACATCGGCCCGTGCCGGATCGTCGCGATAGGGCCGCTCGCGATAGTCGAACCAGTCGAAGTCGGCGGCCAGTCCGGTCCCGGCCATGTCCTGGCAGGCCATGCCGATGAACGCCCCGGTGAAGTTGGGCAGGCCGGGCTGGCTCGCCTCATCGGAGAGGATGCTGGCGTCGAATTGCTCGGGCAGCCAGATCCAGTCGCCGCCTTCGGGGCGGAAGGCGAAGCGCAGCCGCTCGTAATCGACCTCGACGCGCAGCTCGATCCTGCCTTCGGGGATCGCGATCGGCGGCGTGAAGGCGTCGGCTTGCGGCGAGTCCGGCAGCGCCGACATCACCCGGATATGCCGGCCGATCGCCTCGTCATGGCTGACATGGAGGTAATGGAACTTGCTGCCGTTGTAATAAGCCACCAGCCCCGCGGCCTGCTGGAAATGCGCGGGGGCGAAGTCCATCGCGCAGCTGGCCGAATAGCAGAAATCCTGCTGCCGCCGCGCGACCAGCGCCTGGGTGAACAGGCTGCCGATCGTCTCGCGGCCATGGAGGCGCAGATGGCCCGGGCGCTCGGTCAGGCTGAAGATGCGATCGGGCTCGGGGGTGCGCAGCCATTGCAGGTCGAGCGGCAGTTCGGCGTCGTCGAAGTCGTGGCGCGTCGCGGTTTCGCGCCCCGCCGGATCGTTGCCCGCGGAAAGGCCTGGGCCCAGCCGCGGGCCGCCGGCGAAGCGGGGGTGGCGCTGCATGCCTGACGGCGGGGCAGGTGCCGCAAGCGCCGCGGCCTCGAGCACCGGCAGGCCGCTGCGATCCTCGGTGTAGAGCCAGTCGTCCTCGCCCCAGACCATCGGCTGAAGCGCGGTCTCGCGGCCGAGCACGCAGCGCCCGCGATTGGGGAGGGGGCGGCCGCAGAGATAGGCCATGAAGGGGCGGCCGTCGGGCGTCTCGACCAGATCGGCATGGCCGGCGCGCTGGAGCGGCGCGTGGGGGCGGGTGCGGCTGCTGAGAATATAGGTGTCGGGGTGGAGCGCGTAGGGCCCGCGCAGATCGCGTGACCGCGCCATGGTGACGGCGTGGTTCCAGCCGGTGCCGCCCTCGGCGACGAGCAGATAATACCAGCCGTCGCGCCGGTAGAGATGCGGCGCCTCGGTGAGGCCGAGCGGCGTGCCGGGGAAGATGTTGGTGCGCTCGCCGATCAGCCTTTGCGCTTCCGGCGAATATTCCTGCAGCACGATCCCGGCGAAGCGGTTGCGGCCGGGGCGATGGTCCCAGAGCTGGTTGACCAGATATTTGCGGCCGTCTGCGTCGTGGAACAGCCCGGGGTCGAAGCCGCTCGAATTGAGGTGGACGGGATCGGACCAGTCGCCGTCGATCGTCTCGCAGGTGACGAGGTAGTTGTGGAAGTCGCGCAGGCTCGCGCCCGATGCCCCGCCCACGGTGGTGCGGCCATAGCGCTTCACATCGGTGTAGATCAGCCAGAAGCGCTCGCCGTCATGGCTGAGGTCGGGCGCCCAGACGCCGCAGCTGTCGGGATCGCCGCGCATGTCGAGCTGGCTGGCGCGGCGGAGCGGGCGGGTGATCAGCCGCCAGTTCGCCAGATCGCGCGAATGATGGATCTGCACGCCGGGAAACCATTCGAAGGTCGAGGTGGCGATGTAATAATCGTCGCCGACCCGGCAGATCGAGGGGTCGGGGTTGAAACCCGGAAGGATCGGGTTGCGGATCATGCGGTACGGTGCCTCCGGGCGCGGATTTCGATGGCGAGGCCGAGCAAGGCGAGCGCGACGCCGAAGCCCCAGATGCCGCGCATCGCGATCGGCACCGTGCACGCGCTCCAGCTGGTGAACAGCGTGCACTGCGTCGGCGCGAGGCCGCTCGCATAGAACAGCGTCAGCCCGGCGGAGAGGATCACGCCGAGCAGGATCGGGATCCAGCCGCTCTCGCTCCCCTGGTCCTCGCCCGGCTTGCGCACCAGCGTCCACAGCAACGCGGCGGCGATCAGGTCGAGCACGCCAAGCGCGACGAAGAAGGGATTGTACCCGATCCGCGCGACGAGCGCGCCGATCAGCAACGTGAAGATCAGCACGCCGAGATTGGCCAGCGTCCCCGCCATGCCGGCGACGGTGCCGACTTCGTTGCGGCGGAACAGGTCGCTCGCCATGGTGATGCAGGTCACCGACAGCGTCTGGTGCGCGAAGGCGCCGACGCTCAGCAGCGCCACCGCGGCGACGGGGTTGGTCACCCCGCCGACGAAGATCATGCTCGTCATCAACAGCGCGCCGAAGCTGAAGGTCCAGCGCCGCGCGTCGATCAGCGCGATGCCGCGCCGCTCGAGCCAGAGCACCAGCGCGGGGCCGAACAGGCAGCCGATATCGGCGGCGACGAAGGGCAGGACCACGGCGATCGCGAGCTCGCTCAGGTTCAGCCCGCGCACTTCGCTCAGATAGAGCGGCAGCCAAAAGGTGAGCGTCGCCCAGGTCGG
This sequence comes from Sphingomonas naasensis, assembly GCF_004792695.1. GTDB lineage: Bacteria > Pseudomonadota > Alphaproteobacteria > Sphingomonadales > Sphingomonadaceae > Sphingomonas > Sphingomonas naasensis. The sequence continues at coordinate 87,369 of NZ_SRXU01000006.1, read as the reverse complement.
GTCGGCGAGGAAGCGGGGCAGCGCGATGCCCCAGAAGTTGCGCCGCCCGAGCAGCGAGAGCACCGGCGGCTTGGCGTCCCCGGATGCCTGGACATGCGCTTCCTGTCCCGACCGGATCAGCGCGCGCTCCTCGTCGGAGAGCGCGCCATGTTCTTCGGGGGTGCGGTACCAGAGCAGCCACAGCACCACCCACAGCAAGGCGAGGGCACCGGCGACGTAGAAGGCCGCGCGCCAGTTCCACCAGCCGATCGCGATCGCCACCAGCGGGCCCGCGATCGCGATCCCCGCCGAGGCGCCGAGATTGTAGATCCCCCCGGCGAGCCCGCGCTCCTTCGCCGGAAACCATTCGGAGACGACCTTGAGCCCGGCGGTGTGCGAGGTGCCCTCGGCGAAGCCCAGCCCGCCGCGCAGCAGCGCGAGGCCCTGCCAGTTCGTCACCCAGCCATGCGCGAAGGTGAGCAGGCCCCAAGCGGTGGCGAAGATCGCCATGCCGCTGCGCAGTCCGATCCGGTCGAGGATATAGCCGACCACCGGCTGGAGCATGATGAATGCCTGAAAGACGCCGGTGACCCAGCTATATTGCTCGCGGGTCATCGGCACATCGGCCTGGAAGGCGTCGGTGGCGACGACGACGCCCAATGTCTGGCGCACCAGATAGTTGATGATCGTGCCGAGCATCACGATCGCGATGATCCACCAGCGCAGCGCGCGGGTGCGTTGCCAGAAGCCCATTGCCTCTCCCTTGCGCCCGTATCCGGCGCTGTTAGCGCTACCGGTGCCGGGGTTTCGCTTTGAGCGCAAGCCGCGGGATGTGGCGCACATCGTCGCGGCCTATATCGGTGGCATGAGCAAGCAACCGACCATCAGCGACGAAACCGCCTGGGCGGCGTTCGACGCGCGCGACCGCGCCTATGACGGCCGCTTCATCGTCGCCGTGACCACCACGGGGATCTATTGCAAGCCGACCTGCCCGGCGCGGCGGCCGAAGCGCGAGCATGTGCTTTTCTTCGGCGACGCCGATGCGGCGCGCTCGGCGGGCTTCCGCGCCTGTCTGCGCTGCAAGCCGGATGAAGTCGGCCGCGATCGCATCGCGGTGGCCGAGGCGGTGGCGCTGATCGAGGCGGCCGAGGAGCCGATCGGGCTGGAGGAACTCGCCGGCCGGGTCGGCTATGCGCCGCACCATTTCCAGCGGCTGTTCAAGCGCGCGACCGGGGTCACCCCGGCCGCCTATGCCCGGGGGCTGCGCGCCCGCCGCGCCGCCGCCGCGCTGACCGAGGAGGAACGCGTGACCGACGCGATCTACGAGGCCGGCTATGCCGCGCCGAGCCGGTTCTACGAGACCGCCAATGCGCGGCTCGGCATGACCCCGAGCGTGTGGAAGCGCGGCGGGGCGGGCGTGACGATCCGCTGGACGATCGCCGGGACCAGCCTCGGGCCGCTGCTGATCGCGGCGACCGATAAGGGGCTGTGCCGCGTCGCCTTCGACGAGGATTCGCTCGCGCTGGCACGGCGCTTCCCCGCCGCCGAGATCCAGCCGGGCGGCGCCGCGCTGAGCGAACTCGCCGCACGCGTGGTGCGCGAGGTCGAGACGCCGGGGCGCGACACCGACCTGCCGCTCGACGTGCAGGGGACCGCCTTTCAGGAGGCGGTGTGGCAGGCGCTGCGGGCGATCCCGGCGGGCGAGACGCGCAGCTATGCCCAACTCGCCGCCGAGGCCGGCAATCCGCGCGCGGTGCGCGCGGCGGGGACGGCGTGCGGCGCCAATCACGTCGCGGTGCTGATCCCGTGCCACCGCGCGCAGCGGGCCGATGGCAGCATGGGCGGCTATGCCTATGGCGTCGATCGCAAGCGCGTGCTGCGCAAGCGCGAGGGCGCGGGGGAATGAGGTTCGTCATCGCCGGGCTGGATCCCGCCCCGTTCCGCCGCTTCTACGGAATGTCGGACGATGCGCTCGCCGCGGAGCAAGTCGTGCGGATGACCGCCGACAGCAAGCCGGGCTTTCCCTGCCGTGTCACGCTCGAGGATGCCGAGCCGGGCGAGACGCTGCTCCTGCTCAACTACGAGCACCTCCCCGCGCCGGGGCCCTATCGCTCGTGCCACGCGATCTTCGTGCGCGAAGGGGCCGAGACGCCAGCACTCTATACCGACGAGATACCGGAGCAGCTTGCGACTCGGTTGCTGTCCGTCAGGGCGTTCGATTGCTACAAAATGATGACAAACGCCGACGTGGTCGAAGGAAATGCGATCAAGCCGGCGATCGAAGCGATGCTGGCGGATCCGGCGGTCGCCTTTCTCCACATCCACAACGCCAAGCGCGGCTGCTTCGCCGCACGGGTCGATCGCGGCTGAGCTATTTGGGCGTCGCGGCGGGCGGGCCCGACGCCCCGGGGCTGCAGCTATAGACGAGCTTCTCGTTATAGACCGAAGGCAGCGCCGCGCGCAGCGCCTGTTGCTGGGTGGCGAGGCTGGCGCGCGCCGCCTGATCCGCCGAGCAGGATTTGAGCGGGACGCTCGCGCGGAGCTGGCGTGCCTTCTCCATCTGCGCCGAGGTCAGCAGATAGCGCGTGTTGGTGTAGATGCGGTTCGCCGGATCCCAGACCGTCACCGAGACCGTCTGATCCTGATCGGGGACGAGGATCCGCTGCCACGTCGCGCCCGATTCGGCATATTGGGTGCGGCCGTTGATGCAGCCATCGGCGCCGACGTCGAGATCGACCGTCTCGGTCTGGCTGACCGTGACGCGGCTGCGTTCCGGCACGATCGTGCAGCTCATCCGCCCGAGCGCGGCCGGCGCCGGGAGCGCCGCGCCGGCGCTTGCCTTGGGCACGGGAAGAATGCGCGATTCGTCGAAATCGGGGCGGGTCAGGAACAGCACGACCGCGCCGAGCATCAGCACGCCGCCGCCGGCCGCCAGCCAGATCGCCTCGCGCCGGCGATCGCGCGAGAGCAGCAGCCCCGCGGCGCCGAGCGCGAGCGCGCCGAAGACGAGCAGCACCGCGGCGCCCGCCATATGGTTCTCGCGGCTCACCACATTGCGTGCACGCGCCTGCGCGATCGCGTCGGCGCGCTCGCCGGCGCTCTTCGCGGCATCGGCGCGCGCGCGCTCGTCGGCGTCGAAGCGCGCCTTCTCGTCGGCGTTGCGCTCGAGCGCCAATTGCTCCTCGACGCTGGTGCACGGCACATTGACCGTGGCGAAGGGCTGCTTCGCGCCCTGCAGGAACGCCGCCAGCTCGTTCCCCGCGATCGCGAAGGCGAAGGTCGAATCGCCTTCGTCGGCGCGGGTGATCGCCGAGTTGACCCCGAGCACGCGTCCGCAGCGATCGAGCAGCGGGCCGCCCGAATTGCCGCGCGCGATGTTGGCGGTGTGGAGCAGCACGTTGGTGCCCTCCAGCATGCGGTTGCCGGCGAAGCCGCCCTGCGAGCGGACCGGCGACAGCGGCTTGATGAAATCCGCCGCCGAGCGGACCGTGGCGAGATCGACATTGCCGGGATAGCCGAGCGCGATCAGGCTCTCGCCGTCGCCCGGGGCGCCGGTGTAGAGCGTGAGCGGGGGCAGGCGGACGCCGCTGAACTCGATCAGCGCCAGATCGCGCTGCTGGTCGATCGCGATCAGCTTGCCCTGCCACGACTTGTCGCCTTCCGAAGGGACGACTCCGATGACGACATTGCCGGGATAGCGATCGGCCAGCTCGACGACATGCGCGTTGGTGACGATGCGGTTGGGCGCCACCGCGAAGCCGCTGCCATGGCCGAAGCCGACCACCTCGTCGTCGACCACGGCGATGGTGACGATGCGGACCACGCCGCGCGCGGAGGCCGAGATATCGTCGGCGCGTGCCGGGCCGATGCACGTCAGCGCCAGCACGACCATCATCAGCAAGCGCCGCACCATCGACCCGCAACCTTTCGTTCTGCGTCGCGCTTTCGGGCAAAAGCGGCGACGGTTCAAGCGCCGAGGACCGCCACGGCCCCGGTGCGCGGCGCCGTCAGCCGCCTTTCTTCTTCCCGTCCTTCTCTTTCTTTTTCGCCTCGGCCTCGGCGGCGGTCAGGGCCTTCAGCGCGGCATCCTTTCCGTCCGCGTCGAGCGCCTTGATGATCCTGAGCGCGACATTGTCCTCGCTCTGATGCGGGCCATAGGCGATTTTCTCGAACGCGATGCGGGCCGCGGGCAGATTGCCCTGCTCCAGAAGCACCCGGCCGGCCATCATCCGCAAATCATCGTCATAAGGAGCATAGACATAGGCGCCGATCACGCCGTCCATCGCGGATTTGGTCGGCGCCTGTCCCGCCGCTGCGAAGCTCTCATAATAGAGGATGAGCGGCTGGGAATATTCGGTGTCGAGCTTGTTGGCTTTGACGAACCAGTTCCGGATCGATTTCCATTTGGCGCCATCCGTGACCTTGGCGGCCTTGGCGATCTCCATCTGCGCCATGCCCTTGTACAGCAGCGCGTGGACGGAATCGGGCTCGACCGCGAGCGCGCGATCGGCCGCCGCTTCGGCGGCGGCATAGTTCTTCGCGTCGAACTCGGCCTCGGCGAGCTCGTTCTGGGCGGGGGCGTCATTGGGATAGGCGGCTGCCGCCTTGCGTGCCCAATCCGCGACCATCGGCGCGCGTTCGGCATCGACGCCGCGCTGGGAATAGATGCGCGCCTTCATCGTCGCGGCCTCACCCGGGGTCAACTTGCGCAGGGCGACCGGACCGGTCTTCACCTTGTCCGGCAGTACTGAGATCGTGTCGAGCGTCTGGCGCCTGCCATAGGCGTTGAGCTTCGAATCGAGCTGGCTCAAATTGCCGAAGGCGCGATTGGCTTCGTCGATCGACTTGCCGGCATTCACCGCCTGAATATAGGCGATCAGCTCGGCGGCGTGACCGCCGAGCAGCGAGTAATGCGTCAGCAGCCAGCCGCGGCCGTAGAGCGTCTGGGTATCGATGTCCCGGTCTTTCGGATCCAGCTGAAGCATCCGCTGCGCCGGCATCGTCGACGTGCGCGATATGCCATAGGCGCGATATTCCGGCGCCTTGCCGATGATCAGCGTGCCGTCCTTGCGGAAGAAGGCGGTGCCGACGAACTCGGCGAATCCCTCGACGAACCATTTGGGGAACACCACGCTCGGCCAGGTGGCGAACATAAAGCTATGGCCATATTCGTGCTGCAGGATCGTCTGCGCGTCGAGCGGGCCTTCGCCGCTGTCGCGGGGCACGAACGCGACCGGGCCCGACGCCTGGGCCTTGAAGAAGCCCGCGGGACCGCGGCCGCCGTAAAGGCTTTCGATCTCCCTGACATTTTCCACCACATAGACCTGGACGCGCAGATGCGGACTGAGCGGCTTGTCCGGTGTCCCGGTGATGAATCGCAGCGTCTGATCGAATCGTTCGAGTCGTTCGATATAGGCCTTCAGCTCCGCCGGATCCTCATCGGCATAGACCACGAAATGCCTCGAGCTCGCCTCATGCCATTCGGCGCGCGCGAGCGCAGGCGCCACCAGAAGCGTGGCGGCAAGCAACAATTTGCGAAGCATCGATTTTTTCCCCCGAATCGCGTCATCCTATAAAGCTGGCCGCGGAGCAGCAAGCGGCGTCGTCTGCGACGGCTCTCGCTCAGAGAAAGCTGTAGGGATCGACGTCGACCGCGACGCGCACCCTGGCGCTCCATTCGAGCGCGCCGAGCCAGTCGCGGATCATCTCCTGCACCGCGAAGGCGCGGCGGGCATGGACGAGCAGCCGGAAGCGGTGGCGGCCGCGCAGCATCGCCAGCGGGGCGGGAGCGGGGCCATAGACCGACATCTCGTCATGCTTCGGCGCGGTGCGCCCGATCATCCGCGCGGTCTCCTCGGCGGCGGCCTTGTCCTCGCTCGACACGATGATCGCGGCGTAGCGGCCATAGGGCGGCGCGCCGGCGTCGCGCCGGGCTTCGGTCTCGGCGGCGTAGAAGGCGGCGCTGTCGCCCGAGACGAGCGCCTGCATCACCTGCGCCTCGGGAGCGTGCGTCTGGATGAAGACATGGCCCGGCTTCTCGCCCCGGCCGGCGCGTCCGGAGACCTGCATGATCTGCTGGAAGGTGCGCTCGGCCGCGCGCAGATCGCCGCCGTCGAGTCCGAGATCGGCATCGACCACGCCGACCACGGTGAGGTTGGGAAAATGATAGCCCTTGGTGACCAATTGGGTGCCGATGACGATGTCGATATCGCCATGCTCCATCCGCTGGACGAACTCGGCCGCCTTGGCCGGCGACCACAGCGTGTCCGAGGTGACGATCGCGGTCCTGGCGCTGGGCCAGAGCAGCGCCGCCTCGTCGGCGATCCGCTCGACCCCGGGGCCGCAGGCGACGAGGCTGTCCGGCTCCTCGCATTCGGGGCAGATCTCGGGCGTCGGCACGGTGTGCCCGCAATGATGGCAGGCGAGCCGGCGGATCAGCCGGTGCTCGACCATCCACGCGGTGCAATTGGGGCATTGGAAGCGGTGGCCGCAATGCCGGCACAGCGTGAGCGGGGCATAGCCGCGGCGATTGAGGAACAGCAGCGACTGCTCGCCGCGCGCCAGTGCCGCGTCGATCGCGAGGATCAGCTTCGGGCTCAGCCAGCGGCCGCGATCGGGCGGCTCCTTGATCAGGTCGATCGGCTCGATATCGGGCAGTTCGGCGGTGCCGAACCGGGCGGGCAGCTTCAATTCCTCGTAGCGGCCGAGCTCGACCTGGTGGCGGGTCTCGATCGCCGGCGTCGCCGAGGCGAGGATCACCGGGCAGTCCTCGAACTTGCCGCGCATCACCGCGACGTCGCGGGCGTGATAGTGGACGCCCTCCTCCTGCTTGAAGCTGGTCTCGTGCGCCTCGTCGACGACGATCAGCCCGAGATTGGGATAGGGCAGGAACAGCGCCGAGCGCGCGCCGACGGTGACCAGCGCCTCGCCGCTCGCGATCGCGCGCCACGCCCGGCGCCGCTGCGAGGTGCGCAGCCCCGAATGCCACGCCACCGGCTCACAGCCGAAACGCTGGGCGAAGCGCGTCAGGAAGGGTTCGGTGAGCGCGATCTCGGGGAGCAGCACGAGCGTCTGCCTGCCCGCGGCGATCGCCGCCGCGATCGCCTCGAAATAGACTTCGGTCTTGCCCGATCCGGTGACGCCGTCGAGCAGGAAGGGCTGAAAGCTGGCCGCGCCGACCGACTGGCGCAGGATGCTCGCGACACCGTTCTGTTCGGCGTTCAGGTCGGGCGGGCCGAAATTGGGGTCGGGGAGCGGATAGGGGCTGTCGGTGTCGACGGTCACCGCCTCGATCGCGCCGACCTTGCACAGCCCGCGGATCACGCCTTCGGAAACGTCGGCGATGGTGGCCAGCTCGCGCACCAGCCCCTGCCGCTCGCCGATCCGCTCGAGCGCCTGCGCGCGCTGCGGGGTGAGGCGCTCGGGGGCCAGCCCGGTCGCGCGATATTCGGTGATCGTCGGCGCGGCCTCGAACGCCGCCGAGGTCCGCACCGCCATCGCCAGCACCGCCGATAGCGGGCTCAGATAATAGTCGGCGGTCCATTCGACGAGGCGGCGCACGGGCTCGGGGATCGGCGGCGCATCGGCGACCGCGAGCAGGTTGCGCAGGCGATTGTCGCCGATCTCCTCGGTCGGCAGCCGCTCGGGCTCCCAGACCACGCCGGCATATTGGCGCGGCCCGATCGGCGCGACGACGATCGACCCTGGTTCGACCGCCATGCCTTGCGGCACGCGATAATCGAGAGGGCCGAGCGCGGGATGAAGGACGAGGACGCGGGCGCGCATGCCGCCCTCATATGGGGTTTTGAACGCGAAACGGAATCCCGTATCGCATCGATCGAGGAGATTCGCCCCGATGCTGCTCGCCGCCCTGTTGCTCGCCCAGACCGCTCCTTGCACTGCGATGGACGCCAACCTGCCGGCGCCGCTCGCTGGTTGGACCAGCAGCGCGCCGCACCCCGGCTTGATGCTCGGTCACGCCACGACACTCGACATCAGCGGCTACGCGGCGATGTCGAGGACCGATTTCACCGTTACGGAGGCGGGAATGTACGGCGTCGCGCTCGATCAGGGCGGGTGGATCGATGTCGCGCCGAAGGGCCGCGCTTCACTCACCTCCGTCGGGCACGGGCACGGCCCGGAATGCTCGACGATCCGCAAGATCGTCCGCTTCGCGCTGAAACCCGGTGTCTATACGCTCACGCTGAGCAAGCTGACCAAGGCGCCCAGGGTGATGCTCATCCGGGACGGAGGCTAGTCGCCGCTGGCGCCGAAGCTGGCGACGTTGAACGACAGCGTGGAGGTGGCCGCGTGATCCATCTGGTCGCGGCGGCCGCCGCGGCCGAAGCGATACTGGTTGAGATAGCCGACCTCGCCGCGCAGCTTGCCGCCGAGCCCGAAGGAGAGGCCGGCCGCGTTGCGCATCCGCTCATAGCCGCCCTGCTGGCCCCAGCCGGTGGTGTTGAGGTTGAGGAAATGCTCCTGCGTCGCGAAGAGCTTCAGGCCCTTGTCGTTGAGCGGCGTATCGAAGCCGAGCCGTGGACGCACCCGCACACCGACTCCGCCGCCGCTGCTGTTGAAGCGCTCCTCGAGCCGCAGCCGGCCTGAAAAGCCGCTGCCGAACGGCACCAGCACCATCTGCCGCAGGCGCTCCTCGTTGGGCAGCGCCACGCCGCGGTTCCAGTCCTCGACGTGCCGATAGCCGATCGACAGCTCGATGCCGCCTTCGAGCGTATGCGTGAACAGCGCCCCGAGCTCGGCATGCGAAAACCCTTCGGCGCGGTCGCTGAAGCGGCCGATCCCCTCCAGCGTGACCTTCTCGCGATCGCCGATCGTCACCGTGCCGTTGGTCTGCAGCCACAATTGGCTGTCGACCTGCTGGGCATTGGCGGCGAGCGGCAGCAGCAGCGGGACTGCCGAGAGGAGCGAGAGGCGCAGCACGTTCGATATCCTTGGAAGGCAGCCGTTCCGGGCGTCGGCGCCGGCGTGTAGCAATACTATAGCAATAATGTCACGAATTCGTCGCATTTGGCCGTGGTTGCGGCGCAGTCGCGCATGTGCCTATTATGTTCCGCCGGCAGCGACCGGCGCCGAGGGGGAAGAGCCATGCTGTTGACTGCGCTCGCGCTCACTATCGCCGTTCCACAACAATGTCGTGCCTTCGATACGCGATTGCCCGCGCCGCTCGCCGGGTGGACCCGCAACGGACGCGATTTCGATACCGGGCACGCCGTCACGCTCAACGCGGGACGCGACGGTATCGCTGCGACCACGGTGCGCATCCGCAAGGCGGGAACGTTCGGCATCGCGCTCGACCAGCCCGGCTGGATCGACGTCGCGCCGATGCGCGGCAAGCCGCTCGAGTCGCGCGCGCACGGCCATGGCCCCGAATGCTCGACGATCCGCAAGATCGTGCGCTACCAGCTGCGCCCGGGGACCTATCGCGTCACGGTGAACAAGCTTAAGGGGACCCGCGCGCGCCTGATGCTGGTGCGCTACTGATTCGCCCAAGGGACGCCACATGAAATTCTTCGCCGATACCGCCGACACCGCCGACATCCGCGATCTCGCCGATGCGGGACTGCTCGACGGCGTCACCACCAATCCGTCGCTGATCCACAAGGCGGGGCGCGATTTTCTCGAAGTGGTCGCCGAGATCTGCCAGATCGTCCCCGGCAAGCCGGTATCGGCGGAAGTCGTCGCGCTCGACTATGACGGCATGATGCGCGAGGCCGAGGTCGTGCGGAAGATCGCCGACAACATCGCGGTCAAGGTGCCGCTGACGATCGACGGCCTCAAGACCTGCAAGTCGCTCACCGACGACGGCACGATGGTCAACGTGACTTTGTGCTTCTCGGCCAACCAGGCGCTGCTCGCCGCCAAGGCCGGCGCGACCTTCGTCTCGCCCTTCGTCGGCCGCCACGACGACAATGGCTTCGACGGCATGCAACTGATCAGCGACATCCGGCTGATCTACGACAATTATGATTTCCAGACCGAGATCCTTGTGGCGAGCGTGCGCCATCCGATCCATGTGCTCGAGGCTGCGCGCATCGGCGCCGACGTGATGACCGCGCCGCCCGCGGTGATCCGCCAGCTGGTCAAGCACCCGCTGACCGACAAGGGCATCGAAGGCTTCCTCGCCGACTGGGCGAAGACCGGGCAGAAGATCGGTTGAAATTAACTCCTCCCGCGGAGGGGGAGGTGGCAGCCGCAGGCTGACGGAGGGGTATTCTCGACGGGCGACGTCGCCTGCGGAGAATACCCCTCCACCGCTTCGCGGTCCCCCTCCCCCTCCGGGGGAGGATTTGCTAGCGTCGGGCGTGACCGAACCCGCGCTGCCTTTGCTCTACGGCCAGCATCTCGCCCGCGACCGGCGGCGTTCGGCGCACACGGTGCGCGCCTATGAGGCGACCGCGGTGCGGCTGATCGGCTTCCTCCAGGCGCATTGGGGCGCGGCGGTGACGCGCGAGACGCTTGCCGGGATCGCTGCGGCGGATCTGCGCGCCTTCCTCGCGCATCGCCGCAACGAGGGCCTGTCCAACGCTTCCGCCGCGCGCGAGCTCTCGGCGGTGCGCGGTTTCCTCAAATTCGCCGCGGGCGAGGGCGCCGAGCTGCCGCGGCTGCGCGGCCCGCGGGTCAAGAAGGGCGTGCCGCGCCCGGTCGCCCCGCACGAGGCGGTGGCGCTCGCCGAGACCGTGGCCGAGGAAGCGCGCGAGCCGTGGATCGGCGCACGTGACTGGGCAGTGCTGCTGCTGCTCTACGGCGCGGGACTGCGTATCGGCGAGGCCGTGGGGCTGACCGGCGCGGTCCTGCCGCTCGGCGCGACGATGCGCGTCACCGGCAAGCGCGCCAAGACGCGGACGGTGCCGCTGCTGCCGCAGGTGCGCGAGGCGATCGAGGTCTATGCCAGGCTCTGCCCCTGGGGCGTGTCGCGCGACGCGCCGCTGTTTCGCGGGGCCAAGGGCGGGCCGCTGCCGCCGGGGATGATCCGCAAGGCGGTGCGCGCCGCGCGGACCGGGCTCGGCCTGTCCGAGCGGACCACCCCGCACGCGCTGCGCCACAGCTTCGCGACGCATCTGCTCGGCCGCGGCGCCGATCTGCGCGCGCTGCAGGAACTGCTCGGCCATGCCAGCCTGAGCTCGACCCAGATCTACACGGCGGTAGACGCCGCGCATCTGCTCGACGTCTATCGCAACGCGCATCCGCGCGCCTAGCGCCGCTCGCGCGGCTTCCACGTCAGCACGCGCCACAGATAGGCGACGAGCGCGAGCACGACGATCCCGGTGACCATCGGCGCGATCCAATGGTCGACCGTCTCGAAATTGGTGCCGAGCCAGAAGCCGATGCCGACGAGGACCGTGTTCCACACGAGGCTGCCCGCGGTGGTGTAGGCGACGAAGCGCCAGAAGGGCATGTGGAGCAGCCCGGCGGGGATCGAGATCACCGTGCGGCCGATCGGCATGAAGCGGAACACGAAGACGGTGGCGCCGCCCCAGCGATCGAAGAAGCCGCGCAGCTTCTCGACGTCCTGCCAGTCCATCGTCAGCCAACGCCCCCAGCGGTCGACCATCGGCTTGAGGCGCTGATAGCCGAAGCGGCGGCCGATCTCCCACCAGAACAGGTTGCCGACGGTGCAGCCGAGCGTACCGACAGCGACGAGCAGGACGAAGCTCAGCTTGCCCTGGCCCGCGGCGATGCCGCCGACGCTCATGATCACTTCGGAAGGGACCGGGGGGATCACATTTTCCAGCACCATCAGCAGGAAAATCCCGAAATAGCCCCAGTCGAGCCAGTTGATCATGCCGTCAGCCTGTCCGTTCGGCGACGCGGCGCTCGATCGCCTGCCAGATCAGCGCGCCGGTATCGGTGCCGTTGAACCGGTCGATCGCGACGATGCCGGTGGGCGAGGTGACGTTGATCTCGGTCAGCCACTCGCCGCCGATCACGTCGATCCCGACGAACAGCAGCCCGCGCTTCCTGAGCTCCGGCCCGAGCGCGGCGCAGATCTCCTGCTCGCGCGGAGTGAGCTCGGTTTTGGCCGCGGACCCGCCGACCGCGAGGTTCGAGCGGATCTCGCCCTCGCCGGGGATGCGGTTGATCGCCCCGGCGACCTCGCCATCGACGAGCACGATCCGCTTGTCGCCCGCGGCGACGGAAGGAAGGAACGCCTGCACCATGTGTGGCTCGCGCCACGCGGTGTTGAACACCTCGATCAGCGCGGAGAGATTGGCGCCGTCGCGGCCGACCTTGAAGATCGCCTTGCCGCCATTGCCGTGCAGCGGCTTGATGACGATCTCGCCATGCTGCGCGAGGAAGGCGCGCGCCTCGTCGAGGCTGCGCGTGATCAGCGTCGGCGGCATGAACGCGGCATAATCGAGAACGAAGACCTTCTCGGGCGCGTTGCGGACGCTGGCGGGATCGTTGACCACGAGAGTGCGGTCGGCGATCCGCTCGAGCAGATGCGTCGCGGTGATGTAGCCGAGGTCGAAGGGCGGGTCCTGGCGCATCAGCACCACATCGGCCTCCTCGCCGAGATCGAGCTTCACCGGATCCGCGAAGCGGAAATGATCCCCGGTGACGCGCTGTACGGTCACCGGATGCGCGCGGGTCCACACGCGGCCGTCCGCATAATTGAGGTCCTCGGCGGCATAGTGGAACAGCGTGTGGCCGCGTGCCTGCGCGGCGAGCATCAGCGCGAAGGTCGAATCGCCGGCGATGTTGATCGCATCGAGCGGGTCCATCTGCACGGCAATCTTGAGCGACATTCGGCCTCCTCCGGAACGCCCTAGGTGACTTATTCGAATAAGTCACCCTATCCAGGCGTTCTCGATATGGCGAGGCCGCGTGCGGGGGGCAATGAGGATCACGTCGATGCGGATGTCGTCGTTCGGGCCGGCATAGCGCGGCATCAGAATTTCGGCTGCAGCGGCGACGCGGGCGAGGCGCCGCTCGTCGATCGCGAAGTCGAGCTCGGCGCCGGTAGCGCGGGTCTTCACTTCGACAAAGGCGACGAGATTGCCCTTGCGGACGACGAGGTCGACTTCGCCCGCGGGGGTGCGCACCCGCCGGTCGAGTATCCGCCAGCCGCGCAACCACAGCCACCAGGCGGCGCGCCTTTCGCCGTCGCGCCCGCGCATCTCGGCCGCCTGGCGAGTCAGCCGGCGCGGCACGGTATCGGACGGGGGTTCGCGACACGCAGCATCGCGACCGAGCCTAGCGCAGGCCGCAGCATCCCCCAAGCCGCCTCTGTCCGACGCCGATTCGCGGCGAATTTCGCCGGATTTCCGCGCTTTCCGGGCGCTCGTCGCGTGCCGAGGCCGTTTCATCTGCGAGTCGGCGCGCAAGGGCTTGGCGCCTGTGGATAACTTTGGTTAGTCTCCGCTATTCCGACTCAGAAGAGGCGGGTCGCTAATCGTCACCGGGGGGTGCCGAAGGTTATGGAATCCAACGAAAGCTATTACCGGCGTCGCGCCATCCAGGAAATCGTCGCCGCAAGAAACGCCATCACCGCGGATGCCAAAGCGCGTCGGCGATTGCTGGCCGAGTCCTATGTGCGCCGCCTTTCGGAACTGACCGGAGCCGACGAGAGCTTCATGCTCGACGCGAATCCGGTGCGGCTGCAGGAAGTCGCCTAGGCCTTGAGCAGCATGGCGCGGGCATACAGGGCCTTGCGGTCCAGCCCGAGCCGTTTGGCGACCTCGCCCGCGGCCTTTGCGGGTGGCAGCCGCGTCAGCGCCTCCCTGAGCGCGATATCCGCTTCCTCTTCGCTGGCGGGCGCCGCTTCCCCCGGCGGCGCGACCACCACCACGATCTCGCCCCTGGGGGGCGCATCGGCATAGCGTTCCGCCAACTCGCCCAGCGTCCCGGTCACGCATTCCTCGAATCTCTTGGTGATCTCGCGGGCCACCGCGGCCTCGCGGTCGCCGAGCCCCTCGGCCAGCGCGGCGAGGCAGGCGGCGAGCCGCGGGCCCGATTCGTACAGCACCAGAGTCGCGCGGATCGCGGCGACCTCGGCGATCGCCTCGGCGCGCGCCTGCTGCTTCGCCGGCAGGAAGCCGAGGAAGAAGAAACGGTCGGTCGGCAGCCCGGCGAGGGTCAACGCGGCGATCGCGGCGCAAGGGCCGGGAATCGTGGTCACGACATGGCCGGCGGCGCGGGCATCGCGGACCAGCTTGAAGCCGGGGTCCGAGATCAGCGGCGTGCCGGCGTCGGAGACCAGCGCCACCGCCTCGCTCGTCATGCGGGCGATGAGGCCGGGGCGGACCGCGTCGGCATTATGATCGTGATAGGGAAGCATTTTCCCTTTGGTGCCGAGATGGCGGAACAGCCCCGCTGTCACACGCGAGTCTTCGACCGCAACCACATCGGCCTTCATCAGTATTTGAGCAGCGCGCGGACTGAGATCGCCGAGATTGCCGATCGGCGTCGCGACGATGTAGAGGCCGGGCGCAAGAACGAGATCATCCATCGGGGAGAGTCATGGCAGACGCCAGAGCATCAGCGCAACATGGGCTGAAGAACATCGTGCGCGCGGCCGCGGTCGGCATGGCGCTGTTCCTCGCGGCCTGCGCCAGCGGACCGCGGGTCGTCCCCGAGGCCGAGCGCCCCGCACCGGTCACGCGGCCGACGCCGGTGGCGCCGCGCCCGATCGCGCCGGGCCTGCCGCAGGACGTCGAGCGGCACCGCATCGCGCTGCTCGTTCCGCTCAGCGGGCCCAATGCCGGCGTCGGCCGATCGCTCCAGAACGCCACCCAGCTCGCCGTGCTCGACACGAAGAGCGACGTGCTGCGCATCACCACCTATGACACCGCCGCGCCCGGCGGCGCCGCTGCGGCGGCGCAGCAGGCGATCAGCGACGGCAACCGGCTGATCCTCGGGCCGCTGCTCGCCGAGGAAGCGCGCGAGGTCGCGCCGATCGCACGGCGCGCGCGGGTGCCGGTGCTGAGCTTCTCGAACGATGCCGGAGTGGCGGGCAACGGCACCTTCATCCTCGGCTATGTGCCGGCCCAGTCGATCGAGCGCGTGGTCAATTTCGCCAAGCGTTCGGGGATCACCGACTTCGCCGGGCTCGTCCCCAGCGGCCTCTATGGCGAGCGCGCCTCGACGGCGTTCCTGCGCGCGGTCGAGAGCGCCGGGGGCAAGGTCAACGCGCTCGAGACCTATGACGGTCGCCCCGGCTCGATGACCACGGCGATCGCGAAGATCGGCCGCTCGCCGTTCGATGCGATCCTCGTCGCGGGCAGCGCCGAGGGTGCGGTGACCGCGGCGCCGCTGATCCGCCGCACCACCAGCGGCAAGGCCGCGCGGCTGCTCGGCACCGAATTGTGGAACACCGATTCGGCGATCGGCGGCAAGGCGGCGCTCAACGGTGCGTGGTTCGCCAGCGTGCCCGACAATTATTATCGCCAATACGCCACCAAATATCGCGCGCGCTTCGGCACCGCGCCGTATCGGCTGTCGACGCTCGGCTATGACGCGGTGCTGCTCACCGTGCGGATCGCGCGCGGCTGGCGGCCGGGCGACGAGTTCCCCGCGGCCCGGCTCACCGAGCGCGAAGGCTTTGCCGGGCTCGACGGCGCGTTCCGCTTCGGCCGCGACGGCGTCGCCGAGCGCGCGCTCGAGGTGCAGGAGGTCCGCGGCGGCACGACCGCGACGGTGTCCCCCGCGCCGGCGAATTTCGGTGCGAACTAAGTCGTAAAATCCTCCCTCGCGCAGCGGGGGAGGGGGACCACGCAGTCGTGGAGGGGGCGTCTCCGCAAGCGAAGTCGCCTGCGGAAAGGTCCCCTCCGTCATGCTTCGCATGCCACCTCCCCCGCTGCGCGAGGGAGGATTTGACTAGGCGATCACCAGCTCGCGCAGGATCGCTTCGAGCACCGGCATGCCGGTGTCGGTGACGCGCAGGCGGTCGCCCGCGGTGACGATCAGCCCCTGATCGCGCATCCGGCCGAGCGTGCGCGGGTCGATCGGCGCCGCGCCGCCGGCGAGCGCGGCCACGCGCGGCAGATCGACTCCCTCGGGAAGCCGGAGCCCCATCACCAGCGCCTCGACCGCGCGCTCCTGCGGAGTCAACGCGTCCTCGATCTGCGCGCCATGGCCGTTGCGCGCCACCGCGCCCATCCAGTTCTCGGGTTTTTTGTGCCGCATCGTCGCCAGCCCGCCGCGTCGGCCATGCGCGCCGGGGCCGATCCCGGCATAGTCGCCATAGCGCCAATAGGTGAGATTGTGCCGGCTCTCCGCGCCCGGCAGGGCATGGTTGGAGATCTCATAGGCCGGCAGCCCCGCGGCCGCGGTGATGGCGCGCGTCGCCTCGAACAGATCCGCGCCGGCGTCGGGATCATAGGCGGCGAGCTCGCCCTTCTCGAACAGCGTCGCGAAGCGCGTGCCGGGCTCGATGGTGAGCTGGTAGAGCGAGAGATGCTCGGTGCCGAAACCGATCGCGCGGGCGAGCTCGGCCTCCCACGCGGCGAGGTCCTGATCGGGGCGGGCATAGATCAGGTCGAAGCTCACCCGGCCGAACACCGACTGCGCCGTGGCGAGCGCGGCCAGCCCTTCGTTGACGTCGTGCGCGCGGCCGAGGAAGCGCAGCGCGACGTCGTCGAGCGCCTGCAGCCCCAGCGACACCCGGTTGACCCCGGCCGCGGCCAGATCGGCGAAGCGCGCCGCCTCGACCGAGGAGGGATTGGCCTCGAGCGTGATCTCGATCCCGGGCGCGAATCCCCAATGCCGCTCCGCCGCCGCGATCACCGCCGCCACTGTCTCGGGCGGCATCAGCGAGGGCGTGCCGCCGCCGAAGAAGATCGAGCCGAGCCGGCGCCCCGGCAGCTGCCCCGCCTCATAGGCGAGGTCGGCGAGCATCGCTTCGCGCCACGCATCCTGATCGACGCGCTCGCGGACATGGCTGTTGAAGTCGCAATAGGGGCATTTCGACACGCAGAACGGCCAATGCACATAGAGTGCGAGCGGGGGTGTGTCGGTGCTCATGCGCGTGAAAGGGCTGGAGCGGGTAAACGAAGTCGATCTAGTGTCAAGCATGGTGTGAGCGAACGGCCGGAATTGGGTGGATTGCTGCCGTCGGTGATCGTATCAATTTGCAGCTGATCTGCACTTCCTAGGACCGGGATGTCGATGGGACTGTTTTTGGCGCTCGCAAGCTTCGGTTGGATGGCAGATGAAACGGCTACGGAGCGCTACGCGCCCATCTTTCAGACAGTGCGCAACTTCGAAGTCGCTGAGACGGACGCGTGGGCGGACCAATATGTATCGAGCGATGCTATTCTCGAATTTCCGAGTGTTCCCCGGTCTGACCCTACCAGGAAGCGTCTGTGGCGCAACGTGCCGTCTTCAGGGGTCCGCTGCGAGACGCGGGTTCTTCGGATGACGATTGTCGCAGTGCAGAAACGAGACGCGACAGTCGATGCGAAGGCGGCGTGCAAAGTCCAGTATCGTTCCCGAAACGGGTTTGAGTTTTCGGGCGTGACCAGTTGGATCTCGGACCGCCTTCAACTCGATCGCGTTGGGAGGGACTGGCGAATAGTCAATGTCACTCGCCGCGTGCGCAATACCGGGAGTGACGCCGCTTGGCATCGCCGAAACCCCTAGGGCAAGAAGTCTGTGGCGATTGTAGGAGTGCCCGCAATCGGGGCGTTACCGGCCCGGAAGCTTCTAAATCCATTTTCAGCCGCAATGTCCGGGATGGGTGGAAAGCGACCGCTCTTTTATCCGTTGGAGCGTCTACGGGCGGCGGCGAAGTTCGTCCCTGATCTCGCGCAGCGTGCGAGCAATAGACGCGAGTGCAAACAGGATGATCGCTACAGCGAGTATCTCAAGGGGGCTCACCGGTGACTGTCTCCGAATGGGGTTCGGCGCAGATGCCTCAATCCCTGGGCGTCCGCTAGCGGGGCGTTAGCCGCCAATCTGCTCTCGCTGGTTACGGCTGGGCGATGCACAGCCCGTGCAGCGGGGTGCCCGGGGGGCAATACCTGATGCAGCTGGAGCGGGTAACGGGAATCGAACCCGTGTATTCAGCTTGGAAGGCTGCTGCACTACCATTGTGCTATACCCGCATGCCCAGCGGCGGGGCAGGTGCCACAACCCGCCTGCCGAGGTCAACTGCCGTCGCTACTTGCCGAGCCGCATCGTCGCCGGCCTGGTGCGATCGACCGAGACGAGGCCGTGCTTTTCCTCGAGCTCGGCGACCTGCAGCACGCTGCGCCGGCCCCAGTCCGGGTCGGCCTTCGCCTCGGGCTCGCCCGACTGGTGGACGAAATAGACGAGATACGCCCGGTCGCCCGCGACGATCACGTCGGGATGCTGTGCCTTGGCACGATCGGTCGGACGCGTGCCGGGCTCGCCAGCGAGATGGCCGGGCTGGGCGGTCCAATGTTCGCCATCGCTCGAATGCTGGACCAGCAGCCCCTTCCACGCATCGCTGATCAGCCACCAGCGGCCGCGCCAGCGGAACGCCTTGGGTCCTTCGCCGGGCGTGGTCACCGCGGTGCCGCGCACCGTCCAGCTCCTGAGGTCTGGGCTGTCGGCCCAGCGGATCGCCTTGCCCATGCGCTCGTCGTTGAACCACATCCGATAGCCGCCCTGCGGCAGCGCCAGCACGCTGGCGTCGATGATCCGGTCCGAGCCCAGTTCGACGCGCTCGCCGCAGTTCCAGCGCTCGAGGTCGGGGCTGGTGAGGTGGACGAGGAAGCGCGGCGCGTTCCAATTGGCGAACACGCCCGGCACCACGGTGACCCACATGTGCCAGCTGTTGCCGAAGCGCTGGACCTCGGGCGCCCAGAGCGTCGCGCCGGTGCAGCTCTCGGGGATCGCCGCCGTCCCCGAATAGCGCCAATGCGCGCCGTCCTTCGAGCGTGCGACGCCGATCGCAGTGCCGTGGACCCAGCTGACGTCCTTCGGGTCGGCCAGCTTCAGATCGGCGCGGCGATTGGTGTAGAACATCACCCATTCGCCGGTCTTCGGGTCGTGGATGGTCGACGGGTCGGCGGCGCCGTCGTGCACCGGATCGCGGAACAGCGGTACGGTCGCGACCGCGGGCGCAGCCTGGTCCAGCAAGGCGAGCGCGGCGAGCAGCATCAGCGACTGGATCCGGCGACGGCGTTCTTGCCCCACAGCTGGTCGTACTTCCAACCCGACAGGTCCTCGACGATCGCCTTTGCCTCGGGCGAGAGAGGAGTGGTGCCCCCGGCTCTCAAATGATCGATCTCGGCCATCAGTACCGCATGCGTCCCGGCATTCAGGCGGAAGCGCCACGAGGCGATCAGACCTCCGAGCATGACGAGGATCGGCCCGAGGATCAGCAGCCAGGTGATGGTGGCGATTGCTTGCGGAGTCTGGAGCACGGCTTCGCCGGGCGCTCCCTTCGGCGAGACATAGCCGCCAAGGTCGATGATCCAGCCGGTGAGAATGACGGCGCCGGACTGGGCGAGCTTGCGCACCAGCGTCATCACCCCGGCGAAGATCCCTTCGCGGCGGCGCGCGGTGACTGCCTCGTCGACGTCGGGCAGGTAGTTGTAGACCGACCATGGCACGAAATTGAGCGTGCCGCGGCCCAGCCCCGCGAGCACGATCGGCACGAACAGCCAGAACATCAGCATCGGGCTGAATGCCGGGGATCCCGGGTTGAGCGCCGAAAGCAGATTTCCATTGAGCGCGCCGAGCTCCGCGGCAAAAGCCGCCGGCTTGAGGTAGTAGAACGCCAGAAACAGCAGCAGCCCGGCGCCGAAGAAGCCGATCGCCACGCGATAGGCGACCACCGGCCCCACCCGGATGACGATGTTGAGGGCGATCAGCACCGAGATGAGCTGGGCCACGTACATGATCGTCAGCAACTGCGAGATGATCAGGGTCGCGCCCATCATCACGGTCACGACGAAAATCGGGAAGGCGGTGTTGAAGATGTCCTGCGAGATGTAGCCGCCGAGATAGATCGACAAATGCTGGCGGAATGCGCGGATCCGCAGCGTCGAGAACAGATCGCGGAACATCGCGACGGGAATGAGCGCGGCGGTCTTCAGGTCGAGCGGGCTCGGCTGCACCCGCAGTTCCGCCTCGGTGTAGGGGCGCTCCCAGGTGAAGATCACCACGAGCAGCACGACCAGGCTGAACAGCCCGCCGAAGATCGCCGCCATGATCAGGAAGGTCGTGGGCGAATCCTTGCCGCCGAGGCTGCTGATGATCAGCGTCGGCAGATAGGAGGCGAGAATGGCGGAGCTCTGCGCCACCAGCATGCGCGCGCCAGCGAACTTCGCCTTCTTGCGGTAATCGTTGGTCATCTCCGCGGCGAGCGTCTCCCACGGGATGAGGAACATGGTGTAGACGAATTCGAAGAAGATGAAGGTCAGCAGGTAATATGTGAAGCTGTGCCCGGCGACGAAGATCAGCGCGAAGCTGGGCAGCAGCGGGATCGTGGCGATCAGGAAGATCTTGCGGCGCCCGACACGCCGGCCGATCCAGGTGTGGCGCAGATTGTCGGACACATAGCCGATCAGCGGGCAGGTGATCGCCTCGAGCAAGCGCGGCAGGCCGAGGATCAGCCCCGCCTCGGCGGCGGAGAGGTCGCAGAAGGTGGTGAAGAAATAGAGTAGCCAGCCGGTGACGACCGCCTGCGCGCCTGCGCCGAGCAGATCGCCCGAGCCCCAGCCCCAATAATTGTACCAGCGCGGCTCGCGATGCGCGGCGGTGATAGGCGCGGACGCGCTGGCGGCCATAAACTTCCTCTCGAGCGACAGGCCTCAGCCTGTTCTTTACTCCATATTTTGAACCGCTATCATGATATGTGGAACGACATCAAGTCGGCGGGAGAGAGAGGATGCGCCTCGCGCGTGCGATTTGCCAAGGGTTTGCGACTGCATCGCTGGTCATGGCGGGAGCCGCTTCGGCTGACCCGGCGGCCGAATGGATCGACCCGCTCACCGGGCACAAGGTGATCCGGATCAGCCGCGAGCCGGGCTCGGCGAGCCTCTATTTCCACCAGAACAGCTACACGCCGCAGGGCGACAAGATGGTGATCTCGGTCCCGGGCGGACTCGCCACGGTCGACCTCAAGACTTGGACCGTCGCGCCGCTGCTCAGGGAGGACGGCATCGTCCTGCTCTTCACCGGCCGCAAGACGCGCACCGCCTATTATCAGAAGCGCGCGGCGCCCGGCGCACCCTCGACGGTGTTCGGGATCGACATCGATTCGGGCAAGGTGCGCAAGATCGCCGATATCGACCGCGGCTTCATCGGCTCGATCAACGCCGACGAGACACTGCTCCTCGGTCAATGGGCCGAGAACGACAAGCCGCTCCAGCCCGGTGCGAAGCCCGCCGACAATGCCAGGTTCGGCCAGGCGCAATATGCCGCCAACTGGCCCGACGGGCGGCCGATGACCTATGCCGATGCCAAGGAAGTGCGGCTCAACGAGCGGCTCGAGGCGAAGATTCCGATGGAGATCTTCACGATCGACGTGAAGACCGGCGCGCGCAAGGTGGTCACCGCGTCGACCGACTGGCTCAACCATATCCAGTTCTCGCCGACCGACCCGCAGCAGATCATGTATTGCCACGAAGGCCCGTGGCACAAGGTCGACCGGATCTGGACGATCCGCGCCGACGGCACCGGCAAGAAGCTGGTCCACACCCGCACGATGAACATGGAGATCGCCGGCCACGAGTTCTTCGCGCCCGACGGCAAGACGATCTGGTACGACCTCCAGACCCCGCGCGGCGAGGTGTTCTGGCTCGCCGGCTACGATCTCGCGACCGGCAAGCGCCGCTGGTACAATGTCGAGCGCAACGAATGGTCGGTCCATTACAATCAGTCGCCCGACCTCAAGCTCTTCTCGGGCGACGGCGGCGACAGCGAGATGGTCGCGCACGCGCCCGACGGCAAATATCTCTACCTGTTCCATCCCAAGGCCATTCCCGACGTCGCCGGCATTCACGCGCCGGGTGCGGAGGCGCTGATCGCGCCCGGCACCTTCGACGCCGAGAAGCTCGTCGACATGCGCAAGCAGGATTACCGGCTCGAGCCCAACATGACCTTCACCCCCGACGGCAAATGGATCGTGTTCCGCGCCAATTTCGAAGGCGCCAACCATATCTACGCGGTCGAGCTGGCCAAGGCGGCGGCGAAGTGAGGGCGGCATTCGGCGCGGGAGTTGCGTTCGCGCTAGGCCTGGCCGCACCGGCGCTGGCGCAGCCCACCGAACGTGTGTCGATTGATAAGGACTGGCGGCTGCAGATCGGCGACCAGGTCGACGCGATGGCGCCGGCGCTCGACGACAGCGGCTGGAAGCAGGTCGATGTGCCGCATGATTGGGCGATCGCCGGGCCGTTCGACCAGACAGCGCGTGCGACCGGATCGGGCGGCTGGCTGCCCACCGGGGTCGCCTGGTATCGCAAGCATTTCCGCCTGCCCGAGGGCGCGCGCGGGCGGCGCGTGTTCGTCGAGCTCGATGGGGTGATGGATCGCGCCGGCGTGTGGATCAACGGTCAGCATGTCGGCTATCGGCCCAACGGCTATTCGAGCGTCCGCTACGAGCTGACCCCGTTCCTCAAACCCGATGGCGACAATGTGCTGGCCGTCCGCGCCGATACCTCGGCGCAGCCTGCGTCGCGCTGGTATGCCGGCGGCGGCATCTATCGCCATGCCCGGCTGGCGATCAGCGGCGACGTGCATTTCGAGCCATGGGGCGTGGCGGTGCGGCCGTCGCTGACCGACCGTAGCGCAGGCGCCCAGATCGCCATCGTCGCCAGCGTCCGCAACGCCGCCGATGCCGCCGGTCGCGGCAAGCTCGCCGTGGTGATCCGCGCGCCCGACGGCAGCGTGGTCGCGCGCGGCGAGGGCAGCGAGGCGGCGCTCGACGGCGCCCGCTCGACCGAGCTGCAGGCGCGCCTCCGTGTCGACGATCCGCGGCTATGGGACCCGCGCGATCCGGCGCTCTACACCGCCGAGGTGACGCTCACCGGCGCCGACGGCAAGGTCCTCGATCGCCAGACCGAGCGCTTCGGCATCCGTGACGCGCGCTTCGAGGCGGCGAGCGGCTTCTGGCTCAACGGCCGCAACCTCAAATTGAAGGGCGTGGCGATCCATGCCGATGGCGGCGCGTTCGGCATGGCCGTCCCGCTCGCCATGTACGAGCGGCGGCTGCGCGGGCTGATGAAGCTCGGCGTCAACGCGGTGCGCACCGCGCATCATCCCTTCTCGCCCGAATTCCTCGACCTGTGCGACCGGCTCGGGCTGATCGTGATGGACGAGGCGTTCGACATGTGGACGGTCGCCAAGAACCCCAACGACTATCATCTGTTCTTCACCGACTGGTCGTCGATCGACGCGCGCGATTTTGCCCGGCGCGACCGCAATCACCCGAGCGTGGTGATCTGGTCGATCGGCAACGAGATCCACGACACGCCCTATCCGCTGGTCGCCAAGTCAATCGTCGAGCGTCTCATGAAGATCTTCCATGCCGAAGATCCGACCCGCCCGGTGACGATGGCGCTGTTCCGGCCGAACACGACCAAGGATTACGAGAACGGCCTCGCCGACATGCTCGACGTGGTCGGGCAGAATTACCGCGAAAACGAGCTGGCCAAGGCGCACGCCGACAAGCCGTCGCGGAAAATCATCGGTACCGAGAACAGCAAGAACCGCGGCAGCTGGGTGATCGTGCGCGACAATCCGGCCTATGCGGGCATGTTCCTGTGGACCGGCGTCGATTATCTCGGCGAGGCCGACCGCGCCGGCTGGCCGGTGATCGGCAACCCCTCGGGGCTCACCGACCGCACCGACTTCGTCAAGCCGATCGGCTGGGAGCGGGCGAGCTGGTGGGCCGAGACGCCGGTGGTCAAGATCACCCGCCGCGTGACCGAAGTGATCGACACCAGCGAGCTGCCGACGATGGTCGGCGTGGCGATGCCGCAGCCGCGCGGACCAGGCGCGCTGCGCGACTGGTCGCCCGAGAACCGCGCGCCGCACAACGAGGCAGTCGAGGCCTATAGCAACGCCGCGAGCGTCGAGCTGCTGCTCAACGGCCGCTCGCTGGGGAGCAAGCCGCGGCCCGCCGACGACAGCGCCCGGCGCTGGGAGGTGCCGTTCGAAGCCGGGGCGATCCGCGCGGTGGCGCGCGACGCGAGCGGCAAGATCGTCGGCAATGACGAATTGCGCAGCGCGGGTGCGCCGGCGGCGATCCGGCTCACCGCCGAGGCGCCGGCGATGGGCGGCGGCTTCGACGATCTCGGCTTCGTCCGCGTCGAGGTGGTCGACGCCAGGGGGGTGGTGGTGCCGGGTGCGGCCGATCGGGTGCGGATCGCTGTCGAGGGGCCGGGGCGGCTGGTCGCGTACGACAATGGCTCGCCAACCGAGCATACCCCGTTCGCCTGGCCCGAGCGGCCGGTATTCGGCGGGAATGCGCTGGCGATGCTGCGCGGGACCGGGCACGGGACGGTGCGCGTGCGCGCGACCGCGCCCGGGCTCAAGGCCGGGACGGCGACGATCACCGCGCGCTGAGGCTCCTGACCCTCGCCCAAAGGGAAAGGTCGAGGGCCGGCCAATCGCACCTGGTCAGCGAAGGTGGCGCCATTCACCGAGCTTGCGCCGGCGAAGCGAGTCGACCGTGACGGCGAGCATCGGCACGGGTTGTTCGCGCGACGAACGCGCAGACACTATCAACCGCGCGCCCACTTTCTGGAAATAGGCGAGACAGGGGTCGGGAAGCGGCACCGTCAGGGTGGCGGGCACCGTGCCCTTGATCACCGCGGTGACGCGCAGCAAGCCCGGTGGCGGCGCGACCTTCTCGGCGAGCAGTCGCGGCCTCGGCGCGCGCAGTACGACGACCTGCGCGACATAGCGCGCCTCGGCGAACGTCTTCACGGCCGCGGCATCGATCCGGGCGCGGGAGAGGGTGCCGCGATGCTGTTCGGCGGCGCCGGCGTGCATGCCATCGCGGGATTTGCCAGAGAAGACGCGGGCGCCAGTGTCGCAGCAGCCAGAAGCCATCGCATGGTTGCCCTCCCGTTCCCGGCGATACTCGCTCTGACATCTTAACGATGGCTTGCGAGGCGGCTCGCGCGCGCGCCGGTCCGTGCTAGACAAGGCCGTTCGACAATGGGGAGATCGTCATGCGCAAGGCGCGATGGGCTGGCGCGGGAATCGCAATGGTTTTGACGCTGGTCGCGGTGCCGGCGAATGCGCAACAGGCCGGGCATGTCACCGGCGTGGGCGGGGTGTTCGTCAAGAGCAAGGATCCGAAGGCGCTCGCCGCCTGGTATCGCGACGTGCTCGGCATCCCGGTGGAGAGCGTCGGCTTCGCGATGCTGCGCTATGATGCGCCCGGCCATCCCGAGGCGGTCGTGTGGCGCGGGTTCAAGCAGGACACGCACTATATGGACCCGTCTCCGCGCGAGTTCATGCTCAACTTCACCGTCGACGACATGGACGCGTTCATCGCGCGGCTGAAGGCGAAGGGCGTCGCGATCCTCAAGCGCGACGATAGCGATCCGAGCGGCAAGTTCGCATGGATCCTCGATCCGGACGGCACCAAGATCGAGCTGTGGCAGCCCAAGCCGTAGCGCCCGGCCAATTCCCGTGTCTTGCCGGCTCCCCGGGGATCGGCGATGCGTCGGCAAGGAATGCGTAATTGTCTGCGGTGCAGATTGATCCGATGTTCGCAATCGCTCTTGGCTGGGTCCTGAGCATCAACCTCTGGACGATGGGATGCTTCTGGCACGACAAGCGCCGCGCAATCGCCGGCGCGCGCCGGATACGCGAAGCCGATCTTCTGGGGTTGGCGCTGCTGGGCGGGTCGCCGGGCGCGTTGGCGGCGCGGCGGATGTTTCGCCACAAGACCCGCAAGGAGCCTTTCTCCACCTATCTTCTGCTGATCGTGGCGGTCCAGGGCGGTATCGCGATCGGGCTGATGGTCTGGTGAACGCGACGGGCGTCGCCGGTCAATCGTGGATCTCGAACCGGATCGCTTCCACCAGCACGCCACCAGCATCGGCGGTCAGTTCGATCCGGTGGTTCCCGGAGTCGATCGAGGCGGGCACCTCGACTGCGATGCGGTTGTCGAGCACGGCCTGCGCCCAGGCCGCGTTGCCGGTCTCTCGCGGCGCTTCCAGCGGATACGCCTTGCCATCGATGCGCAAGATCAGCCGCAGTGGAGCGCCGTCGGCGTCGGCATAGGCCGGGATCAGGTCGACGGTCGCGCGCCAGCGACCGGCGGGAAGATCGATCGCGGCGGCGCCGACCACGCTGGCGGCCGTGCGCGATGCCAGCACCAGACCGTTCCGGCCGAGCCCGGTCACTACCCGCCAGCTGCCGCTGACCGTGCGCAAGTCGAGCGACGGGCCTCCGGAAACGTCGCGCGGCGGCGCGGGGGCCGCGACCTTGGCCGGCGCGAGCCCCTGCGGCGTGGCGGTCGGCAGCGCTGGCGGAGTGAGACGGAAGCTCTTCCATTGCCCGTCTGCAGGCTCGGGGGCGAGGAAGCCGCGCCACTTGCCGTTTGCCAGCTTGTCATAAGAGGCGGTGAGCGCAGCGATCTCCCGATCGGCCTCGCGCGCTTCGGCGGCGCGGGCGAGCGCCGCGGGCAAATCGGTGTCGCGCAGCCGGTCATGCGCTTCGGCGGCGAAGACGCGGTGGTTCGCCGCGATCGCGGCGCCGAGGGGATAATAGAGCAGCTCGAACAATGCGGGCTGGCGCGGCGGCGGGACAGCGGCGGCGATCGGCCCGAGCGCCCAGAGGTTGCGATCGAAGGCGGCCAGCCGCGCATCGGCCTCGGCGATCGACAAGGGGCTCTGACGCGCCTTCTGGCCGGGCAGCCACCATTGGAGATGCTCGGGACGCCGGATGAAGTTGAGCCGATAATGCTCGGCGAGAATCGCGGCGATTCCCCCGGCCTGCGACGCGTCGATATTCTCCGCCGCCCAGCGCTCGGTCCATTTCGCGACGCCGAGCGCGCGCGTGCCGGGCACGTCCCAGGCGAGCGACAGGAAATAGTCGGTCGCCAGCTCGCCCGGCTTGATGTCGCCGACATTGGCGATCCACATCCGGTTCGCGCCGAGATCGAACGCGCGGCCCATTTCTTCGGCGATCAGCGCGGGCGGGGTGGTCGACAGCCACAGATAGGAGAGCGGCGCGCCGAGATAGGAGAGGTGGTAATAGATCCCCGCGCCGCCGCTGCGCCTGCGTTCGGCGGGCGTCGGGAAGCGGCGGATATAGCCGAAATTGTCGTCGGGCCACATCAGCGTGACGTCGTCGGGCACGGCCAGCCCGTCGCGATAGATGTCGAGCACTTCCTTGTACGGGGTGAACACCTGCGGCACGCGCTCGACCTGCGGCGAGAGGTGGCGGGCGAGCATCGCGCGCTGATCGGCGAAGATGCTCTCGAGGAAGCGCTTCCGCGTCGGCATGTCCGCGGCGCCCTGCATCCCGCTGTCGTGGATGCCGCGCATGCCGAGCGTCCAGATGCTCTCAAACTGGCCGTTGCTGCGCGCGCGTTCCTCCCAATAGGCGCGGACGCCTTGCGGGTTCTTGCCGTAATCATAGTCGTGCGTATCGGCGGTCCATTCGCCGACATTGTTGCGCAGCATCGGCTCGGCGTGGGACGAGCCCATCACGATGGCATAGCGATCGGCGAGCCTGGCGTTCTCGGGGTTCGCGTTGAAGGCGGGCGAGATCTTGTGCATCGCCGGCCACAGCGTGTTGGCCTTGAGCCGCAGCAGCAGCTCGAACACCTTGGCGTAGGTTTTCGGCCCCATGCCGCGCGTTCCCGGCTCGAACACGGTCGCCGACCAGGGCGTGAGCCCCCAATCCTCATCGTTGATAAAGATGCCGCGATATTGGACCGAGGGCGGGCCGAAGCGGTGGGTGCCGGGGCGGACGTGGAGGTTGCGCTGGGGCAGCGGAGTGACATCGGCCCACCAATGCCAGGGCGAGACGCCGATCGCGCGGCTGAGCTCGTAGATGCCGTAGGCCGTGCCGCGACGATCGCTGCCGACGATGACCAGCGCGCGGGGGACGCCGGGAGAGGGGCGCTCGACCGTGGCGATGACGAAGCTCTCCCATGCGCCCGCGAGGCGCTTTGCGTCGAACTTGCCGCTTGCGATCAGGCGGTCGATCGCCGGGTTCTTGCCGATCGTACCGGCCCAGATCGAGTTGCCGCCGCTTGCCTTGCCAGTGACGGTGGCGAGATCGCGGCGCAGATCTTCGGCGGCGAGGGTGACCACCTCGGCGTCGCCGGGGGCAGTGACCACCTGCGCGCCGGTGAGGTCGAGCCCCGCAGCGCCCGGCCGCGGGTCGATCCAGTCGGCGAGCTGGGCGCGCGCCGACTGGGGGAAGAGCAGGGCGGCGAAGCAGAGGAGCAGCGCCGCCCGCACCATCAGATATAGGTCCGCAGGAACTCGCCGAGCGCGCAGATCGCGAGGCTCTGGCCATAGGGCATCGAGGTGAGGCGGATGTCCTTGTAGAATTGCAGCGTGTCGCCCATCGCGGTGCCGAAGCTGACCTGCTGGAGCTCGCCCGATGCGTCGATATTGGCGAGCACCCCCTTCACCGCCTTGATGCCGACCGCCTCGTAATGGCGCGGCAGATAGCCCTTCCGGACGCCCTTAAGGATGCCGTACGCGAAGCCCGCGGTGGCCGATGCCTCGAGATACGAGGTCGGATCGACGATCAGCGTGTGCCACAGGCCGGTCTCGGCATCCTGCGTCTCGGCGAGCGTCTTCACCTGCGCGGCGAGCGTGTCGATCAGGAAGGTACGGAAGGCATCGCCTTCGGGCAGATCGAGGATCTCGATGATCTCGGGGATTGCGATTGTCACCCAGCAATTGCCGCGCGCCCAAAGCGCTTCCGCGAAATTGTGCCGGCCGTTGAAATCCCAGCCGTGGAACCAGAGGCCGGTCTTCTTGTCGAACAGATATTTGATGTGGACGAGGAATTGGCGCTTGGCCTCCTCGACATATTGCGGCCGATTGAGCAGCAGGCCGATCTTGGCGAGCGGCAGCACCGACATCATCAGCGTGTCGTCCCACATCTCGCCGGGATTCTCGTCGTTATAGACGATGTGCTGGAAGCCGCCTTCCTCGGTCTTGGGCAGGCCGTCTTTGGCCATCAGCCACTCGCACCAGGTGTCGAGATAGGGGATGTAGCGCGGGTCCGGCTCCTGCTCGTAGAGATAGGCGAGCGTGATGAACGGCGCGACGGTGTTGATGTTCTTGGTCGGCGTGCCTTCCTCGAAACGGTCCTCGAACCACTGCTTGATGATCGCCAGCGCCTTGTCGTCGCCGGTCTGCTCGTAATAGCGCCACATGCCGAACAGCCCGACGCCGTGGGTCCATTCCCAGCCGGCCCAGCCCTTGGTGTCGATGATCCGGCCGTCCTCGAGATGGAGGAGGAACTCGCCGGTCTCGTCCTTGATGTTGACGAGATTGTCCATCAGCAGGTCGATCTTGCTGGTGATCTCGCTGCGCGGGATGTCGTGGGTGAGGGCGGCCATTAGTCTACCTGCTTGAGTTCGGAGGGGACGGAAGGTGCAGCGACCATGCGGACGGGGATGCCGCCGCGGACGTTGCGGAGTGTGACGAGCTTCACCTGCTCGAGCGCGTTACCGGGTGCGCCGTCGGATGTCACCGCGAGCGCGATGTGGTTCTTGCCGCGATGGTTGAGGATTCCCTCGGGGATCGGGAAGACGCGCTGCGGCCCGACATGCGCGATGAACTGGCCCATGTTCCAGCCATTGACGAAGATCAGCACGCGATAGGCGACCGGGGAGCGCGGCTTCGACGTGTCACCGAAGGCGAGGCCGATCGTCGCGTCCTGGCCCTTGGGCACGGCAAGATCGAAGGCGGTGCGGTACCAACTGGTGCCGGCCGCGGCCTGCGCGGCGGGGACGGTGGCCGGCTTCCAGCCCCGGTCGTCGAAGGCGGGGAGAGTCCAGCCGCGGCGCTCGCCATCGAGGCCGCCATTGTTGGGCACGCCGCGGACCGGATCGAACAGGTCCTCGCTGCGGCCGTTGATCTTCCACGTGATCGGCACCGAGAAGCTGTGCCCGGCGACCGGCTCGATCGAGGCCGAGACGATGCCGCGCGCTTCCTTGTGGAAATCGTCGGCGTCGAGGTCCCAATTGTGGCCGTTGTTGCGGACCATCACCGACAGGACATGCTCGCCGGGCGCGCGGGCGGCGTCGGGCAAGGTGAAGCTCGGCGCGCCGGTGGTGAGCGGGCGGGGGAGGCCGGCGGGGATCTCGTCCTGGCCTATCAGCCTGCCATCGAGGAACACCTGCACCAGTCCCGAGCCGCCGGCGCCGTAATGGATCCTGAGCCGCTGGGCGTCGGGCGTGCCGGCGAAGCGGCCGCGATACCAGACATCGCCTTCGTGGAAGCCATAGGCGTCCATCAGCATGTTGGGCTGGCCATCGGCGCGCGCGGTGATGCTGGCATAAGCGCGATTGTCGATCTTCGCCCAGTCGCGGTCGTCGAAGCCGGGATCGGCCTCGGGCGCGCCGCCTGCGACGCGCCAGTCGGAGAGCGCGGGCAGGGCGAAGTCGGCGGGGCCGGGCAAGGTGGCGCCGGAGCCGGTCTTCGCGCCGTTCCAGGTGATGCTGCGGACGCTGGCGGGTGCCCAGACTTCGAGCGGGGTGGCTTCGCGCGTGTCGCCGGTGAGGGCGAGGTTACCCTTGCTCGTCTTGGCGCTGCGGACCAGCGCGGGGCCGCGGACGAGGACGTCGCCGCTGTGCCAGAACTTCGCGCCTTCGGCTTCGTCGCCGATGAGGAGCAGCAGATCGGGCCGGCCGCCGCCGGTGATGCGCACGCGGGTCAGGCCGCGATGGGCGTAATTGAGCTTGAGGTCGCCATTGGTGTTGAAGGTCGAGGTCGCGCCGCCTTCGAGCACCGTCACTCTGGGCTCGCTGGCATAGCGCAGCACGGTCTCGCCGGCCTCGCCGTCGCGGCCATAGAGCAAGACGATATCGCGACCGCCCTGCTTGACCAAGGTCTGCAATTCCGAGGTCGAATAGACCAGCCGCTGGCCACTGAGATTGACGCCCGCGACCAGCCACTTGGCGTCGAACCCGTCGAGCTGCATCGGCAGCGTGTAGCGGCCGTCGGGCAAGTCGGCGGTGACGGTGAAGCGGTCATTGGTCTGGCCGTTCGAGGGCTTGTGCGTCACCAGCAGGAAGCGCGCGTCGGTCTCGGGGCTCTTGTTGTGATAGACCTGGATCTTGTCGGTCGAGATCTCGACCGGGCCGGCGGGGATCATCCCGGCGAGATCGGGCACCGCCGCGATCAGCCCGCCGAGCTGCTTGAGCTCCTCGGCCTTGGGACGCACTTCGCGCGCTTCGGAGAGCGCGGCGCCATAATCATAGCTGGTGAACACCACCGGCGCGGGGAGCCAGCCCCAGCTGGTGCCGCCATAGCCCATGTAGAAGCTCTGGATGCCGATGCCGTTGGCGAGATTGGTGCCGTAGAAGACGCGCTGGAAACGCTTGCCGCGCTGAATCGCGTTGCACTCGTATCCGCCGTTCGAGCCCCAATAATCGAACCAGCCGCCGCCGAACTCGGCGAGGAAGCCCGGCGTGTTGGGCGAGGCCGAGGCGCCGCCTCTTGCGCCGCCCGGGCCGTAATAGCCCCAGTCGGGCGCCGCGCTGCCGCGAGTGGGCTTGCCGTTCACCGTGCAGGTGCCGCCGGGATAGCCGTCGAACGCATACATGTCGTTGGGACCCGCGACGGTCTTCTCGACCTTGCTATCCTCGGGCACCCAATAGCCGTTGCGGCCCTGATCGTTGTGGAAGATCGGCACATTGATCCCGTCCGCCCGCACCTTGGCATGGAGATGATCCATGTAGCGGCGCTGCGCCGGGGTGGTCAGCGCCAGCTCGTTCTCGATCTGATGGAGGATGACGTTGCCGCGATTGCCCTTGCCGTCGCCGTTGATCTGGTGGCGCGCGATGATCGCGTCGACCTTGGTCAGCCATTCATCGGCGGCGGCCATGTACTCAGGATCGTCGGTCCGCGCGCGGCCGCGCTGGTTGACCAGCCAGCCGGGGAAGCCGCCGCGGGTGAGCTCGGCGTTCACATAGGGGCCGGCGCGAGTGATGACCCACAGGCCTTCTTCCTCGGCCATGGTCAGCAGGCGATCGATGTCGCGGATGCCGCTGAAATCGTAGACGCCCTTTTTGGGGCTGTGGAAGCCCCAGTCGAAATAGAAAGCGACGGTGTTGAACCCGCTCGCCTTCATCTTCTGGAGCACGTCGCGCCACAGATCGGGCGAGGGCAGGCGGAACGCGTGCATCTCGCTCGACCAGATGATCGTGCGCTTGCCGTCGATCATCAGCGAGCGCGCGTCGTAGGAGACGCGGCCGAAGGTCTTGACCGGCGCGTTGAAGTTGGCGGTCTGCCTTGCCTCCTGCGCGGCGGCGGGGAGCGCGAGCAGCGATGCGGCGGCGAGGAGGGCGGCGCGAATCATGCGAGGTGGAACACTGGCTTGAGCGCCCATTCCTTCGGCTTGTTGCCCGGTTCGACTTCCATCAGCGGTGCCATGTAATCCCACCACTTCTTCATCACCGGATGCTCGGGCA
The DNA here is from genome assembly GCF_004792695.1 of Sphingomonas naasensis. Classification (GTDB taxonomy): domain Bacteria; phylum Pseudomonadota; class Alphaproteobacteria; order Sphingomonadales; family Sphingomonadaceae; genus Sphingomonas; species Sphingomonas naasensis. The sequence continues at coordinate 54,827 of NZ_SRXU01000006.1, read as the reverse complement.
GCGCTTCGCGACTATTGTCGTCGGTGAGCTTGAGGACGGCGAACAGCGACAGCGTCTCCTCGTCGAGGAAGATCGAATAGTCGCGGATGCCGCTGTGGTGGAGAAGCTCGGCAAGCTCGGGCCAGATCGCGTCGTGCCGCGCCTTGTATTCGTCGACGACGCCCGGCTTCAGCTGCATCTTGAATGCGTGGGTGGTCGTCATGCCCTCTCCTGAGCCCATTATGTGGGATTGTAATGCAACATTTGGATAGTCGAATGGCGTGACGGCGTCAAACCTCGGCAGGCCAATATTGCGCATCCTCGGCGCGCGCAGGCGCATCGTCGAGCAAGACCGGCGGGCGCGCATCGGCGGCTTCGCGCGACAGGCGCAGTTTCTTGACTTCGAGCCCCGTCACATGCCGTGCCCAGAAGCCCCAGGCGGGGGTGGGGCCGAACATGCTCGGCTCGGGATAGGCATCGGCCAGTTCAGGCGGGTTCGCCGGCACCTCGTCGAGACCGCCACGGAACGAGAGGTCGATGTCGCGCAGCTGGACGCATTCGATCGGATGCTCGCGAAGCCCGGCGAGGATCGCGGCGAAGCGCGGATCGATTCCGGTCGCCTTCAATCCGCGCACCTCGATGTTGCGCATCGCGCCGGGCTGCGTCCCTTCGGGTCCGCGCAGCCGCGCGCCGAGGCGGAGGAACAGCGGGGCGGTGGTGACGTCATCCATCTCGATATTCTCGGCGAGGACATCCTCGATCGTGCCGCCGTCGACCGTCTCCATCGCGAGTCCGCGGCTGCGCTCGAACCGGCAATTGGCGATGCGGATGCGGCGGAAATCGCCGTTGCTCTCGGTGCCGAGCTTGATCCGGCCGGTGACGCGGTCGCGATCGGGCGAAAGCTGCTGGGTGCGCTGGCGGGTGCCGTCGAGCATCGTGCCGAGATCATAGCCGCTGACGGTGCAATCGCGGATCGCGATGTCCTCGCAATTCGATCGCCGGCCGAGCCCGAGGCTGGTCTTGAGCACGATGGCGTCGTCATTGGGGGTGTTGACCCGGCAGCGCTCGACCCGCGCGTTGCGGACGCAGTCGAGGTCGAGTCCGTCGCGGTTGGTGTCGATGGCGAGATCGGTGATGTCGAGCCCGTCGACTTCGCTCGCCAGCAACGCGAAATGGCCGCCCTTGAAGATACTGAAGCCGTCGAGCTTCACGCGGTTGCAATGGGCGAGCGCGATCGCCTTGTTGCCCATGCCCTGCATCGCCGCGCGATTGCGCTCGAGCTTGCCGACATCGGCGGCGGGCATCGCTGCCATCGACAGCGGACGCTCGCCCGCCTGCTTGCTCCACGGCGTGCCCGGGCCGTTTCGGGTAAGGCCGAGTCCGTGGATCCGGCCCTTGCCGATGATCGCGATATCCTCGGCATGCTCGGCCCAGATCAGGCTGTTGTGCCAATGGCTGTGGCCGAAATCCTGGTAGAGCTGGGGGCCGCGCTCTTCGGGCAGGTCATAGGCACCGAGCGGGCCCTTCTCGGCGGCGATCAGCGTCGCGCCTTCTTCCAGCACCAGCGTGACGCGGCTCTTCAGGCGCAGCGAGAAGCTGAGATAGTCGCCGGGAGGGAGGATCACCATGCCGCCACCGGCCTTCTCGGCGGCGAGGATCGCGGCGTTGATCGCCGGGGAATCGAGCGCGACGCCGTCGCCGCGTGCGCCGTGATCGCGGGCGTCGAAGGTGTTGCCGGTGCGCATCTAGATCCTCCCCCGGAGGGGGAGGGGGACCGCGAAGCGGTGGAGGGGTGTTGGCCACAGGCCACGTTGCTTGGGGAGACTACCCCTCCACCAAGCTGCGCTTGGTCCCCCTCCCCCTCCGGGGGAGGATTGTGTGCGGCGCGCCATCAGCTCCCCGCGGGCCGGACGTCGCTCTCGGCGAGGCTGGGGGCGATGGCGCCTTCGTCGAGCTTGGGGTTGGCGGCGTCGAAGCGCCGCGCCGCCGGCTTGAGGTGCGCCGCGAGTTCAGGGGCCTGCGCCGCGATCTCCGCCGCCACCGCGCGGGCGAGGAACCAGGCGCCGGGGTTGTTGTGGTGCGTCCGATCCTTGCCGCCGTCGTTGAACAAGGTCGCGGCCTTTGCCTCGCCGAGCGCCTCGTAGAGCGCGACGGTGCGTTCCTGCAGATCGAGCAGCGGGATATTCTCGTCGCGCGCCACCTTGCGCGCCGCCTCGCCATATTCGGCGAGCGATCGCTTCACCTTGCCGCCGGGCGTGTAGTTGCGCCGCTCGGGCGAAGTGACCAGCACCGGGTGCGCGCCGCGCCGCCGGGCCTCGGCGATATAGGTGCGCAGCCAGGCGGGGTAGGTGACCGCGGGGTCGGCATAGGTCTGCGGCCACTGCGCCTTCTGGTCGTTATGGCCGAACTGGATCAGCAGCCAGTCGCCGGGCTTCACCTGCGAGAGCAATTTGTCGAAGCGCAGTTCGGTGACGAACGATTTGAGCGTCTCGCCCGATTCAGCGTGGTTGGCGACTGCCACGGCCGGCTCGAACAGGTTCGGCAGCATCTGGCCCCAGCTTGCCGCGGGCTCGGCGCGCTGGTCGGTGACAGTGGAATCGCCGGCGAGGAACACCGTCGGCACAGTGACCGGCTCGATGTCGATCGAGGCGACGCGCGGATCGCCGAGGAATTCGAGCGTCAGCTTGTCGTCCCAGCTATAGCTGTCCTTCTCGCGACTCTTGAGCTTGACCTGACTGCCGCCCGGCGCGTTGGCCGGGGGCGGGGCGAGCCGGGCGTTGCGGACGTTCACGATGAAGCTCGCCGTGACGTACTGGCCCGGTTTGGTCGTGACGTCGCGCAGCATCAGCCGGCGTGACTCCGCCTTCACCGTCACATGACCGCCGAGCCGGACGGTCACCCGGTAATTGCCCTCGGGCACCGCGGCGGAGAACAGGAACTCCCTGCCCCGGCGCTGCGGCTCGTAGCCATAGCCGCCGGCCTCGTACGGCCTGTCGGCCGCGACCGCGACGCGCCCCGTCGCGCGTTTGGGCGGCTCGAGATCGAAGCGGAGCGGGGCCTGCGTCATCGCCATCTGCAGCGCGATTAGCAGCATGGCGTCACTTTGCCCCGAGGAAATAGGAGGTGTGCGGCGGCTGGTTGTACGCGGTGTTCTGCCACGCCACGCCGAGGCGATAGACCGGATCGTGCATCAGCGTCACGATGCGTTCGCCCGTTGGAATCGGCGTGGTGTAGATGCGCATTTCGCTGCTGTCCGCGCTGGGAACCACCAATTCCTCGCGCCAGTCGCCGAGGATGTCGGCCGAGAGCGACGGGTTCGCCTTGGTGCCGTTGTTCGAGACCACGCCCGCCGGATCGAGCAGCACCTGCTCGCTCGCGGTGTTCCAGTCCCATTTGGTGATCTTCTTGCCGTCGAGCAGCTCGCGCAGGCGATCGCCGTCCCACCAGATGCCGAAATTGGCGGCGCGCGGGTGCCCGCCGGGGATGACATTGCCCTTCACGTCGTAGAGCTCGCGCGAATTGCTCGCCCAGGCCTCGGCGCCCGGGTGGCGCGGGTCGATGTCGATCGCGATGCCGCGACCGGTATCCTTGTCGGCCGGAGTCGACCAGAGGATCGCGCCGGTCCTGGCATCGAGCATCGCCGCGCCGCGATTGCCGCTCATCCGCATCACTTCGTGGACGCCGAACTTTTCGAGACCGGGATGGGTGGGATCGAGATCGGAGAGATGCATCGCGTCGCCGTGCCCGAGGCCCGACGACCACAGCCCCTTGCCATTGTCGTCGATCACCATCGAGCCGTAGAACACCTCGTCCCGCCCATCGCCGTCGACATCGGCGATTGAGAGCTGGTGGTTGCCATTGCCGCCATATTTCTCGTTGCCCGGCGTCGCGCTGTCGAACAGCCAGCGCATGCTGAGCTTGCCGTTCCGGTAATCCCATGCGGCGACGGTCGAGCGGGCATAATAGCCGCGGCCGAAGATCAGGTTGGGCTTGTGCCCGTCGAGATAGGCAACACCCGCGAGATAGCGTTCGGAGCGGTTGCCGTAACCGTCGCCCCAGGTCGCCTTCATCTGGTCGTAGCCAGGATTGTCGCCGCTGGGATCGCGCGCCGGGGCATAGGGCGCGGTGGCGAGCGCGCGCCCGGTCATCCCGTCGAACACGGTGAGATATTCGGGGCCCTTGAGGATGCGGCCCTTGAGCTCGGAGACCTTGCGCCCGTCGGGCAGGACCTTGGCGCCGGTGCGGTCTTGAATGTCGACTTCGCCGTCGCGGCTGGTCCAGTTGGCATGCGGATCGCCGATCATCCGGTTGGCCCCGTCGACGGTGCCGTCGGCGGTCTTCATCGCGATCTCGGCCTTGCCGTCGCCGTCGAGGTCATAGACCATGAACTGGGTGTAGTGCGCGCCCGAGCGGATGTTGGGCCCCAGGTTGATCCGCCACAGCTTCTTGCCCTCCAGCGTATAGGCGTCGATCAGCGTCGCGCCGGTATAGCCCGAAAAGGCATTGTCCTTGGCGATCGACGGATACCATTTGACGATCAGCTCGTAGCGCCCGTCGCCGTCGAGATCGCCGACCGAGGCGTCGTTGGCGGAATAGCTGTAGGCCTCGCCGTCGGCGCGGCCGTCGGCGGGCTTGTCGAGCGGGATCGAGAGATAGCCGTTGGTCCACGTGACTGCGCCGGCGTCGCGCGCGGCGAGGGCATAGCGCGAGGTCGCGGTGCCGGTCTTGTCGAGATAGCTGGTCGCCTGGGCGCCGCCGATCTTCGCGATCGCCTTGCCGTCGCGATAGAGCGTGAAGCGCGCACCTTTGCCGTCGGTGGCGAGCAGCCGCCACGACACGTGATTGCCCCCGTCCGCCGCCGGCACCGCCACGAGCCCGCGGTCGAGCCGCTCGACTTGCCGTCCCGCCACCACGGGCGCCGCGTGCGCCGCAAGCGCCGATGCGATGATGAGTGCCGTCAGCATGCAACCTCTCCCCGATCTGTTTTGCGCGACGCTGCGCCGGGACCGGGAAGGAGTCAATATCGTCCCAACAAATGACACGATGATTTACATTTCGGGATCATGTCTACGCCGGGGCGCGACGCAAAACGGGCCGCGATCGCCGATCGCGGCCCGTTTCCCCCTTGTCGGATCGTCTCAAAGAAGCGGGCCGCCGCGAACGACGGCCCACAGGGGAGGCAAGGCTCAGAACTGGAAGTTCACGCCGAAGTTGAACGTCCGTCCGATCCGGGTCTGGAACAGCGTGTCCTTGCGCTCGCTGTCGATATAGAGGTTGTTGCGCTCGTCGGTGAGGTTCTGCGCCTCGAGGATCACCTTGATGTTGTCGGTGATCGCGTAGGACGCCGAGGCATCAACGAACAGGTTCGGCGAATTGCCCTGCAGGTTGCTGCCCGGCGAGGCCGGGATGCCGCGGATATAGCGGTCGCGATAGCTCGCCGTGCCGCGGATGCTGAACTTGCTGTCTTCGTAGAACAGCGTGCCGCTGGCAGTGTTCTTCGACAGGCCGACCAGATCCGCGGTGGTGGTCACCGTCGGCACCCCGTTCACGCTCGCCAGCACATATTGGATCTGCGAGGTGACGTGCGTGTAATTGCCCAGCACGCCGAAATTGCCGAGGAAGCCGGGCAGGAAGTCGAGCTGGATCTGCGCGTTGACCTCGAAGCCCTCGAGCGGGCCGCCGGGGGTGTTGACCAGCTGGCCGACGGTGAAGATCTCGGTCGGCGTGGTGTTGGTGCCGGTGAGCAGCGCGTCGGGCAGGCCGAGCTGGTTGAACGGAATCTGGCTGGTGACGCGCTGGATGTAGGTTTTGATGTCCTTCTTGAAATAGGCGACCGACAGCAGCGAGCCCGGCTTGAAATACCATTCGAGCGCGGCGTCGAACGTGTCGGCGCGGATCGGGTCGAGATACGGATTGTTGATGTTGCCGGTGCGCGTCGTCGCGGTGATGCCGCTGGTCGGCGCGAGGTTGCCGAGCTCGGGGCGCGACAGCACCTTCGCCGCGGACAGGCGGAGGATGACGTTGTCGACCGGCTCGATCGCCACGTTGCCCGAGGGCAGCCAATCGTCATAGCCGCGCAGCACCTGGGCATATTGGCCACGCAGGTTGGTCGGAGTCGAACCCGCCGGCGCCGAGACCGAGATATAGCCGGCCGCGAGCATGTCGGTGCGGACATAGCGCACGCCGATGTCGCCGCGCAGCTTCACCGGGAGCGCATCCTCGGTGTTGAACGTGGTCATGACATAGGCGGTCTTGACGTCCTCGCGGATCCGCGAGGCGCCCGCGCCGCATTCGGTGCGGCAGAAGCGCACCGCGTCGAAGTCGAACGTCTCGTCCCATTTGTCCGGATCGATCGCCGCCCAGCTCGCCGGCGCACCGCGGCCGAACAGCTCGTCGAGCCCGCTGATCTGGCGGGTGATGCTGGCGAGGCTGGTGCCCGCCGGCAGCGCGCGGACGATCGTGTCGGCGGTGTAGGGGCTCGAGGTGAAGGCGTTATAGTCGCTGCGGCGATACTGGCCGCCGATCTTGAGCTTAAGGCCCTGATCGATATCCCAGTCGGTGTTGATCTCGGCGGTGAGATTGTCGGTCTGGTTCTTGGAAGGCTTGCCTTGGAAGCTGAACCCGCCGAGCACCGTCGTGCCGCCGCCCGTCGAGGGCGCATAGTTGAAATTGGCCGGATTGGCGACGTCGAAGCCGAAGCCGAGGATCGGCGTGGCGCCGCCGTCGCGGAAATCGATCGTGAAATTGTCGGTGTCGATCGCGTCCATGAAGGTCTGGAAGCGCTTCGGACCCCACCATACCGACTGGTTCATGCCGAAGAACAGGCTTAGCTCGAACTTGTCCGTCAGCTTACGGCGGAAATTGAAATTGCCCTGCTTGAAGTCGGAGATCCAGTGGTCGACCAGGCCTTCCGAGCGGACGTCGACGCCGTCGAACACGCCATAGACTAGCGAGCCCTTGTCGTCGAACTGGGCTTCGCGAACCGACACCACCGGCTGGCCGAGATTGGTGATGCTGCGGCCGAACGAGATACCGGCGATATAGTTGTCGCGGCGCTCGACCTCGTAGCGCGAATAGATCGCGTCGACGCTGATATCGGTATCGTCATCGGGCGAGAATTGCAGGCTCAGCGTGCCGCCGATGCGCTTGGTGTCCTGCTCGGAATTCACATAGCGCGGCAGGCGCGGCAGGAAGGCACCGCTGCCCGGGGTGTTGGGCAGATCGGCACGGCGCAGATTGAACACCGCGGCATAGGCGGCCTGGGTGCTGGTGCGCGGATTGCCGGTGCTGCAATTGGCCGCGGACGCGCCGATGTTGAAGCCGCCCTGCAGGAAGCCCGGGGTCGGGCTCACATAGGTCACGCCGTTCTGCACGAACCCGCCGACCGGGGTGCAATAGGGCAGGATCGGGCTCGGGCCGGCGGCGCCATCGGGATCGAGGCCGTTGGTGTTCGCCGACAGGACGTCGACCGCCGAATAGCCGACTTCGCGGATATGGCGCTTCTGATAGGCGATCGAGGCGAGGACGCCGAAGGTGCCGTCGGCGAACTTCTTGGCGACGAGCAGCGAAGCGCGCGGATCGACCTTCTTGCTGATCTGGTTGTAGACGCCGCGCGCAGTCGCCGAGAGCGTGAAGTCCTTGCTGAAGTCGAGCGGCTTGGGCGCCTTGAGGTCGACGGTCGCGCCGAGCGAGCCTTCCTCGACGTCGGCCGAGGTGGTCTTGCGGACGGATAGCGCCGAGAAGATCTCGGTCGGGAAGACGTTGAAGTCGAAGCTGCGGCCCGAATTGCCGGCGCCGTAGATATCCGACGAGCCGGTCTGCGAGCTGCCTTCCATGCCGTTGATGCGGACGCGGGTGAACTGCGCGCCGAGGCCGCGCACCGCGATGTTGCGGCCCTCGCCGCCGTCGCCGCGCGACAGGGCCACGCCCGGAATGCGCTGCATCGATTCAGCGAGGTTCGAATCGGGGAACTTGCCGATGTCCTCGGCGACGATCGAGTCGACCGCGGCGGTCTCTTCGCGCTTCTGGTTGAGCGCGCTGTTGAGCGATGCGCGGAAGCCCTGGACGACGATCTCGCCTTCGTCGGTTGCCGCGGGGGTGTCCTGCGCGGCGGCGTCGGCGGCGGGCGCATCCTGCGCCATCGCTACCGGTGCCCAGGCCAGCGCTACAGCCAGCGCGGACGCCGAAATCCCGGCGCCACGAACGCGCGAATACGAAACAAGCCTCATGCTAATCCCCTCCTCTGGTCCCGCGTGACCGCCGCGCTTTGCGCGCTGATCGGTCTCATTTCTTGTTCTTGTATCCCACTATATATGACGCAACTAAAGGGTCCCGCCAATCCCCCTTTTGCCATTTGTCCGACCAATGTGGGGTTTCGGTCACACTTCAGACACGAGTCGTCATACGAGAGGGTGCGCGACTATGCCACCGGTGTCAATTTGCGCGCCACCTGCGCGCCGCGTGATCGATCCGGACCGGCGCGGAGATGCGCCGGGGATCGGCTCAATGGCAGGCGAAGCTGCCGAGCGGGCGGGTGCGGACGAGGTCAGGGCGCTCGGCGAGGACCTTCTCGGCCACCGGCACCTTCAGCCCCTTCAATTCCTGCGCGACCAGATTGGCCATCGCGCGGGCGCCGAGCTCGCTGAAATGGGTGTCGTCGGCGATCCCGTTGGGGAAGGCGGTGAGCTTGTCAGCCGGGGTGTAGTGGAGATAATATTTCCTCGCGCCCGCCTCGCCGGCGCCACTGACCAGATCGAGCGAGCGCGCCTCGAGATCGATCAGCGGGGTGTTGGTGCTCGCCACCAGCTCGCGCTCGACCTGCGAATATGCCGCGAAGTCGGCCTTGGCGCGGGCGCCGTCGAATGAGCGGCGCGCGGGGGGCGTGACCAGCACCGGGATCAGTCCGTGCCCGCGCGATTCCCAGATCATCCGCAGCAGATTGTCGCGATAGAGCGTCGCCGCGGGGGCATAGCGTTCGGGGCGCGAGGCGGTCGCGTCGTTATGGCCGAACTGGATCAGCACGACATCGCCCGGCTTCGCCTCGGCGAGCAGCGCGTCCCATTTGCCTTCGGAGAGGAAGGTGCGCGTGCTCCGCCCGCCGACCGCGCGGTTGATCACCTCGACATCGGGCTGCAGTCCGCATTTGAGCATCATCCCCCAGCCGGTCTGCGGATATTTGTCCGCGCCATAGTTGGCCGCGGTCGAATCGCTGGCGATCAGGATGCGCTGCTGGGCGTGCGCGGGCAGCGCGGTGGCGAGCAGTGCCGCACCCGCGGCGAGCAGCGCCCTCACTGCAGGTTCACGAAGGCGCCGCCGTCGACGAGCAGCGCCGCACCGGTGACATAGGCGGCCATGTCCGAAGCGAGGAAGACGATCGGGCCGGCAAGATCCTCGGCCTCGCCGAGCCGGCCGAGCGGGATGCGGCCCTCCATGTACTTGCGCTTCTCCTGGTCGGCGAGATCGTCCTTGTTGATCTCGGTCAGGATCGTGCCGGGCAGCACCGAGTTGCAGCGGATATTGTGCCTGCCCAGCGCGATCGCAGTCGATTGCATCAGCGAGTGGAGCCCCGCCTTGGTCGGGGTGTAGTGCGTCTGATACTCGCCGCCGACCAGCGCCGAGATCGACGAGACCGCGATCAGCGCGCCGCCATGGCCCTGCTGCACCATCTGGTTGGCCGCGGCCTGGCACATGAAATAGCCGCCGAGCAGGTTGACCTGCATCGTCCGTTGGACCGTCTCGACCGGCATGTCGAGGAAGCTGTGGAAGGGGCAGATGCCGGCGTTGGAAACCATCACGTCGACCTTGCCGAACGCCTCGACTGCCTTGCGCACGAATTCGGTCGCGGTCTCGGGTGCGGCGACGTCGCCCTTGACCGCGAGCCCGCGCTGGCCAGCTGCCTCGATCTCGGCGACGCAGGCCGCGGCATCGGCGTCGCGGCTGTGATAGTTGATCACCACGTCCGCGCCCGCCTTCGCCGCGCCCACCGCCGCCGCGCGGCCGATGCCCGTCGATGCGCCCGTGACGAGCACGGTCTTGCCTTCCAACAGCTTCACTTCACTCTCCCGGGGTCAATTATCTGCGTGAACGGCGCGGCGGGCGCACATCGGGGCTCCAGCCCAGATCGGTGCTGATCTGCTGCGCGGTGTCGCGGACTTCCGAGCTCAGCTCGGCCATCCGCTCGTCATCCATATATTGCGCCGCGCTCGACACGCTGATCGCGGCGACGATCTTGCCGGAAACGTCGCGCACCGGCGCGGCGACGCAGCGGATCAGATCCTCATTCTCCTCGAGGTCATAGGCATGGCCCGCCTCGGCATAGCCGCGCATCCGCTCGAACCACGTCTCGCGGTCGGCGCGCGGCGCGCCCTGTGCCTGGTCGCTCTGGAAGATGCGCTCCCACTCGGCTTCGTTGCCGTCGATCAGCAGCGCCTTGCCGAGCCCGGTCGAGGTGAGCGGCTGGCGATCGCCGATCCGGCTCGAGATCTCGACGCGCCGCCGCCCGGGGATCTTGTCGAGATAGAGCGCGAGCTCGCCGTCGAGCCGGCCGAGATGCACCGTGTCCTCGGTGCGGGTGGCGAGCTCCTCCATGCGCGGGCGCGCGATCTGGACGATGTCGGCCTGGCTCTGCGCGAGGAAGCCGAGCTGAATGAGTTTCGGGCCGAGCTGATAGCCGTCGCGCGGCAGATAGGTGAGGAAGCCCCGATCGATCAGCGCGTTGGCGAGGCGGTGCGTGGTCGAGCGCGTCAGCCCCATGCGCGCCGAGAGCTCGGCGAGCTTGATCGGGCCGTCGATCACCTTGTCGAGCATGTCGAGCCCGCGGATCAGCGTTTGGCTGCCCTGCACCTTGGGCCCGGCTTTCTTCTCGGCCGGATCCGATTCAGCGTTTGACGTGTCGCGTCTCATCTCGTAACATCCTATCCCATAAAGTGAGAAAGTAAAGCATCAGGAGGGGTGCGAAGCGGCGGAGCATTTCGGCTACCACCGGACCCGTTCATCAAGGCATTGCGGCGCGGCGTATCACATGATGGTATGCGTTGCTCGCATTTTTTCACATTATCAGGCGGCGTACCCGGATGTGGTACGTTTGCTGCAAAAGGGATCAGTCGACGTGGCGGCAGCCGGCCTTTCGAAGATCAAGCACGTTCGTGCCTTCACCGTCCGCGGCGGCGGCGCCGACTATCACGATCAGGGCGAAGGCCATTGGATCGACAACCACATCGCCACGCCGATGGCGCGCTATCCCGAATATCGCCAGTCGCGGCAGAGCTTCGGGATCAACGTGCTCGGCACGCTGATCGTCGAGATCGAGGCCGAGGACGGCACGATCGGCTTCGCGGTGACCACCGGCGGCGAGCCCGCGGCGTTCATCGTCGAGAAGCATCTCGCGCGCTTCCTCGAGGGCCGCGATCCCCGCGAGGTCGAGAAGATCTGGGACCAGATGTACTTCTCGACGCAATATTATGGCCGCAAGGGGCTGGTGGTGAACGCCATCTCCGGCGTCGACCTCGCGCTGTGGGATCTGCTCGGCAAGCTGCGCGGCGAGCCGGTCTATCAGATGCTCGGCGGCGCGGTGCGCGACGAGCTGCAGTTCTACGCGACCGGGGCTCGGCCGGACGTGGCCAAGGAACTGGGCTTCATCGGCGGCAAGCTGCCGCTGCATCACGGCCCGGCCGAGGGCCTCGAGGGGCTGCACAAGAACATCGCCGAACTGGCCGACATGCGCGCCAAGGTCGGCGACGATTTCTGGCTGATGCTCGATTGCTGGATGAGCCTCGACCTCGACTACGCCACCCGGCTCGCGCACCGCGCGTACAATGAGTGCGGGCTCAAATGGATCGAGGAGGCGCTCAGCCCCGACGATTACTGGGCCTATGCCGCGCTCAAGCAGAACGCCCCCAAGGGCCTGCTCGTCACCACCGGCGAGCACGAGGCGACCCGCTGGGGCTTCCGCATGCTGATGGACATGGATTGCTGCGACATCATCCAGCCCGATGTCGGCTGGTGCGGCGGCGTCACCGAGCTGATCAAGATCGCCAATTACGCCGACAGCAAGGGCGTGCTGATGATTCCGCACGGCTCGAGCGTGTACAGCTATCACTTCGTCATCACCCGGCATAACTCGCCCTTCGCCGAGTTCCTGATGATGCACCCGGGCCCGACCGAGGTCGTCCCGATGTTCCACCCGCAATTGATCGGCGAGCCGGTGCCCGTGAACGGGCGCCTGCACGTGAGCGCGCTCGACAAGCCCGGCTTCGGGGTCGAGCTCAATCGCGATCTGCCGATGCACCGCCCTTACACGCACTAAAAGCGAGAGACCGACCCCCATGAAACTCTGCCGATTTGGACCCACCGGAAGCGAGCGCCCCGGATTGATCGACGCCGAGGGCGCGATCCGCGACCTGTCCGGCGTCATCGCCGATGTGGGCCCCGCCGAGATCTCGCCCGACGGGCTGGCCAGGCTCGCGGCGATCGATCCGGCGTCGCTGCCCAAGGTCGAGGGCAATCCGCGCTACGGCGCCTGCGTCACCGGCACGCGCCAGTTCGTCGCGATCGGGCTCAACTTCGCCGATCACGCCGCCGAATCGAACCTGCCGATCCCGGAAGAGCCGGTGGTGTTCCAGAAGTGGGTCACCTGCATCCAGGGCCCGAACGATCCGGTGACGATCCCCAGGGATTCGAAGAAGACCGACTGGGAAGTCGAGCTGGGCGTGATCATCGGCAAGCGCGCTTCCTATGTGTCGGAAGCGGACGCGCTGAGCCATGTCGCCGGCTATTGCGTGATCGACGACATCTCCGAGCGCCACTGGCAGACCGAGCGCGGCGCGACCTGGGACAAAGGCAAGGGCTTTCCGACCTTCGGCCCGATCGGCCCGTGGCTGGTCACCGCCGACGAGGTCGGCGATCCGCAGAACCTGTCGATGTGGCTCGACGTCAACGGCGAGCGCAAGCAGGACGGATCGACGAAGACGATGATCTTCACCGTCGCGCAGATCATCGCCTATCTCTCGCAGTTCATGATCCTCGAGCCGGGTGACGTGATCACCACCGGCACGCCGCCCGGCGTGGGTCTCGGCCAGAAGCCCGAGCCCTGGTATCTCAAGGCCGGCGACGTCGTGACGCTGGGCATCGAGAAGCTCGGCGAGCAGCGCCAGGAATTCGTCGCCTGGTCGGAGGCACGCGCTTGACGCTCTATCCGGATCGCTTCGCGGGCCGCACCGCGATCATCACCGGCGGCGCTTCCGGGCTCGGCCGCGCCGTCGCGAGGCGCTTCGTCGCCGAGGGCGGCAAGGTCGCCCTGTGGGATGTCAACGCTGACGCAATCGCCGAAGCAGCCGCCGAGGTCGGCGCGACGCACACCGCCGCGATCGACGTTTCGAACGCTGCCGCGGTCGCCGCTGCCGCCGACGAGACCGCCAGGGCGCTCGGCCGGGTCGACGTGCTCGTCTGTTCGGCGGGCATCACCGGCGCCACCGCGCCGGTCCACGAATACCCGCTCGACAGCTGGGCGAGCGTGATCGCGATCAACCTCAACGGCCTGTTCTATTGCTGCCGTTCGGTCGTCCCGCACATGCTGGCGAACGGCTATGGCCGCATCGTCAACGTCGCCTCGGTCGCCGGCAAGGAAGGCAATCCCAATGCCTCGGCCTATTCGGCCTCCAAGGCGGGCGTGATCGGCCTCACCAAATCGCTCGGCAAGGAGCTGGCGGGCAAGGGCATCATCGCCAACGCGCTGACCCCGGCGACCTTCGAGAGCCCGATCCTCGATCAGCTCCCCGCGAGCCAGGTCGATTACATGCGCTCGAAAATCCCGATGGGCCGCCTCGGCGAGGCCGAGGAGAGCGCCGCGATGATCCTGTTCATGGCGAGCGAGGAATGCAGCTTCACCACGGCGTCGACCTTCGACACCTCGGGGGGGCGGACGACGTACTGAACCATATCCTCCCCGAGCTTGCTCGGGGAGGGGGACCATGCGCAGCATGGTGGAGGGGCGCCGCGTAGCGGCGTATTTGCGGAGCGGGCTCCGGCGACTGCGTCGCCGCCCCTCCACCACGCCGCTGCGCGGCGCGGTCCCCCTCCCCCAGGCGAGCTGGGGGAGGAATTGGAGGACCAATGGCGCGCGATCTGCCGTTCATCGATGCCCATGCGCATCTCTGGGACCTCGATCGCATCGCCTATCCCTGGCTGACGCCGCCCTTCGCCGATGACGGCCCCAACGGCAGCGTCGCGCCGATCGCCAGGACCTATCTGCTCGACGATTATCTTGCGGATGCCGAGGGTTGGGACGTGCGCGGCATCGTCCATGTCGATGCCGGCGCCGACGCCAGTGCCGCGCTCGCCGAGACCGCGTGGCTGCAGGGCCTGCACGACGCGCGCGGCATGCCCAATGCGATCGTCGCCTTCGCCGCGCTCGACGATCCCGGCGTCGAGGCGCTGCTCGACGCGCACGCCGCGCACCACGCCGTCCGCGGCATCCGCCATATCGTCAACTGGCATGCCGATCCGCGCCGCAGCTACACGCCGCGCGACGTCACGCAGGACGAAGCCTGGGCGCGCGGCTTCGCCTTGCTCGGCAAATACCAGCTGAGCTTCGATCTCCAGGCCTATCCCGGCCAGTTTCCGGGGCTCGCGAAGCTGATCGCGCAGCACCCCGAAACGCAAATCATCATCAATCACGCCGGCATGGCGGTGCCCGGCGAATGGGAGCAATGGCGCGCCGGCATGGCCGCGCTCGCCGCGCTGCCCAATGTCGCGACCAAGCTCTCGGGAATGGGTTTCACGCACCGGCCATGGAGCGTCGATCAGGCACGGGCCTATATCCTCGAGGCGATCGACCTGTTCGGCACCGATCGCGCGATGTTCGCCAGCGATTTCCCGACCGACAAGCTATTCGGCAGCTTCGCGCAGCATCTCGATGCCTATGACGCGATCACCGCGGACTTCAGCGACGGCGAGCGCCGCGCGCTCTGGGGGCGCAACGCCGACCGCATCTACCGGCTCGGGCTGGATATCTAGGGAGGGAATGTGAGCGAGACGCAGGATCACAAGTGGCGCGATACCATCCTCGCGGGCCTCGCCAATTATATCGATGCGGGCAGCATCGTCGCGGGCTCTGTCGCGCTGGCGCTGTGGAAGGAAATCTACGGGCTTTCCGATAGCTTCATCGGGCTGATCGGCGCGTTCAGCGCCAATGCGATCTCGGCCGGCGTCGGCGCGCTGATCGGCGGCATCCTGTGCGACAAGTTCGGGCGCAAGAAGATCTACCAGTACGACATGCTGTTCTACGCGTTCGGCATGCTCTTCCTGATCTTCGCCTCGCAGCCATGGATGATCGTGCTCGGCTTCGTGCTCGTCGGCCTCGCGGTCGGCGCCGACATCCCCGCCTCATGGTCGCTGATCGCCGAGCAGGCGCCCGACGACCAGCGCGGCGCGCATTCGGGCGTCGCGCAGATGCTCTGGTATCTCGGCCCGGTCGCGGTGCTCGTCGCCGCCTATTTCCTTCAGCCCTGGGGGATCACCGGCATCCGCTGGCTGTTCGCGCACCTCGCCATCCTCGCGATCGCGCTCACCTTCCTGCGCTCGCGGATGCGTGAATCGCAGCGCTGGGAAGAGGCGCAGGCCGAGAGCGCCGGGCAGGCGCTCAGCCAGAACTGGCGCGAGCTGTTCAGCCCGCGCTATCTCGGCGCGATGCTGTTCCTCGCCGCGATGTACGGGCTGTGGAACCTCTGGGCGGGCTATAACGGCTTCTTCACGCCCTATCTGATCGCGCAGAACAATCTGCCGGCATGGACCGCGACGATGCTCCCGGCGAGTTACTTCCTGATCGGGATGATCTCGATCCTGACGATCTTCATGACGCTGTCGGATCGGGTGAACCAGCGGCTGCTGTTCGGCATCTCGGCAGCGATGCACGTCGTCGGCATGGCGCTGCTGGCGATCTTCGGGTTCAAGCTCGAGATCGTCATCCTCCATGTCATCATCATGGGCATCGCCGGCGGCTTCGGCGCGCAGAGCTTCTTCCAGCTCTGGTCGGCCGAGCTCTTCCCGACCGCGATCCGCTCGACCGCGCAGGGCGCCACCTTCGCGATCGTCCGCATCGGGCTCGGCATCTGGAGCCTCGCGGTGCCCACGCTCGCCGCGCACGACTTCACCACGCTGGCATGGATCCTCACCGGCTTCCTCGTCGCCTCGGGGGTGATCGGGCTGATCTGGGCGCCGCGCAACGAAGGCAAGTCGCTCGAGGAGATCGCAGCGGCGCGGGCGGCGGCGTGATGCGGGTAAAGCCGCTGATGGCGGCGCTGGCCGCGCTTGCGGCGGCTCCGGTCGCTGCGCAGCAAAAGCCCGTCGAGGCGTCGCTGCTGCTGCCGCAGATGCAGCTCCACGATCCGTTCATCGTCGCCGACAAGGCGTCGCAGACCTATTATCTGTTCACCCGCAACGAGGCGGCGATGACCGGCGATCGGCGGCTCGGGACGATGGTCTATACCAGCAAGGATCTGAAGCGCTGGACCCGCCCGCGCGTGGTGTTCGCGCTCCCCGAGGGGATCTGGGCCAAGGGCGGCGCCTGGGCGCCCGAAGTCCATGCATGGAAGGGGAAATGGTACCTGTTCACCACCTTCCACGACGAAGCCGCGACGCTGCCGCCCGAGGGCAAGCGCAAGCCCTATCGCCGCGGCACCATCCTCGCGGTCGCCGACAAGGTCGACGGCCCATACCGCGCGGTGCGCAACGGCGAGCCGATCGCGCCGAAGGACCTGATGACGCTCGACGGCACGCTGTACGTCGATACCGCGGGCAAGCCGTGGCTCGTCTATGCGCATGAATGGCTGCAGACCACGGTGGGGACGATCGAGGCGATCCCGCTCAACGACGATCTTTCGGCTGCGGGTGCGCCGCGAGTGCTGTTCCGTGCCAATGAGGCGGGCTGGGCGAAGGGCCAGCGCCAGGCCGATGGCGACAGCGTCTGGGTCACCGACGGCCCCGAATTCCATCGCACCGCCGCCGGCACGCTGGTGATGCTGTGGTCGAGCTATGGCGAGCGCGGCTATGTCCAGGGGATCGCGCGCTCGAAATCGGGCAACCTCGATGGGCCATGGGAGCAGCTCGATCCGCTGGTCCGGCGCGACAGCGGCCACGGCATGCTGTTCCGCGCGTTCGACGGGCGGCTGATGATGGTGCTCCACCGGCCCTTCACCATGGCGCTCGGCAAGCTCTACGAGATGAAGGATGTGGGCGACCGGGTCGAAGTGGTGCGCGAGGCGACCGAGCTCGATCTCGAAGCCTATCCGACTCATCCGTGCGTCCAGCCGCACACGCCGAGCGAGCGTCGGGTGGAGTGCTGAATCCAGATCCTCCCCCGGAGGGGGAGGGGGGACCGCGAAGCGGTGGAGGGGTAGTCGCCGCGAGCGGCGTCGCCCGGTAAGAATACCCCTCCGTCAGCCTGCGGCTGCCACCTCCCCCTCCGGGGGAGGATCGATTACTCCGGCAACGCCAGTCGCAGCACCTGCGGCTCGGGCACGGTTTCGCGCGGCACATCCCGGTTCGCCGGGAGCGTCGGCCAGGCGATGGCGATTCCCGAGGCGTCCTCGAGGGTATTGAGCTGCATCCCCACCGGCACCGCGATCCGTTCCCCCAGCCGTTTCGCCAGCGTCACGCGCGGCCGCTCGCCGATCCGCGCCAGCGTCGCGCCGTCGAGCAGCAGATCGATCGGCTTGCCGTCGCGCACCACCGGCACCACCAGCCTCTTGCCCTCGGCTAGCGGCGCCGCGACGCGCAGCCGGAAGTCGAGCGATCCCATCCCGCCGAAGTCCCAGCGAAAGCCCGGCCAGTCGCTCGCCTGCGCGACTCGCCAGCCCTTGTCCGTCCGCCGCGCGACGAAGACCTGCGTATTTCCTTCGGGGTCGAACTTGTGGAACGCGATCACCGGCCGTCCGGCGGCGTCGAAGCCGATCGGCGTGTTGTTGTTGATCATGCCGCCGCGCGCCGGAACCGGATCGATCACCTCGGCGTCGCCGAGCCGGATCGGCAGGGGCAGGGGCGTGCCGTCCGAACGCTCCCAGCGCAGCAGGTCGCGGCTGCGCGCATAGCTGAGGTCGTGGTTGGTCGCGGCGTCGGGGGTGTCGCGCCACACCCAGGCGAGGTGGAACCAGCCGTCGGCGCCCGCCACCGGGCCGACGAAATAGGCGCTGCGCTTGCCCTCGCCATCGACCAGCGGCGCATCGGTCAGCCGCCGCCACGCGCCGCCGTCGAACGCATTGTAGATCTCGCGCCCACGCCCGCTGCCGCCGTCGCGATAATGGAAGATCAGCCGGCCGCCCGCATCCTTGAGGAATACGGGATAGGTCATGCTCCGCTCGGCGGTGGCGTCGACCATCACCGGCACCCGCGCCAGCGTCCGCACGTCGCCGGCGGTGCCGGTGCGGAAATAGACCAGCGGGTCATTGTGCATATTCGCCGTGACATGGAGCTGGCCGGCCGCGTCGACGGCCATGGCGATGCTGTTGTGGCTGTCCCAGCCGACCCAGCTCGGCAGCTTCGTATAGGTCCACCACGCCGAACCCCGCAGCCGGCTGGCGACGCTCAACTGGCGCGCGGCGTCGTAATAGCCGACATAGACGCGATCCACGGTCACCACGAGCGCGTAGGGGACGTCGTGCCCCGCCCAGACCCGGTCCACCGCCTCGATCTTCTGCGCCGCCGCCGGTGCTGCGCAGACCAGCGCGAGCGGCGCCAGCAGCCGGAGCATCAATCGAGCTTCAGATCGGCGACTGCGCTCGCGGCGAGCAGGAAGGCGCCGACGCCATAATATTGGGTATCGGTGGCAAGCACCTGCTCGGGACGGTCGCTGACTTGCTGGACATAGCCGAGCCGCCCGTCGGGCTGGATCGCGCGGCCCAGTGCCGACCAGCCCTTGCGGATCGCCGGCACATATTCGGCGCGGGGCAAGAGGCCCGCCTTCACGCCCCAAGCGAGGGCATAGGTGAAGAAGCCGGTGCCGCTCGATTCGGGCGGCGAGTCCTCGGCGGCGAGCAGCGAGGGGGCCCAATAGCCGTCGGGCTTCTGCACTGCCTTCACCCTCGCCGCCATCTCGACGAACAGCGCCTCGAGCTTCTTCCGCTCGGGATCGCCCTTGGCCAGCATCGGGATCATCCGCGCGAGCCCGGCGAGGACCCAGCCATTGCCGCGGCTCCAGAACATCTTCCGGCCCTTGGTGTCGCGGCGGTCGAAGAAGCGGCTGTCGCGGTAGAACAGCCGTTCGGCGGGGTCGTAGAGGAAGTTGGTCGTCGCCCAGATCTCGCGCAGCGCATAATCGCGGTAGCGCCGATCGCCGGTCTGGTTCGACAGTTCGAGCATCGCCGGCGGCGCCATGAACAGCGCGTCGCACCAGCACCAGCGCGCGAGGCATTCGGTGGCGCCATAGCCGCCTTTCTCGGGCACGACGAAGGCGAGGGTGACGCGGGGCGCGTTGGCGATCACGTTGTCGAAGACGCGGCGCACCGCCTGCACCGGGGCCCCGCCGGCGCCGTGCTCTGCCGCCCAGAGGTAACTTTGGGTGATCGCGTGATCGTCGGCGAAGAAGGGCAGGCGGCCGGGCTGCCACTGGTTGGCGGCGCCCATCTCGAGGATCGCCTTGCCGATATCTGCCGGCGCGCCGTGATCGGCGAGTGCGGTCATGCCGACCCAGAACGCCGCCTGCTCCCATGCGCGCGGGTTGCCCGTCTCACCGCCGACGCGGGAGATGTGGCTGGTGTCGTGCATTCGCGCGAGCTGCCAGCGTGCGAGGCTGGTCGCCGTGTCGATCGCGGCGCGCGGGCGCGCGTCCGCCGGCACCTGGGCGAGCGCCGCGCCGGGCAGCGCGCCCAGGGCGGCGGCGAGCAGAAGCAATGCGGTGCGCAGCGACATTCGGATCCCCTCTTTTGAGGGGTCATAGCAAAGCCGGGCCTGAAAAGAAGAAGGCCGGAGGACTTGCGTCCTCCGGCCTCCGTCATGCCTTGCTGCGGACTTCGCTCAGAAGCGGAAGCGCACGCCGAGCGAGTAGCTGCGCTCGAGATACAGGATCTGCCGGGCAAAGCTGTCGCCGTCGAGATTGTAGGCGCGATCGCGCTGGAGCGGATTGCCGAGCACGTTCACGATGTCGAAGGCCAGCGTGATGTTCGGGATCGGGGTGATCGAGGTCGAGAAGTCGACCTGGCCGCGGCCCCGCTCGGTAATCGCGTGCGCAGTCGGATCCAGCGCTTCGAGGCTGTAATAGTTCACGAACTTCGAGCGATAATTGTAGGCGAGACGCGCCGAGAATTGCGGCTTCTCGTAGAGCGCGACGAGGTTGTACGACCATTTCGACACACCCGGGAACGGCTGCTGCTCGTTGTTCAGCGTTGCCGCGAAGTTCGGCTGAAGATCGCCCTTGGCATCGATATAGGTGCCGTTGGCCTGGAGCCCGAAGCCCTTCATCCACTCGGGCAGCCCATCGATATCGAGGAAGCTGGTGAAGGTGACTTCCGCGCCCTGCAGGCGGGTCTTGCCGAGATTCACCGGCCGCGCGATGCGCAGACCAGCCTGGCTGCGATCGTCAACCGTGGCGAGGAAGCCCTCGGCATCGTGGCGGAAGACCGCCGCCGTGACCGAGCCCGTCCGCGAGAAATAATATTCGAGGCTCACGTCGTAGTTCTTCGAGCTCAGCGGCTTCAGGTCGGGGTTACCGGCCGAACCGCCGCGGCGCAGGCGCTCGACGCAGACTGCCGAGCTGGCGTTCGCGGGATCGAGGCAGGTGTCGCCCGGCGCGAGGATGACCGGCTGGCCCAGCGAGGTGTTCGGACGAAGATCGAAGAAGTTCGGTCGGGTACGCGTCTTGGTGAAGGCGAGACGCGCCTGGAGCTTATCGGTGAGGCCGATACGCGCGCTGACGTTGGGCAGATAGTCGGTATATTCGCTCTCGGCGCTGATCGCCGGGAACGTGACCGCGCCGCCGGTTGCCTCGACACGCGAGAAGCCGTCGATGTTCAGCTTGGTCTTGACGGCGCGCAGACCGACCAGGCCGTCCACCACCGTACCGCCGAGATCGAAGCCGTACTTGATCTGCCCATAGGCAGTGTAGGTCTTCTCGTTGGCGCGGAAATTTTCGGCCGGATTATAGGGAGGCATACCAGCCGGCACCCCGAAGAACGTGCGCAGCTCGGTGATGCTGTCACGGATGCTGTCGCGCGTCGGCGTGGCGAAGAAGACGTTCGGCTGGACGTTGTTGAACTGGAAGCCGGGCTGGGTCGAACGCACGTCGAGCCCGGGCAGCGACGTCAGCGGAACGCGGGCGCCCTCGTTGTTGATGTAGAGGTTGCCGAGGTCGCGGCCGGCCTTGCGGTTGGTGTAGCGCAGGCCGACGTCGATCCGCTTCAGGAAGCCGAGGTCGAGATCGTAGGACAGGTCGGTGCGTGCCTGCCAGTCCTTGCCGTTGACCTTCAGCCGCTCCTGCCAGAGGCCGCGGCTGATATAGTTGGCGGGATCGTTGATGTTGAAGTTGACGAAGGTCTGGGTCGGGCCGCCGTCATGCGCGGCGTCGAACACGACATTGCGCACCGGCGAGCTCGCCATCGCATAGTCGACGTTCATCACGCTGGTGTGATACTCGCTCTGGGTATAGGCGACGTCGGCCGAGAGCCGCAGCCGGTCCCGCGTCCAGATCAGGCCGCCGCCGCCCTGATAGGTGTCGGTATGGCCGTTGAACGATCCGGCATAGCCGTCCGGGCGGACGGCGTTGGTGACGGTCATCGACGAGATCTGGTTGGTGCCGGGGATCTTCTCGATGTTCGACAGCGTCATGCCGCCGAAGATCGGGATGAACATCCAGCGATTGTAATCCTCCGAACGGAAGCCCTGGAACAAGCCGTCGGCATAGATCTCGAGCTCGGGGGTCGGCTTCCACTGGAAGGCGGCGTTGACCGACGGGCGCCAGCGCTTGCCATAGCCGAGGAAGTTGCCCTGTGCGTCGGGGAAGCGCAGGCCGGCATTGCCCGGCGCGTTGACTGCGTCGGTCGTGCCGATCACCAGCGACTGCTCGCGGGTCGAATCGAGGAACTCGATGCCGACATAGGAAGCGTTCACCAGCAGGCCCATCTCGCCGATGCCGGTGTTCCAGCGATCGCTGATCAGCAAATTGCCGTTCGGGGCTTCGCGCTGCGCCTGCTCCGAATGGACATAGTTGAGCGAGCCCGACAGCTCGAAGCCGTCAAAGTCGAACGGCTTGCGGCCGCGAACGTTGACCGCGCCGGCGATGCCGCCTTCGATCTGGTTCGCCATGCCCGACTTGTAGACCTCCAGCGCGGCGACGGTGCCGGCGGGGAAGTCCTGGATCTGCACGTAGCGGCCTTCGGCGGTGAAGATGTCGCGGCCATTATAGGTGGTGGTCAGATTGGGCAGACCGCGGACGGTGACGCCCGCCGATTCACCGCCCCCGCGGGTGACGTTGACGCCGGGAACGCGCTGGAGCGCCGACGAGGCGAAGGTATCGGGCAGCTTGCCGATGTCCTCGGCGACGATCGCGTCGACGATGCCTTCGGACTCGCGCTTGATCCGCTGCGAAGTCTCGAGGCTGCGACGCAGACCGGTGACGACGATGTCTTCTTCCTGCGCCGTGGTGTCGGCTGCGGTGGCCGCGGCATCCTGCGCGGCGGTCGTTGCGTCGGTCTGGGCGAAAGCCGGTGCGGCCCCCGCCAGCAGGACGAGTGAAGTAGAAGCAAGAATCATGGATTTCAGGCGCATCGCGCGTACCTCCCCTTGGCGAATTCCGAGCAGGACTCTTGGCGAGCCTCTCTGTCAGGTTGCGGCTAGCAGCCGCGTCGGGACACTGACAAGTGATTAATCATATCAATAAGACGGCGCGCGCGAATAGTCTGACAGCGTGGCGCGAAGGACACAGTGTGGACACACTATGGGAGTTGCCGCGCCCGGCATCTTGGATCGTGGCGCGCGCCGCGGGCCGGCGCAATCTTGTGAGACCGGCCCGCGAAAATGGCTAGAAAGCGAAGGGCGCGGTCACCCGGCGCTCGGCCATCATGAAGGCGTCGGCGACGATCTGCAGCGGGCGGACGTCGACATCGCTCTCGCCCGAGGCGACCAGCTCGGCGAAGCGCGCATAGAGCCGTGGATATTCGCGGTCGGGCGCCTTTTGCTCCTCGCCGCCGGGAAGCTGCAGGATGCTGCCGCCCAGTCCGAGCCGCAGCGTGCCGGCGTCGGTGTCGATCTCGATGTCCCAGGTCTGCGGGCCGGTCTGGAGAAAGTCGAACACCACGTCGACCCGGGCATTGCCGCTGCGCATCTCGAGTTCGGCGGCGAGCGGCGAGGCGCGGCCTTCGGGCACTTCCATCCACGCCGATTTGAGCAGCATCGGCTCGGGCAGGATCTTGGTCGCGATCGACAGCGCGTTGATGCCCGGATCGAACACGCCGAAGCCGCCCGCGGCGAGGATCCATTCCTGCCCGGGATGCCAGCGGCGAATGTCCTCGCGCCACGTGATGCGCACCGCGTCGATGCGCTTGCCCTGCAGCCATGCCTTGGCGGGCTCGACCCCGGCCGCCTCGCGCGAATGCCAAGTGGTGAACAGCACGACGCCCTTCGCGCTGGCCCGCGCGGCGAGCGCGGCGATCTCGGTCAGCGTCGTCGCCGGCGGCTTTTCGAGCATGACGTGAAGCCCTGCGTCGATCGCGGTGATCGCCTGTTCGTAACGGCCGTCGGGCGGAGTGCAGAGCGAGACCGCGTCGAGATCGTGCCCGCCCGCGATCATCGTGCCGATGTCGTGATAGCCGGGCACGCCGTCGAGCGTCGCGTGGCGGCTCGCGGTCGCCGCCAGTTCGAATCGGCCGTCCGCCGCCAGCGCGGGGAGATGCTGGTCGCGCGCGATCTTGCCGATCCCCACCAATCCCAGCTTTATCCGCCGCGTCCCGCTCTCCGCCATCCTCAAACTTCCTTTTATAAGATATATATGCTCTTCCTATTGCGGCGCACTGCCGGTATCAAGCCCGCACGGCGCTGCCGGGGCCAACAAAAAGCGGCGCCGCTGTTAAAGCATTACCCCCACCGGAGAGGTGAATGAGCGACGCGGAATCTGGTTCGAATGGCGGTCGTCCGCCCCTGCGGTCGCGTGCATGGTTCGATAACCCCGCCAATCCCGACATGACCGCGCTCTATGTCGAGCGCTATCTCAATTTCGGCATCAGCCTCGAGGAGATCCAGTCGGGCAAGCCGATCATCGGCATCGCCCAGACCGGCAGCGATCTCGCGCCGTGCAACCGGCACCATCTCGAGCTCGCCAAGCGCGTCAAGGAAGGCATTCGCGAGGCCGGCGGCATCGCGCTCGAATTCGGCACGCATCCGATCCAGGAGACCGGCAAGCGCCCGACCGCGGGGCTCGATCGCAACCTGCAATATCTCAGCCTCGTCGAGGCGGTCTACGGCTATCCGATGGACGGCGTCGTCTTCACCATCGGCTGCGACAAGACCACGCCCGCCTGCCTGATGGCCGCCGCCACGGTGAACATCCCGTCGATCGCGCTGTCGGTCGGCCCGATGCTCAACGGCTGGTTCAAGGGCGAGCGCACCGGCTCGGGGACGATCGTCTGGAAGGCGCGCGAGATGCTCGCCGCGGGCGAGATCGACTATCAGGGCTTCATCAAGCTCGTCGCCTCGTCGGCGCCGTCGACCGGCTGGTGCAACACGATGGGCACCGCGACGACGATGAACTCGCTGTGCGAGGCGCTCGGCATGTCGCTGCCCGGCTCGGCCGCGATCCCCGCGCCCTATCGCGACCGGCAGGAGAACGCCTATCGCACCGGTCTGCAGATCGTCGAGATGGTCCATGCCGACCGCAAGCCGTCGGACATTCTGACCCGCACCGCCTTCCTCAACGCGATCCGGGTCAATTCGGCGATCGGCGGTTCGACCAACGCGCCGATCCATCTGAACGCGATCGCCCGCCATATCGGCGTCGAGCTCAGCCTCGCCGACTGGGAAGAACATGGCGCCGATGTGCCGCTGGTGGTCAATCTCCAGCCTGCCGGCAAATATCTCGGTGAGGATTTCTACCGCGCCGGCGGGGTGCCGGTGGTGATGGGGCAGCTGCTCCGCGCCGGGATGATCGACGGCAGCGCGCTCACCGCCAACGGCCGGACGGTTGCCGACAATGTCGGCGGTGCCGAATGCGAGGATCCCGACGTGATCTTCCCGCTCGACGCGCCGATGAAGCCTGCCGCGGGCCTTACGGTCCTGTCGGGCAATCTGTTCGACAATGCCGTGATGAAGCTCAGCGTGATCTCGGACGAGTTCCGCGCGCGCTATCTCTCGAAGCCGGGCGACCCCGATGCTTTCGAGGGCAAGGCAGTCGTGTTCGACGGGCCCGAGGATTATCACCACCGTATCGACGATCCGGCGCTCGGCATCGACGAGAACACGATCCTGATCATGCGCGGGGCGGGGCCGGTCGGCTATCCGGGCGGCGCCGAGGTGGTCAACATGCGCCCGCCCGTCGCGTTGATCCGCGCCGGCGTCCATGCGCTGCCGTGCCTCGGCGATGGCCGCCAGTCGGGCACCAGCGGCTCGCCGTCGATCCTCAACGCCGCGCCCGAGGCAGCGGTCGGCGGCGGGCTCGCGCTCGTCCAGACCGGCGACCGGATCCGCATCGATCTCAACAAGCGCACGGCCGACGTGCTGGTCGACGATGCCGAGCTCGCCCGCCGGCGCGCGGCGCTCGACATCGATTATGTGCCCGAAGCGCAGACGCCGTGGCAGGAGATCCACCGCAAGCTCGTCGGCCAGTTCGATACGGGCGCGGTGTTCGAGGATGCCGTCAAGTTCCAGCGCATTGCCCAGACCCGCGGCATTCCGCGCGACAGCCATTAATCAGAACAAGCTTGGGAGGAGAGAGAGACAATGAAGACGATGATAGCGCTGGGAGTAATCGCCGCCATGGCAATCGCCGCCCCCGCCGCCGATGCCGCCACCGCGAAGCGCGGCAGCTTCGGCAAGCTGCCCGACGGCCGCACGGTCGAATCGGTGCTGCTCACCAACAATCGCGGCGTCTCGGCGAACATCATCGCCTATGGCGCGTCGATCCAGTCGCTCGTCCTGCCCGATCGCGCCGGCAAGAAGGCCGATATCGCGCTCGGCCATGACAGCATGGAGGGCTATCTCAAATTCCCGAACTTCATCGGCGCCACCGTCGGCCGCTTCGCCAATCGCATCGATGGCGGCCGTTTCACGCTGAACGGCCACCAGTATCAGACGCCGCTAAACGACAGCACCAATTCGCTCCATGGCGGCTCGATGGGCTTCGACAAGGTGCTGTGGGAAGTCGTCTCGGTCAAGAACGGCCCGACCGCGTCGGTGACGCTGCGCTATGTCAGCCCCGACGGCGATCAGGGCTATCCCGGCACGCTCACGGTCGACGCCACCTACTCGCTCGACGAAGCCAACAATCTGACGATCGAGTACACCGCGACCACCGACAAGGAGACGATCGTCAACATCTCCAACCACGCCTATTGGAATCTCTCGGGCGAGGGCGCGGCCAACGGCGCGATGGGGCATGTCGTCACCATCCCGGCCAAGACCTACACCCCGGTCAACGAGACGCTGATCCCGACCGGCGAGTTCCGCCCGGTCGCCGGCACGGTGTTCGACTTCACCCGGCCGCGCGTGATCAACGATCGCGTCCGCGATGCCCGCGACAAGCAGATCGTCTATGGCCGCGGCTATGATCACAATTGGGTGATCGGCAGCAAGGTCACCGCGACCCAGCATCTGATGGCGCGCGTCCAGGATCCGGCCTCGGGCCGCAGCTACGAGCTTTGGTCGAACCAGCCCGGCCTGCAATTCTATTCGGGCAATTTCCTCAACGGCACCTTCTCGGGCAAGGCGAAGAAGATCTATCGCGGCGGCGACGCGATCGTGATGGAGCCGCAGATCTTCCCCGATGCGATCAACCAGAAGGGCTTCCCCGAGGCGCGCCTCCAGCCCGGCCAGACCTATCGCAACGTGATGACCTACAAGTTCAGCAGCGGCGCGACCGCGGCCAAGCGCTGATCCGGGGAGAGAATAGATGATTCGTCGTACTTTGCTTCTCTCGGCGACGGCGCTCGCCCTCGTCGCAGGCGTCTCGCCCGCCAGCGCGCGCGACCAGTGGACCAAGGCGCAGGCCAATAAATGGCATGCGACCCAGCCCTGGCAGGTCGGTGCCAACTACACGCCGGCCACCGCGATCAACCAGCTCGAGATGTTCCAGGCCGAGACCTGGGATCCGCAGCGCATCGATCTCGAGCTGGGCTGGGCCGAGGCGATGGGCATGAACGTGATGCGGGTGAACCTGCATCATTTGCTCTGGGAAACCGACGCCGCCGGTCTCAAGCGCCGCATGGACGAGTTCATGACGATCGCGTCGAAGCACAAGATCAAGACCTTGTGGATCTTCTTCGACAGCTGCTGGGATCCCAATCCCGTCGCCGGCCCGCAGCATCCGCCGATTCCGGGGGTGCACAATTCGGGCTCGGTGCAGTCGCCGGGCGCCGATCGCCTCAAGGACGCGTCGCAATATGGCAAGCTGGAAGCCTATGTGAAGGACGTCGTCACCACCTTCGCCAACGACGATCGCGTCGTCGGCTGGGACGTGTGGAACGAGCCGAACAACGGTGGCGGCGGCAACTACAAGCCGACGCCGGACAAGAACAAGTACGTCGCGCTTCTGCTGCCGCGCTTCTTCGCCGCGGCGCGCAGCGCGAACCCGATCCAGCCGCTCACTTCGGGCGTGTGGATCGGCGAGCATTGGGACGACATCGACCGCGTCGACGCGGTCGAGAAGATCCAGCTGCGCGAGTCCGACGTGCTCAGCTTCCACGATTACAGCTGGGCCGAGACCTTCGAGAAGCGCGCCAAGCAGATGCTCAGCTATGGCCGTCCGGTCTGGTGCACGGAGTATATGGCGCGCGGCAACGGCTCGACGTTCGACAACAGCCTGCCGCTCGGCAAGAAGTACAACATCGCGATGTACAATTGGGGTTTCGTCGACGGGAAGATGCAGACGCGCTTCCCGTGGGACAGCTGGAAGAAGCCCTATACCTTCGAGGAGCCGACGATCTGGTTCCACGACATCCTGCACTATGACGGCAAGCCCTATCGGCAGGCCGAGGTCGATCTGATCAAGCGTCTGGCGTCTGCGCCCAAGGGCGTGGTGCCGGCGTCGGGCAAATAATGCGCGGCGCGATGCTGCTCGCGGTGCTGCTGGCGGTACTCCCGCCGGCAGCGTCCGCGCAGGAGGTCAAGTCGGTGTTCGCCGGCGCCGACCCCGACATCGCCTTCGCCGAGGACCGCTACTGGATCTACCCGACCGGGGGCGACGGGCTCTCGGTCTGGTCGTCGCCCGACAAGGCCAAATGGACCAGGGGCGAGACGCTGATCCGCCTCAGGGACATCGCCTGGGCCGATGATGATCGCGCCCCGCGGCATTTCCTCTGGGCGCCCGACATGGTCGCGGCGAATGGCGGCTGGTATTTCTATTATTCGGTCGGCCCGCAAAACCCGACCCCCAGCCGCATCGGCGTGGCGGTGTGCAAGGGGCCGGCGGGCCCCTGCACCGACAGCGGCAAGCCGCTGGTCACCGGCGGCAAGGGCTTCGAGGCGATCGACCCCGCGGTGTTCGTCGATCCGAAAACGAGGATTCCCTATCTCTATGCCGGCGGCAGCGCCGGCGCGACGCTGCGCGTCTGGGCGCTCAAGCCCGACATGGTCAGCATCGATCATGAAGTGAAGGTCGATACCCCGCCCAATTTCACCGAGGGCGCCTTCATGCATTATCGCAAGGGGATCTATTATCTGTCCTGGTCGGCCGGGCAGTGGAACGCGTCGAACTATCAGGTCCATTATGCCGTGGCGCTCTCGCCGACCGGCCCGTGGCGCTATGGCGGGCCGCTGCTGGTCGGCGACACGCGCTATCGGGGGCCCGGCCATCACGCCTTCTTCGAGGATCCGAAGGACGGCAAATGGTACATCGCCTATCATCGCTGGGAAGGGCAGACCGGCAACGGCCCCTATCAGGGCGAGCGCCGCATCGCGATCCAGCCGATCGAATATCGCGCCGACGGCGTGATCGAGACGATCAGGATGCGCTGACATTTGGATCCTCCCTCGCGAAGCGGGGGAGGTGGCGCCGAAGGCGACGGAGGGGGTCTCTCCTCAGATGAGGGCGCTTGGGGAGAGACCCCCTCCGTCATGCTGCGCATGCCACCTCCCCCGGTTCCCGAGGGAGGATCTCGAGACAATAAAAAGGGCGCCGCGGGCTGGCCGCGACGCCCTTTATCGTTGGTCGGCGGGTTTTAGAACGACGCCCAGTCGTCCCCGCCGCTGCTGGCCATCGCGGTGACGGGCAGCGCCTTGACGGGCGAGACATAGCCGCTCGACTTCGCGGCCGGGCGGGCCGGGGCGCTGGCGCGGATCGTCACCGGACGCGACGCATTGCCGACGTTGAACTTCGACGCCTGCTCGCTGAGCGCGGCGACCTCGCTCGACAGGTTGCGCGCGGCGGCCGAGGTCTCTTCGACCATCGCGGCGTTCTGCTGGGTCGACTGGTCCATCGTCCCGATCGCAACCGAGATCTGGGTGATCGCAGTCGACTGGGCCTGGTTGTCGGTGGCCATCTGGTTGAGCAGCGCATGGACCTCGCCGACGTCGCCCGAGATGTTGGCGAGCGCGCCGTCGACCTTCTGGACCATCTCCACCGCTGCGACGATGTCGGTCTGGGTGGCGGTGAGCTGGTCGCGGGCGCGGCCGGCTTCCTCTTCGGCGCGCATCGCGAGCGCCGAGACGAGGTCGGCAACGACCGCGAAGCCACGGCCTGCTTCACCGGCGCGACCGGCCTCGACCGCGGCGTTCATCGCGAGAACGCGGGTCTGGAAGGCGATCTTGTCGAGCCCCTCGATCACGCTGTCGATGCCCTTGGCCGAATCCGCGACGCGGGTCATTGCCTGCACCGCCTCGTCGGCGATGGTGCGGCCGCCCGCGACGGTGGCGATCGCGCCGTCGGCGCGTTCGACGGTGCTGCTCGCCGAGTTGGCGGTCGCCTTGAGGCGGCCGTCCATCTGGGTCACCGCGGCCGAAGTCTCCTCGAGGCTCGCGGCATTGGCTTCGGTGCGACGCGCGAGGTCCTCCGAGGCCTGGGCGATCTCGCCCGAGCCGGTGCGGATCGTCGCGGCGCTTTCCATCACGGTGCCGATCAGGCTGCGCAGCTCGTTCACCGCGGCGTTGAAGTTGACCTTCACCGACTCATAGGAAGGCGAGAAGGCTTCGGTGATCTCGCTGGTCAGGTCGCCCTGCGCCAGCTTGCCGAGATTGGTCTCGAGCGTGTCGACCACCCGCTGCTGCTCGGCGTCGGCGATCCGCTTGGCGGCATCGGACTTTTCCTTCTCGACCGCCTGCTCGCGGAAGACCAGCACGGCCTTGGCCATGTCGCCGATCTCGTCGCCGCGATCGGTGGCGGGCACGTCGACCTTGTTGTCGCCGCTGGCGAGCGTCTTCATCACGCCGGTCATCTGCGCGACGGGGGTGGCGATGCCGCGCGACAGCAGCCAGCCGAACAGCACCGAAGCCGCGAGCGCGAACACGCCGCCGAGCCAGATCGCCCATTTGGCCGATCCGACCGCTGCGTCCTCGGTGACGATGCGCTGCTGGACGCGCTCTTCCTGGACCTTGGCGATGTCCTTGATCAGCGGGCGGATCTCGCCGAGCATCTTGACGCCCGAGAGCTCGCCGGCCTGACCGCGGGTCGCCGGATTGCGCGCCAGCTCGATGATGTGATCGAGCTTGCCGCGCAGCTCCTGAACGTTGGCGGCGAGCTGTTCGACGCGCGCATGCTGCTCGTCCGAGGTCGAGAATTTCTTGAACTCGGCGACCGTGTCGCTGAATTTCTCGCCATTCTCCTGATAGGTTTTGAAGAATTCGTCCTTGCCGAGGATGGCGAAGCCGCGCGCGGCGTTCTGCTGCTCGAGCACGCCGGTCAGCAACTTCTGGCTGATCTCGAGCGCGCGCAGCGATTGCTCCTTCTCGTCGGCCGCGGTGGCGAGCGCCGACAGATTGAAGAAGACGATCGTGCCGACGCCGGCGAAGATCACGATCAACGCGGCGAAGGCCCCGGCCAGCTTTCGGGAGATGGGGAGATTCTGCAACGACATCATAGGCTCCAGTAACAAGTGCGCCGGCAGGCCCCGCCAAAGACGAAGCGCTCGCGAACCCACCCCAGGCGGGGCTCGGCGTACCGGTATCTCTGTCATCATAGGAGGCGCGCAGAGGGGCGAGGCGCCTTCGTGCCGATAAACCAGCGACTTATCCCGCGGCCATGCGGTGTGTCTGGAATATTTCTGTTTATTTTCGGTGGCTTATATCGATGGTATAAGAGACCTGAATTTTTTGGCCGGAGCGCCTCGCCGGTCGCCCGATTGCCGGCCGCCGCCGCGATCGCGCGCCGCAGCCGCGCCGGATTCAGCCCTTGGCCTCGCTCGCCTCGACATCGTCGATCAGGTCGAGCACGTCGCCGATCAGCGCGCGCATCGCGGCGCGGGCGCCTTCGGCATCGTGCGCCGCGATCGCGTCGCGCACCGCGGCGTGATCGGCGACGTTGGCGGTGCGGCCCTTGAGCCGATTGGTGAAGCGGATCGAGGTGCGGAGCGCGGTGCCCACCACGTCGCGGAACTGCGCGTAGAAGGGATTGCCCGACGCGCGCAGGATCGCGACGTGGAAGGCGATATCGGCCTCGAGCGTGTCGTCATTGCCCTGCTCGGCCAATTCCATCCGCTCGAGCCCCTGGCTGATCCGCGCCAGCTCGTCGGGGGTGCCGACGCGCGCCGCCAGTGCCGCGGCCTCGGGCTCGATCGCGACGCGCAGCTGATTGAACTGGCGGAGCAGATCGACCGAGAATTGGCGCTCGAGCAGCCAGCGCAGCACATCGGTGTCGAACAGGTTCCAGTTGGTCGCGGGCTGCACCACCGTGCCTTGGCGCGGCCGCGCGCTCAGCAGGCCCTTGGCGGTGAGCATCTTGACTGCCTCGCGCGTCACCGATCGGCTCACGCCGTGCTGCTTGGCGAGCTCGGCCTCGGTGGGAAAGGGCTCACGCTCGTAGCGCCCGGTGACGATCGCGCGGCCGAGACTGTCGAGCATCCCGTAGGTGAGGTTGCGACCCAGCTGGGGCCGTGCATCCTCCACGCCCAGTTCCGGATAGTTGTTCGCCATGGCTCCCGCCCCTTGATGTGCCCCGACAACGATGTCAGGACCCTCTCCACGTCATTCGTTCCGCATACGTTAGCGGAGTGGTGGCGCTGGACAAGTCCAATAAATAAGATAAATGAACCAACAGCGCCGGGTCAGGCGCACGGGGCGGGCACGAGAGCGCAGCATCAGCGCCGGTTCCCGCGGGGCAGGGAGGAAGCCAATGACCAGTCTCTCGCACATCGATCTGATTGTCGTGATCGTCTACGCCATAGGCATTTTCGGCCTGGCGCAATGGGTTAGCCGCGAAAAAGCGGGGCACGCCAAGGATACGTCGGACTATTTTCTCGCATCCAAGTCGCTGCCCTGGTGGGCGATCGGCGCATCGCTGATCGCAGCGAATATTTCCGCCGAACAAATCGTCGGAATGTCGGGCTCGGGCTATGCCATCGGCCTCGCGATCGCCTCCTATGAGTGGATGGCGGCGCTCACGCTGCTGATCGTCGGCAAGTTCTTCCTGCCGATCTTCCTCAAGAACCAGATCTACACGATGCCGCAGTTCCTCGAACAGCGGTTCGGCCCCACCATCCGCACGGTGATGGCGGTGTTCTGGCTCGTGCTCTACGTATTCGTGAACCTGACCTCGATCATCTGGCTCGGCTCGGTCGCCGTCACCCAGGTCGCCGGCATCAACCAGGATGTCGCGCTGATCGGTCTCGGCACCTTCGCCTTGCTCTATCAGATCCGCGGCGGCCTCAAGGCAGTTGCGCTCACCGACATCGTCCAGGTCACGTTGCTCGTCCTCGGCGGGCTCGTCGTCTCGTACCTGACGCTCACCAAGATCGGCGGCGACGCCGGCCTGATCGGCGGCTTTACCGAGCTCACGCGTCGCGTCCCCGGCCATTTCGACATGATTCTGTCGAAGGACAATCCGCACTATAAGGACCTGCCCGGCATCGCCGTGCTGGTCGGCGGCATGTGGATCGCCAACCTCTCTTATTGGGGCTTCAACCAGTACATCATCCAGCGCGCGCTGGCGGCGAAGAGCCTGCCCGAGGCGCAGAAGGGCGTGATCTTCGCGGGCTTCCTCAAGCTGCTGATGCCGGTGATCATCGTCCTGCCGGGCATCGCCGCGGTGGTGCTGGCCCCCGATCTCGCCAAGCCTGACCAGGCCTATCCGACGATGATGGCGCTGCTGCCGACCGGGCTGCTCGGCCTCGTCTTCGCGGCGCTGATCGCGGCGATCATCGCGTCGACCGCGTCGAAGATCAATTCGATCGCGACGATCTTCACGCTCGACATCTACGCCAAGATGAAGGGCGTGCAGACCCAGGCCGAAGACGCCGAGGGTAGCCGGGCGCGCGAGACCAGGTTGGTGCTCGTCGGCCGGATCGCCGCGGTGGTCTCGATCATCATTGCGATGGCGACCGCGCGGCCGCTGCTCGGCAGCCTCGATCAGGCGTTCCAGTACATCCAGGAATTCTCGGGCTTCGTGACTCCGGGCATCACCGTGATCTTCCTGCTCGGCCTGTTCTGGAAGGGCGCGACCGAGGCAGGGGCGCTGGTCGGCGCGGTGGCATCGGTGCTGCTGAGCTTCCTGTTCTGGTTCCCCGCCCAATATGGCGGCATCGAAGCGCTCAACGCCGTGCCGTTCATGAACCGCATGATGATCGTGTTCTTCGCATCGCTCGCCCTTGCGGTGATCGTGTCGCTGGCCCGGCCGGCGCGGTCGGAGAGCAATCTGATCACGATGGAAGGCGTCAGCTTCCGCACCACCACGGGCTTCAACGTGGCGGCGGTGATCATCATCCTGATCCTCATCGCACTGTACGCGACCTGGTGGTGATGGGCTTCGGCAGCACCTTCCTCGCCGTCGACTGGGGCACGACCAACCGGCGCGTGTTCCTGATCGACGGCGGCGCGGTCGTCCGCACCGAGCGTGACGACAAGGGCGTCACCTCGGTGGAGGACTTCGCCGCCGAGGCAGTGGCGATCCGCGAACGGTTCGGCGACTTGCCGATGCTGCTCGCGGGAATGGTCGGATCGAATATCGGTTGGCGGCCGGCGCCCTATGTCGCCGCGCCCGCCGGCGTCGCCGAGCTCGCGGCGGGGCTGCTGTGGATCGACGATCGCACCGCGATCGTGCCGGGGATCTCCACGCTGATCGACGGCCGGCCCGATGTAATGCGCGGCGAGGAAGTCCAGCTGCTCGGGGCCGTCGCCGCGGGACTGGTCCCGGCGGATGCGCTGCTCGCCCAGCCCGGCACGCATTGCAAATGGGTCGAGATGGCGGGTGGCAAGGTCGCCGATTTCGTCACGGCGATGACCGGCGAGCTGTTCGCATTGCTCCGCAAGCACGGCTTGCTCGCCGCGCAGCTGAGCGGCGAGGTCACGCTCGGCGATGCGTTCCTCGAGGGGGTCGAGGCCGGCAAGCGCCGTGATCTCGCGGCGTCGCTGTTCGGCATCCGTGCGGCCAAGATGCTCGGCCAGCGCGACGATGCCGATGCGGCGTCCTATGCCTCGGGGCTGCTGATCGGCACCGACGTTGCGGCCCGGCTCGCGACTTCGTCGCACGACACCGTCCATATCCTCGCCGATCCGGTGCTGGGCGGACTCTATGCCGCGGCCATTCAAGCGCATGGCCGCAATGCCCATCTGATCGACAGCCACGCCGCGTTCGTCGCGGGAATCAACGAGATCGTGAGACAATGACCCATATCGCCGCCTTCGACGCCGCCTTCGCCCGCTGCCCGCTGATCGCGATCCTGCGCGGCGTCGCGCCGCACGAGGTCGAGGGGATCGGCGATGCGCTGGTCGAGGCCGGCTTCACCCTGATCGAAGTGCCGATGAACTCGCCCGATCCGCTCGACAGTATCGCGCGGCTGGCAAAGCGGCTCGCGGGCAAGGCCGTGATCGGTGCGGGCACCGTGCTCACCGAGGCGCAGGTCGCGCAGGTCGCCGCGGCGGGCGGCACGATGATCATCTCGCCCAACGCCAATGTGAAGGTGATCGCCGCCAGCGCCGCGGCCGGGCTGGTCTCGCTGCCCGGCGTGGTCACGCCCACCGAGGCCTTCGCCGCGATCGACGCCGGCGCGACCGCGCTCAAGCTCTTCCCCGCGGAAGGGTCGAGCCCGGCGATCCTCAAGGCGATGCGCGCGGTGCTGCCCCGGGACATGCGCCTGCTGCCCGTCGGCGGGATCGCGCCCGACACCATGGGCCCGTGGCGCGCTGCGGGTGCCGAGGGCTTCGGGCTCGGCTCGGCGCTGTACAAGCCGGGCCTCACCGCGGCCGAGGTCGGCGCCAATGCGCGCGCCTTTGTTTCGGCACTGGCGAGCTGACGCGATAATCGCCTACACCCGCGCCCGGAGAGGGGGCGAGGTGAACCAGCCACGCAAGAGAGTGATCATCGTCGGCGGCGGCACCGCCGGCTGGATGGCCGCGTCCGCCATCGCGAAGCTGCTGCCGCACGCGGTCGAGGTGACGCTGATCGAATCGGCCGAGATCGGCATCGTCGGGGTCGGCGAGGCGACGCTGCCGCATCTGCGCGCCTTCATCGAGACGCTCGGGCTCGACGAGGCCGAGTTCATGGCGGCGACCCATGCCACCTGGAAGCTCGGCATCGAGTTCCGCGATTTCGGCAAGCCGGGCGATCGCTATCTCCACCCGTTCGGCGATTTCGGTCGGCCGCTCCACGACATCCCCTTCCTCCATTGGTGGCTGCGGATGCACGCGCTCGGGCAGGGCGGCGACATCGCCGACTATTCGGTCGCCAATGTGATGGCGGCGCAGCGCCGCTTCGCTCGCCCCGCCGAGGATCCCGACGCGCTGCTCGCCAGCTATGGCTATGCCTATCAATTCGACGCGACGCGCTTCGGCCCGTTCCTGCGCAGCTTCGCCGAGGAGCAGGGGGTGACGCGCATCGAGGGCCGGATCGTCTCGGTCGAGCGCGACGGCGCGACCGGCGACGTCGCTGCGCTGCTGCTCGAGAGCGGGACGCGGATCGAAGGCGATCTGTTCGTCGATTGCTCGGGCTTTCGCAGCCTGCTGCTCGGCGATGCGCTCGGCGAGGAATGGGAGGATTGGTCGCACTGGCTGCCCTGCGACCGTGCGATGGCCTTGCCCTGCGCCGCGCCGCCGGGCGAGATCGAGCCGCTCACCCGCGCCACGGCGATGCCCGCGGGATGGCGCTGGCGCATCCCGCTCCAGCACCGCGTCGGCAACGGCTATGTCTATTCGAGCGCCCACCTGTCCGATGACGCGGCATCCGCGGCGATCCTCGCCGCGGTCGAGGGCGAGCCGCTCGCCGATCCGCGCGTGCTGCGCTTCCGCGCCGGGCGTCGCAAGCGTAGCTGGTCGCACAATGTCGTCGCGGTCGGGCTCGCCTCGGGGTTTCTCGAGCCGCTCGAATCGACGAGCATCTATCTGGTCCAGGTGGCGATCCAGCAGCTGATCGCGCTGTTCCCGATCGGCGGAATCGCGGAGGTCGATCGCGACGCGTTCAATGATCAGGTCGACTATGAATATGACCGGATCCGCGACTTCCTGATCCTCCACTACCACGCCAGCACGCGCGACGATTCGGAGTTCTGGCGCGCCGTTCGCCACATGGCGATCCCGGACAGCCTCGCGGAGAAGATCGAACTCTTTCGTCGCGCCGGGCGAATCCAGCGCTACAGCCGCGGCCTGTTCTTCGCGCCGAGCTGGATCGCGGTGATGATCGGGCAGGGGCTGGTGCCCCAGGGCTGGGACCAGCGCGTCGACGCCGCCGATCCGCGCGCGCTCGGGCAGGCGCTCGATCGGCTGCGTAGCCAGATCGCCGCCGAGGTCGCGACCCTGCCCGGCCATCGTGCCGCGCTGGGGCTGCCGGCATGAGCGATCGCGCGATCCGCAGCCTCGCCATTCTCGGCGGCGGCATCGTCGGCCTGTCCGCCGCCGCCGCCTTCGCCCGCGCGTTGCCGCAGCTTGCGGTCAGCGTGATCGAGACCGCGCCCGATCCGGCCGCGCTCGCCGATCGGCTGCCAGGCAGCACCAGCACGATCCACCGCTTCCACGCGCGCATCGGGCTCGACGAGGCGACGCTGCTCCGCGCCGGCGCCGCGGTGCCGCGGCTCGGGCTCCGCTTCGAGAACTGGCCCGCCGGTGCCGCGCGCTGGTTCCACGTCCATGGCGAGCACGGCGCGCCCGCGGGCAACGTCGCGTTCCACCAGCTCTGGGCGCGGGCACGTCGCGAAGGTCGCGCCGAGGCCTGGCATCGCCACGCGGTGGCCGGCGTGCTCGCCGAGGCGGGCAAGTTCGTCCATCCCCGGCCCGGCACCCCGTTCGCCGCCTTCGACTATGCGCTGCGGCTCGTCTCCGAACGCTATTGCGCCGCCCTCGCCGCGCTGGCCGCTTCCTTGCGCGTGACTGGCCTCGCGGGGGCGTTCGGCGGAATCGAGCGGCGCGCCGATGGCGGCGTCGCGGCGCTGCTGCTCGCCGGCGGTCGGCGGATCGAGGCCGATCTCTATATCGACGCGTCCGGCCCCGCCGCGCCGCTGGCCGCCGCCCTCGCCCCCGGCTTCGAGGACTGGAGCGCGACGCTGCCGTTCGATCGGCTCGATCTCGGCGCGGCGCCCGCCAGCGCCGCCGATCCTGCCGACACGATCATCGGCGGCCAGGCGGGCTGGCAATTCGCGGCGCCGCTGCCGGGCAAGACCATCCTCGGCCGCGTCCACGGCGATCGCGGGGAGGGGCAGTCGATCGCGATACGCCCCGGCCGGCGCAGCACGCCCTGGACGCACAACGTCGTCGCGCTCG
The DNA here is from genome assembly GCF_004792695.1 of Sphingomonas naasensis. Taxonomy (GTDB): domain Bacteria; phylum Pseudomonadota; class Alphaproteobacteria; order Sphingomonadales; family Sphingomonadaceae; genus Sphingomonas; species Sphingomonas naasensis. Next base: position 16,829 of record NZ_SRXU01000006.1, on the reverse strand, counting down.
GCGACGCGGCGGTCGCGCTCGATCCGCTGCACTGGCCCAATCTCCACCTCGCCCAGAGCGGCATCATGCGCGCGATCGAGCTGCTGCCGGGGCGTGACTGCCACCCGGTCGAGATCGCCGAGTATAACCGCCGCGCCAATGCCGAGGCCGAGCGGATGCGCGACTTTCAGGCGCTCCACTATCTTCGCCTCGGCCTGCCGATCGCCGTTCCCAACAGCCTCGCGCGCATCCTCGCGCTGTTCGAGCGGCGCGGCCAGTTCGTCCACGAGGATGAGGACAGCCTGCTCGAGGAGATCTGGATCTCCGCGTTGCTCGGCCTCGGGGTGCTGCCGCAGGCGATCGATCCCTCGGCCGCCGGGGTGCCGGCCGAGGTTGCAGCGGCGGGGATGGCGGAGATGCGCGCCGGCCTCGCCGCGCTCCCGGCACGCGTGCCGGCCTATGCCGAGTATCTCGCGCGTTGCGAGATTCCGGCCGTCTAGGGCTGGGTGCTAACCGTCTCGGGCCCCTGCGGCGTCGCCTGCAGCAGCGAATCGCCGCCCAGCGTGCGGTACAGCGTCACGAGGTTGCTCGCCTGCACCAGCCGCGTGTTCACCAGCGTCCGCCGCGCCGAATAGAGCGAGCGCTGCGCGTCGAGGCTCGACAGGAAGGTGTCGATCCCGCCGCGATAGCGCGCCTCGGCCAGCCGGAAGGTATCGGCGGCGGCACTCTCCTGCGCCTGCGTCGCGCGGAGCTGCTCGGTGATCGTCCCGCGCCGCGCCAGCGCATCGGCGACTTCGCGGAACGCCGACTGGATCGCGCGCTCATAGCTCGCCACCGCGGCGTCGCGCTGCGCCTCGCTCAGTCGAACATTGGCCTTGCCGGCGCCGGCGTTGAAGATCGAATAGCTCGCGTCGCCGCCGGCCGACCAGTTGAACCCGCTGCCGCTGAACAGCCCGGTCAGCGCGTTGCTCGCCAGCCCGAGCAGCCCGGTCAGCGAGATGCGCGGGAACAGCGCCGCGCGCGCCGCCCCGATCTCGGCATTGGCGGCGCGCAGCTGATATTCGGCCTGAACCACGTCCGGCCGACGCAGCAGCACCCCCGAATCGACCCCCGCGGGCAGCTCCGCGATCGTCGGCGCCGCCTCGTCGAGCGATTTGGGCAGCAGCGCCGGATCGATCGGCGCGCCGACCAGCAGCTGGAGCGCGTTGATATCCTGCGCCAGCGCGGTGCGCTGCTCGGCGAGATCGGCGCGCGCGCCTTCGAGCACCTGCTCGGCCTGGCGCAGATCGGTGCGCGGCGCGATCCCGCCCTGCAGCCGGGCGCGGGTCAGGCGGACGCTGTTCCCGGCATTGGCCGCGGTATCCTGCGCGATCTGGAGCAGGCTGGCATCGGCGGCATAGGTCAGCCACGCGCTCGCGATATCGCCGACCAGCGTCAGATAGGTCGCCCGCGCGCCGGCTTCGGTGGCGAAATAGCGATTCTGCTCGGCGCGGGTGAGCGAGGCGACACGGCCGAACAGGTCGAGCTCGAACCCGGTGATCCCGACATCGGCGGTGAACCGCGTGCGCGGATCCGATCCCGAACTGGCCGCGGAATTGCTGCTCTGTCCGCCCGAAACGGTGGCGCCGGCGCCCGCCGAGACGTCGGGCAGGCGATCGGCGCGCTGGATGCGATATTGCTCGCGCGCCGCGCGGATGTTCGCCGCGGCAAGGCGCAGATCGCGATTCTCGGTCAGCGCCTGCTCGATCAGCTTCTGGAGCCGCGCATCGCGGAAGATGTCGCGATAGGTGACCGCGGGCAGCGCCGCTTCGCTCTGCCTGAGATAGGCATCGCCGACCGGCCAGCCCGGCGGCACCGGCGCGGCCGGCTGGATATATTTCGGCTCCATCGAGCAGCCGGCGAGCGCCAGCGCCGCCATAACCCCCATCGTCATCCCGGCCTTGTGCCGGGATCCACCGTGCGGCTGGAGGACGGACAAGCGGCGAGGGCCTTTCGATTGCGGCGAAGCGGACGCCGGCACGTCGGCCGGGGTGATGAAGGGGGGATGCCTCATGCCTGCGCCTCCCGGTTGCGCCCGAACCGCGCACGGGCGGCCTTGAGCCCGTCGCGCACGCCGCGGCGGACCAGCACGAAGAACAGCGGGATGTAGAAGATCGCGAGGATCGTCGCGGTCAGCATGCCGCCGATCACCGCGGTGCCGATCGCGATGCGGGCATTGGCGCCGGCGCCGGTCGAGATCGCCAGCGGCATCACGCCGAAGATGAAGGCGAGGCTGGTCATCAGGATCGGGCGGAGCCGGATGCGGGCCGCCTCGATCGCGGCGTCGATCACGCGCTTGCCTTCCTTCTCGGCGCGCTCGGCGAACTCGATCATCAGGATCGCGTTCTTGGCGGCGAGGCCCATGGTGGTGAGCAGGCCGATCTGCAGATAGACGTCGTTCTGCAGCCCGCGCAGCGTCACCGCGAACACCGCGCCGATCAGGCCCAGCGGGATCACCAGCAGCACCGCCACCGGGATCGACCAGCTCTCGTACAGCGCCGCGAGGCACAGGAACACGACGAGCAGTGACACCGCGTAGAGATAGGGCGCCTGGCCCGAGGACAGCCGCTCCTGGAACGACAGCCCCGACCAGGCGACGCTGGTGCCGGGGATCTGCGCCGCGAGCGTCTCCATCTTGCGCATCGCCTCGCCCGAGCTGGTGCCCGGCGCGGCCTGGCCCTGGATCTCGAAGGCGGGAATGCCCTGGAAGCGCGACATGGTGGTCGGCGCGGTCGCCCAGCTGGTCTGCGCGAACGAGGAGAAGGGCGCCATCTCCCCGCTGCGCGAGCGGACGAACCATTCGTTGATGTTCTCGGGATTAGCGCGGAACTGCGCATCGCCCTGCACATAGACGCGCTTCACGCGGCCGCGATCGATGAAGTCGTTGACGTAGCGGCCGCCCCAGGCGGTCGACAGCGTCGAGTTGACGTCGCCCTGGCTCAGCCCGAGCGCCGAGAGCTTCTGCTGGTCGATATCGACCTTGAGCGTCGCGACGTCGGGAAGGTCGGAGAGGCGGACCTGCGCGAGCTCCGGATCGGCATTCGCCGCGGCGAGCAGCTTGTCGCGCGCGGCAAGGAACTGCTCGCGCGACATGCCGCTGGCATTCTGCAGCTGCATGGTGAAGCCGCTCGACTGGCCGAGTCCGCGGATCGCCGGCGGGACCAGCGCGAAGACCTGCGCGTCGCGGAAGTTGCGGAAGGCGCCCGCGGCACGCTGGACGATCGCGTCGGCGGCATTCTCCTTGCCGTGGCGCAACGACCAGTCGGCGAGATTGATGAAGCCCTGGCCGGTGTTCTGGCCGCTCGCGCCGCCACCGCCGCCGCCGCCGGTGACGGTGAACATCACCGAGGTGTTCTTCGTCTCCTGCTCCATGAAATAGCGCTCGACCGCCTTCTGCACTTCCTGCGTGCGGCTCTGCGTCGCACCCGCGGGCAGGCGGAACTGCACCGATGCCGCGCCCTGATCCTCGGTCGGCAGGAAGCCGGTGGGCAGCCGCGTGAACATCAGCACCAGCAGCGCGCAGACCAGCGCGTAGATTAGCAGGAACAGCCATTTGCGGTCGACGACCCTCGTCACCGCGCCGGTGTAGCGCTCGACGCCGCGGTCGAAGTTGCGGTTGAACCAGTCGCGCGCCTTGCCGAAGAATTCGCCGACCGCGGGGAAGCGCCGCTCGACCCAGCCATTATGCTCCTCGCTCTTCTTCTTGAGCAAGGTCGCGGTGAGCGCCGGCGTCAGGATCAGCGCGACCAGCACCGAGAGCACCATCGCCGAGACGATCGTCACCGAGAACTGGCGATAGATCACGCCGGTCGATCCGCCGAAGAACGCCATCGGCAGGAACACCGCCGAGAGCACCAGCGCGATGCCGACCAGCGCCATCTGGATCTGCTCCATCGACTTGATCGTCGCGTCGCGCGGGGAGAGATCGGGATCCTCCTCCATCAGCCGCTCGACATTCTCGACCACGACGATCGCATCGTCGACGAGCATGCCGATCGCCAGCACCAGCCCGAACAGGGTGAGCGTGTTGATCGAGAAGCCGAGCGCGTAGAACACCGCGAAGGTGCCGAGCAGCACCACCGGCACCGCGACGAACGGGATCAGCGTCGCGCGAACGCTCTGCAGGAAGATGAACATCACGATGACGACGAGGATGATCGCCTCGATCAGCGTCTTCACCACTTCGTGGATCGAAAGCTCGATGAACGCCGTGGTGTCGTTGGCGAAGGCGTATTTGAAGCCGGCCGGGAAGCCGCGCGCGATCTGGTCGACCTTGGCCTTGACCAGGTCGGCGGTCTCGAGCGCGTCGGCGCCGGGGGCGAGGCTGATCGCGATGCCTGCGCCGGGATGGCCGTTGACCCGGCTGACCGCGTTGTAGCTCTCGGCGCCGAGCTCGACCCGCGCGACGTCCTTGAGCAGCACATTGGCGCCGCTGGTCTCGGTCTTGAGGATGATCTGCTCGAACTGCGCCGGGGTCTGGAGCCGCGACTGGGCGGTCACGGTGGCGTTGAGCATCTGCGTGGCCGGCTGCGGCTGGCCGCCGATCTCGCCCGCGGCGACTTCGGTATTCTGGTTCTGGATCGCGGTGATGACGTCGCTCGGCATCAGCGAGAAGCTGGTCAGCCGATCGGGGTTGAGCCAGATTCGCATCGCATAGGGCGCGCCGAACACATTGGTGTCGCCTACGCCCGGGACGCGCGCGAGCGGGTCCTGCAGGTTCGAGGCGAGCCAATCGGACACGTCCTGGTTGGTGCGCTTGTCGGTCTCGTCATAGACGCCGACGATCAGCAGGAAGTCGGGGTTGGACTTGGTGACGCGCAGCCCCTGCTGCTGCACTTGCTGCGGCAGGCGCGACAGCGCCTGCTGGACCTGGTTCTGGACCTGGACCTGCGCGATGTCGGGATCGGTGCCCTTCTCGAAGGTCGCCGAGATGTTGACCTGCCCGCGCGAGGTCGAGGACGAGCTGAAATAGATCAGCCCGTCGATCCCGGTGAGCTGCTGCTCGATCACCTGGGTGACCGAGTTCTGCACCGTCTCCGCCGAGGCGCCGGGATAGGAGGCGCGGATGTTGACCTGGGGCGGGGCGACGTCGGGATATTGCGCGATCGGCAGCGACAGGATCGCGCCGACGCCCATCAGCATGACGATGATCGCGATCACCCAGGCGAAGATCGGGCGATCGATGAATACGCGGGACATCTAGATCAGCCGCCCTTCTTCGCCGCGCCGCCCTGCGCGCCTTGTCCGCCCTGCGCGCCGGGCTTGGCCGGCTCGATGCGCTGCGGCTCGGTATAGGGGACGGGCCGGATCTCGGCGTCGGGGCGCAGGTTCGCAGTGCCCTGCACGATCACCTTGTCGCCCGGCGCGAGGCCTTGCGTCACCACCCAGTTCGCGCCTTCGGTGCGCGTCGCGACGACGGTGCGCGCGATCGCGCGGTTGCCCGGGCCGACCACCCACACGGTCGCGTTGCCGCGCGGATCGCGCGACAGCCCGGCCTGCGGCACGAGGAAGGCCTGATGGTCGATCGCCTGCGCGAACGACGCGCGGGCGAACATGCCGGGGAGCAAGATGCCCTCGGGATTGGGGAAGCGCGCGCGCAGCGTCACCGTCCCGGTATTCTCGTTGACCATCACTTCGGAGAATTCGACCGTCCCGGTCTGGCTATATTCGCTGCCATCCTCGAGCCGGAGCCGCACGGTTGCGCTCGCCGGCGTCAGGCCGCCCTTCGCCATCGCCTTGCGCAGCGCGAGCATCTCGGCGCTCGACTGCTGGATGTCGACGAAGATCGGGTCGAGCCGCTGGATCACCGCGAGCGGATCGGCCTGGTTGCCGGTGACCAGCGCGCCCTCGGTGACCAGCGAGCGGCCGATCCGGCCGGTGATCGGGGCGGGGACGCGGGTGAAGCGCAGGTTGATCTGCGCGGTGCGCAGCTGCGCGTTGTTCTGCGCAACCGCGGCATCGGCCTGGCGCGCCTGCGCGGCGGCGTCGGTATAGTCCTGCTGGCTCACCGCCTCCATCTTGGCGAGCGGACGATAGCGCTCGGCGCGGATCTTTGCGGCCTCGGCGCTGGCGCGGGCGCTCTGTAGATTGGCCTGCGCCTGCGACGCCTGCGCCTGATAGAGGCTCGGATCGATCTGGTAGAGCGTCTGCCCGGCGCGGACGATCGTGCCTTCGGTGAACAGCCGGCGCTGGACGATCCCGGCGACCTGCGGCCGCACCTCGGAGGTCTGGAACGCGGTGACCCGGCCCGAAAGCTCGGTGACCAGCGGCACGCTGCTCGGCTGGACGACGACATAGCCGACCTGCGCCGGCCCGCTCTGGCCGCGTCCGCCCTTTTTCTGGGCGTCGCCGCCGCCGCTGCCGCACGAGGAGATGAGAAATGCCGCAGCCACCAGCGCGGTGGCCGATCGACCGGAAAGGTTCGAGGGCTTCAGATTCAATTCGCAGACCCGCTCATAGCACACCCTCGGACAGGGGCGCGGTTCAGTTCCGAAACTCGCCCATAGGCAGGCGGTTGCGCGCCATCTAGCGAAGAAATGTATCAGATTGTGTCAGACATGATCCAGATACACGAAAGGCCGCTTCCCCTGCGGGAAACGGCCTTTCCATTGTCAGCCGCTGCGGCGAGCGACCAGATATCCAATGCCTCAGGCGGCAGTCCCGCTGGAGCGAACCGAAGCCCGAGTGCGCGCCGCAGACGGCGTGTGACAATGAGACATTCGATCACCTCCTTCCATGTTGTTGAACTTGGTAAGGAATATGGGCGTCGCGCGCGCGATTTAAAGGGGAGTGGCGCAACTGCGCGCGAGGCCCTAGAAGCGCCCGCCAAATGGCACGTATCGAAACCCCCAAGCGGATCCGGGGCACCCAGGACATTTTCGGCGAGGAGCAACGGCGCTTCGCGCAGGTGCTCGACACGTTCGAGCGCGTCCGCCGGCTCTATTGCTTCCAGCGCGTCGACATCCCGGTGTTCGAGGCGACCGGCGTGTTCGCCCGCTCGATGGGCGAGACCTCGGACGTGGTCTCGAAGGAGATGTACAGCTTCGAGGATCGCGGTGGCGATTCGCTGACGCTGCGCCCCGAATTCACCGCCGGCATCGCCCGGGCCTACATCACCGAGGGCTGGCAGCAATATGCCCCGCTCAAGCTGGTCACCGCGGGGCCGGTGTTCCGCTATGAGCGCCCGCAAAAGGGCCGCTTCCGCCAGTTCCACCAAGTCGACGCCGAGATCATCGGCGCGCCCGAGCCCGCGGCGGACGTCGAGCTGCTCGTCCTCGCCGACCAGCTGCTCCACGAGCTCGGCATCCACGAGGGCGTGACGCTCCAGCTCAACACGCTCGGCGACGCCGCGACGCGCGACGCGTGGCGCACAGCTTTGGTCGCGCATTTCGAGGCGCACCGCGAAGCGCTGTCCGAGGACAGCCAGCTCCGGCTCGACAAGAACCCGATGCGCATCCTCGATTCGAAGGACCCGCGCGACCGCCCGATCGCCGATAGCGCGCCCGATATCGACGCCTACCTCACCGAAGAGGCGGCGTCCTTCTTCAAGGCGGTCACCGACGGGCTCGATGCGGCGGGGGTGGCATGGACCCGCAACAGCCGTCTCGTCCGCGGGCTCGATTATTATCGCCACACCGCGTTCGAATTCGTCACCGATCGCCTCGGCGCGCAGGGCACCGTGCTCGCCGGCGGGCGCTATGACGGGCTGATCGGCTCGCTCGGCGGCCCCGAGACGCCGGGCGTCGGCTGGGCGGCAGGCGTCGAGCGGCTGGCGATGCTGATCGCGGAGCCGGCGAGGGAGACCGTCGACATCGCCGTGGTCGCCGAAGCCGACGAGTTCGCCCTCGCCGCGATCGCGCTCGTCGCCAAGCTCCGCCGCGCTGGCTTTTCGGCCGAGGCGGTGGTCACCGGCAGTCCGCGCAAGCGCTACGACAAGGCGCTGAAGAGCGATCCCGCCCACACGATTGCGCTGTCGCGCCGGGACGGGCAGGTGCATGTCGGCGAGCGTTCCTTGCACGCCCCGCCGCATCCGGACCAGTTCAGCGTCATCGTCGATTCCGTGACGGCGACGCTGTCATGATCTCGATCCCCGCCGACCGCATCGCCGCGATCGAGGCGCGCCGTGACGAGCTGCAGGCGCAGATGGCGACCGGCGACCTGCCGGGCGACAAGTTCGTGCAGATCTCCAAGGAATATGCCGAGCTCGAGCCGGTCGCGCTCGCCGCGGGCGAGGTCCGCCGGCTGCGCCAGGAGGCCGAATCGCTCCAGCACATGACGCAGGACGCCGATGAGGAGCTCCGCGCGATGGCGTCGGAGGAGCTGCGCGCCAATCAAGAGGCGCTCGCCGTCGCCGATCGCAAGCTGGCGCTGGCGCTGCTGCCGCGCGATGCGGCCGATCAGCGCCCCGCGATGCTCGAGATCCGCGCCGGGGTGGGCGGCGACGAGGCGGCTTTGTTCGCCGGCGATCTGCTGCGCATGTACCAGCGCTATGCCGATCGCATGGGCTGGCGGGTCGAGCTGATCTCGACCTCGGACGCGGAGTTCGGCGGCTACAAGGAGGCCGTGCTCAGCGTCACCGGCCCGGGCGTGTTCGCCAAATTGAAGTTCGAGAGCGGGGTTCACCGCGTCCAGCGCGTCCCGGTCACCGAGGCGGGCGGCCGCATCCACACCTCGGCGGCGACCGTCGCGGTGCTGCCCGAGGCCGAGGAAGCCGATATCCGGATCGACGAGAAGGATCTCCGCATCGACATCTACCGCGCCTCGGGGCCGGGCGGGCAGGGGGTCAACACCACCGATTCGGCGGTGCGCATCACCCATTTGCCGACCGGCACGATCGTGATCCAGCAGGACGAGCGCTCGCAGCTCAAGAACAAGGCCAAGGCGATGAAGGTGCTCCGCACCCGCCTCTACGAGGCCGAGCGCGAGCGGCTCAACGCCGCGCGGGCGGGCGCGCGCCAGTCGATGGTCGGCTCGGGCGATCGCTCGGAGCGCATCCGCACGTATAATTTCCCGCAGGGCCGCGTCACCGATCACCGGATCAACCTGACGCTCCACCGCCTCCCCGAGATCCTCGAAGGCGAGATGGACGAGCTGGTCGGCGCGCTGGCCGCGCAGGACGAGGCCGATCGGCTGGCGCAGCTGGATGGCTGAAAACCCCCTCCCGTTCAGGGGAGGGGTTGGGGGTGGGGCCTGGCCGTCTCACCGGGCCTTTCGCGTGCGGCACTGCCCCACCCCAACCCCTCCCCGGAACGGGAGCGGCCTATGATACGGCAAGCCCTCACCGACGCCGCCCGGCGCCTCGCCGCCGTCACCGACACCGCGCGTCTCGACGCCGAGCTGCTGATGGCGCACGCGCTCGGCGTCACCCGCAACGATCTGCTGCTCCGTCACCTCGACGACTCCGTCCCCGACAGCTTCGAAGCCCTCCTCCAGCGCCGTCTGAACCACGAGCCCGTCGCCTATATCACCGGCACCCGCGCCTTCTGGACGATCGATCTGCGGGTCGGCCCCGGCGTGCTGATCCCGCGCCCCGACAGCGAGACGCTGATCGAGGCGGCGATCGCGCATTTCGGGGGGCGCGCGCCCGCGACGATCCTCGATCTCGGCACCGGCCCCGGCACGCTGCTGCTCGCTGCGCTCGATCAATGGCCGGAGGCGCGGGGGCTGGGCGTCGACGCCTCCGAACCGGCGCTCGCTTATGCCCGCGCCAATGCCGATCGTCTCGGCATGGCTGCCCGCGCCGCATTCCGCATCGGCGACTGGACGCAGAGGATCGAGGGCCGGTTCGATCTGATCCTCGCCAACCCGCCCTATATCGGCACCGCCGAGCCGCTTCCCGCCGAGGTTCGCGATCACGAGCCGGCCGCCGCGCTGTTCGCCGGTCCGGACGGGCTCGACGACTATCGCCGCATCGTCCCAGCGCTGCCGCAGCTGCTCGCCGAGGGCGGCGCGGCGGTGCTCGAAATCGGATGGACCCAGGCCGATGCGGTCGCGGCGCTGGGGCGCGACTGCGGCCTCTCGCCCGCCATCCACCGCGATCTCGGCGGCCGTCCCCGCGTGGTACTACTTACTTGAAACCGATGGTCCGGCGTCCCATATTTCTGCTTGGAGATTGGTGCCGCACGGGCTAAGACAGCGCCGGGGCGAGGCACTTTCAACCAAGTTGTTGAAATAAGGGGCTACGGCCCACTCCATGGTCATGTGAGCCGTTGCAGTCCGACGGCCGTGGCAGGGCGGAAGCGCTGACAGGGGCGCTGTCCGCAAGTGTAACGTGCATCCGGGACCCCGAATGGATCGACGGACGGCTTAAGTAGACAGGACATACAGACCTTGATGAACAATCGTCAGGCTAACAACGGTCGCCGTCGCGGCCGTGGCGGTCAGCAGCGCCAGGGTGGCAACCCCAACCAGGGCAATGGCAACCGCATCGACAATCGCGCACGCGGCAACGCGGCGCAGCTGCTCGAGAAATACAAGAATCTCGCCCGCGACGCGCAGATGCAGGGCGATCGGGTCAACGCCGAATATTATCTTCAGTTCGCCGATCACTATTTCCGGGTGCTGAGCGAGAATCGCTCGCGCTTCGAGGAGGCGAATCCGAACCAGCGCCAGCCGCGTCCGAGCAACGACATCGACGGCGACGACGATGATTTCGACTTCGAGGCCGAAGGCAATCGTGGCGACGAGCAGCCGCAGCGCGACGACCGTCCGCAGCGCGAGCCGCGCTACGAGCGTGAGCCGCGTCAGGACCGCGAAGCGCGCCGCGACCGCGACGATCGCGAGCCGCGCCAGGAGCGCGAGCCCCGTCAGGAGCGTGAGCCCCGTCAGGATCGCGAGCCCCGCGAGGGCCGCGATCGCGATGGCCGCCGGGATCGCCGCCCCAACGGCAACACCAATGGCTATGCCAATGGCCACGCCGCCGAATCGCAGGATGCGCCCGAGCTGTTCAACGAGCAGCGCGATGCCGGCGAGGAGCGTCCCGCCCGCCCGGCGCGCGGGCGCCGTCCGCGTCGCGACGAGAGCGGCGAGGCCGAGGCAGCGCAGGGCATCGACGCCGCGGTGCTGCCGCCGGCCTTCGGTGCCGAGGCGGCCGCCGCCAATGACGCCGAGGAAGCGCCCAAGAAGCCGCGCCGCCGTCGCACCAAGAGCGACGAGGCCGAGGTTCCGCCGGCGGCCTGATCATCGATTAACCGCGATGGGCTAGCCCTACGCAATCAAACTGCTAGCATCCTTCCCTGAGAAGGCCTTGGGGGAGGATGCTTTGCGTTTGACGGCTCTCATTCTGGTCGCGCTGCCCTGCGCCGCCCAGGCCCAGACCACCGCCGATTCGCCGGCCGACAGCCGCACCGCCCAGGGCGATGTCGCGGTCACCATCTACAACAACGATCTGGCGCTGATTCAGGACAAGCGCATGCTCGCGCTGCCGTCAGGGCGCACCCGGCAGGAATTCGCCGACGTCTCCGCCGCGATCCGGCCGGAGACGGTTACGCTCGCCGCGGCCAACACCGCGATCGTCGAGCAGAATTTCGATTTCGATCTGCTTACGCCCGACAAGCTGATGGACAAGGCCGTCGGCCAGCCCGTCACGCTGGTGAAGACCAACCCCGAGACCGGCGCCGAGACCAGCGAGAGCGCCCGCGTCCTCGCCAACAATGGCGGCACCATCGTCCAGGTCGGCAATCGCATCGAGGTTCTCAACGGTTCGCGCCGCGTGGTCTTCGCTTCGCTGCCTCCCAATCTGCGTGCGCGGCCGACCTTGTCGGTGACGCTCGACAGCAGCGTCGCCGGCACGCGTGCCGCGACGCTCAACTATCTGTCGAGCGGGTTCGGCTGGAAGGCCGATTATGTCGCTTTGTTCGATGAGGGCGCGGGCAAGATCGACGTGCAGGGCTGGATCACGCTCACCAACACCACCGGCACGACCTTCGCCAATGCGTCGACTTTGCTCGTCGCCGGCGCGCCGGGCAGCGGCGGCGGGTCGCGGGCGCGCTATGGCTATAACCCGTCGCGCAGCATGCCCGGCAGCGCGCCGGGCACCGAGACCGCATCGCGCGAGCAGCTCGGCGATTTCTACGTCTATCCGCTCAAGGAACGCACCACGATCGCCAACGCGCAGCAGAAGCAGGTCGGCTTTCTCGACGTCGCGGCGGTGCCCGCGGCCAAGGCCTATTTCTATCGCAATGGTTGGCTCGATGCTTCGGACGAGGCTAAGAGCGCCGACACCGTGCTGCGCTTCTCGTCGTCGCGCGAGGGTGGGCTCGGCGATGCGCTCCCCGCCGGCACGGTGCGCGTCTATATGCGCGATGCCCGCGGCCAGCCGCAATTCATCGGTGAGAGCAATATCGATCACACCCCGATGGGATCGCGGTTGGCGCTCAAGACCGGCGAGGCGTTCGACGTCAAGGTGCAGCCGATTGTGGTCAAGCGCGAGCGCATGGGTTCCAACCGCTGGCGCACGACGATGCAGTATAAACTCACCAACGCCCGCGCGCAGCCGGTGACGGTCGAGCTCGCCCAGGCCGGGCTCGACAGCTGGTGGACCGATACCCGCATCGAGAGCGAGAGCATCAAGAGCGACCGGACCAATTCCGACGAGGCGCTGTGGAAGGTTCCGGTGCCGGCCAATGGCGAGGCGGTGGTCGACGCCGTGTTCCTCACCCGCTTCTGAGCATGAAGCTGCTTCGCCTCGTGGCGGCGTGTGCAGCGACGATGCTCGCGATCGCGCCGGCGTCGGCGCAGGTCGCGACCTCGTCGGGGCCGGACAGCGTCTCGGTCACCATCTATCGCGAGCCCGGCCGCAGCGCCGATGCGGACATCGATCTCGAGTGGCTGACCGGCTATGCGCTGGTCACCGAGCGGCGCACCGTCGCGATTCCCGCGGGCCGCGCGGTGATCCGCTTTGAAGGCGTCGCTGGCGGGATCCTTCCCGAGAGTGCGATCGTCACCGGACTGCCGGCGGGCGTGCGCGAGAAGAATCTCGATGCCGATCTGCTCGCGCCTTACAGCCTCTATGCCCGCCATGTCGGACGACCGGTGACGATCCGCCGCACGATCAGGGGGAAGAGCGTCGAGGAGCGGGCGATCATCCGCTCAGGGCCTGACGGCGCCGCGGTGCTCCAGACGAAGGAAGGGTTCGTCGCGGTCAATTGCGGCCCGTCGCGCGACGAGCTCATTTATGATTCGATCCCCGAGGGGCTCACCGCCAGGCCGACGCTGTCGATCGAGACCGATTCGCCGCGCGCGGGCAAGGTGACGCTTACGCTCTCCTATCTCGCGTGGAATTTCGACTGGCAGGCCAATTACGTCGCAACGATGCGCCCCGACGGCAAAAGCGCCGACCTGCTCGCCTGGGTGACGCTCGCCAATGGCGACGTCACCGGCTTCGCCGATGCCGGGACGATGGTCGTCGCCGGCCGGCTCAACCGCGAGGACACCGAGCGCGCCGATCCGCCCGAGGGGAAGCCACTCGACGTCAATTGCTTCGCGCAGCCCCTGCCACCCGCCGAGCCGCTACCGCTGCCGCAAGCGGCCCCGCCGCCCGTGCCGGCGCCGATGGCCGGCATCGTGGCGGAAGACGCAGAAAGTATCGTCGTCACCGGCGCGCGCATGGCGACGCAGGAGGAGCTCGGCGACCTCAAGCTCTATCGCATTCCCGATACCACCACCGTCGCTTCGATGAGCCAGAAGCAGGTGATGATGTTCGACAAGAAGGCGGTGCCCGTGGACGTGCTCTACCGCGCGCAGGTCTCGGACGGCGAGGTGGGCCACGTCCAGCTCGCGCTGCGGGCGCAGAATCGCAAGGAGAAGGGACTAGGCATCCCGCTTCCGTCGGGGCGAGTCGCGGTGTTCGAGCCGCTGGGCGAGCGCCGGCTGCTTGTCGGCGAGGCCTCGCTCGACGACAAAGCCGTCAACGAGGAAGTCCAGCTCGACATCGCCGAGGCGACTCAAGTCACCGCCGATGTCGATTATGGCGAGGACGGCAACGACTGGGAGGAACAGATCCTCACCGTCACCAATGCCAATCCCTATCCGATCCGCTTCGAGGGTGAATTCGAGCAGACCGACGAATATCGCCGTACGCGGGTCTCGGCGCGGCTCGGCCGCCACAATGGCCACGACGTCTGGGCGGTGACGGTGCCCGCCAACGGCACCGCGACGCTGCGCTACCGCAAGGTCGACATCGACTAGTCGTCGAGGTCGATCGAGTCGCGCAGCCGGTCTTCGATCCGCTCGTCGTGCCCGGTGCCCGAGCTCAGGAACATCAGCCCCATCAGCGCCGCGGCGAGCATCACCGTGGTGAACACCCCGAGAAAGGTCGCGCTCGCGGTGACGAAGTCGAGCCCGCCCAGCCAATACCACAGCACCAGCTCGGCGATTCCCGCGACGAGCAGCGCGACCAGCGCCATCCCCTTGAGGATGCGCCGATAGCGTCCCCAGGCGAAGGCGGCATATTCGGGGTCGTCGAGATCGTGCCGCGGCGTGCCCATGGCTTTGCAATTGGGTGCGAATCATGGGAGAAACAACCGCCTGAACCCGAAAGCGGAGACGAGCGATGACGATCGCGGCAATCCTTGGGGGCAAAGGCCATGACGTGGTGTCGATCGCGGGGGATCGCAGCGTGGCCGAGGCGGCGGCATTGCTCGCCGCCCGACGAATCGGCGCCGTGCCGGTGATGGACGGCGATCAGGTCGCCGGCATCTTTTCCGAGCGCGACGTGATCTACGGCCTCGAGCGCGAAGGCGCCGCGGTGCTCGAGCGCCGGGTGCGCGAGGTGATGACCGCGCCGGCGCTCACCGTCGCGCCCGACGAATCGGTGCTCGGCGCGCTCGCGCTGATGACGAAGCGGCGCGTGCGGCATCTGCCCGTGGTCGAGCGCGGCCGCTGCATCGGCTTCATCTCGATCGGCGACCTCGTCAAATATCGCATCGAGCGGATCGAGGCCGATGCCGATGCGATGCGCGCCTATATCCAGGCCGTCTAGCCGCGCCGGTTGCGGACCAGCGCGACGACTTCGCTGAGCGTCGCGCGCGCGAACAGCGCCAGCCACCCGGCATAGATCGCGGCTCCGGCGGTGCCGAGCAGCGCGAGCTCGGCCAGCGCCGGCAGCGGCGGCAGCCCCCGCGCGAGCAGCGACACCAGCACCGCCATCGCGGCGGCGGCGAGCACCGGCGGCGCGAGCCCGTCGACCAGATCGCGAAAGCGCACCCCGATCACCGGCAGCGTCCGCCAGGTCGAGACCGCGAGATAGAGCGGATAGGCGGCGAACCATGCCGCGACGAGCCCCATGATCCCCCAATGCACCCCGACCAGAAACGCGGCGGGGAGCAGGATCGCGCCGGTCACGCCGTTCCGCGCGCCGATTCCCGGCCGTCCGCAGGCGTCGCTCGCCGGCGCATAGAGCGTCTGCAGCGTCATCATCGGCATCGCCAGCGCGAGCCAGTGGACCACCGGCGCCGCCTCGTGCCATTTGGGCCCGAGCACGACGTCGACCAAAGGCTGGGCGGTCACCGCGAGCCCGAGATAGAAGGGCATCGCGACGACGAAGATGATCCGCGCCGATTTGACGAACGCCGCCGCCATCGCCGCGCGGTCGTCCTTGATCCGGGCATAGGCCGAGAAGGCGACTTCGTTGAGCGGCGGGACGAATTTCGAGACGAAGATCTGGGTGAGGAACAGGCTGGTCGTATAGATGCCGAGCCAGTGCGGGTCGAACAGCCGGCCGGCGATGAACACATCGGCCTGGCTCTGGAGGAACCAGAAGATCTGCCCCGCCGCCATCACTCCGCCATAGCGCGCGATGTCGCCGGCGCCGCGAAAGTCGAAGCTCGGCCAGACCAAAGAGCCCGCCGCCCACGTCATGCCGATCGCGCGCACGCCGAACAAGGCGATCGGCGCGGCGACGAGGGTCCACACCCCGAGCCCGCACCATGCCCCGGCGAGCGCGGTGAGCGCGCCGGCGATCCCCGAGACGAAATTGACCTTGGCCTGTTTGCGGAAATCCATCTCGCGCGACAGCAGCGCATAGGGGAGGGCGATGAACGGCGTCGCCAGATAGAGCAACGCCTGGACGCGGAGCAGCTCGGCGACCATCGGCTGGCGATAATAGGCCGCGACGAGCGGCGCGCAGGCGAGCTGGAGCGCGGCGAGCGCGCCATTGAGCAGGATCAGCATCCCGAACAATTGCCGCTGCGCCTGCCGCCCGGCGTCGCCGCGCTGGATCAGCGCGCTGGCGAGGCCATAGCCGTTGAGCATGTTGAGCAGGACCAGCACGACCTGCGTCATCGCGAACAGCCCGTAATCGGCGGGGCTGAGCACGCGAATCACGATGAAGGTCGATGCCCAGGTGAGCAGCTGGCCGAGAATCTGGGTGCCCGAACGCCAGATCACGGCGCTGCGCACCTGGTCCTTGAGCGATTCGAGCCCCTGATTCGGGGATTGGGCGGTTGATTCGGTCACGCGCACGTCATGCCCGAACACCGGTTGAGATGGCGTAAAGCGCGGTTTTCCGCGGTTTTCGGCGGGATTTCAAAAAAGTGACAGAAAGTTCCACATCGCTGTTGACCGAATCAAAAGCCGCGCATAGAAGCCACTCCACCGCAGCGGTGCTCCACACCGGACGCTGAGGCGGTCACCAAAAACCAGGCGCACAGGTCGCCCCGAGAAAAAGGGGTAGGCTGGGGCGTCGGTCTTTTGCGCTCTTTGACATAGTGATTTAGATGAAGGGACATGTGGGCGGCGGCTCCGGGTCCTGGGTCCTCAAGGCTCAGGGTGCTCGGTAAAGCTTAAGCTGCTCGTACATGTCCTTTACACGT
>NZ_SRXU01000005.1 GCF_004792695.1 Sphingomonas naasensis | reverse complement strand
GTCTCGAGCGCCGCCGCCTCGTCGGCGCGCCGGGCCAGCGCCTCGGCCGCGTCATGCGCCAGCGCGCCCTCGCGGCTGCGGTCGTCGGCCAGCCGCGTCTGCGCAGCGCGCAGCTCGACGATACGCCGCTCGACCGCGGCACGCTCGCTGCGCAAGGTCGCCAGCCGGTGCATCGCGTCGGTCGCACGGTCGCGCACCGCCAGCGCCTCGGCGCGCACCGTCGCCAGCGTTTCGGCGGCGGCCTGCTGGCGCGACGCGGCGGCGTCATGCGCCTGCGCGCGTTCGGCAACCAGCGTCTCGGCTGCGGCCGCTTCCTTCTTGGCGGCGTCGGCAGCCTCGGCGGCGTCGCGCCAGCGCGCAAAGATCATCCGCGCCTCGGCGACGCGGATCCGCTCGGAGAGTTCGCGATAGCGTTCGGCTTGCCGCGCCTGGCGCTTGAGCGCCGCGGCCCGCGCCTCCTGATCGCCGATCACCTCGTCGAGCCGCACGAGATTGGCCTCGGTCGCGCGCAATTTCTGCTCGGCGTCGCGCCGGCGGACATGGAGGCCGGCGATTCCCGCCGCTTCTTCCAGCATCGCGCGGCGCTCGCCGGGCTTGGCCTGGATGATCGCGCCGATCCGCCCCTGGCTGACCAGCGCCGGCGAATGCGCGCCGGTCGCCGAATCGGCGAAGACGAGGGCGACGTCCTTGGCGCGGACGTCGCGGCCGTTGATCCGATAGGCCGAGCCGGCGCCGCGCTCGATCCGGCGGACGACTTCGAGTTCGTCGTCCTCGCCCGGCTGATCGGCGAGGATCGAGACTTCGGCGAAGTCTCGCGCCGGCCGGGTCGCGGTGCCGGCGAAGATCACGTCTTCCATCCCGGCGCCGCGCATCGACTTGGCGCTGTTCTCGCCCATCGCCCAGCGCAGCGCTTCGAGCAGATTGGACTTGCCGCACCCATTGGGGCCGACGATGCCGGTGAGGCCGGGTTCGATGCGCAGATCGGCCGGGTCGACGAAGCTCTTGAAGCCCGTCAGCCGCAGCCTTTTGATCTGCATGCCCCCGCCCCCCTGCGGTTCGGGCCCTTACCGGGCCCCGGCGGCGCGCAGCGCCGTCTCGACATCCTTCCACGAAGGCCCGTCGACGGCATTGCCGTTGACGAAGAAGCTCGGCGTGCCGGTCACACCGCGATTGTTCGCGCCATCGGCATAGACGTCGCCGATCGCCTTGAGCGTCGCCTGATCGGCGAGGCACTGGCGCGCCTTGGCTTCGGGCAGCCCGTTCTGCTTGACGAAATCGACCATGCCGACCGCGTCGGCGAAGGCGATCGCCGCCTGTTGCGGCGCCATCCCCTGGATCTGCTGAAGCGTGGCCTCGGGAACCTTCTGCTGCTTGTCGAGGAAATTGCCCTGATTGGCGAACATCCGGTCGAGCATCGGGAAGAAAGCGTCGACCCCGACGCACTGGTTGAGCAGCGCCAGCGCGAAATCGGGCGCGCCGTGGAGCGGGAAGTCGCGGAACTCGTAGCTCACCTGGCCAGTCGAGATGAACTGCGCGCGAAGCGGCTCGACGCCCTCGAGCGCGAAACGGCCGCAGGTCGGGCAGGTGCGGGAGCCATATTCGACCAGCTTGATCGGGGCATCGGGATTGCCTTGGCGAAAGCCGCCCTCGGGAGTCTTGGCGACGACGTCGACCCATTGCTTGCCCGCCGGCGGCGTGGCCTTCGCAACCGGCGTGGCCGAGGTCGGCACGCTGTCGCCGCCACCATTGCAGGCGGCGAGGGCGAGAAGCGGAAGCATAGCGAGAGTGAAGCGCATGGTCGTAATTCTCCGAGAGAAAAGGTCGATCAGCTATCCGCGGCGCGGAGTTCGGGCTGAAGCTGGTCCCAGGTGAAGGCGCGGACGCGGCGGCCGTTGACGAAGAAGCTCGGGGTGCCCTGCACGCCGGCATTGGCGCCGCCCGCATTGACCCCGGCGATGCCCTTGATCAGCGCCGGGTTCGCCAGGCAGCGTCGCGCCTGCGCCTCGGGCAGCCCGCGCGCATTCATGAAGCTGAGCATCCCCAGCGCCTCGGCGAATTTGGTCGCGGCCTGCGCCGGCGGAAGCTGCTGCCACGCCTCGACCGTTTTGGGCTGGGTGTCGATCAGCTTGTGCAGCGGCTCGTCGAACGCCTTCTGGTTGGCGAAGATCTGGTCGAGCACCGGAAAGAAGCGCGCGGTCGGCACGCACTGGTTGAGCAGCGCGAGCGAGAGATCGGGCACGCCGTGGATCAGAAAATCGCGGAACTCGTAGCTCAGTTTGCCGCTGGCGATCCATTCGCGGCGCAGCGGCTCGACACCTTCGGCGGCGAAGTGCCCGCAGGTCGGGCAGGTCCGCGAGCCATATTCGACGAGCTTGATCGGCGCGTTGGGATTGCCCTGACGGAAGCCGCCTTCGGGGGTCTTCGCGACGACATTGACCCAGTTGGTGGCGGGAGCCCTGCGCGCCTGCTGGGCAGTGACCGGACCGGTACCGAGCAACAACAGCAATGCAGCGGCAGCAAAACGAAGCACCATCAGTCGATCCTGCCAAGCTTGAGCCCCTCGGCCGCGGCGACCCCGGCAGCGAGCGATTCGAGCACGGCCTTGAGCTCGGGATCGGCGATGCCGCGCAGGCTGTCGCCCATCGCTTCGGGAAGCGGCTGCAGGCTGGGCGGCGGCGGGGTCTTGGCCGCCCGCTTGACCTCGCCCTGCCGGATCGCGACGCGCACCACCGCCTGATAGCCGAAGAAGCGATTGACCCGCTCGACGATCTCGGGGGCGATATGCTGCATCATCGGCGCGTGCGCACCCGCGACGACGAGGCTCAGCACGCCCTCGGCGCGCTGGCCCTGCGGGAAGCGGATCGACTCGGGCATCGAGACCCGGGCATAGCGCTCGCCGACGATCTCGCCCCAGCGGCTGACGATCGCGTGCTGGACGAAGCCGAACTTGCGGAAGGCGGCGCGGCCGACATCGGGCAACAGCTCGGAAACCGGCCGGGCACGGTTGGACCGCTGCGGCTCGAGCTTCGGCTGGCGGGTGGTCGCGCGCCGGGTCTTGGTCGGGGGCTTCGTCATTATCGCCAACCCATGCCATAGGGCCCTGTGCCCGACAACGTCCCACGCGCAATCGCCGCCCCCTTGCTGGATTGGTACGACGCCCATGCCCGCGATTTGCCATGGCGCGCGCGGCCCGGCGCCAATGCGCCCGATCCCTATCGGGTGTGGCTCAGCGAAGTGATGCTCCAGCAGACCCAGGTCGCCAGCGTTATTCCCTATTTCGCAAAATTCACCGCGCGCTGGCCGAGCTTCGCCGATCTCGCTGCCGCCGAGGATGCCGAGCTGATGGCAGCGTGGGCCGGGCTCGGCTATTATGCCCGGGCGCGCAATCTGCTCGCCTGCGCACGCGAAGTCGCCCGGCGCGGCAGCCTTCCCGAGACCGAGGCCGAGCTGCTCGGACTCCCCGGGGTCGGCGGCTACACCGCCGCCGCGATCGCCGCGATCGCCTTCGGGCAGCGCGCCGTGGTGGTCGACGCCAATGTCGAGCGCGTCGTCTCGCGGCTGTTCGCGGTGACCGAGCCGCTGCCCGGCGCGCGACCGAAGATCCGGGCACTCACCGATGGGATCACGCCCGACGCGCGCGCCGGCGATTTCGCGCAGGCGATGATGGATCTCGGCTCGGGCATCTGCACCGCGCGCGCGCCGCGCTGCCTCGCCTGCCCGTTGCGCGAACAATGCGACGGCTTCGCCGGCGGCGCGCCCGAGCGTTTCCCGGTCAAGACGCCCAAGCCCGCCAAGCCGCAACGCCACGGCACGATGTTCTGGCTGACGCGTGGCGACGCGGTGCTGCTCGTCCGTCGACCGGCAAAGGGCCTGCTCGGCGGCATGCGCGCGCTGCCGACCGGGCCGTGGAGCGAGACGCCGCCCGGCCTCATCGGTGCGCCGCTAGCCACCGACTGGCGGTGGCTCGACGCCTTGGTCCGCCACGGCTTCACCCATTTCAACCTCGACGTCAGGCTTGCGACTGCAACAATCGCGGCGCACACAGACGCGCCGGAGGGCGAATGGTGGCCGATCGCCGGGATCGCGGCGGCGGGGCTGCCGACCGTCTTCGCCAAGGCGGCAAACATGTTCGGGAGGATGCATGCATAGCTGGCGGATATTCGGATCGGTCGCATTACTCGCGCTCGCCAGTCCCGCCTGGCCGCAGGCGACGGTACCGCTGCCGTCACGCGGCGGACCCGCCCAGACCGCGAGCGCGACCAGCGCGCTGGCCAAGCGCGTCGTCGCCGAGGGCAAGGTGCCGGGGATCGTCATCCTCACCGGTATCGGCGCCGCGCCGCCCCGCGTGGTCGCCGAAGGCCGCATCGCGGTCGAGCCCGACGCGCCCGCCGCCGATGCCGACAGCCTATGGCGCATCTATTCGATGACCAAGCCGATCACCGGCATCGCCGCGATGATCCTCGTCGAGGAAGGCAAGCTCAAGCTCGACCAGCCGATCAGCGACTTCATTCCCGCGTTCAAGGACATGAAGGTCTTGGTCGACCCGGCGAAGGACCTGACCAGCCGACCCGCCACGCGCCCGATCACCGTGCGCAACCTGCTCACCCACACCGCGGGTCTCGGCTACAACATCGTCACCAAGGGCCCGCTGCTCGACGAATATAACCGGCTCGGGATCAACCCGGCGCAGGTCAACGCGCTGATGGAGCCCGGCATGCGGGCGGCGCGGCCGAAGACGCTCGAGGAATTCGCCAACCGCGTCGCGACGCTGCCGCTGATCGCCGATCCGGGCGCGAAATGGAGCTATTCGATCGGGCTCGACGTGCTCGGCCGGGTGATCGAGGTCGCCGGTGGCATGCCGTTCGACCAGTTCGTCAACACGCGCATCTTCGCGCCGCTCAAGATGCAGGCGAGCTTCTGGACCGTGCCGCAGGACCGGGCGCGGATCCTCGCGACCAACTATCTCTCGCCCGGGGTCGCCGCCGATGCCGGCGCGACCTCGGTCTGGCTCCAGCCGCCGAGCTTTCCCTATGGCGGCGCGGGGCTGGTAATGTCGGCGCGCGACTATGATCGCTTCCTCCACATGCTGCTGGACGGCGGCGCGCTCGACGGCGCGCGCATCCTCAAGCCGGAGACTGTCAAGCTGGCGATGTCGGACCTGCTGCCGGCGAGCGTCGACCGCTCGACCCTCGCGCAGATGACCGCCGATACCGGCGCGCCGATGGGCTTCGGTGCCGGTGGCTCGGTCTATCTCGCCGACAGGCCCGGCGGCCCCGGCAAGGGCACCTATGGCTGGGCCGGCGCGGCCGGATCGGTCGGCTGGGTCGATCCGGTGCACAAGCTGCGCGGGACGATGATGATCAACAGCTTCAGCGAACAGACGCTCAAGCGCGAGACCTCGCAGGCGGTCTATGCCGATCTCGGTCGATGAGCTCGATCGCGTGAGGGCACCCGGTTTCACTGGCGGCACGCTCGACCGTGCCGACCGGGTCCGTCACGAACCCGAGCTGCTGCGCGCCGCCGAGACCGACGCGCGCGCCCGATTGCTCGTCCTGCACGGCCTCGATCCCGAGCTCGACGCGGACGATCGGCTCGTCTGGACCGGCCTCGATGCGGCGCGGGGCGAGCGGCTGTTCCTCGGCTATGTCGACGGCATTCCGCGCTTCACCGCCGCGCCGCCCCACGGCCAGCCCTTTTCCGGCGCCCGCTCGCCGGCGCTGTTCGCGATGCTCGATCGCTTCCATGCCGAGGACGCCGCGCTCTACGCCGCCGCCCGCGCGCTGGTCGACTGGCACGGGCGCCACGGCTATTGCGCGGTCTGCGCCACCCCCACCGCGAGCTTCCGCGCCGGCTGGGGACGGCAATGCCCGAACTGCCATGCCGAGCATTTCCCGCGCGTCGATCCGGTGGTGATCATGCTCGCCGAGCATGGCGACAAGGTGCTGCTCGGCCGCCAGCCGCCCTGGCCGCAGGGTCGCTATTCGGCGCTCGCCGGCTTTCTCGAGGTCGGCGAATCGATCGAGGAGGCGGTGCGCCGCGAGACGCTCGAGGAATCGGGCATCCGCGTCGGCGCGGTGCGCTACGTCGCGAGCCAGCCCTGGCCCTTTCCCTCGTCGCTGATGATCGCCTGTATCGGCGAGGCGGAGAACGAGGATATCGCAATCGACGTCCACGAGCTCGAGGACGCGCGCTGGTTCACCCGCGACGAGGTCCGGCTGGCGCTGGCCCGCGATCCCGCCGCGCCGTTCGGCGCCGCGCCGCCCTATGCGATCGCGCACACCCTGCTCACCGCATGGGTGGAGGGCGGCTAGTCGTCCTCGACCGGCCGGATCGCCCAGCTGGCATGGAGCGTCGGCACCACCAGGTGAAGCGTGAGCAGGTAGAAGGGCAGCCCCGCCAGTTGCCAGAGGATCCTTTCGCGGGGCCAGTCCCCGATCACCGCGAGGCCGAGGATCAGCCACATGCCGATGAGCGCCGCGACGCTGACCGTCGCATAGCCCGCAAGCATCGCGCGGCCACGCAAGGCGCGATCGAATTCGTCGACTCGCTCTGGCGTGCCCCAGGGTTTCAGTGGTCCGAAGATCGGCAGCACGACCGCGAGCGTGTAGGAAAGCGTGATCAGCGCGAAACCCATATTGGCCAGATCGGCGCGTATCAGGCCCGTCAGAAGCGAGCCGCTCGCCAATGCCAGCGGGACGAGCGGTAGCCAGCGCAGTCGCCGGCGCGATTGCTTGCCGCATGCCATAGCCGGGACGCCGGTGCGCTCGGCGGCGGTGTCGAGTCTGGCGAAGAGGCGCTCGTTGAATTTGGACATGGACATGCTCCGCATGCTTCAGGCGCTCGCGCGCCGAAGCGCCGTGGCGACGGATTCGAAAGGTTGGAACGAGAAGAGCAGCTCGATCGGCACGTCGAACTGCGCCGCGATCTTCAGCGCGAGCTCGAGGCTGGGGCTGTAATCGCCGCGCTCGAGATAGCCGATCGTCTGCGGATTGACCCCCACCGCGTCCGCCAGCTCACGACGGCTCATCCCGCGCTCGGCGCGAAACAGGGCGATGCGGTTATGGATGACTGGCAAAACGACGACTCGCTCTACGATATGTTGTCTTTACACAACAAGTCGTAGTGAGAGTCAAGCTGCGCCGGATGTCGATCTGACGCGGTCAGGGCCGCTCGCGGGCCTGCGGATAGGTGCCGAGCACCCGCATCCATTTGGAGTGGAATTTCAATTCCTCGAGCGCGCG
Organism: Sphingomonas naasensis; assembly: GCF_004792695.1. Taxonomy (GTDB): domain Bacteria; phylum Pseudomonadota; class Alphaproteobacteria; order Sphingomonadales; family Sphingomonadaceae; genus Sphingomonas; species Sphingomonas naasensis. The sequence goes on along the minus strand of NZ_SRXU01000005.1, from coordinate 347,713 downwards.
ATCGATCGCCGGATCGCCCGGGCCGCCGACGATATCGGCGTAAAACTCGGTCGCCGCGAAGCTGGCCCCACGCTGATAGCTTTCGAGCTTGGTCATGTTGACGCCGTTGGTCGCGAATCCGCCGAGCGCCTTGTAGAGCGCCGCGGGGACGTTCTTCACCTCGAAGATGAAGGTCGTCATCACCGGCCCGAGCGGCGGCTCCTGGCCCTCGCGGGCGAGCACGACGAAGCGCGTCATATTGTGCTCGGCATCGGCGAAGTCGCTTTCGAGCAGGTTGAGCCCATAGAGCGCTGCCGCTCCGGGCGGGGCGAGCGCCGCGATCGCGGGATCGGCCATCTCGGCGACCACCGCGGCAGCGCCGGCGGTGTCGGGATAGGCGACCGGCGCGATCCCGCGCGCCTTGAGCCAGTGGCGGCACTGGCCGAGCGCCTGCGGATGGCTCATCGCCTCGCGGACCTGCGCGATGCCGCCGGTGGCCATCAGCCCGTAGCGGATCGGCAGGAAATGCTCGCCGGTGATCGCCAGTCCCGATTCGGGAAGCAGGAAATGAATGTCGGCGACCCGGCCATGGAGCGAATTCTCGATCGGGATCATCGCGCGATCCGCCCGGCCTTCCTTCACCGCGTCGATCGCGTCCTCGAACGAGAAGCAGGGCAAGGGCAGCGCATCGGCAAAGGCCTCGCGCACCGCGATGTGCGAATTCGCGCCGGGCGCGCCCTGAAAGGCCACCGCCCGACCGGGCTCGGCGGAGGCGCTGGCGATCATCTCTGCGACGATCGGACGTGCGGGCGCGGCGAAATTCTCCATGAAGCCGCGCGCTACCCGTCCGCTTGCCGCGCGGCAAGCCCGGCTTGCGGTAGCAAAAACCGCAGCCTAAAGGGCGAACGACTTTCCTTTAGGGGCATGCGATGAGCGACCGGTTCAATACGATTGCTGGCTGGGCATTGGCGGGCGGGATTGCCGCGCTCGGGCTTTCGATCGTGAGCGGCATGGCTTTTCATTCCGAGCGTCCCGAAAAGATGGGCTATGTGATCGAGGGCGTCGAAGCGCCGGGCGAGGGCGGCGGCGCCGCCGTCGAGCCGATCGCGGTCCGCCTCGCCAAGGCCGATGTCGCCAAGGGCGCCGATGTGTTCAAGCAGTGCACGGCGTGCCACACGATCAATTCGGGCGGTGCCTCGGGAATCGGCCCGAACCTGTTCGGCGCGGTCGGCAAGGTGCACGGGCACGTCCCCGGCTTCGCCTATTCGGATGCGCTCAAGGCCGTCCCCGGCAACTGGACCTTCGACGCGCTCGACGCGTGGCTGACCAGCCCGCGCAAATATGCCCCGGGCACCAAGATGACCTTTGCCGGCCTGACGAACCCGCAGGACCGCGCGAACGTGATCGCCTATCTCAATTCGCAGGGCTCGAACCTGCCGCTTCCCGCCGCCCCCGCTGCGGGCGAGGAGCCGGCCGCCGACAACGCCGCGCAGGCCAATGTCGCCGAGGGCCCGGGCACCGCCAATGTCTCGAACGAGGCGACGCCGGCCGAGGGAACCCCGGCCAAGGATCCGCAGGCCGCGATCGAGGCGGAGAAGAAGGGCCACTAAGGGCTCGCTCCGGACAGAAAAAAGGCCGCCTTTCGGGGCGGCCTTTTTTGTTGGCGGTCGTGCGGTCGCTCAGCCCTTGGGCTCGCGGTCGCGCCAGAAGTCCTGGATGATCTCCCAGCCTTCTTCGGCGGTCTCGACGAAGTGGAAGAGGTTGAGATCGCGCGGCGAGATCACGCCTTCCTCGCACAGCGCCTCGAAGTTCACCACGCGCTGCCAGAACGCCTTGCCATAGAACAGCACCGGGATCGGATCGATCTTGCCGGTCTGGATCAGCGTCAGCAGCTCGAAGCTCTCGTCGAAGGTGCCGAACCCGCCCGGGAACACCGCCACCGCGCGGGCGTGCAGCAGGAAGTGCATCTTGCGCAGTGCGAAATAGTGGAACTGCAGGCTCAGCCCCGGCGTGACATAGGGATTGGGCGCCTGTTCGTGCGGCAGCACGATATTGAGCCCGACGGTGTCCGCCCCCACGTCGCGTGCGCCGCGATTGGCGGCTTCCATGATCGAGGGGCCGCCGCCCGAGCACACCACGAAGTGGCGCTTGCCCGCCTCGTCGAGCGGGAAGTTGCTCGCCAGCCGCGCGAGCTGGCGCGCGACGTCGTAATAATGCGACTTCTCGATCAGCCGCTCGGCGATCTTCTTCTGCTCGGGGGTGTCGGCCAGCTCGAGCAGCGCCCCGGCCTTTTCGGGCTCGGGAATGCGCGCCGAACCATAGACGACGAGAGTTGACGCGATCTTCGCCTCGTCGAGGATCAGCTGCGGCTTGAGCAGCTCGAGCTGGAAGCGGACCGGGCGCAGATCCTCGCGCAGCAGGAAGTCCATGTCCTGGAATGCGAGGCGGTAGGCCGGATGCTCGGTCTGGGGCGTGCCGCTATTGGTGTTGGCGTTCTCGACTTCCTGCAGCGCGGGGCGGAAGACGCGGCTCGGGACGCGTGTATCGTTGCTCATTTGGGCCGGCTTAGGCCGATCGAGCGGCCTTGCCTAGGCGCAGAAAGGCCCGCGGCCCATGTCGAGATGCAGATGGTTGTAGTGCGCGGCATTGTAATCGGGGCCGAGCACCGTCCGGAAGCGCTTGCACGCCGAATCGTGGATCACCTCGAAGAAGCGGCGCACCGCGGGATCGTCCGATTTCCAGCCGGTCTCGACGCGGACCTTGCGTCCGTCGGCGAGGACGAAGCCGCCGATGTCGACCGCGTTGCCGAGGCCGTGCTCGGAAATCCGCGCGCCCGACGGCCCGCCACCACCGATGATCCCCCGGCACGAATAGCTGCCGAAGCTCTCGACCCGAACCAGCTCGCTGCCGAGAATCTGCTTCGCCGCCGGCGCCACCGCGAAACGCACCCAGGCGGTGAAGGTCCGCGCGAGCGGGCATCGCATCGATTTGAGATTGGTCACCGGCACGCCGATGTCGAGCAATTGCACCGCGCCGGTAACGATGCAGCCGCTGCCGAAATCGCGATCGGGCAGCGGCGAATAGCGCACGCGCTCGCGCGACAGATCGGCGAAGCATTGCTGCGTCTCGCGCGGGGTCGGCCCGTTGAGCGTGATCGGTCCCGAGGCGCGCTCGCGGATGACCGGCCGCCTCGTCTCGCTCGGGCGCGCGTCATCATCCCCGGCGCAACCGGCGAGCAACAGCGAAACCAACAAGAACCCGACCCGCATATGCCTAATATAGCATGACGATTCTGAAGATTCGCTGTCGGTCCGTCGCGGCGGCGCAACGGTTTGACTCCCGCACTGGTAGCGCTACCATGTCCCCTGACAGCGCCGCATCGAGACGGCGCCGGATCGGAGAGGCCATGACCAAGCTGCTCACCGCCTTCGCTTGGGCGCTTGCCCTGCTCGCCGCCCCCGCCTGGGCGCAACAGCCGCCCGCGCCGCCGCAGCGGATCGCGCTCTGGGCCGATGGCGCACCGGGGTTCGAGAGCCGCAAATCGATCCCCGAACAGGCCGAGAGCTATTGGCTCAAGCCGGTCAACGATCCGAGCATCACCTATTACCCCGCCCGTCCGGGCCGCGAGACCGGCGTCTCGGTGTTGATCATGCCCGGCGGCGCGCACGAATTCCTCGTCATCAACACCGAAGGCAATGACGTCGCACGCTGGTACAATGAGCGTGGGGTCGCAGCCTTCGTGCTGCGCTACCGGCTCTTCCGCGGCAAGGATTCGCCGTACAGCTTCGAACATGCCCGGCAGGACGCCGAGCGCGCGATGCGCACGATCCGTGCCCATGCCGGCGAATGGAAGCTCGATCCGGGCAAGATCGGCGTGATGGGCTTCTCGGCGGGCGGTGAGCTCGCCCGGGTGACCTTGCTCAGCCCGCCGGTCGCGGCGCCGGGCAAGCGCGACGCCATCGACCGGCTTTCGGCGCGGCCCGATTTCGGCATTCTCGTCTTCCCTGGCCCCCTCCACGCCGAGGAGAAGATCACGCGCAGCTCGCCGCCCTTGCTGATGACGGCGACTAATGACGACCAATGCTGCTCGCAGCCGATCATCGATCTTTTGAACGCCTATCGCGCCGCCGGGGCGTCGTCCGAGCTCCACATGTTCGCCGCCGGCGGCCATGCCTTCAACATGGGCGAGACCACGCCGATGGTCAGCCTGCGCAACTGGCCGCGCCTGATCACCGACTGGATGACCGATCGCGGGCTGCTCGCCAAATGGCCGCCCGAGCCGGCGAAACCGTAGAAACCCGCGGGTTGACTTCGCGCCCGTCGTCGCTAGGGCCGTCGACGGGCCACGCGGTCCCAACGCCGCGCGTGCTCTCTGCAAGGAGAGACTGACATGAGTGATTCTGCCGTTACCGACGCCACAGTTGCGTCCGCCAAGCCCGCTACCAAGCCGGCGCGCCCCCATTTCTCCTCCGGCCCCTGCGCCAAGCCTCCGGGCTGGGATGCCTCGAAGCTCGCCAGCGAATCGCTCGGCCGCTCGCATCGCTCGAAGATCGGCAAAGCCCGGCTGCAATACGCGATCGATCTGATGCGCGAGATGCTCCAGCTTCCCGACACGCACCGCATCGGCATCGTTCCCGGCTCGGATACCGGCGCCTTCGAAATGGCGATGTGGACCATGCTCGGCCAGCGCCCGGTGACGACGCTTGCCTGGGAAAGCTTCGGCGAGGGCTGGGTCACCGACGTCGCCAAGCAGCTCAAGCTCGATCCGACGGTGATCCGCGCCGACTACGGCCAGCTCCCCGACCTTGCTCAGGTCGACTGGTCGAACGACGTGCTGTTCACCTGGAACGGGACGACGTCGGGCGTCCGCGTCCCCAATGGCGACTGGATCCCGGATGATCGCGAAGGCCTGAGCTTCGCCGACGCGACCAGCGCGGTGTTCGCTTACGATCTGCCGTGGGACAAGATCGATGTCGCGACCTTCTCGTGGCAGAAGGTGCTTGGCGGCGAGGGCGGCCACGGCGTGCTGATCCTCGGCCCGCGCGCGGTCGAGCGGCTCGAAAGCTACACCCCCGCTTGGCCGCTCCCGAAAGTGTTCCGCCTCGTCTCCAAGGGCAAGCTCGCCGAGGGCGTGTTCAAGGGCGAGACGATCAACACCCCGTCGATGCTCGCGGTCGAGGACGCGATCTTCGCGCTCGAATGGGGCAAGTCGATCGGCGGCGCCAAGGGCCTGATCGCGCGCTCGAACGCCAATGCCGCGGCGCTCCAGAAGATCGTCGCAGCGCGTGATTGGCTGGGCAATCTCGCCGAGGACGAGTCGATCCGCTCTACCACCAGTGTGTGCCTCACGGTCGAAGGCGCCGACGAGGCCTTCATCAAGACCTTCGCCGGCCTGCTCGACAAGGAGGGCGCGGCGTACGACGTCGCCGGCTATCGCGACGCCCCCGCGGGCCTGCGCATCTGGTGCGGCGCCACGGTCGACACCGCCGATATCGAGGCGCTCGGGCCGTGGCTCGACTGGGCCTACGCGACCGCCAGGGCGGGCTGATCCCTCGCGCGCTCCGGCGAAGGCCGGAGCGCTGGCCACCGGCCATTCCCCTTTCAGAGCTCCGGCCTGCGCCGGAGCACCTAGTTTTCAGGATAGAACCATGCCCAAAGTCCTTATCAGCGATAAAATGGATCCCAAGGCCGCGCAGATCTTCCGCGAGCGCGGCGTCGAGGTCGACGAGATCACCGGCAAGACCCCCGAGGAATTGAAGGCGATCATCGGCGAGTATGACGGTCTCGCCATCCGCAGTTCGACCCGGGTGACCAGGGAGATCCTCGACGCGGCGACCAACCTCAAGGTCGTCGGCCGCGCCGGGATCGGCGTCGACAATGTCGACATCCCCTCGGCCTCGGCCAAGGGCGTGGTCGTCATGAACACCCCGTTCGGCAACTCGATCACCACCGCCGAGCACGCCATCGCGCTGATGTTCGCGCTCGCCCGCGACCTGCCCGAGGCCGACAAGTCGACCCAGGCCGGCAAGTGGGAGAAGAACCGCTTCATGGGCGTCGAAGTCACCGGCAAGACGCTCGGCCTGATCGGCGCGGGCAATATCGGCTCGATCGTCGCCGATCGCGCGTTGGGCCTGCGCATGAAGGTGATCGCCTATGATCCCTTCCTCACGCCCGAGCGCGCGCTCGAGATGGGCGTCGAGAAGATGAATCTCGACGATCTGCTGCTCCGCGCCGATTTCATCACGCTGCACACGCCGTTGACCGACCAGACGCGCAACATCCTCTCCGCCGAGAATCTCGCCAAGACGAAGAAGGGCGTGCGGATCATCAACTGTGCGCGCGGCGGGCTGATCGACGAGGCAGCGCTCAAGGCGGGCCTCGAAAGCGGCCATATCGGCGGCGCGGCGCTCGACGTGTTCCAGACCGAGCCGGCCAAGGAACATGCGCTGTTCGGCACGCCCAATTTCATCTCGACCCCGCACCTCGGCGCCTCGACCACCGAGGCGCAGGTCAATGTCGCGATCCAGGTCGCCGAGCAGATGGCCGATTTCCTCGTCTCGGGCGGCGTCACCAACGCGCTCAACGTGCCGAGCCTCTCGGCCGAGGAAGCCCCGCGCCTCAAGCCGTACATGGCGCTCGCCGAGAAGCTCGGCAGCCTTGTCGGCCAGCTCGCCCATGGTGAGATCGCCCGCGTCTCGATCCACAGCGAAGGCGCCGCCGCCGAGCTCAACCAGAAGCCGATCGTCAGCGCGGTGCTGGCGGGCTTCCTGCGCGTCCATTCGGACACGGTGAACATGGTCAACGCACCGTTCCTCGCCAAGGAACGCGGGATGGAAGTGCGCGAGGTGCGCAACGAGAAGGAAGGCGATTACCACACGCTGCTGCGCGTCTCGGTCAAGACCGATGCCGGCGAGCGCTCGGTTGCCGGCACCTTGTTCTCGAACGCCCAGCCGCGCCTCGTCGAGCTGTTCGGGATCAAGGTCGAGGCCGATCTGATCGGCCACATGCTCTATGTCGTCAACGAGGACGCACCCGGCTTCATCGGCCGGCTCGGCACCACGCTCGGCGAAGCGGGCGTGAACATCGGCACCTTCCATCTCGGCCGCCGCGAGGCCGGCGGCGAGGCGGTGCTGCTGCTCTCGGTCGACGACAAGGTCACGCCCGAGCTGATCGCCAAGGTCCGCGCGCTTCCGGGCGTGAAGACTGCGATGGCGCTGACGTTCTGACCGCATTCGTCATCCCGGCTTTCGCCGGGATGACGAATTGCTCTAGGGGGGCGTAATGACCGGCCTTCTTCCCGAGGGGTTTCACGACCGCCTGCCGCCCGCCGCCGATGCGGCGGCGGGGCTGGAGGCGCGCGTGCTCGGCGTGGCGCGGCTTTATGGCTATGAGCAGGTCGATCCGCCGCTCGCCGAATTCGCCGACGAGCTCGCCTCGCGGCTCAAGGCGGGTGGCGTCCGCGACGCGGTGCGTTTCGTCGATCCGGTCTCGCAGCGCACCCTCGCGATCCGCCCCGACCTCACCGCGCAGGTCGGCCGCATCGCGGTCACCCGCATGGGCCATCACCCCCGGCCGGTGCGGCTTTCCTATGCCGGCCCGGTGGTCAAGCTCAGCGCTTCCGAGCTCAATCCACAGCGCGCGATGCGCCAGATCGGCGCCGAGCTGATCGGGCTCGACACGGTCGCCGCGGCGATCGAAGTGGTCGGTGTGGCGATCGAGGCGCTGCGGGCCGCCGGGGTGACCGGCATCGCGATCGACTTCACCCTGCCCGATCTCGCCGATACGCTCGCCGCCGATCTCGAGCCGGCGACGCTCCACACGCTGCGCGATCGGCTCGACGCCAAGGATGCCGGCGGCGTTGCCGCAATCGATCCGCGCTGGCTACCGCTGATCGAGGCGGCAGGACCCTTCGACGCTGCGATGGCGCGGCTGCGCGCAATCGATGCCGGCAACGCGCTGGCGAGCCGGCTCGACGGGCTCGCCCGGATCGCCGCGAGCATCGACGGCAAGGTAGCGCTGACCCTCGACCCGACCGAGCGCCACGGCTTCGAATATCAGAGCTGGCTCGGCTTCTCGATCTTCGCCGCGGGCGCGCGCGGCGAGATCGGCCGCGGCGGCACCTACACCATCCTCCATGGCGATGGCCGCGAGGAGCCCGCGGTCGGCTTCTCGCTGTTCGCCGATCCGATTCTCGACGCCGGGCTGGGCCCGCGCGAGCGTCGCCGACTGTTCCTGCCGTTCGGCACCCCCGCCGATGCCGGCGCGAGGCTGCGCGCCGAGGGCTGGGTCACCGTCGCCGCGCTCGAGGACGACGACACGCCCGAGGCGCAGCTCTGTACGCACGTGCTGGGCGCGGAGGGACCGCGGCCGCTCTAGCCTTGGGGGGCGCCGCAAGTCAGCGCGAAAGCAGCGGCGCGATGTCGCCCTGCGCGAAATGCTGGAACGCCTCGCGCACTGCCGCGCGAAAGCGCTCGTCCTGCCCGAGCCGCGCGCCGAACACCGGCTCGACTCCGAGCATCGCGGTTACCGGATTGGCGCTGGTCGCCGCCGTGGCGAGCGCCTCGGCCATCGGATCGGTGATCGTCTCACCGGCTTCGGCCTTGCGCCGCAGAAACGCGATCCACGCCGCCACCGGCACCGCCAGCCGCTCGATGCCGCGCCCGGCGTCGAGCGCCGCGCGCGCGGTGTCGAGCAGGCGATAGGGCAGCTTCTGCGATCCGTCCCACGCGATCTGCGCCAGGAGATGCCGGATCGCCGGGTTGCGGAAACGGTTCAGCACTGCATCGACATAGCCGGCGACGTCGAGCCCCTCGACCGGCCCCAGCGACGCGGCGATGTCCTGATGCGCGAGGCGCGTGACGAAGCCTTCGAGCGCGCCATCGGACATCGCCTCGAACACCGTCTCGTGGCCGCGCGCGAGGCCGACATAGGCCAGAGTCGAATGCGTCCCGTTGAGGATGCGCAGCTTGGCTTGCTCATAGCCGCGAACGTCGCTGGTCAGCGTCACGCCGACAGAGGCGAAGTCGGGTCCGTCGAGCATGTCGAAACGCTGCAACACCCATTGGGTGAAGCTTTCACGCTGCACCGCCGCCTGATCCTCGACACCCAGCGCTTGCTGGACCTTGGCGAGGAACGCCGCATCGCTCGCCGGGGTGATCGAATCGACCATCGAATCGGGGAAGGCGACCTCACCCGCCATCCAGTCGGCGAGCCCGGGATCGCGTTCGCGCGCGAAGGCGAGGCAGGCGGCGCGGAGCTTGGCGCCGTTGCCGGTCATGTTGTCGCAGCAGAGCATCGCGAAGGGTGCGGTGCCCGCCGCGTGACGATCGCCGAGCCCGGCGACGATCCAGCCGATCAGGCTCGCCGGCTCGGCGGGATTGCCAAGGTCGTGGACGATGTCGGGATGCGCGAAGTCGAGGCTGCCGTCGCCGGCGAGGCAATAGCCCTTTTCGGTCACCGTGCTGGTTGCGATGCGCACGGTCGGATCGGCGAGGAGCTTGCGAAGCCGCGCGCCTTCGCCCGGCCCGATCGCGTCCGAATGCGCGGCGATGATGCGCATCGATGGATCGCGATCGATCACCGCCAGCGTGTAGAGCCCGTCCTGCGCCTTGAGCGCGTCGGTGGTGCCGCCGCTGCGCAGCGAGACCGCGGCGATTCCCCAGCGCGGGTCCGCATCGAGCAGCCGGTCGACATAGGCCGCCTGGTGCGCCCGGTGGAACGCCCCCGGGCCGAAATGGACGATGCCGGTGCGCACCGCCTCGAGGGCGTGACGAGGCCGGGCGACGGTGCCGGGAAGCGTGGCGAGCGCGGAGCGGGACAGACGGGTCATGCGCGGAGCCAAGCAGCCCACGCGCGCGCAAGTCAATAAGCGGTCAGAGAGTCCGGTTCGACGAATAACCACCCACGCCGGTGGTGGGCGAGCGATATTCCTGCAGCCGCGAGGGCGTGTTCTTGGGCATCCTGAAGCGAACCAGCCGGTTCGGGAAATCGATATCGACCCGACGGAAACTGCGCAGCGCGTCCATGCCGAGCAGGAGCGCGGGCCGATCGGTGAGCCCGAAGCGCTCGAACGGCGCGACATCGGCGAACGCCACCGGCATCGATCCGAACAGCACCTCGCCGACCTTGATATTGGGGACGGTGGTATAGTCGGCGATGGTCTTGTCGCCGGTCACGTCGGTGAGCTCGATCGGCTGGGTCTTGCGGCTGCGGGCGACGCGCTTGCGCAGCGCGCTGTTGCCCATGCTGACCTGGCTGCCGGTGTCGAGCACGACCTGGATGCGCGTATTGCCGTAATAGGCGTCAGTGACGATGAGCTGGCCGAACACGCTCTTCGCGGTCACGACGATCTCGTCCTTCGCCGCGCGGCGCATCCTGGGCTTCCGCTCGCTCTTGCGGACCTCCATCGTGCCGCTGTCGAAATCGATCGAGACCTGATGATCGCGCAGCGTATCGATGCCGAGCAGCCCGATCGCGCCGAGATTGCGCGCCTCGAGCTTGGGAGCGATCACGCTATGCTGCACGCCGATCGATTTGATCATCAGATCGGGCACGAGCACCGTGTCGACCTGGCTGCGCCCGGTCATCGACAGCAAGGTCACCGGCCGCCCCGCATTGAGCTTGAGCGTGCTGGCGAGCTCGCGCGAGACCACGGTGCGTTCCGCGCCGGTGTCGATGATGAAATTATACGGCCCGCGCTCGTTGACCGCGACCGGCACGGTCAGGCGTTTGTCGAGTTCGCCCAGGGTCAGCAACGTCGCCTCCATCACCGATTCGGTGCTGATCAGCTCGGGGTCCTGTGCGGGTGCGGGTGGCGTGCTGCCGGAAGGCTCGATCGGCAGGGAGAGAAGCAGGAGCGGGTAGAGAACTCCAGACATGAAATAGCAATATACCTGCGCATGTTGCGCAGCAATCGAAATCAATCGAGCCGCATCGCCTCCGCCGCGATACCTTCGGCCTCGATCAGCAGCGCATCCTCGCCGCTGCCCTGCGGGGTGCGCTCGCGCCCGATCATGATCAGCACCGGCACCGCCATCGGGCTCACCCGCGGCAGGTCCATGTGCAGCATCGTGTCGGCGGCGGTGTCGAGCAGATGCGCGAGCCTGCCGACATCGGTCATCCGCGCACGGGCATCGGCCCAGGCCGCCTTGAGCAGCAGATGGTCGGGCTCGTATTTGCGGAGCACGTCATAGATCAGATCGGTCGAGAAGGTGACCTGCCGCCCGCTCTTCTTCTTTCCCGGATGCTGACGCTCGACCAGCCCGCCGATGATCGCGACTTCGCGAAATGCCCGTTTGAGCAGCGCCGATTGCTGCACCCAGTCGACGAACTCGTGCTCGAGGATGTCGGGCGAGAACAACGCCGCCGGATCCTCGATCTTCTCGAGACCGTAGACTGCCAGCGCATAATCGTTGGCGACGAAGCCCAGCGGCTTCAGTCCCATCGCCTCCATCCGCCGGGTGATCAGCATGCCGAGCGACTGGTGCGCGTTCCAGCCCTCGAAGCTGTACGCAACCATGTGGTGCTTGCCCTCGTGCGGGAAGGTCTCGACGAGCAGCTGTGCGGGGGCGGGCAGCGCCGAGCGCCGCGCCTGCACCTCGAGCCATTCGCGGACGTCATCGGGGAAGCGCGCCCATTGGCTGCGGTCGGCGAGAAACACGCGCACGCGATCGGCCAGCGTCGAGGTGATCGCCAGCCGCGCGCCCATGTACGAGACGTAGCGCGCCTGCTTGCTGCTCGCCCGGACGATCAGATCGGTGAGCTCGACGCGCTCGACCTCGAGACTGAGTCCGGCGAAGAAGAAAGTATCGCCAGGCGCGAGCGACGATCCGAACGCCTCCTCGACCTTGCCGAGCTTGCGGCCGTTCTTGAAGCGCACGTCGAGCATCGGCGCCTCGACGATGATCCCGGCATTGAGCCGATGCTGCGCAACGAAGGCGGGCTTGGTAACGCGCCACAGCCCGTCCTGACCCTTGGTCAGTCGCTTGAACTTGTCATAGGCGCGCAGCGCATAGCCGCCATCGGCGATGAAGTTCAGGACGCGCTCGAACGTCTCCTGATCGAGCGCCGAATAGGGCAGCGCGCCGCGAATTTCGTGCAGCATCGCTGCAGCATCGAACGGCGCGGCGCAGGCGCAGGCCATGATGTGCTGCGCGAGCACATCGAGCGCGCCGGGGCGGAAGATGTCCGGATCGAGCTCGCCCTGCTCGACCGCGTCGAGCGCGGCGCGCGCTTCGAGATATTCGAAGCGATTGCCCGGCACGAGTACCGCCTCGCTCGATTCGTCCAATCGGTGATTGGCGCGGCCGATCCGCTGGAGCAGCCGCGACGAGCCCTTTGGGGCGCCCATCTGGATCACGCAGTCGACATCGCCCCAGTCGACGCCAAGGTCGAGGCTCGCGGTGGCCACCAATGCGCGCAGCTTGCCGTCGGCCATCGCCTGCTCGGCGCGCCGCCGCGCCTCGAGGCTCAGGCTGCCATGATGCACCGCGATCGGCAGCTTGAGCTCGTTGACCTTCCAGAGATTCTGGAAGACCAGCTCGGCGAGCCCGCGCGTGTTGCAGAACACGATCGTGGTTCGGTGAGTCTCAATCTCGGCCATCACCTGCGGGATCGCATAGACTCCCGAATGCCCCGCCCAGGGCACGCGGCCTTCGGGAAGCAGGATCGCGATGTCGGGATCGGCGCCCGCCTCGCCCTGCACCAGCCTTACCTGGTCGATATCGCCATCGGGCGCCAGCCACGCGCGATAGCCGTCGGGATCGGCCACCGTCGCCGACAGCGCGACCCGGCGCATGCCGGGAGCGAGCCGCGTGAGCCGCGCGATCGCCAGCGCGAGCAGATCGCCACGCTTGCCGGTGGCGAAGGCGTGGACCTCGTCGATCACGATCGTCCGGAGCCCGGCGAACATCGTCAGGCTGTCTTCGTAGGACAGCAACAGACTCAGCGATTCGGGGGTGGTGAGCAGAATCTCGGGCGGCCGGGCGCGCTGGCGGACTTTCTTCTCATGCGGCGTGTCGCCGGTGCGCGTCTCGACCCGGATCGATACGCCCATCTCCTCGATCGGCGTGAGCAGATTGCGTTGCACATCGACCGCGAGCGCTTTCAACGGCGAGATATAGAGCGTGTGCAGCCCCTGTGTCGGCGCTTCGATCAGCTCGGCGAGCGTGGGCAGGAAGCCCGCCAGCGTCTTGCCCGCGCCGGTGGCGGCGACGAGCAATGCGTCCGCGCCGGCACGCGCGGCGTCGAGCATCTCGAGCTGGTGCCGCCGTGGCCGCCAGCCGCGCGCGGCGAACCAATCGGTCAGGGGTCGGGGCAGCTCGGTCACTTGTCGAGCGGGTGGGAACCGGGGGCCATCCCAACCATATAGTCACGATGGCCAAGCTCGGCGACTGGATCGAACCGCACCCCACCGGCATCTACATTCCCGCCGCCGATGCGTGGGTCGATCCCTCGCAGCCGGTCCCGCGCGCGCTGATCACGCACGGCCATGCCGATCACGCCCGCGGCGGGCACGGCCAGGTCTGGGCGACGCCCGAGACGCTGGCGATCATGGAATGCCGCTATGGTCCGCAGAACGGCACGCCAATCGCCTATGGCGAGACATTGCGGATGGGCCATGTCGATATCGGCTTCGTCCCCGCCGGCCATGTCCTCGGCTCGGCGCAGATCGTCCTCGAGCATCGCGGCGAGCGCATCGTCGTATCGGGCGACTACAAGCGCCGCGAGGACCCCACCTGCGCAGCCTTCCAGCCGGTGCCGTGCGACATCTTCGTCACCGAGGCGACCTTCGGACTGCCAGTGTTCCGCCATCCCGAAACGCATGACGAGCTCGACAAATTGCTCACTGCATTGCGCGCTAACCCCGGCCGCTGCGTGCTGGTCGGCGCCTATGCGCTGGGCAAGGCGCAGCGGGTGATCAGCGAGCTGCGGGTGATGGGGTTCGACGATCCGATCTACATCCATGGCGCCCTGCAACGGCTTTGCGATCTCTATGTCGAGAAAGGCGTCGATCTCGGCGAACTGCGCCCCGCCACCGGTGTGGCCAAGGGCGAGCTTGAGGGGCGGATCATCCTGTGCCCGCCCGGCGCGCTCAACGACCGCTGGTCGCGCCGCCTTCCCGATCCGATCACCGCGATGGCGTCGGGCTGGATGCGCGTCCGCCAGCGCGCCCGGCAGCGCAATGTCGAGCTGCCGCTGATCCTCTCCGATCATGCAGATTGGGACGAGCTCACCACCACGATCCGCGAGCTCGCGCCGCGCGAGGTGTGGGTGACGCATGGCCGTGAGGACGCGCTGGTCCATTGGTGCCGGCTGCACCAGATCAAGGCACGTGCGCTCGAGCTGGTCGGCTTCGAGGACGAGGACGACTGAACCCGTCTCGCGCGGCGCAGGAGCGTCAGGCGAGTATCTCCGCGTAGAGCGCGATATATTTCTCCGCCATCGCCTCGACCGAGAAATGTGTTTCCACCCGATGCCGGCAAGCGGCGCGGTCGATCGCTTCTACGTCGGCAAGCGCGGCGATCGCCTCGCCGGTCGAGTGCACCAGGATACCGGTCTCGGGCGTGATCAGCTCGGGCATCGATCCGCGATCAATCGCGATCACCGGGGTGCCGCAGGCCATCGCCTCGATCACCGACAGGCCGAACGGCTCGTCGAAATTGATCAGATGGAGCAGCGCGCGCGCCTTGCCGAGCGCGCGCAATCGCGCCTCGCCCCCGACCGGGCCGAGATAGCGGATTTGCTCGCCATCGACATGCGGCATCACCTCGCGGTCGAAATAGCCCTGGTCCTGGACGATGCCGTAGAGATCGAGCCGGCGGCCGGTGGAGAGGGCGACATGAATCGCCTCGGCGGCGCCCTTGTCGGGGTGCATGCGGCCGAAGAAGAGCAAATCGTCGCTGCCCTCGGCGTCGAAGGGGAATTCGTTGAGCCGGATGCCGTGGTGGATCGTCGCGGCGTAGCGGAGCGACGGGTGCCGATCGGCTTCGCTGATCGCGACATAATGGATGCGATCCTCGAAGGGCTTGTACATCGGCAGGATACGATCCGAGGAGAAGCCGTGGATGGTGGTGACCATCGGCGTATCCACCAGGGGCGCGAAGGCATGGGCGGGAAAATCGGCCTGATTGTGGATCAGATCGAATTCGCCCGCGCGCGCGAAGACATGGCTGAGGTGACGATATTCCCAGACCTTGGCATCGATGCCCGGGTCTTCCTCGTAGCCGCGTGGCACCACCCCGGCGAGCGTGCCCGCGGTCTCCGAATCCTGCGTTGCGAACAGGGTAACCTCGATTCCCCGCGCGACCAGCGCCTCGCTGAGCAGGCTGGTGACGAGCTCCCATGGGCCGTAGTGCCGCGGCGGCGTGCGCCACGCGATCGGCGCCAGCATCGCGATCTTCATCCGAGAATATAGCCTTCGTTCGGGCCGAGAATGGCGGGATCGTCGCCGGTGCCGGTGGTGAGCAGGACGTTCAGGTCCTCCGCCCATTCGGGGATGGCGAAGGCCTCGGGCCGGTCGCCGAGATTGAGCACGACGAGCAGCCGCTCGCCCTCGTGGTGACGCTCATAGGCGAGAAGATTGCCCGCGCATTCGATCGGCAGCCAGTCACCGACCGACAGGGCGGCGTGCTTCCGGCGCAGCGCGAGCAGATCGTGGTGGAGCCGCCACATCGAGCGCGGATCGTCGCGCTGCGCGGCGAGATTGCGCACCTGCCAATCATCGTGAAGCGGCAGCCACGGCGTGCCGACCGAGAAGCCGGCATTGGCGCTGGAATCCCATGCCATCGGGGTGCGGACCGGATCGCGGCCCAGCCCGATGCCGGGCTCGCGCAGCTCGCGCGGGTCCTGCACCTGATCGGCGGGGATGGTCACATCGGCCATGCCGATCTCGTCGCCATAATAGAGGGTCGGGGTGCCGCGCAGGGTCAGCAGCAGCGTCGCCGCGACACGCGCCTGTTCGGGGCCGAAGCGCGTGGCGGCGCGCGGGCGATCGTGATTGCCGAGCACCCAATTGGGCCAGCCGCCCGGCGGCAGCGCCGCCTCATAGTCCGCGATCAGCCTGGCGAGGCTGGGCGCATCCCACGGCGCGTCGATCAGCTGGAAGTTGAAGGGCAGGTGCACGCCCGGCTCGCCGCGGCCATAATAGTGCATCAGCCGCTCGACCGGCAGATAGATCTCGCCAACCAGCACGCGCTCCGAATAGCGATCGGCGACGCGGCGCATGTTTGCGGCGATGCCGTGCACCTCGGGCTGGTCGGTCGAATGGAGCTGGAGGACGCGGTGCATCTCGCCCATCGCCGGCGTGTAGGCGGGGTTGGCCGGATTGTCGGGGAAGTCGGCGTGCTTGATCATGTGCCACAGCACATCGATCCGGAAGCCGTCGACGCCGCGATCGAACCAGAAACGCAGCACGTCGAGCATCGCCTGCCGCAGCTCGGGATTGCGCCAGTTGAGGTCGGGCTGCTCCTTGAGGAAGGCGTGGTAATAATATTGGCCGGTGGCTTCGTCCCATTGCCATGCGGGGCCGCCGAAATCGCTGATCCAGTTGTTGGGCGGGCCGCTGTCCGGGCCGGGGTCGCGCCAGATATACCAATCCCGCTTGGGATTGTCGCGCGACGACCGGCTCTCGACGAACCAGGGGTGCTGGTCCGAGCTGTGATTGGGGACGAAATCGAGGAGGAGCTTGAGCCCGCGGTCGTGCGCGGCCTCGAGCAGCGAATCGAAGTCCGCGAGCGTGCCGAAGCGCGGGTCGATCCCGGTGTAATCGGCGACGTCATAGCCGAAATCGGCCATCGGCGAGGGATAGATGGGCGAGATCCAGATCGCGTCGACGCCGAGCACGACGAGATCGTCGAGGCGCGATTCGATGCCCTTGAGATCACCGATGCCGTCGCCGTTCGAATCCTGAAACGAGCGCGGGTAGATCTGATAGATGACGCCGTGCTGCCACCAAAAGGGTTCGGTCATTCGTCTCTCCCTGCGTCACCCCGGCCTTGTGTCGGGGTCCACCGGGAGGCGAGCAATGGACCTGAGGCTCGAGCCCGTCCGGTGCGGCCTGGTGGACCGCGGAACAAGTCCGGGGTGACGGTTGGGGGGTGGATCACCGGAAGCGCTCCTTTGCGATGTGCGTGATCCGGCAGGCGAGGTCGGCCTCGCCGCCCGCGACGATGTAATGATCGCCCGCATCGGCCAGGCCGGTGGTGAACACCACGGGGGTCGGCAGATACATCTGGTGGGCGATGTCGGCGGTCAGCGCCGGATTGGCCTCGATAAGCGGAACCTCGTCCTCGAGCCGCAGGATCCGCGAAGGGTCGTCCCGGTCGAGTAGCGCCCAGAAACTGCGATAGATGCCGACCGCGCCGCGCTTCTCGACGCCGTGATAGATCATCATCCAGCCCTGAGGCGTCAGCACCGGCTGGCTGCCGCCACCGATCCGCTGGGTGCTGGTCGTGCCCTTGCGGGCACGGATGCCCGGCGTGTCGAGCGGCTTCCAGTGGAGCCCGTCGGGAGACTGCGCCATGTTGATCGAGGGACCGCCGAGCCACGGGCTGTCCTCGGGCCAGGCGAAATAGCATTCGCCCAGCGGGCGGGTGAGCGCCATGAACTTGCCCGCCACCTTGCCTTCGAACAGGATCATGTCCTTGTTCTGATGATCGAGGACGATGCCGAGCAACTCATAGTCGAGCCCGTTGGCCGAGCGATACATCGCGGTGCAGTGGCGCTCGGCCGAGACGCCGCAGACGGTCATCCAATAGTGATCGCCGACCTTGGTGATCCGCGCGTCCTCGACGCCATAATCCATGTAGCTCGCGCTCGGCTCGATCGCTTTGTCGTAATGGATCGCGACGATGTTCCGGCCCTCGGCATCGATCTCGACAGGCAGCAGCCACGAGAGCGAGGTGAGGCCGAGCAGCCGCGGATTGCGATCCTTGAGCGCGAACTGGCGCGGATCGTCCATGTCGATCTGATGAACCGAGTGGCGATCGAGGACATAGCCGTCGCGCGTCCAGCGCACTGCGCGCGCGCATTCGCTATCGACCGGATCGCGCAGCGCCTCGGCGATGCGGACCATCAGCAGCAGGTTGCCGCTGGGCAGCCGCGCGAAGCCGGGGTTGAACGCGCCGAGAACATGGGTGGGCTCGTCGACGCCGCGGCGCAGCGGCGAGCGGGCCAGATCGACATCGTCGGGGCGGAAGATCAGATAATCGTCGGGCATCCGCCCCCCTTTGGTCAGCAGCCGGGAACCTGGCTCTCGCCTCCTTCCGGCTGGAAGCGCGCGCCACGACGGACGTATCGCTCGGCGAAGGCGCGGGTTCCCTCGTAACGGACGGTGAAGCCGCGATCGCGCACGATGTCGGCGAAGCTGCCGGTGAGCGTCTCGGGCGAATCGGGCGACATGCCGCTGGTGTCGAAGCTGGTGGTGACGCTGGCGAGCGAGGCGGGGCCGCCGGGTTGCAGCGCGACCAGATCGGTCAGCCCCACCGTGCAGCCCTGCCAGGTGCCCCCGCCTTCGACCATCAGCACCGGCACCGCGGCGAAATCGGCGGAGACCGACCATTTGCCGAGATCGCCGAAGCTGCCGCTGGTGGCGGCTTCGGGGAAGGCCTTGACCAGCGCGAAGCCGTCGTTCTGCGGGCGGAGATAATAGGCCGCGATCACCCCGCCATCGGCATGCGAGCCGTCGGGGACATGGCCATGCCGCAGCAGCACGGGCCCCGAGGGCGTGTCGATCAACCTGTCGTCGCCACCGAACGCATAGCGGCTGGCCTTGTCGACCGGCACGACGCGAAGCGCCGCGGCGAGCCGCTCGGCCGGTGCCGGCGGAACCGAGCTGGCGGCCGCCACCGGCGTGGCGCGATGGCTGGGGGCCGGCGTCGGCGGTTTCTCGGGAACCATGTCGCAGCCCGCCAAGGCCGCGAGCGCGGCGATCGAAACCGCCGCGCGGATCATTTGGCGCCCTGCAGCCGCTCGTGGTGGCGGATCACCTCGTCGATGATGAAGCGCAGGAACTTCTCGGAGAATTCGGGATCGAGATCGGCGTCCTTGGCCAGCGCGCGGAGGCGGGCGATCTGCGCTTCCTCGCGCGACGGATCGGCCGGGGGCAGGCCATGCTCGGCCTTGTAGGCGCCGACCGCCTGCGTGACCTTGAAGCGCTCGGCGAGCATATGGATCAGCGCCGCATCGATATTGTCGATGCTCTGGCGGTAGCGAGTCAGCGTCTCGTCGGGCATGCGTCCCCTTTTGCCCGCGCGGAGACGCTACGCAAGCCTTGCCTTTGCCGCCGCCACGCGCCAGAGCCCGCGAGATGAGCGCCACCATCCATCGCCTGGGCTCGCGCCCCGAGCCTTCGCTGGAACCGATGCTGCAGCTGGTGGCGCACGATCTCAATCTTGTGAACGCCGTGATCCTCGAGCGGATGCAGTCGGACATTCCGCTGATCCCCGAGCTCGCCGGGCATCTGATCGCCGGCGGCGGCAAAAGGATGCGGCCGATGCTGACGCTCGCGAGCGCGAGGCTGCTCGGCTATTCGGGCGCGCGGCATCACAAGCTCGCCGCCGCGGTCGAGTTCATCCACACCGCGACCCTGCTCCACGACGACGTGGTCGATTC
Source organism: Sphingomonas naasensis (assembly GCF_004792695.1). Lineage (GTDB taxonomy): Bacteria > Pseudomonadota > Alphaproteobacteria > Sphingomonadales > Sphingomonadaceae > Sphingomonas > Sphingomonas naasensis. Next base: position 328,123 of record NZ_SRXU01000005.1, on the reverse strand, counting down.
GTCCGACCTTCGCCGCGGCAAGCGCACCGCCAACATCATCTGGGGCAATCCGGCGAGCGTGCTGGTCGGCGACTTCCTGTTCAGCCGCTCGTTCGAGCTGATGGTCGAGGACGGCAGCCTGAAGGTGCTCAAGATCCTGAGCAACGCCAGCGCGGTGATCGCCGAGGGCGAGGTCAACCAGCTCACCGCGGTGCGCCGGCTCGACATTTCCGAAGAGCGCTATCTCGACATCATCGGCGCGAAGACCGCGGCGTTGTTCGCCGCCGCCTGCCGGATAGCGGCGGTGGTCGCCGAGCGTTCGGAGGCCGAGGAGGCCGCGCTCGACGCCTATGGCCGCAATCTCGGCATCGCCTTCCAGCTGGTCGACGACGCGATCGACTATGTCTCCGACGCCTCGACAATGGGCAAGGACGCCGGCGACGATTTCCGCGAGGGCAAGATGACGCTGCCGGTCATCCTCGCCTACGCCCGGGGTGACGACGAAGCGCGCGCCTTCTGGAAGGAGGCGATTTCGGGACGCCGCGTCGCCGACAGCGATTTCGCCGAGGCGATTGAGCGGATTCGGGCAAGCCGCGCGGTCGACGACACGCTCGCCCGCGCCCGGCATTACGGGCAGCGCGCGATCGATGCCCTGGGCGGGTTCGCGCCGGGCGCCGCGAAGGATGCGATGGTCGAAGCGGTCGAGTTCGCGGTGGCGCGCGCCTACTGAGCCGCGGCGCCGGGAGCGCCGCGCCGGCCACGCTCATTCCTCTTCCTCGGCCTCGTCTTCGTCCTCGTCGACGCCGAGCATATCCTCCTCGTCGCCGTCGAGCTGCTCCTCGATGGCCTCGACGATCAGGTCGAGCTGCTCGTAGCTCGCGCTGAACTCCAGCGTCTCGCCGTCGTCGTCCTCGAGGTGGAGCGTATAGTCGCCCGCGCCGTCGGGAGTGATCGTGAACTGTGCCAGGGTGCGTGCCATGTCCGTTAGCTCCATGCCTCGATTGCGCCAAACCCCGCTTTCGGGAATTGGTTGCGCGCAATGAGCGACACGTTGCCGATCCACGCCGTATTGCCCCGGTTGCTCGCCGCGCTGCGCGATTCGAGCAACGCGGTGCTGGTCGCACCGCCGGGGGCGGGCAAGACCACGGCGGTCGCGCCGGCGCTGCTCGGCGAGGGCTGGTGCACCGGCGAAGTGCTGCTGCTCTCGCCGCGCCGGCTGGCGGCGCGCGCGGCGGGCGAGCGGATGGCGGCGCTGGCGGGCGAGAGTGTCGGCAAGACCTTCGGCTACGCCACCCGGATGGACAGCAAGCGCTCGGCGGCGACGCGCGTGACCGTCGTCACCGAGGGGATCTTCGTCAACCGCATCCAGGCCGACCCCGAGTTGGCCGGCGTCTCCGCGGTGCTGTTCGACGAAGTCCATGAGCGCAGCCTCGACAGCGATTTCGGGCTGGCACTGGCGCTCGACGCGCAGGCGGCGCTGCGTCCGGACCTGCGGCTGGTGGCGATGTCGGCGACGCTCGACGGCGCGCGTTTCGCGACGCTGCTGGGCGACGCGCCGGTGATCGAGAGCGAAGGGCGCAGCTATCCGCTCACGCTGCGCCATCTCGGGCGCGCAGCCGAGGCGCGGATCGAGGATTCGATGGCGGCGGCGATCCGCACCGCGCTGCGCGACGAGGAGGGCGGGGTGCTCGCCTTCCTGCCCGGGGTCGCCGAGATCGAGCGCACGGCCGAGCGGCTCGACCTGCCCGGCGGCGCGGTGCTTCATCGGCTGCACGGCAGCCTCGATCCGGGCGCGCAGCGCGCCGCGATCGCGCCCGATCCGGAGGGGCGGCGCAAGGTGGTGCTCGCGACGTCGATCGCCGAGACCTCGCTGACGCTCGACGGGATTCGGGTGGTCGTCGATTCGGGGCTGGCGCGGCGGCCGCGCTACGATCGCGCTGCGGGGATGACCCGGCTGGTCACCGAGCGCGCGAGCCAGGCCTCGGTCACCCAGCGCGCCGGCCGCGCGGCGCGGCAGGGGCCGGGGGTGGCCTATCGGCTGTGGGAAGAGGCGGCGACCGCGGGGCTGCCGCGGTTCGATCCGCCCGAGATCCTCGAGGCCGATCTCTCGGCGCTGATGCTCGATTGCGCGCTATGGGGCGTCGCCGATCCGCGCGATCTCGGCTGGCTCGATCCGCCGCCCGAGGCCGCGGTGAGCGAGGCGCGCAAGCGGCTGGTCACGCTGGAGGCGCTCGACGCGGACGCCCGGCCGACCGCGCATGGCAAGGCGATCGCGCGGCTGCCGCTGCCGCCGCGGCTCGGCCATATGCTGGTGCGCGCCGGCGAGAGGGGACTGGCGCGCACTGCCGCGCAGGTGGCGGTGCTGCTCGGCGAGCGCGGGCTGGGCGGCAACGACCCCGATCTCGAGCTCCGGCTGCGGCGCTGGCGCGGCGAGCGGGGCCAGCGCGCGGAGAATGGCCGAAGGCTCGCCGAACGCTGGGCGAAACTCGTCGCTCCGGCAGGCGGAGAGAGCGAGCCGAACATCGCCATCTGCGTCGCGCTGGCGTTCCCTGACCGGATCGCCAAGCGGCGCGACGCTTCGGGCGAAACCTGGGCGTCGGCAGGCGGGCGGGGATTCCGGCTCGATCCGACATCGTCGCTGGCACGCGCCGAATGGCTGGCGGTGGCAGAGACGCAGGGCATGGCGGCGGGCGCGCGGATCCTCTCCGCGACCGCGATCGACAGCGAGACCGTCGAGGCGCTGTTCGGCGCGCGGATCGAGACGCGGCGCAGCGTGCGCTTCGACTCCGCTACCGGGCGTGTCGAAGCGCTGCGCGAGCGCCGGCTCGGCGCGATCCGGCTGTCGAGCGGGAGCGATTCGGCGGCGGACCCCGCCGAGATCGAGGCGGCGCTGCTCGAAGGGGTGCGCGAAAATGGCCTCGCGCTACTGCCCTGGTCCGAGACCGCGCAGGCGCTGCGGATGCGCGCGACCTATGCGGGGATCGACGCGCTCGGCGACGAGGCGCTGCTGGCGAGCCTCGACGAATGGCTTCCCGGCGCGCTGGCCGGCAAGCGGCGGCTCGACGCGGTGGCGCCCGAGGCGCTGACCCAGGCGCTGCAGAATCTGCTCGGCTGGGACGGGCAGAAGACGCTCGACCGGCTCGCGCCGGCGCGGCTCGAGACCCCGGCGGGCTCGAGCCATGCGATCGACTATGGCGCCGAGGCGGGGCCGACCGCGGAAGTGCGGGTGCAGGCGCTGTTCGGTCTCGCCACGCATCCGACGCTCGGCGACGGTACGCCGCTGGTGCTGAGCCTAACCTCGCCAGCAGGCCGGCCGATCCAGACGACGCGCGACTTGCCCGGTTTCTGGAAGGGCAGCTGGGCGGCGGTCGCCAAGGAAATGCGCGGACGTTATCCCAAACATCCTTGGCCCGACGACCCCGCGAGCGCCTCCGCGACGCTGCGCACCAAAAAGGCTGATGCAAGGAACGCCGCCGCGCGTTAAGGCGCTGCAGACTCATGGAGGCCAAGGTGAAGACCGCCCGTATCTATCAGCGCCCGAAGAACGCGATGCAGTCGGGGCGCGCCCGCACCGATTTGTGGATGCTCGAGTTCGAGCCGCGCACCGCGCAGCAGCCTGACCCGCTGACCGGCTGGAATGGCGGCAGCGACACCACCAACCAGGTCCGGCTCGGTTTTCCGACGCTGGAGGCCGCCAAGGCGCATGCCGAGCGCGAGGGCTATGCCTATCACGTGGTGCCGGCGCCCGAACGCAAGCTCAAGCTGCAGGCCTACGCCGACAATTTCCGGTAGGTCCTCTTCGTCACCCCGAACTTGTTCCGGGGCCACCGAGAGGCAAGTCGCAGAGAAGCGGCAGAAGCTGGTATTTGCGGCTGGGTGGACACCGGCACTTCGGCCGGGGTGACGGGTCTGTTCGTTGGGCCTAGCCAGCCAGAATCGACGGCGCGAGCAACAGCAGCAACTTGACGTCTATCGCGATGCCCTCGGCGCGCTTCGCGGCGACGAAGGCCGGTACCTCGGCACGCGCGACGCGATGGACGGTGATGTCCTCGCCCTCGATTCCGCCGCCGTCGCTCACCTTGGTGAGGCCAGTCGCGCGGACCAGCGTGAAGCCTTCGGTGACCATGCCGGGCGAGGCGTGGAAGAAGCCGAGATCCTCGGCCCGATCGCAATGATAGCCGGTCTCTTCCTCAAGCTCGCGCCGCGCGGCGTCCATCGGCGTATCGCCGTCGTGCGAATCGCCGATCAGTCCGGCGGGCAGCTCGAGGCAGCGCCGGCCGAGGGGAACGCGATATTGCTCGACGAGCAGGACATGGTCCTCGGCGTCGATCGCGAGGATCACCGCCGCCTCGATGCCGCCAGCGCGGGCGACGAACTCCCATTTGCCCTGCCGCTTCGCGACGATCCATTTGCCTTGCCAGACGGTCTCGACCGGCTCTTCGGGGATGCTCATAGCTCGATCAGGCGGTCCGGAAGCTCATTGGTATCGCCTTCGCTGCGCGGGAAATGTTCGGCAAGCACTTTTCCGATCTGCGCGACGGCCTGCGCCATTCCCTCGCCGGGCCGCTCCTGCTTCACCTCGGCGAGCAGCACCGCCATCGCCTCGCCCCACACGTCGGCCGAAACCTTCGAGTGAATCGCCTCGTCGGCGATGATCTCGGCGCGGTGCTCGGCGAGGCTGAGATAGAGCAGCACGCCGGTCGAGGCCCTGGTCCGCTTTTCGGCGGCGGTGCGGAACAACGTCATTGCGCGGCGATGGACGCGGCGGGTCTTGGTCGCCCCCGGGGTGAGCGCGATCCGCAGCGCGTCGAGCGCGAGGATCACCCGCGCGACGAGGAAGGTCACCGCCATCAGGATCAGCGCGAAGGTGAGGTACCAGCGCGGCGGCGTGTCCGACCAGGCGTCGATCAGCCGGGCGTGGAGCCATTCGACCGGGCCGGGCTGCCACGCGAGCAGCGCGAGGACGAAGAGCATCGCCAGCACCATCCAGTGCAGCGCGACGTCGTGATAGGCATCGGAACGCCCGGCCACGACAGTGACGATCTCGCCATCGGTGGATTGTTCGGCCGCGGACACGGCCGCTGTCACCCGCGCATGATCGGCTTCGCTCAGACGCATCACCAGCTCCCCGAGGCGCCGCCGCCCCCGAACGATCCGCCGCCGCCGGAGAAGCCGCCGCCTCCGCCGCCGCCCCAGCCACCACCGCCGCCGCCCCAGCCCGAGGAGCCGCCGCCCCAGTCGCCACCACCGCCGCGCGAACCGCGACTCATCTCGCTGGCGATGCTCCACAGGATGATCGGCAGCACGCCGCCATCGTTGCGGCGATAGCGACGTTCGCCCCACGGGCCCTTGCGCCGCCGGCCACCAAAGCCGCGGGCGAACATCGGCAGCAGCACGAAGACGAAGATGATCCCCCAGAAGACCAGCCCGAACGGGAAGCCGCCGCCGCTGCGCCGCTGCTGTCGCGGCGTGGCGGCCGCCTTGTCGGCCTGTTCCTTCGCACGGGCTTCGGCCGCCTCGAGCGGCAGCTTCATCTGCTCGGCGATCGCATGCGCGCCCGCGACGATGCCGCCGGGCATGTCGCCGGCACGGAATTTGGGGAGGATGGTGTCGCTGATGATCGTGCTCGACAGGCCGTCGGTCATGATCGGTTCGAGGCCGTAGCCGACCTCGATCCGCACCTTGCGCTCCTTGGGCGCGACGATCAGCAGGATTCCGTTGTTCGCGTCTTTCTGGCCGATCCCCCAGGCACGACCGAGCTGATAGCCGTAATCGGCGATGTCATAACCCTGCAGATCCGGGATCGTCGCGACGACGAACTGGCGGGTGGTCGCCTTGTTGATGTCCTCGGCAAGGCGCGTGATTTCGGCCTTTTGGGCGTCGTTGAGCATATTCGCCGCGTCGACCACGGGTTCGCGGTCGCGCTTGGGAAAATTGGGCTGCGCCTCGGCCGACAGCGGCACGAAGATCAGCAGAAATGCGAGCAGCGCGCGCAACAGGTTCATTGGGTAATCTCGCGAATGATGCTCTCGCTGCCGGCGACGATGCCTTCGGCCATCCGGCCGGCCCTGAAGCCTGGCAGAATATCGGTACGGATGATGCTGCCCGCTTCCTCGTCGGTCAGTGCCTTTTCGAGGCCATAGCCGACTTCGATGCGGACTTTGCGCTCATTGGGCGCGACGAGCAGCAGCACGCCGTCATCGAGCCCTTTGCGGCCGATGCCCCAGTGACGACCGAGCGTGACGCCATAGTCCTCGACGCTATGCCCGCTAAGGCTTCTCACCGTGACGACCACGAACTGGTGCTTCGATTGCGCTTCGACCCCGGCGAGCCGCTCAGCGAGCTTCGCTTCGACATCGCCCGGCAAAAGGTCCGCAATGTCGACAACGCGCCCGGTGAGTACCGGGAGGTCATACCCGGCCGGCCCGGCCTGCCCGGTCGGCGCCGCCGCCCCACAGGCCGTGAGCGCGGCGCAAAGCAAGACCGATCGGAAGATCAGCTGCCGTTCCCGAAGTCGATCTTCGGCGCGTTCTCGGCGCCGGGGCGGGCCTCGAACGGCACCATCGGCTTGGCGCCGTAGAAGATCTTCGCGCCGACCGCGTCGGGGAAGGTGCGGATGCGGGTGTTATATTCCTGCACCGCCTTGTTGTAGTCGCCCAGCGCCACCCAGATGCGGTTCTCGGCGCCTTCGATCTGGTCCTGCAACTTGCCGAAATTCTCGGTCGAGCGCAGCTCGGGGGGCGCTTCGGTAATGATGCGGGTCAGGGCCGCGCTGGCCGCCGCCTGCGCCGCGCCAAACGCCTGAACCTTGGCCGGATCGGTGAGCTGGTCAGGGCTGAGCTGCGCCGAGCCCGTCTTGGCGCGCGCTTCGGCCACGGCGACCTGCGTGCTCTTCTCGAAATCGGCCGAGCCCTTCACCGTCGCGGCGAGATTGGGGAGCAGATCCGCGCGACGCTGGATCGCCGACTGATAGGTCGCGAACTTCGCCTTCGCATTCTCCTCCGCGGTCGGCACGCTGTTGAGTCCACAAGCGGAGAGCAGGACGGCGCCGACAAGGGCGAGCGCGACACGAAACTTCATCACCTGGTGGATCCTCCGGATCTGGTTGGTGGGTGTCTTATACGACGGCAACACTGGAGCCCGAAAGCGAAATCGGACATGCTTGCGTAACGAGGTGAACCGACAGCAGGGAGTTTGGTGCCATGTGGAAGGAATTCCGGACCTTCATCGCGCGCGGCAACGTGCTAGATCTCGCGGTGGGCGTGATCATCGGCGCCGCCTTCGGCACGATCACCAAGTCGCTGACCGATGACATCATCATGCCGGTGGTCGGGGCGCTGTTCGGCGGGCTCGATTTCTCGAGCTATTTCATCAAGCTGGGCGCGGTGCCGGCGGGCTATGCCGGATCGCTGACCGATTATGCGGCGCTCAAGGCGGCGGGGGTGCCGCTGCTCGGCTTCGGCCAGTTCGTCACGGTGGTGATCAACTTCCTGATCCTCGCTCTCATGATCTTCCTGCTGGTGCGCTTCGCCAACAAGGTGCTGCGCAGCCATGAGGAAGCCGCGGCGGATCCGGCGGAAGTCGAATTGCTGCGCGAGATCCGCGACGAGTTGAAAAAGCGCAACGCGGTCTAGGCCGCGGCGAGCTCCTCGGCGACGGCATCGGCGAGGCTGGTGCCGTCGAGGATGCGCGCGGTCTCGTCCCGCACGCGTGCCATCGCGTGGCGGATCGCGCAGCTTGCCTCGTCCTTGCAGTCGCCGCACGGGCGATAGGCGGTGCGGCTGACGCAGGGGACCAAAGCGAGCGGCCCTTCGATCACCCGGATGATCTCGCCGAGCGAGATCATGTGCGGCGGGCGGGCGAGGCGATAGCCGCCCATCTTGCCGCGCGTCGAGACGAGGAACCCGGCCTCGCGCAGATCGGCGAGGATCAGCTCGAGAAATTTGCGCGGCACATTGGCCTCGGTGGCGATGCGGCCCATCGGCACGGGCCCGGTAGCGGCCTGCTGCTGGGTGAGGAAAAGCATCGCGCGGAGCGCGTAGCGGGAACGCTGCGTCAACATGAGGCATCCTTCATGCCAAGTGATTGCATCGGTGTGAAGGCCCTAGGTCGGCCAACCTGACCTTTTCATTAAGCGCGAAGGCCCTATATAGGGATTTGCCGGCCTCGGTCGGCTATGGGGATAAACGAAGGCGTGCAATAGGCACAGCGGACCCGGGGGCAGTACCCGGCGGCTCCACCATAAATGGTGGTGTATCTGGACACCGTTTCTGACGGGGCCGAACCAGGATCGACGTGTGTTGAAAAGCGCTATCTATCTCTCAGCGTGGGCCACTGTGACGGTCCATTACACAAGTGCCAACGATAACGAAGCACTCGCTATTGCGGCGTAACCCCACGGCCTAACGGCCTAAGGTTATTCCAAAATGCGCGGTCGGACCCCACCGGGCAACAGAAGGGGATTCCAGCGGCCGCCAGGGGGGCCGGGCAACAGAACCCCCTGGATTTCATTCCTCCGTGCCGTCGCGCATCGTCTCGCATCCCGCCGGGATGATCAGCCGCGCGGTCGTCCCTGCGGCGTCGACCAGCTCGAAGCTCCCCTCGAGCTGCTTCGCGAGCATCCGCGCGATCCTGAGCCCGAGCCCGCCATGCTCGGCCATGTTGAAGCCCGGCCTGAGCCCGATGCCGTCGTCGGCGACCTCGACCACCAGCGCGCCGTCCTCGCGGCAGGCCGCGGCGACCTCGATCGCGCCGCCCTTGCCGACGAAGCCGTGCTCGATCGCATTGGCAACCGCCTCGGCGACGATGAGCCCGAGCGGCAGCGCCGATTGCGGCGGGATCGCGAGCCCCTCCGCGGCATGGACGACCAGCCCGATATCCTCGCGTCCGCTGGCGCGCACGACATCGGCGCAGAGCGGGTCGAGCAGCAGATGAAGCGGGCGCGGGCGTCCTTCGAGATCGTAGAGCTGGCGGCTGATCCCGCCGATCACGGTGAGCCGCATCGCCGCCTCGTCGAGCGCGTGGCGCGCGGCTGGCTCGGACACCGCCGAGCGCTGGAGCGTGAGCAGCGCGCCGGCGACCTGCAGATTGTTCGACACGCGGTGCTGGAGCTCGCGGAAGAGCAAGGCGCGGGTCTGGGCGAGCTGGGCGTTGCGCTCACGCTCGCGGACCAGACGTGCGGTCGATCGGTGCATCCAATAGACCAGCAGCATCATCGCCGCGGTGACGACCAGGAAGATGATCGTGGCCGAACGCGCGCCGGGGGCGAGCGCGAAATTCTCGAGCCGGGGAAGAAAGAGGTGCCGGGTGAGCAGGGCGCAGATCACCCCCGCGAAAATCCCGTTCCGCCCACCGAACAAAAGCCCCGCAGCGAACACCGCGGGCAGGAAAGTGAGGAAGGGAAAGCCGGGCGGAAGCACCGGATCGATCGCAAGGCGCAGCGCCAGCGCAACGGCGCAGATCGCCAGTGTCGCGGCGAAAGCGAGCGCCGGACGCCGCCTGAACAGCGGCAGCTTCTCGAGCCAGCGCCCTGCGCTCCCGGTCTTGCCCCCCGGCGTGGTCATGCGCGCAGTGTGCGCCTGCGCGGCCCCGGACACAATCGGGAAATATCCGTTAATCGCGGGATAACTTCCTCAACCGAAACGAAAAAGGGGCCCGCGTCGCCGCGAGCCCCTCGTTCCTGGACCTTGGGGTCCAAGGTTTAGTCGTCGTTGCCGCCGGTGAGGAATGCCGGCAGGCCGATGTCGTCACCGCCCTTGTCGTCATTCTCCGAGCGTTCGCGGCGCGGGCCGCGCCCACCTTCGCGATCGCCCCGGTCGCCGCGCGGACCACGATCGCGGTCGCCGCCTTCGCGACGCGGCCCCCGATCGCCGCCACGGCCGCCGTCGCGACGACGGTCACCGCCGCGATCGCCGCGCGGACCGCGGTCCTCGCGCGGCTCGCGGGCCGGACGGGTGTCTTCCAGCTCTTCGCCGGTCTCCTGATCGACGACGCGCATCGACAGGCGGACCTTGCCGCGCTGGTCGATCTCGAGGACCTTGACCTTGACTTCCTGGCCTTCGCTGAGGACGTCCGAGACCTTCTCGACGCGCTCGTTCTTGATCTCCGAGACGTGGACGAGACCGTCCTTGCCGCCCATGAAGTTCACGAACGCGCCGAAATCGACGAGGTTGACGACCTTGCCGTTGTAGATCTTGCCGACCTCGGCCTCTTCGACGAGGCCCTTGATCCACTTGATCGCGGCTTCGATCTGCGACGGATCGCTCGACGAAACCTTGATCACGCCTTCGTCGTCGATGTCGACCTTGGCGCCGGTGGTGGCGACGATCTCGCGGATCACCTTGCCGCCGGTGCCGATGACTTCGCGGATCTTCGACTTGTCGATCGTGAAGGTCTCGATGCGCGGTGCGTGCGCCGACAGCTCTTCACGGGTGTGATCGAGCGCCTTGGCCATCTCGCCGAGGATGTGCGCGCGGCCTTCCTTGGCCTGCATCAGCGCAGTCGTGAAGATCTCCTCGGTGATGCCGGCGATCTTGATGTCCATCTGCATCGTGGTGATGCCTTCGGACGTGCCCGCCACCTTGAAGTCCATGTCGCCGAGATGATCCTCGTCGCCGAGGATGTCCGAGAGGACCGCAAAGTCCTTGCCCTCGAGGATCAGGCCCATCGCGATGCCCGAGACCGGGCGCTTGATCGGCACGCCGGCGTCCATGAGGCTCAGCGAGCCGCCGCACACCGACGCCATCGAGGACGAGCCGTTCGACTCGGTGATGTCCGAGGTGAGGCGGATCGTGTAGGGGAACTCCTCCTTCGACGGCAGCACCGGGTGCAGCGCGCGCCATGCCAGCTTGCCATGGCCGACTTCGCGGCGGCCCGGGGCGCCGAAGCGGCCGACTTCACCGACCGAATAGGGCGGGAAGTTATAGTGCAGCATGAAGTGCTGGTAGCTGAGACCGCCGAGGCCGTCGATCATCTGCTCGGCGTCGCGGGTGCCGAGCGTGCAGGTCGCGATCGTCTGGGTCTCGCCGCGGGTGAACAGCGCCGAGCCGTGCGCGCGCGGCAGGAAGTGCGCTTCCGCCTCGATCGGACGGATCTGCGTGGTCGAGCGGCCGTCGATGCGCTTGCCGCTCTTGAGGATCGCGGTGCGGACGATGTCTGCCTCGAGCTTCTTCACCAGCTTCAGCGAGGCCAGATACGCTTGGGGATCGCTGTCCTTGAGGTCGGCCATGCCGTCGCGCGCCTTGGTGCGCGCTTCGTTGATCGCGGTCTGGCGGGCCTGCTTGTCGGTCAGCTTGTACGCCGCCTCGAGGTCCTTGCCGATCAGCTTCTTGAGCGTGGCCTTCACTTCGGCCTTGTCGTCCTGGGTCTTGAGCTCCCACGGCTCCTTGGCGGCCTGCTCGGCGAGCTTGATGATCGCCTGGATCACCTTCTGGCTCTCGCGATGCGCGAACATCACGGCGCCGAGCATGACTTCTTCCGAAAGCTCCTTGGCTTCGGATTCGACCATCATCACCGCGTCATGGGTGGCGGCGACGACGAGGTCGAGCTCGCCAGCCTCGACCTGCGCGTCGGTCGGGTTGAGGATGTACTCGCCGTCCTGATAGCCGACGCGCGCCGCGCCGATCGGGCCCATGAACGGCACGCCCGACAGCGTCATCGCGGCCGAGGCGGCGACCATCGCGAGGATGTCCGGCTCATTCTCGCCGTCATACGACAAAACCTGCGCGATGCAGTTGATCTCGTTGTAGAAGCCCTCGGGGAAGAGCGGGCGGAGCGGACGATCGATGAGGCGGGAAACCAGCGTTTCCTTCTCGGTCGCGCCGCGCTCGCGCTTAAAGAAGCCGCCCGGGATGCGACCCGCGGCCGAGAACTTCTCCTGATAGTGAACGGTCAGCGGGAAGAAGTCCTGGCCTTCCTTCACACTCTTGGCCGCGGTCACTGCGCACAGCACCACGGTCTCGCCGAGCGTCGCGATCACCGCGCCGTCGGCCTGGCGGGCAACCTTGCCCGTTTCGAGAGTCAGCGTCTTGCCGCCCCACTCGATCGATACAGTCTTCTTGTCGAACATTGGATTTCCTTCACTCCCGCTGCCCGATGCGGCGGGGGCCTATGAGTCGGGCCGGTTTGGCCCGTGGAGGACGGCCGGATTGCCGCTCTCCGTGTCGTCATCCCGGCGGGGCCGGGCGCCAGTCCAGCGGCTGGAGAAGCGCGTCGCGCTCCGGTTTGCTGGAACCCGGCGGTTACGCCGGAATGACAAAAGGGCGCCGCGAGGGCGCCCTTCCGGTTACTTGCGAAGCCCGAGCTTCGCGATCAGGTCTGCGTAGCGACCCTCGTCCTTCTTGCGAAGATAATCGAGGAGCGAACGGCGCTTGTTGACCAGCATCAGCAGGCCGCGGCGCGAGTGATTGTCCTTGGCGTGCGTCTTGAAGTGCTCGGTCAGGTTGGTGATGCGCTCGGTGAGGATCGCAACCTGGACTTCGGGGCTGCCGGTGTCGCCGCTGACGCGGCCATGTTCCTTGACGAGCGCGTCCTTGCGCTCCTGCGTGATCGACATGTGTTTTCCTTCGACATCGCTTTACAGATTGAAGCCGCGGACGACCCGGACGAGTCCGGACTGAGCCTCCACCAGCGCGACCGGCACCATGTCCAGCAGCGCGAAATATTGGCCATCGTCGGCGGCAACCCCGGCCAGAACCTGCCCCTGTCGGAGCAGCCCTGCCTGGTCGGGGGTGAGGAATAGAGCCGGGATGTCGTCCAGCCCCGCCCTCAGCGGCAGGAGAAGGTGTTCAAGCGCGCGGTCCTTAGCGGCGTGGGCCAATTTGTCCAGCGAAATCGCGGAATCGAGCGTGAACGGCCCCGCCTTGGTGCGCCGGAGCAGGGTGACATGGCCGACCGTGCCGAGCGCCAGCGCGATGTCGCGCGCGAGTGAGCGGATGTAGGTGCCCTTGGAGACATGGGCGGTGAGAGTGATTTCTTGCAATTCCTCCGCGGCACGGTGGAGGGGAGTCTGGTCATTGGGCTCTCCTTGCACTGCGGGCGCGGTCCCCCTTCCCCTTCCGGGGAGGATGTGAAGCGCGTAAATCGTCACCGCGCGGGTTGCGAGCACCACGTCCGCGCCGGCACGCGCGAGATCATACGCCCGCTCGCCATCGACCTTGAGCGCGGAATAGGCAGGCGGGACCTGTTCGATTGCGCCGGTGAAGCGCGACAGTACTGTCTCGATCTCGGCGCGCGTGGGGCGCATGTCCGAGGTCGCGATTTCCTTGCCCTCGAGATCGAGCGTGTCGGTCTGCACGCCGAAACGAATCGTGAAATCATAGATTTTGTCGCTGTCGAGCATCCGCCCGGCGAGCTTGGTCGCCTCGCCGATCGCGATCGGCAGCACCCCGGTCGCCAGCGGGTCGAGCGTGCCGCCATGGCCGACCTTGAACTTGCCATAGCCGCCGTCGCGCAGCGCGCGCTTGACCGCGCTCACGCCCTGCGTCGAGCCGAGCCCCAGGGGTTTGTCGAGAATGATCCAGCCATGCACGCGCGCGCCCTAGCCGAGCGCGCGCGGCGCGACCAGCGGTCAGGTGCCCGAAGGCGGCGGTTGCTCAGGTTCTTCCTGCTGCTGCCGACGCCGGCTCGGCGGCGGATCGCTGCGGGTGATGCTGGAGATGCGGCAGCGGTCGCGGCCGGCGATGATCGTGTCGCCGCGCGACAGCGTGCTGCTGTTGCCGAAGGTCTGGAAGCCGATCCGTACGGCGAAGGGCAGTTCGTTGCACCGCGTGAAGAAGCGGACATGGAACCAGTCGCGCCGCGAGTTCTGGATGAACACGCCGCTTCCGTCGCGTTCGGGCTCGAAGGTGCGGATCTGACCGCCGGTCAGGAAGGGAATCGACACTTCGGAGCCGCGCGGCGGCGCCTCGCCGGTGGTCGTGCAGGCGCCGAGCAGCAACGCCAGTGCGAGCTGGGGGAGAAGGTTTCTGGACATGGCAGGCCCTCATTCAGTGGAGGACAGCTCAGCCGGTAACGTCGTACGCTGCATAAAGTGCCGTCGGCACAGCGCGACATAGCGTTCATTGCCCCCGATCTGCTTCTGCGCGCCTTCGCGGATCGCCCGACCGGCATCGTCGACGCGCAGGTTCATCGTCGCCTTGCGGCCGCATTCGCAGACCGATTTGATCTCGATCAGCGCATCGGCGAGCGCGAGCAGCGCCGACGAGCCTTCGAACAATTTGCCCTGGAAATCGGTGCGCAGCCCGTAGGCGAGCACGGGGATGTCGTCCTCGTCGCAGAGCGCGGCGAGCTGGCGGACCTGCGTCGCGGAGAGGAACTGAGCCTCGTCGACCAGCACGCAGGCGAGCGGCGTCTCGAAATGCGCGTCCTCGGCAATCTGCTGGAGATCGGTATCCGCGGCGAAGGGAATCGCCTGCGCGCTGATCCCGAGCCGCGAATCGATCACGCCGTGCCCGCCGCGATCGTGCACTCCGGCGGTGAACAGCAAGGTGCGCATGCCGCGCTCGCGATAATTGAAATCGGCCTGGAGGAGCGTGGTCGATTTGCCGGCGTTCATCGAGGCATAGTAGAAATAGAGCTTGGCCATGACCCGAGCTAGCGCAGCTCAAAGCGACGCGTAAGGGCCATCCTGTGGAAGCGCTTTGGGCGGCGGATCGCGAATCACGCGCACCGAGGCCGGATCGACGCGGCCCGTCGCCGGATCGCCGATCATCCACAGCCAGTCCCATTCGCCGTTGGTGCCGCAGGCATCGGGCCGGGCGCCGGCGACCAGCACGAGCCGCGTCCCGTCGCGGCTCCAGCGCACCGACGCGACCACCAGTTGCCCGGCCGGCAGGCACGGCCCGTGCGCGCGCAGCACGCGGCGCGCCTCCTCGATCAGCCGCGGACGCGGCACGAGCGCGCCGTCGACGATCTCGAAGAGATGCGCCTCGGCGAGCCCGGAGCCGAGATAGTGGTCGGCGACGAACCAGCGCGGGCGCGCCGACCACAGGACGGTGAACCCCATCCCGTCGTCGAGCACACCGAGATCGCCGATCGCCGCGCCGGTCCCGGCGCGGACCACGCCGACCCCCGTGCCTTCTCCGGGGTTCTTCACCACGAGGAACGCGCCGTCGGGGGCCGGTGCCTGCCCGCCGCAATCGCCCGAAAAGGCATAGCGCCCGTCGGAATCGCGCCGGACCTCGCGGCACGAGGCCGGCGGGGCCGCCTGGCGCAGACCCGCTTCGCGCCCGACGATGGTACCGAGAAACGGAAGGATCTGGATGCTGGATGCGAGCGCGGCGACGATGCCGGCGACGATCCCCAGCGAAAGCAGCAGGGCCGTGACGTTGACCCGCATGCGGGCCTAGTCGTCGTCGCCGAGATCGCGAGCCACCTCGGGCGAGCGCAGCAGCGCCTCGATATGGCTGCCTTCGTCGAAGCTCTCGTCGGCGAGGAATTTGAGCCGGGCGGCGTATTTCATCTTCACCCGGTGCGCGACCTCGCGTTGGAGATAGGCAGTGTTGGTGCGCAGCGCCTTGAGCACCGCTTCCTCGTCCTTGCCGAGCAGCGGCTTCACGAACACCGTGGCGTGGCGCAGGTCGGGCGACATGCGGACCTCGGTGATCGAGACCATATGGCTGGCCAGCGTCTCGTCATGCACGTCGCCGCGCTGGAGGATTTCGGAGAGGATGTGGCGAACCTGCTCGCCGACGCGGAGCGTGCGGACCGAGCGTTCTTCGTTCTGATTGTGCTTCATGCTGTATCCCGACGCGCCATCGCGCCTTCCATGACGCGGCCCGTGAAGGTGCCGCGGGCGATCAATATGCCGGCTTCGTCGTAGAGTTCGGCTTCGGTCACTGCGATCGTCTTGCCGAGGCTGACCACACGGCCTCTGGCGGTAAAGCGGCCGGGCCGGGCAGGCTTGAGGCACACCACGTGGAAGTCGATCGTCGGCGCATAGACCTGTCCCTCGCTCGCCGCATAGAGCGCCGGCCCCTGCGTGTCGTCGAGCATCGCGGCGAGGAAGCCACCCTGCACCGTGCCGGCCGGATTGAGGAAACGCTCATCGGCGGTGAAGCCGATCTCGATCGTCTTCGCGGCGATGTCGATCGCCTTCACTTCCCAGCCGAGCAGTTTGGCCGAGGAGGGCGTGGGGAAATCGTCGAAGATCGAACTCAAACTCCCTCTCCCCTCGAAATCCCTCTCCCGCCGGGAGAGGGAGGGAGCCGACGAAGCCGGCGGAAGGGTGAGGGCGACGGATGCGATCGACGACCGCCCTCACCCTTCCCATCGCTTCGCGGCGGGCCCCTCTCCCGATGGGAGAGGGAAATGCTTACAGCGTCCGTTCGCGCAGCTCGACCTCGAAGGTTTCGAGATAGTCGCCGGCCTTGATGTCGGTGAAGTTCTGGCTGAACGTCACACCGCATTCCAGACCCGCGCGCACTTCGGCGACATCGTCCTTGAAGCGCCGCAGCGACGCGATCTCGCCCGTGTAGATGATGACATCGTCGCGGGTGATGCGCGCCTTGAGCGCCTTGCGGATGACGCCGTCGGTGACGAGCAGACCCGCCGCCTTGCCGTGCTTGCCCGCCGAGAAGACTTCCTTGATCTCGGCGCGGCCGACCACGGTCTCGAACGCTTCCGGGCCGAGCTGGCCGGCCATGCCGGCGCGGATCTCGTCGGTGAGCTCGTAGATCACGTCGTAATATTTGAGCGCGACCTTGTTGCGCTCGGCGATTTCGCGCGCCTTGGCGTTGGGCCGCACGTTGAAGCCGATGATCGGCGCGCCCGAAGCCCCGGCGAGCGTCACGTCGCTCTCGGTGATGCCGCCCACGCCGGCGTGAAGCACGCGCGCGCGGATGTCGTCGGTGGAGATCTTGTTGATCGCCGCGACGATCGCCTCGACCGTGCCTTGGGTATCCGCCTTGACGACCAGCGGATATTCCATCGCCTGCTTTTCCTTGAGCGCCGAGAACATGCTCTCGAGGCTGGCCGGGGCATTGGTGGTGCGCTTGGTCTGGATGACGCCGGCGCGATACTCGGCGACTTCGCGGGCGCGCGCTTCGTTCTCGACGACCTGGAGCGGATCACCCGCCATCGGCACGCCCGAAAGGCCGAGGACCTCGACCGGCATCGACGGGCCGGCTTCCTTGAGCTGACGACCCTTGTCGTCGACCAGCGCGCGAACCTTGCCGCTCTCGGCGCCGACGACGAAGACGTCGCCGACCTTGAGCGTGCCGCGGCTGACGAGGATCGTCGCGACCGGACCGCGGCCCTTGTCGAGCTTGGCCTCGATCACGGTGCCTTCGGCCTCGCGATCGGGGTTGGCCTTGAGCTCGAGCAGTTCGGCCTGGAGCTGGATCTTCTCGACCAGCGTGTCGAGGCCGAGCTTCTTGAGCGCCGACACTTCGACGTCCTGCGTCTCGCCGCCCATCTCCTCGACGATCACCTCGTGCTCGAGCAGACGCTCGCGCACGCGCTGCGGATTGGCGCTGTCGAGATCGATCTTGTTGATCGCCACGATCATCGGCACGCCGGCCGCCTTGGTGTGATTGATCGCCTCGATCGTCTGCGGCATCAGCCCGTCGTTCGCTGCCACCACCAGCACGACGATGTCGGTGACATTGGCACCGCGCGCGCGCATTTCGGTGAAGGCCTCGTGGCCCGGCGTGTCGAGGAAGGTGATCCGCGACTTGTCCTTCAGCGTGACCTGATAGGCGCCGATATGCTGGGTGATACCGCCGGCTTCGCCCTTGACCACATCGGTGCCGCGCAGCGCGTCGAGCAGCGAGGTCTTGCCGTGATCGACGTGACCCATGATCGTGACCACCGGCGGACGCGGCTGGAGCGCGGTCTCGGGATCCTCGGTCGTATCGACCTGGATGTCGACGTCGCTCTCGCTGACGCGCTGGAGGTTGTGGCCGAACTCGGTGACGAGCAGCTCGGCGGTGTCCTGGTCGATCGTCTGATTGACGGTGACCGGCATGCCCATCTTGAACAGCGCCTTGACGAGGTCGGCGCCCTTCTCGGCCATGCGGTTGGCGAGCTCCTGGACGGTGATCGCCTCGGGGACGACCACGTCGCGGACCTGCTTCTCGCGCGGGGCCGAGGGGCCGCCGAACTGCCGGCGATGTTCCTTCTCACGGGCGCGCTTGAGCGCCGCGAGGCTGCGCGCGCGGGCGCCGTCATTGTCGCCGAGCGCACGGTTGACGGTGAGCTTGCCCGACTGGCGGCGATCGTCGCCCTTGCGGTCGCGCTGCTGCGGACGCGCGGGCTCGGGGCCACGGCGCACCGGTGCGGCGCCGCCGGATGGCGCGGGACGCGGCGCGTTCGACGACGATGCGGCCGCGGCGGAACGCTCCTGCTGCTGCTGCTGCTGCGGTGCCGGCTCGGGCTTGGGCTGCGGCTTGGGGATCTCGGGACGCTGCACCGGCGTGAAGATGCGCGGCGCGGGGCGGCTCGGATCGAGCTGGATGCCAACCGGCTGCGGCGGCGGAGCAGGCGTGGGCGCCGGAGCCGGGGCGGGAGCGGGCTCGGGCGCCGCGGCGGCGGGCGCCGGTGCGGGCTCGGGCTTTTCCTCGACCTTGGGGGCCGCGGCGGCCTCTGCCTCGGCGCGGGCGCGTTCTTCGGCGCGGCGGGCTTCGGCCTCGGCGGCCTCGGCGCGCTCGCGCTCCTCGCGGCGACGCGCTTCCTCGCCGAGATGGAGCCGCTGCTCCTCGGCTTCGCGCAACATGCGTGCCTGGCGCTCCTGCGCGGTCTCGTTGGAGACGGCGGGGCGCGGCGTGGGCGCAGCCGGACGCGGCGCCTGCGGCGCGGGAGCCGCGGCGGCGGGGGTCGGTGCGGGCGTGGGCTCTTCCTGCGGCGTGCCCTGCGGACCGAGCACGCGGCGGCGCTTGACCTCGACCACCACGGTGTTCGAGCGGCCATGGCTGAAGCTCTGCTTCACCTTGCCCGTCTCGACCGTGCGCTTGAGCCCCAGCGGCGCGCGCATGCCCAGTTTCGGCTTTTCGTTTTCAGTATCGCTCATGCGCGTGCTCAAAGTCCTTCAGTCGAGTTCGTCGTGTTCTGCGACCCGCCCGGCGGGAACGCCGATGCGCCCTGCGAGCCTGTTTCGCAAGGGCGGGAAGCGGGGTCGGGTCCGATAAAGTGCAGCCAGCGGTCGAGCGCATCGCCCACCCGCCTGGCCGCCCTGGGATCTGTCAGGCCTGCATGTACCACATTTTCGCGGCCCAGCGCCAAGGACAATATGGTGCGCGGGATGGGCAATGTTAAGCCCTTGCGCCCGCTGCCTTCCATATCCGAGCCGACGCGCCACGCCTGGGCAAGCTTGCCGGCGCCGTCCTCGCCCGCGTCCGAAGCGTGGAGCAGCAAATGCAGCTGCCCCGCGCGCGCGGCGTTCTGGATCCGCTCGCCGCCGATCACGACATTGCCCGCCTTGAACTCGAGGCCGAGCCGGTCGAGCGCGGCACGCTGGAGCTGGTCGGCGATGCGCTGGCCGAGATCGTCGGGCACGCGCAGATCATTGGTCTTGAACGCACGCGACAGCGCGCTGCGCAATTTCTTGCCCGAAGCCTCGAGCTCGGCGCGGTCGACGCCGATCCACGCGCCGCGGCCCGGCGCCTTGGCGCGGACATCGGGAAGCACTTCGCCATCGGGCGAGAGCGCGAGCCGGATCAGCCCCTCGCGGGGAGCCTCCTCGCGGCTGAGGATGCAGGTGCGGACAGGATCGCTCATACGCATGCCCTCCATCGCGCCTGCGCGGCACAGGGCTGGGCAATCGCGCGGCCGTCCTCCGGCCGCGCGATAGACCCCGGCACGCGGCCGGGGTGACGATGGCTGTCGATTAGCCTCGGGGTATCATTGCTCGGAGTCCGCAACAGCGTCCTCCGCACCGGCCGAAGCCGGCTCTTCTTCGTCCGCGAACCAGTGCGCGCGGGCGGCCATGATGATCTCGTTGCCCTGCTCGTCGCTCAGGCCATATTCGGCGAGGATCCCGCCCTTGTCCTCGCTGCGCTCCGACGAACGGGCGTTCTCGGCGCGGCGGCGCGGCTCTTGGCGCTTCTTCTGGACGAGCTCGTCGGTCGCCAGATCGGCGAGGTCGTCGAGCGTCTTGATCCCGGCCTTGCCGAGCGTGACCAGCATCGCCTCGGTGAGATAGGGCATGGTGGCGAGATCGTCCTCGACGCCGAGGCCGCGGCGCTCTTCGCGATTGGCCTGCTCGCGGCGCTCGAGCGCTTCCTGCGCGCGGCTCTGCAGCTCCTGGCCGAGATCCTCGTCAAAGCCCTCAATGCCGGCGAGCTCGTCGAGCTCGACATAGGCGACTTCCTCGAGGCTCGAGAAACCCTCGGCGACGAGCAGCTGGGCGAGGGTCTCGTCGACGTCGAGCTCGTTCTGGAACATCTCGCTGTTCGCGACGAACTCGGCCTGGCGCTTCTCGCTGGCGTCGGTCTCGGTGAGGATGTCGATCGCCTTGCTGGTCAGCTGCGAGGCGAGGCGGACATTCTGGCCGCGGCGGCCGATCGCGAGGCTGAGCTGATCGTCGGGGACGACGACTTCGATGCGGTCATCCTCTTCGTCGATCACCACGCGGCTGACATTGGCCGGCTGGAGCGCGTTGACGACGAAGGTCGCGGTGTCGGGCGACCACGGGATGATGTCGATCTTCTCGCCCTGCATCTCCTGCACGACGGCCTGGACGCGCGAGCCCTTCATGCCGACGCAGGCGCCGACCGGATCAATCGAGCTGTCATGGCTGATCACGCCGATCTTGGCGCGCGAGCCCGGATCGCGGGCGGCGGCCTTGATCTCGATGATGCCGTCGTAGATCTCGGGGACTTCCTGCGCGAACAGCTTCTTCATGAAGTCGGGGTGTGCGCGGCTGAGGAAGATCTGCGGGCCGCGGTTCTCGCGGCGCACGTTGAGGATGATCGAGCGGACGCGATCGCCGACGCGGACCACTTCGCGCGGGATCTGCTGGTCGCGGCGGATGACGCCCTCGGCGCGGCCCAGATCGACCACGACATGGCCGAACTCGACGCGCTTGACGACGCCGGTGATGATCTCGCCGACGCGGTCCTTGAACTCTTCGTGCTGGCGCTCGCGCTCGGCGTCGCGGACCTTCTGGAAGATGATCTGCTTCGAAGCCTGCGCCTGGATGCGGCCGAACTCGATCGGGGGCAGCGGATCGACGATGAAGTCGCCGATCTTGGCGTCCTTCTGGAGCTTCTGCGCGCCCTTGAGGTCGACCTGCTTGAAATAATCGTCGACTGCCTCGACCACCTCGACGACGCGCCACAGGCGGAGATCGCCGGTATTCGGATCGAGCTTGGCGCGGATGTCGTTCTCGCTACCATAGCGATTCTTGGCGGCGCGCTGGATCGCGTCCTCCATCGCCTCGATCACGATCGCCTTGTCGATCAGCTTCTCGCGCGCCACCGAATCGGCGATCGCGATCAACTCTGCCCGGTTGGCGGAAATGGCAGTGGCCATCAGTCTTGTTCCTCTGCTTCGAATTCTTCTGCGCCTTCGCTCGAAAGCGGCGCGGTTGCGGCGATGAGCCTGTCGGTCATCGTCAGCTTGGCGTCCTCGATGCGATCGAACGGCACGAAATGCTGCACGCCCTGCGCATCGACGATCCCGACGACCGCACCCTTGGCTTCGATGCCGGTGAGGTCGCCCTTGAACTGCTTGCGGCCGTCCAGCTTCTCGGCGAGGTTGATCCGCGCCTCGTGCCCCGCCCAATCCTGAAAGTCCTGGAGCCGGGTCAGCGGCCGATCGATGCCGGGCGAGCTGACTTCGAGCCGATAGGCATGGTCGATCGGATCGCGGCCCTCGGCCTCGAGCGCGTCGAGCACGTCCGAAATGCGGCGCGACAGATCGGCGCAATCCTCGATCGTCAGCTGGCGCGTGTCGGGGCGCTCGGCCATCACCTGGAGCGTCGGATCGGATTGGCCGCCGAACATCTTGACGCGCACGAGCTCGAGCCCGAGCGCCTTGGCTTCGGGTTCGATCAGGCTGGTCAGTGCGGCGATGTCCGCCATTGGATCTCCGGGCAATCAGATAAGCAGCTTTAGCGCCGGAGCCCTGCGGGCCCCGACCTCGGCATGTTTGACGATGTCGAGAAAGCACGAGCGATATACGCGCTCGCTGCCGCCGGGGCAAGTGGGCCTAGGCGGGGTTGTGCTCCGCGAGGAATCGGCCAATCCGATCGAGGAAATCGGCGTTGTCGCGCGGCCCTTCGAGCGTATGGCCCTGGTCGGGATAGGCGACATAGTCGTGCGCTCGGCCGAGCCGGGTCAGCGTCTGGTGGAGGCGCACAGACTGGTCGGGGGGTACGGTGTCGTCGGCGGTGCCGTGCGCGATCATCAGCGGGATGCGCAGGCTTGCGGCATGGGCGATCGGCGAGAGCGCGTCGAGCGAGGGCGCGTTGCCCTGGATGCGCGCCTTCCACGCGCGATAGGCACGCTCCTCGAAGGTCTTGTGATCGAAAGCGAGCTGGGCGCCGACGTCGGAGATGCCCGCGAAGCTCACTGCGCAGCGATAGGGCCCGGGCCGTGCAGTGGCGGCCCACATCGCGGCATAGCCGCCATAAGAAGCGCCGACGATGCAGACGCGGTTGGGATCGGCCACGCCCTGTGCCGCGAGCCAGGCGATTCCGTCGTCGAGATCGTCCTGCATACCGCGGCCCCATTGGCCGTCGCCGCGCGCGACAAAGGCGCGTCCAAAGCCGGTCGACCCGCGATAATTGGGCTGGAGCACCGCATAGCCGCGATCGGCGAGATAGCGGACCCAGGGATCATAGCCCCAGCTGTCGCGCGCGAACGGACCGCCATGCGGCATCACGATCAGCGGCAGACCGTGCGCGGCGCGCCCGGCGGGCAGCGTCAGATAACCGCTGATCTCGAGCCCGTCGCGCGCACGATAGCGCACCGCGCGCATCTCGGGGGCGGGCTGGTCGGACATTGTCGGGCTGACCGCGGCGACTCGCGTCGCGCGACTGTCGCCGAAGACATAAAAGGCGCCCGGATCGCCCGCCGATTCGCTGAAGACGAGCGAGCGGAGTCCGTCGGGCGTCGAGGCGAGGACGCGATTGGCGCGGCCGGGCAACGCCGCGTCGATCTGCCGCTGGCGCTGCTGCATGTGCGAATCGAACCAGTGCGTCTCGGGACGGTCGGAAGAATAGTCGACACCGAGCAGCCGGCCGTCGGGATCGGTCTGGAAGCCGTCGAGATCGACCCGGCGGTCCTCGTAGAGCAAGGCGCAGAGCTGCTCGCGCGCGAAATCATAGGCATAGAGGCCGATGCGGCCGCTCGGGGTCTGGGCCAGCGCATAGCCGCTGTCGGTGCCGCGAATCGGCACGAAGCGCTCGATCCCCGAGCGCGCGTCGCCGGCGCCGCGCGCCGAGCGGCTGAATCGGTCGCCCTCGTGCTTGCGATAGAGCAGCCACGAGCGATTGCCGTCCTGCGCCATGCCGGCGCGAATCACTCCGGCCGAATCGGCCACCCAATCCCAGACATGGTCCTGCGGCGCGACCGCGAGGCTGGTGGCGCCGGTGGTGAGGTCGATGCGGTAGACGCCCGGCGTGACGCGGCCGGGCACCGGCGCGGCGAGCAGCAGGAAGCGGCCATCGGGCGAGACGTGAAGCACCTGCTCGTCGACCTCGGCCGGGCGCGCCGTGCCGAGCTGGGTCAACGCGCCGGTGGTCAGGTCGAGGCTGGCGAGCCGCGTGGTCGGGTGTGGGCCCTCGGTGAGCAAGCTGACGAGCAGCCGATCGCCGCCGAGCCAGCGATGCCATTCGAGCCGTTCCTCCTCGGGCAGGGCTACGGCATGGATCGTGGGCGCCGCGCCCGACATGTCGAACAGTGCGAGCCGCGCGCGGCCGTCGATCAGGGTGCGCGCGGCGACTCGCCGGCCATCGGGGGAAAGCACGGCATCCTCGATCGCGGGCTGCGCGAAATAGGCGGCGGCAGGCGGCGCGCCGGATTGGGCCGCCGCCGGGTTGGCATATGCGATCGCGCAAAGAAGCGCGGCGCGAAGAAATCGTGCAGTCACTCGACTTGCCCCCAAGCCCCAGGTTGCACGACCATGATGCCCGCAACAAAATTACGCAACCTGTGGATTATACGCAATTTCTAGATACGCATCCGGAATGACTGGACGGTGCGTGCGGCCGCGTTAGTCTCGGTGTCTTCTGGGGGAAAATGCCGATGAAGTCGTTGCCGCGTGCGGCGCTCGCCGCGCTCTGCCTGCTCACCGCCGCACCTGCGCAGGCGGAGACTTTTTGCGAGGCGTTCAAGCCGGTGGTCGAATCGGGGACCGCGCCGCAGCCTTGGTTGAAGATCCGCGGCGGGCAGATCGACAGCCTCTTGTGGAAGAGCACCGCGATGCTGCCGGGCTTCGCCAAATGCCAGATCGCGCCGGCCAGCCACGATTATTCGTGCGACGTGACCAATCTCACGGCGGACAAGGTCGCCGCGCTGGAGGCGTCGACCAAAGCGAGCCTCGAAGCCTGTCTCGGCTCCCCGATGGTTCGCGACGCGACGATAGTCGGCAATCCCTGGACGTGGCGCCCCGAGCCGGGCGCATTCCCGCTCATCATTCTCTACAATCTCCGCGACGGCATCTCGTTCGTCTTCCTGCCGCGCGGCTGAGGCGGCACCGCGGGGGTGCCTCGCGCGTTTCGCCGGCATGATCCGCAAGCCCAAATCGGGCGAATTTCGCCTTTACTCGCGCAAGAAGGACCCGGACACCGGCAAGCGCCGCAATCTCGGGACCTTCGACACGCGCGCCGCGGCCGAGAAGCACGAACGCGAGGTCCAGTGTTTCAAGCGCCATTGAGGCGCGGCAGACCCGATCAGGCGGGCGCGACCGGGCCGGCCACGAAACCTTCCCCATGCGTATTGCGATCGACCCGCTTCCATGCCTGTTCGTGGAAGAAGAAGGCGACGGCGTTGATGCACGGCTCGATCAACGCGATCCCGCTGGCGAGGCTCAGCGAGCCGTGAAGGCATAGGCCACGCTGAACCCGACGGTGAGGTGAATCGAGAGATAGGTCAGCGTCTTGAGAAGGTCGCGGGACATGGGCTCGGCTCGCATCGGGACAGGCCGGCAGAAATATTAGACGATGCAATCGATCGCCAATGCGTTGTCATGGCTTGAGTGATCGGTTGGGTCGATCAGAGCAGATAGCGCATCCGGATCTGCTGGGCGCTGCCCCCCGCGGCGACCGCGAAGCGCGCGGCGGCGAAGCGCGGCGGGCCGAACCCGATCGCCGGATTGCGCGAGAAGCCGAAGCCTTCCTTCGGAATGCCCAGCATCGTGTCGAGCCTGGCATTGGCATTGGCATCGTGAATCACCGCGACGGCATAGTCGCCCGGGGCGAGCCCCTCGAAGCGGATCCGCGGCGCGGCGGCCGGGACGGTGCGCTTGATGCCGCCCGCGCCCTTGCTGCAATCGGGGAACGCCCCGGCATCGGCGGTGAGGCAGAGCTGGATCAAGCCCTTGCCCGAGCGCAGCCCGGTGATCTCCACGTCAAGGCTGGCGAGCGGCGCCGCTCCGGGCAGCAGCGCGAGGCTCAGCGCCGCCACGGTCATACGCGAAATCACCGAGCCCCTTGTCGGTGCCGCACAGCCGGTCCCAGAAGCGGAAATAAAGTCCATAATTGCATCCATAAAATTGGTGGTGGCGCTGGTGGTGGTGCGCAGTGATCAGCCAGCCGCCGAGCGGCCCGTTGTGCATGAAGCGTGGGAAAATCTCCCACCCCATATGGTTGGTCACGCCCATCACCGTCATGATTGCGAGCACCAGCCCCAGCGCGCCGACATGGATCGGGATCAGGAAGACGAGCAGCGGGATCACCACCGCGCCGGTGAGCGCCTCGATCGGATGAAAGCTCATCGCCGCCCAGGCGGTGGGTGGGCGGCTGGCATGATGGACGGCGTGCGCGATGCGGAACCAGCGCGGGCGGTGCATCCATCGGTGCGTCCAGTAGAACCACGCGTCGTGCGCGACGAGATAGAGCAGCACCGAGACCGGCAGATACCAGAGCGGCCAGTCGGCGGCATTGGCGTAGATCCGAGTCCAGCCGCGATTCGCCCAGCCCCAGGCGACAATGCCGGCGGGAACGCCGTAGATCGCCGCCGAGGCGAGGCTCCAGCCGATCTCCCTGCGGATCTGGCGGTCGAGCCCGGCATAGAGCGCGGGGTGCCGGCGTCGGGTGAGCAGGGCGAACGCGCCCGAGGCGGCGAGATAGCGCAGCCCGACGATCAGCGTCATCGCGAGCGCGGAGAGGAGGATGGCGAGGGCCATGGCCCTGCCTACACCAGCCTCAGCCGCCCTGCCATGTCCGGATCGCGTCGACCGGCCAGACCAGCATCAGCACGTTGAGCGTCAGATTGTCGCGGATCATCGCGAGCGTGAACAGCTCGAAGGCGATCGCCAGCGCGATCGTCGCCCAGGCCGGCAGCCGGGAGGCGAGCCAGAAGCCGAACGCCATCCAGCCGATATCGGCGAGCGAATTGACGATGCTGTCGCCGGCATAGCCGAGCGCGATCGTCGCCTCACGGTAGCGGTTGAGGATGATCGGCGAGTTTTCGAGGATCTCCCAGAAGCCCTCGACCGCCACCGCGATCGGCAGCGCCCAGTGTCGCGCCCGCCCGCGCAGCAGAAAATGCGCGGCGGCGTAGAAGAGGAAACCGTGGATGACGTGGCTGAAGCTGTACCAATCGGCGAGATGCTGGCTGTTCTCGCTCGAATTGACCGCGCCGTGCCAGAATTTGATCGTGCCGCACGCGCAGATCGGCGGCCGGTCCATCGCCAGCAGGATCACGGCGATCAGCAGGCCGGCCACCAGCGCGGCGATCGCCGCGCTCCCCGCGACCCGCAGCGGCGGTTGCGCACGCCTCATGGCAGCTTCTCGATCCGCCGGTCGGGATCGAAGCGCAGGCCGTCGCCGATCTGATCGATAGTGAGCAGCGGCGCCGGTGCGATCGTCGACCAGCGCACCTGCGCCCGATCCGAATCGATTCGGCCGGTCTCGGTCCGGACCCGCCGGGTGAGATAGTTGATGCCGATCCCGGCGCTGTCGCCCGAGTTGCGCGCGACATAGGTATAGTCCCAGCCGATCAGCCGCAGAGCGTCGTCGCGCCATCGGAGGGTGAAGCGCGTGGTGCCCGCCGCCCAGCCGCCCATGCTCATCATCCGATGGAGATGCAGCGACACGCCGCCGCGGCCGATCCCCAGCGATCCTTCCTCGATCCAGTCCATCTCGCACGGATTGTCGCGGCGTGGAATCAGCCGCGCATTGGCAACGACGCGGCGATAGCCTCCACCGGGCACGGCGAGCGCGATGGCGAGAATGCGCGGATTGGTGTCGAAGGGATCGTCGCACATCCGTGCCGGAACGCGCAGCGCGGGGTCGTCACCGCGCAGCAGCAGGGCGAGATCGGCCCGGCCGTCGCCGTCGAGATCGCCGTCCGCCTGCATCTCGAGCCGCCATCCGCGCGGCACGAAGCCCGCCGCGTCGGACGCGGTCGCGACGATCTGCGGAAGGGCAACCGGCGGCAGATCCTGCGCCCGCGCCGGAAAGGAGATCAGGGCGAGCGCGGCCAGAATTCGTGGGAGCATCGCCGCGATGCTCCCACAGGGCCGGCAAATGGGCAATGGCTCAGCTGGTCGTCGCGGGGCCGCCGATGAGATCGGCGCAATCCCGCGCGATCGCGAGCAATTCGGCGCGCGGCGCGCCGCCGCGCGCGCGCACGCTCAGCGAATGGAGCACCGAGGCGACGAGGCGGCCCTGCGCCTCGGGGGCCGAGCTGCCCGCCGCGGCGAGCAGCTCGGCCACCCGCGCGTCCTCGATTGCGAGAAAGGCGGCGACCTTGTCGCGGACGAGCGGGTCGGCGGCGGCCTGGGTCGCGGCGGTGTTGATGATCAGACAGCCTTCGGGGCCGTCGGTGCCGGTGAGATAGAGATCGATCGCGCCGGCCAGCAGGCGCTCGACCAGGTCGCGCGGCGGCAGCCCCAGCTCGCCGAGGCTGCGCAGCTGGCGCTCGACCCGCGCGGTGAGCCGATCGATCGCGGCGAGGTAGAGCGCGCGCTTGTCGCCGAACGCGGCGGCGAGACTGGGGCGGGCGAGGCCGGTCGCCTCGGACAGCTCGTCGAGCGAGGTGCCCGCGAAGCCATAGGTGCGGAAACGCTCGGTGGCGCGGCGCAACGCCTGATCGGGATCGAAGCTGCGCGGCCGGCCGCGCGCACGGGTCGTCATTTTTATGCGATCTCGCAAAGAATCTTCTTGACCCCAATATTTTTATGCGGAATCGTACAGAAATCAAGGGAGGCCGTCATGAAGCTGTATTTTCGCCCCTTCGCCTGCTCGCTGGCCGCGCGGATCGCGTTGGAGGAGGCCGAGCTCGATGCCGAATTCGTCCAGGTGCCCGGCGATGGCCGGTTGTCCGATGGGCGCCATTTCAGCCAGCTGAGCCCGATGGGCTATGTGCCCGCGATCGAGACGCGCGGTGGCTTCGTGCTCACCGAAGGGCCGGCGGTGCTCACCTATATCGCCGAGCTGGCACCGGAAGGTTCGCTGAGCTTCACCGGTTTCTCGGACGCGCATTACCGGATGCTCGGCTGGCTCAATTTCGTCAGCACCGAGCTGCACAAGGCGGTGTTCACGCCGTTGCTGGGCAAGACCGCTGGTCCCGAGGAGCGCGCCGCGGCGCTGGCGCGGGTGACGAAGCCCTTCGGTGTGCTGGCGGCGCATCTCGCGGGCAAGGACTTCCTCGAGGACAAGTTCACCGTCGCCGACGCCTATCTGCTCGCCGTGCTCAACTGGTGCGAGGCATCAGGGGTGGCGATCGCCGACTGGCCGGTGCTGCTCGACTATCGCACCCGGCTGCGCGCCCGCCCGTCGGTGGTTCGCGCGATGAACGAGGAATGGCCGCTGCTCAAGGCCGCCTGAGACAGTTCCCGGGGGCGTGCGCCGCATCGCTCCGCTCCCGCCACGCCTGCCCTCCCCGGCATGCCGGGGAGGGTTTTTGTTGGAACGCCTGTCTCGCTGGGCTAGGCCCGCGCGATGTCGGCCACGATCAGCTGCGACCTCGCCATTGTCGGCGGCGGTCTCGCCGGAGGGCTGATCGCGCTCGCGGTGCAGCGGAAGCATCCGGAGATGCGGCTGCGGCTGATCGAGGGCTCGGCGCATCTCGGCGGCAATCATCTCTGGTCGTTCTTCGCGAGCGACGTCGCGCCCGCCGATCGCTGGCTGGTCGCCCCGCTGATCTGCCATCAGTGGACACGCTACGATGTCGCCTTTCCCGGCCATGCCCGTACGCTGAACGCCTTTTATCATTCGATCGACTCGCGCCATTTCGAGCGCGTGGTGACCAGCGCGCTGCCCGAAGGGACGGTGCTGACCGGACGCAAGCTGCTCGCAGCCAGCAGCACTGCGGTGGTGCTCGCCGACGGCGATCGCGTGCAGGCGCGTGGCGTGATCGATTGTCGCGGCGCCGGCGATCTCGCCACGCTCGATCTCGGCTGGCAGAAGTTCCTCGGCCGCGAGCTGGTGCTCGCCGGGCCGCATGGTGTCGAGCGTCCGATCGTGATGGACGCGACGGTCGCGCAGAGCGACGGCTATCGCTTCGTCTATTGCCTGCCTTTCGCGCCTGAACGGATCTTCGTCGAGGATACCTATTACAGCGATGCGCCGGAGATCGACGCAGCTTCGCTCGGCGCAAGGATCGACGCCTACGCCGCCGCGCGCGGCTGGACGATCGCGAAAGCGGCGCGCGAGGAATCGGGCGCGCTGCCGGTGGCGATGGGGGGCGACTTCGAGAGCTATTGGCGCTCTGGCGGGCACAATGTCGCCAAGGCCGGGATGCGCGCCGGGCTATTTCATCCGCTGACCGGCTATTCGCTGCCCGACGCAGTGCGCACCGCGGCGTTGGTCGCCGGCGCCGCCAGCTTCGAGGGACAGGCGCTGCACGATCTGCTCCACGCGCATGCGCGCCGGCTCTGGCGCGAGCGCGGCTTCTATCGGATGCTGGCGAAACTGCTGTTCAAGGCGGCCGAGCCCGAGGAACGCTATCGCATCCTCGAACGCTTCTACCGACTGGACGAGGGACTGATCGGCCGCTTCTATGCAGCCAAATCCAACCTGGGCGACAAGATCCGGGTGATGACGGGCAAACCGCCGGTGCCGATCGGCAGGGCGGTCCGCGCGATAACGGGGGTCGAATGAAGAAGGCGGCAGTCATCGGTGCGGGAATCGGCGGGCTCGCGCTCGCGATCCGGCTCCAGTCGGCGGGGATGGACACGACGATCCTCGAGGCGCGCGACAAGCCCGGCGGGCGCGCCTATTTTTGGGAGCGCGACGGCTTCACCTTCGATGCCGGGCCGACGGTGATCACCGCGCCCGAAGCGCTGCAGGAGCTGTGGCGGCTTTCCGGGCACGACATCTCCGAAGACGTGACGCTGCGCCCGGTCTCGCCTTTCTATCGCCTGTCCTGGCCCGACGGCACGGCGTTCGATTACGCCAATGACGACGCGCAGATCGGCGCCGAGATCGCCCGGCTCAATCCGCACGACGTTGCCGGCTATCGCCGCTTCCTCAAATATTCCGAAGGCGTGTACCGCGAAGGCTATCAGAAGCTCGGCTCGGTCGCGTTTCTCGATTTCGGGTCGATGGTCCGCGCGGCGCCGTCGCTGGTCCGCTACCAGGCATGGCGCTCGGTCTATTCTATGGTTTCACGCTTCGTGAAGGACGAGAAGCTCCGCCAGGCGCTGAGCTTCCACACCTTGCTGGTGGGGGGCAATCCGATGACGACCAGCGCGATCTACGCGCTGATCCACAAGCTCGAGCGCGACGGCGGCGTCTGGTATGCCGAGGGCGGCACCAACCGCCTCGTTGCGGGCATGGTCCGCCATTTCGAGCGATTGGGCGGCGTGGTGCGGCTCGGCGATCCGGTCGCGGCGATCCATACGCTCGGCGAGCGGGTGACCGGGGTGCGCACCGAAAGCGGCTTCGAGCTGCCGGTCGACGCGCTCGCCAGCAACGCCGACATCGTTCACAGCTATCGCGCACTGCTCCGCGATTCGCGTAGCGCCCAGCGCACCGCCGCCAAGCTCGAGGGCAAGCGTTTCTCGCCTTCGCTCTTCCTCGTTCATTTCGGCGTGCGCGGGAGCTTCCCCGAGATTCCGCATCACTCGATCCTGTTCGGGCCGCGCTACAAGGGGCTGCTCACCGACATTTACGATCACGGCGTGCTGAGCGAGGATTTCTCGCTCTATCTCCACCACCCAAGCGCGAGCGACCCGTCGGTGGCGCCCGAGGGACATTCGACCTTCTACGCGCTCGCGCCGGTGCCGCATCTCGGCAAATTCCCCGCCGATTGGAGTGAGGTCGGTCCGGTGCTCGAGGAGCGTATCCTCGCCGAGGTGTCGCGCCGGCTGATTCCCGATCTCAAGGATCGAATCGTGACCAAATTCTCCTACGCGCCGCCCGATTTCGCGACCGATCTCAACGCGCATCTCGGCTCGGCCTTCAGCCTCGAGCCGATTCTCACCCAGAGCGCGTGGTTCCGCGTGCACAATCGCGACGATTCGATCTCGAACCTCTATTTCGTCGGGGCGGGCACGCATCCGGGCGCGGGCATTCCGGGCGTGGTCGCCAGCGCCAAGGCGACCGCAGGGTTGATGCTGGGCGAAATCAAATGAGCGCGGCGGCGCTTCGACCGCCCCGCTCGAAGTGGATTACGCGCCGCCGAATTTCTGGCATGCGCCGCCGACGAGCGGGCATGCCTCGCCAGGGCAGGCCCGGGATGCTCCCGATAGAAAGTGATGGATAAAACCATGAAGCGTGTCGCCGTCTATTGCGGCTCGGCCAGTCCGGCCGATCCGGTCTATATCGAATCCGCCCGCGCGGTCGGGCGCAGCCTCGCCGAGCGCGACATCGGCGTCGTCTATGGCGGCGGCAAGCTCGGGCTGATGGGCGCGATCGCCGACGCGGCGCTCGAGGCGGGCGGCGAAGTGATCGGCGTGATCCCGCAGGCGCTGGTCAGTGCCGAGGTCGCGCATCGCGGGCTTAGCGAGCTCCACGTCGTCCAGACGATGCACGAGCGCAAGGCGCGCTTCATCGATCTCGCCGACGGCTTCGTCAATCTGCCCGGCGGGACCGGCACGATGGACGAATTATGGGAGGCGCTGAGCTGGGCGCAGCTGGGCTATCACACCGATCCGATCGGACTGCTCAACGTCGCCGGCTATTACGACAAGCTCGTCGATTTCTGGATGCATATGGGCGAGGTCGGCTTCGTGCGGCCGCAGCATCAGGGGCTGTTGCTGATCGACGACAATCTCGACGGCCTGCTCGATCAGATGGCGCGTGCCCAGCCGACCGTGCCGATCATCCATATGGCGCGCGAGGACCTGTGACCCCCGGCCGCGACGCGATCGTCGCCACCGCGGCCGAATCGATCGCGCGCGGCTCGAAGAGCTTCGCCGCCGCCAGCCGGCTTTTCGATCGCGCGACGCGCGAGCGGGCGTGGCTGCTCTATGCCTGGTGCCGCGCCTGCGACGATCTCGCCGACGGCCAGGATCATGGCCATGACGCCGTCCCGGTCGACGATCCCGAAGGGCGGCTCGCGCTCATCCGCGCACGCACCGGCGCGGCGCTCGCCGGGGAGTGGGTCGGCGATCCCGCGTTCGACGCGCTGCGTATCGTGGTGGCCGAGACGGCGATGCCGCACGCTCTGGTATGGGACGTGGTCGAAGGCTTCGCGCTCGACGCCGCGGGGTGGCGCCCGGCCAGCGAGGCCGATCTGCTGCGTTATTGCTACCATGTCGCCGGCGCGGTGGGTTGCATGATGGCGGTGGTGATGGGCGTCGCGCCGGAGGACGAGACGGTGCTCGATCGCGCCTGCGATCTCGGCCTCGCCTTCCAGCTCGCCAACATCGCGCGCGATATCGGCGAGGATGCCGAGGCCGGACGCTGCTATCTGCCGGGCGACTGGCTCGCCGAGGCGGGAATCGCGCCGGATGCCGTGATGGCGGATCGCGAAGCGCTCGCCGGGCTGGCGCGCCGGCTCTGCGATCGCGCCGCCGACTATGCCGCGCGCGCCCGGGCGGGAACCCCGGCGCTGGGCTTTCGCTCGGCCTGGGCGGTGCTCGCCGCGGCGGGCATCTATGGCGATATCGCCCGCGGCGTCGCCGCCCGCGGCGCGGCGGCGTGGGACCGGCGCGTCACCGTGCCCGCCGTCGCGAGGCTGGGGTGGATCGTCCGCACCTTTGGTGCGGCATGGGCGCGCCGCAGCCGCTATCGCGCGGCGGGCCCCGTGCCGGATAAGTGGGTAAGGCCGCGTTTACCGGAGCGCGAAAGCTCGCGCTAAGCGCTGGCGCTACAAGCCTTTTGCATGACGATGCTCTCGCTCAGGCTGTCACGCGCGCTCGCCCAGGGGCGCGCGGTTCCCGAACGCCCTGACGATCGCGCAGCGCTGCTCGCCACGCTGCTGCGCAAGCGCGCCGCCGCCTATAATGCCGGGGCGCACGAGCTCGAGGCGTTGCTGCGCGACCAGATTCGCTGGGCCTTGCCGATCGAGCGCGAGGGCTAGACCGTCCTCGCCGCCGCCCGCGCGGCTTTCATCGCAACCGGGCGGACAGCGCCGGAGAGGTGGCCCTAGCGTCGAGGCTCCGGGAGACACTCGATGCGTATCGCCACTGCCCTGTCCATCGCCATGCTGCTCTTTTCCGCCCCGGCCGTCGCCGGCGACGAGACGGCCGAGCTGGTCGGACATTGGGGGGCGGTCTTCACCAGCAAGAAGCTCGTGCGGGTGCCGGTGCTGCGCGACAGGCCGACCGTGTCGCTCGCCGGGCCGGGCATGGTCACGAAGCGCGGGCCGCTGTTCAGCACCGTGCTCCGCGACGAGGAAGTGCCGATGGAAGTCGAGCATTCGGTCAGCCTGCAGATCGAGGCGGACGGGCGCTTCAAACTGTTCCTGCACGAACAGCGCGCCGCCTCGCCCACCAATGACTGCCTCGTCCAGGCCGGGTCGGTGCGCGAAGGCATGGTCAGCCAGGCCAATGGCAGACTGCTGCTGCGGAGCAACGGCGGGCGATCGCGCAGCGGCGCCTGCGGCGAGGCGCCCAGCGACACGCGCGAGGGCGAGAGCGTCTATATGGTCCGTCGTGACGGCGACACGCTGATCCTCACCGCCGATGACGGCACGGTCTGGCAGTTGCGGAAATAGCGGGTCTCTAGGTGCCGGGGCGCGCGCTCGCGCGC
Organism: Sphingomonas naasensis; assembly: GCF_004792695.1. Taxonomy (GTDB): domain Bacteria; phylum Pseudomonadota; class Alphaproteobacteria; order Sphingomonadales; family Sphingomonadaceae; genus Sphingomonas; species Sphingomonas naasensis. The sequence goes on along the minus strand of NZ_SRXU01000005.1, from coordinate 293,898 downwards.
CGGGCATCGACCATCTGCCCGCCCTGGCGCTGACAGGCCGCGCTGATCACCGGATAATCGATATCGGCATTGCGCTGGAGCGCGGCGGGCATCGCTTCCTGACAGGCTTGGACCGAGGTGTAGCGGACCGGCTCGACACGCGCCTGCTGGCACTGCATCGAATCGTCGCTGCAGCCCATGATCGCCAGCACGTAGAGGATCTGGTCCATCGCTCGTCCTTCCACTGCAAAAACGAAGCGCGGAGGGCGACGTTCCCGCCAAACTGTTGCAAGCGTGCGCCCGACGTCCCAAATCGCGCCTTGATGCCTCCGCAAAATTCTGCCGCTGCGCCCGAGCGCCCGCTGTTCGGGACGATCAAGCGCTTCCTGCCCTATCTCTGGCCGAAGGAGTCGCCCGGGCTGCGCGCGCGCATCGTGATTTCGCTGGTGCTGGTGGTGTTCTCCAAGCTGGTCCAGGTCTATGGCGCGCCGTTCGCGCTGCAGGGCGCGATCGACCATATGGCGGACGGATCGCGCGACGCGCTGTGGCTCGTGGTCGCGCTGGTGACCGGCTATGCCGCGGCGCGGCTGGGCACCGTGCTGTTCGACAATCTGCGCAACGCGGTGTTCGAGAAGGTCGGGCAGGACGCCACCCGCCGGCTCGCCTCCGACGTGTTCCGCCATCTTCACGGCCTGTCGCTGCGCTTCCATCTCGAGCGCCGCACCGGCGCGATCACCAAGGTGGTCGAGCGCGGCACCAAGAGCATCGACACGATGCTCTATTTCCTGCTGTTCAACATCGCCCCGACGATCCTCGAGCTCGCGCTGGTGATCGGTATCTTCTGGACGCGCTTCGGGGTGTGGCTGGTGGTCGGCACGCTGGTGATGGTCGTCGCCTATATCGCCTTCACCCGCTGGGTGACCGACTGGCGCTCGAAGCTGCGCGAGCAGATGAACGATCTCGACACCGGCGCGGTGGCGCACGCGGTCGATTCGCTGCTCAACTTCGAGACGGTCAAATATTTCAACGCCGAGGCGCGCGAGAGCACGCGCTACGACAGGGCGATGGCCGCGTATATGAAGGCGGCGGTCACGTCGGAGAACTCGCTCGCCTGGCTCAATATCGGCCAGGCGGTGATCACCAATGTCATGCTCGGCGCGGGCATGGCGCTGGTCGTGTTCGGCTGGAGCTCGGGCAAGTTCACCGCGGGCGACGTGGTGCTGGTCTCGACACTGCTCAGCCAGCTGTTCCGCCCGCTCGACATGCTCGGCTGGGTCTATCGCACGATCCGCCAGGGCGTGATCGACATGGGCAGCATGTTCGATCTTATCGACACTCATGCCGAGATCGTCGACGCGCCCGGCGCGCCGCCGCTCGCGGTGGGCGAGGGGCATGTCCGCTTCGAGAATGTCGCCTTCGGCTACGACCCCGATCGCCAGATCCTCAAGGGCATCGATCTCGACATCCCCGCCGGCGCGACGGTGGCGGTGGTCGGGCCGTCGGGCGCCGGCAAGTCGACGCTCGCGCGGCTGATGTACCGTTTCTACGACGTCACCGGCGGGCGGATCACGATCGACGGGCAGGACATCCGCGCAGTGACGCAAGGCTCGCTGCGCGCGGCGATCGGCATCGTCCCGCAGGACACGGTGCTGTTCAACGACACGATCGGCTACAACATCGCCTATGGCCGCGAGGGCGCGACGCCCGACGAGGTCGCCGCCGCGGCGCGCGGTGCCGCGATCGCCGGCTTCATCCAGTCGCTCCCCGACGGGTTCGACACGCGCGTCGGGGAGCGCGGGCTCAAGCTATCGGGCGGTGAGAAGCAGCGCGTCGCGATTGCGCGGACCTTGGTCAAGAACCCGCCGATCCTGATCCTCGACGAGGCGACCTCGGCGCTCGACAGCCGCACCGAGGCCGACATCCAGGCGACGCTCGAGGCGATCGAGCGCGGGCGCACCACGATCGTCATCGCGCACCGCCTGTCGACCGTGGTCCATGCCGATCGCATCATCGTGCTCGAAGCCGGGCGCGTCGCCGAGCAGGGCACCCATGTCGAGCTGCTGCGCAGGCAGGGTATCTATGCGGAGATGTGGGCGCGTCAGGCGCAGGAGCGCGAGGACGGCGAGGAGATCGCGGCGGAATAACTGCGACGAAACGTGCTATTTCATCGATGGACTGAGAAAGGTGCGCGCGTTAGACTGGCTCACCTCCAACCGGATTCGCGCCGATGCCGCTTCTTCTCGCCGGTCTCCTGACGCTCGCTTCGCCCATCCCATTCTCGCCTCTCGGCACCGAGGCGCGCGCGGCGCCCGGCGCGCTCCGTTTCTGGAACCCGCGCGAAGGGCGCGCCGCCTGGACCTCGGACGGCGTCCGGATCGAGATCGCGCCTGCGCCGTGCGAGGCTCCGCCGCAGACCGAGGGCTGTCGGTTCGATCCGCAGAACAATCAGGCCGAGCTGACCGTCACTGCGCCCGGCGTCGCGCCGTTCCGGGTGCGAAGCGACGACCAGTCTTCCTATTATCGCGTCGCGGTGGTGCGCTTCGATCGCCGGGACCCGCGCCCCGGAGTGGTGATCGTCAATGAGTCGGGCGGCTCGGGCGGCGACGTGCGGGTGCAGCTGCTCGTCCCTTCGCACGACGGATATCGCGAGGCGTGGCTACCGGGGCAGCTCCAGGGCGAGCTCGGCGCGACGCTCGCCGACCTCTCCGGCGACGGTGCAGTCGACTTCGTGCTGCGCGATGGCGCCTTCGACAGCGCCTTTGGCTGCAATGGCTGCACGCCGCGGCCGCCGGTGGTGCTGACGCTACGCGCCGGCGTGCCGACCGACGTCTCCCGCGAACCCGCCTTCGCCGGACTCTATCGCAAGGACATGGCTGCGCGGCGCAGCGTGTGCATCTCGCAGAAACCCGATCGCAATGGCGCCTGCGCGGCCTGGATCGCAGACGCCGCCCGGATCGGCGCGTTCGACGCGGCGTGGGAGGAGATGCTGCGCCATTATGATCGGAAGGGCGCGCTGTGGCAGGGCTGCGCGGTGACGGTCTATCCCTGCCCGCCAGGGCACGGCAGCGCGTATCGCAGCTTCCCCGAATCGCTCCGCGCGTTCCTCCGGCGCACCGGCTATATCGATTGAGCGCCGCGGGTCAGACCCGCAGGTCCTGCCACTCGGGATGCTTGGCAATATAGGCCGCGACGAAGGGGCATTGCGGGCGCACCTTGAGCCCACGGGCGCGGGCGTCGGTCAGCGCGGCGAGGATCAGCCGGCTGGCGATGCCCATGCCCTGCAGCGACGGCGGCACCACCGTATGGGTGAAGGTGATCACCTCACCGTCGATCTCATAGGCGGCGAAGGCGGTGTGCCCCTGCTCGACCAATTCGTAGCGGCTGCGTTCTTCGTTGTTGCTGACGTCGGACATGCCTAGGCTCTAACCCGCCGGCGCAGGGGAGGGAAGCGATGCTGATACCATTGGGACTGGTCGGGGTGTTCGTGCTCGGGCTGGCCGGCTGGTCGGCCTATGTCGGGCGCAAGGCCGAGGAAATGGTGCCGGCAGAGGGCAAGTTCGCCGACGTGCCCGGCGCGTGCATCCACTATGTCGATCTCAACCCCGAGGCCGGAGGCCCGGCGATCGTGATGGTTCATGGCCTGATGGGCCAGCTGCGCAACTTCTCGCACGCGCTCGCCGGCCGGCTCGCTGTCGACCATCGCGTGATCCTCGTCGATCGGCCCGGCTGGGGGCACTCGCAGCTCCATGGGCCGCGGCCCGGGATCGCCGCGCAGGCGGCGATGATCGCCGCGCTGATCGAGCAGCTCGAGCTCGACAAGCCTTTGGTCGTCGGCCATTCGATGGGGGGCGCGGTGAGCCTCGCGCTCGGGCTGAACCGGCCCGAGCGGGTCCGTGGCCTCGCGCTGATCGCGCCGCTGAGCCAGGTCGTCGCGACCGTGCCGGCGCCGTTCAAGGGACTGCTCGCCCCGCCGGCGCTGCACGCGCTGCTCGCCTGGACCGTCGCGGTGCCGGTCGGCGTGCGCAAGGGCAAGGAGACCGCCGCGGCGATCTTCGCGCCCGATCCGGTGCCCGCCGATTTCGCGCTCGCCGGGGGCGGCGCGCTCGCGCTGCGCCCCAAAAGCTATCTCGCAGGCGCGTTCGAAGTGAACGCCGCGCCCGGCGAGATGGCGGCTCTGGTCGCGCGCTATGGCGAGATGCGTGTGCCGGTCGCGATCCTGTTCGGGCGCAGCGATGCCGTGCTCGATCCGGCGCTCAACGGCGAGCGCACCGCCGCCGAAATCCCCGGCGCGACGATCGCGCTGGTCGATGGCGGCCATATGTTGCCGATTACCCATGCCACGCAGACCGAGGCGTGGCTGCGCGGCCTGCCGGGGGTCGAGGCTCAGGCGACCGGCGGCGCGGTCACCGACACGGTCTGACCGCCGGGCAGCTTCACCGAACCGCCCGCGCCCGCCTGCTTCTGGACGAACGACCCGATGAACGCGCCGAGCGTCAGTTTGGCGAGGTCCATGAAGTTGGGATAGCTGATCGCGAGGATCGAGAAGAACAGCGTCAGCCCGATCGTCGCGAGCGGCAGCCCGGTCAGCCCCAATTTGGTGAAGGCGCCGGTGAAGCCGCTGAGGCTGGTGAGCCGGATATATTGGGTGACCGCCTCTTCCTGCCCCGATTTCACTTGCTCGCTGATCGCCTGCCATTCCTCGCTGTTGATCACCCGGCCCGGCTGCTGGCCGCGCGACAGCCCGACCGAACGCAGGAGCTGCGTGCCGAGCAGCGCGCCGACGAGGCCGATCGCAGTGAGGATCATCTCGGGCGTGAAGTCGGCAAGGGTGGTGGCGCGCTCGCTGGCATGGGTGTCGTCCTGCACGAGCAGGTAACAAACGAAGCCGAACAGCGCGACCGCGCCATAGATGAGGCCGATTCCGGCAAGGGCGAGCGACGCCCGTCCCAGACTATAGCCGCGCGGTTCTTCTGCGGGATTAAAGCCGTTGTCCATCGCGTTTCTCCCCCTGATCGGAAGCAGACTAACACGAAGCTCCGGGGTTCGGAACGGAAGGACTAGCCCACTTCGGACGGTTGGGTGGTCCAGCCCAGCCGCGGGATGGTGATCGACCGTTTACCTGCGAGATCGACGCGGGTGACGAACAATTCCTTGCTCTCGATATACTGCAGCAGCCGCCGGACGCGACCGAGCGAGCTGGTGCCGTAGGTGGTGGCGAGCTCGGTATCGCTCGGGCAGGGCAGGCCCTCGCGCGCGGCGCGGGCGACGAGCAGGAAGGGGCCGAGCATGTCGTCGGGCAGCGCGCGCGCCGCGTCGAGCGCCTGTGCCCAGTCGTCGTCCGGGTCGCCATGGATGCCGGCGCGCGCGGCCGAGAGCCGACGCACGAATCCCGAAAGGTCGAGCGGTGGCCGCGCGAGCCCAACCATCCGGCAGCGCACCAGAAAATCCTGGTAGAGCACCGCGGGCGAGCGGAAGGCGGAGTCGGCATCGTCGACGATGTCGCGTAGCACATCGGCGATGCGCTCGGCGGCCTCCTCGGGCGGCATGTCGGGCGTGGCCTCGGCGGGGGCGGGAACCGAGCGCGCCAGCGCCTCGATCAGGCGTTCGGACGGCATCTGGGTCGGCGCCGGGGCAGGTGCGGGCGGCGTCCATTCGGGCTCGGCGGGGGCGAGCAGCAGATCCTTGATGTCCTCGGCGGGGGCCTGGGGCAGCGGCGTCAGCTTGGGGGAAGAGCTGCGCGCGCTGGTCTCGACCGCGCCGATCTGGATCGCCACCGGGCGGCGCGCCACCGCGGGGCCGAGCGCGAGGAAATGGCCGCGCGCGAGATCCCGGATCGCCTCGGCCTGGCGGCGCTCCATGCCGAGCAGGTCGGCGGCGCGTGCCATGTCGATGTCGAGAAAGGTGCGGCCCATCAGGAAGTTCGACGCCTCGGCGGCGACGTTCTTGGCGAGCTTGGCGAGGCGCTGGGTGGCGATCACCCCGGCGAGCCCGCGCTTGCGCCCGCGGCACATCAAATTGGTCATCGCCGAGAGCGAGGCGCGTCGGACGTCCTCGGCAACCTCGCCGCCGCCCGCGGGCGCGAACAGCTGCGCCTCGTCGACCACGACCAGCGCCGGATACCAATGATCGCGCGGGGCATCGAACATGCCGTTGAGGAAGGCCGCGGCGCATTTCATCTGGCCCTCGGCCTCGAGCCCTTCGAGGCTGAGCACCACCGAGGCGCGATGCTCGCGAATCCGCGCCGCGAACCGCGCGACGTCGCGCTCGCTATGCTCGGAGGCTTCGATCGCGATATGGCCGTAGCGATCGCCCAAAGTGACGAAATCGCCCTCGGGATCGATCACCACTTGCTGGACCTGCCCGGCGGACTGTTCGAGCAGGCGGCGCAGCAGATGCGACTTTCCCGAACCCGAATTGCCCTGGACGAGCAATCGCGTGGCCAGCAGCTCCTCGAGATCCATCGATACGGGCGCGCCGCCCGCATCTTTCCCCATTTCCACGCGAACCGTCATTCGAACAATGCTTTGCCGGAAGCGGGCAGGCCCAGGCAAGCGCCGCGTGACGCGCGCCGTCGCAATGCTGTGGACGGTCTTGCCGGGGGCTGGGCCGCGCGCGATAGTCGCCCCGTCTGCAAGGGGGATGGCCGATGCGACTCGCGTTTCTCACGCTCGTGGCTGCGTCGATCGCGCTGCCCGCCTCGGCGCAGGTCCGCGTCGCGATGGGCGAGCAAGTCGTCTTCACGCTCGATGCGGGGGCGGCGGTGGAGGTGAAGCGCGAGGAGGCCGCGCCCAATCCCTATGAGCGGGCCTTGGCCCAGGAATTTGGCCGCGGCGATCATGACGATGCAATCGGCGCCAATGGCGTGGTGCTGCCTGCAAGGAGGGACCGGCCGGCCGCGCCGCCCCCCGAACCGGGCAAGATCCGGGCGCGGTTCACGCCGGCGCTGCGCGAAGCCCATAGCTTGCTGGTGATCGACAATGGCTATGATCAGGGGCTGGTGTATCGCGCCACGATCGGTGTCGACGGCAAATCCGGGCCGACCGACGTCTGTCTCGTGATGCCGGGCAAGGCGACCATCGAGCATTGGCCGTACAAGATCGCATGGATCGAGCTTCGCGATTTCCGCCTGGTTCCGTGGAAGCCCGGCGATGGGCTGCCCTGTGCATAGCGGGGTGTACAGCCGGCGAGCCTCGACAGCGGCATCGTCGACCCGTTAAGCGCGGCGCGTGACCGATCCACTCGACATTCTGCACACTACTTTCGGCTTTTCCGACTTCCGCGGCGTGCAGCGGCAGGTGGTCGATCGCGTTCTCGGCGGGCAAAACACGCTCGCGGTGATGCCCACCGGCGCCGGCAAGTCGCTCTGCTATCAGGTGCCGAGCCTCGCGCTCGACGGGACCTGCGTCGTCGTCTCGCCGCTGATCGCGCTGATGCACGACCAGCTTCGCGCCGCCGAGGCGGTGGGGATCCGCGCGGCGACGCTGACCTCGGTCGACGAGAATCGCGAGGAGACGATCCAGCGCTTCCGCGCCGGTCAGCTAGACCTGCTCTACGTCGCGCCCGAGCGCGCCTCGGGCGAGAGCTTCCGCAACCTGCTCGGGCAAACCAGGCTGAGCCTGTTCGCGATCGACGAGGCGCATTGCGTCTCCGAATGGGGGCATGATTTCCGCCCCGATTATCGGCTGCTGCGCCCGCTGCTCGATCGCTTTGGCGACGTGCCCAGGCTCGCGCTCACCGCCACCGCCGATGCGCATACCCGCGCCGACATCCTCGAGCAGCTGGGCATCCCGCAAGAGGGGCTGATCGTCGCCGGCTTCGACCGGCCCAATATCCGCTACACGATCGCCCCGCGCGAGAACACGACGCGGCAGATCCTCGATCTGCTCGCCGAGCAGCCGGGGCCCGGGATCGTATATGCCCAGACTCGCGCGGGCGTCGAGAAGCTCGCCGAGAAGCTCGCCGAGACGGGACGGCCGGTGCTGCCCTATCATGCCGGGCTCGATCCCGCGGTGCGCCGGCGCAACCAGGCGGCGTTCGTCGCCAGCGAGGAGATGGTGGTCGTCGCCACGGTCGCGTTCGGCATGGGGATCGACAAGCCCGATGTCCGCTTCGTCGCGCATGCCGGCCTGCCCAAGTCGATCGAGGCCTATTATCAGGAGACCGGCCGTGCCGGCCGCGACGGCGATCCGGCGGTGGCGCATCTGTTCTGGGGCGCGGATGATTTCGCCAGAGCGCGCCAGCGGATCGGCGAGGTCGAGCCCGGGCGGCAGGCGGGCGAGCGCGCGCGGCTGACCGCGCTCGGCGCGCTGGTCGAGACCGCGGGCTGCCGCCGCCGCATCCTCCTCCGCCATTTCGGCGAGGACGCGCCCGAGACATGCGGCAATTGCGACAATTGCCTGAGCCCGCCCGCGGCGATCGACGCCAGCGTCACTGCGCAGAAATTCCTCTCGGCGGTGTTCCGCACCGGCATGATGTTCGGGGTCGGCTATATCGAGAGCGTGCTGCTCGGCCAGTCGAGCGAGCGCAGTCTGATGAACGGGCACGAGCAGCTCTCGGTGTTCGGCATTGTCGACGGCGAGGAGGCGGCGCTGCTCAAGCCGGTGGCGCGCGCGCTGCTGCTGCGCGACGCGCTTCGCACCAATGCACATGGCGGGCTCGAATTCGGGCCCGAGGCGAAGGCGCTGCTCAAAGGCCAGGCCGAGTTGAAGCTGGTGCTGCCGCCGAAGCGCGAGCGGCGCGCGAAGCGCGGGCGCGCCGTGGGCGGCGGGGTCAATCCGATCGGCAATCCGCTGTTCGAGGCGCTGCGCGCCAAGCGCCGCGAGATCGCGATGGAGGCGGGGTTGCCGCCTTATGTGATCTTCCACGATTCGGTGCTGCGCGACATGGCCATGCTCCGCCCCGGGACATTGAACGCGCTCGGCCAGCTCTCGGGCGTTGGCGCGCGCAAGCTCGAAGCGTACGGTGACACTTTCCTGCAAGTGATCCGCGAGGCCGCATGAAGCTGCTGCTCCCGCTCGTCCTGACGTTCGGCATCGGCGCCGCGCCACCCGCCGAGCGCATCGAGATGACCGCCCAGAGCTGGGGACGGCCGGTGTCGCACTGGTCGATCGACGCCGCGGGCAACGGCACGCACACCAAACCCGACCCGGGGATATTCAACGCCAGGCAGATGGTCACACGGCGCATCGCGGTCGGTCGCGCGGGCTATGCGAAAATTCGCGCGCTGCTGGCCAAGGCGAAGCCTTGGGCCGGACGCGAACTGCCTTGCACCCGGCGGATCACCGACCAGGTCTATGGCAATGTGCGCTGGGTGCGCGGGACGACCGCCGAGCTGCGCTTCGACAATGGCTGCGGCGATGCGGAGGCACGTGCCGTGCTCGAGGCGCTGCAGCGCGCCGATAAACAGGTCGCCGCGTGGAGCGCGAAGGCGCCGATCGCCGAAATCAAGCAAGTGGAGAGCCAATAATGACGCTGCGCCGGATCGACGACAGCATTTCGGTCGCCCCCCAGATCACGCCCGAGCAGATCCCGGACATCGCCGCGGCGGGCTTCACCGCGATCGTCAACAATCGCCCCGAGGGCGAGGAGCTGGGCCAGCCGACCGGCGCCGAAGTGCGCGCCGCGGCCGAGGCGGCGGGGCTCGGCTATGCCGAGATCCCGGTGACGCATGCCGGCTTCTCGGCGACGCAGGTCGAGGCGATGGCCAAGGCGCTTGCGGCGGCACCGGGGCCGGTGCTCGCCTATTGCCGCTCGGGAACGCGATCGTGTAACCTCTGGGCGCTCGCCGAGGCGAGCCGTGGCGGCGATCCGGCTGCGCTTACCGGCAAGGCGGCAGGGGCCGGTTACGATATTTCGGGCATCCGCCCGCTGCTCGACGCGCTCGCCGGGCGCGCATGAACTGGCTGCAGCTCGGCGGCTCTCTCGCGGCGGTGCTGATTCTCGCCGGGGTGGCGTGGCTGCTGAAGCTGGGCGAGAGCCGGATCGCCGACGACGAGACCGCGCGGACGATGGCCGAAGAGGCGCTGAGCGGCTTCGTCGCGCGCGCCGCGGTGGTCGGCACCAACGGCGCGGCGGCGCTGGTGGTCGGCAATCAGGGCATCGCGCTGCTCAAGCGTCATGGCGCGAAGGTCGCGGTACGGCTGCTCGGCCGCCCGCTGTGGCGCCGGCCCTCGCCCGAAGGCGTGACGATCGAGACTGGCGAGCGGATGTTCGGATCGGTGCTCTTGTTCGGCGTGCTGCCCGAGGACGTCGACGGACTGGAAGCGCAACTGACATTGATGTAAGTCCGTCGGGATGAAGCTCGCCGATCCCGTGACGCTGGCCATTCCCGCCTTCGTGCTGCTGGTGCTGGCGGAGATGATCGTCGCGCGAATCAAGGATCGCACGCGCTACGAGCCGCGCGATACGCTGACCTCGCTACTACTCGGCACGGGCAGCACCGTCGCCGGGGTACTTTCCGGTGGCCTGGTCTTCGCGCTGGCGATGTGGGTCTGGCAGTTCCGGCTCTTCGACATCGGCTATGCGTGGTACTGGTTCGTCCTCGCCTTCGTCCTCGACGATCTCGCTTATTATGTCTTTCATCGCTCGGCGCATCGGGTGCGCTGGTTCTGGGCGAGCCACGTCATCCATCATTCGAGCCAGCATTATAATCTGTCGACCGCGCTGCGGCAGACCTGGACGGGCTTCTTCAGCCTCGGCTTCCTGTTCCGCCTGCCGCTGTTCCTGATCGGCTTTCCGCCGGCGATGATCTTCTTCGTCGCGGGGCTCAACCTGATCTACCAGTTCTGGATCCACACCGAGATGATCGGGCGGATGCCGCGCTGGTTCGAGGCCGTGATGAACACGCCGTCGCACCACCGCGTTCACCACGCGACCAATCCGCGCTATCTCGACAAAAACTATGCCGGGGTGTTCATCGTCTGGGACCGGATGTTCGGCACCTTCGAACCCGAGCGCGACGACGACAGGCCGCGCTATGGCATCGTCCACAATCTCGGCAGCTTCAACGTCCTCTGGGCGGCGGTCCATGAATGGGTCGGGATCGCAAAGGACGTCTGGCGTGCGCCGACTTGGGCAGCGCGGCTGAACTATATGATCCGGCCGCCGGGCTGGAGCCACGACGGCAGCCGGGACACGTCGGAAACGATAAAGGCGCGCTGGGAAGCGACGCGCCGGGAACGGGGGGACATGTGGAAGAAGCCGATATCGTCGTCATCGGATGCGGATCGGGCGGGAGCGCCGTCGCAGGCCGCCTGAGCGAGGGCGGCAAGTATACGGTCGCAGTGCTCGAGGCGGGCGGGCGCAACACCAGCATCAAGACGATCATGCCCGGCATGATGCCGTTCCAGACCGACCAGACCAACTGGCGCTTCGAGACGGTGCCGCAGGCCGGGCTGAACGGGCGTCGCGGCTATCAGCCACGCGGGCGCGGGATGGGCGGATCGAGCGCGATCAACGCGATGCTCTACATTCGCGGCCATCGCGACGATTATGACGAGTGGCGCGATCTCGGCTGTCCGGGCTGGGGCTGGGACGATGTCCTGCCTTGGTTCAAGGCGTGCGAGCACAATGTCCGCGGCGCCGATGCCTTTCACGGCGCGAACGGGCCACTCTGGGTGAGCGATCAGGAACATGCCCATCCCGGCAGCCGGGCGTTCGTCGAGGCGGCTTCGCGGCTGCAGATTCCGGTCAATCCCGATTTCAACGGCGAACGTCAGGATGGCGTCGGCCTCTATCAGGTGACCCAGAGGAACGGCGAACGCTGGACCGCCGCGCGCGCCTATCTCGATCCCGCCGAAAAGCGCGCCAATCTCGAGATCATTTGCGACGCGCTGGTCGACCGCGTGCTGTTCGCCGACGGCCGCGCGACGGGGGTCGCCTATCGGCAGGGCGGGCAGGCACGGCAGATCCGCGCGCGATGCGCGGTGGTGCTCGCGGCAGGCGCGTTCCAGACGCCGCAGCTGCTGATGCTGTCGGGGATAGGGCCGGGTAGGCATCTCGCGGAAATGGGGATCCCGGTGCTGGTCGATCGGCCGGCGGTGGGGTCGGATCTTCAGGATCATATCGACTACACCGCCGCGTTCGAGACCGAGGGAAGCTTCTTCCTCGGCCGTTCGCCCGCGGGCACGCTCAAGTCCGTGGGCGCGATGGTCCAGTGGCTGTTCACCCGGCGCGGCGGGATGACCTCGCCCTATGCCGAGGCGGGCGGCTTCCTGCGCACCGAGCTCGCCGGGGCGCGTCCCGACGTCCAGCTCCATTTCCTGATCGCGATCGTCGAGGATCACGGCCGCACCAGGGTGAAGGGGCATGGCTATAGCTGCCACGCCTGCGTGCTGCGGCCGGAGAGCAGAGGCACCGTCAGGCTCGCATCGGCCGACGCCGCCGACGCGCCGTTGATCGATCCCGCCTTTCTCACCGATCCGCGCGACATGGATGTGCTCAAGGCCGGGGTGCGCGCGATGTACCGCATCCTCGGCACGCCGCCGCTCGCCGATTACAGGGGGCGCGATCGCTATCCGGTCGACCTGACCGACGATGCCGCGCTCGAGGCGTTGATCCGGGCGCGGGCGGACACGGTCTATCACCCGGTCGGCACCGCGCGGATGGGGATCGATCCCGACGCGGTGGTCGATCCGCGCCTCCGGGTGCACGGCGTCGACGGGTTCTACGTCGCCGATGCCTCGGTGATGCCGCGGCTGATCGGCGGCAACACCAACGCGCCGAGCATCATGATCGGCGAACGCGGCGCGGCGTTCATCGCCGAGGACCTGCACTAAAAAAGAGGGGCCGGCGGTTCGAAAACCACCGGCCCAGTCGTCCGCAGGAGGAACGTCGTCTGGGCGCCGCCGCGAGGCGGCGCCCAATCTCGTCAATAATTGTAGGCGCGCTCGCCATGCTCGTTGATGTCGAGCCCCTCGAGCTCGACCTCGCGGGTCGGGCGCAGGCCGATCGTGTATTTGAGAGCGAGGAACAGGATCGCCGAGACCCCGCCCGAGAGCAGCAGCGTGACCAGCACCGCCTTGGTCTGGGTGAGCAGCTGCGCGCCCATGTCATAGACGCCGGCGACCGCCGGGATCACGTTGAAGTCCATGAAGCCCTGACCGCCGAAGGCGGGGTTGGCGACGATCGCGGTGCCGATCGCGCCGACGATGCCGCCAACGCAGTGAACGCCGAACACGTCGAGCGTGTCGTCATACTTCAGCTTGTTCTTCACCGTGGTGACGAAGAAGAAGCACACGCCCGAGGCCACTGCGCCGAGCACGATCGCAGTCATCGGATGCGCGAAGCCGGCGGCCGGAGTGATCGCGACCAGGCCGGCTACGACGCCCGAGGCCGCGCCGAGCAGCGACGGCTTCTTGTGGATGATCTGCTCGATGATCGCCCAGGCGGCACCCGCGGCGGCGGTCGCCGTCATCGTGTTGACGAAGGCGAGCGCGGCGAACTTGTTCGCCTCGAGGTTCGAGCCGGCATTGAAGCCGAACCACCCCACCCACAGCAGCGCGGCGCCGATCATCGTCATGGTCAGCGAGTGCGGAGGCATCGGGTCGGTCTTGTAGCCGGTGCGCTTGCCGATCACGAGGCAGCCGACGAGGCCGGCGATGCCCGCATTGATGTGGACGACGGTGCCGCCGGCGAAGTCGAGCGCGCCCCAGCCCCACAGCAGGCCGTGATCGTCGGGCAGGCCGGGCTGGAAGTCCGGACCCGGCCAGTACCAGACCATGTGCGCCATCGGGAAATAGACCAGGGTCAGCCACGCCACCACGAAGAGGATCAGCGGGGTGAACTTGATGCGTTCGGCGAAGGCACCGACGATCAGCGCCGGGGTGATCATCGCGAAGGTCATCTGGAAGACGAGGAACACCGTCTCGGGCAGATAGACGCCGTTCGAGAAGGTCGCCGCGAAGGTGTTCGCGTCGACGCCCTTGAGCAGCACCTTAGAGAATCCGCCGACGAACCAGTTGAGGCTGCCGCCGTTGGTGAAGGCCATCGAATAGCCCCATGCGCACCAGACGAGGCCGGCGACGCAGACGATGGTGAGCACCTGCATCAGCACCGAGAGCATGTTCTTGGTGCGGACGAGGCCGCCATAGAAGAGCGCGAGGCCGGGGACCGACATCATCAGCACGAACGCCGTCGAGACGAGCATCCATGCGACGTCGCCCTTGCTGACCATCGCGTCGGTCGGGGTGACGGTGGCGGCGGCGGGCGCCGCGGCGTCCTGTGCCCAGGCGGGCAGTGCCGCGAACAGGGCGAGCCCCGCCCCTGCGGCCAATTTGGTCGAAAGCTTCATTGCGTCCCCCTTCCTCACAGCGCCGTCTCGCCGGTCTCGCCCGTGCGGATGCGCACCGCCTGGCCGAGATCGAGGACGAAAATCTTGCCATCGCCGATCGCGCCGGTGCTGGCCGCGGCCTGGATCGCTTCGACCGCGCGGTCGACGATGTCGGAGCCGCAGGCGATCTCAAGCTTGATCTTGGGCACCATGTTGGTGCTGTACTCGGCGCCCCGATAGATCTCGGTCTGGCCCTTTTGCCGGCCGAATCCCTTGACCTCGGTGACCGTCATCCCGGTCACGCCGACCTGGGTGAGCGCCTCGCGCACCTCGTCGAGCTTGAACGGTTTTATGATGGCGATGATGAGCTTCATTTCGCCCCCTCTTGGCAGTTAACCCGGAGGGCGAAGGAGCAAGGGCCGTGCCAGAGGACCGAATCACGCGATTCTGCGCCGATTCGGCGCAATCAAATTTTACCGCGCGGTAACTTTTTGTGCAGAAGCGAAACCCTGCCTAAAAATCAGGCAGCGGCGTCGAGGATCACCCGCGCGGGCTCGAGATCCTCGTCGTCGACCATCACGCGTACCGGGATCAGCAGATAGCTACCGTCGGCGATGCTAGCGCCGGCGTCGAAGACGAAGCTCATGATTCCCTCATTCTCGAGCCGCGACTGGACGATGAAGGCTTCCTGCCGGTCGAAGCGGCCGAGTTCCACCAATGCCATCAGACTCTCCTCGGCTTGCGCTTCTCGCCCGGCGCGCATTCGAGTGCGGCACGGTCCCAGCCGCCGAGCGTCGCGGCCGCCTCATAAGTCGACTGGAGGAAATCGAGCAAGGTCGCCTCGGGCTCGGGCGCGCCGCGGACCGCGTCATAGTCGAGCAGGAACTCGCCGAGCTCGGACGACCAGCGCGCGGCGTCCGGCCACAGCGGGGCTTCGGCGAACCCTTCGGGGCTCGGATAGGCATAGGAATAGAAGGCTGCGTGCGGCGCGGCGTCGCTGCCCGGCCAGAAGCCGGCGCTGGAAACCTCGTGGCTATAGGCTTCGCGGGTGACCGCGTCTGGAAGGCCGGGGACGCCGCCCGGATGCGGCGGCGCGGCGCGGCCCGAGAAGCGCGTCACCGCGAGGTCGAAGCTCCCCCAGAAGAAATGAACCGGGCTCGCCTTGCCGAGAAAGCCGGTGCGGAACTGCTTGAAGATGCGGTCGACACCGAGCAGCGCCCGGTGGAAGCGCGCCGCCGCCTCGCCGTCCCAAGGCCGCTTGGCATGATCGTCGGGAAAGCGGACCGGATCGGGCATCTCGTTGGGCAAAGTGGCGATCTTCACGGCGATGCCGAGTTCGGCGAGCATCGCCATCAGCCCGTTGTAGAATGCGGCGATCGTCCCCGCTTCGAGCGGCCGGGCACGCGCGACGCCCCCCGCGCAGGTCACGCGCAACCGCTGCGCCTGCAAGTCGAGTTCGATCTCGAACGTTCCCGCCGCTGAGGGGATCGGCGAAGTGCCGAGCCCGCGCGGCGTCACGTAGAGCGGCACGTGCCAGCCATGATTGAGCCAAGGGGTCAGCGCGAGGCGGACCTTGCCGACGATCTGCGTCATGAGCTGGAGATGCAGCGCGGTTTCGCGCCACTGTTTCCAGTCGAGCTCGGGCCATTCGCTTTCGGTCATATCGCGTCTCCGCTTCGCGCTTGTCGCACGGATGGGCCTTCGGTCACAGGCCGTAGCCGAAGCGCCGTGCCGCATCGCGCGCGGCTTCGGCCTCGGCGCACAGCCAGTCGCGAAACAGCGCGATCTTGCGGCTGTGCTGGCGCGACACTGGCCAGGTGAGCCAGAAGGAGCGCCCCGCCGGGACCAGCCGGTCGTGCGCGGGAACGAGCCGGCCGGCATCGATCTCGGCGCGGAACAGGATCGGCGAGGCGATCACCACGCCATGCCCGGCGAGCGCGGCGGCGACGTCGAGATGCTCGGTGGAAAGCCGCGTGCCGAAACGCGAAGGCGGCGGGCCCTGCTCCCAGCCCAGCGCCCGGTACCAGAGCGTCCACCAGTCGGGACGGCCGAGCAGCGGCACCGGCAGCGGCGTCCGCGGATCGGCGATCCCGGCGGCGGCGTCCTTCAGCGCGGGCACGCACAGCGGCAGGAAGACGCTGGCGAACAGTTCGATCGTGCGCAGCCCCGGCCAGCGGCCGTCGCCGTTGCGGATCGCCATGTCGAACCGTCCGGCCGTGAGGTCCTCCGCGGTCTCGGAGATGTCGAGCTCGACGAGGATGTCGGGATGCGCCGCGCGGAACAGGCCGAGCCGCGGCGTCAGCCAGCTGGTGCCCAAGGTCGGCAGCGTCGTCAGCGACAGCCTCGCCTCGTCGACCTCGACCGCGCGCGCGAAGCTGGCGCGCAGCCCCGCGAACGCTTTCTCCGCCTCCTCGGCGATCAGCGCGCCCGCCTCGGTGAGGCTTACCCGGTGCGGATGACGGAGAAACAGCGCGACGCCGATCTGCGCCTCGAGCTGACGGACATGATAGCTCACCGAAGCCGAGGAGGTGCCGAGCTCGCTGCCCGCGCGCGTGAAGCTCCCGTGCCGCGCCGCGGCCTCGAAGGCGCGGATCGCGGCGAGCGAAGGAAGCGGCCGGTCGAGCATAAATATGACTTAGCCTCTCGCCGCAATCTTCGCATAGCCAGAATCACGGCTGCATTGTCTTCTGCGTCCGACGAACGGGCGGAGACAAAGCCTATGCGGGAAGGGATGCAGGGCGCTTTCGGGCGCAGGGACGTGCTGCGCGGCGGCGCGGCGGCGGGCGGGATGCTGGCGATGATCGCGCCGGCTTCGGCGCTGTTCGCGAAGGGGTCGCCCCGCGCGCATGACTGGGACTGGCTGATCGGCAATTGGGACGTCTGGCATCGCCGGCTCAAGGAGCGGCTGGTCGACAATCACGACTGGCAGGAATTCACCGGCAAGAGCGCGCTGTGGCTGGCGTTGGACGGGCTGGGCACGATCGACGACAATGTCGTCGACATTCCGGGGGGCAGCTATCGCGGGCTCACGGTCCGGGCGTTCGATCCCGCGCAGGGCAAATGGTCGATCTGGTGGGTCGATGGCCGCTATCCGACGGTGATCGACGCGCCGGTGCGCGGCGGCTTTGCGGGCGATAGCGGCGTGTTCGAGGGGCCCGATCTGTTCAAGGGGCGGCCGGTCACCGCCCGCTTCCGCTGGCTCGATATCCACAGCGCGCGGCCGCACTGGGAGCAGGCGCTGTCGACCGATGGCGGCAAGAGCTGGGAAGTGAATTGGGAGAATTTCTTCACTCGCACCGCCCCGGTCGCGACGGTGCTGCCGCTGGTCGCCGATCATCGCCACGATTTCGATTTCCTCCACGGCAGCTGGACGGTCCGCCATCGCCGGCGCAAGCAGCGGCTGGTCGGCAGCGATCAGTGGGAGACGTTCGCGGGAACGCTGGTCAATCGTCCCGTGCTCGGCGGCCAGGCCAATATCGGCGACAATGTCTTCGCGCGGCCCGGTGGGGAGCATCGCGGGATCGGCCTCAGGACCTTCGATGCGGCGAGCGGCCAATGGCTGAGCTGGTGGCTCGACGGGCGCAGCCCGGCAGCCTTCGCACCGCCGGTGCGTGGCCGCTTCGCCGACGGAGTCGGGCTGTTCGAGGGCGACGACATGCAGGACGGGCGGCCGGTGAAGACACGGGTGCGCTGGTCCGGAATCACCACCGATGCGGCGCGCTGGGAGCAGGCGATGTCGGCCGATGGCGGCGCGAGCTGGGAGACCAATTGGGTCAGCGAATTCCGGCGCAAGGCATGACACCGCTGCGATTGCTGCTGACAGCGTGCCTGCTGCCGGGGGCCTCATCCGCGCAGCGCGTCGAGATCGTCGGCACCGCCGCGCTCTTCGCGCCCGGGATCGCCTCGACCGGGCATTCGGAAGTGCGCCTGACGCTGAGCCCCGATGGCCGGACCGCGCTGTGGTTCAGCCGCGATCGCCCTGGCGGCGCCGGCGGCTACGATATCTGGATGGCGCGTCGCTCGGGCGGCGGCTGGCAGCCGGCGGCACCGGTGGCCTTCAACACCGCCGGACGCGACTTCGATCCGGCCTTCTCCGCGGACGGGCGCTTCGTCTATTTCTGCTCCGACCGGGCCGGCGGCGCGGGGGGCGACGACATCTGGCGGGTGGCGGTCCGCGGCGACGGGTTCGGCGTGCCGGTCAATCTCGGCCCGGCGGTCAACAGCGCCGGCAGCGAGTTCGCGCCGATGCTCGCGCCGGGCGGCGCGACCTTGCTCTTCTCGAGCGACCGGCCGGGCGGCGCCGGCGGCCACGATCTCTACACCGCGCGCCGGATCGGTAGCGGCTTCGCCACCGCGCAGCGCGTGCCCGGCGCGCTCAATACCCCCGCCAACGAGTTCGACGCCACCTTTCTGCGCGACGGCAGGACGATCGTCTTCGCCCGCGCGATGGATTTCCGGAAGGACCGCGTCGACCTGCTCTTCGCCGCGCGCAACGCCGGCGGCTACGATGCCGGAACGCTGCTCCCGCCGGCCGTCAACAACCAGCGCGACACTTATGGCGCGATGCTCGACTGGTCGGACCGCGGCCGGCTGATCTTCGCGGGCGCGCGCGAGCCGCAGGGCGGCATGAACCTCTACCGCATCCGCTATCGCATCGCGGGAGGGTGAGATGGTTGCGCTGGTGAGCACGCTGCTCTGGCTGTCCGCGATCGCCGCGCGCTAGACGGCGACGCGCGAGCTGCGGACCGAAGCGGTCGCGGTCAGCGCGATCGGGATGCCGACGAGGAGGATGTGGATGCCGAGCGGCAGCAGCACCGATCCGATCCCGCTCCCCACGCCGCCGGCGCCGGGCCAGCGCAGCGGCAGCACGACCCAGTACATGAACCCGTAGAGTAGTGCGCCATAGGCGGCGCCATAGACCAGCCGCAGCCGTTGCAGCCCGGG
Organism: Sphingomonas naasensis; assembly: GCF_004792695.1. Lineage (GTDB taxonomy): Bacteria > Pseudomonadota > Alphaproteobacteria > Sphingomonadales > Sphingomonadaceae > Sphingomonas > Sphingomonas naasensis. Next base: position 274,706 of record NZ_SRXU01000005.1, on the reverse strand, counting down.
CAGGTGCGCCGCCGCGAGCACGAACGCGGCCGCCATCGCCGCCATGATCGCGAAATGCACGGCGAGCCCGGCCGCGGCGCCGGCCCAGCCGGCCTCGATCGGCCATCGGCCGAACGGTCCCGACGCGACGCCCTGCAGCATCCGCGCGACCGGCTTGCCGCGCAGCAGCGCGGTGATGATCGCCGAGGCGATGTCGAGCGTGCCCGCGATCAGCGTGGCAATCACGATCAGCTTTCCCTGCAAATCCATCCTCCCCGCCGATCCGACGGTTCTGATCCACTCCGCCGGCTTCTGGCCAGCCGCATGCGGCCGGCCGCATGCGCCGCGATGCCCGTTGCGGCCGAGCGTCGCCGATCTGCCGCCGAACGTCGCGAACGCGCGCCGTCCGCCGGTCGGCAACTGGCGATCTACGCTCGCCCGCTGCCGAATTGGAATGCCCCCGCCCCGGGTCTTGGTTGGCCCAATATCAAAAAGGGGCATTGCATGATCATCACCACTCGTACCCGCCTGCTCGCAACCGCGGCCTTGCTGCTTGCGGCGGCGACTCCGGCGTTCGCGCAGGATGTTCCCACCGCGGATCCCGCCATGCCGGCCGCGCAGGGCCAGACCGGCGAGGGGCAGGGCGACGGCGAGATCGTCGTCACCGGCTCGATCCTGCGCCTCGCCGACGCCGCCACGCCATCGCCCGTCACCGTCGTCACTTCGGAGACGCTTGACCAGCGCGGCATCAACACCGTGCAGGACGCGGTCCAGCAGCTCGCGTCGAACAACGGCCCGGCGCTGACCAACTCGTTCACCGCCAACGGCGCCTTTGCCGGCGGCGCCTCGGCGGTGTCGCTGCGCGGGCTTTCGACCAGCTCGACTCTGGTGCTGTTCGATGGGCTGCGCGCCGCCTATTTTCCGCTCGCAGATGACGGCTCGCGCAACTTCGTCGACCTCAACACCATCCCCGACGACATCGTCGACCGCGTCGAGGTGCTGCGCGACGGCGCCTCGTCGAGCTATGGCGCCGATGCGATCGCCGGCGTCGTCAACATCATCACCAAGCGCGAATTCAAGGGCGTGGCGGGTCGCGCCGAGGCGGGGATCGCCGAGCGCGGGTTCGGCGCCAACCAGCGGCTGACGCTCACGGCGGGCACCGGCGACCTCGATGGCGACGGCTACAATGCCTATCTGAGCGGCTTCTATTTCCGCAGCGAGTCGGTCGTCAACAAGGACCTGCGCGCGCCGTTCAACTCGGACGATCTGCGCGGCCTCTGCAGCGACCGGACCGGCTCGCTGCAATGCGGCCCGAACAATGTGATGAACGGACTCGACGGCGACGGGAATTTCCCGAATCTCGGCTTCGTCGTCGGCGCCTCGACCTTTTTCGTGCGCCCCTATGACGCGACCAACACCAATGCGCTCGGCCGCTACCAGCTGCTCAACCCGACCGCGGGCTGCCGGGTCGGCACGCTGTACAGCCCGACCGCCGCCGAGCTCGCGGCGAGCAACAACGGCTCGGTGCCGACGCGGCTCTGCCAGCAGGACACGACCAATGCCTTTGGCACGGTCACGCCCAATATCGAGCGCTTCGGCGCCTCGGCGCGCTTCACCACCAAATTGGGGGAGGACACCGAAGCCTATCTGCTGATCAACTTCCAGCAGAGCACGACCAATTTCACCGGCGGCCCCGCGGCGATTCGCGCCAACGCCAATACCGGCATCCGCTATCCGCGATTCTCGACCGCGACCGGCGCGGGGGCCGTCGCGCCGGGATCGGGCGTGCTGACGCTGCCGGTCTATGTCTGCCCGCAGGGTGTCGGCTCGGCGAACGGGCTGGGCACCGGCTGCAACGCCGGCAATGGCGTGCTCAATCCGAACAATCCTTTCGCGGCGCAGGGTCAGGTCGCGCGGCTGGTGGGGACGCTGGCGGACACGCGCACCTTCAACGAGACGCGCAGCAAGGTCTATCGCGCGGCGTTCGGTCTCAGCGGAAGCGTGTTCGACGACTGGAATTATCAATTCAACGCGACGGCGATGCACACCGATCTGCGGCTGCGCACCGATGGCTTCGTCTGGATCCAGAACCTGCTCGATGCGGTCGCGCGCGGCACCTATAATTTCGTCAACCCCGAGCAGAACAGCGCCGCGGTGCGCGACTATCTCTCGCCCGAGAACATCACGCACGACAGCTCGGACCTCTATCAGGCGCAGCTGACCGTCGCGAAGAAGCTCGCCGATCTTCCCGGCGGTCCGCTCCAGCTCGGTCTCGGCGCCTCGATCTTCTACGAGGCGGTCGACGCGCCGAGCGCCAATGACGACTTCGCCGGGCCCACGCAGCGCTTTTTCACGCTCAACGCCTTCGGGACGAGGGGCAATCGCACGGTGACCTCGGCCTTTGGCGAAATCAACGCGCCGATCTTCGACATGCTCGAGGTCAACGCGTCGGGGCGCTACGATCATTATTCGAGCGGGCAGAGCGCCTTCTCGCCCAAGGTCGGCGCCAAGTTCACCCCGATCCGCCAGGTCGCGCTGCGGGGCACCTGGTCGCGCGGCTTCCGCATCCCCAGCTTCGGCGAGGCGAATGCGCTGCCGACCACCGGCTTCGTCACCCAATCGGTCGCCAACATCCCCGCGAACTTCCTCGCCCAGTTCGGCGCCAATTGCCGGCCGGACAATGCCGCGGGCTGTCCCACCTATGTCACGGTCTATGCGATCGGGCTGACCACGCTCGCCTCGCCCGATCTCAAGCCCGAGAAATCGCGCAGCTTCACTGCCGGCCTCGTGTTCGAGCCGATCCGCAATCTTTCGCTGACCGTCGACTATTTCAACATCCGCAAGACCGGCGCGATCACCGCGCCGTCCTCGGATCCGGCGATCTCGGCCTATTACGCCGGCACCGCGATCCCTCCGGGTTACAATGTCATCCCCGACGCGCCCGATCCCAACCATCCCAATGCGCGGCCGCGCATCGCCTTCGTCGAATCGCAGCTGATCAACGCCAACACGATCCAGTCCGAGGGTATCGATTTCGGCGTGAACTTCGCGCACAACTTCGGCGGCTTCCGCTGGTCGAGCAATCTCGACGCCAGCGTGATCCTCGAGCTCAGCACCACCTTCCCCGATGGGCGGAAGGAGAATTACGTCGACACGCTCGGCAACTTCAATCTGACCGCCGGATCGGGCACCTTCCGCTGGCGCGGGACGTGGCAGAACACGATCGAGACTGGGCCGCTGATGCTCACCGGCACCGCCAACTATATCAGCGGCTATGATCTGTCGGCGATGGATCAGGGTACCGATTATCGCGATTGCGGGATGGCGCCCGATTATGTCGGCTGCCGGGTGCGCCGCTACATCACCTTCGATCTCAACGCGACGATCAAGGTCAGCGACAATTTCAGCTTCTATTTGAACGCGTTCAATCTGTTCGACGCGATGCCGGGGGTCGATCCGGTAACCTATGGCGCGTTCAACTACAACGCCATCCAGGGCGGCAACAACATCCTCGGGCGCCAGTATCGCGCGGGGGCTAAGTTCCGCTTCTGATCGGAGTCCCCCCGGGGCGGCGGGCCGGGCGCCCGTCGCCCCTCAGGCGTGCTGGCGGAGCATCTCGCGCAGGCGCCGCGCATAGACCCGACCGGTGGCGATCCGGGTGCCGTCGCGCAGGATCACGTCGCGCCGCCCGGTCGCGGTCTGGCGCAGCTGCGCGATCGCCGCGATCCGCACCAGAGCGGCGCGGTGGACGCGGACGAACTTGGTCGTGTCGATCCGCTCGGACAGCGCCTTGATCGACAGCCGCAGCAGATGCGAGCCCGAGGGCGTGTGCAGCCGCACATAATCGTCCTCGCTGCTCACCCAATCGACCTGATCGAGCGCGACATGGGTCAGGCTGCCGCTGACCCCGCGGATCCAGAGCTCGGTCTCATAGGGAGACGGCGCCGCGGTGTGGAACTCGGCGCGCAGATCGGTGATGATCCGGCGCATCTCCTCATTCTCGCGTGCGGCGTCGTCGGCGACGAGGCGCATCCGGGCGCGCGCGATCGCCTCTTCCAGCCGCGCCGCCTCGATCGGTTTGAGGACATAGTCGACGGCCGAGACCGCGAAGGCGCGGATCGCGAAATGATCGAAGGCGGTGGTGAAGATCACTGCCGGCGCTGCCTCGGGCGCCAGCTGGTCGAGGATATCGAAGCCGGTGCCGTCGCGCAGGCGGATGTCGAGCAGGACGATGTCGGGCCGCAGCTCGGCGATCGCGTGCACGGCCTCGCGGCACGACGCCGCCGATCCCGCGTGGCGCACCCCGGGAATCGCCTTGAGCAATATCTCCAGCCGCCGGATCGCCAGCGGCTCGTCGTCGACGATCAGGACCGTGCAGCCGGTCACGGCGCGAACGCCAGCGGCATGGTGACGCGCGCCTCGAACCAGCCTTGGCCGGGGGTCAGCGTCAGGCTCTGCGCGTCGCCGAAATATTCCGCGAGGCGCTGGCGAACATTGGCTGTGCCGATACCTTCGCCCTTGGGCGACCGGCGCATCGCGTCCGCATTGCCCGAATCGACCACGAGGATCGACAGCTGCTCGCCGATGCGTTCGGCAGTGAGGGTGACGCGGGTGGGCGGGCGCGACACCGCGACGCCGTGTTTGATCGCGTTCTCGACGAGTGGCTGGATGATCAGCGCCGGCACCGCCGCCTTGCGGAGGTTATCGGGCAGGTCGATTTCCACCGCGAGATCGGGATAGCGCATCTGCTCGATCGCGAGATACCGGCGATGGAGCTCGAATTCCTGCTCGAGCGGCACGTCGACCAGCGGATCGATCGCCAGCGTCGAGCGGAAGAAGGTCGAGAGCCGGGCGAGCATGCGCTCCGCCTCGGCGCCGCGGCCGTCGAGGATCAGCGCCGAGATCGAGTTGAGGCTGTTGAACAGGAAATGCGGGTTGATCTGGTTCGAGAGTGCGCGGAGCTTGGCGGTGTGCGCCATCGTGCGCAGCTCGGCCGCCCGCTCGGCCTCGTGCCGCGCGTCGAAATTATATTCGATCGCGAGATAGAGCCCGGTCCAGGCGATGAAGAACCACGTCCACATCGACAGCACGTACATCGCATCGTTCCAGTCGACGACGACGAAGCGCGCGGTGCGGCCGTAGAGCGCGGCGAAGGCGAAGTAATTGGCCCAGGCATAGGCCTCGGCGGCAAAGGGGGCGATTGCCGACACCGCGATCGCGCGGGTGCGGAACGAGCGATGCGAGAGCCGACGCAGCAGCCGGTGCATGCCGTAGCAGATCGCCACGCCGATCGCCGACATCGCGATCCGCAACAGCGCCGCCTCGAACGCCATATGGCTCCGCTGAAGGATCGTGCCGAGCGTGAACAGCGCGATGCTCGCCCCCCACATGCTGAGCGTGAGCACCAGCTTGGCGCGTGTCTCGGCCCGCGCCTGCGGGCGCACGCCGCCGACCTCCTCGACGAGGAAGAATTCGCGATGGGCGGCGGGATTCGGAGCGTCCACCGGACGGGTGATCGCAAAAGCGGCAGGGCGTGTCGACCGACGCTCGGCCGCTCAGAATCGACGTTCGGCCTCGCGCTGTGGCGTCGCGGCGGCGTGCGGCTGCCACGCCATGGCATCGGCCCAAGGTTCGGCCGAGCCGATCCACAAGGCCGTCGAGCCGCGCGCGTCAGGCTCGACGCGCAGCACGAGGCCCCATTGACGGCGCGCCTCGATCGGATCGGGCGCGCCGAGCGCCGCGAATTTGCGGCGGATGCGATAGGTGAGGACGTTGAGCGACGAGATATTGGCGCCGACGCCCGCCAGCGTCTCCGCGATGTCGCCGAGTGCAGCGCGCCCGCGGCGGACGAGGAGCGTCATCAGCGCGATCTCGGCGGGGGACAGGCCCAGCGGCTTGCCGCGCCAGAAGAGCTCGGGCGGCTCGCTGGTCACCGCCAGCGCGCCGCGCCACAGCATTGCCGGATGCGCGTCCGCGATCGCATGGATGTGCCGGTGTTCCATCACGCCGCGAGCCTAGCCCGTGCGAGAGCGGCATCCAGCGCGCTACCGCCCAACGCCGCTCTGGCGTCGACCAACGGCGCGCGGCTTTACAACCGGCGAGAAAAAGTCTGATTATTCCTGCGCCAGAAGGGGAGGAAAGATGGTCGTGAAACGGGGTTCCGGCGGTGCGGTGTCGCGGCGCTCGGTGCTGCGCGGCGGCGTGGCGATCGGCGGGCTGGCGACGCTGCCCGAGCCCGCGATCGCCGCGCCGGCGCGGCTCGCCCCGCGTCCGCCGATGGGCTGGAACAGCTGGAACAGCTTCGCCACCACCATCACCGAGGCGCAAGTGCGCGAGACTGCGGCGATCATGGCGCGCAAGCTGCTCCCCTTCGGCTACGACGTCTTCACCGTCGACATCCAATGGTATGAGCCCGAGGCGAAGAGCTACAGCTACAATGCCCATCCGGTGCCGACGATCGACGGGCATGGCCGGCTGCTGCCCGCACCCAATCGCTTCCCCTCGAGCGCCGGGGGCAAGGGCTTCGCGCCGCTCGCCACCGATCTGCACGCGCTGGGTCTCAAGTTCGGCGTCCATCTGATGCGCGGGATTCCGCGGCTCGCGGTCGAGCGCGACTTGCCGGTGCTCGGCACCCGGACCAGCGCGCGGCGAATCGCCGACACGAACAGCGTCTGTCCGTGGAACCCCGACATGTACGGTGTCGACATGCGCCAACCCGGCGCGCAGGCCTATTATGACGGCGTGTTCCGGCTGCTCGCCGAATGGGGCGTCGATTTCGTCAAGATGGACGATATGAGCCGGCCCTATGACGCGCACGCCGCGGAGATCGAGGCGGCGCACCGCGCAATCGCGCGCTGCGGACGCCCGATGATCCTCAGCCTCTCACCCGGCGAAACGCCGGTGGTGCGCGCCGACCATGTCCGGCGGCATGCCCAGATGTGGCGGATCTCGGACGATTTCTGGGACGAATGGTCGATGCTCGAGGCGCAGTTCACCCGGCTCGAGAACTGGAGCCCGCATATCGGGCGGGGCGGCTGGCCCGATGCCGATATGCTCCCGCTCGGCAAGCTGGCGCTGGGCGCGCGCGACACGCGCTTCACCCCCGCTGAGCAGCGCACGCTGATGACGCTCTGGGCGATCGCGCGCTCGCCTTTGATCATGGGCGGCGACCTGCGCCACCTCGACGCCGACACGCTCGCGCTGCTGACCAATCGCGAGGTGCTCGCCGTCAATCAGGCGAGCAGCGACAACCGGCCCTATTTCGTCGCCGACGGCACGCGCATCTGGTCGGCCCGCGCGCCGGACGGGGCGCAGTTCCTCGCGTTGTTCAACACCGGCAAGGCGCTACGCCAGATCGGCTTCGATCTCGCGCCCCTCGGCCTCGCGACGGCGCGGGTCCGCGATCTCTGGGCGGGAAGCGATATCGGCGTGGCGCGCGGCAGGATCGAGCAGACGCTGCCCGGGCACGGCGCGGGGCTCTATCGGCTGACGCCCGCATGAGCGCCTAGCGCGCCGCCGCTCCCGCGAGCAGCACCGGCCAGGCGAGCGGCCGCCGTGACGTCTCGCCGGCCAGCGAGTCGGCGAAGCCGCGCAGGCCGGGGTCGAGCAGCGCGGCCAGTGCGAAGGTGTCGACGGCGTTTGCGCGTTTCCATGCGTGCGGCGCATAGTCGCGTTGCCCCGCCGCTGCACGGTCGCGATCGAACTTCACGCGCGAGCCCACGAACTCGACATGGCTTTGCTTCCCCCCGGCATAGGGCTGGAGCCAGCGCACCGCCTGCGCGAGGCTCGCGCCCGAGGGGCTCTTCCAATGATACCAGTCCTCGCCATGGCGCTGCGCCGCGATCGCGGCGACGAGCAGCGGCTCGAGGTCGTAGGTCACGTAGTGAAGCGCATCGCGCTCGGTGAAGTCGGACACCGTGCCATCGGGGCCGATATTGCCCGCTATCTGTCGGCGGAATGCCGCGCGCGCCCGAGCGATCAGGCCCGGATCGCCGAGCTGGAACGCGGCGAGCGTCGCCAGCTTGATGCGATGGCTCTGCCAATTGTTGTGCTGGTTCTTCGGGATGCGTTCGGCCGCGGCGAGATAGCCCTCGGCCATGCGGCGCCAGAAGCGCGCGAGCGTGGCCCGCGTCTTCGGCGGCAAGTCTGCCTCGACGAGATCGGTGGCGAGCAGCAGCGTGTCGAATCCGGTCTCGTCGATCGGGTTGAACGAGATCCGGTAAATGCCCGTCCACGCGCCGAGATAACGCGCCGCCTGGTCCAGATAGCGCCGGTCGCCGCTGAGCCGCCAGGCGAGTGCGAGATCGAGGACGATCGGCTGGTCCTGCTTCGCTTTGAGGCTGATATCGCGGATGCCCTTTCCGGGAAGCGTGCCCTCGGTGTGCAGGCGGGGGAGCGGGGCGGGCGGTCGGGCCAGCGCCGCCCCGGCGCGTGCGAGGACGCCGCGCGCGACCGGCGTCGCCGCTTCGCCGCGCAGCGAGGCGGCGTCGAAGACGGCGAAATCCTGCGCCGCCGCGGGGGTGGCGAGCAGGAGGAGCGAACCGATAAACAACGACTTCATGGAAATCCCCGCATGGCTGTGCGGCGCACTGGCACGGCTCAACGTGCCGGTGGAGCGCGGGATGCTGCAGATGCGACCGATCGGGGCCGCAGGAAGGCGACCGGATCGGGCCATCTCCCCGGTTGCCTCGCAACGGGCTTTCGCCCATCACCGCCGCCATCGGAGGAAGCGCATTTGGCCAGCGGCGCCGCGACATCTTTGTTCGACGCAGCGACGATCGCCGATCGGTGGATCGCCGATTATTGCGCGCATGTGGATGCCGGCGACGTGCTCTGCGCCCGGCGCCGCGATCCCGAATGGGCCGCGCTGCTGGAGGAGCTGGCGGCGCTCTCGGGCGAGGCGCTCGGCACCGCTCGCGAGCGCGCGCAGCGGCATGCCGAAGACATCGGCACGGGTTTCCGCATCGTCGATGAGGGCGAGGAACGCCCTTGGCCGCTCTCGCCGGTGCCGCTGCTGATCGAAAAGGCGGAGTGGGACGGGATCGCCGCAGGAATCGTCCAGCGCGCCGGGCTTCTCGAAGCGGTGCTGCAAGATCTTTACGGCGAGTCGCGCCTCGTCGCCGACGGCCATGTCCCCGCGGCGCTGGTCGGCGGCAGTCCGTTCTTCCTGCGCCCGCTCGCGCATCTCGCGCCGCCCGGGGGGCATCACCTCCAGTTCGTCGCCGCCGATCTCTGCCGCGGCCCTTCGGGCGAATGGAGCGTGCTCGCCGATCATCTGCGGGCGCCCGCCGGCGCGGGCTATGCGCTCGAGAACCGGCTGGCGATGGCGCGCACGCTCGGCGACCTCCAGTCGCGGCTCAACATCGAGCGCCACGCGCCCTTCTTCGCCGCGTTTCGCGAGGGGCTGGCGGCGGCCTGCCGGCGCGCCGAACCGCGCATCGCGTTGCTCACCCCCGGGCGGCTCAACCCCAGCTATGCCGAACAGGCGCATCTCGCGCGCTATCTCGGTTTCCTGCTCGTAGAGGGCGCCGATCTCGCCGCGCTCGACGACCGGCTCTATGTCCGCACCATCGCCGGGCTCAAGCGCGTCGACGCGCTGTGGCACCGGCTCGATCCGCGGCTGCTCGATCCGCTCGCGCTCGATTCGCATTCGACGATCGGCGTGGCCGGGGTGATCGACGTGATGGCGGCGGGGGAACTGGTCGTCGCCAATGCGCCCGGCGCGGGGCTGCTCGAGGCGCCGGCCTTCGCCGCCTTCCTGCCGCGGCTCGCCGAGGTGCTGACCGGCAAGCCGCTGCTGCTTCCCAATATCGCAACGTGGTGGTGCGGGCAGGATGCCGAGCGCACGCATGTCCTCGCCAATCTCGACTCGCTGGTCGTCGCGCCGGCCTTCGGCGTCGCGCCGCTCGGGCTGCCTGACGGCAAGCCGGCGCTCGGCGCCGCGCTCGACGCGCCGGCCCGCGCCGCGCTGTGCGACGACATGGCGCGGCGCCCGCAGGACTATGTCGGGCAGGAGGTGGTGCGCCTCTCGACCATGCCGACCGTCGCCGACGAGGCGCTCACCGCGCGGCCGTTCACCTTGCGCGTCTTCGCCGCCCGCGGCAGCGACGGCGCCTGGGTCGTGCTGCCCGGCGGCTTTGCGCGGATCGGCGCGCATCCCGATCCGCGCGCCGCGGTGATGGGCGAGGGGATTTGGTCGGCCGACGTCTGCGTCCATGGCGCGGACCCGGTGACGCCGGTTTCGCTGCTGCCCCCGGGCGACACCAGCCAGTTGCGGCGCAATCCCGGCACCTTGCCCAGCCGCGTCGCCGACAATCTGTTCTGGCTCGGCCGCTATCTCGAGCGCGGCGAGGCGCTGCTCGGGCTGGTCCGCGTCCTGCTCGGCCATTCGATCAGCGCGGATACCGGCGCGGCGCTGGCATCGGACACCGTCGCCGGGCTTGTCCGGCTCGTGGTGCAGGCCGGTGCCGCGCCCCAGCCGAATGGGTTCAGGCGCGCCGACCTGACCCAGCTCGCGCGCACCGCGCTCGAAGGCGAGCAAGCCAGCGTCGACGCGATCAATCGCCAGGCGCGGTCGATCGGCGCGGTGTCGCGCGAGCGGCTCTCGGCCGACATGATCCGCTTGCTCGACGCGCCCTTTCCGCAGCGCGGCGGGCTGCTCGATCGCGCCGGCTCGCTCCAGCGGCGCTATTCGGCGCTCAACGGGCTGGCGAGTGAGCATATGACGCGCACCGATGCGTGGCGCTTCCACGATATCGGCCGGCGGCTCGAGCGGGCGGTGGCCGCGATCGGCTTCATCCGCACCTTTGGACGCCCCGATGCGACGAGCGACGATCTCTCGACCCTGCTCGATCTGATGGACAGCCAGATCAGCTATCGGCAACGCTATCTCACTGGCATGGCGCGCATTCCGGTGCTCGATCTGGTGACGCTCGACCCCAATAATCCGCGCGCGCTCGCCTTCCAGGTCGCGGCGATTTCGGGGCATCTCAACAAGCTGCCGCTGCTTTCGGACGACGGCCTCGCCGAGCCTCAGCAGGAACATGCGCGCGGCATCGCGGCGTTGCTCGTCATCACCAACGCGGCGCGACTCGACGATGCGCTGCTCGCCGATGTCGAGGCGCGGCTGCTGCAGCTTTCCGGCGCAATCGCGCGCCGCTATTTCCTGCAGGGCGCCGAACCGCTGCGCGCTGCCGGCCTCGTCCTGGCCTGATCCCCGCATGCTCTACCAGATCCGCCATGTGACGCGCTTCGACTATGCCGAGCCTGTCGCCTTCGCGCGCAACAATCTGCGGCTCAAGCCGATCCTGTGGTCGGGCCAGCAGCTCGAGGATCATGCCCTGATCATCGAGCCGCAGGGTCGCGTCTTCCCGGCGCGCGCCGAGGCGGGCCTCGCCAATGTCGTGCGGCTGGTGGTCGAGCAATCGGCGCGCACGCTCAGCATCGAGAGCCGCGCGCGGGTGCGGGTCGATCGGCCGGTCCCGATGCCGGATGCGTCCGATCCGGTTCTTGCCGATATCGCGCGATGGGCGCGTGAGAGCCGCGATGCCTCCCCCGCGGGGCCTGCCGCCTATCTCTTCCCGTCGCCGCGCATCCCGCTCGACCGCGACATCGCAGCATGGTGCGCCGCCGATCTCGATCCGGAGCGCGGGGTGCTCGATGCGGCGCTCGCGCTCGCGCTGCGCATCCAGCGCGAGTTCGCGTTCGATCCCGCCGCGACGCTGGTCGACACGCCACCGCGCGAGGCGTTCCGCAAGCGCGGCGGCGTCTGTCAGGATTTTGCGCAGATCATGATCTCGGGGCTGCGCGCCGCCGGCCTGCCCGCGGCCTATGCCTCGGGCTATATCCGCACCCTGCCACCGCCGGGCAAGCCGCGGCTGGTCGGGGCGGACGCCACCCATGCCTGGGTGCTGGTATGGGCCGGGCCGGCGCTCGGCTGGGTCGGCGTCGATCCCACCAACGGCATCTGGATGGCCGGGGATCACATCGTGGTCGCGATCGGCCGCGACTATGCGGATGTCGCGCCGATCGACGGCATCGTTCTCGGCTGGGGCGCGCAGCAGATGCGCGTCTCGGTCGATGTCGAGCCGCTGGAACAGGTTCCCGCCTGAGCCGGGGTTGCGCAAATCTGCCGCCGCGCCGATGTTCGCCGGCGCAAGCTCCTGTAAGGGGCGACCAACTTTGGTGATGATCACGAGGAATTGAGTGGCCGATCCCTATGCAACTCTGGGCGTGGCGCGGGGCGCGACCGAGGCCGATATCAAAAAGGCCTATCGCAAGCTCGCCAAGGAGCTGCACCCCGATCGCAACAAGGATAATCCCAAGGCGTCCGAGAAGTTCAGCCTGGTGACCGCCGCCTATGATCTGCTGAGCGACAAGGACAAGCGCGCGCGCTTCGATCGCGGCGAGATCGATGGCGACGGCAACCCCACCGCGCCGTTCGGCTTCGGCGGCGGCCAGCAGGGCGGCTTCCGGCCCGGCAGCGCCGGCGGGTTCGATTTCGGCGGCGAGGCCAACGATCTTGGCGACATATTCGAGGGGCTGTTCGGAGGTGCCGGCCGGCGCGGCGGCGGCGGGTTCAGCGGCGGTTTCGGCGGCTTCGGGCGCCGGCCCGCGGCCAAGGGCGCCAATGTCGCCTATCGTCTCGCCGTCGCGTTCGAGGACGCCGCGAAGCTCGCCCCGCAGCGAATCACGCTGCGGGACGGCAAGACGATCGACCTCAAGCTGCCGGCCGGCGTCGAGACCGGCACGCAGATGCGCCTCGCCGGCAAGGGCGAGGAAGGGCCCGGCGGTTTCGGCGACGCGATCGTCACGATCGAGATCCAGCCGCATCGCTTCTACGAGCGGGCGGGCGACGACATCCGCCTCGATTTGCCGGTGAGCCTTTCCGAAGCGGTGCTCGGCGCCGAAGTGCGCGTCCCGACGCCCGACGGCGCGGTGATGCTCAAGGTTCCCAAGGGCTCGACCTCGGGCAAGGTGCTGCGACTCAAGGGGCGGGGCTTCCACAAAAAGGGCAGCGGCCGCGGCGATCTGCTGGTCACGCTGATGGTCGATCTTCCGGTCGACGACGATGCTCTGGTCGAGTTCGTGCAGGGCTGGCAGGACAAGGGGAACCCGCGTGGCCGCATGGGCGTCTGAGCGCCTGTGGGAATAGACGCGTGAAGCAAGCGGGATCCGCCGACGCCGAGGCGAAACCCGGGACCGGTGTCCGCATTCGCGCGGCCTTGGGCAAGCTCGGCGTCGGCCCGCGCTTCTTCCATGTCGCCGGGCGCGTCGTCACCGACACCTTCAACGAAGGTTTCACCTATGCCGGCAATTTCGCCTATCTCGCGCTCGTCACGCTCTTCCCCTTCCTGATCGTCGCGGCGGCGGTCGCCCAGCTGATCGGGCGCAGCGCGGAGGGCATCCGCACGCTCGAGGCCTTTTTGCAGACCATGCCGCCGGATGTGGCCGAGGTGTTGCGCAAGCCCGCCGCCGACGTGCTGCAGGCGCGGACGGGCAATCTGCTATGGTTCGGCGCGATCGTCGGCCTGTGGACCACTGCCGGCTTCATCGAGACGCTGCGCGGCGCACTCCGTCAGGCCTATGGCGTGCGTTCGAGCACGCCCTTCTGGCGCTATCGCCTCGGCGCGATCGGCATCACCGTCGCCTCGGTGATCCTCGCCATGGCGGCGTTCAGTTTTCAGGTGCTCCTGACCGGGGTCGAGCAGTTCATCTATCAGTTGCTGCCCTGGGCATCGGATACCCAGTCGCTGATCTCGTTCAGCAAGGGCGTGCCGGCGCTGATCCTGTTCGGCGCGCTGTACATGATCTTCTACTCGCTGACGCCGAGCCGCTACCGCTACTCCAAATGCCCCAAATGGCCCGGGGCGGCGTTCACCGCCGCATGGTGGATGTTCGTCACCGCGATGCTTCCGCGCGTGCTCGGGCTGCTCGGCAGCTACGATTTGACCTATGGCAGCCTTGCCGGCGTGATGATCGTGCTCATCTTCTTCTACATGATCGGGCTCGGCATCGTCGCGGGGGCCGAACTCAACGCCGCCCTAGCCGAACCGGTGCCGGACGGGCTAGAGGAGGCGCGCCAGAAGGAGGATACGGCGTCGTGACGGGATTGATGCAGGGCAAGCGCGGGCTGATCATGGGACTTGCGAACGATCGTTCGCTCGCCTGGGGGATCGCCCAGAAACTGCGGGAACAGGGCGCCGAGCTCGCGTTCAGCTATCAGGGTGAAGCGCTCGAGAAGCGCGTGCGCCCGCTCGCCGAACAGCTCGGCAGCGATTTCCTGATCGATTGCGACGTCTCGGACATGGCCGAGCTCGACAAGACCTTCGCGACGCTGGCCGAGCGCTGGCCGACGATCGACTTCGTCGTCCACGCGATCGGCTTCTCGGACAAGAACGAGCTGCGCGGCGGCTATGTCGACACCAGCCTCGACAATTTCCTGATGACGATGAACATCAGCGTCTATTCGTTCGTCGCGGTCTGCAAGCGCGCGGCGGCGATGATGCCAAACGGCGGCAGCCTGCTGACGCTGAGCTATTACGGCGCCGAGAAGGTGATCCCGCACTATAACGTGATGGGCGTCGCCAAGGCCGCGCTCGAGACCAGCGTCCAGTATCTCGCGGTCGATCTCGGTCGCGACAATATCCGGGTCAACGCGATCTCGGCCGGACCGATCAAGACGCTGGCCGCCTCGGGGATCGGCGACTTCCGCCTGATCCTGAAGTGGAACGAGCTCAATTCGCCGCTCAAGCGCAATGTCACGATCGAGGATGTCGGCGGCGCCGGCCTCTATCTGCTCTCCGATCTGTCGTCGGGCGTCACCGGCGAGACGCATCATGTCGATGCCGGCTACAACGTCATCGGCATGAAGGCCGAGGACGCACCCGACATCTCGCTGGTGTAATATAAAGTACTTTACAGCCCTTTAAAGTTCTGCAAAGCATTGCGCTCCGCAGGCTCATGGAGGCTGACATGCCCACGATTGAGGTGGATTTCGACACGTTCAAGGCCATAACTGCTCGACGCCCGGACGAGAGCGTTACTGAAGGTGATGTGGTGCGCTCTGCGCTCGGACTGCCACCTAAAAAAGGAATTATGGATGGCATTAAGGCTGCCTTCGCAACGAGTTGGCTGAGCGAAGGCGTGGCGTTCAAGGTCGGCCAAGAGTTGCAGCACAGGTTCCGAGGCGGGAAAACGGCTATCGCACGGATCACTGCCGGTGGCGTCGAATTTGAAGGCAAAGTCTATGGTGGGCTTTCTCCTGCGGCAAAGGCAGCGGCCGGACACGAAGCCAATGGATGGCAGTTTTGGGAAGTGCACCGGGCGGATGGCTCTTGGGTAAAAGCTGACACTCTGCGTAGCTGAGGGTTGTCGGACGTGGAGCTATATGAGACGGGGGCGGCTAAATGAGCTTCAACACCTTCGGTCGCGTGTTCCGCTTCACTACCTGGGGCGAGAGCCATGGGCCGGCGCTCGGCGCCGTGGTCGATGGCTGTCCGCCGGGGCTCGCGCTCTCGGAAGCCGATATCCAGCCCTTTCTCGACAAGCGCCGTCCGGGGCAGTCGCGTTTCACCACGCAGCGGCAGGAGCCCGATCAGGTCCGCATCCTCTCGGGCGTGTTCGAAGGGCGCACCACCGGCACGCCGATCAGCCTGATGATCGAGAATGTCGACCAGCGCTCGAAGGACTATTCGGAAGTCGCGGCCGCCTATCGCCCCGGCCATGCCGACTATGCCTATGACCAGAAATACGGCTTTCGCGACTATCGCGGCGGCGGTCGTTCCTCGGCCCGCGAGACCGCAGCGCGCGTCGCCGCCGGCGCAGTCGCGCGGCTCGCCATCCCCGAAGTGAAGATCCGCGCCTGGGTCGAGGCGATCGGCGGCGATGCGATCGATCCCGCCAATTTCGACGCCGACGAGATCGACCGCAACCCGTTCTTCTGCCCCGATGCGGCGGCGGCCAAGCGCTGGGAGACGCTGGTCGACGACGCGCGTAAGGCCGGCTCGTCGCTCGGCGCAGTGATCGCCTGCGAAGCGATCGGCGTGCCGCCGGGCTGGGGCGCGCCGCTCTACGCCAAGCTCGACAGCGAACTCGCTGCCGCCTGCATGTCGATCAATGCCGTCAAGGGCGTCGAGATCGGCGACGGCTTCGCCGCGGCGACGCTCAGCGGCGAGCAGAATGCCGATGCGATGCGTCCGGGGCCGGACGGCGTGCATTTCCTTGCCAACCATGCCGGCGGCATCGCCGGGGGAATCTCGACCGGCCAGCCGGTGCTCGTCCGCGTGGCGTTCAAGCCGACCAGTTCGATCCTGACGCCGGTCGAGACGATCACCCGCGAGGGCGAGGCGACGGAGATCCGCACCAAGGGCCGGCACGATCCCTGTGTCGGCATCCGCGGCGCGCCGGTGGTCGAGGCGATGGTTGCGCTGGTTCTGGCCGATCAGAAGCTGTTGCACAGGGCGCAGTGCGGCTGATCCCGCGCTAGTCTCGGCTCGGGGTCCATCGGTTTTGTCGCAGCGGCGAAGCGACCCCGCCGCACGCAACCCTGCGCCCGACGAGGCCGTTCACTTCCTGCCATTTTTGGTCAATGCAGGAGTGTACAACATGCGTAAGCTCACCTTGTTCCTTGCCGGTGCGATGCTGCTTCCTACCGTCGCGATCGCGCAGACGGCGCCGCAGTCGAGCGATCCGTCGGCATCCGACAGCGCCCAGACCCACAAGAAGCACAAGAAGGAAAAGCGCAGCGATCCGAGTGCGGACACGACCACGTCGACGACGCCCGACAGCGGCACGACGGGCAGCGGCACCGCCGGCGATCCTTCGACCGCACCGTCGACAACGGCTCCGAGCGATCCTAGCGCCGGTGGCACCACGACGCCGCCGGCCGATCCGGCCGCGCCGACGCCGCAGCGCTAAGGCAGGTCAGGGGCCCCGGCGGTAGACCGTCGGGGCTCCTTCCTCGTCAGTCCGCGAACGGATCGCGGACCAGAATCGTGTCGTCGCGCTCGGGGCTGGTCGAGACCAAGGTCACCGGGCACTGGATCAGCTCTTCCAGCCGGCGGATATATTTGATCGCCGCGGCGGGCAGTTCGGCCCAACTGCGTGCCCCCGCGGTCGATTCGGACCAGCCGGGCATCGTCTCGTAGATCGGCTCGATTGCAGCCTGATCCTGCGCGTTCGACGGATAATAATCGAGTGTCTCGCCGCGCAGCTTGTACCCGGTACAGATCGCGATTTCCTCGAACCCGTCGAGCACGTCGATCTTGGTCAGCGCGATCCCGGTGATCCCCGATACTGCCGCCGACTGGCGCAGCAGCACCGCGTCGAGCCAGCCGCAGCGGCGCTTGCGCCCCGTGACCGTGCCGAATTCATGCCCGCGCGTGCCGAGGCGCTCGCCGATGTCATTGTCCTGCTCGCTCGGGAAAGGGCCCGAGCCGACGCGCGTCGTATAGGCCTTGGCGATGCCGAGCACGAAGCCGACCGCGCCGGGGCCCATCCCCGAACCGCTCGCTGCGGTGCCGGCGACGGTGTTCGACGACGTGACGAACGGGTAGGTGCCGTGATCGATGTCGAGCAGCACGCCCTGCGCGCCTTCGAACAGGATGCGGCGTCCGCGGCCGCGCGCTTCGTTGAGCATCCGCCACACCGGTTGGGCGAAGGGAAGGACGAACCCCGCGATATCGCGCAGCTCGGCAATCAGCGCGTCGCGGTCGATCGCGGGCTCGTTGAAGCCGGCGCGCAGCGCGTCGTGATGCGCGAGCAGCCGATCGAGCTGCGGCCCGAGCTCGTCGAGATGCGCGAGGTCGCAGACGCGGATCGCGCGACGGCCGACCTTGTCCTCATAGGCCGGGCCGATGCCGCGGCGGGTGGTGCCGATCTTGCCCGCGCCGCTGGCGTCCTCGCGCAGCGCGTCGAGATCGCGGTGGAAGGGCAGGATCAGCGGGCAGGTGTCGGCGATCTTGAGCGTGTCGGGGGTCACGTCGACGCCTTGGCCGCGCAGCTTCTCGACCTCGGCCTTGAGATGCCACGGATCGAGCACGACGCCGTTGCCGATTACGCTCGGCGTGCCGCGAACGATTCCCGAGGGGAGCAGCGACAGCTTGTAGACCTTCTCGCCGACGACGAGGGTGTGGCCGGCATTGTGCCCGCCCTGGAAGCGCACGACGACATCGGCGCGCTCCGCCAGCCAGTCGACGATCTTGCCTTTGCCTTCGTCACCCCATTGGGCGCCGATCACTGCGACATTTGCCATGGATACACGTCTCCGCCTGCCGGACGGACCCAAAGCCGCCCTTCGACAGGACTCGGCGGCTGGGCGGGACGGGGGCCGGTGGGCACTGCCCCGAAGCCGCGGCGCCAATGGCCCCCGGGGCAGGGCGCGTCAAGTGCCTATGCTATTTCATCGGTGCGGCGGGCGCGCGAACGCGCTGAAGCGTCTTGCCGCCAGCCGCTCGACTTGGCGGCGCTCCGCCCTATGCTGGAGCAAAAGGAGAGAACAGCATGAAACTTGCCAGCCTCAAACACGGTCGCGACGGCAAGCTCGTCGTCGTGTCGAACGATCTGGCATGGTGCGCCGACGCCACGCACATCGCGCCGACGCTGCAGGCGGCGCTCGACGATTGGGAGCGGGTCGAAGCCGATCTGCGCAACCTCGCCACCGATCTCGAGCATGAGACGATCCCGATGCTGCGCTTCCATGAGCGTCAGGCCGCCGCGCCGCTGCCGCGCGCCTATCAATGGGCCGATGGCTCGGCCTATGTGAACCATGTCGCGCTGGTCCGGCAGGCGCGCGGCGCCGAGATGCCCGACAGTTTCTGGCACGATCCGCTGATGTACCAGGGCGGCAGCGACGGATTTCTCGGCGCGCGCGATTCGATCCCGCTCGCCGACGAAGCCTGGGGCTGCGATCTCGAGGGCGAGGTCGTCGTCGTCACCGGCGACGTGCCGCTCGGGGCGTCGCGCGAGCAGGCGCTGGCCGCGATCCGGCTCGTCGGGCTCACCAACGACGTGTCGCTCCGCAACCTGATCCCCGACGAGTTGGCCAAGGGCTTCGGCTTCTTCCAGTCCAAGCCGGCGAGCGCCTTCTCGCCGGTGTTCGTCACACCCGATGCGCTGAGCGAGTGGTGGAAGGACGGCAAGCTCCACCGCAAGCTGATGGTCGACTTGAACGGCCAGCCCTTCGGCCGCGCCGAGGCGGGCGAGGACATGACCTTCGATTTCGGCACGCTGATCGCCCACGCCGCGAAGACGCGCGCGCTCGGCGCCGGGACGATCATCGGCTCGGGCACCGTCTCGAATCGCGATGGCGACGGCGGCCCGGGCAAGCCGGTCGCCGAGGGAGGGGTCGGCTATTCGTGCCTCGCCGAGATCCGCACGATCGAGACGATCCGCGGCGGCAAGCCCGAAACGCCGTTCCTCAAGCCCGGCGACACCGTCCGCATCTGGGCCGAGGATGACAAGCACCACTCGATCTTCGGGGTGATCGAGCAGACCGTGGGAGGCTGAAGCCTAACCGTGCTCCTGCGAAAGCAGGAGCCCAGGGCGCCGAGCATATCGCCTGTGGCTCCGGGCTCCTGCTTCCGCAGGAGCACCGGGCCGCGAATCACCCCCCCACGATGCTCCGCGCCACCGCCTCCGCCGCCTTGATCCCGTCGATCGCGGCCGAGAGGATGCCGCCGGCATAGCCCGCGCCTTCGCCGGCGGGAAACAGCCGCTCGACATTGAGGCTCTGATGATCCTTGCCGCGGGTGATCCGCACCGGCGAGGAGGTGCGCGTCTCGACGCCGGTCATCACCGCGTCGGGATGGTCGTAGCGCGCGATCTGGCGGCCGAACACGGGGAGCGCCTCGCGAAACGCCTCGATCACGAAGGGCGGCAGGCAGGCCGAGAGGTCGGTCATCGTCACCCCCGGCTTGTACGAAGGGGTGACTTCGCCGAGCGCGGTCGAGGGGCGCCCGGCGAGCAGATCGCCGACCAGCTGCCCCGGCGCATGATAGTTGGAGCCGCCGGCGATGAACGCGCGATCCTCCCAATGGCGCTGGAGCTCGATCCCGGCGAGCGGCCCGCCCGGATAGTCGCGCGCCGGATCGATCGCCACGACGAGCCCCGAATTGGCGTTGAACTCGGCGCGCGAATATTGGCTCATCCCGTTGGTGACGACACGGCCCTCCTCCGAGGTCGCCGCGACAACGCGCCCGCCCGGGCACATGCAGAAACTGTAGACCGAGCGCCCGTTGGAGGCGTGGTGGACGAGGCTGTACGCCGCCGCGCCGAGATCGGGATGTTTGGCGCATTTGCCGAAGCGCGCCTGATCGATCCAGCTCTGCGGATGTTCGATCCGCACGCCGATCGCGAAGGGCTTGGCCTCCATATGGACGCCGCGGCGATGGAGCATCTCGAAGGTCGGTCGCGCGCTGTGCCCCACCGCGAGCACGACATGGTCGGTCTCGAGGAAGCTGCCGTCGTGAAGATGCAGCCCGCGCACGCGCTGCCGCCCATCGGGCAGCCGCTCGAGTTCGAGATCGTCGACCCGGGTCTGCCAGCGATATTCGCCGCCCAGTTCCTCGATCGCCGCGCGCATGCTCTCGACCATGGTGACGAGGCGGAAGGTGCCGATATGCGGGTGCGCCTCCCACAGGATGTCGTCGGGCGCGCCCGCCCTGACGAACTCCTCGAGCACCTTGCGGCCGAGGAAGCGCGGATCCTTGACCCGGCAATAGAGCTTGCCGTCGGAGAAGGTGCCCGCGCCGCCCTCGCCGAACTGGACGTTCGAGTCGGGGTCGAGCTCGCCGCGCCGCCACAGCCCCCAGGTATCCTTGGTCCGCTGGCGCACCACCTTGCCGCGATCGAGGATGATCGGGCGGAAGCCCATCTGGGCGAGGATCAGTCCGGCGAACAGCCCGCACGGCCCCGCGCCGATCACCACCGGGCGGAGGCCCTGCCAGCCCTCGGGCGCGCGATCGGGAAAGCGATAGGTCATGTCGGGCGTCGGCCGCACGTCCTTGTCGCCGGCGAAGCGCGCGAGCAGCTCCGCCTCGCCGTCGAGTTCGATATCGAGCGTGTAGACCAGCTGGATCGCGTTGCGGCGGCGCGCATCGTTGCCGCGGCGGTAGAGCGTCCAACCCCTGAGCGCCGCGCGTTCGATCCCCAACCGCGCGCAGATCGCTTCGGGCAGCGCATCGGCGGGGTGATCGAGCGGCAGCGAGAGTCCGGACAGGCGCAACATCCGCGGCCTCCTGGAGGCTAAACGCGGGAAGCGCAAATTCGGGAGCGATCAGAAGAGCGAGCCTTGGCGCGCCGTCAGCTCCCAGCTGCCCACGACCGCATGGCCTTTGCCGTGCACGCTGTTGATCAGCAGGAGCTGCCTGGCCTGCCACGCGATCGGCGGAACGGGAATATTGCGCTGCTGCCATTCCTCATAAGTGAGCGAAGCGTGCGGATGGAAGGCATAGTCCGGAATCTCGATTCCGAAGGCGCCGAGGCGCGCCACAAGCAGGCGCTGGAAAGCGCGCAGCGCCTGCGTCCTGCCGCCGACAAGGGCATTGCCGCTGATCCGGTTGAGCGCGACTTCGAACGGTTCGGCCTGCAGCGATGCGGCCGCATGACGGATGCGATCTACGGTCTCCGGCGAGATCAATCGGATGTCGCCGAAGGGCAGGAGCGTGATGTGGAAGCGCTCGACGGCATATTTGCGCGCCATATCATGTTGCCGCCGCAGGGCGTCCATCGCCCTGGCGGCGCCCGGGTCGGGCTTGATCATGAAATAGAGCATCTGGTCGTCGCGGCGCAGCTGCTGGCCGGATACGGACTCGCCGGTGGTGGGAAACATCATGCTCGTCACTCCTCAGTGAAAATCGCGCGAGCGCACCGGGATCAGATCGGGCGTCTTGAGGCTGCGGCGTGGCGGCCAGCTTTCGAGCGCGCGCTGGCGCGGGATCTTGAGCCGGTCGCGCGGATCGATCGTGCCGCCATGCGTCGCGCCGTCGCCGGGTGCGGTCATCCGCGGCAGGTCGAGCTCGCCGATCTCGCGCAGCAGGGGGGTGAGATCGGTGATCGCCTCGGCGACGACATGGATCACGATCCCCTCGCGCTGCACCTTGCCGCGGATCGCGAGCATCGTCGCCGACATCACCGTGCGCCGGTTCGCCTCGAAGCGGTCGGCCCAGAGCACCGCATTGGCGATGCCGGTCTCGTCCTCGAGCGTGACGAACACCACGCCCTTGGCGCTTCCCGGCCGCTGGCGGACGAGGATCAGCCCGGCGACCTCGACGCGCGCCCCGTCCTTCATCGCCATCAGATCGCCGCAGCGTGCGATCCGCCGCGCCGCGAGTTGCTCGCGCAGGAAGGTCACTGGATGCGCGCGCAGGCTGAGCTGGGTCGCGCGATAATCCTCGACCACTTCGCGTCCTTCGCTGAGCGGCAGCAGCGCCACCGGCGCCTCGACGCTCTCGGGCACGGTCGCGCCTTCGCGCGCATCGGCGGCGGCGAACAGGTCGAGCGGCTTCTGGCCGAGCCCCTTGATCGCCCACAGCGCCTGCCGCCGGTTGAGCCCCAAAGCCTGAAAGGCATCGGCGCGCGCCAGCCGCTCGAGCGCCGCCGGCTTCACCCCCGAACGCCGCCAGACATCCTCGATCGAGACGAACGGGCCGCGCGCGCGCGCGCTGAGGATTTCGTTTGCGTCCGCCTCGGCCAGCCCCTGCACGATCCGCATTCCCAGCCGGATCGGCTGGATCGTCGTCCAATCCGCATCGGTGCCGCAGAACGCCGCATGCCGTGGCCGTGCATGCGCGCCCTCGGGCACCATCCGGGTGTCCCAGCCGCTGTCGTTGATGCACACCGGCCGCGCCTCGACGCCATGCGCGCGCGCGTCGCGGATCAGCTGCGCCGGCGCATAGAATCCCATCGGCTGCGCGTTGAGCACCGCCGCGCAGAACACGTCGGGATGATGGCATTTCATCCAGCTCGATGCGTAGGCGATCTTGGCGAAGCTGGCGGCGTGGCTCTCGGGGAAGCCGTAATTGCTGAACCCCTCGATCTGCGCGACCAGCCGCTCGGCGAAATCGTCGCTGATGCCATTGGCACGCATTCCGGCGAGCAGCTTGGGTCCGAACTCGCCGATGCCCCCGGTTGACTTGAACGTCGCCATCGCGCGGCGCAGCCGATCGGCTTCGCCGGGCGTGAAACCGGCGCCCTTGATCGCCACCAGCATCGCCTGTTCCTGGAACAGCGGCACGCCCAGCGTCTTCAGCAAAACCTCTTTCAGCGCTGGCGAAGGATAATCGACTAGATCGGGATTCTGCCGCCGCTTGAGATAGGGGTGGACCATATTGCCCTGGATCGGCCCGGGGCGGACGATCGCGACCTGGATCGCGATGTCGTAGAAATTGACCGGTTTCATCCGCGGCAGCATCGACATCTGCGCGCGGCTCTCGATCTGGAACACGCCGAGCGTGTCCGCCTGCCGAATCATCTCGAAGGTGCGCGGATCGTCCTCCTGCATCAGCGGCGATGCCAAGGTGAGGTGGGTTTGCTTGTGCTCGGCGAGCAAATCGAAGGCGCGGCGCATGCAGCCGAGCATGCCGAGGCCGAGAATGTCGACCTTCATGAAGCCCAGCTCCTCGATGTCGAGCTTCTCCCATTCGACGACGCGGCGATCGACCATCGCGGCGGGCTCGACCGGGATCAGATGGTGCAGCTTGTCGCGGGTCAGCACGAAACCGCCGGGATGCTGCGAAAGATGACGCGGGGTGCCGATCAGCTGCCGCGCCAGCCCCAGCGTCAGCGCGATTCGCGGATCGCTGCGATCGAGATTGAGCGCGTCGGCATGCTTGTCGTCGACTTCGTTCGACCAGCCCCAGACCTGGCTCGACAGCGCGGCGGTCAGATCCTCGGGCAGCCCCAGCGCCTTGCCGACCTCGCGCAGCGCGCCGCGCGAGCGGAAACGGCTGACCACCGCGGTCAGCGCGGCATGGTCATGGCCATAATTCTCGTAGATCCACTGGATCACCTCCTCGCGCCGCTCATGCTCGAAATCGACGTCGATATCGGGCGGCTCCTTGCGCTCGGTCGAGATGAAGCGCTCGAACAGCAGCTGGTGCTCGATCGGATCGATCGAAGTGATCCCCAGCGCGAAGCAGATCACCGAATTGGCCGCGCTGCCGCGCCCCTGGCAGAGGATCTGCTGACTGAGCGCGAACTGGACGATCGAATTGACGGTGAGGAAATAGGGCGCATAGCCCATCTGCTCGACCAGCCCGAGCTCATGGGTGAGCAGGTCGCAATAGGGCTTGGCCGGATGCGGCCCGAACTTCTGCCGAAGCCCGTTCCACGCCAGCTTGTGCAGCGCCTGCTGCGCGGTCTTGCCGTTGAGGACCTCTTCCTCGGGATATTGGTGCCTGAGATCGCGCAGCGAGAAGGTGCAGCGCTCGGCGATGGCGAGCGATGCCCGCAGCGCCCCGGGATAGTCGCGGAAGCGCCGCGCCATGTCCTCGGGCGATTTGAGATGGCGGTCGGCATGGCGTTCGCGGCGGAAGCCGAGTTCGTCGATCGTGCATTTCTCGCGGATCGCGGTGACGACGTCCTGCAGCATCCGCCGATCGGGCGTGTCGTAGAGCACGTCGCCGGTGGCGAGTGGGGTGAGGCCGAAGCGCTTCGCCGCCGCGTCGAGCTGGTGAATCCGCATCGCATCGCCCGGGCGGCGATGCTGGGTCAGGCAGACATGGCCGCGTGTCCCGAACACATCCGCCATCCAGCGCAGCGCCAGCGGATCGCCGCTGTCGGCCAATCCGGGAACCAGTGCGCCGACCAGCCCCTCTGCCGCTTCGGCCAGATCTTCCCAATGCACGAAGCATTTGCCCTTCTCGCCATGCTGGGGGTCGGCGCGCGACTTGCCGAGCGTGAGCAGGCCGGTGAGCCGCGACCAGCCTGCGCTGTCCTCGGGCCAGACGAGCAGCGACGTGCCATCGACCAGATCGAGTCGGCATCCGGCGATCATCCGGATCTTCGCACCGATCGCGGTGAATTGCTCGGCCGCGACCAATGCGCGCACCACGCCGCCCACCGAATTGCGGTCGACGATGCCGAGCGCCGGCAGGCCGAGCAGCGCCGCCTGGCGGAACAGCTCCTCGGGCGAGGAAGCGCCGCGCAGGAACGAGAAATGCGTCGTCACCTGAAGCTCGGCGTAACTCATCCGAACACCCCATGGAGATACCAGCTGAGGTCGCCCGTCGCGCTTCGCTCGCCGTCGCCGCGGCGGAACAGCCAGTAGCGGCGGCCCTCCTCATCCTCGACGCGGAAATAGTCGCGGACATGCTCGGCCTCGGCGACGTGCTTCCACCATTCGCCATGCACGCGTTCGGGCCCGTCGGCGCGCACCACGCGGTGGGGCCGGCCACGCCAGGTGAAGCGGCGCGGGGCATGGTCGGGCAATTCGGCAACGACATGGTCGAGCCGCTCGGGGCGGCGCAGCAGCCGCGTCGGCTTGGGCCATTCGGGATGCCAGGGATGAAGCGCGGGGCTGCGATCGAGCTGGTCGACCGCGTCGATCTTCGCGCGGGCGCCGCCACGTTCGGGGGGATCGAGCACTGCGGTCCGCGCCGACGCGCGTTCGGGGACGTCGCTTTCCACCGGGTGCATCCGCCACATCGCCGCGAGGCCGATCCGTGTCGCCAGCGTGTCGACCAGCGTGGCGAGATCGGGCGCGGCCTCCTCGTCGAGCCGCTCGACCATCGGCTCGGCGCCCAGCGGCGCGGCGCGGCGGACATGGAGCGCGATCGCATCGATGCCATAGCCGGGTTCGACATCCTCGATCCGCCGCCTGAGCAGCCGGAGCAGGTGCGCGGGATCGCGGTTCGGCCGGGCGAGCCCGATGCGGATGCGCTGGGGAACGCCGTCGACACGTTCGGCGATGCATTCGAGCGCCTGCACGCCCAGCCCCTCGGCCTCGAGCGCCGCGGCGAGCCTGGGGACGAGCACGCCCAGCCAATGCTCGATCGCTTCGGCAGTGGCGATCGGCTCGGCGAAGCGTTGCTGGGTGACGATCGCCTCGGGCGGGACGACGGGGTGGAGCGGCTCCGGCAACCGGCCCAAGGCCTGTTCGAGCCGCGTCGCGAGCGTGGCGCCGAAGCGGCGGACCAGCGGCGCGCGCGGCATCGTAGCGAGCTGGCCGATCGTCAACACCCCCAGTCGGTGGAGCAATTCGGTGGCGGCGGCGTCGACGCGCAGCGTCTCGATCGGCAGCGACGCGAGGGCGTCAACCTGTTTGCCTGGCTCACATATTCCACCGGCCTGACGCGTGGAGGAAGGAAAATGCGCCAATGCCCAGGCTGCGCCGGGCGTGTCGGCGATTGCGATCCAGGCGCTATAGCCCAGCCGCGCGAGCATCCGTTGCAGTCGTGCCGCCATTCTGGCTTCGCCGCCGTGCAGATGCGCGACGCCGGTCAAATCGAGGAACAGCGTGTCGTCGCCGGCGATCGCTACGGTCGGCGTCCAGCGCCGCGCGAGCGCGATGGCGAGGCTTGCGAGATGCGCGCGGTCGCCTTCGGGGTCGGCGGGACGGATGTCGAGCCCCGGCACCTGCGCGCGCGCCTGGGTGACCGCCATGCCGGGACGGAGCCCGAGCGCGCGGGCGGCGGGGCAGGCGGCGGCGATCTCGATGCGGTTGCCGGTGCGGAGCGATGTGATGAGGGGCGCGCGATCCTCCCCCCGAGGGGGAGGGGGACCCGCGAAGCTGGTGGAGGGGTAATTTCCGCGCGCGATGAATGCCCCTCCATCGCGCAAGCGCGGCCCTCCTCCGGGGGAGGATAAGCGGGCAGGAGGTCCTCCTTCGTCGGGCGGCATCGCGCGAAAGGGATTGGCCGCCGCCTCGTCGCGCCGGCCGACTTCGTGCTTCGCGCGTGCCCGCGTCACCGGGGGCAGCGCGACCTTGCCGAGCGCCTCCTCGCGTGCCCAGCGCGCGCCGGGGCGCCAGCCGCCGCCGCGCGGGACCGAACAGGCATGTTCCTGCTCCTTCGCTACCGCTTCGCGCAGCGGATCGAGCGAGGCGCGCGCGTGCGGCTCAGGCCGCGCGCCGGTTCGCGCTTCCGCCCGCCACAGCCTTTCGATCGGCCACAGGGGAAGGAAGAGCGCAGCGACCCGTTGCATCGCATGCCTCCACTTCGGTTTCGAAACCCTCGCCCCCCTTTTGCCGCGCCAGCGCCAGCCGCCAGCGCGCTCGCCCGACCCCTGCCACCGGCAGCGGCGTCGACGGTGCCGAAGTCACCCGCCAGCGCGTCACCGCCGCCGAGGGCGTGGCGATCGGATCGCTGCCCTCGCGCGCGGCGCGCTTCATCAGCAGCGCGATCGTCCGTCCGCCCTCGGCGGCGAGCTGGAGCCGCCGCGTCGCGGTCATGTCGGCGCGCTTCGCCTCGCCGATCACCGCGCCGAGCCCGCGATGGCGCAGCCCCTCCTCCATGATCGCGAGCAATTCGGCATCGTCGGCGGCTTCGGCATAGATCAGGCGTTTATGGTCGAGCCCGACCTGGGCGAGCCCGGGGGCGAACAAATCGCGCCGCCGCACCACCCACAGCACCGGTCCCCATGCACGCGCGGCGATTCCGGCGAGGAACAGGGTGGCGGCGCAATCATCGGCCATGTCGCTCGTTCCCGCGGCGATCTCGTGCAGCGCGTCGAGGCGCAGCCCGCCATCGGCGAGCCGCGAATCGATCGGCGCGAGTCCGAAGGGCAAGGCCGGGCGGCGGCGGAAACCTTTGGTCTCCACGGCGCGCAATTGCGCGCGTAGCTGGGCAAGGACGGCAGGATCGGCCATAGGCGGGCGGCGGCTACTCACGACTCGGGAACGGGAATGTTCCTATTCTGTTCCGCTTTGCCCAAGAGTCAATCCGCAAGCGCGAACGCTTGTGTTATGCCGTGCCGCTCCTAGTGTGCTGGCATTCTATAGCACCAGCGGGGAACCCCATTGATGACTCGTTCGCTCCGGCTCGCGTTGATCGCCACGACGGCGCTCGCCGCCACGCCCGTTCCCGGATCCACCATGCCCCAGAACCAGACCCACACCTCGCCCGCGCCCGCCACCACCCCCGATCCCACGCCGCTGCTCGCCAAATGGCCGGGGCCGCACGAGGGGGTGCCCCAATGGGACAAGGTGGTGCCGGCGATGTTCCCGCCCGCCTTCGAGCGCGCGATGGCCAATGCCCGCGCCGAGATGGTCAAGATCCGCGACAATCCCGCCGCGCCGACCTTCCAGAACACGATCGAGGCCGATCAGCGTTCGGGCGAGGAGATGAACCGGCTGTTCGCGGTCTGGGGCGTCTATCAGAGCAATCTCGCCACCCCCGAAGTGCAGGCGATCGCGAAGGAATGGAGCCCCAAACTCTCGGCATTCTTCACCGAGATGAGCCTCGATCCGAAGATGTTCGCGCGGGTCAAGGCGATCCATGACGGCCGCGCCAAAGCCGGGCTCAACCCGCAGCAGCTGCGCCTGCTCGAGCGGACCTATCGCGATTATGTCACTTCGGGCGCGTTGCTCGACGAAGCCGGCAAGGCCGAGGTCAAGCGGATCAACCAGGATCTCGCCACCGCCTATACCGAGTTCAGCCGCAAGGTGCTCGCCGACGAGGAGACCGCGATCCTGCTCGACAGCGAGGCCGATCTCGCCGGGCTGGCGGACAGCTTCAAGGCGAGCCTCGCCGAAGAGGCCAAGGCCCGCGGCCAGGTCGGCAAATGGGCGATCAAGAACACGCGCTCCTCGGTCCAGCCGTTCCTGATGTACGCGACCAACCGCGCGCTGCGCGAGAAGGTCTACAACGCCTTCGTCAACCGCGGCGACAATGGCGACGCCAACGACACCAACGCGACGATCGCGCAGATCCTCAAGCTGCGGCGGGATCGGGCGAAGCTGCTCGGCTTCAAGAACCACGCCTGGTACCGGATGGACGACACCATGGCCGAGACGCCCGAGAACGCGTCGAAGCTGATGCTCGCGGTGTGGCCCGCCGCGGTGGCGCGGGTGCGCGAGGAAGTCGCCGACATGCAGGCGCTCGCCAGCAAGGAAGGCGCCGGGATCACGATCGCGCCCTGGGACTATCGCTTCTATGCCGAGAAGGTCCGCAAGGCGAAGTACGACCTCGATGAGAATGAGGTGAAACCCTATCTCCAGCTCGACCAGATCCTGCAGGGTGCTTTCTACGCCGCCGGCCGGCTCTACGATCTCGACTTCAAGGAGAATACCGGCAGCGTTCCGGTCTTCCACCCGGACGTGCGCACCTTCCGCGTCACCAACCGCATCACCGGCGCGGAGGTCGGGATCTTCTATTTCGATGGCTATGCCCGGTCCGGCAAGCGCTCGGGCGCTTGGGCGACCAGCTATCGCACCCGCTCGGGGCTGCGCGGCACCCGGATCGTGCTCGCCTCGAACAACAACAATTTCACCAAGGGCGCGGCGGGTGAGCCGACGCTGATCAGCATCGACGACGCCACCACGCTGTTCCACGAATTCGGCCATGCGCTGCACAGCCTGCTCGGCAATGTCTATTATCCCGGCCTCGCCGGCACGCCGCGCGACTTCGTCGAATATCCGAGCCAGGTGAACGAGAATTGGCTGCTCACCCCCGACGTGCTCAACCGCTTCGCCCGGCACTACAAGACCGGCGCGCCGATCCCTGCCGCGCTGGTCGCCAAGATCGAGAAGGCGCAGACCTTCAACCAGGGCTTCGACACGGTCGAGTATCTGTCCTCGGCGATCGTCGACATGAAGCTGCACGATCGCGATACGCCGGTGACCGATCCCGACGCGTTCGAGCGCGAGACGCTGGCGAGCATCGGGATGCCGAAGGAGATCGTGATGCGGCACCGGCTGCCGCAGTTCAATCACCTCTTCTCGAGCGATGCCTATTCGGCGGGCTATTATTCGTATCTCTGGTCCGAGACGATGGACGCCGACACCTGGGCGGCGTTCGAGGAGACCGGCAATGTCTGGGACAAGGCCACCGCCGACAAGTTCCGGACGATCCTGCTGATGACCGGCAACGAGACCGACCGGAAGGAAGCGTACCGCGTCTTCCGCGGCCGCGATCCCGACGTGAAGGCGCTGTTCCGGCGCCGCGGCTTCCCGGTCGAGTGACCCAAGCCAGGAACGGCATCCTCTCCTGCGTCACCCCGGACTTGTTCCGGGGGCCAACGCGCCGCACCGGCTGGACTATGGATTAAAGGATTTCATCCAGCCGCAAGGTGATCCCGGCGCAAGGCCGGGATGACGGTTAGCGGGCAGCACCGTCGTACCTTAAAGCTTCTCGCTGGTCGGCAGCGTCGCGTCCTCGCCCCGCGGCATCTTGCGGAACAGCGCCTTGTCCTCCGGGCCGAAGCCGAACTTGATCATCACGAACAGGAAGGTGACGAGGATCGCCGGCATGCCGATGCTGAGCTCGGCCCATTCATAATGCCGGGGCAGCGAGGTGAAGGCCGAGCCGACCAGCGCCGCGGCGCCGATCGCGACGAAGAAGCTCGGGCGGATGCTGACCACCGGCGCGCCGAGCAGCCGCCGCAGCATGATCGCCTTGGCCGCCGATCCGATCGTCAGCGACACTGCCAGCGCCATCGCCGGCCCCGCCGCCTGCACCGGCTCGGACCAGCCCTGCGCGCGGGCGATGAACACGAAGGCGAAGCTCAGCGCGATCTGGAGCGACAGCACCGCGAGCGAGACCATCAGATTGCGGTGGCGCGCGATGTAGATCAGCCCGGTCTCGCAGACCGCGCCGGTCGAGGCGAGCACCTCGGCGACGAGCAGGATGCACATCGCGCCGGCGCCGACGACGAATTCGGGTCCGATCAGGCCCATCACCCCTTCGGCGGGAATCGCGAAGACGACGAGGCACGCGGCCTGCGCGCTGACGATCCAGAAGCCGACCTGGCGGACCTGCCGCGCAACCGCGGCGCGATCATTCTCGGCGAGGCTGTTGGTGACCACCGGCGCGAGGATCGGATCGAAGCTCGACTTGAGCCGCTGCGGGATCGAGGCGACCTGCTGCGCCATATAGTAGATGCCGACCACGCCCGGCGCGAACAGCAGCGCGAGGATGAAGCGGTCGACGTTGCGCGTGCCCCATTCGATCGCATCGGCGCCCGCGAGCGGCGCGTTGCGGCGCGCGAGCGTGGCGACATCGGAAACCCGCGGGTGCCAGCCGCGCGGCAGGCCATATTCGCGCACGAACGGCATCACCGAGGCGGCGAGCGCGGCGAGCATCGACAGCACATAGGCGTACATCAGCCCGTCGCGCGACGAGACATAGGAGAAGCCCCACGCGGCGATGCTGATCGTCCATGGCTCGATGATCGCGCGCGCGGTCACCGAGGCGCCGATATTGTGGCGATAGGCGAGCGCGGCGAGCGTCACGTCGGACACCGCCACCGCGAAAACCACCAGCGGCAGCAGCCGCTCGAGCCCCATCACCTGGCTGTTGGGGTACATGACCTGCGGAAAGGCGATCAGCACCACGCTGGCGATCGCCGAGGCGATCAGCGCGACCAGCACCGCGTCCCACACGACATGTGCATGCGGCCGCTCGGTCGCCGCCAGCGCCTGCGCCAGCCCGCGCTTGAGCCCCAGCGTCGCGAGCAGCGCGGCAACCTCGATCACCAGCACCGCGATCGCGTAGCGCCCGACGATGTCCGGGCCATAGGCGCGCCCCGCGATGAACAGGAACGGCAGCCGCGCGGCGAGCCGCAGGATGAAGCCGAGGATATTGGTCCGCCCGCCCTTGGCGAGCGCATTGATGTCGTCGGCGGCGGGGGCGGGCTCAGTCACTTGTATCAAGACCCTGCGAGACATGGACGCTGCCGACATCGGCGCTGGCGCGCACCGGGTATGCGCGGGCCTCAAACCACAAATCGGTGTGACTCTGATCGGCACGGCTGTGGTCAAAGGTCAGAGTCGCGCACCGGCTCGGTCGATTATCGACGATGCAGCGCGACACCGAGAAATAGACAAGCTTACGTAAGTCGAGTGTCGCGATGCCGGCGATCTGCACCTCGCAAGGGTCGGCCTCAGGATAGTGGCCGTTTGGCTGGCAGTCGATGGTCGACGTGCCCGCCGCGATCGCATCGCGTGCCGCCCGCAGCGCGCGCTCGGCAGAGTCGCGGTCGGGCGGCGCGATTTGAGCCAGCGAGAAGGCGGCCGCAAGCATCGAAGCCGGGACGACCGTCATCAATGCGCGGCGCCCCAGCTCGGGCCCACTCCGATCTCGACACCGAGCGGGACGGTGAGCTTGATCGCCGGCTCGGCCGCCGTCGCCATCACGCGTTCGATCACCGGTTTCGCGGCCTCGACATCGCCTTCGGGCAGCTCGAACACGAGCTCGTCGTGCACCTGCATCAGCATGCGGACATTGGGCAATCCGGCCTCGGCGAGCGCCGGGCCCATCCGCGCCATCGCGCGCTTGATGATGTCGGCGCAGGTGCCCTGGATCGGTGCGTTGATCGCCGCACGCTCGCTGCCCGCGCGCTCGTTGGGATTGGCCGCCTTGAGCCGCGGGAAATGCGTCTTGCGGCCGAACAGCGTGGTGGTGAAGCCGCGCGCCTTGGCTTCGTTGAGCGTGTCGGCGATGTAGCGGTTGATGCCCGGGAAGCGCTCGAAATAGCGGTTGATCATCGCCTGCGCCTCGTCGGGGGTGACGTCGAGCCGGCCGGCGAGCCCCCAGCGCGAGATGCCGTAGAGGATCGCGAAGTTGATCGTCTTGGCGCGGCCGCGGGTGTCGCGGTTGACCTCGCCGAACAGCTCCATCGCGGTCATGTTGTGGATGTCGTCGCCATTCTCGAACGCGGTGCGCAGCGCGGGCACGTCGGCGATATGGGCGGCGAGGCGCAACTCGATCTGCGAATAGTCGGCCGCGAGGATCACATTGCCGGGTTCGGCGACGAATGCGTCCCGGATTTGTCTGCCGGTCTCGGTGCGGATCGGAATATTCTGGAGATTGGGATCGGTCGACGAAAGCCGTCCGGTCTGCGCGCCGGTGAGGCTGTAGCTGGTGTGGACGCGCCCGGTCTCGGGGTTGATCTGCGCCTGCAGCGCATCGGTATAGGTCGATTTGAGCTTGGTGAGCTGGCGCCAGTCGAGCACCTTGACCACCATCTCACGGCCGGGCGAATCCTTGTCGGCGGCGATCCGCTCGAGCTCGTTGACGTCGGTCGAATAGACGCCCGACTTGCCCTTGCGTCCGCCCTTGATCCCCATCTTGTCGAACAGCACGTCGCCCAGCTGCTTGGGGCTGCCGATGGTGAACTTGAACCCGGCGATCGCGTGGATCTCTTCCTCGAGCGCGGCGATCTGCTTCGAGAAATCCTCCGACAGCCGTGCCAGCACGCCGGCATCGACCTTGACGCCCGCGCGCTCCATCCCCGCGATCACCGACACCAATGGCCGGTCGACCATCTCATAGACCCGAGTCGCGCTCTCACAGGCGAGGCGAGGCTTGAAGCGGCGGTGGAGCCGCAGCGTGACGTCGGCGTCCTCGGCGGCGTAGCGGGTCGCGGCCTTGAGATCGACTTCGTGGAAGCCGAGCTGGTTCTTGCCGCTGCCGACCACGTCCTTGTAGGCGATGCAGCTGTGCGAGAGGTGCGTCGCGGCGAGCTCGTCCATGCCGTGGCCGTGGAGCCCGGCGTCGAGGTCGAAGCTCATCACGATCGTGTCGTCATAGGGCGCGACGTCGATCCCGCAGCGCGCGAGCACGATCATGTCGTACTTCATGTTGTGCCCGATCTTGAGGACGGCGGGATCCTCGAGCAGCGGTTTGAGCTTCGCCAGCGCCGCGGCGCGTGCGATCTGGGCCGGTTTCTCGGCGAACATGTCGCTGCCGCCATGCCCTAGCGGCACATAGCACGCCTTGTTGGGCGCGAGGCACATGCTCACGCCGACCAGCTCGGCGCGCGTGGCATCGACGCCGGTGGTCTCGGTGTCGATCGCAACGAAGCCCTGATAGGTCGCCTCGGCGATCCAGCGGTCGAGCGCCTCCTCGGTGACCACGGTCGCATAGCCGTCATGGTCGCAGGGCGGATCCTCGGGCAGGCCGGGCACCTCATGCGTCTCGACCGGCGCATCGGCGACCGCGGAGAGGCGGTTGAGCAGCGTGCGGAAGCCGTGATGCTCGAGGAATGCGCGCAATGGCGCGTCGGGGATGCCCTTCAGCTCGAGCTCGTCGAGCGGGTCGGGCAACGGCACGTCGCAGGCGAGCTCGACCAGCTTGCGCGAGAGCCGCGCCATCTCGGCATGCTCGATCAGATTGTCGCGCATCTTGCTGGGCTTCATGTCCGGCGCGGCTGCGAGCACGCCTTCGACGTCGCCGAATTCGAGGATCAGCTTGGCCGCGGTCTTGGGGCCGATGCCCTTCACCCCCGGCACGTTGTCGACGCTGTCGCCCATCAGCGCCAGCACCTCACCGAGTTTCTCGGGGCCGACGCCGAACTTCTCCTCGGTATCCTTCGGCCCGAGCCGGCGGTTGTTCATCGTGTCGAGCATGTCGACCGAGGGATCGGTCATCAGCTGCATCAGATCCTTGTCCGAGCTGACGATCGTCACCGACCAGCCCTGCGCCAGCGCCGCCTTGGTGTAGCTGGCGATCAGATCGTCGGCTTCCCACCCCGCCTCCTCGATGCACGGCAGGCTGAACGCGCGCGTGGCGTCGCGGATCATCGGAAACTGGGGGACGAGATCCTCGGGCGCGGGCGGGCGGTGCGCCTTGTACTGGTCGTACATCTCGTTGCGGAAGGTGTGCTCGCTCTTGTCGAGGATCACCGCCATGTGCGTCGGGCCGTCGGCCTTGTTCAGCTCGTCGACGAGCTTCCATAGCATCGTCGTATAGCCATAGACCGCGCCGACCGGCTCGCCATGCTTGTTGGTGAGCGGCGGCAGCCGGTGATAGGCGCGGAAGATATAGCCGGAGCCGTCGACGAGATAGAGATGGGGCATCGGCGCCGGGATAGCCGAGCGGGCGAGCGGAACAAAGCCCCAAGCGGCCCTCCGCCCGCCCTCGCGTTCACGCCATCACGACATTCTCGAGCGTGAAGGCGAACGGCCTCGCGTTGGGGCCCGCGCCGCCGCCGGTCATCACGATATCGGCGCTGGCGATGCCGAGCAGCGAGATCTCGGTGTTGACCTGCGATACGATCGCGGCGTTGATCACGTCGCCTTCCTCGATCTGCGACGCGACGCCGATCCAGATCGTCGGGCTGAAATCGAAAACGGCCATCTGCTGGGGCGCGATGTCGGTCTTCGCGGCGAACAGCCTGCCGTCCTTGTAGATCTGGGCACCAACAGCGCCCTGGTTGAGCGCGTTGACCAGCTGGATCTCGCGCGGCGAGGTCGCCGGGCCCTGCGCGACGATCTGGTCGCCCGAGCTGGTCAGCACCATCGCGAATCGCTGGCCTGCCGGCGCGATCTGCTGCGCCGTGTAATTGCCCCAGCTGTCGCTCGCGCTGATCGTCTGGGTCATCGGGTAGATGAAGGGATGATTGTCGCCCTGGCCGCAATAGCGGATCACCGTCCATGCGACCGCGAGCTCGTCGAAGCCGGTCGCCACATTCTTCCCGAAGATGACGATCTCGCTGTTGTTCACGTCGTTCGAATGGTTGATGAAATTGAGCTTCACGGCCTGCGCCGCATAGTCGGCCGACGCCGCGAGCACGGCCTCGCCCCCATTCTCCACGATCACTGCCTCGGAATTGGTCTCGTTCGATTCGTCGCCGCGATTGGTGTCGCCCATCGATCCGCTCCTTGCTTGAGGTGCGGCGCGAGTTGACGCCCGAATTGTGACGATGCCGATACGAGCGTTGGTTTACGTCGCATCATGGAAGATTATTCCCAGCGTGTGGCGCCGGCCGAGATGGACCGCGCTCACGCCGTGGCGCATCGTCACACGATAATCGCCCCGGCTGCCGCGCACCGGGCGCTGGTTGACCGCGAACACCACCGCGTCGCCTCGCCCGAGCGGCACCACCGCGGCGCGCGATTGCATCCGCGGGCGCTGCTCGGTGAGGATGAACTCGCCACCGGCGAAGTCGCCTCCGGGGGCCGAGAGCAGCACCGCCACCTGGAGCGGGAAGACGTGCGCGCCGTACAGGTCCTGGTGCAGGCAATTATAGTCGCCGGGGCCGTAGCGGAGCAGCAGCGGAGTCGGGCGCGTCTGCCCGGCGGCATGGCATTGCGCGAGCCATTCGGCGTGGGCGGCCGGGAAGCGCTGCGCGATGCCCATCCGGGCGTGCCAGCGATTGGCGATCTCCGCGAGGGGCGGATAGAGCGCGGTGCGCAGCGCCTGCACCGGATCGGGCAGCGGATAGGCGAAATAGCGATATTCGCCGCGGCCGAAGCCGTGCCGCGCCATGATCACGTGGCTGCGGAAATGCTCGGGGGCATCGTAGAGCGCCGCGAGTGCGTGACAGCTCTCCGGGTCGAGCAGGCGCGGCAGCACCGCCCAGCCATTGGCATCGAGCGCCTCGGCGGCGGAAATCCAGTCGATAGCGTCGGTCATGCCGCGGACCTAGCCGGCGCCGCTCCGGCGCGCGCTCCGTTGCTTGCGCTCTAACTCGTTCCGGATTTCGCCGGGAGGATCGTGGACCCCGGCATCGCAGATTGCCGCGCGATCAGCGCGTCGGCTGCGCGCCCGCCATGATCATGCCGTCCTCCGGCGACGGCCGATGGTGCGCGACCACCGCGCTCGCCACGGCCTGCATCAGCAGCTGGCGCTCGCGGATCGGGCGCACGGTGTCGCCGATCATCACCGCGATCGCATAGCGGCGGCCGTCCGGCGCGGTCAGCACGCCGACGTCGTTGAAGCCGGCGGTGCGCCCGCCGAGATCCTGGCCGGTGCCGGTCTTGTGGCCATAGCTCCAGCCCGGCGGGACCGCGCCACGCACGCGCGCCTTGCCGGTCTTGGCGCCGGCCATGGTGGCGATGAGCCAGTCGGTCGAGCTCGCCGAAAGCAGCTCGCCGCGATGCAGCCGCGCCAGCGCATCGGCGATCGAAGCCGGCGCGGCGCCATCGGGGGGGCTCTTCACATAGGCCTCGAACGCCGCGCGCCGAACCTCGGGCGCGAGCCGCGCGCGCGCGACGGCAAAGGCGTTGCCCATCGAATATTCGGGCTTCCACTGGAGCCCCGCGGTGCCCGCCTGGAGCAGCCGCTCGCCCGGGCCGAAGCGGATCGAGCCGAGCTGCTTGCGCGCGATGAAGTCGCGCACCGCGGCCGGGCCGCCGACGAGGCGCAGCAGCTTGTCGTTGCAGGTGTTGTCGCTCATCTGCATCGCGCGGCGCATGATCTCGGCGACGGTGGTGGTGTAGCCGACATCGCCCTTCACCAGCGCGGCGACCGGCTGATGGAACAGAGTGAAATCGGCGCGGGTGATGGTCAGCGGATCGTCGAGGCGCACCACGCCGCGATCGACGGCGTCGAGCACGGTCATCGACACCCACAGCTTGCTCACGCTCTGCTGGGGAAGCGGGCGGGTCGCGGTGACGTTGCTCGCCATCCAGCCATCGTCGATGCTGGTGACCGCGACGCCGACCAACCCGTTGAAGTTGCGGGTGATGGTGTCGATCGCGGCGACGAGATCGGTGGGCGCCGGCGGACGCGGCTTCGTCGGCGCGGCATTGGCCGCGGGGAAGGGCATCAGCACGCTATAGGTGGGCGCCGGCAGATAGGCGGCGAGCTGGGTGTCCTCGTGCACCGCGCAGCCGAGCAGCATCGCCGGGCCGAGCCCCGCGACGGTCAATGCACGCTCCAGTTTCGAGAAACCCTTAAATTTATTCACAAAATGCGGCCCCTTGCGTTCCTTCCAACATGCGGCGGCGGCGACTCGCATCAAAGCCTGAGGCGAGTCAGATGCGACGAATCCGGTAACGATAGCGACGAATCGTGAATGTCCCGGAAACTAACCCGCCATTTCCGCTGCTTGACGCATGGCTTGGGGGCGCCCGGGATCGCTAGGGCACCAGCACCGTATCGACCGCCACGTCGAGCGTTTCGGGATAGTCGAGCGTATAATGCAGCCCGCGGCTTTCCTTGCGGTGAAGCGCGGAGCGGACGATCAGATCGGCGCTTTCGAGCAGGTTGCGCAGCTCGATCAGGTCGGGCGTCACGCGGAAATGGCCGTAATAGTCGTTGACCTCGTCCCGCAGCATCTTGATCCGGTGCGCCGCGCGCTCGAGCCGCTTGGTGGTGCGGACGATGCCGACATAATTCCACATGAAGCGGCGGATCTCGGTCCAGTTCTGCTTGATCACCACTTCCTCGTCGGAATCGGTGACGCGGCTCTCGTCCCAGGGCCGGATCGCCGGCGGGGGGGCGAGATCGCCCCAATGCGCGGCGATGTGCTTCGCCACCGCCTCGCCGAACACGAAGCATTCGAGCAGCGAGTTGGAGGCGAGGCGATTGGCGCCGTGCAGCCCCGATTGGCTGACCTCGCCGGCCGCGTAGAGATTGGGCAGATCGGTGCGCCCGTCGCGATCGATCACCACCCCGCCGCAGGTATAATGCTGCGCCGGCACCACCGGGATCGGGCCGGTCGTCATGTCGATGTCGAGGTCGATCAGCCGGGCATGGATCGTCGGGAAGTGCTGCTTCACGAAATCCGCGCCCATATGGCTGATGTCGAGATGGACATAGTCGAGCCCGTAGCGCTTGATCTCGGCGTCGATCGCGCGGGCGACCACGTCGCGCGGCGCCAGCTCCATCCGCTCGGCGTCGTAATAGGTCATGAAGCGCTTGCCGGTCTGCGGATTGATCAGCCGGCCGCCTTCGCCGCGCACCGCCTCGGTGATCAGGAAGTTCTTGACCTCGAGATTGTAGAGGCAGGTCGGGTGGAACTGCATGAACTCCATGTTGGAGATGCGGCAGCCCGCGCGCCACGCCATCGCGATGCCGTCGCCGGTCGCGCCGCGCGGCGCAGTCGAGAAGAGATAGGTCCGCCCCGCGCCGCCGGTGGCCAGCACGGTCGCGTTGGCGGTGAACAGCTCGACGCGGTTGGTCGCGCGGTTGAAGGCATAGACGCCCCAGACATTGCCCGCGCCCGAATAGCGCTCCTCGTGGCGGCTGGTGGCGAGGTCGATCACCACCATGTCGGGAACGAGCGTGATGTTGGGATTGTCGCGCGCCGCCTTGAGCAGCGCCTCCTGCACCGCCCAGCCGGTGGCGTCGTCGACATGGACGATGCGGCGATGGCTGTGCCCGCCCTCTCGGGTCAGATGTAGCGAGCCCTTGTCGGTGTTGAACGGCACGCCGAGCTTCGCCAGCCGCTCGATCGCGGCGGGGGCGTTCTCGACCACCATCTCGACGGTGGCGCGATCGTTGAGCCCGGCGCCGGCGACGATCGTGTCCTCGATATGGTTCTCGAAGGTGTCGCCGGGTTCGAGCACCGCGGCGATGCCGCCCTGCGCCCAGGCGGTCGAGCCTTCGTTGAGCGCCCCCTTGGCGAGCACGGTGACCTTGAAGCGGCTCGCGAGGTTGATCGCCGCGGTGAGCCCGGCTGCGCCGGAGCCGATGACGAGGATGTCGGAGGTGTGAGGATCGCCGGCCATGTGTCTTCCGCTGGTTCGCGCTCCGACTAGGCGCTAGGCGGGGTCGCTGGCAAATGGAGAGAGATATGCGCGGTAAAAGCCTGGGTTTCGCAGGACTGGCATTCGCCGCCGCCTGGGCGCCTGCCGCGAACGCCTCCTGCACCCTGGGCGCGCCCGGCACGACCCAGCGCATCGCGATCGGTGCCACCGGCCGCGCGATGCTGCTCCGCGTGCCCGCGCATGCCTCGGCGCGCACGCCCCTGGTCTTCGTCCTCCACGGCAGTACCGGCGACGGCGCGGCGATCCTCGCCCAGTCGAAGCTCGAGGCGACCGCCGACCGCCACGGCTTTCTGCTCGCCGCGCCCGATGGCGGTATCGTCGCGGGCAAGGGCTATGTCTGGAACATCCCCGGCGTCCCCACCGTCACTGGCAAGGTCCCGGGTCCCGGCGATGCCGACGACGTCGCCTGGCTCGGCGCGACGATCGACTGGCTCGCCGCACAGGGCTGCGTCGATCGCCGCCGCGTCTACGCCACCGGCCTGTCGGGCGGCGGACGGATGTCGTCATGGCTCGGCTGCGTCGCCGCCGATCGTTTCGCCGCGATCGCGCCGGTAGTCGGGTTGCGTGCCGGCAATCCCTCGGCCGCAGATTCCCGCTTCCCCGATCCCGCAACCTGCGCGCCATCGAAACCGATGCCGGTGATCGCCTTTGCCGGCGACAAGGACACCACCAATCCGATCGAAGGCGGCGGCGCCGGTTATTGGCAATATCCGATGCGCACCGCCGAGGCGCGCTGGGCCGATCTCAATGGCTGCCGCCGGCCGCTCGCGGTGCGGACGCTGGAAAGCGGTGTGGTCGAACGCGGCCATACCGATTGCCGCGGCGCCGCCGACGTGATCGCGCGAATCACGCCGGGCGCCGGCCATGTCTGGACCGCCGACAACGAAGCGATGTGGGCGTTTTTCGCCCGTCATCGCCGCTAGGGCTCTTCCGTCGCTTCCCCTGATCGTCACCCGGCCTCGTGCCGGGGTCCACCGCGCGGCAGGCAAGCCCCCTCACGCTTCGAGCGATTTGATCCCGGCACGGTGGATCCCGGCACAAGGCCGGGATGACGGATGGGGGTCGAACCGCCAGCCCCTTGCAATGTAGGATTTCGTCTGCTTGCCTGTGGCGGTCGACAATAGCGCCCGATCTTTCGAATCGCCGGACTCTCGCGAAACGGCGCGTTTACGCCTGACTTTCGCCTAACCTTCCGCGTTGCAACATGCCCTTGCTCCCAAGAGACTAGCCGGCCCGCGTCAGGTTGAGGAACACGTCCTCCAGATCCGCCTCGCGAGTCGAGACGTCGACGATACCATAGCCGCCGCCCTGCACCGCGCCGAGCACCTCGCCGGCATTCGCCTGATCCTTGCGATAGGTGATCACCAAAGTCCGCTCGGCCTTCAATTCGATCTTCTGGAAGCAGGCATTTGCGGGGAGGACAGGCACGTCGCGGTCGACAGTGACTTCGACCACCTTCTCCTGCGCCATGCCGACCAGCTCGCGCGTCGGCTTGTTGGCGATCAGCTTGCCATGGTTGATGATCGCGATCCGGTCGCAAAGCTCCTCGGCTTCCTCGAGATAGTGGGTGGTCAGCACCACCGTCACGCCGCGCGCGTTCAATTGCTTCACATAGGCCCAGAGCTGCTGGCGCAGCTCGACGTCGACGCCCGCGGTCGGCTCGTCGAGCACGATGATCGGCGGCGAATGGACCATCGCCTTGGCGACCATCAGCCGACGCTTCATGCCGCCCGAGAGCGTGCGCGAATAGGCTTCGGCCTTGTCCTCGAGATGTACCGCGCGAAGCAATTCCATCGCGTCGAACTGGCCCTTGCCGACTCCGTAGAGCCCCGCCTGGATCTCGAGCGTCTCGCGCGGGGTGAAGAAGGGATCGAAGGTGATCTCCTGATTGACGATGCCGATGCTCGCCTTGGCATTGCGGGGATGCGCGTCGATGTCGAAGCCCCAGATCGACGCGGTCCCGCTCGAC
The DNA here is from genome assembly GCF_004792695.1 of Sphingomonas naasensis. Lineage (GTDB taxonomy): Bacteria > Pseudomonadota > Alphaproteobacteria > Sphingomonadales > Sphingomonadaceae > Sphingomonas > Sphingomonas naasensis. Next base: position 233,166 of record NZ_SRXU01000005.1, on the reverse strand, counting down.
TTGTTGACCAGCCCGGCGAGGATATTGATCAGCGTCGACTTGCCCGCGCCGTTGGGGCCGAGCAGCCCGAAGATCGTGCCGCGCGGCACGTCGAAGCTCACGCCGTCGAGCGCGCGCTTGCCGCCCGCATAGGTCTTGCAAAGCTGGTCGATGGCGATCGCGGCGCTGGTCATGCGCCGCGCATAGAACTTCCACGTCGATCGGCAAAGGCCAGTGTCATGCCGCGTCGGACAGGCGCGCTCCGGCAGCGTGGGCGGGCAGCCGGATCGTGGCGCGATAGCCATTCTCGATCGGTCCGGTCTCGAGCGTACCTTGGTCGCCGAACAGCAAGGCGAGGCGGGCGCGGGTGTTGGCGAGGCCGATGCCGTGTCCGGGGCGCCGCATCGGTTCGGCGGCGCCGGTGCCGCCGCGATTCTCGACCGAGAGCAGTAGCGCCCCGCCTTCGGTGCGCGCGTCGATGCGGACGATGCTCGGTCCGGCACTGGCCTCCACGCCGTGCTTGATCGCGTTCTCTACCAGCGGCTGGAGCACGAAGCTCGGGACGATCAGCGCGCGGTGGGCCGGTTCGGCATGGATTTCGACGGTGAGCCGCGCGCCGAACCGCGCGCTTTCGAGCTCGAGATAGGATTCGACCGTTTCGAGCTCGTCGCCGAGGCTGATCTGGGTCGCGCCCATTTCCATCGTCGCGCTGAGGAAATCGGCCAGCCCCTCGGTCATCCGGTTGGCCTCGGCGGCGCGGCCGGTGAGGATCAGGCTCGAGATCACGTTGAGCGAATTGCCGAGGAAGTGCGGATTGAGCTGGAGCCGCAGCATATGGAGTTCGGTGTCGAGACGCCGCACTTCAGCCTCGGCAAGCTCGCGTTCGCGGATGTGGATCCTGCCCATGGCGCCGGCGATCAGGAACATCGCGACCAGACAGACGTCGATCAGAAAATAGATCACCGTCACGAGGAAGACCGACTGCGCCGACAGGTCGGGGATGCGCGTGGTCGCCCAATAATGCACGAAGAATTGGCCGGCGAAGTCCACTATCGATTGGCCGACCGCGACGACGACCAGCACGGCCAGCGCCCAGGGCAGCGCCAGCCAGAGCGGCTTGCCTATCGACAGGCGGGTGAGGAAATAGAGCGGCGCGGTCAGCAGCAAGGCGCCGAACGCGCCCCACAGCACCGTGAACCACTCGGCGCCGACGACCTGCCCGGTGAACAGGAAAGCCGGCGCCGTGATCACCACCAGCATGCACCACGCCACCGTCGCGAGCTGCGCCGCGGCTTTCGGCGTCGGCGCGAGGATATCCAGTCTACGCGAAAACATGCGGTGCCTCCCCCCGACCGGATACCAGAGCTGATCTATCCCGCAAAAAGCTGAATATGCGATGAGCCATGCTTTGTGCCTATCGATCGTGCGGCCGTTGCTAGCCGCGGGTGCGGTTGCTAGACGCACTGTCATGACTTTGCCGCCCGAGACGATCCGTACTTCCCATGCCCGTGTCGCCTGTGACGGCACCGGTCCCGGCCTGCCCGCCGCGCTCGGTCATCCGCGCGTGTTCCTGCAGATCGACGAGCAGGGCTATGTCGATTGCGGCTATTGCGATCGTCGCTTCGTGCTGATCGGCGGACCTGCCGACGGTGCCGATCAGTCGCAACTGCCCGACCATCCGGCTGGCGCGAGCGTCTAGTCGTCGGCCCGGCCGCCGCGATCGCGGGATCGCGGCGCGCCACTCTCGCCCGATCTCGTGCGCGACTCTATCGCTCGAAACCGCCTGCTCGGCATGCGTGGTTCGGCGACGCGGCGCTTCCGCGGTCGGGCTCGATCCGGCATCGCGCGGTCTGCCCGGCGTCGCGGCGCAGGTTCAGGAGCCGAACCCGAGCCAACGCTCCCTGTCGACGGAAGGCGCGCAACGGTTCCAGCGAATGCGCGTGCGCCATTTCGCGGCAAGGGCCGGATCGCCGCGGCCCGTCGCGAGGTCGCGCATGCGCCGCAGCGCTTGGCAATCGCCGCGTTCGGCGGCCAGCAGCCACCATTTCGCGCCGCCTGCACCGCCATGGAGGACGCGCTCGTCCTCGAACTGGGCGAGCTTCAGCGCGGCCTCCGCGTCGCCTGCGTTGGCGCGTCGGATCAGCGCCCGATATTCGGACAGCTTCAACTCCCATTTGATGCAGGAAGCTGCGCCGGCGATCAGAACGCCGCCGCACGGCGGCGCGGCTGCGCTCGTCACCAGCGCGAGCGCGACGAGCGCGATCACGCCTTGACCGGCCCGCCGATCGACCAATGATGCCCGAAGGGATCGACGACCTCGCCATAGCGGTCGCCCCAGAATTGGTTGTCGAGCGGCATGCGCACCGTCGCGCCCGCAGCCAGCGCGCGTTCCCACCAGATATCAACATCGTCGACGCGCAGATGCAGCGTCACGCCCGCGGGCACGGCGATCCCGCCGGTATATTCGGGGAAATCGTCGTTGAGCATCAGCGAACCGCCATTGATCTTGAGATGGCTGTGCATGATCCGCGCGCCGTCATCGGCAAGGTGGCGGCCGGTCTCCTCGGCGCCGAACGCGGCCTTGTAGAAGTCCACCGCGGCGGCGCCCTTGCCCTCGCGGATCGTCAGATGCGCCGTGACACCGGGCATCGCAATCTGGTCGTCGGCCATGCTCGTCTCCTTCGAGTCGCGTGGCGGCCAGTGTAGCGGCTCAGAAGATGCCGAGGAACTTCTTGCGTTGCTTCTGGGCCTCGCCCTTCGAGCGCTTGCCGTCCTCGGACTTGGCGGTGGTGCCCTTGCCGACATCGTCGCGCGGCTTGCCCTTGTCGGTGCGTTGGGCGCGCGCCGAGGCGCCGGCGAGCACCGGGCCGCAATCGGCGGCCTTGGCGTCGCCGATGTCGACGAACGCGATCACCGCGGCGAACGGGCTGGCGAGGATGCCGAGCCCCAGCCCGGCGCCTGCCCGGCCGACCAGCTCGGGGCTGATCACGTCGATGCTCGGTTTGGCGAAATAGCCGCCGACGCCAACCGGTGACTGGCCGGAGAACAGGCTGAACTTCTTGCTGTCGGCGCGGAAGGCGAGGTCGATCGTCTCGTTCTTGAAGCTGAACCCGCCACGGCCGAGCATGACGTTCTTCTCGGTATCGATCAGGATCGGGTCGGCGGCGGCGATGCCGTTGTTCACGGTGAAGCCGATCAGCCCGCAATTGATCTGCACGGGCTCCTTGAGCTTCTTCTCGAACATCTTCTGGACGAACACGCCGATATCGAGCTCGGAGAGCTGGATGTTGCGCGTCCAGAAAGTGCCGCGCGGCATGATCACCGCGATGCGGCCGTTCGAGCTGGCGAGCGAATCGCGCACGCTGTTGCCGGTGCCGGTCATCTTGACCCGCGCCTTCAGCGTGCCGCTGGTGCCCGATTGCTCGACGCCGAATCCGGCGAGCAGCGTGCCCATCGGCGTCGGCGACAGGCGGATGTCATAGTCGGTGAAGACCGGTTCGCGCCGCGCGTTGATGGTGATGTCCGAATTGACCGTGCCGCGCGCCATCGAGAAGTTGAGCGGGCTCAGCTTGAGCAGCCGGTCGTTCAGGTCGAGCCCGAGCGTGATGTTCGATATCGGCAGGCTCTCGGCGCGGACGGTGCGCACCGTCCAGTCGACCTTCGCGTCGAAATTCTTGAGCGCCTCGACCCGCAGCGGCGCATCGGGAAGGATGCGCGGGGTGCCGCCTGCCCGCTGCACCACCGCGCCCGCCGCCGATGCCTGCGGGCTGTAGCCGATGAACGGACCGGCATCGACGATGTCGAGCACATGGGTGGCGAGATCGGCGGTGAGCAGCAGCCGCGGCTCCGTCATCTTCACGGTGAACTTGCCGGCGAGGTCGCTCGCTCCGAACCGCCCGCGCAGCCCGGTGAAGCGCCATTCGTCGCCGCTCTTGGTCAGTGCCGAGCGCAGGCGGTAGCTGCGCGTATCGGGCACCGCGACGCCCATAACCGCGAAAACATCCGCGAGATTCTGCCCGCGGGCGTCCATATGCAGGTCGGCGCCCTCGATCTCGGTGGCGCCGGGCAGCGTGCCCGAGACGTCGATCTGGGTGCGCACCCCCTCGACATGGAGCTTGAGCTGGTTCCGCCCGCCCGCAACGGTGGCGTTGGGCGTCAGCAACTCGCCCGCCATGGTGAAGCGGGTGCCGCGCGCGGTGCCGTTGCCGTCGAAGCGGATCGAGCTGGCGAACTGCGTGTCGCGCGCCTCGACGGTGTGGATGCGGATGCCCGCCGCGATCTGCATCCGCGGGTCGACATAACGGATCAGCGTGCCCTGGACGAGCGCGCGGCGGATGACCGGCAGGTCGAGCGGCTCGCCCTTCTCCTCGCTGAAGGTCCAGGTGTTGCGGCGGCCCGCTTTGTCCCATTGCAGGTCGACATGGCCGTTCTCGAGCCCGAGCCAGTTCACCCGGTGGTTGCCGGTGATCAGGCTCCAGGTCGAGATCCGCGAATCGATCTTGCTCGCCGAGAAGAAGCTGCCGCGCCCGGCCCATTCGGGGTTGGAGATGGTCATCCCCTCGGCGAGGAACTTGACGTTGAACGGCGCGAAATAGAGCTGGAAGTCGCCCGCGACCTCTACCTGACGATGCGTCTGCGCGGCGACGATCTTCTCGAAGGTGTGCTTGAGAAAGCGCCCCTTGGTGACGAACAGCACCGTCCAGGCGAGTACGATCAGACCGAGGATCGTGGCGACCACCGCGATCACGCTCGCCAGCGGCGTGCCGAGCGCCCGCGCAGGACGAGCGCGAGTCGCGGGGGGAGTCGGGGTCGGGGTTTCCACTGCCATCGGGTTGAAAAGCTTTGTAAGCTGAGGCGGTTCCGACTCCGGTTGCATTGCAGCGCGGTTGCGGCTATGCGCCCGCCTTTCCGCGATCGTAGGGATGCGCCGGCTGAATGGGCTGCCGCGCGTGTCCGCAATCGTCGAACTATAAGGAGACGAAAATGCCCAAGCTCAAGACGAAGAGCGGCGTCAAAAAGCGCTTCAAGCTCACCGCCACTGGCAAGGTGAAGCACGGAGTCGCCGGCAAGCGCCACCGCCTGATTTCGCACAATGCGAAGTATATCCGCCAGAATCGCGGCACCTCCGTGCTCGCCGATGCCGATACCGCCCGCGTTCTCGCGTGGGCGCCGTACGGCCTGAAGTAAGGAGGCCGAGACATGGCACGAGTGAAGCGTGGCACGACCACCAAGGCGAAGCACAAGCGGATTCTGGATCAGGCGAAGGGCTATTATGGCCGTCGCAAGAACACGATCCGCATCGCGCGCCAGGCCGTCGAAAAGGCCGGCCAGTACGCCTATCGCGACCGCAAGGTTAAGAAGCGGACGTTCCGCGGCCTCTGGATCCAGCGCATCAACGCCGGTGTCCGCGCCGAGGGCCTGACCTATTCGCAGTTCATGCACGGGCTCAAGCTCGCCGGCATCGAACTCGACCGGAAGGTCCTTGCCGACATCGCGATGCACGAGGCGGAGGCGTTCAGCGCCATCGTCGCGCAGGCGAAGGCGGCGCTGCCCCAGGCCGCCTGAGCGGACGGACAGCGAACGGAAATGGGGCGTCGGTGGCAACACCGGCGCCCTTTTCTTTCCGCTCCGAGATCGCAACCGTCACCCCGGCCTTGTGCCGGGGTCCACCGCGCGGCCGGGAAAGAACCAGGAGGCGAGAGGGTCTCGCCTGCGGCACCGTGGATCCCGGCAAAAGGCCGGGATGACGGTATTGGGTCGGGGGCGAGGGCCGCCGCAGAAAGGCAAGCAATGGCACTCCAGACCTGGTGGCTCTACGTCACCGCGGTGTTCCTGATCTCGGCGACACCGGGGCCGAACATGCTCCATGTGATGGTGCAGAGCATTCATCACGGCCCGCGCCGCGCGCTCTTCTCGATGGTGGGGTTGATGACCGCCAACATGCTGTGCCTGATCGCTTCGGCGGCGGGGCTGGGGGCGCTGCTCAAGGCCTCGCCCGGGCTCTACGACGTGCTGCGCTATGCCGGCGTCGCCTATCTGGTCTGGCTCGGCATCAAGGCATGGCGCGCGCCGGTCGGCGGCGGCGATTCGGGCGACGCGGGATCGGGCCGCACCGCGACCGCGCTCTATTGGACCGGGCTCGGCACCGGCCTGTCCAACCCCAAGCTGATCATCTTCGCGGCGGCGCTGTTGCCGCAGTTCGTCGATCTGAACCGGCCCTTCGTGCCGCAGCTCGCGATCCTCGTGCTCAGCTTCGCGGTGATCGAGGCCTTCTGGTTCGGCGTCTACGCGCTGGGCGGCCGCTCGCTCGCGCGCTGGCTCGCGCCCACCAGCCGCCAGCGGCTGTTCAACCGCGCCACCGCGCTGCTGTTCATCGGCTTTGGCGGGGCGCTGCTCGGCAGCCGGGTCTAGCCGTCGAGATACGCCCGGTAAAACACCGTCCGGAAGCTGCGCGTCCACGGCACGAACACCTTGGGCTTCCCCTTGAGCGTGCTCTTCACCAGCTGCTTGGCGGCCCAGAGCGGGTGATCGGTGCGGCGACTCCAATGCTCGACACGCCCGAAGCCGAGCCGCCCCAACGTCTGCTTCATCTGGTCGATTCCCGAGAAGACGAGATGGTCGGGCAGCAGCAGCTCGCCGGGGTAATCGGCGCGCGAGGGCAGATCGCCGCCATTGCCGGTCTCGATGAACAGCGATCCGCCGGGCTTCAGCCGGGCGCGGATCAGCCCGCCGAAATGCTGGAAATCGGGGATGTGCGAGAAGACGTTGATGATCGAGATCACGTCGTAGCTGCCGGTGACTTCCTCGAGCGTCTGGGCGGTGATCGGCACGCCGCGCTGCTGCGCGCGGGCGACCTTCACTTCCATCGGATCGATCCCCAGCGCCTGCACGTCGGGCAGCGCGCGCTGCACCGCCTCGACGAACTCGCCATTGCCCGCGCCGACATCGAGCCAGCGCAGATCCTTCTCGCCCTCGAAGAAGCGGCGGACGATGCCGGCGTAGAAAGGCACTTTCCAGCCCTGGCGGTGGAGCCGCTGGTCGAGCGTGCCTTCGTCGGTTGGGTGCACGCCGTCGCGTGCCGCCGCGGAAATGTCCTCGCCGCGCGGCCGCTCGCGGATATAGACGGTGCCGCACTCGGCGCATTTGACGGCGCTATAGCCGTTCTCGGAAGCCCAGTGGCGATGCCCGTCGCTCTCGCAGCAGGGGCAATCGACGGTCTCGAGTCTCGCCTGCATCAACATCGTTCGCCTCCACGCATACAAGTCGGCGCCGGGGGCGTCTCACGATCCCGGATCGGCGAGAAGGGGGCTGCGCCGTCCCGCCCCGGCGCCGCGACGGGCCGTGCGCGGCACCGAATCTTGCGCCCAAGGGTTGACCTTGTGCCCGCTCTGGGGTTCGGGCCTCCTATGACTACCGATCTCGAACAATTGCGCAGCGATCTGCTCGCCTCGATCGACGCCGCAGCGGGGCTCGACGCCGTCGAGGCGCTGCGCGTCCATGCGCTCGGCAAGCAGGGCGCGATCACCGGGCTGCTCAAGACCTTGGGCGGGATGAGCCCCGAGGAGCGGCAGGAGCAGGGCCCGCGCATCCATGGGTTGCGCGAGGCGGTCACCGCGGCGCTGGCCGAGCGCAAGACGTCGCTCGAACGGCTCGCGCTCGACGCGCGGCTCGCCGCCGAGACGCTCGACATGACGCTGCCGGTGGATAGCGTGCCGGCGGGATCGGTGCATCCGGTCAGCCAGGTGATGGACGAACTGGCGGAGATCTTCGCCGATCTCGGCTTCGCGGTCGCCACCGGCCCCGAGATCGAGGACGACTGGCATAATTTCACGGCGCTCAACATTCCCGAGAGCCATCCGGCGCGGGCGATGCACGATACCTTCTATTTCCCGCCCGAAGCGGACGGGACGCAGAAGCATCTGCTCCGCACCCACACCTCGCCGGTGCAGATCCGCACGATGGTCAAGGACAAGCCGCCGATCCGGATCATCGCGCCGGGCCGCGTCTATCGCTCCGACTCGGACGCGACCCACACGCCGATGTTCCACCAGATCGAAGGTCTGGTGATCGACAAGGGGATCACGCTCGGGCACCTGAAGTGGACGCTCGAGACTTTCCTCAAGGCGTTCTTCGAGCGCGACGACATCGTGCTGCGGCTGCGCCCGAGCTATTTCCCCTTCACCGAGCCTTCGGCCGAGGTCGATGTCGGCTATTCGGTGGTCAACGGAAAGCGTGTGATCGGCGGGTCCGAAGGCTGGATGGAAGTGCTCGGCTCGGGAATGGTGCATCCCAAGGTGATCGCGGCCTGCGGGCTCGATCCGAACGAATGGCAGGGCTTCGCCTTCGGCACCGGCGTCGATCGCCTCGCGATGCTCAAATACGGGATGGATGACTTGCGCGCCTTCTTCGACGGCGATCTGCGCTGGCTGCGCCATTACGGCTTCTCGGCGCTCGACGTGCCCACGCTGAGCGGGGGAGTCGGCGCATGAAGTTCACGCTCAACTGGCTCAAGGCGCATCTGGAGACCGAGGCGACGCTCGACGAGGTCGTCGAGGCGCTGACCCGCGTCGGTCTCGAAGTCGAAAGCGTCGAGAATCCGGGCGAGAAGCTCGCCGCGTTCCGCGTGGCGAAGGTGCTCACTGCCGAGCGTCATCCGCAGGCCGACAAGCTCCAGGTCCTCACCGTCGACACCGGCGAGGGCGCCCCCCTGCAGGTCGTCTGCGGCGCGCCGAACGCGCGCGCCGGCCTTGTCGGCGTGCTCGGGCTGCCGGGCGCGGTGGTCCCCGCCAACGGCATGCAGCTCAAGGTCGCCGCGGTGCGCGGGGTCGAATCGAACGGCATGATGTGCTCGACCCGCGAGCTCGAATTGGGCGACGATCATGACGGCATCATCGAGCTTCCCGCCGATGCGCCGATCGGCACCTCCTTCCCCGATTATGCCGGGCTCAACGACGCGGTGATCGACGTTTCGATCACGCCCAACCGGCAGGATTGCATGGGCGTGCGCGGCATCGCCCGCGATCTCGCCGCCGCCGGCCTCGGCACGCTCAGGCCGCTCGACGTGGATCCGGTGCCGACCAGCGGCGCCGGGCCGGAAGTGCGCATCGAGGCGCCCGATGGCTGCCCGGCCTATTTCGGCCAGACCGTCAGCGGCGTGACCAACGGCGCCTCGCCCGACTGGATGCAGCAGCGCCTCAAGGCGATCGGCCAGCGCCCGATCTCGGCGCTCGTCGACATCACCAACTATGTGATGATCGATCTCGGCCGCCCGCTGCACGTCTATGACAAGGCGAAGCTGTCGGGCGCGCTGGTCGTCCGCAAGGCGAAGCCGGGCGAGCAGGTGCTCGCGCTCAACGAGAAGACCTACACGCTCGACGAGAGCGTGACGGTGATCGCCGATGCCAATGGCGTGCACGATATCGGCGGGATCATGGGCGGCGAGGACACCGGCGTGTCCGAGACCACCACCGACGTGGTGATCGAATGCGCCTATTTCGATCCCGATCACATCGCGAAGACCGGCCAGAAGCTCAACCTGACCAGCGATGCGCGTTCGCGCTTCGAACGCGGGGTGGATCCCGCGTTCCTCGAAGACGGCATCGCGATCGCGGCGCGCTATGTCGTCGATCTGTGCGGCGGCAGCGCCAGCGAGGTCACCCGGGCGGGCACGCCGCCGCGGGTCGGCATCACCACTGGTTATGATCCGGCGCTCGCCGAGACGCTGGGCGGCCTCGCGATTCCGGTGGCGCGGCAGAAGGACATCCTCGAGCGACTGGGCTTCACGGTCGAGGCGCTCGATGCGAACGGCGATCCGACCGACCTTGCGCGCTTCGAGGACCTTCGCGTCACCGCGCCGAGCTGGCGCCGCGACATCGATGGCCCCGCCGATCTGGTCGAGGAAGTCATCCGCATCGAAGGGATCGACAAGGTCCCCTCGACTCCGCTCGATCGCCTGCCCGGCGTCGCGCGGCCGACCGCGACGCCCGAACAGAAGCTCGAGCGCAAGCTGCGGCGCACCGCCGCCGCGCGCGGCTTCCACGAAGCGGTGACGTGGAGCTTCCTCTCCGAGGCGGAGGCCGCGCCCTTCGGCGGCGGCGCGTGGCGCCTCGCCAATCCGATCAGCGAGGACATGAAGGTCATGCGGCCATCGCTGCTCCCCGGCCTGTTCGCCGCGGCCGAGCGCAACCGCAAGCGCGGCGCCAGCGGCGTGCGGCTGTTCGAGATCGGCCGCCGCTATCTCGCCGACAAGGAGCGGCTCACGCTCGCAGTGGTGCTCGCCGGTGATCGCAGCCCGCGCGGCTGGCAGGGCGGCAAGGCGCAGGGCTTCGGCGCGTTCGACGCCAAGGCCGAGGCACTGGCGCTGCTCGAGGCGGCCGGCGCGCCGGTGGCCAATCTGCAGGTGATGGGCGAGGCGGGCGATGTCTATCACCCCGGCCAGTCGGCAACGCTGCGGCTCGGGCCCAAGACCGTGCTCGCGGCGTTCGGCGTGGTGCATCCCTCGGTGCTCAAGGCGTTCGACCTCGACGGCGATGTCGCCGCGGTCGAGATCTATCTCGATGCGCTGCCGGCGAAACGCGGCGGGACCGGCTTCATGCGCCCGGCCTATGTGCCGCCCGCGCTGCAGGCGGTGACGCGCGACTTCGCCTTCCTCGTGCCGGCCGACCTCACCGCGGGCGATCTCGTCCGCACGATCAAGGGTGCCGACAAGGCGGCGATCGTCGATGCGCGGCTGTTCGACATCTTCACCGGCACCGGCGTGCCGGAGGGCCAGAAGAGCCTCGCGGTCGAAGTCACGCTCCAGCCCGGCGAGAAGAGCTTCACCGATGCCGAATTAAAGGCGGTGGCTGACAAGGTCGTCGCGGCGGCGGCGAAGCTCGGCGCGAGCCTGCGAGGCTGAGCGGGTGATCGAACGGTTCCTCCACGGCCTTCGCGAGAAGATGGAGGATCCCGCGGACTATGAGCATATGACCGTGGTCGTCCCCGGCGATCTCGATCCGTTCGACCGCCATTACCGCTTCAGCATCCATATCGATGCCGAGCTCAGATTGGCGGGGTTCGGCGCCAGCACCGGCGGCGGCACGCTCTATCGCAACGTCGATTTCGAATCGGAGGAAGCGGGCGAGGACGAGGTCGTGTCGACGATCCTCGACGTCGAGGCGACCGATGTCGACGGTGCGCGTGCGCTGATCCGGCTGCACATGCCCGAACTGGGCGCGCCCGCCGGCACGCTCGTCCAATATGGCGATCACGAAGACCGGTTCGACGGGCAGCAATGGCACCTCGGCGAGCCGCGCAGCATCGAGGAGATTTGAGCCATGCCCACCGCACTCATCACCGGCGTCACCGCAGGCATCGGCGAGGCCGCGGCGCGCGCGTTCGTCGGTGCGGGCTGGAAGGTGGTCGGCACCGGACGTCGCGCCGATCGGCTCGCGGCGCTGCAGGAGGAACTGGGCGAGGCGCTGCACACGCTCGAATTCGACGTCCGCGATGAAGCGGCGCGCGATGCCGCGCTCGACGCGCTTCCGGAAGCTTTCGTCGGCATCGATCTGCTGATCAACAATGCCGGGCTCGCGCTCGGGCTCGAGCCGGCGCAGCAGGCGAAGCTGTCCAACTGGACGACGATGATCGACACCAACATCACCGCGTTGGTGTCGATCACGCACAAGCTCCTGCCGCAGTTGATCGCGCGCAAGGGGGCGATCATCAATCTCGCCTCGGTCGCCGCCAACTATCCCTATCCCGGCGGCAATGTGTACGGCGCGACCAAAGCGTTCGTCCGCCAGTTCAGCCTCAATCTGCGCTCGGATCTGATCGGCACCGGGGTGCGCGTCTGCTCGATCGAGCCGGGCATGGTCGAGACCGAGTTCACGCTGGTGCGCACCGGCAGCCAGGACGTGTCGGACAAGCTCTATGCCGGGGTGAACCCGATGACCGCGGAGGATATCGCCGCGACGATGCTGTGGGTCGCGCAGCAGCCGCCGCACCTCAACGTCAATGCGCTCGAGCTGATGCCGGTGAACCAGGCCTGGTCGCCCTTTCTCGTCCACCGCGCGGGCTGAGCCGCGGCGTCATCCGCTCGCGGCGGGCTGCGGGCCCGCGACGTTGCCGGTGCGCTCGAGCTTCCCCCAGCCCACGACCCACCCGCCGACTGCCGAGGCGATCGCGCGGAGCACGACCCAATACATGATCTGCCGATAGACGAAGCGCTGCGCGACCAGCAGGTCCGGGCGGTAGCGGGCCCGGCCGCCGTCGAGCGCATAGGCGATCCAGCCGCACGCGATGTCGATCGTGGTGAAGGCCAGCCAGTAGAGCGCCATCCGCCCGACATCGCCGTCGGTCTGCGCCCAGCCATGCTGGTGCACGCGCAGCACCGTGCCGACGAGCGAGGCGACCAGCGCCATGTCGATCAGCGGCGAGATCGCGGCGAAGCCGATCTGGAACAGCCACGCTTGCGGCAGGCCGACCAGCGCGAGGCCCGAGGGCTTGCCCGCGCGCAGCACGCCGCGATGCTTCCACAGGCATTGCAGCGTGCCGAACGCCCAGCGATAGCGTTGCCGCGCGAGCGCCCGGAAGCTCTCGGGCGCCTCGGTCCACGCCACCGCGCGCGGGTCATAGGTGACGCGCCAGCCGGCGCGCTGAACCGCGATGGTGAGGTCCTGATCCTCCGCCAGCGTGTCCTCGGGATAGCCGCCGACCGCGTCGATCGCGGCCCGCCGCCATGCGCCGACCGCGCCCGGCACCACGGTCAGCGCGTCGAAGCCGGCAAGCGCGCGCCGCTCGAGATTTTGCGCGGTGATATATTCCACTGCCTGCCAGCGCGTGACGAGGTTCACCCGGTTGCCGACGCGCGCGTCGCCCGCCACCGCGCCGATGCGCGGATCGGCGAACCAGCGCACGAGGCGACGGATCGTCGCGGGCTCGAACTGGGTATCGGCGTCGAGCGCGATGATCACCTCGCCGGTGGCGTGGCGCAGCGCGCGGTTGAGCGTCGCCGCCTTGCCGGCGTTGCGCAGGGTGAGCAGCACGACCCGCGGATCGGCGCCGAACTCCCGCGCGACGATCGCGCTGGTATCGTCGTGCGAGCCGTCGTCGGCGACGATGACCTGCAGCGCCGGATAGTCGCTGGCGAGCACGCGCGCGATCGACCCGGCGATCACGCGCGCTTCGTTATAGGCGGGGATGATCACCGACACGCCCGGCTCGAAGCGCGGCGGCTCGGCCCGGCGCCGGCCGCTCTGGAACCAGGCGAGTCCGGCCATCGCCACGGCGCGCGCGATTCCCAGCGCGATCGCGACGTAGAACAGCCAGGCGAGCGTCGCCGCCAGCGCCGCCAGCGCGATGAAGATCGCGACATCGGTGCGCACCGCGAGCAGGTCGCTGCCGGTCACTTCGGGCATCGCCTGCGCCTGCGCGATGCCGGCGAGCTGCGATGCCGGGACGAAGCGATAGCCCTCGCCCCGCAGCGTCGCGATGATCCGCGGCAGCGCCGCCAGCGTCTGGCTCCGGTCGCCGCCGCCGTCGTGGAGCAGCACGATGTTCCGCGACGTGCCGGCGGCTGCGGCATGGACCTGCGCAAGGACCTCGCCGACGATCGCATCCGCGCCCGGCCGCTGCCAGTCGTTCGGATCGACGTGCAGCCCCACCACCGTATAGCCGGCCTTCTGCGCCTCGAGCGCGGGGCCGAGCTCATCGGCGGTGGTCGGCTCGGCATCGCCGAAATAGGGCGCGCGGAACAGCGTCATGCCATGGCCGGTATAGGCCTCGACGAGCCGCTGGGTCGCGTTGAGCTCAAGCCGGGTCTGTGCCGGGCCGGTGTTCGCCAGATTGGGATGGGTGTAGCTGTGATTGCCGATCTCGTCGCCGTCGGCGATCATGCGGCGGAGCAGTACCGGGTGCTGCAGGGCATTCTCGCCGATGACGAAGAAGGTCGCCGGCACGTGCGCGGCTTCCAGCACGTCGAGGATGCGCGGCGTCCATAACGGGTCGGGGCCGTCGTCGAAGGTCAGCGCGAGCTGCTTCGGGTCCGCGCCGCCGGTGCGCTGCACGACATAGGGGGTGGGAAGCGCGGCATAATGCTCGTCGCGGATCATTCCCTGCGCGTCGCGGGTGACGGCGCGACGGCCGTCGGCGGGGGTGGCGGTGATCCGCAGGATCTCGCCCGCGCCCTCGACGTCGGTGCTCAGCAGCGAACGGGGCGTCGCGAGATCGGGCCATCCGCCGCCGCGAAAAGCGCCGAGATCGGACCAGAAGCCGGGATCCTCGCTCCCCAGCCGCCACAGCGCGACATCGTCGATGCCCAGCCGCTGCAACGCCGCGAGCTGATTCCAGCTGGTCGCCGCGTCGATCATCCAGATGCTGTGATGTTGCCCGTCCTCGTCATAGGCGAATCCGGCATTGCCGCTGGCGCGGTCGAACGCGATCGGCGCCTCGCTGTCATGCGCGGTCAGCCACGCCTCCTCGATCGACAGGGCATCGGCCTGGCTTGCGTGCCAGTCATAGGCATAGCTTCCGAGCGCGACGACGAGCTTGTCCGCGCCGATCGCGCGCCGCGCGGCCATCACCTCGCGGACGAACCAGTCCTGCGCGGCGATGGGGCCGGGCTCGCCGCCTTCCCAATGCTGGTCATAGGCCATCAGGATCAGCCGGTCGGCGGCGCCGGCAAGCGCGCGAAGCTCCCCGCTTTCCACTTCCGCCGGGGCCGTGACCGCGAGCTGCGAGCCCGCCGGCAGTGCGGCGCGAAGCGCGCGGAGAAAGCGCAGATAGTCGCCCGTGGCGCCTCGCGGCAGCGCCTCGAAATCCATCACTAGCCCGGCATCGTGGCGCCCCGCGACCAGCCCGGCGAGGCGCGCGGCCAGCACCCGGCGGCGCGCCGCGTCGTGGAGCAGCGCCGCGCTCCCCGCACCGTCCCAGCCCGCGCGGCCGAAATTCTGGACCATCGGCAGCACCCTGGGCGGCGCCGAAGCCGCGCGGATCGTGCGGTCGAACTGCGGATCGCTTTCGATCTTCAGTCCGGGGCCGTCGATGGTGACCAGCGCGGGCACCACCCAGTCGAGCGAGCCGAGGTGCCGGCGCAGCGAGGCGAGGCTCGCTTCGTCGCCGGGCTGGTAGAAGCCGACGCTCAGCGGAGTGTGCGGGTCCTTCGATCGCATCGCCGGCAGCCACGCGCCGAGACCGTGGCGGGCGTGCGTGCCGCGCAGCTGCGCCGGATGCGGCTGCGAAAAGGGCAGTGCCAGCGCGCGCTCGCGCGGCACCGCGACGAGCGTCGTCGCGAACGCCACCGCGGCGAGCAGCATCAGCGCGATCCCGATCGCCGCAGCGCGTTTCGCGCGTCGGCCGCGGCGGCCGGTCGGATCGAAGAATATCGGGGCGCGCATGCCTTGCCTTTCCTGCACTCCCTTGCGGGCGATGCCGCCGCGTTACGCGGGCCCGGATGGCGCCGAGCTGGGGCGCGGCTTAAATTTTGGTCATGTTGGGCGGTTCGGCTGATCCACGATCGCCGGGTCCGCGGCGTGCAGCTGAGCGAGGATCGTCGCGACCAGCCGCCTGTCGTCGCGGTCGAGGAAGTGGCCGCCCGGCAGCGCGACCGCCCGGGCATGGTCGGGGCCCAGCGCGGGGCACAGGCTGTCGGCCTCGCGGATGCCGTAGATGCAGATGATCGGCGCCCAGCCGGTCGCGCGCAGCGCTGCGGCCGGCCGCGCATCGGGCGTGCCGAGATAAGCGAGCCCGGTGGGGTCGGCGCGAAAATAAGCCGTCTGCGCCGGGACGACGAGGACGATCGCGGCGATTCTCGGGCGCAACGCGGCCGGAAGGTCGGGCGCCGCGGTGGCAACCATATCGGCGCCGAACGACTGGCCGATCAACACCACCCGCTTCGCCCCGGTTCGCACGAGCGCGGTGCGGACCGCGTCGGCGAGCATCGCATCGATCTCGGCCCGCGTCCGGCGCGTGGCGAAATTGGCCGCCGAGCTGATCCCGATCACCGGAATGCCGTGCCCCGCCAGCGCCGGCGCCACTTTCGGCCCCATGCCGAAGCGCAGGCCCATGTCGCCCGAAAGATAGACCGCGGCGATCCGCGGATGCGGCCGCCCCGCGCCGAACAGCCGCACCGTCTGACCGTCGAGCAGACGCAATGCGGGCGTCGCGAGGACCAGCATCACCGCGATCGCGCAGAGCAGGATGCCGCCGAGGAGCCGGTACCACGGCCGAAGTCTATCGCGCGGCAAGGACCAGCTCCCCTTCGCGCGTCTCGATCTGCGGGGGTGACGGATGCCGATGCGCGCGCGGGGCGCGCGGGGGCTGCGTCGGCGCACGCTGGTCGATCAGCCGCGACAGATCGCGCAGCGCCTGGATCAGCGCCAGCCCATGCGGTCCGGCGACGTAGCGCGGCTCCCAGCGCGGTGCGAATTTCTCCTTGTAGCCGCGCAGGCCACGGAAGCCGTAGAGCCGCTCGCCATGGCGGAAGACCAGCGCGGCGACCTTCGCCCAGGCCGGCGCGAGCCGCCGGCCGTCGATCCCCGCGAGCGGCGCCATGCCGAGCGTGAAGCGCCGATAGCCGCGCTCCTTCGCCCATTGCATCAGCTGGACGAGCAGGAAGTCCATCGTGCCGCGCGGCGCGTCGTCGCGGTGCCGCATCAGGTCGATCGACGCTTCCTCGCGCCCCTCGGTCAGCCAGAGATTGGCGAAGGCCATGATCCGGCCCTCGACGGTGACGATCCCGATGTCGAAATTGCACAGATAGCCGCGATCGAAGCGTCCGAGGCTGAAACGCTTCTCGCGATGCCCCTTGCTGCGGATCCATTCGTTCGAAACCGCCTCGAGCTCGTCGAGGATGACCGGAACGGCGGCGGCGGGAACGATGTGGAGCCGTGCCCCGGCCCGCGCGGCGCCGTGTCCGGCGCGGCGGGCGCTGCGCAGACGCGGCGTATCGACCGCGAAATCGGCAAGGTCGACGATCGCTTCCTCGCCATATTTGATGATCTGGAGGCCCAGCCCGATCGCGAGGTCGAGCATCGCGGGAGAGGCTTCGTACAACAATATCCGGCCCTGCTCGCGGTCGGCGCGCTCGCGCAGCGCCCAGAGCAGCTCCGCCCAGGCCGCGACGGGGCCGACCGGGTCGCCCATCACGATCCAGCTCGCGCCCTTGATCTGATACATCAGAAACGCGTCGCGGCGCGGCGAGAGCAGGAAGCTCTTGTCCCCGGTCAGCGCGAGCATCGCCTCGGTGCGTGTCGCCGTGGCGAGAATGGCGCGAACCGCCTCGACGTCGCCAGCGGCCGTTTCCTCGACGGCAGTAGCGGTGGCCGGCGAGAACAGCCGCCAGAGCAGCGCGCCGGCGAGCGCCACCGCGATCGCCATCGTCGCGCGCAGGAATCGCGGGGCATCGCCGTCGAGCGCGAACCGCCACCAGAGATCGTCGGCATAGGTGACGTGGCGATAGGCGAACAGCCCGGCCCATGTCGCCAGCGCGACCACCGCTGCCACCGAGACCAGCCAGCCGGCGAGCAGCGGTTGCCGGGTCAGCGCGGTGCGTCGGTAAAAGGCGCCGCGCGTCCATTGCAGCAGCCCGGCCAGCGCGATGCAGACAAAGGCTTCCTCATAGTCGATGCCCTTGGCCAGCGAGAACAATGCGCCGGCGACGAGCAGCAGGCGCGTGGCGTGGAACGCGCCGTCGAGCCGGCGATACAGGCCCGGCGCGAGCAGCAGCAGCCCGGTGCCGACGAGGCTCGCCGCGATATGGCTGGCCTCGATGAACGGCAGCGGCAGCACGCCCGCGAGAGCGCCCATCCGCGCGTGCAGCGCCGGCAGCGAGCCCGAGAGCAGCAGCATCCCGCCGCCGAGGAAGGTGGCGGCGCTCAACACCAGCGGCGAGATGCTGCTGGCCAGCGTGCGGGCGCTCGCGAGCAGCCGTCCGACCCGGCGATGCCGGGCGCCCTCGTTCGAGGCGAGCAGCACCGCCGCCACGGCGAGCGGCAGCAGATAATAGATCAGGCGATAGGCGATCAGCGCGGCGAACAGGCTCGCCCGGTCGCCGGGCACCATCGCGAGCAGCACCGCTTCGAAAACGCCGATTCCCCCGGGCACATGCGTCAGCACCGCCGCGACGATGGCGAGCGCATAGGCGAGGATGAAGCCCGGCAGCAGCGCGGGGCCGGCGCCCGGGATCAGCACGAGCAGCGCCGCGCTCGCGCAGGCGATGTCGATCAGCGCGATGCCGATTTGCCCGACGAGCAATGCGGGGCGCGGCAGCGGCAGCGAGAAGCCGAATATCGACAGCCCGGCGCTCGCGCGCCCGGCGGCGGCCGCCAGCGCCGCGATCAGGACGAGCAGCGCGCCGCCGGTCAGATGCGCTTGCGTCGTATCGAGCGTCAGCCCGGCGATCGCGACCGGCCCGTCATGGCCGAGCAGCGCGACGCCCGCGACCGCGACGACGCCCGCCCAGAAGGTGGCGCTGGCGAGCGCGACCACCCGGGCGACCTCGATCCCATCGAGCCCCGCGGCGGTGTAAATGCGGTAGCGTGCCGATCCGCCGGTCAGCAGCGACAGCCCGAGATTGTGGCTGAGCGTGTAGCTGGTGAACGAAGCGAGCGCCGCGGTGCGCCATGGAAGCGGCCGCCCGATCACCCTGAGCGCGAGCACGTCGTAAAAGGTCAGCGCCAGATAGCTTGCCGCGGTGAAGACGAGCGCGAGCGCGATCTGCCACGCCGAGAGCGCGCGCGCCGCCGCGCGGACATCGGCATAGTGGATCTCGCGGGTCAGCGCCTGCAGCGCGGCGAAGCCGAGCCCGAGGACGAGCAGCACCAGCGTGATCGCGATCAGCCGGCGGGATCGCGCCGGGAGAAATGGCAGGCGGCTCATCGCGGCAGCTGCGCGATGCGGGTCCACACCTGCGACTTGCAGATCAGCCCGCCGAGGATGCAGCCCTTGACCTTCAACCGGTCGGGCGAGAGCGCCTCGATCTCGGAGGCGAAATGCCGCCCCATATCGGGCACGAACACCGTGCCGGACCAGCGCGCCTGGCCATAGGGGCGATAGTCTTCGAGCAGCTCGGTGCCGATGAGCTTGTCGACTCCGCTCTCGCGCGCATCCTTTTGCGCCGCCGCGCTCGCCCACACCACCCAGCCGCAGATCCGGTCGCCGCACGCGCCGGCGCGCACCGCGACCGATCCATGCGGGTTGAGCCACATGCCTTCGGGCGAGCGCGCCGGCCGGGCGCTCGCTATCGCCGGTGCCGCGAGCAGGGCCATCCCTGCCGTTACGATCCTCGTCTTGCGCATGTCGATCTCGCTCCGATTGCGGAGCCTCGGGCTAGCCGCGCGCGGATTGCCGGAACCTCGGCATCGTCTGAAGAATCGGTAATGTTGGCCCGCCCGATCGGCCCGCGCGGCTAGCGGCTGAGCGCATAGGTGATCACGAAGCAGGCGAGGGTGAGCAGCAGCATCGCCGCGATGAAGCTCCGGTCGGCTATGCGCTCGAGCCAGTGGAGCCGGACATGCGACTGGACGCGCAGCGCGAAATAGGAAGCGAGCATCGCCACGAGGAACAGCAGCGCGTCGATCGAGAGCAGATCGTCGGCGATCGTGTCCTGCCGGCGCACCGCGGTCGCGACGCGCAATATGCCGATCGCAGTCAGGCAGACGCCAACCATCGCCGCGGCGATCGGGCAGATCAGCCGACAGGTGCGTTCGTCGAGCGCGAGGCGCCTTGCTTTGGAAATGGAGAGGTCCTGCATCGTATGCGCTCCCTTGCGGCGTCGCGCCCCGCCTAGGCACCCGCGCCGAACCGCACGCTGACCGAAAGATGAGCAAAAGTTCATCCGTTCCCAACGCGGGGGAGAGGCGCGGTTCGCTATCGCGGTCGGCAAGGAGACACGGACATGACCGACATGCGGCCCTTGCGGTCGTTGCTGCTCGTCATCGTCGCGCTCGCGGCGGCCGCTGCGTTGTGGTTGTCGCTGGCCGTCCCGCGCCACCGCGACGATCGCCTCGATCCGCTCGGCGCCACGCTGATGCCCGCCTCCGCCGCCGGGCCGCTGCTCGTCGACAGCCTGCGCTCGGGCGGCGCGGCCGAGCAGGCGGGCCTGCGCGTCGGCGATCGCATCGTGGCGGTCGACGGCCGCGCGGCCCGCTCGCGGCGCGATGTCGCGCGCGCCTTGCGATCGCATCGCCCCGTCATCTTGCATGTCCGCCGCGCCGGCCGCAGTTTCGCGCTGAAGATCACATCGCACCGGAGCTGAGCAGGGTGGGGCACAAGATATTGCTCGTCGAGGACGACGACGCCACCGCGCACTATATCGCAAAGGGGCTCTCGGAAGAGGGATTCGTGGTCGATCGTGCCGATAATGGCCGCGACGGGCTCTTCCACGCCACCGACGGCAGCTATGCCTGCATCGTGCTCGATCGCATGCTGCCCGGGCTCGACGGGATGGCCGTGCTCGGCGCGTTGCGCAGCGCGGGCGTCGAGACGCCGGTCATCGTGCTGTCGGCGCTCGGATCCGCCGATGATCGGATCAAGGGGCTGACCAGCGGATCGGACGATTATCTTGGCAAGCCGTTCGCCTTTGCCGAATTGCTCGCGCGGATTCGCCTGCTGATCCGGCGCGGCACCGCTTCGGCCGCGCCCGAGACGGTATTGCGCTGCGACGATCTCGAGATGGATCTGCTCGCCCGCCGCGTGCGCCGCGGCGGGCGGGCCGTCGAGCTGCAGCCGCGCGAGTTCCGCCTGCTCGAGTTCCTGCTGCGCCACGCCGATCAGGTGGTGACGCGCACGATGCTCCTCGAAGGCGTGTGGGATTATCATTTCGATCCGGGCACCAACGTCGTCGACGTCCATCTCAGCCGGCTGCGCAAGAAGGTCGACGAAGGCGCGGCCCGGCCGCTGCTCCACACGGTGCGCGGCGCCGGCTACCGGCTCGGCACCACGCCATGACGTGGCGATCGACGACGTTCCGCTTCGCGGCGCTCGTCTTCCTCTGCCAGATCGTCGCGGCGGCGGTGCTGCTCGCCGCGGTCGGCGCGGTGCTGCGCGGCCGCAGCGATCAGGCGGCGGCGGCGACGGCCGAGACGATTCGCGCGAATCTGCTCGCCAGCTATGCGCGCGGGGGGGCGCCGGCGCTCGCGCGCGAGATCGAAGCGCGCCAGACCGCGGGAGTCACCCGCAACGGCGTGATGCTGCTCGTCGACGGCGCCGGGCGCGCGCTGGCCGGCAATCTCGGCGGCTGGCCGCCCAGCGTGCCCGCGACGAGCGGCTATATCGAGGTCCAGCTCTACCGTATCGGCCATGCCGCGCCCGAGACGATGCTGGTGCGGACCACGCGGCTGGCCGGCGGCGAAGGCCTGCTCACCGGGATCGGCGTCGAAAGCGAGCGCCAGCTGCTCGATCTTCTCGGCGAGACCAGCGCCCTCGCGCTGGCGCTCGCGCTGATCATGGCTGCGCTCGCCGCGTGGCTGGCCGCGCGGCTGATCGTCGCCCGCCTCGACGGCACGATCGCGACGCTGCAGGCGGTGCGCGCCGGCGATCTGACGCGCCGGGTGCCCGACGATCGCTCGGGCGATGCGTTCGGCATGCTGGGCGACGAGGTCAACCACACGCTCGATCGCGTCACCGCGCTGATCGCCGAGCTCAAGATCGCCACCGACGGCCTCGCGCACGATCTCAAATCGCCGCTCACCCGGCTGCGGCTCGCGCTCGAGCAAGTGATGCGCGAGGTCCGCGAGCCCGGCGCGCAGGAGGCCGCCGCGCGCGCCCTTGCCGAAGGCGAGCGTCTGCTCGCGCTGGTCGAGACCGCGCTGAGCATCAGCCGCGCCGAGGGCGGCATCGGCCGCGAGAGCTTCGCCGAGACCGATCTCGTCGAATTGCTCGCGACGATCGCCGAGCTCTATGCGCCGCTGGTCGAGGATCAGGGGCGCGCGATCGTCGTCGCGGCGCCGGCGCACGCCTGCTGGAAGGTGCATCGCCAGCTGCTCGCCCAGGCGGTGGGCAATCTGATCGACAATGCCGTCCACTATGGTGCCGGCACGATCACGCTGCGCCTCACGGCCGACCGGGAGGCGGTGCGGATCGCGGTGCGCGATGCGGGCCCGGGTATCGCCCCCGCGCTGCGCGGCGAGGCGCTGCGCCGTTTCGGTCGCCTCGATGTGGCGCGCGGCGGATCGGGCGCGGGTCTCGGCCTGTCGCTCGTCCAGGCCGTCGCGCACCTCCATGGCGGCACGATCGCGCTCGACGACGCCGCACCCGGCCTGATCGTGACGATCGAGCTTCGATGATACCGGTGCGGCGGAAATGGCGGAGCGGGAGGAATCCTAGATTTGGCAACAATGAACTGATTTTGCTGAAGAATCTGAAAGCGCCGCTTTGGCGAACCCACGTTTTCCCCCACACTTGGTGCGGCGTCTCATGCGAATACGAAGCAGTCTGTCGCTGCCGGTCCAATCTCAGCCGTTCGGCATGGCTATCAGTGATTCCGGGCGCTGCCATCAGTCCGTCATCTGCCGTGGCGACCGAGCGTATTGGCGACGGCCGGCACATCCGAGGGCGATGAAGGTACGGTCGCCTTCTGATTCCGGATCTCGTCGGCGATCGTTGCATGAAAGATCTTGATCGCAATCCATGGTGCCCGGCGATGCGAGCCTGGCAGATGATCGGAAATCCATTGCCGGGCGTTCCGCTCCGACAGCTGCCTGTTTGCAAACGGCAATAGCGACGACCGCGAGTGAGATATCGCGATGGAGGAACCGAACTGGGTTGGGCTGGTGCAGTTCGGTGTCGTCGCTCTGGTATAGCGCGATGCCATCACGGGCGACGTCCATGAAGAAATAGCGCCCGTGCGCAAGCCCGTCGTTCACCTCCTGCAGCGTATGCACGATAAAATTGACCGGGGTGCGCAGTGTCTTGGTGATGGCAAGTTCCCGGTTGAGCCGCTCTTCGGCCGACGACCAGAACTCCACCCGGTCGGTCAGCTTCGGGTGGTTGACGATCACCAGCAGGTCGAAGTCGGACTGATAGCCCTTGTCAGCGGCCCCTCGATCTCGCTGACCAGACGATCGCCAAGGCTCGGAAAGGCGTAGGTCTTGAGGGTCGCGATCCACTGGTTCTGATGCTTGCCGTTCTTCCAGGCTTTCTCGTGTTCCTCGTGAACCAGCTCGGCCGCCTTGCGGAATGTCGGGATCACCAGCCGCTCCTGCTTCCGCTCGGCGACCGGATCGATGCCCTGCGCGATCTTCTTTCGCATCACGAAGGCGGCTTCACGAGCATCAGCGAGTGAGACCGACCGCAGCGAACCCAACCCGAAGTCTCTCCGGCGCCCGCCCATCTGAACGCGCAGGAGCCACCGACCCGAATCTTTGCCGTTCAATTCGAGAAAGAGGCCGTCGCCGTCGGAGTACCGTCCTGGCTCAACGAGCGCCCGGACCTTCGATGCAGTGAGCTTTCCCATCGCGTCCACCCCATATTACCCCACACTTTGCCCCACACATTTTTGGGATAGTGTCGGATCCAGTGGAATTCAGCGGAACACAAAAACCGCTGATTTCTGCGGCTTTTTAGCAGTTTTCAGGGGTTTTGGCGAGGCCCGAAAAAGGCGTAAGTGGCGGAGCGGGAGGGATTCGAACCCTCGATACGGTTTTGCCGTATACTCACTTTCCAGGCGAGCGCCTTCGACCACTCGGCCACCGCTCCGCATACCCGGAAGCCGCGTGCCCTAGCCGGTGGCGGGAGGCTAGGCAAGCGCGGGTGCGCGTGCCAGTCTGCGGTGATGCTCAAGCCCCTGCTCGCGCTGTCCGCGCTCGCCGCCGCCGTCCCGGCCCTCGCCCAGACCGCTCCCGCCGCCCCGTCGCCCGCCGATGCCGCGCCGGCCGACTGGCGGGCGATTCCCGACAACGAGCTGCTGGTGATGACGCTGCGCGGCGGGCACCAGGTCTTCATCCGCCTCGCGCCGCGCTATGCGCCTGCGCATGTCGCCAATATCCGCAAGCTCGCCGAGGCGCGCTGGTGGGACGGGACGAGCGTCTATCGCGTGCAGGACAATTACGTCACGCAGTGGGGCGGCGGCGACGACAAGACCGCGCTGCCCCCCGAAGTCATCGAGAACCCGCCCGCCGAATATGAATGGCCGCGCTTCGACGGCATCACCAGCCTCGCGCGCACCGATCCCTATGCCGTGAAGACCGCGCACAGCGCCGATGGCTGGCCGCTCGCCACCGACGGCAAGACCAGCTGGCTGACGCATTGCTACGGCATGGTCGGCGTCGCCCGCGATCTCGCGCCCTCGACCGGCAGCGGCGCCGAGCTCTACACGGTGATCGGCCACGCCCCGCGCCATCTCGATCGCAACATCGCGCTGGTCGGCCGGATCGTCGAGGGCATGCAATGGCTGTCGGCATTGCCGCGCGGCGGCGGCGCGCTCGGCGTCTACGAGAATCCCGCCGAGCGGCTGCCGATCCTGTCGGTGCGGCTGGCCAGCCAGCTTCCCGCCGACGAGCGTCCGCGCTTCGAATATCGCGCGACCGATAATGAACGCTTCGCCGCTTGGATCCGCGAGCGCGAGAACCGCAAGCCGCCCTTCTTCACCGTCCCCGCGGGCGGCGCCGACATCTGCAACGCGCAGGCGCCGATCCGCCGCGCGCCGTAAAGGCTATTTGCCGACCCACTCCGCGACCTGTGCGGCGACCTCGTTCGCCGCCTGATTGAGCGCGGCGCCGACCGGTGCCGCCTCGATCTCGGTCACCGGCACGCGCGCCTCGAAGCGGCGCTTCTCGACCACGCTCTCGGGTCCGCGGATCAGCGCGGCGTCATAGGTCACCACCGCTTCTCTGGTCTCTTCCTCCACGCCGAAGCGGCGCAGCTCGCCCATCAGATAGGCGCCGGGATCGAGCATCGACTGGCGCGAGCTGAGCACCAGCCGGCCGGTATTGGCGGTGATCGTGTCGCCGAGCAGTCGCTGGAACAGCTGCGACGGGCGCTCGACCCATTGCGCGTCCTTGACGAAGGCGATCGCCGTCCCGCCCGAATGGACTGGCACGCGCGACGAGGCGAGCTCCTGCGGCAGCGACGGCACCGCGATGGTGATCGTCGCGGCGACGTTCGAGCGCTGTGATTCGCCGACCGGGAGCGTAGCGCTCGGCGTCAGCGTCAGCAGCGATTTGGGCGGCTTGCCGCCGAACGAGATGCAGCCGCTCAGCGAAGCCGCGAGCAACGGCAGGGCGAGGAGCAAAGCGCGCTTGGTCATCATGGTCCTCATTTGGGCTTGTAGTCGGGCAGCTTGGGCGAGCCGATCAGGCTCGATGCGCCGCCCTGGTCGAGCTTCTCCGCGACCGAGGCGAGGCTGGTCGACATCACGCGCAGATCCTGGACGAGCTGGCCGATCTCGGGGATCGTCTTCTTGGAAAGCGCCTGCAGCCCGGGCCGGGCGTCGCCGATCGTCGCGTCGAGCGTCTCCATCGACTTGCGCGCCGCGCCGATCGTGCGGTTGAGGTTGGCGATCGTCGGCCGCACATCGTCGGCGAGCACGCCGTTGGTCGTCGCAGCGAGCTTGCCGAGCTCTTCGGTCGCGCCGCCGAACTTCTGGATCGCAATCCGCGTCTCGGCGAGCGTCGCGGCGATCTCGGGGCCACGATCGGCGAGCGCGTCGGTGAGCCGGTTGGTGTTGGCGAGGATGCCGGCGATCGAATTCTGGTTCTTGTCGCCGAGCAGCTCGGAGAGGCGCTCGGTCAGCGTCGAGATGCGCTCGAGCAGCTGCGGCGCAGAGCTCAGCAGCGCGCCGAGGCCGCCCTGCTTGGTCGGGATCACGGGAACGCCGAGCGGGCAGGCCGCGCGCGGGTGATCCTCGGGGCAGACGATCGGTGGCGCGCCCTTGACTGCGCCGTCGAGCTGGACGGTGCTCGGCCCGGTGAAGCTGCCCTGGATCGAGGCGGTGGTGCCCTCGAGGATCGGCACATCGTCGTTCACGCTGATCCGCACGCGGACCAGGCTGGGATCGGGCTTCCAGAAGCTGATATCCTTGACCTGCCCGGAAGGCACGCCCGAGAAGCTCACCGTCGAGCCTCGATTGAGCCCGTCGACCGCTTGTTTGAAGAAGATGTCGTATTCGCGCTCGTTGCCGCCGCCCAATCGCGCCAGCCAGACGATGAACAGCGCGAGCACGGCGAGCAGGATCAGCACCACGGCGCCGACGAGTACATGGTTCGATCGCGTTTCCATCAGAGCCTCATGTTCCCGCTTGCGCCTTTTCGGCGCTGGCGACCGCGGCGCGGCCGCGCGGTCCATTGAAATATTCCTGAATCCAGGGGTGATCCAGCGCGAGCAGCTCGTCGATCGTCCCGACCGCGATCACGCGCTTGTCGGCGAGCACCGCGACCCGGTCGCAGATCGCGTAGAGCGTATCGAGATCGTGGGTGATCAGGAACACCGTCAGTCCCAGCGTCTTCTGCAGCGAGGCGGTGAGCTCGTCGAACGCCGCCGCGCCGATCGGGTCGAGCCCGGCGGTCGGCTCGTCGAGGAACAGAAGCTCGGGATCGAGCGCCAGCGCGCGGGCGAGGCCGGCGCGCTTCTTCATGCCGCCCGAGAGCTCGGCCGGATATTTGGGCCCCGCATCGGGCGGCAGCCCGGTCATCACCACCTTGTACGCGGCGATCTCGTCGAGCAGCGCCTGGTCGAGCCCCGGGTAGAATTCCTTGATCGGTACCTGGACGTTCTCGGCGACGGTCAGCGTCGAGAACAGCGCGCCGCCCTGGAACAGGATGCCCCAGCGCTTGCGGATGTTGATCGCGTCGGTCTCCTCGCGCCCGATCGTGTTCTCGCCGAACACCTCAACGCTGCCTTCGATCGGCGTCTGCAGCCCGATGATCGAGCGCATCAGCACCGATTTGCCGGTGCCCGATCCGCCGACCACGCCGAGGATCTCGCCGCGGCGCACGTCGAGCTCGAGCCCGTCATGGACGATCTGCTCGCCGAAACCGTTCTTGAGGTCGCGGACGCGGATGATCACCTCGTCCTGCTCGCGGCGCGCCATCATATCCAGCCCACCTCGCTGAAGAACACCGCGAAGAAGGCGTCGAGCACGATCACGAGGAAGATCGCCTGCACCACCGCGACCGTGGTCCGGCGGCCGACCTGCTCGGCATCGGCCTCGACCTGCATGCCCTGGAAGCAGCCCGACATCGCGATGATCGCGCCGAACACCGGCGCCTTGACCAGCCCGACCCACAGATCGGTGAGCGGCACGACTTCGCGGATGCGCTGGATGAAGGTGACCGGCGGAATGTCGAGACTGATCCAGCAGAGCAGCCCGCCGCCCATGATCGCGACCAGCGAGGCGTAGAAGCCGAGCAGCGGCATCATCAGCACCACCGCGAGCGTG
Source organism: Sphingomonas naasensis (assembly GCF_004792695.1). GTDB lineage: Bacteria > Pseudomonadota > Alphaproteobacteria > Sphingomonadales > Sphingomonadaceae > Sphingomonas > Sphingomonas naasensis. Next base: position 205,835 of record NZ_SRXU01000005.1, on the reverse strand, counting down.
CGCGGCACCACCAGCGCCTCCATCGGCGAGACGCCGATCGTGCGCATCGCGTCGATCTCTTCGGTGAGCTTCATCGTGCCGATCTGCGCGGCGAAGGCCGATCCCGAGCGCCCGGCGACCATGATCGCAGTCATCAGCACGCCGAGCTCGCGCAGGGTGATCCGCCCGACGAGATTGATCGTGTAGACCTCGGCGCCGAACTGGCGGAGCTGCACCGCGCCTTGCTGCGCGATGACGATGCCGATCAGGAAGCTCATCAGCCCGATGATGCCCAGCGCCGAGACGCCGACGACCTCGAAGCGATGCACCGTGGCATTGAAGCGGAAGCGCTTCGGATGCGTCGCGACGTTCCAGAAGGCGAGCAGCGTGGCGCCGAGAAAGCCGAGCAGGCCGTAGAGCGTGTGCCCCGCGGTGAACACCGCGTCGCCGATTTCGCCGAGCATCCGGGTGAACGGATCGGCGGGCTTGCGCGGCAGCTCGATCGGATGCTCGGCGGCGGCGACCTGATCGAGCAGATGCTGCTCGTCGGGCTCGAGCCCCTCGATCGCCGCGCCCTTGTCGCGCGCGAGGCGATGGATCAGCCACGCGCCGACCGTGTCGATCCGCTCGACTTCGCTCAGATCCAGCTTGGCGACGGGCTCGTCGATCGCGCCCAGCCGCTCGGGCAGGTCGCGCAGGCAGGCGAGCGACAAATTGCCCGTGAAGCGCAGCGTCGTGCCGCCGCCCGAGTCGACCCGTTCGAAATCCGCGCTTCCCCTCATCGTCGCCACCTTTCGGCGATTCGCGATGGATCGGCAAGGATTTGCTCTGCCATGCTGAGAAGGCCTAGATGCGCCCGATGCAGCGCCTCGCAATCTACGACATGGACAAGACCATCACCGCGGCACCGACCTGGACGCGATTCCTCGTCCATGCCGCGCGGATGCGCGCGCCGTGGCGCCTCGCGCTGATGCCGGTCGTCGGCGCGGCGGGGCTCGGCTATCTGGTCCGGCTTGTCGATCGCGCCGGGCTGAAGCAGCTCTCGCACCGCCTGCTGCTCGGGCGCGCGCTCGGCGAAGCCGATCTCGCTGCGGTCGCAGAGTCGTTCGCCGCGGCCGAAATCGAAACGGGTGTGCTCCACGGCGCGCGCGAACGCATCGCGGCGGATCGTGCTGCCGGCTATCGGCTGGTCATGGCGACGGCCTCGCACGGCTATTATGCCGGCGCGATCGCGCGGCTGCTCGGGTTCGACGATGTGGTCGCCACGCAGGCGAAGCGCGATGGGCAAGGCCGTATTCTCTCCCTGATCGAGGGGGATAACTGTTACGGGCCCGTAAAGCTCCGCATGATCGAAGACTGGATGGCCAAAGCGGGACTCGCCCGCGCCGATTGTCACATCCGCGCCTATTCGGACCATGTCTCCGATGCGCCGCTGCTCGAATGGGCGGACGAGGCGTTCGCGGTGAACGCCCATGGCCCGCTCGCCGCGCTGGCCGGCGCGCGCGGCTGGACGGCGCTCGACTGGAGATAATTCGGGCCGCCGGCGTTCTGTCCTCCACACAAAGCGGAGCAGGATGCATGACCAAGACGCTGGCCGACCTCGCCGAGATCCTCAAGGACATCGACTTCGCGACGCTCTCGACCCATTCGGACGGCGGCGCGATCGCCGGGCGCCCGATGAGCAACAATCGCGACGTCGAATATGACGGCGACAGCTGGTATTTCGCCTGCGAGGACACGCGCACGGTGCAGGATCTGCGCGCCGACCCGCGCTGCGCGCTGAGCTTCCACGGCAAAGGCGGGCTGCTCGGCATGAAGCCGGTGTTCGTCCATATCGAAGGCGAGGCCGAGTTGATCAAGGACAAGGCCCGGTTCGAGGAACATTGGACCAAGGGCCTGTCGCTGTGGTTCGAGGACGGCGTCGACACCCCCGGCCTGACGCTGATCAAGGTCCATGGCATCCGCGCGCATTATTGGGACGGCGCCGATCAGGGCGAGTTCCTGCTCGAAGGCGCGACGCCCGAGACCCGGGCCACCGCGACGGGCTGAGCCGCGCCGTCGCCACCGCCGGCGTCAGCGGATCGGCGTGACCTGGATGTGCACCGCGCGCCATTTGCCGCCGATCCGGCGGAAGGTGTCGGCATAGCGGATCCGCGCGCTGAAGCGCTCGCCGTTCGAACTGCCGCTGAGCATGGTCTCGGCATTCACCACCGCGGCATCGTTGCCGAGCAGCACCACGCGTCGATCGATCAGCACCACCGGCTCGAACCGGTCCCCCGGCGTGGTCCACAGCGCGATGAACGCCTTCTTGCCCTGTCGCTTCCCGGTGCCGTCGACATAGACGAGATCGTCGTCGACCATCGTCTCGAGCGCCTTGGCATCCTGCGCCAGCTGGGCACGATCGAACGCATCGGCGAAAGCGAGGATCTCGGCCTGGCCGGGATCGGCGGGGATGGCGAAGGCCAGAAGCGCTGCAACGAGCATAGGCGAATTCCCTTTCCCGGCTCTAGCGGAGGACCGCATCCACGGCGTGGATCGCCACCCCGACCAGCCCGCCGACCAACGTCCCGTTGATCCGGATATATTGCAAGTCGCGGCCGACGGCATTTTCGAGCCGGCCGGTCACCGTCCGCGCATCCCAGCCGCGGATCGTGTCGGAAACCAGCCGGACGATGCCGTCGCCATAGTCGGAGGCCGCGCCCACCGCGCTGCGCCGCGCGAAGCGGTTGATCGTGTCGGCGAGCTTCCTGTCGGTCTGCAGCGTCTCGCCGAACTGCTTGAGCGCCTCGCCGACCTTGCCGGCCATCGCCCGCTCGGGGTCGCGCGCGACGCGCAGCAAGGCGGCGCGGCTCGCCTCCCACAGCCCCTCGATCCAGCGATGAAACGCCTGATTGTCGAGCATCTCGCCCTTGAACGCCTCGACCTTGTCGCGCAGCGCCGGCTTGTGCTGGAGGTCGTGGGCGAGCCGCTCGAGCCCTTCCTCGGCCTTGGCGCGCAGCGGGTGGTCGGGGTCCTCGGCCATTTCGGTGATCAGCTTGTGCAGTCCGTCGATGATCTTGCTGGCGAGCGTCTCGTCGAGCCCGGTCCAGCGCATCACCGTGCCGGCGCGGGCATGAACCATGTCGCGGATCAGATGCTCGTTGGCTTCGAGCACGCGCGAGGCCCAGCGGATCATCCCGTCGAGCAGCGGCAAATGGCGGCCATTGGCGATCGCCGCGTTGAGCGCCTGCCCGAACAGCGGCGCGATCTCGATCGCGCGCAGCCGCCCCGCGATCGCGCCCTTGGCCATGCCGCCCAGCCGCTCCTGATCGAGCGATTCGAGGATGTCGGCGGCGAGCCGCGAGGCGCCGCTGCCGATCCGGCCGCGCCCCATCGGCGGGTTGGCGAGCCAGCGTCCCGCCGCGCCGGCGACGTTGAGCCGCTGCATCCGCCGCGCCACCACTTTCGGGATCAGGAAATTGTCGCGCAGGAAGGCGGCGAGCGTGTCGGCGATCCGGTCCTTGTTGCGCGGGATGATCGCGGTGTGCGGGATCGGCAGATGGAGCGGGTGGCGGAACAGAGCGGTCACCGCGAACCAGTCGGCGAGCCCGCCGACCATCGCCGCCTCGGAAAAGGCGCGGACATAGCCCACCGCCGGATGGAGATGGTCGAAATAGCGCGCCGCCACGAAGATCGCGGCCATCAGCACGAGCAGCCCGGTCGCGACCAGCCGCATGCGCCTGAGGCCCGCGGGGGCGGCCTCTAACGAAAGGGGAGCGCGCGACGTGGTCACACGCTCCCCAATACCCGAACCGCGGCGAAGTTCACTCCGCAGGTTGCGGGGTGTCGTCTCCGGGCTTGTGCTCGATCGCCCCGCCGCCATGCGCCTGGCCGAGGACGCGGCTCCCGTCGTCGCCCGGCTTGTAGGTGAGCAGGCGCCGCGACAGGCGCGGGCCCAGCCAGCCTTCCAGCCCGACCGCGAGGCTGAACAGCGCGGGGACGATCACCAGCGTGAGCAGCGTCGAGAGGATGAGGCCGCCGATCACGACCACGCCCATCGGCGCGCGCCACGACGAGTCGCCGCTGAGCGAAAGCGCCGTCGGCACCATGCCCGCGACCATCGCGATGGTGGTCATCACGATCGGCTGGGCGCGCTTGTGCCCGGCGTCGACGATCGCAGTGAACTTGTCGACGCCCTTGGCCATCTCCTCGAGCGCGAAGTCGACCAGCAGGATCGAGTTCTTCGCGACGATGCCGAACAGCATCAGGATGCCGATGAACACCGGCAGCGACAGCGGCATGCCGAACAGCTTGAGCGCGATCAGGCCGCCGAGCGGGGCGTTGAGCAGCGACCCCATGTTGACCAGCGGCGAGACGAAGCGGCGATAGAGCAGCACCAGCACCGCGAAGACGAGGAAGATGCCCGATGCCAGCGCGACGAAGAAGTTGTTGAGCATCTCCGCCTGCCACTTGGCCTGGCCGACGGTCATCTGACCGACGCCCTGCGGCAGGTTCTTCATGATCGGCAGCTCGTTGATCTTCTTCATCACCTCGTTGTTGACGAAGGGCTTGCCGGTCGCCGGGTCCATGGCGAGGTCGGCGCCGACGACGAGGCGGCGCTGCAGGTTGAGGCGCTGGATGCGCGTCGGGCCTGCGCCGAAGCCGATATCGGCGACCACCGAGAGCGGCACCGAGCCGCCGGTCTGGGTCTGCACCGGCATGTTCTGGATCGTCGACAGCTTGGCGCGGGCATCCTCGTCGAGCGCCACCCGGATCGGGATCTGGCGGTCGGAGAGCGAGAATTTCGCGCTGTTCTGGTCGATGTCGCCCAGCGTCGCGATGCGGATCGCGCTCGACAGCGCGGCGGTGGTCACGCCCAGATTGGCGGCGAGATCGAGCCGCGGACGGATCACGATCTCGGGACGGTTGAGATCGCCCGCGACGCGCGGCGCCACGACTTCCTTCATCCCCTCCATCTGCTTGACCAGCTTGTTCGCGGTGTCGTTGAGCAGCGCGGGATCCTCGCCACCCAGCGTGATCGTCAGGTCGCGGCCGCTCGAGCCCCAGCCGAACTGCGAACGGAAGTTCACGCGCGCATCGGGGATCGCGATCAGCTTGGGCGCGACGCGCTTCTCGAACGCCGTGCTCGTCTCGTCGCGCTTCTCCTTGAGCTGCGCGGTGACGCGGCCGTTGCCGACGAAGCTGCGGCTGTAGATGTCGGTGACGATCGACTCCTGCCGCAGGATCCCCGCGACCTGCGCGACGACGCGCTCGGTATCGGCGAGCGGCGTGCCCGGGACCATCTCGATCGTCGCGGTCACGCTCTCCTGGTCCTGCGCCGGCTGGAACGTCATCGGCATGGTGGCGAAGAAGAACACGGTCGCGCCAAGCGACAGCACATAGCCGACGATCGCCGACCAGCGATGCCGGAGCGTCCAGCGCAGCAGGCCGGTATAGGCGTCCATGATCCGGCCCTCGCCATGGCTGGCATGGCCCTTGGCCTTGAGGAAATAGGCCGCGATCATCGGCGTGAGCATGCGCGCGACGGCGAGCGACATCAGCACCGCGGCGACCACGGTCAGGCCGAAATTCTTGAAGAACTGCCCCGAAATGCCCGGCATCAGGCCGACGGGGAGGAACACTGCGACGATCGACATCGTCGTGGCGAGCACCGCGACGCCGATCTCGTCGGCGGCGTCGATCGACGCCTGATAGGCCGATTTGCCCATGCGCATGTGCCGGACGATATTCTCGATCTCGACGATCGCGTCGTCCACCAGCACGCCCGCCACGAGGCTGAGCGCCAGCAGCGTCATCTGGTTGAGCGTGAAGCCCAGCATGTCCATGAACCAGAAGCTGGGGATCGCCGAGAGCGGAATCGCCAGCGCCGAGATCGCGGTCGCCCGCCAGTCGCGCAGGAAGATGAACACGACGATCACCGCGAGGACCGCGCCTTCGATCATCGCTTCCATCGCCGTGTGATATTGCTGCTCGGCATATTTCGAATTGTTGTTGAGCAGCTCGAAGCGGACCTTGGGGTTGCGCTCCTCGAGCTTCTTCAGCGCCTTCTCGGCGTCGTGGAACACCATCACGTCCGACGCGCCCTTGGCGCGCTTGATGTCGAACGAGATCACCTGATGGCCGTTATACTTCGCCATGCTGCGCTGTTCGGCATAGGCGTCCTTGACGGTGGCGATGTCGGCGAGCCGCACCGTCCGGCCGCCGCCGGTCGAGATCTGGGTCTGGCCGAGGCGCCACGCATTGTCGGCATTGCCGATCACGCGCACCGATTGCTCGAAGCCCGAAATCTCGGCGCGGCCGCCGGCCGCGTTGAGATTGACCTGGCGGAGCTGCTGGTTGACCTGGCTCGCCGTGAGCCCGACCGACTGGAGCCGCGCGGGATCGAGGATGACGCGGATCTCGCGATCGACGCCGCCGTTGCGCTCGACCGCCGACATGCCCGAAACCGCGAGCAGTTCCTTGGCGACGCTGTTGTCGATGTACCAGCTGAGGTCGGCCACCGTCATGTCGGTGGCAACCGCGGTGAAGCTCGCGATGTCGTTGTCGCTCGCCGTGTCGACCCGGCCGATCTGCGGCTCGAGGATGCCGTCGGGCAAGTCGCCGCGGATCTGCTGGATCGCGCTGCGCACGTCCTCCACCGCGCGATCGATCGGCATGCCGATGTCGAGCTGGACGACGGTCTGGCTGTTGCCTTCCGAAACGGTCGAGTTGATCTCGTCGATGCCCTGCAGGCTGCGAACCGCCGATTCGACCTTCTGGGTGATCTGGTTCTCGAGCTCGCTCGGCGCGGCGCCCGGCTGGCTGATCGAGATCCACACGATCGGGAAGTCGATGTCCGGATCGTTGTTGACGTCCATCTTGCTGAACGACACCAGCCCGGCGATCGTCAGGAACAGGAAGAGGACGATCGGCGGAACCGGGTTGCGGATCGCCCAGGCGGAGATGTTCCGGAAGCTCATGGCGTTTTGCCCTTACTTCGACTTCTGAAGGTTCGGGATGACCTTCTGACCGGGATTGAGGAAGGCGCCCGCGGTGAGCACCACGCGCTCGCTGCCGTTGAGCCCGCCGGTGATCGCGACGCCTGCTTCCGAGACGTCGCCGGTGGTGACGCCGCGGCGCACCGCCTGGTTCTTGTCGTCGATGATGTAGACGAAATTGCCGTCATTGTCGCTCTGCACCGCCGACTGCGGCAGCATCACCGCGGTCAGCCCGCCGGCGATGATGCGCGCGCTGGCGAAGCCGCCCGGGCGCAGCGCCGGATCATAGCTGAGCGAGACGCGGGCGATGCCCTGGCGGGTCTGCGGGTCGATCACCGGCGAGACCTGCCAGACTTCGCCCTTGAACGTCTGGGTGGTGCCGGTCGGGGTCACCTGCGCCTGCGCGCCGGGACGGAGCCGCTGGAGGTCGACTTCGGAAAGCTGGGTGCGCAGCTCCATCTGGCCGGCCATCGCCATGCGGAACAGCACGCCCGATCCGCCGCTGACGATCTGGCCCGGCTCGACCTGGCGCGTCAGCACCAGCCCGGCCTCGGGCGCGCGGATGTCGAGCCGGCGGTTGCGCGCCTGCGTCTCGGCGAGCTGGGCCTGCGCCACACGGACGCGCGCCTGCGCCTGGTCGCGCGTCGCGGTCTTGCGGTCGATATCCGCCTTGGAGATGAAGCCGTTCGAGACGAGCCGCTGGGCGCGGTCGAGCTCGGACTGGGCGAGGCGGGCATCGGCCTGCGCGACGCGCACCGACGCGGCGAGCGATTCGGCGGTCTGCGCCTGCACGCTGCGATCGACCGTGGCGAGCACCGCGCCCTTGCCGACCCAGCTGCCCGGCTCGACCAGCACGCGGGTGACCACGCCGCCTTCGCCGACCACGCCGACCGGCATTTCACGCCGCGCGGCGAGGCTGCCGGTTCCGGTGACGATCGTCTCGATGGTGCGCCGGCCCGGAGTCGCGACGGTCACCGTCGGGATCTGCGATTGGCTGGCATCGGCGGGGCCGGCCTTGCCGGCGGCGCCCTTGGGGGCTTCGCTCTTCGAGCCGCTCATCATGAAAAACGCGAGTGCCCCGACCACGACGATCGCCGCGGCGACGATCCACAGCCAGCGCCGGCTCTTGCGCGTGGTTTCCTCGCCGGTGAACTCCAGCCGCTCCTGTCGTCCGAACATCCCTGCCTCATAGTTCATGTGCGAGCTTCCTGTCCGGCCGCGATGGCCGATGCCCCTCTTGATCGCACTGTATTAGATGAATAAAGCACTGCCCACAAGAGCCGTTTCGCTTTGTGCGGCGCGCAATGCCCGTTCTGGGCCTTTTTCGCAAGATCGCGATCGTTGGGCCCAAGAAACGGTTGCAATAGCGAGCATGCGGCGCGACGCTGGTTTCCAGCCCGAAAAACGGGCGCAACGGAGGGATCGCATGCCCCAGGGTATCCTCGGCTGGCTTCTCATCGGTCTCGTCGCCGGGGCGCTCGGCAAGTTGATCATGCCGGGCCGCGATCCGGGCGGCATCATCGTCACCATCCTCGTCGGCATCGTCGGCGCGATGCTCGCATTCTACATCTCCCAGCTGCTCGGCATCGATCTCGGGCACAGCCGGCTGCAGGCCTATGCCGCCGCCGCCGGCGGCGCCGTGATCCTTCTCGCCGCCTATCGGTTGATCATGGCGCGGCGGATCTGAACGCGAGCCTTCGCGTCCGTTCAGCTTCGGTGCGTCCGGCATGATGCAGGGGCGGACGGGATGGTCATTCCGGGAGAGTATCGATGATTCGCTTCGCACTGTTCGCCACCGCCGCCGCCCTCGGCCTCGCGGCGCCGCCCGCCTCGGCGCAGGAGGCGCGGCCGATGATGCTGCCGCTTGACGGCACCATGCTCGAGGTCTCGGCGGAGGGCGTCAGCACGCGCACCCCCGATCTCGCGATGATTCAGGCGGGGGTGGTCACCCAGGCCGCGGGGGCGGACGAGGCGATGCGCCAGAACAGCACGCGCATGGCGTCGGTGCTGGCGGCGCTGCGCCGCGCCGGCATCGCCGAGCGCGACATCCAGACCGCGAACCTGACGCTCAGCCCGCAATATCGCTACGCGCAGAACGAGCCGCCGGTGATCACGGGCTATCAGGCGAGCAATCAGGTGAGCGTGCGCTTCCGCGACATCGCGAAGAGCGGCGCGATCCTCGATGCGCTGGTCAGGCAGGGCGCCAACAACATCTCGGGTCCCAATCTCCTGATCGAGAAGCCCGAAGCCGCGCTCGACGAGGCGCGCACCGCCGCAGTCGCCACCGCGCGGGCGCGCGCCGAGCTCTACGCCAAGGCCGCGGGGCTGCGGGTCGATCGCATCCTGTCGATCTCCGAGAGCAATGCGATGCCGCCGCCGATGCCGGTGATGATGGCGCGCGCGCAGAGCTTCGCCGCCGACAAGGCGACCGAGATCGCCCCGGGCGAGCAGGAGCTGCGCGTTACCCTCGCGGTGCGCTTCGTCCTGAAGTAGCGCGCACGAAAAAGGGGCCGCCCGTCGCCGGGCGGCCCCTTTTGGTTGTGCGTGCCGGGGTTAGCGAACCGCGCCGCGACGCACCAGGTTGACGATCGCGAGCAGGATGATCGCACCCACCAGCGAGACGAGGAAGGTCATCGGGGTGATCGCGCCATTGTTGATCGAGCCGCCGAACAGCAGGCCACCGATGAACGCGCCGACGATGCCGACCACGACGTTGAGGAAGATGCCCTGCTGGGCATCCGTACGCATGACGATGCTCGCCAGCCAGCCGACGACGCCGCCAATGACGAGCCAAACAATAAGACCCATGACAAGTCCCTCCGTTTCTAGCCCGGCGGTCCGGGCGACGTAGGGAAAAATCCGCCAACACTTATGTTGGTTCCGTATCGATTTTTCGATGCGCTCGTGGAACCTTCCAGCTCTTCAGCCGTGGCGGAGACGAAAACGGCGCGTCCCCGGGGCTCGGGAACGCGCCGCTCAGGCCCGATGGGAGGGCTGATTCAGTATTTCTGCTGACGCTCGTAGAGCGAGCGATAATGCTGGATGCGGGTGACGCGCAGGCCCGGCATGCCCGAGCGGTCGATCGCGCGCTGCCAGCCGGCGAATTCCTCGACGGTGAGGCCGTAGCGCTCGCAGACCTCGTCCACGCTCAGCAGCCCGCCATTGACCGCGGCGACCACCTCGGCCTTGCGGCGGACCACCCAGCGGGTGGTCTCGGGCGGCGGCAGCGTTTCGAGCGTCAGCGGCTCGCCGAGCGGCCCGATCACTTTCGCAGGACGGATCTTCTGGTTTTCAATCATCTACTTGCCTCATCGGGGCGGGGGCCCCCGTTACTCAACTTCAACGACCAATATCGGCAGCGCTTGAACAACGGCTAAAACGCCACGGTAAACGCCGGCTTCACTCCTCTTTCCGCCGGGTTAGCGCCCGCGCAGCGGCGCGATGGAAAGCGCCGTGAGCGGGAGCGAGCAGCAGGTCGGCAGGTGCCGCCAGCATGAGCCGGGTCTGGGCGCATGCCGTGGGGCTCGCCGCCTGTCGCGCCGCGACGCCGACCAGCAGCACCGCCAGCTCGGTCGGCATGGCGGTGACCGCCACGTCGCGATCCAGTCTGGCGAAGCTCAAATCCACAGATACGAATCCCGTCTCGATTGCCCTTGGTCGACGAGCTTTAGCGAAGCAGGATGAAGGGCCCGTAAAGCCGGCGGGAACGCTCGCTTAACCTGCATTGCCAAGGTGTTTCCGGGCGCGGACTGGATCAGACGGCGACAAGCGCCTATGTGCGCAGGCGTGATTCCCGCAGATTTTCAACTGGCCGGGCCGCTCGCGAAGCGGCGGATCGTCGTCGCCATGTCGGGCGGCGTCGATTCCTCGGTGGTCGCCGCGCTCGCCGCGCGGAGCGGCGCCGAGACGATCGGCGTGACGCTCCAGCTCTATGATCATGGCGAGGCGGTCGGCCGCGCCGGCAGCTGCTGCGCCGGCCGCGACATCCGCGACGCGCGCGCGGTCTGCGATCGGCTCGGCATCGCGCACTATGTCTTCGATCACGCCTCGAGCTTCCGCGAGACGGTGATCGACGATTTCGCCGACGAATATCTCGCCGGGCGCACCCCGATCCCGTGCGTGAAGTGCAACATGGGGCCGAAATTCACCGATCTGTTCGCGCTCGCGCGCGACCTCGGCGCCGATTGCCTCGCCACCGGCCATTATGTCCGCCGCGTCGAGGGCCCGGCGGGCGCCGAGCTCCATCGCGCCGCCGATCCGGCGCGCGACCAGAGCTATTTCCTGTTCGCGACCACCCAGGCGCAGCTCGATTTCCTGCGCTTTCCGCTGGGCGGCCTGCCCAAGCCGCGCGTGCGCGAGCTCGCCGCCGAGCTCGGCCTCGGCGTCGCCGCCAAGCCCGACAGCCAGGACATCTGCTTCGTCCCCGATGGCGACTATGCGTCGCTGGTCAAGAAGCTGCGCCCCGATGCCGAGACGCACGGCGCGATCGTCGACGAGTCCGGCCGCACGCTCGGCGCGCACAAGGGCCTGATCCACTTCACCGTCGGCCAGCGCCGCGGGCTCGAGATCGGCGGGGCGCCCGAGCCTTATTATGTCCTCCGGCTCGATCCGGTGACGCGCGAGGTGATCGTCGGTCCCAAGCGCGCGCTCGCGGTCCGCGCCGCGCGGATCGAAGGCGTCAACTGGCTCGGCGGCGATTATGCCGGCCCGATGACGGCCAAGGTGCGCAGCCTCGCCAAGCCGGTGCCCGCGCGGTTCGTGGAGGGGCGCGTGGTCTTCGAGACCCCCGAATATGGCGTCGCACCCGGCCAGGCAGCGGTGCTCTACGCCGGCGATCGCGTGCTCGGCGGCGGCTGGATCGCCGAGACCGAACGCGCCGAGTTGGCGTCGGTCTAGCCGATCACTGCGACTTCGGCCGGGACGTGGGGAAACAGGCGGTCACCTCGACAGGCCCCGGCAGCAGGATCGACCCCTCGATCACGGTCACACACGTCCCGAAAAGGATCGCGCGCTCGCGCTCGCGCGTGCAGGCGATATATCCGCCGCGGCGGCTCGCCTGGAATGCCCGGAATGTATCCCGCCCGAGCCGTTCGGCCCAATAAGGGGTGAGCACCGCATGCGCCGATCCGGTGACGGGATCCTCGTCGATCCCGGCGGCGGGCGCGAAGACGCGGCTGATCACGTCGGTGTCGGTGCCCGGCGCGGTGACGATGTTGAGCGTGTCGCCGATCGCGGCGAGCGCGCGAAAATCGGGCGTCAGCGCCAGCACGGCCTCGGCGCTTTCCAGCACGGTCAGGTCGTAGCCGCGCGGATGGCGCAGGGTTTCGGCCTCCGCCACGCCCAGCGCATCGAGTAGCCCGGGTACCTGCTGCGGCACGGGGGGATAGGCGGGCAATGCCATCTGATAGCCCTTTCCGTGCCGCGTCACTTCGAGGACGCCCGATTGCCGCGTGCGGAATCGGACGCGATCGCGTTCCCGATCGCTTGCCAGGATATAGTGCCCGCTCGCCAGCGTCGCATGTCCGCACAGCGCGACCTCGACGGCGGGGGTGAACCAGCGCAATTCGTAGTCCGCCGCACCGCTCGCATCGGGAACGAGGAAGGCGGTCTCGGAGAGGTTGTTCTCCTCCGCGATCGCCTGCAACACCACATCGTCGAGCCACGCATCGAGCGGGATCACCGCCGCCGGATTGCCGGTGAAAGGTCGATGGGCAAAGGCGTCGATCTGGGCGAAGGGAAGCTTCATCGCGTGTCCTTGAGCAAATCGGTCTCGGCGAGCGGATTGCCGGGTTCGTCGACCTGGCCCTCCGGATCGACATGGATCAGCACTTCGGTGTCGGGAAATTCCTCGGCCAGCTCCTTTTCGAGCCGCTCGACCACGTCGTGCGATTCGAGCACGGTCATCTGTGGATCCATCCAGATGTGGAACTGGACGAAGTCCTTGTTGCCGCTGGTCCGCGTGCGCAGATCGTGCAGCCCGATCAGCTCGGGGTGGCGCGCCGCCACCTCGACGAAGCGCCGGCGCTTCTCCTCGGGCCATTCCTTGTCCATCAGCTGGGCGATCGCGTCGACCGAGGCGCGCCACGCGCCGAACAACAGCCACAGCCCGATCGCGATGCCGAACACCGCGTCGGCCCCGGCGATCCCGGCATAGCTTTCGAGCGCCAGCGCGACGATCACCGCACTGTTGAGGAACAGGTCCGATTCATAATGGATCCGGTCGGTCCCGATCGCGATCGATCCGGTGCGGCGGACCACCGCGCGCTGGTAGCGGGTCAGCGCCAGCGTCACCCCGATCGCGATCAGCGATACGGCGATGCCATATTCGGCCTCGACGCTGGTCTGGCGGTCCATCAGCCGCTGCGAGGCCTGCAACAGGATCGCGAAGGCCGAGACCGCGATCACCCCGACCTGGAACAGCGCGGCGAGCGCCTCGGCCTTGCCATGGCCGAAGCGATGGTCGTGATCGGCCGGCTGCGACGCGACATGGACGCCGGTCAGCGTCACGAGCGAGGCGACGAGATCGAGCACGCTGTCGGCGAGGCTGGCGAGCACCGCCACCGATCCGGTCCGCCACGCCGCCCATGCCTTGAGGCAGCCGAGCAGGATCGCGCAGGCGACGCTCGCCAGCGCCGCGCGCCGCGCAAGGTTCATGGGTAGAGCAGCCCTTCGCGCCAGCCGTCGCCGTCGCGGACGAACAGCCGCCGCTCGTGCAGCCGGTGCGCGCGGTCCTGCCAGAATTCGATGCGCGCCGGTGTCACGCGATAGCCGCCCCAATGCGGCGGCCGCGGCACCTCGCCGCCCTCGAAGCGCGCGCGCATCTCCTCGTAGCGCGCTTCGAAGGTCGCGCGCGCGTCGAGCGGGCGCGACTGGTCCGAGGCCCAGGCGCCGAGCTGCGAATCGCGGCTGCGGCTGGCGAAATAGGCGTCGCTCTCGGCGTCGCTCACCTGCGTCACCCCGCCTTCGATGCGGATCTGCCGGCGCAGCGATTTCCAGTGGAACAGCAAGGCCGCCCGCGGCACCGCCGCCAGTTCGCCTGCCTTGCGGCTCTCGCGGTTGGTGTAGAAGACGAAGCCGTCGGGCCCGTGCCCCTTGAGCAGCACCATCCGAACCGAAGGCTGGCCGGCACCGTCGACCGTCGCCAGCGCCACTGCGTTCGAATCATTGATCTCGCTCGCCCGCGCTTCGGCGAACCATGTGTCGAACAGCTGAATGGGATCGGTGGTGCTCATCAGCTGCCGCTTAGCCGATCCTCCCCCGGAGGGGGAGGGGGACCATCCGCAGGATGGTGGAGGGGTAATCTCCACGTGCGACGTCGCTTGTGGCAACTACCCCTCCACCGCTTCGCGGTCCCCCTCCCCCTCCGGGGAGGAATTGAGATCGGAACGACTCCCCTTCTGGCGGATTGAATCGGCTTCGCAACGAGGGAGTCGAACGATGGCCGCGCGCGCCTATTGGCAGGGACAGATACGGCTGGCGCTGGTCTCGATCCCCGTCGAAATCTACTCGGCGACCAAATCGGGGGCGCAGATCAGCTTCCATCAGATCCACGAGCCCTCGGGCAAGCGCATCAAGTACGAGAAGGTCGCCCCCGGCGTCGGCCCGGTCGACGTCGACGAGATCGTCAAGGGCTTCGAATATGAGAAGGGCCAATATGTCCTGCTCGAGCAGGACGAGATCGATGCGGTGAAGCTCGAATCGAAGAAGACGCTCGAGCTCACCCAGTTCGTCGACGCCGACGAGATCGACGTGCTCTATTACGAAAAGCCCTATTTCGTCGTCCCCGCCGACGATCTCGCCGAAGAGGCATTCATCGTGCTGCGCGAGGCGCTGCGGCGCTCGCGCAAGGTCGGACTCGGCCAGCTCGCGCTGCGCGGCCGCGAATATGTCGTCAGCCTCAAGCCGTGCGGGCGCGGCATGGTGCTCGAGACGCTGCGCTATGCCGATGAGGTCAACAAGGCGCAGGGATATTTCCGCGACATCCCCGATACCGCGCCCGACCCCGAGTTGCTCGGCCTCGCCGAGACGCTGATCGACAAGAAGGTCGCGAAATTCGATCCGAAGGAGTTCCACGACCGCTATGTCGATGCGCTCAAGGATCTGATCGAGCGCAAGAAAAAGGCCAAGGGCCGGAAGATCATCGAGGACAAGAGCGACGACGCGCCGAGCCGCGGCTCGAACGTCGTCGATCTGATGGCGGCGCTCAAGAAATCGCTGGAGAAACCCGAGGCGAAGTCGAGCGCGGCGGTGAAGACCAGGCCGGTCAAGGCGCCGGCGAAAAAGGCTGCGGCCCCGGCGAAAAAGGCGCCGGCGCGGAAGCGCGCCTGATCCATGGCCGATCGCGATCCCCTCGCCAGATACAACGCCAAGCGCGATTTCACTCAAACCGCCGAGCCGGCGGGGAAGATCGCGCGCACCGGCGGCAACCGCTTCATGGTCCAGAAGCACGATGCCAGCCGGCTGCATTGGGATTTCCGCCTCGAAGTCGATGGCGTGCTCAAGAGCTGGGCGGTCACCCGCGGCCCCAGCCTCGATCCGGACGAGAAGCGCCTCGCGGTGCGCACCGAGGATCACCCGCTCTCCTATGCCGATTTCGAAGGCACCATCCCCAAGGGCCAATATGGCGGCGGCACGGTGATGCTGTGGGACGACGGCGTCTGGGAGCCGGTCGAGGGCAAGAGCGCGAAGGACCTCGAAAAGGGCCATCTCCACTTCCGCCTCGAAGGCGAGCGGATGAAAGGCGAATGGCTGCTCATCCGCCTGAAGCCGCGCGGCAAGGAGAAGAGCGAGAACTGGCTGCTCCGCAAGATCGACGATGCCGAAGCCGGCGCGACCGATTTTCTGGTCGAGACCGCGCTCACCAGCATCAAGACCGGTCGGACGATGCAGGAGATCGCCGAGGGCAAAAAGGCAAAGATCCTCCCCGGAACGGGGAGGGGGACCAGCGAAGCTGGTGGAGGCGGGGCGCCACGCGCGTCCCGCTCGCGGAAGGCCCCCTCCACCGCGCAAGCGCGGTCCCCCTCCCCGTCCAGGGGAGGATCGAAGAAGAGCAAACCCCCCGCCTTTACCGCCCCCCAGCTCGCCACGCTGGTCGACAGCGTTCCGCCCGGCAACCAGTGGCTCCACGAAGTGAAGTATGACGGCTATCGCGCGCTGATCGCGACCGGGGCCAAAGGACCGAAAATCTACACGCGCTCCGGGCTCGACTGGACCGACAAGTTTCCCGGCATCGCCGAGGCAGCGAAGACGCTGCCGGCACCGGCACTGATCGACGGCGAGATCATTGCGACCAAGGACGGCAAGCCCGACTTCTCGACCCTGCAGGAAGCCATCGCCAATGGCGGCGAGGGGCTGAGCTTCTTCGCGTTCGACTTGCTCGCCGATCGCGAAGACACGACCAGGCTGCCCCAGCTCGCGCGCAAGGAGCGCCTGCGCGTTCTGCTCGAAGGCGCCGATACGCGCATCCAGTTCTCCGAACATATCGTCGGCGCCGGCGAGAAGCTGTTCGAGGAGATGTGCCGCGCCGGCTATGAGGGCGTGGTCTCGAAGCGCGCCGATGCGCCCTATCGCAGCGCGCGCACCAAGGCGTGGCTCAAGATCAAGTGCATCCGGCGCCAGGAATTCGTGATCATCGGCTGGACGCCGAGCAGCGCGAAGGGGCGCGGCTTCCGCTCCCTGCTGCTCGCGCTCAACGGGCCCGACGGGCTGGTCTATGCGGGCAAGGTCGGCACCGGCTTCAACCAGGCGACGCTCCACGATCTGCGCGAGCGCTTCGACAAGATCGGCGCGAAGGACGCGCCGGCGAAGGTCCCCCGACCCGAGGCGCGCGGGGCGCAATGGCTCAAGCCGCAGCTGGTCGCCGAAGTGGCCTTTGCCGAGTTCACCGCCGAGAACGTCGTCCGCCACGCCAGCTTCCTCGGCCTGCGCGAGGACAAGAAGCCGAAGGACGTCGTCGTCGAGAAGCCCGCGCCGCTTCCCGAGACACCGCCCGTGCCGCAATCGAGCGTCAAGATCAGCAGCCGCGATCGGGTGATCTATCCCGAGGCAGGCCTCACCAAGGGCCAGCTCGCCGATTATTATGCCGCAGTCGCGCCGGCGGCGTTGCGCTGGCTCGCCAATCGTCCGATCAGCCTCGTCCGCTGCCCGCAGGGTCGCGCCAGGCATTGCTTCTTCCAGAAGCACGACGCCGGCAGCTTCGGCGCGCATGTCCATCATGTCGATGTCCGCGAGAAGGACGGCTCGATCGAGCCTTATCTCTATGTCGACAGCCTCGACGGGATGATGGCCTGCGTCCAGATGGGCACGATCGAGTTCCATGGCTGGGGCAGCCTCGTCGCCGATATCGAGAAGCCCGATCGCCTCGTCTTCGATCTCGATCCCGACGAAGGGCTCGATTTCGCGATGGTCAAGAAAGCGGCCGAGGACCTCAAGGGCCATCTCGCCGATATCGGGCTGACGAGCTGGCCTTTGCTCTCGGGCGGCAAGGGCGTGCATGTCGTGGTGCCGCTGGTCCCGCAGGCCGAATGGCCCGCGGTGCGCAGCTTCGCCGAGCGCTTCGCCCGCGCGCTTTCGACTGCCGAGCCCGAGCGCTTCACCGCCAATCTCAAAAAGGCGACGCGCAAGGGCAAGATCTTCATCGACTATCTGCGCAACCAGCGCGGCGCCACCGCGGTGCTCCCCTATGTCGCGCGCGCCCGCGAGAACGCCCCCGTCGCCGCGCCGATCACGTGGAGCGAGCTGCGCGATCTCGAATCGGCCAAGCGCTTCACGATCCGCGACGCCGCGACCTTGCTTGAGCGCGCCGCCGGCCGCGCGCTGCAGGGCTGGGGCGAGGGTGGGCAGACGCTGCCCGATCTCTGACCTCCGCGCGCTGCGGCCGTCACGCGGAAGCAGCCGGAGTGTCACAATCGCCGTCTAGGCACGCCGCGGAAGGGCAATCCGGGCAGCGGGTCAGCAATGAACGGCACCGACAGGGAAAGAGCGCGCTGGCTGTTGCGCCATATCCTGCCGCACGAGCCCGCGCTGCGCGGCTGGCTGGCGCGGCGCGCGCTGCCGGGCCTCGATCCCGACGACATCCTCCAGGAATCCTACACGATCCTCGCCGAGCTCGAGAGCGTCGAGGCGATCCAGCATCCGCGCGCCTATCTGTTCCAGGTCGCGCGCTCGGTGATCACCCGCCATGTCCGGCGCACCCGGATCGTCCCGATCCACGCCGTCGAGGATCTCGAGCGGCTCGCGCTCCCCGACGACGCCGCCTCGCCCGAGCAGGTCGCGATCGATCGCGACGAATTGCGCCAGCTCGCCTGCGCGATCGCGGCGATGCCGGGCAAGACGCGCGAGGCGTTCATCCTGCGCCGGGTCGAAGGCTTGCCACAGCGCGAGATCGCGGCGCAGATGCGCATATCGGAGAATACGGTCGAAACGCATATTTCACGAGGCATCCGATTCTTGATTGATTGGTTCGGGCGTGGCGGAAAGGCACGGGCCCAAACCTCTAGGAGCATGGAAGCGGAGTTTGCCTCACTAGATGGCCGAGCGAGAAACCAGTCGCGACATTGATCAGGCGGCGTCCGATTGGGCGGCGCGACTGGATCGTGGGCCGCTGACTCCCAACGAAGCAACCGCGTTCGAGGCCTGGTGCGCCGGCGATCCCCGCCGCAAGGGCGCGCTGCTCCGCGCGCAGGCGCTGTCGGTGATGAGCGAGTCCGCGCAGGCGCTCGGTCCGGATTTCGATCCGGCGGCGTTCGAGGCGCCGAAACCGACGCCGCCGGGCGCGTCGCGGCGCAAGCTGCTGAGCTGGGGCGGCGGTGCCGTGCTCTCGGCCACGCTGGTGGCGCTGGGGCTCAACATCCCCAGCGCCGGCGCGGTCATCCGCACCGGGCGCGGCGAGATCCGCCTCGTCCCGCTCGGCGACGGCTCGACCGTGCTGCTCAACACGTCGAGCAGCATCCGGGTGCGCGAAGGCGCGGACGCGCGCGTCGTCAGCCTGATCGAGGGCGAGGCCTATTTCTCGGTCGCGCGCGATCCGCGCCCGTTCATCGTCGAGGTCGACGGCCGCCGGCTGCGCACCGGCCAGGCGGGGTTCCGCGTCCGCAAGCTCGCGGGCAAGCCCGTCGACGTGCTGGTCGATCGCGGCGAGGTCGATTTGCGGACCCCCGATCCTGCCGCGTCGGCGAGCGCCGCGCTGCTTCCCGCCAATAGCAGACTGGTTCTCGACGAGTCGGGACGTCCGCAGCCGATCGCGCCCGAGATCGTCACCCGCGAGCTCGCGTGGCGCGAGGGCAGGCTGGCCTTCGAGGGCGAGACGCTCGCCGAGGCGGCCGAGGCCTTCGCGCGCTACAGCGACATCCGCATCGAGATCCGCGATCCCGCGCTCGCCCGCGAGCCGGTGACCGGGCTGTTCGCCGCCAATGATCCGGTCGGCTTCAGTCGCGCCACCGCGCGGGTGTTCGACGCGCGGATGGAGCAGCGCGGCGATCGGGTCGTCCTCACCCGCGATGCCGCACCGCGTTAAAAATTTTCCGGCACGGTAGCGGAACCAGATCGCCGGCGGCTCTCAACCCCCGAACGCCGCGACAGAAGCGGCAATTGGGGGTCTGCCACAATGTTTTCCCGTCACTCCGTCCTCGCCTGCGGGGCCGCCGTCGCCGC
The DNA here is from genome assembly GCF_004792695.1 of Sphingomonas naasensis. Lineage (GTDB taxonomy): Bacteria > Pseudomonadota > Alphaproteobacteria > Sphingomonadales > Sphingomonadaceae > Sphingomonas > Sphingomonas naasensis. Next base: position 186,228 of record NZ_SRXU01000005.1, on the reverse strand, counting down.
ACTCTCGATCGCCATGCCGGCGCAGGCGCAGGAGCGCGTCTTCGACATTCCCGCGCAGCCCGCGGTCCGCGCCATCCCCGAGCTGGCGCGGCAGGCGCAGATCCAGATCGTCGCCCCCGCGCGCGATCTGCAGGGCATTTCGACGCCGGCGGTGAAGGGTCGCATGGAGGTCCGCGTCGCGCTGCGCCGGCTGATCGCCGGCACGCCGCTCCGGATCGATTCGGATGACGGCCAGATCATCACGTTGCGATCGTCGGCGGGCACGTCGACCGGGGCGGGGCAGATGCAGGGCGTCGGCACCGGCAGCGTGCGCGGCCGCGTGTTCAACACCGCGACCGGCGAATTTGTCCGCAACGCCGAAGTCCAGGTCGAAGGCACGTCGATCCGCGCGCTGTCCGAGGATGACGGTGACTTTCGCCTGACCGGGGTGCCGGCGGGCGAGGCGACCGTGGTGGTGCGCTACACCGGCCTCGCCGAGCAGCGCTTGGTCGCCAATGTCGTCGCCGGTCAGGTCGCGACGCTCGACATCCAGCTCGGCGCGGCATCGGAGGCGGCGGCGCTCGATGCGAACGAGCTGGTGATCACCGCGATCCGCTCGGGCCAGGCCAGCGCGATCATGGAGCGCCGCGCCGCGCCCAACGCCAAGAACGTCGTCGCCGCCGACAATTTCGGCGCGCTCACCATGGGCGATGTCGGCGAGTTCATGAAGAACATGCCGGGCATCTCGCTCGACTATACCGAGGTCGACGCCACCGCGGTGCGCATCGGCGGGCTCGATCCGAAATATTCGACCTTCACCACCGACGGCGCGCGCATGGCGACCGCCACCTCGAACAACAATAACGGCCGGCAGAATTCGTTCGAGCAGATGTCGATCACCGGCATCGATTCGATCGAGCTCAACAACACGCTGACCGCGAGCATGGACGCCGATTCGCCCGGCGGCAGCATCAATCTGCGCAGCAAATACGCGTTTCAGCGCAAGGGCCGGCTGCTCCGCTTCCAGCTCGGCGCGGTCGGCACCTCGGATGCGGGCTTCTCTTCGGCCTATGCCCCCGACGACCGCAAGCATGCGCGCATCTATCCCTCGGCGCAGATCGGCTATGCCGACGTCTTTCTCGATGGCACGCTCGGCGTGGCGTTTAACGCCAGCTACAACGCCAATTACGTCCAGCAGGATCGCATCCAGACCGACTGGTCCTATCTCCCGGGCGGCCGGATCATGCCCTATCAGGTGATGTGGCGCCCGGGCCCGAAGTTCACCCACCGCGAGGCCGCCAATCTCAGCCTCGACTACAAGGCCAGCGACAAGCTGACCCTGTCGCTCAGGAGCAGCTACTCGTTCTACGACGTCGAATATTTCAACCAGTACACCTATCTGATCTTCGGCACGACGACGGTGTCGCGCGCCACCGCCGATTCGACCCCGACGCACATCGTGGTCAATCCGAACGGGACCAACACGCGGCTGCACACCCAATATTCGCATCGCTATGCCGGCACCCCGGCATGGCTGGTCGCGCCCAAGCTCGAATATAAGGACGACAGCTTCGAGGCGGTGCTGCGCGGCAGCTATTCGAGCTCGGAATTCAACTTCCGCGACAATTCGAAGGGCTTTTTCCAGCGCACCGACAGCTATCTGACGCGGATCGGCTTCACGCTCGATCGCCCGTCGACGAGCTCGAACGAATGGACGCTCAACCAGACCGCCGGCCGGCCCTGGGGCGATCCGACCAGCTTCAACCGCGACGACGATATCGGCAACAACATCCGCACCTCGGAATCCAATGCCGTCAACGAGATGTATGGCGGCAATCTCGATCTGAAGAAGAAGTTCGCCATCGCCGGGGTGCCGTTCACCGCGCTCGGCGGCGTCGGGCTGCGCAGCAACGACTGGCGCACCAACGAGGGCTCGTACGACCAGTTTCAATATGTCGGCCCTACCGGCGATCTGACCCAGAAGACGCCCGAGGCAGTGATCCCGTGGACCCGCAATTATGATTTCCGGATCATCGGCTTCGATGCCGGCAACATGAACCAGCAGAACTGGCGCGCCGACAGCAACTACGCGATGTACGATATCTTCGCGGCGCATCCCGAATATTTCGTGCCCGACACCGTCGGCAATCTGAAGCGCGATCTCGACAACAACAAGCGCGTCCGGGAAGACGTCTTCGCCGGCTATGCCGAGCTCCAGACCCGCGTCGGCCGGGCCAAATTCGATCTCGGGCTGCGCTATGAGAAGACGAAGACCGGGGCGCGGGTCGCCAATGTCCGCCCGGTCAAGGACGTCACCGCCGCCGGCCTGTCGGTCAGCACGGTCGAGGGGCTGCTCTACCAATATAATGGCGGCACCTGGTCGACGCGCCACGGCGAATATGACGACTGGTTCCTGAGCGGCGGGATCAAGTACGATTTCACCGACAATCTCGTCGGCCAGTTCGCCTATAGCCAGTCGATCCTGCGGCCCGATTACGGCAATCTCGGCGGCGTCACCTCGGTCAACGACGACACCCAGATCGTCAGCGTCCCCAACACGCTGCTCAAGCCCGAGCACTCGACCAAATATTTCGCCGGGCTGCAATATTTCCTCGAGCCCTCGGGTGTCGTCGGGATTTCCTATTACCGGCTCGACATCAAGGACATGCAGGTCACCGGCATCACCGTGAACCCCGAGGATGTCGGCTACAGCGCGGGCGATTATCCGGGCTATATCTTCCGCAGCGCGCAGAACGCGCCGGGGATCAGCACCAATGAGGGCGTGATCCTCGAATATGATCAGCAGTTCAATTTCCTGCCCGGCGCGCTGAAGGGCTTCGGCATGCGCGCCTCGCTGACGATGATCGATCCCGATGGCGAGCGCGTGAACATGCCCAAAAAGGCAGCCAATTGGGGCTTCCGCTACAGCTATTCGGGCTTCGACGTGCAGCTCACCGGCAACTGGCAGGACAAATACCGCACCAGCGCGCTGAGCAACACGCCGACCACCGCGAACAACGGCATCCTCTACCACGCCCCGCGCGAGCTGTGGAACGTCAGCGTCAACTACAAGCTGTCGAAGAATTTCGATCTGATGCTGGCGGGGCGCAACATCTTCAACGCGCCCGACGTGATCTACTCGAACGTCCCCGGCCGGGTGCAGCAATACAGCATCTACGGCTCGATGTGGAATGTCGGGATCAAGGGCACTTTCTGAGCTGAACGGAAGCGGGAGAAGCACATGGTTCTGATGATCGATCGCCGCCGTCTCGTCGTCGGCGCCGCGCTCGGGCTGGGCGCGCTCGCGCTCCCGGCCGGCCGCGCGCTCGCCGGGGATCTGCTCGGCGCGCAGGGGTTCACCCACAATGTCGCCAGCGGCGAGCCCGGGCCCGATTCGATGCTGCTGTGGACGCGCTACGTTCCCGCCGGGGGCGACGGCGCGATCCGGCTCGAGGCCGAGCTGGCGCTCGATCCCGGCTTCACCCGCCCCATCGCCGGCGGCACGGTGCAGACCGGCCCGTGGCGCGACTGGACCGCCAAGATCACCGTCGACGGGCTCAAGCCGGGAACGGTCTATTGGTACCGTTTCGTCGCCCCCGATGGCAGCAAGTCGCCGGTCGGCCGCACCAAAACCTTGCCGGTGGGCAATGTCGGCCGCTTCGGGCTCGGCGTCTTCTCCTGCTCGAACCTGCCGTTCGGCTGGTTCAACGCCTATGGCCATGCCGCCGCGCGTGACGATCTCGATCTCTGGCTGCACGTCGGCGACTATATCTACGAGGCCGGCAAGCCGGCGGCGACCGACGCCCGCGTCCTCGCCGAGCGCACGCTCGCGCCCGATCACGAGATTCTCGCGATCGCCGACTATCGCCTGCGCCACGCCTGCTACCGCGCCGATCCCGATCTCCAGCGGCTGCACCAGATGGCGCCGATGGTCGCGCTGTGGGACGATCACGAATCGAGCAACGACAGCTGGGAAGGCGGCGCGCAGAACCACCAGCCCGCGAAGGAAGGCGAGTGGAATCTGCGCCGCGCCGCCGCGATGCAGGTCTATCGCGAATGGATGCCGGTCTCGGACGAGCCGTGGAAGGCCTATCCGATCGGCACGCTGGCGACGCTCTACCGCACCGAATCGCGTCTGCTCGCGCGCACCCGGCCCGCCGATATCGACGCGGCGTTCAAGGCGGGCAATCCCGATGCCGCGCTCGCCACGTTCCGCGACGGGGTCTGGCAGGATCCCTCGGCGACGATGCTCGGCACCACGCAGGAGAGCTGGCTGGCGCACGCATTCAAGGCCAATGCCCGCACCACCGCATGGCAGCTGGTCGGGATGGGCACGATCCTCGGCCGGACGGTGATGCCGCAGGACGCAGTCGGCTGGCTCCGCCCCGACGCCAGCGACAAGACCGTCACCAGCTTCCGCAACGATGCCCGCGCGGCGCGCCTCGGCCTGCCGATGTGGATGGATCGCTGGGACGGCTATCCCGCGGCGCGGTCGCGGCTGCTCCGCGCGGCGCAGGCGGCCGATGCCGATCTGGTGATGCTCGCCGGCGACAGCCACAATGCCTGGGCCTATGGCCTGATCGAGGACGGCCGGCCCGCCGGCGTCGAGTTCGCCGGGCAGGCGGTCACCTCGAACGGCATGGAGGGCAACATGGCCGCCGATCCGAAGGTCGTCGCGCAGGGCTTCGTCGCCGCCAATCCCGAGCTCAAATGGGCCGATATCAGCCGCCGCGGCTATATGATGATCGAAGTCACCCCGCGCCGCGTCACCGGCGAATGGCAGTTCCTCAAGACGATCAAGACGCGCGACACCGGCCTCGCCGGCACCCACCGGATGGCGGTCGAGCGCGGGCGGAGGGTCTTCGCCGCCTGATCCGTTCGTCCCCGAGCTTGTCGAAGCGCGGTGGTTCTTCTACCGCGCGGCACGACAGAATCGCGCCTCGACCTGCTCGGTGCGAACGGAACCCATAGATGCCCTCTCCGCAAGACCGCCGCACCTTCGCGATCATCTCGCACCCCGACGCGGGCAAGACCACGCTCACCGAGAAGCTGCTGCTGTTCGGCGGCGCGATCCACCTCGCCGGCGAGGTCAAGGCGCGCGGCGCCGCCCGCCGTGCGCGCTCGGACTGGATGAAGATCGAGCAGCAGCGCGGCATCTCGGTCACCTCGTCGGTGATGACCTTCGAGCGCGAGGGGATCACCTTCAACCTGCTCGACACGCCGGGCCACGAGGATTTCTCGGAAGACACCTATCGCACGCTCACCGCGGTCGATTCGGCGGTGATGGTGATCGACGTCGCCAAGGGCATCGAGAGCCAGACGCGGAAATTGTTCGAGGTCTGTCGGCTGCGCAACGTGCCGATCATCACCTTCGTCAACAAGGTCGATCGCGAGGGCCGCGAGGTCTTCGACATCCTCGACGAGGTGGCGAACCTGCTCGCGCTCGACGTGACGCCGATGACCTGGCCGGTGGGCATGGGCGGCAATTTCGAGGGGATCTACGACCTCGCCACCCACCGCCTGCTGCTCCCCGAAGGCAATAGCCGCGAGTTCCAGGGCAAGGTGGTCCAGACCAGCGGGCTCGACGATCCGCAGCTCGACGCGATCCTGAGCGCCGACAATCTCGCCAAGCTGCGCGAAGAGGTCGAGCTGGCCGGTGTCGGCTATCCCGAGTTCGACGCCGAGGCCTATCGCCATGGCGATCTTACTCCGGTCTATTTCGGCTCGGCGCTCAAGGAGTTCGGCGTCGATTCGCTGATCGAGGCGCTCGCCAGCTTCGCCCCGCCGCCGCGGCCCCAGCCCGCCGAGCCCGCCCCGGTCGAGCCCAGCCACGACGAAGTCACCGGCTTCGTGTTCAAGGTCCAGGCCAATATGGATCCCAACCACCGCGATCGCATCGCGTTCATGCGGCTGGTCTCGGGCACCTTCAAGCGCGGCATGAAGCTGACGCCCAGCGGGCACGGCAAGCCGATCGCGATCCATTCGCCGATCCTGTTCTTCGCCCGCGAGCGCGAGCTGGCGGACGAGGCGTTTCCCGGCGACATCATCGGCATTCCCAATCACGGCACGCTGCGGGTCGGCGACACGCTCAGCGAGCGCGCCGATGTCCGCTTCACCGGCCTGCCCAATTTCGCCCCCGAGATTCTGCGCCGCGTCCAGCTCAAGGATCCGACCAAGACCAAGCAGCTGCGCAAGGCGCTCGACGACATGGCCGAGGAAGGCGTGACGCAGGTCTTCTATCCCGAGATCGGCTCGAACTGGATCATCGGCGTGGTCGGCCAGCTCCAGCTCGAGGTGCTGCTCAGCCGGCTCGATGCCGAGTACAAGGTCGCCGCCGGGCTCGAGCCCGCGCCGTTCGAGACCGCGCGCTGGGTGTCGGCCGAGGATCCGAAGGATCTCGAGGAGTTCACCAGCCTCAATCGCGGCGCGATGGCGAGGGATCGCGACGGCAACCCGGTGTTCCTCGCCAAATCGGCGTGGGAGGTCGGCTATATCGCCGATCGCTACGCCAGGGTGAAGTTCGCGGCGACGCGCGAGCGCTAGGCCGGTCGTTACGCTAAGCGATTGGCAACGCCTCGCGCGCTAGTCTCATCCATTATCGGATGAGGGTGAAATGGCGCGCGCGTTGGACATCGATCTGCAAATGCATCTGCGCTCGATCGAGGCCAATCCCCTGTTCCGGGCCGAGATTCACGCCGCGCACCGTCATGTCCGCTTCACCTTTGACGGCTTCTGGGATGAGGAGACCGTCGGCTGGTTCGACGAGGCGGTCGAGGCGACGGTCCGCGCGATGAACCGCAGCGGCATCGCCTATGGCCGGTTCCGCACGCTGATCGACGTGCGCGGCGCGCAGCTCCTCTCGCAGACCGTCGCCGAGCGCGTCGCGATGCTCGCCGCCAAGCACGCCCCCGCCTCGGACCGCATCGCGATCCTCGCCGGCAGTACGTTGCAGAAGATCCAGTATCAGCGCGTCGCGGCGCAGCGCGAGTTCCGGCATTTCGTCTCGGCGCGCGAGGCGATCAACTGCCTCACCGCGCACTAGGTCGAAACGCGTTCCCAAATCCTCCCCCCGCAAGGGGGAGGTGGCGCCGAAGGCGACGGAGGGGGAGGTGGGCGATGTCCTCTCCGACGCAGCGCAGTGAGTCCGCCCCCTCCGTCACGCATGCGCGTGCCACCTCCCCCTGGCGGGGGAGGATTGAACAGCCGCCTCGGCGCGGTCTAGTCGACCCAGTCGCGTTTGAGGAACCGGCTCGCCAGCGCCATCAGCGCGCCCGCGACCAGATACAACCCCAGCCCTGCCGCGATCGCGTAGCGTAATGCCTCGTCGCCATAAGCCGGGGTCAGCGCCTTCGACAGCGCGCCGATCGCCCAGCTGCCCAGCCCCAGCCCGATCAGATTGTTGATCAGCAGGAAGCTCGCCGAGGCGGTGGCGCGCATCTGCGCCGGCACGAGATGCTGGACCGCGGTCAGCACCGGCCCGAGCCAGACATAGACCAGAGCCTGCGGCAGCAGGAACAGCGCGAAGGCGATCGGCCAGCTGCTCGACAGCACCCCGGCGATGAACAGCGGCGCCCCCGCGGCATAGCAGATCGCCGGCGCCAGCGCGTACCAGCGCCGGTCGCGCGCGCCCAGCCGGTCGCCCATCCAGCCGCCGATCAGGATCCCCGCGACGCCGCCGCTGAGCAGCAGCGCGCCGAAGAACTGGCCGGTCTCGACCAGCGTCAGTCCGAAGCTGCGCTGCATCAGGCTCGGCAGCCAGAACGCCACGCCATATCCGCACATCGATCCCGCCGCCGCGCCGAACGCCATCAGCCAGAAGCTCGGCTTGGCCGCGAGGATCGCGAACACCTGCGACACCGGCGCCGCATCGGCCCTGGCCGCGGCGCGCGGCGGGTCCTTTACGATCAGCCGGAAGAAGGGCGCGATCACCAGCCCCGCCACGCCGACGGTGACGAACGCGGCCCGCCATTCGACATTCTGCGCGATATAGCCGCCCAGCAGCACCCCGCCCGCGGCGCCGAGCGGAATGCCGAGCGAATAGATCGCCAGCGCCCGCGCGCGCTTCTCGGGCGGGAAATAATCCGCGATCAGCGCGTAGCTCGGCGCCACCCCGCCCGCCTCGCCGACCCCCACGCCGAGCCGGAACAGGAACATCGTCGTGAAATTCTGCGCGAAGCCGCACAAAGCGGTGAACGCGCTCCACACTCCCAGCGAGACGGTGATCACCCAGGTCCGGCTGGTCCGGTCGGCGAGTAGTGCCAGCGGAATCGCCAGCGTCGAATAGAGCGCGGCGAAGGCGAGGCCGCCGAGCATGCCGAGCTGCGCGTCGTCGAGCCCGAGATCCTTCTTCACCGGCTGGGCGAGGATCGAGAGGATCTGCCGGTCGAGGAAATTGAAGCTGTAGACGAGGAGCAGCATCGCGAGGACGATCGCGGGATAGCGGCGGTTCGGAACGGAGGTGCTGGCGGGCATCGGGGCTCCTTCGAAGCAAGCGAGCCGGATGTCATCGGACACCCGGCTCGCGAAGGACGTTGGGCAGGATCGCCGGATCAGAAGCGGACTTCGAGCGTCCCGGTCACGGTGCGCGGCGGGCCGTAATAGCCGATGATCGAATTGCCGGTGAACGCGCCCGGGAAATTGTAGCCGCCGACGCGGTAGCGCGTGTCGGTCAGGTTGCGGCCGGCGATGCCGATCCGGTAACGGCCGCTGCCCGAGGTCCAGTTGAGCGCGGCGTCGACCAGCGCATAGCCGTCCTGATCGAGCGCCGGAGTCGCGATCTCGAACATCTGGACGTCGCTGCGCAGCGACACCGAAGGGGTGAACGCGATCGTGCCGCCGGCGAGGTCTTCGGACCAGGTCGCCGAGACGTTCGCCGTCCATTCGGGGGTGTTCTGGAAGGCGCGCTGATCGGCGACGTCGACCGGGGTGGTGCCGCCGGCGATGAAGGTCAGGAACTCCTTATAGTCGGCATGGGTGTAGCCGAGCGCCGCGCTCGCGGTGAAATGGCGCGACGGCACTGCGCGCATCTCGAGCTCGAGCCCGTAAATGTCGGCCTTGCCGGCATTGTCGACGAAGCTGGCGATCCCGCTCGGCAGCGCCGGCACCTGGATCGTGACCTGCTGGTCCTTGTAGTTCGAATAGAAGCCGGCAAGATTGACGAACAGCGTCCGGTCGAGGAACGCGCCCTTCATCCCCAGTTCGTAGCTATCGATCGTCTCGGGCTCGTAGCCGTCGACCGTGGTCGGCGTGAACACCGCGTCGCCGCGCATGTCGAAGCCGCCCGATTTGAAGCCCTGGCCATAGCTCGCATAGAAATTGAGGTCGGCGCTCGGCTGGTAGCTCACGCTCACCCGCGGGGTGAATTTCTCGAAGCTGCGGCTGTTGGTGTAATCGGTGCGGATCAGCCCGGGCACCGCGGTGGCGTTGCCGAAAACCGGGCTGCGGATGCCGGTATAGTTGCGGCGGAAGACCGTGCCGGTCTTGTCGTCCTTGGTGTAGCGCGCGCCGACCGAGACCTTGAACTGCTCGGTCAGGTCGAAGCTCAGATCGCCGAACGCGGCATAGCTCTTGGTCAGCACCGTGCCCGAGGTCAGCGTGGTGGTGTTGAGCAGCCCGACGACGGTGTCGAACGCGCCGCTGGCGCGGCCGTTGAGATAATAGAGGCCGACCACGCCCTGCGCGCGATCGCCTTCGTAGAGCAGCTGCAATTCCTGGGTGAACTGGCGGTCGTCATATTGCGCGGGCACGTCGAGCGTCGGGCGCTCGGTGTTGTCGAAGTCGATCAGCGTGTCGGTATGGCCCTCGCGCCAGGCAGTGATCGTCTTGAAGGTCAGCGTGTCGGTCAGGCCGATCTCGCCGGTCGCCGAGAGCCCCTTGGTCTCGACGCGGTTGTCGTCGCCGATGCCGGCGCGGGTGTCGTAGACGCTATCGGTCGGCGCATAGATCGGGTCGGTGCCGTTGGGCAGCAGCCGGGTGCCGTGCCGCGGCAGCGAGGTGTCGAGGATGCGATCGCCCGAGACGCGCACGAAGATATTGTCCGACGGCGTCAGCTCGGCCGAGAGCCGCGCGGCGAGGACGTTCTTGTTGTACTGGTCCACCCCGGTGGTCAGGTTCTCGCCATAGCCGTCGCGCCAATATTGCGCGACCGCGCCGCCGATCGAGAGGATGTCGCCGACGGGGACGGTGACCTGCCCGATCAGATCGATCTGGTTGTACGAGCCATAGGAAACCCGCGCCTTGGCCTCGAAATCATGGCCGAGCCGCTTGGTGACATATTTGACCGCGCCGCCGATCGTGTTGCGGCCATAGAGCGTGCCCTGCGGGCCGCGCAGCACCTCGACGCGCTCGACGTCGAAAATGTCGAGCACTGCGCCCTGCGGACGCGCGACATAGACGTCGTCGAGATAGAGCGCGACGCCGGGCTCGAAGCCCCAGAGCGGGTCTTGCTGGCCGACGCCGCGGCTGAACGCGATCAGCGTCGAGTTCGAGCCGCGCGCGATCTGCAGCGTCAGGTTCGGGGTCTTGTCCTGCAGCGCGGTGATGTCGGTCGCGCCGGTGCGGACCAGCGCGTCGCCCGAGACCACCGACATCGAGATCGGTACGTCGATCAGGCTTTCCTCGCGGCGCCGCGCAGTGACGGTGATTTCGCCGGTCTCTTCGGCAACGGCCTGGGTGGCTTCCTCGGCGGCCTGCGCGAAGGCGGCGGCGTTCGCATCATGGTCTTGCGCGAAGGCGGGCGCGGCGGCGAGCGCCGCAAGGGCAGCGCCGGCTCGGAGAATCGCGCGGACGGAGTTCAGGCGTGACATGGTTTTCCTCCCCAGAATTCGACCCGGTCTCGTGCGGGTTGTAAGCTGTCGAAACAGGCTATACTGAAACCTGAACCGGGTTTCAACTTGGAAGAAGGGGGGGAGAGGCTATGCCAGGCGGCAGTGGCGCGGACGCCACACCTCAGAGACTGGACGGCGATGCGGCGAGCGCCGGCAAGGAGCCGCGCACCGCGCGCGGCCGCAAGACGCTGCGCGCGATCCTCGATGCCGCCGCGGTCGAGTTCGGCGAGAAGGGTTTCCACGAAGGCTCGATCAGCGGGATCACCCGGCGGGCGGGCGTCGCGCTGGGCAGCTTCTACACCTATTTCGATTCGAAGGACGATGTGTTCCGCGCGCTGGTGCGCGACATGTCGGAGCAGGTGCGCGAGCATGTCGCGCCCGCGCTCAAGGACGCGCCCGGCCAGATCGCGGCCGAGAAGGCGGCTTTATTGGCCTTCATCCGCTTCGCGCGCACCCACAAGGAGATCTACCGGATCATCGACGAGGCCGAGTTCGTCGATCCCGAGAGTTTCCGCATGCACTATGCCACCACCGCCGATCGCATCGCGAAGCGCCTGCGCGCCGCCGCCGATCGCGGCGAGGTGCGCGACGATGTCAGCGAGGTCCATGCTTGGGCGATCATGGGGATGAACGTGTTCCTCGGCCTGCGTTACAGCGTCTGGCAGGAAGACGTCGCCCCCGAAGCGATCGCCGAGACGGTGGCGACGATGCTCGCGCGCGGGATCGGGGTGGAGCCGGACTAGGCTGCCCGCAGCCGCTTGCCGTGGGCCTTTCCTTCGTCACCCCGGCCTTGTGCCGGGGTCCACGGCGCCGCAAGCCAGGTTGAGCGGGATAGCAGCGCGCTGGCAGCGGGCGTCCGCTACCGCCCGACTTGCGGACGGTCGCATAGACGACGATGCTGCTGCGATGAAGCGCCGAGGACTTGTTGCATATGGAATTGCGGTGGCGGGAATTACCCTGCTTACCGCTGATGCCACGCTCAGTTCACTGGCAGTCGCGTACGATGTCGCTGAAAAAGTAACCGCGTCGGCAATCGCCGCGTGGCTTGCAGCGTCCTTTATACCGATATCTTCGTCGGCCCTGATCTGGATGATGGAGAGGCGGGTCGACCCACGGTGGCGATGGCTCCCGCACCTCTTATTTATTCCCGCCGCGATCGCGGTGGTCAGGGTTGGATCATCGGTCTACTTGCGGGAAACCGGCTTGCTGCCAGACAGCATGATGACAGATTTCACTCTGTTGGCCGCGACCGGCTACCTGTTACTTGCCTTGGTTGTTCACTTGGGCGCGTTTGTTGCAGCCGCTGCTCGCGCTACGCACAAACCAAACGGCGGCTAACCACCAATCTCCGTCGTTCGCGCGCGGCGAAGCGGCCGAAAGCTGCCGGACCGCTAACGCTCCGGTTGCGGACGCCATTTGCTGTGTTAAGCTTATCGAATGGACTTCGGGTTCGCTCCGTTTGCTTTAATAGTTTTGATGGCGGCCCTGATTGCAGCCGCAACCATATACCGGCTGGTAAAGTCTTCCTTCCTCGCCGTTGTAGGCGGCGTTTTATCGACGCCGGGGTTGCTGTTTACATGGGCAATCTACGATTTCGTCTATAATTTCGCTCCTGACGATCCCCCGCCTTTTGGAATGCTATTTGGCCTACTGATTCTCATTGGGGCCGCCTTACCGTTCACGCTCGTGGTCAGCTGCCTGACAGTTCGCTATCTGCGAACACGCCAAGGCCCGAATGGCGGCTAACCACCCGAAGTCGGACATTCCGCGCGCGAGGCGCGGCCTGCAGCAGCGGCGGATGATCGCCAATCCCCGCCAGTCCGCCCGCGCTTGCAATGTAGGATTTCGCATGCTGCCCTCGGCGCCGGCCCGGCTCCGCCGTGGCCGCGCTCTTTGACAGCGTCGATTTCCTACCTGTCCGCGCAAGAATATTTCCAACCCGCGCAACGCGAGAGTCGTTCTACCGCGACTCTTGCGACTCTAGACCCGCGAAATCCTACGCCGACTCGTGCGGCATTTCCTACGCCGGCTATTTGCCCAGCTTGGCCTTGAGCGCCGCCGCCAGCGGGCTGAGCGGCGCCGCGGCCGCGTCGTCCTCGCTGATCACCCCCGCCTCGCGCAGCGCCGCCGCAGCGCCGGGGCTGCGCGGGAAGGGGTCGAGCGCGAGCGCGAGCGTCTCGGCCGCGGCCTCGCCCAGATCGAGCGCGCTGCCGGTGTAGAAGACGGTGTCGAGATCCTCCTCGGCGAGCTCGACTTCGTCGTGGCTCTCGTCCTCGCCCGGCTCGGGCAGGAAGCGGATCGCGAAATCCTCCTCGATCGTCGCGGGCAGCGGATCGCCGGTGACGCCGCAGGATTGGGTGACCGCCGCCGAGAGATGCCCGCGCGCCTGCACGCCGGCGGCGTCGCGGCGCAGCGCGAAGAGCGCCGTCAGCGCGTCGATCGCGACGAGATCGAAGCGGCGGGCCAGCGCCGCGCGCTCCTCGGCGGTCGCCGCGATGTCGATCGCGGTCTCGGCGGCGCCGATCTGGTCGAGCCGGTGCGGGCGGGCGAATTCGGGGCTCATCGCGGCAGCTCCCCGGCGAGGATCGTCGCGGTCGGCATCGCCGCGAGCCGGTCGCGCAGCGCGAGAAGCCCGGCCTCGACATGCGCCAGCGCGGCCTCGGCCGGCGGGGCGCCGCGATAGAGGTTGCGGACCAGCGCCGGGCCAAGGCTGCCTTCGGCAAGGCCGGTGCGATAGGCGCCGAGCCGGCCGCCGACCATGCCCATCATCCGGCCCATATGCTTGCCGACGACGATGTCGCCGATGCCGATCTCGCGCAGCTGGCCGTCCATGTCGTCGATGAAGCATTCGGCGAGCGCCGCGCTCGGCGCGCTCGCCTCGGGCGCGCCCTCGAGCCGCAGCAGCACCAGCGCGAGGATCGCGGCGATCATGTCGAACCGGCCGTCGATCGTGTCGGGAACCTCGCCCTCGGCATACCAATGGGGGGCGCGGCCGAGCGCGATGATCGCCGCATAGAGCTGCGGCGCGGTGCCGCGGTCGGGGGCGCCGAACAGGCGCTTGAGCAGTCCCATCTTGGTCTTCGTCCGTGTGAAAGCGGGGGCGCGACCTTGTTTGGCCGCATTTTGCCGCATATTGAGGCGAATGGCGTGCGATGCAATGCGCGCCCTGCTTGCGTTGGCCTGGAGATTTCGATGCCCTTCCCCGTTCGTCTGGCCGGTTGTGCCGCGCTCCTCGTCGCCTTGGGCAGCACTGCCTGTGCGCCGATGAAGACGCACCAGGGCTATGTGATCGACAAGGAACTGGTCGATTCGGTCCAGCCCGGCGTCGACACGCGCGAATCGGTCCTCCAGACGCTCGGCCGCCCGACGCTGACCAGCCAATTCAACCAGGGCGAATGGTACTACGTCTCCCGCGACAGCCGCAATTTCGGCTATAGCGATCCCAAGGTCCGCGAGCAGACCACGATCCGCGTCCGCTTCGACGCGAGCGGCAACGTCACCGCGGTCGACAAGATGGGCAAGGAAATGATCGCCTCGGTCGATCCCTACGGCAAGAAGACGCCGACGCTCGGCCGCAAGCGCAGCTTCTTCGACGATCTGTTCGGCAATATCGGCACGGTCGGCGCCCCCGGCACCGGCGGCGCGGGCGCGCCCGGCGGTTCGGGTCAGTAACGACCTTTCTGAGAGCTGACGACTGCGTTTTCAGTCGGTTCAGCGGCGTTGCTCCAATTTCTGCCCACGCCGGAAATTGCCGGTCGGGAGAGTTTGGAGGAATCCAGTGAGGAAGATCATCACCGCAGCCCTGCTGGCCGCCGTCGCGATGCCCGCGGTGGCATTGCCGACCGCGGCGAGCGCCCAGTCGAATCGCGAGCTGCGCCGCGACCGTCAGGACATCCGCGAGGAACGCCGCGAGCTGCGCGACGCCCAGCGGCGCGGCGATCGCAGCGATGTCCGCGACGAACGCCGCGATCTGCGCGAGGCGCATCGCGAATATCGCGAGGATCTGCAGGATCGCAATCGCCGCTGGGGCGACAATGACTGGCGCGAATGGCGCGGCCGCAATCGCGGTGTCTATGCCCGCGGCAATTGGCGCGCCCCGTTCGGCTATACCCGCTTCCGCGCCGGCGTGCGGATCGCGCCGAGCTATTGGGGCACGCGCTATGTGATCAGCGATCCGTGGCGCTATCGCCTGCCGCCGGTGGGCCGCTACCAGCGCTGGGTCCGCCACTATGACGACGTGCTGCTGATCGACACGCGCCGCGGCACGGTCGTTCGCGTGATCCCCGGCTTCTACTGGTAAGCACGGCGAATCAGCCGGCTCCGGGGCGTCGCCGGCGCCCCGGGGTTCGGCCGCGCCGATTGCGGCAGCGCGGCCGGTGCCCTGGGGCACGGTCCCGAAAGGGGTAGGACCGCGCGGTTCAACGCGCGCGGAAGCATTTCGCTCCCGTAGCGAACTCGAATCTTCAGCGGACCGTGAAGAGGATCTGGTCGACCACCCGGCCGCTGAGATCGACCAGCCGCAGCCGGTGCTGGCCGCGCTGCGGGAGCAGCAGCGGGCGGGCGTCGGCGCTGCCCAGATCCTGCCGATCGAGCCACAGCCGATGGCCGGTCACTTCGCCGCTCACCGCCACCGCCAGCCGCTGACGATCGATCGGGATGTCCGGATCGAGCGCATAGACGCTGCCCGCCACCGGATTGACGATCCGCGGCCGCCGCGCCGCCGCCGGCGCGCTCGCCACCTCGCCCAGCGCGGTGCCTTTGAGGAAATACTCGCGCCGCGGCTGCTCGATCCCCGCGGCGAAGCGGATCGCGCGCGGCTCGATCCCCGCGGGCGCCGGCGCGGCGCGGCCAGGCGCGCCGGCGTGCAATGCCATCATGACGTCGCGCCACACCGGCGCGGCGCCGCTGGTCCCCGAGACCGCGCGCATCGGATCGCCCTCGAGATTGCCGACCCAGACGCCGACGGTGAAGCGGTCGCTGAACCCGATGCACCAATTGTCGCGCATCGCCTTCGAGGTGCCCGTCTTGGCCGCCGCCCAGAAGGGCAGGCGTAGCGCCGAATCGACGCCGAAGGTGCCGGCGCGGGCATTGGGATCGGCAAGGATGTCGGCGACGATCCACGCCGCCTCGGGCGAGACGACCGCGCGGAGCGGCGCGCGCGGCGCCGTGGCGGTCAGCCGCAGCGGCGACCAGCGGCCGCCGAGCGCGAGGCTGCGATAGGCGGCGACCTGCTCGAGCAAAGTCACTTCGGCCGATCCCAGCGCGAGCGAATAGCCATAATATTGGCCGTCCTCGGTCAGCCCGCGATAGCCGGTGTCCCACAGCCGGTCGCGGAACGCGTCGACTCCGGTGAGCAGCAAGGTGCGCACCGCGGGGACGTTGAGCGAGCCCGCCAGCGCGATCCGCGCCGACACCGGTCCCTTGAATGCCTTGTCGTAATTCTGGGGAACATAGAGCCCCGAGGCGGTGTCGAGCTGGACCGGCGAATCGTCGAGGATCGACGCAGCGGTGAGATAGCCTTTCTCGATTGCCTGCGCGTAGAGGAACGGCTTGAGCGTCGATCCCGCCTGCCGATAGGCGGCGGCGCCGTCGACCGCGGGCGCGGTGCTCTCGCCGCCGATCCCGCCGACATAGGCGCGGACCTCGCCGCTGGCATTGTCGACCACCACCACCGCCCCGTCGCGTGCGCGGGTGCCGCCCAGCCCTTGCAGCTGGCGGCGCAGCGCGGCGATCGCCGCGGCCTGGATGCGTGCGTCGAGCGTGGAGGTGATCCGCGCCCCCGGCTCGGTCAGCAGCCGTGCGGCGAGGTGCGGTGCCAGCCCGGGATCGAGCGCGAGGCTGCGTGCCGGGCCGAGCATCGACGCGGCGGCGGCGGCGAAGCGTCCGCAATCCGCGTCATGGCCGAGCGCGCAGGCGCGGCGCGCGACTTCGGTGGCGCCAGCGCCGGGATTGGGAAGCAACGCCGCGAGCAGCAGCGCGTCGTCGCGGGTCAGCGTCGCCGGCGTTTTGCCGAACAGGCCGAGCGCCGCGGCGCCGATCCCCTCCGCCTCGCCGCGGAAGCCGGCGAGGTTGAGATAGGCTTCGAGAATCTCGTCCTTGCTCCATTCGGCCTCGAGCGCGCGCGCGGCGCGCATCTGGCGCAGCTTGTCCCATGTCCCGCGATGCCCCGGCGCGGCGAGTTCGGGGGCGAGATAGGCGGCGACCTGCATCGACAGGGTCGAGGCGCCGCGCGCGCGCTTGCCTTCGATGCGGGCGCGCAGCGCGCCGGCGAGCGCCCACCAGTCGACGCCGTGATGCGCGCGGAAGCGCCGGTCCTCGGCGGCGACGAGCGTGTCGCGGGTCACCTGCGAGACATCGGCGAGCCGCACCCAGGCGAGGCGGCGGGCCTGATAGTCGATCCGGCTGCTGTCGATCAGCTTGCCGTTGCGGTCGTAGAGCCACGCCTCGGACGGGCGCCAGTCGGCGACCACCTTCGCATAGCCCGGCAGCGGCGGCGGGCGGGTGATCCAGGCGAGCGTGACGAACGTGCCGATGAGCAACGCCGCCACGGTGAGCACGACGCGCATCGGCGTGAACACCCCACGCCAGCCGCGTTCGCGAAAGGCGACGCGCTGGCCGCGCACCCATGCGGCGAGCGCTTCGGGGAAACGGTCGATCCTGCCTGCCAGATCGGCGAGCTTCGCCAACAAGCCCATAAAACTAGCTCCGGGCTCCTGCGAAAGCAGGAGCCCAGGGCGGCACACGACTCGTTTGTAACGCCGGGCTCGTGCTTTCGCAGGAGCACGTCAGGTACTTCGGCGGGCGAAGTGTCACCGCTCCGCCACCGTCATCACGGCATTGGGCAGCTGCGCGCGAATCTCGGGCGAGTACATCGCCTCCACCCGCGTCGCCGGCAGGCTGAACCGCCCGGCAGCGTTCAGGCGCATCACGTACGAGATGGTGAAGCTGCCGCGCGGCACCCAGCCATAATAGGCCCGCCACGATCCCTGGCCGCGCTCGATCCAGTTCGGCGCGACGCCTTCGGCGGTGCCGCCCTCGCTGGCGAGCATCGCCGATTGGCCGCCGAGATTGCCGACCACGGTCGCGCCGGTCGGCACCGGATCGTTGATCACCACCCAGTTGCGCTCGGTCGAGGCATCGACGCTGATCGTCACCTTGATCACGTCGCCGCGCGTGTAGCGCCCGGGCACCAGCCCCTGCACCACGCTGACCTGCCTGGTCATCTTGTACCCGGCCATCAGCGGCTGGGTGAGCGGCACTGCCGCCTTGACTCGGACGAACGCCCACGGACCCGCGCCGCCCGCCTGACGCAGCACCAGCGGCGTGGTCGCCGCCGGCAACGGCAGGCTGAAGCTGCGCTGCGGCTCCATCAGCGGCCAGGGCCGGGTGATCGTCGCGGACCCGAGGCTGGCCGTGGTGATCCCGGCGATCGCTTCGGCCGGATAGGCGGCCATGAACTTGCGCGCCGCGATCGTGCCCCAGGCGTTGCCGGTGGTCGTGTCCCAATGGCCGCGCTGCTGGCGCATCGCCACGCCGACCATCATCTTCGCGGTCTCGTCCTGCCAGCCGGGACGACCGAGCGTGACGAGCACCGCCTTGATCGCGGCCTCGTCGTCCGACGACATCAGCCACCACGGCATGTTGCCCTTGTCGCTCAGGTCGATCCGCGCGCCTTCATAGACGAGTCGCTTGCGCAGCTCCGCCTCGCCCGCGGCACGCAGCTGCGCGCCATTGGCGAGCCCGGGCACCTTGCCCAGCGCGGCGAGATAGTCGGTCAGCGATGCAGTCGGCATCTCTGCCGGGGCGATGCCCAGCTGGCCGAGCATGGTCGCGTTCGCCGCACCCTGTCGTGCCAGCGCCGCGAAGGCGGCGATCCGCTGGAGCCGGACATCGCCATAGTCCTCGCGCCGCAGCCGGCCGTCGAGCACTGCCTTCATCGCATCGATCGCCTTGGCGCGCGGTGCCTCGGGCAGCGGCAGTCCGGCCTCGCCGGTGATCGACAGGATGTACGCGGTCAGCGCCTCCGATCCCGCCCATTCGCCGGGGAAGTAGCGCAGCAGGCCGTCATTGTCCTGATAGGCGGGCAGCTCGCCGGCGATGCCGTTCCACATGCCGGCGTCGCCGAGCGCGATCGCGCGCGAGGTGCGTTGCTCGAGGCAGCCATAGGGATAGGCGGCCATGTAGTCGCGCACCCCCTGGAGCGGCGGCGCGAGCGTGTCGGCGAGCGTCACGTCGACCATGCCGAAGCCGGGCAGCGCCCCTGCCGGCGCGGCGATCGAGAAGCTGGTGCCTTCGCCGACCCGGGCGAGGCTCGCCGCCCAGGTCTCGACCGGCACGGCCGGGATCACGTCCTGCGCCACGGTCACGCGATCGACGGCCTTGCCGTCGGCCGATCGGGCCGAGACCGTCCAGCTGAGCTTGCCGGCCTGGTTCGGCGCGGTGAGGTTCCAGCTCACCGGCGCGGCGCCGCCCGCCGGGATCTCGACGGTCAGCGGCTTGCCGGTGGCAACCGCGGGGTTGAGCGCGACGGTCGCGGTCACCCGCATCGGCTTGTCCGAGCCGTTGCGCAGCGTGAACATCGCCCCGAAGCTGTCACCGGTGCGCACGACCTGCGGCACGCCCGGATAGATGCTCAGATCCTGCTGCGTCCTTACGCTCGCTTCGCCCGTGCCGAAGAGCTGCGCGCCGTTGGTGGCGATCGCGACCAGCTTGAACGACGTCAGCGCGTCCGACAGCGGCACCTGCACCCGGGCATGGCCATTGCCGTCGAGCGGCACCTTGCCCTTCCACAGCAGCACCGGCTGGAAATTCTCGCGGTTGAGCCCCGAGAGATCGCCGCCGCCGCCGCCGCCGGCCTCGACGGCCTTCTTGCCATAGTGTCGCTTGCCGACGACCTGGGTCTGCGCGGTCGAGGTGAGCACCGAGATCGGCCGATCGCCCATCATCGCGGTGAGCACGTCCCAGCTCTCATTGGGGGCCAGCTGGAGCAGCGCCTCGTCGACCGCGGCGAACGCCACGTCCGCCTCGCGCGCCGGCGAGCCATCGGGGTTCTTCACCTGCACGTCGACATTGGCGATGTCGCGCGCCGCGTAGCTGGCCTTCTCGGCCTTCACCGCGACGCCGAGGCGATGGCCTTCCCAGCCGACCTTCACCCTTGCGATGCCCATGCGATAGGCGGGCTTGGCGAGATCGACCGTCGCGGTCGGCTTGCCGCCGTCCTGCGAGAAGGGCAGCCCCCAGTCGCGCGCGAGGTTCGAGCGCCAGTTCGCCCAGCCGGAGACGCGCCCGCGGACGGCCATCACCGAGACATAGACGTCGGGCGCATAGCTCGCCGGCATCGGCACTTCGATCACCGGATCCTTGCCCGAGAGGCCGACGACGAAGCTGGAGAGCACGCCTTCGCGCTCGACGGTCACCAGCGCGGTCGCCTCGCGGAAGGGCATGCGGACCTGGAATTTGGCGGTCTCGCCCGCCTTGTATTCGAGTTGCTCGGGAATGACGTCCATCCGGTCGCCATTGTCGCCGCCGAACCACCAATCGTCGTCGCCGACCAGCCAGGTCGAGCGCGTCGCGCGGGCGACATTGCCGTTGGCGTCCTTGGTGGTCGCGACGGCATAGACCTCGCCCGACACGCCGGGATCGAGCTGGCAGCTCGCCAGCCCCTGCGCATCGGTCGTCGCCGAGCAGGTCGCGCTCAGCTTGGTCGTCTTCATCTGGTTGTCGTACGCGTAGAAGCCGCCGATCAGCCGGCGCCGCGCGGTGAGGATCTCGCGGCTGTAGAGCTCGACCGATATGTCCTGGTTGGCGAGCGGCTTGCCCGAGGTGTCGAGCGCGACGAAGCGCAGGCGCAGATCGTCGTGCTTCATCAGCCAGCCATCGGTCTTGATGCCGAGCTGGACCGCGCTGGTGTAGATCGGAATGCGGCGCGAGGCGGTCAGGATCTCGCCATTGGCGTCCTGATAATCCATCTCGATCTGCATGTTGGTCGATTGATCGAGGCTCTGCGGGACTTCGATCGAGGTGCGCGCGGTGCCGTCGGCGCCGAGCGTGACGGGCAAGGTCTGGGTCGGCGGCAGCGGGGTCGATTGCTCGTCGGTCTCGTCATCGCCGTTGAGCGGCTTCACGCCTTCGGTCAGCGCGCGGCCGCCGAAGCTGTAGCTGTCATAGCCGTCGGGCGCGCTGACGCCCTCGAACCAGCCGACGCGCAGCTCGACCGGCAGATTGCCGGCGCCGCCGCCCGAGAGATAGCCGACGAACAGATCGAGCGGCAGCGTCGACGGGCGCACCGCCGCCTCTTTCGGCCCCGCGATCGAGGCCTTCATCGTCGGCAGCTTGTATTCGTCCACCTTGAACGACTGGCCGGTGTAGAGCGTCTTCTCGTCGCCGTTTTCGGTGCGGACCACCTGGATGTCGTAATCGCCCATCTTGGCGCCCTGCGGCGCGGCCCATTCGGTTTCGCCGATGCCGTTGGCGTCGATGCTCAGCGGCAGATCATATTTGGTGTCCGAGCCGCGATGCGACAGGCGCAGCGTGCCGGTGAACGCCGGCGAGGCGCCGAAGCCGCTCGCGATCGGCTGGCGGACGATGTGCTTCATGTGCACCGTCTCGCCCTGGCGGACGAGCGCGCGGTCGAGCACGGTGTGGAAGATCTGCTCCTGCTTCTGCCAGCCATAGGGCAGGTCGAAATCATAGGGGCGGATGCCCTCGCCCCATTGGGTGAGCGTGAAGCTGAAATCGTCGGCCTTGCGCGCCGAGACCATCAGCGGCGAGGCGTTGCCGTTCTCGCAGCTCGAATAGGTCTCGGGCTCGGGCAGCCCGGCGGGGACGCCGAGCCGGCCCGAGGCATCGGTGGTGCCCTTCGCCAGCAGCTGGCCGGTGCAGCTGTCGGTGATGCGCACCTCGGCGCTGCCGACGCCCTTGCCGCTGTCGAGCGCGGTCACCCAGACCAGCGACTGGTCGCGGCCCCATTTGAAGTGGACGCTCATGTTGGTGACCAGCGCGCCGGTCGCGACATAGCGCGGCGCGTTGCGGCCGAGCAACGCGTTGCCGAGCCGCGGGCTGGCGAGCTCGACGACATAGAATCCGGGCTTGGTCAGCGGGATTCCGACGACTTCGAACTCCTTGCCCTTGCCGGGCAGCGAGACCTGGAACGGCTTGCCGGTGGCGGGGGTGAGCAGCGGCTTGGCGCCGGTCTGGTTGATCCGGATCGTCTCCTCGCCGCGCTGGACCTCGTCGGTCTTGGTCTCGGCGGCGTCGTCGATCGCGCGCAGCCATTTGGCGACCTCGCCGTCGCCGCCCGCGACGCGCAGGCTCTGGCCGCCGACCGCCATCTGCTTGCCGCCGAGCTGCGGCTCGACATTGCGGACGGTGACCGGGAGCACGCCGCCCTCGGCGGCTTCGAGGATGCCGAAATCGGCGGCGAACTTCACCAGCGGCGGCGCCTCGTCGAAGCGGACGTCGAGCGGAAAATGCGCCGCGTTGGAGAGCGGCCGGCCGCTCTCGTCGGCGAGGTTGGCGGGAAGCGTCAGCTTCGCGGTCGTCGAGGCGGGCAGCGGCGCCTTGAACTTGATGTCGGCGATCGTCGCTTTGCGCTTCTCCTCGTCGGAGAAGACCGGCGTCAGCGCCTTGCCGTCGGGCAGGGTGATGCGGATGGCCTCGGCCTGTGCGCGCGGGATCGGGGCCGAGAAGCGCACCCATGCGTCCTGTACCGGGCTGCACCCGGCCTGCGCATTGACCCGCGAGCATTCGAAGCGCGCCGTGAAGGGTTTCCGCACGGTGAAGTCGAAGCGCTGGTCGGTCCCCGCGGCGCGGCCCGAGGTGCTGGCGATATCCTTGCCCCAGACGAGCGCGACGTCGCGGCCCGGCGGCAGCGGTCGGCGGCATTTGAGCGCGACGACGCTGGCGGTGGCCTTTACCCGCTCCGCCTCGTTGGCGGGCAGCGCCTTGGGCAGCCCGGCTTCCTCGAGGAAGCTCTGGACCTGCCAGCGATCGGTGCCGAGCCCGGCGAGCACCTTGCCAGGGACATCGGCGGGCAGCACGTCGACCGGGATCTTCTCGCCGATGCCGTCGACCGCGCAATAGGCATTGGCGGTTACCGACGAAGGGTTGGGCGCGAGATTGGCGGCGACGAGGAAGGTCTGGTCCTCCTCGATCTCGCCGCCATAGCGGCTCGGCAGCACCGCGCGCGCGATCGGGCCGCCGCTGTCGACGGTGAATTTGGTCTGGCCGCTCACGGCATAGCCGGCGAGGCTCTTGAGCTTGTCCTTCAAGGTGAAGGTGCAGGTCACGCCGCCGGGGAGCGGGCTGGCGAACTCGTGGACGAAGGTCTGCTGATCGACCCAGCGCCCTTCGCCGCCAACCGGGCATTCGACCGTGAACGGACCCGCCGCACGCGGATCGCCCAACGGCACCATCGGCTGGTTGAAGCGCGCGGTGAAGCGCTCGATCGCGCCGCCGCCCATGCCGGGCGTGGCCATCTCGACCTGGGGGCTATTGTCGCCCATCGCCAGCGTGGCGCCGAGCGGCGCGGCGATCAGCGCCAGCAATCCGAGCCGGGCAATGAGCTTCATGGCACGTGTTCCCCCCAGTGGCGGCAGCACCCTAGCCGGGGCCGGATGACAGGCCAACGGCGAATTGACTGACTCCGAAACGGAGTCGAATCGGCGGCGCGCGGTGCAAGTCAACTTGATCATTTAATAAACAATGCAGAAGATGACTGCATCCGAATCGGAGATTTCGCGGTGCAGGGACGGCCGTGCTGATCACCGCGATAGACGCGATTGCGCGCGAGGCGACCTTGTTCGCCGCGATCTGGTTTCTCGTCGGCGGAATCGACGATCTTCTGGTCGATCTGATCTACGGCGGCCGCTGGTTCAACCTGCGTTTCCGGCCGCGCGCCTCGCCGGAGCCGGCGCCCGTCGCCGATGGAGACGGCCGGATCGTCATCTTCGTCGCGGCGTGGGACGAAGCCTGCGTGATCGGGCAGATGCTGCGTGCCGCGCTCGCCCGGTTCGAGCACGACGATTATCGCATCTATGTCGGCACCTATCCCAATGACCCGGCGACGATCGCTGCAGTCGCGGCTGTTGCCGGGCAGGATGCCCGCGTCCGGCTGGTGATCGGCGAGGTCCCGGGCCCCACCACCAAGGCGGGATGCCTCAACACGCTGTGGCGGACGCTGGTGCACGACGAGGCGGCGGAAGGCTTCGCCACGCTCGGCATCGCGCTGCACGACGCCGAGGACATCGTCCATCCGCGCGAGCTCGCGGTCTATGCAGCATGGCTTCGGCATTGCGCGACGGTGCAACTACCCGTGCTGCCGCTGCCGCATCCACGATCGCGCTTCGTAGCCGGCCATTATTGCGACGAGTTCGCCGAGCAGCACGCGAAAACACTGGTCGTGCGCCAGGCGCTCGGTGCCGGACTGCCGCTGGCCGGAGTCGGCTGCGCGATCCGGCGCGACGTGCTCGGCGGCATCGCCGACCAGCGCGGCGGCGCGCCCTTCGACGCGACCAGCCTTACCGAGGATTATGAGCTGGGCCTGACGATCAGCGCGATGGGCGGCAAGGTGTGCCTCGCCCGCGTCCCCGAAGCGCCGGGCGGCCCGCCGGTGGCGGTGCGCGCATGGTTCCCCGACAGCTTCGATGCCGCGGTCCGTCAAAAGGCGCGCTGGCTGACCGGCATCGCGCTCGCCGGCTGGGACCGGACCGGGTGGCGCGCGACGCTCAACCCGGGCGATCACTGGATGCGGATGCGCGACCGCCGCGCGACACTGGCGCTGCCGGTGCTCGCGATCGCCTATGCCACGCTGCTCCTCTGGGGCGCATCGGCGCTGCTCCATCTCGTCGCGGATACCCCGGCGGCGGCGCTCGATCCGCGGGTGCAGCTGCTGCTCTGGGCCAATTTCGCGCTGCTCGGCTGGCGGTTGCTGGTGCGTGCGGCGTTCGTCCGGCACGCCTATGGCAATCGCGAGGCCCTGTGGTCGGTGCCGCGGGTGCTGGTCGGGAACGCCGTCGCGCTGTTCGCGGCGCGGCGGGCGATCGGGCTCTATGCGCGGATCCTGCTCGGCGCGGCGCCGCGCTGGGAAAAGACCGCGCATGAATTCCCCGATCTCGCCGGATCCGATCGGTGCGGGCAAGCCGCGCCGTGACCGGGCAGGGGCGGCCGATCCGCTTCCTCGTGCTGGTCGCGCTGGGTTGGATCGGAGTCCGTGTCGCCTTGCTCTGGTCGCAGACCGGCTCGCTCCCCGAGGCGATCGAGGCGCTCGCCCCGCCCGCGCTCGCGGCGAACCGGAGCCCGCCCGCCCAGGTGCCGATCCACGCCGGGCCCGTCCACGCCGTGTCGGCAGTGACGAGGCCCCGGGCGATGCGGTCGATCGATCCGCGCGTTCCTGCGCGCGCTGCGCGTCCGGTATCCGACCCGGAACGTGTCCAGATGGCGCTGCTCGCGCTCGTTCAATATGGCGCGCCCGCGATGTCGGGCAGCGCGGTGTCGCCGCTGCCGATCGCGGCACAACCGGTTCGCATGCCCGATCTGCCTGCGCGCTGGTCGGCGGGCGCCTGGCTGGTCGCACGCGCCGGCACCGGGATCGGCGCCGCGCCAGGTGCGAGCCAGCTCGGCGGGGGGCAGGCGGGGTTTCGTCTCGCCTATGCGCTGGTTCCCGACCGGCGGCTGGCGGCATTCGCGCGGATCGCGACGCCGCTTCGCGGCAAGGGCGCCGAAGCCTCGCTCGGGCTCGACTGGCAGCCGACGCGTGCGCCGGTGCGGCTCGTGGTCGAGCAGCGCTTCGGGCTCGACGGCGCGCCCGGCGGGCCCGGCGTCGGCGTGATCACCGGGTTCGACGGAACGATCGCGCCCGGCTTCGCGCTCGAATCCTATGGTCAGGCGGGCGCGATCCGGCGCCGGCGCACCGAGCCCTATGCCGATGGCGCGGTGCGCGCGACGCGGACGCTGGCCGTGGGCGGCGGCGTTCGGCTCGGGCTGGGCGGCGGGGCATGGGGCGCGGCGCAGCGCGACGCCGCGCGGCTCGACATCGGTCCCTCGGCAACGCTCGCGCTGCCGCTCGGCCGGCAAAAGGTCCGGCTCGCGCTCGACTGGCGACAGCGTGTCGCGGGCGACGCCCGGCCGGGCTCGGGGCTGGCGCTGACCCTGGGGAGCGATTTCTAGCCGCCGGGCTTTTGCAAGGCGGCGCAAACGCGGTATCGCCTGCCCGCAATGGATCTCTACCTCCCCATCGCCAACCTGTCGGTGAACGCGCTGGTGATCGTGGCCCTCGGGCTCGGCGTCGGGCTGCTCTCGGGGATGTTCGGCGTGGGCGGCGGTTTCCTGACCACGCCGCTGCTGATCTTCTACGGCATTCCGCCCACCGTTGCCGCGGCTTCGTCGGCGAGTCAGGTCACCGGCGCCAGCGTCTCGGGGGTGTTCGCGCATTTCCGGCGCGGCGGCGTCGACGTCCATATGGGGCTGGTGCTCGTCGCCGGCGGCGTGATCGGCAGCGTGGTCGGCGCCGGGCTGTTCCGCCTGCTCCAGGCGAGCGGCGTCATCGATACCGTGATCGCGGTGCTCTATGTCGTGATGCTCGGCTCGATCGGCGGACTGATGCTCCACGAATCGGTGACCGCGGTCCGCGTCGGACGCGGCGCGGTTCCGCCCCGTCCGCGCAAGCGCCGGCACCATCCGCTGGTCGCGATGCTGCCGCTGCGCTGGCGCTTCTACCGCTCGGGTCTCTACATCTCGCCGCTCGCCCCGCTGCTGCTCGGCCTCGTCACCGGCATCCTCACCGTGCTGCTCGGCATCGGCGGCGGGTTCATCCTCGTCCCCGCGATGCTCTATCTGCTCGGCATGGGGACGCAGGTCGTCGTCGGCACCTCGCTGTTCCAGATCCTCTTCGTCACCGCGGTGGCGACGATGGTCCATGCCACCACCACCAAGGCGGTGGACATCGTCCTCGCCGCGCTGCTGCTGCTCGGCTCGGTGGCCGGCGCGCAGCTCGGCGCGCGGCTCGCGCAGAAGGCGAAGCCTGAATATCTGCGGCTGGTGCTGGCGGTGATGGTGCTCTGCGTCGCGGCGCGGATGCTGCTCGGGCTGGCGTGGCGCCCCGACGAGATCTTCTCGGTCGAGCTGCTGTGAAGCGCGCCGCGGCCGCCCTGCTGATGCTCTGCGCGCCCTTGCTGATGGGGCAGGCCAAGCCGGTGCTGGTGCCCGACGTCTCGCAGCGCGATATCGAGATCGCCTATTCGTTCACCGGCGCCGAGCTGCTCCTCTTCGGCGCGATCCTCTATCCGCGCGGACGCGCCCCCGATCCCGAGGACGGTCCGGTCGACATCGTCGTGGTGGTCAAAGGCCCGACCCAGGCGATCCTCGTGCGCGAAAAGGCGAAGGTCGCGGGCATCTGGCTCAACGCCGAATCGATGCGCTACCGCTCCGCGCCGAGCTTCTACGCGATCGCCTCGTCGCGGCCGGTGCGCCAGATCGTCGACGAACGCACCCGCGCGATCTTCGAGCTGGGAGTCGACAGCCTCCAGCTCTCGCCCGCCTCGGGCGCGATTCCCGAGGTGCAGCAGCGTTTCGATCGCGGGCTGGTCGACCTGCGCACCCGCAGCGGGCTCTATTACGAAGCGCCGGGCGCGGTGGAGATCACCGGCGGGGTGCTCTATCGCGCGCGGCTCGCCATCCCGGCGCGCGTGCCGGTGGGGCGCTTCACCGCCGAGACCTTCCTGATCCAGAACGGCCGCGTGCTCGCCGCCGCCGTCCGCCCGATCGACATCCGCAAATCGGGCTTCGAGCGCTTCGTCGCGAGCAGCGCACGCGACTATTCGGTCACCTATGGTCTTGTCGCGGTGGCGCTTTCGGTGCTGTTCGGCTGGGGCGCCGGCGCGCTGTGGCGGCGCTTCTAGGCCGGGGTTCGCCGGCAATCCTCAGACAACCCAATATTTACGGTCGGTCCTTATGATGGCCCGGTAACCCCGGGGAGTATCCGATGGAAGGTCAGTTCGGCGCGCGCGCCTACGACAATGCCGCGCCCGCATCGGCAGACGCCGTGTCGCCGCGCGCCCAGGCGCGCCCGATCGGCGCGGTGCTCGAGATCGCCGGCTCGTCGAGCCAGGTGATGTTCGACCCTGCCGAGATCGAATCGCTCGGCGCCAGCAGCGACGTCGCGATCGCCAATGCCGGCCAGGTCGGCAGCCAGGTCAAGATGCGCGTCGGCGGAACGTGGCTGATCGCCAATGTCCGCTCGCTCCGCCTCGACGTGACCGGCGACCGTATCGCCGCGCAGGTCGATTTCCTCGGCGAGGGCGACGAGGAGAAGCTCACCGGCAAGCTCTACAAATTCCGCCGCGGCGTCACCCGCTATCCGACCCCGGGCTGCGCGGTGTTTCCGGTCTCGACTGCCGATCTCAAGCAAATCTACGCCGCCGACGACCGCGCGCATATCGAGATCGGCAATGTCTATCCGACCAAGGACATCCGCGCCGCGCTCTATGTCGACGCGATGCTCGGCAAGCATTTCGCGCTGCTCGGCTCGACCGGCACCGGCAAGTCGACCGCCGCGGCGCTGATCCTCCACCGGATCTGCGAGCTCTCGCCGCAGGGTCATATCGTGATGATCGACCCGCATGGCGAATATGCCAGCGCGTTCAGGACCACCGGCGCGCTCTACGACGTCTCGAACCTGCAGATGCCGTACTGGCTGATGAACTTCGAGGAGCATTGCGAGGTGTTCCTCACCACGGCGGGCTCGGACCGCCAGGTCGATGCCGACATCCTTTCGAAGTGCATCCTGCTCGCCAAGGGCAAGAACCGGCTCGCGCAGGAATTCGGCAAGCTCACCGTCGACGCGCCGATCCCCTATCTGCTCTCGGACCTCACCCAGATCCTGCAGAACGAGATGGGCAAGATGGACAAGGCGACCGACACGGCGCCCTATCTGCGGCTGCGCAGCAAGATCGACGAGATCAAGGGCGACCCGCGTTACGCCTTCATGTTCTCGGGCATGCTCGTCGCCGATTCGATGGCGAACTTTCTCGCGCGCATCTTCCGCCTGCCGGGCGACGGCAAGCCGATCTCGATCATCGACGTGTCGGGCGTGCCCTCGGAAATCACCTCGGTGGTGGTTGCGGTGCTCAGCCGCATGGTGTTCGATTTCGCGATCTGGTCGCGCGGCGAGGCCAAGCGCCCGGTGCTGCTGGTCTGCGAAGAGGCGCACCGCTATGTTCCCAACGAGCGCAACGCCGATGGCTCGTCGGTCGGCCGGATCCTCAGCCGCATCGCCAAGGAAGGCCGTAAATACGGCGTCTCGCTCGGCCTGATCACCCAGCGTCCGTCGGATCTCGCCGAAGGCGTGCTGTCGCAGTGCGGCACGATCCTGTCGATGCGGCTCAACAACGAGCGCGACCAGGCCTTTGTGAAGGCGGCGATGCCCGAAGGCGCGCGCGGCTTCCTCGATTCGATCCCGGCGCTGCGCAATCGCGAGTGCATCGCGGTCGGCGAAGGCGTCGCGACCCCGGTCCGCCTGCTGTTCGACGGGCTCGAGGACGGCAAGCGCCCGGCCTCGGACGATCCGCTCTTCTCCGAGCTGTGGCGCGAGACCGGCGGCGAGGAGCAGATGCTCGAGCGCACGATCAAGCGCTGGCGCTCGCAGGGGAAGTGAGCGCCGACGCCCGGCCCCTGTGGGCGCCGCCGGATCGGGACTTGTCGGTAGCCGATCCGGCTTCGGATCGGGATTTGTTCCGATAGTGCGATCAGGGAGCTCCGCCTAGCTTCTCCCCGGGCCCCGACGCGCGCGTTCCATCGACGGAACCACGGCGCCTCGGCAGTCGACCGGGAGAAGCACCGTGATGCCTTATGCGCCGCCGACTGAGCCGCCCCGCGAAGCGCGTGCGCGCCTGCAGCTGTTCGTCCAACTGGCAGCGATGCTGATGGGGGTGGCGCTGCTGATCGCGTTCTCGCAGCCGGGTACGGCGCAACAGACGCCCGCAGAGCGAATCGAAGCGACGCTCTTCCAGAATGTACGCGTCTTCGACGGGAAGAGCGCGACGCTCTCGGCACCGTCCAACGTGCTGGTTCGCGGAAACCGGATCGAGCGGATTTCGACCAGCCCGATCGCTGCCGATGCTGGCGCGCGGGTGATCGACGGCGGCGGCCGGACCTTGATGCCCGGTCTCATCGACGCGCATTGGCACGCGATGTTCATCCGTCCGACACCGGCGGAGATGTTGTCCAGCCCGCCGGCCCACACCAATTTCCTCGCCGGGGCGGAGGCAACCGACACGCTGATGCGCGGCTTCACCACGGTCCGCGACGTCGGCGGGCCGGTCTTCTCGCTCAAGGAGGCAATCGACCAGGGGCTGGTCGTGGGGCCGCGCATCTACCCGTCGGGCGCGATGATCACGATCACCAGCGGCCACGGCGATTTCCGCGATTTCAACGATCTGCCGCGAAGCCCCGGCAAGCTCACCCGCGGCGAGATCCTCGGGGGCATGGCGATCGCCGATAGCCCGGACGAGGTCCGCATGCGCGTGCGCGAGCAATTGATGCAGGGTGCCTCGCAGATCAAGCTGACCGGCGGCGGCGGCGTTTCCTCGCCGTTCAGCCCGATCGACGCGGTGACCTTCACCGAGCCGGAGATGCGGGCCGCGGTCGAGGCGGCGCACAATTGGGGGACCTATGTCGCCGTCCATGCCTTTACCGACGAGGCCATCCGGATCGCGATCGACGCAGGCGCGACCTGCATCGAGCATGGCTTCCTGATGAGCGACGCCACCGCGAGGCTGATCGCCGACAAGGGCATCTG
This sequence comes from Sphingomonas naasensis, assembly GCF_004792695.1. Lineage (GTDB taxonomy): Bacteria > Pseudomonadota > Alphaproteobacteria > Sphingomonadales > Sphingomonadaceae > Sphingomonas > Sphingomonas naasensis. The sequence goes on along the minus strand of NZ_SRXU01000005.1, from coordinate 155,631 downwards.
GCTGAGCCTGCAGCCGCTGCCCGACGCCTTGCGGACCGGCTTCCCGGTCGGCTCGGTTCAGCGCGAGAAGGCCGACGAGGTCTTTCCCGGGATCGGGCGCACCTATGCGCTGGCGAAGAAGTACAAGATCAAGGTCGCCTGGGGGACCGACGTGCTGTTCTCGCGCGCGCTCGCGCAGCAACAGGGCGCCATCCTCGCCTCGCTGACCCAATGGTACACCCCGGCCGAAGCGCTGGTGATGGCGACCTCGACCAACGCCGAATTGCTGGCGATGTCGGGCAAGCGCAATCCTTATCACGGCAAGCTGGGCGTGGTGGAGCCGGGGGCGTTCGCGGATCTCCTGCTGGTCGACGGCAATCCGTTGCAGGACATCAAGCTCATCGCCGATCCGGCGCGGAATTTCCTCGTCATCATGAAGGACGGGAAAATCTACAAGAACACTCTGGCGCGGTGACGCCCGGATAGTCCGGGGAGGGCTGTCGCCTAGTCCTCGTCCTTCTGCGCGCCGCGGCCGACGGGCACGGCGAGCAGCTGGCTCAGCTTCGAGCGGAAGGCGCCGAGATCGTTGCCGGTCAGCTGGCGCATCGAGGTGAACGACACCGAGCGCGGATTGACCGCGACGCCGTTCTTGTAGAGCTCATAGTGGAGGTGCGGGCCGGTCGAAAGGCCGGTATTGCCCACCGCGCCGATCACCTGGCCCTTGCGCACGCTCTGGCCGCCCCGGACGAGGATGCGGCTGAGATGGCCATAGCCGGTGCCGAACGCGCCGCCATGGTTGATCTTGATGAAATTGCCATAGCCCGAGCTGCGCCCGGCGAACTGCACGACACCGTCGGTCGCGGCATAGACCGCGGTCCCGTAGGGCGCGGCGATGTCGACGCCGCGGTGCATGCGGGTATAGCCGAGGATCGGATGGCGGCGCATGCCGAAGGCGGAGGAGAAGCGGCCATTGGTCGGCATCGTCATCATGCCGGTCTTGCTGCCCTTGCCGAGCCCGTCGAACCACTCGATCTTGCCGTCGGATTCCCACGGCATCATCTGGACCTTCTCGTCGCAGCCGCTGACCCCGGCATAGAGGAGATTGCCGAGCTGGACCTCGCCGGTGGCGGCGCGGGCCTGCTTGACGATGATGTCGAACTTGCAGTCCGACCCGAGCCGCGAGACCGAAACGCGCGTCGCGACGGTGCGGATGAAGGATTCGACCGCCTTGGCCGGCGCGCCGGCGGCGCGTGCCGAGCGGTAGAGGCTCGATCCGATCGCGCCCTGGACGCGCAGCGGGGTGTTGTCGATCGCGATCGGGATCTGCTTGAGCGAGAGCGTATTGCCGGTGCGCGCGACTTCGAGCTTGAGATCGAAGCGGGCGCGGAAGGCCATGTTCTGGAGCGGCCGCGGCTGCGCCTTGTCGGTGCGGCGGCCGAGGGTGATGTCGAGCATCGTGCCCGGCTGGATCTGGTCGAACGACACCGCCCTGGTGACCAGCGCGCCGACCTGCTCGGCATCGGTGGCGCCCACGCCCGAGCGGCGCAGCACGCTGAGCAGCGCGTCGCCCGAGGCGAGCTTGGCGTCGAGGCTGATGATCGGGCGCTCGGGGGTGTCGGTCAGCGGCGAGACGAGCCGGGTCGCGGCGACGCGGTAGCCGGTGGTGCCACCCTTGGCGAGCGGCGCGATCGCCTGCGCGCGGGCGGCGTCATATTCGGCGCCGGTCAGCGCCGGAGCAACGGTGCCGTAGATCGGGGTCTCGAAGCCGGGCGCCATCAGGAAGGTCAGCGCGCAAAGCCCGACGCAGGTCGCGACGCCGCGATACCAGGTCAGCGATCCGATGCGGGCGCCGAGATCGGGGGCGAGATCGAGATTGGCGAGGACGCGGCGCTTGAGTTTGGTGCTGAGCGCGGTTCCCGGCACGACCGCGAACGCCGACGCGGCGGATGCACCGCCGCCGAGCTCCAGGCCATGATCGTTACGCAGGAACAAGGCGCGATGCCCCCCGAAGACCTCGTCGTCGAATGTGCCGCCACCCCCGGCGAACACCGGATCACTGTGGAATAGAGCGTTTAAAGTCAAATTAAGCAGCCCGTTTCGTTCCCCTCCCTGCGGCGACCTGTGCCGGCGCCGGGATAAAGGGATGCTCATCTTCGAATGTCCCCATAAATCAACATGGTTAAGGAAGCTTCGCAATCAGGGGGTGTTGCTTAAGGGCTGACTCGGAACGATGTTGGTGAACGACATGAGTCAGTTCGCACGTTCGCCGATCACCGCGGTGCTCGGCCCCACCAATACCGGCAAGACCCATCTCGCGGTCGAGCGGATGTGCGGCCATGCCAGCGGCATGATCGGCTTCCCGCTGCGGCTGCTCGCGCGCGAAGTCTATGACCGCGTGGTCAAGCTGAAGGGGGTGGAATCGGTTGGGCTGATCACCGGCGAGGAGAAGATCCTGCCACCCAAGGCGCGCTGGCTGCTGTGCACCGCCGAGAGCATGCCGATCGATCGCGAGGTGGCGTTCGTCGGGCTCGACGAGGCGCAGCTCGGCGCCGATCCCGAGCGCGGCCATGTCTTCACTGATCGGCTGCTCCGTGCCCGCGGCCGCGAGGAGACGATGATCCTCGGATCGGATTCGCTGAAGCCGATGCTCAAGGCGCTGGTTCCCGATGCCGAGATCATCGGCCGGCCGCGCTTCTCGACGCTGAGCTATGCCGGCGCGAAGAAACTCTCGCGGCTGCCGCGGCGCTCGGCGATCGTCGCCTTCTCGGCCGAGGAAGTCTATGCCGTCGCCGAGGCGCTGCGGCGGCTGCGCGGTGGCGCCGCGGTGGTGATGGGCGCGCTGTCGCCGCGCACCCGCAACGCGCAGGTCGCGATGTTCCAGGCCGGCGAGGTCGACTATCTCGTCGCCACCGACGCGATCGGCATGGGGCTCAACATGGACGTCAACCATGTCGCCTTCGCCAGCCTCGCCAAGTTCGACGGCCGCCGCCAGCGCCGGCTGACCATCGCCGAGATGGCGCAGATCGCCGGCCGCGCCGGGCGCCACCAGAAGGACGGGACGTTCGGCGCGCTGCACGAGGACGGCCCCGACGCATTCACGCCCGAGGAAGTGCTGGCGCTCGAGGCGCACCAGGTGCCGCGGCTCGAGAAGCTCTATTGGCGCGAGGGGGCGCCCGATCTGGCCAGTATCGACGCGCTGATCGCCAGCCTCGAGGCGAAACCGCGCGACGCGGTGCTGCGCGCCGCGCCCGAGGCGACCGACCTCGCGGTGCTCAAGCGGCTCGCCGAGCAGGATTGGGTGCGCGCACGGGTGCGCTCGCCCAACATGGTGGCGCGGCTCTGGGCGGCATGCGGCCTGCCCGATTTCCGCAAGCTCGGTGCCGATCCGCACGCCCGCTTCGTCGGCCGGCTGTTCGGCCATCTCTCCGAAGCGCGAGGCCATGTCCCGCACCAGTGGTTCGCCGACGAGATCGCGCGGCTCGACAATATGGGCGGCGATGTCGAGACGCTGGCGGGGCGGATCGCGGCGGCGCGGAGCTGGGCCTATATCGCACACCGCGCCGATTGGCTCGAGGATCCGATGCACTGGGCCGAGCGGACCCGCGCGATCGAGGAGAAGCTGTCCGACGCGCTCCACGCGAGCCTGACCCAGCGTTTCGTCGACAAGCGCACCACGGTGCTGCTCCGCCAGATCGGCGCCGACGCCTCGAACCTGCCGGTGACGATCGGCCCCGAGGGCGAGGTGAGCGTGGAGGAACACCCGCTCGGCAAGCTCGAGGGCTTTCGTTTCACGGTCCAGCCCGACGCGCGCGCCGCGGACAAGCGGATGCTGCTCGCGGCCGCCGAAAAGCGGCTCGCCGGCGAATATCGCAAGCGCGGCGCCGCGCTGATCGACGCCGCCGACGCGGATCTGACGCAGGTCGGTGCGGTGCTCGTCTGGCAGGGCGTGGCGGTGGCCGAGCTCAGGCAGGGCGCGACGCTGGTGCGGCCGAAGATCGTGCTCGATCGCGCGCTCGAGGTGCTCGACCCGCCGGCGCGGGGCGCGGTGCAGGCGCGGCTGGAACGCTGGTTCGCCGAGCGGGTCGCGCGGGAGCTGCCGGCGTTGGCGAGGCTCGACGCGGCGAGCCGCGATCCGGCGGCGGGCGGAGCGCTGCGCGCACTCGCCAACGCGCTGCTCGACGCCGGCGGGCTGCTGCCGCGCCGCGCCGCCGCGGCATTGACCGAGGGGCTCGACGGCGAGGCGCGCAAGCGGCTGCGGTCGATCGGCATGAGGATCGGAACGCTCGATCTGTTCGCGCCGAACCTGCTCAAGCCGCACGCGGCGCGCTGGCGGCGCGAGCTGATGGGGCTGGCCGAGGCGCCCCCCGAAGGCGCGACGGTGCTGGCGCGCGGCACGCCCGGTGCCGATCTCGCGCATGGCTTCCGGCCGCTCGGGGCGCAGGCGGTGCGCGTCGATCTGGTCGAGCGGATCGCGCGTGCGGCGCACGAAGCGCGGCAGGGGCGCAAGCCCTTCACCCCCGATCCCGCGCTCGCGACCTCGATAGGCCTGACGCCGGAGACATTGGCGCGGCTGATGGCGCAGCTCGGCTTCAAGACCGCCAGGACGCCCGAGGGCGAGGCGCAGCGCTGGATCTGGCAGGGGCTCGTTCCGATTGCGCGGCCGAAGGCGGCGCCCAACGACAATGCCTTTGCCGCGCTGGCGGGATTGCGCGGTGGCTGACGGCGAGAGCATCCGGCTCGACCGCTTTCTGTGGTTCGCGCGACTGGCCAAGACGCGCAGCGCCGCGCAGGCGATCGCCGAAAAGGGCACGCTGCGGCTCGACGGACGGCGGATCGAGCGTTCGGCGGTGCCGGTGCGCGTCGGCGCGATCATCGTCTTCCCGCTCTACGGCAAGGTTCTCGCGCTTCGCGTCGAGGCGTTGCCGAGGCGGCGCGGGCCTCCCGCCGAGGCGGCGCAGCTTTACACCCGGCTGGAAACTCAGTCCCCCAGAAACGTTGACGCCACAGAATCCGGGGCATAGCAGGGACGCCAGCCAAGACTTTTGCCGCTCAGGGGAGCCGACCTGCCATGACCTATGTCGTCACCGACGCCTGCATCCGGTGCAAGTACATGGACTGCGTCGAGGTGTGTCCGGTCGACTGCTTCTACGAGGGCGAGAACATGCTCGTCATCAATCCCAATGAATGCATCGACTGCGGCGTCTGCGAGCCCGAATGCCCCGCCGAGGCGATCCTGCCCGACACCGAGAGCGGCCTCGAGAAGTGGCTCGAGCTCAACCGCACCTATTCGGAGGAATGGCCCAACATCACCCAGAAGGGCGACGTGCCGGCGGACGCCGACGCGCTCAAGGGCGAGGACGGCAAGTTCGAGAAGTATTTCTCGGCGAACCCGGGCACGGGCAGCTGATCCCGCGCGCCACCGCGCGCGTCCCGACCCGACACGGAAAATCTTCGCCGCAGTGCACATAAATGCACCGCGGGGATGACGTGCGGCTGGTAATTTTATTGCAACCGTGTTAAATAGCCCGCGACGGGGGCGATGAATCGCCCTTCCGCCCGGAGAAGCATACGTTGTTGTCCCGAACCGCCTGCCGGGCGCCGCGCGCGCCAGGGCCGACGCCGCAATCGTTCGGGACCGGTTATTCACGGAAAGGTCTCTAGCACATGGCTGCCAAGGCGCTGTCCTTCGATGTCGGCGATTATGTCGTTTACCCCAAGCACGGTGTCGGCCGTGTTATCGAGCTGCAGAAACAGGAAATTGCGGGGATGCAGCTCGAACTCTACGTGCTGCGTTTCGAAAAAGAGAAAATGACGCTGCGCGTGCCCACCAACAAGGCCGAGAGCGTCGGCATGCGCAAGCTCTCGAGCGACAAGACGCTCAAGGAAGCGCTCGAGACGCTCAAGGGCAAGCCCAAGGTCAAGCGCACCATGTGGTCGCGCCGCGCGCAGGAATATGAAGCGAAGATCAATTCGGGCGACCTCGTGTCGATCGCCGAAGTGGTCCGCGATCTGTTCCGCGCGGACGACCAGCCCGAGCAGAGCTATTCGGAGCGTCAGATCTTCGAAGCGGCCGCCAGCCGCCTCGCCCGCGAGCTCGCGGCGATGGAAGAAGTCGACGAGCCGACCGCGCTCGAGAAGATCCTCGAGATCCTGCGCAAGGCCGCGGCGATCTGGAACAAGGACAAGGTCCCGGCCTGACGCACGCGCAGATCGGCTGACTTTCGCGAAGGGGCGGACCGGCAACGGCCGCCCCTTTTCCTTGCAGGACTTCTGGTGTATTGCATGCACAACACACGAGTTTGGGAGAAGGGAATGCGTATGTTGCTGATCCTCGCGTTGCTGCCGCTGGCCGCATGCCAGTCGAACTGGGAGAAAGAGGGCCAGGGCCAGGGTCAAGGCCAGGCGGCGCAGGCCAGCGGTGCGGGCGGGACGCGCAGCTTCGCGGCGACCGGCTTCACCGGCGTCGAGCTTCGCGGCCCCGACGATGTCGAGGTGAAGACCGGCGCCAACTTCGCGGTGACCGCCGAGGGCGATCCCAAGGTGCTCGATCAGCTCGACATCCGCGTCGTCGACGGTTCGCTGCGCGTCGGGCGCAAGGAATCGAAGGACCGCTGGTTCAACAGCGACCATGGCGCGCGCATCCATGTCGTGATGCCCAAGCTCACCGCCGCGGCGGTCTCCGGCTCGGGCGACATGGGCGTCGAGCGTGGCGAGGGCGATTTCACGGGCGTGATCACGGGCTCGGGCAACCTCAACATCGCCGATCTGCGCGCCAACGCCGCCGATCTCTCGATCGCCGGCTCGGGCGACCTCAACGTCGCCGGCACCACCACCAAGCTCTCGGCCTCGATCGCCGGTTCGGGTGACATCGAGGCGGCGCGGCTGACCGCGGCAAATGCCGAGGTCTCGATCGCCGGTTCGGGCAATGTCCGCGGCACGGTGAAGGGGCCGGCGTCGGTCTCGATCGTCGGATCGGGCGATGCCGAGCTCGGCGGTGGCGCCAAATGCACGGTGAGCGCGGTCGGCTCGGGCGAGGCGCGCTGCATCTAGGGCTTGTCTGAAGCGGCGCGGGGGCGGACAATCGCGCGATGCGATCGCTGCTCCTCGCTCCGCTTCTCCTGCTCAACGCCGCGGCGCCCGTCGAAGAGCGCAGCTTCATGGTCTCGAGCTTTGATCGGATCCGCGTCGACGGCCCCTTCGAGCTCGAGGTGGTCGCCGGGCCGCCGCGCGCGGTGGCGAGCGGTGCCCGGGTGGCGCTCGATCAGGTCACGGTACGGACCAATGGCGACACGCTGGTGGTGAGCGCCGGACCGCTCGCCTGGCGCAATCCCGCCGGACAGGCCTCGATGCCGCGATTGCGCGTATCGGTGCCGTCGCTTCGCGCGGTGACTCTCAACGGCGGCGCCCGGGTGACGGTGGCGGAGATGCGCGGCGGCCGCGTCGAGCTGGTGCTCAGTGGTGCCGGCGTGCTCGACGTGCGGGCGGTGCGCGCCGATGATCTGCTCGTCAACCTGACCGGAACCGGCGCGATCACGCTCGCGGGCAGCGCGGCGCGAACGCGGATGCGCACTTATGGCACCGGATCGATCGATGCGGGGGCGCTGACCGCCGGCGACGCGGATGTCACCTCCGACGGCAGCGGCAATATCGGCGTCAACGTGCGCTACACCGCGCGGGCATCGGCGCTGGGCAGCGGCGCGATCAGCATCACCGGCAAGCCCGAATGTATCTTGCGCGGGCCAGGCCCGATGACCTGCACGGGAACGATCCGCCGTTAGGATTCAGGCGGCGAGCGGGAAGCGCAGCAGCCGGTCCTCGAGCGCGACGAGCGCGTGCGCGCCGCGGCCGACCGCGCGGACGATCTCGGGATGGTGCGCGTCGAGCCCGCCGGTGAGCGAGCCGAAAGCGGGCAGGATCAGCTTGCGCGCAGTGGCGACGAAGCAGCGGCGCGACACCTGGCGTCCGCGCATGTTGATCCGGAGCTTGGGGTGGAAATGTCCCGAGAGCTCGGCGCGCGGATCGCCGGGCTCGGCCTCGTGGCGCAGCACCAGCCCGTCGACTTCGGCTTCCTCGACGATCGTGCCGCCGCAATGATCGACCAGCAGCGCATCGTGATTGCCGGTGATCCAGCGCCAGTCGAGCCGCCCGGTCAGCGCGGTCAGCAACGCGCGCGCGTCGGCGGGCAGCCGCTCGCAGCCCGCCGAATCGTGGAAGCTGTCGCCGAGGCACCATAGCTCGCGCGCGCCGGTGCGATCGGCCAGCGCCGCGATCGCCGTGAGCGTGGCCAGCGAATCATAGGGCGGCAGCATCTGGCCATTGCTCGCGAACCAGCTGCCCTTTTCGAAGTGCAGATCGGCGACGAGCAGCGCCGACCGGGCGGGCCAGTAGAGCGCGCCCTCGGCGAGTGCCTGGAACTCGTGACCGCCGAACGAAAGGGGAACCATGCCCCGCCTATCCGGCCGACGCACGGGTGCTGTCAACTCCGCAGGTGCTCAGACGGTTGCGGTCTCGCGCGCGTTCGCCATCGCTCCCAGCTGTTCGAGAATGCGCACCCATGAACGGATGCCCTTGTGGAAGCTGTTGAGGTCGTACTTCTCGTTGGGCGAGTGGATATTGTCGTCGTTGAGCGCGAAGCCGACCATGACGCTGTCCATGCCGAGGATCGAGCGGATCGAATTGACCACGGGGATCGAGCCGCCGCTGGCGAGCAGCGCCGACTTGCCCCATTCGGCGTCGAGCGCCGCGCGCGTCGCCGCGAGCGGCGGGCTGTCGCTGGCGAGGCTGATCGCGCGCGAGCCGCCGCGGACCTTGAACTCCGCGGCACAGTCGGCGGGAAGGCGCGAACGGACATGGTCCTCGAACGCCGCCCAGACCTGATCGGGATCCTGATCGCCGACTAGCCGGAAGCTGACCTTGGCATGCACCTCGGCGGGGATGACGGTCTTGAAGCCTTCGCCGGTATAGCCGCCCCAGATGCCGTTGATCTCGGCGGTGGGCCGCGCCCAGCTCTGCTCGAGCACGCCGACTCCCGCCTCGCCGGCAGGCACGCTGAGGCCGACATCGCCGAGGAACTGCCGGGCGTCGAAGCCGAGCGCGTTCCAGCTCGCCTCGACATCGGCGCTCAGCGGATGGACGCCGTCATAGAAGCCGGCAAGCGTGACATGACCCGCGTCGTCCTTGAGATCCGCGAGGATGCCGGTCAGCACCTGGATCGGATTGCGCGCCGGGCCGCCATACAGGCCCGAATGGAGATCGCGCGAAGGCCCACGCACCGTCACCTGCCCGCCGGCCATTCCACGCAGGCCGATGGTGAGCCCGGGCGTCGCGGTATCCCACATCGAGGTGTCGCAGATCAGCGCGAAATCGGCCTTGAGCTCGTCGGCATTGGCATGAAGGAAGGGCTCGAGGCTCTCGGATCCGGATTCCTCCTCGCCTTCGAACAGGATGGTCACGCGGACCGGCAGCCTGCCGGCAGTCGCCTTCCACGCGCGGCAGGCCTCGATGAAGGTGCGCAACTGGCCCTTGTCGTCCGAGGCGCCGCGGCCGACGATCGCGCGGGTGCCGTCGCTCCGCGTCTCGAGCACCGGATCGAACGGATCGCGCTTCCACAGCTCGAGCGGGTCGACCGGCTGAACGTCGTAATGGCCGTAGAACAGCACATGGGGTCCATCGCCGTCATGGTGCGCGACGACCATGGGGTGACCCGGCGTCGGCGCGACCCGTGCCGAGAAACCGAGCGCGGTGAGCTCGTCGGCGAGCTGACGGGCAGCTGCCTGGCATTGTTGGGCATAGGCGGGATCGGTGGAGATCGACGGAACGCGCATCAGCGCGAACAGGCGATCGAGGCTGTCGTCGATATGAGCCTCGACATAGGCGAGTGCGGCAGTGGAGTCGGTCATGCCCGAGCGCTACGCCTCGACACGCTATGGGGCAAGGCGGCGCGGCCTCGGGAATCTGCCGGATGCGCGCATGGCGAGGCAAGCCGGTGCAGGCTGGCGCGGGAGCGGGCAAAGCTGCGATTTCCCGCGGCGGGTTTGCTACAAATCCGCGCTAAGCGCCGTATCGTGCGTTGAGCGCGAGACCGCTGCGTATTGATTTCCGGCACGGGGAAAATCCCCCGAAAGCTATAGTTATTTAATAATTAATTATATTAGAGATATCTTGTTAATTATTTATATGCTTGCAGAATTTCGTTTCATGCTCGATCGTAATAACGATAGATGATATGGAATTGATGCGCTGATCTTCCCGCGAGCAGTGGGGTCTGAATCAAATTTGTATCAGGGTCGCTCCCTATGGCGCGCGCCTTTGTTCGGCAGCACATTGGTCCATTGAGTCGTAACCCGCTGAACCAAGCGAAGTTTGGGATTGCGTACCTGTGCCCATTGGTAATGACTCCCTGGCGAAGCTCCTGCGAGATGCCGAGGCACGGCTGCTCGAGAGCCGACGCTCGGTCGACGATGCGCTCGAACTCGTCCGGCACGCCTCGGGGCTGGCGCAGGGCGAAGGCGAGGATCAGGCGCCGGCGTTGCAGGCGGTGCTCGATTCGCATCGTGACGAACTCGTCGGCCTCGTCCTTTCGGCGCTGGAGAAGGGCGGGAGGCCGCGCGACGGCCGCAACGACTATCTCAATTCGCTCGTCTATCGCGAGGAAGACAATCAGTATCGCGTCGGGCGCAGGCAAGTGGGGCTCACCGAATCGGAGAAGCACGTGCTCGATCTGCTCTGGCAGGCGATGCCGCAGCCGGTCTCGCGCAGCAACATTCACCGTGCGCTCTATACGGGCAGCGAGCAGGCGACGATCGGGACGATCGACGTCTTCGTCTCCAACCTGCGGCAGAAGCTCAAGCTCGCCAGCGGAGGCCGCGACTTCATCCAGTCGATCCGCGGCCAGGGCTGGGCGCTCAAGCCCGAGCTATGCCGGCACCGGTCGCGCGGGGACGAGCAGCTGAACGCGGAGGCCGGCCGGCACCGCGCCTGACATTCAGGCTTTGCCGCCGCGCACCACCCGCAGCTGAACCGGCGCGTGCCCGCCTTCGCGGTGCGCCCGATCGAAACCATCGGCATAGCTGCGGATGCGCTCGCCGAGGGCGCTGGCGACATCGGGATGGCGATGCAACGGGCTCGCCGCGATATCGCTGAGCGCATGAAGCCGCCGCGCCGCGGCGCCGGCATCGAGCAGGCCGAGGTTCACGAGATCGACATAGATCGACGATGCGAGAAGCGCCTGCGCTTCGATGAGCGTATCGACGACCTCACCAAGGCCTTCGGAGTCGACCGGGGTTTCCATCCGTCCAACTAAGGGGCGTTCGGAAACCGGCGCAAATGGATTTCGATCCGGATGCGCTCCAATCCGGGACAGCGGCGCAGAGCCTGCGTCGCGCCCGGCCGGCGTTCACGAAGTGGCCTCAAGGGCGAATTCGAGGTGATCGGTATCGAAGCCGGCGGCGCCCGGCTCGGCGAACACTTCGCGGGCGCGGATTCGCGGGCCCGGGCTCTGGCTGACAATCGCGCGGCCGGAGCCGTCGAGAACGACGCGCTCTTCGCCAACCGCAACCACGGCGCCCTTCATGGAGCCGGGGGCGTAGTTGACAACAAGCGCGTAGCCGCCGGCCACGTTACAATATTCGCGCAATTCGCCGAGCCGAAAGCCGGTGCCTGCCTGACTGATCGCGGACTGATGGCTCACGGTGCAGACGCGCGGCACAGTGAGGCTCAGCGTGAAAGTTGCAGTACCGCTGGATTCGGCGCTTGCGGCGGACCCGCACAGCAGCAGGAGCCCCGCGGTGATTTTGGGGAGAGATCTGATCGGCATCGTAACACCCGTTGCTGACTGATCAGGCCTGATCTCATGTCCCGTTGAAAATATGATTGATACGCAAGGTTAATGATCTAAGAATATGTCAACGCAAGGCGCGAAGCTGCTGTTCCGAAAAGGCTCACCCCCTGCGGTGAAGCGTTAACGGGACTCGACGAGACGCCGAGTCGCAGCGTGGCAGGCCGTCCCCAACGGGCGCTCCGAGGCCGCTTTTTGACGTTCAAGGCGCAGCCGGGCGCATTTTTTTCGCGCCATAAGTCCTTGTTAATAAACAATAAGCCCCGGAACGTCCGCATCCGGGACGAGTTAACCACTTAATTCCATCGACTCCGTACCCGTTAAAATCTTATTAAAGACTTAACGATGGGACGGGGAGTTGAGGGTATGTGCTCCGGGGGGAGCCGCCCGCGCCATCTGCAAAACGAGCGTTTGCGTGCCCTGTCGGCCGCGCAGGCGATCCGTATTGCGGATGCGACGGCGGATAATGTCGATGCCGTGCCCGAGGGCGCTCGGCGATCGTTTCCAGACAGCTTCATGCGTCGAGCCCACCATGGGGTTCGTGCCCGTATCGCCGGAGCGGCGATCGGTGCCGCGGTCCTTGTCGGTCTTGCGGCCACGCCGGCTACTGCGCAGGAAATCGCCAATGTGAAATCGGTAGACATCGCGGTTCAGGGCAGCATTGCCCAGCGCTGCCAGATGGGGACGATCGCGGCCACTGATTTCGGGCGTATCGGAACTACGGGCAATCAAGGCGTGCAGCAGCGCATCCAGCTGGATTGCAACGTACCGTTCACGATGCAGATCAAGGCGCAGAACGGCGCGTTGGCGCATTCCGAGCTGCCGAATGGCCAGGGCGTTTATGCCGGTTCGGTTCCCTATAGTCTGGATGTTCAGCTTCCTGTGCGTCGCCCGACCCCGGAGATGATCTCCCGGGTATTCGAGGGGCGCATGCTCCGCGGCGGCCAGGCCATTTCCAGCAATGGCGGGATCGCCATGGATGGACTTCTCCTCAAGCTCAGCTTGGAAAACGTCACGAGTGAAGCCGGCCTATTGGCAGGACACTATGGCGAAGTGATCGAAATAACGATCGCACCAAACTGATAAATACAATAACTATAAGTAATGGGTCGCATATATGTCGGTTATTGATTTGAATCAATTCTGACGAACGAAATCATTATTGCGTCGTCATCGGGGCAATAATGGTCAAGCAAGCTTAATATTCATTGAATACTTTGTTTTTGCTTGTTAAAATGCCAACCTCGGTGATCGACTCGGCAATAACGCCGGGGGGCGCCGAACCAGAAGTGGGGATTTCACATGAAGAAGCTTCTCTCGGCAGCCACTGTTGCGCTGCTCTCGACCGCCGGTATCGCGCAGGCTAACGACATTGCCTATTCGGGCAACGTCAGCGCGCTCCAGCTCGCAGGCCAGGTCGCTCTCGGCGGCGGCCCGGGCTACGGCCAGTTCGGCCTCAACACCGGCAATTTCGAAGCTGCCAGCCCGACCGTCTCGCACAGCTGGGACATCTCGGGCGAGGTCCAGAAGGATTGCTCGTTCTACTCGCAGGGTCAGACCTCGAACCACCAGCTCAACTTCGGTGTGCTCGGTGTGAACAACCAGTCGAACACCAGCCTCAACGACGCGTTCGACATGCGTTCGGCCGCAGTTGCCAACGTCACCACCACGACGGCGGGCTGCAATGCCAACAACACGGTCACCATCACCAAGACCAATGGTTCGGACGGCCTCGTCAGTGACTCGACCGACGGCTTCAACTCGGCCGATTTCACGAACAAGATCCCGTACAGCGTCACTGCCGTCTGGCTGGGCACTGCCAGCACCAGCGGTTCGGGTTCGCAGAGCGGCCGCCTTCTGGACGTCAGCACCGGCGAAGGCTCCGACAGCCTGACCGGCGGCGCCTGGAAGTCGGCGTTCAACATGACGATCACGGCGCCGAAGCCGCAGAAGGCCCTGATCTCGGGCAACTACACCGACAAGGTGACGGTCGAACTGACCACCGCGATCTAATCGATCGGAAAAGGGGGAAGGGTGACCTTCCCCCTTTTTTTACCGAGGGCGCCCGGTGTATAGCGGCGTCTGTTTATTGGGGCGGGGGCCTGCCAGTGTTGAAGAATCTCTCTCGAGCGGCGTGCCGCTCGGCATGCGTGCTTGTTGCAGCCAGCATTTGCGCGACGACCGTCTATGCCATGCGGGTATCGCCGATGGTGGTGGAGATGAGCTCGGTCGGCACCGGCGCCGTTGCCCGCATCGAGGTCCAGAACCTGAACCCGGGCCAGCTCCCTTTCGAAACCCGCATCACCAAGATCGATTTCCAGCCGGACGGCACCGTCAAGGAGACGCCGGCGGATCAGAATTTCATCGTATTCCCTCCTCAGGGGATATTGCCGCAGGGCGCGCGCCAGGTCGTGCGCCTGCAATGGGTCGGCGCGGCCGATCTTCCCGCCTCCGAAGCCTATTATCTGTCGGTGAACCAGCTTCCGGTCGCGGTCGACGGGTCGGCTCAGGGTGCCCAGGTGCAAGTCGTCTATCACATGAAGGCGCTCGTCGTCGTGGCGCCGCCCGGAGCACAGCCGAACGTCTCGACGGTCTACGTCAAGCCGCAAGATTACCCGATGCCGGCCGCAAAGCCCGGCGATCCGCCACCCGCGAAGGTGCAGGGCATCGAGATCGAGCTGAAGAATACCGGCCGCCGGCACGCGATGATGTCGTCGCTGCGCTGGATACTCGACGGCACCGGCCTCGATGGCAAGCCGCTGCGCATCATTCTCTCGCCGGATGATCTCAACCGCTATGCGGGCGCGGGCTATTTGGCCGGTGGTGGCGCCACGCGCGTGTTTCGCCTCCCGCTCGTGAAGGGCTTCGGGCCCGGACCGATCCAGGTGAAGTTTCTGAAGTGAGCCGCCACGCGCTCCTCAGCACGACTGCCTGCCTATGTTTGGTCAGCGGCGCCGCCTGCGCGCAAGTCTCGGTGCCGCTGCCTCGTAGTGGAGCCGAAACTCCCGCGACGCCGACGACGCCTGCGCAGCAGACCGCGCCGGTGCCGCTTCCGAACGACAAGAAGCCTGCGCCCGAGGCTGCGCTGCCGACAGTTGGGCAGGATTCGGCAAGCAAGCTGCCCATCGGCAAATATGGCCGACCGGATATCAACCCCTACGACCGCGATCTCGACCTGACGGTTCCGCTGCTGTTCAAGCGGCGCAGCCTGGGCGATCTGACGATCCGTCTGACGTTCGATGACCGGTTGCTGGTCGACACCAAGGCATTTCAGAGCCTCGTCGAGACGCTGCTCAACGACGAGGCGCGTAGCGCGCTGACCCAGCGGCTTCAGAATCGGGACCACGTTACCTCGGAGGATCTCGCTCCCCTTGGTATCGCTTTCGAATATGACCCCAGCAGCCTGGCGGTCGTCGTGCTGACGATCGACCCGGGCAAACGCGCCGCGCAGCAGCTTTTCGACGTTTCACGCCCGCCCAACGACAAGCCGGACATCGAACCGGCGTCGGTCGCGGGGTTCCTCAACATCAATGTGTTCCAGTCCTATCGCTGGAACACCAACGAGGCGCCGCCTCCGGCGCTCAATCTCAACGGCGCAATCCGCTATGGCGGGATTGTGTTCGAGGGCGACGGGCAGTTCGCGCAGCAGGGCTTTGCCAACACCGGAAACTATAGTTTCGAGCGCAACTACGCGCGCTTCGTCTATGACGAACCGGCACAATATCGTCGCTGGTTCCTCGGCGATCTCTCGACCGAGATCCGCGGGCAGCAGGGCTTTGCCCAGATGGGGGGCATTGGCGTCAGCCGGCAGCGCCAGCGCTTCGACCCCTATCGGTCTTCGGTGCTGCAGTCGAACCGGCAGCTGATTCTGCAGCGCGATTCGAGCGTGCGGATCCTGCGTAACGGCGTGTTGTATCGCGAGCTCAGACTGGACGCCGGCGCTTATGATTTCAGCGCGCTGCCGCTGCTTTCCGGCAGCAACGACGTTCAGATCGAGGTGCGGGACAACGCCGGTGGCGTCCAGTCGCTCGCCTACAGCTCCTATCTCGATCCGATCGATCTCGTCCCCGGCGATTTCGAATATGCGGCCTATGTCGGCCCGATCAGTACGAGGTTCGGACAGTCGCCGGTATACAATGGACCGGTCGCGTTCTCGGGATTTTTCCGCAAGGCATTCCTGAATGCACCTGCCGTCGGCGTCGGCCTGCAGGCGACTGCGCATGTTCAGACGCTGACCGGCCAGACCCAGTTCGTTCTCTCCGGAGGCTCGCGCCTGCTGCTGGACGGCGGCGTCAGCCATTCACGCGAGGCGGGTGCCGGCGTTTCGGTCGGCGCGGGATTCGAGCAACTGATCGATCGCGGCGGCCTCGTGGATTCGGCGACCCTGCGCGTGGACTATCTGTCGCGTCGCTATGCCTTCATTTCCTCCCCTGACGCCGACAACAACAACGCCGTCAACATCACCGGCCAATATACGCGCGCGATCAACCAGCGGATCTGGGCGCTCGTCACCGGCAGTTACCTGAAGAGCCGCGACCGGCGCGACAGCTACCGGATCGGCGTTTCGGCGAACTACAATCTGACGCGCGAGCTGAGCGTGCGCGGGGGCGTCGACTATTCGCGCTTCGACCAAGGGCTGGGTCGCGGATCGGGAATCGGCTTCAACGTCGCGATCGTGTTCCAGCCAAACTATCGCGACCGGTTCGAGGCAAGGCACGATGGCGCGCTCGACAGCAGTTCGCTATCCTACACGCACACCTCCTCGAGCCGGATCGGCAGCGTCGGCTATGGCGCCACGGTCAATCGCGACGGTGATGCGCTGGGCGCCCAAGGCTTTGCGGACTATATCGCGAACCGTTTCGACGCCACGTTGAGCCACGCCAGCTACGGACCGAGCCTCGGCAGGTTCGGCAGCGACAATGTGACGGGCGTGCGTGTCGGCACCTCGCTGGCGTTCGCCGATGGCGCGTTCGGCCTCGGGCGGCGCATCAACGACAGCTTCGCGGTGCTCTACGCGCACGACAACCTGAAGGGCCGGAGCGTGGTCGCCGGGCAATCGCTCGCCAACAACGACTATATGAGCAAGAGCGGCACCTTTGGCGGAGCGGTGAACGGCTATCTTAGCTCCTACGTTACCCAGTCGATCCAGTACGACATCGAGAATCCGCCGGCCGGCTATGACATCGGGGCCGGCACGGTTCGGGTTAATCCGCCCTATCACAGCGGCTACAAGCTCAAGATCGGCACGGATGCGTTCGTTAGCGCCGCCGGCGTCCTCACCTTCCCGAATGGAACCCCGGTCGCGTTGGCGGGCGGGCGCGTGATTGCCAAGGACGGGAAGGACAAGGAACCAATACCGTTCTTCACCAATTCCGTCGGTCGTTTCGCAATCCAAAATCTGCGTCCTGCTATCGACTATCGGGTCGAACTTGGATCAGGTTCGGCGGCGTTCGAATTCAGAGTGCCCGCCGACACCACCGGTCTCGTCGATCTCAAAACGATAGTCCTGAAGTTGGCGAATTGAGGTGACTATGAAGAACCTGATTTACGCCACTCTGGCCAGCGCTGCGGGGCTCGTCTTCGCTGTTCCCGCCTCTGCGCAAACCGTGCCCGCCGCCGCGCGATCCGATTGCGCGCTACGCATTGATGGTGGGGCGACGAACTGGATCATTCAGGGCTACGATCCCTTCGCCAGCAGCGAACCCATCGCGATCTATGAGGCGGTGTTCAACAACGAGGGCGGAGCAGCTTGCGTTTTCGATCCCGTTTTCGTGGTCAGCCAGGAGACGTTCGGCCTGTCGCACGACGGAGGGCAGGGACGCGTAAACTACACGCTGCTCGATCAGTTCTCGAACAGCAACGCGACGCCGACCTCGGGCCGGACGATCGGGCGCGCGACCCAGCGGCCGATCGTGGTTCGCCCGCACAGCCAGCAGTTGGTGCGCTTTCAGTTCGCCGTCGATGAGGACGGGCTGGTCGCCGACGGCCTCTACAGCCAACGCGTGACGCTCATCGCCGAGAAGCGGGGGCAGGGGGAAATGCTCGCCTCGCGCTCGCTGGTTCTCGGCGTCAATGTACTGCCCTCGGCGGTGCTCGGGCTTTCGGGCCAGTATCGCCGCAACGGCGGCCAGGCGCTGGTCGATCTCGGCGAGCTCAGCGAGGGCGTTGCGCAGATCCCGCTGCAGGTGACGGTGGCGAGCACGCGCGCCTATCGGCTCGAATTCGCATCGAAGAACAATGGTTTGCTCAAGATGGCAGACGCCGACTGGAGCGTGCCGTATCAGCTGATGGTCGGCGAGAGCACGCTCTCGCTGGCATCGACGGCGAACTATAGTTCGTCGGGGACCGATCCGACGCGCGACGCTTTGCCGATGCGCTTCGTGATCGGCAGCGTCGCGGGCAAGCGCGCGGGTTTGTACAGCGATCTCATCACGGTCTCGATCGCGCCGCGGTGACCTGCTGACCGTACCGCATCTGTAAGCGTTTCGTCGTACCGGGCGCCGGGCATTCGCACCGCGCGCCACAGCCTTGCCGATAGCTGCCGCGTCATCTCCCCCCGGATGACCCACGCGGCAGCGCGGGCGCTCTCTTTGCCGCACGCAGCGAGAGCGCCCGCTACCCTTGACGCTATTTGCTTAACTGCGGATTGACGCGCCATCGCGCGTCCGCGGCGGCGGCTTAACGCAGCGGCTTGCCGCTGTCCTTCCATTTGTCGAGGATTTGCGACTCCGGCAGCGTCGATGCCGCGTAGTCGGCGGTTGGCGTTCCGCTCTCGACATAGGCCGGCTGAATCGCCGCCGGCGCGACGACAGGCGGGCGCGCCGGATGGGGGCGGTCGGCGGGAAGCGCTGCCATCGCGGTCGCCGCCGCGAGGTGCGGGGCGGGCAGCGGCTCGCCGCCGCGATAGGCCTGGTGGAACGCTGCCGCCATGCCCCACCAGCCCTTCCAGCGATGGAAGAAATGTGCGCCGAACACGCCCGTCATCACCAGCGCGCGGTTCCATGACGGCGTGACCGCATAAGTGTGGTAATGCGTCGCCATGCCGACGGGCGCGAAGACGCTGCCCGCCAGCGCCGCCTCGGCCACGCGGGCGGCGCGCGCCCAGGCCACGCGCGACGGGATCCGCGCCATCGCGCCGTCGCACGCGAAGCTGAACTGGCAGCCGCGCTTCTCCGAGCCCTGGAACACCACCCCGCAGACCGTCGCCGGGAAGGCGGGATGGCGCACGCGATTGAGCACGACCTGCGCGACGGCGCGCTGGCCGTCATCGGGCTCGCTCGCGGCTTCGTAATAGACCGCCTGGGTCAGGCATTGCAGCGCGCGGGCATGATCGATCGCGCTTCCGGCCACGTGGAAAGGCGCGGCGGGCTGAATCGAGGAATCGACGACCGCGCCCTCGGGCACCGGCAGATCGGGCAGCGCCATGGTTCCCGTGGTCCCGGTGGCGACGGCGGCTTCGTCCGAGACTGCGGTGTACCAGGCGGCGCCGGGGAAATGATCCTCGGCCTCGAAGCCCGACGGAGGTGTCCTGGGAAGCTCGGGCGGGGCAGCCGGGCTCAGCGCCTTGGCCGAAAAGCCGGCGCCGATCAGCGATACGATCGCCGCCGCCGTGAGGCCCCGCGCCTGCATTCGAGTGAATCGCCGCCAGAACAATCGCGTCGCCCCATGCGAGCCCAAAGGCTCGGTAGGCAATCCATATATCGCGAAAAGCTTACGGCTTCGCCCTACGATTCCGCGCCGTCCCGTCGCGAAACAGCTTATGGTTAAATCAAGCTTTGGGCGCGTCGCCGGCGGCACGATAGGCGGCGCGGAAGGCGTCCGCGAATGCAGCGAGCCGCCCCTCGCCGATCGCCGCGCGCAGATCGGCCATCAGCTGCTGATAGAAATAGAGATTATGCTCGGTCATCAGCATCGCGCCGAGAATCTCGCCGGCGCGGACGAGATGATGGACATAGGCACGGCTCCAGCCGGCGCAGGTCGGGCAGGCACAAGCCGGGTCGAGCGGGCCCTGATCCTCGGCGAATTTGGCGTTGCGGATGTTGATCGGCCCCGAGCGGGTGAAGGCCTGACCGGTGCGGCCCGAGCGGGTGGGGAGCACGCAATCGAACATGTCGACCCCGCGCTCGACCGCGCCGACGATGTCGTCGGGCTTGCCGACTCCCATCAGATAGCGCGGCCTGGCGGCATCGAGCTGGCCGGGGGCGTAATCGAGCACGCCGAACATCGCCTCCTGCCCTTCGCCCACCGCGAGCCCGCCGATGGCATAGCCGTCGAAGCCGATATCGAGCAGCGCGTCGGCCGAGGCTTTCCGAAGGCCCTCGTCGAGCGCGCCCTGCTGGATGCCGAACAGGGCATTGCTTTCTGCGTGCGCGCCGCCGGCGTCGAAGCCGGCACGGCTCCGCTTCGCCCAACGCATCGAGCGTTCCATCGCCGCTGCCTGCACCTCGCGGGTGGAGGTGGTGGGGACGAGTTCGTCGAACGCCATGACGATGTTCGAGCCCAGCAAGCGCTGGATTTCCATCGATCGCTCGGGGCTGAGCATATGGCGCGAGCCGTCGAGATGCGACTTGAAGACGATGCCTTCCTCGCTGCGCTTGGTCAGCTCGGAGAGGCTCATCACCTGATAGCCGCCCGAATCGGTGAGGATCGGGCGATCCCATCCCATGAATTTGTGCAGCCCGCCGAGACGGTGGACCCGCTCGGCGCTGGGGCGGAGCATCAGGTGGTAGGTATTGCCGAGCAGGATGTCGGCGCCGCTGGCGCGCACGTCCTGCGGCTTGACCGCCTTCACGGTGGCGGCGGTGCCGACGGGCATGAAGGCAGGCGTGCGAATCTCGCCGCGCTGCATTGCGATGGTGCCGAGCCGGGCCTTGCCGTCGGTGGCGTGGATGGTGAACTGGAAACGCGGGAGCGACATGGGACGTTGCCCTAGCCACCTCCATTGCTTCGAGTCGAGGGACCATGCCGAACGAGACCACCGACAAGCTGCGCGCCATGGCGACCCATCGCGGGTTCAGGCTGGTCACCTCGCGGCGCCGCAAGCCGGGTGGGGACTTCGGCAAATACGGGCTGAAGGACGCCAGTGGCGTGCCCGTGTTCGGGATCGCGAAGACGGGGCTCAGCGCGAGCGCCGAAGAGATCGAGGACTATTTGCGGGGCGCGACGAGCAATGCGTGGAGCAAGTCGGCGGGCTCGACCAAAGCGCGGCCAAAGCCGCGGGCGCAGCCGAAGCCGGAAGCCCCACCGAAGCCTAAACCGCGTTTCCGGGTGAAGGTCGAGAATCTGCGCACGAGGCTGCCGGCGGCGAAACGCACCGAGGCGTTCACCGAATTGCTCGCGCGGCCGGGGGTGCGCGTCGAGCGAATCGTCTCGCGCGGGCAATCCACGCCCGCGAACGAGCCGATGGTGCAGGCGCAGGACGAATGGGTGCTACTGCTCGAAGGCGCCGCGGGACTAAGAATCGAGGATTCGGACGAGGTCAGCCTGCGTGCCGGCGATCATGTCTGGATCGCACGAGGCCAAAAACATTGGGTGACGTGGACCGCGAAGGACCGACCGAGCGTCTGGCTGGCAATACATCTCGGCTGAGGCGCGGGCAGGGAGGGCGATCGCGCGAAGGGCTGCGCCCGATCAGGAGCGATGCGCTGCGACATAGGCGACGATGTCCTGCGGCTCGCGGAACAGCGTGTCGGGCGCGTGCGCGACGAGCACCTTCTCGCTGGCGTAGCCCCACAGCACCGAACCTGCACGCATACCGACCTCGCGCGCGGCATCGATATCGCGCGTCTCGTCGCCGATCGCCAGCGCCGCGCCGGCCGGGATACCCATCTTCTTCAGCACGCGGCGGAACTTGGGCGCCTTGCCGAACAGCGACGATCCGCACGCGTAGAAATCGATCCGCGCGGCGTGCTGCTCCCCCAGGATTTTTCGGGCATTGGCCTCGGAGTTCGAGGTGACCAGCGCGATCCTGACGCCGGTCGCGGCGAGTTGCTCGAGCAGATCGGGGGTGCCCGGGAAGAGCTCGATCCGGTGGGCGTTGCGGCCGACGAGCTTGCGCAAATGCCGCGCGATCAGCGGCATCTTCCACCGCGCTATGCCGAGGAAATTGATGACCTCCCGCGAGCTGCGATGGCGCAGCATCTCGACTTCGTCGGGCTGGACGGTGCGGAAGCGGAATTTGCGCGCGAGATCGTCCACGACCGAAAGGAACCAGTCGCCGCTATCGGACAAGGTGCCGTCGAAATCGAAGATCACCAGCCGGATGGGCGCGACGGCGTTTCCGGTTTCGGGCCCGGTATCAGCCATGCGCGCGCCCATGCATGCGGCATTCGGCGCCTTCGCCGAGCTCGATCTGGACCGTGGTGTGGTCGATCCGGAAATCATGCTCCAGCCGGTGCTGGAGATCGATCAGGAAGGCGTCGCCGGGATGGCCTTCGGGCATCACGAGATGCGCGGTGAGCGCGGCCTCGGTGGTGCTCATCGGCCAGATGTGGAGATCATGGACACGCGCGACGCCGGGAAGCGCCAGCAGCGCGCGTTCGACGGCCTCGGCGTCGATGCGCTCGGGCACGGCCTGCAGCGCCATTGTCACCGATTCGCGGGCGAGGCCCCAGCTGCTCCACAGGATCACCGCGACGATGACGAGGCTGATCGCCGGATCGATCCACCGGGCGCCGGTGAACAGGATCAGCGCGCCGCCGATCACCACGCCGAGCGACACCGCCGCATCGGCGGCCATGTGGAGCCACGCGCCGCGAATGTTGATGTCGCCCTTGCGGCCACGCGCGAACAGCATCGCGGTCGCGAGGTTCACCACGATCCCGATCGCGGCGACGATCATCACGATCTGGCCGGGCACCGCCGGCGGATCGCCGAAGCGTTTGAGCGCTTCCCAGCCGATCGCGCCGACGGCGACGAACAGCAGCACCGAATTGGTCAGCGCGGCGAGAATCGAGCTGCCGCGAAAGCCATAGGTGAAGCGCTTCGATGCGGGCCGCTTGGCGAGCTCGGCACCCGCCCAGGCGACGAGCAGCCCGAGCACGTCGGAGAGATTGTGGCCGGCATCGGCGAGCAGCGCGACCGAATCGGTAAGGAATCCGGCCGCGCCCTCGATCGCGACGAAACCGAGATTGAGCATCGTGCCCAGCGCGAAGGCCCGGCCGAAATCCGCCGGGGCATGGGCGTGGTGATGATCGTGGTCGTGATGTCCCGCCATTGCAGCTGGTTTAGCCGGGCATGCGCATGAGATGCTAGGACCTCAATTACGCGACGGTTGCGGCGGCGCGCTGCGGCCGCGACGGCGCGGATCGCGGTCGAACATCTGCGGGCGCAGGGTGAGCAACTCGCTGCGGACGAGCACGCCGTCCTTGTTGGTATCGAACCGGGCGAAGAAGAGGTCGAAGCGCGCCGCCAGCTCGTTCCAGCTGACCTTGTTGTCGCCATCGCGGTCGGTCTCGAAAGGGCTGGGCAGCGTGTTGCGATCGCCGAGCCAGCGCTCGGACCAGTCGGAGAAGGCGATATAGCCGAGCGCGCCGGTCTTGCCGGTGTCGATGGCGTCGAACGTGGCGCGCAGCCCGGTGTCGAACTCGGCACGGGTCACCCGCGCATCGCCGTCGCGATCGAAGGCGGCGATCATCATCGCGACCGGTTCGGCCATCACCGTCGCCGCCGGCTGGGCGGGCTGCACCGGCACCACGGGGGGGATCGGGGTCTGCTGCGCGAGTGCGGGTGACGCGGCGAAGGTTGCGAGCAGCAGGAACAGGCGCATCGACTCTCTCACCTCAGGGCAGCAACAGGCTGGCATCGCCATAGCTATAGAAGCGGTAGCCGCTGGCAATGGCATGCGCATAGGCCGCCTGCATCCGCTCGAGCCCCATCAGCGCCGATACCAGCATGAACAGCGTCGAGCGCGGCAGATGGAAGTTGGTGACCAGCCCGTCGATACCCTTGAAGCGGTAACCGGGGGTGATGAAGATCGCGGTATCGCCTTCGAACGGCGCAATCGAGCCGTCCGCGTCCGCGGCGCTTTCGATCAGGCGCAAACTTGTCGTGCCCACCGCGATCACCCGCCCGCCCGCAGCGCGCACCGCATTGAGCCGCTCGGCGGTCGCCGAATCGATCCGGCCCCATTCGGCGTGCATCCGGTGCGCGTCGGTGTCGTCGGCCTTGACCGGGAGGAAGGTACCGGCACCGACGTGCAGGGTGAGCGTGGTGTGGCCGATGCCCGCGGCGTCGAGCGACGCGAGGAGCGCCGGAGTGAAATGGAGCGCGGCGGTCGGCGCCGCGACCGCGCCCGGTTCACTGGCGAACATCGTCTGATAGTCGTCGGCGTCGCGCGCATCGGTGGGGCGCTTCGAGGCGATATAGGGCGGCAGCGGCATGTGGCCGCACCGTTCGAGCAGCAACTCGACCGGCTCGTCGCCGGCGAAATCGAGCGCGAAGCTGCCATCTTCGGCGCGATCCGAAGCCAGCGCGGTGACGTCCGCGCCGAAATCGATGCTGTCGCCTTCGCGCAGCCGCTTGGCGTTGCGGATGAAGGCGCGCCAGCGCCGCGGCCCTTCGCGCTTGTGGAGCGTCGCGCCGATGCTCGCCCCAGAGCCGCCCGCCGCGTCGTCGTCGCGCGCGGCGCGCCTGCCCTCGAGCTGGGCGGGGATGACGCGGGTGTCGTTGAAGACGAGCAGATCGCCCTTGCGCAGGAACGACGGCAAATCGCCGACGCAGGCGTCACGCGTCTCCGCCGCGCCCTCGAGCACGAGCAGCCGGGCGGAGTCGCGCGGGCTCGCCGGACGAAGCGCGATCCGCTCGTTCGGCAGCTCGAAATCGAAAAGCTCGACCTTCACTTATTGGGGCAGCGTGACCTTGGTCTCGCCCTCCGGCAGCGCCGGCGCGGCGGCGGGCGCGGCCTGATAGGGCGGCGGATTGTCGGCGGCGATATAGGCGTGGAGGATTCGGGTCGGGTTCGCAGGCGGCTCGCCGCGCTCGATCTTGTCCACCCACTGCATGCCTTCGACCACGCGGCCGAACACGGTATAGTCATGATCGAAGCCAAGGCGCGGCCCGAACATGATGAAGAACTGGCTGTTGGCGCTGTTCACGTCCTGCGTGCGCGCGGCCGAAACGGCGCCGCGGACATGGGGCAGATTGTTGAACTCGGCGGGCACGTCGGGAAGATCGGACTCGCCGCTGCCGGTGCCGGTCGGGTCGCCGCCCTGCGCCATGTTCTCGGGCGCGTCGATCACGCGGTGGAAGACGATGCCGTCGTAGAATTTACGACGGGTGAGCGTCTTGACCTGCGTCACCATCTTCGGCGCGACGTCGGGGCGCAGCCGGATCGCGACGCGGCCGCCGCTCGAGAGATCGAGGACCCAGGTGTTCTCGGGATCGGGCGGCAGCGCCGTGGTGACGCCGTGATTGAGATCCGAGCTGACGCCCTTGAGCGTTTCGACTTCGGGCTTGGACGGCGGACCCTTTTGCGCGGCGGCGGGCACGGCGAACAACAAGGCGGCACCAGCGGCCAGGGCGGCAACGAAACGCATCAACTTCCCCACTCGGAATTCTTATCGGGCAAGGGTCTAGAGCAACTCTGTGGCGGCGGAAAGGCCGCGTCTCAGCTGCCCTTGCGGCCGAGTTCGCCGACCCGGCGCGCGACATCGGCCTCGACCGCGGGGCTGACGAACTTGCGGATCGCGCCGCCATAGAGAGCGATCTCCTTGACGAGGCGGCTGGCGATCGGCTGGAGCGAGACATCGGCCATCAGGAAGACCGTCTCGATCCTGTCGTTGATCTGCTGGTTCATCCCCGCCATCTGATACTCATATTCGAAGTCGGCCACCGCGCGCAGGCCGCGGACGATGACGCTGGCGCCTTCGCGCTCGGCAAAGTCCATCAGCAGCGAATCGAAGCTGACGACATGGATCTCGCCGTCGATCCCCGCGGTCTCGCGCTTGACCATCTCCATCCGCTCCTCGACCGAGAACATCGGCGATTTGGAGGGATTGGTCGTCACGCCGATCACCAGCCGGTCGACCAGCTTCGCGCCGCGCCGGATGATGTCCATATGGCCGCGAGTGACCGGATCGAAGGTGCCGGGATAGACGCCGGTGCGGATGGTCATCGGTTCAACTCCAAAGAGTCAATTGCGCCCGATCGGGCAGGAAATCGACGGCGGCCCCCCACGCTGGAGGTGCGCGATGGTGGGCGATGTTCGAGCAACTGAGATGTCCCTGCTGCGTGTCGCAATCAAAGCCGCTGTTCGCGCGTCCGAGCGCGGCTGCCCATGCCGTCATGCGCGCGTTGTCAGCGCGGATCTCCGCCCATTGGATTACGTCGACGCCGCCCTCCCGTTCGTGAAGCCAGCGGGCCTGCGCGCCCGGGCACGACGGCATCATCGCATGCGCCTTCGCGCGCGCCAGCAACGCAGGCGACGACTTGCGGTAGCCATCGTAGCCGAGCGCCCCACCCACCAGCAGGAGCAGCACGATCCCGATGGCTGCGGCCAGCCGTCTCACCGATCGCGTTCGAGCGTGTAGCGGGCAATGTCGCGGAGCAGATCGGCCTCGGGGCCGAAGGGCTTGAGGTGCGCGATCGCCTGATCGACGAGCAGGCGCGCCTGTTCACGGGCACGATCGAGCCCGAGCAGCGTGAGAAAGGTCTCCTTGCCCGCCTGATCGTCCTTGCGGAGCTTCTTGCCGGCAAGCGCCTCGTCGCCCTCGGCATCGAGAATGTCGTCGGCGATCTGGAAGGCGAGACCGACATCGCGCGCATAGCCGCGCAGCCCGGTGCGCCCCTCGGGCGAGACGCGGCCGAGGATCGCGCCGCTCTCGACCGCGCAGCTGATCAGCGCGCCGGTCTTCATCGCCTGGAGCCGGGTGACGGTGGGCAAGTCGAAGCTCGCCTTCTCGGCCTCGAGGTCCATCATCTGGCCGCCGGCCATGCCCGAGGGCCCTGAGGCATGGGCGAGCGCGCCGACCAGCTCGATGCGGACGAAGGGATCGGGATGAGTCGCCTCGTCGGCGAGGATCTCGAAGGCGAGCGCGTGCAGGCAATCGCCGGCGAGGATCGCCGTGGCCTCGTCGAACGCCTTGTGGACCGTCGGCTTGCCGCGGCGCATGTCGTCATCGTCCATCGCCGGGAGATCGTCGTGGATCAGCGAATAGACATGGATGCATTCGAGCGCGGTGGCGACGCGGGCGATGGCGTGGCGATCGACGCCGAACAGCCGCGCGGTGCCGAACACGAGCAAGGGCCGCAGTCGCTTGCCGCCGCCGATAGCGGCGTGCCGCATCGCGCGATACAGCCCTTTGCGCGGATCATCGGGAATCGCGAGCAGCAGATCGAACTGACGATCGATCTCGGTGGAGACCTGCCGAAGCGCCGACTGGAGCGCGAGAGACGCATCGGCCACGCTCGCCACCCGGTCAGCCGGCGGCGAAGGGGGCGGTGCCGGCGGGCCGGCCCTGCGCGTCGGTGCGGATCGCCTCGATGCGCGCCTGCGCGGCATCGAGCCGGGCGGCGCACTGGCGGCGGAGCTGGTCGCCGCGCTCGTACAGGTCGATCGCCTCCTGGAGCTGCGCATCGCCGCTCTCGAGCCGCGTGACGATGCGCTCGAGCTCGCGAAGGGCCTCCTCGAACGAGAGGTCGGTGATCTGCGCTTCGTCTGCCATGGCGACCGCTATGCGGCAGGGCGGCGGGGGATTGCAACAGCGCTGGACGCAGCTGCCAAATCCGCGCCGCGCTGGCCTCGGGCGGGATTTGGGTTGCAACCGTCGGCGCACACCACATGTTTGGGCGGCGATATTCGAGGGAGCGCGCCCATGTTCACCAGCATCAATCCTGCGACCGGCGAGGCCGGCGAGGGCATCAAGGAACTCGACGCCGACGGGATCGAGCTGGCGCTGGGCCGCGCGCAGACTGCGTTCTCGGCATGGCGCAACTCGGCGCCCGAGCAGCGGACGCAGTTGCTCGGCGCGATCGCCGATCAATGGGAAGCCAACAAGCAGCATCTCGCCGAGACCGCGGTGCGCGAGATGGGCAAGACGCTCGCCAGCGCGATCGCCGAAGTCGAGAAATGCATTTCGGGCTTCCGTCATTATGCCGAGCATGGCCCGTCCTATCTCGAACCCAGCGAAGTGCAGACCCCGGGCGGGCGGGCCGTGGCGCGCTGGCTGCCGATGGGCCCCGTGCTCGCGGTGATGCCGTGGAACTTCCCCTATTGGCAGGTCGTGCGCTTCCTCGCGCCGACGATCATGGCGGGCAATGTCGCGCTGCTGAAGCACGCATCGAGCGTGCAGGGCTGCGCCGCGCTGATGCAGCAACTGGCGAGCGCGGCCGGAGCGCCCGACGGACTGTTCCAGAATCTCGCGATCAAGTCCGACAAGGTCTCGGACATCATCGCCGACAAGCGGGTCGTGGCGGTGACGCTGACCGGAAGCGAAGGCGCGGGCGCCAAGGTGGCGCAGGCGGCGGGCAAGGCGCTCAAGAAAGTGGTGCTCGAACTGGGCGGCTCGGACCCGCTGATCGTGATGCCCTCGGCCGATCTCGACGAGGCAGCGAAGACCGCGGTGACCGCACGCGTGCAGAATGCCGGGCAGAGCTGCATCTGCGCCAAGCGAATGATCGTCCACGCCGAGGTCTATGACGCGTTCCTCGAGAAGTTCTCGGCGGGAATGAAGGCCGTGAAGATCGGCGATCCGATGGCGGCCGACACCGGGATGGGGCCGCTTTCGAGCGTCCAGCAGCGCGATACCGTGCTCGAGCAGGTCGAGCGTGCCAAGGCTGCGGGGGCCGAATTGCTGTTCGGCGCGGAGAAGATCGAGCGCGAGGGCGCGTGGATGACGCCGGGGGTGCTGGTCGGGCTCGATCCCGAGAGCGATGTCGCCAAGGAGGAAATCTTCGGACCGGTCGCGGCGGTCTACAAGGCCGCGGACATCGAGGCGGCGATCGCGCTGGCCAACGACGTGCCCTATGGGCTCGGCTCGGCGGTGTGGACGCAGGACGAAGCCGAGATCGAGCGGTTCGCGCGCGATATCGAGGCGGGAATGACCGCGGTGAATGCGCTGCTCGCCTCGACCCCGGCGGCGCCGTTCGGCGGGGTGAAGCTGTCGGGGCATGGCCGCGAGCTGGGCCCGTGGGGGATGCACGAGTTCATGAATTTGAAGGCGGTGATGTACGGCAAGGGCGCGCAGGCGGGGGACTAGGCTTGCTTCTGCGCCGCGTACGGAGAACCGACGGTTCGACCTGACGGATGGCGGCTCTCGATCGGCCGCTCGGCCGGGAGCGAAGCTTTTCTGACACACAAGTCTGCGATGGGGCCCGGACACGCAAAGTCCGGGGCCAAGTCACATGATCCGCAAGACCGTGCGATCCGGTTTGACCGGACTTTTGCTGGTGCTGTCGTGCCTGTCGGTGGCCGCCGCGCCGGATCAGTTCGATGGCGCGATCGAGCATGCGCGCCTGCTGGGCACGATCGACCTCAAGGGCGAGTTGTTTCACGTCCAGGGTCTCGAACTCGATAGCCGGCGCATCTGGGTGACGTCCGTCGATCAGAATCTTCGGAAGGGCTATATCCACGAGTTCGACCGGCGCACGGGCAAGTTCCTGCGGCGATTGGAACTGACGGACGGGGCGCGATATCATCCGGGTGGGATATCGCTTTCCGGGCGTTCGATCTGGGTGCCGGTGGCGGAATTGCGCCCGAATAGTTCGGCGATGCTCGTCGAAGTCGATGCCGATAGCCTCGCGATACGCCGCAAAATCCCGGTGGCGGACCATCTGGGCTGCGTGGCGGCCTCTGGCCGCCACCTCGTGGCGGGCAATTGGAACAGCGAACTGCTCTACATCTTCGATCTGGGCGAAGATGCGCCGGCGCGGATCGTGCCGAACCCTTCGCCCACGCGCTACCAGGACATGAAGTTCGTCGACGGCCAGCTCGTCGCGGGCGGATCGCTGACCTTGTGGAGCGGCGCGGTGGACTGGATCGATTGGCCCTCGATGAAGACCAAACGGACCTTGCGTGCGGGCGCGAGCGGGCCCGTAAGACCTTTCGGCCGCGGCGGACCCTATACCGGCGAAGGAATGGCGATCGAGGGCCGCGACCTATATGTCGTCCCCGAAGATGGCCCCAGCCGGCTGTTTCATTTCCGGCTCGAGGATCGCGACGAGAGCCGGCCGGCCTAGCGTGTCGCCGGCGCGGATCACCCTACCACGAACTTTCCCGTCATGCCGAAGCCGGCATGGAGGAAATGGGTGCATTTGATCGGGTAGCTGCCCGCTGTCGGCGCGGTGATGTGGATCTCGACGCTGTCGCCGCCCGCCAGCTCGATCTTGCCGTCTTTGATCCGGGCGCGATCCGCGGCGGGGATCACCGCCGCGGCGAAGAATGCCTTCGCGGCGAAGCTGTGGCCGCCCTTGCTCGACAGGTGCAGGATGTAGGGCCGGCCATGGGTGAGCTCGATCGTCGCGGGCGTGAACCGGAAGTTGGACAGCGCCACGTCGATACGCTGCGGGGCGGGCGCCGCCGAGGCGGTGAGCAAGGCCAGGACAGGCAAAGCGAGACGCACGGGCATGGGCACCTCCTGATCGCGCCAGACTAGGCCTCGCCGCGCACCTCCGCCAGCAGATCCTTGCGGCTGAGCTTGCCGATCATCGTCTTGGGGAGGCTATCGCGGATGACGACCTCGGAGACACGCTCGTGCTTGCCGAGCTGGCCGTTGAGCCAAATGCAGAGCTCGGGGCCCGAGACCGGTTCGACGTCCTCGTCGAGCACCACATAGGCGTGGGGCAGCTCGCCATGATAGGCGTCGGGGAGGCCGAGCACGAGGGCCTCCTTCACCGCCGGGTGACGATACAGCACTGCCTCTATCTGGCTCGGAAAGACCTTGAAGCCGCCGACCGCGATCATGTCCTTCAACCGGTCGACGATGCGGATATAGCCGTCCTCGTCGATCAGGCCGACATCGCCGGTGCGCAACCAGTGGTCATCGACGAACACCTCCGCGTCGGCATCGGGACGGTTCCAATAGCCCTGCATGATCTGCGGGCCCGAGACGACGATCTCGCCCGGCTCGCCCTGGGGCGGGGCGCGTGTCGGGTCTTCCTTGTCGACGAGGCGAACCCGGGTGGCGGCGAGCGGCTGGCCGATCGTGCCGGGCTTGTTGAGGCCGTCATAGGGGTTGGTCGAGACCACGCCCGAGCTTTCGGACAGGCCATAGCCTTCGATCACCCGCGCGCCGGTGATGCGCTCCCATTCCTCCTTGAGCTGGGCAGGGAGCGGGGCGCCGCCCGAGATGCAGAATTTGAGCGAGCTGAAGTCGGATGGCTTCATGCCCGGCGCATCGAGCAGCGCCTGATACATGGTCGGCACGCCGGGGAGCGAGCGGGGCCGGGTGCGGCGGAGCTCGGCGAGCGCCTGCTTGGCGTTGAAGCGCGGCAGCATGACGATCTCGCCGCCGGTGAGCACGGTGCGGTTGAGTACGCAGGTATTGGCGAAGACATGGAAGAAGGGGAGGACGCCGAGAATGCTGTCCTGCGTCTTGCCCATGTCGGGATCGAGCTGCGCGACCTGGCGGGCATTGGCCGACAGATTCTGGTGGGTGAGCACCGCGCCCTTGGGCGTTCCGGTGGTGCCGCCGGTATATTGGATGAGCGCGACGTCGCGCTCGGGGTCGATCGCAACCGACTCGCACTGGCCCGGATTGGCGATCAGCCGCGAGAAGGCGAGGATGCGGGGCTCCTCGGGGCGCGGGGTCACTTCGCTGCCACGGAACCAGCGGTAAAAGAGCGACTTGGCGGCAGGGAGCGCGCCGGCGATCGAGCCGACGACGAGCCGTTCGAGCGCGCTCGCCTCGAGCACTTTGAGCGCGGTCGGCAGCAGCGCCGAGGCCGAGAGGGTGAAGAGCAGCTTCGTCCCTGAATCGGCGACCTGCGCCGAGAGCTCGTCGACCGAATAGAGCGGCGAGAAATTGACCACCGTCGCGCCGAGCATGAGGATGCCGTAATAGGCGGCGACATAATGGGGCACGTTGGGCAGGAAGAGCCCGATGCGGTCGCCCGGGCCATAGCCGAGCGCCTTCAGCCCGCAGGCGACGCGGCGGGCACCATCGAGCGTCTCGGCATAGCTGTATTTGCGGCCCATGAAATCGAGCAGCGGCGCCTGCGGATGGGCGGCGGTGCTCGCCTCGAACAGCGTGACCATCGACACCGGCGGGAAGACATCGTCCCACCTGCCGGGATGCCGGTACGCGGTACGCCAGACGTGCTCGAAATCACTCATTTACACGGGTGTAAGCAAGCCGGGCATGCGGTTCAATAGCCGAGCCGCTTGCTCCAGGTGACGAGCACCGAGATCGAGGCGAGACCGAGATCGACCACGGCCTGCGCCTTTTGCGGGGCGAGATCGCCGGGGCGATGCGTGAGGATACGGATGTCGGCGCGGTGCCCCGGCGCGGCGAGCGCGAGCAGCATCAGCGCGGCGCCGGCGGCGATCAATATCCTGTGGCGGCGCTGCATCCTCGTTCCTCCCGCGCCGAGCATAGGCCCGGGGCGGCGGAGCGGCAAGGCGGTCAGGCGGCGGCGCGCATCGCATGGCGGACCCGGTCGCGCCCCGCGGACTTGGCGTCGAACAGCGCGGTATCGGCGATGCGGTAGAGCGCCTTCCAGTCGACCTCGCTGGCCAGCGTGCCCTGGCAGGTGCCGATGCTCGCGGTCACCTTGATGTCGAACGGCATCCGCATCTGGCGGAGGCGCGCCAACACCGACTCGGGTTCGATCGGGCGATCGGCGGGGGTGAGGATGGCGAACTCCTCGCCGCCAATCCGCGCGACCAGCGTGCCCTGCGGCACCGAAGTGCGCAGCATGCGCGCGAACACGCGGAGGACTTCGTCGCCACCATCATGGCCCAGCGTCTCGTTGACGCGCTTGAAATGGTCGAGATCGATGATCAGCAGCAGCTGCTCGCCGGCCCGGCCGATCGCCTGGTGGAGAAAGGCACGACGGTTGAGCAGCCCGGTGAGCGGATCGGTATCGGCGAGGCGGCGGGTCATCACTTCGCGTTCGATCGCGTCGTCGCGTTCGGCGCGGAGCAGCTTGATGCGATAGGCGACCGCCAGCGACGAGACGATCGCCTCGACCATCATC
The DNA here is from genome assembly GCF_004792695.1 of Sphingomonas naasensis. GTDB lineage: Bacteria > Pseudomonadota > Alphaproteobacteria > Sphingomonadales > Sphingomonadaceae > Sphingomonas > Sphingomonas naasensis. The sequence goes on along the minus strand of NZ_SRXU01000005.1, from coordinate 122,684 downwards.
GCGAGGATCGTCGAATTGTCGATCCAGAAGCTCCACGGCAGCAAATGCAGATTGGCGAGCGCGCGGAGCGCCGCGGTGAGGATCGGCGCGCCCCATGCGAAGGCGAACAGCCAGAGATAGTTGCTGCGCAGCCGCCACGCGCGCCAGAGCAGCGGCAATACCGCGGCGGAGAGCGCGACGAACGAGCAGGTGAAGGCGAGATCGACCGCCTTGATCGCGAACGGCGCGGTGAGGAAATAGAACAGACCGACCCCGGCCATCGCGAGCCCGACCCCGGTGGCGTAGCGCCCCAGCCAGCCGGCGAAGACGCGTTCCTCGAAGAAGCTGCGCGCGAACACCAGCGCCGCGGTGCCGGTGCCGCCGAGCAGCAGGAAGTTGATCCGCAGCCGGCTGTTGTTGGCGATGTCGGGCCACGCCCAGGCCAGCGCGCCGGAGGAGGAGAAGGTATAGGCGAGCAGCAGCCCGACCATCAGGCAGTAATAGAGCTGGAAGCGATGCCGCAGCGCGCCCCATAGCGCGAGATTGTAGATGATCAGCGCGATCGCGAGTCCGGCAAAGCCCGCATAGAGCGCTGCCATCGCGAGATTCGCGTGCTCGCTTTCCTTCGCCGTCGACAGCCGCGCGCCGAGAAGGATCCCGCGAAGATTGGCCGCCCCTTCGACATGCCAGAGCAGGCGCACAACATTCGCTTGGCTGCGCGGAAGCGGCTGCTCGGCGATCGCGCCGAGCTGGATCAGCGGCGTTAGTCCTCGCGCGTCGGTGGTCTGCGAGACGATCTTGCCGTCGGCATAGAGGACGTGCAGCGTCAGGCTCTGCTGCCACAGGCTGGCGAGGCGCACGTTGAGCGGCGCGCGCGAACGCGAGCGTTGATGAATGTCCTGCGAGATCACCCAATAGTTGCCGGGGCCGAACCGATGCTGCGCCGTGGCGCAGTCGAAGCGTGCGGGCTGGCGAATCAGCGTGGCCGGATCCATGCCACCGGTATCGCGCAGCACGCAGACCCGGAGCGGCGTGCCCGCGACTCCTTTTTGCGCATGCGCGGGCGCACCGCAAAACAGCGCGATGCCTCCGGCAAATGCCAGGACCAATCTGATGAACCCCCCGGCCATGACCCGATGCTAGGGCCGCATGACGAACAACCGGTAAAGATCGGGACGCAAGCGTTGGATTTCGCGAGCGGCCGCGGCTAGCGTCGCGCCGCGAAAAGGGGAGAGGGAATGCAGCAGGTGACGGCGCCGGAAACGGCGATGAACGACACGCGGCTCGAATCGGTCGACATCGTGCGCGGCTTCGCGCTGATGGCGTTGTTTCTGGTGCACATGATCGAGAGCTACGAGCTCTACTGGGCCGATCCGCGCCCCGGCGCTGTCGCCGACACCATCTATCTTCTGTTCATGGGCAAGAGCTTCTCGCTGCTCGCGCTCTGCTTCGGCTTCAGCTTCTTCATCCTGATGGATCGCGCTGCCCGGCGTGGCAGTGATTTCACGGCGCGCTTCGCGTGGCGGCTTACCGTGCTGTTCGGGATCGGCTTTCTCCACGCGATGGTCTATCGCGGCGACATCATCCAGCTGCTCGCGCTGATGGGCTTCCTGCTCCTCGCCTTCCACCGCGTCCGGGACAATCGGGTGCTGATCGCAGTCGCCGCCTTCTGCTTCCTCAGCCCCTTGCTGCTCGTCCAGCTCGGCGCGGCGATGGCGGGGGCGAGCTGGGCCAACCAGCCGCCCAACCATTATTCCGATCCGGCGATGGCGACTTATTTGTCGGGCACGTTCGGCGAATATCTGCGCGCCAATCTTTGGCAGGGCCAGCTGCCCAAATGGTGGTTCATGCTCGAATCGGGCCGACTCACCCAGATTCTCGGCCTGTATCTGGTCGGCATGATGCTCGGCCGGATCGGTTTCTTTGCGCGGCTGGGCGCCTATGCGCGGGCGCGCTGGATCGCGCTGGCGATCGCCGCGGCGGCGGTGCTGCTGCTCTATTTCTTTCGCGACGATCTTTCGGCCGCATTCGCGCGCGGCGACCATGGCGAGGCCGCCAACCGGCTGTTCGGGGCGCTGCTCGGCAGTTGGTTCGAGCTTTCGGGCACGGCGCTATGGGCGCTGCTGCTGCTCGCGCTTTTCCAGAGTCCGCTGCGGAGGGTGCTGCACCCGCTCGCCGGGGTCGGCCGCACGACGCTGACGCTCTACATCCTCCAGTCGCTGATCTTCGTGCCGCTCTTTTACGGTTTCGGACTCGGGCTGCATGACGACTGGGACCAGCGCACCCGGCTGCTCGTCGGGCTGGGTGCGATCGCGGCGCAGCTGGTATTGGCGCGGTGGTGGCTTCGGCGGTTCCGCTACGGCCCAGTCGAATGGGTCTGGCGGGCGCTCACTTATGGTCGGCGCGACATCCCGTTCCGCGGCGCCGCTGCCGGCTGAGCGACACCGCGAAGCCGCTCGACCAGCGCGACGAACACGAGAACGGCGAGGATCGCCGCGGTGTCGGCGAGCCAGTCGCGCCAGTCGGCGCTGCGATGGAGCGCGGGGATCGCCTGGACAATCTCGATCAGCACGCCGAAGCCGGACAGGCCGAGAAACAGCCGCCAGCGGGCCGCTCCGGGCCAGCCCGCGACCGCGAGCGCGGTGAGCACGGTGAAGGCGAGGATGTGCTGCACCTTGTCGATCGGCTGGCCGGGAAGCTGCGGAGGATGGGGGAGAACGGCCATCACGAAGGTGAAGAGAACCGCGGGCCAGAAAGCGAGGCGAAGAGCTCGGCGCATGGCAGGGGCGCATGCCATGGAAGCCGGGCGCCGCGCAATCGAGGCGATATGCAGAAATCAAAACGAACCATATAGGTAATTTGTTCTTGACAGCGCAACGCTGATGTGGCACTAATCAGGAATGCTGAAGAACTGCGAGTCGGGCACTTCGGTGTGCGGCGGCAGTCCGCTTCGACGTTCGGGAGGGGCCATGGCCGCGGCGTATTCGCAAGCCGAACAGGCCGCGCTCGATCCCCGGTGGCGCGATTGCATCTCCGGGCTTTCGGAAATCGATGCGCGTGTGCTGGAGAAGCACTGGCCATGGTGGCGACGTCCCGACCAGACACCGCCATCGGGAGAATGGCGGGCCTGGCTGGTGATGGCCGGACGCGGGTTCGGCAAGACACGGATGGGCGCGGAATGGGTGCGCGCGCAAGCCGAGCGCAATCCGAAGCTGCGGATCGCGCTGGTCGGCGCGACGCAGGAGGACGTGCGGCGGGTGATGATCGAAGGCGAGAGCGGACTGCTGGCGGTTGCCGGGTGGCAGCGGCGGCCGAGCTGGGAGCCGTCGATCGGGCGGCTGAAATGGCCCGGAGGCGCGCAGGCAGAAGTGTTCGCGGCAAGCGAGCCAGACAAGCTCCGCGGGCCGCAGCACCACATCGCCTGGGCCGACGAGATCGGCAAATGGGCGAACGGCGAGGATACGTGGGACAATCTGTTGATGTCGCTGCGCATGGGCAAGGCCCAGGTGGTCGCCACGACCACACCGCGCCCGGTTGCGCTGGTGCGACGGCTGGTCGCCGATGCGAGCGTGATCAAGACCTGCGGCGCGACGATGGTCAATCGGGCCAACCTTGCCCGGGGGTTTTTCGACGCGATGGGAATTTATGCCGGCACGCGGCTCGGGCGGCAGGAATTGCATGGCGAGCTGCTCGATGACGTTCCCGACGCGCTGTGGACGCGCGACATGGTGGAGCGGGCGCGGATCGGCGCGGCGCCCGAACTGGTGCGGGTGGTGATCGGTGTCGACCCCCCGGCGAGCGCGGGAGGGGATGCCTGCGGCATCGTCGCGGTGGGGCTGGGGCGCGACCGACGCGGCTATGTGCTCGAAGATGCCAGCGTGCACGGCGCATCGCCCGAAGGCTGGGCGCGCGCCGTGGCGGCGTGCGCGGCGCGGCATCGCGCCGAGCGCGTCGTCGCGGAAAAGAACCAGGGCGGCGACATGGTGGCCAGCGTGCTGCGCGGCGCCGACAGCGGCCTGCCGGTGACGCTGGTCCATGCCACGCGGGGGAAGGTATCGCGCGCCGAGCCGGTGGCGCTGCTCTATGAGGCGGGCCGCGCATGGCATGTCGGCGGCTTCTCCGCGCTCGAGGATGAATTGTGCGGGTTGCAGGCCGGTGGCGGCTATGAGGGCCCGGGCCGCTCGCCCGACCGTGCCGACGCGCTTGTCTGGGCGATGACCGAATTGATGCTGGGCAAACGGGGTGCGGCGCGGGTCACCTTGCTGTAGGCGAGGCGCGCAACCCGAGGAGCGAAGATGGTCCCGCGCGAATTGATCGATACGGCGGAAGTGCCTGGCGGCGACCCGCTGCGGCTGTTCCGCCGCGGGCGCGACTTCATGATCGTTCTAGACCGCAACGAGCTGATGAGCAGCCGGATGAGCGGGTCCGAGGAAGCGCTGGCCGACATGACGATCGACCGGCTACCGCTATCGGCGCCGCATCTGCTGATCGGCGGATATGGCATGGGGTTCACGCTGCGTGCGGCGCTGCGGCGGCTGGGCGCGGATGCGCGGATCGCCGTCGCCGAGCTGGTGCCGAAGATCATCGATTGGGCGAAAGGGCCGATGGCGGAGCTGGCGGCGGGATGCCTCGACGACCCGCGCGTGGCGGTGGTGCTCGACGATGTCGGCGCGGTGATCGCGCGCGGGCAGGGACGCTATGACGCGATCCTGCTCGATGTCGACAATGGACCCGACGGGCTCACCCGGCCGGGCAATGACGGACTCTATTCGATGCGCGGCCTGGCGGCGGCGAAGGCAGCCCTGCGGCCGGGCGGGGTGCTGGCGGTGTGGTCCGCGGCGCCCGATAATGCGTTCGCGCGGCGGCTGCGCGAGGCGGGGTTTGCCGTCGAGGAAGTCGGCGTGAAGGCGCGCAGCAACGGCAAAGGGCCGCGGCACGTGATCTGGTTCGCGACGCGGCGCTGAGGCGCGGCGGTCGACCATACTGCCCTGCCTCTCCGGATGCGGGAGGGGTTTGCCGGCGGACGATACCCTGATCGGGGAGACAGGCATGAAGTGGTTCGGACGCAAATCCGCCGCGGGTGACCGCGCGCGGCCGGCGCTGGCGCGTGGCGGCACCATCACCAGCCTCGGCGAATGGCCGCGCAGCTACGAGGCGCAGGTGCGCGAAGGCTATTGCCATAATCCGGTGGCGCAGCGCGCAGTCAAGCTGGTGAGCGAAGGCGTGGGATCGGTGCCGCTCGCGGCGAGCGATCCGACGCTGGTGGCGCTCGCCACGGCGCGTTCGGGCGGGCAGGTGCTGATCGAGACGATCGCGTCGCATCTTCTGCTCCACGGCAACGCGTGGGTACAGATTTTGACCGACAGCGCCGGCGCGGTGCGCGAGCTGTTCGCGCTTCGACCCGAACGCGTGACGGTCGAGCCCGACGCGAATGGCTGGCCGGTCGCCTATCGCTATCGGGTGGGGGCGCACGTCAGCCGGCTCGCGGCGGAGGATGCCGGAGGACGCCCCGCGGTGGTCCAGCTCAAGACGTTCAATCCGGTCGACGACCATTACGGGCTCGGCTGCCTCGGCGCGGCGGCGGGAGCGATCGCCATCCACAATGCCGCGACACGCTGGAACAAGGCGCTGCTCGATAATGCCGCGCGGCCTTCGGGGGCGCTGATCTACGACGTCGGCGACGGCGGGGTGCTCAGCCCCGACCAGTTCGCGCGGGTGAAGAACGAGCTCGAGGCAGGGTTTGCCGGCGCGGCCAATGCCGGACGCCCGCTGCTGCTCGAGGGCGGGCTCAAATGGCAGGCGATGGGGATGACGCCGGCCGACATGGATTTCGTGGGGCTGAAGGCCGCGGCGGCGCGCGAGATCGCGCTTGCCTTCGGCGTGCCGCCGATGCTGCTCGGGCTGCCCGGCGACACTGCCTATGCCAACTACCGCGAAGCCAATCGCGCGCTGTGGCGGCTCGCGATCCTGCCGGTGGCGGACACGATCCTCGCGGGGCTCGCACAGGCGTTGCGCGGCTGGTTCGAGGGCGCGTCGCTGGCGGTCGATCTCGATCGCGTGACCGCTCTGGCCGAGGATCGCGAGCGGCTTTGGCGTCAGGTGAGCGCGGCGGATTTTCTGAGCGACGAAGAGAAGCGGGCTATGGTCGGGCTGGTGTGACCACGAGCGCGCAACGGCGCGTCCCGCTATCCCAGTTTCCACCGACATTGCCGCATTTTGCCCTGAGGACGGCATCGGTCGACCAGGCCCAGACGAGCAGCGCGGCGCGCGCGACGATCAACGTGACCAGCAGAGGGAAGAGCCAACGGGGCATCATCGCTGCCTAGGCCGGAGCGGGCGGCCGGGCAATCGGGAGAGTGACATGCGTAACGAAGCGCTGCTTGCGCAACTGATCGAGCAGGCGAAAGAGGACGGCGCCGACATGGCGACGCTTCGGGCGATAGCCGAGGAGGCGGGCGAGGCGAGCGCGCAGCGCGCGCTGGCGCGTCTGGGGCTCGAGGACGTCGGCGCGGCGAAGGACATGGCCGAGCTGCGCGAGTTGCTGGGGGCGTGGCGCGACGCCAAGCGCTCGGCGCTCAAGGCGGCCTTTTCCTGGGCCGGACGGATGGCGGCTGCGCTGCTGCTGGTCGGGCTGGCGGTCAAGCTCGGGTTTCCGGGCTGGCTGAAATGAGCGTGCGCTTCGCCGGCTATGTGGCGGTGTTCGACGTGCCCGACCGCGGCGGCGACGTGGTTCGACGCGGGGCGTTCGGACGGGTCAGCGCGGTGCCGTTGCTCTGGCAGCATGGCGGCAAGCCGATCGGCACGGTCGAACGGCTGGCGGCCGACCGGCGCGGGTTGCGCGTGGTCGCGCGGGTCGAAGAGCCGCAGCTTGCCGCCGCGGTCGCCCGGGGCGCGGTGACGGGGCTGTCGTTCGGCTATCGGGTGACCGAAGCCGAGGCCGGGCCGCATCGCGAGATCAAGGGATTGCAGCTGCTCGAGATCAGCCTCGTGGCGAGCCCGATGCAACCGCTGGCGCGGGTGCACGCCGTGGCTGCCGACTGACCTGGCTGCCCTCGGGCGAGCCTCCACCCCCGCGCGCTGTGCGGTTCCCCTCCCCGTTTCGGAAGGAGGGTTTCTTTACTGTGGGAGACGGACATGGACGATGTGGTGACCGACGCGCTCGAGGCGAGCTTCGAGGCAATGGAGACGGCGGGGCTGCCCCCGGCGCGGCCGATGCTGGCGGGCGGGCGGCCGCTCGGCAGCGCGGCGTTCGAAGGCTTTCTGCGCTCGGGGAGCGGCGGCTTCGAGATGAAGGCGCTGTCGGGCGCGAGCGACGCCGCAGGTGGCTATGCGGTGCCCGAGGAGATCGACAGCCGGATCGACGCGACGCTGAAGGCGGTTTCGCCGATCCGCGGCATCGCCAATGTCGTGAAGGTCGGATCGAGCGGCTATCGCAAGCTGGTGACCAGCGGCGGTTTCGAGAGCGGCTGGGCGGCCGAGACCGTGGCACGCCCCGAGACCGACACGCCGGTGTTCAACGAAGTCGCGCCGCCGATGGGCGATCTCTATGCCAACCCGGCGGCGAGCCAGGCGATGCTCGACGACGCGATGTTCGACGTCGAGCAATGGCTGGCGGCGGAAGTGGCGCGCGAGTTCGCCGTGGCCGAGGGCGCAGCGTTCGTCGGGGGCAATGGCGTCAACAAGCCCAAAGGCTTCCTCGCCGTGCCGACCGCCACGACGAGCGATGCGACGCGGGCCTTCGGGACGCTGCAATATCTGGCGAGCGGCGCGGCGGGGGCGTTCGCGGCCAATCCCGACGAGAAGCTGATCGACCTTGTCCAGAGCCTGCGCGCGCCCTATCGGCAGGGGGCGAGCTGGGTGATGAACTCGGCGACGCTGGCGCGGATCCGCAAGTTCAAGACCAGCGACGGCGCATTCCTCTGGCAGCCCGCGCTTGCCGCCGGCCAGCCGGCGACCCTGCTCGGCTATCCGGTGGTCGAGGCCGAGGACATGCCCGACATCGCGGCCAACAGCCTGTCGATCGCGTTCGGCAACTTCAAGGCCGGCTATCTGATCGCCGAGCGCGGCGAGACGCAGGTGTTGCGCGATCCGTACAGCAACAAGCCCTTCGTGCACTTCTACGCGACCAAGCGGGTCGGCGGCATGGTGAGCAACTCCGAGGCGATCAAGCTGCTCAAGTTCGCGGCTTCCTGACCCTGTTTCCCCTCCCTGCGCGCAGGGAGGGGAGCCTTTCGAAAGAGGAGATTGGGATGCTTGCTCCGCCCTTTCCGGCGGCGGCGATCGCGGCCGCGCGCGATGCCGTCAGGCTTCATCTGCGGATAACGGGAGCGGCGGAGGACGCGCTGCTCGAGACGCATGCCGCAACGGCGCTCGCGCTGTGCGAGGCATTCACCGGCCAGGCGCTGATCGTGCGCGCGTGGAGCGAGGTGCTGCCGGCGCATGGCGCGTGGCAGCGGCTTCCCGCCGCGCCGGTGACGACGATCGACGCGGTCGAGGGGCTGGGCGCTTCGGGCACCGGCTACGCGCTGCCACCCGAGACCTATGGCATCGATATCGACGCCGCCGGCGAAGGCTGGGTGCGCGGCAGCGCGGCGATCGCGGCGGGGCGGATCCGGATCGGTTATGCCGCGGGGCTGGCGGGGGACTGGTCGGGCCTGCCGGCGCCGCTGATGCAGGGAGTGGTGCTGCTCGCCGCGCATCTGTTCGAGGCGCGCGCCAACGGCGGCACGCCGCCCGCCGCGGTGGCGGCGTTGTGGCGGCCATTCCGTCGGATGCGGCTCAACATCGCGCGGCGATCGGCATGAGCGGCAAGCTCGAGGCGCGCGCCCGGCTGGCCGGCGCGCGCGCAGTGGCACGGGCGACGCTGCGGCTCGGCGAGGCCGCGCGCGCCGCCTTGCCGGGTCTTGCCGTCGAGGCCGAGGCCGAGGCCGGGGCGGGGCGGGTGGTGATTTCGGGGCGCGGGCTGTGGCGGCGTTGGCTGCGTGACCCTGTGCTCCGCTGGCCGGGAGGGTGGCTGCGATGAGCTTGCACGAAGTACTCGCCACGGCGCTGGCGCAGGCATTGCGCACGCACGCGCCGCTGGGCGTGGCGATCAACGGCGTGTTCGACGCGCCGCCGGCGCGCGCGGTGCGGCCCTATGCGGTGGTCGAAGAGGCGGTGCTGACCGACTGGAGCACCAAGGACATGGCGGGGCGCGAGGGCAGGCTGACGATCGCGCTGTTCGATCTCGGTGAGCGCACCAGCAGGCTGCGCGCCCTCACGGGCGAAGTCAGCGCGGCGCTGGCCGCGGTGCCGCGCGATCTCGGCGAGGGTTGGCGGATCGTCAGCCTCGACTTCGTGCGCAGCCGGGTCGTGCGGGAGGGCGAGGCGCGGACCGCCGCGATCATCGAGTTCCGCGTGCGCGTGCTGCAGGCAAATTAGGAGAGAGATTATGGCGGCGGAGAAGGGCAGTGCGTTCCTGCTCAAGGTCGGGAATGGCGGATCGCCGGCGAGCTTCACCACAGTGGCCGGGCTGCGCACGACGCAGCTCAGCATCAATGGCGAAGCGGTGGTGATCACTTCGAAGGATTCGGGCGGCTGGCGCGAATTGCTGACGGGCGGCGGGGTGCGATCGGTGAGCGTCTCGGGCGCCGGGGTGTTCACCGGATCGGCGGCCGAGAACCGGGTGAAGGCAAACGCGCTTGCCGGCACGATCGACGATTACCGGCTGAGCTTCGAGAGCGGCGAGACGATGACCGGACGCTTCCTCGTCACGCGGCTCGACTATGCCGGCGATTTCAACGGCGAGCGCAGCTACACGCTGAGCCTGGAGAGCTCGGGGCCGGTGGTATCGGCATGAGCGGGGCGAATCCGGCGCGCGGCGAGGCGTCGCTGTCTCTCGCGGGCGAGACGCTGGTGCTGCGGCCCAGCTTCGCGGCGCTGGTCGCCGCCGAGGGCGAATTGGGACCGTTGTTCGCGCTGGTCGAGCGCGCCGCCGACGGGCGGCTGGCACTGGGCGAGATGGTCGCGCTGTTCTGGCATTGCCTGCGCGACCGGCCGGCGGGGCTGAGCCGCGACGATTTCGGCGAAGCGATCGCCGCGCAGGGACTGGCGGCGAGCACGCCGGCGCTGAAGATATTGCTCGGGCAGATTCTGGCGGGGCGGTGATGGATAGCGCGCAATTTTGCGGCGCAGCCGTGCGACTGGCCGGGCTGGCGGGGCTTCTCTTCGGCTGGACCCCGGAGACTTTCTGGCGCGCCACGCCGGCGGAGCTCGGCGCGCTGGTGCGGGCGGTGGCGGGCGAAGCCGAGGCGCCGCCGGACCCTGTGGAGATTGCGCGGCTCAAGGAGCTTTTCCCCGATGGATGAAGAGATCGAACGCATGATCATCGACGTGCGCGCCGATACCCGGGGCTTTGCGCGCGATGTTGCCGAGATGCGCGGCCAGATCGATGGGCCGCTGGCGGCGGGCGCCGAGCGTGCCGGGCGCGCGATCGAGAGCGCGCTGCTGCGTGCGGTGCGGACCGGCAAGCTGGGGTTCGAGGATCTGCGCCGGATGGCCCTGACCGTGCTCGACGAGATCGCGGCAGCGGCGTTGCGGCAGGGCATCGCCGCGCTGATCGGCGGCGACGCGGGCAGTGGCGGCGGTGCAGGCGGCGGGCTGGGCGGGGTCATGCTGGCGTTGTTCGGCGGATCGCCGGGACGCGCGACCGGCGGCCCGGTCAGCCCGCTGCGACCCTATTGGGTGGGCGAGCGCGGACCCGAGCTGTTCGTGCCTGCGGCCGCGGGGAGCATCGCGGCGCCGGTGGCGGCGGGACCGCGCGAGGTGCGCGTGGCGATCACTGTGAATGCCGGCGCGGGCGAGGCGCCGCGGGCGCTGGCGCAATCGAGCCGGCAAGTCGCGCGCGCGGTGAAGGCGGCGCTGGCGGGGGTCGACTAGCGCCCTGCCAAGCTGGTGGACGCTGCTGCGCCTTAATGAGGGGGATCTGCCATGGGACATTGGCTGGCTTCGGCGCGTCAGGGGCAGGCCGAGGGCGTGTTGTCGCGCTTCGATCCTGCTTACTGGACGGTCAACTTCCCGCGGCCGATGATGGCGTCGGTGATCACCACCGCGCCCGACGCGCTGCGCGTCGATGCGGTCTTCTTCCGGCAGGACGACCTTGCCGGCCTGATCTGGGAAGCCGAGGACCGGCACGATCATGTGCTGCTGGCGTACGAGACCAGTCGCGATTTCCGCGGCTGTCGGCTGCGCTTTCGCTGGCGATCATCCGGGGTTCTGGCGCTCGACGCGGTCAATGGCCCGGTGCTGACGCTCGAGGGACGCGACGCGGCGGGCGATCCGCGGGCCTGGTATGTGCGGTTGTGGAACTATGCCAGCGGCACCCCCGAGGATGCGACGGTGGCGATCGACTTCGCGCAGGTCGAGGGCGGCTTCATGCTGCCGGACGAGGCCGACCCGGTCTTCGCGGGCGATATCGACCGAATGTTCGTATCGCTGGTGCCGCAGGGTTATTCAGGTGCGGACGCGCCGCTGGCTGCGCCGATCGAGGCGTGGGTCGAGATCAGCGACATGGTCTGCGAGGGGCCGGGCTCGGTGCTGGTGATCGGCGCCGCCGTCGTGCCCCAGCACGGGTTGCAGATCGCCAATGGCTATGACGATTGCTATCATCTGACGCCGGCGCGGGTGCTGCGCAACGCGCTGCACCTCGGCTATCGCGGCAGCATCCTCCACTATGTGGGGATGAGCCATTATTTCCGGCTCGAGCCCAATTCGGGCGGCTATTATGTCAGCCTCGCCGCGGGAACGCTCAACGTGGCGTGCGCGGCGTGGCATGGCGATTTCGCGCAGCGCGCCAAGACGCTCGGCTATGACCTGATCTGGTCGCTCTCCTACGAATTGCTCGACCAGCATTGCTGGAACGACTGGAAGCAGCGCGCCGCTGACGGATCGCCTGGACTTACCGGATGGAGCCCGCCCTCGGCGCTGCTCTCGCCCGCGCATGACGGGGCGATGTACTATCTGCGTGTGGTGGCGCTGGCGTTCGTCGGCATCGCCCAGGCGGCGGGGCTCGCGATCCGGTTCCAGATCGGCGAGCCTTGGTGGTGGGTGATGGCCGACGGAAGGCTATGCATCCATGACGCGGCCGCGACGCTCGCGCTCGGCGATCCGCCGGAGCAGAATCTGCGTGGAACGGTCGATCCGGCGGTGCTCGATGCCGCAGGGGCGTTGCTCGCGGCATCGACGCTGGCGTTGCGCGATGTGGTGCGCTGGACACCGGGCGCCGAGGTGCTGCTGCTCGCCTATCTGCCCACCGTGCTCGATCGCGCCATGCCCGGGCTCCAGCGCGCCAACCTGCCGCTCGGCTGGGCGGCGCCGGCCTTCGATGTGCTCCAGCTCGAGGATTATGACTGGGTCACCGCGGGCAATTCGGCGGCGAGCGCGAAGGGCGTGGCGCTGGCGGAGGCGCGGCTCGGCTATGGCGCGGCGGATCAGCACTATCTCGCAGGCTTCGTGCTCCGTCCCGAAGACAAGGCCCAATGGCAGCCGATCGCGGCCGCCGCCGCCCTGTCGCGCCGGCGCGGCGTCGCGGAGACCTTTATCTGGGCGCTGCCGCAGGTGCTGCGCGACGGCTTCGTGCATTTCGATCAGGAGGAAGAATTGGACGCGTTCGACGACGTGCTGTTCCCGATCGCGCTGGGCCGCGAGGCCGAAGTGGCGCCCGAAGTCTCGACGGCGATCGTGACCAGCGCCGGCGGGCGCGAGAACCGCAACGCCGAATGGGCCGAGGCGCGACTACGCTATGATGTTGGGCCGGGGGTGCGATCCGAAGCCGATATCACCGCGCTGATCGGCTTCTTCCGCGCGCGGATGGGGCCCGCGCGGGGATTCCGCCTGCGCGATCCGTTCGATCATCAAGGCGACGACGTCGTGCTCGGAATCGGCGACGATCTCGAGGCGCGGTTTCAACTGATCAAGCGCTATGGCGGCGTCGTGCGTCGGATCACGCGACCGGTGGAAGACAGCGTGCGCATCGCGGTCGACGGCATGGAGATCGCCGGCTTCGCGCTCGAGCCCGGCGGGTCCGTGATCTTCGACGTGCCGCCCGCGGCGGGAGCGGTGGTGACAGCGAGCTTCGCGTTCGACGTGCCCGTGCGTTTCGCCGAGGACCGGCTGAGCGTCAGCCGGGCCACCTATCTGGCAGGGCTGGCAGCCTCGGTGCCGTTGGTGGAGGTGCGCGAATGAGCTGGCTCGACGGCGAGTGCACCACGTTGACCCTGTGCTGGCGGATCGAGCGCTGCGACGGCGTCACCATCGGAATCACCGCGCATGACGATGATCTCGAGATCGACGGGCTGGTCTATCGCGCGGCGCCCGGCATGACGCCGAGCGCGATCAGCCGGAGCGCGAGTCTCGACGCCGACAGCATGGACGTGACCGGCGCGCTGAGCAGCGCGGCGATCACCGAGGCCGATCTGCTCGCAGGACGCTGGGACGGCGCGCGCGTGTCGCTGTTCGCGACCGACTGGTCGGCGCCCGGCGAGACGGTGGCGCTGGGTGCCGGGACGTTCGGCGCGGTGGAACTGCGTGACGGTGCGCTGACCGCCGAGTTGCGCGGGCTGTCGGCGCAGCTCGAACGGCCGGTGGTTGAGGAGACCTCGCCCGAATGCCGCGCGGCGTTGGGCGATCGGCGCTGTCGGGTTGCGATGGCCGGGCGGCGACGGTTCGCGCGGGTGACGGAGGTGCTGGGGACGACGCTCACGCTCGACGGAGCCGAACCTGCCGCCGATGCCTATGGGGGCGGACGCCTGCGCTGGTTCGGCGGGGCGAATTCGGGGCTTGAGGACGCCATCGCGCGATCCGAGGGCTCCACGGTGACGCTGCGCCGGCCGCCGCGGTTCGACGCCGGCGGGGCGCTGGTCGAGTTGATCGAGGGGTGTGACAAGAGCCTCGCGACCTGTGCGGCACGGTTCGGCAACGCCGCCAATTTTCGTGGCGAACCCTATTTGCCCGGCATCGACTTGCTGACGCGGTACCCGGGCGGATGAAGCCCGGCGCGCGCGCCGTGGCCGCGGCGCGTTCCGCGGTGGGGGCGAGGTTCAGGCTGCACGGACGCGATGTACATGGCGGGCTCGATTGCGTCGGGCTGGTGGCGCTGGCGTTGCAGGCGGAGGGCTTCGCCGGGTGCGTGCCGAGCGGCTATGCGCTGCGCAGCGGGGATGCCCGGCGGGTCGCCGCGACGCTGGCGGCGCTGGGGCTCGAGCACGTGCGCGAGCAGCGGCCCGGCGACCTGTTGTTGCTCGATGCCGGGCCAGGGCAGCTGCATTTCGCGATCGAGGCAGAGGCGGGGGTCATTCACGCGGACGCGATGCTGCGCCGGGTGGTCGAGCGGCCCGACGTGCCGTGGCCGCTGATCGGACGCTGGCGGCTGGCGGAAGGAGGCTGAGATGGCGACGGTGGTACTGATGGTCGCCGGCAGCCTGATCGGGGGTCCGATCGGCGGCGCGGTGGGGGGGTTGGCGGGGAACGCGATCGATCATGCGATCCTGCGGCCGAAGGGCCGCGAAGGACCGCGACTGACCGAACTGCGCGTGCAGACCTCGTCCTACGGCACGCAGATCCCCCGGATATTCGGAACGATGCGCGTCGCGGGCTCGGTGATCTGGGCGACAGATCTGATCGAGCATCGTACCAGCCGGGGCGGCGGCAAGGGCAAGCCGTCGACGACCGAATATAGCTATACGGCGTCATTCGCGGTGGCGCTTTCCGCCCGCCCGATCCTGGGCGTGGGGCGGATCTGGGCCGATGGCAAGCTGCTGCGCGGCGCCGCGGGCGACTTCAAGGCGCGGACCGGATTCCGTCTGCATGTCGGGTCGGAGGATCAGGCGCCCGACCCGCTGATCGCGTCGATCGAGGGGACGATCGCGACTCCTGCGCACCGCGGGATCGCCTATGCGGTGTTCGAGGATCTCGCGCTCGGCGATTTCGGCAATCGCATCCCGTCGCTGACCTTCGAGGTGATCGGCGATGCCGGGCCGCAAACCGCCGATGCGATCGCGCGGGAGATCGCGGGAGATTTGCTCGACACGCCGGAAGCGATGGTGCCGCTGATGGGCTTTGCGGCGTCGGGTGCGTCGGTGCGCGCGGTTCTCGAGACGCTGGCCGGCGCGGCGGGGGGCTGGTTTCGCGCGGAAGTCGGTAAGTTGACCTTGCTCGGGGCGCGCGACGGCGCCGCGCGGGCGCTCGACGATGCGGGCGCTGGCGCGGAGCGGGGCGTGCGCCGACGCCGGGACATCGCCGCGGCGGATTCGGCGCCGCAGACGGTGACGCTCGCTTACTACGAGCCGGCGCGCGACTATCAGGCCGGCATTCAGCGCGCCACGCGCCCAGGCGCGGGACAGCGCGAGTCGCGCGTCGAGCTCGCGGCGGCGATCGACGCCGCGAGCGCCAAGGCGCTCGCCGAGACCATATTGCAGCGGCTCGACATCGAGCGCGAACGCCGCACGCTGGCGCTGCCGTGGCGATTGCTGAGCATACGTCCGGGCGAACGGGTGACGATCGCGGGGGCCGCGGGGATCTGGCGCGTCGATCAGTGGCGGCTCGAAGGGATGGTGCTGCTGCTCGAATGCGTCGCCGTGGCGCCGGGCATGCTGATCACCGGGGCAAGCGGCGGGCGGGTATTGTCGACGCCGGACCTCCCCGCGGGCGAGACGGCGCTCCACATCTTCGAGCTGCCGCCGCTCGGCGCGCCGGTCAGCGTGCCGCGTCTCGCCATCGCCGCGGCGGGGACCGGCCCCGGCTGGCGAAGCGCCGCGCTGCTGCTGAGCGAGGACGATGGCGCGAGCTGGTCGCCGATCGGCGGCACGGCGCCGCCCGCGATCCTCGGGACGGTGGTGACTCCGCCCGGCGCCGCGCCGAGCCATCTTGAGGATCGCCGGAACCACCTCGTCGTCGAACTCGCGAACGGCGCCATGGTGCTCCACGACGCCGATCCCGCCGCGATGGCCGCCGGGGCCAATCTCGCGATGGTCGGCGACGAGTTGCTGCAATTCGCGCGAGCGACTCCGTTGGGCGAGAGACGGTGGACGCTCGATGGCCTTTGGCGTGGCCGACGCGGCACCGAAGCGGCGATCGCCACACAGGCGACCGGCGACCGCTTTGTGTTGCTCGACGCGGGCGCGCTCGTGACGCGCGACCTTCCGGCCACGGTGGTGGGGCGCAGCGTTCGCGTGTTCGCGCAGGGTCTGGGCGAAGCACAAATGGCCGAGACCGAAGTCTCCGGGCTCTCGGTCGTCCCCCCTTCGCCCGTGCATCTTCGTTCGGCGGAACGTGCGGACGGCGGCGCCGATGTCGACTGGGTGCGCCGCAGCAGGGGCGGATGGGACTGGATCGACGGCGTCGATGTGCCGCTCTCCGAGGAATTCGAACGCTATCAGGTGACGCTCGTGCTGGCGGAAGGCGCCGCGCGGATCGTCGAGACGGACACGGCGCGGATTTCGCTCACGGCCGAGGAGCGCCCGGCGGTGACGACGATCCGCGTCCGCCAGATCGGCGCGCAGGGCTTGTCCGCACCCGCTTCGCTGAGCCTTTCGACTTCGGGAGAAGACTGATGACCGATACCGCGACGCCGCGGCTCTTGTTCCCGCTACTCCAGCCCGGCCAGGCGCAGAAGGAGATGTTCCACAATGCGGCGCTCGCGTTGCTCGACATGAACGTCCAGCCCGCCGCAGTCGCCGCGGGCACCAACGTTCCTCCGGAGGCGCCCGAAGCTGGCGATTGCTGGATCGTCGGGGCCGCTCCGACCGACGAATGGGCGGGGCACGCCCATGCCGTTGCCGGCTGGACCAGCTCGGGCTGGCAGTTCGTGTCGCCGCGCGAAGGCGCGCAATTCTGGTTGGGCGCTGCGCAAGGGGTTGCGCGCTTCATCGCCGGCGCATGGCGCGTCGGCGAGACCCATGGAAAATTATTTGTCGAGGGAGACCAAGTGGTTGGCTCGCGCGGTGATCCGATCGCGGAACCAGCGGGAGGCACGACGGTTGATGCCGAAGCGCGGGCCGTGATTGTTTCGGTGCTGGAAGCATTACGCACGCACGGGTTGATCGAGAGCGGTTGACCCTGTGACGTTCATGCAACAGTCCCCGGTTTTGTGTGCTTGCGCAGAAACTTTCGTTTCGGTAGTGAGTTTGTCGCTGTCCGTAGTGACAACTTTGAAAGGGGATTAATATGCGGAAGCTTGCCGTAACTCTGGCACTAGCGACGACCGCGCTCAGCACGCCCGCTCTTGCACGCGACGATGCGTGGTACGTGGGTGTCGAGGGCGGCGCCATGCTGGTCGAAGACATCGATTGGGACGTGGGTGCTGCTATCGATAGCGTCACCGTCGATCACCGCGCCGGCTTCGACGTCGGTGGCACGGTCGGTTACGATCTCGGCCCGGTTCGCCTTGAGGCTGAAGTCGGCTATCGCGCTGCCAACGTGACGGGCCTTCGCTCGACCACCACGCTTCCCTATGTGAACGCTGCCGGCGGAACCGTTTTCGCTCCCGGCGGGACCTATGATTATGCCGGTGGCCGTTCGTCGGCGCTGAGCTTCATGGTCAACGCGCTCTGGGACTTCGGTGATGACGATGGCGTGCAGGGCTTTGTCGGCCCGGGTCTCGGCGTTGCCCGCGTCAAGAGCCGTCTCGCGCTGACCACCAATGGCGACGCGATCGACGATTCGGACACCGTCGTCGCATGGCAGGCCATCGCCGGTGTGCGCGCGCCGCTGTCGGACAACATCGACGTCTCGCTGAAGTATCGCTTCTTCAACGCGCCGGGCGTCGAGCTCGTCGACGTGGCGGGTCGTCCCTGGTTCGGCCGTTTCCGGTCGCACAGCATCATGGGCGGTCTGACCTTCAACTTCGGTGCGCCCGAGCCCGAGCCCACGCCGCCGCCGCCCGAGCCCGCTCCGCAGCCGACCTACACCCCGCCGCCGGCTCCCGAGCCGACGCCGGAGCCCGTCCGCTGCACCCCCGGACCGTACATCGTGTTCTTCGACTGGGATAAGTCGGACATCACGCCGGAGGCTTCGAGCATCCTCGACAACGCCATCAGCAACTACCAGAACTGCGGCAATGCGCAGGTCATGCTGGCGGGCCACGCCGACCGTTCGGGTCCGGCGAGCTACAACGTTGGTCTGTCGCAGCGCCGTGCAGACTCGGTGAAGGCATACTTCACCGGCCGCGGCGTCTCCGAGAGCGTCATCTCGACCGAAGCGTTCGGCGAAAGCCGCCCGCGCGTCGAGACCGCCGACGGTGTCCGCGAACTGCAGAACCGCCGCGTGGAAATCACTTACGGTCCGGGTTCGGGTCAGTAAGCCACGCAGGTTCTTCGGAACTGAATTGGGGAGGTCGGGAAACCGGCCTCCCTTTTTCTTTGCGCGCGGCGCACCGGTGCGCAGTGTCCTGGGCGAGATATGTGATTCAAGAATGACCGGCGCGGGCCGGAGAGCCGCTGGATGTGGCGACGGGATAGCCCAAGGGTATCTTCGGCAGCGCGCCGATCAGGCGCCGGCCTCGTTTGCCACCGCCGCCCGCAGCCAACCAGGTATCAGCGCGTCCCCGAGGGCCTCGATCCGGCGCAATTCCACCATCAGCCCCAGCGCCGGATAGGAAGTGCGCGTACGGTCGCCCGCCTCGGCCAGCGGCGCCACGACCAGCCGACGGTTGACCTTGGCGCGATAATGCATGCGCGCGGTATTCTCCTGCCCGACATAACAGCCCTTGGTGAAGCTGACGCCGTCGAGCTCGGCGGCGTTGCATTCGAGCCACAAGGTCTTGTCCTGCCCGAGTTCGGCCGCGCCTTCGGTCACGCCGTGTCGCAGGCGATGTTCGAGCCAGGCGGCATCGGCAGGCGCACCCCGCCCGGCATCGAGCCAGCGCCGCCCGAGTTCGGACAGACGGGGATCGGCAGTGCCGACATCCCCGTGCCGCGCCCAGTGGATGCCGCTTTCGAGAGGATCGATGGTGATGGCCCGCCGCAGACGATAGAGCATCAGACGGCGTGCCAGTGCTTCGCGCTGCGCCGACTCGCAATCGATCAGGATCGCGCCGTCGCCGGCGTCCCACAGGATGAAATCGAACAGCGCCTTGCCCTGCGGAGTCAGCAGCCCTGCCCATTGCGGCGCAGCGACCGTAACCTCGGCCATATCCTGCGTCACCAATCCCTGCAGGAACCCGCGGGGGTCGTCACCCGCTATCCGCAGCAGCGCGCGATTGGATAGCCATGTTCCGGGACTGGTCTCGCTCATGGGGAACAGGTAGGAGCCGGGCACGCGCGACGAAAGAGGGCGATATGACGAACGTCGATCTCAAGCTCACAGGTGGTCGGGTGCATTTGCCCGGCGGACCGGCCGATGTGGACATCGGCGTCACCGACGGACGGATCGTGGCGATCGGCGATGTCGGCGATGCCGGCGAGACGATCGACTGTAGCGGCCTCGACGTGCTGCCCGGCGTCATCGACAGCCAGGTCCATTTCCGCGAGCCCGGGCTTGAAGCCAAAGAGGATCTCGAGAGTGGCGCCCGCGCCGCGGTGCTCGGCGGCGTCACGGCCGTGTTCGAGATGCCCAACACCAAACCCAATACCGACAGCGCCGACGCGGTCGCCGACAAGCTGGCGCGGGCGGCGAACCGAATGTGGTGCGATCACGCATTCTATGTCGGCGCGACGGCGGCCAATGCCGAGCAGCTCAAGGAGCTCGAGCGGCTGCCCGGCACCGCCGGCATCAAGATCTTCATGGGCGCATCGACCGGCGATCTGCTCGTCGCCGAGGATTCCGAGCTGGCGCGGGTGCTGGCGTCGGGCAAGCGGCGGGTGGCGATCCATGCCGAGGACGAGGCGCGGATGAACGCCCGGCTCAACGAACGAGTCGCCGGCGATCCCGCTTCGCACCCGGTATGGCGCGACGACGAGAGCGCGCTGCTCGCCACGCAGCGCATCCTCCGGCTGGCGCGCGCGGCGCGGCGGCGGATCCACGTGCTTCACGTGACGACGCCCGCCGAACTCGAGCTGCTCGGCAAGCACAAGGACATCGCGACCTGCGAAGTGACGCCGCAGCATCTGACCCTGGCGGGCGAGGAGGCCTATCCGCGCCTCGGCAGCTGGGCCCAGATGAATCCGCCGATCCGCTCGGGCGCGCATCGCGACGGGCTGTGGCGCTGGCTCAACCAAGGCGTTCCCGACGTGATCGGATCCGATCACGCGCCGCATACGCGCGAGGAGAAGGCGAAGGAGTATCCGGCAAGCCCGAGCGGCATGCCCGGCGTGCAGACTTTGCTGCCGCTGATGCTCAATCATGTCGCCGAAGGCCGACTGACGCTGCAGCGCCTCATCGACATGACCAGCGCGGGCCCGCAACGCGTGTTCGGCATCGTCGGCAAGGGGCGGATCGCCGTCGGCTATGACGCCGATTTCACCGTGGTCGATCTCAAGGCGCGCTGGACGGTCGAGGAAAGCTGGCTCGCGTCGCGCTGCGGCTGGTCGCCCTTCACGGGGATGGCGCTCACCGGCAAGCCGCTGGGCGCGATCGTACGGGGCAATCGGGTGATGTGGGACGGCCAGCTCGCCGCCGCAGCGACCGGCGCGCCGATCCGCTTCGAGTCAGTCGCGTTCGGCTGAATTCGCTCCCGGCGAAGACTGCATCCTTCGCGGCCAGCGCACGTTCCTAGAATCCAGGTGGGGAGCAGGTTTCCCGGCGGGATCGACGCGCGCAACCATGACCTTTGTTCGATCGACACCAGCGGAGCGCGGCCGGGCCGCGCTGGGGGCTGCGGCACTGACCGCGGCTCTCGGATATGCGCTGGTCGCGGGATTGGCGCTGCACGGCGGCGCATCGCCCGGGGAAGCGCTGCAGCTTTTCGACATCGGACCCGAACCGCCACCGCTTCCGCGCGAACGGCTCGCGCCGCACCGGACACCCAGCGAACGCCGCGCGGGCAAGGCGTCGCCACCCAATCTGCGATCCGAGCCCATCGAAATCGTCGCGCCCGTCCCGGTCGTGCCGCTGCCGACACCGCCCCCCGTCGTCGCGGCGCCGATCCCCGGTGTGGGCGCCGCCCCGACGGCGGGAAATGCCGATGTGCCGGGTCCCGGCACCGGCGCGGGCGGCGAGGGGGAGGGCAGGGGCAGTGGCGGCGAGGGGGATGGCAGCGGCGATGGCGGGGCCGAGACGCCGCCGCGATGGGTGCGGGGCGAGCTACGCGATTCGGACTATCCGGAAACGGCGGCGGACGCCGGTGTCGGCGGCACGGTGGGGGTGCGCTATCTGGTCTGGACCGACGGCCGCGTGCGCGAATGCGACATCACCCATTCGAGCGGCAGCCCCGAGCTCGACGCCACCACCTGCCGCCTGATCCAGCAACGTTTCCGGTTTCGCCCGTCGCGCGATGCGCGTGGCCGGCCGGTCCCAGCAGTGATCGTCGAGAATCACAGCTGGGTGTTCCAGCGCGAGCCGGCGACGACGCCTGCCCGTCCGCGGCGACGATTCGGCTGGCCCTGAGCCGGCCTATCCTTGCTGCTTGCGCGTCGGGAAGGGGAGCACCTCGGCGCCCTGGGCACGCACCGCGATCGCCTGCGCGACGCTGCGGAGCAGCTGATCCTGGCGAAACGGCTTGGCGAGCCGCTGCAAATCATCCCCGGTGCCGTCAGGAAGCTCGGCATAGCCCGAAATGAGCACCACCGGCACGCCGGCCCAGCCCGCCTGCACGGCCTCGGCAAGTTGCGCACCGTTCATATCGGGCATGGCGAAATCGGTGACGACCACGTCGACCCGGTTTTCGCTCAACATCTGCAAGGCGACCCGGCCCGACCCCGCCTGAAGCACGCAATGGCCGGCATCCTCGAGCATCGCGGCGGTGTTGGTGAGAACCAGCGCATCGTCATCGACGGCGAGCACGACCAGCCGGTCGGTGATCGCGCAATCGCCATGATCGGGGCGCTCGACTTCCGGCGGCGCCTCGTCGTCCGCGGCGGGTAGCCAGATGTCGGCGGTCGTCCCCCCGCCCGGCTGACTGTCGAGCACCAGCTTGCCGCCGCATTGTTCGGCAAAGCCGTGCACCATCGACAGGCCCAGCCCGGTGCCCTTGCCCACGCCCTTGGTGGTGTAGAACGGCTCGGTCGCGCGGGCGAGCGTCGCCGGGTCCATGCCCTCGCCATTGTCGGTGAGCGACAGGCAGATGTACCTGCCTGGCCTGACCCCTTCGCCGGGTCCGGCCTGCTCCTCGCGCGCGGCAATGACGATGCGTCCGCCCTCGGGCATCGCGTCGCGCGCATTGACCGCGAGATTGAGCAGTGCGAGCTCGAGCTGCGCGGGATCCGCGCGAACGCGCCTCAGCACCAGCGGGAACTGGGTATCGATCCGCACTCCGCCGCCGATCGTGCGCTGGACCAGCTCGGCCATTCCGCGGACCAGCGCGGCGGAGTCGACGGTCTCGAGCTTGAGTTCCTGCTTGCGCGCGAAGGCGAGCATGCGCTGGGTGAGCGTCGCGCCGCGCTCCGCCGCCTTCATCGCATTGTCAATGAAACGGCCGATATCGCCGCCATCCGCCAGCTTGCGGCGGGCGAGATCGAGGCTGCCGATGATCGCCGCGAGCAGATTGTTGAAATCATGCGCGACGCCGCCGGTGAGCTTGCCGATCGCCTCCATCTTCTGCGCCTGGAAAAACGCTTCCTGCGCCTGCTCGAGCGCGAGCTGCGACTGGCGCCGCTCGGTCAGATCGCGGGTGACCTTGGCGAAGCCGATCAGCCGTCCGGACGGATCGCGGATCGGGTCGATCACGACATTGGCCCAGAAGCGCCCGCCGTCCTTACGCACCCGCCAACCCTCGGCTTCGAAGCGGCCCTTGGTGCGGGCGCGCTCGAGCGCCTTGCGCGGAATCTCGGCGGCGCGCTCCTCGTCGGTATAGAAGCGCGAGAAATGCTGGCCGATGATCTCGTCCTGGCGATAGCCCTTGAAGCGCTCGGCGCCGGCGTTCCAGCTCACGACATGGCCGTCGAGGTCGAGCATGTAGATGGCATAGTCGGTGACGTTCTGAACGAGCAGCCGGAAGCGCTCCTCGCTGCGCCGCAACGCGTCCTCGGCGGCGCGCTTCTCGGTCAGGTCGCGGGTGACCTTGGCGAAGCCGACCAGCGTCCCGTCGGGTAGTCGCACGGGATCGATCACGACATTGGCCCAGAAGCGCGTCCCGTCCTGGCGCACCCGCCAGCCCTCGGCCTCGAAGCGGCCCTCTTCCTCGGCCGTGCGCAGCGCGCGGGCCGGCAGGTTCGTCGCGCGATCCTCGTCGGTGTAGAAGCGCGAGAAATGCTGGCCGATGATCTCGTCTTCGCGATAGCCCTTGAAGCGTTCGGCGCCGGCGTTCCAGCTCACGACATGGCCGCCCACGTCGAGCATGTAGATCGCGTAGTCGGTGACGCTCTGGACGAGCAGCTCGAACCGGTTCCTGCCGGTCCCATCCGACGCGATGATGTCCGAAGCAGCTGAAATCGCCATGGCCTCCCCGCGGACCTGAACATGGCCCGGCTCGGCGGGCACAACGCGGCCAATCGAGGCTTTGTTCCTAAACTATGGAAGCGGGATGCTTTTTGTCGTCAGAACGGCAGCCAGCGCTGCTTCTCGCTGAACTTCATATAGCCAGCGTTGACGCCGAGCCGCCAGCCGACGCCGAGCCGCACCGGGATGAGCACGACGTCGCCGCGCCGCATATAGCTCGCCGAGAAGCCGCCGACGAAATAGACACGGCCCTCGCCCGCCGGGAAGCGCTTGTAGAGCTCCTGGCTGTCGTAGAGATTGTAGACGAGCACGAAGACCTTGTTGGCATCGCCGCCGACGTCGAAGCCGATCGACGGCCCCGTCCAATAGACCTTCCGCTGTCCTTCGACCTTGTGGAACATCTCGCCCGAACCGTAGCGCAGGCCGACGCCGATCGCGCCGCCGGCTTCGCGCCCGGCGATATAGGCGTTGGGCTGACCCTGATCCTTGAGGATGTTCTCGATGATCCCGGCGAGACCCGACGCGCCCTTGCCGAACACGCCCTCGGCCGCGCCGATCAGATCGTCATGGCCAAAGGTGTTCGATGCCTGCGCGCGCGCGCTGGTCGCGGCGCCGCTTCCCGCGGGCGGCGGCGCGGGCTCGGGCGTGCGCGCCGTGTCGGCGGGCGGGGTCTCCTGCCACGCGCCCTGATCCATGGGCTGGGTCTGGGGCTGGGTCTGTTGCTGCTCCGGCGGCGGACCCTGCAGGTCCGAATCGATCGCGGTGTTGGGATCGATCGTCGTGATCTGCGCCGAAACCGGCGTCGCGCCGAGCCCGAGCGCGGCCGTCGCCATCCACAGCATCAAGCTTCGCACGCGCATCCGATTTCCACCCCCGGCAAAATTCCAGCCTCGCACGCTACTTGCCGACGCCTGACGCTGCAATGAACGGGGCGACGACGGGAGTCGATTTTGCGTCAAGGCGGTTCTCCCGTTGATCGCGTCAAACTCCGTCGCTATAGGCCTCGCCTCGGGCCCTTTCCGGAGACGTGGGTGAGTGGCTGAAACCAGCGGTTTGCTAAACCGCCGTAGGGGGATTACTCCTACCGAGGGTTCGAATCCCTCCGTCTCCGCCAGTCCCCCTCTGCAAGCACGCACAATGCAGCGGTTCTCTGAAAATCGCGGATAACCGCCAACCGGCTCCTTTCGACCGAAGCGCCAGCCGGACGCAGGCCCGCTTCGCATGCCCGCTCGCCCGGCAAATGATCGTTCCAACGCGGTCAGTCGCCACGGCCCGTTACGGCTATTCCGCGCGCCTGTGGCGTGTCGATGGCCTCCCAGCCGCCGGCCAGCGCCTTGTACAGCGCCGCGATCTGATGAAGCTCGAGCGCCCGCGACTGGATACTCAGCCTGTCGGCGGCGCTGAACGCGGCCTGCGTCTGCAGAAGGACCGTCAGGTCGTCTTCGCCTGCTTCGTAACGCAGTCTGGCGAGGCGCACCGCTTCGTCCGCCGCGGCGCGCGCTTCCGCCCGTTCGGCGCGGGTCCGCCCGGCCGAGGCATAGCGATTGATCGCCGTCTCGCTGTCGGAAAGCGCGGTCAGGACGCTTCGCTCATATCGCACCATCGCCGCGTCGGCGCGCGCGTCGGCCGCCCGGATCTGCGCCCGGATGCGTCCGCCCGAGAAGATCGGCCAGCGCAATGACGGGCCGAGCTGGAAGCGCAGGCTGGTGCCCGATGCGAGATCGCCGGGTTCGCGCGCCTGAAGCCCGATGCCGCCGATCAGCGAGAGGCGCGGGAAGAGCTCGGCGGTGGCGACACCGACCTCGGCCGTGAATGCCGCGAGATCGCGCTCGGCCTGGCGGATATCGGGTCGGCGGCGCAGCAGATCGGATCGAAGCCCCGCCGCGACGTCGACGATGGGCGCCGGCAGCGCGCCGGGCTGGCGTAGTCGATCGTACAGAAGCTCGGGCGGCTGACCGAGCAGCAGCGCGATACGAAACGCCGCAGCCGCGATATCGGCTTCGAAGCCCGGGATCGTCGCCGCGGTGCCGTGCGCCTGGGTCTCGGCGCGGACCAGATCGAACCGCGAGGCCAGCCCCACGCCGAGGCGATCGGCGACGAGGCCTGCGATCGCCGCCTGCGCCTGCGCATCGGCGATGGCGTTCGCCCGCAGGCTCTGCGCGGCGCGGAGATCGACATAAGCGCGCACCACTTCGGCGATGACCTGGAGAATGGCCCCGCGCCGCGCCTCCTCCGCCGCCTGCGCCCGGGCCTCGGCGCTTTCGATCGCGCGGCGCGTGCCGCCCCAGAGATCGATCTCCCACGAAGCGTCGAATCCGAGATCGTAGATCGCGAGGTCGCGGCCGAGCCCCGGCACCTTGCCGACCGGCAGCGGTCCGTTCTCGCTCAGCCTGCTCTGCGTCGCCGCGGCCGATGCGCCGAGCTGCGGCAGCGAGCGCCCGTGCGCGGCGTCGCGGTTGGCGCGTGCCTCCCGCAACCGCGCATGCGCCTCCGCGAGATCCTTGTTCCCGGCGATGGCGGACTCGACCAACCCGGTCAGCAAGGGATCCTCGAATCGGGTCCACCAGGCCGTATCGACCGCACCGGCGCCCACCGGGGAAAGCCAAGCCTCGTTGACGGTCGTGACCGGGCGCCGATAGTCCGGCCCGACCGTGCAGGCGGCGAGGCAGAGCGCGAGCGACGCGATTGCCAGGCACTGCCGGTTCCCGATCATGGCTCCACCCCGGTTCGCGCGCGACGCGCCAGTGCGATCTTCACTGCGATCACGACCGGCGCGGCGAAGATGAAGAGCAAGGCGACGAGGTTGAACGCGGTGTCGAAGGCGATGACCACCGCCTGCCCGCCAACGGCGCGGCCGAGCGTGGCGGTCGCCGCCTTCGCCGCCGCGCCGGCCTCGATTCCGCGTGCGACGAGCAGCGAGGTCACGGCAGCGAGCCGCTCGGCCAGAGCGGGCGTTCCCGGACTGAGCGCGGCGGCGAGCACGGTCTGGTTGGCGGCGATCTGGTGATCCATGCTCGTCTGCAGCCCAGCGACGCCGATCAGCCCGCCGAGCTGGCGCCCGATATTGAAGAGCGCGATGCCGGACGCGACATTCGCGGCCGCGAGCCGTCCGAAGGCGATCAGCGTGATCGACAGGAACAGGAAACCGAGCCCGAGCCCGCGTAGCAGGATCGCCGGCAACATGTCGTCCGCGCCGCTCTCCGCGGTCGAGCCCGAGAGCATCCACATCGCGACCATGATCAGCCCGATGCCGAACGGCACGGTGGCGATCGGCGGCACCCCGCGCGCCTGCATCAGCCACGCCGCGAGCAGCAGCCCACCGGCGAACAGGCCGCCGCTCGGCAGCAGCAGCGCGCCGGCGTCGGTCGGGGTGAAGCCGAGCACGGCGATCGCGAAGGCGGGGATCAGATAGGCGCTGCCGAACAATGCCGCCCCGGCGACGAAGCTGACGACGAACGCGAAGGCGAAATCGTCGACCCGGAACACCGCCAGATCGAGCAGCGCTCGCCCCTTCGCGCGATGCAGCCGGACCACGAACAGCAGCAGCGCGGCGGCGGCAACCAGACTGAGCCAGACGATCCGCGTCGCCTCGAACCAGTCCCAGCGGCTGCCCTGGCTCAACACCCAGGTCGTGCTGAACATCGCGGTGCCGAACAAGGCGAGTCCGATCCCGTCGAGCCGCTGCGGCTCCGCCGGCGCCGCCAGCGCGAAATCGTCCATCAGGATCAGCCCCGCCGCCGCGAGCGATACCGGGATCACCCCGAAGAATATCCATGTCCACGACTGGGTATCGACCAGCCAGCCCTGCAGCGCCGGTGCCAGCGTCGCGGGCGCGACCACCGCGCCCATCGCGAACAGCGCCTGCAGGAAGGGCTGACGCGCCGCCGGCCAGCCCTGGAAGAGCAAGGCCTGTCCGCCGACGAGGAGAATGCCGCCGGCCAGCCCCTGCACGGCGCGCAGCACGATCAGCTGCGACAGGTCCGCAGTGAAGGCGGCAACGCCGCACGCAGCCCCCATTGCCAGCGTCGCCACCAGCAAGGCATTGCGCGGATCGATCCGCGTCAGCAGCCACGGAGCAAGCGCGAAGCCGGTCAGTTTCAGCATAATATAGCCGATATCGAGCCAGGCAAATTCGTCGGGCGTCGCATAGGTATCGCCGATGATGTCGGCGCGGCCGAGCGAAAGCGCGGTCCCGGCAACCGCTTCGGTCAGGCTGGCGAGCACGATGCCGGCGACCAGCAGCCAGCCCGGCGCGAGCGCGGCGGATTTGGGCGGATCGGCGGCCGCGGCAGTCACGATTCGTCGCCGTCGATCTCGACCCGGGCGGACAGCCCGGGAACCAGCCGCCCCTGCAACGGATTGCCCTGCAGCCGGATCTTGATCGGCACCCGCTGCACCACCCGCACGAAATTGCCCGTCGCATTGTCGGCGGGGATCAGGCTGAACGCCGATCCGCTGCCCGGCGCGAAGCTGTCGACCACGCCTTCCAGCGCGATGTCCGGATAGCCGTCCACCCGGATCCGCGCGCGGCGTCCGGGGCGGATCTGCCCGAGCTGGGTTTCCTTGAAGTTGGCGACGACGAACAGATCGCCGACGGGCACGATGTCGAGCAGCGACGCGCCCGGCGTCACCAGCCGGCCCACGCGGACCTGGCGGTTGCCGACCACGCCCGTGATCGGCGCGCGCACCACGGTATTCTCCAGATCGATCCGGGCGAGTTCGCGTGCCGCCTCGGCCTGCGCCAGCGCGGCTATCGCGGCGGCGCGCTGGGTGCCGAGCACGTCGATCCTCTGCCGCTGCGCATCGACCGTGGCGCGCGACACCGCGGTTCCCGCCTCGGCGCGGAGCCTGCCGGCATCGCTCTCGTCGACCTGCGCACGGCTGACCGCGCCCCGCTCGACGAGCTCGCGCCGGCGCTCGCTGGTCTTGCGATTGAGCGTGAGATCGGCGAGCGCGGCACCCCTCTGCGCCTCGGCCTGGCGCACCAGCGTGTGCTGCAGGCGGATCTCCTCGGCGCTGTTCGCGATGCGCGCCCGCGCCGCCGCCACCGCCGCCTCGGCCTGTGCCAGCTTCGCGCGATAGTCGCGGTCGTCGATGCGGAACAGCACGTCTCCCGCCCGCACCGCCTGATTGTCGCGCACCGCGACCGAGGTGACATAGCCGGCCACCCTCGGCGCCAGCGACGTCACGTCGCCGCGAACATAGGCATTGTCGGTGGAGGCGGATCCGCCCGATCGCGCCCGTGCCCAGCCGCCGACCAGCACGGCGAGTGCCGCGACGCAGAGCAACGCGCCGATCACTCTCTTCCTGCTGGTCGCTTTCACTTCGGCCTCCTGTCAAAACCCGGTCCGCGCCACGTCATTTGGCTGACGCGGCGTCCTCGATGAGCGCGACGACCTTGCCGGGGTGCGAGAGCATCAGCGCGTGCGAGGCGCCCTCGATCACGACGGTCTTCCGCGCGTGCGCGCGCTCGGCCATGAACTTCATGACGGCGGCGGGGATGTTTCGGTCGGCGGAGCCGTAGATCACGTAGGAGGGGAGCAGCTTCCACGCGGCGCGGCCCGACGGCTCCGCAAGGGCGGAATGCGTGATCGGACGCTGGGTGATCGCCATTTCGGCAGCCTGCGCGGCCGGCACGTCGGCGGCGAACTGCGCGTGGAACTTGTCCGGGCGAATGTAGAGATCCTCTTCGCCGTCGGCGAGCGCCACCGGGGTCAAGGCGTCGCCGAGCGTGCTCCCGGGGAATTTGCCCGACAGGGTGAGGCTCGATTCGCCGGTGTCGGGCGCGAAGCCGGCGACATAGACCAGCGCCTTGACGTTGGCGTTGCCATTCGCCGCCTCGGTGATGACCGGACCGCCATAGGAATGCCCGACGAGGACGACCGGGCCGCCGATCGAGCGGACGATCGCGGAGATGCTGGCGGCGTCGCCGGCAACGCTGCGCAGCGGATTGGCGGCAGCGATGACGCGATAGCCGTCATTGCCGAGCGCGGCGATCACCGGCTCCCAGCTCGACGAATCCGCGAACGCGCCATGGACGAGGACGATCGTCGGCTTTTGCGGTGCCGGCGCGGTCTGCGCCGTGGCAGCGCCAGCGACGAGCGTGGCGGCGAAACTCAGTGCAATTGCAGGAATGCGCATTTCAGGCTCCTTCGGGAATCGATCGGAAGAGGGGGGACCGGCGATCAGCCCGCCCGGGCCGCGGCCCAGCCCGGCCGCAGGCTGTCGCGCAGCCAGTCGTCGAAGCGCTGCGGCGCGATCCGGGCATCCGGGCCGGGAAGCAGCGATCGCTCCCCGAGCTCGGCGCCGAAATAACGGGCATGCACATCGGCCACGACGCGGCGCCCGTCCTCGTGCGCCGTCGCGATCTCGGTCGCGATGGCATCGAGGCGGAACTGCTCGGGGCCCGCGACTTCGAGCATGGCGTTGAACGGATCGCTGAGCGCCGCATCGGCGAGCGTATCGGCGACATCCTCCCCTGCGATCGGCTGCGCCAGCGCGGGCGATATCGGAATGTCGCGCGCGGTCCCTTCCTGGACGACATCGCTGATGAACTCGAAGAACTGCGTCGAACGCAGGATCGTGAACGGGATCCCCGATGCCCTGACCAGATCTTCCTGGATCTTCTTGGCGCGGAAATAGTCCCCGGCGAGCAGTCCGTCGACGCCGACGATCGAAAGCGCGATATGGTGCCGGACCCCCGCCGCGCGGCCTGCCGCCAGCAGGTTGCGCGTCGAGGTCTCGAAGAAGTGCAGCGCGTCGGCACCTTCGAGCGAGGGCGAGTTGGACACGTCGACCACGGTCTCGGCATCGACCAGCGCTTCCGCCAGCCCCACACCGGTCACCGTGTCGACACCCCAGCTGCGCGATGCCTCGAAGACGCGGCAATCCTCCTGGCGCAGGTTGCGGACCAGCTTCTCGCCGATGCGGCCGCTGCCGCCGATCACGACGATCTTCATGACAGGCCCTCCTCGGCAAGTGCCCGGCGAACCGTCTCGCGCTCGGCGACGCGTTCGAACCAGGCGAGCAGTTCGATGGGGATCCGCACCTCGAAGGCCTTGGCCCAGCGCAGCATCGCGAACAGATACGCATCGGCCACGGTGAAGTGCGGGCCGAACAGGTAGAATTCGCGGATATTGTCGGCGAGCAGGTCCAGCCGCTGCGACACCGCCTCTCCGGCGGCCGCCTTTTCCGCGTCGCTGGCGTCGTGCCAGAAGGGCTTGAAGGCGATGTGCAGCTCGGTCGAGAGCCACGACAGCATCTCGATCAGACGCGTGCGGCCCAGCGGCCCGCCCGCGCCCAGCTTCGGCGCCACATCGGCGATCCACGCGAGGACCGCGGTATTCTCGGTCACCCCATTGCCGTCGTCGAGGACGAGCATGGGCACATAGCCCCGCGGATTGATCGCGTTGTAATCATAGCCGTGCTCGGTGAACTTGGTCTTGATGTCGACCCGCTCGAATTCGGCATCCAGCCCCGCCTCGTGCAGCGAGATCCGGCCTGCGAGGCTGCACGCACCCGGCGCATAATAGAGCTTCATGGTTCCAACTCCTGTGAAAGGGTTTGCGGCGGCACCGCCGCCGGCAGGCGCAGCGTGACCGTGGTGCCGATGCCGGGCGCGCTCTCGATCGCCATCTCGCCGCCGGCATCGCGAACGAAGCGGTCGACCATCGGCAGGCCGACGCCGCCGAGCCCGTCGGGCTTGGTGGTGAAGAACGGATCGCAGCAGCGCGCGATCGTGGCGGGCGACATGCCGATGCCATTGTCGATCACGCGAATTTCGACGCCGATCGGCAGGCGATCGCGGCGGATCGTCCGCGCCTCGACCACGACCAGCCCGTTTTCGAGGATGGCATCGCGCGCGTTGAAGACGAGGTTCAGCAATGCCCGGCGCAATCTGATCGGATCGCACCGCGCCTCGGGCAAATCCGCTGTCACCGCGGTCTCGAGCACGAGCTCGGGCGTTTCCATGGTCTCGATCAGCGCCGCGATGTCCGCGAGGCAGGCCTGCACATTGGTATGGTCGATCGCGGTCGCGTGATCGCGCAGCCCGCCGAGCGACTGGCGAACGATCGCCCCGGCCTGCTCCAGCGAGCAGCGCGCGCGGGCGAGGATCGGGCCGGCGTGCACCGCGGGCATGTCCGGCGTGCGGGAGACGATGCCGATCGCCGAGGTCGCGATCTGGATCAGATTGCCGAGATCATGGACGATTCCCGCCATCGACATCGCGGCGTGCTCGCATGGGGCCTGAAGGAGCTTCATGGCTTTCTCCTCGGAAGGCGGGATGCGGGGCATCGCTGGCGCTTCGCCCCGCATCCGCCATGGTCAGGCGGCGGCCGCCGCCGGCGCTTCGACCGGGTGGACGGCGCGCAGTCCGATCTGTACGCGGTTCCACAGGTTGATCGCGCCGATCAGCAGCGTGAGGTTGGCGATCTCGGTCTCGTTGAACTGGCTCTGGAGCAGCGCGTAATCGGCGTCCGGCGCATGCGTCTTGCCGATCCGGGTGAGCGACTCGGTCCAGTTGAGCGCGGCGCGCTCGCGATCGGTGAATGCCGGGGAATCGCGCCATGCGTCGAGCAGATGGATGCGCATGTCGCTCTCGCCATGCTTGCGCGCGTCGGTGGCGTGCATGTGGATGCAGAAAGCGCAGCCGTTGATCTGCGAGGCGCGCAGCCGGACCAGCTCGGAAAGCCCATGCTCGAGTCCGCTCTGGTTGATCGCGGTCTCGACTGCGATCATCGCCTTCGCGCCTTCGGGTGCGGCCTGGAAGATATTCATGCGAGGGGTCATTTCACTTCTCCTTGGGATGGGATTGCGGTGCGGCGGTCGCGGATGGCCCAGAGGGTCAGTCCCGCCGCGATGAGTGCGGGGAGGGTGACGGCGGGAAAGTCGCGGACGAGCGCGGACGACCCGCAAATGCCGGCAGCGACTTCCCAGAAGTGGAAGAGCGCGTGGCAGCTCAGCCACAGCGCGGCGGCACCCCACAGCACCACGCGATAGTCCGGCCGGCGCGCGCCGATCAGGAACGCCGCGCCGAGGAACAGGAAGATGATCCCGATGTCGCGGATGAAATGCTGGTTGAACGGGCCGGTGGTGGTCACCCCCGGCACGGCGAAATACCAGCCTGCCGGCGACCACAGCATGAAGGCGCCATTGGCGAGCGCGCCGAGGCCGAGAAGCCATGCGAGCGCGAGGCAGGTCTGCCTGAGCATCGCGCCGCTCATTTGCGGGCCGGCGGTGGCGGCACATTGGCCAGCCACCAGTCGAAGTCGGTCGCACCGCGCCGCGCGTCGGGTCCAGGCATCAGCGAGCTGTCGTCGATCTGCAGCCCGAAATAGGGCGCCTCGGGATCGGCGATAACGCGCCGCGGATCCTTGTCCCACGCCAGCACCTGCGCGACCAGCGTGTCCATGTGGAAGGGCTCGGGGCCGGCGACTTCGATCGTGGCGCGGATCGGCTCGCCAAGCGCCACCTCTGCGACCGCCGCGGCGACGTCCCGCGCCGCCATCGGCTGGAAGCGCGCATGCGGCAGCCGAACCGTGTCGCCGTCGGTCGCCGAGTCGGCGATGCCGCGGAGAAATTCGAAGAACTGGGTGGCGTGCACCAGCGTCCACGGGATCGGCGACGCCTTGATCAGCCGTTCCTGCGCGAGCTTGGCGCGGAAATATCCGCTGTCCTGCAGATGTTCCGTGCCGACTACCGAAAGCGCGACATGATGGCGCACGCCCGCCGCCACTTCGGCGGCGATGATGTTCCGCCCCGCAGTCTCGAAGAAGTCCATCGCCACCCGCTCCTCGAGCGAAGGCGAATTCGAAACGTCGATGACGATTTGGGCATCCGCCAGCGCCGCGTCGAGCCCCGCGCCCGTGATCGTGTCGACGCCCGTATTCGGCGCCGCGGCGACGACTTCGTGGCCCTGCCGGCTGAGCTGCTCGACGGTCTTCGAGCCGATCAGCCCGGTTCCCCCGATGACGACGATCTTCATGCAAATTTCCCTTCGTTCGAATGGAGAGAGGGGCTCATGCGGGCACCAGCGCGCGGTCGATCCACAGATCGAGCTCGGCCGAACCGGGGCGCAGCGCGTCGCGCCCGGTTAGCGGATCGCCGGTGATATGGGCGCCGAAAAAATCGCCGTCGCCATCGGTCACCACCGGCCGATAGTCTTCGTTCGCGGTCAGGATCTGCTGCGCGAGATCGGGCAGCTGGTAACGGTTCGGCCCGGCGATCTCGACCACGGCATTCGCGGGCGCCCGGGGCGTGATCCGCGCAAGAACAGCTGCCGCATCCTCGGTGCCGATGGGCTCTATCCGTACCGGCGGAACCCGAACGGCCTCGGCGGTGCGGCCCGCCTCGACGACGGCGTAGATATATTCGAACAGCGGTGCCGAACGGACGATCGTGAAGGGGATGTTCGAAGCGGCGACCAGCGCTTCCTGCATTTGCTTGGCCACATAATAGCCGCCGTTCACGCGACCGGCGCCGATCGCCGAGAACAGCACGTGGTGCCGCACCCCGGCCCGGTGCGCCGCGATGAGCAGCCTTGCGGTCGAAGCGCGAAAGAAGCGGAGCATCGCCGCGGGATCACCATAGCCGGGATTGGAGACGTCGACGATCGCGTCGGCCCCTTCGAGCGCCTTTTCGAGCCCCGTGCCGGTGACGATGTCGACGCCCGTCGAACGCGCCGCAGCGACAACGCCGTGCCCGGCCTGCTCCAGCTGCCGTACGAGGCTCGATCCGACCAGCCCCGTCCCGCCGATCACCGTGATCTGCATGGCTTCACCTCCCTGTCGAGGCCATCGGCCCCGGAACGAGGAGAAGGATCGCGCCGTTCGCCGCCCGTCGCCATTGCGCCGACGGATGCGCCGGGCACGCCAATCGGCAGTCAAACCTGTCCTTTGGCGCAGGGTCGTCCATCCCGGGCCGCAGGAATTCGCGACGAGTTCGCCGCCGCGCGGGTTCCCGGCACGCCCTCGGCGCAGCCGCGCCTCGTCTGCCGCAGAAGCCATTCTGCTCCTCCGCGCGATCGAACGCCGTGCCTGGCGGGCCTAGCCCGAAGGCGCGCCGGAACGTGATCTGGCGCGCCGCGTCGAGGAGAAGCCGAGTGCCGACGATCACCACCAGCGACGGACATGAACTCTATTACAAGGATTGGGGCGAAGGCCCGGTCGTCACTTTTTCGCACGGCTGGCCGCTGAGCTCGGATGCGTGGAGCGGGCAAATGCTGTTCCTCGCGCAGAACGGCTTCCGCGTGATCGCGCACGATCGGCGCGGCCACGGGAAATCGGCCCAGACCTCGACGCGCAACGACATGGACGGCTATGCCGACGACCTCGCCGAATTGTTCGCCGCGCTCGATTTGCTTGACATCGCGATGGTCGGTCATTCGACCGGCGGGGGCGAAGTCGCGCGCTATATCGGCCGGCACGGCACCGGCCGCGTCGCGAAGGCGGTGCTGCTCGGCGCGGTGCCTCCGGGCATGCTGCGGAGTGCGGACAATCCGGACGGTTTGCCGATCGAATTGTTCGACGGGCTGCGCAGGGACCTCGCCGCCAACCGCTCGCAATTCTATCGTGACTTCGCCGTGCCCTTCTACGGCGCCAACCGGCCGGGCGCGGACATTCCGCAGAGCCTGCTCGACGCGTTCTGGCTGATCAGCATGCAGGCGGGGCTCAAGAACGCCTATGAGTGCATCAAGGCATTCTCCGAGAGCGATTTCACCGAGGATCTGAAGAAGTTCGACGTGCCCACGCTGGTGGTGCACGGCGAGGACGACCAGATCGTGCCGATCAAGGATTCGGGGCACAAGTCGGCGCGGCTGATCGCCGGCGCGCAATCGATCTTCTATCCCGGCGCGCCGCACGGGCTGACCGCGACCAGGCATGCGGCGCAGTTCAACGCCGATCTGCTCGCGTTCCTGCGCAGCTGAGCGAAGTGGACCGGCGGCGCGCCACCGCGCCGCCGGCATCACGCCTCGACGGGCGGAATCGAGATGCGGAAGACGGCGCCCCCTTCGGCGGCGTTGGAGGCGCTGATCGTGCCGCCATGCGCGGCGATGATCGACTGGCACAGCTCGAGGCCGATGCCCATGCCGTCGGGCTTCGTAGTGAAGAAGCCGTCGAAGATGCGCGGGAGATCCGCCTCGGCGATGCCGGGCCCATTGTCGTGAATCGTGAAGAATACCGCGCCGTCGGGCGCCTTTCCGGTCGCCAGCGCGATGCGGCCTTCGCCGAAACCCCTCGGCGCCACCGCCTGGAGCGCGTTGACCAGCAGGTTGACGATCACCTGCTGCAGCTGGACGCGATCACCGAGCACGCGCGGCACGCCGATGTCGAGCGTCACCGACAGCCGGATCGCCCGCGCCTCGACCTCGTGGCAGATGAAGAGCATCGCCTGCTCGATCACCGCATTGAAATCGACCGGCACCGGCTCGGGCAAATGCCGCGACGCCATTCCGCGGATACGCTGGACGATGTCGCTCGCATGCCGCGCGCTCTCGGCGATGCGCGCGTTGAGCTGCCGGACCTTGTCGAGATTGGGCTCCTCGCGCGAAAGCCAGCGGAGGCTGGTGTCAGCGTTCATCGCGATCGCCGCGAGCGGCTGATTGACTTCGTGCGCGATCGAGCTCGCCAGCTCGCCGAGCGTCACGATCCGCGATGCGCGGGCATAATCGGCCTGGAGCTGGCGCAGTTCGGCTTCGGTGCGCAGCCGTTCGGTGACGTCCTCGATCGTCAGCAAGGTGATGTCGAGGCTCTCGGGCGGCGTCGGAAAGGTCACCGTCAGCTCGGCATCGATGACCCGGCCGTCGAAGGTCTTGAGCTTCATCAGCTCGACGACGCTGCGCCGTCCTTCGAAATGCGCGGTCGTCACGCGCCGCGCGGTATCGGGCGCGAGCGCGAAGATATATTCGACCGGCCCGACCAGATCGGCGACGCCGGCCACGCCGAACAGCGCGGCCGCACCGCCATTGGCATCGGTCACCCGCACCACCTGACACGCGTGATCGACCAGATCGGGATGCGCATCCAGATAGGCCCGGATGTCGGTCACGCCCTCCGAGCGGAGCTGGTAGAATGCCGCGCCCATCGGCCGCGCATCGACCTGGAGCAGCGCGCCGGGAAGATGGTGGATCAGCCGGCGATAGCGCTGCTCGCTCGCGCGCACCGACCAGAAGGAGCGATCGTCGGCCATCTCGCCGTCGACCGCGACCCACACGATGTCCGGTCGCGCATCGCCCGGCGCCCCCCATACCGTGAGCACGGCATTGCGGAACATGAACGAGTTGATCCCGCGCGACTGCACTGCATGATCGGGCCGGTCCGATGCCACCGCGACGATCAGTTCGGCGAGGATCGCCCAGCTCTCGGGTGGGCAGAAGCTGGCGACCGGTTGGCCGATCATGCTGTCGCGCGCAACCGGCGAGCCGACGAGCTCGAGCCCGCGCGCATTGACGTCGATGATCCGCGCGCCGTGGAGCAGCGCCGCCACCCAGCCGGTCCAGTCGCCGCCGGCCGCCACCCGGTCGACGAGCGCGCGCATCGCCGACAAGTCGACTTCCCAGCACGCCGCCGAATCGGGCGTCACGCCCAGCGGCATGCGCTCGCTTGCCAAGGGTTGCGGCGCGATCAGGGACGAGGATCGAGTCATGTCAGGGGCGCCCGCCCAGCACCGTGCGCAGGATGCCGAGCAACGCCTCGTCGTCGAACGGCTTGGTCAGAAAGGCGATGGCGCCGCCCCGCATCGCGCGCACCCGCGTCGCCTCCTCGCTGGTCGAGGTGATGAAGATCACGGGCATCGCCGATCCGCGCGCGCGCAGCCGGCGCTGCAGCTCGAGCCCGTCGATATCGGGCATGCGGATGTCGGTGATGACACAGGCGAAGCTTGCGATCGCGGGATCGGCGAGAAAGTCCGCCGCCGCCGCGAACGCGCGTGCCGGCAGATTCTCCACTTGCAGGAAATCGAAGAGCGCCTCGCGCACGGCTGCGTCGTCGTCCACGATCGCGATCATCCAGGCCTTGGACAAGCGGAGGGTCCTTCTGCGCGCGGCCGGTGTGGCCACCTCCGGATGTCGCTGATTCTACAACGGGTTGTAACCATACCATGGTCTAGGTCTGCCCTTCGCGCAGCTCGGGCGGGAGCATGTCCCACGCCCGGATCAGCTCGCCCACCGTCGCCGCCGCCATCTTGCGCATCACGCTGCTGCGATGCAGCTTCACCGTCACTTCGCTGATGCCGAGGTCATAGGCGATCTGCTTGTTCAGCCGGCCCAGCGCCACCTGGGCGAGAACCTGCCGCTCGCGCGGGGTCAGCGTGGCGTGGCGATCGGCCTGCTGCTTGACCATCGCCGCATCGGCGCGCTGGGCGAGATCGCGCTCGATTCCGGCGGTCACCGCGTCGAGCAGCGACTGGTCGCGCACCGGCTTGGTCAGGAAATCGATCGCGCCGGCCTTCATCGCCTGCACCGACATCGGGATGTCGCCATGTCCGGTCAGGAAGACGATCGGCCGGGGATTGCCGGTCGCGGCGAGATGCTGCTGCAGGTCGAGCCCGCTCGAGCCCGGCATGCGGACGTCGAGCACGAGGCAGCCCGGCCGATCGGGCAAGTTCGCGTCGAGCAGCTCGCGAGTCGAGCCGAAGCCCGCCGCGTCGATCCCCACCGACAGCATCAGCTCCTCGATCGAGGTGCGCACCGCCGCATCGTCGTCGACGATCAGCACCAGCGGGCGATCGTGCGCGATCGCTCCCGGCAGCGCCGCACCGGCGGCTTCGCGATACATCTCCGATCCGTGGGTCATCATGTCACCTCCGGGCGTCTGCGGCGGAAGACGGGCAATTCTTTCATGGCGCGCGGCGGCCGGAAATCCCGAAGCCGGTTAGACCTGGCCTCCCCGATCGGGGGAGCGCGGTTCGAGGCGGATCACGCGATGGCCGTAACGCCGCGCGTCGACCGACCATGCGCCGGGGCCGAGCAGTGCCAGCGCGACCGCGCCGCCGGCCGCCGCGGCCAGCAGCAATGCGGTCTCGCCGCGCACCGCGCACAGCCCGACGATCAATGCCGCCGCGAGCAGCAGCGCCGCCGCACGGGTGCCGAAGCCCGTCACCAGCGCGAGCACGAGGATTGCGGCGGCGGCTGCTATCAGCCATCCGCCGGACGGCGGCAGCACGCGCGCGAGCGCCGGATAGGCGATCGCGGCCGACGCGCAGCGCATCAACAGCAGGGCGGCGCCGGCGGCGCCGTCGGGGTAACGCAGGATCAGTTTTGGCACGTCCCAGCGATAGCCCGTCGGCGGGCCCGGACCAGCTTCTGTTCGGGGATGTTCCGATCCCCCGTTCGGGGGTAGCATCCGCGCCGCCTCCCGGCGAATGGGCGCTTTGGGATTGGGCGTACGGGGGCATCCAGCGCGAGTTGCAGGAACAGCGATGCAGCTGAGAGGAGCGATTCTCGTCGCGGCGCTGCTGCTGGCGGCGCTGGCGTGCGGCAAGGCCATTGCCGATCCGACGATCGCGCCGCGCCGGCTTAGCCATTACACCCATCAGCGCTGGAGCGCGGAGAGCGATGCGCCGCGCCCGGTATTCGCGCTCGCGCAGGACAAGAGCGGCTATCTGTGGATCGCGAGCGCGAGCGGTCTGTTCCGCTTCGACGGCATTCGCTTCGAATCGGTCAGCGCCGGCGTCGATCTGATCGCGCAGGGCGCACCGTCCGCAATTCTCGTACGGAGCAACGGCGAGGTCTGGACCAATTTCGAGCGCTCGCGGCGTTTCGCGGTCTATCGCGACGGCAAGCTGCGCTTCCTGCGGGCGCCCGTCGCCCCCGCGCGCGTGCAAGCGATGCAGGAGGCCGCAGATGGCACGATCTGGGTCTTGACCGAGCGGATCGGCACGCCGTTGCTCCGGTTTCGGGACGGCAAGTGGACTACATTCGGCCTCGAGGCCGGGGCGCCGCTAGATAATCCGTTCGGCATGCAAGTTGCCCCCGACGGCGCCGTCTGGATCTCGTTCACCGGTTCGGTTGCACGGCTGCCCCGCAATGGCCGTAGGCTGGAATTCGTCCGCCGCGAGCGCGGCATGCTCGGACGACTGTCGATGGACCGCGAGCAGCGAATATGGCTGACCGAGCGCCGCGGCAGCTATCCGCTCACCGGACCGCAGGGGCGCGG
Organism: Sphingomonas naasensis; assembly: GCF_004792695.1. GTDB lineage: Bacteria > Pseudomonadota > Alphaproteobacteria > Sphingomonadales > Sphingomonadaceae > Sphingomonas > Sphingomonas naasensis. Next base: position 83,046 of record NZ_SRXU01000005.1, on the reverse strand, counting down.
AAGCCCGCCGCCTCTGCGCCATCCCTATGCGACCGATGGCGGCCAGATCCGTGGATGGCCCGCGTTCGACCGCGAGGGAAATCTGTGGATCGCGACTTATTATGACGGTTTGCAGCGCGTCGCTCGACCCGACCCGCGCGGTGCTGCCTCGGCCGTCGAAGCAGTGTCGCGAGTCGAGCATTTCACCGCGCGCGACGGCCTGTCCTCCAACGCCACTGCGCGGGTCTTCCAGGACCATGAAGGCAATGTCTGGGCTGCCACTGAAAACGGGCTCGACCGGTTTTGGCCCGCCACGCTGCGCCTCGAGCCCGAGCTCACCCGGCCGGGGCCGTTCGGCGATCTGCTGCTGCAGGGCGCCGACGGCACCGTCTATATCGGCCAGGCGCACATCGTGTACCGCGTCCGTCCTGGCGGACGTCCCGAACCGATTTACCGCAGCGCGGCGGCGCCGCGCACCCTGTGCGAGGCGCCGGACGGTGCGCTGTGGATCGCGCTGGATCAGACCCGCGAAGTCGTGGTCTGGCGCGACGGGCAGGTTCGTCCGCTCGGCGCCTCCGTGCCGCTGCACGACACGATCTATGACTGCGCGTTCGATGCCGCCGGCGACTTCTGGCTGACGGCGGCGCTGGGCGGGATGGCGCGCTACCATGCCGGCCGCTGGCAGCGCATGTTCGACGCTCCCGGCACCGGCTTCCTGCCGAAATCGATGGTGACCGACGCGCGGCGCCGGATCGTGCTGCAATGGAACGATCAGCTGCTGAGCCGGCTCGATGGCACGACGCGCCGCTCGGTCGCGTTGCCGCTCGGCCCCTATGCCCCGGCCGAGACGATGCTCCAGCCGGTTGCCGACGGCAGCCTCTTCGCCGGGGGCAGGTTCGGCCTCGCCCGGCTGCGCGGCGATGCTTTCCAGACGATTTCCGCGCGCCGCGAGCCGCTGCTCAGCGGGGTGAACGGCCTGGTGGAAACGCCCGAGGGCGACACCTGGCTGACCGCCCCGGGCGGCGTCCTGCGCATCGCCACGGCCGAGCTCGACCGTGCCTTCGCCCGCCCCGACGGACCGCTGCCGCTCCAGCTGTTCGGCGCGGTCGACGGCCTCCGCAGCCGGCCGCATTCGCACAGCCGGCGCGCGATCGTGCGCGGCGGCGACGGGCGGCTGTGGATCGCGGTTCAGACCGGGACCCTGTGGCTCGATCCGCACGATGTCACGCGAAGCCGCACTCCGCCCAATGTCGCGGTGAGCGCGCTCGTCACCCGCAAGCGAGTCTATCGCGATCCGTCCGCGCTGACGCTGCCCGCCGGCACGTCGAACATCCAGATCGACTTCGCCGTGCTGAGCTTCTCCAGCCCGCGCGCGAAGCAGGTCCGCTACCGGATCGAGGGGCAGGATGCCGACTGGGTCGAGGCGGGGACGCGGCGGCAGGCCTTCTACACCAATCTCGCGCCGGGCAGCTATCGCTTCCACCTGATCGCGGCGAACGACAACGGCATCTGGAACGAGACCGGCGCGACGGTCGAATTCCTCATCCCGCCGACCTTCGTCCAGTCGAAATGGTTCGTCGCGCTGTGTGCGCTGGCGGGACTCCTGCTGCTGGCCGCGGCCTATCGGCTGCGCGTGGCGCAAGTCGCCGGCAGCATTCGCGCGCGGCTCGAGGAGCGGCTGGGCGAGCGCGAGCGGATCGCCCGCGAGCTGCACGATACGTTGCTGCAGAGCGTCCAGGGGCTGGTGCTGCGCTTCCAGTCGGTCGCCAACAAGATGCCCGCCGAAACCGCGTCGCGCGCGCAGCTTGAAGCGGCGCTCGAGCGCGCCGACGAGATTCTCGCCGAGGGGCGCGATCGGGTGCAGAATCTACGCGTCGCGAAGGGCTCGGCCGACTTGCCCGAGCTGATCAGCGAGCGTGCGGTCGACGCGGGCTTCGATCCGGCGATCCCGATCCGCATCATCGTCGAAGGCAGGCAGCGGCCGATCGATCCGCTGGTCGCGGTCGAGCTCGATCGCATCGCCGGCGAGGCGCTGTTCAACGCCGCGCGCCACGCCAAAGCGCGCTCGGTCGACGTCACCATCCGCTTCGGGACGCGCCAGCTCGCCGTCGAAATACGCGACGATGGGATCGGAATTGCCGACGAGGTTCTCGACACGGGGCACAAGCCGGGCCATTTCGGGCTGGTCGGGATGCGCGAGCGGGCCGAACGGATCGGCGGCAGCTTCTCGATCGACAGCCGCCCCGGCATGGGCAGCGCCGTCACGGTCGCGCTGCCCGCCCGGCTCGTCTTCACTGATCATGCGCCGCGGCGTCTGCTCGCGCGGCTGCTGCGCCGCAGGAAGGAACCCGGTCATGGCTGACATGCCCATCCGCATCCTGATCGTCGACGATCACCCGCTGCTGCGCGAGGGCGTCGCGGCGATTCTCGAGGACCGCGCCGACATCGTCGTCGTCGGCGAGGCGGGCGGCGGCGCCGAGGCGGTCGAGCGGTTCCGCACGCTCCAGCCCGACGTCACGCTGATGGACCTGCAGATGCCCGGGATGAACGGGCTCGAGGCGATCGTCGCGATCCGCGGCGAGTTCCCGCAGGCGCGCATCCTCGTGCTCACCACCTATGCCGGCGACGTCCAGGCGGTGCGCGCGCTCAAGGCGGGCGCGACCGGCTATCTGCTCAAGAGCAGCCTCAGGACCGAGATGCTCGATGCGATCCGCAACGTCCATCACGGCCGCCGCCACGTCCATGGCGACGTCGCCGCCGAGATCGCGCTCCACGTCACCGACGAGACGCTGAGCGAGCGCGAGGCGGCGGTGCTGCGCCTCGTCGCGATCGGCAAGGCCAACAAGGAAGTCGCGCACGCGCTGTCGCTCTCCGAAGAGACCGTGAAGGCGCATCTCAAGAACATCTTCGCCAAGCTCGACGTCACCGATCGCACCCACGCCGTCACCGTCGCGGCGCGGCGCGGCATCATCGAGCTCTGAAGCCGGGGCGCGGTTTCAGAGCAAGGCCATCCCGCCGTCGACGCGCAGGTTGACGCCGGTCACGAAGCTGCTCGCGTCGGAAGCGAGGAACAGCGCCGCCTGCGCAAGCTCGTCGGGCCGCCCCAGCCGGCCGAGCGGGATCGCATCGGCCATCGCCGCGGCGAAGGCGCCGCGCTGCTCGGGCGGGATGCCGAGCTTGTCGAGGATCGCAGTGTCGGTCGGGCCCGGGCTCAGCACGTTGACGCGGATGCCGCGTGCCTTGAACTCGAGCGCCCAGCTGCGCGCGAAGGCACCGATCGCCGCCTTGGAGCCGGCATAGATGGCATGGCCCTCGAGCACCTTATCGCTCGCCAGCGAGCCGGTGAGCAGGATCGCGCCGCCGTCGCGCAGGATTGGCGCGACGGCCTGCACGCCGAAGAACACGCCGCGGGCGTTGAGCGCGAATTGCGCGTCATATTCGTCCTCCGAAACCGCGGCCGAGTTGCGGATCGTGTTCCGTCCGGCATTGGCGACGTAGATGTCGAGCCCGCCGAACCGCGCCGAGATTTCGCCGGCGACGCGGCGGTGGTGCCCGGGATCGGCCGCGTCGCCCTCGAACGCCAGCGTGCCCGCACCGATCCGGGCGACCGCGGCGTCGAGCGCGTGCCGGCCGCGGCCCGAGATGACGACTTGCGCCCCCTCGGAAGCGAACGCCTCGGCGATCGCCAGTCCGATGCCACTGCTCGCGCCGGTGATCAGCGCGGTCTTTCCATTCAGCATGCCCATGTCTCGCTCCTCGGATCGGTGTCGGCACCGATTTCGGATGCGCCGCGCGGTTCGGTAACCCGCGCGGTGGTCGATCCGGCGCTAGCCCGGAGCACGGGCCGGGCCATACCTTCGTACGATATCCGGCGCCGGCGCACGCTGGCACACCGGCCGCGAGCTTGGACGATGCGTCGCTCCCCAACAGGCGCATCGGAGCAGCTTGCCGAGCCGTGTCAATCGGACGCGACAGGGATGACGAACGCAGGGGTTTTTCCGATTTCACCCTGCGGCCAACGAAACGGCAGTCGAGCGTCCCACCTGTCCGGCTCCACAATGCCATGGAGGAACCCGCGATGCCCCGGCCGATCCGCATCCTGCTCCAGACCACGATCCCGCCGATCGCCGACGACTGGAACATCGCGCGCTTCTCGATGCTGCGCGACCATCTCGCCGGGCTCACCGACGACGATGGCGCCCCCCTGTACGAAGTCACCGCGCGCGATCGCACCGCGCCCGGCGCGCCCGATCCGGTGCTGTCGACGCTCGACGAGTCGGGCTACGACCAGCTCTGGCTGTTCGCCGTCGATACCGGCGATGGGCTGCACGAGGCGGATTGCGCCGCGATCGGACGCTTCCGGAGCAAGGGTCGCGGCCTGCTGGTCACCCGCGATCACATGGATCTCGGCAGCTCGGTATGCACGCTGGGCGGCGTCGGCAACGCGCACTTCTTCCACAGCAAGAATCTCGATCCCGACGCCGCGCGCCGCACGATCGACGACCGTGAGACCGCCTATATTCTGTGGCCGAACTATCATTCGGGCGCGAACGGTGACTTCCAGGCGATCGAGGCCGCCGATCCGCTTCACCCGCTGTTGCGCGATCCGTCCGCGCCGGACGGGCGCATCCGCTATCTCCCCGCCCATCCGCACGAAGGCGCGGTCGGTGCGCCCGCCGGCGATCCCACGGCGCGGGTGATCGCGACCGGCGTCAGCCAGGCGAGCGGCAACCGCTTCAACCTCATCGTCGCATTCGAGCCGTCCGCCGACGGTGGCCCGGGCGTCGCGCAATCGACCTTCCACCATTTCGCGGATTATAATTGGGATCCCGCCGCCGGCGCGCCGAGCTTCGTCAGCGAGGCACCGGGCTATGGCCTTGCGCAGTCGCCCGCGGCGCAGCGTTCGATCCGGCGCTATGTCGCCAATCTTGCCTCGTGGCTGGCCGGCCGTCTGCGCGACGAGGACCGCGATGACCGCCTCGACCGCGAGCTGGACGAGGCGCTCGATGAAAGCTTCCCGGCCAGCGACCCGCCCGGACTGGCGTGATCGTGGCGAGCGGACATGCGGTCGCTCTTTCCAGCGCCTGGCCGCCCTGGCCGGATCCGCCGGACAATCCGACGCTATGCGAATGTGGTCGTGCGGGCGCGCGGATATCTCCGCGTCCTCAAGCCCGCCACCAAACAGATATTCGCCCGCCCGGCCGATCCACTGAGCGTCTCGACAAGCTATGTGATCATGCGCAACGGGATCGGCGTCCTCGGGCTCGCCTTTCCCGTCGTGCTGATTGTCGGCGGCGGGCTGGACGCGGTTCAGCCCTCGCTCAGCGCCTATTATCATTTCTCAGCGGCACATCCGTCGGAACCCTGCGCGGGGACCATGCGGGACGTGTTCGTGGGCATGCTGTTCGCGATCGGCGCGTTCCTGTTCTTCTATCGCGGGCACTCGGTTCAGGAAGATGCCGCGCTGAACGTCGCTGGCATCTCGGCGGTTCTGGTCGCCTTGCTGCCGATGGATTGGCCGCCTGATTCCAAGGCGCCCGCGACGCTGTCGGCGCACATCCATTCGACAAGCGCGATCATCTTCTTCGTCATGATCGCCTATGTGTGCATATTCCGCGCGCAGGATACGCTGTGCCTTATGCGCAGCTCGCGGCGTCGGAGGATCTTCAGGCGCGTCTATCTCGTCATGGGCATCGCGATGTTCGCGACGCCGGCCGCCGTTTCGGCGCTCGACATCGTCGCGCCGGGGCGAAACGGCTATTCGACGCTCATCATCGAGGTCGCCGGCGTGTTCGTCTTTGCGGCCTTCTGGCTGATCAAGAGCGTCGAGATCCGATCATCGTTGCATCCCCGCTTCGTCCCACTCCGGCCGATACGCCCGAAGCACCATCCCACTCCCGACGGGAATGACGGTCGGGATCCCGGCGGCCGTGCAGGGCCGACCGATTGTGCTACATGAGGTCCCCAGCCCAATGGTGGCGGGGAAATTTTCGAACAGGGCGGCGATCGGTGGCCCGGATGGGGCCCGCCATTCGTTGCCGGCGCATCGCGTTCCCGACGAGGTCTCGCATGACGTCCGATATCCGAAACATCGTGATTCTCACCGGCGCCGGCGTCTCGGCCGAGAGCGGCGTGGCGACCTTTCGCGGTCCCGGCGGGCTCTGGGAGGGGCACCGGGTCGAGGATGTCTGCACGCCGCAGGCGCTCGCCCACGATCCCGAGCTGGTCCATCGCTTCTATGACGAACGCCGGGCGAAGCTCGCCACCGTCGCGCCCAACGCGGCGCATCGGGCACTCGCGCGGCTCGATGCCGAATGGCCGGGCGCGCTGCTCCTCGTCACCCAGAATGTCGACGATCTGCACGAGCGCGCCGGGTCGCAGCGACTCGTGCACATGCATGGCGAGCTGCGATCGGCGCTGTGCGCGGCCTGCGGCAATCGCGTCGGCTGGGAGGATTCGCTGCCGCCGGAGAGCGAATGCCCCCATTGCGGCACGCCGGCGCTGCGCCCCGACATCGTGTTTTTCGGCGAGATGCCCTATCATATGGACCAGGTCGAGCGCGCGCTCGCCGAGGCCGACCTGTTCGTCTCGATCGGCACCTCGGGCGCGGTCTATCCCGCCGCCGGCTTCGTCCAGACCGCGCGCCATCACCGCGCGGCGACGCTCGAGCTCAACCTCGATCCTTCCGAAGGCAGCCTGTGGTTCGGCGAGAGCCGGATGGGGCGCGCGGGCGCGCTGGTCCCCGCCTGGGTCGAGGAAATGCTCGCCGGCGGCTAGTCGACCCAGTCGAGCCCGATGTCGCGATAGAGCGAGCGATCCTCCTCCCAGCGCGGGTTGACCTTGACGTGGAGATAGAGGTGCACCGGCACGCCCATGATCCGCGACAATTCCGCGCGGGCGCGGGCGCCGATCTCCTTGATCCGCGTGCCGCCCTTGCCGAGCACGATCGCGCGCTGGGTGTCGCGCGCGACGAGGATCTGCTGGTGGATCTCGACCGATCCGTCGGGGCGCTCCGAATATTTCTCGGTCTCGACCGCGCTGGCATAGGGCAGCTCGGCGTGGAGCTGGAGATAGAGCTGCTCGCGGGTGACTTCGGCGGCGATCATCCGGTCGGTCGCGTCCGAGACCTGGTCCTCGGGGAAATGCCACGCGCTCTCGGGCATCGCCGCGGCGAGCGCCGCCTTGAGCGCGGGGACGCCGTCGCCGGTCTGGGCGCTCACGAAATAGGTCTCGTCGAACGCCAGCGCCTCGTTGAGCTTGGCGGCATGGCCGAGCAGCCGTGGCTTGTCGGCGACGTCGACCTTGTTGAGGATCAGGATCTTCTTCTCGGGCCGCCCGGCGAGGCTCTCGATCACCTGGCTCACCTTGGGCCCGATCCCGCCCTTGGCATCGACCACCAGAGCGATCAGATCGGCGCCGTCGGTGCCTTCCCACGCCGCGGCGACCATCGCGCGGTCGAGCCGGCGCTCGGGGGTGAAGATGCCCGGCGTATCGACGAGGATGAGCTGGGCATCGCCTTCGATCGCGATGCCCATCAGCCGCGCGCGCGTGGTCTGCGCCTTGGGGCTGACGATCGCGACCTTCTGGCCGACGAGCGCGTTGACGAGCGTGGACTTGCCGGCGTTGGGCGCGCCGACCACGGCGACGACGCCGCAATGCTGGGTGGGGGAATCGGTCATGGTGTCGCTCTAGCGCTTCGCCTCCCGTCGTGGGAGGGCCGTTACTTCTGCAGCTTCGCGAGCAGCGCCGCGGCGGCGGCGGTCTCGGCTTCCTGCTTGCTGGTGCCTTCGCCGGTGGCCTCGGCGAGCTTGCCGATCGCGACCTTTACGGTGAAGCGCGGCGAATGGTTCGGGCCCGAACGATCGACCACGTCATATTCGGGCGGTCGACGATTGTTCGCGGCGGCCCATTCCTGCAGCGCCGATTTGGGATGCTTGGGCGCCTGGCCCTGCGTGTCGATCCGCGGTGCCCACGCCCTGCGGATGAAGCCGCGGGCCGGCTCGAGGCCGAATTCGAGATAGAAGGCGCCGATCAACGCCTCGATCACGTCGCCTAGCACATTGTCGCTGTCGGCCGCGCCATCCTCGCGCGCCTGCTTGCCGAGCCGCAGAAACCGCGCCACGCCAAGCTCGCGCGCGACCTCGGCGCAGACCGGCCCGGTGACCAGCGCGTTGAGCCGGCGCGAGAGCGCGCCTTCGGGCTCGTTGACGAAGCGCTCAAACAGCCATTCGGCGATGACGAGGCCGAGCACGCGATCGCCGAGGAACTCGAGCCGCTCGTAATTGGCTGCCGCCTGGCTGCCATGGGTCAGCGCACGCTGATAGGGCGCGAGGTCTGCAGGCTCGCGGCCGAAGGTCTCGACGATCCAGCCCCCCAGCGCGGCGGCGGTCAGAAGCCTTCTCCGATCCGGCTCCAGCGCGCGGCGGTGAACCACGTCCACGGCAGGAACCAGTTGGCGCTGCCGTCGGTCGACCAGAAATTGACGACCGCCTTGCCCTCGAGATTCTCGAGCGGGACGAACTCGATGCCGCCTTCCTCGTGCGGGAAGCGGCTGTCGGTCGAGTTGTCGCGATTGTCGCCCATCAGGAACACATGGCCGGCGGGCACGGTGTAGATGCCGGTATTGTCGCGCGGATAATTGCCCTGATCGAGCACTTCGTAGCTTTTGCCGTTGGGCAGCGTCTCGCGATAGCGCGGGATGCTGCACACCCGGTTGCCCTGCCCATCGAGCGTCTGGAAACGCTCCTGGCAGCCGCGCCCGGCATTCTCCTGCGCCGCAGGGAAATTGGGGCTGAGCGGCAGGACGAACTGCGCGATCTGGTTCTTGGGAATGGCCTTGCCGTTGAGGATGAGCTGGCCGTTGATCATCTGCACCGTGTCGCCCGGCAGCCCGATGACGCGCTTGATCCAGTCGGTGTCGTTGCCGGGCGGCGCCTTGAACACCACCACGTCGCCGCGCTCGGGCGTGCCGCCGAAGACGCGGCCCGGGATCAGCGGCAGGCTCCACGGCAGCGAATGCTTCGAATAGCCGTAGTTCCATTTGGTGATGAACAGATAGTCGCCGATCAGCAGCCGCGGCAGCATCGATTCGCTCGGGATCGAGAAGGGCGAGAAGATGAAGCTGCGCACCACGAACACGATCAGCGCGAGCTTGACGAGGAACGACGCGAGATCGCGCCATTCGGATTTGGGCTTTTCGCTCGCCGTCCCCACCGAATAGGGCTTGGGGGCGTCGGCTGCGGGCTCTTCGGGCTCGGTGGAGGGCGCTTTATCCATATGGCGTGCTGTGCTTGGGCTGGACGGGGAGGTCAAGCGGATGAATCCGGCTGGCAGCGGATGCTGCAGCGCGATAGGGGCAGCCTGCGTCGAAGGAGATGAACATGACCTTGCCCGATTGGTCGGCCGTCCGTGCACTGACACCCGCCCCCCTCAACCAGCTTTTCGATGCGGATCCGTCGCGCGTCGCGGCATTGTCCGCCGATGTCGCCGGCATCCGTTTCGACTGGTCCAAGACGCATCTGACCGCCGAGGCCGTGCAGGCCTTCGCCGCGCTCGCCGATTCCACCGGGCTCGCCGCCAAGCGCGACGCGCTGTTCGCCGGCCATGCGATCAACGTCACCGAGGGTCGCGCCGCCGAGCACACCGCCGAACGCGGCGAGGGCGCCCCCGAGAGCGTGGCGCGCGCGCGCGGCTTCCATGGCCGGATGCGCGCGCTGATCGACGCGATCGAGGCCGAGGCGCTCGGTCCGGTGCGCCACATCCTCCACATCGGCATCGGCGGGTCGGCGCTCGGGCCCGATCTGCTCGTCGACGCGCTCGGCCGCGACGCCGATCGCTACGACGTCGCGGTGGTGTCGAACGTCGACGGGCTCGCGCTGGAGGAGGCGTTTGATCGCTTCGATCCGCAGGCGACGATCATCGCGGTCGCCTCCAAGACCTTCACCACCACCGAGACGATGCTCAACGCCGACAGCGCGCTGGGCTGGCTGCAGGGCAACGGCGTCGAGGATCCCTATGGCCGGGTGATCGCGCTCACCGCGGCGCCGGACAAGGCGATCGCCTGGGGCGTCGACGAGACCCGGGTGCTGCCCTTCGCCGAATCGGTCGGCGGGCGCTATTCGCTCTGGTCGTCGATCGGCTTCCCGGCGGCGCTGGCGCTCGGCTGGGACGCGTTCGAGGAAATGCTCGAAGGCGCCGCCGAGATGGATCGGCATTTCCGCCTGACGCCGCTGGAAAAGAACGCGCCCGCGCTCGCTGCGTTCGCCGATCTCTATTACACCCAGGCGCGCGGCTGCGAGACGCGGGCGACCTTCGCCTATGACGAACGGCTGCGCCTGCTGCCGAGCTATCTCCAGCAGCTCGAGATGGAATCGAACGGCAAGCGCGTCACCGCCGACGGCCAGCCGGTCACTTGGCCCACCGCGCCGATCACGTGGGGCGGGGTCGGCACCGATGCGCAGCACGCGGTGTTCCAGCTGCTCCATCAGGGCACGCGGCTGGTCCCGGTCGAGTTCGTCGGCGTGATCGAGCCGGGCGACAGCCAGGCCGATTCGCACCACAACCAGCTGCTGCTCAACATGTTCGCGCAGGGCGCCGCGCTGATGGCCGGCCGCGCGCATCAGGATCAGGCGCGCGCCTATCCGGGCGACCGCCCGTCCTCGACCCTGCTGCTCGATCGCCTCGATCCGCGCACGCTGGGCGCGCTGCTGGCGTTCTACGAGCAGCGCACCTTCGTCAACGCGGTGCTGCTCGGCATCAATCCGTTCGACCAGTTCGGTGTCGAGCTCGGCAAGGAAATGGCCAGGGCGGCCGAGCAGGGCGGCGATTTCGACGCCTCCACTACCGATCTGATCCAGCGCGCGTTCGGCTGATGGCGGGCGACGGCGACGACTATGTCTATGACGAGGCGAGCGGGGAATGGATCCCCGCCGCCGAGGCCGCAGCCAGGGTGGGCGCAGACGCGATCGAGGTCCGCGATTCGGTGGGTAACGTCCTGCACGACGGCGATCAGGTGACGCTGATCAAGGACCTTACCGTCAAGGGCGCCGGCCAGACGCTCAAGCGCGGCACGCTGATCAAGTCGATCCGCCTCACCGGCGACGCGCAGGAGATCGACTGCAAGTACGAAGGCATCAAGGGGCTGGTGCTGCGCGCGGAGTTCGTCCGCAAGCGCTGAGGCGCGCGGTCCGGCGGAAGAGCGTTGCCCGGCCCGGGCGCCGCTCAGGCGGGCGCCACGGCGCGCTCGACCAGTGCGGCGATATGGTCCTCGAGCCGCGTCGTTCCGCGGATCGCCTCCGCGGGGAATGCCGGATCGTCGGCGGTCGCCGCGGTCATCCGCGCGTAGCTCTCGGCGGCGGGGCTCGAAAAGCCGAGCGCCTTGAACGCGGGCGTCCATTGGTCGCGCGGCGTGGTCTCCACCCGCACCGTGCGGCCGAGCGCTGCGGCAAAGGCATTGGCGACGTCGCGCGGCGTGTAGCGGCGCGGGCCTTCGGCATAGAAAATGCCGGTGCGACCGTCGGTCATCAGCCTCGCGGCGTGCGCGCCGAGATCCTCCGGCGCGACCATCGGCAGCGTGAAATCGGCGTCGAACATCGTGCGGAGCACGCCCGTGTCGCGCACTTCCTCCAGATTGGCGTCCCAGTTGGTGAAATAATAGGCGCCGCGGTTGATCGCATGCGGGATCGGTTGCGCCGCGATGCCCCGCTCGAGCTCCCACAGCGTGTTGAGGTCGCCGCAGCGCGTGCCCGGCTGCGCGCCATAGGTCGATTCGACGACCAGCTTCTCGAGTTCCGCGCCCTTGACCGCCGCGAGGATCGCCGCGATCGTGCGCCGCTCCTCCAGATCGGTGTCGGTGCGCGGCGCCGCGGGCGGATTGAGCAGGAAGCCGCGCCGGCCGCTGCGAAAGACGAAACGCAGCGCATCGACGTCGTGAACATCGGCGACCGCAACCTTTGCGCCCCGCGCTTTCCATTCCTCGCCCTTGGCGGGATCGTGGCTGACGATCGTGACCGGCTCGCCTGCGGCGAGCAATGTGCGCGCGACCGCCGATCCGACATGGCCGGTGCCGCCGAGAATGATGTGCATCTCGCTCTCCTTGTGCCCGAACAACCGCCGGCGGGCATGCGCGTTCATCGCCAAGGGCATCGCTGCGTCTGTCCGCGGCTCCTGCGCGACGAAACGGGCGCGCCACGATGGCAGCGCGTGCTCCGGAGGGCCCGGCCCTTGCCTCGCCGGATCCGCGATCGCGCGCTTGGGCGATGGAAGAGAACCGTCTGCCGCACGGGCCGGCATGGGCGTTTGAGCGCGTCATCAAGCTGGGCTCAACCGGTTGGGCGCCCGGGGGGGCGCGCCAGAGGAGTGCCCTGTGACGATTCGCTGGCTTCAACCGTTACTCATCGCCGCCGCCCTTGTTGGCGCGGTGCCCGCCCACGCGCAGATGTTCGAAGGCCTGCCGCAGCAGATCGCGATGACCAATCTGCTGCTCCAGCCGGCGATCGATTCGGCGAAGCGCGCCGCGCGCGGCGAGACCGAAGCGACGCGGCGCCCGGCGGCCACGCGGCGCGGGCCGGCGCCGCCCGCCGCGGTCGCAGCCACCGGCTACCGCTCCTCCCCCTCGGTCACCGCGCGCGTTCGCCGGCAATTCGCCGACTGGCTGCGATCCAGCACCAGCGCCGATGCCGCGCAGAAGCAGCGGATCCGGCAGGCCCTGCTCAACGCCGATTTCGTCGGCCAGTGGAGCGCCGCGGTGCGCGCGGACGGGCTGCGCGCGGGCGATGCCGCCGATGCGCTCGGCGCCTATTGGCTGCTCAACTGGATGATCGCCAACGGCCGCACCAGCAACACCGGCGCGGAAGCGCGCGCGGTGCGCGATCAGTGCCGCGCGCTGCTCGCCGCCAATCCGCAATTCACCCGGTTGAGCGACGCGCAGCGCCAGGAGATGGCCGAGATCTGGATGCTCAACTTCCTGCTCCACGCCGCCGCCTATGGCGAGGCGATGTCGGGGAAGGACCCGGCAACGCTCGGAAAGCTCGGCGACGCGGCCACCGCGCGCTTCCGCAACGAGATGGGCGTCGATCTGCGCCGGCTGCGCGTCACCCTCACGGGGTTCGTTCCCGCCTGAGGCGGTTTCCAATCGCTCTGCCAGCGCCTATCTGCCGGGCATTCGCGGGCAGAAGGACCGACCATGGCTGACTATGATTACGACCTCTTCGTCATCGGCGCCGGGTCGGGCGGCGTGCGGGCGTCGCGCGTCTCCTCGGCCTATGGCGCGAAGGTCGCGGTCGCGGAGGAATATCGCGTCGGCGGCACCTGCGTGATCCGCGGCTGCGTCCCCAAGAAGCTGCTCGTCTATGGCGCGCATTTCGCCGAGGATCTCAAGGACGCCAAGCGCTTCGGCTGGCAGGTGCCCGAGTGCGATTTCGACTGGGCGACCTTGCGCGACAACGTCCTCGCCGATGTCGATCGGCTCAACGGCCTCTACACCCAGGGGCTCGAGAATGCCGGCGCCGAGATCATCCTCGAGCGCGCCACCGTCACCGGCCCGCACGAGGTCACGCTCGCCTCGGGCAGGAAGGTGACGTCGAAATACATCCTCATCGCCACCGGCGCGCATCCGCATGTTCCCGAATTCCCCGGCAGCGAGCACGGCATCACCTCGAACGAGGCCTTCCACCTCGATAGCCTGCCGCGGCGCATTCTGATCGCCGGCGGCGGCTATATCGCCAACGAGTTCGCCGGAATCTTCAACGAGTTCGGCAGCCACGTCATCGTGGTCAACCGCACCGACGTGATCCTGCGCGGCTATGATCATTCGGTCCGCGACCGGCTGCTCCAGATCTCGCTGACCAAGGGCATCGACTTCCGCTTCCATGCCGAGTTCGAGAAAATCGAGAAGCTCGACAATGGCTGCCTCAAGGTGTTCCTCACCGGGCAGGAGCCGGTCGAGGTCGATGTGGTGATGTTCGCCACCGGCCGCGTGCCCAATTCGGAGGGGCTGGGGCTCGCCGAGGTCGGCGTCGAGCGCGATGCCAAGGGCGCGGTCAAGGTCGACGCGCAGAACCGCTCGAGCGTCGACAGCATCTATGCCGTGGGCGACGTCACCAACCGCATCCAGCTGACGCCGGTGGCGATCCGCGAGGGGCAGGCCTTTGCCGACACGGTGTTCGGCGGCAAGCCGAAGACGGTCGATTACAGCTGCGTGCCCAGCGCGGTGTTCAGCCATCCGCCGATCGCCGCGGTCGGCATGACCGAGGGCGAGGCGCGCAACAAGCTCGGCTCGGTCAAGGTCTACACCTCCGATTTCCGCGCGATGAAGAACGTCCTCGCCAATCGCAACGAGCGCGCGCTCTACAAGATGGTGTGCGACGGGATGACCGGCCGGGTGGTCGGCATCCACATGATCGGTCCCGATGCGCCGGAGATCCTCCAGGGCGCCGCGGTGGCGGTGAAGGCCGGGCTCACCAAGGAAGCGTTCGACGACACCGTCGCGCTCCACCCGAGCATGGCCGAGGAGCTGGTGCTGCTCAAATAGCGGCTAGCGCCTATTCGCGCTCGGCGAGCATCGCGTCGGCCTCGTCGAGCGGCACCTTGCCGGTGCGGCGTGACAGCCATGCGGTGGCGGCGACGTCCCAGGTGACGTTGCCCACGGTGCGCATGATGTCGGGCAGGGTCTCGACCGCGACGAGCAGGCCCAAAGGCGCCACCGGCGCGCCGAGCGTCGAGGCGACCGGCGCGATCGCGCTGATATAGCTCACCGTCCCGGGCAGGCTGACCGATCCGAGCGAGGTCAGCATCGCGACGATCGTGCCCAGCGCCAGCGTCGCGGGGGTGAGCGGCACGCCGAACCATTCGGCGATATAGATCGCGACCGCGAAGTTCATCGCCGGCCCGGTGGCGCGCAGGATCGCGACCGCGAGCGGCAGCGTCACGCCCGAAACCGCCACCGGCACGCCGATCTTGCTCGACCCCTCGACCATCACCGGCAGCGTCGCGAGCGACGATTGGGTGCTGATCGCCACCGCCTGGCTGGGGAGCGCGGCGCGCGCGAACCGCAGGAAGCGCACCCGGCCGCCGATCACCGCGGCCGGATAGGCGACCAGCGACACCGCCAGTCCCACCGCCGAGACGATCAGGATGTAATGAATCAGCGCGCCGAACGCGCCGGTACCCGCCTTCGCGCCCACGACGAAGGCGAGCGCGAACACGCCCAGCGGGCCGACCCACAAGACCCAGTCGATCACCACCAGCATCACGTCGCGCAGCGCGATGAAGAAGCCGGTCATCGTCTTGCGCCCGGCCTCGTCGACGCGGGTGAGCGCGAAGGCGAAGATCAGCGCGAAGATGATCAGCGAGAGGAAGGCATTCTCCGCCGCGGCCTTCACGATGTTGGCCGGGATGATCGCCGCGAGGAACTCGCCCATCGGCGGCATCGGCCCGATCTGGCCGGCACCCGACAGCGCCGCGCGCAAATTCGCCGCCGATTCCTGCGGCAGCGGAAACAGCTGCAGCAGCAACGGCGTCAGCAGCGCGGCCGCGGCCGCCGACAGGAACATCAGCACGCTGTAGAGCGCGATCGCGCGCCCCGCGAGGCGGCCGGCCTGCGCGGCCTCGGTCGTCGCGGCGACCCCGGTGATCAGCAGCGCGACGACCAGCGGCACGATCGTCATCTGCAGCCCGTTGAGCCACGCTTGGCCGATCGGCTGCGCGATATCCGCCGCCGCGAGAGCGGAAGCGGGGGCATGGGCGGCGAGCAGCGCGCCGATGGCAAGGCCGATGATCAGCGACAACAGGATACGGGTGGGTTGCGACATGCTCGCCCTTTGTGGTTTTGACCGCTATTCACTGCGGTATCGAAGCGTCACAAGGGCGCGAGAAGGCGGTAGATGGCAAGAAAATATTTCGGCACCGACGGAATTCGGGGCACGACCAATGTTTCGGCGATGACGGCGGCGATGGCGATGAAGGTCGGCATGGCCGCCGGCGCGCATTTCGCGCGCGGCGAGCATCGCCACCGTGTCGTGATCGGCAAGGACACCCGGCTGTCGGGCTATATGCTCGAGAACGCGATGGTCGCCGGCTTCACTTCGGTGGGCATGGACGTCGTCCTGGTCGGCCCGATGCCGACGCCCGCCGTGGCGATGCTCACCCAGTCGATGCGCGCCGATATGGGCGTGATGATCTCGGCGAGCCACAATCCCTATGCCGATAACGGCATCAAGCTGTTCGGCCCTGATGGCTACAAGCTGTCCGATGCCGACGAGTTGGCGATCGAGGCGCTGATCGACGGCGAGGTGCCGCTGGCGGCCTCGGCCAATATCGGCCGCGCCCGTCGCGTCGAGGACGCTCGCGGCCGCTACATCCACGCCGCCAAGTCGACCTTCCCCGAGGATCTCACGCTCGACGGGCTCAAGGTCGTGGTCGATTGCGCCAATGGCGCGGCGTATCAGGTCGCCCCCTCGGCGCTGTGGGAATTGGGTGCCGATGTGATCGCGATCGGGGTCACGCCCAATGGCAAGAACATCAACGACGGCGTCGGCTCGACCGCGCCCGACACGCTATGCGAGACCGTGGTGGCCTCGGGCGCGCAGATCGGCATCGCGCTCGACGGCGACGCCGATCGGCTGATCGTCGTCGACGAGACCGGACGGGTGATCGACGGCGATCAGCTGATGGCGCTGATCGCGGGCGGCTGGGCCCGCCAGGGTCGGCTCGCCGGCGGCGGGCTGGTCACCACGGTGATGTCCAATCTCGGGCTCGAGCGTCATCTCGCCGCGCAGGGGCTGGGCATGGTTCGCACCGCGGTCGGCGATCGCTATGTCCTCGAGAAGATGCGGTCGTCGGGCTATAATGTCGGCGGCGAGCAGTCGGGGCACATCATCCTCTCCGATTATGCCACCACCGGCGACGGGCTGGTCGCGGCGCTGCAGGTGCTCGCCGAGCTGGTTCGCGCCGGCGCGCCGGCGAGCGAGGTGCTCCACCGCTTCGATCCGCTTCCCCAGATCCTCAAGAATGTCCGCTTCAAGGGCGGCAAGCCGCTCGACGATCCGCGCGTCAAGGACGCCATCGCCGGGGCCGAGGCCGAATTGAACGGCAATGGCCGCCTCGTCATCCGCGCCTCGGGCACCGAGCCGGTGATCCGGGTGATGGCCGAAGGCGACGATCGCGGCCAGGTCGAGGCGGTGGTCGATCGCGTCTGCGACGCCGTGCGCGAGGCCGCCGCATGACCTTGGGCGAGCGCCTCAAACAGTCGCTCGCGGTCGGTGCGGCGGGCGCGGTCGGCAGCGTCCTGTCCGATCTCAACCATGTCGGGGCGTCGCTCCGTCACGATGCGCCGATCGTGTTCGGGATCGTCACCGCGATCTGGTTCGTCGGCCTCTCGATCCGCGATGTGCTGGGGAGCCGCTGATGCTCGAGATGCGCCCCGATTGCGAACGCTGCGGCACCGATCTTCCCGCCGACGATGCGGGTGCGTTCATCTGCTCGTTCGAATGCACCTTCTGCGCCGAATGCGCCGATGCGCTCGACGACCGGTGCCCCAATTGCGGCGGCGAGCTGATGGATCGGCCGACGCGCGCTGGTAAGGCGCTGGCGAACAATCCGGCGAGCACGGAACGCAAGTTCAAAGGATAAGGTCGTGACTCCGCGTATCCTGATCATTGCCGGTTCGGACTCGGGCGGCGGCGCGGGGATCCAGGCCGATATCAAGACCGTCACGATGCTCGGCGGGCATGCGATGACCGCGATCACCGCGATCACCGCGCAGAACACGCTCGGCGTGAGCGGGGTCCATCCGATCCCCACCGACATGGTGATCGCCCAGATCGACGCCGTGGTCCGCGATATCGGAGTCGACGCGGTCAAGATCGGTATGATCGGCTCGGCGCGCACCGCGCTGGCGGTGGCCGAGAAGCTCGCCGAGCTGCCCGGCGTGCCGGTGGTGTTCGATCCGGTGATGGTTGCGACCAGCGGCGCGACGCTCGCCGACGACGCGACGATCGCCGCATTCGAGCGACTGATGGCGCGCGCCAGCGTGACGACGCCCAATTTGCCCGAGCTCGAAGCGCTCGGCGGCGACGCGCGCGCGCTGGTCGCGGCGCATGGCTGTGCGGTGCTCGCCAAGGGCGGGCACGGGGCCGGCGTGCAAGTCACCGATCGGCTCTATTCGGCCAATCCCGATGATCCGCCCGAGATCGAGTGGAGCGATCCGCGGATCGAGAGCGAGGCGACCCATGGCACGGGCTGCACGCTCTCCTCGGCGATCGCGTGCGGGCTCGCGCAGGAATGGGACCTGCCCGAGGCGGTGAACCGCGCGCGCCGCTTCGTGCGGATCGCGATGCGCGCCGCGCCCGCGCTCGGCCGCGGCCATGGCCCGATGGGGCAGCAGGGGGTCCGGCTCGATCTCAACCTGAGCTTCTTCGAGCCGATGCTCAATCAGGTGACCGTCCCTGCCGAGGATCTCGCCGCCAGCGAGCGCTTCTATCGGCTGCTCGGGTTGCGGCAGGTGGTGCGCGCGAGCCCGCGCTACGCCCGTTTCGAGAGCGAAGGCGGCGCGACCTTCTCGATCGCCACCGACAAGAGCTACACCGCCCCGGTCGTCTATTTCGAATGCGGCGACCTCGACGTCACCGTCGCCTATCTCCAGCAACAGGGCTTCCGGTTCGAGCAGGAGCCCAAGGACGAGCCCTGGGGCTGGCGCGAGGCCCGGCTGCGCGATCCGGCCGGCAACGCGGTTCGTCTCTATCAGGCTGGCGAGATGCGCCGCTTTCCGCCATGGCGCCTCGACGATGCCTAAGACTCCCGGGCCTGATCTGAAGTTCGAACGCCGCTATCAGCGCCTCCACAAGGGGCCGGTCGCCGGTGTCGACGAAGCGGGGCGCGGGCCGCTCGCCGGGCCGGTGGTCGCCGCGGCGGTGGTGCTCGATCCCAAATGCATTCCCGAAGGCATCGACGATTCGAAGGTGCTCACCGCGGCGAAGCGCGAGCGGCTGTGCGAACAGCTTCTCGCCTGTGCCCGGGTCGGGGTCGGCGTGGCGAGCGTCGAGGAGATCGACACGCTCAACATCTTCTGGGCGTCGATGCTGGCGATGACCCGCGCGGTCGAGGCGCTCGGCTTCGTTCCGGCCTTCGTGCTGGTCGACGGCAATCGCTGCCCCGACTGGTCGCACCAGAGCCATGCCGTGGTCGGCGGCGACGCGCTGTGCCTGTCGATCGCCGCCGCCTCGATCGTCGCCAAGCACCAGCGCGATTGCATGATGGCGGCGCTCGACGCGCTCCACCCCGGCTATGGCTGGAAGTCGAACAAGGGCTATGCGGCCAAATTCCATCAGGACGCGCTGCGCAGCCTCGGGCCGACGCCGCATCACCGGCGCAGCTTCGCGCCGGTCGCGCAGGCGGAACTGGATTTCGGGCCGCGGATCGCCGCGGAATAAAGGGGGGAATTCCGATGCTCACGCAGAATCCGTGGCAGCACCGTCGCTCGGCCGGCGTCGCCGACGATATCGATTTCGAGATCAAGGGCCAGGAGCTCCAGTTCGTCGAGATCGAGCTCGATCCCGGCGAGAGCGCGGTCGCCGAGGCGGGCGCGATGGTCTGGAAGGACGCCTCGATCGAGATGACCACCGTGTTCGGCGACGGATCGGGCGGGCAGGGCGGCGGCTTCATGGGCAAGCTGCTCGGCGCCGGAAAGCGGCTGGTCACCGGCGAGAGCCTGTTCACCACGGTCTTCACCCATCACGGCAGCGGCAAGGCGCGGGTCGCCTTCGCCTCGCCGGTGCCCGGGGCGATCCTGCCGCTGCGGCTCGCCGATTATGGCGGCCAGCTGATCTGCCAGAAGGATGCCTTCCTCGCCGCGGCGCGCGGCGTCACGATCGGTGTCGCCTTTCAGCGCAAGGTGATGACCGGGTTGTTCGGCGGCGAGGGTTTCATCATGCAGAAGCTCGAGGGCGATGGCTGGGTGTTCGCGCAGATGGGCGGCACCGTGGTCGAGCGTCAGCTCGCGCCCGGTGAAGAGCTCCACGTCGATACCGGCTGCGTCGCCGCCTTCACGCCCACCGTCGATTTCGATCTGGTCTCGGCCGGCGGCGTGAAGAGCACGGTGTTCGGCGGCGAGGGCGTGTTCTTCGCGCGGCTCACCGGGCCCGGCCATGTCTGGATCCAGTCGCTGCCCTTCTCGCGCCTCGCCGGCCGGATGCTCGCGGCCTCGGGGTCATGGGGTGGTCAGAATCGCGGCGAGGGCTCGATGCTCGGCTCGCTCGGCGATTTCATCGGCGGCAACGACTAGGTCCGCACCAGCCGGTCCACCCGCGTCATCGCCGCGGCGGCGAGCAGCAGCGTCGCGGCGGCGAACGCCATCGTCCAGATCGGCTCGCCCGGGAAGAAGCGGTTCATGATCGATCCCATCGCGGTGGCGACGAGCAGCTGCGGCACCACCACGAAGACGTTGAACAGCCCCATATAGATGCCGAGCTTCTTCTGCGGCAGGCTCGAGGCGAGGATCGCATAGGGCATGGCGAGGATCGACGCCCAGGCGATGCCGATGCCGATCTGGCTCGCGATCAGCCAGGTCGCGTCGGGCATCACGAAGAAGCTGGCATAGCCCGCCGCGCCGCACAGCAGCCCGACGATATGGGTGCGTGCCTGGCCGATGCGCCGGGCGAGGAAGGGGAGCAGCGTCAGCGCGGCGATCGCGGCGACGCCGTTATAGGTCGCGAACAGCACGTCGACCCAGCTCGCGCCTTCCTGGAAGCGCGGGCTCGTCGCGTCGGCGGCGCCGAAGAAGCGCTGCGCGACGATCGGCGTGGTGTTGATCCACATGATGAACAGCGCCGACCAGCTGAAGAACTGCGCCACCGCCAGCCGCTTCATCAGCGGCGGCATGCCCGAGAAATCGCCGACGATGCTGCTCAGCATGTTGTTCGGCGATCCGGCCCGCGCCAGCGCGATCGCCGCGGCGCTGGCGATGCCGTAGCCGGCGAGCAGCGCGCCGAGCAGATAGACTTCCTTTTCGAGTCCGAGCTTCCCCACCGCCCAGATCACCAGCGCGCCCGCGGTCAGCCAGACGAGACTGACGGCGTAGCTGCGTGCGGCGAGGCTCGGGGCTTCGTCCTGCGCTTCGACGGGGCCGTCGAATGCCGCCATGGCGTCGGGCGCGTACTCGCGCGTCGTCAGCACGGTCCACAGCACCGAGAGGAACAGCGCCGCCCCGCCGAACCAGAAGGCGAAGCGCACCGTGTCGGGGATGCCGCCGTCGGTCGCGAGATTCGACACGCCGAGATGCTCGAGCGCCCAAGGGAAGATCGAGCCGATCACCGCGCCCGCGCCGATGAACGCAGTCTGCACGGCATAGCCGGCGGCGTGCTGGTCCTTGCGCAGCATGTCGCCGACGAACGCACGAAACGGCTCCATCGAGACGTTGAGCGAGGCGTCGAGCACCCACAGCATCACCGCGGCGAACAGCAAGGCCGGCGCCAGCGGCATCGCGATCAGCGACAGCGCCGCGAGCAGCGCGCCGGCGAAGAAATAGGGCCGCCGCCGGCCGAGCCTCCCCAGCCAGGTCCGGTCGCTCAGATGCCCGATCACCGGCTGGACGAGCAGCCCGGTCAGCGGCGCCGCCACCCACAGCCACGACAGGTCGTCGATCTTCGCGCCGAAGGTCTGGAAGATCCGGCTCATATTCGCGTTCTGCAGCGCGAAGCCGATCTGGATGCCGAAGAACCCGAAACTGATGTTCCACAGGCCCGCAAGGGACTGGCGCGGCTTTTCGATCATGCGGGACTCCGGAAATCTGAAACCGTCATCCCGGCCTTGGGCCGGGATCCACGGTGCCGCAACGGCAGGGCAGGCGGCTCCGGCGTCTCGCCGGGCCGCGTGGTGGATCCCGGCACGAGGCCGGGATGACGAAATAAGCTTGATCGCAATGGCTGCCCTAGGTCGCCGAGCCGCAGGACTTGCGCACGATCAGCCGGGTCGGCAGCAGCGCCGATCCAACCGGTTGCTCGCGGATGCGGCCGATCAGCGTCTCGACGAGCTTGCGCCCGGCCAGCCGCGGATCCTGCATCACCGTGGTCAGCGGCGGGCTGGCCTGGCTGGCGGCGGGGATGTCGTCGAAGCCGACCACCGCGACCTGATCGGGCACCGCGATGCCCGCCGCGGCGAGCGCGCGCATCGCGCCGATCGCGATCAGGTCGCTCGCCGCGAGGATCGCGTCGAACTTCTCGCCGCTGGCGAGCAGCGCCGCCGCGGCGGCGGCGCCCGCTTCCTCGGTGGTGATCGCGTCGAACTGCAGGCCCGGCCGCGGGATGATCCCGCCCTGTTTGAGCGCGGCGAGATGCCCGCGATAGCGATCGTGGAACTCGGGATAATGGCTCGAGGCGCTGCCCAGAAACGCGATGTTGCGCCGGCCGAGATCGAGCAGATGCCGCGTCGCGTCCTTGCCGCCGCCATGATTGTCGCAGCCGACGGTCAGCCCCGACGCCTCGGACTGGACCGAGCCCCAGCGCACGAAATGCGTCCCCGCATCCTCGAGCGCCTTCAGCCGCGAGCGGTAGAGCTCGTAATCGCCATAGCCGAGCAGGATGATCCCGTCGGCCTTGCGCGAATCCTCATAGTCGGTGTGCCAGTCGCTGGAGAGCTGCTGGAAGCTGATCAGCAGGTCGTGGTCGTGCTCGGCGCAGGCGCGGATGATCGAGCCGAGCATCGAGTGGAAGAACGGGTTGATCAGCGAATCGTCGGCGGTGGGATCCTCGAAGAACAGCAGCGCCAGCGTCTGCGAATGCCGCGTGCGCAGGTTCGATGCCGCCTTGTCGACGCGGTAGTTGAGCTGGCGCGCGATCGATTCGATCCGCATCCGCGTCGCCGGATTGACCCCCACTTCGCCGCGCAGCGCGCGCGAGACGGTGGGCTGCGAAACCCCCGCGAGTTGCGCGATATCGAATGAAGTCGGCTTGCGCTGCATGCCCGGCTATCCCTTCCCGCGCGCGGCTGTCGTCGCCGCTTCGCATAATATGCAACGACAAGCGCAGATCGCTTCCCGCGTCAACGGCAGGGGTGATGTAAACGCGCCACGCCGCGCGGCAATCGGTACTGAATACGTATGTGGTGCGCTGGTCGAGCACCCGGGTTTCGGAAGAAGTGCGCCCCGACGACGCGCAGTTTGCTGCGGGTCATATGTTGCACACGCGAAATGAACCGGCCGCCAGAGCCGGGATGCACAGCGGGTTTTAGGGGAGACGGACTTTGATCAACACCAATCGTGGCCATGGCGCCACTCGCATGGCCCTTGGGGTGAGCGGTCAGGCACTTGCAGCAGCGCTCGCGCTCGCTGCGTTCGCAGTTCCCGCGGTGGCGCAGAACGCCCCGCCCGCCGATCCGGCGCAGAGCGAGGACGCCGGCGGCCAGGACATCGTCGTCACCGGCATCCGCGCCTCGCTCGCCTCGTCGGCGGCGATCAAACGCGATCAGGCGATGATCGTCGATTCGATCTCGGCCGAGGATATCGGC
Organism: Sphingomonas naasensis; assembly: GCF_004792695.1. GTDB lineage: Bacteria > Pseudomonadota > Alphaproteobacteria > Sphingomonadales > Sphingomonadaceae > Sphingomonas > Sphingomonas naasensis. Next base: position 59,571 of record NZ_SRXU01000005.1, on the reverse strand, counting down.
AAGCTTCCCGACGTCTCGATCGCGGACTCGCTGGCGCGCCTTCCCGGCGTGACCGCGCAGCGCCTCGAGGGCCGCGACCAGCGCCTGTCGATCCGCGGCCTCGGCCCCGACTTCTCGACCACGTTGCTCAACGGCCGCGAGCAGGTCACCGTCGGTGACAATCGCGGCGTCGAATATGACCAATATCCCTCGGAATTCTTCAAGACGGTCAATGTCTACAAGTCGGCCGATGCGTCGCTGATCGCGGCGGGCATCGCCGGCACCGTCGATCTGCGCATGCTGCGCCCGCTCGAATCGAAGCGCGCCATCGTCGTCTCGGCGCGCGGCCAGATGAACGAGAAGGACAAGCTCAATCCCGACGGCACGCGCTACGGCTATCGCGCCTCGGCGACCTATGTCGACAAGTTCGCCAATGACACGCTCGGCATCGCGATCGGCCTGTCGGCGCAGAGCACGCCCACCCAGATCGAGCGCTACGCCGCATGGGGCTTCCCGACCGAGCCTGCCGCCGGCGGCAATCTCTTCCTCGGCGGCGCCAAGCCCTATGTTCAGTCGAACCTGCTCAAGCGCTATGGCGGCGTCGCCACGGTCGAGTGGGAGCCGAGCGAGAATTTCCATTCGACCTTCGATGCGCTCTATTCGAACTTCGAGGAGACGCAGCGGCTGCGCGGCATCGAGTTCCCGGTCGCGCCGACCTGGGGCTCGAACGCCGTGATCCAGCCCGGCTACACCGTCGAGAACGGCCTCGTCACCGAAGCGACGCTGACCAATGTCGTCGGCGTCCAGCGCAACGACTTCAACAAGCGTACGGCCAAGAATCTGTCGCTCGGCTGGAACAATGATTTCCGCCTGAGCGACACGATCCACTTCGTCGTCGACGCCAGCTGGAGCCGCGCGACGCGCACCGACTTCCTGCTCGAGACCTATTCGGGCACCGGCTACAACCAGTCGGGCGCGAAGGACACGATCCACATCTCGCACAACGGCGACGGCACCTACGACATCGTGCCGACGATCGATTACACCGATACCGGGATCATCAGCCTCACCGATCCGCGTGGCTGGGGCTTCAACGGCACCCAGACCGTGGTGCAGGCCGGCTTCCTCAATCGTCCGGACTTCACCGACGATCTCAAGTCGCTGCGCGCCAGCTTCAACGGCGAGATCGCCGGCAGCATCTTCAGCCGCTGGGAAGTGGGTGGCAATTTCAGCCGCCGCGAGAAGCAGAGCCGCTACAAGTCCTACTTCCTCTGCCCGCCGGGCGGCGGCACCAACTGCACCGTCGCCAGCGGCACGCCGCTCAGCTTCGCGGTGCCGGCCGATGCGGTGCTCGATGAGCAGGTCTCGCTCGATTATCTCGGCGTGCCCGCGATGCTCACCTATGATCCGCTCAAGGTCTATGGGTTGCTCAACCAGGTGTTCGACAACCGGCCGGACTCGCTGGTCCGCGACAATGTCATCACCGAGAAGGTGTGGACCGGCTATGCCAAGCTCGCGGTCGACGGCACCGTCGGGGGCAAGGCGCTGAAGGGCTCGCTCGGCTTCCAGGTGGTCCACACCATTCAGGGCTCGACCGGCCAGATCGCCGCGCTCCAGGGCGGCGCCGTCACCACCTCGCCGGTGGCGGATGAGACGAGCTATACCCACTTCCTGCCCTCGGCGACGTTCAGCGTCGAGCTCGAGGACGGCTTCTTCATCAAGCTCGGCGCCGCCAAGACGATGATCCGCCCGCGCCTCGATCAGGAGCGCATCACCCAGGCGGTGAGCATCGATTTCTCGAAGATCGGCCTCGGCAGCGCGCCGCAGAACAGCCCGTTCAGCTCGAACGGCGGCAATTTCGCGCTCAAGCCCTATCAGTCGACCAATATCGACGTGTCGTTCGAGAAATACTTCCATGGCGGCGGCTATCTGGCGCTGACCGGCTTCTTCAAGCACCTCACCGATTTCGTCGATCCCAACGACAGCGTGCTTTACGACTTCTCGCCGTTGCTCTCGGTGCTGCCGCCCGCGCAGCGCGCGATCGTGGTGGCGCAGAACGCGCAGTTCGGTCTGGTCAAGCAGCCGGCGAACACCGGCCGCGGCGAGATCCTCGGCGTCGAGGCGACCGCGTCGCTGCCGTTCGGCGTGTTCAGCTCGGCGCTCGACGGTTTCGGCATCTTCGCCAGCGGCTCCTATGTCGACAGCAAGATCGTCTATGCCAACAACAGCCCGGTGACGCTGCCGGGCCAGTCGAAGTGGATCGCGTCGGGCACCGCCTATTTCGAGAAGAACGGCTTCCAGGCGCGCGCCACCTATCGCTGGCGCGACGAGTTCCTCGCCGAGCTGGCGGGCCTCTCGGCCAATCCCGAATATCGCACCGGCAAGGCCGAAGGCGTGCTCGATGCCCAGATCGGCTACGAGTTCCAGAGCGGTCCGCTCACCGGCCTGTCGATCCTCGCCCAGGCGAAGAACATCACCGACGCGCCGTTCGTGACCACCGAGGCCGGCGACCAGCGGCTGGCGCGTGAATATCAGCGCTATGGTCGCGACTACTATCTCGGCCTCACGTACAAGTTCTGAAGGCATGTACGCGGCCCGGAATTCGGTTTGCCGAACCCGGGCCGCGGCTTTCGGGGAGGCGTAGCGTGTCCGCAGAACCTTATCGCATCGTCGTTGCCGGGGGCGGCACCGCAGGCTGGATGACCGCCGCCGCGCTGGTCCGCTTCCTCGGACCCGGCTTCGCCGTGACACTCGTCGAGTCCGCCGAGATCGGCACCGTCGGCGTCGGCGAGGCGACGATCCCGCAGATCCGGCTGTTCAACGCCGGGCTCGGCATCGACGAGAACCAGTTCATCGCCGTCACCCAGGCGACCTTCAAGCTGGCGATCGAGTTCGTCGGCTGGACCCGGGGCGGGCGCTACATGCACGCATTCGGCGAGGTCGGGCGCGACAATGGCGGCGTGGCGTTCCAGCACAGCTGGCTGCGCGGGCTGGCCGAGGGCGTGGCGCAGCCGCTCGCCGCCTATGCGCTCAACAACGCCGCGGCGCTCGCCAACCGCATGCAGCGCGGCCCGGCGCGCACCGCGCAGATCCTGCCCGAAATGCCCTATGCGTTTCATTTCGACGCGGGACTCTATGCGCGCTTCCTGCGCGATTATGCCGAGGCGCGCGGCGTCACGCGCCACGAAGGCAAGATCGTCGAGGTCCGGCGCGACGCCGAAACCGGCGACGTCTCCGCGCTCCACCTCGACGGCGAACGCGCCATCCCCGGCGATCTGTTCATCGACTGCACCGGATTTCGCGGGCTGCTCATTGCCGAGGCGCTCGGCGCCGGGTTCGAGGATTGGTCGCACTGGTTGCCCTGCGATCGCGCGATGGCGGTGCCGAGCGAGCGCGCCGCCGATTTCACGCCCTATACCCGTGCCACCGCGCACCCCGCCGGCTGGCAGTGGCGCATCCCACTCCAGCACCGCACCGGCAACGGCATCGTCTATGCGAGCGACGCCTTGTCGGACGACGAAGCGGCCGCGCAGCTGCTCGCCAATCTCGACGGTGCGCCGCTCGGCGATCCGCGGCCGCTACGCTTCACCGCCGGCAAGCGCAGCGCCTTCTGGCAGGCCAATGTCATCGCCATCGGACTGTCGAGCGGTTTCCTCGAGCCGCTTGAATCGACCAGCATCCACCTGATCCAGTCGGCGATCGAGCGCGTCCTCAAGCTGCTGCCCGGCCGCCGCATCTCCGCTGCCCAGCGCGCCGAATATAACCGCCAGACCAACCTCGAGGTCGATCGCATCCGCGACTTCCTGATCCTCCATTATTGGGCGAATGATCGCGACGAGCCGTTCTGGCGCGCGCGTCGCGAAATGCCCTTGCCCGACGGGCTCGCCCACAAGATCGAACTGTGGCGCGCCAGCGGCCAGATCGTCCGCGAGGAAGCCGATCTGTTCAGCGAGGTCGCGTGGCTGCAGGTGCTCGCGGGGCAGGGGATCGCCGCGGAGAGCCATCACCCGCTCGCCGATCAGCCCCCCGCCGCGCAGATCGCCGAATATCTCGATCTGCTCGCGAAGCTCACCGCGCGCGAGGTCGCCCAGATGCCCGATCACGCCGCCTTCATTCGTCAGCACTGCGCCGCACGCGAGGAAATCGCCGCATGAAACTCGCCGCTTTCGCCTTTCTCGCGGCGCTGCTCGCGGCGCCTGCCGCGGGGCAGGGCGTCCGCGATCGGCCGCCCGAGGACGAGGTCCTCTATTTCCTGCTGCCCGATCGCTTCGAGAATGGCGACGCCGCCAATGATCGCGGCGGGCTGAAGGGCGATCGGCTGGTCACCGGCTTCGATCCCGCCGCCAAGGGCTTCTATCATGGCGGCGATCTCAAGGGGCTGATCCAGCGGCTCGATTATGTCGAGGCGCTCGGCGCCACGGCGATCTGGGTCGCGCCGATCTTCCGGAACAAGCCCGTGCAGGGCCCCAGCGGGCACGAATCGGCCGGCTATCACGGCTATTGGGTGACCGATTTCACCCGGGTCGATCCGCATTTCGGCACCAATGCCGATTTCAGGGCACTGGTCGATGCGGCGCACGCGCGCGGCATCAAGGTCTATATGGACATCATCGTCAACCACACGGCCGACGTGATCCAGTATCGCGAATGCGGCGATTGCGGCTATCGCAGCCTCGCCGATTATCCGTACGGCCGCAGGGGCGGCGTCGGCGGCACGGCGATCAACCCGGGCTTTGGCGGTCACGGCGTCCGCACCGCGGAGAATTTCGCGAAGCTGACGCGGCCCGACTTCGCCTACACGCCCTTCGTGCCGCCGGCCGAGAAGGACGTGAAGGTCCCCGCCTGGCTCAACGACCCGATCTATTATCACAACCGCGGCAACTCGACCTTCATGGGCGAAAGCTCGCTCTACGGCGATTTCGTCGGGCTCGACGACGTGTTCACCGAGCATCCGCGCGTCGTCTCGGGGATGATCGAGATCTTCGGCAGCTGGATCGATCGCTTCGGCATCGACGGCTTCCGCATCGACACCGCACGCCATGTGAACCCCGAATTCTGGGCGGCGTTCGTCCCTGCGATGCAGGCGCGTGCCAGGGCGAAGGGCATCCCGAACTTCCATATCTTCGGCGAGGTCGCCGATCCCGACACCTCGGCGCTCGCGCGGCACACCCGCGTCGACAAGCTGCCGAGCGTGCTCGACTTTGCCTTCGCGCGTACCGTCAACGCAGTGAGCGCCGGCGAGGTCGGTACCGACAAGCTCGCCGCGGTGTTCGCCGCCGACGCGCTCTACGAAGGCGGCGAGGCGACCGCGCTGCGCCTTCCCACCTTCATCGGCAATCACGATCAGGGCCGCGCCGCCTTCTTCCTCCGCAAGGCGCTGCCGCAGGCGAGCCCGGACGAGTTGCTCGCGCGCGATCGGCTCGCGCATGCGATGCTGCTGCTGCTGCGCGGCGTCCCGACGATCTATTCGGGCGACGAGCAGGGTTTCGTCGGCGACGGCGACGATCAGGACGCGCGCGAGGACATGTTCCCGAGCAAGACCGCGGTCTACAACGACAATGTCTTGCTCGGCACCGACAAGACCACCGCCGTCTCCAATTTCGACACAGATCATCCGCTGTTCCGCGAGATCGCCACGCTCGCGAAGCTGCGCCGCGCGCATCCCGCGCTGACCCGCGGCCGGCAGGTCACGCGCTACGCCAGCGACAAGCCCGGCCCGTTCGCGGTGTCGCGCTTCGATCCCGTCACCGGAGCTGAAGTTCTGATCGCGTTCAATGCGAGCGCGCAGCCCTGGACCGGCAATGTCCTCGTCGAGACCGGATCGACTGCGTTCACCGCGCTCGCCGGCACCTGCCCCGCCACCGCCGCCGCACCCGGCAGCGTCACGCTCACTCTACCCGCGTTCGGCTATGCCGTCTGCGCCGCCGGAAAGCTGCAATGAGTCCCGTGCTTGCTTCACAACCCGATACCGACGCGCGCGCATGGTGGCGCGGTTCGGTGATCTACCAGATCTATCCGCGCAGCTTCGCCGATTCGAACGGCGACGGCGTCGGCGATCTCGCCGGGGTGACCGCGCATCTCGATCATGTCGCCGCGCTCGGCGTCGACGCGGTGTGGCTGTCGCCCTTCTTCACGTCGCCGATGCGCGATTTCGGCTACGACATCAGCGATTTCTGCGGGGTCGATCCGGTGTTCGGCACGCTCGCCGATTTCGATGCGCTGATCGCCCGCGCGCACCAGCTCGGGCTGCGCGTGCTGATCGATCAGGTCTATTCGCACAGCTCGGACCAGCATCCGTGGTTCAGGGAGAGCCGCGCCTCGCGCGACAATCCCCGGGCCGATTGGTATGTCTGGGCCGATCCCAAAGCCGATGGCAGCCCGCCGACCAACTGGCAGTCGGTGTTCGGCGGCCCCGCCTGGACGTGGGACGCGCGCCGCGGCCAATATTATCTGCACAATTTCCTGCGCGAGCAGCCCGATCTCAACTTCCACAACCCCGAGGTGCAGGAAGCGACGCTCGCCACCGCGAAATTCTGGCTCGATCGCGGCGTCGACGGCTTCCGGCTCGATGCGCTCAACTTCTCGATGCACGATCCCGATCTGCGCGATAATCCGCCGGCGCCCGACACCGGCAAACCGCGGACGCGCAGCTTCGATTTCCAGCAGCATCTCTACAATCAGAGCCATGCCGACATCCCGGCCTTCCTCGAGCGCATCCGCGCGCTGACCGACAGCTATGGCGGCCGCTTCACCGTCGCCGAAGTCGGCGGGCCAACCCCCGAGGCCGAGATGCACGCCTTCACCGCGGGTGAGGGCCGCCTCAATTCGGCATACAGCTTCGCCTTTCTCTACGCCGATCGGCTGACGCCCGCTCTGGTGCGCGATGCGGCGGCCGGCTGGCCGGCCGAGCCGGGGATGGGCTGGCCGAGCTGGGCGTTCGAGAATCACGATGCCCCGCGCGCGGTGTCGCGCTGGGTCGACGCGGCGCACCGCGCCGATTTCGCCCGCATGAAGATGCTCCTGCTGCTCTCGCTGCGCGGCAATGCCATCCTGTTCCAGGGCGAGGAGCTCGGGCTTACCCAGGTCGAGATCGGGTTCGCCGACCTGCAGGATCCTGAGGCGATCGCCAATTGGCCGCTGACGCTCAGCCGCGATGGCGTGCGCACGCCGATGCCGTGGCGCGCCGATGCCCCGCAGCTCGGCTTCTCCGAAGGGCGGCCATGGCTGCCGGTGGGCCCCGATCACGCCGCGCTGGCGGTCGATCGGCAGAGCGCGGATGCCGGATCGCTGCTCAATCTCACCCGCCGGCTGATCGCGCTGCGCCACGCCAACCCCGCGCTGATGACGGGATCGATCACGATCCACGAGGCCGGCGAGGCGCTGCTGCTGTTCGCGCGCGCGGCCGAGGGCCAGACGCTGCTCTGCGCGTTCAACATGGGCGACAGCGCCGTGCCCGCGCCGGCGGCGCTGAAGGGGCGGCGCGTGGTCGAGGCAGTCAACGGCGCTACCACCGAGATGCTGCCGCCTTTCGCCGCGCTGATCGCCGAATAGACGCGCGCGGGCCGGGCGGCTATGCCCGGCCCGCCTCGCGCGACTGGCGATCGGATGGAGCACCATCGGGAAGCGCGGGGGGCATGCGCCGCATCGCCTGGGCACCCCTCGCAACCGGAGGAACCGTCATGCCCGAAGCCGCGCCGCTCCACATCGCCTTTCTGCTCTTCCCCGACGTCACCCAGCTCGATCTGACCGGCCCTGCCCAGGTGCTGTCGCGGCTGGGCAATGCCAAGCTCGATCTCGTCGCGAAGACCCGCGATCCGGTGCCCACCGACGCGCAATTCCCGTTGCTGCCGACGGCGACCTTCGCCGAGGTGCCGCGCACCGACATCCTCTGCATCCCCGGTGGCTTCGGCACGGTGGCGGTGATGGAGGATGCCGAGACGCTGGCCTGGGTCCGCCGGGCGGCGGCAAGCGCGACATGGGTCACCAGCGTCTGCACCGGCTCGCTGGTCCTCGCCGCGGCGGGGCTGCTCACCGGTTATCGCGCCGCCTGCCATTGGGCCTCGCGCGAGCAGCTCGCCTTTTTCGGTGCCGAGCCGGTCGCAGGGCGCGTCGTGTTCGATCGCAACCGGGTGACCGGCGGCGGAGTCACCGCGGGTATTGATTTCGCGCTGGCGCTCACCGCGAAGATCCGCGGGGAGGATCATGCGAAGTTCGTCCAGCTCAGCCTCGAATATGATCCCGCGCCGCCGTTCGACAGCGGCGCGCCCGAGCGTGCCGATGCCGCCACGCTGGCGCGTTACCGGGCGATGGTCGAGAAATTCGCCCCGGGCCGCGTCGACAAGGTCCGCGCGATCGCGGCGCGGCTGGCGGAGACCGCGTCGGACGGCTAAGCGGCCGGGATGACCCGAACGCTGACGATGAACGATGGCCGCACGATCCCCGCGATCGGGTTCGGCACCTATCTGGTCCCCGATGACGATGCCGCGCGGATCACCCGCGAAGGGCTCGCGGTCGGCTACACGCTGGTCGATACCGCCGCCTTCTACGGCAACGAGCGCGGCGTTGCCGAGGGGCTGGACGGTCGCGAAGACATCTTCGTCACCACCAAGCTGTGGCGCAGCGACATGGGCCATGATGCGGCGCTGCGCGCCTTCGATCGGAGCCTCGCGCAGCTGGCACGCGACAGCGTCGACCTCTATCTGATCCACTGGCCGATGCCGTCGCTCGGCAAGCATGTCGAGATATGGCAGGCGCTGGTCCGCCTGCGTGACGAAGGGCGCGCCAAATCGATCGGCGTGTCGAACTTCGGCGCGGATCACCTGCGCGATATCCTCGACGCCACCGGCGTCGCGCCCGCGCTCAACCAGGTCGAGCTCCATCCCGGCTTCCAGCAGCGCGCGCTCCGCGCGTTCCACGCCGAACACGGCATCCTCACCCAGAGCTGGGCGCCGCTCGGGCAGGGCAAGATGCTCGCGCATCCCGTGATCGTCCGCATCGCCGAAGCGCGCGGCTGCACGCCGGCGCAGGCGATCCTCGCCTGGCATCTCCACCACGGCCTGGCGGTGATCCCCAAGGCCTCGGCGCGCGAGCGCCTCGCCGCCAATCTCGCGGCGGGTGCAGTGGCGCTCGAAGCCGCGGACATCGCCGCGATCGACGCGCTCGACGATCCCGCCGGCCGGCTGGGGCCGGATCCCAGCCGGCTCTAAATTTCGTCACCCCCGCGAAAGCGGGGGCCCATCTCCCGGTCGAACCGCGAATACGACCGGTAGAACTTTCGGCGCACGCACGAGATGGGTCCCCGCTTTCGCGGGGATGACGGGCGCTACCCCAGCGCCTTCGTCGCCCCCCGCAAATCCTCGACGAACGCCGCGAATTCGTCCTCCGCCCGGCTCTTGTCGGGCATGCGCAGCAGAAAGCTCGGGTGGATCGTCACCCAGCCGAGCCCGCCCTCGGCGAGCTCGATCGCCCGCCCGCGCGTGCCGCTGATCGTCACCACCTTGCCGAGCATCTGCCGCGCCGCGGTGGCGCCCAGCGCGACGGTCATCGCCGGCTTCACCAGCAGCCGCTCCTGCGCGTACCACCAGCGACACGCCTCGATCTCGCCGGCATCGGGCTTGGCATGGATCCGCCGCTTGCCGCGCGGCTCGAACTTGAAATGCTTGACCGCATTGGTGACGTACACCGTCTCGCGATCGATCCCTGCCGCGCCGATCGCCTTGTCGAACATCTGTCCCGCCGGGCCGACAAAGGGACGGCCCGCGAGATCCTCCTGATCACCCGGTTGCTCGCCGACGAACATCATCCGCACGTCGACCGGGCCTTCGCCGAACACCGTCTGGGTCGCGTGCTTGTAGAGATGGCAGCGCGTGCAGCCCGCCGCTTCGTCGCGCAGCGCCTGCCATGCCGCTTCGATATTGCCGCCGATCTCGGTCCGCGCCTTTGCAACCATCGCCGTCTCCCGCTGCCGCGCGCTCGCGACCAGCTCCTTCACCAACGCGGTCTCGGGCATGTTTTTCCAGTATTTGCGCGGCATCTCCTTGAGCATCGCCCCGGTCTTGAGCCGCGCGGGATTGAAGATCGAGGCGTAATAGGTCTTCCAGACGTCCTCGACCGGGTCGTCGCCCGGCGCATCGGCCCGGCTGGCGCCCGGTCCTTCGGAAAGCGTCGCGCCGTCCCAGTGCAGCGAAACCGCGGGGGTCAGGATCGACCAGCGCATGTTGGCGAAGCGCTCGACGAAGAAGCGCGCATTGGCGCGAACGATGTGATGAATCGGCTCGAACCAGGCGACATAGCGCGCCCCGGCGTCGTCCTGCACTTCACGAAAGCGGACAAACGCGCGCATCTTGTGAATGTCGCGGCGAACCTCGCGCGCCATGCCCTCGAGCCGGCGGACCAGCGGATCGGCCTGATCGTCGATCCGGTGCGGATCGCTGGCGAGCAGCGCATAGAGCAAGGCGAAGCGCTCGGGATCGGCGTGGAGAACCACCGTCTGGGCGAGGTCGACGAACGCGCGCGGCACCTTGAGCGGTCGCGGCGCCGCGGGGGCGAGCACCGCCTCGTCGCCGAACAGGTCCGCCGGCGCATCGCCGACCTGCCACACCACCTCCGAAGCCGGCACGCCCGCTTGCGCCAGCGCCCGCGCCGCATCGCGCCAGCCGTCGAAATCATCCTCTGCCGCCAAGCTTACGACGCGCACATGCTCTCCTGATCCGTCCTGCCTGCTTTGCCGGGAGGACGCCAGTTAACGCGCCTGCGCGGTTTTCGGCATCGATTCGATCCATGCGCGCATCAGCGCCGCGCCTTCCTTGTGCACCGTCGCCCGCCCCAGCTCGGGCATCGCCACCCCCGGCTCGGTGCTCTCCATCCGGTAGAGCAGGATCGAGGCGTCGGGTTCGCCCGGCTGAATCGCGAAGTCACGCCCGCCGCTGCCGCGTCCCGCCGCCACCGGGCGCTTGCGCACCCCCAACGCGACGGGGTCGGTCCGGCCAAGCTCGAGGAACAGCCCTGAATTCGACGCCGCGCCGGCGGGGTTGTGGCAATGCGCGCAATTGATCTCGAGATAGGCCCGCGCCCGCGCTTCGATCGGCGCTCGGGCATCGTCCCAGCGCGCGACGCGTGGCGCGTCGGCCGGCAGCCGGTCGAGCATGCCCGCGGCGAGCAGCTTCTCCAGCTGGCCGCCATGATTGAGATAGCGTGCCTTCACGCCGATCGGCGCGATCGCTCCCGAAAGCGCGTGGCAATCCTTGCACTGGTTCTGGTTGGGCACCGCATAGCTGATCCGGCGCGTCACGCCCGAAGGATCGGTGAAGGTCACCGGGATGCGCGTGCCCGCGCGCCTGAGCAGCGCGTCGTTGCCCTCGGCGTTCCAGACATAGGGCAGCGCCACCCAGCCGCTCGCCCGGCGCAGCAGCAGCCGCGTCTCGATCGGCCGGAACTTGCCGGCCTGCGGATAGCCGAAGGTCTTGATGATCGCGCTGCCCGGCGGAAGGTCGAACGCCGCTTCGGCATCGTAGCGCGCCTCGTGTCCCTCGGGCACGTAGAGGAAGCGATGCTTGCCGGCATAGTCCGAGAAGAGCGGCGTCTCGAGATCATAGGGGATCACTCGCGCCGCGGGCGTCTCGCCGGCGAGATCGGCGAAGAAGCGATAGTCGGAGAGCTTCGCCGGAAGCGCGTCGCCGGTGATCGCGGCGTCGTTGACCTCGGCGGGGCGTCCGGCGAGCGCCGCGACGAACAATGCCACGGCACCCAGCAGCGCCTTCATTGCGCGGCAGCCTCCATCGCGGAGGGGAGCCGATTGACGAAGCTGGCCGTCGGAACGCCCTGCGTCAGCTTGCCGACCTGTGGCCTGGCGGTATCGATGCCAGCGCCGAGTGCGAGGTTCAGCGTGAGCAGAGGCGCCTTATCCGTGCCGATGAGCTTCACCTGATCGCCGCCGGTGCCGTCCCAGAAGATCGGCGGCAGCGTGCCGCCCAGCGCCTTGGCCAGCTCTGCGCCGCCCGGCATGGCGGGTGCGAAGCCGGCACGGCCATGCTTGTTGTCGCTGATCTGAACATGGCGCGGATACGGGTCGTAAGCCTTGTCCTCGAAAGGTTGGCGATAGGCGACGATCATGATGTTGGCGGTGCCGTTGCCCGAGAGTTCGTTGGCGACGACGTCGACATCGTTCTCCGCCATCACCAGCACACCCGTGCCGGTGGGAACGGTGGCCACGATGTTGCCCGCCGGAGCGAAATTGGGCGTGTCGTTGTCGATCACACGGTTGTGGCGGACGGCGACATGGCCGGCGCCGCGTCGGGGCAGCGCAGGCAGATCGAACACCAGAATACCGCCGGTATTGTGCGTGACGAGATTGCCGGTCACCTCGGCATAGCCGCTATTCTCGATCTCGATCCCGGCGACGTTGAACATCGCGGTCGAGTTGCGCACCACGATCCGTTCGGATTGGCCGACATAGATGCCGGCGTCCGAGGCGCCCTTCACAGTGACCCCGTCGATCAGGATATCGCTACTCTCGACCGGATAGACGCCGTACGCGCCGTTGGTCGGTTTGGGCCCCCGGGTCCATTCGACGCGGACATTCTTGTAGACGATCCGGTCGGCCCCCTTGGACTTGATCCCGTCGCCCTTGCTGTCCTCGACCGCGAAGTCGCGCAGCACCACGTCGTCGGAGGTGACCAGCAGCCCCTCGCCGGCGCCGAGCTGGCCCTTGAAGCTGAGCACGGTCTTGTCGGGCCCCGCGCCGCGCACCGTCACCCGGTTCACGTCGAGGCTCAGTCCGTCGGTCAGCTCGAAGCGGCCCGGCCCGATCCGCACGGTGCTGCCGGGCTTCGCCTCGATCAGCGCGGCCTGGAGCCGCTCCTGCGCATCGGGCCCGGCCTCCACCGTCACGGTCTGCGCCGCCGCCGGGCTGGCGGCGATCAGGGCGGCAAGCGTCCAGTGTCGCGGCATCGCGCTCTCCCCTCGTTGTTTTTGAGGCATGATACGCAGGCCGAAGCGAATTGACAGCCTTGTTAGTTAGCCCGGTTCGGCGACGTGGCAGACGAACTCGATCAGCCGCCCGTCGGGATCGCGCAGATAGCCGGCATAGTAATTCGGGTGGATATGCGGGGCGAGCGCCGGCGCCCGGTCGAGCGTCAGCCGCGCCGCGCCGGCGCTGGCATAGATGCGATCGACGGTCGCGCGATCGGGGGCGGCGAAGGCGAAATGCAGCTCCGACGCCACGCCCTCGACGAGGAAGAAGTCCAGCGCGTCGTCGCTGCCGAAGCCCTTGGCCGCGCCGTCAACCTTCTGCGCATAGCCCAGCGGCGCGAGCACCTCGGCGTAGAAATGCAGGCTCTCGGCCATGCGCGGCGTGCGGATCTCGATATGGTCGATCATGCGGGTCTCCTCGTTGCGCGAGGAGGGATAAGGCGCCGAACCCGCCGGATTTCGGCGAAAGCCGCAATGAAATGCCGGATTCCCGCAATGATCGCCGCTAAGGTGCCGCTTATGCCCAAATCCGCCCTCGATGCGTTCGATCGCAAGCTCCTTGCGCTGGTCCAGCGCGGCGCGAACCGTACCGCCGATGCGCTCGCCGAAGAGGTCGGGCTGTCGTCCTCGGCGGTGCTCCGCCGGCTCAAGCGGCTGCGCGACGACGGCGTGATCGTCGCCACCGCCGCGGTGGTCGATCCGCTCAAGGTCGGCAAACCCAATTTCTTCCTCGCCGCGCTCGAGATCGAGCGCGAGCGGCCCGAGCTGGTCGCGCGCCTGCGCCAATGGCTCGCCGCCGAGGAAGGAATCCAGCAAGTCTATTACGTCACCGGCACCGCCGATTTCATGCTCGTCGTCGTCGCGCCCGATGTCGGCGCCTATGACGCGCTGATGAGCCGGCTGATGGCCGAAAATCCCAATGTCCGCCGCTTCACCACCAATGTCGCGCTCGGGGTCGGCAAGCGCAGCCTGTTCGTGCCCGTCGACTAGGCCGCGAACAGCTCGAGCTGCTCGCGCTTCGGCGCGATCAGCGCGCGCAGGTCGCCACGATCGGCGAGCGCCACCGGGCGCCAGTCCTCGGCGACGAGGAACGGCCGCACCTTGCGGATCGACGCGGTGAGCCGCGCGATGTCGGCGAGGCGGAGCCTCCGCCAGCGCCGCGCCGCGAGGATCGCGTCGACTGCCTTCATCCCCAGCCCGGGCACCCGCAGCAGCGCCTCGCGCGGCGCGCGGTTGACGTCGACGGGAAAGCGCTCGCGGAATTTGAGCGCCCAGGCGAGCTTGGGGTCGATGTCGAGCGGCAGCATGCCGGTGGCGGGATCGGCGGCGTCGGCGACCTCGCGCGGCTGATAGTCGTAGAAGCGCATCAGCCAGTCGGACTGGTAAAGCCGGTGCTCGCGCATCAGCGGCGGGCGCTGGAGCGGTAGCACCGCGCTCGCGTCGGGGATCGGGCTGAACGCCGAATAATAGACCCGGCGCAGCCTGAACCGGTCATAGAGCCCGGCGGCGCGGGTGATGATGTCGCCATCGGTCGCGGCGTCGGCGCCGACGATCATCTGGGTCGATTGCCCGGCCGGCGCGAATTTGGGCGCCGCCCGATAGCGCTTGCCGGCATCCTCGCCGTCGTCGATCGCCGCGCGCACCGCGTGCATCGCGCCTTCGATCCGCGGCGCCGATTTCTCCGGCGCGAGCCGCTTGAGCCCCGCGACGGTGGGCAGCTCGACATTGATCGACACGCGATCGGCATAGAGCCCGGCCTGGCGCACCAGCTCGGGATCGGCATCGGGGATCGTCTTCAGATGGATATAGCCGCGAAAGTCGTGCGCCTCGCGCAGCAGCTGCGCGACGCGGACGATCTGCTCCATCGTATAGTCGGACGAGCGGATGATCCCCGAGGAGAGGAACAGCCCCTCGATATAGTTACGCTTGTAGAAGCTCAGCGTCAGCTCGACCACTTCCTCGGGCGTGAAGCGCGCGCGGCGGACGTTCGAGCTCTTGCGGTTGATGCAATAATGGCAGTCGAAGATGCAGCTGTTGGTCAGCAGGATCTTGAGCAGGCTGATGCAGCGGCCGTCGGGCGCATAGGCATGGCAGATCCCCATGCCGCCATCGGTCGAGCCCATGCCCTTGCCGCCGGTCGAACTGCGTTTGACCGACCCCGAAGACGCGCAGGATGCATCGTATTTCGCCGCATCGGCGAGAATCGCGAGTTTCGCGCGAAGGTCGAGCTGTGCCATTTGTTCACTCTATGTTCTTGTAATCGCTGTGTCCAGCGGCATGGACGCGGTTCGTCGCGCGCGATAAGCAGCCGGCCATGGCGTGGGTGCTTCCGCAGGACCTGAACTGGCGAAGGACCGCGCTCTGGCTGGCGCTGACGCTCAGCATCGGCGCGGGCTGGCTGTTCAAGGGCCATTGCGTGCCCGGCGGCTGGAACGATGGCGAGCAATATAGCAGCGGCTGCTACAACGACGTGATGCCCTTCTGGCACGCCCGCGAGGTCGCCGACGGCAAGATCCCCTATTTCGGGACGCGGATGGAATATCCGGTGCTCACCGGCGCGCAGATCGGAGTCGAGGGCGCAGCCACCCGGTTGTTGTTCGGGCGCCGTGCGCACGACTTCAACTTTCTCGGCGTGGTGCTCGTAGTCAACGGGCTGATCGCCGGATTGGTCCTGCGCATGTTCCTCGCCAGCGGCATGCCGCCGCGGCGGCTCTGGACGTGGGCGCTGGCGCCGCCGCTGATCCTCTATATCGGGCATAATTGGGACATCGCCGCCGTGGCGCTCGCGGTCGCCGCGCTGCTCCTCGCGCGCGACGGCAGGCTGGTCCCCGCGGCGGCGCTGGCCGCGCTCGGCACCGCGGCCAAGCTGTTCCCGATCCTCGCCTTGCCGTTGTTCGGGCTCGGCGCGCTGTTCGGCGACGATCGGCCCTGGCCGCAGCGCCTGCTTCGCGCGACGGCATTGTCGGCGGCAGCGATCGGCGCCTGGGCGATGGTCAACCTGCCCGTCGCGTGGTTCGCGTTCGACAATTGGAGCGAATTCTATCGCTTCTCGCAGGAGCGGCCCGGGACGGTCGCGGCCACGTGGAGCGTCCTCGCCGACAGGGGCTGGTGGGATACGTGGATCGAGGATCGCAACTTGTACGCCGCGATCGCCTTCCTGCTCGGCTTCGTGCTGATCATCGGCTTCGGCTGGCGCAGGCACCGCGGCCATCTCTGGGTGCTGTTCACCCCCGCGCTCGCCTGGTTCATGCTCACCAACAAGGTCTATTCGCCGCAGTTCGATCTGTGGCTCTATCCGCTGCTGCTGCTCACCATGCCGCGGCTATGGCCGCTGGCGCTGTTCGTGCTCGGCGATGTCGCCGCCTATTTCGCGGAATTCTGGTGGCTCGGTGGGCTCGACCATCGCTGGCCCGCGGCCACGCTCACGCATGTCGCGATCGCCGCGGGCTTTCGCGCGCTGGTGCTGGTGTGGATCATCGCCGAGTGCACCTTGCGTGACCCGCCGGGCTGGCTAGTTCGCCGGCCCGACTGATCCCGGTCAGGGCAGCGGCAGATCGGTCTGCTCTTCGCGGCGTGCCCGCGCTTCGGCCTTGGCGGTGGTGATCTTGCGGCCCAGGCATCCGGTGCCGCCGCTCGGCCCAACCGTGGTGCAGCTGCCGGTCCCGGTCCGGTTCGTGCTGGCGTCGAGCGCATCCTGCGATCGCACCGCCCAGCTTTCGTTCGTCTGCGGGCGCCCGGTCTGTTGGCGCAGCTCGCCGGGGATGCGGTAGCGGTCGCTCTCGGGCGCGCGCACGCAGACGGTGTCCGCGGGGCAGGGGTCGTTGCCAAACACCGTCAACACGCCGCCGACCGGCGCATTTGCCGAGCGTGTCTGCTGCGAGTTCTGCGCCTGGACGGCAGTCGGCAGCAACGCGGGGGCCGCTATGGCGCTCGCCACAATCAGTATCCGCTTGAGCATCCTGCATTCTCCTCGCGCCGTTTCTGGCGCTTCAACGCTGAACCCGGCCTGTCATATCCGTTTCGAGATCGCAATGGCGGCGCGGCAACCCGCGCGGATCAGCCCCGAGAGCAATGGATAGGCCAGCGCGGTCTCGGCGCCCGAGGCGATCGCGGTGTCGAGATGCTCGAGCTCCTCGTCGCGGAATTGCGCCACCGCGCCGCTCAGCTCGGGATCGCTCGCGCCCAGTTCGTCGAGCTGGCGCTTGTAGTGGCGGTCGATCTCGGTCTCCACCGCGGCGGTGCACGCCATCGCCGCGGCGGGCCCCATTGCCGCCGTGGCGGCGCCGAGCGCGAACCCCGCGACGTTCCAGAAAGGCTGGAGAATCGTCGGGCGCACGCCCCGGCGGGCGATCATCGCGTCGAAAAACGCGCGGTGACGCTCCTCCTGATTGGCCATGCCGTTGATCGTCCGCGCCGCCGGGGTGCGGTCGCCCATCACCGCCAGCTGGCCGGCATAGATCCGCGTCGCGCCATATTCGCCGGCCTGGTCGACCCGCACCATCGCGTCATGGCCTTCGCGGCGATCGCCGGGCTTCCAGCTCATCCGCGTGCCCTTCGCGGCGCCAGCGCGAAGATCGCTACCGCGCCCGCCAGCGACAAGATCGCGTTGAACCCCGCGAGGCTGATTCCGAACAACGTCCATTGCGGTGCGTCACAACGAATCAGCGGCCGGCGCAGTGCCTCGTTGAGCAGATCCATCGCGTCGCCATGGCTCACCGGCGCGGTGCACGCGGTGATTCCCTGCCACCAATGATATTCGACCCCGGCATGGAACACGCCGATCGCGCCGCTGACTGCGATCAACACGCCCGCGAACAGCACGAACAGCATCTGCACCGGGCGCCCCAGCGGCGCGAAGGCCAGCGCCGCGACGGCCACCGCGGCATAATGCGGCCAGCGCTGCCAATGGCACATCTCGCACGGCACCAGCCCGAACAGCTGCGAGCCCCATGCGCCGGCAAGCAAAGCGGCCGGTAGCAGCAGCGCGATCAGCCGCGCGATGCGGAGCCCGTCCCTGCGCACGCCTCAGCGACCCTTGGTCGCGACCTGGGGCTTGCCGCCCGAGCGCGCGATGGTCTGCAGCGCATAATGGAGCTGGAAGTCCTCGATGCCCTGCTTCTTGAGCTGCTCGGCGGTCTGGGCAAAGCGCGGATCGCTGCGCGCATCGTCCTCGAGCGTCGCGTCGTCGACCTTCTCGGCATTGATCAGGTGGCGGCGCAGATCGGCCTCGCGGATCACCGTGCGGTCCTTGTAATCGGGGTCGGAGATCTGCGGGACGAGCAGGTCGGGCTTGATCCCGCCTTCCTGCACCGAATGGCCCGACGGCGTGAAATAGCGCGCCGTGGTGAGCCGCAGCGCGGCGCGCTGGCCCATCGGCAGGATGGTCTGCACCGATCCCTTGCCGAAGCTGCGCACGCCCATCACGAGCCCGCGATGATGGTCCTGGATCGCCCCGGCGACGATCTCGGAGGCCGAAGCGGTGCCCGAATCGACCAGCACAATCACCGGCAGCCCGCGCGCGAGATCGCCCGGCACCATCGATTCGGCGTAATAGCGCTCGATATCGCCCTTCTCGCGGCCGCGCTGCGAGACGATCTCGCCATGGCTCAGGAACACGTCGGAGACGGCGATCGCCTCGCTCAGCAGCCCGCCGCCATTCTCGCGCAGATCGACGACATAGCCGAGCGGCTTGTGGCCGAGCTGCTTGTCGATCCCCTGGATCGCCTTGATCGTGTCGGCACCGGTCTGGGCGGTGAAGGTGTTGATGTTGATATAGCCGACGCCGTTCTTGACCTCCCACTTCACCGGCTTCTGCACGATGATCTCGCGCACGAGGCTCAGCTGGAGCGGCTTGTCGGCGCCGGGGCGCACGATCGTCAGGTTGATCTTGGTGCCCGGCTGGCCGCGCATCTGCTCGATCGCTTCGTCGAGGCTGCCGCCGACGATGAACTTGCCGTCGATATGGGTGATGAAGTCACCCGATTTGATCCCTGCGCGCGCCGCCGGGGTGTCCTCGGTCGGCGCGATCACCTTCACCGCGCCGTCTTCCTGAGTCACGGTCAGGCCCAGCCCGCCATAATTGCCGTCGGTCTGGATCTTCAGATTGTCGAAATCGAGCCCGTCGGCATAGCTCGAATGCGGATCGAGCGCCGCGAGCATGCCTTCGATCGCGCCCTTCACCAGCGTCTGGTCGTCAACCTTGTCGACATAGTTGGCCTTCACCTGGTTGTAGACTTCCATGAAGGTATCGAGCTCGCGATAGCTGTTGGTGTCGACACCCGCCATCGCGCCCGAGGCGACGGGGACGAGTGCGAGCGCGCCGACGGCGGCAGTGACCTGAAGAAGCGAACGGAGCATCAGACGACTTTCGACAAAAACATGCTTCGGTGATTTAGTGCAGGATAACGGCATTTCCACGGCCTGTCAGTTCAGCAATTGCGCGAGATCCATGGGCTCGCCGCGCCGGCGCAGCTCGATCGTGACGCGCGGATCGCCGCTCGCCCACGCCCGGCCGATCAGGCGGCCCTGCGAAACCTGATCGCCGACCCGCACCGCGAGCCCGCCCAGCCCGGCGATCAGCGAGGTCCAGCCCTCGCCATGGTCGAGGATGATCACCCCGCCATAGCCGCGAAACGGCCCGGCATAGACCACGCGCCCCGCCGCCGGCGCCACGACGCGCGCGTTGGTCGCGGTCGCAAGCGTGAGCCCGCGCGCGCGCACCCCGGTGGCGGAAAGCTCGCCCAGCCCGGTGATCAGCCGCCCCGGCACGGGCAGGCGATAGGCCGCCGGTGCGCTGGCCGGCGGCGCGGCGCCCTCGTCGGGGCGCGGCAACGGGCCGGGCAGGGCGATCAGCGCCTGCTGAACCTGCGAGGCCTCGCCCTCGGACTGCAGCTGGTCGACAAGGTCGCGCGCGCGCTCGCCGAGCGCGAGCGCGCGGTCCGATTCGATCAGCGCGTTGCGGCCGAGTTCCTGCGCGCGCGCGCGGTGCCCCGCCTCGAGCTGGACCAGCGCGATCCGCTCGGTCTCGAGCCGGGTGCGGCCGTCGCGCAGGCCGCGCACCGCGCCGGCGGCGTTGGCGCGCAGTCGCTGGACGCGGGCAAGCTCGGTGCGCAGCTCGGCGGTGCGGCGCTCGACCACCGGCATCGCCGTGCCGAGCACCGCGCGGACATGCACCATGTCCTCGGTCGAGCCGGGCTGGACGAGCCCGAGCACCGCGGGGCGGCGCGCCATCGATTGCAGTGCCGCGATCAGCCGGACGATCGGTCCCTGCCGCTCGGCGACCGCGACGCGTCGGGCGGCGAGCAGCCGGTCGACGATCGCGATCCGCGCCTCGGCGGCGACCAGCTCGGCCTCGGCGGCCTTGACGCGTTCCGCGGCGGCGGCTTCCTGCGCGCGCGCCTGCACGGCACGGTCGCGCTCGTTGGCGGCGGCGGCCTCGAGCGCGCGGGCGCGCGCCTCGGCGGCGCTGGAGGCGGCGTTGGCGGATTTGAGCCGCGCCTGCTGCTCGCGCAGTTCCTGCGCCGGCGCCATGCTTCCCGCGGCGAGCATCGCCAGCAAGGCGGCGGCAGTGACGATGCTCCGCGCGGGGCCCATGGCTCAGCCTTCGCGGTGATAGGGGTGGTTGGCAAGGATCGACGTCGCGCGCCACAATTGCTCGGCGAGCATCGCGCGGGCCATCAGATGCGGCCAGGTCGCGCGGCCGAACGAGATCAGCAGATCGGCGCCGGCGCGTTGAGCATCGTCGAATCCGTCCGCCGCGCCGATCAGGAAGCGCGCCTCGCGCACGCCGTCGTCACGCCAGCGCCCGAGCCGCTCGGCGAGCGTGCGCGAGGGCAGGTTCTCGCCGGTCTCGTCGAGCATCACGATGCGCGTGCCGGGGCCCTGCTCGGGCATCTTGCCGCCGGTGTCGGGAAGCTCGCTGATCCGCGTCGGCCACGCGACGCGCTTCATGTAGCGCTCGACCAGCTCCGCCTCGGGGCCGCGCCCGATGCGCCCCCGCGCGACGATATGGAGCAGCATCGCCGCGCGTCAGCCGTTCAGGCTTGCCCTGCGGTTTCGCCGAACGACCACATCCGCTCGAGATTGTAGAAGGTGCGCACTTCGGGGCGGAACAGGTGGACGATCACGTCGCCTGCGTCGATCAGCACCCAGTCGGCGGTGGGCAGGCCCTCGACCCGCGGCGACCGGCCGAACTCGGCCTTGATCTTCTCGGCGAGCTTGGCCGCCATCGAGGCGACCTGCCGCGTCGAGCGGCCCGAGGCCACGACCATGTAATCGGCGATGCTGCTCTTGCCAGCGAGCGGGATCGAAACGGTCTCGACCGCCTGATCGTCGTCGAGCGACGCCATCACGAGCGCGTGCAGCGCCTCGACGCTTTCGGCGCCGGTGCTACGCTGCACATGGGGGGAAGTTGCCAAGTTAGCTCCTCAGGGTTGCAACATGTCGGTGCGCGACCGGGTGGTCGCCGCCGACGCAGTGGATATGGGCGTCGCACGCGCGTTCGGAAAGTGCCTGTGCCAGGCAGGGTCGGCGGCGCGAATGCGGGTCGCCGAAGTCGGATCGGGGCGAAAGCGCAGCAGCACGAGGGCCGGCAATCTCCAACGCGTCCATTTCTTCGCCTGGTCCGCGGGCCGCACAGCGCGCCGCAGCCAACTCATCGCAGGACTGGCGTGAGCACGCGCATCATAGCCGGGGCGGGCAATCACCGCAATCGGAACCTGCCGCGCGATGTCGCGCCAGCGCTCCCATTGGTCGAATTGGGCGAGATTGTCGGCGCCCATC
Source organism: Sphingomonas naasensis (assembly GCF_004792695.1). Taxonomy (GTDB): domain Bacteria; phylum Pseudomonadota; class Alphaproteobacteria; order Sphingomonadales; family Sphingomonadaceae; genus Sphingomonas; species Sphingomonas naasensis. Next base: position 37,842 of record NZ_SRXU01000005.1, on the reverse strand, counting down.
AGCCAGATGAAGCGGTGCCGCGGATAGAGCCGCGGCAGCTTGCGCAGCGTGTCGGCGGTGTAGCGCGTCCTGATCCTCTGCTCGACGTCGCTCACCCGGATCGGGGCGTGCCGCGCCATCCGCCGCGCCGAGGCGAGCCGCGCGCCGAACGGCGCCATGCCCTTGTCGGGCTTGAGCGGATTGCCCGGCGAGACCAGCCACCACACCTCGTCGAGCCCCAGCGCCCGGAGCGCATGGAGCGAGAGCTTACGATGCCCGCGATGCGCCGGGTTGAACGAGCCGCCGAGCAGGCCGATGCGTTTCATTCGGGGAAGCGACGGACGACTTCGATCGCGCCGACGATGGCCGCGTTGAACGCCGGCAGATCCTCGGCGGGGATCCAATATTCGCGATGCGCAAGACCGCCAGCCTCTTCAACTCTGTAGTTGGCGAGGAAGGCTCGCTCCACGGCGAAGCGCGTAACGAACCCCGATCCGCTTTCGGGTACGTTCCAGTCGCGCGCAATCTTGACTGCATAGTCTTCGCTGGTGACCGGATAGAAGATCGGCTGTTCGGGCAGGCGCGGTGGGAAGGCGCGCATGCCACTCGCTTCGATCAACTCCAGCTCCCGCGGGCCCACGGGACGCCACAAAGTCACGGTGTCGGTCACGGCCGCGCCTGGCCGGCCCCGCGCACCACCCATTTGTACGTCGTCAGTCCCTCGAGCGCGACCGGGCCGCGCGCATGCAGCCGCCCGGTCGAGATGCCGATCTCGGCGCCGAGCCCGAACTCGCCCCCATCGGCGAACTGAGTCGAGGCGTTCCACATCACGATCGCGCTGTCGACTTCGCCGAGGAAGCGCTCGGCGGTCGCGGCGTCTCCGGTGACGATCGCGTCGGTGTGATGCGATCCGTGCGCGGCGATATGGTCCATCGCCGCGTCGACGCCGTCGACCAGCTTCACCGAGAGGATCGCGTCGAGATATTCGGTGTCCCAGTCCTCGGCGCCGGCCGCCGTCACGCGCGGCTCGATCGCGCGGATCTCGGCATCGCCGCGCAGCTCGCATCCGGCATCGGCCAGCGCGGCGAGCACCGGCGCGGGGTCGGCGAAGCCGCGGTCGATCAGCAAGGTCTCGGTCGCGCCGCAAATCCCGGTCCGCCGCATCTTGGCGTTGAGCGCGAGATCCCTTGCCATCGCCGGATCGGCGGCGCGGTCGATATAGGTGTGGTTGAGCCCGTCGAGATGCGCGAGCACCGGCACCCGTGCTTCGGCCTGGACGCGCGCGACCAGCCCCTTGCCGCCGCGCGGCACGACCATGTCGATCGCGCCCTCGGCGGTGAGCATCGCGCCGACCGCGGCGCGATCGGTGACCGGCACCAGCTGGACCGCGTCGGCGGGCATGCCGCCTTCGGCCAGCCCCCGCGCCAGCGCCGCGTGGATCGCGCGGTTGCTGCGGATCGCCTCGGAGCCGCCGCGCAGGATCGCGGTATTGCCCGACATCGCGCAGAGCGCGCCGGCATCGGCGGTGACGTTGGGGCGGCTCTCATAGATGATGCCGATTACCCCGATCGGGATGCGCACCCGGGTCAGCTCCAGCCCGTTGGGCCGCTCGACGCGCTCGATCTGCTTGCCCACCGGGTCGTCGAGTCCGGCGACTGCATCGACGCCCGCTGCGGTCGCCTCGACCCGCGCCGCATCGAGCCGCAGCCGGTCGAGCATCGCGCCGGAGAGGCCGGCGGCCCCGGCGGCGGCCATATCCTCGGCATTCGCCGCGACGATCGCGTCGCGGTCCGCGCGGATCGCGGCGGCGGCGGCGCGCAGCGCGCGGCTTTTCTCCGCGCTCGACATCAGCGCAAGGCGCCGGGCGGCGATGCGCGCCCGCGCGGCCATCTCGGCGATCAACTGTTTCGTTTCGGCATCGGCCATGCTGCACCCGCTAGCACGGCTTGGCGCAAGCTGATAGATCGTCGCGCATGGGGGAATTCGAAGCAGCGGGTGAGATGATCACCGGGGGTTTGCTCGGCCGCGCGGTGGAGCCGCAGGCGGGCGAGGGTCATGCGCAGGGGCACCATATGTGCCTCAATTGCGGCACTGCGCTGATCGGCGCGCATTGCCATCGCTGCGGACAGGCGGGGCACGTCCATCGCTCGCTCGCCGCGATCGGGCACGAAATCGTCCATGGCGTCTTCCATTTCGAAGGCAAGTTCTGGCGCACGCTGCCCTTGCTGGCATGGCGCCCCGGCGACCTCACCCGCCGCTATATCGCCGGCGAACGCGCGCGCTTCGTCTCGCCGATGGCGATCTTCCTCTTCTCGATCTTCGCGATGTTCGCGGTCTTCTCCTTCGCAGGCATTTCCCCGCCGACGGACATGCGCGGCGTCAACGCCTATCCGCTCGCTGCGGTGAAGTCCGAGCGCGAGCAGGTGGTGAAGCAGCGCGAGAAGGCGATCGAGAAGCGCGACGCCACCGATTCCGACGCCGATGACAAGGCCGAGGCGGTACAGGACATCGCCGATGCCGATGCACGGCTGAAGGGCCTCGACGCGGCGGCGCAGCAGCTCAAGGAAGACCCGGTCGAGGTCAAGGTGGCGCACACCGGCTGGTACACGCTCGATCACGGCATCGAGAAATGGCAGCAAAACCCGTCGCTGATGGTCTACAAGCTCCAGTCGAGCGTCTACAAATTCTCGTGGCTGCTGATCCCGCTGTCGCTGCCCTTCGTGTGGCTGCTGTTCTTCTGGAAGCGCGAATACAAGCTCTACGACCACGCGATCTTCATCATCTATTCGATCTCGTTCATGTCGCTGCTGTTCATCGTGATCACGGTGGCGGCGAAGCTCGGCGTCCCGTCGAAAGTGTTGGGCTCGGCAGGGGTGTTCATCCCGTTCTTCCATATCTGGCGCCAGCTGCAACAGGCCTATCGGCTGCGCTGGTGGTCGGCGCTGCTCCGCGCGATCGTGCTCACCCATTTCATCACGATCGTGCTGTGCCTGTTCCTGCTGATCCTCGTCGCGATGGGGATGATGGGCTGATCGCGGCGGGGCAGGGATAGCGGCGGTCGAGATAGGCGAAGATCGCGTCGTGCATCGCCATGCCGCGCTCCGCCTCCGGGATCTTCTCGAGCTCGGCGGTGATCGTCGCGCCATCTATTTTCTCTTCGGTGCCGCGCGGCGGGCAGGCGCGCGGTGCGCGGCCCGCGGCAAGATCGTCGTCGAGCTGTTTCTTATAGGCCGCGACCGGGTCGAGGATCTCGGCGGCCAGCTTCGGCGGCTCGGTCGAGAGGCGCATCAATTCCTTCAATTCCAGCATCGCCCGCCAGCGGCGTAGGAACGCCGCGACGCTGATCCCCTCGGCCTTGGGCAAGGGTCTTTTCGCGACCGGCGAGGGCGAGGGCGAGGGCGAGGGCGAGGGCGAGGGCGAGGGCGACGGGGCGGCGATCGGGGCGGCAGTCTGGTCGCCCCCCGACGAGGATGCGAGCAGGATGCCGGCGGCGAGCAATGCCAGTTTCATGCGGAAGCCCCTTTTCGGCCAAGGCTCGCCCCGCGGCGCTTAACTCCGGCTGAATTCGCCGCGGTCGCCGGCCCCGCTCAGCGGCAGGGATAGGTCCGTTTCATATAGGCGTAGACTGCCGCCTTCATGCTCATCCCACGCTTGGCGGGCGGGATCTTCTCGAGCTCGGCGAGCATCTGCTTCGGCGTGAGCTTCGGCTTGCCCGTCTCGGGCGGGCAGCTGTGCGGCGTCTTGCCGGCGGCGCGCGCCGCGCGCAGCTCGGCGGTATAGGCGGCGCGGATCGAGGCGACTTCGCGGCGGACCAGCTCGGCATCGGGCGAGAGCGCGGCCAGCGGGCCCTGCGCCTGCAGCGCCTTCACCTTGGCAAGGAATTGCGCGACGCTCATCGCCTGCGCCCCTGTCGGGGTGAGCAGGCCCAGAACCGCCGCCGCAACCATCATATGCCGCATACGAAAAACCCTCCCGCGATTGCTCGGGGGAGGGCTAGTCGCGACGCATTTAACGTCAACTGAACTTACGCACCCTGCGGCGCGGGATTGCCGAACGGGCCCTTGGGCTTGCGGATCTTGGGGATCGAGGTGCCCGCGCTGGAGACCGGCGCCGCCCGCGCGCCCGGATCCTCGCGGCCGAGATCCTCGCCGGCGATCAGCCGCTTGATCTCCTCGCCGGTCAGCGTCTCGTACTCGAGTAGCGCCTGGGCGAGGCTGTGGAGCTGGTCGACATGGTCGGTCAGCACCTGCTTGGCGCGGTTGAGGCCGCCTTCGACGAGCTTCTTGATCTCGCCGTCGATCAGCTTCGCGGTCTCGTTCGACATCGGCGCCGCACGGCTGCCGCCATAGCCGAGATAGCTCTGCTCATCCTCGGCATATTCGAGCGGACCGACCGCTTCGGACATGCCCCACTTCGTCACCATCGAACGTGCCAGACGAGTCGCCGACTGGATGTCCGACGATGCGCCCGAGCTGACCCGGTCATAGCCGAAGATCAGTTCCTCGGCGACGCGGCCGCCCATCGCGATCGAGAGATGCGCGTACATCTGGTCGCGGTGCATCGAATTCTGGTCGCGCTCCGGCAGACGCATCACCATGCCCAGCGCGCGGCCGCGCGGGATGATCGTCGCCTTGTGGATCGGGTCCGAAGCCGGCTCGTGCATCGCGACGATCGCGTGGCCGGCCTCGTGATAGGCGGTCATCCGCTTTTCGTCCTCGGTCATCAGCATCGACTTGCGCTCGGCGCCCATCATGACCTTGTCCTTGGCGTCCTCGAACTCGCTCATCGCGACGAGGCGCTTGCCGCGGCGCGCCGCGAGCAGGGCCGCCTCGTTGACGAGGTTCGCCAGATCGGCGCCGGAGAAGCCCGGCGTGCCGCGCGCGATGACGCGCGGATCGACGTCGGGCGCCAGCGGCACCTTCTTCATGTGAACCGAAAGGATCTTCACGCGGCCTTCGATGTCCGGACGTGGCACCACGACCTGGCGGTCGAAGCGGCCGGGACGCAGCAGCGCCGGATCGAGCACATCGGGGCGGTTGGTCGCCGCGATGATGATGATGCCTTCATTGGCCTCGAAACCGTCCATCTCGACGAGCAGCTGGTTGAGCGTCTGCTCGCGCTCGTCATTCTGGTTGCCGAGGCCCGCGCCGCGCGAACGGCCGACCGCGTCGATCTCGTCGATGAAGACGATGCACGGTGCCGATTTCTTGGCCTGCTCGAACATGTCGCGGACGCGGCTGGCGCCGACGCCGACGAACATCTCGACGAAGTCCGAACCCGAAATGGTGAAGAACGGCACGCCCGCCTCACCCGCGATCGCGCGGGCGAGCAGCGTCTTGCCGGTGCCCGGCGAGCCGACGAGCAGCGCGCCCTTGGGGATCTTGCCGCCGAGGCGGGCGAACTTGGTCGGGTCCTTGAGGAACTCGACGATCTCCTGCAGCTCCTCGCGCGCCTCGTCGATGCCGGCGACGTCGTCGAAGGTGACCTTGCCTTCCTTTTGGGTGAGCAGCCGGGCGCGGCTCTTGCCGAAGCCCATCGCGCCCGAGCCCGAATTCTTCTGCATCTGCCGCACGAAGAAGACCGCGACGCCGAGGAAGAGCAGGAAAGGCAGCGACTGGACGAGGATATATTGCCAGATCGACGCGCCCTCCTCGGGGCGCGCGTTGATCGTCACGCCCTTGGTGCGCAGCGTCGGGATCAGCTGGGGATCCGCCGGCGCGTTGGTGCGGAACTTGGCGTCGCTCGAAAGCGTGCCCGAGACGACGCTGGTCCCCGCCGATCCGGCGGCGATGTTGACCGACTTCACTTCGCCGGCCTGCACCTTGTCGAGGAACGTCGAGTACGACATCCCGTCGGCCGCCGTCTGGGTCGTGCGGCCGTCGAACAGCGTCACGAACAGCGCGAGCGCCGCGAGAATACCCGCCCAGATCAGCAGGCTCTTCATCCAGGGATTGCCGCCGCCGTTTTCAGGACCCTGCGGCTTGTTGTTGTCGTTCATATCGAGCTCGATACCTTTCGCCCATCATAGATAGGCACCGCCAGGTTAATGGCAATGGAACAACGTCGATCAGTGTGATCGGCGCGCCGGAGCTAGGCTGAAACGCCATTCAGCATGTTTTGCCGAAGCTTTCACCCCCGCAATCGTACCGGTGCCGCCCGAAAGCAGCGTCGCGACGAGATGGTCGAGGCTCTCGCCGCGAAGCGGCGCGCCGTCGCCGGCCGCGGCGGCGCGCACCGCGCGCTCGACGAGGCGCCGCACCAGTTCATAGGGCAGATCGCGCGCATCGAGCCGCACCGAATCGCCGTCGATCGCGCCGCGCGCCTGCCATTCGCGCGCGGCCGCCCAAGCCAGCGCGTCCTCGGCATGGCGCAGGTTTCGCGCCGCCAGCGTCAGTCGATCGGCGGGCAATTCGGGCGATTCGGCGAGCAGGCGCCGCATGCGGACGCGATCGAAGCGCGGGTCGCGGTTCGAGGGGTCCTGCACCGGCGCGAGGCCCGCCGCCGCGACGATCGCCGCCAGTTCGGCGCGCGACCAGTCCAGCAGCGGCCGCAGCAGAGTTGCCCCGCCCAGCGGCCGCGCGGCGGGCATCGCGGCCAGCCCGCCGACCCCGGCGCCGCGGCGCGCGCGCATCAGGAAGGTCTCGGCAAGGTCGTCGCGCTGGTGCGCGGTGGCGACCCGGCGCGTTCGGCCCTCCGCCCATTCGGCGAGCAGGGCATAGCGCAAGTCGCGCGCGCCTTCCTGAACATTGCCGGGGGAGACGGTGCCGGTGAGGATATGGTGCGGCACGCCGCGCGCCTCGCAGATCTCGCCGACGAAGCGCGCTTCCTCCGCGGCCTCGGGGCGCAATCCGTGATCCACCGTCGCGGCGATCACGCGTCCGGGGAAAGCGGCGGCAGCGAGCAGCAGCAGCGCAAGGCTGTCGGGACCGCCGGACACCGCCACGCCGAGGCTGAAATCCTTCCCCGGAGGGGAGGAATGGAGCGCGCTCACGTCACGGCGGAAACGCTCGACCGCTGCCGGGTCGAGCGTCACCCGCTCATTTGCACTTTTGCGCGGCACGGCCCTCGGCGACGCCGGTCTTCATCTCCGCCGACAGCCGCTCCCCGTAAAGCTGGTCGAGCTCGGTATAGACCTTGCACACTTCGCTCGCCGGCTTCTTCAGCTTGGTCAGCGCCTGCGCCAGATAATATAGGCTATCGGGCGCGCGCTCGCCGTTCGGGTTCTTCTTGTAGTTCTCGTAGAAGGCGACCGCGGCGAGGCTCGGCGCGCCGGCGTCGAGATAGGCCCGGCCGAGCAGGTTCTGCGAATAGCTCGCGCGGCGATGATTCGGATATTTGGTCGCCACCGCTTCGAGCTCGCGGCGCGCCTCGGGATAGAGCTTCGCCGACCATAGCCGGAAGCCATAGAGATAGCCGTCCTCGGCCGGATCGCCGCTATTGGGCTTCTCGATCGCCGCGACCTGCTGCGCTCGGGTACCGCTCGGTTTGGCGGCGGGCTTGTCCTCGGCCGGCGCCGGGCGGGTCGGCCGCGCGGGCGTCTCGGCGAGGTCGACCGGCGCGATCACCGGCGAATTGCCCGCGGCCACCGGCGACGCGGCATCCTCCAGCGCCTTGAGCCGGCTGTCGGTCGCGCGCTTGTAGGCGGCGAAGCCGTCCTCGAGCTGCTTCAGGCGATAGCCGTCCTGCTCGACCTGGCCGGTGAGCGTCTGGACCTGGTTCTCGAGCGCGGCGACGCGCTGGGTCAGGTCGGCGAGCGGGGTCCCCGCCGGGGTGCCCGGCGCCTCGATGCTGGCATCGGGGACGATCTGCGGCTCGATCGTCTGGCCGGCACCGCCGGGGAAGACCTTGCGCTGCACTGCGCGCATCTCGCGCTCGAGCCGGTCGACCCGGCCCTCGATCGCGTTAGACTGGGCATGGGCGGCGCCCGTCCCGGCAACAAGGGCCGTCAGAGCTGTCGCGGCCAACCAATAACGCATGTCGTCACACCCCCCGGTGCAGGATTTCGGGATTTAATAAAGCTGCGGCCAGTATAGCTGATACGCCGCACCTGTCGCCAGCCTTAAGGTATCGCCGTCGTGTTGCCAGCCGGCGCCGCGCCGGCTGCGGCGGGCGGCGTCGCCGGCGCGACGGGTTGCGGCGTGCCGGTCTGGCCGCGCGCCTGCAGCGCCGCGGCGCTCACCTCGGCCTCGACCGTCTGCACCCCGGTGCCGAGCGGCGCGATGTTCGAGCCGTTGAGCAGCACCTGGATCCGATCGGGCCGCCCGGTGCGCACACGCGGCCGGTCGGCATCGGCGGGCACGTCATAGCGCTCGCCCGCCGCCATTTCCTTCTCGAACAGCCGCTTGCCGCCCGCATCGGTGACGCGCAGCCACACCGTGTCGAGCGCGACCAGAGTCACTTGCCCGCCGGTCGCCGGCACGGGTGCGGGCGCGGCGGCGTTGCCCGGCGTGGCGGTCGTGACATTCTCCACCACCGCCGGTTCCTCGCTCGCCGCGCTGCCGCGGAACCAGTCGGTGCCAAACCACACTGCGCCGCCGATCACGACGAGCAGCGCGACGATCGCGCCGACCAGCGCGATCCCGCGCGACGGCACCCGCGAGCGCTCGTCGAAATCATAGGAGGGCGGCGGCGCCGGCCGTTCCGGGCGATCGCCCAGCTCGGCGCGCAGCTCGCGCGCGAGCGCGGTCTCGTCGGCGCCCACCGCGCGGGCATAGGCGCGCGCGAAGCCCATCGCATAGGTCACCGAGGGCAGGCTCGCGAAGTTCGATTGCTCGATCGCCTCGAGGTGGCGCTGCGGGATGCGGGTGCGGCTGGCGATCTCGCTCAGATCGAGCTTCTGCGCCTCGCGCGCCGCACGCAGTTTTTCCCCCACGGTGGCGGGGAAAAGCGTCGGATTCTCGGCGTTGTCGCCTTCCATTCTAGCCTCCGGCGGAAGGGTTGCGGCCCGGTTCGCTCCCGCCTTTGCGCGGGTGTCCCTCAGGCGAAAGGCCCTGTCAACGCTGGCGCAGGGAAATCGGGCGAAAGATCAGGCCAGCTCGACCAAATGTTGCCCGGCCCAGCCGGCGAGCACCTCGCGCAGCGATCCGCGCGGGTCGGCGAGCCAGCCCTGCATCGCCGCGATCAGCGGCTCGCGGTCGAGCGAGCGCACCATCGCCTTGATCGGCCCCACCGCCGCCGGGGTGATCGACAGCCGGTCGATGCCGAGCCCGATCAGCGCCATCGCCTCGAGCGGTCGCCCGCCCATCTCGCCGCACACCGCCACCGGCACGCCGGCGGCATGCGCCTGGTCGACCACGCGCTTGACGAAGCGCAGGATCGACGGGCTCAGCCAGTCGTAGCGCAGCGCCAGCTTGGGATGCGCGCGATCGGCGGCGAACAGGAACTGGGTGAGATCGTTGGTGCCGATCGACAGGAAGTCGATCTTCGGCAGCAGCAGGTCGAGCACCTCGGCGAGCGCCGGCACCTCGAGCATCGCGCCATAGCGGATCTCGCTCGGCATCTTGCGCCCGCGCGCCGCCAGCCATGCGCGCTGCGCCTCGAACAGGTCGCGCGCCGCGTCGAACTCCCAGGGCTCGGAGACCATCGGGAACATGATGTTGAGCGAACGCCCCGCGCCCGCCTCGATCAGCGCGCGCGCCTGCGCCTTCATCAGCCCGTCGCGATCGAGCGCGAGCCGCAGCGCGCGCCAGCCCATCGCCGGATTCTCTTCCTCGCCGTCGGCGTCGTGGTTGAGATAGGGCAGCGCCTTGTCGCCGCCGATGTCGACCGTGCGGAACACCACCGGCCGCTCGCCCGCCGCGTCGAGCACATCCTTGTAGAGCCGGCGCTGGCCCTCGCGCTGGGGCAGGGTGGCCGAGACGAGGAACTGGAATTCGGTGCGGAACAGCCCGATCCCGTCGGCGCCGGTCAGGTCGAGCGCGGCGAGATCGTCGCGCAGCCCGGCATTGACCATCACGGTGACGCGGTGGCCGTCGCGCGTCACCGGCGCCTCGCCCTTCAGCTGCGCGAAGGCGGCGCGGCGCTTCTGGCTGAGCGCCAGCTTGGCCTCGAACGCCTCGAGCATCGCCTGGCTCGGCCGGACGAACAGGCTCTCTTCGGACGTGTCGAGCAACAGCATGTCGCCCTCGGCGACGAGCTGGCGGACCGTGCGCACCCGCCCGAGCACCGGCACCCCCATCGCCCGCGCGACGATCGTGACGTGCGCGGTGAGCGAGCCTTCCTCGAGGATCACCCCCTTCAGCCGCCGCCGGTCATATTCGAGCAGCTCGGCCGGGCCGAGGTTGCGCGCGATCAGGATCGAATCCTGCCGCAGCCCCAGCTGCGCCGCGGTGCCGAGCTGACCCGAAACGATGCGCAGCAGCCGGTTCGACAGATCCTCGAGATCGTGCATCCGGTCGCGGAGCAGCGGATCGTCGATCTCGCGCATGCGCTGGCGGGTGCGCTGCTGGACGCGCTCGATCGCCGCTTCGGCAGTGAGGCCGGAATCGATCGCCTCGTTGATCCGGCGCGACCAGCCTTCGTCGTACGCGAACATCTTGTAGGTCGCGAGCACCTCGTCATGCTCGCCGCCGCCGCCGAACTCGGCCTGGCTCGCCATACGCTCGATCTGGTCGCGCATCTTGTCGAACGCTGCATAGACGCGATGCCGCTCGACTTCGATGTCCTCGGCGACGGTGTGCTCGATGACGATGCGCGGCTGGTGATAGACCGCGACGCCGGCGGCCATGCCCTCGACCAGCTTGAAGCCCTGCGCATGGGTCGCCGCGGTCGATTGCGGCCGGTCGGTGCCGGCGCTCGCCGCGGTGTCGATCAGGTCGGCATTGGCGATCAGCTCGGAGAGCACCATCGCCACCGTCTGCAGCGCCTCGATCTCGACCTCGGCATAGCGCCGCGGCTCGACATGCTGGACCGCGAGCACGCCCACCGAGCGCTCGCGGCGGATGATCGGCACGCCGGCGAAGCTGTGGAACCGGTCCTCGCCGGTCTCGGGGCGATAGGCGAAGTCGGGATGCGTCGCCGCCTCGTCGAGGTTGAGCGTCTCGACATTCTCGGCGATCGTGCCGACCAGGCCCTCGCCGAGCGCCAGCTTGGTGACGTGCACCGCCTGCTGGTCGAGCCCGCGCGTCGCGAACAGCTCGAGCAGGCCCTCGCGCAGCAGATAGATCGAGCAGACCTCGCTATCGAGCGCGGTGCCGATGATCTCGGCGACTGCGTTGAGCTTCGATTGCGCCGGCAGCCGTTTCGCCATCACGTCGTGAAGGCGGGTCAGGATTTCGCGGGCGGAAGCGGCGGCAGTAAGGGCCATGCCTCCGCGCTAACAGATTGCGTCGGCCCGCGCTATTCTCCCCGTCGACGCGGCGTCGTTACGGCACCAGCGCGCCGAACCCGGTCGGTGCCGGCGCGATCGCGGCCATCGTCACCGCCGGGCGCGGGCCCTGCCGCCACGCGGCATAAGCGGTGCGATACGCGTCATACTCGCGATAGAAAGAAGTGAACGGCGCCTCGAGCCGCGGCAGCGCGCCGGCGGCGAAATCGGCGAACCGGTCGGGCGTCACCGCGTCGATCTCGGCGAGCACTTCGCGCGCGGCGAGGCAGAAGCCGTCATGCGCGGTCGGCTGGGCGAAGAAATTATAGACCCGGGTCATCTGCCGGTCGTGCTCGCTCTCCCAGCCCGCGCCGAGGCGCGCGCGATAGAGGCTCTTCACACCGGCATCGGCCGTGGCGAGCGTCGCGCGCTGCTGGCGGAGCAGCCGGTTGTACGCTGCGACCGTCTCGGCCTCGGCGGCGTCGCGGCAGCCCAGCGCGGCGACGTTGAGCGCGGCGCGGAGGTGCCAGCTGGTCTCGTCGCGGCTCAGCTTCCGGTTGGGCGTGACGTAATTGCCCTCGGCGTCGCGCGCCGGGATCATCTGGTTGGGCGCCGCGCCCGCAGGCGGTGCCGGCGGCGCTTCGCGCAGCGGCATGGGCGCTGCCGGCCACGCCGGCACGGCGCTCCAGTCTTGGGCACAGGCCGGCGCGGCGAACAGCGTCGCTGCGGTCAGCGGCAACAGGAATCGTGCGAACTGCTTCATCATCCACCCCCCGGTGACGGCATGGGGATCACGCGTTCGCCCGGTGATTTCATTATAGAGAGGCGGGTGAAATCAGGGGTTTAGCGGAGTTCCGCTAGGCAAAATTCCGGATGTTGCATCGATACATACTATGTGTCATACAGTGTGTGACACATACCATGTGAGACACGGCAGTGCCCCTCGAAGAAGACCTGTTCGAAAAGCTGCGCGTCGAGCTTCGGCGCGGCTCGCTGGTGCTGGCGGTGCTCGGCGCGCTGCGCGAGGAGCGCTACGGCTACACGCTGCGCACCAGCCTCGAGGATGCCGGGCTGCCGATCGACGAAGGCGCGCTCTATCCGCTGCTGCGCCGGCTCGAGGCACAGGGGCTGCTGACCAGCGAGTGGCGCGAGGAGGCGAAGCGCAACAAGCGCTTCTACCGGCTCTCCCCAGACGGGCTCGAGATTCTCGCCCGGCTGCTCGGCGAATGGAACGCGATTTCGGAATCGATCCTGCGGCTTACCGGAAAGGACAAGTGATGGACCTCATCGAACGCTATCTCGCGTCGGTCCGGCAGAATCTGCCGGCGGACAAGGCCGACGACATCATCGCCGAGCTGCACGACGAGCTCGCCACGCGGCAGGAGATGCGCGAGGACCGGCTCGGTCGTCCGCTTCGCCGCGACGAGCTCGCCGCGCTGCTCAAGGAGTTCGGCCATCCGCTGGTGATCGCCTCGCGCTATCGCAGCCAGCAATATCTGATCGGGCCGGACATCTTCCCCTTCTATCTCTTCGCGCTGCGCGTGGTGCTCACCATCGGCGCGCTCTCGTTCGTCTCGATCGGGATGGTCGCGACGTTGCTCGGCAATCGCAGCATCGTCCACATGGTCACCGGCATCACCAGCGATCTCTGGGGTTTCTTCTTCACTGCGATCGCGGTGGTGACGCTCGCCTTCGCGCTGTTCGAGCGGTTCGGCGGGCCGGTCGAGCAGCTGGTGCGCTGGACCCCCGAGCAGCTGCCCGCCCCGCTCGCGCGGCGCAAGGGCCAGTGGGAGGCGGCGTTCGAGGTCGGCTGCGGCATCGCCTTTCTGCTGTGGTGGACCGGCGCGGTGCCGTTCCCCGCGATCGCCGCGACCACCGCTTTGCGCATCGAGCCGGCGCCGGTCTGGGGCCATTATTATCTGCCGATCCTCGTGCTCGCCTCGGCGCAGCTGGTGGCCAATCTGGTCAAATGGCTGCTGCCGCGGCTGTGGCGGTTCCAGTCGCTGCTGACCGTCGCGATCTCGGTGGCGACGATCGCGATGGCCGCGGGGCTCTACAAGGCGGGTGCCTGGGTCACCGTCATCGCTGCCGACAAGGGCGAGGACCTCGCCCGGCTGACCCAGAGCCTCAACCTGTCGATCCGGATCACCCTGATCGTGATGATGGTGGTCCTCGCCTTCCAGGCGCTGGGCGAGCTGTGGAAGCTCGCCCGCGGCGACCGCGCGGCGACGGCATATGCGGACGCCCGCTAGACCCAGTCCTCCTCGTCATGGCCGGGACGAAAGCGGCGGGCCTCGACCTCTGCGGTCAGCGCCTCGCCCGCCTTGCGCAGATCGGCCGGAAGATAAAGTAGCGAAGGGTCGTCGAAGCGAAGTTCGGGGAGTTGGTGCACAAGGATCGAGGCTACGGCGCGCGCCTGTGCGAGATCACGACGCCGATTGCCGGGATCGCGGTCGTCGCGCTGTGCCACCCAGGATTTGTGAACGGCAAAGGCGCGGGGGTCCGGCGCCACGATGCGAAGCGGATACCCGCGCTCATCGAGCACGACTCGGTCAATGGGCCGACTATTCTCCAGCCATTGCAGGCCCGCTATCTCGACAGCGCGTACGTCGTCGGGGCCTCCCAGACGGCCGGGTGAGCGCGCGGTCCCGGGATTGCGGGGCAGGGGCGTGATGAGATCGACCATGAAGCCGGCGTCATTGACCGCCCGAAAACTTCCGGGCTCGGTCGGGCGGAAGGTGCGGTCGAGCGCTTGCAGCTGGTCGATCAGTCCCGAATCGCCCTCTCCCACCAATTTGATGGTCGACCTCGCATCATATAGCAGGTCGATATCCAGTGTGGCGACGTGCCGATTGTCGAAATGGACCGCGGCGAGCGATTCATAGGCATAGAGAGCATGCGTGCCGGCTACGCGGAACCCGTGTCCGAGAAGTCCGAGCCGGTCGAGCTTGCGCAGCACGCGCGCCGACATGATCGGTACGCGCCCGAGCCGCATCGCGCGGTTGATCGGCGCCATCGCGCGAAGCCGCAAATCGAGCGTCGCGACGCGTTGCCTCGCTTCCGCGCGGCCCGTGCGGAACTGGTCATAGATGCGCTCGGTATTGGCGGACCTGCGGCCGAGGCTCTTCGCCACCGCGTTGCGCTTCTGATACAGATATTCGTGTCCGGCGACGGTTTTCCAGCTCAGGGACCCGCGGAAGCGTGTCTCGCGATCGCGCAAGGCGTCGCGATAGGCACGATAGACATGCTCGACATCGATCAACTGTCGGATCTGATTTCCGTCAAGGACGATCATCGCGCGAGATTATCCCCTTTTGCCGCTTCTGGAAAGCAAAAGGGGATAAATGGTTATACTGCCCGCTTCTCCAGCGCGTGCGCGGCTTCGCCCATCAGCATCGCGATGATGTCGGCGACCGGCTCTTCCTTGTTGACCATGCCGACCGACTGGCCCGCCATCACGCTGCCATGTTCGACATCGCCGTCGATCACAGCGCGGCGCAGCGCGCCCGCCCAATAATGCTCGATCTGCAGCTGCGCCTCCATCATCTCGACCTTGCCGTCGTCGAGCAGCTGGGCGACTTCGCGCTGCTTGGCGGTGAATAGCTCGGACGAGGCGTTCTTGAGCGCGCGGACGGGGATGACGGGAAGCCGCGGGTCGATCTGGACGCTCGCCACCGCATCGCGCGCCGATGCGCGGATGAACGCCTTCTTGAAATTGGCATGCGCGATGCTCTCGGTCGCGCAGACGAAGCGCGTGCCGAGCTGGACGCCCGCCGCGCCCATGTCGAGATAGCCGGCGATCAGCTCGCCGCGGCCGATCCCGCCGGCGACGAACACCGGCACCTGGCTCGCCACCTCGGGCAATATCTCCTGCGCGAGCACGCTGGTCGAGACCGGGCCGATATGCCCGCCGGCCTCCATGCCCTCGACGACCAGCGCATCGACGCCCGATCGGATCAGCTTCTTGGCGAGGCTCAGCGCCGGGGCGAAGCAGATCAGCTTCGCGCCATTGCCCTTGATCGCGTCGAGGCTGCCCGCCGGGGGCAGTCCGCCGGCGAGCACGACATGGCCCACCCGGTGCTTCGCGCAGACCTCGATCAGCTCGAACAGCTGCGGGTGCATCGTGATCAGGTTGACGCCGAACGGCTTGTCGGTGAGCGTCCTGGTCGCCGCGATCTCCTTGTCGAGCAGCTCGGGGGTCATCGCGCCGCAGGCGATCACGCCGAAGCCGCCGGCGTTCGAGATCGCCGCGACGAGGTTGCGCTCGGAAACCCACGACATCGCGCCGCCGAGGATCGCGACCTCGCTGCCCAGGAATTCGCACCCGCGCGCCATGCGGCGGGTCAGGCGCTCGGCGCCGATCGTGCTGTCAATGGTCATGGCGGCAGGGCCTAGACCCGCTACCGGCTTCCCGGCAAGCCGGAACGCGGTTCATTCGTCCGCTGCGTCGTCCCTGGCGCCGGCGAACGGAACCGTGATCTGGACGAGGCTGCCGAGCACTTCGCGGCCGTTGATGCGCGGCGCCCGCACGCGGAATTGCCAAGCCGCCTGCCGTGCCGTGCCGGCATAGCCCGAGCCGCGCGGCGTCTCGCGCAGCTCCTGGCAATCCTCGACCCGGTGGTCGGCGACGATGCGGCAGAGGATGACTCCCTCGCCCGCCCGGTTCAGCGCCCGGCGCGAAATATAGGGGATGATCTGGGCGGCGGTCGGCATCCGGTACCAATCGCCCCGGTATATCGATTGGCCATTGGGGCCCTTCGCGATCACCGGGCTGTCTCCGGGCGCGCCGCCGGCGTCGTTCGCGGCGGTTTCCCGCCTCGGCGTCGCGTCATGGGGCGCGCCCTTGTCCGCGATGTCGGCCGCGCGAAAGTCGGGACGGGTTAATTTGACGAAATCCGCGGGCAGCTGCGGGGTCGGCGGGTCGGGGGTTTCGGGCGGCGGTTCGACCGGTTTCGGCGGGAGCGGGCGCGGCTTGCTCGGCTCGGTCCTGGGCTGGCGCGCACGCGCTTCCTTGCGATCGGCCGCCTCATGGTCGCCCGAGGCTTCGATGCCGAACACCGCGGGCACCCGGTCCTCCTCCCTCGTCCGGATCGCCGGCGCGACGAACCACAGCAGCAGCGCCACCAGCAGCTCGACGAGCAGCGCGAGGCCGAAGGCGATGCCGCGTTGGCCAAGCGACGCGCGCAGCCGGACGGAAGCGCTCGGGCGCGTTGCGATGGACTCGGCTACGGGCAAGGCGCTGCGAGCGATGCCGCCCGAAGGCGGCGGAAAGATGTCAGAAACGCAGCCGCGCGATCAGGCCGCGGCGTCCTCCGCATCGAGGCCATAGGCGGTGTGCAGCACGCGCACCGCCAGCTCGGTCTCGTCCTCGTTGATCAGCACCGAGACCTTGATCTCGCTGGTGGTGATCGCCTGGATGTTGATGCCGCGCGCGCCCAATGTCTTGAACATCGTCGCGGCGACGCCGGCATGGCTGCGCATCCCTACGCCGACCACCGAGATCTTGGCGACGCGCGTGTCCTGGAGCAGCTCGGCGAAGCCGATGTCGGGCTTGGACTGGTTGAGCGTCTCGATCGAGCGGGCGAGGTCCGCCGCCGGCACGGTGAAGGTCACGTCGGTCGCGCTCGCCGAACCCGCGCTCTGGTGCGCGATGTTCTGGATGATCATGTCGACGTTGATGTTGGCCTCGGCCAGCGGCGTGAAGATCGACGCCACCGCGCCCGGCTTGTCGGGCACCGCGGTCAGCGTGATCTTGGCTTCGTTCTTGTCGTGCGCGATGCCGGTGATGAGCTGGCTTTCCACGTCCTGAATCTCCTCTTCGCCCACGATCATCGTTCCGGGCAGCGTGTCCGCCATCGGCGCGTCGTCGCCGGTGAACGACGACAGCACCTGGACGCGGACATTTTCCTTCATCGCCAGCCCCACCGAGCGCGTCTGGAGCACCTTGGCCCCTACGCTGGCGAGCTCCAGCATTTCCTCGTACGTCACTTTCTTGAGCTTGCGCGCGCGCGGCACGATCCGCGGGTCGGTGGTGTAGACTCCGTCGACATCGGTGTAGATGTCGCAGCGGTCGGCCTTGACCGCCGCCGCCACCGCCACCGCGCTGGTATCCGATCCGCCGCGGCCGAGCGTGGTGACGCGGTTGCTGCCATCGTCGGTCACGCCCTGGAACCCGGGGATCACCGCCACTTCGCCGCGCGCCCAGCCTTGCTCGAGCCCGGCGGCATCGATCGTCTTGATCCGCGCCTTGGCGTGCGCGGCATCGGTGTGGATCGCGACCTGCGAGCCGAGCCACGAGCGCGCCGGCACGCCGAGCGCCTGGAGCGCGACCGCGAGCAGCCCGGAGGTCACCTGCTCGCCGGCGGAGACCACCACGTCATATTCGCGCGGGTCGTAGAGCGAGCTCGCCTCGCGGCAGAAATTGACCAGCCGGTCGGTCTCGCCGGCCATCGCCGAGACCACCACCGCAACCTCGTTGCCCGCTTCCCATTCGCGTTTGACGCGCGCCGCCACATTGCGGATCCGCTCGATGCCGGCCATCGAGGTGCCGCCGAACTTCATCACGATGCGTGCCATGTCGGGTGCTTGTTTTCCGGGCCTTGGGTAGGATGAGGCGGCCTGATAGGAGCGGCCCATGGCGAACGCAACCAAAGCAACTATTGACCGGCATGAAGCTGAGCATTTCGGCCGGCTCGCCGCCGACTGGTGGAATCCGCGCGGTTCCTCGGCGATGCTCCACCGGCTCAACCCCGCGCGGCTCGCCTATATCCGCGAAGTCACCGACGAGCATTGGGACGGCGACGGCATGGCGTTCGCCCCGCTCGCCGGCAAGACCGCGCTCGACGTCGGCTGCGGCGCGGGGCTGCTCGTCGAGCCGCTCGCCCGGCTCGGCGCGCAGATCACCGGGCTCGACGCCGCGCCCGAGAATATCGGCGCCGCCCGCGCCCATGCCGCGGCGGTGGGGCTCGACATCGCCTATGTCGCCGGCGGGATCGAGGACCTGCCCGGCCGCCGCTTCGATCTCGTCACCTCGATGGAAGTGATCGAGCATGTCTCGAACCCTGCCGCCTTCGTCGCCGGTCTCGCCGACGCGCTCGCGCCGGGCGGGCTGATGATCCTCTCGACGCCGAACCGCACCGCGCTCTCGCGCCTCGCGATGATCACCCTGGGCGAGGGCAGCGGCGCGATTCCCAAGGGCACGCACGACTGGCACCAGTTCCTCACCCCGGCCGAGCTGACCGAGCTGCTCGAAGGCGCCGGCCTCGAAGTCGGCAATCTGCGCGGGCTCGGCTTCTCGCCGGCGCGCGGCTTCGTCCTCTCGGACGATACCAGCCTCGATTATCTGGTCACCGCGCGCCGCGCCTGAACGGGCCTATTGCCCCATGTCGAACACCGCGACCGGCCCCAGATCGAGCACATGGTTGCCGGTGTTGACGTGGAACGCCGCGGTGAGCGCGCCCACTGCATAATCCCTGTCCGCCTTGCCGGCGAACTGGAGGAACTGCCACTCCGGCGTCGCGTCGAAGCTCTTCGCGAAGATCGCGGTATAGGGCGCCGCCGAGAGCTGGAGCTGGGCATTGAGCTTCGCGCTCGTGGCTTCGGCCTTGCTCAGCCGCGCGTAGAAGGCGACGACGATCTTGTCGCCTGCCTTGACCGGCCTCGTCAGCGGCACATTGACGCCGATGCTCCACGGATTGCCAGATCCGGTCACCGGAATGCGCAGCGCCTTGCCGCCCTGCACTGCCTTGTCGCTGACCGTCTTGGGCGCGGGCGTCAGGCCATAGACCTGAAAGCTGGCCGGATTGGTGTTGTTGATCACCTTCTCGGCCAGCGCGTCGTCGCTCGATTGCGCCTGTTGCGCGACGCCCGGCACGGCGAACAACGCGGGCATCGCCGCGCCGAGCGCGAGCGCGATCCGTAGGTTCATGGATTCCCCCTCCCATTATATCGTTGGGATCGGAGACTATGCCGCGCCTTCGCGTCGTCAACGGCAAAGTGGTACCGCTACCGCAACGGTCAGAACAGCCTGCCCCCGTTCGGGACAGGCGTGGTCGGCTGGAACAGCACGACCTTGCCCGCTTCATCGGGAAAGCCCAGCGTCAGCACTTCGGACATCACCGGCCCGATCTGGCGCGGCGGGAAATTGACCACCGCGGCGACCTGCATCCCCGGCAGCTCCTCCAGCGAATAATGCTCGGTGATCTGCGCCGAGGAGCGCTTGCGCCCGATCACCGGCCCGAAATCGATCAGCAGCTTGTACGCCGGCTTGCGCGCCTCGGGGAACGGCAGCGCCTCGACGATCGTCCCGACGCGGATGTCCACCGCGAGGAACTGGTCGAATCCGATCGTCTCGGCGGAAGCGGCGGCGGGATCATGCGTGACGTGCATCGGAGCCTCTTTGCGGAACGCGCGGCACGAACCAAGTCGTGCGCGCGCCGTCAAGCGCCCCGTCGCGGCCTAGGGTCCGTACTCAATACCCGCAATGGTCGTGACGGAGCCGATTTTGGCGCACGGGGAGGAACGAGGAGGGAGCGATGCGGTGTCATCGTGACCCCAAGGACTTGGCTCGTGACGTGGCTGTGCGACAAAAGCGGCCCGCCGCTGCGCGCGATCCCGACCGTTGTGGGTATTGCGTACGGACCCTAGCGCGGCGTGGCGCCGCTGCGGCCCTGATTTTCGCGCAGCGCGGCGCTCTGCCGATCATATTCGCCGTTCAGCTGCTTCCACTCGGCCGCCGTCAGGCAAATCCGCTTCGACATCACGCTGCCCGTCGGCGTCACGCGGCGGCAGACCTTCTTTTCCTCGGGCGGCTTCGCCGGCGCGGCCTGCGATGCGTCCTGCGCCGCCGCGGCGGGGATGAGCAGGGCAGCGCCGGAGGCGATGAGCGCGTAAAATGGTTTCATTGTCATCTCCCCCCGGAGACCCGATTGCCGTTGGCGGCAGCCCTACACCACGCAGCCGACCAAACACGATTTTCGCGCGACGAAAGTCTATTTTGACGCGACGAACTGGCGCTTGCGGGCATTCAGCCTTCCGCGTGATCGAGCGCCGCCGCGATCACGGCCGGCCGCGCTTCCTCGCCCAATTGCGCCATCGTGCATTGCCGCGGCGCCTTGTCCGGGCGCCAGCGCAGGAACCCGGTGCCGTGGCGAAAGCGTCGCCCGGTGACGTGATCATAGCGCACCTCGGCGACGAGCTCGGGCCGCAGCGGCTGCCATTCGGCCGAGCGCTCGGTCGACCAGCGGCTCGGCCCGCCCGGCGCGTCGCCGGTGAAGCCCGGCGGCGCGATCAGCGCCTCGAGCCGCGTGGTCAATTCGGGCCGGTCGGCCGCGGCGATCGCCGAGGTGAAGCCGACATGGTGGAGCAGCCCGGCCTCGTCATAGAGCCCGAGCAGCAGCGAGCCGACCTCGCGCTTCTTGCTCGCATAGCGGAAGCCGCCGACCACGCAGTCGGCGGTGCGCAGCCGCTTGACCTTCAGCATCGCGCGCTCGCCCGGCTGATAGGCGTCGTCGCGCCGCTTGGCGATCACGCCGTCGAGCGCGCCGCCCGCGCCGTCGAGCCAGCGTTGTGCCACCTTCGGATCCTCGGTCAGCGGCGAGAGCCGCAGCGTCGCCGAGCGGTGCTGCGCGTAGAACGCCTCGAGCGCGATCCGCCGCTCGGCCAGCGGCCGCCCCGCCAGATCGCCCTGCTCGGGCGACCACAGGCAGTCGAACAGCATCAGCCGCGCCGGCGTCTCGGCGGCGAGCTTGCGGATTCGGCTCTCGGCGGGATGGAGCCGCATCTGCAGCGCCGCGAACGACAGGCTCGTCCCCGCCGGGATCAGCAGCTCGCCGTCGAGCACGACCCGGTCCACCGGCAGCGCCGCGATCGCCGCCGCGATTTCGGGGAAATAGCGCGCCAGCGGCTTGCCCGATTTGGACTGGAGTTCGACTGCATCGCCCTGCTTGAAGGCAAGGCAGCGAAACCCGTCCCATTTGGGCTCGAATTGCCAGCCGGCATCGTCGGGCAATTCGGCAACCAGCCGGGCTTCCATCGGTTCGATCGTCATCCCCCGGCAACGCGGCGCCGGGGCATTGGTTCGAGGAACGGCGATGGCCACCCAATTGAAGCGCTTCGTCGAGGCGCAGCAAAGCGTCTTTCCGCACGCACTCGCCGAGCTGCGCGCGGGGCGCAAGCGCAGCCACTGGATGTGGTTCGTCTTCCCGCAGATCGCCGGGCTCGGCCGCAGCGACATGGCGCGCTTCTATGCGATCGCCGACCTCGCCGAGGCGCGCGCCTGGCTCGAACACCCGCTGCTCGGGGCCCGGCTGGCCGAAGCGACCGATGCGCTCCGCGCGCATGCCGGCAAAATCTCCGCCGAAGCGCTGCTCGGCGGCATCGACGCGATCAAGCTACGCTCGTCGATGACGTTGTTCGAGGCAGCGGCCGAAGGCGAGGCGCGGGCGCGCTTCGCCGCCGTGCTCGAAGACTTTTACGACGGCGAGCGCGATTCCGCGACGCTTCGGCGGCTCGCCCCGTCCTGATGCGCGATCGCGAGCGGCGCGAATTGATCTCGACCATGTCGTTGCGCGTTTCGATCCGGTTGACATGCGCTGCACGCTTGCCGACAGCAAGGCCATGGGGGACGTCAAGCTGCATCCGGGTTGGCTCGAACCGCTCAAGGCGGAATTCGACAGCCCCTATATGGCCGCGCTGCGCGAATTCCTCGTCGCCGAGAAGGCGGCGGGCAAGCGCATCTTCCCCGCGGGCAACGCGTGGTTCCGCGCGCTCGATCTCACGCCGCTCGAGCAGGTCCGCGTCGTCATCCTCGGCCAGGATCCCTATCACGGCGAGGGCCAGGCGCACGGCCTGTGCTTCTCGGTGCGCCCCGGCGTCCGCACCCCGCCGAGCCTCGTCAACATCTACAAGGAGATGGAGGCCGATCTCGGCATCCCGCGCGCGCGCCACGGCTTTCTCGAACATTGGGCGGAGCAGGGGGTGCTACTGCTCAACGCGGTGCTCACCGTCCAGATGAGCATGGCCGCCTCGCATCAGGGGCGCGGCTGGGAGCGGTTCACCGATGCAGTGATCCGGCTGGTCAATGCGAAGCAGGAGCCGGTGGTGTTCCTGCTCTGGGGCAGCCACGCCCAGAAGAAGGCGGCGTTCGTCGATTCGATCGATCGCGGCGGGCGCCATCTCGTGCTCAAGGCGCCGCACCCGTCGCCTCTGTCCGCGCATTCGGGCTTTTTCGGCTGCCGCCATTTCTCGAAAGCCAACGAATTCCTCGTCAGCCGCGGGCAGAAGCCGATCGACTGGGCGCTGCCCGACATCGCCTGAGCGCCCGGGGCGGCGCGGGCTTCGGCTTATGGATCGAGAAGATCCCCTCCCGTGCGGGGCGGCGTATCGTCGGGGTCGCCTGACGGCGGATCGCCATCTTCTGCTTCGATGACGGGCGCCTCTTCTGCAGACGTCTCTTCTTCGGGCGCCTCGTCATCGGGCGCTTCGTCCTCGCCGGCGTCGGGCGCCGGTCTTTCGGGCACCAGAGCGCGCACTTCCTCGATGAAGCGCACCAGCGAGATCGGCTTCGAGACATAGGCGTTCGCGCCCGCGGCGCGGATCCGCTCCTCGTCGTCATGCCCGGCATAGGCGGTCACCGCCATGATCGGGATCGCGCGCAGACCGGGATCGGCCTTCATCTCGCGGATCAGGTCATAGCCGGTGACGTGCGGCATCTGGATGTCCATCACGATCAGGTCGGGGGTGAAGGCGTGCGCCCGCGCGACCGCCTCGCGCCCGTCGGCCACCGGCTCCGCGGCGAAGTCGTGCGCGCGCAGCAGATCGCAGAACAGCTTCAGATTGAGTTCGTTATCCTCGACAACGAGCACCCTTTTTGCCACGCGAAACCCCATGCTGTTGGATACTGATTAGGCGATGCCGCGAGTGGAAACAAACGCAGAGGCACTTGCGCTCCAGGCGTTGGTCTGGACGCTCGGCGATTCGGCGCGCGCGGCGCGGCTGCTCGATCTGACCGGGCTCGATCCGGCGGGGCTGCGCGCGCGGGCAGGGGAGCCGGCGCTGCTCGCCGCGACGCTCGGCTTTCTCGAGGCGCACGAGCCCGATCTGGTCGCCTGCGCCGACGCGCTCGGCGTGGCGCCCGCCGATCTGGTCGCCGCGCGTGCCGGGCTCGAGCGCGCATGAAGCCGCTGCTGATCACCGATTGCGACGAGGTGCTGCTCCACATGGTGCGGCATTTCGGGGTGTGGCTCGACGAGGCGCACGCCATCGACTTCACCCCCAATGGCGGCGATTTCGCCACCTCGATGCGGTCGCGCGCCGACGGCGAACTGGTCGAGCGCGCGCGGATGTGGGCGCTGCTCGACGGCTTCTTCCCCGCCGAGATGGCGCGCCAGACGCTCGTCCCGCACGCCCGCGAGGCGCTCGCCGCGCTCGCCGAACATGCCGAGATCGTCGTGCTCACCAATCTCGGCGATCATTGCCGCGCGCATCGCATCGCCCAGCTCGCGACGCACGGCATCGCCCACCGCGTCGAGTGCAACCAGGGGCCCAAGGGCCCGCCGGTGGCCAAGCTCGTCGCCGAGTTCGGCGCCCCGGTCGCGGTGTTCGTCGACGATCTCGCGGTGCACCACGAGTCGGTCGCGCAGCACGCCCCGCACGTCCACCGGCTCCACATGATCGCCGAGCCCAGCCTCGCCCCGGAGGTCCCGCCCGCGCCTTTTGCCCATGCCCGCATCGACGATTGGCGCGACGCGCGCGGCTGGATCGAGGCGCGTTTCGCCGCGGGCTTGACCGCCGATGCCGCCAGTGGTTCAGCTCTGCCATGACCACCGCAATCGACGCGAAGCTGGCCGAGCTCGGCCTTTCCCTCCCCGAAGCCGCGGCCCCGGTCGCGGCCTATGTCCCCGCCGTGGAGGCGGGCGGGCTGCTCCATGTCTCGGGGCAGCTGCCCTTTCTCGACGGCCAGCTGATGACCGGCCGGCTCGGCGAGGACCGCGACCTCGATTATGGCCAGCAGGCCGCGCAGCGTTGCGCGCTGATGCTCGTCGCGCAGATCAGGAAGGCGCTCGACGGCGATCTCTCGCGAGTCGCGCGCATCGTGAAGCTCGGCGTGTTCGTCAATTCGGCCGCCGGCTTCACCGATCAGCCCAAGGTCGCCAATGGCGCCTCCGAGCTGATGCAGGCGCTGTTCGGCGATGCCGGCCGCCACGCGCGCAGCGCGGTCGGCGTGCCGACGCTGCCGCTCGGCGCCGTGGTCGAGGTCGACGCGGTGGTCGCGATCCACAGCTGAGCGGCTGTGGCGGCGCAGCCACAGTTCGTCACGATCGAGCAACAAAACAGCAAATAATGTTGTGCGCCGCAGCGCGTTCCGGCAAGAAACCGGTGCTGTCTGGAAGCCGCGCCGGTCTTGAACCTTAACAATGCGGTGCCGGGCAGCAGCAGGTGGGGACCCTTTACGCACCGGATTTGAAAGGGATTTCCATGCGCTTTTCGATGATCAGCCTCGGCGCGCTCGCGCTCGCCGCCGCGACGCCTGCGTTCGCGCAAGAGGCCAGCGAGGCGACCGACGCCACCGAGCCGGCACCCGCCGTCACCGTCACCGGCAGCTTCGGCGTCACCACCGACTATCGCTTCCGCGGGCTCAGCCAGTCGAACAAGAAGGCGGCCGGCCAGGCGACGGTCAACGTCAACCACGAATCGGGCCTCTATGTCGGCACCTGGGCGTCGACCATCTCGGAGAACTCGCTTCCCGGTTATGGCGAGGCCGAGGTCGATCTGTACGGCGGCTACACCAAGACGTTCGACAACGGCCTCGGCGTCGATGTCGGGCTGCTCTATTATCTCTACCCGCTGTCGCGCGACACGCTGGGCGGGGTCGCCAACGACACCGATTTCTTCGAGCCCTATGCCTCGGTCAACTACACGCTCGGCCCGGTCAACGTGAAGGTCGGCGGCAATTATGCGTGGAGCGGCCAGGCCGGCCTCGGCGACCAGGACAGCCTGTATCTCTACAGCAACGTCTCGGCGACGATCCCCAACACGCCGGTCAAGCTGCTCGGCCATGTCGGCCGCTCGGACGGCGCGCTCGGCGCGTTCAACCTCGATCCCGCCGACGAGAATTATCTCGATTGGTCGCTCGGCGCCGAAGTCGCGGTGCAGGGCTTCACGCTCGGCGTCTCCTATGTCGACACCGACGTGACCAACCAGCGCGTGTTCGGCGACAAGTTCAGCGATCTCGTCGGCGGCAACGCCACGGTGCTCGGCTACATCACCTACGCGTTCTGAGCCGGCGAGGGGCGCTTCGGCGCCCGCGCCTGCTTCCATAGAAAAAGCCGGGCGACCCCGCGGGGCCGCCCGGCTTTTTTCTTGCCCGCGAAGGCGGGGTTTATTGCGGAGTCGAAGCGGCGGGCGCGGTCGTGCTCGCGCGGGCCGACTGGCCGTCGCCTTCGGGCGCGGCGACGATGTCGCGCGTCGTCTGGCCCTTGTCGACGACATTGGTGGTCGGGCTGCCCGCGGTGCTGCGCGCGCCGACATCGGCGGTGGTGCGGCCGGCGGCGTCGAGCGCGGCATTCTCCGACGCGCTGCGCGCCTGCGAGCCGCCGAACAGCGCGTCGAGTGCCTGCGCCGAGGGCGCGGTATCCTGCGGACGCGGCGCGCCCGGCTGCGGCGGGACCAGCGCGAAATCGGGCGGGATCACCAGCGGCGCCGCGCGCGCGACCGCGAATTCGTCGGGACGGGCGCGGTCATAGCCGCTCTTGCCGCAGGCGGAGAGCGAGCCGACGAGCGCGACGCCCGTAGCGATCAGAACCAACTTACGCATTGACTTCATTCTCCACAGGAGCAGGCGTCCCGGCCTGCTTATCGCGCACGAACAGCGCCCGGATCAACAGGATCAACACGCCGATGGTAATCGCCGCATCGGCGACATTGAAGACCAAAAAGGGGCGCCATTCGCCGAAATGCAGATCGGCGAAATCGACGACATAGCCAAGCCGGCTGCGGTCGAGGATATTGCCCAGCGCCCCGCCGAGCACGAGGCCCAGCGCGATCACGTCGGGGCGCTTCTTCTCGCGCAGCAGCCACCACAGCACGCCCGCGGCGATCGCCCCGGTCAGCAGCACCAGCAGCCAGCGCATCGTCGCGCCGCTCGCCGGCAGCAGCCCCAGCGACACGCCGACATTCTTGACGAAGCGCAGGTCGAAGATCGGCAGCACGGTCAGCGACGCGTCCTGCACGTTGAGCCCCAGCGGCCCGGTCACATAATATTTCGCGGCCTGATCGATCAGGAACACGAGGGCGGCGACGAGCAGCCCGATATGCCAATTCTTCATCAACCCACCACCTCGGCGCAGCGGTCGCACAGCAAGCCGTCCTCCGCAACCTCGGGAAGATGCCGCCAGCACCGGCCGCATTTATGGCGCCCGGTGGGCGTCACCGTGACGTTTTCGCCGTCGCTGACTTTCGACACGATGAACAGCTCGGCCAGCGCGTCGCCCGAAAGCGGCAGGTTCGGCGCGGTCACTTCGGCCTCGAGGCTCGAGCGGATCGTCTTCTCGCGGCGATAGGGCTCGATCGCCTCGGTCACCGTCTGGCGCAGCGCCCGGATCGCGGCCCAGTCGGCGCTGGTCGCCGCGCCCTCGGGCAGCACGGGCCAGTCGAGCAGGTGCACCGAACCTTCCTCGCTCGGGAAGCGCGCCTGCCACACTTCCTCGGCAGTGAAGCTGAGGATCGGCGCGGCGTAGCGGACCAGCGCGTGGAACAGCGTGTCGAGCACGGTGCGATAGGCGCGGCGCTTCGGATCCGACGGCGCATCGCAATAGAGGCAGTCCTTGCGGATATCGAAGAAGAAGGCCGAGAGGTCCTCATTGGCGAAATCGGTCAGCGCGCGGCTGTAGCGGTTGAACTCGAAGCCTTCCGCCGCGGCGCGCAACTCGCCATCGAGCTCGGCGAGCTTCGCCAGCACATAGCGCTCAAGCTCGGGCATCTCCGCCACCGCGACCTTCTCGCTCTCCTCGAAGCCATCCAATGCGCCGAGCAAGTAGCGGAAGGTGTTGCGCAGCTTGCGATAGGTGTCGCCGGTGCCGGCGAGGACTTCCTTGCCGATGCGGACGTCCTCGAAATAGTCGGTCTGCGCCACCCAGAGGCGCAGGATGTCCGCGCCGCTCTCGCCGATGATCTTGAGCGGATCGACGACGTTGCCGAGGCTCTTCGACATCTTCCGCCCATTGCCGTCGAGCGCGAAGCCGTGCGTCAGCACCGCGCCATAAGGCGCGCGGCCGCGCGTGCCGCAGGATTCGAGCAGCGACGACTGGAACCAGCCGCGATGCTGGTCCGAGCCTTCGAGATACAGGTCGGCGCGGGCGTCCTGCCCGTAGCGCGCCTCGACCACGAAGGCATGGGTCGAGCCGCTGTCGAACCACACGTCGAGAATGTCGGTGATCACCTCATAGTCGGCGAGCGCGTACTTCTCGCCGAGCAGCGCCTGATGATCGGCCTGGAACCATGCATCGGCGCCGCCGGTGGTGAAGGCCTGGAGGATGCGCGCGTTGACTTCGGGATCGCGCAGATAGTCGCCGGTCGCGCGGTTGACGTAGAGCGCGATCGGCACGCCCCACGCGCGCTGGCGGCTGATCACCCAGTCGGGACGGCCTTCGACCATCGATCGGATCCGGTTGATCGAGCGCTCGGGCACCCAGCGGGTATTCTCGATCGCGTCGAGCGCGATCCCGCGCAGCGTGGCGCGATTATCTCCCTCTCCCCTTGTGGGAGAGGGAGGGAGCGGCGAAGCCGCGGAAGGGTGAGGGGGAGTGAGACTCACATCCCCCTCATCCTTCCCACTCGCTTGCGCGAGCGGGCCCCTTCCTTCTCCCACAAGGGGAGAAGGAGTTGGTGTATCCATCGGGATGAACCATTGCGGCGTCGCCCGGAAGATGATCTTGGCCTTGGACCGCCAGCTGTGCGGATAGCTGTGCGCGAAGTCGTCGGTCGCGGCGAGCAGCGCCCCCGCTTCGCGCAGATCGGTGCAGATCGGGCCGTCGCTGGCCACGAACTTCTTGTTGATCACTGAACCCTGGCCGCCGAGCCACAGCCAGTCGGCGCGGTACATCCCCGCGCCATCGACCGCGAACACCGGATCGATCCCGTGCGCCTTGCACAGCAGGAAGTCGTCCTCGCCATGGTCCGGCGCCATATGGACGAGGCCGGTGCCGGTATCGGTGGTGACGAAGTCGCCGGGCAGGAACGGGCGCGGCCTGGCGAAGAACCCGCCGAGCTTGTGCATCGGATGGCGGGCGATCGTACCGGAGAGGTCAGCTCCCTTGATGGAAACATCAGGATCGATTTCGAGATCTAAGTCGACCTCGGGCGAGCCGACCGCACTCAGATCGATGTTCTTAAGTGAAACCTTTAAACGAGCCTTGAGGGCTTCAACGAGCGCCGCTGCTACCAGCACCGGCCTATCAAACCAGCCATTGTATAGCGGGTGTGCGTGAATGATGCCCCAAGCGGCCTCGCCGCCGACCAGCACGGGATGTACGAGGACGTAATCGACCTCCGGCCCATAGGCGAGTGCCTGGTTTACCGGGATCGTCCACGGTGTGGTTGTCCAGATGACCGCATTGGCGCCTTCCAGTCCGGCAATTGGGCTCTCGACGATCTGAAACGCCACGTCGATCTGGGTCGACACGACGTCCTCATATTCGACCTCGGCCTCGGCCAGGGCGGTCTTCTCGACGGGCGACCACATCACCGGCTTGGCGCCACGATAGAGCTGGCCGCTCTCGGCGAACTTGAGCAATTCGCCGGCGATGATCGCCTCGCTCTGATAGTTCATCGTGAGGTACGGCGTCGCCCAGTCGCCCATCACCCCGAGCCGTTCGAACTGGCCGCGCTGCACGCCCACCCATTTCTCGGCATAGGCGCGGCATTCGGCGCGGAAGGCGACGGGGTCGACTTCGTCCTTGTTGAGCTTCTTGGCGCGATAGGCTTCCTCGACCTTCCACTCGATCGGCAGGCCGTGGCAGTCCCAGCCGGGGACGTAGGGCGCGTCCTTGCCGAGCAGGGTCTGGCTGCGCACGACGATGTCCTTGAGGATCTTGTTCATCGCATGGCCCATGTGAATGTCGCCATTCGCATAGGGCGGGCCGTCATGGAGCAGGAAGGTCTCGCGCCCCGCGCGGGCCTCGCGCAGCTTCTGGTAGAGCCCGATCTTCGCCCAGCGCTCGAGGATGGCCGGCTCCTTCTGGGCGAGGCCGGCCTTCATGGGGAAATCGGTCTTCGGAAGGAAGACGGTGTCGCGGTAGTCGCGCTGGGAGTCGGTTGCGTCGGTCATGGGTCCGCGCCGATTAGAGGAAGCGCAAGCGAGAGAGAAGAAGTTTTGCGCACGCGAAGGCGGATGCGCGGGCCGCGCAAGCAAACTTGTTCCCCGGCGAAGGCCGGGGCCCAGTCGCCACGCTGTCGCAAAGGCGGGATGCCGTCGATGGCCCATCGAAACTGGGCCCCGGCCTTCGCCGGGGAGCGGCTATAGTTTCAGCGCCGCCCGCGCCGCCGCCGCATCCGCATCCATCTGCACCTTGAGCGCCTCGAGCGAATCGAACTTTGCCTCGGGCCGCAGATAATCGATCAGCGAGACCTCGATCACCTGATCGTAGAGGTCGCCGTCGAAATCGAAGAAATAGCTCTCGAGCAGCTCCTCGGGCGGATCGAAGCTCGGCCGGATGCCGAGATTGGCGACGCCGTCGAGCACGCGCCCGTCGCCCAGCCGCCCGCGCACCGCGTAGATGCCGTAGGCGGGGCGCAGATAGTTGGCGAGCTCCATGTTGGCGGTCGGATAGCCGAGCTGGCGGCCGAGCTTGGCGCCGTGCTGCACCATCCCCTCGATCGCGAAGGGCCGGGTGAGCAGCCGCGCCGCGCCGCGCGGGTCGCCGGCGCGCAGGCACGCGCGGATCCGGCTCGACGAAACGGTCTCGCCGTCGAGCGTCACCGCATCGACCACTTCGGCCGAATAGCCGAGTTCCTCGCCCAGCGCCGCCAGCGTCGCGACATCGCCCTCGCGGCCCTTGCCGAAGGTGAAGTCGCCCCCGGTCACTACCCCGCCGGCGCCGAGCACGCCGATCAGCTGGTCCTCGGCGAAGCCGCGCGCGCTCAGCCCGGCAAGGCCGGCGTCGAAGCGGAAGACCAGCATCGCATCGGCGCCCGCGTCCGCGAACAGCCGCGCGCGCTGGTCCATCGTCGTCAGCCGGAACGGGCCGGCGCCGGGCTGGAAATAGCGTTTGGGGTGTGGATCGAAGGTCGCCACGATCGCCGGCCGCCCCTCGGCGCGCGCACGTGCGATCGCCCGGCCGACCACGGCCTGGTGCCCGAGATGAAATCCGTCGAAATTGCCCAAGGCGACGATCCCGCCGCGAAGCTGCGCCGGAAGCGGCGAGCCGTTGTCCAGTCGCTCCATGGGGAGGGGCTATAGGGATCGGCGCCACCAATGCCAATTGCCGCCGGGGCGAGAGCTCCCGCTCCCCTTGGGAGCGGGAAGGGGCCCGCTCGCGCAGCGAGTGGGAAGGGTGAGGGCAGCGCGATCCCCACCCTTCCGCCGACCGCGTCGGCTCCCTCCGTCTCCCGGAGGGAGAGGGAGTTTTGCTGCACGATCCCCTTGCAAAATAGGATTTCGCCTGCTGCCCTGAACGCCGGCCTGGCGCCGCCGGCGCCCCGCTCTTTGACAGGTCTGATTTCCCTACAGCCTTGCGCAACAATATTTCCCGCCCGCGCAACGCAAGAGTCGTTCTATCGCGACTCTTGCGACTCTAGCCGCCCGAAATCCTACGCGACTCGCGCGGTCTTTTCCTACGGCCGGCCCGGCGCGATGCCTGCCCGGATCAGCCGCAGCGCGTTGCCGCCCATCACCTTGCGGATCTCGTCGGGCGAGAAGCCGCGGTCGACCAGCGCCTGCGTCACCGCGATCAGCTGGGCGCTGTCGAAGCCGGTGGTCACCGCGCCGTCGAAGTCCGAGCCGAGACCGACATGGTCGATCCCGACCAGGTCGCGGACATGCTGGATCGCCCGCGCGACTGCCTCGGGCGCGGTCGAGCAGATCGCGGCGTCCCAATAGCCGATGCCGACCACCCCGCCGGTCTTCGCGACGCCGCGGATCTCGTCGTCGGTGAGGTTGCGGTTGACCTTGCACGTCGCCTGCACCCCGCCATGGCTCGAGACGACCGGGCGCCGCGCCATTTTGAGGATCTCGGCAACCGACTGGTGGCTGGCATGCGCGATGTCGACGATCATGCCCAGCGTCTCCATCCGCCGCACCACCTGCACGCCGAGCGGAGTCAGCCCGCCCTTCTTCACGCCGTGCATCGATCCGGCGACGTCGTTGTCGAAGAAATGCGCGAGCCCGGCCATGCGGAAGCCGGCATCGTGAAGCCGGTCGAGATTGCCGAGCCGGCCCTCCATGTCCTGCAGCCCCTCGATCGAGAGCATCCCGCCGACCACCTTCTTGCCGGCGGCGCGATCGGCGAGCAGCTGGTCGAGCTCCTGCGGGGTACGGATCACCCGCAGCTTGCCCTCGGAGGCGCGCGCGGCGCGGTCGAGCTTCTCGGCATGCCAGAGCGAGCGCTGGAGCAGCGAGCTCCACGTCCGCACCGGCTGGAGCTGCGCGACGGTCAGCATCGTGATGTTGTCGGTGTCGCCGCCATTTGCGTCGTAATTCTGGCCCTTGGGGGTCTTGGTAACCGACGAGAAGATCTGCAGCGCGACATTGCCCTCGATCAGCCGCGGCAAGTCGATCTGCCCGCGCGCCGCCCGGTCGAGCAGGCTGCGCCGCCACAACAGGGTGTCGCCGTGCATGTCGGCGATCTGGAGCGAAGCGTGCAGTGCGCGGGTCTGTTCGGTCACCCTGGGGAGCGGCGCGGGCTCGACCTTGTTCATCCCCGCCTCGACGATCGGCGGGGCGATCCCGAAAAACCCGATCCCGGCGAGCAGCACCACCGCCGCCAGCCCCCAGAGCCACTTCTTCATCCCATCCGCTCCAATGTGACGAAGCTATAGGCAGGGCGCCCTGCTTCGCTCTTATGTTCTTCGCGCGCCGTCTCGCGCCAGCCTGCACCGAAGTCGGGCACCATGGCATCGCCCTCGGCATCGATATGGACTTCGGTCAGTTCGATCCTCTCCGCCCGGTCGAGCAGCAGCGCGAAGATCTCGGCACCCCCGATCACTGCGACCTCGCCATCTCCGGCCAGCGCCAGCGCCTCCTCGGGCGAATGCGCCACCTCCGCATCCGGCGCCGACCAGCCGGCGTCGCGGGTCAGCACGATGTGGCGCCGGCCGGGGAGCGGCGCGGGGAAGCTCTCGAAGGTCTTGCGCCCCATGATCATCGGCTTGCCCATGGTCTGCGCCTTGAAACGCTTGAGGTCGGCGGGGAGGTGCCAGGGGAGCTTGCCGTCGCGCCCGATCACGCCATTGTCGGCGCGGGCGAGATGGAAGGAGACCCGGCCCATGCCGCGCGTCAGTTCTGGCAGCGCATCAGCGCCGCGGCCTGATCCTGCGCGGCGCCGTTGGGCGCGCCGTCGGAGACGCGCACTTCGTAGAGCTGCGGCCACATCTTGCCGGTGACGAAAATGCGCTTGCCCTGCGCGTCATAGGCGATGCCGTTGGGAACCTCGTCCTCGCTCGGCGTCGGCGGGCCGAGCGCCGAGACGTCGACAAAGCCCTTCACCTTGCCGTTGACGGGGTCGATCCGCGCGATCAGATCGGTGCGCCAGATGTTCGCCCAGATCTCGCCGTCGATCCATTCGAGCTCGTTGAGGTCCTTGACCGGGCAGCCCTTGGCGGTGACGGCAAGCGTCGATTGCTGCGCCATCGTCTCGGGATCGAGGAAGCGCAGCTTGTCGGTGCCGTCGCTCATGATGATCGACTTGTCGTTGTGCGTCAGCCCCCAGCCTTCGCCGGTATAGGCGAACTCGCCCTTCGGCGTCAGGTCGGCCTTGTTGTAGATGAACCCCTTCTGATCCTTCCAGGTCAGCTGGTAGAGCCGGTCCTTCCAGCCGATGATCCCCTCGCCGAAATAGGGCGGCGAGAGCGGTGCCTGCGCGGTCACTTCGCCGGTCTCGAGCGCGACCTTGCGGATTCCCGACGTGCCTTCCTCGCCGGTGCTCTCGAACAGCCCGCCGCCGTCGAAGAACAGCCCTTCGGTGAACGCCTGGCTGTCGTGCGGATAGCTCTTCACCACCGCGACGGTCTGCACCTTGGGTGCCTCGTCCTGCACGGCGCCGCAGCCGGCGAGCGCGATGAGCAGTGGTACGGTGCGGAGCAAGCGACTGCCCGCGAGAGGATGTTCGACCACGTCTGCCTTTCTGCACCGGCATGTCAGCCAGGGAGCCGCTAGCGGTATAGCCAGCGGGCCGGGGTCGCAAGCCGTCGTTCCGCACGGGACGCTTAGCAAGCGAAGACAAGAACGCTCCCCCGCCCGCCGCTTATGTGCCGGGGCCCCGGATTTCTGCGCCGGGCAAATCCTGTGTCGCAAGACGTGTTCAGGGGGATTCCGATGCCTTTCATTCCGCCGGTTCGTTCCATTCGTCGCAATCGCTTCCCGGGCCGCACGGGGCTGCTCGTCGGCGCGGCGGCGCTGCCCCTCGCGCTCGCCTCGACCGCGCACGCGCAGACCACGATCGTGCTCGAAGAAGGCGGGCAGCCGAGAGAGGTGGCGCTCGGGCCGAACTTCGATCGGCTCGTGGTGGATATCGCGCGCGTCAATGCCGACACGGCGGTCCTCGATCTCACCGGGCTGACGACGGGGCCGGTTACCAATGCCGGCGGTCAAGACGAAGTGTGGCTGCGCGCGACGACGAGCCAGACGCGCAATGTCGCCTTCACCACGCCGCGCGGAGGCGTATCGCAGCAATATGTTCGTGCCGATAACGCGACCGGTGTGCCGTTCGAAGGGGGCACGGTCTACGAGGCATCGGGCAACGATACCGTGCTCACGCTCGAGAACCGGAGCCGTTCGACCCGGAGCGATCTGATGAACCTGCTGCACGGGCCGCTCCGGCTCGCGGGCGACGGGACGATCGTGGTGGCGTTCGCGATCAACGCCGCGGATCAGCCCGATTCGACTCAGCAAGCCATCCGGATCGAGGGTGGCTCGACGCTGCAGGGTAAGGGCGGCGACGGCCGACTGGATGTGATCATCGACGAGGATGTCGGCGGCGATGTCGCACCGTCCGGGCTGATCGACGCGCAGGAAGCCAATTCGTTGCGGATCACCCGAAATTCGCGCGTGCAGATTCGCGAGGGTGTCGCGATCATGGGCGGCGGCACCGATATTTTTCTCGATGCCGGCGGCTGGGTTAACTCGACCAACGCCGCATTTCCGAACGTCGATCTGATCTCGAGCTGGGGCCGTATCTACAACTCGACCCGCATCTCGGTCGGCGGACAGAATGGCGACCCCATGGCAGGCGGCAATGCGATCCGCCTCGACGGCGGCAAGCTCTACAATCTTCTGACCGAAGCCGCCTCGGGCCAGGGGCCGCTCAGCGGCGGGGTCGGCAACATCATCGGCGGCGAAAGCGGTGTGGTGGTGGCCGGGGGCGAAAATTACATCGAGAATGTCGGCGACATCAAATCCTTCACCGGGGCGGCAATCCGCAGCGAATCCGGGCTCTCGGTGTTGCGCAATACCGTTTGGGCATTCTCGAAGGGCGGCACCCGCGCAGGCACGATCACCGGCGGCAAGGTCAACGGCATCGCGACTGCCTATCAGGACGTGGGCGACGCGGTGGACATCGTCGTCAACTCGGCCACGA
The DNA here is from genome assembly GCF_004792695.1 of Sphingomonas naasensis. Classification (GTDB taxonomy): domain Bacteria; phylum Pseudomonadota; class Alphaproteobacteria; order Sphingomonadales; family Sphingomonadaceae; genus Sphingomonas; species Sphingomonas naasensis. The sequence goes on along the minus strand of NZ_SRXU01000005.1, from coordinate 2,769 downwards.
TCACCGGCGATGTCGATCTCGGCGCGAACGCGGACATGTTCCTGTTCACCGGCGCCAGCAACGGGGTGACCGGCAATATCGAAGGCGGCGGCGGCATCGACGGCTATGGCAAGTCACTCAGCGCCAGCACCGCCTATCAGCTGACCAACGACATCCTCGACAACGGCAATAGCGGCTTCGAGATGCACGGCATCGAGATCCGCGGCGCCGATACCGAAATCGGAGTCACCGCCGCCGCGGCGCTCAATGCCGGCCTGATGGTCGTCGGCGAGGGCAGCCTGACCAACGCCGCCGAGATCACTACGAACGCGAACAGTTACGGGGTCTGGGTCCGCAATATTGCCAATATGGGCTCCGGGTTGCGGTTCACCAATCGCGGCGACATTCGCACGCGCCTCGATGGCTTCCGCGGCGAATCGGGACTTGCGAGCTTCACCAACGAGAAGCTGATTCTCTCGAGCGAGGGCTTCGGTGCCATTCTTGAGATCGGCTTCCCGGAACAGGCGTTTGCGCCGTTCCAGTTCCTCAATTCCGGTGTGATCGAGACCGGGTCCGATTCCGCCTCGGCGGTCGCCATCGACGTCCACGGCCTCGCCGCCACCGGGCCGGCGTTGCATCTCGTCAACAGCGGCACGATCCGAAACACCGGCGAACGCGAGTCTTTCGGAGCGGCGGAGCAGTCCGCGTTGACGATCGTCGACCGGAGCGGGTCGGGCAACGGATATCAGGTCGCGAACAACGGACGCATCGAGAGCACCGGGCGCGGGGTGTCCGGCCTGCGGTTCACCGGCTCGCGCATCGACATCACCAACACCGAGACGATCGAGGCGAGCGGCGACGGCGCGGCTGCGGTCAAGCTCAATGTGGGTGCCGGAATCGATCTCGCCACCGCATCGAGCATGGTCAACAGCGGCACGATCCGCGCGAAGGGCAGGCTGTGGGACAGCGGCAATGGCGACACCGCGATATCCTACGCCTTCGGCGTGCTCATGGGTGCAAAGGGTTCGAGCTTCACGTTGCAGAACGACGGCGTGATCGAAGCCACCAACCCGGACGGCGGCACGGCGATCTATGTCGGCGCTTCGGGGCTCGGCAACCGCTTCACGTTGGTGAACCGCGGAACTGTGCGCGGGCCTGGCGAGCGCGGCTTTGCGGGCACGCAGCCCAATATTTTCCTGCCCGACGGCACGCTCTCCGGCGCGATCGAGACCGTCAATACGATCGACATGATCGAGAATCGCGGCGCGATCGAAGGGAGCATCGACCTCAACGATTTCGATGACGAGTTCCGCAATTATGGCAGCATCAACCGCCTCAGCCTCGGCGCGGGCGACGACACCTATGTCTTCGGTCAAGGCAGCGCAATCGTCGGCGACAAGGTCTATGGCGACGAGGATTACGACACGATCCGCGTCGATCTGACCGGCGACGCCGACAAACGGATCGACGCAGGCAAATTCTCCGGCTTTGAGGAACTGACGGTCCTTCCCGGCACCAACGGCGCGGGCAAGGTCTACGCCTTCGGTACCTTCGATGTGGACGCGCTGCGCTTGCGCAACATCGTGCTCAACATCGCTGCCGGCGACCGGGTTTCCTCCGCGAACGGCAATGACGGCACGACCTTCATCGGCAGCGAGGAAAGGGAGACGATCAACAACGCCGGCGAGATCAGCGGCGGCGTTAGCCTCGGCGAAGGAGACGACGTCTTCAACAATAGCGGCACGGTCGGTCACGGCGTCGGCATGGGCGCCGGCAACGACGTGGTGGTCAATTCGGGGACGATCAACGGCGGCCTCGACCTCGGCCTTGGCGACGATCGCTACGAGGCGCGGAGTGGCGGGCTGGTCACCGGCTCGATCGACGGCGGCGACGGTACCGACACCTTCGTTTTCCGCCTCAACGGCAACAGCGGCTCGATCCCGGGCGGCTTCACCAACTTCGAATCGTTCGGCGCCTATGGCCCGGGCACGCTGAGCCTCGCGCTCAACCAAGACTACCAGACGATCGAGCTCTATGAGGGCGCCAATCTGATGCTGTCGGACGGCACCGGCACGGTCGGCCAGATCAAGGGCGACGACAGCGCCCAGACCGTCACGATCGACGACGCTGATTTCGCCGGCGGCATTTCGCTCGCCGGGGGCGACGACACGCTCGGCATCCAGCTGAACGGCGCGCTCGCGGGCGCGCTCGATGGCGGCAGCGGCACCGACACGCTCGCGCTCGACCTGACCGGCGCCTCGTCGATCAACGACCTGTTCAACTTCGAGATCGTCGACGTGACCGGCGCCTCGCCGTTGACGCTGACCGGCACGCTCGGCGCCGGGCAGCAGATCAACTTCGACGGATCGGACAACCGCTTCATCGTCGACACCGGCGCGACCTTCAACGGCACGGCGAATGGCGGCGCGGGCACCGACACGCTCGAGATCAACACCGGCGCGGCCGATAGCCGGACGATCGTCGCGGGCCAGGTCGTTTCGTTCGAGAAGCTGATCGCCGGCGGGGCGGGGACGCTCGCGCTCAACGGCCAGAGCTACAGCTTCGAGAGCGTCGACGTGGCGGGCAATCTCGCGATCGGCAACGGCGCATCGCTCGCCTCGGCCGGCGGCGTGCATTTCGGCGACAGCGACAACCGCCTGACGCTCGAGGGCACCGGCGTGGTGACCAGCCCGGTCGACGGCGGCGACGGCACCGACACGATCGCGTTCGATCTGGCCGCGGGCCAGACGCGCACGCTCAGCAGCGTCGGGTCGATCAGCAATTTCGAGA
>NZ_SRXU01000004.1 GCF_004792695.1 Sphingomonas naasensis | reverse complement strand
GCCCGCCAGCGCCGCGAGCGCGGCGCCGCGTCCGAGCGTGCCCGGCCCGGTCTCGCGCCCGGCCAGCCAATAGCCGAGCCCGACTGCGCCGCCGAGCAGCGCGCCCTCGGGCGCCCCGGTGAAATCGCCCGGCGACTGGCCGAGCAGCAATTCGAAGGCATCGAGCCCGATCAGCTTGACGATCGCGCCGACCACCAGCCCGCCGGCCGCGCCGCCGAGGATGCTCCACAGCCAGCGCCGCGCCGTCGCGCGCTCGGCGGCGGCGATCCCGAACGCCACTCCCGCGCCGCCCGCCAGCCCGATCGCAATGGTCACGATCAGCAGCACCAGCAGCACCGACACCGCACCCATGCCCTGCGCGACCGGCTGCGCCGCCGCCGCGAAACCGTAGAACAGGCCGCCGAGCATGCCCGCAACGCCCGCCCCCGCCGTGCCGGCACCGCCGAGCAGCAGCACGCGCCGCGATCGGCCCGGCACAGCCGCCGCCGGCGCCATCGGTGCGGTCGGCGTATCCGGTCCCGCCTCGACCGTCGCGACGAAGCGATAGCCGTGCTTGGGCACCGTCTCGATGAAGCGCGGCCGGGTGGCATCGTCGCCGAGTTGGCGGCGCAGCGTCTTGATGCACTGGGTGAGCGCCTCGTCGGTCACCGGCACCCCGCGCCACACTTCGTCGAGGAACCGGTCCTTCGAGACCAGCCTGCCCTCGGCCCCGACGAGCAGCAGCAGGGCGTCGAGATAGCGGCTGTTGAGATCGACCGGCGCGCCGTCGCGCCGCAGCTGGCGATCGTCGGCGTCGAGAATGAAGCGCTCGAAACGATAGCTGGCGTCGGTCATGACGGGGGAAGGTCGCGGCACCTGGCGACGATCCCGCCCCGCCGCCGGAAAATCGGCGCCCAGCTGCCATTTGCCACGCGTTCGAACCGCGCGCGGCAGCGCTGGTGCTGGATGCGGAAGGTGCAGGTCGCGGTCTCCGCGTCGCCGCTGCACCGAAGATCGCTGACCGCCTCGGGCGGCGGCGCGACGAAATGGATGTCCTCGCAAAGGTCGATCAGCCGGCTGCACGGCTCGGCGCGCTTGTCGTTCCACGCCCGCGCCGCATCGGCCGCGGCGGGCTGGACGTGCGTCGTCGCCGCGCAGGCGCCGATAAGGGGCAGGCCAAGGGCGGCCAGGATCGCCAGGCGTGTCATGCGCCCAGCCTGCCCCGCCCGCGATCCGCGCGCAATGCCGTCGAGGGGTCGCATCGCGGGCCTTGCGCCGGCAACGCCTGCGCGACATGCTCGCGGCGGGGGAGAAGGTGCATGTCGATACGGATCAGGATCGCCGCGGCGCTGTTGGCGGGCGCGCTGTCGGTCGCGCCTCTGGCGGCGCAGGCGCAATCGACCACCATTCAGGTGCCCGCGGCAAAGAAATGGAAGCATGTCGGCACGGGCGTGATCGTCCCACAGGCGCTCGCCGGATTGCCGCGTACCGGGATCACCGACAGCACGGCGGGCGAGTTCGACGTGTCGATCCAGTTCGGAAACCCCGAAAGCACCCAGCTGACCATCTATTTGTTCCGTCCGGCATTGGCCTCGGTTCCGGTCTGGTTCGACCGCGCCGAGACGCAGATCCTCGACCGCGACATTTTCGGCCATGCCGCGCCGGTGAGCGATCCGATCGCCTTCGCGCCCCCCGGCACGACCACCGCGAGCGCGCTGCGCCGGGTCTATGTGCCCGAAAAGCGGACCTTCACTGCCACCGGCGCGGCGATGGTGCCGCTCGGCGAATGGCTGGTCGCGGCGCGGCTGAGCTCGACCAGCCTCGATCCCGCTGCGCTCGACGCGAAGCTGCTCGAGGCGCTCGCCGCGCTCGGCTGGCCGGCGCCGGTCGCCGGCGCGGCGCCCGACGCGATCGCCGCCCCGATCCAGCCTTGCACCACCCCGGCGGGTTTTTCCGCCAAGGCAAAGGTCAAGAAGCCCGACATGGGCGCGGCGCTGCTCGGCGCGCTGCTGGCCAACGCGGCGGACGATCCCGACATCAAGAAGACTCCCGTCGAGGGCCCGCAGGGCCTTTGCCGCGAGGGTAAGCCCGGCGCTGAAACCGCCACCTATCGCACGCTCGGCGACGGCAAGGGCTATGTCATCGCGCTCGGCGATGCCGGCCGGACGATCAGCGTCTATCCCGAATTCGTGCTCGACAAGGGCGAGCCGGGCTATGCCGTGACCTTCAACGATCTCGCCACCAGCTATGTCTATCCGTCGTTCGATCGCCTGCCCGAGCCCGGCAAGGCGTTCGAGATGGTCCGCAAATCTCGCCCGATCTCGTCGAGCACGCGCGGTTCGAAGGCGCTCACGATCCACACGCCCTGACGCGGCACGACGCCATGTTCGATCGTCTGGCGACATCCCTGCGCACGCCGCCTTCGCGGGCGCATTTCCGACCCTTTCTCGGCGAGACGCTCTGGCTCGTGCCGCTGTTGCTGCTGCTCGGCGCGGTCGGGGGGCTGATGCACTGGCGGCCGCTGTTCGATGTGACGATCCTCAAGCTGGCGGTGGTGGCGATCGTCGTCCCGGCATTGGGCGAGGAACTGCTCTTCCGGGCCGCGCTCCTTCCCCGCCCGCGCCCCAACGCACCGCTTCCGCGCACGGCGGTGGCGCTGTCGGCGCTACTCTTCGTCGCATGGCATGCGCTCCAAATCTTCGTTTTCGGCCCCGATTGGGGCCGGACGGTGCTGGATCCGTGGTTTCTGGCCGCGGCCGCCGCGCTCGGCATTGCCTGCGCCCGGGTCTACTGGCGGACCGGCTCGCTATGGCCGTCCGTCGGGCTTCACTGGCTGGTCGTCATCGGCTGGAAGGCGCTGCTGAGCGGCCCCTCGCCGTGGCAAGCCGCGTGATCGAACGGCCCGGCCCATGACGATCCCGCCGCCGTCGAGAGCAACGCTCGCCGCGGCGTCGCTGGCGGTGCTGCCCTATCTGGCTGTGATCCTCGCCGACATATTCGGCCATCCCGGCAGCTATATCCATTTCAGCAGGGGCGAAGCGCTCCTGCTGGTTCTGATATTGGCACTCCTGCAATGGGTGACCTGCGTGGTGGTGCTCGCCGTTTCGATCACCATCGCGAAGGGAGCAGCGTGGCTCCTGATCGTGAGCGCAGTGTCCGCTTTCGCCGCGATCGCCGGCTTCATCGAACCGCGTTTCTGGCACCATCTTCTCGATCCGGAGAATGGCGGGCTGAGCGAATGGCTGTTCCGCACGGGCGTCCTCGCCGTGCTGCTCGTCCTGCTCTCCGGCTATGGAAGCCGCCGCTAGTCGTCCATGCTTCCGGTTGGGGCAGCGGAGGGTTTGTCCCGATTGCGGGAGCGCCATGACCCCAGCACCATGGTCGCTCGTAGTGGGAGGCGAAGCCCATGAAGTGGCAGGTGCAGGCGGTGCTGGCGGGCGTGTTGGCCGCGCTCGGGCTTTACGTGCTGTTCAATCCGGTGAGCGTCACCGGCCTCGTGGCGGGAATCATTCCCTGGCTGCTGCTGGGCGCCGGCGCGATCTATCTTCTGGGCGTGGTGCTGCGCAAACGGCGACGGCCGTTGACGATGATCCTGCCCGGTCTGGTCGGCGTGTTTCTCGCCTATGCCGGGCTCAGCATGAAGTTCGGCGACCCGCGCACGGTGGGACCGATCGGCCTGTCCTTCCTCTTCGCGCTGGTGCTGGTCGGCGGCGGCGCCGCCAAGCTGCTGACGGTGCTCGACCTGCGCCGGTCGCGCTATTTCCTGATTTTCCTCGGCGCGGGCGCGATCTCGGTGGGGATGGGGTTGCTGGTGCTGTTCAACTGGGCGGCGGTCTCGGCGGGCTTCATCGGCGTGGTGCTGGGGCTCGAACTGATCGCCGACGCGGCCTTTCTCGGCGCGTTCGCCTTTCGGGACCGCGACAAGGAAGAACAGAAGGAAGCACGGGCCGCCGATCAGGCGGCCTGAGCGCGGACGGCGCCTCGGCGCCGGTTCGCGCGGGGCTGCGCGCTCCGTCCCCGGATCGCGCCCCCGCGCCCGGCCTCACATCGCCTGGAACACGCCGCAGGCGATCCGGCCGCCCGAATTGCCCGAGGGGTCGGTCTTGTAGTCGTCGGCATTGGCGTGGATTACGATCGCCGCGCCGTCCTGGTCGAGCAGCCCCTCAAAGGTGCCCCCGGGCAGGGTGAAGATCGTCCGGTCGCGGCCGCTCGCGCCGATGTTGAGGTTGGGCATGTCGCCGGCATGCGGACCCGCCGGATTCTCGCGGCCATGCTGGTGGGTGGTCGGGTTCCAGTGCCCGCCGGCGCTGGCATAATCGGGTCCCTCGCACTTGCCGACCGTGTGGATATGGGTGCCGTGCTCGCCGGCAGGAAGGTTGCCCGCCTCGATCATCACCCGGATCGCGCCGTCGACTTCCTCGGCGATCGCGGTGCCGATCTTCTCCCCCGCGGGATTGGTGATGTCCGCCTGGGCGCGGAAATGCCCCGCCATGTACCGGGCATTCTGCTCGGGCGTCGCGCACCCGCCCAGCACCGCCGCGGCCGCCACCGCCACCATCGCAACGCTCTTCATCGCCTACTCCCTTGACCGATGCCCCCTAATGGACCCGCCGGCGCCCGGTTCCAAGACCTCAACCGCCGCCGAGGCAATCTCCGTCGCGCTTCCCGCTCACGCTGCCGATGCCGAGGATGATCTTGCCCCGACGCGAGAAGGTGAGCGCCTGCCACCGGCCGCTGTTCCCCACCGCGGTGCGGCTGCGCAGGAAGGTCAGATGGAGCATCTCATATTGCTCGGCGTCGATCCGCCCCCGGTCGATCATGCAGCGCCACTGCGCGACGTTCCACGCCCAGTCGCGGGCGACGCCATCCTGGTCGATCGTCCGCGACAGCGCCTCATACCAGGCGAAGATCGCGCGCAGCCGGTCCCAGCGCTCGGCCTCGGGCATCGCCGCGAGCTTCGTCCGCAGCCGCGCAAGGTCCTCGTCGATGGGAAAGAAGCCCTGCTGCACCTTGGTGTCGATCGCCCAGCGCACCTTGCGCATCGTGATCGGCTGCCCCGCGAACACGCGCAACAGGTCGGCGCGCACCGCCATCAGCAGCGCGACATAGGCGTCGGTCTGCACCTGCAGCATCGCATCGCTCTCGAAGATCGCGGTCAGCTCGGCGAGCATCGTCGGGTTGAGCCTGCCGTCGGCCCCGTGCGCCGTCAGAATCCCGGCGCGGCATTTGTCGCGCACCGGCACCTTCAGGCAATCGCGCGAGAAGAGCAGTTTGCCATAGACCGGCGCCAGCGCCTTGCGGGTCCGTCCGAACTTGCCGCCGAGCGCCTTCTTCCACGCCTTGAGCACCGGCTGGAGGCTGCCCGTGCCGTAGTTCCACTGGCTCATCCCCACCGAGATCAGCTGGCTGTCGAAATTGCCGACCGGCATCGCCCAGCAGCCCATCGTCTCGGGGATCGACGTCTCGGCCATGCGCTCGAAGATCGCCGCGCGGTCGAGCCCGATCTCCGCCAGCCGCGCCGCCGCCTGCGCGTCGATCCGCAGGAACGCCGCCTCGCCGACCCGGCGGCACGCCGGCGGCACCGGCGCGGGCATCGCGGGCCGGGGGCCGGGCGCCGCCTGCGGAACCCCCGGCGTCGTCTGCAGCGCCGCGGCGAGCGCCAGCGCAAAACTCGCGATCCCCATCCGCTCTCCTTCCCTTCCGCCTCCTGCTAGCACGGAATCGCGGAGCGGCTACCGGTCCTCCCTTGGCGAATCCGGGGGAATTGCCGACTGCGCTTGCGTCACGCGCGTCGCATGAGGCGATCGGGGCGCCCACGCGCATGGCGCCCGGAAAGGGCAGAATGTCCGAGCCAGTCCGGCAGTCGCCGCCGCCGATCCGGCCGCCTTCATGGTTCGACGCGATCGCGCCGCTGATTCTGCTCGCGGCGATGATCATGAGCTCGGTCGCGCTGTTCGGGCTCGACGCGATCAACGGCCCGATCCAGCTCGGCCTGCTGCTCGCCGCGATGGTGACCGCCTTCATCCTCATGAAGAACGGCCATTCGTGGGAAGCGATCGCCGAGGCCGGCGCCCGCGGCGTCGCCTCGGTGGTCGGCGCGATCTTCATCCTGTTCGCGGTCGGCGCGCTGATCGGCGCGTGGAACATGGCGGGGACGATCCCGACGCTGGTCTATTACGGCATGCACGTGATCCATCCCAACTGGTTCTACTTCGCCGCGCTGCTCGTCTGCGGGATCATCTCGATGGGGATCGGCAGCAGCTGGACCACCGCCGGAACGATGGGCGTCGGGCTGGTCGGCCTCGCGACGCTTGTCGGCGTCTCGCCGGTTATCACCGCGGGCGCGGTGATTTCGGGCTGCTATGTCGGCGAGAAATTGTCGCCGCTCTCGGAAACCGCGATCCTTTCGGCCCAGCTCACCGGAACCGACATCTATAGCCATCTGCGCCAGCAGGCGTGGAGCTCGATCCCGGCGCTGATCTTCGCGATCCTGATGTTCGCGATGCTCGGGCTCACCGACGGCACCGAAGGGCTCGACAAGAACGTGATCACCTCCGAGCTGAGCGCGCTCGACCGGCTGTTCTGGATCACGCCGTTCAATCTGCTGCCGCTGCTGCTGCTGGTGATCCTGTCGCTGCGCAAGACGCCCGCCTCGATCGCGATCATGCTGTCCGCGCTGCTCGCCGCCGCACTCGCGCCCTTCACCCAGCCCGAGGCGATGCTGCGCTTCGTCGCCGAATCGCACGTGGCCGGCCCGCTCGTCTTCGTCAAAGCCGGCTGGCTCGCGCTGGCCAATGGCTTCGAGGCCAATTCGGGAATCCCGATGGTCGACGGCCTGTTGTCGCGCGGGGGCATGGATTCGATGCTGCTCACCATCTGGCTGATCCTCGGCGCGCTGGTGTTCGGCACCCTGCTCGACGAGTTCGGCCTGCTGGCGAAGCTGATCGCGCCGGTGCTGCTCCGCGCGCGCTCGACCGGCAGCCTGATCGCCACCGTGGTGGGCAGCGCGCTCGGCCTCAACCTCGTCTCGGGCGATCAATATGTCGCCGTGGTGCTACCCGCGCGCATGTTCCGCGAGGAGTTCGAGGCGCGCGGCCTCGCCAGCACCAATTTGTCGCGCGCGGTGTGCGACGCGGGCAGCGTGACCTCACCGCTGATCCCGTGGAACTCGTGCGGCGCCTATATGGCGGTGGTGCTCGGCGTGCCGACGATGCTCTATCTGCCCTGGTGCTTCTTCAACCTCGCCAGCCCGCTGGTCACGCTCGCGCTCGGCTATACCGGCTTCCGCATCCTGCGCACCGCTCCCGCGACCGCGCTCAGCACAGCGGCACCGGCTCCCCCTTTTTCACCGGCCCCCGCGGCACCATCATCGACAGGAACAGCCCCGCCCGCACCCGATCGTTGAGCATCGGATTCCTGGCGACGTCCTCCGCAGTGAAGATCTGCCGCGTCTCGCGCAGCTTCGCGTCGGTGATCGGCTTGCCCGGATCCAGCTGCGCGCGGATCGCCGCCAGCCGCGCCTCGGCAAGCGCCTTGTCCGCCGCGCGCGCCTCGGTCGAAGCGCCGTCATATTCGGCGCCTTCCCCCAGATCGCCCATCACCGTCACCGCGATGCTGTCGATATCGGCGGCCGCCGGGCCATGGGCCTGCGCGAAACCCTGCACGCGCGCCGCCAGCCCGGGGGCGAGCGCGGCGCTCCCGGGCGCGAATTCGATCGGCATCATCAGCCGGGTCACGCCGCCGCAAAAGCCGTGCGCCGGCCCCGCCGCGACGAGCAGCATCGCCGCCACCGCCCCGCGCCACGCCATTTCGAGCTGTCCCATCCGCGCCTCCCCAGGCGGCGAGCCTAGGCGGCGCCCGCATCGCCCGCAACATCGCCTGGGTCGGCGTCGGCAGCGATCCGTCCGCTGCCGCCGCATGCCGGGCACGCCGTCGTGCCCGCGATCAGCCGCGCCGCCATCTCGGCGAGCTTCTGCTCGAGCCGGAGCCGCGCCGAATCGGCGCCGCGCGCATGGACGAAACTGCCCTTCGCCGCCTTGGCCGCGTCCTCGGCGATCAGCTCGAGCTCGGACTGGCTCATTCCCTGCCGCGCGCCCTTGAGGTCCCCGCGCTTGAGCAGCAGCTGGAGCAGCGAATCGGAATAGCGGTTCTTGCGCGAGACTTCCTTGCCTTCGCGCATCACCACTTCGTCCCAGCCGAGCACCGCGCGCTTGAACGCCGCTTCCTCGACATTGGCTAGACCGCGCGCCTGCGCCTTCTTCCACGCGTCCGCGAAGGCCTCGGACTGCCGGCGGACCCGATAGGCCGACGTGCTCGAGATTCCCGCCGCCCGGCATGCGTCGCGAACCACGCCGCTGGTTCGCAGCGTCGCAAGGAACTTGCGCTGCCGCTCCGGGGTCCAGCCGTCGGCGCGCGGCCGGCGGTCGGGAAGATAATGACCGTTCGGCCGGGTCATCATTCGCTCCTCTGCAAGAGAAGCAAACCAGATATACGGCAAGATCCTACATTAAAAGAACCAAAAAGGATGGCTATCGCTGCATCGGCCCGGCGCATTCGCGTGCCGCCGGCGGCAGCAGCGAGGGCCGCATCGCCCATGCCGCGAGCACCGCCACCCCCGCCAGCACCAGCCACGTCCGCATTGCACGCCCTTTCCGCAACCCCCGCCCGAAGAGCCGGAGCGACGCGCCCGCGCAAAGCCTCGTCGACCGAAACCGCCCGCCGCACGACCGGCTGGTGTGCGGCGGGACTCGCAATCGCGCGCGCCAGCGCCCATATGGACTGCGCTACAGTCGCAATCAGACGGTCTTTTGGCGCTTTGCGGCTCCTTATTTCCTTCTCCTCGCCTCCGCAGCACGAGGTGTGCCCGCACGGGGCCCGCCGATCACAGAAGGAAATACCCCATGTCCCAGCAGGGCACCGTCAAGTTCTTTAACGCCGACAAGGGCTATGGCTTCATCGCCAGCGACAATGGCGGCCCGGACGCGTTCGTCCACATCACCGCCGTCGAGCGCGCCGGACTGCGCACGCTCGATCAGAACCAGCGCGTGACCTATGATCTCGAGCCGGACCGCAAGGGCAAGATGGCCGCGGTCAACCTCCAGGCGATCTGACCGGAACGGCGCGGCGCCCCGATCGGGGGCGCCGCGCTTCTCTCTCCCCGATTCCGGAGGTCCCGTCATGTCCGATCTCGCCACCACCTGGCGCGGCTATGCCGACAAGGCCAGGGCCGAAGCCGACGCAGCCACGCTCGACAATGTCCGCGACCGCAACCTGCGCGCCGCGACCGCCTGGCTGCAAATGGCCGAGCGGCAGGAACGCACCGAGCGCGGCCGCGCCGCGCGCGAGGCAATCAAACTCGACGAGTAATCGTACGCGCCGCCGCGCTCCGCGCGCGAAGCGGTGACGCGGCGCACGGCCATCCCGCATCGATCGCTTCCCCGCACCATTCCGGTTCCCCATGCGAGCGCCGCTGACGCCGCGGCCCTGGGTCGAGCCCCTACGTGATCCCCGACATAAGGAAACAGGCGCCGCGCGGCGTCGAACATGCTATTCAGGATCGCAGGATCACCCTCGGGGCAAGTGGTGGTGCAGATGATCGAGCGTGTGCTGACTCTCGTTTTCGCCGCCGGCGCGCTGACCAGCTTCAGCCCGGCGCCCGACCCGGACTATTCGCCCGAGCTGCTCCGCCTGCTCGATCCGACCCGGCAGCTCGCGCGGCTCTGCGGCGCCAGCGGACCCGATTCGATGCGCACGCGGCTGATCGCGGCGTCTGCGGTCGGGCAGGTCTGGCCGAACACCCCGATCCCGCTCTACGATCGGCTGGGCAAGGTCCATTTCCCGATCACCACCGCCAGCCCGCGTGCCCAACGCTATTTCGATCAGGGCCTGTCCTTCGCCTATGGCTTCAATCACGCCGCGGCGATCGCCTCGTTCCGCGAGGCGCAGCGGCTCGATCCCGCCTGCGCGCTCTGCCTGTGGGGCGAAGCGATGGCGCAGGGCCCCAACATCAACGCGCCGATGGACGCCTCCGCCAACGCCGCGGTGCTGCTGATCGCGCGCCGGGCCGATCTGCTCGCCGGCGGCGCCACCCCGGTCGAGCGGGCGCTGACCGCGGCGATGCTCGAACGCTATTCGGACGCGCCGGGCGCCGCCCGGCCCGCGCTCGACGCCGCCTATGCCGATGCGATGCTCGCCGCCGCGAGGGCGCATCCCGCGCAGGACGATCTCGCCCTGCTCGCCGCCGAGGCCGCGATGGACACGCGCCCGTGGGACTATTGGAGCGCCGACCGCCAGACGCCGCAGCCGCGCATCGCCGAGGCGGTGCGGCTGGTCGAGACGGTGCTCGCCCGCAACGCCGAGCATCCGCAAGCCGCGCATCTCTACATCCATCTGATGGAGAACGGCCCCGACCCGAAGCTGGCCGAGGCCGCCGCGGACCGGCTGGCGCCGCTCGCGCCCGAAGCCGGGCACCTCGTCCACATGCCGGCGCACATCTATCTGCGCGTCGGCCGCTGGCAGGACGCGATGCGGCTCAACATCGCCGCGGCGCGCGCCGACGAGCAATGGATCGCGGCGAGCGGCGATCAGGGCCTCGTCCGCTACGGCTATTATCCGCACAATGTCCATTTCATCGTCGCCGCCGCGCAGATGGCGGGCGACATGGGCAGCGCGATCCGCGAGGCGAAGCGGCTCGAGGCGCTGATCGATCCGGCGATCGCCGCGCGGATCGCGTGGATCCAGGCGATCCGCGCCGCGCCCTATTTCGCCGCGGCGCAGTTCGCCACGCCGGCGCAGATCCTCGCGATGCGCGCGCCCGACGCGCGGCTGCCCTATGCCGTCGCGATGCGGCATTATGCCCGCGCGACGGCGCAGGCGCGGCTGCGCAACCGGGCGGGCTTCGACCTCGAGATGGCGAAGCTGCGCGCCCTGCGCGAAGGCGATGCGCTGCAGCCGATGGTCGATCAGGGCGGCCCGGCGCGCGATCTGGTGCAGATCGCCGAATCGGTGGCGCGGGCCCGCTGGGCCCAGGCCAATGGCCGGCTCGCCGAAGCCGCGAAACAGTATCGCGCGGCGATCGCGATCGAGGATCGCATCCCCTATAACGAGCCGCCTTACTGGTATTATCCGGTGCAGCAGTCGCTCGGCGCGGCGCTGTTCCAGGCCCGGCGCTACGACGAGGCGCGCACTGCCTTCCGCGCGGCGCTGGTCCAGTCGCCGGGCAATGGCTGGGCGCTCTACGGCCTCGCCGCGAGCGAGCGCGCGCTCGGCCACCGCGCCGAGGCCAAAGCGACCGACGCCGCGCTCACCCGCGCCTGGGCGGGCGACCGCAAATGGCTGCGGATGGACCGATTGTAGGGCGCCCCTTGAACCTCCTCGCGTCGAGGGCCGTTCAAATCCTCCCCCGCCAGGGGGAGGTGGCGCCGAAGGCGGCGGAGGGGGAGGCAGGCGATGCACTCTCCAACGGCGCGCCGTGAGTCCGCCCCCTCCGTCACGCTTGCGCGTGCCACCTCCCCCTGGCGGGGGAGGATTTGAATGTCACCGCACTTCAGGCCCGGAAATCGAGCTCCACCACCCGCGTCGGCGTCGCGCGGCAGAACAAGGGCAACATGCGCTCGGCATCGGGATAGGTGGCGATCAGCTGCGCCCGGAAGCGCCACCCGCCATTGCCCGGCTCGATCCAGGTCAGCCGGTCGAAACGCAGCTGCGTGCCCCCGGTGATCCCCACTTGCCGCGCCGCTTCCTGCAGGCACATGTTCATCGATGGTCGCGCGTCGGCCGGCAGCACCGACAGATCAGCGACCACCTTGGCCGGGGGACCCGGCGGGAAGGGGCCCGCCGGCGGTGGCGGCGCCTCGGGCTCCGGCATCGGCTCGGGCATCGGTTGCGGCCGCATGTCCGGCTCGCGCGGCGGCGGCGGCGGAGGTGGCGGGGGATAATTGCCCACCGCCGAGGGCGGCCGCGAATTGTTGCGGTTGCCGAGGATCGCCGCGAGCCCGGCTGCGACGGTGGCGCCGCCGATGATCGCGCCGGTGCTCAGTCCGCCGCCATTGCCCGGGCGGTCCCAATTGTTGCGGCCATAGCCATAGCCGAAGGTGCCGCGGCAATTGCGCGTGACCCAGATATGGCGGGCGTCATAGCCCCAGTTGCCGCGCGTGCAATTGGCGGCGCGGGTGAGCAGCTCGACGCGGTTCTGGGTCCGCGCGTTGCAGCGCTGGGTGCGGCTGTTGCGCGATTCGCAGGTCACGCGTCCGGCGAAGCCATCATCGCGCGGCGGCCGGCCGGGCGGTCGGCCCGGCACCGGCTGCGGCAACGGCGTCGGCCGCTGCCAATCCGGAACCGGCTGGGGCAGTGGCACCGGCCGGTTCGCGCCCGGCCGATCGGGGACCGGCTGCGGCAGCGGCACGGGCCTTTCGGTGCCCGGCCGTTCCGGCCTCGGCCGGGTCTGGGCTTCGGCGGGTTGCACCGATTGCGCCGCGAGCATCGCCATTGCCGCGATCGTCGTGACCTTGCCCTTCATGCCCGATCTCCTGAAAGGCGGCGCATGCGTCGCCAGCCTCGCAAATTAGGCGCGCGCCCCGACCGGCACTATCGGCACAAATCCCGATGCGGTGCCGACGCTGCCGCCCGCCCGGCGGGCCGCTTCGCCGCGCACGGGCCGATCCGTGGCGGTCGCGCAACAGCCGCCTGCAAAAAGGATCCGGATCCCCACAAATCCCCCACCATGTCCGGGTTTTCCCGCATTACCCGGGCGCGACACCACGCCGACCACCGGCCAGTTGCTGGATCAAGTCGGGGTGGTTCCATGTCGAAATCCGAACAGTCGCGCTGCGTATCGCTCGCCGCCATCGCCATCATGGCGCTCTCCTCTCACTCGGCATTGGCGCAGACCGCCGAGCCGCAATCGGCCGCCGGGGCCGAACCGCAGGACGAAGTCGTCGTCACCGGTTCGCGCATTCGCCGCGATCCGCTCGCGCAGGACGCGCCGGTGGTCCAGGTCGATCAGGCCGATATCGCGAAGACCGGGCTCAACTCGATCAACGACGTGCTCCAGCGCCTGCCCAGCTCGGGCGGCGGGCTCAACTCGCGGTTCAACAATTCGGGCAACCTCGGCAATCCGCCCGATGGCGGCGGCGTCGGCGCGGGCGCGGCCGAGATCGACCTGCGCTATCTCGGCTCGCGCCGCGTGCTCGTGCTGGTCGACGGCATCCGCTTCGTCAACGGCGCCTCGGCGAGCGGCGTTCCCGGCTCGACCGATCTCAACGCCATCCCCGATAGCGCGATCGAGCGCGTCGAGGTGCTGCAGGACGGTGCTTCGGCGATCTACGGCTCGGATGCGATCGCGGGCGTGGTCAACATCATCACCAAGAAGCGGCAGGACGGGCTGATGGCCTCGGCCCAGCACGGCATGTTCGACGATGGCGACGGCTTCAGCCAGAATTACCAGCTGAGCTGGGGCAATGGCGGCAGCGGCCCGTTCCAGATCGTGATCGGCGGCAATTATGTGAAGCAGGAGGGCGTCTCCGCCGACAGCCGGGCGATCTCGCGCTATCCGGCGCCCTATGCCGATAGCTGCGCCGCGGGCGGCTGCTCGGGCTTCCTGCCCAATGGCCGCTATGCGGTGTTCGGTCAGGATCTCACGCTGATCGCGCCGGTGCTCGGCCGCGCGCCGACGCCCGCCGATTTCCGCGATTTCGCCGATCCGGGCGACCGCTTCAATTTCGCGCCGTACAATTATCTCCAGATCCCGCTCGAGCGCTACGGCGCCTTCGCCAATCTGCGCTACGAGCTCGCCGACAATATCAACCTGTCGGTCAAGGGCATCTGGAACAAGCGCAAGTCGAGCAACCGCGCCGCGCCGCTGCCCTTCGGCGTCGGCCCCGCCGCCGGCATCACCCCGGTGCTCGACGGCACCCCGGTCGATGCCACCAATCCCTACAACCCCTTCGGCGTCACCCTCGACGCGACCAATATGGACTTCATCTTCCGCCGCTTCGTCGAAGGCGGCCCGCGCCGCTTCGATCAGGAAGTCGAGACGCTCTACAGCGTCGTCACCCTCGACGGCGATTTCGGCGGCGACAACCGCTGGTATTGGGACGTCAACGCCAGCTACGGCCGCAACAAGGCCGAGCAGGAGATGTTCGGCAACATCCATTCGGGCCGGCTGCGCCAGGCGCTCGGCCCGCTCGCCGGCTGCGCCGCGCCCTGCGTGCCGTTCAACCTGTTCGGCGGCGCCGGCTCGATCACCCAGCCGATGCTCGACTATGTCACCTTCGTCCAGCAGGACAGCAGCAAGCAGGAGACGTGGGACGTCTCTGCCAACCTCTCGGGCTCGCTGCTCGACTTGCCGGGCGGACGGCTGGGCGTCGCGGTGGGCGCGCAATATCGCGAGCTGCGCGGCCGCTTCGATCCCGATCCGATCGTCGCCGCCGGCTTCAGCTCGGACATCCCCGCCCAGCCGACCCGCGGCGATTATTCGGTCAAGGAGGCCTATGCCGAGATCGAGGCGCCGATCCTCTCCGACCGCCCCTTCTTCCAGCTGCTCGAGCTGAACGGCGCGGTGCGCTATTCGGACTATTCGACCTCGGGCTCGACCACCACGTTCAAGGGCAGTCTCAATTGGAAGCCGATCCGCGACCTGCGGCTGCGCGGCTCCTATTCGGAAGGCTTCCGCGCGCCTTCGATCGGCGAGCTGTTCGGCACCCAGTCGCGCTTCGACCAGACGCTCGACGATCCCTGCTCCTCGCACGCCGGCAACACCGCCCCGCGCAATTTCCAGAACGACGCCACGGTACGCACCAACTGCATCGCCGCGGGCGTCCCCGCCAATGGCAGCTACAACCAGGCCAATCCGCAGATCTCGGTGCTCGTCGGCGGCAATCAGGCGCTCGAGCCAGAGACCTCGAAAGGCTGGGTGGTCGGCGGCGTGTACAGCCCGTCCTGGTTCCGCGGCTTCGCGCTCGAGGCCAATTACTACAACATCAAGCTGCGCGGCGCGATCCAGACGGTCGACGCCGAGGTGACGGTCGGCAATTGCGTCGTCAGCAACGATCCCGCCGCCTGCGCGCTGGTCACCCGGGCGGGCGCGCAGCTGACCCAGGTCTCCGGCCTGCTCCAGAACATCGCCGGGATCGAGACCGACGGGCTCGACGTCAATGTCAGCTACCGCACCGGCACCACCGGCTGGGGCAGCTTCAACTTCACCTGGAACAACAGCTTCCTGTTCCGCTACAATGTGATCGTCCCCGGCACCGATGGCAACCAGACGATCCGCCGCGCCGGCACCGAGCAGGGCAGCCCCTCGCAGGGTTTTCCCGACTGGAAGGCGATCGGCGTGATCGACTGGGATCTCGACAATTTCGGAGCGACGGTCACCGGCCGCTATATTTCGAGCCTCGAGGAAGCCGGCGGCAACGTCCTCGATTCACGCTTCTACACCGATCTCCAGCTGCGCCTGTCGACCGGCGCCGACGACCGGTTCGGCTTCGCGCTCGGGGTCAACAACCTGTTCAACGTCGCCGCGCCGGGCTGCATCACCTGCGATCTCAACAATATCGACCCGACCGTGCACGACATTCCGGGTCGCTACCTCTACGTCCGCGCGAGCCTGCGGCTGTGACCCGCTAGCGCGCCGCGCTCCGCACCGCGGCGACGCCCTGGAGGATGTTGTCGACGACGAAGCCGGGGTCCTCGTGCGGCAGTCCGTGACCGGCATTGGCGGCGATGTTCTGGCGCGCCTGCGAGGACAGCGACAGGAATCCCTTCTGCATGTCCTGCGTGGCGTCCTCCAGCTTGACCGCCAGCGGCTCGGACAGGCCGGGCACCATCCGGAAGCGCGGACTGTGCGTCGCGACGATCAACGGCTTCGCCCCGAGCGAGCGCAGCGCGCGCGCCTGATCCTCGCTCGCACTGACGTCGAGCGACTCTGCGTTCGTGCCCCGGT
Source organism: Sphingomonas naasensis (assembly GCF_004792695.1). Lineage (GTDB taxonomy): Bacteria > Pseudomonadota > Alphaproteobacteria > Sphingomonadales > Sphingomonadaceae > Sphingomonas > Sphingomonas naasensis. The sequence continues at coordinate 398,000 of NZ_SRXU01000004.1, read as the reverse complement.
CGGCGAGCCTGCTGGTCAGGAGGGCGCGCGCCTCGGTGATGGCCTTCTCCTCGCCCGGCGCGGCGGGCGGGAGGAGCGCAAGCCAGCGCCGGGTTTGATCGGGATGCGTCGACGAGACCAGCACCAGCCCCGCGGTATCGGCGGGGAAACGGCTCGCGAATACCTGCGCATGGAGGCCGCCGATCGAGTGGCCGACGAGCAGATAGGGGCCCGGCACGCGCGCCCTGCGCAGCGCGCTGCGGAGATCGGTCGCCGCGTCGAGGCTGGTCCGTGGGCGCTGCGCGGCGGGATCGCTGCCGCCCAGCCCGGCGCGATCGTAGAGGCACACCCGGGTGACCGGCGCGATCCGGTCGGCGATCCGCCGCCATCCCTGATCTTCGGCCGCGGCCGTCCCAAATCCGGCATCGACGACCACCACCGGGGCACCCGCACCCTGGCAGCGCAAATGGATCGCGCGGCCGCCTATATCAAAGCGCCCCTCGACCGCATCGTCGGGCAGAGCTGCCGCCGGCGCGGCGCCGAGCGCGGCCGCGATCCATGTCAGAAACAAAGCCAATCCGCGCGCCATCCCCGGCCTCCCGATGTGATATACTAATATAATACACTATCGTCCTGCGGCGCAATGCCGTTACGGATTTCCCGCATTTGGTTGACAGCAATTAAGGATAGGGATGAACCACCGCCCCGGCGCTGCGTTCTTGCCCCGCCGCGTATCGCGTAGTCCGGTCAACGCACTTGCTTGGGGGGGCTGATGCCCGGCGAATACGAGAAACAGCTCGAGGATTTGCTGCAGGTGCTCCGATCGACGCTCGCCGCCGAGGTCGAACGCATCGCCTCGGTCGGCAGTTTCGCTTTCGATCCCGTCACCAAGGTCTCGGCCTGGTCGGGCGAGCTGCGCCGCATCGTCGGCGTGCCCGAGACCGAGCAGCCCGGCCTCGAGGCATTGCTCCGGCGCGTTCATCCGGACGATCGCGAGATGCTGCTGCAGCTCTCCTCGCGTCCCGGCACGGTCGGCGAGAAGCTCCATTTCCACCAGCGCCTGCTCCGCGAGGACGGCGAGGTCCGTCACCTCGACGTGATCGGCGAGACGATCAAGCTGGCGCAGCACCCCAATCCGCTGTTCGTCGGCACGGTCCGCGACATCACCGAGCCGACCCGCGCCGAAACGCTGATCGCCGAGCATGAGCGGCGCCTCGGCGAGATGCGCAGCGAAGTGCTGTTCCTCGCCCGCCAGAGCGCGATGGCGACGATGGCGGCGACGCTGGCGCACGAGATCAACCAGCCGCTGACGGCGATCGCCAACTATGCCGCGGTGCTCGAGCGGCTGCCGTTCGAACCGGCGCGCGAAGCCGATCTCAAAGCTGCGGTGGCGGGGGTCGGCACCAGCGCGTTGCGCGCGGGCACGATCATGCGGCGGATGCGCGCGCTGATGGAGCGCGGCGAGGTCGTCCGCGAGAAATGCGACATGGACGATCTGATCCGCAAGGCGGCCACGCATCTCACGCTGCTGCGCGATCCGGGCGTGACGCTCGATCTGCACTGCGGCCGCTGCGCGTGGATCGATCCGGTCCAGATCGAGCAGGTCCTCGCCAATCTCGTCCGCAACGGGCTCGAGGCCGGCGACCTGAGCGGCACCCGCGCCGTGACCGTCACCACGGCGTGCAGCGGCCCCAAGATCCTCGTCTCGGTCGAGGATCGCGGCCCCGGCATCCCCGAGGACGCGCTCCGCGACTTCTTCGAGAGCCGCGCCTCGGCCAAGCCGATGGGCATGGGCATCGGCCTGTCGATCTGCAAGACGATCATCGAGGCGCATCGCGGCTCGATCTGGGCGGAGAATATCGAAAACGGCGCCCGGATCAGCTTTTCGCTGCCGGTGGCGTGAAGGGCGAACCCTCCCCCCGCGCGAGCGGGAGAAAGGGCGCCCCGTTTGACAACCCCGCCGTCAGCCCACATCCTCACGCCATGACGCTTCGCCGACAATTTCAGCGATACCACGTCCATGCGGGGCAACTCCTGGCGGGCAGCTAGCCCCGGGCTTCTCCTGGCACGCCCCGGAAGCCCGGGGATCGAAAACGAGCGCGTTCGCTCGTCGGCGACCAAGCCGTTATTGTGCCGGAGATTTCCATGAATACCCAGCGTAAGGCCGCTAGCCGGCCGCCCATCCATATGATCGACGCCGAAGCCGAGATGCTCGCCGATCTCGCGCTGAGCGTCGAGCGCCGCATGCCCGCGGTCAGCGCGCTGCTGCTGCGCGAAGCCGGACGCGCCCGTCTGCACCGTGCCGCCGACATCCCCGGAGACGTGGTGACGATGGGATCGCGCGTCGAGTTCGTCGACGAGACCCATGGCGTTCCACGCACGGTGACGCTCGTCTATCCGTGCGAGGCGGACATCTCCGAAGGTCGCATCTCGATCCTCACCCCCGTCGGCGCTGCGCTGATCGGCCTGCGCGCCGGCCAGTCGATCTTCTGGCCCGATCGCATCCTGACCGTGTTCGAGGTCCGCCATCCGTAGCGGCGCGATCCGGGGCCGGGGGAAAGACCTATTTTGGCCTCAGACCGCCGGTTCGATCATGTAAACCTCGCCGTCGGCGTCGATCAGGAACAGATAGCCCGGGAAGTCCTGGAAGATCCCGACCGGGTGATCGACCGTTCCGACATCGGGGACGAAATCGGCATTGCGCTGTTCGAAGCTGGTCGTCGGCACCGGCGCCCCGGTGAGCAGCGACGCCGTCGGCACCGACCAGATATTGCCGCTGGACCGGTCGCCGAACAGCGTTTTGCCGCCCAGCGCCGCGATCTCCGGCAGGCGGTAGAGCACGCTCGGGAAGATCGCGCTGCCCAGCGGCGGACTATATTGCAGCGCCGGTGTCGCATGGGTGAACCCGGCGGGGGGCGTGCCGGTGCCGGCGGCGGCACCCTCAAAATAGGGCCAGCCGAAATTGGGAACCGTGGCGCTCCCCACGACCGTGGTCGGCATAACGTTGATTTCCTGCCACGTCGGGCCCGAGTCGGTGATGTAGAGATTGCGGGGACCGTCTTCCCAGGTCAGCCCCGGTGCGTGCAGTCCCATTGCCACGACATAGGGATTGTGCGTCACCCCGTCTCCCGGGCCACAAAAACGCTGCGACCCGGGCCCGGTCACGCGGCAGTCGCCGAGGCGAAGCACCTTTCCGAGCAGCGAAAAGGGGTCCTGCGCATTGGCGGGCACCCCGCCGTCATCGGTGACCAGATAGATCGGGAAACCCCCGGCAAAGGCGAGAGTGCTGTGATATTGCCCATTGGCCGGGTGCGGGATGGTCATCCAGATTTGATAGGCGTCGCTGCCGGCGGTGAAACTGCGGACCTCGAGGTCGCCATTGCTCGCCGAGGCGAGATAATAGGGATGATTGAAGTTGATATCGATTTTGGAAAAATTGTCGGCGATCGCCAGAACCCCGCCATTGCCGGCAGTGGTGATGTTGCTCGCCGTATGCACCAGCGTCCGCTCGCCGGTGATATAACTCAGCCGATAGATTTTGCCGCCGCGCTCGGCGACGTAGATGTTGTTGGTTCGCGCCTCGCCTGACACGAAAACTGGATCATTTAGCCCGGTGGTCAGGCGGCGGAGGCGGATGCCCTCACGATCGTTCGTGACCGTGACCTGGAGATTGAGAGTCGCCGACAGGCTGGCGTCGCTGACGCGGAGCTGGACCAGATAGACATTGTCGCGATTGGCATCGCCCGGCAGCTCGAAATCGGGCTTGGCGACGAAAGTCAGGGCGCCTGCGGCGGTGATGGCGAAGCGCGCGGCATCGTCGCCGCCGGCAATCGAGAAGGTCAGCGGGTCGCCGTTCGGATCGGTGGCAGTGGCCTGGTAGATCGTGGTGGCGACCGCGCTGTTCTCGGCCACGGCTGCGGCGGCGGCGGAAGTGAAGCTCGGTGCCGCATTGGGGGGGGCCGGCGTGGGCGTCGGCGTAGGTGTGCCTCCCCCGCCGCTGTCACAGCCGGAAAGGAACAGCAACGTGGCAAGAGCGGCGCGCCGCATGAACCGTCTCCTTTATTTCTTCTGTGTTTAGCTGCGCGATCTTTGTGACGCGTGCAAGAAGCGAGGTGCGTGTTCTACCACCCAACGCACCCCCGCGGGCGTGCCGCTCCAACCGCGCACTGCCGATGCGCCTCCCCTTCCCCTCCCCCGCCCCCCTTGCTAAGGGCCCCCTCGAATCTCGCATTCGCACACTCCGGCGCGCCCGCGCGGTCTTTGTGACCTGCGTCCCCCGAGCGCCCGGGCCGGACAGTAAGAAAGGACCCCGCGCCCCATGACCGCCATCGGCAACGATACGCTCGGCACTCGCGATACGCTCACCGTCGGCGCGCGCAGCTATGATTTCTACTCGCTGCCCAAGGCGGCGAAGAAGCTCGGCGACATCAGCCGCCTGCCGTTCTCGATGAAGGTGCTGCTCGAGAACATGCTGCGCTTCGAGGACGGCAAGACCGTGACGAAGGACGATGCCCAGGCGATCGTCGATTGGCAGAAGGACGCGCGCTCGAACCGCGAGATCCAGTATCGCCCCGCGCGCGTGCTGATGCAGGATTTCACCGGCGTGCCCTGCGTCGTCGATCTCGCCGCGATGCGCGACGCGATCACCAAGCTCGGCGGCGATCCCGCCAAGATCAATCCGCAGGTCCCCGTCCATCTCGTCATCGATCACTCGGTGATGGTCGACGAGTTCGGCACGCCCAAGGCGTTCGAGGACAATGTCGTCCTCGAATATGAGCGCAATTCGGAGCGCTACGAGTTCCTGAAATGGGGCTCGAAGGCGCTCGACAATTTCTCGGTGGTCCCGCCGGGCACCGGCATCTGCCACCAGGTCAATCTCGAATATATCTCGCAGTCGATCTGGTCGTCGGCGGCCACGGACGGCAAGACGATCGCCTATCCCGATACGCTGGTCGGCACCGACAGCCACACCACGATGGTCAACGGCCTCGGCGTGCTCGGCTGGGGCGTCGGCGGGATCGAGGCCGAGGCCGCGATGCTCGGCCAGCCGGTGTCGATGCTCATCCCCGAAGTCGTCGGCTTCAAGCTGACCGGCGCGCTGCAGGAAGGCATCACCGCCACCGATCTCGTGCTCACCGTCACCCAGATGCTCCGCGCCAAGGGCGTGGTCGGCCGCTTCGTCGAATTCTACGGCCCCGGCCTCCACGCGATGACGCTCGCCGATCGCGCGACCATCGCCAACATGGCGCCCGAATATGGCGCGACCTGCGGCTTCTTCCCGATCGACGACAAGACGCTCGATTACATGCGCCTCACCGGCCGCCCGGACGAGACCGTCGCGCTGGTCGAGGCCTATGCCAGGGCGCAGGGCATGTGGCACGATGTCGACAGCGCCGAGCCGGTGTTCACCGACACGCTCGAGCTCGACATGTCGAGCGTGCGCCCGTCGCTCGCCGGCCCCAAGCGCCCGCAGGACCGCGTCAGCCTCGACAGCGTCGACGAAGTGTTCAACGCCGATCTGCAGAAGGTCTATCACAAGGACCGTCCGGAGCGCGCCGCGGTCGAGGGTGCCGAGCACGGCATCGGCGACGGCGACGTGGTGATCGCCGCGATCACCTCGTGCACCAACACCTCGAACCCGTCGGTGCTGATCGCCGCCGGCCTCGTCGCGCGCAAGGCGCGCGCGCTCGGCCTGACCCGCAAGCCGTGGGTCAAGACCTCGCTCGCGCCGGGATCGCAGGTCGTCACCGACTATCTCAACAAGGCCGGTCTCTCGGAGGATCTCGACGCGATCGGGTTCAACCTCGTCGGCTATGGTTGCACCACCTGCATCGGCAATTCGGGCCCGCTCGCCGAGCCGATCAGCCAGGCGATCAACGGCAACGACATCGTCGCCGCCTCCGTCCTCTCGGGCAACCGCAACTTCGAGGGGCGGGTGAGCCCCGACGTCCGCGCCAACTTCCTCGCCTCGCCGCCGCTCGTCGTCGCCTATGCGCTCAAGGGCACGGTGACCGAGGACATGTACGAGACGCCGATCGGCGAGGGCACCAACGGCCCGGTGTTCCTCAAGGACATCTGGCCCTCGAACGAGGAAGTCGCCGGGCTGATCGCCGCCAATATCGACGACGACATGTTCCGCGCGCGCTACGGCAATGTCTATCAGGGCGACCGGCACTGGCAGGGCATCACCGTCGAGGGTTCGGACACCTATCGCTGGCCCGCCGGCAGCACCTATATCCACAACCCGCCCTATTTCGAGGGCATGACGATGACTCCCGCCCCGGTGCAGGACATCATCGACGCCAAGCCGCTGGCGATCCTCGGCGATTCGATCACCACCGATCACATCTCGCCGGCCGGCTCGATCAAGGCGGACAGCCCGGCCGGAAAATTCCTTCAGGAACATCAGGTTAGCAAGAAGGACTTCAACAGCTACGGCGCGCGCCGCGGCAACGACGAAGTCATGGTCCGCGGCACCTTCGCCAACATCCGCATCAAGAACGAGATGGTCCCCGGAATCGAGGGCGGCATGACCAAATATCATGATCAGGTCATGCCGATCTACGACGCCGCGATGCGCCACAAGGCCGATGGCACGCCGCTGGTCGTGATCGCCGGCAAGGAATATGGCACCGGCTCGTCGCGCGACTGGGCGGCGAAGGGCACCAATTTGCTCGGCGTCCGCGCGGTGATCACCGAGAGCTTCGAGCGCATCCACCGCTCGAACCTCGTCGGCATGGGCATCGTCCCGCTCCAGTTCGCCGAAGGCGTGACGCGCGAGACGCTCAAGCTCGATGGCTCGGAGACCTTCACGATCACCGGCGTCGGCAATCTGCGCCCGCGTCAGGATGTCGAGGTCACGCTGACCCGCAAGGACGGCAAGACCGAGACCTTCCAGACCCGCTGCCGCATCGACACGGTCAACGAGCTCGAATATTTCCTCAACGGCGGCATCCTGCACTACGTGCTGCGCAAGCTCGCCGCATAAGAGGCGCCTTCGGGACAAAGCAAAAGGCCGCGGTGGCATCCCACCGCGGCCTTTTTTGCTGTGCGCTCGACGCGCGTGCCCTTCAGATTCCTCTCCCTGCCAGGGAGAGGCAAGGGGTGGGTTAGCGAAAGGCGAGGCCCGATGCCTCGCCTTTCGCTGCGGTGCCTGGCAAATGAGCCTTTGGGCGCGCAGACGCGCGCGCCCACCCCCTTCCCCTCCCTGCGAGCAGGGAGGGAGAGATAAATTACTGCCCCTCGATCCCCAGCAATTCGATCTTGAACAGCAGCGTCGCTCCGCCCGGGATCGGGCCCTTGCCCTCGGGGCCATAAGCGAGGTCGGAGGGCGAGGCGATCTCGATCGTGTCGCCCACGCCCATCATCGGCACCGCCAGCTGCCACGCCGGAATCAGCGCGCCGAGCGGGAAGCTCGCCGGCTCGCCGCGCGCGAACGAGCTGTCGAACTCGGTCCCGTCGATCAACGATCCGGCATAGTGGATCTTGACCACGTCCTGCACAGTCGGGTGCTTGCCGCGGCCGTCGCCCTTGATCCGCCGCCAGCGCAGCCCGCCGGGCAGCGATTGCCAGCCATCGGCCGGCTTCAATTGCGCCAGCGCCAGCATCTGCCGGTTATGCCAGGCGGTATCCTGCGAATGATCCTCGCCGCCGCCGACCTGCATCGCCACCGCCGCGGTGCACACGAATGCCGCGGCGATGCCGAACCCGATCCATTGCATCTTCTTCAAGCTGATCTCCGTCCCGAAAGCTTCGGGGCAGCGCATAGCGTGAAGCGCGGCTAGTTGAACAGCGCCTGCAGCATCGCCTTGCCGCCCTTGTCGCTTCCCCGGCTCAGGAACAAATCGATCGTCTCGCGCGACGGATGGGTGACCGCATAGGTCAGCTGGCCGGCGGGCGCGGCGCGCGTGTCGGTCTCGAACCACAGCGTGAAGGGCTGGAAGCGCGCGAGTTCGGCGGGGCGCTTCGGATCGCTGGCGGGGCGTACCACCGCGGAGAGCCTCGCGACGACCTTGCCCGCCTCGCCGGCGATCAGGAAGCTGGCGCCGACCTGGCGTTCCCATTCGGCGACTTCGCCGCGCGTGCCGATCGCAGGCGCGCCGCCTTCGCGCGCGGGACCTGCCTCGTGCCGGGATTGCGCCACTGCCAGCGGCGCGATGCAGGCGGCCGCGGTCCCGCCCAGAACGAACGCACGCCGCGAACTGCGACTCGAATCTGCCATGATGATTTCCCCCCGATCGGCGAAAGCTACCGCGATCGACGTCATGGCGCCAGAATCTTATCCGTTATGGAGCTTCCCGATCTCGAACACCTCAGCCCAGCGCGCGCCCCGCGACCGCGTCGAGCTTCGCCAGCAACGCCGGGTCGCGCGCCGCGGGTGCGGTGATCAGCGCGGTATCGAGGCAGGTGTCGATCGGCGAAGCTGCGCGCTCGGCGGGCAGGTTGCGCAGCAGATGCATCACCAGCCTGCGCGCCTTGGCCGCGTTGGCCGAGAGCTGCGCGATCACCTGCGCGACATCGACCGCGGCTTCGTCCTCGCGCCAGCAATCATAATCGGTGACCATGCCGACCAGCGCATAGGGAAGCTCGGCCTCGCGTGCGAGTTTCGCCTCGGGCATCCCGGTCATGCCGATGATCTGGCAGCCCCAGCTGCGATAGAGATGGCTCTCGGCGCGCGTCGAGAATTGCGGCCCTTCCATCGCCAGATAGGTGCCGCCAACCTGCGTGTCCGCGCCCGCCGCCCGCGCCGCCTCGGCCGCGAGGCCCGACAGGCGCGGGCAGACCGGATCGGCCATCGAGACATGCGCCACCAGCCCGCTGCCGAAAAAGCTCGACGGCCGCCCCTTGGTGCGATCGATGAATTGGTCGACCACGGTGAAGCTCCCCGGCGGCCGATCCTCGACAAGGCTGCCGACCGACGAGATCGCGAGCACATCGGTGACGCCGAGCCGCTTGAGCACGTCGATATTGGCGCGCGCATTGAGCTCGGACGGGCTGATCCGGTGCCCGCGCCCGTGCCGCGGCAGGAACACGACCCGGACATGCCCGACCCGGCCGACGAAGCAGGCGTCCGACGGGGCGCCCCACGGGCTCGCCATCTCGATCCATTCGCCGTCCTCGATCCCTTCGACGTCGTACAGCCCCGAGCCGCCGATGATCCCGATCGTCCAACCGTTCACATTGCCACCTTGTCCGCGTTGCGCCGCGCCCAGCCGAAATAGAGCAGCAGCCCGATCAGGTTCCATGCCCCGAACAACAGCTGGGTCTGATGCGGCAGGCTTATGAAAAGATAGAGACAGCCGAACGCCGCGCCGAGCCCGACCAGCCACACCGCCGGCGCGCGGAACGGCCGCACCGCGTCGGGCGCGCGCCGGCGCATCACCAGCATGCAGATGCCCACCGCCGCGAACGCGGTCAGCGTGCCGGCATTGGCCAGCGCGGCGATCTGGTCGATCGGGAAGAAGGCCGCGAAGAAGCTCACCACCGAAGCGGTGAAGATCGTGATCCGCACCGGCGTGCCGCGCCGCGACACGGTGGCGAGCTCGGCGGGCAGCAGATGGTCGCGCGCCATCACGAAGAAGATGCGGCTCTGGCCGTACAGAAAGGCGAGGATCACCGTCGGCAGCGCGATGATCGCACTCCCGGCGAGGAACGCCGCCACGCCGGGCCGGCCGATCTCGCGCAGGATCAGCGCCAGCGGCTCGGGGCTGTCGGCGAAGCGCGAATAATGAAGCGCCCCCACCGCGGCGATCGCGACGATCATGTAGATCGCGACGCAGACCACCATCGATCCGACGATACCGATCGCAAGATCGCGGCCGGGATTCTTCGCCTCTTCCGCCGCGGTCGAGATCGCGTCGAAGCCGTAAAAGGCGAAGAAGATGATCGCCGCCGCGGCCATCACGCCACGCTCGACGCCGTCGGCGCTCATGTGCTTGGCGAAGCCGAACGGCGCGAACGGCTCGAGATTGGCGTTGTTGAAATAGGGCAGCGCCACCGCGACGAACACCGCGAGCGCGATCAGCTTCACCACCACGAGGATTGCGTTGAGCGTCGCGCTCTCGCGCGTGCCGAGGATCAGCAGCCCGGCGACGAGCCAGACGACGAACAGCGCGGGCACGTTGACGCCCCATTGCACGACCTGCCAGCCGTCCATCTGCGGGCCGTGGGTCAGCATGCCCGGCACGCCCATCCCGGTCAGGAACGGCGTCGCATAGCCCGACCAGCCGACCGCGACCGTGCCGACGACGAGGGTGTACTCGGCGAGCAGGCTCCAGCCGATCACCCAGGCGACGATCTCGCCGAGCACGACATAGCTATAGGTATAGGCGCTGCCCGAGGCGGGGATCATCGTTGCCATCTCGGCATAAGCGAGCGCGGCGCAGGCGCAGATCGCTCCCGCGACGACGAAGGACAGGATCACCGCGGGCCCGGCGCGATCGGCGCCCACGCCGATCAGGGTGAGGATCCCGGTGCCGACGATCGCGCCGACGCCGAGCGCGACGAGATGCGGCCACGACAGCGTGCGCTGGAGGCGGTGGCTCTCCGGCCGATCCTCCTCCGCGACGATCCGCTTCAGGCGAAACAGGCTGGCCATGGAATCTCCCCTCTTGTTGGGAAGCGGTGATAGCGCCGCCGGTGACGCGCGCAAACGCGTTCATCGCCCGTGCAGGGCCGATGCACGACGCTGTGCACCAATCCTCCCCCGCGAAGCGGGGGAGGGGGACCACGAAGTGGTGGAGGGGCGTCTCCGCAGACGCGTCGCTTGCGGCCAAGCCCCCTCCGTCACGCTACGCGTGCCACCTCCCCCGCTTCGCGAGGGAGGATTTGATGGATATGAAGGAGTATCCCATGCTGCTCCCCGCCCTCGCCCTGCTCTTCGCTGCCCCAGAGGATCGCGCCCCCAATCCGCAGATCGACTATGCCGGCTTCGCCACGCTCACCGGCGACGTTCGCTCGGTGCGCGCGCGGAGACTGCTCGATCTCGCCGCGTTCACGGCCAAGGCCGGGGAGAAGGGCGCGCTGATCCTCGACGCGCGCTCGGCGGACAAGTTCGCCGCCGGCCATATCGACGGCGCAGTCAACCTGCCGCTCACCGACTTCACCGCCGAGGCGCTCGCCGCCGCGATCGGCCCGAATCGCGACCGCCCGATCCTGATCTACTGCAACAATAATTTCTCGAACCACCGCGCCCCGGTGCCGCTCAAGAACCCCGCGCTCGCGCTCAACATCCAGACCTTCATCAACCTTGTCGGCTATGGCTATCCGAACGTCTGGGAGCTGCGCGACGTGGTGGATTTCAACGATCCGCGGGTCGGCTGGACGGCGGGCGCTAGCTCAGCGGGTCGTACATGAACGCGCGCAGCTCCTGCGCGCAGCGGCAGGCGACCGCGATCTTGCGCGCCCATTCGACCGCGTCCTCGCGGGTCGGCAATTCGAGCACGGTGAACCCGCCGTCGAGCCGGCTGCCCGGATAGATTTCGGCCGCGACCGCTCCGTCGGCCGAGACGAGTACCGGATCGACTCCCTCGTGGATGCCGCCGGCGAAGACATAGACGCCGGCCGCCTTGGCTTCGACGATCACCGCACGCGCCGCGTCGCCGACCGCCGGCAGTTCCTCGGGCGTGACCATCATCGCTTCGCTCGGAAAGGAGATGAGGTATTTGGTCATGCCGCGATGTTGCCGCGTCGGTCCGCAATCGGCAAGTCGCAGGCGCGCCGAGGCCGCGGATGGCTTTCGGCATTCGCCGAGCGACCCTATAGGTGCCTGACACGCCACCCGCGCTCGCTCCGGGCGCAATCTCCGCGGATCCGATGCAGAACATCCTCCCGATCATTCTCGCGCTCATCGCCGGCCTGTGCGTCGCGGTTCAGACCCCGAGCAACGCGATGCTGGCGCGCAGCACCGGGTCGCTGTGGCTGGCGGCCTCGATCTCGTTCCTCGGCGGCACCGCGGTGGTCCTCACGACATGGCTGCTGATCGATCGCACGCCGCTCGCCACGGTGCGTCAGGCCCCGCCCTGGGCGTGGATCGGCGGCCTGTACGGCGCCTTCTTCGTCGCCGCGGTCGCCTTCGCCGCGCCGCGGCTGGGGCTGGCGCTCACCCTCACCCTGACGATCGGCGCGCAGCTGACCACTGCGGTGATTCTCGATCATTTCGGGCTGCTCGGCCTCGATCGCTCCCCGATCACCCTCGCACGCGTGGCGGGCGTGAGCTGCATTCTGCTCGGCGTGTTGCTGGTCCGCCGCTGATCGGGGCAAGCTGCCCGGATGCCGGCACTCTCTCTGTGGCGGCTACGGCGCGCGCTGAAGCAACATGCCGTCAAAGAATGCGACGCAGGCGATCGAGTAATTCCGACGTTTGCGCATCGCTCCCATCCCGTTCCCCCAGCATGGCGCCTGCTGCTTCCTTGAGGTCGAAGTCCTCCGGATTGGCTTCCAGCATGGTTATGAGGGGCGACAGCGCTCGCCTGTCCAGCTTGAGTGCGAGGCCGCAGGTCGCCTCATGGCGGACCACGTCATCGTGATCGTCGAGCCGCGCGGCGAGCGCGTCTCTGATCTCGGATGTGTCAGCGTTCGACTGGCGACCAATGCCAAAGACCGCCCAGTCACGGACGACATCGTCCGGATCATTCGTGAGCTGCACCAGCGCTTCGAGTGCTTGCGGGTTCGTGGCTACGCCCAGCACCATTGCAATGCCAAGGCGAATTCGCGCATCCGCATGGGTTCGCAACAGAGCGACGTATCCGGCAGCTCGATCCCGATCGAGGTGGCCCAATGCGGAGATCGCGGCATCGACGACGGCAAGGTCGCAATCTTCGAGCAAGGGCAGGACCGCCCCGAAGCATTCAGCCGGGAAGGTTCTTCCCGGGCACCCGAGCTGGCCGAGAATATCTGCGCCGCGCATACGCAGGAAAGCGTCGTCGGAATGGGTCAAGCTCACCGCTCGATCGAATACCTCCTTCGACCCTCGCCGATGAAGCTCTGGAATAGCGCTCCATGCCGCGTCGTCATCGGCTTGAAGCGCCAGCTCGAACAGGTCAGGTGTCGAGCGCGGATCGTTCGCGGGACTTGCCATATTTCTCAGCTCAAATGGTGGCTACCGACGTCCGCCATCGGGCATTCCCGCTTTCACGCCGACGTCCACACAAGGCCGGAGCCGCCAGCAACCCGCTTATCCCGCCGGGCACTTCGCCCCGCTCGCCACCCAGGCACGGGTCAGCTCGCCGAACTGCGCCTGCGTCCCCGGCACCGGGGTGCGTCCCGGCCCGGGGTTCCAGCCCCAGCCGACCAGCGAATCATGCGCGTTGTGCTCGGCGATCTGGTCGAGGCTCTTGCCGCCGTTGCGCTTGCGGTCCTTGATCTGCTGGCAGATCTGGCCGAGCGTCTTGCCTTCCCACGCCATCGCGATCGGCGCGGCATGCCATTCGGGATGGCCGGGAACGCTTCCCTTGCCGTTGGCGAAGGCGACGTTGCGCGGCCCGTGGCAGGTGCCGCATTCGAGCCCCGCCATCCCGCGATCGGCGGGCCCGCGCGACACCGGCGGATCGTGCGGCAGCTGCGCGTCGCCCTGCAGCGGGCGATCGGTGCGCGGATGGCAGTTCACGCAGCGCGGATGCTGGATCACCTTGCCCATCTCGGTAAAGATCGCGACCGAGCGCGCGCCCGGATCGGCGATGCCGGCAAAGGCGCTGACCGGCCTGAGCCCTTCCACCTTCTGCTCGCGCGCCTGTCCGGCGATGGCGATCCCGAGCGTCAGCGCCGCCGCGCCCAGCGCGAGCGCACCCGCCTTCATGCCCGGCCTCCCACTGCGAAGGGCAATCGCCGCACCGCCTTGCCGGTGAGCTTGCGCCACGCATTGGCGACCGCGGGCGCGATCGGCGGCAGGCCCGGCTCGCCCACCCCGGTCGGGTTCGCGTCCGAAGCGAGGATCGCCACCTCGACCGCAGGCATCTCGGCGATGCGCAGCGAGCGATAGGAGTCGAAATTCTCCTGCTTGACGATCCCGCCCTCGCCGAGCTCGACTTCCGAATAGAGCGCATGGCCGAGGCCGTAGCCGATCCCGCTCTCCATCTGCGCACGGATCACATTGGGATTGACTGCGATCCCGCAATCCACCGCCACCCAGACCTTGTGCACTTTGGGCAGCCCGTCGGCGCCCTTCGACACCTCGGCGACCTGCGCGACATAGGAGCCGAAGCTCTTCCACGCCGCAACGCCGCGCGCGCGGCCGGCGGGCGGCTTGCTGCCCCAGCCGGCGATCTCGGCGGCCCTGGCGAGCACGGCTCTGGTCCGCGGGTCCTCCATCAGTTCGAGCCGCCCCGCGACCGGATCCTTGCCCGCCATCTCGAGCAGCTGATCGACGAACGTCTCGACCGCATAGGCGGTATGGGTGTTGCCCACCGATCGCCACCACAAGGTCGGCACCCCGGCCTCCATGATGTGCTGGCCGACATAATGGTTCGCGAATTTGTAGCTCTCGGCGATGCCCTCGGTGAGCGCATCGTCGATACCCTTGTTCTTGAGCTCGGGCCCCTCCATCGGGGTGCCCTTCATGAAGCTCTGCGCCGCGACGACCTGATCCCAGGCGACGATCTTGCCCGAAGGATCGAGCCCGCCGCGCACGACATGCACCGCGAGCGGACGATAGCGCCCGCCGCGGATGTCGTTCTCGCGCGTCCAGACATGCTTGACCGGGCCCTTGCCCCACGCCTTGAACGCCAGCGCCGCCTCGACTGCGAACTCCATCGCCGGAGTCACCCGCCGCCCGAAGCTGCCCCCGGCGAATTGCTGGTGCAGCGTCGCCTTCTCGAACGGCACGCCGAGCGTCGCGGCGATCGCGGTGAGCTCGCCGACCTGAAACTGGCTGCCCAGCCACACGTCGAGCCGGTCGCCGTTCATCTCGAGCACCGCGTCGAGCGGCTCCATCGGCGCGTGGGCGAGATAGGGGAATTGATACACCGCCTCGAGCTTCTTCGCCGCGCCGCGCAGCGCCGCGGCGGTGTCGCCGGTCTTCTCGACCGGCTTGCCCGGGGTCTCGGCCGCCTCGGCGAACTGCGCATAGAGTTCTTCGGTCGTGCGCTTCTCGGCTTTGGACAGATCCCAGGTCACGTCGAGCGCGGCGACACCCTTGCGCGCGGCATAGCTGTCGCGGGCATAGACCACGACGCCGTGCGGGATCGTCTTGACCGCCAGCACGCCGGGCACCGCGAGCGCGGCGCTGTCGATCACCGATTTGACCGTGCCGCCGAACGCCGGCGGATGCGCGATCGCGCTGTGCACCATGCCCGGGCGCTGGATGTCCATCGTGAACATCGCGGTGCCGTTGGTCTTGGCGACGCTGTCGACCCTGGGGGTGTCGCGGCCGATCAGGGTGAACTGATCGGGAGTCTTGAGCACCGGCTTCTCGGGCGGCTTGAGCTGCGCCGCGTCAGCGGCCAGTTCGCCGAAGCTCGCCTTGCGCCTCCCACTCGACACCACGCCCTTCGACACCTTGATCGACGCCGCCGGCACGCCCCAGCGCTTCGCCGCCGCCTCGACCAGCATCGCTTTCGCCGAAGCCCCGGCGCTGCGCATCTGCAGCCAGCTATTGCCGATCGCAGTCGATCCGCCGGTGCCCATCGTCCCGAAAGCGAGGTTCTTGTAGAGCGGGTCGTTGGCCGGGGACATCTCGACGCGGATCTGGCTCCAGTCGGCGTCCATCTCGTCGGCGACGAGCGTGGCGAGCCCGGTCGCCGGCCCCTGGCCGAACTCGACATGCTTGATGATCACGGTGACGAGATTGTCGGGGCTCACCCGGACGAACGCATTGGGCGCGAAGGGCAGCCCGGATTGCGCAGGCGCGGCGCTCGCCGCCTTGCCCAGCGGCAGCGTCATGCCGAGCACGAGGCTCGCCGACTGGAGGAAATTGCGGCGGGTGGGCGTGATCGCGTTCATCGCTCAGGCCTCCAGCGCATGCGCGGCGTCGTGGATCGCCTGGCGGATCCGCACATAGGTGGCGCAGCGGCAGATATTCCCCGCCATCGCCGCGTCGATGTCCGAATCGCTCGGCTTCTTCTTGATCCTGAGCAGCCCGATCGCCGACATCACCTGCCCCGATTGGCAGAAGCCGCATTGCGGCACGTCGATCGCCACCCATGCGTTGTGCACCGCCTCGGCTTCCTTGCCCGCGACGCCCTCGATCGTGGTGACCTGGCGGCCCGAGACCATCGACACCGGCGTCACGCACGAGCGCCGGTTCTTGCCGTCGAGATGCACCGTGCACGCGCCGCACTGGGCGATGCCGCAGCCATATTTGGTGCCGGTCAGCCCGAGATGGTCGCGCAGCACATAGAGCAAGGGGGTTTCGGGATCGCCGTCGAACGATGCGGGCTTGCCGTTGAGCGTGAAATCGGTGGCCATGATCCCTCCGTTGCCCTCGCTGCGGAGTGGATCATAGGCACGTTTCCGAAACGGAATCTACGGTGCCCGATCAGATCCTCCCCCGGAGGGGGAGGGGGACCGCGTAGCGGTGGAGGGGTAGGTGCCGCGAGCGACGTCGCCCGAGGAGAATACCCCTCCGTCAGCCTGCGGCTGCCACCTCCCCCTCCGGGGGAGGATCTTGCTATTTCACCGCCTTGAACCGGATCGCCACGCCGCCGCCCGGTGCCAGCCGCAGCGTCATCGCGTCGGCGGCCGTCACGCGCCGCTTCTCGATCATGATCGCGTGCCGCTTCTCGGTGCGATAGTCGGCATCGTCGCCGTCGCGATAGATCTGCGCCTCATAGGCCTTGCCCGGCGCGAGGAAGTCGAGCTTCACCTCCATCGACCGCGCCTGCTCGTCGCCGACCGCGCCGAGATACCAGTCCTGCCCGCCGCGCTGCTTGCGCGCGAAGGTGACGTAATCGCCGACTTCGCCGTTCAGCACCCGCGTGTCCTCCCAGTCGGTCGGCACGTCCTTGATGAACTGGAACGCCGCCATGTGCTTCGCGTAATTCTCGGGCAGGTCGGCCGCCATCTGCACCGGCGAATAGAGCACGACATAGAGCGCCAGCTGCTTGGCCTCGGTCGACAGGATCGGCGTGCCGCCCTTGCCGGTCAGGCTCAGCACGCCCGGGGTGAAGTCCATCGGCCCCGCGAGCATCCGGGTGAACACCATGTTCGCCTCGTGCTCGGGCGCGTTCTTGGGCTCGCCCCATGCGTTGTATTCCTGTCCGCGCGCGCCTTCGCGGCTCACCCAGTTCGGATAAGTGCGCCGCAACCCGGTGTCCTTGATCGGCTCGTGCGCGTCGATCGCGATCCGGTATTTGTGCGCCATCTCGAGCACGCGCAGGTGATGCTGCGCCGAGAATTGCCCGTCATGCCATTCGCGCAGCGGCTCGCCGTTCGGCCCGACGCGCTCGAGCTGCCCGGCATCGGTGACATAGCCGGTCTTGACCACGCTCTCGCCGTGCGCCGCGGCGAAGGCCATGCCGCGCTCGAGCTGATCCTCATAATGGCTCGGCGAGCCGCCGGTCTCGTGATGTCCGATGATCTGGACGCCCTTGTTCTTCGCATAGGCGGCGAGCGCCTCGGCATCGAACCACGGCGCCGGCGTGTCGAACTGGAAGCCCTTGCCGTTGGCGAACCATTCGGTGTCCCAGCCGACATTCCAGCCTTCGACCAGCACGCCGGGAAAGCCGTGCTTCGCGGCGAAGTCGATATAGCGCTTCACATTGGCGGTCGCCGCGCCGGGCTTCGGCGTCGAGCCCCAGCCCGCGGTGCCGAGGTGCATCTCCCACCACACGCCGACATATTTGGACGGCTTGAAATAGCTGACGTCGCCGAGCTTGTTGGGTTCGTTCAGATTGAGCTCGATGTGCGACATATAAAGCCCGGGCGCGTCGTCGCTGAGGATCATCGTCCGCCACGGCGTCACGAACGGCGTGCCGCGCACCACCTTGGCCCCGCCGGCACTCGGGATCAGCACCGTCTTGAACTTCGTCCCCTCGACCCGCTGGAGCCACGTCCCCGAATAATCGACCAACGCCGCCTCGTGGAACGCGATATGGGTGCCGTCCTTCAGCTTCACCGTCAGCGGGGTGTGCGCGAGCGGCACCGACGAGATCGGCGTGCGGTTCCACTGATATTCGTCGCGGTTCCATTCGGAGCCGGGGATCCACCACGCCTCGCCGTCCTGCGTCAGCGCGAACTCGGTCATCTCGTCGGCGATGTGCGCGGTCTTGAGATTGGGCTGCTCGGGCAGCTCGTAGCGGAAGCCGACGCCGTCGTCGAAGACACGGAACACCACGTCCATCACCCGGCCGAGATCTTTGCTCTCCTTGAACCGCACGCGCAGCTCGTTGTGGCGATCGCGGATCGTCTTCCATTCGCCCCAAGGCTGCTCCCAGCTGGTGTCGACGCTGCTGCTGGCCTTGCTTTCGATCCGGAAATTGCGCTGCATCTTCGCCGCGTCGGTGAACAGGAAACCGAGCGCCGAGGGGGCGATGATCTGCTTGCCGCCGCGGCTGACCGAATAGAGCGGCCGCCCGTCACCGTCGGTGGTGACCGAGACGCTGATCCGCCCGTCGGGAGAGGCGATCGTCGGCGCATTGGCGTCGGCGCGCGCGGTCGTCGATTGCTCGACCTGCGCTGCGGCCGGAACCGCAACCAGCAGAGCGCACAGCGCCCATAGCCCACGCAGCATGATACTCTCCCGCAAATCGACTCTGTAACCGTTTACAGACTACGATAGCGGCAGGCCGCGCAGCCTGACAAGCAAAGCCGCCGCCGCGCCGTTACGAATACGAATGCAGCGCCCGAATCAGCCGAGCAGCGCGTCGGTCACCCGGCTTGCGAGGGTCTGCAGCTCGGTGCGCGCCTGGGGGAGCAGCTGCGCGCGCGGCAGCGTATCGATCGCGCACAGCGCGCCCAGCACCTCGCCGGTCGGCGCGATCAGCGGCGCGCCGACATAGAAGGCGATCCTCGGCTCCCCGCGCACCAGCGGGTTTCCCGCGAAGCGGCGGTCGAGCCCGGCGTTGAAGATCACCATGACATTGTCGGGGTTGAGGATCGTGTGCCCGCAAAACGAGATCGCCCGATCGATTTCGTCGAGGTCGCTGCGATAGCGCGAAGTGACGATCATCTTCTCGCGATCGATGATCGTGGCGATGCCGAACTTGGCGTCGAACAGCGTCGCCGCCTCGGCGACCAGCGCATCGGCGGCGCGCGAGCGCTTCTTCGCCGCGCCATAGCGGTCGACCGCTGCCTGGCGCTCGGCCTCGTTCGCGGGGTTGGCAGGCCTCAGGAAGGACAACACGTTGAAAATTCCAGATTTCTGATCGTACTCCGCGCTAGGCGAAAGACTCCCAAGAAATCGTAACGCGCGCCCTACGCGAAAGAACCGCTCGCCGCCGCATCGGTTCAGCGACGGCGAGCAGGATCGTCAGAAACGCAGCCGCCCGCCGAGCGACAGCACGAACGCATGCGCGTCCTGCAGCTCGCCCGAAGTCAGGATCGGGGTCTGCGCCGCCGTGCCAGCATAGGCCGCGGTGACGCGATCGATCGTCGCATCCTTGAAGTCGACATAGTTGGCGCCGGCATCGAGCGTGAAGCCCGGGGTCAGCGCATAGGAGGCGCCGACGCCGTAGTTCCAGCGGTCCGAATCGGGCACGCGCGCGTCGCGCTCGCCGTCGCGGGTCGGGGTCTGGGCGTGCTGGACGCCGGCGCGCAGCGTCAGCTTCTGCGACGCCGCATAGTCGAAGCCCGTCGCGAGGCTCCAGCTGTCGCGATAATTCTGCGGCAGCGCGGCGTTGACCGGCGCGCCGAGGCGGATCGCGTCGAACTTGTTCCAGCCATAATGGACGACCTGACCGTTGAGCGTGAACCGATCGGTCAGGCGGAAGCGCGCGCCGACGATCACCTGCGCCGGCGTGTAGAAATTCGCCTCGATGTCCGACAGCGACATGTTCGAGCCGGCGAGCGGGCCGACCAGCCCGCTGACCTCGAGGTCGCCCTTGAGGTTGTGCTTGATCGCCGATTTATAGGTCACGCCGATCGTGGCGAACGCGTTGTGCATCTGGAAGCCGGCGCTCCAGCCCAGATCCCAGCCATTGCCCTTCAGCTCCTGCCGCCCGTCGGGCAGCGCCGCACTGACGTTGGGCAGCGCGTTGGCGAGGCTGGCATCGGTATATTCGACGTTCACGCCCGCGCCGACGCGCAGCCAGTCGGTCACCGCCACCGCCAGCGTCGGCTGGATGTCGATCGTGCGCAGGCTGGTCTTGAGCGCGCTGTAGCGCGCCCAGCTCGTATCGGGATAGTCGGTGGTGAAGCTGTAGGGCGAGGTCACCGACAGGCCGACCGCGACGCGGTCGCCGAGCGGGATCGCGATCGCGCCCGAAGGGAGCACGCCGTTGTTGATCGGGTTGCGCGTCGCCGCGTCGCCGCCGACCGGCGCGAAGGTGCCGCCCGGACGGCGGATCAGCGTGCCGGTATCGGCGACTTCGCCGCGCGGCAGGATCAGCGAGGCATTCACAGTCGCCTCGGCGTCGGTCATTCCGGCGATCGCAGCGGGGTTCCACCACAAGGACGCGGCGCCGGTATCGGCGGCTTCGCCCGAAAAGGCGCGGCCGGCGGCGCGGGCGGACTGTTCCTGGAGGTAGAAGGCCTGGGCATTGGCCGAGGCGGCGAATCCGAACGCGCTCCCCAGCGCGGTTGCGGCGACGAGCGAAAGCTTGAGATACGACATTTTGGGGTCCTTGTACGCAGATACTGAAAAGCAGCGGGGCGCGCGCGGGTCAGCGCACGCGGGTCCAGGTCTGGGTCTTGCAGAACGGCTTGAACACGCAGCCGCGGACCTTGAGCGTGTCGGGGCCCGCGGGGGTCACGTCGGCGCCATAGGTCTTGCCGTCCTCGGCATTGTAGATCTTGCCGCCGGTCCAGCCATCGCCGCTGCGGGTGAAGCCGGCGAGGATCTGGAGCCCGCGCAGCGGCCGGCCGCGCAGCGCGGCATTGCTGTTGTTGGCGTCCTTCAGGTTGGGATCGGTGCGGATCTTGTCCGAGGTGAGCAGCCGTCCGCAGATCGAGGCGCCGCAGCGCTGGATCTCGACGATGCCGCCGCGCGTCTCGGTGCGCCAGCGGCCGATCGCGGAGTCGGTCGATTGCGGGGCAGCCGCCGCGATCGACAGGCCAACCAGGGTAAGCAACATATACGTCCTCTCGAAACGCCTCCGGGCTTTAGCCCTGTGAGGACTGGAGTGCAGCCGGGTGAAACCCGGACCCGCACGCGCAACCGCGGGCGGAGCGCGCTGGTTCCAAAGGAAACCGACCGCATTATGTCCTTTTGTGTCCGGAAAGTTGCGCCCGCGGCCGCTCAGTCGCCCGCGAAACCGAAGGGCGTGACGCCGCTCTCGCGTTCGTTGAGCAGCAGCGCGCGCCCCGCCGGCGGGGCCGATCGCTGCGGACAATCGGGGCGCGTGCACGCCCGGCAGCCGAGCCCGGCGGGCACCGCCCGACCGGCGAGGTCCTGCCCGGACGCTACGGCAAGCCCGCCCGCATTGTCCGCCGCCAATCCGAGCCCGATCGCGAAGCGCGCGTGCAGCCCGCTGCGATCGCCCTGCGGCCGGACCGCGTGCGCCAGCGTGAACCAGCGGCTGCCATCCTCGAGTTCGAGCAGCTGGACCAGCAGTTCGTCGGGACGCGCAAAGCCCGCAAAAATATTCCACAGCGGACAGATTCCCGGCCCCTCGACCAGCGGCGAACCGCTCGCGCCCGCATATCGTTTCGATACCTGCCCCGCGCGATCGACTCGAATCAGGAAGAAAGGCAGCCCGCGCGCGCCGACGCGCTGGAGCGTAGTCAGCCGGTGCGCGACCTGGCTGAAGCTCGCCCCGAAGCGGCGCTGGAGCAGTTCGAGATCATAGCCGCTCGCCTCGCATGCGCGCAGGAAGCGTGCATAGGGCATCATCACCGCCGCGGCGAAATAGCCGGTGAGGTGCCGCCGGTAGAGCCGCTCGGCAGCGCGATCGAGCCCGGCCCCCTTGGCCAGCGCATCGATCTCGCCGCGCGCTTCCTCGGCGAGCCGCCCCGCCAGCGCGAAGCTGCGCGCCGATGCGTCGAGCAACTCCGACAGCTGGATCTGGCGCGCGTGGAGGTCGAGCCGCAGCGTCCGGTCGGGCATCACATCGGCGGGGAGGATGCGCACCGAGAGCTGGTGCCGCACCCGCAGCCGCTCGGCCATCGCGCCGTAGAGATCGCCCGCCGCCAGCCGCAATTCGTCGGCCAGCGCCTCGGCCGCCGCGTCGAGATCGGCGAAATGGTTGCGCCAGCGCTCGATCTCGCGGCGCACCTGCCGCCCCGCATCGTCGGGCTCGGTCTCCGCCGCCCCGCCCCCGCCGATCCGGTCATAGGCGCGCGCGAACGCCTCGGCGCCGCCCGGCGCGCCGGCCAGCCATTCCTCCATCTGGTGCCGGTCGATCTCGAGATCGGCGAAGATCGGATCGGCGAGCCGCCGCCGGATCGCCTCGGCGCCACCGCCGGGCTCGCTCGCCGCCAGCGCGCGGGGATCGAAATCATAGGTCTCGACCAGCCGCAGCAGGAGCGTCGCCGAGACCGGCCGCTGGTTGCGCTCGACGAGATTGAGATAGCTGGCCGAGACGTCGAGCGCCTCGGCCATCGCCGCCTGGGTGAGCCCGAGCTGGCGGCGCAGCCTGCGCACCGCGTGCCCGGCGAAGAGCTTGGCATCGGCCATGCGCCAAGTTTGTATGATTCTTTACAGCCACACAAGCCGAACTTGGCCTGAGGAGCACCTGAACACGCCAAAATAGGCGTTTTGGCCTCACCTTCCCGCACTTTCCGCGCCAAACAGATTGCATCCGCTGCCGCTTGTGAAGGATCACACAGATGACCACGCCGTTCGACGATCTCGTTTCCGCCCCCGCCGGCCGGTTCGACGGCATCGTCCGCCCCTATTCGGCCGACGACGTGACCCGGCTGCGCGGCTCGCTGCCGATCGAGCACAGCCTCGCCCGCCGCGGCGCGCTCAAGCTGTGGGAGCTGCTCAAGAGCGAGGACTATATCCACGCGCTCGGCGCGCTGTCGGGCAACCAGGCGATGCAGATGGTCCGCGCCGGGCTGAAGGCGATCTACCTCTCGGGCTGGCAAGTCGCCGCCGACGCCAACACCGCCGGCCAGATGTATCCCGATCAGTCGCTCTACCCGGCCAATGCCGGCCCCGAGCTGGCGCGCAAGATCAACGCCACGCTCCAGCGCGCCGACCAGATCGAGCATATGGAAGGCGGCGCCACCCGCGACTGGTTCGCCCCGATCGTCGCCGATGCCGAGGCCGGCTTCGGCGGGCCGCTCAACTGCTTCGAGATCATGAAAGCCTATATCGCCGCAGGCACCGCCGGGGTGCATTATGAAGACCAGCTCGCATCGGAGAAGAAATGCGGGCACCTCGGCGGCAAGGTGCTGATCCCCACCCAGGCGCATATCCGCAATCTCGACGCGGCGCGCCTCGCCGCGGATGTCTGCGGCGTGCCGACGGTGATCTGCGCCCGCACCGATGCGGAGTCGGCTCGGCTGATCACCTCGGACGTCGACCAACGCGACCACGAATTCCTCACCGGCGAGCGCACCGCCGAGGGATTCTTCCGGCTGAAGGAAGGCACCGGCGTCGATCACTGCATCCAGCGCGGGCTCGCCTTCGCCGCCCATGCCGATCTGCTGTGGTGGGAGACCTCGAAGCCCAATCTCGACGATGCCCGCCGCTTCGCCGAGGCGATCCGGCGCGCGCATCCGAACAAGATGCTCGCCTATAATTGCTCGCCGAGCTTCAACTGGGAGAAGAATCTCGACCGCGACGACATCGCCCGTTTCCAGCGCGAGCTGGGCGCGATGGGCTACAAGTTCCAGTTCGTCACGCTCGCCGGCTTCCACCAGCTCAACTACGGCATGTTCGAGCTCGCCCGCGGCTATCGTGACAGGGGCATGGCCGCCTATTCGGAGCTCCAGCAGGCCGAGTTCGCCGCCGAGGCGAACGGCTACACCGCGACGCGCCACCAGCGCGAGGTCGGCACCGGCTATTTCGACGCGATCGCCCAGGCCGTGGCCGGCGGCGCCAGCTCGACCACCGCGCTCGCCGAGAGCACCGAGACCGCCCAGTTCAACCAGCAAGCTGCCTGAAAGGAGGCACGACCATGACCGAACCCCAACGCAGCCGCGCCGTCTTCTCGACCGAGGATTTCCGCCTGCTCCGCGAAGCCGTCGGCACGCATCTCCACCAGATCAAGGATCGGCCGGAATCGACCAAATACGCCAATCTCTATCACCGCCTCGGCCGCGTCGCCTGAGGCCAGACTTTCCTGGGGAGGAAAGGATGCTCGCCGGGGTTCCGCCCCCGGCGGGCATTTCCTGCACCCCGTGCTGCGGACCCCGAACGCCCCTTCGCGCTGGGGCGACTATCCTTGCGACGCCAGCCGCGCGACCCGCGCGAGATGCTCGTCCTTGCCGAACGGGAAGCGCCGGTAGAAGAACGCCGCCGCGAAGCCGAGCCCGAGATAGAGCCCGGCGAACAGGATCGTCAGCCGATCGACCGTCGCCACCGGCACGCTCCCCGGCTTCGCCGCCTCGGGAAAGCCGGCGATCGCGAGGATCGAGCCCGCGACGAAGATGCCGAGCCCGCTGGTGCATTTCTGGATGAAGAACGCGCCGGCGAAGAACACGCCCTCCGAGCGCCGCCCAGTCTCGACTTCCGAATGCTCGACGACATCGGCCATCATCGACGCGCCGAGGATCGTCGACGAAACCGAGCAGGTCGCATTGATCGTGAAGATCGACAGCAGCAGCGGCACGAGGATCGGGTTGCCCGGGGTGGGAAACACCCCGGCGAGCCGCAGCCAATAGGGCAGCGTCAGCAGCAGCGCCGCGGCGAGCATGAACCCCATCGCCGCCACCGGCTTGCCGGTCCGCTTCGCCACCCGCGGCGCGATCAGGAAGGCGCCCACCACGCCGAGCAGCAGGATCACCCCGAGCCACTGGAAGTCGGCGCCGCGAAATCCCCAGACATGCGCGTAGAGATAGTTGGACAGCGCGTAGCTGATCCCCTGCGCCGAATAATAGCAGATCCCCGCCGCCATCAGGATCAGGAAGGCGCGGTTGCGCACGCTCTCGCGCAGCTCGCGGAAATTGGCGCCGAGCGACTGACGCGCGATCTCGGGGCGCGGCAGCCGCCCGATCTCGCGGTGCGTGCCCAGCGCCGAGACGAGGATCGCGACGAACATCGCCGCCGCCCCGGCAAAGGCGAAGCCGACATAGCCCTGGCGGTTGAGCAGCCCGGTCACCTGTCCCGGCTCGGGGGCGAGGAAATAGCTGTACGACGCGATCAGCATCGCCATCCCCCCGGCCCAGCCGAACAGGTAGCGATAGGCCATGATCCGGGTGCGCTCGTCATAATCGGCCGAGAGTTCGGGGCTCAGCGCCTGCGACGGCACCTCATAGGCCGAGACCGCGGTGCGCACGAGCACCGCGCTCGCGAACACCCAGACCAGCATCGCCCCCTGCGACCAG
Organism: Sphingomonas naasensis; assembly: GCF_004792695.1. Taxonomy (GTDB): domain Bacteria; phylum Pseudomonadota; class Alphaproteobacteria; order Sphingomonadales; family Sphingomonadaceae; genus Sphingomonas; species Sphingomonas naasensis. The sequence goes on along the minus strand of NZ_SRXU01000004.1, from coordinate 372,497 downwards.
GCCGGCGGGTTCCATAGCAGCAGCCAGCCCAGCGCGATCGGCGCGGCGGAGGCGTACATCCACGGATGCCGCCGCCCCCAGCGACTGCGGGTGCGATCCGACAGGAAGCCGATCGCCGGGTCGATGAACGCATCGAGCAGCAGCGCGCACATGATCGCGAAGCCGACCTGCGCCGAGGGCAGCTTGAGCACCTGATTGTAGAAGAGCAGCAGGAAGGTGGAGAAGCAGAAGTCCTTCACCCCATAGGCGACCGCGCCGAAGCCATAGGCGAGCATCGTGCCCTGCCGCACCCGACGCACCGGCGGGATCGCCGCGGCACCGCTGCTCGCTTGCTCTGCCGCCATCGGACGATCCTCTCACGCTCACGATTGCACCGACCAGCATAGGTGGTGTCCTAGCCCAGTCAATCACGCGTATTGGAATATTCGGTACGGCTTGCAGCATACGAATAGGGAGCTATAGCTTTCGCCTTCGAACAGCAGGAACGCTTCACGATGGCGCTCGACCCCGAAATCTTCGACACGCTGATCGACACGATCCGCCGCTTCGTGAGCGAGCGGCTGCGCCCGCTCGAAGGCGAGGTCGAGGCCGCCGATGCGATCCCCGACGCGATCGTCGAAGAGATGCGCGGCCTCGGCCTGTTCGGCCTGTCGATCGCCGAGGAATATGGCGGGCTCGGGCTGACGATGGTCGAGGAATGCAAGGTCGCGATCGAGCTCGGACGCACCACCCCCGCCTTCCGCTCGACCTTCGGCACCAATGTCGGGATCGGCAGCCAGGGGCTGGTGATGGCCGGCAGCCCCGCGCAGAAAGCCGAATGGCTGCCGCGCATCGCCAGCGGCGAGGTGATCACCAGCTTCGCGCTCACCGAGCCCGATGTCGGCTCCGATTCGGGCGCGGTGAAGACCCGCGCCGTCCGCGACGGCGATGTCTATCGCCTGTCGGGCACCAAGCGCTTCATCACCAATGCCGACAAGGCGCAGCTGTTCACCGTGATGGCGCGCACCGGCGACGAGCCCGGCGGGCGCGGCGTCTCGGCCTTCCTCGTCCCGCGCGATCTGCCCGGCCTGTCGATCGGCGAGCCCGAGAAGAAGATGGGGCAGAAGGGCGCGCGCGTCGCCGATGTCGTGTTCGACGATACGCCGGTCCCCGTCGCCAACCGGCTCGGCGAGGAGGGCCAGGGCTTCAAGATCGCGATGCAGGTGCTCGATCGCGGACGGCTGCACATCTCGGCGGTGTGCGTCGGCGTCGCCGAGCGGCTGATCGCCGATTGCGTCGCCTATGCCAGCGAGCGGAAACAGTTCGGCAAGCCGATCGCCGAGCACCAGCTGATCCAGGCGCTGATCGCCGATTCGAAGACCGAGGCGATGGCCGCGCGCGCGCTGATGCTCGAGACCGCCGCGAGGAAGGACGCCGGCGAGAACACCACGATGGAAGCCGCCGCCACCAAATATTTCGCCAGCGAGATGGTTGGCCGCGTCGCCGATCGCGCGGTGCAGATCTTCGGCGGCGCGGGCTATATCGCCGATTACGGCATCGAGCGGCTCTATCGCGACGTCCGGCTGTTCCGGATCTACGAAGGCACCAGCCAGATCCAGCAGCTGATCATCGCGCGGGAAGTGCTGAAGCGCGGCGGCTAGAGCCGCATCCATTCCCCCTCCCGCTCGCGGGAGGGGTCAGGGGAGGGTTCAGCGCAATGCACTCTCGAACCGCATCCCGCTGAACCCTCACCCCGACCCTCTCCCGCAAGCGGGAGAGGGAGAAAAAACAGGAGAGATCAATATGGACACCACCAACCTGTTCCGCCTCGATGGCCGCGTCGCTCTGGTCACTGGCGGATCGCGCGGGATCGGGCGGATGATCGCCACCGGCTTCGTCGCGCAGGGGGCGAAGGTCTATGTCTCGTCGCGCAAGCCCGAGGCGTGCGAAGAGACCGCCGCCGCGCTCGGCGCGAATTGTATCGCGCTGCCACACGACATCGCCACCGTCGAGGGGTGCCGCGCGCTCGCCGCCGACCTCGCCGGGCGCGAGCAGCGGCTCGATATCCTCGTCAACAATGCCGGCGCGGCGTGGGGCGAGGATTTCGATACCTTCCCCGAAAGCGGCTGGGACAAGGTGATGAACCTCAACGTCAAGTCGCCCTTCTTCCTGACGCAGGCGCTGCACGATCTGCTCAGGGCGGGCGCCGCTGCCGGCCGCCCCGCCAAGGTGATCAACATCACCTCGATCGACGGCCAGCGGGTCAATCCGTGGGAAACCTACAGCTATCAGGCGTCCAAGGCGGCGCTGATCCACTTGACCCGGCGCATGGCCGCGCGGCTGATCCGCGACCATATCGTCGTCTCCTCGCTCGCGCCCGGCGCGTTCCCGAGCGACATGAACAAGGCCGCGCGCGATCACGGCGATGGCGTCGCCAGGCGCATCCCCGCGGGCCGGATCGGCGTCGACGAGGATATGGCCGGCGCGGCGATCTATCTCGCCAGCCGCGCCGGCGACTATGTCGTCGGCGAGACGCTCACCGTCGATGGCGGGCTCGTCAACGCCTCGCTCGGCGGCAGCATCGACGGCTAGAGCCGCCGGCCCGACACGCCGGCCTCGCGCAGCGCCTGCCGATAGGCATTGCGCACCGCGCGCGGCATGTCGGCGACCAGCGTCGAGCGGACCTGCTCGAAGCAATAGAAGCGATCGCTCTGCAGCAGCTGCGGCGTCACGTCGTCCTCGTGCTGCCGGCAGAAGCCGCGCGCGGCGGTCGCCACCCGGCCGCGCAGCTCGGCCCGGCCGGCGGCATCGTCGAGCGCCAGGTCGCCATAAGCGAGACGCGCCGTCGGCTCGAGCGGCTGCGCCGATGCGCCGGACGCGCAGGCGCCGAGCAGCGCGAACGGCAGGAAGATCAGAGTCCGCATGGCAAGTCTCCTTGATCGCCGGGCAAGCCGGCTCCGTGGCGCGAAATCGCGCGGTTGCTTTCGGTCCTCGCTTGAAGTGGGCGGGCGTCAGATCCCGCTGAGCTTGCGCCTCGCCTGTCTGTCGAGCCGCTCCGCCTGGCTGCGCAACGAGCCCGCCGCCCGCGCGTGCGCGAGGCGGATCTCGTTCGCGACATCGCCGTCGGCGGCGACGCGCTCGAGTTCCTGCGCTCGCAGGCGCAGCCCCTTCGCCGCCTCGGTCATCCCGCCGGCGACGACGCGCGCCTCATCCGCGTCGGTCCAGCCCGAAGACCGCGGAGGGTGCGGTGCGATGGCGCGCGCGCGGCGCGGTGCCGGCGGCTTGTAGTTCCCCGCGAGCGCCGCCTGCCACGCCGCAGCCTCGCTGTCGGGTGCCGGTGGAGTGGGACTCGCATGTCCGGCGTGCAGCTGCAGCACGAGGCTCGGGGCCACGGGCGCCTCGCGCGCCGGCGCCGCTGCCACCGGCCGAACCGGGCGCGGCGCGGCCGGCCGGCGCACCGCGGCGCGCGGTTGCCGCAGCGCGGGCACCGCCGCCGCCGGCGCGGTCGGGAGAAAGCTCGCCGGCGCGGGCGCGGCCACAGAGGTCGCCGGCGGCGCCGCCACCGCAGGTGCCGGCACGGTCGCGGGCACCAGCTGCATCGCGGCGAGCGGCGCCGCGGCAAGCGGTGCGGCGATCAGCATCGTCGCGCAGACCCATCGGCGCGCCGGCCGCGCCGCGCCCGCCTCGAGCACGCAGCAGATCCGCCGCCCCAGCGCGCTGTGCCCGATCGACATGCCGCACGCCGATCGATGCGCCGTGCCGCCGGCCAGCGCGAGCAGCGTCTGGGCATAGTCGGCGCGGCCGACATGCCCGAGCGCCTCGGCATCCGCCGCCAGCTCGGTCTGCCGCGCCAGCTCGCGGCCGAGCAGCCACACCAAAGGATTGAACCAGAAGACGAGCGTCGCCAGCTGCGCCGCGATCAGCACCGGCCAGTCGAAGCGGCGGATATGCGCCAGCTCGTGCGCGATCACCGCCTCGGCCTGCCCCGCCGCGCGCTCGGTGGCGGGGCTGATCAGCACCCAGGCCGGCGAGATCCCCCAGCTCACCGGCGCGGCGACGCGCGGGGTGACCAGCAGCCGCGCCGGCCGGCGCAGCCGCGCGGCGCGCATCGCGGCAAGCCAGCGCGCGTCGCTGGCCGGCACTGCCGCGCGCGTCCAGCGCCACAAGGTGCCCAGCCCGGCGGCGAGGCGCAGCAGCAACAGCCCCGCGCCCGCCGCATAGAGCGCGGCCAGCCAGTCGAAGGACGCCACCGGCGTCGCGTCGACCATCACTCCTGTCGCGGGAAGCGCCAGCGCCACCGGCGCCGCTTCGATCGCCGGGAGCACCGCGAGCTCGAGCTCGGGCCCGGCGAGCGCCAGCACGGGAAGCAGCAGCAACGCCGCCAGCGCCGCGCGGAGCAGCGCCACGCGCTCCCCCGCCGGGCGCCGGCGCAGCAGCCGGTTGGCGAGCAGGGCGAGCGCGGCGATCAGTCCCGACTTCCAGCCGAGATCGAGGAGCAGCTCGAGCATCACTCGGCCTCCTTCCGCGCCTTGTCGATCGCGCGCTGGAGCATGTCGATCTCCTGCGCGTCGAGCCCCGGCTCCATGCCGAGCAGCGCCGTCGCCGCCTGCGCCGCCGATCCCTGGAAGAAGGTCTGCACCAGCCGCTGCAGCGCGGTCTCGGCGACCTCCCCGGCCTGCGCGACCGGCGCATAGACATAGGCCTGGTTGACCGTGCGATGCGCGACCAGTCCCTTGGCCGCCAGCCGCGACAACAAAGTCCGCACCGCCGAGTCGCTCGGCGGCTCGGCCAGCGCGCCGCGCACCGCCGCGGCGGTGCCCTCGCCGAGGCTGCACAATATTTCGAATACCTCGCGCTCGCGGCGCGGCAGCGACTCGATCACCCGGACCCTCCTGCGACTGATATCCCAGCCTGCTACATTTGTAGCATGCTACATTTGTAGCAGCAAGCGGCGATTATGGTCCGGGCTTGCGCCGTCGGGCGCGGCCCGTCAGCGCGCGATCCCGCCCGCCGCCAGCACCGCCAGCGTCACCAGCTCGCTCGCGCTGGCGGTCATCGGCGCGATCTGGACCGGCTTCTCCATCCCGATCAGCATCGGCCCGATCGTCGAGTCGCCGCCGAGCTCGCGGAGCAGCTTGGCCGAGATGTTGGCCGATTGGAGCCCCGGCATGATCAGCACGTTGGCCGGGCCCGACAGGCGGCAGAACGGATAGTTCGCCATCTGGCGCGGATTGAGCGCGACGTCGGGCGACATCTCGCCTTCATATTCGAACTCGACCGTGCGCCCGTCGAGCACCTTGATCGCGCCGCGGACATTGTCGAGCCACTGCCCCTCGGGATTGCCAAAGTTCGAATAGCTGAGGAACGCCACGCGCGGCTCGTGCCCCATCCGCCGCGCGACCTGCGCCGCGCCCTCGGCGATGTCGGCGAGCTCCTCGGCATTGGGGCGCTCGTTGACCGTGGTGTCGGCGATGAACACGGTGTGCGACTGGCCGACCAGCACGTGCATCCCGAACGGCGTGCGCGCCGGCTGCGGATCGATCACGCGCTTCACCTGCCGCATCGATTCGGCCCAGGTGCGCGTCACGCCGGTGATCATCGCATCGGCCTTGCCGAGCTGAAGCAGCAGCCCGCCGAAGATGTTGCGGTCGCGATTGACCATGCGCTCGGCGTCGCGGCGCAGATAGCCGCGGCGCTGGAGCCGCGTGTAGAGGAACTCGACCATCTCGGGCACCAACGGCGAATTGACGCTGTTGTGCAGCTCGAACTCGTCCGGGTTGGCGCCGAGCGCGCGCAGCCGATCGTGCACCGATTCGCGCCCGACCAACACCGGCGTGCCATAGCCGCCTTCCTTGAACGCGATCGCCGCGCGCAGCACCACTTCCTCCTCGGCCTCGGCGAAGATCACCCGCTTCGGATTGGCGCGCGCGCCTTCATAGGCGAGCGTGAGCACCGAGGTGGTCGGGTTGAGCCGGGCGCGAAGCGACTGGCGATAGGCAGCGAAATCCTCGATCGGCTTGGTCGCCACCCCCGAATCCATCGCCGCCTGCGCCACTGCGGCGGGGACGATCTCCATCAGCCGCGGATCGAACGGCGCGGGGATGATATAGTCGGGGCCGAAGCTGTGCTGGACGCCATAGGCGAGCGCGACTTCCTCGGGCACCTGCTGGCGCGCCAGCTCGGCGAGCGCGCGCGCCGCGGCGATCTTCATCGCGTCGTTGATCGTCGTCGCACGCACGTCGAGCGCGCCGCGGAAGATGAACGGGAAGCCGAGCACGTTGTTGACCTGGTTCGGATAGTCCGAACGCCCGGTCGCGATGATCGCGTCGGGGCGCGCCGCCTTGGCGAGCGGCGGGCTGATCTCGGGATCGGGATTGGCCATCGCGAAGATGATCGGGTTGGGCGCCATCGTCTTGAGCAGCTCGGCGGGCAGCGAATTGGCCGAGGCGAGCCCGAAGAACACGTCGGCGCCGTCGAGGGCATCCGCCAGCGTGCGCTTGTCGGTGGCGACGGCATGCGCCGACTTCCACTGGTTCATGCTCTCCTGCCGGCCCTGATAGATCACCCCGGTCAGATCGAGCATCAGCAGATTGTCGTGCGGCAAGCCCATTGCCTTGATCAGCTCGGCGCAGGCGATCGCCGCCGCGCCGGCGCCGAGCATCACGCACTTCGCATTCTTGATGTCGCGCCCGGTCAGATGGAGCGCGTTGATCAGCCCCGCCGCGGCGATGATCGCGGTGCCGTGCTGGTCGTCATGGAACACCGGGATGTTCATGCGCTCGCGCAGCGTCTGCTCGATCACGAAGCATTCGGGCGACTTGATGTCCTCGAGGTTGATCCCGCCGAAGCTCGGCTCCATCAGCTCGACGGCGTCGATGAAGCGGTCGACATCCTCGGTCTTGAGCTCGAGATCGATCGAATCGACATCGGCGAAGCGCTTGAACAGCACCGCCTTGCCTTCCATCACCGGCTTGGAGGCGAGCGCGCCGAGATTGCCGAGGCCGAGGATCGCGGTCCCGTTGGAGATCACCGCGACCAGATTGCCCTTGGCGGTATAGTCATAGGCGAGCGCCGGATCCTCGGCGATCGCGCGCACCGGCACCGCGACGCCGGGCGAATAGGCCAGCGCGAGATCGCGCTGGGTCGCCATCGGCTTCGAGGCGATGATCTCGATTTTCCCCGGCCGGCCTTCGGAATGATAGAGAAGCGCCTCGCGCTCCGAAAACTGGACGTTCGATTCCTCAGCCATGCACCTCTCCTGATACCATTCCTTTAGGAGCGGCATCCGGGGGCCGCAACTCGTCCGGAAACCGGCGTATACGAAAATATGATAGCGCTACCAGCTTCTCCTTGCCCCTCCCTGCCAGGAAGGGGTAGCGGGTGGGTGCGAGCCGAAGACGCGCCCGCCGGGATGCCATCGAGGTTCGGTCCCGCCCGACCAGATCCGTCATCCCGGAAGTTAGGCTTTCCCGGAAAACCGCCAGGTTTTACGCTGGAAAGCCTTACTGTCCGGGATCCACCGCTCCACCAGCCATTGCCTCCCGGTGGATCCCGGACAGCGCAATTTGCTGGCCAAATCGGAGATTTGGCGAAAATTGGCTTCCGGGATGACGTGATCAGAGACAGGCTTCGGTCGCAGCCTTCCCCTTTGTCCCCAGGAAATCCACCGCACGGGTGTTGATCGCCCGGCCGCTTCGGCTAACCCGGGGCCGCATGTCCTCCGCGGCTCCCACTCCGATGATGGCGCAATATCTCGGTCTCAAGGCCGAGGCCGGCGACTGCCTGCTCTTCTATCGGATGGGCGATTTCTTCGAGCTGTTCTTCGACGACGCCAGGATCGCCAGCGCGGTGCTCGACATCGCGCTCACCGCGCGCGGCGAGCATGACGGCGAGCGCATCCCGATGTGCGGCGTGCCGGTCCATGCGATGGACGGCTATCTCGCCCGGCTGATCAAGGCCGGGCACCGCGTCGCGGTCGCCGAGCAGACCGAGACGCCCGAGGCCGCGCGCAAGCGGATGGGCTCCAAGGCGCTGGTCAACCGCGCGATCGTCCGCGTCGTCACCGCCGGCACGCTCACCGAGGAGGCGTTGCTCGACAGCCGCAGCGCCAATTGGTGCGCCGCGATCGGCGAGGCGGCGACCGGGGTGGCGATCGCCTGCGCCGATATCTCGACCGGCCGGTTCGAAGTGATCGAGACCAGTCCCGATCGCGTCTCCGCCGAGCTCGCCCGGCTCAACCCCGCCGAGACGATCGCCTGCGACGGCACCGGCTTCGCCGAGCTCGCCACCGCGACGCGGCCGAAGCCCGATTTCGACAGCGCCGGGGGCGAGGCGCGATTGGAGCGGCTGTTCGGCGTCGCCACGCTCGACGGGTTCGGCGGCTTCTCGCGCGCGGCGCTCGCCGCGGCGGGCGGGCTGGTCGCCTATCTCGACCACACCGCCAAGGGATCGCTCCCGTTCCTGCGCCCGCCGCGCCTCAGCCGCACCGACGCGGCGATGGCGATCGACGCCGCCACCCGCGAGAGCCTCGAGCTCAGCCTCAGCCAGGCCGGCACGCGCAAGGGCAGCCTGCTCGACGCAGTCGACCGCACCGTCACCGGCGCCGGCGCGCGGCTGCTCGGCCTCGACATCGCCGCGCCGCTGATGGACCGCGCCGCGATCGAGACCCGGCTCGATCTGGTCCAACGCCTCCACGACGATTCGGGGCTGCGCGATCTCGTCCGCGGCGCTTTGCGCGCGCTTCCCGATATCGGCCGCGCGCTCGGCCGGCTCGCCGCCGGGCGCGGATCCCCCCGAGATCTCGGCCAGCTGCGCGACGGGCTCGACGGCGCGTGGCGGCTGGGCGAGCGGCTCGACGCGATCGCCGAGCCTCCGCGCCTCCTCGCCGAACTGGCGCCGCAGCTGCGCGGGCACGGCGCGCTGATCGACCTGCTCTCACGCGCGCTCGTCCCCGAGCCGCCGATCGACGCATCCAATGGCGGCTATATCGCCGAAGGCTATGACGCCGCGCTCGACGATCTGCGCGATGCCGGCGCCGGCGGCCGCCGCGCGATCGCCGCGCTCGAGGCCGAATACCGCGCGCGCACCGGCATCGCCGCTCTCAAGATCCGCCACAACGGCGTGCTCGGCTATCATATCGAGGTTCCGGCCCGCGCCGCCGATCCGCTGATGAGGCCTGAGAGCGGCTTCACCCATCGCCAGACACTCGCCGGCGTGGTGCGCTTCAACGCCCCCGATCTCCACGACGTCGCGCTCAAGGTGACGCAGGCCGGCGCGCATGCGCTCACCGCGGAGGCGGCGCATCTCGAGGATCTCACCGCCAAAGCGCTCGAACGCCGCGAGGCGATCGCTGCCACCGCCGACGCGCTCGCCCGGATCGACGTCTCTGCCGGCCTCGCCGAGCGCGCCGCCGAGGGCGGCTGGGCACGTCCGGCGCTGGTCGATCATGGCTGTTTCGAGATCGAGGGCGGGCGCCACCCGGTGGTCGAGGAAGCGATCGCGCGCACCGGCGGGCGCTTCGTCGCCAATGACTGCAAGCTCTCCGAGGAGTCGCGGCTCTGGCTGGTCACCGGCCCGAACATGGGCGGCAAGTCGACCTTCCTGCGCCAGAACGCGCTGATCGCGGTGCTCGCCCAGGCCGGCAGCTATGTCCCCGCCGCTTCGGCGACGCTCGGGCTGGTCGACCGGCTGTTCAGCCGCGTCGGCGCGTCGGACAATCTCGCGCGCGGCCGCTCGACCTTCATGGTCGAGATGGTCGAGACCGCCGCGATCCTCGCCCAGGCGACGCCGCGCAGCTTCGTCATCCTCGACGAGGTCGGCCGCGGCACCTCGACTTATGACGGGCTCGCCATCGCCTGGGCGGTGGTCGAGGCGATCCACGAGGACAATCGCTGCCGCTGCCTGTTCGCGACCCATTATCACGAGCTCACCCGCCTCGCCGAGCGCTGCGACGCGCTGACGCTGCACCATGTCCGCGCGCGCGAATGGAAGGGCGATCTCGTCCTGCTCCACGAAGTCGCCGAGGGCCCGGCCGATCGCAGCTACGGCCTCGCCGTCGCCCGCCTCGCCGGGTTGCCGCCGCTCACGATCAAGCGCGCCAAGGCCGTGCTCGACAAGCTCGAGGCCGGCCGCGCGAAGACCGGCGGCATCGCCGCGGGGCTCGACGATCTGCCGCTGTTCGCCGCAGCGGCGGAGGCCGAGGAGGAAAAGGTCGACGCGCTGCGCACCGAGCTCGACGGCCTCGACATCGACGCGCTCAGCCCGCGCGAGGCGCTCGAGACGCTGTACCGGTTGAAGGGGCTGGCGGCGGACGGGGCGTGAGGGCCGCTCCCGCGCGCGGCGGGGTGACGAACGCGAACTGTCCTACACGCGCGGCCGATGTCACAATCCCGTCGGCTCTTTGACATCGTCGATCCGTTTTGTTGGATTTTCCGACGCAACAATATTTCCAATCCGCGCAACGCAAGAGTCGTTTGATCGCGACTCTTGCGACTCCAGGCCCCGCAAATCCTACGCGACTCGCGCAGCGGCGTAGGATTTCGGTCCGGCGCATCCTATAGCCGCCCGCGATGACCGACCCGATGACCCGCATCGCCGAAGCGCTCGAGCGCCTCGCCCCGCCGCCCGCGCCGCCTGCCGATCCGCTCGCCCATCCCGCCTATGTCTGGCGCGGGCACAGCCTCGCCGCCGCCCGCGCCTTCGCGCCGCTGCCGCTCGCGATGCTCCGCGGCATGACGCCGCAGCGCGATGCGCTGGTCGCCAACCTCGGGCGCCTGGCCGGGGGGCATGCCGCGCAGGACGTGCTGCTCTGGGGCGCGCGCGGCACGGGCAAGTCGGCCCTGGTCAAGAGCGCGGTCGCCGCAGTCCAGGCGGCGGGCGGCAATCTCGCATTGGTCGAGGCGGTCACCCAGCATCTCGACGCGCTGCCCGAATTGTTCGCGCTGCTCGCCGCATCGGCGCGGCCGTTCGTGATCTTCCTCGACGATCTCGGCTTCGACGCCGCCGGCGACGCCCGCGCACTACGCTCGCTGCTCGAGGGCGGGGCCGAGGCGCGGCCGGCCAATACAAGGCTGATCGTCACCTCGAACCGCCGCCATCTGATCCCGCGCGACATCGCCGAGCAGGCGAGCGCGATCAATCCGCGCGATTCGGTCGACGACAGCCTCGCGCTTGCCGACCGCTTCGGGTTGAGCCTCGGCTTCCACGCGATCGATCAGGACATCTATGTCGACATCGTCCGCGGCTATGCCGAAGCGCACGGCCTCGAATTCGATCCGGCCGAGGCGATCAATTGGGCAACGCGACGCGGGAGTCGGTCCGGGCGGGTCGCATGGCAATATGTTGTCGATCTCGCCGGAAGATCGGGCAAATCGCTGTAAAAATATTGATGGAGATCAACTTCGCCGTCACCGATGCTTGACTTGCCGCCCGCGCAGCCGCCTCATCCCGCGACTATGGGGCGCCTCGGAGAACTTGATCTGCCCGACTGGCTGGCGCCCTGGGTGCCGCGCTGGGTCACGTCGATCGCGATCGGGCTGCTCGCCACCGCCTGCGCCGCGCTGATCCGCTCGCTGCTCGACGCGCTGGTGCCCGGCGCCGCGATCTTCACGCTCATCTTCCCCGCGGCGATGATCGCCACGCTGTTCGCGCGCGGGCTCGCCGGGGTGACGACGAGCGCGGTATCGATCGGGTTCGGCTGGTATTATCTCTATCCGATCAAGGGCGCGTTCCGCTTCGAGAATCCCGAACAGGCCGTGACACTGGCCTCGGTGGTGATCTCGGCCGCGATCACCGTGGCGCTCGCCGAGATGTTCCGCCGCTCGGTCCGCCGCGCCGCGCACGAGCGCGACCGCCAGATCGCCGATCGCGAGCTGTTTCTCGAGGAGTTCGACCACCGGGTGAAGAACAACTTCACGCTCGTCGCCTCGCTGCTCGACATGCAGCGCCGCCGCGCCGGCGACGGCGAGACCGCCGATGCGCTGGGCAGCGCGCTCGCCCGGGTCGAGAGCATCGCCCGGGCGCACCGCCATCTCTATCGCGGCGGCGCGACGCCCGGGGCGGTCGACATGGCGACCTATCTCCACGAGCTGTGCGCCGCGCTGTCGGAGGCGCTGTTCCTGCGCGGGGCGATCACGCTCGACTGCGCTTCGGATCACGGCGCGCTGCCGCGCGACCGCGCGGTCTCGATCGGGCTGGTCGTCAACGAGCTCGTCACCAACGCCGCCAAGCATGCCTTTGGCGGGCGCGAGGGCGGCCTGATCGAGGTGCGCTTTGCCGCGCAGGCGCCGGGCTGGCGGCTGACGGTGACCGACAACGGCATCGGGATGAGCGCGGAAACCCGCACCAGGGGCCGGGCCGGCGGGCTCGGCCAGCGGCTGATCGACGGCTTCGTCCGCCAGGCGCGCGGCACGATGCGAGTAGAGACCGGGCCCGAAGGGACCACGGTCACCGTCGATCTCGAGGCCTAGCCCAGCGCCTCGACCTGCTCGGCCAGCTCGAGCCAGCGCAGCTCGGCGGCGTCCTTCTCGTCGCGCAGCTTGCCGATCGCGTCGCCCAGCTTCGCGAACCTGCCGGGATCGCGCGTGTAGAGATCGGGATCGGCGAGCGCGGCTTCGTCCTTCGCGATCTGCGCCTCGATTTCCTCGATCCGCTTCGGCAGCAGATCATAGTCGCGCTGATCCTTGTAGCTGAGCTTGGTCGCCTTCGCCTTCGGCGCCTCGGCTGGGGGCTTGGGCGCCGTCGCCTTTTTCGGCTCCACGCGCTGCGTGCGGCGCGCCTCCCAATCGGCATAGCCGCCCGCGACGACATCGACCTTGCCGCTGCCGTCGAGCCCGAGCGTCACCGTCACCGTGCGGTCGAGAAAGTCGCGGTCGTGGCTGACGATCAGCACGGTGCCTTCATAGTCGGCGATCACTTCCTGGAGCAGATCGAGCGTCTCGAGGTCGAGATCGTTGGTCGGCTCATCGAGCACCAGCAGGTTCGAAGGCCGCGCGAACTCGCGCGCGAGCAGCAGCCGCGAGCGCTCGCCGCCCGAGAGCGTGCCGATCTTCGCGTCGGCGAGATTGGGCTCGAACAGGAACTCCTTGAGATAGCCGTGGATGTGCTTCTTGACCCCGAGCACCTCGATCCACTCGCCGCCTTGGGTCAGCACGTCGCGCACCGACTTCGTCGGGTCCATCAGGCTGCGCTGCTGGTCGATGATCACTTCGTCGAGCGTCTTGGCCAGCCGCACGCTGCCTTCGTCGGGGGCGAGCTCGCCGGTGAGCAGCCTGAGCAGCGTCGTCTTGCCCGCGCCGTTCCTGCCGACCACGCCGATCCGGTCGCCCTTCGTGACCCGCAGCGTCAGATCCTTGATGATCGTGCGGTCCCCGAAGCGCTTGGTGATGTTCTTGGCGTCGATCACCACCTTGGTCTGGGCATCGTCGGAACCGATCGCGAGCTTGGCGGCGCCCTGCGGCCCCATCATCGCGGCGCGCTCGGCGCGCATTTCCTTGAGCTTGGAGAGCCGGCCCTGGTTGCGCCGGCGGCGGCCGGTGACGCCGCGAAGCAGCCAATGCTCCTCGATCTTGAGCTTGGCGTCGAGCCGCTGGGCGTTGCGCTCCTCCTCGGCATAGACCTGATCGGTCCACGCCTCGAACCCGCCGAACCCGATCTCGGCGCGGCGGATCGTCCCGCGGTCGAGCCACAAAGTCTGTTTGGTCAGCCGGGTAAGGAAGGTGCGATCGTGGCTGATCGCGATGAACGCGCCGTTGTAGCGGCTCAGCCAGCTCTCGAGCCAGTCGATCGCGGCGATGTCGAGATGGTTGGTCGGCTCGTCCATCAGCAGCACGTCGGGGTTCTGCGCCAGCGCGCGCGCGATTGCGGCGCGGCGGCGCTCGCCGCCCGAGGCGGTGGCCGCCTCGCGCCCGAGATCGATGCCGAGCTGGCCGGCGATCGCCTCTGCCTCGTGACGTTCGGGGGCGTCGTCGCCGGCAAGGACGAAATCGAGCAAGGTGGCGAAGCCGGTGACCTGCGGATCCTGCTCGAGCAGCACGACATGCGTCCCCGGCTGGATCGTGCGGCGGCCCTCGTCGCAATCGATCCGCCCGGCGATCAGCCGGAGCAGGGTCGACTTGCCCGCGCCGTTGCGCCCGATCAGCGCCAGCCGGTCGCGCGCGCCGATATAGAGGTCGAGCCCGCGGAACAGCCAGCCCGAGCCCTGGATCAGCCCGAGGCCCTCATATGCAAGTACAGGTGCAGCCATGGCGGGCCACCTAGGGCGCGGGCCGATGCACCGCAAGTTACAGTCGGCTGACACCGGCGTTCAGGGGCTATTCAATGGCCGGACCCTATGCCATGCGGATGAAGATGCTGGTTAAGCCCGTTTTCTGCGCGTGCCTGGCAGCCCTCTCGCTGGTCGGGGGTGCCGACGCGCGCGTGCCGCCCGAGGGGCAGGACAGCAACCAGCAAGCCGCGAGCCAGCGCCGCCTCAAGGGCCAGAATTTGCCGGTGCGCGAGATCGAGCGCCGCGTCGTCCCCCGCATGCCGGGGGCGCAGTATCTCGGATTCGACTATGATCCGGCCACGGACATTTACACGCTCAAGTTCCTGCGCAATGGATCGGTGATCTGGGTCGACGCGGACGGGCGGACGGGGAACATCATCCGGCGCACGGGCGATTGAGCGCGGGAAGACGCGCGAGGGAGCAGGAACTAGAATGCGGCTATTGATCGTCGAGGACGAACCCAATCTCGGACAGCAGCTTCGCAACGCGCTCGAGGGCGCGGGCTATGCGGTCGATCTCGCCACCGATGGCGAGGAGGGGCATTTCCTCGGCTCGACCGAGCAATATGACGCCGTGATCCTCGATCTCGGCCTGCCCGAGATCGACGGGCTCACCGTGCTCGACCGCTGGCGCAAGGAAGGCAAGACCACGCCCGTGCTGGTGCTGACCGCGCGCGACAGCTGGTCGGACAAGGTCGCCGGGCTCGATGCAGGCGCCGACGACTATGTCGCCAAGCCCTTCCAGACCGAGGAGCTGATCGCCCGCCTCCGCGCGCTGATCCGCCGCGCCTCGGGCAATGCCTCGGCCGAGCTCATGGCGGGCGACATCCGGCTCGACACCCGCTCGGGCAAGGTCACCAAGGCGGGCGAGCCGATCAAGCTCACCGCGCAGGAATACAAGCTGCTCAGCTACCTGCTCCACCACAAGGGCAAGGTGGTCAGCCGCACCGAGCTGATCGAGCATATCTACGATCAGGATTTCGATCGCGATTCGAACACGATCGAAGTCTTCGTCACGCGGATCCGCAAGAAGCTCGGGCCCGATGTGATCACCACCATCCGGGGCCTCGGCTACAGCCTCGAGGAACCCGCGGGCGCCTGACATGGCCGAAGCCGGGGACAGCGTCCCGTCCCCCGACCATGACGCGGTGACCGAGCCGCCGCCGCGGCACTATGCCCCGCGCGCGACCGGCTCGGTGAGCCGGCGGATGATCGTCATCGCCGCGGCGTGGATCATGATCCTGCTGGTTGGCGGCGGCGTCGGACTCAACCGCATCCTTACCGACGCACTCGAACGCAATTTCGACGAGCAGCTCGAATATTTGCTCAACTCGATGATCGTCACCGCCGAGCTGGGTCCGGACGGCGAGGTGGTGAACAACCGCGAGCTCGCCGATCAGCGCTTCCTCGAGCCCGGATCGGGTGCCTATTGGCAGATCAGCGGCGAGGGGTTCGAACCCTATAAGTCGCGCTCGCTCTGGGACCGCAGGCTGCGCGTCAACCAGCGCCACGACGACCGCGACCTCCACATCTACAACAGCGACGAGTTCGTCGACAAAACCGCACGCGCCGACCGCGAGAGCGACGATTCGGGCAACCAGATGCTGCGCATTGCCGAGCGCGACCTCAAGCTCCCCGGCTCGGCGGTGCGCTGGCGGTTCCAGATCGCCCAGAGCCGCGACGGGCTCGACGCGCAGATCGCCACGCTGCGGCGGACGCTGGTGCGCAGCTTCGTGCTGCTCGGGCTCGGGCTGATCGTGATGGTCGGCCTGCAGACCTGGTACGGCCTCCTGCCGCTGCGCAAGGTCCGCAAGGAGATCGCCCGGCTGCGCGCCGGCAAGGCCAAGCGGATCGAGGACCGGATGCCCGCCGAGATCGCTCCGATGGTCGAGGAATTGAACGCGCTGGTCGAGCACAACGACCGCCAGGCCGAGGAGGCACGCCGCCACGCCGGCAACCTCGCGCACGCGCTCAAGACCCCGCTCAGCGTGATCATGAACGCCGCGGCGGCGGCGCAGGAAGACCTCGCCCCCACCGTGCTGCGCGAGGCGCGGACGATGCGCCGCCAGATCGACCACCATCTCGCCCGCGCCCGCGCGGTCGGCCGGCGCGGCAGCGCGCACAGCCGCGCGATGGTCTGGCCGTCGATCGAGGCAGTCGAGCGCGCGGTGGCGCGGCTCTACCCGGCGGTGCGGATCGACATCGACGGGCAGAAGGATCTCGTCGCGCATATCGAGCGGCAGGACCTCGACGATCTGCTCGGCAACCTCGTCGAGAACGCGGCCAAATATGGCGGCGGCAGCGTGTTCATCACCGCACGGATCGAAGCGGGATTCGTCGAGATCCTCGTCGAGGATGACGGCCGGGGCATTCCCGATGCCGATCGAATCCGCATCTTCGATCGCGGGGTGCGGCTCGACAGCGGCAAGCCGGGTACGGGGCTCGGGCTCGCGATCGTCCGCGACGTCGCCGAAATCTATGACGGCACCGTCAGCCTCGAGGAGAGCGAGGATCTCGGCGGGTTGCTCGTCCGGCTGCGGCTGCCCGCCGCGAGCTGAACCTAGAGCGCGCCGGCGAGCAGCGCGACCACCCGCCGCTCGCCATCCTCGCCCAGATCGGGCAGCCGCCCGTCGAGCGCCAGCATCGCCAGCCCGTGCACCGTCGCCCAGCTGAGCGTCGTCGCCGCCTGCGGATCGCGCGCACCGAGACTGGCGACCCGATCGGCGAGCGTCGCGAAGGCACCCGAATCGTCGCCGAGCGTGAGCGCGAAATCGCTCGCGAACATCAGCCGGAACAGCGCCGGCCGCGCCCGCGCGAACGCGATATAGGCGAGCCCCTGCCCGATCAGCGCCGCGCGGGGATCGGTATCGACGTCCGCGGCGACCAGCGCCACCGCCAGTGCGGCGAAGCCCTGTTCGGCGACCGCCGAGAGCAGTGCCGCCTTGTCGGCGAAGTGCCGGTACGGCGCCATCGCCGAGACGCCGGCGGCCCGCGCGACTGCGCGCAGGCTGGGCTCTTCGCCCTGCTCGAGCATATCCAGCGCCGCCTTGACCAACGCATCCCGCAGCATGTTTACACCGTAAGCAGCTTCCGCTAATGTTTACACAGTAAACAAGCGGAGACATGCAATGCAAGCCAAGGTGGAGCGGCGGTCGGTCGATCTTTCGGGCTATCCGGATCTGGTGATGGTGCTGCTCGGCCTGCGCATCCGCAGCGTGCGCGGCCTCTTCTCGGTGCTGCGGATCGGCCGGGGCCTTACGCAAATTCAGCGCGACCCGCCCGAGGGGCTGCTCGGCCACGACAATTTCCTGTGGAGCCTCAACCATGTCGGCATCCGGCAATATTGGCGCGACCTCGAGAGCCTCGAGGCGTTCACGCGCAGCGCGCCGCATTCGGGCTGGTGGAAGAGCTTCCTCGCCGACAATGGCGGCGCGGGCTTCTGGCACGAGGCCTATTCGCGAAACGGGATCGAGGCGGTCTATCTCGACATGCCGCCGGTCGGGTTGGCGCGCTTCGCGTCCGAACGCACGCCGGTGGGGCCGTTCATGAGCACGCGCGAACGCATCGACCGCGATCGCGAGGCGATGCAGCCCGTCTGATCCTCCCTCGCGAAGCGGGGGAGGGGGACCGCCGCGGAGCGGTGGTGGAGGGGGCACTTCCGCGGGCGACGTCGCGGGGAGAGGCCCCCTCCGTCGCGCTGCGCGCGCCACCTCCCCCGCTGCGCGAGGGAGGAGCTTATAGAGACTGCATCGCCTCCGCGGCGATCGTCAGGCTCTTCTTGCGCGCGGCATGATCGAACATCGCGCTGGTGAGGATCAGCTCGTCGGCGCCGGTGCGCGCGATGAAGGCGGCGAGCTGGTCGCGGATCGTGTCGAGGCTACCGATCGCGCTCGCCGAGAGCACCTGATCGAGCATCGCATTGCCCTGCGCGCCGAGGCTCTCGCGATAGCCGGGCACCGGCGGCGGCAGCTGGATGCCGCGCCCGGTGGTGCGGATCGCGACGAACGCCTGCTGCTGCGAGCTGGCGAGGAGCTCGGCCTCCGCATCGCTATCCGCGGCGAAGACATTGAAGCCGAGCGCCAGATAGGGCTGGTCGAGCACCGCCGAGGGGCGGAAATTGCGGCGATAGACCGAGATCGCCTCGTCGAGCAGCCCCGGCGCGAAATGCGAGGCGAAGGCATAGGGCAGGCCGAGCGCGGCGGCGAGCTGCGCGCCGAACAGGCTCGACCCGAGGATCCAGATCTTCACGTCCGCCCCCGCCCCCGGGGTCGCGCGGATGCCGGTCTGGCCGTCATCGGCGAAATAGCTCTGCAACTCGACGACGTCCTGCGGGAAATCATTGCCGTCGCCGCCATAGCCGCGGCGGATCGCGGCGGCGACGCGCTGATCGGATCCCGGCGCGCGCCCCAGCCCGAGATCGACCCGACCCGGGAAGAGCGCGTCGAGCGTGCCGAACTGCTCGGCGACCTGCAGCGGGGCGTGATTGGGCAGCATGATCCCGCCCGAGCCGATGCGGATCGTCGCCGTGGCGGCGCCGACATGCGCGATCACCACCGCAGTGGCGGCGCTGGCGATCCCTTCCATGCCATGATGCTCGGCGACCCAATAGCGGGTGAAACCGAGCGCCTCGGCATGGCGCGCGAGATCGGCGGCATTGGCGAGCGCCTGCGCGGCGCTGCCGCCCTGGACGATGGGAACGAGGTCGAGCAGCGAATAGGCGGTCATGGCAGGCAGATGGGTGGCGCCCTGCCCAAGCGCCACCCGAAGCTTTGCTTTGCGGCCGACAAGCCGGACTGACTTGGCGCCCCTACCAGCCCAAAGTGAGCCGCACCGCGCCGCCCTTGTCGCTCGGGAAGGAGGCGAAATTGCCCGGGTTGCGGCGCAGGAACAGATTGCTGCTGAGCATGCCGCCGGCGAGCGGCCACGCATAGCGCAGCTCGTAATCGAGCTCGCGGCCCTGCGGCGTGAGGTTGATGAAGCCGCGATCCCACGCGCTCACCGCCATGGTCGCGTAATCCCAATCGGCGGGCAGCGCGATGCCGATGCCGCCGCTGGCGACGCGTAGCGGCTGGGCGATGCGGAAGCCGAAGCTGTCGGCCGGCGCGAAGATACCGTCCTTGCCGATGTCCGCGGCGAAACCGTTGGTGCGGATCACGCCCCCGCCCTCGACGCCGCTGCGCAGCGTGGCGTGGGTCCAGCCCTGCCGCATCGCACCGCCGAGCGACCAGCCTTCGCCGAGGTCGTAGCGCAGCCCGAGATCGACGAAATTGCTGTCCGCGCGCGCGGCCCCGAGCCCGCCGCTGAAGCGCGCGCCGAGCACGGTGTCGCGCTCGCTGAGCCGGGTGAAGGACAGGCCGGCGCGAAGCCCGCCAAAGCGCCGGTCGATCCCCAGCGTGGTGCGCCAATAGCCCGAGCGCTGCGCGTCCCAGCGGAGCGCGGCGAATTGCGTGTCGCGCCGGCTGAGCACCTGCCCCTGCTCCTGCGCGAGCGTGACGCCCCAGCGGCCGAGCGACTGGCGGACCGCGACCGATCCGCGCACATCGACATCGAAGCCGGCGCTGTGCAGCGGATCGCGCGCGACGAGGAAGGCAGGCTCATCGCGGCCGGCGAGCCGCGCGGTGAGCGTGTTGCCGCTCTCCGACGCGCCGATCGCGAACTGCGCCTTGCTGCCGAGCCGGCCGCTGACGGTCGCGGCGAGCATCCGCGCGACATTGGCGTCGCGCGTGCCGATGCCGAGCCGCTCGATGCGGATCGTGTCGCGCGCGGGGATCAGCGAGACCGCGACGCTCAGGTCGCGCACCCCGGCCGAGAAGCTGCGCTGGCGCGTCGCCATCAGCGCGGGGAGCCGACGCGCGGGCCCCTGACGGACGATCGTCCGCGCGAGCTCGGTCGCGAAGGCACGATCGAACGAATCGAGCACGACCGCGCCGAGCGGCCCTTGGCTGGCATCGCCCATCGGCGCCGACAGCGCGCCGTTGACGCCGCTCGACACCACGCCCGTCGAGCCCGCCAGCGAGGTGGTGCCGACCGGCTGGAACGCGCGCGTGAGATCGAGCACGCCGCGGCCATAGACCGGGTCGACTCCGGCGGCGCCGACGTCGCGCGCGGTGGCGTAGAGCAGCTGGACGATCTGCGCGCCGCTGAGATTGGGAAAGGCCTGCGCCAGCAGCGCGACCGCCCCGGCGATCTGCGGCGCCGAGAAGGACGTCCCCGACCAAAGCAGCGGCGTGTTGGTCTGATCGGGCGCGCGTACGCGCTCGCCGACCGCGGCGAGATAGGTGCTGGCGCCGGTGCCGGCGCGATTGCTGAAATCCGAGATCGTATCGGCGGTGTTGACCGAGCCGGCGATGATCACCAGCCCGCGCGCGCCGGCGCTCGCGGCCGCACCGCCGGCGAACGGATCGGGATTGACGCCCTCGGGCTCTTCGCCGTCGTTACCGGCGGAGATCACGATGACGATCCCGGCCGCGGTCGCGTTGCCGATCGCCTGGAGCAGCCGGGCATTGGGCGCGTCGCCGCCGAGCGAGATGTTGACCACCCGCGCGCCGCCCGTCCGCGCCGCGTCGAGCCCCGCGGCGATGGCATTGTCGCCGAAGCTGCAGCCGCTGTCGGGATCGCTCGGGGTCTCGGTGGCGCAGCTGCCCGGGCTGTCGGCACGCGCGACGATCAATTGCGCGTCGAAGGCGACGCCGTGGGTGCCCGCGTCGTTGCGCCGGCCGGCAATGGTGAACGCGACCGCGGTGCCATGGCCGCCTTCGTCATCGAGCGTGCCGTTGCCGGCGGTATCGCGCGACGCAGCGAGGATGCGGCAGGAGCCGGTGCCGATCCCGCCCGAGCAATCGCCGAACTCGGCGCTCTGCAAGTCGATCCCGCTGTCGATCACGCCGACCCGGATGCCGGCGCCGGTGCCGCCATGGGTATAGGCGATAAGCGCGTTCATCGAGATCGCGCCGATCGTCGCGCGATATTCGGCGGTGTCATAGCTGGCGGACGGCGTTGGAGTGGGCGTCGGCACCGGAGTCGGCGTCGGCGTCGGGACCGGCGTGGGAGTGGGTGTCGGAACGGGCGCGGGGGTCGGCACCGGCGCGGGCATCGGCGCCGGCCTGCTGCTGCCACCGCCGCACGCCGTGAGCGCAAGCAACCCGCCGATCGCGGCGCCCTGCATCAATCGCGCGTGGAAAACCGCCCGCATACCGCTCACCTCTGCTGAAACCGCCCGGCAGCGCGTATAGAATGTGCAGCCTTTACCGTGCGTTAACTGTAATCCTCCCTGCCGCCTTGCGGCTGTGGCGTCCACTCCGTAGAGCCCCGGTCCGATGCTTCCCGAGCTTAGCCATATCCGCAACTGGATCTTCGATCTGGACAACACGCTCTACCCGGTGAGCGCGAATCTGTTCGCGATGATAGACGCGCGGATCGGCGAATATGTCCGCGCGTTGCTGAACTGCTCGCCCGAGGAAGCGCATCGCATCCAGAAGGGCTATTTCCACGCCCATGGCACGACGCTGTCGGGGCTGATGGCCGAGCATGGCGTCGACCCGCATCACTATCTCGCCGACGTCCACGACATCGACATGAGCGTGCTCGATCGCAACGAGGCGCTGATCGAGGCGCTGGCGCGGCTGCCCGGCCGCAAGCTGGTCTTCACCAATGGCGACGCGCCCTATGCAGCGAAGGTGCTCGACAAGCTCGGCCTCGCCGAAACGTTCGAGGCGATCCACGACGTCCATGCGACGCAATACCGCCCCAAGCCCGATCCGCTCGCCTATCAGGGCCTGTGCGAGGCCTATGGACTCGATCCCGCCCAATCGCTGTTCGTCGAGGACATGGCCCGCAACCTCAAGCCGGCCAAGGCGATCGGCATGACCACGGTCTGGATCGACAATGGCTCCGAGCAGGCGCCCGACCACGACCGCAGCTTCATCGACTATACCGTGACCGACCTTGGAGCCTGGCTCCATGCGATATTGGAGGATTGACGTGACCGACCTCGCCGCAACCATCGACGCCGCCTGGGAAGACCGGGCCAATCTCGGTTTCGCGACGGAAGGCGCGGTGCGCGAAGCCGTCGCCGAGGCGCTCAACCTGCTCGATCGCGGCGCAGCGCGGGTGGCCGAGCCGACCGCCGAGGGCGGCTGGCAGGTCAACCAGTGGCTGAAAAAGGCGGTGCTGCTCAGCTTCCGGCTCAACGACAATGTCGTGATGGAGGGCCCCGGCGGCGCCAACTGGTTCGACAAGGTGCCGTCCAAGTTCGCCGGCTGGGGCGAGACCGCCTTCCGCGAGGCGGGCTTCCGCGCGGTGCCGGGCAGCATCGTCCGCCACGGCGCGCATATCAGCAGGGGCGCGGTGCTGATGCCGAGCTTCGTCAATATCGGCGCCTATGTCGGCGAAGGCTCGATGGTCGATGGCTGGGCGACGGTCGGCAGCTGCGCGCAGATCGGCAAGAACGTCCACCTCTCGGGCGGCGTCGGCATCGGCGGCGTGCTCGAGCCGCTCCAGGCCGATCCGGTGATCATCGGCGACGGCGCGTTCATCGGCGCGCGCGCCGAAGTCGCGGAGGGCGTCCGCGTCGGCGAGGGCGCGGTGCTGTCGATGGGCGTCTATCTCGGCGCCTCGACCAAGATCATCGACCGCGCCACCGGCGAAGTGCATCGCGGGCACGTGCCGCCTTATTCGGTGGTGGTCCCCGGCACGATCGGCGGCGGCGACGGCAAGCCGGCGCTCTACTGCGCGGTGATCGTCAAGACCGTCGACGCGCAGACGCGCAGCAAGACCGGGATCAACGAGCTGCTGCGCGACTGAGATAGTTTCGCGCGTTACGGCTTTCGTAGCGGTGGCGGGATGACGTAGGAGCGGTTCATGACCGAACCCATGACCTATGGGCGCTATCTCGCGCTCGACCAGCTGCTCGCCGCGCAGCATCCGCTGTCGGACCGCGACGACGAATTGCTGTTCATCATCATCCACCAGACCAAGGAGCTGTGGCTCAAGCAGATCCTCGCCGAGCTGCTGCCGGCCAAGGCGCTGGTCCGCGAGGGCCGGCTGATCGAGGCGTACAAGAATCTCGCGCGGATCAGCCGGATTCAGGCGGTGATGACGCTGAGCTGGGACGTGCTCGCGACGATGACGCCGAGCGACTATACGCGCTTCCGCGAGGTGCTCGGCCCCAGCTCGGGCTTCCAGTCGGATCAGTTCCGCGCGGTCGAGACCTTGCTGGGCGTGCGCGGCGGCGGCGCGCCCGGAACGCTCACCCAGCTTTATGCCGCCGGGCCGAGCCTGTGGGACGACGCCAATGCCGCGCTCGCCGCAGCCGGGTTCGCCGTGCCCGCCGCGGCGCTCGACCGGGACTGGCCCCAGCCCTATGCGCCGAGCCAGGGCGTCGAGGACGCCTGGGGGCAGGTCTATCGCGACCCGCACACCCATTGGGATCTCTACCAGCTCGCCGAGAAGCTGGTCGATATCGACGACGCGATGGCGACGTGGCGGCACAAGCACGTGCTCACCGTGAGCCGGGTGATCGGGATGAAGCAGGGCACCGGCGGCACGCCCGGCGTGCCCTATCTCGAATCGACGCTCAAGAAGCGCGCTTTTCCCGAGCTGTGGTCGCTGCGGACGCAATTGTGACCGTCAGCTACAAGCGCCTGTTCCAGCGCGCGATCGCCGCGGCGCCCGAGCGGCTCCACTTCGCCGCGCACAGCCATCATCTCTGGCCCGACGCCTCCTATGTCGGCCAGCTTGCCGCATGGGAGGACGGGGTGCGCCTCGCCGACCGCAAATGGGAACGGGTGATGGGCGAGATCTGGCCCGCCGCGCAGGCCCATGTCGCGAACGAGCTGCGGCTTCCCGATCCCTCCACCGTGGTGTTTGCGCCCAACACGCACGAACTGCTGCTGCGCATCGCCTCGGCGCTGCCGAAGCGGCCGCTGCGCATCCTTGCCAGCGACGGCGAGTTCCACAGCTTCCGGCGGCAGAGCGCGCGCTGGGAGGAAGCGGGCACGGCGCGCGTCCATCGCGTTCCGCTCGACGCGCTGGTGGAGACCGCGCGCATGGGCGCGCACGATCTGATCTTCGTGAGCCAGGTCCAGTTCGGCACCGGCCATGTGTTCGAGCGGATCGCCGAGCTCGCGGCGCTGGCGCGGCCCGACGGGCCCTGGGTGGTGATCGACGGCTATCACGGCTTCATGGCGCTCGAGACCGATCTGTCGGCAGTCGCCGATCGGATCTTCTACCTCGCCGGGGGCTACAAATATGCGATGGCAGGCGAAGGATGCGCCTTTCTCCACGCGCCGCCGGGCTATGGACCGCGCCCCGAAGTCACGGGCTGGTATGCTGAATTCGACGATCTTTCGTTGCCGCCGGGCAGCGTGGGCTACGCGCCCGATGCGCGGCGGTTTCTGGGGGCGACCTTCGATCCCTCCGGGATCTACCGATTCGTCGCGGTGCGCGACATGCTGCGGCAGGAGGGATTGACCACCGCGGACGTCGCCGCGCATGCGGCGGGGTTGCGCGACGCGCTGCTCGCCGCGCTGCCGATCGAGGCCGAATTGCTCAATCCGGGATCGCCGGCGCGGTTTCTGGCGCTGCGATCGCCGCATGCGGCGCGGTGGAAGGCGCAGCTCGAGGCCGAGGATGTGATCGTCGATGTCCGCGGCGACGTGCTGCGAATCGGATTCGGGCTGTACCAGGACGCGCGCGACCTCGAGGCGCTGATCGGGGTGCTGGGGCGGCTCTGATCCTCCCTCGCGCAGCGGGGGAGGTGGCGCCGAAGGCGACGGAGGGGGACTCTCCACGAGAACGTCGCGCGCGGAGGCGCCCCCTCCACCACTTCGTGGTCCCCCTCCCCCGCTGCGCGAGGGAGGATTTTTTGGGCTAGTGTGCCCCGCCGACGCGCGGCACGCCCAGTCGCGGAATGTCGATCTTGGGGCAGCGATCCATCACCACCTTGAGCCCGGCGGCTTCGGCGCGCGCGGCCGCCTCCGCGTTGATCACGCCGATCTGCAGCCAGACCGACTTCGCACCCGCGGCGATCGCCTCGTCGACGGCCTCGCCCGCCGCGATCGGGCGGCGGAAGATGTCGACCATGTCGATCGGCTCGCCGATCTGGGCGAGCTCGCGGAACACGAACTCGCCATGGATATGCTCGCCGGTGATCTGCGGATTGACCGGAATCACCCGGTAGCCGCGGCTCTGGAGATAGGCCATCACGCCATAGCTCGGCCGATCGGGCCGGTCCGACGCGCCGATCATCGCGATCGTCCGCGTCTCCTCGAGCAATTGGCGAATATCCTCGTCGCGCGTGAGCGGCATCGTCAGCCTCCGTTTCGGGCGAGCCAGTCATCCAGCCGCGCCGCCAATGCGGCGAACGTCTCCGCCTGCGGCCCGTTCCCGGCGGCGGGCGGATCGCCGGCATCCGACGCGGTGCGGATCGCCAGCTCGAGCGGCACCCGGCCGAGGAACGGCAGCCCCATCTTCGCCGCCGCCGCCTCGGCGCCGCCGCTGCCGAACGGATCCGAAACCTCGCCGCAATGCGGGCAGGCATAGCCCGCCATGTTCTCGATCACTCCGACGATCGGCACGTTGACCTTGTTGAACAGGTCGATCGCGCGGGTGGCGTCGATCAGCGCGAGATCCTGCGGCGTCGACACGATGATCGCGCCCGCGGGCTTGTGCTTCTGGACCATGGTGAGCTGGAGATCGCCGGTGCCGGGCGGCAGATCGAGGATGAGCACCTCCGCGTCGCCCCAATCGCCATCGACCATCTGGCCGAGCGCGCCGCCGGCCATCGAACCGCGCCACGCGATCGCCTGTCCCTCGACGACCAGCCCGCCCATCGAGAGCAAGGGCACGCCGAATTTGGTCTGGACCGGAATGAGGGTCTTCTCACGCGCGTCGGGCCGGATGCCGTCGACGCCGAGCAGCCGGGTCTGCGACGGCCCGTAGATATCGGCATCGACCAGCCCGACCCGCCGCCCGCGCCTCGCCAGCGCGATCGCGAGATTCGCGGCAACAGTGGACTTGCCCACCCCGCCCTTGCCGCTCGCTACCGCGATCAGCCGCCGCGTGCGCCGCTCGCTGGTGAGCAGCACGCGCACTTCCGCCACGCCCGGAACCGCCTCGGCGACACGGCGCACATCGGCTTCCAGCTCCTCGCCGGCCGCCTTGCCGAGCCCGGTGACGTCGAGGACGATGCTCGCCCTTCCCGCCTCGATCCGGACGGTGGCGCGGCCCGCGGCGATCGGCGTCAGCGCGGCTTTCAAACTCTCTTGGTCAGTCATTACGCGCCAGATAGGCGCACAATCGGCGGCTGCCACTGTAAATCCGCGTAGGCGCACTTATAAAGGCAGGCATGGTGAACCTATCGGGCTGGCGCGGACTGGCCGGCATCTTCAAGAACGAAGCCCCCAAGAGTCCGTGGGGCAGCGGCGGCGGAAGCGGCGGCGGCTCCGGCAATGGCGGCGGCTCGGGCAATGGCGGCGGCGGCGGTGGCCCGCGCAATCCCTGGTCGTTCCCACCCGACGGCAAGCGCCCCCGCCCCGGCGCGACCAGCCTCGACGAGTTGCTGCGACGCGCGCGCGGCGGTGGTGGCGGGCCGGGCGTTCCGGGCTTTCCCACCGGCAGCCGGCTGTGGATGCTGGTCATCGGCGCGCTGCTGCTGATCTGGGTTCTCTACACCAGCATCCATCCGATCGGCCCTCGCGAGCGCGGCGTGGTGACCACGCTCGGAAGCTATTCGAGCACGCTCACTCCCGGCGTGCGGCTGACGCTCCCCGCGCCGCTCCAGCTGGTCGATGTCGTCGACGTGGCGAACATCCGCAGCGAAAGCTTTCCGCCGAGCGGCGAGAATCTGATGCTCACCGGCGACCAGAACATCGTCGACCTCGCTTATTCGGTGCGCTGGGACATCGCGAGCGCGGTCGACTATAAATTCCAGATCGCCAAGCCCGAAGACACGGTGCGCGCCACCGCGGAGAGCGCGATGCGCGCGGTGATCGCGACGACCACGCTCAACGAAGCGATCGGCAATGGCCGCGCCCGCATCGAAGGCGAGGTGCAGACCAAGATCCAGGACATACTCAACCAGTATCGCTCGGGTATCCGCATCCAGGGCGTGGCGATCCAGAAGGCCGCCGCGCCGCAGGCCGTGGACGAGGACTTCAAGCAAGTCACCGCCGCGCAGCAGGAAGCGCAGGCCAACAAGAACAACGCCAACGCCTATGCCCAGCAGGTGCTGGCGCAGGCGCAGGGCGAAGCCGCGGAGTTCGACAAGATCTATGAACAATACAAGCTCGCGCCCGAAGTGACGCGCCGCCGCATGTATTACGAGACGATGGAACAGGTTCTCTCGCGTACCAACAAGACGATCGTCGAGGCGCCCGGCATCTCGCCCTTCCTCCCGCTTCCCGCGCTGCGCGGCGGCGGCGGCACGCCCCCCGCGGACGCCACCGTCCGGGCCACGCCGCAGGGAGGAGCAGCGCGATGACCGCCAGCTGGTTCCGCAGCCCGATCGGCATCGCGATCGGCGTCATCCTCGTGCTCGTGGTGATCATGAGCACGATCGCGATCGTCCCCGAGAGCAAGCAGGTCGTGATCCTCCGCCTCGAGCAGCCGCTCCGGACGATCAACGCCTATCGGCCCGACGAGCAATTCGGCCATACCCAGGCCGGGCCGATCTTCCGCATCCCGTTCGTCGATCGTGTAGTGTGGGTCGACAAGCGGATGCTCGACATCGATCTGCCCAACCAGCAGGTCCTCTCGACCGATCAGCTCCGCCTCGAGGTCGACGCCTATGCGCGCTTCCGCGTGGTCGATCCGCTGCGGATGGTGGTCACCGTCGGAAATGAGGAGCGGGTGCGCGATCAGCTCCAGCCTCTGTTCGGCTCGTCGCTGCGCAACGAGCTCGGCAAGCGCACCTCGGCGACCCTGCTCAGCCCCGAGCGGGGCGAGGTGATGGACAACATCCAGGCCGCGCTCCAGCGGCTCGCCAGCCAATATGGCGTCGAGATCGTCGACGTGCGCATCAAGCAGACCGAGCTGCCGAGCGGATCGCCGCTCGACAGCGCGCTCAATCGCATGGCGACGGCGCGCCGGCAGGAAGCGGCGACGATCAAGGCACAGGGCCTGAAGGAAGCGCAGATCATCCGCGCCACCGCGCAGGCGCAGGCCGCGCAGGTCTATGCCGCGGCGTTCAACAAGGATCCGGCCTTTTACGACTTCTACCGCGCGATGCAGTCGTACCGGACGACCTTCCTCGCCCAGGGCGAGGGCAAGGGCGACACTGCGATCGTCCTGTCGCCCCAGAACAGCTATCTGCGCGAGTTCATGGGGCAACGATGATCCTGCATCTTCGTTCATATTCAATCGGCGTTCAGCAATCGGGCGCGACAAGCTGAGCCGAATGCTACCCCGTTCCCTGAGAGGATTCGTCCACGTGCGTTACGTCTACGCTCTTACCACTGCCCTTGCCCTGGGTGGCGCCGCCACCGCCATGACGCTGCACCAGCCCGCCGGCGCGCAAACCGCGCAGAACGAGCCGGGAGCGATCCAGGCAAGCGCCCCCCGTGCCGGCGCGCCGATGAGCTTCGCCGACATGGTCGCCAAGCTCCAGCCCGCGGTGGTCAACATCTCGACCACGCAGCGCGTGCAGGTGAACACCAATCCGTTCGCGGGCACCCCGTTCGAGGGCCTCGTCCCCGGCCAGCAGGGCGGCCAGCCGGTGACCCGCCAGGCCGAATCGCTCGGCTCGGGCTTCGTGATCTCGGCCGACGGCTATGTCGTCACCAACAATCACGTGATCTCCGCCGGCCAGCGCGGCGCGGTGGTCGAATCGATCACCGTCACCTTCCCCGATCGCCGCGAGTTCAAGGCCAAGCTGATCGGCCGCGACGTCCAGTCGGACCTCGCCGTGCTCAAGATCGAAGGCAACAACCTGCCCTTCGTCCGCTTCGGCGATTCGCGCGAGGCGCGCGTCGGCGATTGGGTGGTCGCGATCGGTAATCCGTTCGGCCTCGGCGGCTCGGTGACCGCCGGGATCATCTCGGCGACGCACCGCGTCACCGGGCAGGGCGGCGCCTATGACCGCTTCCTGCAGACCGACGCCTCGATCAATCGCGGCAATTCGGGCGGCCCGATGTTCGACCTCAAGGGCAACGTCATCGGCATCAACTCGCAGATCCTGTCGCCCACCGGCGGCAATGTCGGCATCGGTTTCGCGATCCCCGCCGAGCAGGCCAAGCCGATCGTCGAGACGCTGATGAAGGGCAGTTCGATCACCCGCGGCTATCTGGGCATCCAGATGCAGGACCTGACCGCCGACCTCGCCGAATCGTTCGGCGTGCCGAAGAACACCGGCACGATCGTCGCGCGCGTCGAGCCGGGCCAGGCTGCCGAGAAGGCCGGCATCCGCCAGGGCGACGTGATCGTCCGGGTGAACAACCAGGATGTGACGCCCGATCAGACGCTGAGCTATCTCGTCGCCAATGTCTCGCCGGGCGCGCGCATTCCGATCGACCTGATCCGCGACGGCAAGCGCCAGACGGTTACCGTCACCGTGGGCACCCGTCCGCCCGAGGAGCAGCTCGCGCAGCAGTTCGACCTCGAGGACAATGACGCCAATCCGCAGGATCAGGAGACGATGGGCGCGGCGTCGCTCGGCATCGCGGTCACCCCGCTGACGCCGCAGATCGCACGCACCATCGGCGCCGATGCCAATGCGCAGGGCGTTGTCGTGCTCGGCGTCGACGCGAGCAGCGACGCTGCCGGCAAGGGCCTGACCCGCGGCGACCTCATCACCACGGCGAACCGCGTACCGGTGCGCACCGCCGCGGATCTGGCGCGGATCGTCGGTCAGGCGAAGAGCGGCGGCAGCAAGCAAGTTTTGCTGTTCGTCCAGCGCCGCGGGCTCGGCCGCTATGTGACGGTGCAAATTCCCGGCTGATCGACAGCCTTGAACGGCTGACTAATGCCCGTTTCTTTCGTAGAACCGGCCTTCTGAGAAGGAGTTCGGTATGGCGGGAGAGACGGGCATTTTCGTGGGCACGGCAGGCGGCGCCCGGCAGGAGCTGGTCCTGCGCCGCGCCAATCGCCACGGGCTGATCGCCGGCGCCACCGGCACCGGCAAGACCGTGACGCTGCAGGTGCTGGCCGAGGGCTTCTCGGCCGCCGGCGTGCCGGTGTTCGTTTCCGACGTGAAAGGCGATCTTTCGGGGCTCGGCATGGCCGGATCGCCGACCGCGAAGACACACGATATCTTCGCCAGGCGCGCACAGGAAATCGGTGACGCCGAATGGCGCTACGACGCGCTGCCGGTGCAGCTCTGGGATCTGTTCGGCGAGAAGGGCCACCCGATCCGCGCCACCGTCTCCGAAATGGGCCCGCTGCTGCTCGCGCGGCTGCTCGATCTCAACGAGACGCAGGAAGGCGTGCTCACCGTTGCCTTCCATGTCGCCGACGAGGAAGGGCTGCTGCTGCTCGACCTCGACGATCTCCAGGCGATGCTCGCGCATTGCGCCGAGCGTGCCGCCGAGCTGTCGACCAAGTTCGGCAATATCACCAAGGCGAGCGTCGGGACGATCCAGCGCCAGCTGCTCCAGCTGCGCACGCAGGGCGCCGAACATTTCTTCGGCGAGCCGGCGCTCGACATCAGCGAGTTCATCCGCACCGACGAGCGCGGGCGCGGGGTGGTCAACATCCTCGCCGCCGACAAGCTGATGGCGAGCCCGCGCCTCTATGGCAGCTTCCTGCTGTGGATGCTGTCCGAGCTGTTCGAGACGCTTCCCGAGATCGGCGACCCCGACAAGCCGAAGCTGGTCTTCTTCTTCGACGAGGCGCATCTGCTGTTCGACGGCGCGCCCGAGGCGCTGCTCCAGAAGATCGAGCAGGTCGTGCGGCTGATCCGCTCGAAGGGCGTCGGCGTCTATTTCGTCACCCAGAACCCGATCGACATCCCCGAGGACGTCGCCGGCCAGCTCGGCAACCGGGTGCAGCATGCGCTACGCGCGTTCACGCCCAAGGACGCCAAGGCGGTGCGCTCGGCAGCGGAGACCTTCCGCGCCAACCCGGATGTCGACGTCGCGACGGCGATCACCGAGCTGAAGGTCGGCGAGGCGCTGGTGTCGGTGCTGCAGGAGGACGGCTCGCCCTCGCCGGTCGAGCGCACGCTGATCCGCGCTCCGGGCACGCGGGTCGGGCCGCTCACTCCGGACGAGCGGGCCACGCTGGTGGCCACCGATGCGGTCGGCGAGAAATACGACGCCGTGATCGACCGCGAATCGGCCGAGGAGATCCTCAAGGCCAAGGCAGACGAAGCCGTAGCCGCGGCCGCCGAGGCGCAGGCCGAGAGCGAGGCCGACAAGGCCGAGGCGGCGCGGCTCAAGGAGGAAGCGCGGCTCGCCAAGGAGGCCGAGCGCACCCGCCTCGCCACCGAACGCGCGCAGGCGACCGCGACCTCGCCCTGGACCAAGGCGGCGACCTCGGCCGGGCGCGCGGCGGCCTCGTCGCTCGGGCGGCAGGTCGCCAACGAGGTCGGGCGCGAGATCTTCGGCGGGCGCGGGCGGCGCTCGCAGGGAATCGGCGCGCAGCTGGTCCGCGGCATCCTCGGCGGGCTGTTCCGCGGCTGACCCGCAGCGGCACGCCAGGGCTTCCGCAATAAAATTGCCGAAGCCTGTAACTTGTGCCTAAGCTCCCGGAAAAATAGCTTCCGAGGAGCGCCGCATGGCCACAGCCCCCCGCCCGCTATCCGAACTGACGCTGCGCGGCGTGGTTCTGGGCGCGCTGATCACGATCCTGTTCACCGCCGCCAATGTCTATGCCGGATTGAAGGTCGGCCTGACCTTCGCCACCTCGATCCCCGCCGCGGTGGTCTCGATGGCGATCCTGCGCGCGTTCAAGGGCGCCAATATCCTCGAGAACAATATCGTCCAGACGATCGCCAGCGCTGCGGGAACACTCGCCGCGATCGTGTTCGTGCTGCCGGGGCTGATCATGGTCGGCTGGTGGACGGGCTTCCCCTACTGGACCACGGTGGCGGTGTGCATCACCGGTGGCGTGCTCGGGGTGATGTTCTCGGTGCCGCTGCGCCGGGCGCTCGTCACCGGTTCGACGCTGCCTTATCCCGAAGGCGTCGCCGCCGCCGAAGTGCTCAAGGTCGGCACCAACTCCGCCGAGGGCGATGTCGAGAATGCCCGGGGCTTGCGCATCCTGATCCTCGGATCGCTGTTCTCGGGCGTGTTCGCGCTGCTCGGCAAGATGAAGGTCGTCGCCGAGGAGGCCGGCAAGAATTTCGCGATCGGCAACACGGCCACCGGCTTCTCGACCAGCTGGTCGATGCTGCTGATCGGCGTCGGCCATCTCGTCGGCCTGTCGGTCGGCGCGGCGATGTTCTTCGGCATGCTGATCTCGTGGACGACGCTGGTGCCATATTTCGCCGCGGGCGGCGACTTGTCCGGGGGCGTCGACGCGCTGGTCGGCGGTACCTTCCGTGGCGAAGTGCGCTTCGTCGGCGCGGGCACGATCGGCGTCGCGGCGATCTGGTCGCTGCTCAAGATCATCGGCCCGATCGTCTCGGGCCTCCGCTCGGCGCTCGCCGCATCGCGCGCGCGCACCGCAGGCGAGACGCTCGAGCTGACCGAGCGCGACTTGCCGATCGGCATCGTCGCGCTGGTTACCCTGCTCACGCTCGCCCCGATCGCGTGGCTGCTCTGGGACTTCTCCGCCGGCGGCCCGGTGCACGATCATCCATTCGCCGTGATCGGCGGTTCGCTGGTCTATCTGCTCGTCGTGGGCGTGCTGATCGCGGCGATCTGCGGCTATATGGCCGGGTTGATCGGCGCCTCCAACTCGCCGGTCTCCGGCGTCGGCATCCTCGCTGTGCTCGGCGCTTCGCTGCTACTCGTGCTGATCTTCGGGCACGAGGCCGATCCGACGCGGACCAACGCGCTGATCGCCTATGCGCTGTTCACCACCGCGATCATCTTCTCGATCGCGACGATCTCGAACGACAATCTGCAGGATCTCAAGACCGGCCAGCTGGTCGGCGCGACGCCATGGAAGCAGCAGGTCGCGCTGGTCCTCGGCGTGATCTTCGGCAGCCTCGCGATCCCGCTGGTGCTCGACTTGCTCAAGGACACGCTCGGTTTCGTCGGCATGCCCGGCGCGGGGCCCAACGCGCTCGCGGCACCGCAGGCAGCGTTGATCTCGTCGATCGCCAAAGGCGTGCTCGGCGGCGACATCGATTGGGGGCTGATCGGCCTCGGCGCGGTGATCGGCGGCGTCGTGATTGCGATCGACGAGGCGCTCGGCAAGGCGGGCCGGATGCGGCTTCCGCCGCTCGCGGTGGGCATGGGCATCTATCTGCCGATGGCGCTCACCTTGCTGATCCCGGTCGGCGCGCTGATCGGCCATTTCTATGATCGCTGGGCCAAGCGCCGGCCCAATGCCGAATTCGCCGAACGGATGGGCGTGCTAGCCGCGACCGGGCTGATCGTCGGCGAGAGCCTGTTCGGGGTGGCATTCGCCGGCATCCTCGCCTGGGCCAACCGTAACTCGCCGATCCCGCCCAACGACGCGCCGCTTGCCGTAATGGGCGGAAGCTTCGAGCATATCGCGCTGTGGCTCGCGCCTTTCCTGTTCTTC
Organism: Sphingomonas naasensis; assembly: GCF_004792695.1. Taxonomy (GTDB): domain Bacteria; phylum Pseudomonadota; class Alphaproteobacteria; order Sphingomonadales; family Sphingomonadaceae; genus Sphingomonas; species Sphingomonas naasensis. Next base: position 338,627 of record NZ_SRXU01000004.1, on the reverse strand, counting down.
GGCTTCATCGCGATCGCCTATGTGACCACGCGACGGCTGGTCCGCACCGCGCCGCCGGCGAGCGAGCCGCCGACGGATCAGGAGATCGCGAACTATCGGTGAGCCATGCAGCGCGTCGAGAAGCTGCCGCCCGCCTTCAAACGCTTTCGCAGGGCGGGCGGCGCTTTCCTCTTCGCGGCTTTCGACGGCGCGGAGGAGAGTGAGGCCGCTGCCCTCAACGCGATTGGCGCGCTGCTGAACGGCGATCTCGACGTCGAGAAGCTGCGCGCGATCGGACATCGGAAGGTCACCGAGACGGAGTTTCTCGGCGCGCATTGCGAAGCTGGAAGTCGGACTATTGTCCAACGCGGCAGTTGGGAAACCGGTGACGGCAGGAGATTGGTCGATCCGCCGTTGAAGAAGCTGGATGGCGTACGCATCCGATCCGGCGGATACGGCATGGCTGATCCGGGCGAAGGGGGTCAGTTCGCCCGCGCCTTCGCCTTTCCGCCCTATGGCCTCCACGCGCGTCCCGGCGAGATCCAGTCGCTGTTCGACGAGATTCTCGACTTCCTGCTGCCTCCCGGAACCGAGTCGCACATTCTTGATTGGACAAGTCCGAGGCTAGGCGAAGTTTCGCCGTGGTTTGACGCCGGAATGGAGTGGTGGGGCGCTTTCCTCTTCACGATCCATCAGCCACCGTCCGGCCGGCTGATCGCGATGGCAGCTTCGACGACGGACTGAGGTCAGTCCATCGCCTCGAGCAGCGACTTGATCGGGACGAAGGCGAACGCCACCGAGCTATCCGCCACCCCGTACGGGATGAAGATCTTGTCGCCGTGGCGGATCGCGCCGCAGGTGTAGACGACGTTGGGGACATAGCCCTCGCGGTCCTGGTCGGCGGCGGCGAGCAGCGGCTCCTTCGAGCGGGCGAGCACCTTCGAGGGATCGTTCTTGTCGAGCAAAGCCGCACCGATCGCATATTTGCGCATCGCGCCGACGCCATGGGTGAGCACCAGCCAGCCCTCGGCGACTTCGATGGGCGGGCCGCAATTGCCCATCTGGACGAGCTCCCACGGATATTGCGGCTTGATCAGCAGCTCGCCGCCTTCCCAATGGGTGATGTCGTCGGACGAATGCAGGAAGATGTTCTCGCCGTCCTGCCGGCCGAGCATCATGTATTTGCCGTCGATCTTGCGCGGGAACAGCGCCATCCCCTTGTTGCGCGAGGCGCCGCCGCTCATCGGCACGAGATCGATCGCGCGCCAGTCGCGCGTGCGTAGCAGCTCGGACTGGATCACCGAGCCGTTATAGGCGGTGTAGGTGCCGATCCATTCCTCGCTGCCGTCGTCATGGGTGAAGTGGCAGATGCGCAGATCCTCGAGCCCGTTCGACTGCGCCTTGGTGATCGGGAAGATCACCGTGCCCGACAGCGTCGAGTCCCTGTGCCGGTACACCGTCACCGGCCCCTCGGGCATCGTCGTCTCTTCCTCCTCGCGCGCGTCGGCGGCGGTGGCGAAGGGCGGCTCGGGCGCGAGGCTGAGTTCGTTCTTGTCGGTGATGATGCCCTCGCGAAAGGCGACCGAGGAGATGTGCCCCTCGCCCACCGCGCGCAGCGACATCAGAATCCGCATGCTCCCCTTGGGCATGCCCGACTGATCGTAATGCGGCACGGCGCTGGGATTCATCAGCGCGGCGGCGGCATAGCTGTATTCGTGGCAGAAATAAGCGCCGAGCAGCTGGCGCTTCTCGTCGCCGATATTGCTGCCGTCGAGGCTCAGCATCTCCTCGATCTCGTCGTAGCGCGTCATGAACACCCGGCGCGTCTGCCAGTGGCGCGCCTCGAAATCCTTGAGCACGATCTCGAGCTGCACGCGCGCCTCGCCCGGCGACATCGCCAGCACCTCGCCGACGATGCGCTCCGACCGGCTCGGCCCCGAGCCGTTATGCGCCCAGGCGATATGGAACGGGCGAACCACCACGCGCGAGGGATCGGCGCGGAGCCGAAGCGAGTGATTGAACAGTTCCTGCATTAGCCCCCCGTAGCGTCCCGATAAACCGGCGCGCAGGGTTCACGCGACGGCAGTGCGCGGGGTGCTTGACACGTTTTCGACGGGCTTTGAAAGTCCGGAAATGGCGCAATTGGCCAGTTGGAGCGCCAGAATCGACTCAGCACCCTGATTCCGGTTCAAGCCGGTGGGCATCAGCCCGTCGAAGCAGCCGCCGTCCTGCGCCGTCGCCAGCGGCATCTCGAGATCATTGGCACCGAGATACCAGCGATAGGCGCGCATCGCCTCTTCGTACCAGCGCGCGTCGGCGGTGACTTCGTAGGCGGCGACACAGGCATCGACGGTGGCTTGCGCCTCGAGCGGCTGCTGATCGAAGGGAAGCGGATCGGCATAGGGCCGGCCGAAGCTCTCGGTACCGACCGCGCGGAAGCGACCTTCGGGTGAGGTCTGGCGTTCGGTGATCCAGCCGAGCGTTTCGAGCCCCACCTCGACAAAGTCGCGGCGGCCAAGCACCTTGCCGGCGCGCAGCAGGGCTTCGGGCAGACGGGCATTGTCATAGGCGAGGACGATCTCGAACCATTGCCATTCAGGCCGGCGCGCCGCGTCGAGCAAGCCGATCAGCTCTTCGCCGTAGCGCTTCAGGATCGTGCGCGAGAGCGCATGGCCGGGATGCGCCTCGATCATCGCCGCCGCACCGAGCATCGCGAAGGCGTGCGCGCGCGGCGCCTGCAGCTCGAGCGCGATCGAGGCGGTGTTGTCGAACAGCACCGAGGCCCAGTCGCGATGCTTCTGCGCACGCGCGTCGCGCGCGGTGACGCCGAGCGCCCAGATCGCGCGGCCGTTCGAATCTTCCGAGCCGACGTCCTCGCACCAGCTGCGGTCGAAGTTCATGAAATTGCGGAAGCGGCGCTGGTCGGGATTCCACGCATATTGGACGAACCCGCCATAGATGGTCGTCCATTTGTCGCGCACCGCCTCGTCGATCCCGTCGATCTTGCACATCAGGATGAGCGCGCGGGCATTGTCGTCGATGCAATAGCCGTAGCGGCGATCGGGCACCGAATAGATCGAATGCTGGAGCATGCCGGTCGAATCGCTCATCCGTTCGACCGCGGCGATGTCGGGCTCGAGCGTCGCCAGCTCGGCGGGCGCGCGCGCGAAGCGGCGGGGCTTGGCGGCGATGATCGCCGCGAGCTCGGCCACCGCGGTCTCGGCGAGGCGCGACCAGATCATGGTGCGGCCGCGGGCATAGGCGCGCTGCGCCAGCGCCAGCCGATCGGAATCGTCCGCCAGCAACCGGCCGATCTCGCGGGCGAACGCGCTGCTGTCGCCGAAATCGACGAGAACGCCATGATCCTCGGCGAGGATCTCGGTGGCATGGACATAGGGGGTCGAGATCACCGGCTTGCCGACGCCGACCGCGTAGGAAAGCGTGCCCGAAGTGATCTGGGCGGGATTGGAATAGGGCGTGACGTAGAGATCGGCGGCCTGGAGATAATCGAGCAGTTCGTCATGTTCGACGAATGCGTCGATGAACTGGACATGCGCGGCGACGCCCTGCTCGGCGGCGAGCGCCTTCAGGCGGTCGCGATAGGCCTCGCCTTCGTGCGCGACGAGGTTCGGGTGCGTCGCGCCGAGGATGACGTAGAGCGCCTGTGGGTGACGGGCGACGACCTGCGGCAGCGCCGAGATCATCGTCTCGATGCCCTTGTTGGGCGCGAGCAGCCCGAAGGTGAGGATGACCTCGCGCCCCGCCCAGCCGAATTCCGGCTTGAGGCTGTCCGGATCGACGAACGGCCGATCGGGAACGCCGTGCGGGATCATCACGATGCTCTTGTCGTCGGCACCGTGGACACGCTTGAGGATGTCGCGGCCCTTCTCGGCCATCACCACGATCCGCGACGAGCGGCGCAGCAGCGCCTCCATCACCCGCCGCTCGTCGGCGCTGGGGCGCTCGAGCACGGTGTGGAGCGTGGTGATCACCGGGATCGACAGCCGGTCGATCAATGCGATCAGAAATTCGCCGGCGGGACCGCCATAGATGCCATATTCGTGCTGGATCCACAGCGCCTGCGCCCCGCTCGCCTCGATCGCGCGCGCGGCGTCGAGATAGGCGGCGCGCTCGTGTTGCGGGATCGCGCGCGTGACGGCTTCGGGATAGTCGTAAAGGCCGGGATGGTCGTCCATCGCATAGACGTCGACCCGGATCTCGGGATAGCGCTGGCGCAGCGCGTTGTAAGTGTCGGTGGTGTAGGTTGCGAGACCGCATTTGCGGGGAAGGAAATTGCCGATGAGGGCGAGGTGCCTGATCCCCGTATCGAGCATGAACGGCGCCATCCCATGTCCTTCGCTACTGCAACAAATCAGCAGCCTGAGCCGCTGGTCCTCCCCTCAACTCCCGCTAAGCAATATGGTTTCACTATTGTTGCAATGCAACATAAATGAATCCGCCGAATCGTGCCGTAAATCTGGCGTTCAGCCGCGACCGCGATAGCCCGGCACCTCCTGAGAGGGAATCCAGACGCCCGCGGGCGGCTCGCCCGACTGCCAGAACACGTCGATCGGAATCCCGCCGCGCGGATACCAATAGCCGCCGATCCGCAGCCATTCGGGCTTCATCTCACCGAACAGCCGCTCGCCGATACCGACGGTGCAATCCTCGTGAAACGCGCCGTGGTTGCGGAAGCTGCCGAGAAACAGCTTGAGCGACTTGGACTCGACGATCGTCTCCCCGGGGACATAGTCGATCACGAGATGCGCGAAATCGGGCTGGCCGGTGATCGGGCAGAGCGAGGTGAATTCGGGCGCGGCGAAGCGGATCATGTAGCGGCTGCCGGGGCGCGGATTGGGGACGTAATCGAGCTCCGCTTCTTCCGGCGTGGCGGGGAGGCTGGAGGCCTGTCCGAGATGCTTGGGTTCCATGCCCCGCATGTAGTGGTTTGCGATGCGCTTTGCATCCTTCTAGGAGCGAAGGCGATGGACGCACTCGTAACGACCGAATGGCTGGCGGAGGCGCTGGGCGCCGATGGCCTCGTGGTGCTCGACGCCACCTACACCTCGACGCTCCCCGGATCGGCGAAGCAAGACCCGGCGGGCGAATATGCCGCGGGGCATGTCCCGGGCGCGCGGCTGCTCGATCTCGACACCCTCATCGATAGCGCGGACCCGCTGCCGTCGATGCTGCCGCCGCGCGCCCTGTTCGAGGCGCGGATGGCGGCGCTGGGAGTCACTGCGGAGAGCCGGGTGGTGCTCTACGACAACAGCCCGCATCATACCGCCTGCCGGGCATGGTGGATACTCGGGCGTTTCGGAGTCGACGCGGCGCTGCTCGACGGCGGGATCGCCAAATGGAAGGCCGAGGGGCGGCCGACGGAGCAAACGACGCCGGGATCGGCGCGCGCCAGCTTCGAGGCGGGGATGCCGCGGACACAGGTGCGCAGCCTCGCCGAGATGCAGGTGACCGACGAGCAGATCGTCGACGCGCGCTCGGCGGCACGCTTCACGGGCGAGGAGCCCGATCCCCGCGCGGAATGCGCACCGGGCCATATCCCGGGATCGAGGAACATTCCCTATGGCCGCTTCTTCGAAGCCGACGGGACGTGGAAATCGCCCGCGGCGATCCGCGGAGTGTTCGCGGAGGCGGGGCTCGATCTCGACAAGCCGCTGGTCGCGACCTGCGGATCGGGAATCACCGCCTCGGTGATCGCCTTCGCGGCGCACCTGATCGGGCGCGACGTGCCGGTCTATGACGGCAGCTGGTCCGAATGGGGCGCGCACCCCGCCACCCCCAAGGCGCTGGGGCCGGCATGAGCGACGAGAGGGACGCCACCAAGGTCGTTCAGGCCGGGCGCAAGCCCGAATGGACGCAGGGCATCGTCAATCCGCCGGTATGGCGCGCCTCGACGATTCTTTATGATTCGGTCGCCGAACTGCGCGCGCGCGGCGCGGCGGACACGCATCACAAGCTGTTCTACGGCCGCCGCGGCACGCCGACGCAATGGTCGCTCGCCGACGCGCTGACCGAGCTCGAGCCGGGCGCGGAGGCGACCTTGCTCTACCCGTCGGGCGTCGCGGCGATCGCCGCTGCTCTGCTCGCGGTGCTCGCGCCGGGCGACCAATTGCTGCTCGCCGACAACGCCTATGATCCGACGCGCAACCTCGCGAACGGCTTGCTGAAACGCTTCGGGATCGAGACGGTGTTCTACGATCCGCTGATCGGCGCGGGCATCGCCGGGCTGTGCACCGAGCGGACCAGGGCGATCTTCATGGAGAGCCCGGGCAGCCTGACCTTCGAGGTGCAGGACATTCCGGCGATCGTCGCGGTGGCGAAGGCCCGCGGAATCACCACCCTGCTCGACAATACCTGGGCGACGCCGCTGCTGCTGCCGGCGATTCCGCTGGGGATCGACTATTCGATCCTCGCCTGCACCAAATATGTCGTCGGCCATTCGGACGTGATGCTCGGATCGGTCACTGCGGCGGCAGGGCAGTATCAGCGGCTGCGCGCGACGACCTATCAGCTCGGCCAGACCGCGAGCCCCGACGATGCCTGGCTGGGCGCGCGCGGGCTGCGGACGATGGCGGTGCGGCTCGACCAGCATGGCCGTTCGGCGCGCAAGATCGCCGAATGGCTCACGGGCAGGCCCGAAGTGGCGCGCGTGCTCCACCCGGCGCTGCCCGATTGCCCGGGGCATGAAACCTTCGTGCGCGATTTCCGCGGCGCCTCCGGGCTGTTCTCGTTCGTGCTCAACGGCGGCGACGAGGCGGCGCGCGCGGCGCTGATCGACGGCCTGCAACATTTCGGGATCGGCTATAGCTGGGGCGGCTATGAGAGCCTTGCCATCCCGGTCGACCCGCAGCACCACCGCACCGCGACCAAATGGGAAGCGGAGGGGCCGCTCGTCCGATTGCAGATCGGCCTCGAGGATGCCGACGATCTGATCGCCGACCTCGAAGCCGGGCTCGCCCGCTTCGCCAAGGCGCGCGGCTGATGGAGCGGCTCGGCGCCTGGCTGGCGGGTCACAACCTGCCGGGCACCGCCGAGCTGACCGAGGCCGCGATCGCCACCGGGCTGGCCGCGCTGGCGCTGTTCCTCGGCTGGCTGGCCGGGCGGCATATCGGCGCGCGGATCGCCGCCGCCTGGGCCGAACATGTCAACGGCAATGCCGCCACTTTCCACCTGCGCGTCTGCGCGATCGTCCGCTGGGGCGTGGTCGCGATCCTGCTCGCGCTCGCTGCGGTGAGCTGGCCGTGGATGGCGCTGCCGGCGCTGGTGATCGGCCTCGTCGAAGGACTGGCCGGGGCAATGCTGGTCGCCGCGCTGCTGCGCGGGCTCAATTTGCCGCGCTGGGCCGCCTGGACGCTCGGCGCGCTCGCTTTCACTGCCATCCTCAGCCACGCGATCGGCGGCTTCTCGGTGATCGAGGTCACGCTCGACCGTGTCGGCATCCAGGTCGGTCAACGGCGCTTCTCGCTCCTCTCGGCGCTGACCATCGGGATCACGGTGCTGCTGCTTTTCGCGGGCGTGCGGCTGACCAACAAGCTGCTCGGGCATTCGATCGGCAATGCCCGCGGCTTCGATCCGACCCAGAAGCTGCTGGTCCAGAAGCTGGCCGGCATCGCGGTGGTGATTCTCGCCTTCTTCATCGGCGTCGACCTGCTCGAGATCGACCTGACCGCGTTCGCGGTGTTCTCCGGCGCGTTCGGCCTCGCGATCGGCTTCGGCCTCCAAAAGACGATCGGCAATCTGATCGCGGGAATCATCCTGCTGATGGACCGCTCGATCAAGCCGGGTGACGTGATCGTCGTCGGCGACAGCTTCGGCTGGGTCAACAAGATCGGCGTGCGCGCGGTCTCGGTGGTCACGCGTGACGGCAAGGAGCATCTGATTCCGAACGAGAATCTGATGACGCAGGAAGTGGAGAACTGGTCGTACACCGATCGCAACGTCCGCGTGCGGATCCCGGTGACCGTAGCCTATGACTGCGATCTCAAGCTCGCGCAGGAGCTGATGCTGCGCGCGGCGGCCGAGAGCCCGCGCGTGCTGAACAATCCCAAGACCAATGTCTGGCTGATGGCCTTCGGGCAGACCGGCGTCGAGCACGAAATCCTCGCTTGGATCAGCGATCCGGAAAGCGGCGTCGGCAATGTCCGCAGCGACGTGCTCAACCGGCTGTGGCTGCTGTTCAAGGAGCACGGCATCGCAGTGCCCTATCCGGTGCGCGACGTGCGGGTCAGGGAATGGCCGACGACCGGAGGCTGACCCGCGACGCGGCGATTCAGCTCTCGTCCTTCTCGTCGGCTTCGGTGCAGCCAGCCGCGATCCGCCTCGCCTTGTAGCGGATGTTGATCGCCTGCTTCTCGCCGCCGTTGTCGTAGGTCATGCTCGACTCGCCCTGATAGGCCGTCTGGCCATAGGTGCCGGTTTCGACCATTCGCGCGTCGGACGGACCGACCGCCTCGACCTCGAAGCGCCCGCCCGACATGCTGTTCCTGACGAAATGCCACCCCTTTTGCAGATCGTCCTCGCCGACGAGCCGGCTCTTGGCGAGCTGCTCCGCCGAGAGGCATTGCTTGATGGTGATGTCGACATCGCCGGTCTGCACGATCTCGTAGAGGCCGGGCTCGAGCTTGCTGCCGATGCCTGCCACTGCCGCGGCTTCCTCCGCGCTCGCACCATTGGCGGGCGCATCGCCTTTGCTGCACCCGACGATCAACAGCGTGAGCAGCAAAGGCGCCAACGGCGCCGCAGGGAAGCGGATCGAATTCACGTCAATTTCCTCGCGAGATCGGAAGAGCGTTCCAGGGAGGCGTGTGCGTCAAAGCGGTCCGGATTCATGCGATTCGCGACGAACCCGCCGAATGATCGCGACGAATGCGGATCTGCGTTGCACGAAAGGTCGCAATGCGCCTCTCCCCTCCTCGCGCCCGCGCCCCTATCTTGCGGCTGTGAGTTCGCAGCCGATTACCGCCCGCATCGCCAACGGCGTCACCGCGATCCCCCGGGCGGAGTGGGATTCGTGCGCCGGACAGGGCAATCCGTTCGTCCGCCACAGCTTTTTGTCGATCCTCGAGCGTTCGGGCTCGGCGACCGCGCGCGCCGGCTGGCAGCCGCTGCCGATCGTGATCGACGGCGCCGACGGCTGCGCGGCAGGGATCGCGCCCGCATATGTGAAATCGCACAGCCAGGGCGAATATGTCTTCGATCATGGCTGGGCCGATGCGTGGGAGCAGGCCGGCGGGAGCTATTATCCCAAGCTGCAGATCGCAGTGCCGTTCACCCCGGTGCCCGGCCCCAGGCTGCTGCTGCGCGATCAAAGCGCGGCGCCGTCGCTGATCGCGGCGATCGAGGCGGTGACCGACCAGAACGGCCTCTCCTCCGCGCACGTTACCTTCGTCGACGAGGCGCAGTTGCCATGGTTCGACAGCGCGGGGTGGCTGACGCGCGCGGGCACGCAATTCCACTGGCAGAACCACGGCTATGCCGGGTTCGACGATTTCCTCGCCGCGCTGTCGAGCCGCAAGCGCAAGGCGATCCGCAAGGAGCGCGCCGCGGCGCTGGAGGGATTGACCGTCCGCCATCTCACCGGAAGCGAGATCACCGAGGCGCATTGGGACGCCTTCTGGACCTTCTATCAGGATACCGGATCGCGCAAATGGGGGCGCCCCTATCTGACCCGCGCCTTCTTTTCGCTGCTCGGCGCCGAGATGGCGGGCGAGGTGCTGCTGATCCTCGCCGAGCGCGACGGCGTGCCGATCGCGGGCGCGCTCAATCTGATCGGCGGCGACGCGCTGTACGGGCGCTATTGGGGCGCGATCGAGGAAGTGCCCTTCCTCCATTTCGAGCTCTGCTATTATCAGGCGATCGACGCCGCGATCGCGCGCGGGCTGGCGCGGGTCGAGGCCGGCGCGCAGGGCGAGCACAAGCTCGCACGCGGCTATGCGCCGGTGACGACCTGGTCGGCGCACTACATCCCCAATGCCGGTTTCCGCCGCGCGGTCGCCGATTTCCTGCGTCGCGAGCAGGAAGCGGTGGCGCACGAGCAGCAATGGCTCGGCGCGATGATGCCGTTCAGGCGCGGGGACTGAGGCCGGTGGTCAGCGCGTGGCGTTGCCGAACACATTGTCGAAGGGCGAGCTCGACGCCTCGGGTTCGGGCAGATTGCTGGTATATTGGCGGCCGTCGTTGAGGATGATCTGCCGCTCCCATTTGGGCAGCGGCAGCTCGCCCGGCGCGATGACCGGCGCCGGCACATTGTGGTCGACGCGGTAGAGACCGCTCGGTCCGTCGACATAGACGGGGACGAGGCCCTGCATGAACTTCGCCGGGAACTGCGGCGGGCGGATCATCCAGACATAGTCGAACGCATCGCGCGGGAAGCGCGCCAGCGCCCAGGGGACCGGGCGCCACCATTCGCGCGGGCATTGCACGTCGGTGACGATCTGCGAGGGATCGTGCGCGAAGCGCTTCGCGTCGCGGTAGCGCACGGTGAGCAGCTGCGCGCCGGGCATTGACCATTGATCGTTGGTATAGGCGAGCTTGCGCTCGAGCGCGAGCGCAGGGACGTGCTGGAGGCGCGTCATCTTCCACTCGTTGTAGCAGGTCTCGCCGACGAAGCTGACCAGCCGCGCGCCCTGCGGAAGATGATCGAGCGCCTTCAATTCGCGATCATAGGACCGGTCGTAGAGGAAGAAGCTCCACGTCGTCGCCGCGATCCGCGCCGTGAAGAACGCCATGCCGAGCGCCGCGACCGTCGCCGCGCCGCGCATCGACATGCCGGGCTTGGGCCGGATCGCGAGGATGCCGATCGCCATCAGGAACGGCACCAGCCGCATATCGGCATAGGCCGATCCGAACACGATCCGCGGCAGCAGGACATAGACCGCGGCGAGGAACAGGAACGACAGGCTCAGATTGCGCGAATATTGGAGATTGGGGTCGCGGATCGCCTTGAACAGCAGCAAGAACAGCACGCCCACCGAGGCGATGTCGAACAGCTGCCAGCGATCGCGGAACACCTGGACGATCCACATCATCTTGGCGCGCCAGTTGAACCAATCGCCGGTCTGGCCGGTGACGTGGCCGCCGCTGCGCCACATCAGCATCAGCAGCGCGGGCGGCGCCAGCACGAGGCACTGCAGGCCCGCCTTGAACCATGGAAGCAGCCATGCGCGAACGAAGCCCTGCCCGCGATGCGCGTCGTGGTGGCGGATCAGCTCGGCCGAGAAGGCGAGCACGCCGAGCACGCCCCAGCCGAAAGTATGGGTGATCCAGATCAGCACCGAGATCGGCAGGAACACGAGGCTGCGGAACTGATATTTGCCGAGCCGCGCGAGGCGCAGCCACCAGCCGAAGGCGAGCAGCGCCATCCCCATCGACAGCGCGAAATTGACGAAGCCGAAATGGAAGGGGAAGGCATAGGCGAGCGGCAGCGCGAACAAGGCCGTCGCGGGGATGCGGCCATGCACCTCGCGCGCGATCATCAGCATCCCGGCGACGGTCATCGCGGGGATGGTCATGACGATCAGCTTGACCGCGAGCTCGAGCCCGAAGAGCTTCGACAAGGGGATGACCAGCAGGTCGACCCCGAGATTGCCCATCAGGCTCCAGTTGAAATTATACCAGTCGTGCAGGTGCGCGAACTGGTCATAATCGAGCTGGACACGGTAGCGCCCCATATGCCCGGGCAAGTCCACCAGCGGCGGGATCTCGGGCCATAGCAACGGCACGATCGCCATGAACGTGGCAAGCGCCACGAACCACCGCGTTTGCCACCAGTGCAGCCTTTCGCCCCGATCCATCGCGCGGCTTTAGGCGCTGTTGGGTTCGACCTGCAAGCGGCGCCGCGCGCGATGCGGTTCATTGCTGGACGCGGTAGAAACGCAGCGCGGTCGCTTCGAGCGGCAGCCGCTCGAATCCGGGGGGCGCACGGCCGGCACGGAGCATCGCCGCGACGCTGTGCGGGAAGCGGCGATCGACCTCCATCTCGGCAAAGTCGTCGGGGCAGAACAGCACGTAGCGGACCTGCCAGGCGCGCGCGATCGCCGCTGCCTGTGCGGGACTGCCGAGGAAGAAGCGATACATCGCCATGTTGCCGCGATTGTTGCGGTGATAGCTCGCGCCGACCGTCGACATGCGGGTTGCGCCGATCACGTGCGCCGACAGCGTCGCCGGCGCCATCGTCACGCCGGGCGGATGGCGATCGATCTGCTGCCACACGTCGCCGTGGAGGCAATCGCCGAGCGCGGCACTGGCGAACACCGGGGGTGCCGGGCTGTCGAAGAGGCGGAGCACCGCGCCGGGCAGCTCGTGATAGGCGATCCCGGCCGATACCAGCCACGCCGCAACGAGCGCGGGCAGCCGCCAACGGCGCGCTCCCCGCGCGGCGAGGACGAGGCCGGCGAGCACGGGCACCGCCGCCGGCGCCCCGAGATAGGTGCCGCGGACCTGCGCGGTCGCGACGAGCAGCGACACTGCGATCACCGCGACGATCGGGAGCATCGTCGCCCAGCTTCGCGGGCGTCGGGCGATCATCCAGACCGAGGCCGCGCCGCCCGCCAGCAGCAGTCCGGCGACCGAGCAGGCCTGGCGGAAGGGCAGCGCGAACACGCTGTTCGCCTCGACGATGTGCGGCATGAACTCGCGGAGCAGGAACGGATCCATCCTGCCATACGGTCCCGTGACGCAGGCCGGGAAAGCCGCGAGCGTGCCGCCGATCACCAGCACGCCGGCAAGCCCGCCGATCGCGAGCCGCCACCGCCAATCGGGCAGGCGCGGCGTCGCGCGCGCGAGCGCGAGCAGGGCGATGCTCCCCGCGAGCGTGCCGGTGGTGGAAGCGGGGGTGAACGCGTCGCATAATCCGGCGCTCCACAGCGTCGGGCGGAGAAAGACGAGGAAGAGAGAGGTGATCGCGGCGAGGCTTATTGCGAAACCCTGCAAACGCGCGCGCTCGGCGAGACCGCCGACCACCCAGAATGCGAACAGCACCGCGATCAGCGCCGCGACCTGCGGGGCGGTCTCGAGCCCGATCACGAGGCTGAGCGCCAGCGCGAGCCCGGCCAGCGCACCGCCGGTAGAATCCGCCGGGCGCATCAGCGCGCGCACCGCGGCGAGCATCAGGACGATCTGGAGCCCGTGATGATCGATCCGGCCGGGGACGAAGAGCGTGGTGCCGGGAAAGGCCAGCGCCGCCAGGATCGCCGCGACGAGCGCCGCCTGGGCGCCCCACAGCCGGCGCGCGATTCGGGCGGTCAGGAAGATGGCGCAGGCGAAGAGCAGCGCGGGATAGAGCAGCACCGCGCCGAGCTCGGCCGCGTGCCGGCCGATAAACGGGGTGAGCGCGCCGATGATCGCCGCGGGACCGAGATCGTTGACGCGCGACCAATGCATCGGCGCCCCGACGGGCGGCGCGAGGCGGTATTGCGTCCAGTCATTGATCCCCTGCCCGGCCAGCCAGTCGCGCACCTGGGCGAGCCGCATCATGTCGTCGGGATCGGGGAGCACCAGCCGGGCGAGCTGGTTCCAGTCGGCGATCGCCCAGCAGAGCGTGAGCAGCGCCGCGATCGCCAGCGCGACGAGCGCGTCGGTGCGCAGGGCGCGATCGGCGCGCGGGCTGGTGGCAATCTCGTCCTGCTGCATCGACGCGGGCTTCCTCCGGAAAAGCCCGTCTAGCAGCCAATGCTTAACCATCTTTTCAGCCCTGCGCCGCTAGCGTCGCGCTTCGATCAGGAGGGCCGAGCATTGCCGACATCGCCAGCGTATCAGCCGGCTGTGCCCGAACCGGCGGGCGTGCCCGCGACCGGCGGGGAGATCGAGCTCTCGATTCTGATGCCGTGCCTCAACGAGGCCGAGACGCTGGCGCTGTGCATCCGCAAGGCGCAGGCCTATCTCGCGCGCGCCGGGATCGTCGGCGAGGTGCTGATCGCCGACAATGGCTCGACCGATGGCTCGCTGCAGATCGCCAACGCGCTCGGCGCGCGACTGATCGGCGTCGAGCGGCGCGGCTATGGCGCGGCGCTGCTCGGCGGGATCGCCGCCGCGCGCGGGCGCTATGTGATCATGGGCGACGCCGACGACAGCTATGATTTCTCCGCGCTCGACGCGTACGTCGCGGCGCTGCGCGCCGGCGGCGAGCTGGTGATGGGCAATCGCTTCCTCGGCGGGATCGATCGCGGCGCGATGCCGCCGCTGCACCGCTATCTCGGCAACCCCGTTCTGAGCTATCTCGGCCGCCGCTTCTTCAATTCTGGCGTGGGCGATTTCCATTGCGGGCTGCGCGGCTTCCGCCGCGACGCGATCCTATCGCTCGGGCTGCGCGCGCCTGGCATGGAGTTCGCCAGCGAGATGGTGGTCAAGTCGGTGCTGCATCGGCTCGACGTGCGCGAGGTGCCGACGACGCTGGCGCGCGACGGCCGCAGCCGGCCGCCGCATCTGCGCACCTGGCGCGACGGCTGGCGGCATCTGCGCTTCCTGCTGACTTATGCGCCGCGCTATCTGTTCCTCTATCCGGGGCTCGCTCTGGCCGTGCCGGGGACGCTCGGCGTCGGGGTGCTGTCCACCGGGAGCGTCGGCATCGCCGGCATCGAGCTCAGCGCGACGACGATGCTGTTCGCGGCGATGGCGGTATTGCTCGGCAGCCAGCTGATCGGCTTCGGAGTGGTCGCGCGGCTTTATGGCGTGGCGAGCAATTTGTGGCCTTCGAGCGCCTCGGTCGAGCGGTTTCGCACGCGCTTCAGCGTCGAGCGGGGCTGCATCTTCGGCGGCCTGCTGGTCGCGCTCGGGCTGGGCGGAACCGGCGCGGCGCTGGTGCAATGGGGTGATGCAGGGTTCGGCGCGATGGAGCCGGTCCAGCTGATGCGGCTGGCGATTCCGGCGATGCTGGCGACGGTGCTCGGGCTGCAGACGATATTCACCAGCTTCCTGATCGGGCTGATCGACGGCCGCCAGGGCTGACCGCCCGCGCGCTCAGCGCGAGAGGATCGCCACGAAATGCAGCTCGCGATCGAACAGCCATGAGAAGGGCCGCGGATAGAGCGCCAGCCGCGTGACGAAAGCGCTGGCGCCGAGCCCGAGCCGATCCCACGCCGCCTGCCACTGGCGGCGCGAGAGATAATTGTACGGCAGCCGCACGCCGTGCGCGGCATTGCCCACCCAATCCATGAAGCGCAGCGTCGCATTGGCGGCGATTCCGTCGCGAAGATGATCCTTGATCACCACGATCGGCGCAACGCGCGCGATCTCGCCGAGCACCGCCTCGGGATCGTCGGTATGATGGAGCACGTCGACGACGATCGCCGCATCGAACGCGCCATCCTCGAACGGGATATGGCTGCCGTCATAGGCGCGGACCGGAATCGCGGTATCCGGACGGACGAGCACGTCGATGCCCTCGATCCGCACATCGGGCCGCAGCCGCATGATCAGCGCGGCGAGATCGCCGCTGCCGCAGCCGACATCGAGCACGCGCGCATCGGCGGGCAACCGCTCGGCCAGCGCCGCGGCCAGCGTGCGGACGCGGCGCCCAAAGACCAGCTTTTCGTGAACCGCGCCGAGCATGTCCGAACCCCTGCAATTGCAGGGCCGGTCATGCGGCTACAGGATTGAAAGTCTGGTTAACCCGCGGTGAAAACGCGCCGCTCAGCCCTCGCGGCGGCCGAGCAGGCGGAGCCGCAGCGCGTTGAGCTTGATGAAGCCCGCGGCGTCGCGCTGGTCATAGGCGCCCTGATCGTCCTCGAACGTCACGACCTTCTCGCTGTACAGCGAGTAAGGCGACTTGCGGCCGGTGACGATGACGCTGCCCTTGTAGAGCTTGAGGCGCACGGTGCCGGTCACCTTCTCCTGGCTATAGTCGATCGCCGCCTGCAGCATCTCGCGCTCGGGCGCGAACCAGAAGCCGTTGTAGATCAGCTCGGCGTAGCGCGGGGCGAGCTCGTCCTTGAGATGCGCGGCGCCGCGATCGAGGGTGATCTGCTCGATCCCGCGGTGCGCGAGATGATAGATGGTGCCGCCCGGCGTTTCGTACATGCCGCGCGACTTCATGCCGACGAAGCGGTTCTCGACGAGATCGAGCCGGCCGATGCCGTGCTTGCGGCCGAGCTCGTTGAGCGCGGTCAGCAGCGTCGCGGGCGACATCGCCTCGCCGTTGAGCGCAACGCCGTCACCGCGCTCGAAATCGATCGTGATCGTCTCGGGCGTGTCGGGCGCGTCCTCGGGATTGACCGTGCGCGAATAGACGTAATCGGGCACTTCCTCCCACGGATCCTCGAGCACCTTGCCCTCGGACGAAGTGTGGAGAAGGTTGGCGTCGGTCGAGAACGGCGATTCCCCGCGCTTGTCCTTGGCGACCGGGATCTGGTGCGCCTCGGCGAACTCGATCAGCCGGGTGCGGCTGGTCAGGTCCCATTCGCGCCACGGCGCGATCACCTTGATGTCGGGGTTGAGCGCGTAATAGCCGAGCTCGAAGCGGACCTGGTCGTTGCCCTTGCCGGTGGCGCCGTGGCTCACCGCGTCGGCATTGACCAGCTTGGCAATCTCGATCTGGCGCTTGGCGATCAGCGGCCGCGCGATCGAGGTGCCGAGCAGATAGAGGCCCTCGTAAAGCGCGTTGGCGCGCATCATCGGGAAGACGAAATCCTTGACGAACTCTTCGCGCAGATCGTCGATGAAGATGTGCTCGGGCTTGACCCCGGCCATCTCCGCCTTGCGCCGCGCCGGCTCGAGCTCCTCGCCCTGGCCGAGATCGGCGGTGAAGGTGACCACCTCGCACTGATATTCCTGCTGGAGCCACTTCAGGATCACGCTCGTGTCCAGCCCGCCAGAATAGGCGAGGACGACGCGGTTGATCTTGTCGGACATGAAACGACTCCGGAGGGTGCAGGAAACGGGGGCGCTCTAGGGTTCCTGCCCTCGCGGCGCAACCATGCTATGCTGCCGGCGCGGAGGATCACCATGGCCGAAACCAGGACCAGGCCGACCGAAATGCGGGTCACCGACTTCATCGAGGCCGCCCCGGACGCGGTACGCCGCGAGGATGCGAAGACGCTGGTCGAATTGATGTCGCGTATCTCGGGAGAGGAACCGCGAATGTGGGGGCCGTCGATCATCGGCTTCGGCAGCTATCATTATCGTTACGAGAGCGGCCATGAAGGCGATGCCTGCCGGCTGGGGTTCAGCCCGCGCAAGACCGAGCTGGTGCTCTATGTGCTCAACGGCTCGTCCGCGCAGGAAGCGCTGCTCGCCCGGCTGGGCAAGCACAAGACCGGCAAGGCGTGCCTCTACATCAAGAAGCTCGCCGATGTGGACATGGGCGTGCTCGAGGAACTGGTGCGCGACGCGCTCGCCGCGATGGACGCGCGCTATCCGCGCTGATTCAGCCACCCTCAGGCCGACAGCCGCTCCGACACCGTGGAATCGTCGCGCAGCGCCTGCTCGCGCTCCAGCATATAGTCGCGCGTGATCGGCAGCGCCGTGCGCGAGCGCGAGAGCTGGAGCTGGTAATTGACCAGCCCGCCGTTGAGAAAGGCGACGTACGAGCCGGCAAGATAGAAGGTCCACATCCGGAAGAAGCGCTCGTCGTAGAGCGCGACGATCTCGTCCTTCGCCGCGACGGTGCGCGCGTACCAGGCCTTGAGCGTGTGCGCATAATGGAGCCGCAGCACTTCCACATCGGTGGGAAAAATCCGCAACCCCTCATAGCCGCGGACGATCTCCGACAGCGCCGGGATATAGCCGCCGGGGAAGATATATTTCAGCGTGAAAGCGTCGGTGACGCCGGGCGCGCCGGCGCGGCCGATCGTGTGGAGCAGCATCACGCCCTCGGGGGTCAGCAGTTCGCGGACCTTGCGGAAGAAAGTGCGGTATTGCGGCGTGCCGACATGCTCGAACATCCCGACCGAGACGATCCGATCGAACTGGCCGGTGACCGCGCGATAGTCGATAAGCTCGAAGCGTACCTTGCCGTGGACACCGCGCTCGGCGGCGCGCTCGCGGGCGACCTTGAGCTGCTCTTCCGACAGCGTGACGCCGACGACTTCGGCGCCGGTCTTCTCGTGGATGTAGAGCGCCAGCCCGCCCCAGCCGCAGCCGATGTCGAGCACGCGCATGCCGGGCTCGATCGCCAGCTTGGCGACGATATGCGCCTTCTTGTCGCGCTGCGCCTGTTCGAGGCTGTTGTCCGGATCGGTGTAATAGGCACAGCTATATTGGCGATCGGCGTCGAGGAAGAGATCGTAGAGCCGCCGCGAGAGATCATAATGATGCGCGACGTTGCGCTTGGCCTTGCGCGCCATGTTGTAGCGGCCGATCCGGTGCGCGATCGCGTTGGCGAGCCGCGCGATCGGCTTGGGATCCAGCGCCGCCGTCGCGTCTTCCCAGCGATTGTTGCTCGTCATCAGCATCAGCAGGTCGAGAATGTCGCCCTGCTCGATCGTCAGCCTACCATCCATGAAGCATTCGGCGGCGCCCAGCGAGGGGTTGCGCACGATCGCCGCGGCGGCGCCGGGGCCGAAGCGGATCGTCACCTCTTTGAGCTCTGGATCGGCGCTGCCGAAACTGCGGCTGGTGCCGTCGGGATGGAGCACAGTGAGCTGCCCGCGCTTCACTGCGCGCGCGAAGAAACTATCGATCAACGCCATAGACCGTCCTACGCAACAGTCCCCGCCCGCTCCTTAAACTAGGAGCGTAACGACTTTTCGCAATGCGGAATATGTTTCCGGTTAGATTCCGGCATACCATTCATAGCCGTTCGAATCCTCCCAATACCCCCCTTTCCCCGCACCGATGGCGGCAAGGCTGGAGACCGCCTCGATGCGCATGATGTACTTGGCCTGCTTGTAGCCGAGCTGGCGCTCGACCCGCAGGCGGACGGGGGCGCCATGGCCGACCGAGAGATAGGCGTCGTTCATCGCCCAGGCGAGGAGCGTCTGCGGATGGAAGGCGTCGACCAGATCGATCGACTCGTAATAGGCTTGGCTGCCGAACCGGTCGGCGCAGTGAAAGACGATGTAGCGCGCGTCTTCGCGGATGCCCGCGAGGCGGAGCACCGTCTCGAGCCGCGGCCCCTGCCATTTGCCGATCGCGCTCCAGCCTTCGACGCAATCGTGCCGGGTGATCTGAGCGCGTTGCGGCAGCGACTGGATCTGCGCGAGGCTGAGATTGAGCGGGCGCGCCACCAGCCCGTCGACGCGCAGCCGCCAGTCGGCGAAGCGGTTGGCGGCGAGCGCGTTATATTCGGGCGTGTTGGGGTTGGCGGTGCCGTTGACGCGGAAGAACGGGCTGCGCTGCTCGGCGCGGAATTCGCGGGCGAGCGCGGCGCGGCCGTTGATCGAGCGCTGGAGAAACCGATGGGCGTTCTCCGCGCTCATCAGCGCAGGGCTGTCGGTGAGCGAATCGCAGCCCGCGAGCAAGGTCGCGCCGGTGCCGACGATCAGGGTGCGCCGGGTGATCATTCGGCCTCCTCGGGCACGCGCCACCAGCCGGTGATCATCGAGCGCACTTCGTTGATCGGGCCGGCGAGGATCACCAGCGTCAGATGGACAATGATGAACAGCGTCATGCACGCCATCGCGATGAAGTGAACCGAACGCGCCGATTGGCGCCCGCCGAACAGGTCGGCGAGCCATGGCCACATGCCCGGCGAGATCGCGAGCCCCGAGGCGATGAGCAGCGGGAGCAGCACGAAGACCACCCCGGCATAGCTGAGCTTCTGGAAGATGTTGTAGGCACCGGGACGCGCGGGATCGTGGAAGCGCAGCGCGAGATGCGCCGTGAAATCGTCGGCGAGGTGGCGGGGCGCCAGCTCCGCCGCGCGAATGCGCAGATCACGCTGCAAGTGGCGATTGATCAGCCCGATGATCATGTACGCCAGCAATCCGAAGCCGAGCACCAGCGCGAAGAACAGATGCCAGTGCCGCGCGCCGGCAAGGCTGTAATGGCTCGGGATCGTCGCCCAGCCGGGGAAGCGCGGCAGCTCGAGCCAGGCATGGTCGAAATTCGCGCCATAATGCCCCCAATAGAGCCGCGGATGCGCGTTGAAGATCATCAGTCCGCTGGGGATCAGGATGAGGATCGCGAGGGCGTTGACCCAGTGCCAGAGCCGCGTGAACAGCCGGTGGCGATAGACGCTGCGGGGCTCGGGCGCGGGCTCCATGCGCGATCCTTAGCCTATCCGCCGTAGGCGCGCACGAAGAAGACGATGGTGATCGCCCCGGTGACCAGCAAGGTCCAGGCGCGCACCATGGCCGGCGAGAGCCGCTTGCCGAGCAGCGCGCCGAGCCAGCCGCCGAGAATCGATCCGGCCAGCATCGGCAGGCACGCCCACCACCAGACCATCGCGAAGCCGATGAAGACGAACGCCGCGGCGAGATTTGCCATGGCGAGCATCAGCGTGCGGATCGCGAACAGCTCGCGCGGGCGGATATTGGCGAGCAGGCCATAGACCGCAGTGGTGATCAGCCCGACGCCGCCGCCGAAATAGCCGCCATAGATCCCAAGGAACGCCTGGGTGACGAGCAGGGTCGGCCGGCCGATCGTGACGCGGGCATGGAGCCAGTCGGCGGCGCGCTTGCCGAACACCATCACCGCGAAGGCAAAGAGCAGCAGCCATGGGATGAGGAGGTCGAAGGTCCGCGTCGGCGTGAGTACGAGCAGCATGCTGCCGACCAGCCCGAAGGCGAAGGTGATCGCCCCGAGCAACCGCACCGAGAGCCCCGCCACCGGACCGAGCTCGTCCCGATAGGCCCAGGCGCTGGTTCCCGCACCGGGGAGCAACGCGACATTCGACGTGGCATTGGCGATGTTGGCGGGCAGGCCGAGCGCAATCAGCGCCGGCAGCGTCGCGAAGGTGCCCCCGCCCGCGAGCGCGTTCATCACGCCGCCGACAATGCCTGCTGCGACGGCGAGAAGAAGACCGGACACGCTCATCGAAACGCCCTATGCCGTAATGCGCGGCACGCTCAATGTCGCGCGGCAAGTTTCGACGGGGAGAAACGCGGATGGACGAGGTGCTCGCCGACTATGCCGCATCGGCGACTCCCGAGCTGATCGCCGGATACGACTCGCTTTCGCCCGAGCAGATCTATGCGGCCGTGCGCGACTTCCTGCCGCGAACCCCCGTCCGGATCGCCGATATCGGCGCGGGCACCGGGCGCGACGCGGCGTGGTTCGCCGGGCAAGGGCATCGCGTGCTGGCAGTCGAGCCGGTGCAGGCGTTCCGCGCGGCAGGCGCCGCGCTCCATGGCGATCGGGTCACCTGGCTGGACGACCAGCTTCCCAGGCTCGCCGGTCTGCCGCCCCACGCGCCGTTCGAACTGGTGCTGCTGTGCGCGGTCTGGCACCATCTCGATCCGGCCGGCCGCGCATGTGCGATGCCGGTCCTCGCAGGGGTCCTGACCCCTGGCGGCCGATTGATCCTGTCGCTGCGCCACGACCCGAATGCGGACGGTCGCCTGACCTTCCCCGCGCCGTCCGAAGAGGCGATCGCCCTCGCACGCGAGGCGGGGCTCGATGTGACGCATCAGGCCGAAGCCGAATCGGTGCACGCCGAAAGCCGGGCGAACGGCGTGCGCTGGACCTGGCTGGTACTGACGAAGCGCGGTTAGCCCAGCGCCGCCTGCTTCTCTTCGGCGAGCCGATCGAGCTCGGCGCGGCTCTTCTTCTCGGCAGCGGTCTTGAGCTGGCCGCAGGCGGCGTCGATGTCGCGGCCGCGCGGGGTGCGCACCGGCGCCGAGAAGCCCGCCTCGAAGATGATGTTCGAAAAGGCGCGGATCCGCTCGGGCGCCGAGCATTCGTACGGCGCGCCGGGCCAAGGGTTGAACGGGATCAGGTTCACCTTGGCGGGGAGCTTGTACCTTTTGATCAGCCGGACGAGCTCGTGCGCGTCGGCGTCGCTGTCGTTCTTGTCCTTGAGCATCACATATTCGAAGGTGATGCGGCGGGCATTGTTGGCGCCAGGATAGGCGGCGCAGGCCTCGAGCAGTTCCTCGATGCCGTATTTGCGGTTGAGCGGCACGATCTCGTCGCGCACTTCCTTGGTCACCGCGTGGAGCGACACCGCGAGGTTGACGCCGATCTCCTCGCCGGCGCGCGCCATCATCGGCACCACGCCCGAAGTCGACAGCGTGATGCGGCGCTTGGAGAGCGCCAGGCCATCGCCGTCCATGACGATCTTCAGCGCATCGCGGACATGGTCGAAATTATAGAGCGGCTCGCCCATGCCCATCATCACGATGTTGGTGAGCATCCGCCCCTCGGGCTGCGACGGCCATTCGCCGAGCGAATCGCGCGCGAGCATCACCTGGCCGACGATCTCGCCAGGATTGAGGTTGCGCACCAGCCGCATCGTGCCGGTGTGGCAGAAGCGGCAATTGAGCGTGCAGCCGACCTGCGACGAGACGCAGAGCGTGCCGCGGTCCGCATCGGGGATGAAGACCATCTCATAATCCTGGCCGTCGTCCGAACGGAGCAGCCATTTGCGCGTGCCGTCGGTCGAGACCTGCGCCTCGACGACTTCGGGGCGCGAGATCACGAAACGCTGCTCGAGCCAGGGCTGCATCGCCTTGGAGATGTCCGTCATCAGCGCGAAATCGGTGACGCCGCGATTGTAGATCCAGTGCCAGAGCTGCTTGGCGCGGAGCTTGGCCTGCTTCGGTTCGAGCTGCGCGGTCTCCAGCGCCATGCGCAGATCGGCTTTAGACAGGCCGAGCAAGTCGATGCGGCCGTCGGCGCGCGGCGCGAACGACCGGGGCACGGGCACGGGATCGATGTGCCCCGGAATGGGCATGAGGGCGGCCGACTCTGTCTGCATGCGCGCCATGTAGTCGAATTAGCGCCGCTTTTCCACTCCCGCGGTCCGTCGCGCAATTCGGGCGACTCCGCTGTCCCTGTCCCGCGAATGGAACGTCGCATCGCTGAGCGGGTTGCCACTTGTGCCCTGGGCTGACCAGCTTGTGGGCAACAGGGGCACCCCCAACTGGAGTGACGTATGAAGTTTCGCAATTCCACGCTGATCGCCGCCGCGGCGCTGCTCGCCGCGCCGGCAGCCTTTGCGCAGACCGCCCAGACCAGCCCGGCTCCCCCCGCCACCCCGCAAACCGCGCCGGCACCCGCGCCCGGCACTTCGGGCGCCGGCACCGCCGCGACCGCTACCGTCTCCGAGGGCGAGGTCACCCAGTTCGCCACTGCGGCGCTGGCAGTCTCGAAGATCCGTCAGGACGCCGCGGTTCCCGACGCCGACAAGAACGCCAAATCGGTCTCGGCGATCACCGCGACCGGACTCACCGCCGCCCGCTTCAACGAGATCGCCCAGGCGATGCAGGGCGATCCGGTGCTCAACAAGCGGATCCAGGACGCCGCCGCCAAGCAGGCACCGCCGGCAGCTGCCGCGCCCGCGCAGCGCTGAGGCCATTCGGGCGGCGGTGCGATCGCCGCCCGGTCCCTCAGGGGTTGCCCCAATTCCCGGTTCCCGCCGTCCGCGATATGGACGCGGGAGCAGGGAGACGAGTCATGCGCTGGATCATTGCACCGATGCTGATCGCCGCGACCGCGGCGTGCAGCCCATCGACGACGCCGGCCGACAACGTGGAAGCGCCCATCGCCAACGGCATCTTGCCGGCAGGACCGGTAACCAACACCACACACCTGGCCCCCGATGCGCTCGCCCCCGAACTGGTCGCGCTGATCGAGCGGAGCGTTCCCGGCATGGTCATCGGCGATGTCGAGCGTAAGGAGCGCGAGGGCCGCATCTATCTCGATGTCGAAGGCAAGCGCCCCGATGGCAGCGATGTCGAGCTCGACGTGCTGCAGGAAGGGGCGAATTGGCGCCTCGTCGAGATCCAGCGCGACATCGCATGGGATCACGCGCCGGCTGCCGTGACGGCCGCCGCGCGGGCTGCGCCCGGCGCCTTCGTGCCCGAGCGCGTGATCGAGAGCACGCAAACCGACGGTTCGGTGATCTACGAGTTGTTCGCCCCGGGCCATGCCGACGAGCCAATGATGGAAGTGCGGCTGCGGGGCGGCAAGGCCGAGGTGCTGGACGCGCGCTCGCCGCATTAGTCGGCAACACGGGCACGGCTATCGCCCGGCGCACCCCAGCGCTGCCGCATCGATCGCCGTCGCCGCGCCCTTGAGCGCATAGCTGTCGGCAAAGGCCGCGCCATTGGCGGCGATCGTCTCGACGCTCATGCTGCGCCCCTCGCGCATCGCGGCGACCACCGCCGCGTCGGTGCGCGAATCGGGCGCCCAGGCGTCGGCGTCGCCAGCACGCAGCTCGAAGCGGCGCTCGCCTATCGCCAGCGTTACCCGCGCATTGGCCGCCCGCGCGCGGCTGAGGCGGATATGGAGCTGGTTGCGGATCCCCTGCCCTGGCCAGTTGGCAATGCTCGCAAAGGGCTGGCCGCGGCGGTTGCGCTCGACCGGCTCGGCGATCGCGAAGCAGCGCAGCGGCGAGGGATCGCGAAACGCGCCCCAGCTGCCATAGGTGCCGAGCGCGTCACGCGGGAGCACCAGCAGAAGCAGAGCGAGCGCGATCATGCCGGCGCCGCACCGCGGCCGGTGCCGCGATGGACGACCTGCTCGACGCCGTGGTCGATGAGCACGATCGAGCCTTGGGGCAGATCGGGCGCCACCGGCGCGCCGAATTGCGGCATCACGTCCTGCCCGGTCATCACGCCACGCAGAATCCGGCTCGACATGCCGTGCATGATCACCAGCCGGTCGCCGGGATCGTCGTCGGTGTCGGCCAGCCACGACGAGACGCGCGCGGCGATCGCGTCATACCATTCGCCGCCTTCTGGCGGGCGCGTATAGAGACCGTGCTCGAGATCGAGAAACGGCCCGATCTCCTTGTGCAGATCGGCATAATAGCGCCCGCTCCACTGGCCCATGCCGATCTCGACGAGGCGATCATCAGTCTTCACCTGATGCCAGTCGAGCTCGAGATGCTCGGCGATGATCGCCAGCGTCTGGAGCGCCCGCCCGGCGCTCGACGACCATAGGGTCAGCTTCGGCTCAGGCCCGAGAAGGTCGCGCAGCGCGGCGCCCATCGCATCGGCCTGGGCAAAGCCCGCACGGGTGAGCGGGGTGTGCGGATGATCGCCCTGCATCCGCCGCGCGATGTTGAAGACGGTCTCGCCATGACGGGCGATGAAATCGCGGCCCTTGCGGTGGCTGGCTGGCATGCCCCTTCCTCAGCGCCTCCGCGCGGCAAAGGCAATGGCCGAATTGCGGCAAGCCCCGATTCCGCCTCGTTTCGTTCAGGCAACGAACAGCGTCGTTACGCCATCAGCGCGGCAGCGAGGAGCTAAAGCAAGGGAGTATCAGTATGCGTACGCTTACCCTCATCACGCTCGCAGCATCGGCCGCGGCGAGCCCCGCTTTCGCGCAGGACGCGCCGTTCAACGGACCACGCGTGGAAATCATCGCCGGTTGGGACCATAGCAACCTGCCCACGGCGGACATGAGCGACGGCCTGACCTATGGCGGCGCGATCGGCTACGACGTGCAGCGCGGGAACACCGTGTTCGGCGTCGAGAGCGAGATCACCGGCTCCACCATCGATCGCGGGCACCAGATCACGCCCGACACTTCCATTCGCGGCGCCATCGGCCGCGACCTTTATGTCGGCGGACGTGTGGGCGTTGCCGTCGCGCCCAACACGTTGATCTACGCCAAGGGCGGCTACACGAACGTGCGGAGTTATCTCGACTATCACTCGCCGACCTTCAACCAGGACGGAAGCGGCATTCAGGGAGGCTATCGCGTGGGCGCCGGCGCCGAGGTCAAGCTGACCGAGAAGACATATATCAGGAGCGAGTACCGCTACAGCGACTATGGCGGCAATGATCGCCACCAGGTCGTCGGCGGCGTCGGCATCCGCTTCTAGGGCTCACCTGCCTCCCCCGCCCGACGGGGGACGGCTTCATATCTCCGCATTCACGCAGATGTTGCCCTTAAGTCACGGTTTTTCTTGTTTATCTGAGGTTCATGCAACCGGGGACTCGGCTCCCCAGTTATGCCCCGGCTCGCTCACCAGGTGGGCCGGTTACCCAAGGAGTAGTTATGCGTAAGCTTGTTTTCGTCGCCGCCCTCGTCGCTTCGTCGGCGCTGGCCGCCCCTGCCTTCGCGCAGGATTCGGCCCCCAGCGGCTTCCGTGTCGGCGTGATCGGCGGGCTCGACATCGTCCGTCCGGGCAGCTCCGAGGATTCCGACGTCTCGGGTGACGACCAGAGCGCCGAGGGTTTCCTCTACGGCGTCGAGGCGGGCTATGACATTCCGCTCGGCGGCGCGGTGGTCGGCGTCGAGGCCGAACTCAGCGACTCGACCGGCAAGACCCGCGTCAATCGCGCCGATCCCAACACCTTCGGCTATGGCTCGGTCACCGCGGGTCGCGACATCTATGTCGGCGCGCGCGTCGGCTTCGAGGCGAGCCCCGGCACGCTGGTCTATGCCAAGGGCGGTTACACCAATGCCCGCCTCAACGCACTCGCCAGCGACGGTTCGACCGAGCTCGAGGACCAGAATTTCCAGCTCGACGGCTGGCGTCTGGGCGCGGGCGTCGAGAAGTCGATCGGCCGCAACACCTACGCCAAGGTCGAATATCGCTATTCGAACTACACCAAGGGCGACTTCCAATATTCGAACGGCACCACCACCGACACCTTCTCGGTCGACACCGACCGGCACCAGATCGTGGCGGGCGTGGGCTTCCGCTTCTGAGCCAAATCGCAGCATTTTGCTGTGCACGAGAGGGTCGGGGCGCTTGCCCCGGCCCTTTTTGCCGTTAGAGATTAACACCGAGCCAATTCGCCAGCGCCCGGATTCGTGCGCGGCACCGGGGGTTTTGAGTGATGAAGGCGACGATCGAACGCGCAACTCTGTTGAGGGGCCTCAGCCACGTCCAGTCGGTGGTCGAGCGGCGTAACACGATCCCGATCCTCTCCAACGTGCTGATCGAGGCGCAGAGCGGCGGGACGATGCGGCTGATGGCGACCGATCTCGATCTGCAGATCGACGAGACCATCCCCGCCGCGGTCGACCAGCCCGGCGCGATCACCGTCTCGGCGCACACGCTGTTCGACATCGTGCGCAAGCTGCCCGAAGGCGCGCAGGTCGAGCTCGCCGCCGCCGAGGGCCGGATCACGGTCAATGCCGGCCGCGCCAAGTTCACGCTGGCAACGCTGCCGCGCGACGATTTCCCGATGATCGCCGAGGGCGAGCTGCCGACCACGTTCGAGCTCCCCGCCGAGACGCTCAAGCAGATCATCGACAAGACCCGCTTCGCGATCTCGACCGAGGAGACGCGCTATTATCTGAACGGCATCTTCCTGCACGTCACCGATGAGGCGACCCCGCTGCTCAAGGCCGCGGCAACCGACGGCCACCGCCTCGCCCGCGTCACCGTGGCGCGCCCCGACGGCGCCGACGGCATGCCCGACGTGATCGTGCCGCGTAAGTGCGTCGCAGAGCTCCGCAAGCTGCTCGACGAAGTCGACGGTTCGGTCGGCGTTTCGCTGTCGGGCTCGAAGATCCGCTTCGATCTCGGCCAAGCGATCCTGACCTCGAAGCTGATCGACGGCACCTTCCCCGATTACAGCCGCGTCATCCCGACCGCGAACGACAAGATCCTCAAGATCGACCCGAAGAGCTTCATGCAGGGCGTCGACCGCGTCTCGACGATCGCCACCGAGAAGACCCGCGCGGTCAAGATGGCGCTCGACCGGGACAAGATCACCCTGTCGGTCACCAGCCCCGAAAACGGCGCCGCCGCCGAAGAGGTGCCCGGCGACTATGCCGCGATGCCGTTCGAGATCGGCTTCAACAGCCGCTATCTGATGGACATTCTGGGCCAGATCGAAGGCGATCTCGTCGAGGTTCACCTTGCCGACGCCGCCGCGCCGACGCTGATCCGCGAGAATGACAGCGCGCCGGCGCTCTATGTTCTGATGCCGATGCGGGTGTGAATCGCGGCGAGCCGAGCCGCGAGTTATCCACGTAATTCCGCGAGTCGCATCAATACGTAGGATTTTGTTTCCACCTGCCGTGTTACAGCGTTGTCATGCACGGACTTGAGGCCCTGGTATCGTTCAACGACCGCCGCGCACGCGAAGAGCGCGAGCGGGCGGAGTGCGCTGCCAATTCGCGCGACCGTGCGCTGCACCTCGAAATGGCGTCGATCTTCCAGCGCCGCGCCGAGGTTCGGAAGCGCCTGCTTCAGTAATCCCGCTATTGCGCCTTGATCGCGCTGACGTCGGCACGGGCGCGATCATTGACTGCGCGCACCCGGGCATCGGCGTGACGCTCTACGATCCGCGCTTCCTTGCGCAAGGCTTCGGCGCGGGTCTTGAGCCGTTCGGCGTCGAAGGCATTGGCGAGCCCGGCCTGGCCGACGATGGTGTCGGCCTCGGCGCGCATCGCCGCGGACTCGTTGCTGGCGGCCGAGCGGATCGAGTCGGCTTCGTTGCGCGCGGCATCCTGGATATTGGCAATCTGCGCCTGCTCCGGCGTTTGCGGACCACAGCCGACGAGCGAGAGGCCCGCAAGGGTTGCGAAAGTGATGCGGCGCATCGGTTTCTCCCTGTTCGCGGAATCAACGCTGGACCGAATTGAACTTTCCGGCAAGCTTTGTTATTTACATCAGTGTCAGTAGTTTGATCAGGGCAGATTATGGCGACGCAGGCACAAGAGCCGTTCAATCCCGGCATCCCGATGAAGCGCGAATGGGGCACCGCGCTCTTGGCGCTGCGCCGGCTGCTGTCGAACGGCGACGACACCGAGCAGGTGTTCCGCATCATGCGCGCGCTCAACGGCGACGTCACCCAGAAAAATTACCGCAAGCTGCTCACCGTGCCCGGCGGCGGCAAGCTCGCCTATCGCCGGCTCGAGCTCGCCGAGCGGCTCTCGGACCGCACCTGGATCGACGGCTTCGCCGAAGGCACCGTCGGCGCCACCTATCGCGCCTTTCTCGACGCGACCGGCTATTCGGCCAAGGGGCTCGAGCAAGTCAGCATGAACGCGATCGGCGTCGAGGCGTTCAACATCGAGCATCCCTATGCGTGGATGGGCCGCCGCGAACGCGACATCCACGATCTCTGGCACGTGCTGACCGGCTACAAGGCCGACGAGCATCTCGGCGAGGCGTGCCTCGTCGCCTTCTCCTATGCGCAGACCGGCGGGCTCGGCTGGGCGTTCATCGCGGCCGGCGCGGCGCTCAAGAGCATCCGCATCACCGGCAAGCTCGATTTCATCCGCGCGGTGCGCGAGGGCTATCGCAACGGCAAGAAGGCCGGCTGGCTGCACGGCGAGGATTACGAGGCGCTGCTCGCCGAGCCGCTCGAATCGGTGCGCCGTCGGCTCAACATCGCCGAGCCCAAGGCGTATCGCGTCGCGCAGGCGAGCCTCGCCGCAGCGGGACTCACCGGGATCTGAGGCTTCAGGGCCGCGGCGGCGGCGGTGGCGTCGGGACGACGACCGTCGCGGTCGTCCGCTTGCTCGACAGCTTCGAATCCAGAGTCGATGCGTCGATCACCGGTCCGGGCAGCGCGAAGCGGGCGGCGTCGATCGCAGTGGTGCTCACCGATTTGAGCCGCACCTCCGCCATCAGCACGAACCGCAAAGGCGTGCCCTTGGCGAATAGCTCGCGCATCGTGTCGCCAAGATTTGCCATCGGGAGCACGTCGCCAAAAGCACGCAGGGCAGAATCGACGGTGCCCGCGAGGATCTTGCCGACCGGCGCGAGATCGGGATCGGCGCTCATCACCGCTTCGATCTTGTTCGCGCCGGGCTTGTCGATACCGGCCGTCCACAAAGTGCCGCGCCGTCCGCCAACCGCTTCGTCGCCGACCTTGGCGAGCGCCAGGTTCTGCTGGGTCGCCAGGCTGCGCGGCGTATCGCTGCGCAACTTGGCCGCGACAAGGTCGAGAAACGCCTGCCGTTCGACGACGCAGGGTTCGGACTGCTGAAAGATCACGACATATTCGGCGCCGGCGCGTCGCAGCAGCATGAACTGGCCCGCGAGCTCGACGCGATAGTCGCCGCCGTCGTCGACCTCGACGGAAAGCTCTTCGCTTCCGAGCTGGTAGCGCGCGGTTACATCGGCCGCCGCCGGCAGGGGCGCGCACAAGAGCGCCCCTGCCAAGACAGCACGCCAGTGCATCACTTCTTCCGCGGTGCCGGTGCCGCGGCCTTGGGCGCGGGCGCGGGAGCCGCTTCGCCCGGCGGCATCGCGATCGGCGGCTGGCCAGTCGGTGCCGCCGCCTGCGCGGCGCGCATGCGATCGCGCTCCTCGGTCAGCCGCTTCTTGAGCGCCGCCTTGTCGAGCACCGCCGGCAACGCGAAGGTCTTGGCATCGATCGGCCCCTTTTCGAGCTTGTCGAGCTTGAGCGTGTTGTCGAAGCGCAGCACCATGCCCTTGTCGAGCATCTCCTGGATCAGCTTGTCGAAGCTGCCGCTGCCGCCCTGAAGCTGCTGCATCGCGGCACCGAGCCGGGTCTGCATCGACAGCGCCTTGCCGACATGGGCGAAGGCCGGATCGCTGTTGATCACCGCGTCAGAGGTCTGGCCCGCGGGCGCTTTCGTCGGATCCTTGGGCGTGATTCGCCAGATCTCGCCCTTGATCCCGGCGACCGTATCGGTGCCGGTCTTGGTGAGCTCGAAGTCGCCCTGCGCCGGAGGCGTTTGCGGCTTCGCGCCGTCCTCACGCATCAACTCGCCGATCACCGCGAGGAAATCGGTCATGTTCGCCGCAACCGATCCCTTGCTGTCGGTGATCAGCATATAGTCGACGCCGCCCTTGTGGACGAGCGCCTGCTGCCCGCTTTCGAGGCGCGCATCGCCATTGGCGGCCGCCTTGACGATGACCGTGCCGGCCCCGCCACCCACGGCATAATGCGCAGTGACATCCTCGGGCGCTTTGGAACAGGCGGCGAGAGCGAGCGCCGCGACGGCGGCGATGCAGAAACGGATCATGGATTCTCCTTTGCGCGCCTTCATCGGCGAAGCGCTGTCCGGCGGCAAGTGGTTGCGCTAGAGAAGTCGCGCAAATGGCCGTTTCGCGACTTGTCCTCACCGATTTCCGCAACCATCGCGACGCCGTGCTCGCGCCCGGCGCCGGCTTCGTCGTGCTCACCGGCGAAAATGGCGCGGGCAAGACCAATGTGCTCGAGGCAGTATCGCTGCTCGCGCCCGGCCGTGGCCTGCGCCGCGCACCGCTTTCGGAAATGGCGTGCCAAGGCGCGAGCGGCGGCTTCGGCGTCGCGGCGACGCTCGGCGATGTCGAGATCGGCACCGGCACCCAGCCCGACGCGCCCGAGCGCCGGCTGGTGCGGATCAACGGCGCGCCCGCCGCGGCGACCGCGCTCGCCGAATGGGTGACGGTGCTCTGGCTGACCCCGGCGATGGATCGGCTGTTCGTCGAGGGGCCGGGCGAACGCCGCCGCTTCCTCGACCGGCTGACGCTCGCGCTGGCGCCGGGCCATGCCCATCATGCGACGCGCTACGAAGCCGCGATGCGCCAGCGCAACCGGCTGCTTGCCGACGAAGCGCCCGCCGATCCCGAATGGCTGACCGCGCTCGAGGCGCGGATGGCGGAGCATGGCGCCGCGATCGACGCCGCGCGGCGCGAGACCGTCACGGCGCTCGCCGATCGGATCGCCGTCCAACCGCAAAGCCTGTTCGCGCGCGCCGGGCTCGACATCGAGGGCTGGCAGGGCGATGCCGGCGCTCTCGTCCGCGCGCTCGCCGAGGGCCGCCGCCGCGATGCCGCCGCGGGCCGCACGCTGGCCGGGCCGCACCGCGCCGATCTGCTCGTCACGCATCTGGGCAAGGGCCAGCCCGCCCATCTCTGCTCGACCGGCGAGCAGAAGGCGCTGCTGCTCGGCCTCGTCCTCGCGCATGCCGAGCTCGTCGCCGAGCGCGTCGGCCGCGCGCCGATCCTGCTGCTCGACGAAGTCGCCGCGCATCTCGATCCGGGCCGCCGCGCCGCCTTGTTCGATCGGCTCGCGGGGAACGGCCAGGTATGGATGACCGGCACCGAGCCGGGGCTCTTCGAAGCAGTGCCCGGCAAGGCGACCCGCTACGAAGTGGCGGGAGGCGCCATCATGCTGCGCGAAGGATGAAGCGCTTCATCGGCAAGAAGAAACGCTGAGGAACGGCGAAACGCCCGCGCGCCGGCGCCATTTTGCTTCCGTTTCGTGACGCCCAACCCTATATGCTCGGCATGGCAAATACCGACGACCAGACTCCCGAAAACCTTCCCAACGCGAACGCCTACGGCGCAGACTCGATCAAGGTCCTCAAGGGCCTCGATGCGGTGCGCAAGCGCCCCGGCATGTACATCGGCGACACCGACGACGGCTCGGGCCTCCACCACATGGTGTTCGAGGTCTCGGACAATGCGATCGACGAGGCGTTGGCCGGGCATTGCGACAAGATCATCATCCAGCTCAATCCGGACGGGTCGGTCTCGGTCGAGGATAACGGCCGCGGGATTCCCACCGGCATCCACTCCGAGGAGGGCGTCTCGGCGGCCGAGGTCATCATGACCCAGCTCCACGCCGGCGGTAAGTTCGAGAACACGTCGGACGACAATGCCTACAAGGTGTCGGGCGGACTCCACGGCGTCGGCGTGTCGGTGGTCAACGCGCTCAGCGAATGGCTCGATCTCAACATCTGGCGCGACGGCGAGGAGCATTACATGCGCTTCGCCTATGGCGACGCCACCGCGCCGCTCAAGGTGATCGGCACCGCGCCCGAGGGCAAGAAGGGCACGCGCGTGACCTTCCTCGCCTCGACCGAGAAGGTCCCCGGCGATGGCGGCACCTTCAAGAACCAGATCGAGTATGATTTCGAGAAGCTCGAGCACCGCTATCGCGAGCTCGCCTTCCTCAATTCGGGCGTGCGGCTGTTCCTGCGCGACGCGCGGCACGAGGATGTGAAGGAAGTCGAACTCTATTACGAGGGCGGCATCGCCGCTTTCGTGAAGTATCTCGATCGCAACAAGACGCCGCTGATGCCCGATCCCGTGGCGATCGCCGGCACCCGCGACGACGTGACGATCGACGTCGCGCTCGAGTGGAACGACAGCTATTACGAGAACGTCCTCTGCTTCACCAACAACATCCCCCAGCGTGACGGCGGCACCCATCTCGCCGCGTTCCGCGCGGCGCTGACCCGCACGATCAACAGCTATGCCGACAAGTCGGGCATGCTGAAGAAAGAGAAGGTGACGCTCACGGGCGACGACATGCGCGAGGGACTCACTGCGATCGTCTCGGTCAAGCTGCCCGATCCGAAGTTCAGCTCGCAGACCAAGGACAAGCTGGTCTCGTCCGAAGTGCGCCAGCCGCTCGAGGCGCTGATGGCCGACAAGCTCGCCGAATGGCTCGAGGAAAATCCCGCGGTCGCGCGCCAGATCATCCAGAAGGTGATCGATGCCGCCGCCGCCCGCGAGGCGGCCAAAAAGGCGCGCGAGCTCACCCGCCGCAAGGGCGTGATGGACATCGCCTCGCTCCCCGGCAAGCTCGCCGACTGCCAGGAGCGCGATCCCGCCAAGTCCGAGCTGTTCCTCGTCGAGGGTGATTCGGCCGGCGGCTCGGCCAAGCAGGGCCGCGACCGCCATTTCCAGGCGATCCTTCCGTTGCGCGGCAAGATCCTCAACGTCGAGCGCGCGCGCTTCGACCGGATGCTGTCGAGCCGCGAGATCGGCACGCTGATCCAGGCGATGGGCACCGGCATCGGCCGCGATGACTTCAACCTCGAGAAGCTGCGCTACCACAAGATCGTCATCATGACCGACGCAGACGTCGACGGCGCGCATATCCGCACACTGCTGCTGACCTTCTTCTATCGTCAGATGCCCGAGATCATCGAGGCCGGGCACCTCTTCATTGCCCAGCCGCCGCTCTACAAGGCGACGCGCGGACGCTCGGAAGTCTATCTCAAGGACGATAGCGCGCTCGACCAGTATCTGGTCGATGCCGGGGTCGGCGCCAATGTGCTCGAGGCTTCGGGCGGCGCGCGCAGCGGCGACGATCTGCGCGAGCTGGTCGAGCATGCCCGCCGCATGCGCACGCTGATGCGCTATGTGCCGCGGCGCTACGATCCGATGATCATCGAGGCGCTGGCGCTGGGCGGCGCGTTCGATCCTGCCGCCTCGCGCGAGCAGCATGCCGAGAGCCTGAAGTCGGTGGTGACGCGGCTCGACGCCGCCGATGCCGATGCGCGCTGGACCGCGCGCGTCACCGAAGACGGCGGCTATCATTTCGAACGGCTGTGGCGCGGCGTGACCGATCACCACATCGTCGAGGCGGCGTTCCTCGTCTCGGCCGAGGCGCGCAAGCTCCACGCGCTCGCGGCCGAGCAGGCGCCGAGCTATCTCGTCCCGTCCAAGCTGGTGCCGTCCCGCGCGATCGCGGCGAACGAGATCGAAGCGGCGCAGGCGCTCGAAGCGGAGGAGAATGGCGAGGCCGTCACCGTCGCCAAGGGCGAGGCGCTGGTCTCGCGGCCGAGCCAGTTGCTCGACGCGATCCTCGCCGCGGGTCGCAAGGGTCTGGCGATCCAGCGCTACAAGGGCCTCGGCGAGATGAATGCCGAGCAGCTCTGGGAAACCACGCTCGATCCGACGAACCGCTCGATGCTGGTCGTCCAGGTCGATCAGGCCGACGTCGCCGATGCGATCTTCACCCAGCTGATGGGCGACGTGGTCGAGCCGCGGCGCGAGTTCATCCAGGAGAATGCGCTGAGCGTCGCCAATCTAGACGTGTGATCGGCTTTCTCAAATCGGTGGCAATGCCCGCGCCGCCGATTTCTGAATGCGCTTCTTCGCGGCGCGGTCAGGCGTCGGCCCAGCTCCGCAGGAGGTTGTGGTACACGCCGGTCAGCTCGATCACCGAGCGATCGCCGCCGCCGAGTTGCCCGGTCAGCCGCTGCACCGTTTGGTCGAGCTCGAACAGGATGCGGCGATTGCCGGCGTCGCGGACCATCGACTGGAGCCAGAAGAACGACGCCACCCGCGTCCCGCGCGTCACCGAGGTGACATGGTGCAGGCTCGACGAGGGATAGAGCACCGCGTGCCCCGCGGGCAGCTTGACCCGCTGCTCGCCGAAATGGCTCTCTACCACGAGCTCGCCGCCGTCATAGGCGGCAGGGTCCTCGAGGAAGACGGTCATCGACAGATCGCTGCGCACGCGGAACTCGCTACCGCGCTGGATGCGGATGGCATTGTCGACATGCGTGTCGAACGCCTGCCCCGCGCCATAGCGGTTGAACAGGGGCGGAAAGACCTTGAGCGGCAGCGCCGCCGCGAAGAACAGCGGCGAATTCCCCAGCGCATCGAGGATGAGCGCGCCGGCGTCGCGATGCGCCGCGCTGCCCTCGGGCAATTGCTCGTTGCGCTTGGCGAGCGCGGATTGCGCGCCCGACGTGACGTTGCCGTCGATCCATTCGGCGCCGTCGATGATCGCCCGGAGCCGCGCAACCCGATCGGCATCGAGCAGTTCGGGAATCGCGATCAGCACAATGCTTCCTCCAGCTCCGGCCAGCGCGAGGCGCGCAGCCATGCCCGAACCTTGTCGGCAAAGGCCGGCGTCGCCGCCTCACGGCACCGCAGGAGCCAGCCGCGCGCGGCCTCGACGTCGCCGGCGCCGAGCAGCATCCGGGCGTGGTTGAACGCGCCGCGAAAGTCGCCGCCTTCGGCCGCCTGTCGATAGCATATCGCCGCCTTCGCCATGTCGCGCCCGACCACCCAGCCATCCTCGTGGAAGCTGCCGACATAGTTGATCGCCTTGGCGTTGCCCATCTCCGCCGCCTTCCCGAACCAGCCGAGCGCCGCTGCCTTGTCTTCCGTCACGCCCTCACCGAGCGTCAGCGCGGTAGCGTAATTGTACATCCCCCAGTCGAGCCCGCGCTCCGCCGCGATGCGAAAACACTCGGCGGCGCGATCCTTGTTCACCGGGGTGCCCCAGCCGAGATCGTAGCACCGCCCGACCATGTTGAGCGCCATCAGATGGCCCTGCGCGGCCGCCTTGTTGAACCACGCGAAGCCCGCACGTGGATCGTCGCCGTCGAGCAGCATCTGGCCATAGACGGCCTGCGCCTCGGCCACCCCGGCCTCGGCCCCCTCGCGGATCAGCGCCGCCCGCTCCTCCGGCGAACCGAAAAGGCGAGCGGCGATCTCCTCGGGGGAGACAGAGTCGAGGCGCGTCGTCAGAACTTGATTCCGACCGTCGCGAAGGCCGAGCGACCGGGCGCGATCGTCGCATAGTGCGACGAATAGACCTGACTGAAATAGGCCTTGTCGGTGAGGTTGTTGACGTTGACGCTGACGTCGACATGCGCGTTGACCTGATAGGCAAGCCGGGCATCGAAGCGCCAATAGCCGGGGATGGTGCGCGACAGGACCTTGGTAGCCGGGTTCACGGTCACCACGCCCGCGGCGGTCTGGGTCGCGCTGCGATTGTCCTGATAGCCGCCGAACTGGCGCCCCGAGTAGAAGGCGCCGCCGCCGATGCTGAGGCCGCCGGCGGGCTTGACCGTCGCCCAGAGCGTGAAGCTGTCCTTCGCGGTCTGGGTGGCCTGACGGCCGGTGGTGACCGCGGGGACGAGCACCGTCTTGGCCGCCTGGATGGTGGTCGTCACCCCACCCGCGGTCCGGGTGATCGCTGGCGCGGTCAGGACCGTGAAGCCGCCATCGACGATCTTTGGATCGAGCCGGGTGTAGCCGCCGAACAGCGCGAGCCACGAGGTGACGTTGCCGTTGAACGTCGCCTCGACGCCACGGATGCGGCGCTTGCCGATGAACTCGACGGCGCCGGTCGGCCCGGTGGCGCGGGCATTGTCGGTGTCGGTCTGGAACGCGGCGATGCCGAGCGCGAGCTGCTCGTCGAACACGCTCGCCTTGGCCCCGACCTCGTAACTCCTGGTCTTCTCGACCTTGAGACCGTCGAGCAGCGCCAGCGCCGCCGCGGTGTTGGTGGTGCCGAGGCTGTTGGGCTCCTGGCCCTCGCCGAGCAGACTGTTGGGTGGCGTCGCCGCGGTCGCATAGCTCGCATAGAGGCTGGTGTTGCGCGTCGGCTTGAACACGAGACCGGCCTGCCAGTTGAACAGATCGTCGGTGCGCTCGAGCGTGAAGGCGCTGGTCTGCCCCGCCGCGAAAGCCGGCGTGACCTTCGAGGTAAAGTGATCGAAGCGCGCGCCGAGGTTGAGGATCAGCGACGGCAGCAGGGTGATCGAATCGAACGCATAGGCCGAGAGCGTCTTGGCCTCGTTCTGCGTTTCCGACGTGGTCGGCCCCTTCGCGATCGGAGTCTGCACCGTCGAGGTATCGCTGGCGTAGTTGACCCAGGGATCGTCGGGGTTCGGGTTGAACAGGCTGGCGCAATAGTAGCGCGCGATCGTGGAGGCGTTGCAGCGCGGGCTGACCGTCGAGCCGCTCGCCGAGACGAAGGCGCCGCGCCGCGCTTTCTCCCAGCTCACTTCAGCGCCGACCGCGAAGCTGTGCTTGATCGCGCCGGTGTCGAACCCGCCGAACAGATCGAGCTGGTCGGTCAGTGCTTCGGTATAGCCGTAGCGCGTATTGCCGCGCCGCCACACATAGCCCCCGGTGAGCACGTCGCCGCGCGCCCCCGCCGCGCCGGTGGTCGGGTTGGTCGCGGCCGTGCCGAAGACATTGCCCTGGCTGTCGTCCGGCAGCAGGAAGATATAATCCTGCTGGTTGTGCGAATAGCGCGCGGTGTTGCGGAGCGTGATCCCCCCGAAATCATGCTCGAAGCGTAGCGATGCCTGATGCGTGGTCGCATCGCGGAAATCGCGCGCCTTGAGGCCGTAAAAAGTATCGCGCTCAACCTTGCCGACGGTGCCGCCCGCGGTGCGGATCGTGCCGAGCGCGGGAGTGGTCCAGATCTCGCCAGTGCCGGGCGCGTTGGCGAGCGTATAGAGGAACGGCAGGCCGCTGTCGGGCAGCTCGTGGCTCTCGAGATAATAATAAGACGCGGTCAGGCGCGTGTCGGTGCCGAGCCCGATCGTGAACGACGGCGCAATGCCCCAGCGGCGCTGCCAGATCGCGTCGCGGCCCGCGACGTCCTGATCATGCCACATCGCCGCGATCCGCACCCCGATGCCGTCGCCGAGATATTGGTTCACGTCGATCGCCGCATGCTTGTAGTCGGCCGTTCCGAAGCTCGCGGTGGCGCGGACGAAATCGGTCAGCTGCGGAACCTTGGTGATGATGTTGATCGAGCCGCCGGCGCTGCCGCGACCGCCCAGCGTCGAATCCGAACCGCGCACGACTTGCACCTGCTCGACCGCGAAGACGTCCCGGGTCTGGGCCGCACTGTCGCGCACGCCATCGACAAAGGTCGAGCCCTGGCTGTCGAAGCCGCGGATGAAGGGGCGGTCGCCGACCGGGTTGCCGCCCTCGGCCGCGCCGAAGGTGATGCCGGGTACCGTGCGCAGCGCATCGGCCAACGTCGTCGAGCCGGTCTGCTCGATCACGTCCTTGGGGAGGATGACGACCGAGCGGGGGGTATTCTCCACCGTTGCCGTTGCCTTGGCGCCCTGCAGCTCGCGGCGCTCACCGGTAACGACGACCTGATCGCTGTCCTCGGCGGTGCGATCCTGGCCGTCGCTATCGATGTCCGCGGGCACCGGATCCTTGTCAGCGGCATGCGCAGCCGGGCCGGTGGCGATGAATCCCACGCATGCGAGCGCAAGGAATGCCGGGGATGCGGCGGTGTTCGAACGACTCACGGAAAGGCCCCTTTGCTTTTTGCAGCGTGTTGAGCCGAGCAGCTATTGCGATTGCGTCACGACGTCAATGCTATTGCGACTAAATCTCAACATCAATTGGCGGCGAACCGCGGACGAGGGGACACCGGGAGGGCGCTCCCGCTATCGGACTCGGCCGCGCGACCGGCCCGCCGGGACCAGGGCCGCAGGCGCTGGCCCGCACCCGCGCGCGCTCTGCGGGCGGCGGAAACAACGTTGCCGCGAGGTTGCCGGGATAGGGTGCGAATTTGCGTTTACGCGCCCGGCGCAGGCGATCGACTTATGGCGAGCCCTGGGGACCGGCCGTCGGCAGACGATCGAGCATCTTGTCGAGCGTGACCGGATAGTCGCGCACGCGCACGCCGGTGGCGTTGTAGGCGGCGTTGGCGACCGCTGCCGCGACCCCGCAGATGCCGAGCTCGCCGACGCCCTTCGCCTTCATCGGCGACGAGATCGGATCGACCTCGTCGAGGAAGATCACTTCCTGGTGCGGGATGTCGGCATGCACCGGAACCTCGTAGCCGGCGAGATCGTGATTGACGAAAAACCCGAAGCGCTTGTCGATCGCGAGCTCCTCCATCAGCGCCGCGCCCGCCGCCATCGTCATCGCCCCGATCACCTGGCTGCGTGCGGACTTGGGATTGAGGATCCGTCCCGCCGCGCACACCGCGAGCATGCGGCGGATGCGGGTCTCGCCGGTATAGCCATGCACCGCGACCTCGACGAAGTGGCCGGCAAAGGTCGATTGCTGGTAGCGCTTGGCGAGGTCGCCAAACTCGATCGAGTCCTCGACGACGATCTCGCCGCCGGCCGCCGCGCGGGCGAGCGGCGCGCTGCGATTGCCCGAACGGACCTTGCCGCCGGTAAACACGGCATCGGCCGAATTGAAGCCGAGTTTCTGGGCAACCGCCTCGCGCAGCTTGACGCAGGCGGCATAGACGCCCGAGGTCGCGCTGTTCGCGCCCCATTGCCCGCCCGAGCCCGCCGAGACCGGGAAGCTCGAATCGCCGAGCTTCACGTCGACCCGATCGAGCGGAACGCCCATCATCTCGGCCGCGGTCTGGGCGATGATCGTATAGCTGCCGGTGCCGATATCGGTCATGTCGGTCTCGACGATGATCCGGCCGGCGGGGCTCAACCGGACGCGCGCGCCCGATTTGGTCACCAGATTGTTGCGGAACCCCGCCGCCACGCCCATCCCGATCAGCCACACGCCGTCGCGCACGGCAGCGGGGGTGGCGCTGCGCCGGCTCCAGCCGAAACGCTCTGCGCCGCGCTGCAGGCATTCGATCAGCTGACGTTGCGAGAAAGGCCGTTCGGGCTTCTCGGGATCGACCTGGGTGTCGTTGAGGATACGGAACTGGATCGGGTCCATCCCGAGCTTTTCGGCCATCTCGTCGATCGCGATCTCCAGCGCCATCAGCCCCGGCGCCTCGCCCGGCGCGCGCATGGCGTTGCCCTCGGGCAGGTCGAGCGTCGCCAGCCGCGCGGTGATCAGCCGATTGGGACCCGCATAGAGCAGCCTGGTCTGCTGGACGGCATTCTCGATGCCGCCGCCGGGCAGATCGCCCGACCAGCTCTCGTGGCCGATCGCGGTGATCTTGCCCTCACGCGTCGCGCCGATGCGGATCCGCTGGAGCGTCGCCGGCCGGTGCGTGGTGTTGTTGAACATCAGCGGCCGCTGCAGGGCGACCTTGACCGGACGGCCCGCCGCCTTCGCGCCCAGCGCCGCGAGGATGGCGTCGGCACGGACGAACAGCTTCCCCCCGAACCCGCCGCCGATATAGGGCGAGATCAGCCGCACCTTGTCCTTCGGGATGCCGAGCGTCCTGGCGACGTCGCCCCGGCCCCAGTTGATCATCTGGTTTGCGGTCCACAGGGTCAGCTGGTCGCCTTCCCATGCCGCGATCGAGGCGTGCGGCTCCATCATCGCATGCGCCTGATCGGGCGTATGATAGGTCGCGTCGATCGTCACCGGCGCCGCGGCAAAGGCCGCCGCGAAATCGCCGACCTTGATGTCCTTCTGATCCTTCGACGGCTGCGCGCTCTCCTTCGCCGCATGCAGATCGAAGGCGCCCTTGCCGCGCGCATAGTCGATCCGGACCAGCGCCGCGGCGGCGCGCGCCTGCTCGAAGCTCTCCGCCACGACCAGCGCCACGGCCTGGTGATAATGCTCGATCTCGGGCCCGCCGAGCAGATTGGCGGTGTTGAAATCGCCTTTGGTCAGCTTGCCGGCCGTGTCAGCGGTGAGGATCGCGAGCACCCCGGGCGCGCCCTTCGCGGCGCCCGGATCGATCGACGCGATCCGGCCCTTGGCGATCGCGGCGCCGACGACATAGCCATAGGCCGCGTTCGGCGCCGGGTTCTCATACGCATAGGGCGCGGTGCCCGTGGTCTTGAAGCGGCCGTCGATCCGGTCGGTCGGCCGGCCGACCACCTTGAGCTGGTCGATCGGATTGGTCCCGGCTGGGGTGTCGAACTTCATGGCGATCAGCCCCTGGTCTGCGCCAGCACCGCGCCGAGCGTGCGCTCGACCAATGTCAGCTTGAACGCGTTGTCGCCGGTCGGCTTCGCGCCGGCGAGCAATCCCTCCGCCACGGCTTTGGCGCCACGCGGTAGCGCTGCCTCTGCGGCCTCAACTCGCCAAGGCTTGGGCGCGATGCCGCCC
Source organism: Sphingomonas naasensis (assembly GCF_004792695.1). Lineage (GTDB taxonomy): Bacteria > Pseudomonadota > Alphaproteobacteria > Sphingomonadales > Sphingomonadaceae > Sphingomonas > Sphingomonas naasensis. The sequence continues at coordinate 297,220 of NZ_SRXU01000004.1, read as the reverse complement.
AGCGCGACCCGGCCGCTGCCGTCGCGCTGGACGATCGCGCCCACCGAGACGAGCGCGAAGGCATAGGAGGCGCGGTCGCGCACCTTGTGATAGACATGCGTGCCGCCCACCGGTGCCGGCAGCGTCGCCGCGGTGATCAGCTCGCCTGGCTCGAGCACGGTGTCGATGTGCGGCGTGTCGCCGGGCAGGCGATGAAAATCGGCGATCGGGATCGCGCGCGTGCTGCCGTCGGGCTTCACCGTCTCGACGGTCGCGTCGAGCGCGCGCAGCGCGACCGCCATGTCGCCCGGATAGGTGGCGATGCACGCCTCGCTCGTCCCGATCACGCCGAGCTGGCGGCTATAGCCGCCGATCGCCGCGCAGCCGCTGCCGGGCTTGCGCTTGTTGCACGGCTGGTTGGTGTCGTAAAAATAGGGGCAGCGCGTGCGCTGGAGCAGATTGCCCGCGGTCGTCGCCTTGTTGCGCAGCTGGCCGGAGGCGCCGGCGAGCAGCGCGCGCGAGAGCAGCGCATAGTCCTTGCGCACCCGCTTGTCGGCGGCGAGATCGGTGTTGCGCACCAGCGCGCCGATGCGCAGCCCACCCTCGGGCGTGGGCTCGATCCGGTCGAGCCCGATGCCGTTGACGTCGATCAGATGCGTCGGCGCCTCGATCTCGAGCTTCATCAGGTCGAGCAGGTTGGTCCCGCCCGCGATGAACTTCGCGCCCTGGGTCCGCGCCGCAGCGCTGGCCGCCTCCGCGGGCGTGGCGACGCGCTCATAGCTGAACGGCCTCATCCGCGCCTCCCGGCGATTTCGGTCATCGCCTCGAGGATGTTCGAATAGGCGCCGCAGCGACAAATATTGCCGCTCATCCGCTCGCGCATCTCGTCATTTGTCGCGCGCGGGCGGGCGTTGAGATCGCGCGTGACATGGCTGGGCACGCCCCGGCGGATCTCGTCGAGCACCGCGACCGCCGAGCATATCTGGCCGGGCGTGCAATAGCCGCATTGATAGCCGTCATGCTTGACGAACGCCGCCTGCATCGGGTGGAGCTTTTCCGGCGTGCCGAGGCCCTCGATCGTGGTCACCTCGTCGCCCTCGTGCATCACTGCGAGGCTCAGACAAGAATTGATCCGCCGGCCATCGACGATGACCGTGCAGGCGCCGCACTGGCCGTGATCGCAGCCCTTCTTGGTGCCGGTCAGATGGAGATGCTCGCGCAGCGCGTCGAGCAAGGTCGTGCGGGTATCGACCTCGAGCTCGCGCTTCTTGCCATTGACCGTCAGCGCGACCTTCATCGCGGCAGGCATCGGTTGCGATGCAGGCGCGATCTCGGCGCGCGCCGGCGGAATGCTTGCGATCGCGAACGAAGCGCCGCCGCTGGCCAGAACGCCGCGCCGGGTGATGCCGAAATCGTCATCCTTCATATCGTCCTGGCTCCCGTACCGCAGCGAACGCGTATCGCGACGCTGCGGTTCAACGACCTCGACGATATCGCGTCCGGCGCCGCGGCTCCAGCCGCCTCGCGCCGCCGCGGGATGCCTTTTGCACACGCGAGACCGCGGCGCCTTTGCGCGCGCCGCGGCTGCGGAGCGATCAGAACAAGCTGTCGAAGTGATGCTCGAACAGTTTGAAATGGAGCGGCGATATCTCGCCCCACTCGCCCGGTTGCGACGCGAATGCGGTCGTCTCGGCGGCACCCGGCACATGCTGCTCGCCGGGGGCGAGGAAGCCGTGCATCACGTCGCTGCTTCCCGTCGAATAGTCATCGTCGAGCCCCGCCACATGGCCGAGTTCGTGCGCCACCACCGTCAGCAGATCGATACCGCCGGTCGGCGCCGCGTCACCGGACCATCCAAAGCCCGCCGCATTGGCGTCGATCAGCACGCCTTGGCTGGTGTGCAGCCCGAGATCGAGCCCCGCCAGTTTGGAGACCGCTACCGCCGTGCCGCGCATCGCGGCGATCTGGTCGGCGCTCGCGCCGGCATCGGCCCAGAGCTGGATCGCCGCGGCGACGGCCGCATCGAGCTGCGCCTGCCCGAGCAGGGTGCCGGCCATGGCACCCTGCGCCACGAAGGCAGCCATCAACGGGCTGGGGTTGTCCGGCGTCTGCACGACGCCGCCCGCGGGCGCGGTCGCGGTTCCGGTCTGGGTGACGACGATATTCGTCGCGGTCGCCGTCGGCGTGTTGCCATTGGCGTTCCACGTCGCCGCCGCATCGTCGTCGAGCCCCGGCCCGCCCTCGACAAACCCGCCGAGGAAGATCCGCGGATCGGTGGTGGCGTCGAGGTCCGAGGTGCGCAGGCGCAGAAGGTTGGTCGGCCCGCCAGCGACCACGTCGTTGTTGATGATGTTGACATAGACCTGGTTGGTCTCGCCCGCCGTCGACGAGCCCGCGGTGATGTTGATGTCGGCGAGCGCGGTGGTGTTCGAATCGAGGGTGTTGTTGTCGAGCGTCAGATCGAGCCGGGCGTCGCCGAAGCGCGCCTGGGCGTCGATCGCCGAGCTGCCATTTCCGGCGCCCATCGTGATGCTGTTGTCGCGCACCTCGACGATCGCCGTGGTGCCGGTGTCCTGCGGCAGGACGCGCACGCCCGCACCGCTGGCATTGGCGGTGATGTTGTTGTCGTTGATCCGCCCCTCTACGTCCGCACCGGTCGACGCCGTGACGTTGACCGCATTGCCGCCGCGGCTCTGGATCGTGTTGCCGATGACGTTGAACGCGAATTGCGCGCCGTCGCTGGCGTTGAGATCGACGCCGGTGCCGATCGCCGCCTCGCTGTCGATCAGGTTGTTGACGATATCGACGGTGACCACCGAGTCGTCGTCGGCGATGACCTGGATCGCCTGGGTCCGCAGCCGCACGAAATCGCTGTCGACGATGTCGATATTGGTGGCAGGCGCGCCAGGCGCACTGCTGAAGCTGCGGAACTGCAACCCGCCATCGCCATTGCCGTTCGCCGGGCCGCCCAGCGAGACGGTCTGGCTGTCGCGGATGGTGACGTTGTCGAGCACCAGATTGAGACCGACATCGGTGTTTACGATGTCGAGCCCGTTGGTCTCGGAGAAGGAGATGTCGGTGTTCGAGATCGACGAATCGCCCGAGAGGTTGCTGAACTCGAGCCCGCTCTCGTTCAGGGCGTTGCCGGCCTGGGTGATCGTGCTGTTGTTCATCACGAAATCGGCGACGTTGATGCCGACGACGCCACTGTCGGCCGCGCCGTTGATATCGACATTGTCGAACGACGCGCCGTTGACACCGCTCAGATAGATCGCGCCGTTCGAGTTGCTCACGTCGAGATCGGTCGAGGTGCCGTTGGTCAGATTGGCGTTGGTGAGCGCGACATTGGCGATGCTCACCCCGGCGGTGTTGACCAGCTCGATTCCGCGCACGCCGATATTCTGGATCGTGCCGCCCGAACCATCAGCGCCGGTGCCGGTGATGTGCAGCCCGCCCGCCGATCCGGTGCCGTTGAGCCGGATCGCATAGGCGCCGCCATCCGCCGAGACGCTCTCGAACGTCAGATCGGCCGCACCGATCGCAGTGCCGCTGACCGAGACCGCGACCCCGGTGGTCGAAGTCACGCTGTTGCCCGCGCCGGTTGCGCTCACCGCGCCACCGCCGCTGACGTTCAGCCCCGCGCCGCTGGTGGTGACGATGTCGAGTCCGCCGCCCAGCGCCAGCGCACCGCTGTTGCCGACGAAGTTCACCGCGGTGGTCGTCCCGGTCGAGACCGTACCGCCGCCGGCGAAGCTTGCGCTGAGCGACGACCCGGTGATGTCGATCCCGCCGCCGCCATGCGTGCCGGTGATCGACGTCGCGCCGGTGACGGTGAAGCTGCCGCCGACACCGGCGAGGTCGATCGCGCCGCCACTCGAGCCGGTCGACGCCGCGTCGTTGAGCGTGACGTCGAGCGTGCCGCCCTGATCGATGTCGACGATCTGGCCGGCGCCCGATTTGCCGACATCGCTGATCGTCAGGCTGCCGACGGTGCCGCCGCCATCGGCGATGCCCGCGCCGGTGGTGTCGCCGATGTCGAGCCCCGAGACGTGGTTGTTCTGGGCGAGGTCGATGCCGTTGTTGGTGCCGCCGGTGGTGATGATCGTCGGGCGGCCCGTGCCTTGCTCGATCGTCTCGGCGCCGATCACCAGATCCTGCCCGCCGCCGACCAGCGTCTGGCCGTTCAGCAAATTGATCCCGTCGGCCTCGGAATAGGTGCCGGTGCCTTCGCGCAGATAGACGGTGTCGCCGGTGCCGGGGCCGTCGGGCGTGCCCTGCGCCGCGTTGAACGCCGCGATCGAGGTGAACGGATCGGCCTGGGTGCCCAGATTGGCGCTGCCGGTCGCGGCATTGTCGATGAACCAGACCTGCGTCGCCGCGACATTGACGGTCACCGTCGCGGTGTCGGTCGCGCCGTCGGCGTCGGTGAGCGTGTAGGTGAAGCTGTCGGCACCGCTGAAGCCGACCGGTGCCTCGTAGCTGAACGAGCCGTCGGGGTTGACCGTCACCGTCGCGCCGTTCGCCGAGGTCGCGTCGAACGCGGTGACCGATGCCTGCCCCGGACCGGTGCCGACCCCGCCATCGTCGGTGTCGTTGGCGAGCACGCCTTCGCTGGCATCGACGGTGAGCGTGACGTTGCCGGGCACCGAATAGCTGTCGTCGACCGCGTCGGGCGGGAGATTGTCGGCCTCGCCGGTGATGGTGACGGTGACGTCCTGCGTTGCCGTGCCGCCATGCCCGTCATCGACCGTCACGCTATAGGTCTGGGTGAGCGTCTCGCCTTCGTCGAGGAAATCGATCGCGCTGTCCTCGACCTCGAAATGCCAGCCGACATTGTCGCCGGCCTGGTTGACCGGATCGAGGCTGAAGCTGCCGAGATAGCCGCTTCCCTGGGCTACGAAGCTGGCGCTGTGGGTATCGCTCACATCCGCGTCGTCGAACGCGATCGTGCCGCTGTCGGCGTGGGTGAAGGCGTTCTCGTTGGGATCGCCATTGGGCAGCTCGGTGACCGAACCGCTGGCATCGGTGCCGCCGGCGTCGATCACCGGCGCGTCATTGGTGCCCGTGACCGTGACGGCGATCGTCGAGGCAGCGGTCGCGCCATGCTCATCGGCGATCGAATAGCTCACGCTGACCACCGTGCTCTCGCCCGCCGCGAGATAGTCGAAGTCGGTGCCGGGGACGAACTGCACCTGATTGGCGACAACCGAGGCGCTGCCCTGTCCCGCCGGCGCCGACGCGGTCGTGACGGTGAGCACCGCACCATCGTCGGCGTCGCTGTCGTTGGCCAGCACGTCGATCGTGACGCCGGCATTCTCGCTGGTCGTCGCGCTGTCAGGATTGGCGACCGGGCCGTCATTGGTCCCGGTCACGGTGACCGCGAGAGTCGAGGACGACGTCGCGCCATGCTCGTCCGAAATCGAATAGCTGACCGTCACCACCTGGCTGGCGCCGACCGCGAGATGATCGAAATCGCTGCCAGGATCGAACTGGACCTGGTTGGCGACCACCGCCGCACTGCCCTGCCCCGCGGGAGCCGAAGCGGTGGTGACGGTGAGCACCGCGCCATCGTCGGCGTCGCTGTCATTGGCGAGCACGTTGACGAGGACCGCCGCATTCTCGCTCGTCGTCGCGCTGTCCGGGCTGGCGATCGGACCATCGTTGGTGCCGGTCACCGTGACCGCGATCGTCGAGGCGGCGGCCGCGCCATGCTCGTCCGAAATCGAATAGCTCACCGTTACCACCTGGCTGGCGCCGACCGCGAGATGATCGAAGTCGCTGCCCGGATTGAACTGGACCTGGTTGGCGACCACCGCCGCGCTACCCTGCCCCGCCGGTGCCGAGGCGGTCGTCACGGTGAGCACCGCACCATCGTCGGCGTCGCTGTCATTGGCGAGCACGTTGATCAGCACACTGGAATTCTCGCCGGTCGTCGCGGCATCGGGATTGGCGACCGGGCCGTCATTGGTGCCGGTCACCGTGACCGACACGGTCGAGGCCGAAGCCGCGCCGAACTGGTCCTGGATCGTATAGCTGAGCGTCACCGTCGCGGTCGCTCCGACTGCGAGATGATCGAAATCCGAGCCGGGGTTGAACTGGACCTGGTTGGCAACCACCGCCGCGCTGCCCTGCCCCGCGGGGGCCGACGCCCCGGTGACCGTGAGCACCGCGCCATTGTCGACATCGGTGTCGTTGGCGAGCACGTTGATCAGCACGCTGGCATTCTCGCTGGTCGCCGCCGCATCGGGATTGGCGACCGGGGCGTCGTTGAGACCGGTGATGTTGAAGGTCAGGCTCGCCGTGTCGGACGCGCTGCCGTCGGACACGGTATAGGTGAAGCTGTCCTGCGCCACCTGGCCCTGCGCCAGCGTCTGCGCCGTGGCGTTGAGCACATAATTATAGGTGCCGTTGGCGTTGAGCGTCAGCGTGCCATAGGTGCCGTTGAACACCCCCGGCGCGACGGTCAGCGGATCGCCGTCGAAATCATAGTCATTGTCGAGCACGCTCGCGCTGCCGCTGCTGTAGCTGCCGGCATTTTCGGTGAGCGCCGCGCTGTCATTGGCCGCGATCGGTGCGTTGTTGCCAGTGAGATCGATCGTCACGTCGGCGAATTGCAGCCGCTCGACGCCGAGCAGCAGATCGACGCCGTCGGCGCCCGAGCCGGCCCCGCCCGGGCCGTTGTGCACCACGCTGGCGATCGGGCCGAAGCGATAGATCGAATATTCGAACAGCGAGCCCGAATAGACCGCGGTGTCAGTGCCCGAACCGCCGTCGAGATAGTCGAGCCCGCCGCCGCCGGTCAGCCGATCGTTGCCGTTGCCGCCATAGAGCGCGTCGTTGCCGTTACCGCCCGAGAGAATATCGTCATTGTCGTCGCCCGACAGCTGGTCATTGCCTTCGCCGCCGCTGAGATTGTCATTGCCGGTACCGCCCGAAAGCTCGTCGTCGCCGTCGCCGCCGTCGAGCGTGTCGGTGCCGTTGCCGCCGAACAGCTGGTCGAGCCCGGTGCCGCCATGAAGATAGTCATTGCCGTCATCGCCCCAGAGCGTGTCGTTGTCGGCGCCGCCCGAAAGATTGTCGTTGCCGGTGCCGCCATGGAGCGCGTCGTTGCCGGCGTCGCCATTGAGCGTGTCGTCATTGGCGTCGCCATAGAGTTCGTCCGCGCCCGCGCCGCCGCTCAATACGTCGTTGCCATTTCCTCCCGAGATATCGTCGTCGCCGTCTTCGCCGTAGAGCGAGTCATTGCCGTCGCCGCCTTCGATATCGTCGTTGCCGCTGCCGCCATAGATCGTGTCGTTGCCGCCCCGGCCGTTGAGATGATCGTTGCCGCCAAGGCCGTAGATCGTATCGTCGCCGTTGGAGCCGTTGATGGTGTTGTTGCCGTTATTGCCGGTATAGGTAGCCACATCCGTCTCCTCTTGTTGGCGCGCAACAGGCAAGCAGTTAACGCCGAAAGGAGCGAGGAATCGCAGGTGCAAACATCCGTCCGGCGCAAGCCGCATTTTCCGGAAATATTGCTGTTATCCCAATCCCCCGTCCGATCGCGCCGCTCGACAAGTCGAACGAAACTTTGCCCCGCGCGACTCGATCTTGTTTCGTATCGGAACATGGACAGGTTACTCGCCGATGACTTCGAGTCCATAGAAAATCATCTAAAACGGATCATCACCGGAACGATCTGATTCTGGGCGGAATATTCCCCTCGTCGGCAAGCAGCTGCCGCGGGGCCGGACGCGATCGCGGACGCGACTTGGCGCTTTCCCTCCCGCGCCGCGGCGCTACAGTCAGCTCGGGGGGCACATGCGAACAAAGAACCAATCGACGACAGACTGGGCATCGCTGGCACTGGTGGTACCGCCCGTGCTGATATTCATCGGATCGGATTTGCTGCTCGCCTGGTTCGGCTGGTACGGGCTGGCCCCGCTGCCCTCGCTCGCGCCGCAGCCCCATGCCGATGCTGCCGGCCGGCTCTACATTCTTTCGGCGCTGCTCGCCGCGTGTGGAGTCTCATTCCTGACGTTGGTGCTGTTCGCACGCGATCTTGTCGCCGAATTCGACGCGCGGATGCGCCGGCTGCTGCTCCTCACTTTGCTGACGGGGCTCGTCGTCGGCTCGCTCTGGATGACGCTTTCGGGGCGATATTTTGCCGTGCTTGCGAATCCGCTCGGTATCGACGTGGTCGGCAAGGCCACGGAACTGTTCGGCAGCGTCACGGACGGGGATCGCGACGCGAAAATCGTCGCAACGCGGCTCGATACGCTGATCTTTGTCGCGCGCGCGGGGCTGATGATCGGTGCGGCGCTGACGATCGTCGGCGCGGTATCCTGCCTCGTCCGCCCGCTCCCGCCCCCGGCTGCCAAGGCGCGTGCCTTCCTGCTCCGCCAGCGGCTGCGGCTGCGGCTCTATGTCAACGCCGCCGCGGCGTTGATGGTGGCCTCGATCGTTTTCCAGCTGGCGTGGACGCGCTGGCCGCAGGCGCTGTTCGAGCCGGCGGCGGCCAAGGCCTTTTCGGCGCATGTCGATGCCTTCGCGCTCTATTCCGGAGTGACGTCGTCGCTGGTGATCGCGAGTTTCGCGGTTCCGGTGGTCGCAGGGCTGCGGGCCCGCGCGGCGGCGCTGACCGAGGAAGGCGAGGATGCGGAGGCGCCGGTGCTGCTGGATGCGGGGCTGATGGACGGGCTTGGAAAAATCCTCGTCGTGCTGGCGCCGGCGCTCGCCGGCATCCTTCCAACGATCGCCGATCTGCTCCAGCTGCGCAGCTAGCCGCGAAACGCCCAGCGTATCGTCCGTGCGATCCCGCCGGTGCCGAGCCGGACCAGCGGGGTGGAGAGGCCAGGGCGCGGAAATCCATGCATCCGCCGCGCCCAATCGGGAAGCAGGTCGACCGCCGCCTCGAAGGTCATCGCCTGGAACGGTTTCATCGCCAGATTGGGCGCCGGCTGGGAGAGCACCAGCCGCGCGACTTCGCGGGTACGCGCGTCGACGGCCAGCTCGCGGCGCATCGTGGCGATCAGCGCATCGGCCTCGCCGCGGCTGCGCGGCACCGGATCGGTCCCCAGCGCCTCGGCTATCCGTGCGAACTCCGCGAAATAGCGGTCCTGCTCGGCCATCGCCATGCCCGGCTCGGCGTAGCGGATCCATGCATCGAGAAAGCTCACCGCCTCGGTGACGTGCACCCAGGCGAGCAGACGGGGATCGTCGGCGGCATAGGGGGTGCCGTCGGGAAGAATGCCCTTCACCCGGGTGTGGACCTCGCGCACCTTCGCGATCGCCGCCTCGGCCTCTTCGTCGGAGCCATAGCTGGTCACCGCGATGAAGCGCGCGGTGCGCCGCAGCCGGCCGATCATGTCGCCGCGGAAGCTCGAATGGTCCCACACCCCGGCGAGCACCGCGGGATGGAGCATCTGGAGAAGCAGCGCGGCGACGCCGCCGACCATCATCGTGGTGACGTCGCCATGTACGCGCCAGACCACCGACCCCGGCCCGAACAGGCTCGCCTCGGGCTGGCGCTGGATCGGCTTCTCGCCCTTGGCGGAATCGTTGAACACTGCGCGCACCTGGCCGATCAGGGCGCGCTTGAGCGATCGGGCGACGGGGGCGGCGGGAGTCATCGGCGCCAAGCTAGGGTGTCGCGACGCCCCCGCAACCCCGCAAAAGGATCGTTTCGCACCCGGCGCTTCGCTGGTAGGTCTGATCAGCCATGTCGGGGGATCGCCGTTCTTGCTGAGCCTCAGGCCCGCCTGCGCGCTGGCGCTCGCCGTTGCTGCCTTGCTGGCCGGAGACGCGGGCGGGGCCGCGGTGTCGGCATCGGCGCAAAACCCGTTGCTCGTCGTGGTCGACGTCCGCAGCCAGCGGCTCGTCGCCTATCGCGACGGCGTCGCGGTGGCGGCATCGCCGGTATCCACCGGCAAGCCCGGCTACGGCACTCCGGCGGGCGTGTTCACCATCCTCCAGAAGAAAAGCTTCCACCGCTCGAACCAGTACAGCAATGCGCCGATGCCGTTCATGCAGCGGCTGACCTGGCAGGGCGTGGCGCTGCACGCCGGCGCGCTGCCGGGCTATCCGGCCTCGCATGGCTGCATCCGGCTGCCCCATGATTTCGCCCGGCAATTGTTCGCCGAGACGCGAACCGGGATGACCGTGCTGGTGACCGGCGGCGGGCAGACGACGCGCGGCCGGCCCGTCGCGGGGCCGGCATGGTGGCGTCCCGGGCTGGCGAGCCGGGGGCCGGTCACGATCGTGGTCAGCGGGGTGGACCGCCGGATGACCGTGCTGCGCGAGGGCGTGCAGATCGGTTCGGCGCCGGTGGCGTTCGACGGGACGATCGAGCGCGCCCAGGCGTGGGTGTGGCGGGACGATCGCGGCTGGACCCGGGTGGCGCTCCCGGGCGAGACGCCGGCGACGGAGGTGCGCGCCGCGCTCCCCACGGCCGGAACGACGTCGATCGACCCCTTCCAGCGCGCGCTTGGTGGGGCACTCGGCCCCGGCGCGACGATGCTCGTCGTTCCCGACAGTCTCGCTGCCGGCATCGGCGCGATGCCGGTGCCGGCCCAGCTGTTCGGCGACGAGGAATTGATCGAGGAATGGCTTGCCGACGATATGGTGCGCGGAGGGCGTTGACCCCGCGCCTTTTGCGGTGCAGCAACACGCGCCATGGCTAGCCTGGCGATCGCAAACAATCCCGACATCCGCTTTCTGGGACGCCTGCTCGGCGACGTGATCCGCGCTTATGGCGGTGAGGAGCTGTTCAAGCGCATCGAATATATCCGCGCCACCTCGGTCGACCGCCATCGCGGCGTCGCCGGCGCCGGCGCGATCGATTCGGGGCTCGACCGCCTCAGCCTCGACGAGACGCTCGATTTCGTCCGCGGCTTCATGCTGTTCTCGATGCTCGCCAACCTCGCCGAGGACCGGCAGGGCGTCGCCACCGAAGAGGATGCCGATCTCGCTTCGGCGCTCGAGCGGCTCAAGGCGCACGGCATCGGCCATGACGCGGTGATGGCGCTGCTCGATCACGCGCTGGTCGTGCCGGTGCTCACCGCGCACCCCACCGAAGTCCGCCGCAAGTCGATGATCGATCACAAGAACCGGATCGCCGAGCTGATGGCGCTCAAGGACATGGGGATCGAGGAGACCGAGGACGGCGACAAGATCGACGAGGCGATCCTGCGCCAGATCGCCCTGCTCTGGCAGACGCGCGTGCTGCGCCGCGAAAAGCTCGGCGTCGCCGACGAGGTCGAGACCGCGCTCTCCTATCTGCGCGACGTGTTCCTGCCCGTGCTGCCCGCGCTCTATGCGCGCTGGGACCGTGCGCTCGGCGACCGTTCGCCGTCCTTCCTTCGCGCCGGCACCTGGATCGGCGGCGACCGCGACGGCAATCCCTTCGTCACCGCCGACTCGCTCCGCTTCGCGCTGGCGCGCTCGGCCGAAGCGGCGCTCGGCTATTATCTCGACGCGATCCATGCGCTCGGCGCCGAGCTGTCGATCTCGACCGAGCATGCCCAGGTCAATGCCGAAGTGCTCAAGCTCGCCGAGGCCAGCCACGACACCGGCCGCAGCCGCGCCGACGAGCCCTATCGCCGCGCGCTCACCGGCATCTATGCCCGCGTCGCCGCGACCTATCAGAAGCTCACCGGCAAGGCGCCGCCGCGCGCTGCTCCGCTCGCCGGCGAATCCTATGCCCAGCCCGGCGAGCTGCGCGAGGAACTGGTCGCGATCGCGCATGGGCTGGCCGACGAAGGCCAAGGGCCGCTCGCCAGCGGCGGCGCGCTCGGCCGGCTGATCCGCGCGGTCGAGACCTTCGGCTTCCATCTCGCCACGCTCGACATGCGCCAGAACAGCGCGATCCATGAGCGCGTCGTTGCCGAGCTGCTCAAGGCCGGCGGCGTCTGCGACGATTATGCCGCGCTGGGCGAGGACGAGCGCGTCGCGCTGCTCCGCCGCGAGCTGGAAAGCCCGCGCCCGCTCACCAGCCCCTATGCCGATTATTCGGAGGAGACAGCGTCCGAGCTCGCGATCGTGCGCGCCGCGGCCGAGGCGCATGGCAAATATGGGCGCCAGTGCATCACCCATTACATCGTCTCGATGGCGCAATCGGTGTCGGACCTGCTCGAGGTCCATGTGCTGCTCAAGGAAGCCGGGCTCTACATCCCTGGCGCAGAGCCGCAGGCGCACATCATGGCGATCCCGCTGTTCGAGACGATCGCCGATCTCGAAGGCGCGCCGGCGATCATGGAGAAGTGGCTCGCGCTGCCCGAGGTAGCGGCGATCGCCGCGGGGCGCGGGCATCAGGAAGTGATGATCGGCTATTCGGATTCGAACAAGGACGGCGGCTACCTCACCTCGACATGGCAGCTGTCGCGCGGCTCGACGGCGCTCAAGCCGGTGTTCGAGAAGGCCGATCTCGCGATGCAGCTGTTCCACGGCCGCGGCGGCGCGGTCGGGCGCGGCGGCGGATCGAGCTTCTCGGCGATCCTCGCCCAGCCGCCGGGAACGGTGCAGGGCCGCATCCGCATCACCGAGCAGGGCGAAGTGATCGCCGCCAAATATGGCAGCCGCGCCAGCGCGATGACCAATCTCGAGGCGATGGCCTCGGCGACCTTGCTCGCCAGCCTCGAGCCCGAGCAGCTCGCCCCGGCGGACGCCGAACGTTTCGCCGCGGCGATGGACGCGCTCTCGGCGACGGCATTCAAGGCCTATCGCGGGCTGGTCTACGAGACCGACGGTTTCACCAGCTATTTCCGCCAGGCGACGCCGATCGCCGAGATCGCCGGCCTCAAGATCGGTTCGCGCCCGGCGAGCCGGAAGAAGTCCGACGCGATCGAGGATCTGCGCGCCATCCCCTGGGTATTCAGCTGGGCGCAGGCACGCGTGATGCTGCCGGGCTGGTATGGCGTCGGCCAGGCGATCGATGCCTTCGCCGACAAGGGACTGCTGCGCGAGATGGCGGCCGGCTGGCCGCTCTTCGCCTCGACGCTCGCCAACATGGAGATGGTGCTCGCCAAGTCCGATATGGACGTGGCGGCGCATTATGCGGCGCTGGTCGAGGACGAGACGCTGCGCGGCGGGATCTTCGGCCGCATCCGCGACGGCTGGCACCAGACGCATGACGGGCTGCTCACCGTGACCCGCCAGACCCGGCTGCTCGAAAAGCACCCCGGACTCGAAACCTCGATCCGCCTGCGCCTGCCCTATATCGAGCCGCTGAACCTGCTTCAGGTCGAACTGCTCAAGCGCCATCGCCGCGGCGAGGAAGACGCGCGGATCGGCGAGGGCATCCTGCTCTCGATCAACGCGATCGCGACGGCGCTGCGCAACAGCGGCTGATCGTCAAAATCCTCCCTCGCGCAGCGGGGGAGGTGGCGCCGAAGGCGACGGAGGGGGTCTCTCCGCGAGTACGTAGCTTGCGGAGGCGCCCCCTCCGTCAGCTTCGCTGCCACCTCCCCCGGTTCCCGGGGGAGGATTTGGATCAAGCCAGAAACGGCGCCGCCACTTCGGCCGGCACGCGCACCAGCCGCCCGGTGGCGCGGTCCAATATCGCCCACGTCGTCTTCGCCTCGACGCGCACCTTCCCGTCGGCGCCGGTGAACTTCATGTAACGATCGAACCGCGCGCCCTTGGGCGGTTCGGGCACCCACGTCTCGGCGGTCACCGTCTCGCCTTCGACCACGCTGCCGCGATAGTCGATCTCGTGCCGGGTCACGACCCAGATATAGGCGTCGTGATGCTCGGGCGCCGCGATCGCGTGCCAATGCGCCACCGCCACGTCCTGAATCCATTTGACCCAAACCGCGTTGTTGACGTGGCCGAGAATGTCGATGTCCTCCGGCCCGGCGGTGATCTTGGTGGTGTAGGATGCCATGCCCCAAAACTAGCTTAACCAGTCATCGAAGGTCAGCCTTCATTTGTCGCGGCTATGATGGCCGCATGGTTCCGCTACGTCCCGCTCGCCTTTTCCGTAGTCGCTGGGCAGCGCTGCTCTGGGCTGCCGGCGTGATCTTCACCGCGGTGAGCTTCATCGGCCTCGGCGACTCGGAGAGCCACGCGGTCGAATCGAAGCTGGTCGACGCCACCGGCGTCGACGTCAGCAACGCCGATCTCGCGGTGCTCGCGAACGCCCTCAGCGAATGACCGTGCAGGCGACCGGCGGCAGGCCGGGCGCCGTGAAGGTCATCGCCTCGCCCTTGCCGCGCAGCTCGTAGCCGTTGGCGGCATAGCGGATACCCGAGGCGACGCGCTGGCCCGGCAGCGTGGCGAACGGCTTGCCGCCGCGCGAGACCGCAACGCGATTGTTGTCCGGATCGAAGCGCACGACGAGGCGCGATCCATCCATGCAGCGATAGCGCGCGGTCGAGCGGTTGTCCTCGGTCGGCCGGGGGGACGGCGTCGCCTCGCCCGGACGCGGCTTGATGTCACTGCTGCGGATCCGCCAGCGGCGCTGTTCGGCGGTGGCACCGTCGATAGCGCCGGCGCGGTGGAGCGTGACCGAGCCGCGCATGTTGAACGGTCGCCCGCCCTGCCTGAGCCGGCCATAGACCTGCACCGGCACCGTCACGTAGCGCTGACCGGCGCCGGCATCGATCCGTCCCGGCGCGCCGATATTGGCGTGATATTCGGAATAGCGGCCGAAGCTCGCTGCGAAGGCGCCGGGAGTCATCCCGGCCGCGCCCGGCTCCCAGAGCCGATAGGCCTCGCCATATTTGCCGGCCTCGAGCAGCGCATAATAGGTCTGCACGACATTGGCGGCGCCCTGCGCGCTCGCTTCGGTGAACGGTGCCTCGCTGACCGGGGTGCGATCATCGTCGAGCCCGCCCGGCTGCCCGGGCGCCGGCGGCGCGAGCGGCGCGAGCGGCGCGGGTGTCGCCGGTGTCGCCGGTGTCGCGGGCGTCACCGCGGCCGTGGAGGAGGGAGTGTCCGAAGGCTCGGGACTTGCCATTCCGACGGGCACCGACGCGACGTCGTTGTCGGTCGCGGTGCTGTTTTGCGTGGGTTGGGTGGAACAGGCTGCGAGCGTGAAAAGCAACGGCAAGGACAGGCGCATAGAATAATCCAGGTTGGACAGCGGACGACGAACGCGCCCGCCGTCGCACCTGTTCCGCATCAATCGGGAAGCGGCTGGTTCCCGACAAAGCCCAACTTCTCGACGCCCGCGCGCTTGACCACCGCGAGCACCGCGTCGAACCGATCGTAGCGCGCATCGGGATCGGTCTGCATATGGAGCACGCCGGCGGCGTCGGCGCGTAGCGCGGTCAGCCGCGCGGGCAATTCGGCGTCGGAGATCCGGCCGCCATCCCAGAACAACGCGCCCGCGCTGTCGATCGCGAGCTTGTGCGGCTGCTCAGGCTCCGTCGCCCCGCCGTCGACCGGGAGCGTGATCGGCACCTTGTGCGTCGCGTTCGGGATGCTGAGGATCATCACGATCAGCAGCACCAGCATCACGTCGATGAACGGCGTGACGTTGATCGCGCTGAACGGGACGGGCTCGGAAATGCGTGCGGCCTTGACCATGACAGCTTTCCTCCTTGTTGATGATGTAACGTATCATGTGAGGATGAAGGCGCAAGTCGCGAAAATTCCTCCCTCGCGCAACGGGGGCGGTGGCGACGAAGGCGACGGAGGGGGCTTGGCCGCGGGCGACGTCGCCTGCCGAGAGGCCCCCTCCACCAGCCTGCGGCTGGTCCCCCTCCCCCGCTGCGCGAGGGAGGAATTTATGGGCGGCTGATCGGCCGGGGGTGCACTCAGCAGTTCTCATATTTCCAGTTGCGCCGTTTCCCCTCGCGTATCCATGCGACGGCTTCGGCAACCCGCTTGGCCTTGGTCTCGGGCCGCTTGGCCTCGGCGATCCACTCGCAATATTCGCGACGGCAGCCGGGCGGGAAGCCCTCGAAGGTGGCTGCCGCTTTGGCGTCCCCGGCGAGCCCCTCGGCGAGCTCGGGCGGCACTTCCGCCTCGGGCTTGGGCGGCTTGGCCGCGCGCGCCGGCTTCTCACCGGAATCGATCCGCGCCGCAGCCTCGCGAATCTGCGCCTCGAAGGCGTCGGCGGTGGGCAAGTCCGCGAGCGTTTCGATCCGGCCATATTGGCCCATCGCCTCGCCTTCCCTGCCGGTCGCCATCGCATCGCGATACCAGAAGCCGAAGGTCGCATGCGCCTTGAACGCGGCCATATTGGCGAGCGGCCGGCCCTTGTAGGTGAAGGCGGGCATCGACCATTTGATCGATTCCGTGATGTCGGGACAGGCGGCATGCACACGCTCGCGGAGCCAGGCGAGGATCGGCTGGGCGAATTCGGCCCGGCCGGCGATATAGCTGTCGACGCGCGAGTCGCGTGGCATGGCGTCCCCCTCCAGTGGCGCGGCGGCATGCTGGGTTCGCGCCGCCGCCGCGTCAAGCATGCTCAGGGTGCGAGCGCGGTATCGTCGCCGTCGTCGAGCTCCTCGTCGAGATCCGCTTCCTCGACATCCTCGTCGTCTAGATCGGCCTGGATCTCGTCCTCGCGCAGATCTTCGCCGTCGAGATCGACCTCGTCGTCCTCCTCGCCCAGCTCGTCGTCGACCATGCGCAGCTCGTCGGTGTCGTCGTCGTCGCCATCTTCGCCGAGATCGATCGGGATATCGGTCAGGATGTTGCCGTCGCTGGGCGCATCGTTGGTCGCCTCGATGATCTCGGCGCGCTGGCTCTCATCATAGCCATCGTCGTCAAACCCGTCGTCGCCCGGACCTTGAATCGGAACCTGATGACCGCCCATCGCCTGTCCTTTTTTGCTGTGGAGGGCGAAAACTCCCCCCGTCCGATGTGCGAACGGAAAGCGAGGCGTTTCCGTTCCGTGGAGAGGGCGGGAAGCCGCTCAGCTCGGGCGAAAAAGCCGCCCGCGCTCGGCAACCGCGATCGCAGCGAAGGCAAGCACGCCCATGCCAAGGAATCCGGCATAGAGCGGCACGGTGGTGCCGTTGAACGATTGGCCGATCTGCGCGCCGATCAGCGCCCCGCCCAAGGTCGTGACGAAGCCCTGCAGGCTCGATGCGGTTCCGGCAATCTCCCCCATCCGCTCCATCGCCATCGCCGAGAAGTTCGACGTGGCGAGGCCGAAGCTCGCCATCATCAGCGCCTGCAGGATCGCGAAGGTCCACAGATTCTCGTAACCGCCAAAGGCGACGACGAGATGGATCGCCGCGAACAGGATCAACGCCGACAGCGCGCTGTGCGAGATGCGCCGCGTGCCGATCTTCATCACGATCCGCGAATTGAGGAACGACCCGACCGCCATCGTGCTCGCCACCGTCGCGAACACGACAGTGAGCAGCTCGGGCCGGCCGAACACATCGGCCATGATCTGCTGGACCGAGCCGATGAAGCCGAACAGCCCGCCCGAGAGCAGGGCGGCGGCGACGGTGTAGCCCACGGCGCAGCGATCGCGCAGCACCAGCCCGTAATCGGCCACGATCCGCGCCGGCCGCAGCGACTGGCGATTGGCGGAATCGAGCGTCTCGGGCATGCGCAGCCAGAACCACAGCACAACCAGCGCCGCCACGCCGGCGACGCCCCAGAAGATCATCCGCCACGATCCCCCTGCGCCGAGCACCGCCTGACCGAACGCCGGGGCGAAGATCGGTGCCGCCATGAAGACGATGAAGGCCAAGCTCATCACCCGCGCCATTGCGCGGCCGGCGAAGCAATCGCGCACCAGCGCCACCGTCACGACGCGCGCGCCAGCCGCCGAGGCGCCCATTGCCGCGCGGGCGACGAGCAGCAGCTCGAAGCTGCCCGAGATCGCCGCGAGCGCGCTGGTGAGGACATACGAGACCAGCGCGATCACCAGCACCGGCCGGCGCCCGAACCGATCCGAGAGCGGCCCATAGATCAGCTGCGCGAACGCGAAGCCGAGCAGGAAGGCCGTGATCACGAACTGGCGGTGGTTGGGCTCGACGACGTCGAGGCTCTCACCGATCGCGGGCAGCGCCGGCAACATCGAATCGATGCCGAGCGCAGTCAGCGCCATCATCGACGCGATCAGCGTCACGAACTCGCCGAAGCGCAGCGGCGCGCGATTGGCGGAATCGGTGGAGAGATGCGGTTCGGCCATGGCGTTGCCCATGGCGGATAGCGGCACGGGCGTCACCCCCTTGGTTGACGGCCCCGGCGCCGGGCGCTAGTGTATTGCATACATAATACGCCAACGGAGATCCGCGATGCTTCGCCTCGCCCTGCTACTGCCGCTGCTCCCGCTCGCCGCCTGCGACGGCTCGGGAACCGGGACGAGCATCAAGATCAACGCCAAATCGGACGAGAACGGCAGCTCGACCACGGTCTCCACCGACGGCAATGGCCAGGCGGCGATCAAGGTTCCGGGCTTCGAAGGCTCGATCAAACTGCCCCAGATTCACGTCAATGCCGAGAATTTCGACCTCAACGGGGTGAAGCTCTATCCGAATTCGCAGGTCAAGGCGCTCAACGTCGACGCCAACTCGGGCGATGGCGGCAAGGACGAGGGCACGGTCGACGTGACCTTCGAGAGCCCGGCGCCGCTGGCGACGGTGCAAGGCTGGTTCCGCGACAAGATGACCGCGCGCGGCTTCCGGGTCGAGGCGGACGGCACCGGGCTCAAGGGCAGCACCGACGAAGGCGACCCGTTCCGGCTCCAGCTCGGCGCGGAGGGCGATCAGAAGACGAAGGGGCGGCTCGAGGTCGGCAGCAAATAGCGGTGCCGAGCCGCTTGTTCGGCACCGGCCTGCGGGTCTAAGCGGTCTCCAATTCCGGAGACTCGCATGCTCGACACTTTGAACGAAATCCCGACGCTGTCGCTCGCCGATCAGCAGTCCGATCCCGATGGCTTCGCCCAGGCCTTTGGCCAGTCCTTCCAGCGCTTCGGCTTCGCCGTGGTCAAGGATCACGGCGTCCCGCAGGCGCTGATCGAGCGCGCCTGGGCGGCGACCAAGGCGTTCTTCGACCTCCCCGAGGACGAGAAGCGCGGCTATTTCGTTGAGGGCGGCGGCGGCGCGCGCGGCTATACGCCGTTCAAGACCGAGATCGCCAAGGGCGCGCAATATGTCGACCTCAAGGAGTTCTGGCATGTCGGCCGCGAGCTGGCGAAGGGCCACCGCTTCGAGGATTCGATGTCGCCCAATATCTGGCCCGACCGGCCGGAGGGCTTCCGCGATACCTTCCTGACGCTGTTCCAGGCGTTCGACGATGCCGGCGACAAGCTGCTCTCGGCGGTCGCGCGCTATCTGGGGCTCGCGCCGAACTGGTTCGACTCCGCGGTCAAGGACGGCAATTCGGTGCTCCGCCTGCTCCACTATCCGCCGGTCGACGCCAACGCCCCCGAGGTCCGCGCCGGCGCGCACGAGGACATCAACCTGATCACGCTGCTGCTCGGCGCCGAGGAAGCCGGGCTCGAGCTGCTCGACCGCGACGGCAAATGGCTCGCGGTCAAGCCGCCCGAGGGCGCGATGGTGGTCAATGTCGGCGACATGCTGCAGCGGCTGACCAACCATGTCCTGCCCTCGACCACGCACCGCGTGGTCAACCCGCCGGCCGAGCGCCGCGGCCATTCGCGCTATTCGATGCCGTTCTTCCTGCATCCCGCGCCCGATTTCCTGATCAAGGCGCTGCCTGGGTGCGTCACCGCGCAGAACCCCGAGCGCGAGCCGCCGATCACCGCGCACGACTATCTCGCCGAGCGCCTCGCCGAGATCGGGCTGATCAAGAAATAGAAAATCTAATTCCCCTCCCTGCAAGGGAGGGGTTAGGGGTGGGTTGCGGCGGGCGGGGCTCGATGCCCCGCTCGCCGCTTTCACGTCAGACGTCGAAGGGCTCGCTGACGCTCGCACCCACCCCCAGCCCCTCCCTTGCAGGGAGGGGAGTGAGAGAGAACATGACCGAACCGCTCCGCATCGCACTTGCCGGCCTTGGAACCGTGGGTGCGGGCGTGATTCGCCTGCTCGACGCCAATGGCGAGCTGATCGCACGGCGCGCGGGGCGGCCGATCGAAGTGGTGGCGGTCTCGGCGCGCGACCGGACCAAGGATCGCGGGGTCGACATCGCGCGCTTCGACTGGATCGACGATCCCGCCGAGCTGGCGCGGCACCCGCAGGCGGACGTGGTGGTCGAGCTGGTCGGCGGCTCGGACGGCCCGGCGCTGGCGCTCGCCCGCGCGACGCTGGCCGCAGGCAAGAGCCTCGTCACCGCCAACAAGGCGATGATCGCGCATCACGGGCTCGAGCTCGCGCGCGCCGCCGAGGCCGCCAATCTCGCGCTCAAGTTCGAAGCCGCGGTCGCCGGCGGCGTGCCGGTGATCAAGGGGCTGCGCGAAGGCGCCGCCGCGAACGTGATCGGCCGCGTCTACGGCATCCTCAACGGCACCTGCAATTTCATCCTCTCCAAGATGGAGGCCGAGGGCCGCGACTTCGCCGAGATCCTGAGCGAGGCGCAGGCATTGGGCTATGCCGAGGCCGATCCGAGCTTCGACATCGACGGCGTCGACGCCGCGCACAAGCTCTCGATCCTCGCCAGCGTCGCCTTCGGTGCGCAGCCCGCGTTCGACGATGTCGCGATCACCGGCGTGCGCCACGTCATCGCCGCCGACATCGCCGAGGCCGCGGCGCTCGGCTATCGCATCCGGCTGCTCGGCGTCGCCGATGCCGGCCCGCACGGGCTGTTCCAGCGCGTCCATCCGCATCTCGTGCCGCTCAGCCACCCGCTCGCGCACGTTCTCGGCTCGACCAACGCGGTCGTCGCCGAAGGCAATTTCGTCGGCCGGCTGCTGTTCCAGGGCGCCGGCGCAGGCGACGGCCCAACCGCCAGCGCCGTGGTCGCCGATCTGATCGACATCGCCCGCGGCGAATTCGGCCCGCCCTATGCGATGCCCGCCGACGCGCTCGCCGCGCAGGACGCGGCCGATAGCGGCGAGCGGCGTGCGCGTGCCTATGTCCGCCTCACCGTCGCCGACAAGGTCGGCGTGCTCGCCGAGATCGCCGCGGCGATGCGCGATGCCGGGGTCTCGATCGAGAGCCTGATCCAGCGCGGCGCGCAGGCCGATGGCAGCGTGCTCGTCGCGATCGTCACGCACGAAGGGCCCGAGCGCAGCGTCGCGCAGGCGCTCGACAAGCT
Source organism: Sphingomonas naasensis (assembly GCF_004792695.1). Lineage (GTDB taxonomy): Bacteria > Pseudomonadota > Alphaproteobacteria > Sphingomonadales > Sphingomonadaceae > Sphingomonas > Sphingomonas naasensis. The sequence goes on along the minus strand of NZ_SRXU01000004.1, from coordinate 276,136 downwards.
GCGCGGCTCGCAGAGCCTCGTCGGCGAGCCGATGTGGATGCACATCCTCGGCGAGTGATCAGGGCGCCAGCTTGCGCTCCACCCATTGGAGCCCGCGCCCGCCGACCGAAACGCTGGCGCCGACGAACCCGCAATGCGCCATGAAGGCGCCCTGCCCGCATTCGGGCTCGGTGCGCTGGCCGACCAGCCGCGCGACGCGCTGATCGGGCAGCTCCTGTCTTCCGGGCGCGACGAAAGGCACGCGATAGCGATCGGCGTCGCGCAGCTTGCAGATGACGACCTCGCCTTCCTCCGTGGTCGCCCGGCACGGCACGTCGCCGGCGGTTTTCGCCCGGGCGTCGGCGATTGCCGTCTCGAGCGCGGGCGCGTCCTGAAGCAGCAGCAGCAACGGCAAGAACATCGCGATTCGCTCCCCGCTTGCGACGAAGCGAGGCTGGCGCGCGGTTGTGGCGAAATTGCGATCGGCCTGACAGCGCTAGCAGCCTCGACACTGCAACCTGCGCCTCCTATCGCGACCCCATTCTGTAAGGGGATCCCCAGCCGATGCCGACCGCCAGCCATGTTCTCGACCGTGTCCTCGTGCTCGAAATGGTGCGCGTCACCGAAGCCGCGGCGATCGCCGCGTCGAGCCTCGTCGGTCGCGGCGACGAAAAGGCCGCCGATCATGTCGCGGTCGAGGCGATGCGCGAGGCGCTCAATTCGCTCTACATGGACGGTACCGTGGTGATCGGCGAAGGCGAGCGCGACGAGGCGCCGATGCTGTTCATCGGCGAGAAGGTCGGCTCGGCGATCGGCACCGGCCCCAAGATCGACATCGCGCTCGACCCCCTCGAAGGCACCACGATCTGCGCCAAGGCCGGCCCCAACGCGCTCGCGGTGCTCGCCGTCGCCGAGCATGGCTGCCTGCTCAATGCGCCCGACGTCTATATGGACAAGATCGCGGTCGGCCCCGGCTATCCCGACGGCGTGATCGATCTCGCCAAATCGCCGACCGACAACGTCAAGGCGCTCGCCGCGGCCAAGGGCGTCGCGCCCAACGAGATCATCGTCTGCGTGCTCGATCGGCCGCGCCACGAGAAGCTGATCGCCGAGCTGCGATCGATCGGCTGCGGCATCGTGCTGATCGGCGACGGCGACGTGGCGGGGGTGATCGCCACCACCAATCCCGACACGACGATCGACATGTACATGGGCTCGGGCGGCGCCCCCGAGGGCGTGCTCGCCTGCGCGGCGCTGCGCTGCGTCGGCGGCCAGTTCAAGGGCCGGCTGCTGTTCCGCAACGACGACGAGCGCGCCCGCGCGCGCAAATGGGGGATCGACGATCTCGACAAGATCTACGACCTCACCGATCTCGCCAAGGGCGACTGCATCTTCGCCGCCACTGGCGTCACCGACGGCTCGCTGCTCGAAGGCGTCAAGCGCGTGCGCGGCAAGATGACCACCGAAAGCGTGGTGATGCGCGCCAGCTCGGGCACGGTCCGCTGGGTCAAGGGCGAGCATCGGCTCGACTGACCCCTACGATCGCGCGACGAGCTTCGACCGCGCCGATTGACAGGCGCGTGGCGCGCTTCTCTAGTCCGGCACAAACCGGACGGGGATCGAAATGAACAAGCTGATGATCGTGCTCGCGGCAAGCGTCGCCGCGCTTCCGATGGCGGCCGCGCCCGCGCGCCAGCAAGCGGCGCCTGCCACTGCCGCGGAGGAATCGCCCTTCACCTTCGAAGAGGTGATGGTGCCGATGCGCGACGGCGCCAAGCTGCAGACCGTGATCTGGCGGCCCAAGGGCAAGACCGGCAAGCTTCCGATCCTGCTCCAGCGCACTCCGTACGGCGTGCCCGACGCCGCGCCGCCCAAGATGCCCAACACGATCCGCTTTCTGCAAGAGGATGGCTACATCATCGTCTTTCAGAACATGCGCGGCCAGTTCAAGTCGGACGGCGACTTCAGGATGTCGATGGCGCTCGATGCCAAGGGCAAGAAAGGCGTCGACGAGGCCACCGACGCGTACGACACCGTCGACTGGCTGGTGAAGAACGTCGCCGACAACAACGGCAAGGTCGGCATGTGGGGCGTCTCCTATCCGGGCTATGCCTCGGCGGTGGCGCTCGCCCGGCCGCACCCGGCGCTCAAGGCAGTGAGCCCGCAGGCGGCGTGGAACGACTGGTGGATCAACGACGATCTCCACCGCTACGGCGCGGCGCGGCTCTCCTATCTGACCGACTGGCTGTTCAGCCTGCAGAACAACGACCAGGGCAACGACTTCGATTATGGCGGCAAGGCCCCGGTCGACAGCTATGAGTGGTTCCTCAAGCTCGGTCCGATCGCCAATCTCGACAAGCTCTACTTCAAGGGAACGGTGCCCCAGTTCACTGCGATGATCGAGCATCCCGATTACGACGATTTCTGGAAGCGCCAGCGCTGGACCGAGCAACTCGGCCGCACCACCGTGCCGACGCTCCACGTCGCCGGCTTCTGGGATCAGGAGGATCCGCTCGGCACGTGGAAGATCTATGAGAAGATGGAGGCACAGGACCCCGACGGTCTCAACATGATCGTCGCCGGCCCCTGGGCGCACGGCACCTGGCATTCGATGGGCTATGATGTCGGCTATATCAAGCACGGCAAGGAGAGCGGCACCGAGTTCATGCGCGACATCGAGGCGCCGTTCTTCGCGCATTGGCTGCACGGCAAGGGCGCCAGGCCGACCGGCGAGGCGCGGATGTTCCAGAGCGGCTCGTGGGAGTGGAAGTCCTATCCCAAATGGCCGGCCCCGGGCACGACCGCGACCAACCTCTATCTACAGAGCGACGGCACGCTGTCGTTCACGCCGCCCGCCGATGCCGGGCAGTGCCGCGAATATGTCTCCGACCCGGCCAATCCGGTGCCGTTCCGCGAGCGCCCGATCTCGCGCACCTATCCGTCGCAGGAATGGCGCTGGTGGGAAGCCGCCGACCAGCGCTTCGTCGATCACCGCCCCGACGTGCTCAGCTACGTCAGCGCGCCGCTCGAGGCGGATCTGACCGTCACCGGCGAGATCGCCGCGAAGCTGATGGCGTCGACCTCGGGCACCGACAGCGATTTCGTGGTCAAGCTGATCGACGTCCTCCCCGACGATTACGAACCTGCTCCGAAAGGCGCGCTCGGCGATTATCCGCGCACGCTCAACGGCTACCAGTTCCCGATCGCGATGGAGGTGCGGCGGGGCCGCTATCTGCAGAGCTTCGAGAAGGCGACGCCGCTGACGCCGAACCAGGTCGTCGCATGGGACGTGCCGCTGCGCAGCCACGACCATGTCTTCAAAAAGGGCCACCGGCTGATGGTGCAGGTCCAGTCGAGCTGGTTCCCCGTGGTCGACCGCAATCCGCAGAAGTTCGTGCCCAACATCTACAAGGCGGCGCCCGAGGACTTCGTCAAGGCGACCCAGCGCGTCTGCGGCGGCTCGCTGGTGACGCTGCCGGTGGTCAAATAGGCAGGACCGCGCCGAGCATCAGAAACGCATCCTCGCCGTAGGACGGATCGGCGTCGCGCGGAACATAGGCGAAGCCTTGGGCGGCCCAGAAGCGATCGGCGCCGCCCACCGCCATCAGCGCGATGTCGACCAGCCCCAGCGTCCGGGTCTGCGCCTTGACGAAGTCGAGCGCCGCCTTGCTCGCACCGGCCCCGCGCGCGACCGGCAGCAAGGCGATGTCGTGGAGATAATAGGCGTCGGCATCGGAAGGAATCGCGCCGAGCATCGCCCCGAGCTTCGGTGGCGCCTCACGATACCATGGATGGCTGACCAGATAGCCGACGACCGCACCGTCCCGCTCGAGCACGCGGCAGCCCTCCGGCCACAGCGCCAGCCGCTCCGCATAGACTGCTACCGGCTCGGTGAAGCGGCCGTGCACCGCATCGGAGATCGCCGACACCGTAGCGAGGTCGCTCGCGTCCATCTGCCGCCACATATCTTCGCCTTTCCTCACCCCCGCCCTTGCGCGGGGGTCCACGACGCCGGGAGAAGCCGGAAGCTCGACGGCCTCGCCTGCCGCACAGTGGACCCCGGCACAAGGCCGGGGTGACGGAATGGCGAGGGCGCGCGGACCCTAGTTCTTGAGCCGGTATCCGGTCCGGAAGATCGCGACGATCAGCCCGAGGCAGAGCAGCAGGAAGAAGCCGGTCACCCCGAGGCTCCAGCCGACGCTGACATCGCCGGCGCCGAAGAAGCTCCAGCGGAAACCGCTGACGAGATAGACCACCGGGTTGAACAGACTCACCGTCCGCCACGGCTCGGGGAGCATGTCAATCGAGTAGAAGGCGCCGCCGAGAAAGGTCAGCGGGGTGATCAGCAGCGCCGGCACGAAGCTCAGCTGCTCGAATCCCTTGGCCCATACCCCGATGATGAAGCCGAACATGCTGAACGCCACCGAGGTCAGCACCAGAAAGGCGATCATCGCCACCGGATGATCGATCCGCAGATCGACGAAGAAGGCCGAGGTGATCAGGATGATCAGTCCGATCACCACCGATTTGGTCGCCGCCGCGCCGACATAGCCGACCACCAGCTCGATCGCCGAGATCGGCGCCGAGAGCAGTTCGAAGATCGTGCCGGTGAATTTCGGGAAGTAGATGCCGATCGAGGCGTTCGAGATGCTCTGGGTGAGCAAGGTCAGCATGATCAGCCCGGGGACGAGGAAGCTGCCGTAGTTGACGTCGCCGATCGCGTCGATCTTGCTGCCGATCGCCCCGCCGAACACGATGAAATAGAGCGAGGTGGTGATCACCGGGGTGGCGACGCTCTGCCACAGCGTGCGCAGCGTCCGCGCCATCTCGAAGCGATAGATCGCCCAGATGCCGTGCAGGTTGATGCCGGTCATCAGCGCTTCTCCACCAGGTCGACGAAAATATCCTCGAGGCTCGACTTGGAGGTGTCGAGATCCTTGAATGCGATGCCCAGCTCGCCGAGCTTGCGCAGCAACGACGGGATGCCGGTGCGCTCGGCCTGCGCGTCGAACACGTAGCGCAGCCGATGGCCTTCGTCCTCGAGGCTGAGATGCCATTCCTCCAGCCCCGCGGGCACTTCGGAAAGCGGCTCGACCAGCGACAGATCCATCTCGCGCTTGCCGAGCTTCTTCATCAGCGCAGCCTTGTCCTCGACGAGGAGCAGCTGGCCCTTGTTGATCACCCCCACCCGATCGGCCATTTCCTCGGCCTCTTCGATATAGTGGGTGGTGAGGATGATGGTGACGCCGCGCGCGCGCAGCGATCCGATCAGCTTCCACATGTCGCGGCGCAGCGAGACGTCGACGCCGGCGGTGGGCTCGTCGAGGAACAGGATGTCGGGCTCGTGGCTCAGCGCCTTGGCGATGAGCACGCGGCGCTTCATGCCGCCCGACAGCTCCATGATCTTGGCATCGCGCTTGTCCCAGAGCGACAGATCGCGCAGCACCTGCTCGGTATGCGCCTTGTCGGGCGCCTTGCCGAACAGGCCGCGGCTGAAGCGCATCGTCGCCGCAACCGTTTCGAACATGTCGACCGACAATTCCTGCGGCACCAGCCCGATGCGCGAGCGTGCCTCGCGCGGATGGCGGATCGCGTTATGCCCGTCGACGAGGATCGTCCCCGAGCTCGGCGTGACGATACCGCAGATGATGCTGATCAGCGTCGTCTTGCCGGCGCCATTCGGGCCGAGCAGCGCGAAGATCTCGCCGCGGCGAATCTCCAGATCGACATGCTCGAGCGCCTTCTGCCCCGACGCATAGGTCTTGCTGACCTGCGAAACCGACAAGATAGATTGCATGGAGAACCCCGGACCGGAACGGAGCCGTTACGTAGGGTCGGATAGGGGGCACGACAAGCACGTGTCCCAAATCAGCGTCGAAAAGCGGCGCGTGATCCGGCAAGGCAGGAGCGCCGGATCGGCAGGTAGCCGCCTATTTCGCCGCCCGCGCCTCGGCGACCGCCGCTGCCAGCCCGGCATAGTCGCGCGCGCCGCTGAGCAGCTTGCCGCCCACCACCCAGCTCGGAGTGCCGGTCATCGCGAGCAGCTCGCCATATTTGTGGTTCGCCGCGATCTCCTGCTCGACCGGCTTCGACTCGATCGCCTTGGTCGCCACTGCCTTGTCGAGGCCGGCCTTTTCGACAGCGAGGGCGATATTCTCGGCGCTGGGCTGACCGGCAGCGAACAGCGCGTCGTGGAAGGCGCGGAACTTGCCCTGCCCGGCCGCCGCCAGCGCCCAGCGCGCGGCGAGCACGCTCTCGGGGCCGAGCACGGGGAATTCGCGATAGACGACGCGCACGTTCGGATCCTTGGCGAGCAGCTCCTCGATCCCCGGCAGGCTCGCGCGGCAATAGCCGCACGCATAGTCCATGAACGCCACCACGGTGACGTCACCCTTCGGATTGCCCGCCCAGGCACCGGCAAAGGGCGTTTCGAGCTGCGCGCGATGCTGCGGCACGGCAGCTTGCGCGCCTTGCTGCGCCTTTTCGTAGCGCGCCGTCTCGCGCGCCTGGAGCCGGTCCATCGCCTCGGGCAGCACTTCGGGATGCTCGAGCAGATAGCCGCGGATCGCGGGACCGGCGAGACCGGGCATCCAGCTCAACAGCAGGGCGAAGGCACCCGCGCCGAGCAGGGCGGATACCAGCATCGCGCCGGCGAGGGCCAGCGGGTTGCGCAACAATCTCCCGCTCATTGGAATCGGCGCTTCTTCTTCTGCTCTTCCATCGCGGTCTGCGCGACCATCGCGATGTCCTGCGCGCGCACCCAGTCGCTCGAACCTTGGGGCAGGTTCGCCATCGCCGAGCGCGCGCTCACCAGCGCGGTGCGCACATCGCCCATCAGATGCGCACGCTCGGCGGTGGCGAGCGCGGTGCGCGGCTCGTCGCCCTTGCGCTCATAGACGGTGCCGAGCTGCATCCAGGCGAACGGGTTCTCCTTATCGCGCGCGACGGCCTGGCGCAGCACGGTCTCGGCCTCGCCGAGATTGGCCTTGTCCTCGGTCGCGAGCAGCGCGTGGCCGAAGGTCGCGGCGATCAGCGGCTGGTTGTTCGAGCGGCGCGTGGCCTCGCGCAGCGGACTCAATGCCTCGGCAGGCTTGCCCGATTCGAGCAGGATCTGGCCCTCGAGCTCGAGGAAATAGGGATCGTCGGGCGCGGTCTTGACCAAAGCCGCGGTCTCGGCCGCCGCCTGCTCCGGATAGCCCGATTTGTGATAGGCATAGGCGCGCGCATAATGCGCCGGCGCCGACTGGTCGGTGGCTGGGTAGCGCCGCAGCGTCGCCTCGGGCTCGTTGACATAGCCGCGCAGCTTGGCCTGCACGCGCTTGAAGCGTTGCTCGATCTTCGCATCGATCGGCTTGTTCCACGATGGCGCCGATTGCAGATCGGCCTTGAGATTCTCGACGCGATCGGCCGACATCGGGTGAGTCTGCGCGAAGGGATCGACCTCGGGATTGCTCGCGGTCGCGTAATATCCGTAGCGGTGCATCTGCGCGGTCAGCTTGTCGAAGAAGCTGAGCATGCCTTTGCCGCTGATCCCGGCGGTGGTGATGAAACGAACGCCCGCGGCATCGGCCGAGGATTCCTGCACGCGGCTGAACGCGAGATATTTGCCGATCGCGGCGCGCTGGCCCATCATCAGGATGCCGGTGCCCGCCTCGCCCGCGCCCGCCGCCATCGCCGCGGCGCCGAGCAACAGGCTGAGGATCGAGATGTTGGTGTAACCGCCGTCATTCTGGAACACGGCATGGCCGCCGACGATATGGCCGATCTCGTGCGCGATCACGCCCTGGACTTCGTTGGCGCTATCGGCGGCGTCGATCAGCCCCGAATGAATATACACGATCTGGCCGCCCGCGACGAAGGCGTTGATCGACGGATCATTGACCAGCACGACGCGGACATTGGCGGGCGAAAGCCCCGCCGCCTCGATCAGCGGCCGCGACATGTCGGCAAGCAGCGCCTCGGTCTCGGCGTCGCGCAGCACCGACTGCGCCATCGCGGGCCGCGCCGCGAAGCAGCACAGGCAAAGCAGGGCCGTCAGGGCCGCGAGGCGCTTCATCATCGGGGCACGCTCCTGGGATAAGGCTGGTGTCGAATATCCGCGATGAACATGTCGTGAAGCCAGCCTGCGAGCGGGCGTGCCCGGGGCACGCCCGCTCGTTCGGCATCAGGCGCCGAAGGTCCGCTGCCACCAGCCACGGCGCGGCGTGCCGTCGGGATTGGCATCGCCGTCGCCTTCGGCTTCGTTCGCCTCGGGCGCGAGATCCTGCGCCACCGGCTCGGCCTCGGCAGGCGCCTCCGCTACGGCCTCGGGCGTCGGCGCAGCTGCCTTGCGACGGCTACGCTTCGGCTTCTCGGCCGGCGCATCGGCGATCACCGCCTCAGCCGCCGGCGCCGCGGCCGCCTCGACGGGCGCCGCTTCGGCATCGGCCTTCTTGCGACGGCTGCGCTTCGGCTTCTCGGCCGGAGCTTCCTCGGCAATCGGCTCGGCTGCCGGGGCCGCGGGTGCCGCTTCGACTGCCTCTGCCTCTGCCGGCGCCTCGGCATCGGCCTTCTTGCGACGGCTGCGCTTCGGCTTCGCGGGTGCCTCGACGGCCTCGACTGCCGGCTCGGCTTCCGCCAGCGCCGCCACGTCGCTCACCGGCGCCTCGGCCGCTTCGCCTTCGGCTGCCTCGGCAACCCCGTCCTCGCCATGGCCGGCACCGCGACGACCGCCGCGACGGCCGCGACGACGGCGCTTGCGACCGGCCTCGCCGGCCTCGTCACGCTCGCCCTCGGCAGCTTCGGCACCATCGGCTTCGGTCTCGGTCTCGGCGATATCGTCCTCGCCCTCGCCTGCTTCGGCCTCGGACGTGTCCTCGCCGCCCTCGACCTCGTTCTCGCGACCCCGCCGACCGCGACCACGCCGGCGGCGGCGACGCTTGCCGCGCCCCTCGCCGTCGCCTTCGTCACGCTCGCGCGCCTCGCGGGGCTGACGCGCGCGGGGCGCCTCGGCCTCTTCCTCCTCGATCTCCTCTTCGTCGACTTCCTCGACATAATCGTCTTCGGGCTCTTCGACGAGGCGCTCGATCCGGGGCGCATGCGCCGGCGGCGGCCCGCTCGATTCGACCGACATGCGCGCGCCCTCGAGCTCACCGTCCGACGCGACCTCGACCATCACGCCGTAGCGATCCTCGATCTCGGCAAGCTCCGAACGCTTGCGGTTGAGCACGTAGAAAGCGGCTTCCTGGCTGGCGCGCAGCACCAGCTGCGAGCCGCGGCCGCGGGCGGCTTCGTCCTCGATCATGCGCAGCGCCGAGAGCCCTGCCGACGAAGCGGTGCGGACCAGCCCGGTGCCTTCGCAATGCGGGCACTGGCGGGTCGAAGCCTCGAGCACGCCGGTGCGCAGCCGCTGGCGGCTCATCTCCATCAGGCCGAACGCCGAGATGCGGCCGACCTGGATGCGCGCGCGATCGTTCTTGAGCGCCTCCTTCATCGCCTTCTCGACCTTACGGACGTTGGATCCGTGATCCATGTCGATGAAGTCGATGACGACGAGCCCGGCCATGTCGCGCAGCCGCAGCTGGCGCGCGATTTCCTGCGCGGCTTCGAGGTTGGTCTGGGTCGCGGTCTGCTCGATCGAATGCTCGCGCGTCGAGCGGCCCGAGTTGATGTCGATCGAGACGAGCGCCTCGGTCGGGTTGATCACCAGATAGCCGCCCGATTTGAGCTGCACCACCGGATGGTACATCGCCGACAATTGCTCCTCGACCCCGGCGCGCTGGAACAGCGGCACCGCATCGGCGTATTGCTTCACCTTGCGGGCGTGGCTGGGCATCAGGAGCCGCATGAACTCCTTGGCCTGGCGATAGCCGTCCTCCCCCTCGACGATCACCTCGTCGATGTCCTTGTTGTAGATGTCGCGGATCGCGCGCTTGAGCAGATCGCTGTCGCCATAGACGAGCGCCGGCGCCGACGATCGCAACGTCTCCTCGCGAATCCCGTCCCACAGCCGGGCGAGATAGTCGAAGTCGCGCTTGATCTCGGTCTTGGTGCGCTGGAGCCCCGCGGTGCGGACGATGCAGCCCATCGTCGGCGGCAGCTTGAGGTCCGACATGATCGTCTTGAGCCGCTTGCGATCGGCAGCCGACGAAATCTTGCGCGAGATGCCGCCGCCGTGCGCGGTGTTGGGCATCAGCACGCAGTAACGGCCGGCGAGGCTGAGATAGGTGGTCAGCGCCGCGCCCTTGTTGCCGCGCTCTTCCTTGACGACCTGGACCAGCAGCACCTGACGGCGGCGGATCACGTCCTGGATCTTGTAGCGACGACGCAGGTTCATGCGGCGCTGGCGCAGCGCCTCGGCCTCGTCTTCCTTGCCGCCACGCCCGCGGCGACGGCCCCGGCCGCGCCCGTGATCGCCCTCGGCGCTTTCCTCGCCCTCGGCGGTCTCGCCGTCGGTCTCGTCGTCATGCTCCTCGTCGTCGTGCGGGCGCTCGAGAACCTCTACGCCGTCCTCGGCCTCGAGATGCTCGTCGTCGTCGGCGTCATCCTGCGCGCGCAGCGCGGCTTCCTCGGCGGCATGCTCGGCCTCTTCGCGAAGCAGCGCCTCGCGATCCTCTTTGGGGATCTGGTAGTAATCGGGATGGATTTCCGAGAAGGCGAGGAAGCCGTGGCGGTTGCCACCATAGTCGACGAACGCCGCCTGAAGCGACGGTTCGACCCGGGTGACCTTGGCTAGATAGATATTGCCCTTGAGCTGCTTGCGCTCGGCAGACTCGAAGTCAAACTCCTCGATCCGGCTCCCTTTGACGACGGCCACACGGGTTTCCTCCCGGTGGCGTGCGTCGATCAGCATACGCATGGTCATTTATTGTTCTCCGGGCGCGCCGGCCTGAACCCCTGAAGACTGTGTTGTCCCTGTGAGGAAGGGGCGCGTGCGCGCGATACAAATTGCGGCCTTGGCCGGCGACGCCGGCTGTGGTCTCGCAGGTTTCGAAAACTGCTGCTGCTCGCCAGGCACGTCCGGACGCGTGGTCCGGAAGCTCCACCATCGTCCCGCGGCCGGCCACCTGGGCCTGGCGGGTGGGACGATGGGGAAATTGCCTCATGCGAGCGTCAACCTGAACTGTCGCGACGGATTTTGTCGCGGATAGGCTCCGATACAAGGGTCGGAGCGAACTCCTGCTAGCACCCCCCGGGCCATGCGGCAACCACGAGCGGGTGCTTAAGTGCAATGAACCGCAGCGGCAATCACCTGCCGCCCTCCGGCAGATTTATGCCGGTTAACCAAGCTGTTTCACTTCGATTTGAAGGTCCTTCTCTATCCCGATTCCGTCAGGGAAGACGTGTTCGAGAGTTGATCTTCATGCATTTGGGCTGGACCCTTCACGGCCCGGCGCGGCATATCGCGCGGGTGCTATTCCTGCTTGCCCTTCTCTCCGGCTGGTTGACCGGGGTGCCGAGTTGGGCAGGCGCCGTGCAGGAAGTGCGCGTGCAGGGCGATCGCGTCGTCGTGAAATTCGACGCGCCGGTCGCCCGGGCGAGCGCCTTCCTTCTTGCTGGACCGCAGCGCATCGCGCTCGATGTCTCCGGCGCCGAGCCCGGTCGCGTCGCGATCACGGGCGGCGCGGTCGCGAAGATTCGTCAGGGCGCGCAGGGCGATGGCGCGCGCATCGTGTTCGACCTCGCGCGCCCCGCGATCGTGTCCGAAGGCAGCTTCGGCAGCGACGGGCGCACGCTCACGCTCCAGCTCAGAACCGTCGACGACGAACGCTTCGCACGCGCCGCGGCCGAGCGTCGGATGAGCTTCCTGCCACCCTTCACCTATCTCCAGCCGGCGAGCCGCCACCCCTATAGCGTGGCGATGGCCGTGCCGAAGCGGCTTTCGCGGGCGCCGCTGCCGCGCGTCTATGGCGCGGCGGGCAAGCCGCTGGTGGTGATCGACGCCGGTCATGGCGGCCACGACCCCGGCGCGCTCTCGAACGATGGCGGGCTGCGCGAGAAGGATCTCACCTTGCAGGTGGCCCGTGCGGTCCGCGATTCGCTGCTCGCCTCGGGCCGCGTCCGCGTCGCGCTGACCCGCGACGACGATCGCTTCCTCGTGCTCCAGGAGCGCTACGGCCTCGCGCGGCGGCTCAAGGCCGATCTGTTCATCTCGATCCATTGCGACAGCGCCGGCAATCCCGAGGCGACGGGCGCGACCGTCTACACGCTCTCCGAAGTCGCTTCGGACAAGGAAGCCGCCCGGCTCGCCGCGCGCGAGAACAAGGCCGATATCCTCGCCGGGGTCGATCTCGGCGCCGCCAGCCCCGACATCTCGTCGATCCTGATCGATCTTACCCAGCGCGAGACGATGAACGCCAGCGCCAATTTCGCGCGCCTGCTCGGCCGCGAGGCGCAGCCGCTGATGCCGATCAAGGCCAACTACCACCGGATGGCGTCGCTGATGGTCCTGAAGGCGCCCGATATGCCCTCGGTGCTGTTCGAGACCGGCTATATCTCGAATAGCGCCGATGCCGATTTCCTCGCCTCGAGCGAAGGGCAGCGCAAGGTCGCCCAGAGCGTCCGCAAGGCGGTCGAGATCCATTTCGCGACCCGCATGGCGTCGCGCTGATCCGGCTGTTTCTGCAATCCCCACCGACCTCTTATAGAGGCGAATGCGGCGGGTTGGTTTCGGTGGCGTTTTGATCGGGTTTCTTCGCCCGAGAAAGTTGCTACACCGCACCCCGCATGGCGGACGGCAGTATTTCCAGCGAAACGGTGACGATCAAGCGTGGGGCCGGGGGTATCCGCGGCTGGTACCAGCGTGTGCATCGTCGGTGGTGGTTCCGAATCCTCGCCTGGCTGGCGCTGCTCGCCGGGGTGTTCTGGTTCCTGATCTGGCTGCTCGTCGCGCGCAATCTTCCCTCGGTCGACACGCTGCGCGCCTATGAGCCGCCGCTGCCGACCAATGTCCGCTCGGTCGACGGCCTGCCGATCCACAGCTATGCCCGCGAGCGCCGCGTCCAGCTGAGCTATGCCGAATATCCGAAGCAGCTGGTCGAGGCGTTCCTCTCGGCCGAGGACAAGACCTTCTTCAGCCATTACGGCGTCGACCTTCCGGGCACCGCGGGCGCCGTCGTCGATTACGTCACCAAGATGGGCAGCGGCCAGCGCGCGCGTGGCGGCTCGACGATCACCCAGCAGGTCGCCAAGAACCTGCTGATCGGCAGCGAATATTCGCCGGTCCGCAAGCTCAAGGAGGCGATCCTCGCCTACAAGATCGAAAGCACGCTTTCCAAGCAGCAGATCCTCGAGCTCTATCTCAACTCGATCGAGCTCGGCCGCAACGCCGGCGGCGTCGAGGCGGCGAGCCAGGCCTATTTCGGCAAGGAGCTCGACCAGCTCAGCCTTCCGCAAATGGCCTATCTCGCGATCCTGCCCAAGGGGCCGGCCAATTACGATCCCGATCGCTACACCGAACGCGCGCTGGAGCGGCGCAACTGGGTGCTCGGCGAGATGCACGACAATGGGTTCATCTCTGCCCCCGAGCGCGACGCGGCGCGCGCCGAGCCCTTGGGCACGATCCCGCGCCAGACCCCGCGCTACGAGCGGGTCGGCGGCTATTTCGTGGAGGAGGTCCGCCGCCAGCTGATCGACAAGTTCGGCGAGCAGGCCGAGGACGGACCCAACAGCGTCTATGGCGGCGGCCTGTGGGTGCGCACCTCGCTCGATCCGCGTCTCCAGCAATATGCCCAGAAAGCGCTGCGCGACGGCCTGCTCCGCTATGATCGCGGGCGTGGCTGGTCGGGCCCGATCAATCATGTCGAGGTCGAGAAGGGCTGGCTCCAGCCCTTCCTCAACACCAATATCGGCGTCGATTACGAGGACTGGCGTGCCGCCGTGGCGATCGAGCGCGGCGCCGGCGGCTGGCAGATCGGCTTCGACAACGGCCAGACCGGCACGCTGCCGCGCGATCTCGCGACCATGCCGGTGCGCGGCAAGGGCGGCGCGGCGTACGATGCGATCAAGCCGGGCGACATCATCGCGGTCGCGCCCGATGGCGGTAGCTGGTCGCTCCGCTCGATCCCGCGCGTCTCGGGCGGCATGGTGGTCGAGGACCCGCGCAACGGCCGCGTGCTGGCGATGCAGGGCGGCTTCGATTCGCGCATCCAGTCGTTCAACCGCGCCACCCAGGCGCAGCGCCAGCCGGGCTCGACGATCAAGCCGCTCGTCTATGCCGCTGCGATGGAACAGGGGCTAACCCCCGCCTCGATCGTCGTCGACGGGCCGTTCTGCGTCTGGCAGGGCGCCGGGCTCGGCAACAAATGCTTCCGCAATTTCGGCAATCAGCGCGGCGCCGGCCCCAAGACGCTGCGCTGGGGCGTCGAGCAGTCGCGCAACCTGATGACGGTGCAGGTCGCCAATCAGATCGGCATGGAACATGTCGTCGATCTGATCCAGCGCGTCGGCGTCTCGAAGCAGAAATTCCCGACCTATCTCAGCTATGCGCTCGGCGCGGGCGAGACCACCGTGATGCGGATGGTCAATGCCTATTCGATCCTCGTCAATCACGGCCGCGCGCTCAATCCGACGGTGATCGACTTCGTCCAGAACCGCCGCGGCGAGGTGATCTGGCCCGAGAACTGGCGCGCCTGCGACCGCTGCAACGCGCGCGACTGGGACGGCGGGCCGATGCCGCGGCCGGTGACGCGGGCGCGCCAGCTGGTCGAGCCGATGAGCGCCTATCAGATCGTCCACATCGCCGAGGGCGTCGTCCAGCGCGGCACCGCCACCGTGCTGCGCGATCTCGGCCGGCCGATCATGGGCAAGACCGGCACCACCTCGGGGCCGACCGACGTGTGGTTCGTCGGCGGCACCCCGCAGATGATCGGCGGGCTCTATCTGGGCTATGACAATCCGACCAATCTCGGTGGCTATGCCCAGGGCGGCTCGATCGCCGCGCCGATCTTCAAGCAATTCGCCCTCCCCGCCTTCAAAGGCATGGAAGTGCTGCCCTTCACTGCGCCCGCCGGGATCCGGATGGTGCGCATCGATCGCGCCAGCGGACGTCCGGTGGCCGGCGGCTGGCCGACCAACGATCCGCTCGCCTCGATCATCTGGGAAGCCTTCAAGCCCGAGGTCGAGCCGCAGCGCCGCCGTCGCACCGGCGCGGAGGAAGAGGTCGAGAAAAAGGCCGTCGAGAAAAAGGCCGCGCCCGCCACCCAGGCGCCCGGCGACAGCGACTTCTTGCAACGCGAGGGCGGAATCTACTAGCGCGCTTCCTATATCGTCATCCCGGCGAACGCCGGGATCTCAGGCCGCGTGCAGGGCCTGAGGCGCGAGATCCCGGCTTTCGCCGGGATGACGGAATGATTTGGAGTTATTGAATATGCGCGCCGAAGCGCAGGCTCATGTCGACAACATCAAGGCGGCGCTGGCGCTGCTGCGGCGCTTCCTCGATTGGGACCGCGCGCTGCGCCGGCTCGACGAGCTCAACGCGCGCGTCGAGGACCCGACCTTGTGGAACGACGCCAAGGCCGCGCAGGACGTGATGCGCGAGCGCCGCCGCCTCGACGAGGCGGTCAGCGCGACGCGCGCGATTGAGACCGAGCTCAACGACACCGCCGAATTGATCGAGATGGCCGAGGCCGAAGGCGACGAGGAGATGGCGAGCGAAGGCACTGCCGCGCTCGCCGCGCTCGCCGAGCGGGCCGAGGTCGACAAGGTCAAGGCGTTGCTCTCGGGCGAGGCCGATCCCAACGACACCTATATCGAGATCAACTCGGGTGCCGGCGGCACCGAGAGCCAGGACTGGGCGGGCATGCTCCAGCGCATGTACACGCGCTGGGCCGAGCGCCACGGCTTGAAGGTCGAGCTGATCGACTATCACGCCGGCGAGCAGGCGGGGATCAAGTCGGCGACTCTGCTGGTCAAGGGCGAGAACGCCTATGGCTACGCCAAGACCGAGAGCGGCGTGCATCGCCTCGTCCGCATCTCGCCCTATGACAGCGCGGCGCGGCGCCACACCAGCTTCTCGAGCGTCTGGGTCTATCCGGTGATCGACGACAATATCGAAGTCGAGATCAACGAGAGCGAGCTGCGCATCGACACCTATCGCGCCTCGGGCGCCGGCGGCCAGCACATCAACACCACCGATTCGGCGGTGCGCATCACCCATTTGCCCACCGGCATCGTCGTCCAGTGCCAGAACCAGCGTTCGCAGCACAAGAACAAGGCCGAGGCCTATAACCAGCTCCGCGCCCGGCTCTACGAGCGCGAGCTCGCCGAGCGCGAGGCCGTGGCCAATGCGCAGAACGCCACCAAGACCGATATCGGCTGGGGCCACCAGATCCGCAGCTATGTGCTCCAGCCCTATCAGCTGGTGAAGGACCTGCGCACCGGCGTCACTTCCACGGCGCCGTCCGACGTGCTCGACGGAGACCTCGACGCATTCATGGCGGCTGCGCTATCCCAGCGCGTGACCGGCGAGACGGTCGAAGTGGAGGATGTCGATTGAAGTCAGCCCTCGCTCTGGGCGCCCTGATGCTGCTGGCCGCATGCGACGGCGGCAGCGCGGTGCCGCGCGAGCAAAAGGCGCAAACGCATACCGGCTTCCCCGCCGCCGACCGGCCGGTCGCGACGATCGTCTCGGCACGCTGGTCGACCGAAGAGGCGCGTGACCGGCTCAACGAGGCCGGACAGGTGATGAACCTCGCCGGGATCAAGCCCGGCATGACCGTCGCCGATATCGGCGCGGGCGAAGGCTATTACACGATCCGCCTGGGCCAGCGCGTCGGCAAGGAAGGCCGCGTCGTCGCCGAGGACATCGTTCCCGATGTCCGTGACGCGCTGGCGACGCGCGTCGTGCGCGAGCGGCTCGACAATGTCAGCGTCCGGCTCGGCCTCCCCGCCGATCCGCGCCTGCCCGAAGCCAGCTTCGATCGCGTGCTGATGGTGCACATGTATCACGAGATCGAGAGTCCCTACGAGTTCCTGTGGCGGTTGCGGCCGTCGCTGCGCCCCGACGGGCAGGTGATCGTGGTCGATGCCGATCGCCCCACCGAGCATCACGGCACTCCGCCCGAACTGCTCAAATGCGAGTTCGGCGCGGTCGGCTATGCGCTGGTCTCGATGCGCCGGATGCCGTCCGCGGGCGGCTATATCGCGATCTTCCGCGCGAGCGGCGAGCGCCCCGAACCGGGCATGATCAAGGCCTGCAAGAGCGGCGCCCGCGCCACCCCCGCGGCGGTCCAGCCCGGCCAGGGCTCAGAGTAATCCCAGCCGGCGAAAGCTGGTGATTCCGCCGCGCGCCACGATCAGATGGTCGAGCAGCCGCATGTCGAGCGCGTCCAACCCGCGCGCGAGCCGGCGCGTCGCCTCGCGATCGGCGATGCTCGGACGGGGATCGCCGCTCGGATGGTTGTGCGCGACCACCACTGCCGCCGCGCCGAACGCCAGCGCGTCCGCCGCGATGTCGCGGATCGGCAGGACCATGCGATCGGCCGCACCCGAACGCGCATGGCGCAAGCCCAGCACGCGCTGGTCGGGGTCCAGATAGACCGCGACGCATATCTCGGTCGCTTCATCCGCAAGGCACGCGAACAACATCCCTGCGGCGGCCGGGTCGGCGAGACGGTGCGGTTCTGCGAGCGCGTCGAGCGGCATCGCCAACAGCTGCCAGCCACATCGGCCGCATCGAAACGGAGTCCGCTCCAGTTCGGCGGTGCTGCGACGAACATCGACCGGCTTGGCGCACGCCCCGGCCGTCGCTAGGCTCGCGATATGCGTCAGTGTCTCGATCGGATCGAAAGCGGGCCGGTCGCGGCGCCGGAAAGCTCCATAATCGATCGATCGTCGCTTCCGACGCCCGCAATGCTGACCCCCGAGCTCGAGAAAGCCAGAACATCGTGATGCGCCATCCCGAACATCAATATCTCGATCTGCTCGCCCAGGTCCTCGACAAGGGCGACGAGCGCGTCGACCGTACCGGCGTCGGCACGCGCTCGATCTTCGGTGCGATGGTGCGGTTCGATCTGTCGGACGGCGCGGCGCCGATCCTCACCACCAAGCGCGTGTTCTGGAAGACCGCGGTCAAGGAAATGCTGTGGTTCCTCACCGGCGGCACCAACATCCAGCCTTTGCTGCGCGAAAATGTCAGGATCTGGAGCGACTGGCCGCTCGCCGCCTATCGCCGCGAGACCGGAGAGGATATCGGCCAGCTCGAATTCGAGCAGCGCATCGTCGAGGACGACGCCTTTGCCGCGCGCTGGGGCGACCTTGGCCCGGTCTATGGCAAGCAATGGCGCCGCTGGCTCGGGCCGGACGGCCGCGAGCATGATCAGATCGCCGAACTCGTGCGGATGCTGCGCGAGACCCCGGCCAGCAGGCGCATGCTGTTCCATGGCTGGAACGTCGCGGAGGTCGGCGCGATGGCACTGCCGCCCTGTCATATGGTCTATCAATATCATGTGACGTCGGACGGGAAGCTCAATTGCCTGCTCTTCCAGCGCTCGGTCGATCTATTGCTCGGCGCGCCGTTCAATTTCGTCGGCGCCGCCGCGCTGCTGTTGATGCTTGCCCAACAGGCCGATCTCGCGCCGGGCGAGCTCGTCTGGGTCGGCGGCGACGTTCATCTCTATCTGAACCATCTCGAGCAGGCGCGTCTGCAGCTCGGCCGCGAGCCGCGACCGCTTCCAGGCATGCGGCTGACGCGCCGCGCCGCCGATATCGACGACTATCGCATCGAGGATTTCGAGGTTGCGGACTATGCGCCGCACGCGTCGATCAGCGCCGAGGTCGCCGTATAGGCGGAGCCGGGCCGGTTTGCGCCGCGCGAGCGATCGCGCGGCGCTGGCAGGTCAGTTGGTCTTGCCGGCGCGCGGCGCCCGCTTCGGCTTGGCCGGGCTGTCGGCGCGCGCCGTCGCGGCCTTGGCCTGTCTGCCCTTCGCGCCGAGGCCGATCTTGTGCGCCATCGCGCGGCGCACTTCCGAATAATTCTCCGACACCATCGGATAATCCGGCTTCAGATTGTAGCGGCGGCGATAATCCTCCGGCGTCAGCCCGTGCGTCGAAAGATGCCGACGCAGCGTCTTGTACGGCTTGCCGTCGATCATCGAGATGATGTGATCCTTCGACGCCAGCGACTTGCGGACGGATACGGCAGGCGTGAACTCGGCCTGCGCCGCAGGCTCTTCATCACCGCCACCCGAACCGGAAGTTCCGCTCGATAGTTCGCTGACGGTTGCGTGCATGTTGCGGAGAAATACCGGAACTTCCTCCGCCGACACCCGATTGTTCTGATTGCCGAGCCAGGCAATTGTCAGCTCGGTCGCGAGCTCGACTGCATTGAGCGCGTTATCTTCCGGCATGGGCGACTCCATATCGTTATAACAAGTGTTTCAAGCGACGCAGTATAGCTGCGGGCACATCTCCATAACGGATGTTCTGCGTCTGTCGATTGGTACAATCCGTGAATTTTCACAAATCCCGAACATGCTTGTTGCCTGTTCTGAACCCCGATGGCATCGCCGCGAGGACCGCGACGCGACGGCCGGATGCCGCCATGCGTTCCCGGCGCCAGTCCGCGCGCGTTCTGCGACGAAAGGGCTTGAGACTTTATATCATCTCCGTTAGCGCAGCGCCGACATCATCTGGTTCGGGATCTGTCCATGTTGCGTACCCTGTTGCTTGCCACTGCCGCGCTGCTCGCTTTGCCCGCCCATGCCGAGGAAAAACCGATCGCCGGCCCCGGTGGCGACGCGCCTGCCGACGCACCCGCGGCCGACACGCAGGACCACGACCAGCCGACCCAGGAAGTCGTGATCACCGGCACGCGCGCCCGCGCCACCGCCGATGTGCTCGGCGGCACCGCGGTGCTCGCCGCCGAAGAGCTCACTCGCGAGATGCGCCCGACGATCGGCGAGACGCTCGCCTCGCAGCCGGGCGTCTCGGCGACCTCGTTCGGCCCCAATGCCTCGCGTCCGGTGCTGCGCGGCTTCACCGGCGATCGCGCGCGGCTGCTGATCGACGGGATCGGCAGCATCGACGTGTCGAACACCTCGGCCGATCACGCCGCGATCATCAACCCGCTCACCGCCGATCGTATCGAAGTGCTGCGCGGCCCTTCGGCGCTGCTGTTCGGCCCCTCGTCGATCGGCGGCGTGGTCAACGTCATCGACAGTCGCATCCCGCGCCGCATGGCCGAAAGCCCGCTCCATTTCGACGGCATGGCGACTTATGGCAGCGCCTCGGACGAGCGCTCGGTATCGGGCGCCGCCGACGTGCCCGTGGCGGGCAAGATCGTGGTCCATGCCGATGGCAGCTATTCGAAGACCGGCGACCTGCGCAGCGGCGGCTATGTATTGACCCCCGAGCTGCGCGCGCAGGCCGCGGCCAGCGCCGATCCCGAGATCCAGGAGCTTGCCGACCTCAAGGGCAAGGTGCCCAACACCGCCGCGCGCACCTGGGACGTCGCCGGCGGCGCCGCGATCGTCGACGACCGCGGCAGCCTCGGCTTCTCGGTGTCGCGCTACGACAGCCTCTATGGCGTGCCGATCCGCTACTCGCTCGATCCGTCGGTCGAGGCCGAGGCCGTGCGGCTGCACGCGAAGCAGACGCGCTTCGATGTGCGCGGCGACATCCTCACCGAGGCCGCAGGCATCCACCAGATCCGTATGCGTCTGGCCGCCGCCGATTATCAGCACAGCGAGATCGAGGACACCGGCGCGGTCGGCACGACCTTCTACAGCCAGGGTCTCGAAGGCCGGCTCGAGCTGGTGCAGGAGACGCACGGCAAATGGGAAGGCGTCACCGGCGGCCAGTTCTCGACGCGCAACACGCGCATCGTCGGCGAGGAGAAGTTCCTGCCGCGCACCGAGAGCAACCAATACGGCCTGTTCACGCTCCAGTCGCTCGACTTCGGCAAGCTCAAGGCCGAGGCGGCGCTGCGCTACGAGCGCAACGATCTCGTCGCGCAGGCTGACGAGGACATCGGCAACCCGCGCACCGATCGCAGCTTCGACAGCCTCTCGGCCTCGCTCGGCGCCAGCTATGCGCTGGCCGATCATCTTCGCTTCGGCGTGAACGTGTCGCGCAGCGAGCGCGCGCCGACGCAGGAGGAATTGTTCGCCAACGGCCCGCACGCCGGCACCCAGGCCTTCGAGATCGGCAATCCCGATTTCACCACCGAAAAGGCTTGGGGCGTCGAAGGCACGCTCAAGGGCACCGGCGACGGCTGGAGCCTGTCGGCCGCGGCCTATTACAACTGGTTCAGCGACTATATCTACGACGCGCCGACCGGCGCGATCGAGGATGATCTGCCGGTATTCCAGTACAACCAGGCCGATGCCCGTTATTACGGCTTCGAGGTCGAGGGCTCGGCCAAGCTGGCCCAGCTCGTCGGTTTCGCGATCAACGCCGATGCGCTCGCCGATTACGTCCATGCCGAGATCGTCGATCAGGGCCCGGTCCCGCGCATTCCGCCGCTCCGCGTGATGGGCGGGCTCGAAGCCCAGTCGGACGCGCTTACCGGCCGGGTCGAGGTCGAGCACAGCTTCGCGCAGGATCGCGTCACCGATTTCGAGACGACCACCTCCGGCTTCACCTTGGTCAACGCCTCGGTCTCGTGGAAGCCGTTCGGGGCGGGCTCGAACACCAGCCTGATGCTCTCGGCGAACAATATCTTCGACGTCGAGGCGCGCCGCCACACCAGCGTGCTCAAGGACTATGCCCCGCTCGCCGGGCGCGATCTGCGCGCGACGCTGCGCGTGCAACTCTGACGGCGCTGAGCCATTAGGGGGCGGATGGAGAGCCCGCCCCCCGAACCCGTCGCCGGACTGAAGCCCGAGGCCGCGGCATCGCGGCGCATCCCATGGCCGATCATCGCGCTGGCCGCACTGGCGCTGTTGCTGCTCGGGCTGTTCTGGTTCGGGCACGAGATCATGGAAGGCGACGCCGCCGAGCTCGACCGCGCGATCATCCTCGCGCTGCGCGTCCCCGGCCATCCCGAACAGCCGATCGGGCCGCACTGGCTGCCCTCGGCGGTGCGCGACGTCACTGCGCTCGGCAGCACCACGGTGCTGACTCTCGTGGTGATCGTCACCGCCAGCTTCCTCGCGCTCCAGCGGCGCTTCCGCTCGGCGCTGCTCGTCCTTGCCGCCACCACGCTCGGCGCGCTGGCAGTGACGCTGATCAAGGTGCTGATCGCCCGCGCCCGCCCCGATCTCGTCCAGCAATTGATGGAGGAGGCCTCGCACAGCTTTCCGAGCGGCCATGCCGCCAACAGCGCGATCGTCTATCTGACGCTGGCGACCCTCCTCTTCCCGGTCGTCCGCGGCTGGCGGATGCGCGGCTTCGTCCTCGCCGTCGCGATGCTGCTCGTCGGGCTGATCGGAGTCAGCCGCGTCTATCTCGGCGTCCATTGGCCCAGCGACGTCCTCGCCGGATGGGCGTTCGGCAGCTGCTGGGCGCTGCTCTGGTGGGGAATCGAGCTCCGGCTCTTCAAGGCGCGCTGACGCCGCATCCGTCACCCGGTCGTGTGCCGGGTCTACCGCGTCCCAAACAATACCCTTCGCGGGTCCGTGGATCCCGGCACAAGGGCGGGAGTCGGTTCAGGGTCTAGCCACGCTCGGCGAGCTTGCGCTCCCACGCCAGCGCATCCTTGACGATCGTCTCGAGATCGTCGTGCTTCGGCCGCCACGGCAAGGTCGCGAGGATGCGGCTATTGTCGGCGACCAGCGCGTCGGGATCGCCGGCGCGGCGCCCCTCGAGCTTGCGCTCGATCGTCCGGTTGGTCACCCGGTCGACCGCGTCGAGCACCTGCAGCACCGAGAAGCCGCGGCCATAGCCGCAATTCATCGTGTGGCTCTCCTCCGGCCGCGCGATCAGCAGGTCGAGTGCGTCGACATGCGCCGCGGCGAGATCGGTGACATGGATATAGTCGCGCACCCCGGTGCCGTCCGCGGTGGCGAAGTCGGTGCCGAACACCGACACCGCCGCGCGTTTCCCCGTCGCGGCCTCGGCAGCGATCTTGATCAGATGCGTCGCCCCCGCGGTCGACTGGCCCGAGCGGCCCTGCGGATCGGCACCGGCGACGTTGAAATAGCGCAGCGCGCAATAGTTGATCGGATGCGCCGCGGCGACGTCCTTGAGCATGATCTCGGTCATCAGCTTGGACATGCCGTACGGGTTGATCGGCTGCTTGGGACTTTCCTCGGAGACCGGCACCTGCTCCGGAATGCCATAGGTCGCCGCGGTCGAGGAGAAGATGAAATGCTTCACCCCGCATGCCACCGCGCTCTCTATCAGCGCGCGGCTGGCGACGGTGTTGTTGCGATAATATTTGAGCGGGTCGCTGACCGATTCGGGCACGACCACCGATCCGGCGAAGTGCATCACCGCGATCACGCCCTCGTCGCGCATCGTCCGGCGCACGGTCGCCTCGTCCTCGATGTTCGCGACGACCAGCTTCGCGCGCTTGTCGACCGCCCAGTCGAAGCCGGTGACGAGGTTGTCGACCACCACGACCTTCCAGCCCGCGTCGAGCAGCGCGAGCACCGCATGGCTGCCGATATAGCCCGCCCCGCCCGTCACCAGCACCGTACCGTCGCGCATGCCCGTCTCCCTTTTCGCGGCCTCGCCTAAAGGCCCGATTGCGCTCCGCCAACCCCCACCTATCTTGGTCGCGACAAGGAGAATGAAATGACAGTCGAAACCGCGACTCTCGCCGGCGGATGCTTCTGGTGCACCGAGGCGGTGTTCAACGATGTGGTGGGCGTCAGCAAGGTCGAGAGCGGCTATATCGGCGGCAGCGTCGCCAATCCGACCTACAAGCAGGTGTGCGGCGGCGACACCGGCCATGCCGAGGCGATCCGGGTGACCTTCGATAGCGATCAGATCCGCTATGCCGATCTGCTCGACATCTTCCTCGCCACGCACGACCCGACCCAGCTCAACCGCCAGGGCAACGATATCGGTACCCAGTATCGCTCGGCGATCTTCCCGCATTCGGAGGAACAGAAGGCCGAGGCCGAAGCCGCGATCGAGCGTGCCCGTCCCGATTGGCCGGCGCCGATCGTCACTACGATCGAGCCGCTTTCGGACTGGTATCCGGCAGAGGATTACCACCAGCAATATTGGGAAGGCGAAGGCCAGCGGAACCCCTATTGCCTCGCCGTGATCCCGCCCAAGCTGCGGAAGCTGCGCAAGAGCTTCGCCGCGCGGATCAAGGAAGGCGCGGCGGCCTGAGCCGGAGCCGCTATTCGGCCGGAAGCGCCTCGCCTTCGATCGGCGGGCGCTTCCCGGCTTCGGCGCCGAGCAGGCGATAGACCGTCCCGCCGAGGATTCCGCCGGCGATCGGCGCGAGCCAGAACAGCCAGAGCTGGCGGAACGCGATCCCGCCCTCGAGCAGCGCCGGGCCGGTCGAGCGCGCCGGATTGACCGAGGTATTGGTCACCGGGATCGAGATCAGGTGGATCAGCGTCAGCGCCAGCCCGATCGCGATCGGTGCGAACCCCGCCGGCGCGCGTGCATCGGTCGATCCCATGATCACCAGCAGAAACACGAAGGTCAGCACGACTTCGATCGTCGCCGCCGCGGTCACCGAATAGCCGTGCGGCGAGTGGACGCCGAAGCCGTTCGAGGCCAGCCCGCCGGTGAACCCCGGCGCCCCGCTCGCGATCCCGTAGAGCAGGGCCGCGGCCACCACCGCGCCGACCAGCTGCGCCGCGACATAGAGCGGGATGTCGCGTCCCGGAAAGCGCTTGCCCGCCCACAGGCCGATCGTCACCGCCGGATTGAGATGGCAGCCCGAGATGTGCCCGATCGAATAGGCCATGGTGAGCACCGTCAGCCCGAATGCCAGCGACACGCCGGCATAGGCGATGCCGAGCTCGGGGATCCCCGCAGCGAGCACCGCGCTGCCGCAGCCGCCGAACACCAGCCAGAACGTGCCGATCGCCTCGGCGAAACCCCGTTGCGCGTTGGTCATCCCGATCCTCCTGCGAAACCCGGCACAGCATGCCGCTTCCGCGTTTCGGGGCGCATCGGGATAAGTCCCGAGTTCAGGAGTGGGCCAATATCAGGAGCGGGGATGTGCCGCCCGGCGAAGACGGTCGTTGATCGCAATGCCGATGCCGAGCGCGGGGACCGGCGCCACCGCGATCGCCTTGGCGGCCGAAGCGTCGGCGCGGTGAAGCGCATCGAACAGGTTCGCGGCCGCCTCGGTGAGATCGCCGCGAATCGACAGCGTATCGTCGCCCGCGACATCGCCGAAGCCGATCAGCCATTCGCCCGCCTCGCGCTCCCCTGCGTTCAGCCGCAGCGGCTTGCCCGGCGCATAATGGCTGGCGAGCTGGCCGGGTGCCACGATCGCGTGCTCCGGCGAAGGCCGGAGCGCTGGATGACTGGACGACTCGCGCTGTAACGCAGGGCTCCGGCCTTCGCCGGAGAACAGGTCTTGCGCGCTCAGCGGCCCAGGCCGCAAAATCGTCCGCCCCATCACGATCGTCGACTCAAGTCCCGCGGATGTCGGCCCGTCGTCGATCACCAGCGGGATGCGGCCCGCCAGGCTCGCCGCGACATGCGCCGCGCGCGTCGGGCTGATCGACCCGCTGGCATTGGCCGAGGGCGCGGCGAGCGGCACCCCGCTCGCGTCGAGCAGGGACTGCATCGCGCGGTGATCGGGCACGCGGATCGCGATCGTGTCGAGCCCGGCAGTCACCAGCGAGGCGATCCCCGCCTCGGGTCGCAGCGGCAGCACCAAAGTCAGCGGTCCGGGCCAGAAGCGCTGCGCGAGCGCGCGCGCCGCATCGTCGAACAGCGCGATGATCTCGGCCGCCGCGAGATCGGGCACGTGCACGATCAGCGGGTTGAAGCTCGGCCGCCCCTTGGCTTCGTAGATTCCCGCCATCGCCTGCGAATCGGTAGCGTTCGCGGCGAGGCCATAGACCGTCTCGGTCGGCACCGCGACGCAGCCGCCGGCGCGAATCACTGCCGCCGCTTCGGCGATCGCAGCCATGCCGTAGGGTAAGATTCGAGGATTTGTCGGGCTCACGCGAGGGGGGCTATAGCGCGGGAAACAGGACGACAAGAGAGGCATCATGTTCACCCCCGCCACCGCCGAGCAGCGTTTCGTGCTCGAGCACCTCGTCCGCCTCGCCGAGATCAACCCCGAGGCCGCCGAAATGACCGACGCGGTGCTCGAGGGCGCGGGGCAATTCGCCGCCGGCGAATGGGCGCCGCTCGAGCGCCTCGGCGATACCGAGGGGCCCAAGTGGAGCGCGGGCGGCGTGACGATGCCCGCGGGCTTCGCCGCGGCGTACAAGGCCTATGTCGAGGGCGGCTGGGGCACGATCGGCTCACCGGCCGCGTTCGGCGGGCAGGGCCTGCCGGTCAGCCTGTCGATCGCGGTGCTCGAGACGCTCGGCACCGCGAACATGGGGTTCGCGCTCGCGCCGATCCTCACCGTCGGCGCGATCGAGGCGCTGACGCATCACGGCTCGCCCGAGCAGCAGGCGCTCTATCTGCCCAAACTGGCGACCGGCGAATGGACCGGCACGATGAACCTCACCGAGCCGCAGGCCGGATCGGACGTCGGCGCGCTCAAGACCCGCGCCGATCCGGTCGGCGACGGCACCTACAGGATCAAGGGCACCAAGATCTTCATCTCGTTCGGCGACCACGACATGGCCGACAACATCGTCCACCTCGTCCTCGCCCGCACCCCCGATGCGCCCGCCGGCACCAAGGGCCTCTCGCTGTTCCTCGTCCCCAAATATCGCCTGAACCCCGACGGCAAGCCGGGCGCCTTCAACGACGTCCGCGTCGTCTCGATCGAGCACAAGATGGGGCTCCACGCCTCGCCGACCTGCGTGCTCAGCTTCGGCGATCATGACGATTGCATCGGCGAGCTGATCGGCGGCGAGATGGGCGGCATCCGCGCGATGTTCACGATGATGAACAATGCGCGGCTCAATGTCGGCCTGCAGGGTGTGCAGGTCGCCGAGCGCGCCACCCAACGCGCGGTCGCCTATGCCCGCGAGCGGGTGCAGGGCGTCCGCGCCGGCACCCCCGCCGCGATCGTCGAGCATCCCGATGTCCGCCGCATGCTGCTGCGGATGAAGGCGCAGACCCAGGCGGCACGCGCTTTGGTCTATTACGCCTTCGGCCAGCTCGATCGCGGCCATGCCGGCGACGCCGCCGCGCGGGCCAGGGTCGAGCTGCTCACCCCGCTCGCCAAGGCGCACGGCACCGATCTCGGCAACGAAGTCGCCAGCCTCGGCATCCAGGTCCATGGCGGCATGGGCTATATCGAGGAGACCGGCGCCGCCCAGCATTTCCGCGATGCGCGGATCACCCCGATCTACGAAGGCACCAACGGCATCCAGGCCGCCGATCTGGTCGGCCGCAAGCTGAGCATGGACAATGGCGGGACGTTGTTCGCCCTGCTCGGTCAGATGCGCGACGAGGCCGAGGATGGCGAGCTGCTCCGGCTGGTCGATGCCTGCGAGGAAGTCGGTCGCCACCTGCTCGGTGCCGACTCCGACGATCGCCTCGCCGCGAGCACGCCCTTCCTGACGATGCTGTCGGTCGCGGTGTGCGGCTGGCTGATGGAGGCGAGCGGGCGCATCGCCGCGCGCTCGGAAGGCGATCCCGCGTTCCTCCGGATGAAGGCCGCTGCGAGCCGCTTCTATGTCGAGCAGATCGTCCCCGAGGCGATGGGTCTCAAGGCCGCGGCGATGGCGCCGGCGGAAATCCTCTATTCGATCGACGCGGACGCGTTCGCGGCCTGAGCCGGGCGCTCGGCGCGCTGCTTGACGAGGGCGAGCAGATTGTTCTCGACGTCGCCGAGGAACAGCTCGCCCCACAGCGCCGAATAGCCGTTCACCGGGGTGCGGATCACATAGTGCGTATCGAGCGTGACGCGGGTGCGCCCGCCACCGAGCGGCTCGAGCGTGTAGCCACCGGTCGTCACGCGGAAATAGGCGCTGTCGGGGCGCAGATGCCGGTCGGTGAAGTGCCAGCCCTGCGAGCCGCCGAAATCGAAGCTCCACCCGATCCGGCGGCCGGGCTGCCATTCGGTGATCCGCTCGCGAAAGCCGATCCCGTACTGCCAGCGCGCGACGCGCTCCGCCCCCGCACCATTGCCGAGCAGCCGCGCGCCCACCGGCCGGGGCACCCCGACCACGTCCTGCGAGAAGTTCCATTTGCCTTCGCCGGGCCGGACGTCGGGGATGCCGCGCAGAAGTGGCCAGATCCGGTCCGGCGACGCCGCGACCACGATCGTGCGGGTGACGGCATAACTCTGCTCGGGCAGCGGAATCAGCGGCTCGATCTGCATCGCCACCAAAGGTGCCAGCAGCAGCGTCGTGCACAAAGTGCGATCACGGCGCGTGCGCTTGCGCGCCTCGCGGAGGACGATCGTCCCGATCGAACCCGAGATCAGCCACAGCGGCGAGAGGATCACCACGCAGATCGTGCCTTCGCGCAGCACCACGATCGAGATCGCGATCAGCCCGAGCAGCGTCCAGAACGGAATGGCGAGATAGAAGCCCGCGCCGCGCTCGAACCACGGATCGGCGACGAACGCGGCCAGCGCGCAGGCCGCGGCGGGCAGCACGAGCAGGAAGGTGAAGCTCACCAGCCCCGCCGACGGTCGTGCCATCTCCAGCAGCAAATAGACGACGAGGCCGAGACCCGCCGCTGCGGCAAGCGCCGCGGCGATGCGCGGCGCCGCGTTGCGCCGGGGTTCGGCGCCGTCGTCGGGATCGTCGGTCATGTCAGGCCGCGGACTCGGCCGTCGCCGGCACGGCATGACCGCTGCGCTGCCAGAGCCCGCGCAGCATCCTTCCGGCCAGCGCCGGCAGTCCCGGCCGGACGAACAGCCAGTCGCGGATCGCGGGGCCGCGCTCGGCGCCGATCACGCGCTTGTAGCCGCTGTCGCCCGCGCCCCAATCGACCCTGGCGATGCCGTCCGCGATGCCGCGGACGAGGTTGCGGTAATAGAGCAGCTTGCCCGGCGAATGCTTGGCGAAGGCGGGATCGTAGCTGTTTGCGATCGCATATTTGAGCGCGCCGGCATTGAGATCGAACGAGAAGGCCGCCGGCACGCCGTCGACGCGCAGCACCGCGGCCCACATCATCGCCGCGACCACCGGGTCCGCCGCGGCGGCGCGCCAGAAGCCGCCATGGCCGTCTTCGGTGAACTTGGCGTCGGACCCGTCGGTGCGCGCTGCGATCCAGCTCTTGCGCTCGATTTCGGCCAGCGCGTCGAACGCCGCCGCGTTCCAGCCGGCGCCCGAGACGAAGGCCCAGTCGAGTTCGCCATGGCCGGAGAGATGCTTTTCGTGGAAGCGGTTCTTGCGCAGCGTCGAATTGCGCGGCCAGATCCCCTCGGCCTGCAGTTCGGCGATGTCGAGCAGATAGGAGTCCGCGACGAAGCGATCGAGCACCGCCCAGCCCTTGCCCCGCGCCGCGTCGCGGAGCAGCTCGAGCGCCGGATCGCCGTCATAGACCGGCCCGAGCCGAAGCGCATTGGCCTCGCGCGCCAGCCGGCCGAGCAACGCTTCGGCGACTTCGATGCCGGCATCGGCCGCCACCGGGAAGCTGCGGAACGGCCAATAGCAGCCCGGCACGCTGGCCAGCCGGAGCCGGCCCGGCCCGATGCCGACGATCGGCAATGCCGCTACCGCCATACCCTCGCGAGTCACGGTCAGCGTCCGCGCCGCGCCGCCATAGGCCTGCAGCGCCGCCGCGAACCAGCCATAGCGCAGGAAGCGGTGCGTCGGCGCCGCGTTGCCGGCGACGGCGTCGATGCTCGCGGCGAGCCCGTCGACGCAATCGGCGGCGAGCATCGGCGGCAGGCGCGTGAAGGTGTCGAGCGGCATCGGCTTGGTCATCCCACCCATCCTAACCGGCGATCGGTTACCAAGCGGTGAGGGCAGGCGCGTAACGACTTCACTCCGCCGCGCGACCGCGCCATAGTCCGCAGCGATGGAAGGCCCCTATCTCTCCACCGTCGCCGACACGATCCAGAGCGCGATCGCCCCGGTGTTCCTGCTCGCCGGTATCGGCGCGATCCTCAACGTCATGGTCGGCCGCCTCGCGCGCATCGTCGACCGGGCACGCACGCTCGAGGAGATCCACCCGCGCTCGACCGGGCCAGAGCACGACCGCCATGTCTGGGAGCTGCGCCTGATCGACAAGCGCATCTCGGTGATCAACATGGCGATCTTCCTGTGCGTCTCCAGCGCGCTCTCGACCTGCTTCGTCGTCGCGCTGATGTTCGTCTCGCGGCTGTTCGGCCTCCATGTCGGCGCGATCGTCGCAGTCGCCTTCGTGGTGACGATGCTGCTGCTGATGACCTGCCTGATCTATTTCCTGATCGAGGTCCGCATGTCGCTCGGCGCGATCCATGTCCGCGAGGAGCTGCTCGAGCTCGACCGGCTGGGGCCGCGGCACAGGCGCGTCGAGCCGGCGGAATAGCTCACTTCAGCCGTTGCGGACCGAGATCGGCGGGCACGGTCGGCAGATAGCGCGGCGCCACCCGGGCATGCGTCGCCTGCTCGTACGCATAGCCTGCCCGGAGCAGCAGCCCGTCGGAATCGGCGGTGCCGATGAACGACAGCCCCGCCGGCAACCCGCCGACCAATCCCATCGGCACGGTCAGGTGCGGATAGCCTGATACCGCGGGGAGCTCGCTCGCCGAGGGGCCGCCGAACTGGTCGCCATGCGCGGGATCGCTGAGCCACGGCGTGCCATAGGTCGGCGTGACGAGGATCTGCGCGTCCGCGGCCTTGAGCATCGCGTCGATCCCCTCGATCCCGGCCAGTCGCGCCGATTTCGCCCGCGCGCCGAGATATTCGGGGTCCTTCGTCCCGCGGGTCTTCTCGGCCTTGAGGAAACTCTCCTGCCCGAAGAACGGCATCTCCACCGCCTTGTTGGCCTCGTTGAAGGCGATGACGTCGGCGAGGGTGCGCACCTTTACCGACGCCGGGGTGGTGGCGAGATAGGCGGCGAGATCGTCGCGCAGCTCGGTGTAGAGCACCTCGCTCTCGGCGTCGCCGAGCCCCTTGAGCTCGGGCATCTTGACCTCGACGAGGACCGCGCCGGCCGCGCGCAGCTCGTCGAGCGCCTTGTCGAACCGCGCGGCGAGATCGGCACTCATCTCGGGCTTCCAATAGCCGACGCGAATGCCCTTGAGCGCGTCCGCCGACAGATCGGCGGCATAATTGGCGAGATAATTGTTCGCGTCGAGCGTCGCCGGATCCTCGGGATCCTTGCCGACCATCGCCGTGTAGAGGATAGCGACGTCGCGGATGCTGCGCCCCATCGGCCCGGGCGTGTCCTGGCTGTGGCTGATCGGCACGACATGGGTACGGCTGACCCTGCCGAGCGTCGGCTTCAGCCCGACCAGCCCGTTCATCGCCGCGGGGCAGACCACCGACCCGTCGGTCTCGGTGCCGACCGCGACCGCGGCGAGGCTCGCCGCCACCGCCGCCCCCGATCCGCTCGACGAGCCGCAGGCCGAGCGATCGAGCGCATAGGGATTGCGGACCAGCCCGCCGACCGCGCTCCACCCGCTCATCGAATTGTTCGAGCGGATGTTCGCCCATTCGCTGAGATTGGTCTTGCCGAGGATCACCGCGCCCTGCGATCGCAGCCGCGCGACGACCGGCGCATCGCGCTTCGTCCAATTGTCGGCGAGAGCGAGGCTGCCAGCGGTGGTGGGCAATTCGATCGTGTCGATATTGTCCTTGATCAGCACCGGGACGCCATCGAGCGGCCCGAGGCTCTTGCCCGCCTTGCGCCGCGCGTCGCTGGCGCGGGCCTGATCGAGCGCATTGGGCGAGACTGCGATCACCGCGCGCAAGGTCGGCCCCTTGCGATCGATCGCCGCGATCCGATCGAGATAGGCCTGGGTGAGCCGGGCGCTGGTCGCCTTGCCCGAGGCGAGCATCGCCCGCAGCGCGTCGATCGACTGTTCCTCGACCAGCGCACCGGCGCCACGCTCCTGCGCCAGCGCAGGAGCGCTCGCCACCAATGCCAGCGCCAGCAACCCCGTCCGCATATGCCGCCCCCCTTGATCCGGGACGCAGCCTAGAGCGGCGAATCCCCAACGGAAAGGCCCGTGAAAATAGTCGGCCGCGCACCGCCGACGAGACGCCGCAACGCCACAGCCAGTGGTAACCCCGATGCCCGCACCGCGCGTCCGCTGGCAGGATCGTCCGCTTCGGAAAGGAACCCGGCGACTCGTGCCAGACGCGATCCACACCCTCCTGCCGATCACCGCCGAGGCGCCGACCAACCGCCAGCGCCTCGTCATCGGCTATCTCTTCGGCGTGCTCATCGATCTGGTGGTGCTCAACCTGTTCGCCGAACTTTGGGGCAGCGTCGTCGTCGCCTCGTTCAGCTGGTCGCTGCTCGCCGCGATCCTGTTGCAGGCTCTGCTCAAGGCGACGCTCGCGCTCGAGCAGCGCGTCACCGCCTTCTTCAAGGCGCGACAGGGTGCGCTGATGACCTTCCTGCGCTTCCTCGGCGCATGGCTGGTGCTGTTCCTCTCGAAGTTCGTGATCCTCGAGGCGCTCAATCTCGTGCTCGGCGACAAGGTTCGCTTCGAGGGCGCGATGTATGGCCTCGTGCCGTTGATGGTCGTCGTCGCCACCATGGTCCTCGCCGAGGAGGCGGTCCTGCGGTTCGTCCGCTGGCTGCGCTAGCGCGCGAGCTCGACCTCGGCCTCGACCGACATGCCCGGGCGCAGGCGCGCGGCAGCGGGTTGATCGGGATCGATGCGGATGCGCACCGCGATCCGCTGGGGCACCTTGACGAAATTGCCGCTGGCATTGTCGGGACGGATCACTGCGAATTCGGAGCCCGCCGCCGGCGAGAGCTCTTCGACATGGCCGGTCAGGCGCTCGCCGCCGAGCGCGTCGACGCGGAAGCGCGCCGCCGCACCCGGCCGGATCCGCGCGGTCTGCGCTTCCTTGAAATTGGCAATCACCCAGAGCTGGTGCGGCACCAGCGACATCAGCTGGGTGCCGGCGGTGACATATTGGCCTTGCCGCACTCCGATCTCGCCGAGCTGCCCCGCCACCGGCGCGCGGATCACCGTGTTGGCGAGATCGATCTCGGCGAGGCGCAGCGCCGCCTCCGCCGCCTCGACTCCCGCCTCGAGCCCGCCGCGGCCGACCTCGACGCTGCGGATGTCCTGCTCGGCGATCGTCTGCCCCGCCTCGGCCTGACGAAGATCGGCCTGCGCCTGGCGCAGCGCCGCGCGGCTGACATCGAGATCGCGGCGCGCGACGAAGCCCTGCCGCGCCAGCGCCTCGACCCGGGCATTGTCCGCCTGCGCGCGTGCCAGCTGCGCCCGCGCCGCCGCGACGCCGGCCTGTTGCGAGCCGAGGCTCGCCGCGCGCGATGCCGCATCCTGCGGATTGTTGGCGAGCGAGGCGCGCGCGGTGGCGAGATTGGCGCGCGCCTGCTCGACGCGCTGGCGATAGATGCGATCGTCGATCCGCGCGAGCACCGTGCCCGCCTCGACATTGGCGAAATCCTGCACCGGCACCTGCACGACATAGCCGTTCACTTGCGGGCTGACGATCGTGACCTGCCCGCGAACATAGGCATTCTCGGTCGATTCGACCCCGGCGGCGAACGGCCCCACGCGCAGCGCGAGCAGGATCGCGACGATCGCGCCGATCACGAGCAGCACGATGATCGCGAGGCCCACCGGCCCGGGCCGCGGCGGCGACCAGCGCCGCGCCTCGGGCGCGGGCGGCGGATCGGCACCCTCGGCGGTCGGCGGCGGCACCGGCTCGACGGGCTCGGCCTCGACGGGCGGCGGCGGATTGCGGTCAGCCATTTTTCGCTCCTGCCTCGCCCGCGGCGATGCGCGCGAGATTTTCGCGGCGCACCCGGAAAATATGGAACGACGCCCAGACGATCGTGCCCACCGCGATCGCCGCGATCAACAGGAAGACGTCGTTATAGGCGAGGATGTTCGCCTCGCGGCTCGCCTGTTGCGCGAGCAATGCCGCGCCCTCGGCCTGTCGTAGCGCCGGATCGGTGAGCACCCGGCCATAGGCGCTCGCATTCTGCTGGATCCGCTGGGCGACCAGCGGATCGGCGAGCGTCAGCCCGGAGGTGATCGCGGCGCTGTGGGCGCGCTCGCGCACCACCTGGAAGGTGCCGAGCATCGCCGCGCCGAACAGCCCGCCAAGGCTCTGGGTGATCCCGAACAGCGCCGAGAAACTGACGAAATGCGTCGGCCCCTGCTGGAGCGCGCGGGTCAGCCCGACGAGCATCGCCGGCCCCATGAACAGCGCGCCGGCGAAGCCGAGCAATGCCTGGCTCCAGTACATGTCGTGCGGCCGGGTGAGATTGGTCGAATTCGAATCGAGCCATGCGCCCAGCGCGATCAGCGCCAGCGCGATCAGGATCGGCCGGCCGAGAAAGGTCGGATCGATCGTCAGCGCGCTGACCACCCCGCCGGCCAGCGTGGCGAGCAGCACGATCAGATAGAGGCCGCGCAGCTGATCCTGCCCCATGCCGACCACGGTGAGCAGCCCGCTCGCGCCGATGCCCTGTTCCGACAGCACGATGCGGACGAGGATCGCGACGAGGGCGAAGCGAAGGATGTCGCCGCTCCCCAGCCAGCGGGTGTTGAGCAACGGATTGGCGCGATAATGCTCGATCAGCAGCGCCGCCGGGATCAGCACCGCCGCGCCCGCCAGCGCCGGCGCGATCCACGGCGCCTCGAACCACCACAAGGTCCGCCCCATGCCGAGCACCGCGCAGAGCAGCCCCATGCCGACCGCGAACAACGGAAAAGTGACGAAATCGAGCGGCTCGAACGCCTTGACCCGCTCGACCGGGGGCAGCGCGAGCAGTCGCACCCCGGCGAGGCAGAGCAAGGCCAGCCCCAATTCGAACAGATACATGGTCTGCCAGCGATCGGGCTCGAACGCGCTCGACGGGAACAGGCGGGCGAGCGGCACCGCGAGCTGGGGCAGCGTGATCGCAGTGACGATCCCCTTGAGCCGATGCTTCGCCGGCCAGGCCTGGACCATGTAGAGGAAGCCGACCGTGCTCAGCGCCGCCGCCGCGATCCCCGAAAAGGCGCGCACCGCGATCGCCGACCAGAAGCTGTGCACCAGCAGATGCGCGCCGGTGGTGAGCACGAAGCCGATCAGGAAGATCTGGGTGAACAGGCGGATGCCATATTGCTGGCGGAACTTGATCAGCACCATGTTGGCGCAGACATTGGTCATCACATAGACCGTCGGCAGCCACTGGATCTCGGCCTGATAGAGCCCGAGCGAGCCCTGGAGGTTGACGAGATTGGCGGTGACGATGCCGTTGCCGAGCGCGCCCGCCATCACAACCAGAGTCGCCACCGAGCCATAAGCGGCGCGGCGGTGTGGCGGATGCCAAGGCGTCGGCGGCGAGCCCGGGATCGGCGAGCGCTCGTGCGGCGCCGGCTGCCATTGCTGCTCGGGGATCTCGCCGCTCGTTGCCATAGCGATATAAAGCGGAAGCGGGACGAACGATCCCGTCTCCGCAACAGTCCCGATGCGCGGCGCTCAGTCGCCGCGCACGATCGTCAGATGGACGGCGTTCTCGCCGGCCTCCTGCCTGGCGACGCGATAGCCGAGCGCGGCGAGATCGAGCCCCGCGAACAGCGCCTCGCCCTTGCCGAGCAGCACCGGCGAGACAGGGATGTGAAGCTCGTCGATCGCCTGCGCGGCGAGATATTGGCGCACCGTCTCGACGCCGCCGCCGATGCGGATGTCGCGCGCGCCCGCCGCGACGCGTGCCTGATCGAGCGCGCTTTCGATTCCGTCGGTGACGAAGTGGAACACGGTGCCACCCTCCATCGCGAGCGGCGGACGTTCATGGTGAGTCAGCACGAACACCGGCACATGATAGGGCGGATTGGGGCCCCACCAGCCCTTCCAGTCGTGGTTCGGCCATGGCCCACGCACCGGGCCGAACATGTTGCGGCCCATGATCCATGCGCCGAGCCCGGCCATGCTGCGCGCGGCATAGCCCTCGTCGATCCCGGTCGAACCGCCGTCCTGACCGAACATCGTGCGGAAGGTCTGCGTCTCGAACGCCCAGCCGTGCAGCTCCTCGCCGCGCCGGCCGAGCGGATCCTCGAGGCTCTGCTCGATCCCTGCGCCATAGCCATCGGCCGAGATGCTGAATGCACTCACGCGAACTTTCGACATGCCCGCCTCCATCTGCTTGCGTTTTGCAACCGGTTGCGGTTTACGTAAACTGATTTTATATTGCAAGCGGTTTCTGGAGGCCGATATGGAAGAGCCGCGCTCGGGCTGTCCGATCAATCTCGCGCTCGAGGTGCTCGGCGATCGCTGGAGCCTCGTCATCATCCGCGACATGATGTTCGGCAATCGCCGCCATTTCCGCGTGCTGCTGCGCGAATCGATGGAAGGCATCGCCTCGAACATCCTCGCCGAGCGCCTGAAGCGGCTCGAGGCGGCGGGGCTGGTCAGCCGCGCCGACGATCCCAGCCACAAGCAGAAGACGCTCTACAGCCTCACCGAAAAGGCGATCCAGCTGGTACCCTTGCTGGTGACGATGGGGGCATGGGGGCGCAAATATCTGCCGGTCACCCCCGAGCTGGCGATCCGCAACCAATTGCTCGAGGAGGGCGGGCCCGCGATCTGGGAGCAATTCATGGACGAGCTGCGCGCGACGCATCTCGGCGCGCCGCCGCGGCCGGGGCCCACCGTCGCCGAACGGCTGCTCGCCGCCTATCGCGAGGCGGCGGGGCTGGCCTGAGCCGGGCTCATCGCGCGCACCGCCGCTTTGGTCGTCGCGGCGTTGCGCGCGCGCCTGCGCGAGCCACGGCTTCGGCATGCTCGGAAAACTCGCCGCCTTGTTGATCGCCGTCGCCACGCCGGTGGCGGCGCGGCCGATCGATCCGGTCACCGCCGCCGAGGGCGATGCGATCCGCGCGATGGCGGCGTTCCGGCCGGTGGGCATGGCGGTCGCCTATATCGCCGATGGCGAGCTGCAGTTCGCCGAGGGCTTCGGCGTGCGCGGGCTGAACGATCCGGCGCGGGTGGACCCCGACACGGTGTTCGGCATCGCCTCGCTGACCAAGGCCTTCACCGCCACCGCGCTGGCCATGCTGGTCGACGACGGCAAGCTGGCGTGGGACGACCGCGTCGTCGATCGCCTGCCCGGCTTCGCGATGTCCGATCCGTGGGTGACGCGCGAGATGCGGGTGCGCGACCTGCTCGTCCATCGCTCGGGGCTGGCGCGCGGCGCGGGCGATCTGCTGACCTGGCCCGACGGTACCGCGACCCCCGGGGAAGTGATGGCGGCGCTGCGCTATCTGCCGCTGACGCAGGGCTTTCGCAGCGGATTCCTCTACGACAACGCGCTGTACAGCGTCGCCGGGCTGCTCGTCGCGCGGGTATCGGGGATGGCGTGGGAGGACTTTGTCCGCGCGCGCATCTTCGATCCGCTCGGCATGGCGTCGTGCAGCGCCGATCCGCGCCGGCCGCGCGCCGCCAATGTCGCGGGTCGGCATGCCAGCACGGGTGGCGGCGCGCGGCTGCTGGCGCATGCCCCTGCCCAGCCCGACCCGGCGGGCTCGATCGCCTGCTCGGTGCGCGACATGGCGAAATGGGCGCAGTTCAACCTCGCCGGCGGCGTGGCGCCCGACGGCACGCGGCTGCTGCGCGAGGCGCAGATGCGCGAGATCCTCACCGGGGTGACGCCGATGCGACCGCAGGGAATTCTGCGGCGGCTCGGCGCTACCCATTTCAGCCTCTATGGCCTTGGCTGGACGCTGGCCGATTTCCACGGCGCGCTGATCGCCGAGCATGGCGGCAGCGCGCCGGGCGGCACCGCGCAGATCGTGCTGGCGCCCGAGCGGCACGCCGCGGCGATCGTGCTGGTCAACGACACCGTCCCCGCGACGATGCTCGCCTGGCAGCTGATCGATCGTGCGCTGCGCGGCACCGCCGCGGCCGACTGGATCGCCGACGTCGCCGGGCGCCCCGGCCCCGACGCGGCGGCGCCCGCCCCCGCCGAGCGCGCCCCGCCGGCCGATGCGAAACCGCCGGCGCACCCGATGCCGGCCTATGCCGGGCGCTACCGCGATCCCTGGTATGGCGATCTCGAGGTGGTGTGGGACGGGCGGATGCTGATGCTCCACATGACCCGCTCGCAGCTGCTGCGCGGGCCGCTGATCCCGTTCGGCGGCGAGACCTTCCT
Source organism: Sphingomonas naasensis (assembly GCF_004792695.1). Lineage (GTDB taxonomy): Bacteria > Pseudomonadota > Alphaproteobacteria > Sphingomonadales > Sphingomonadaceae > Sphingomonas > Sphingomonas naasensis. Next base: position 237,955 of record NZ_SRXU01000004.1, on the reverse strand, counting down.
CGCGCGCTGGCCCGATCGCAGCCTCAACGCCGATGCGCTGGTGACCTTCGAGGCCGATGCCGGCGGGCGCCCGGTGCGGATACGGCTGACGCCCTTCGCGGAGGACACCGATTTTTCCTATGACTATCAGCATCTCGCCCCGGTGCGGGTGCCCGGGCCGCGCGCGGACCGCTGATCGCGCCGCGCCGCCGGCCGAAACACTACCGATAGTGTTCACCGATTCCTCAACCGGAAAATTTTTTCGGTTCTTGCGATGTTCTCTTGCCTTTGCGGGACCCGAGGATTGACCATGCGTCGCGCCCTGCAGGCGTCTGTGAACCGAGTCATTTTAGCGACGAAGCGTTTGGTTAAGTGAGAATTTAACCCCTTGTGCCGGGACTCGGTTTGGCACAATCTGTAGTGGTAAGACTGAGGGGCAGGCTCAAGCACTGGTAGAAGCGCACCCGCATACCCATATGCGGAGCAGGCGCTGACGTGTCCGCCGCATGGTGCGAAGTTCGTTTTTTGTTCTCGCGCCAGGCCATGTCGACGGGTACCATCGTCGAGCCGCCCCGAGTCGCACCCAACGCTTCCGCGAGGAGGCGGGTGCAGAGTCAAAAAGGGGTCGGATGCCATGGAATTCAGGGACACGGAAAACAGCGTGAACGACACCGTCGCCGAAGCCACGACCGCCGCCGAGACCAGGGCGAAGCCGCGCAAGTCCGCCAAGGAGCAGGATACGCGCGCCGTGAACCCGCGCCCTTGGCCGCTCGAGGTCGATCACAGCCGCGACGCGCTGCTCACCGAGTTCGGCAAGGAGACCCTGAAGGACCGCTATCTCCTCCCCGGCGAGACCTATCAGGACCTGTTCGTCCGCGTCGCCTCGGCCTATGCCGACGATCAGGCGCACGCCCAGCGCATCTATGATTACATCTCGAAGCTGTGGTTCATGCCCGCCACGCCGGTTCTCTCGAACGGCGGCACCGGGCGCGGCCTGCCGATCTCGTGCTTCCTCAATTCGGTGCCCGACAGCCTCAACGGCATCGTCGACACGTGGAACGAGAATGTCTGGCTCGCCTCGCGCGGCGGCGGCATCGGCACCTATTGGGGCAATGTCCGCGGGATCGGCGAGCCGGTCGGCCTCAACGGCAAGACCAGCGGCATCATTCCGTTCGTCCGGGTGATGGATTCGCTCACCCTTGCGATCAGCCAGGGGTCGCTCCGCCGCGGCTCGGCGGCCTGCTATCTCGACATCTCGCACCCCGAGATCGAGGAGTTCCTCGAGATCCGCAAACCCTCGGGCGACTTCAACCGCAAGGCGCTCAACCTCCACCACGGGGTGCTCATCCCCGATGCGTTCATGGAAGCCGTCCGCAACGGCGAGGAATGGACGCTCAAATCGCCCAAGGACGGCTCGGAGCGCGGCAAGGTCGATGCCCGTGCGCTGTTCCAGAAGCTGGTCGAGACCCGCCTCGCCACCGGCGAGCCGTACATCGTGTTCGCCGATCACGTGAACTCGAACATGCCCAAGCATCACCGCGATCTCGGGCTCAAGGTCTCGACCTCGAACCTGTGCAGCGAGATCACCCTGCCCACCGGCAAGGACCATCTCGGCAACGAGCGCACCGCGGTGTGCTGCCTGTCCTCGCTCAACCTCGAAACGTGGGACGCGTGGAAGGGCGAGAAGGGCTTCATCGAGGACGTGATGCGCTTCCTCGACAATGTGCTGAGCGACTATATCGAGCGCGCCGAGCCGGGCATGGAGAAGGCCGCCTATTCGGCGGGCCGCGAGCGCTCGGTCGGCCTCGGGGTGATGGGCTTCCACAGCTTCCTGCAGGCGCGCGGCCTCTCGTTCGAGGGTGCGATGGCGAAGAGCTGGAACCTCAAGATGTTCAAGCACATCAAGGGCCAGGTCGACGAGGCGTCGATGCAGCTCGCGGTCGAGCGCGGGCCGTGCCCCGACGCGGCCGACATGGGCGTGATGGAGCGGTTCAGCTGCAAGATGGCGATCGCGCCGACCGCGAGCATCTCGATCATCTGCGGCGGCACCAGCGCGTGCATCGAGCCGATCCCGGCGAACATCTACACGCACAAGACGCTGTCGGGCTCGTTCTCGGTCCGCAATCCCTATCTCGAGAAGCTGCTGGTCGAGAAGTCGAAGAACTCGGACGCGGTGTGGAGCTCGATCCTCGAGCAGGGCGGCTCGGTCCAGCATCTCGACTTCCTCAGTCAGGAAGAGAAGGACGCGTACAAGACCAGCTTCGAGATCGACCAGCGCTGGATCCTCGAGCTCGCCGGCGACCGCGCGCCCTATATCGACCAGGCCCAGTCGCTGAACCTGTTCATCCCGGCGGACGTCGAGAAATGGGATCTGCTGATGCTCCACTTCCGCGCATGGGAGCTCGGTATCAAGTCGCTCTATTATCTGCGCTCCAAGTCGGTCCAGCGCGCCGGCTTCGCGGGCGGGGTCGAGGCCGACAACACGCTCGAAAAGCCGCAGTTCAACCTCGGCGAGAGCACCGACTATGACGAATGCCTGGCGTGCCAGTGAGGTGGTTGGGGTAGGTCGCCCGGGGAACCCCTCTCCCCTTGTGGGAGAGGGAGGGGCCCGCGCCGCGCAGCGGCGTGGGAGGATGAGGGGGAATGCGCAGGGCCTGACCAAGCGCCAGCTGCTGCCTGCCGCCACCGTGTTCCGCTCGCGCGAACTCCGCCGCAAGGCGGGTCCGGTGGAAAGGGCGCTGAAAATGGCGCTCCGCGAGGCGCTTCCTGCAGCTGGATTCCGGCATCAGGCGCCGTTCGGCCCCTATCACGCCGATTTCGCCTCGCACGCTGCGAAGCTGATCGTCGAGGTGGACGACGCAACCCATGCGGAGCGCCGCGATCGCGACGCTGCGTGGACTGCTTTCCTGAATGCCGAAGGGCATCGCGTGATCCGGTTCTGGAACAACGACGTAATGGGAAACATCGAAGGTGTGATCGCGGAGATCGCCCGGAGCCTGCCCCCGGAATTGCGGGGAAGCCTCGCGTGATGCGGCCCCCTCACCCTTCCCACGCCTTCGGCGCGGGCCCCTTCCCTCTCCCACAAGGGGAGAGGGAGGTGGTTGCTCCCAAATCCCTCTCCCCTTGTGGGAGAGGGAGGGAGACGCGCAGCGCCGGAAGGGTGAGGGGGGCTCGCGTCAAAAGGCGTTCAGCCCGCGTCCTCTTCTTCCTCGAAGCTCACCGCGACGTCGGCGTTGGCGCTCAGCCGCACTTGATCACCCTCGACATCGGCGACGAGGCCGAGCGAGATGAAGTGATGGTGCCCGGCATGGCTGCCCTCGGCGCCTTCGATCTCGGCGCCCGAATCCTTCTTGGTCAGCTTGATGCGGTCGCCCTCGACATGGTCGACGGTGCCGACATGGACGCCGTCGGCGCCGATGACTTCCATATGTTCCCTGATTGCGCTCGCGTCGGCCATGGGGTCACTCCTTTTGTTGGTTCGGCGTCGCAACGCACCAGCGCCGCGAACGATGCAGGAGATAGGGAATGATTCGCCTCCGCAACAGTATCGCCCTCGCCGCGCTCGTGCTGCTCACCGCCTGTGCGAAGCAGGTCGCCGCCGGCGTCGTCCCCGGCGCGCCGGGCTTCTTCTGGGGGCTGTGGCACGGCTTCATCTTCCCCGTGGCGTGGTTCCTCTCGCTGATCATGCCCGACGTCGCGATCTATGCCGTGCCCAACAATGGCGGCTGGTATGATTTCGGCTATTTCCTCGGCATCGTCGTGTTCGGCGTCGGCGCCAATCGCGGCAAGAAGATCGTTTATCGCGACCGCGTGATCCGCGAGCCGCGCGGCCGGGTGATCGACCACGAATGACGCGCAGCCTCGCCTTGATGGCCGGGCTGGCCGGCGCCGCGAGCGCGCTCGGGCTGACGACGCTGCTGCGCCCGTCGCTCGCCCGCACCGCGCTGCGCCTGCCCGATGCGGAAGCGACCGGCTATGCGCTGCGCATCGCGGGGATGATGCTGGCGGCGCTCGGGCTGCTGCTCGGCGGTTTTGCGCTGGTCGCGACGCTGGCGGGAGGCGCGGCATGAGCACGCCCCAGTTCCTTGCGGTCATGATCGCGACCGGATCGCTTTTCGTCGCCTCAGCCTATCTGCTGGGGAAACTGCTTGAGCCCGTCTTCGGCGCCGAGGCGAGCGGGCGTCGTCTGCAACGTCGTCTCGATCGACGCCTCGCGCGCGGAGAAGACAGATATTTCGAAGAGTTGCGCAGTATCGAGTCTGCGATCGCCGCGCAGGCGACGACGGCGCCGCGACGGCTTTTTGCGTGGCCGCTTGTCGCCACCTTGCCGCTCGGCATCGTCACGATGGGGCTCATGCTGGCGCCACTGCTTCTTCCGGACGAAGGTCCGATGGCGCCCCCCGCCTGGACACGCCATTGGGTCATGGTCTGGCTGATCTATCTTGGAGCCGTCAATCTCGCAGACCCGCAAAGCTCAGCTTTCAGCCCCTCGGGTGCGCGCGCAATGGGTGCTTTCATGATCGCTCTCGGCCTTGTCGCTGTCGCTTGTTCTTTCTTCTGATCCAATTCGTCCCGGAGTAATCCCATGTCCCTTCTCGAAGCCCGCAAGACCTACAAGCCGTTCGAATATCCCTGGGCCTATGAGTTCTGGAAGCGCCAGCAGCAGATCCACTGGATGCCCGAGGAAGTGCCGCTCGGCGAGGATTGCCGCGACTGGGCGCAGAAGCTCACCGAGCACGAGCGCAACCTGCTCACCCAGATCTTCCGCTTCTTCACCCAGGCCGATGTCGAGGTGCAGGATTGCTACCACGAGAAATATGGCCGGGTGTTCAAGCCGACCGAGATCAAGATGATGCTCGCCGCCTTCTCCAACATGGAGACGGTGCACATCGCGGCGTACAGCCACCTGCTCGACACGATCGGCATGCCCGAGAGCGAATATGGCATGTTCCTCGAATATGCCGAGATGAAAGACAAGCACGACTATCTCGGCACCTTCGGCGTCGACAATGACGAGGACATCGCCAAGACGCTGGCGATGTTCGGCGGCTTCACCGAGGGGCTGCAGCTCTTCGCCAGCTTCGCGATGCTGATGAACTTCCCGCGCTTCAACAAGATGAAGGGCATGGGCCAGATCGTCTCGTGGTCGGTGCGCGACGAGAGCCTCCATTGCGAGGGCATCATCCGGCTGTTCCACACCTTCGCCCGCGAGCGCGACTGCCTGACCAAGTCGGTCAAGTCCGACATCATGGACATGTGCCAGACCACGGTGCGCCTCGAGGACGCGTTCATCGACCTCGCCTTCGAGCAGGGCCCGGTGACGGGCATGACGCCCAAGGAGATCAAGAAGTATATCCGCTACATCGCCGACTGGCGGCTGGGCCAGCTCGGCCTCAAGCCGATCTACATGATCGACGAGCACCCGCTGCCGTGGCTGGCGCCTTTGCTCAACGGCGTCGAGCACGCCAATTTCTTCGAACAGCGCGCGACCGAATATTCGAAGGGCGCGACGCGGGGGAACTGGAACGAGGTGTGGGACTCGTTCGACAAGCGGCAGAAGGCGAAGGTGCCGGCGGCGAATGAGGATGCCGGCGCAGGCGACGGCGGGGATATGTTCGCTAAGGCGGGGATTGCGGCGGAGTAAACTACTAGTGGCGACACAATTTCAACATGATTGCCCTCACTGCCTAACAAAGTTCGCCGGCTTCACCGTTGCGTATCAATGGGCCGTGAGAGGTTCTTCGGTGCAGGCTCGACTTCTGACAATTTGTGGGGTTTGCACCGGCGGAATGATAGTTTTAGCTAGGTCTTTAAATGGAAACTTGCCAAATCTAATTCAGCATTCGGCAACATTTCCGGGCTCCGGATATTCTATAGATGAATATTGGCCGAGATATACCTCCGAAGTTCCCACAGGAACCCCCGAAAATATTGGCCAGTTTTATTTACAAGGAGTGGAAAGTTTACACTCGGGACGATGGGATGCCGCAGGGGCAATGTTCCGAAAAACTTTGGACGCAAGCACTAAGTCTATCGCACCTGCGCACAAATCTCTGAATCTCTACAAGCGAATTAATAAGCTCGTGGAAGAGGGTCTCCTGACTGCAGCAATGGGTGATTGGTCGCATGAGATTCGCCTTGATGGCAACGATGCCGTCCATGGTGATGAACCAGAAACGGAAGATGATGCTCGCAAGGCTCAAAAGTTCACAGAGGCCTTTCTACAATATGCCTTTACACTGCCAGCATTAGTATCGGGCAGTCGAGCAGTTCGTTCAGGTAAGATCGAGTAAGCAAGCTCCACGCTGACCAGCCCTTGTCTCGGGGACACTACTTCACCGTGCGATATCGCCAGCGGTCAAGCCTCAGCGCCATCAAGAGGTCGTTCCATTCCGGGCTCTGGCGCTCGATCGGGTCCCCCTTCCAATCCCGCCACAGCACCCCCTGCACCTCCGATGCTTTCATCCCGCCGCACCGTGGATCCCGGAACAAGTCCGGGATGACGGGAGGAGGCGAGCGGCGCCCCAAATCCATAACCGTCATCCCGGCCTTGGGCCGGGATCCACCGGGCCGCGCCTCACGGCACCCACGGTTCCAGCCCCAGTCCCGCCGCGAGGTCGTTCCACGCCGGGTTCCGGCGCTCGATCAGGTTGCGCTTCCAGTCGCGGCGCCAGCGCTTGAGGCGCTTTTCGCGGGGGATCGCTTCGGTCATCGTCTCCCAGACTTCGTAATAGACCAGCCGGCAGATGCCGTATTTCTTCGTGTGGCCTTCATAGGTGCCGTCGCGGTGCTGCAGGACGCGGCCGGGCAGGTTCGACGTCACGCCGACGTACAGCGCGCCGTTGTAGCGGCTGGCGAGGATATAGACGCAGGGGATGCCGTCGATCTTCACGCGCACAGCCTGTCGCGCGGTGGATCCCGGCACAAGGCCGGGATGACGGAGGGGACGTGAGACCGCGCCGATCCGGATGCGTTTGCCCGCGGGTCTGCCAGCGCTAGCCGCTTTTCGCATCCATCAGCTCAATCCTCATCCCGCGCCCCATGTCGGATCCGCAGAATCACCGCCTCCGCTTCAACGCGGTAGCGCAGCACATAGGGCCAGACCGTCGTCGCGTCCGCGCTCCGAATATTCCGCCAGACTGTCCGCCACGGCGATGAGCCGCTCGCCGAGCCGATCCGCCGCCGGCGGATTGAAGGCCCGGACATACGCCATGATCGCTTCGAGATGGTCGATCGCCTCGTCGGTCCAGACGATCCTTCGAAAGCTAGTCGCCGGGAGTGGGGCGCGGCAACGGCTTGTCGGTTCCGAGCGACGCGATCCAGCGTTTGACGGCGTCGTGCCCGACCAGCCGCCCCGCCTTCACGTCCGCCTCCGCGCGCGCATCGGCGGCAGCCTCGGCGGCCGGATCGTTCTCGTCGAAGAGGGACTTCTCGCGCGTCATTGCGGGATAAATCTAGCAGGCTTCCGTCGTTCCCGAAACCCGGCGCATCCCCGTTCGGCCTAAGCCAACCGCCCCAGCCGCGCCGCCAGTTGCCGGACGCGGAGCCCGCTCACCGGATCGCGCCAGTCGGGCGCCACCGCGAGCAGCGGCCGCAGCACGAAGTCGCGCGCCCGGAACGCGGCGTGCGGCACGGTCAGCCCCGGCTCGCCCCATGTCCCGCCCGACCACAGCACGATGTCGAGATCGATCACCCGCGCCCCCCAGCTCCGCCCGCGCCGCCGACCGAACGCGCGTTCGATCGCCTTCAATCGGGCGAGCAATTCCGGCGGCGTCTCGTCGCTCTCGATCAGCGCGACGGCGTTGGCGAAGCGGCGCTTCGAGGGGCCCAGCGGTGCGGTGCGCAGCAGCGGCGAGACCGCGACGACCCCGCCCAGCGCGCCAAGCGCCGCGGCGATCTCGGCTTCGGGGCTGCCGTGGCGGCCGCGGCGGTTGGAGCCCAAGGCGATCGCATAGCTTGTCGTCGGCACGGCGCCAAGCCTATCGCGGCCTCATGCCCGCGCCAAGCCCCCAGCCCTCCCGCGATTGCCCGCTCTGCCCGCGGCTGGTCGCGCTGCGCACCAGCCTCCGCGCCGAGCATCCCGATTGGTGGAACGCGCCGGTGCCCGCGCTGGGCGACCCCGATCCATGGCTGGTGATCGTCGGGCTCGCCCCCGGCAAGCACGGCGCCAACCGCACCGGCCGCGCCTTTACCGGCGACGCATCGGGCGATCTGCTGTTCGCGACATTGGCGAAGTTCGGGCTGGCCGAGGGCCGCGAGCCCAGGGGTGTCCGCATCCTCAACGCGGTCAAATGCCTGCCGCCCGACAACAAGCCGGTTCCCGTCGAAATCCATGCCTGCCGCGACTTTCTGAGCGCCGAGATCGCGGCCTTGCCCTCGGCGCGGATCTTCGTCGCGCTCGGCGAGATCGCGCACCAGTCGGCGGTCAAGGCGCTCGGCGGCAAGCTGCCCAAGGCGCGCTTCGGCCATCTCGCCGAGCATCGCCTGCCGCGCGGGCAGGTGCTGATCGATAGCTATCACTGCTCGCGCTACAACCAGAATACCGGGCGGCTGACGCCGGCGATGTTCGAAGCAGTGTTCGCCCGCGCGCTGGCGCTGCGCGACGCTCGATAAAGGCTTTCGAATGGGGTAGGATGGGCGCGTCCGTTCAGGAGGCTGCCCGTGCGTATTCTCGTGCTCGCTCTCGCGCTGTTACCCGCCGCCGCGCTCGCGCAGGACCAGACCCCGGTCCGTCCCACTGCGATCGGCAAGCCCGGCTGCGCCAACAGCGTCCCGCAATATGCGAAGGACAGGAAACCGGTGAAGGCGCGCAAGCTCGGGCAGGAGCCCGTAGCGGACCAGTATCTCACCGTGCTCCGCCTCGACGAGAGGGGCTGCGACCGGCCGGTGAAGATCCGCGAGAATATCGGCGACGACGCCGCGGACCAGCGCTAGCCCCCGATCAGATGTCCTGCACCAGCCGCCCGTAGAGCTCGGGCCGGCGATCGCGGAAGAAGCCGAACGCGGCGCGGTGGCGCTTGACCCGGTCGAGGTCGAGCCTCGCGGTGATCACCCCGGTCTCCTCGCGGTCGAGCTCGGCGAGGATGTCGCCGCGCTCGTCGGTGATGAAGCTGGTGCCGTAGAAGGTCTGGCCGTGCTCGACGCCGACGCGGTTGGCGGCGACGACGGGGACGACGTTGGAGACGGCATGGCCGACCATCGCCCGGCGCCACAGCCGCGCGGTGTCGAGGCTGTCGTCATGCGGCTCGGAGCCGATCGCGGTCGGGTAGAACAGCACTTCGGCGCCCATCAGCATCATCGCGCGCGCGGTTTCCGGATACCATTGGTCCCAGCAGACGCCGACACCGATCTTCGCGCCCGGCCCGTTCCACACCTTGAAGCCGGTATTGCCCGGGCGGAAATAGAATTTCTCCTCGTAGCCGGGGCCGTCGGGGATGTGGCTCTTGCGATAGACGCCCTCGATCCGGCCGTCGGGGCCGATCATCGCGAGGCTGTTGTAATGGTGCGGGCCGTCGGCCTCGAAGAAGCTGGTCGGGATGTGGATGCCGAGATCTGATGCGAGGTGCTGCATCGCGAGCACCGCCTTGTGTTCGGCGACCGGCTTGGCATTGGCGAACAGGCCCTCGTCCTCGACCCGGCAGAAATATTCGCCCTCGAACAATTCGGGGGGCAGCACGACCTGCGCGCCGCGCCCCGCCGCCTCGCGGACGAGCTCGGAGACCGCCTTGATGTTGGCGTCGATATCGTTGGTGAAGGCGAGCTGGAGCGCCGCGACGGTGATCTCGGTCATGGGTTCCTCAGAGCCGGGGAAGCTGCTGGCTGATGCAGTGGAAGCTGCCGCCGCCGGTCAAGATATGATCGGCGCGCTGCCCGACAACCTGTCGGCCGGGGAAAAGCTCCGCGAGCGCGGCGATCGCGGCATCGTCATTGTCCTCGCCGTAGACCGGGACCACCACCGCGGCGTTGCCGATGTAGAAGTTCATGTAGCTCGCGGGCACGATCTCCTCGTCGGGGCCGAGCACCCGCCCCGGCGAGGGGAAGCGGACGACCTCGACGCCGAACGCCGCGGCGCGCTGCGCGGCGTCCTGATAGACGCGCCAATTGGGGTCGTTGTCGGCAGCTTGCGGGATCAGCAGCCGGTTCTCGCCGACGAAGCGCGCGAGATTGTCGACATGGCCGTCGGTATGATCGTTGAGCAGCCCGTCGCCGAGCCACAGCACGCGGGTGTAGCCGAGATCGGCGGCCAGCCGCGCCTCGACCTCGCCCTGGCTCAGCCCCGGATTGCGATTGGGATTGAGCAGGCATTGCTCGGTGGTGACGGCGAGCCCGGTGCCGTCCCCGTCGATCGCGCCGCCCTCGAGGATCCAGTCGCGCGTCTCGACCGCACGCCCTTCGCGCCGCGCCAGCCGGAGACCGACGTCGCCGTCGCCGGGCAGATCATATTTGCCGCCCCAGCCGTTGAAGCGGAAATCATGCGCGGTGCCGGCGCCGTCGAGGATCGGGCCGGTATCGCGCAGCCAGATGTCGCCGAACGGCTCGACGACGACCTTGGCGACGTCGCCGGCATGCTCGCGCGCCGCGGCCGCGGCCTCCTCATCGGCGGCGACGAGGATCACCGTCTCGCCGCGCCCGCCGGCATGGACCGCGCGGGCAAAGGCGGCGACTTCCGCGCGCGCGGGCTCGAGATCGTCGAGCCACAATTCGGGGTGGCTCGGAAAGCCGATCCAGACGGCGTCGTGCGGAGCCCATTCGGGCGGAGGCGGCAGAATCATGCCGCGCCCTTTACCGCCCCGCGCGGCTCTTGTCTCGGACCGCGCGGAATTCGGCGGTGGGATACCAATTGGGCCAGGTCGATCCCTCGGCGAGCTGGCGGCCGAGGCCGTAGAAGATCGTCAGATCCTCGATCGCACCATCCCAGTTCCAGTTGGGATCATAATTGTCCTGCGGCTTGTGATAGCGATTGGCGGTATAGTCGTCCGAGGCCTTCTTGCCGGCTTCCTTGCCGCCGACGCGCAAATCCTCGCCGCTCTCGCCATAGAGCATCGGCACGCCGAGCCGGGCGAAGCTGAAATGATCCGAGCGGTAATAGAAGCCGCGCTCCGGCGTGGGCTCGGCGACGATCACCCGATCCTGCGCGGCGACGAAGGGCTTCACCAGATCTTCGAGCTCGGACTTGCCGACGCCGATCAGCACGAAATCCTTCGCCCGGCCGACATTGTTGACGCCATCCATGTTGACCCCGCCGACGGTCTGCGACAGCGGGAAGACCGGGTTCTCGGCATAGAATTTGGAGCCGAGCAGCCCCGATTCCTCGGCGGTGACGGCGAGGAAGACGAGGCTGCGCTTCGCCGGCCCGGCCCTGGCATGCGCCTCGGCGAGCGCGACCAAAGCGGCGCTGCCCGAGGCATTGTCGAGCGCGCCGTTGCAGATGTCGTCGCCATCGACGGCATCGCAGCGGCCGAGATGATCCCAATGCGCCGAATAGAGGACATATTCGTTCGGCCGCGCGCTGCCCGGCAGCACGCCGACGACGTTCTTCGAGGCCTGGCGCCGGATGCCGTTGTCGAACGACACATTGGCCTTCACGCCGAGCGGCACCGCCTTGAAACCCTTGTGCTTCGCCGCCTCGAGCAGCGCCGCATAATCCTTGCCGGCGCTGGCGAAGAGCGCCTTGGCGCCGTCCTGCTGTATCCAGCCGATCGCCTTTGACTGGTCCATATGATCGCCCGGCGTGTCCTGCTCGAGCTGCGGCCCGGTCCACGAGGATTGCACCACCCCCCAGCCATAGGCGGCCGGCTCGGTATCGTGGATGATGATCGCGGCGGCCGCACCCTGCCGCGCCGCCTCCTCATATTTGTAGGTCCAGCGGCCATAATAGGTCATCGCCCGGCCGCCGAAATCGCCCTGCAGCCCCTGCGTCTGCCAATCGGGATCGTTGACGAGGATGACGACGGTCTTCCCCTTCACATCGACGCCGGCATAATCGTTCCAGCCGCGCTCGGGCGCATTGATGCCATAGCCGACAAAGACGACGTCGCTGTCCTTGACCTGCGCCTTCGGCGTCACCTGATAGGTGCCGATCACCATGTCCTTGCGATAGTCGAGGCTGACCGGCGCCTTGCCGCCGGTGAAGCTGAGCGGCGCGACATTTTGCGGCGTGAGCTCGACCAGCGGCACATCCTGGAACCAGCTGCCTTTGTTGCCCGGCTGGAGTCCGGCCTTGCGGAAGCGCTCGACCAGATAGGCGAGCGTCTTCTCCTCGCCTGCGGTGGTCGGTGCGCGCCCCTCGAACTCGTCCGAGGCGAGACGCTCGGTGACCTGTTTGAGCGTATCGAGCGAGATTTGCGGGGCAGTCTGGGCCGCGGCGGCGGTGCTCGCGAGCAGGGTCAGTACGGAAAATGCACGGCGCATGGGCAACTCCGGGATGAAGATCCCGCAAGTGTGGCAGCGCCTTGCGGCACCGACAAGCTGGGCCGCCCGACATTGCAAGCAGGGACAAGTTCGGGCAGCAATGATAGCGATAACATGGAGGGGATCGATGCGCTGGAGAAATGCGCTGCTGATGCTGGCGGTGGCGGCGATGCCGGCCGCGGCGCAACAGGATTACCGCGCCGCCGACATCGACCGGCGCGCGATGCTCGACTTGCTCGGCATCGCCGACACCCGCCCCGGTGCCGACGGATTCAAGCCCGACGTCCCCAATGCCGCCAATTACGACGAGGCCCGGGCCGGCGGGATGCCACAACTTCCCGCGCTGCTTCGCTTCGCCGACGGCACGCCGGTGACCACCGCGAAAGACTGGGCGCGGCGGCGGCGCGAGATCGTGGCGCTGTTCGATCGCGAGATCTATGGCCGGGTTCCGGCGACCGCGCCCGCGATCCATTGGCGGCTCGACAGGCAGGAGCGCGCGATCGAGGGCGACAAGCCCGTCGTCAAATACTGGCTCACCGGCATCGCCGACAATCGCGCCTGGCCCGCGGCCAAGGCCGAGATCGCGCTGCGCTACACGCTTCCCGCCGCGGCGCGACGGCCGGTGCCGGTGATCCTCTCGTTCGGCTTTCCCGAGGGCTTCCGCTTTCCGGGCCCGCCGCGCGCGCCCGATCCCGGCCCGCCCTATACCGAGCAATTGCTCGCGCGCGGCTTCGGCTATGCGGTGCTCGTCGCCAATTCGATCCAAACAGATAATGGCGGGGCGCTGGACAATGGCGTGATCGGCATCTCGCTGCGTGGCAAGCGCCGCGGCCCGGAGGATTGGGGCGTGCTGCGCGCCTGGGCATGGGGCGCGAGCCGCGCGCTCGACGCATTGACGAAGGACCGCGCGATCGATGCGAGCCGGATCGGCATCGAGGGTCTTTCGCGCTACGGCAAGGCGGCGCTCGTCACCATGGCCTATGACCCGCGTTTCGCGATCGGCTTCATCGGATCGTCGGGCGCCGGCGGCGCGGCGCTCTATCGCCGCGATTTCGGCGAGCGGATCGGCAACCTCGCCGCAGGTGGCGAATATCACTGGTTCGCCGGCAACTTCCTCAAATATGCCGGGCCGCTGACGCCCGCCGACCTGCCGATCGACTCGCATATGCTGATCGCGCTCGCCGCGCCGCGCCCGATCTTCATCGGCGCGGGCACCGTCGAGACCGGCGACGGCTGGGTCGACCCGAGAGGAAGCTTCCTCGCCGCGGTCGCGGCGTCCCCGGCATGGGTGCTGCTGGGCCGACAAGGATTGACGACGGACGGGTTTCCACCGGTGTTGACCGGGCTAACCGACGGTAAAGTCGCGTTTCGTCAGCATCAGGGCGGGCACAATAACCGCGACAACTGGCCGGTCTTCATCGATTATGCTGCGATGCAACTGTCATCAAAGTTACACTGATCTTGAGGATAGTTTTCGAGACGTCTTGCGAACCTGAATAATAGGACTTGCCAATTTCGTTTCGCTGGTAAACGATAGGGCATCGGGGGAGAATCGGGCATGGCTGAGCCGTTTTTGTCGGAGCTGAGGCTTTTTTCCTTTGCCTTCGCACCCAAGGGCTGGGCGCTTTGCAACGGCCAGTTTCTGCCGATCAACCAGAATCAGGCGCTGTTCGCGCTGCTCGGCACGACCTATGGCGGCAACGGACAGACGACCTTCGCGCTTCCCGACCTGCGCGGACGCGTGCCGATCCATTTCGCCAACGGCTTCAACCTCGGCCAGGCCGGCGGCGAACGCGCGCATACGCTGACGATCAGCGAAATGCCCACGCACCAGCACATGCTGCAGGCGACCTCGGCCAATCCGACCACGCAGATCCCCGATGCCACCACGCTGCTGTCGTCCTCGGCACCGAACGATCTTTATACCGGGCCCGCGGCGCTGACGGCGCTGATCGGCAGCTCGGTGAGCAACGTTGGCGGAAGCCAGCCGCACGAGAACCGGCAACCGTTCCTGACGCTGTCCTGGTGCATCGCGCTTCAGGGCATCTTCCCCTCGCAGAACTGAGGAAACGGCCGATGGCACAACCCTATGTCGGTGAAATCCGGATGTTCGCCGGGAATTTCCCGCCCAATGGCTGGATGTTCTGCGAAGGTCAGCTGCTGGCGATCTCCGAGAACGAGACGCTGTTTCAGTTGATCGGCACCACCTTTGGCGGCGACGGCCAGGAAACGTTCGGGTTGCCCGATCTGCGCGGCCGTGCGCCGCTCCATCAGGGCACCAGCGCGGGCACCACCTATATTCTCGGCGAGACCGGCGGTGTCGAGGAAGTCACGCTGACCACGCAACAGCTCCCGATCCACACCCATGCCATGCTGGGATCGACGAACACCGCGAGCGGCCCGACCCCGACCAACCTGCTGATCGGCCAGTCGACATCGATCGATGCGTTCCTGAACGCTGTGGCCGGCGACCCGATGAGTCCGCAGGCGATAACGCCGGTCGGCGGCAACCAGCCGCACGAGAACATGCAGCCCTATCTCTGCGTCGATTTCATCATCTCGCTGTTCGGGATCTTCCCGAGCCAAACCTGAGGAGCCGAGCCTTGGCCGATCCGTTCGTTGCCGAAATCCGGGTCTTTCCGTTCAACTTCGCACCCACCGGCTGGGCGCTCTGCAACGGGCAGCTCCTGCCGATCTCGCAGAATACGGCGCTCTTTTCGCTGCTCGGCACCGTCTATGGCGGTGATGGCAAGAGCACTTTCGCGCTTCCCGACATGCAGGGATCGGTACCGCTCCATCCCGGCCAGGGCCCGGGCCTGTCCCTGTACGATCTCGGCCAGATCGGTGGCTCGGAGACGGTGACCTTGCTGACCAGCGAGATGCCGTTTCACAATCACAACCTCATGGCGGCCTCCGGCGACACCGCGGAGAAGAACATCCCGACCGACAGCGCGCTGTCGCGATCGACGCTCAACATCTATTCGACGACGCTGACGCCGCTCGTCCAGATGGCGCCGCAGGCGCTGGCGCCCAACGGCGGCAGCCTGCCGCACAACAACATGATGCCCTATCTGACCCTGAACTTCTGCATCGCGCTGCAGGGCGTCTTCCCGCCGCGCCCCTGAGCCGATCGTGCCGCTCCCGCTGGACCGGGCCGCCGCGCTCGGCATCGCACTTCGGCCGATGTCGGATGCGGACCTGCCCTTCACCGCCGCGCTCTATGCTTCGACGCGCACCGAGGAGCTGGCGCCGCTGCCCTGGCCCGAAGAGGCCAAGCGGATGTTCCTCGCCCAGCAGCATGCCGCGCAGCATGCGCATTACCAGCAGCATTATCGCGGCATGGAGGCATGGATCGTCGAGCATGGCGGCGCGGCGATCGGCCGCCTCTACCTGCATGACATGCCCGGCGAGATCCGGATCGTCGACATCTCGCTGATCCCCGAGGCGCGCGGCCAGGGGATCGGCGCGGCGCTGCTCCATGATCTGTTCGCGCAGGCGCGGCTGCGCGAGCGGCGCGTGACCATCCATGTCGAGAAGAACAATCCGGCACGCACGCTCTATGCGCGGCTGGGCTTCACGATCCTCGACGACGATCGCGGCGCCTATGATCTGTGGGAATGGCGCGCGGCGGCCTGAGCCTCAGTAGAACACGGCTTCGTAGCGCACGCCCCCGGCATCGCGGGCGATCGGCACGATGAAGATCTCGTGCGCGTCTCCGGCGCCCGCGAAGCGATAGATCGCCTGCGGCAGCACCGGCGCGTCGGGGCCGACGAACTCGAGACGGAACGCACCGCCCTCGCGCCCCGAATCGGCGAGCGCCTGCACCCTGTCGAGCGTGAGCGGGAACACCGCGTCGCCCGCCGCGACGTCATAGACCGCTCCGGCGGTGAAATCGGACAGGCTCAGCGCGGTCATGGACACCCTATCGTGGTTCAGGCCGAACGAATTGTGACAGCGCGATTCCCGCGCGGCAAGTCCGCTTGATCCTCCGCAATTTGGCGATAGGTTCGCGGCGTAGTTCCATCGGGGGAAATCCATGATCCGAAATCTTGCGGCACTGGGTGTGTCGTTGAGCATCGCCGTGCCTGCGGCCGCCCAGAGCGTGCAGGCCAAACAATTTGGCGCACGCGAAATGGTGCGCGACGTGAGCGTCTCGCCCGACGGGCAGCGCGTGGCGCTGGTGGTGGCGACGGGCACGCGGGGAACCGGCCTCGTGGTCTCGACGCCGGACGGGCAGCTCAAGTCGATCCTCAATTATCCGGGCACGCCACCGATCCGGCTGAGCAGCTGCGCCTGGTCGACATCGACCCGGCTGGTCTGCACGCTGTTCGGCATCGTCGACCGCGCGGGCGATCCCGCCGGAATGACCCGCATGATCGCGATCGACGCCGACGGCTCGAACGCGAAGGAGCTCAGCGCGCGCCAGAAGCTCGGCGAATTGTACGAGCGCTATTATGGCGGCGGCATCCTCGACTGGCTGCCCGACGACACCGGCAGCCATGTGCTGATGCTGCGGCAGTTCGTTCCCGAGCAGGGCACCGGCACGCTGGTGGCGCAGACCCGCGAGGGGCTGGGCATCGAGCGGGTGGACACCGTCTCGCTCAAGCGCACCACCGTCGAAGGGCCGCGCGCAACGGGCGCCGACTACATCACCGACGGCCATGGCGTGACCCGGGTGATGGCGACGCAGCCGCGGCTGTCGAGCGGCTATTTCGGCGACGAGATGGTCTATAAATATCGCCGTGCCGACGGAAAGGAATGGGAGCCGCTCAGCACGGTCAAGTTCACCGGCTATCTGAGCGACGGATTCTGGCCCTATGCCGTCGATCGCGACCTCAACGTCGCCTATGGCTTCGACAATGCCGACGGGCGCAAGGCGCTGTACAAGGTCGCGCTCGACGGCAGCCTGAAGCGCGATCTCGTGCTCGCGCGGCCCGATGTCGATGTCGACGGACTGGTGCGGATCGGGCGCCAGCAGCGCGTGGTGGGGGTGAGCTATGCCACCGACCGGCGCCATGTCAGCTATTTCGACCCCAAGATCAGCGCGCTGGTCGCCTCGCTCGGCAAGGCCGTGTCGGGATCGCCGAGCATCGCGGTGACCGATGCGAGCCTCGACGAGAAGAAGCTGGTGGTGTTCGCCGGCAGCGACCTCAATCCGGGCAGCTATTATCTGCTCGACCAGCCGACCAAGAAGATGGCCGAGATCGCGCCGGCGCGGCCCGACCTTGCCGGAGTCAAGCTCGCGGCGGTCAAGGCGATCACCTATCGCGCAGGCGACGGCACGATGGTGCCCGCCTATCTGACGCTGCCGCCCGGCAGCGACGGCAAGAACCTGCCCGCGATCGTGATGCCGCATGGCGGCCCCTCGGCGCGCGACGAATGGGGCTTCGACTGGCTCTCGCAATTCTTCGCCGCGCGCGGCTATGCTGTGATCCAGCCCAATTATCGCGGCTCGAGCGGCTATGGCGAGCGCTGGTTCAAGGGCAATGGCTTCCGCTCGTGGAAGGCGGCGATGGGCGACGTCAACGATGCCGGCCGCTGGCTGGTGTCGGAAGGGATCACCACGCCCGACAAGCTGGCGATCGTCGGCTGGTCCTATGGCGGCTATGCCGCGCTCCAGTCGAGCATGCTCGACCCCGACCTGTTCAAGGCGATCACTGCGATCGCCCCGGTGACCGACCTCGAGCGGTTGCGCAACGAGCTCAAAAACTCATCGAGCGACCAGCAGGTCAAGGACATCATCGGCGCCGAATCGCTCTGGGCCGAAGCCTCGCCCGCGCAGAATGCCGGGCGGATCAAGGCGCCGGTGCTGCTGTTCCACGGCGACAGGGACCTCAACGTCGCGATCGGCCAATCGCAGCTGATGGCATCGAAGCTGCGCGGCGCCGGCCGCCCGGTCGAGTTGATCGAGTATAAGGGGCTCGACCACCAGCTCGACGACAGCGCGGTGCGCGCGGCGATGCTCGACCGGATCGATCAGTTCCTGCGGACGACGATGAAGCTTCCCGCCAACCCGTGACCAACAAAAAGGGGCGGCCCGCAAGGACCGCCCCGATTTGTTTCCCGAGGGAAGCCGAAGCCTAGCGCGAGTAGAACTCGACGACGAGGTTCGGTTCCATGCGCACCGGATACGGCACTTCGTCGAGCGTCGGGATGCGCGTGAAGGTGATCTTCGAGGCGCCGTCCGGCGAGACATAGTCGGGGATGTCGCGCTCGGAGAGGCTCTGCGCCTCCATCACCAGCGCCATTTCCTGCGCCTTCGAGCGGAGCGACACGGTCTGGCCCGGCTTGATGCGACGCGAACCGATGTTGCACTTCTCGCCGTCGACGAGGACGTGGCCGTGATTGACCAACTGGCGGGCGGCGAAGATCGTCGGCGCGAACTTGGCGCGATAGACAATCATGTCGAGGCGCTGCTCGAGCAGGCCGATCAGGTTCTGACCGGTATCGCCCTTCATGCGCGACGCCTCTTCATAGGCCTTCTTGAACTGCTTCTCGGTGACGTCGCCGTAATAGCCCTTGAGCTTCTGCTTCGCGCGCAGCTGGATGCCGAAGTCCGACATCTTGCCCTTGCGGCGCTGGCCGTGCTGGCCGGGGCCATACTCGCGCTTGTTGACCGGGCTCTTCGGGCGACCCCAGATGTTCTCGCCCATCCGGCGATCGAGCTTATACTTGGCGCTGGAGCGCTTCGACATATCTAATCCTTTGCAATCGCTAACGACGTAATCCGCGCTCCCGTTCGGGAAAGCGGGGTTGATCCCGGTCTCCGCCTGCTGAATCCTTGTGGGAAAGGCAGGGCCACCGCTTCACCGGGGTGCGGGGCCATTGCGAAGGCGCGCGGTTAGCGACCCGATGCCGATGAGTCAAGCTGGACAGGCGCGCGGCGCCCCGCCAAGGGGCTGGCATGCAAGACACGATCGATCCCGAAGCCTGCACGACGATGGCCGAGGTCCGCGCCGGGGTGGACGCCGTAGACCGCGCGCTGGTGGCGCTGCTCACGCGTCGCTTCGGCTATATGGACGCCGCCGCGCGCATCAAGCCCGAGCGCGGCCATGTCCGCGACGAGGCACGCAAGGCGCAGGTCATCGCCAATGTCCGCGCGCATGCCCGCGCCGCGGGCATCCCCGAGGAGCCGATCGCGGCATTGTGGGACCAGCTGGTCGAGGCCTCGATCGCCTATGAATTCGTCCGGTTCGACGCGCGCTGAGCGGCCCGGCGCGCCGGCGCCGGGATTTATTGACGCGCCGAACTCACCCCGATCCCGCCGGTGCGGCCGCCATAATCGCGATCGAGCTTCTCGCGCGCCGCGGTCGAGCGCCTCGCGATCTCCGCCCATTCGCCGCGGGTGTGGCATTCGCGCTTCGTCATGATCGAGCCCGTCTGCGGCATCGCCCGGCAGATCTTCTTCTCGGCGGGCTTTTCGGCCGCGGGCGGCGCGACAGGATCCGACGCCTGCGACGCGAGCGCCGGCGATGGGAGCAGGACCCCGGCAAGGATGACCACAAAACGCATCGACATTCTCCGCCACCGAAAGATTCGGTCAGCGTAACGCCATCCTGCCATTGCCGAAGCGCGCAGCGACGAGCGTGTCAGCGGCCGCGATGAAGCTTCTTGCCGTCGAGCGCGGAGAGCACGCCGCGCAGCGTGCGGAGCTCCTGCGACGACCAGCCCGGCTTGGTGAGCAGCGTGCGCAGCGTCCGCCGCGTGGCGGGGACGCGATCGGGCGGGAAATAATAGCCCGATTCGTCGAGCATCGCATCGAGCTGGCCGATCATGCCGTCGAGCTCTTCCTGCGGGGCGGGCGGATCGAGATCGGTCGTCGGCGGACTGGCGAGCTGCGCGCCCTTCGACCATTCATAGGCGACGAGGATCACCGCCTGAGCGAGATTAAGCGAGCCGAACTCGGGATTGATCGGCACGGTGACGATCGTCCGGGCGAGCGCGACATCGTCGGTCTCGAGCCCCGAGCGCTCGGGGCCGAACAGAATCGCCGAACGCTCGTCCGCCGCGCGGATGTCGCGCGCGGCTTGCTCGGGCGTGACCACCGGCTTGGAGACGCCGCGCTTGCGCACCGTGGTCGCGAAGACCTGCGTGCAATCGGCCACCGCATCGGCGACGCTGTCGAAGACCTGCGCCTTCTCGAGCACGAGATCGGCGCCGCTCGCCGCCGGTCCGGCGGACGGATTGGGCCAGCCGTCGCGCGGGGCGACGAGGCGCATCTCGGTCAGCCCGAAATTGAGCATCGCGCGCGCCGCCTTGCCGATATTCTCGCCCAGTTGCGGGCGCACGAGGACGATGACCGGGTTCACCCTTTGCCGACCTCGCTCACATTGCCGGCGAATTCCTCGAAATCCCTGGCCTCGCGGAAATCCTTATAGACCGAGGCGAAGCGGATATAGGCGACCGAATCGAGACCCTTCAGCCCGTGCATCACCAGCTCGCCGATCCGCTGCGACGGGATCTCGGCATCGCCCTGCGTCTCGAGCTGACGCTGGATGCCCGAGACCAGCCGTTCGATCTGCGCCGCGGTGATCGGCCGCTTGCGCGCCGCAGTGGAGACCGAGCGGACGAGCTTGTCGCGCTCGAACGGCTCGCGCCGTTCCCCGCTCTTCACGACCGTCAGGTCGCGCAGCTGGATGCGCTCGAAGGTGGTGAAGCGCGCGGCGCAGGCCTCGCACTGCCGCCGCCGCCGGATCGCCGCCCCGTCTTCGGTGGGACGGCTGTCCTTCACCTGGCTGTCTTCATTTCCGCAGAACGGGCAGCGCATTACCGGGTCAATCGCTTGAACGCGACATAGCCGGCGCCCAGCACGGCACCGGCGCCGACGGTGAGCAGCGGCAACGCCACGCCCGCGGCGGCACCCAGCGCGGCGCCGGCTGCCAGGCGCTTGCCGGTCTTGCTCTTCAGCGCCTCGATCGTGAGCGTTCGCACCTCACCCAGAGTTCCCCGGGCGAGTTCCGAGGCAGTCGCGCGCAAGGTGGCGTCGTCCGCCGGAGCTGCAGCGCGCACAACCCGCTTGCCGCAATGCGGGCAGAAGCGGGCATCGACATCGACCCCGGCTTCGCAATGCAGGCACTGCTCCAGCCGAACGACCCCCGACTCCATTCAGCCCTCCGGATAGATCGGGAAGCGCTCGCACAGCGCGCGTACCCGCTCGCGGACATTGGCCTCGATCTGCGCGTCGCCCGCCTCGCCATTCTTGCGCAGGCCGTCGAGCACGTCGGCGACCATGTTGCCGATCTCGCGGAACTCGGCGGGGCCGAAGCCGCGGGTGGTGCCCGCCGGCGAGCCGACGCGGATGCCGCTGGTCTTGACCGGCGGCAGCGGATCATTGGGGATGCCGTTCTTGTTGCAGGTGATCGCGGCGCGCTCGAGCGCCTCGTCGGCGTCCTTGCCGGTCACGCCGAGCGGGGTGAGATCGACCAGCGCCAAATGCGTGTCGGTGCCGCCCGAGACGAGATTGGCGCCACGCTCGTTGAGCGTCGCCGCCAGCACCTTGGCGTTCTCGACGATCGCCGCGGCATAGGATTTGAAGTCGGGGCGCAGCGCCTCGCCGAACGCGACCGCCTTGGCGGCGATGACGTGCATCAGCGGGCCGCCCTGGAGGCCGGGGAACACCGCCGAGTTGATCTTCTTGGCGATCGCCTCGTCATTGGTGAACACCGCGCCGCCCCGCGGGCCGCGCAGCGTCTTGTGGGTGGTGGTGGTGACGACATGGGCGTGGCCGAACGGCGTCGGATGCACCCCGCCCGCGACGAGGCCGGCGAAATGCGCCATGTCGACCATGAAGATCGCGCCGACCTCGTCCGCGATCGCGCGGAAGCGGGCGAAATCGATATGGCGCGGATAGGCCGAGCCGCCGGTGATGATCAGCTTGGGGCGATGCTCCTTCGCCAGCCGCTCGACCTGATCGAAGTCGATCAGATGGTCGTCGGGGCGCACGCCGTACTGGATCGCGTTGAACCATTTGCCCGACATCGCCGCCCTGGCGCCGTGGGTGAGGTGGCCGCCGGCATCGAGGCTGAGCCCCATGATCGTGTCACCCGGCTTCGTCAGCGCGAGCATCACCGCGCCATTGGCCTGCGCGCCCGAATGCGGCTGGACGTTGGCGAAGTCGCAGCCGAACAGCTGCTTGGCGCGATCGATCGCCAGCTGCTCCACCTCATCGGAGGGATGGCAGCCCTGATAATAGCGCTTGCCGGGATAGCCCTCGGCATATTTGTTGGTGAACACCGAGCCCTGCGCCTCGAGCACCGCCTTCGAGACGATGTTCTCCGACGCAATCAGCTCGATCTGATGCTGCTCGCGATCGAGCTCGTGGCGGACGCCGGCGAACACCGCCGGATCGGCATCGGCAAGCGATTTGGTGAAGAAGCCGTCGGGCTGGAGCCCTGCCGTCTGGGGGTTGGTGCTCATACGGGGCTCCTTTCGGGATGGCTGAGTTTGTCGACGCGGCGCTGGTGACGATCGCCGCCGAAGCTGGTTTCGAGAAAGGCGGTGACGCACGCCTTGGCCATTTCGATGCCGAGCAGCCGGGCACCCATCGCGACGACATTGGCGTCGTTGTGCTCGCGGGCCAGGCGCGCCGAGAGCGGCTCGGAGACCAGCGCGCAGCGCGCGGCGGGATTGCGATTGACTGCGATCGAGATGCCGATCCCCGATCCGCACAAAGCCACGCCGAACTCGGCATCGCCGCGCTCGATCGTCCGCGCGAGCGCATAGCCATAATCGGGATAGTCGACGCTCGCGGTGCTGTCCGGGCCGAGGTCGGTCACCGCATGGCCGGCGGAACGCAACCATTCGGCGAGTTCCGATTTCATGACGATGGCGGCATGATCCGAGGCGATGGCGATACGGCGCGACATGCCGCGCTCCCTACGCCCTCGGGATTGTGCTGGCTAGACCGAGACAATCTCTGGAGACCGAAATGCGCAAATCTGTTCTCGCCCTCACGCCCATATTCGCGCTTGGCCTCGCCCTCGCCGCCTGCTCCGAGAGCGCGCAGGACAATCTCGCCAGCGCCGTCGACCAGACCGGCGACAGCATCGAGAACGCCGCCGACAAGACCGGCGACATGATCGAGAACGGTGCCGACCGCGCCGGTCAGGCGATCGAGAACACCGCCGACGAGGTCGGAGACACGGTGGCGCAGGGCGCCCGCGACACCGGCAACGCCATCGACACGACTCACTAAGCTCCCGGGCGCGGCGGCGCGCGCAGCCAGCGCCGCCGCCGCGCTTCGGGCGCATAGGTCGCGCTGACCGGAACCGCCGCGCCCCCGGCGAGCCGCAGCCGCCAACGCCGCCCATCGCGCTCCGCCCCCTCGACCGCACCGGCGGCGACCCAGACGCCGCGATGGACCTGCGCCCCGTCGAGCCCGGCGAGCTCGGCGAGCGCGTCGCCGAAACGGTAATGGATTAGCGCGCTGTGGCCGTCGCGCCGATGGACGCGGCAATAATGATCCTCGGCCTCGACTGCGGCGAGCGCCTCGGGCGCGACGCGCGCGCGGCCGAGCAGCCCGTCGGCCGGGACCCCCGCCGCCGGCGCCGCGGGCCGGCGGAGCAACACCCAGGCAACCAGCGACGCGACGACGATGATCACTGCCGAGATCGCCAGCGCGCGGCTCCACGTCTCGAGCGGGTCGAAGCGCATCGGCTCGCCGACCGCGGCGCCGCACAGCGCTATCTCGACCGGCAGCGACAGATTGAGCACCAACGTTCCCGCCAGCGACGCGCGCGGCCAATCGGCGGGCTTGCGCACCCGCCACGCGAACCAGAGCTGCCATTTGAACGCGTTCCACGCCATCAGCAGCAGCCAGAAGCCGATGCGCGACCCCAGCGCGAGCCGCCCGGTGCCGAAGCCGCCGGTGACCACCATCAGCCCCGCCGCGCCGAAACAACCGATCCACAGCAAAGGAAAGCCCGGCGGCGAATCGCGCCAGGCGCGTTTCACGAAGTCCGCGACGCGGTTCACGAAACGCGGCTTGCCGGCCGGGGCGGCGGCGCGGCTTTGGCGAAGGGTCCGGGCGGCGGGCATTGGCGGAAAGGCTGCCACTGCGCACCCGATCGAGCAACGGGGACGATGCGATGAAGACGATGATAGTGGTTTGCGCGCTGGCACTGGGGGTTCCGGCGGCGGCGCAGGCGCAGGCGGCCGACATGGCGACGATCGCGGCGCAGCAGGCGGCGATGGCGAAGCTCGCGGCGATGCTCGGCATCTGGCGCGGCCCGGCGACGAGCACGACGCCGCGCGGCGAGATCCGCATGACCCAGACCGAGCGCGTCGGCAGCTTCCTCGACGGCACGCTGACGCTGGTCGAGGGCAAGGCCTATATGGCGGACGGCAAGGTCGGCTTTCACGCGTTCGGCGCGATCTCGTACGACGCCGCGACCCAGAGCTATTGGATGAGCAGCCACGCGCAGGGCCGCAGCGGCCGCTTCCAGCTGACGCTGACCGACACCGGCTGGACGTGGGAGGTTCCCGCGGGGCCCGCGACGATTCGCTACGTCGCCAGCTTCGCGGGCGGCAAATGGACCGAGACCGGCGACTATGTTGCCCCCGGCCAGCCGCCGCGGCGGATCTTCGAGATGACGCTCAGCCGCGTCGGCGACACCGACTGGCCCGAGGTCGGCAGCGTCACGAAACAGTGACCTGACTGACCGGCAGCTGTCACATGGTCGGGCTAGCAGATGCGCGAGCCGCCGGGCAGACCCGACGGCGCGCATCTGGAGTCCGGCCATGGGAACTCTTGCCAAGACGCCAAAGAACGGCGCCGTCCGAGGCGCGGTCCACCGCCACGAACATCTCAGCAAGGAAGGGCTGCTCGAGCGCGCCTTCACCTTCGCGTTTCGCGGGCTGGTCTATGCCCAGATCTGGGAAGACCCGGTGGTCGACATGGAGGCGCTGGAGATCACCCCCGACAGCCATGTCGTCGCGATCGCATCGGGCGGCTGCAACGTCTTCTCCTATCTGACCGCCGACCCGAAGCGGATCACCGCGGTCGACCTCAATCCCGCGCATGTCGCGCTCAACAAGCTCAAACAGGCGGCGGCGTTGCATCTGCCCGATTATGCGAGCTTCCGTGCGTTCTTCGCCGAGGCCGACCGCGCCGACAACATCGCGCTGTACGAACGGTATCTGCGCCCGCATCTCGACGCGGCGACCCGCGCCTATTGGGAGGGCCGCGATCTGCGCGGACGCCGCCGCATCTCGGGCTTCGCGACGGGATTCTACCGGCAGGGCCTGCTCGGCAAGCTGATCGGCTTCGTCCATTTCCTCGGGCGGCTCTACGGCATCGACGCGCGCGAGATCCTCAAGGCGCAGACGATCGAGGAGCAGCGCGCGATCTTCGAGACGCGCTACGCGCCGTTTTTCGAGAAGAAGTTCCTGCGCTGGCTGGTCGATCAGCCCGCCGCGCTGTTCGGCTTCGGCATCCCGCCGGCGCAATATGACCTGCTCAAGATCGACGACGCGCAGGGCATCACCGGCGCGCTGCGCAGCCGGCTGCGCAAGCTCGCCTGCGATTTCGACATCAAGGACAATTTCTACGCGTGGCAGGCGTTCGGCCGGGCCTATGGCAAGCACGCGGACGCGCCGCTGCCGCCCTATCTGCAGGCTGCAAACCATGACGCGGTGCGCGACCGCGCCGACCGCGTCGAGGTGCGGCACACCAACTATGCCGATTATCTGGAGAGCATGCCGGCGCAATCGCTCGATCGCTACATCCTGCTCGACGCGCAGGACTGGATGACCGACGCGCAG
Source organism: Sphingomonas naasensis (assembly GCF_004792695.1). GTDB lineage: Bacteria > Pseudomonadota > Alphaproteobacteria > Sphingomonadales > Sphingomonadaceae > Sphingomonas > Sphingomonas naasensis. The sequence continues at coordinate 211,804 of NZ_SRXU01000004.1, read as the reverse complement.
CTCACCCGGATCTGGAGCGAGATCACCCGCACCGCGAAGCCGGGCGCGCGCGTGCTCTATCGCACTGCGGCGGCGCCGGACGTGGTGGCGGGCCATGTGCCCGCGACGATCCTCGATCAATGGGAATATGCCGATGCGGCGACGCGCGACGACTGGTCGCAGCGCGATCGTTCGTCGGTCTATGGCGCGACGCATCTCTGGACGCTGAGGCCGCACGCATGACCGCGATGGCGCACGACCAGCGGGCGCTGATGGACGATGTCTATGCGCTCCATCGTCACTTCTACGACCTCACCCGCAAATTCTACCTGGTGGGGCGCGACCAGCTGATCCGCAATCTCGCGCCGCCGCCGGGCGGAACCGTGGTCGAGGTCGGCTGCGGCACCGCGCGTAACCTGATCGTCGCGGCGAAGGCGTGGCCCGATGCGCGCTTTCACGGCTTCGACATCAGCGAGGCAATGCTCGCGACCGCGCGCAAATCGGTCGCGCGCACCGGGCTCTCCGATCGTATCACCCTCGCCCAGGGCGATGCCGGGACCTTCGACACCGCGCAGCTCTTCCGGCTGGAGCAGGTCGACCGCGTCTTCATGAGCTACACGCTGTCGATGATCCCGCCTTGGCAGGAAGCGATCGAGCGGAGCGCCGCGAGCCTCGCGCCGGGGGGCGGCCTGCACATCGTCGATTTCGGCCAGTATGAGCGGCTGCCCGCGCTGCTCAAGCGGCTCCACTTCAAATCGCTCAACGACTTCCACGTCTGTCCGCGCCGCGAATTGCCGGCGGTGCTCAAACGCGTCGCCGAGGACCATGGGCTGACGCTCAAATTCACTCCGCTCTATCGCGGCTATGCATGGAGCGCGGTGCTGGAACGCCGCTAGCCGCGCCCGGGATCGTACACGCGGACGATCCACGAGACGTAATAAGCGAGATAGAGCAAGGCGAAGACCAGCTGGAAGCGCTGGTTGCGGGTACGCATCGCGACCAGCGCGAGCATGATCGTGCCGGCGATGCGCAGCGGATATTCGACGCCGAAGCTCGCCAGATAGGCATGGCCCTTGATCGCGGTATCGAACCAGTCGGTGAGCATCGACACGATCAGCAGCCCGAAGAACCATTTCCGGCGCGACAGGAAGTAATCCTGATAGCCGTCATATTCCTCGAGATCGTCGGGGAAGAGGATGTTCGCCATCAGCGCGAACTGGAAGGCGTAGAACAGCACGAACAGGAACAGCTCGAAGCGCCAGCGCGTCACCGCCGCGAGCCCGAATTCCCACCACCAGAAATGGATCGACGCGATCAGCACGATCAGCGCCCAGAGCAGGTGGACCGGATAGACTTTGAGCTTGCCGGGATGCTGGACGAACCTGGCCAGTCCGGCGAGGATGCGGGTGATCGCGATCCCCAGCACGATGCTGATGATCACGCGGATATGGAGATAGAGATCGTGGGTGACTTCGGGGCCGGGCAGGTGCGCGGCCAAGGCTTCAGGCCGCGAGCCGGAGCTCCAGCCGGCCCCAGATCTCGACCAGCGCGTCGACGAGCTCGCGCATCATCGCCTCGTCATGCGCCGGGCCGGGCGTGAAGCGCAGCCGCTCGGTGCCGCGCGGCACGGTCGGATAGTTGATCGGCTGAACATAGACGCCGTACTCGGCGAGCAGCACGTCGCTGATCTTCTTGGCCTTGACCGGATCGCCGACCATCAGCGGCACGATGTGCGTGGTCGAGGGCAGCACCGGCAACCCCGCCCCGGCCATCAATGCCTTGAGCTTCGCCGCCGCCGCCTGCTGGCCGTCGCGCTCCACGGTCGACGCCTTGAGGTGCTTGACGCTCGCCAGCGCGCCGGCGACGAGCACCGGCGAGAGCGAGGTGGTGAAGATGAAGCCCGGCGCATAGCTGCGGATCACGTCGATGATCATCTGATCGGCGGCGATATAGCCGCCCATCACGCCGAACGCCTTGCCGAGCGTGCCCTCGATGATCGTGATGCGACCGGCAACCGAGTCGCGCTCCGAAATCCCGCCGCCGCGCGCGCCGTACATGCCGACGGCATGGACCTCGTCGAGATAGGTCAGCGCATTGTACTTGTCGGCGAGGTCGCAGATCTCGGCGATCGGCGCGATATCCGCGTCCATCGAATAGACGCTCTCGAACGCGATCAGCTTGGGCGCCCCGGGGTCGTCGGCGGCGAGCAGCGCCTCGAGATGCGCGAGATCATTGTGGCGGAAAACGCGCTTCTCGCAGCCCGAATTGCGAATGCCGGCGATCATCGAGGCGTGGTTGAGCTCGTCCGAATAGACGATGCAGCCCGGCATCAGCTTGGCGAGCGTCGAGAGCGTCGCCTCGTTCGACACATAGCCCGAGGTGAAGAGCAGCGCGCCTTCCTTGCCGTGCAGATCGGCGAGCTCGTGCTCGAGCTCGATATGGTAATGGGTGTTGCCGCCGATGTTGCGCGTGCCGCCCGAGCCGGCGCCGACATCGTGGAGCGCCTCTTCCATCGCCGCGATCACCGCGGGGTGCTGGCCCATGGCGAGATAGTCGTTAGAGCACCAGACGGTGATCGGCTTCGGCCCGTTATGCCCGGCGAAGCAGCGCGCGTTGGGATAGGCGCCCTTGTTGCGCAGGATATCGATGAACACGCGATAGCGGCCCTCGGCGTGCAGCCGATCGATCGCCGACGAGAAGACTCGCGAATAGTCGACGGCGGGCGAAGGGCTGTCCTCGATGCGCATGGGAGCCTCCCCTAACCTCAAAATCCGCCGATTTCCAGTCGTGCAACCGCGACAAAATGTCTCACATCAATGCCCCCGCTGCATGCCCGCCCGCGCCAAAATGCGCTTGATCCAGCTCACAGGCAAATCCTGATCCGCATCATGATCGCGCGAAGATCGAACTGCTATGATCGTGGCATCGCGGGCGACCCCGAGTCGCAAGCAAGTCCGCGACTGAGAGACAATTCGTGCTCCCGCTTGTGTGATGGAGCGTCAGATGAGCGAACACATCAACAGCCCGGATATCGAATATTTCCAGCGACGCGAACGACAGGAACGCGAGCACGCCGCCCGCACCGACGATTCGATTGCCAGGCGCGTCCATCTCGAGATGGCCGAGCGCTACTCGACCTTGCAGAATTCCACCGTCGCGCCCGCGATGCAGGGCTAGAGGCCCTCGATTTCCACGAGGCCATAGCGCGCCAGCGCGGGCACCAGGGCTTCGGTGCGCGCGCTTCGCGCGGTGAAGACCGCGCGGCCGGGGACAGGCTCCGCCGGCCATTGCTGGCCCTCGGTGAGATGCGCGATCCGCCGCGCGATGCCCGGCCCCCCATCGACGAACTCGACCCGGTTTCCCGTCGCGGCGCGGAGCGCGTCCTCGAGCAGCGGGAAATGGGTGCACGCATTGACGATCACGTCGATCTCCTCGCCGCGCGGCTGCCCGGTCAGGCCGCGCAGCGTCTCGGCCACCGCCGCCACGGCGGGGGCTTCGCCGCCGAGCGCCGCCTCGGCGATGGCGACGAGCTCGGCCGAGCCGTGGCGCAGCACGACGCAATCGGCGGCGAAGCGCGCCGCGAGATCGTCGACATAGGGCTGGCGCACCGTCGCCTCGGTACCGAGCACGCCGATGACGCGGGTGCGGCTGAGCGCCGCCGCGGGCTTGATCGCCGGCACGGTGCCGACGATCGGCACGTCGAGCGCGGCGCGGACATGCTGGAGCGCGATCGTCGAGGCGGTGTTGCAGGCGATCACGATCAGCCGCGGATCGTAGCGCTCGGCCAGCCGCCCGAGCAGCGCCGGAACCCGCGCGGCGATTTCGGCCTCGCTGCGCGTGCCATAGGGAAAACCCGCCGAATCGGCGACATAGACGAGCGGCGCCTGCGGCAGGAGGCGCGCGGTCGGCGCGAGCACCGAGAGCCCGCCGACACCGGAATCGAAGAAGAGGATCGGGCGACGATCGGCCATGCCGGCGCGCATGGCGGCCGACCGCGGCGCCGTCAACCATGCGCGCAGGCCGTGGTTGCGCCCCGCCGGACAGCGCTTATGTTGGCCGCGACTGGGGGTTGGATTTGCCGAGCGAAATCGTCTGGATGCCGTCCGTAGCTGCGATCCTGCTCGGCTATCTGCTGGGCGCGATCCCGTTTGGCGTGCTGCTTACCCGCATGGCCGGCGCCGGCGACCTCCGCCAGATCGGCTCGGGCAATATCGGCGCGACCAATGTGCTGCGCACCGGCCGCAAGGGGCTGGCCGCCGCGACGCTGCTGCTCGATCTCGCCAAGGGCTCGGCCGCGGTGCTGCTCGCCGATTGGCTGCTCCCGGGCACCGCCGTGCTCGCGGGCATGGCCGCCTTTATCGGCCATTGCTACCCGGTCTGGCTGCGCTTTCGCGGCGGCAAGGGCGTGGCGACGCTGATGGGGATCGTCGTCGCGCTGCACTGGCCGTCGGGACTCGTCTATGCGGCGGTGTGGCTGGGGCTGCTCGCCGCGCTGCGCATCTCGTCGCTGGCGGGAATCACCGCGGCGATCAGCGCCCCGGTCAGCGCCGCCTTCTGGGGCCGGATCGACCTCGTCCTGCTGCTCCTCGCGCTCGCGCTGATCGTGCTGTGGAAGCATCGCGACAATATCGACCGGCTGCTCAGCGGCACCGAGCCGCGCATCGGCAGGAAGCGTGACTGACGCGCCCCCGGCGCGCAACGCATGAGCGATCCGCGCGAGGCACGGCTGCGGCTGTTGCGCTCGGCGAATGTCGGACCCGTCACCTGGCGCCAGCTGATCGTCCGCTATGGCAGCGCCGAAGCGGCGCTCGAGGCATTGCCGATGCTCGCCGCGCGCGGTGGCGGCCGCCCACCGGCGATCGCCGATCCTGGCACGGTCCGGCGCGAGATCGCGCGGGTCGAGAAGCTCGGCGCGCGCTATCTGTTCCTCGGCGATGACGACTATCCACCGCTGCTCGCCGAGCTGGATACCGCGCCGCCGGCGCTGATCGTGCGCGGCCGGATCGCATTGGCCACCGGCGATTGCGCGGCGATGGTCGGCGCGCGCAACGCATCGGCGGCGGCGTGCCGCTTCGCGCGCCAGCTCGCGCTGGGGCTCGGCGAGGCGGGGGTAACGGTGGTGTCGGGGCTGGCGCGCGGCATCGACACCGCCGCGCATATCGGCGCGCTAGCCGGCGGCACGATCGGGGTGATCGCCAGCGGGATCGACGTCGCCTTTCCGCCCGAGAATGCCGAGCTGCAGGAGCGCGTCGCCCGCGAGGGGCTGCTGATCGCCGAGCAGCCGCCCGGCACCGAGCCGCTCGCGCGCTTCTTCCCGTCGCGCAACCGGATCATCGCCGGGCTGGCGACGGGAACGGTGGTGGTGGAGGCCGCGCCGCGTTCGGGCTCGCTGATCACCGCGCGCATCGCCGCCGAGGCGGGGCGCGAAGTGATGGCGGTGCCGGGCTCGCCGCTCGATCCGCGCGCGCAGGGCTGCAATCTGCTGATCCGCGAAGGCGCGACTTTGGTCCAGTCGGTCGACGACATTCTCGAGATGCTGCGGCCGATCGACCGGCGCGCCGTCCGCGCCCCGGTCCGCCCGTTCGAAGGGCCGCCGCCGCACGACGCCAGCGACGCCGATCGCCGCGCGGTGACCGCGCTGCTCGGCCCGGTGCCGGTCTCGGTCGACGAGCTGATCCGCCAGTCGGGGCTGGCGCCGGCGCTGGTCCAGACGGTGCTGCTCGAGCTCGAGCTCGCCGGGCGGCTCGAACGTCATGCCGGCGGCAGAACGAGTTTGGCGGGATAAACCAAAACCATCCCCCTGCCGGGTCTGGCGCCGCGCCGGCTGCCGCCTACATCGTCGCCAGCAATCGTCCTGCTTTCCAGGGAGACTCCAAATGGCCGACGCCCCCGATCCCGCCCTCAACCAGCCCGTCGGTTATGTGCCGCCCAAGGTCTGGACGTGGGAGCAGCCGAGCGGCGGCCAGTTCGCCAACATCAACCGCCCGGTCTCGGGCGCGACGCACGACAAGGATCTGCCGATCGGCAAGCATCCGCTCCAGCTCTATTCGCAGGGCACCCCCAATGGCCAGAAAGTGACGATCCTGCTCGAGGAGCTGATCGCCGCGGGCCATGCCGGCGCCGAATATGACGCGTGGAAGATCGATATTGGCCAGGGCGACCAGTTCGGCAGCGGCTTCGTCGCAATCAATCCGAATTCGAAGATCCCCGCGCTCGTCGATCGCTCGGTCGATCCGGCGCTGCCGATCTTCGAGAGCGGCGCTATCCTGATCTATCTCGCCGAGAAGTTCGGCGCGTTCCTGCCGAGCGATCCGGCGAAGCGCGCGCGGACGCTGAGCTGGCTGATGTGGCAGATGGGCTCGGCGCCGTTTCTCGGCGGCGGCTTCGGCCATTTCTACGTCTATGCGCCGTTCAAGATCGAATATGCGATCAACCGCTATGCGATGGAAGTGAAGCGCCAGTTCCACGTGCTCGACACACATCTCGCCGAGCACCGCTTTCTCGCCGGCGACGACTATACGATCGCCGACATGGCGGTCTGGCCCTGGTATGGCGGCGTGGCGCGCGGCGATGCCTATGCCGGCGCGGCCGAGTTCCTCAACACCGATGAATACACCCATTTCAACCGCTGGGCCGGCGAAGTCGCCGCGCGCGAGCCGGTGCAGCGCGGCCGGCTGGTCAATCGCGGCTCGGGCCCCGAGGAGTACCGCCTCGCCGAGCGCCATTCGGCCGCCGATATCGACGCGATCCGCGCGCGCATGAAGGCGGCCGGCGCCTAGAAGTTGCTGCGATAGCAGGCTTCGATGTTGTTCCCGTCGGGATCGAGCAGGAAGGCGCCGTAATAGCCCGGCACCCCGTCGCGCGGTCCCGGCGGGCCATGGTCGCGGCCGCCCGCCGCCAGCCCGGCGGCGTGGAAGGCCTGCACCATCGCCTCGCTCCCGGCGCGGAAGGCGACATGCATCTGGTTGATCCCGGCGCGCGAGCCCTCGACCCAGTAAGAGGGGCGCAGGGTGCCGATCCACAGATAGGGGATCGGCTCGGCCGCGCTCTTGCCGAACAGGAAGCTTTCGGGGCCGTTGCTGATCGTCGCGAGCCCGAGCGCGCCAGCGATCGCATCGTAGAAGCGCCGCGCCAGCGCGAGATCGGTGACGACAATGCCGGTATGATCGAGCATGAAGCGAGAACCTGCCAGCCGTCACGCCGTTCCGCGGCTTGACGGCCCCCGCCGCTCCTCCCCACCTTACACGCGTACGCGTAAGGAAGCCCAGAACCGCTCATGCAACTCGTCATCGTAGAATCGCCGGCCAAGGCGAAGACCATCGAGAAATATCTCGGCAAGGACTATCGCGTCCTCGCTTCCTACGGCCATGTCCGCGACCTGCCGGCGCGCGACGGCTCGGTCGACCCCGATGCCGGGTTCTCGATGGAGTGGGAAACCTATGCCGACAAGGGCAAGCAGCTCAAGGCGATCGCCGACGAGGCCAAGAAGGCCGACCGACTGATCCTCGCGACCGACCCCGATCGCGAAGGCGAGGCGATCAGCTGGCACGTCCAGGAAGTGCTCAGGAACAAGAAGGCGCTCCCCAAGGAAGTCGAGCGGGTCACCTTCAACGCGATCACCAAGCCCGCGATCCTCGAGGCGATGAAGGCGCCGCGCGAGCTCGATACCGATCTGATCGACGCCTATCGCGCCCGCCGCGCGCTCGACTATCTCGTCGGCTTCACGCTCTCTCCGGTGCTATGGCGCAAGCTGCCCGGCGCCAAGTCGGCCGGCCGCGTCCAGTCGGTCGCGCTGCGCCTCATCGTCGAGCGCGAGCGCGAGATCGAAGGCTTCAAGGCGCAGGAATATTGGTCGGTCACCGCCGAGATGGAGCAGGACGGCACGCCGTTCCAGGCGCGGCTGGTCAAGTACAAGGGCGACAGGCTCGATCGGCTGTCGATCGGCGATCAGGGCACCGCGCTCGCCGCAAAGAAGGCGGTCGAGGAAGGCCGCTTCTCGGTCGCGTCGGTCGAGACCAAACCGGCGACGCGCAACCCGCCGCCTCCCTTCACCACCTCGACGCTGCAGCAGGAAGCCGCGCGCAAGCTCGGCTTCTCGGCGAGCCACACGATGCGCATCGCCCAAGGCCTCTACGAAGATGGCGCGATCACCTATATGCGTACCGACGGCGTCCAGATGGACGGCGGCGCGATCCAGGAAGCCCGCAAAGCGATCGCGACCCGCTATGACGGCAGCTACGTCCCCGACAAGCCGCGCCAGTATCAGACCAAGGCCAAGAATGCGCAGGAAGCGCACGAGGCGATCCGCCCGACCGACTTCTCCAAGGACAAGGCGGGGTCTGGCGATCACGGGCGGCTCTACGACCTGATCTGGAAACGCGCGCTTGCCAGCCAGATGGCGTCGGCGCGGATGGAGCGCACCACGATCGATCTCGAGGACGGCACCGGCCAGCACGGCCTGCGCGCCACCGGGCAGGTCGTGCTCTTCCCCGGCTATCTCGCGCTCTACGAGGAAGGCCGCGACGACCCGGTTGGCCGCTCTGGCCAACAGGCCGACGCGGATGCCGACGAGGATTCGCGCCGCCTGCCGCGCATGTCCGCGGGCGACGCGCCCGCAAAGAAGGCGGTCAACGCCGAGCAGCACTTCACCCAGCCGCCGCCGCGCTTCTCCGAGGCATCGCTGGTCAAGCGGCTCGAGGAGCTCGGCATCGGCCGCCCCTCGACCTATGCGTCGATCATCCAGGTGCTCAAGGATCGCGCCTATGTCCGCGTCGAGAAGAACCGCTTCTTCGCCGAGGAATCGGGCCGGCTGCTGACGGCGTTCCTCGAGCGGTTCTTCCAGAAATACGTCTCGTACGACTTCACCGCCGAGCTCGAGGAGGAGCTGGACGACGTCTCGGGCGGGCGCGCCGAATGGAAGGAAGTGCTCGAAGAGTTCTGGCGCGACTTCAAGCCGCGCACCGCCGAGGTGATGGAGCAGAAGCCGTCGGACATCACCGCCGCGCTCGACGAGTTCCTCGCGCCCTATCTCTTCCCGCAAAAGGCCGATGGCAGCGATCCGCGGCTCTGCCCCAATTGCGGCAACGGCCGGCTGTCGCTGCGCGGCGGGCGCTTCGGCGCGTTCATCGCCTGCTCCAACTATCCCGAGTGCAAGTTCACCCGGCGCTTCGCCCAGCCGGGCGGCGCCGAGGGCGAGGACAGCGGCCCCGAAGTGCTGGGCAACGACCCCGACACCGGGCTTCCGGTCGAACGCAAATCGGGGCGGTTCGGGCCGTACATTCAGCTCGGCGAGGGCAAGGAGGCGCCGCGCGCCTCGATCCCCAAGGATATCGAGCTCGATCTCGAATGGGCGCTCAAGTTGCTCAAGCTGCCGCGCACGATCGGCAATCATCCCGAAACCGGCAGCCCGATCACCGCGTCGATCGGCCGCTACGGCCCCTATCTCGCGCATGAGGGCAAGTACGCCCGGCTGCAATCGACCGCCGAGGTGTTCGAGACCGGCATGAACGCGGCGGTGGTCAAGCTCGCCGAGGCCGCGAGCGGCGCGGGCCGTCCGGCGCGCGGCGCGGCGCGCGAGCCGCTCAAGATCCTCGGCAAGCATCCGCGCACCGAGGCCGAGATCAAGCTGATGGACGGCCGTTACGGCGCCTATGTCACCGACGGCGAGACCAACGCGACCTTGCCCAAGTCGATCGACAAGGATCAGCTAACGCTCGAGGAGGCCGCCCAGCTGATCGACGCGCGCGCCGCGGCGGGTCCGGCCAAGGGCAAGGGCAAGAAAAAGGCCGCCCCGAAGAAGAAGGCAGCGCCCAAGAAAGCAGCGGCGAAGAAATAGCCTTGGCGGAAACCCCGGTTCCGCGTGCTTCGCTCGCACTCCGCGCGGGGGTGACTGTCAGTTTCCTGCTCGTCGTCGGGCTGCTGGCATGGGTGTTCTGGATGTCCGCCGCGCTGGCGGGCAAGGAGGCCGCGCGCTCAAGGCTCAGTTTCGAAGCGCGTAGCAGCATGTTTGCCGAGGATTTGCGTGACTGCCTCGAGCAAGGGCGAGTCGAGGGGCTGGGGATTCGGCGCAAGGACGGCGCATGGCAGACCAACGCCGATGCGCCGGCGGTCTCGTTCGCCGAGAATCCCGCGCGACATATGCGAATCGAAGTCATCGAAGCGGGAGACGAACGCGTCCTGCGCTTCTACACGCGCGACGGCGCCGCGCTGTACCGGTCCGACCGCAGGTTCATCGACGCCTGCCTCGCGGACGGGCACGCCTGAAACCTCAGGCGGCGCGGACCTCGAAGCCGCGCAGCCACGCACGCGCGGCCTTCTGCGCCTCGATGATCTCGCGCGCGGTCATGTCCTCGGAAATCTCGGCGCGGCACTCGGCGGCGCGCTCGCTGCCCGACACGGCGGCGATGTTGAACCATTTGTGCGCTTCGATCAGATCGACATCGACGCCCTCGGCGCCGCTCGAATAGACGATCCCGAGATCGAAACACGCCTTGGCGTCGCCGCGCGTCGCGTCACGCAGACGGCTCTCGACGAGAAAACGTGCGCTCTTGAGACTGTTGCCCATAACTGCTCACCCGCTGTTATCCTCAATGTTGCAAGGATTGGCAGGTAAGCGGGAAACAAAAGGTTAACGGGGTTAACCGTAATCGTTCGTATTCACCGGGATATTGTCGATCAGGCGGGTGCCGCCGATCCGCGCCGCGGCGAGCAGCCGCATCGGGCGCCCCTCGACCGGTTCGCCGAGCGTATCGGCGTCGGTCAGCGCGACATAGTCGACTTCGAACCCCGCCGCGGCGAGCATCTCGCGCGCCTGCGCCAGCGCCGCTTCGGGATCGCCGCCCTTGGCGATCGCCCGCTCGGCGACGCCCAGCGCGCGCGGCAGCGCGACCGCGCGGGCGCGATCCTCGGGGACGAGGTAGACATTGCGCGAGGAGAGCGCGAGCCCGTCATCCTCACGCTGGGTCGGCACGCCGTGGATTTCGAGCTCGAGATTGAGATCGGCCACCAGCCGGCGGATCACCGCGAGCTGCTGCCAGTCCTTCTCGCCGAACAGCGCGACATCGGGGCGGACCTGGTTGAACAGCTTGGCAACCACGGTGGCGACGCCGTCGAAATGGCCGGGACGGTGCGCGCCGTCGAGCACTTCGCTGACGCCGCTGACCGAGACGCTGGTCGCGAAACCTTCCGGATACATCTCCTCGACCGGCGGCAGCCACAGCAGATCGACGCCGGCAGCAGCGAGCATCCGCGAATCGGCGAGCTCCTTGCGCGGATATTTGGCGAGGTCCTCGTTGGGCCCGAACTGCTTCGGATTGACGAAGATCGAGACGACGACCCGATCGGCCGCGCGCTTCGCCGCCTCGACCAGCGCCATATGCCCGTCATGCAGGGCGCCCATGGTCGGCACCAGCGCGACGCGTTCGCCCGCCGCGCGCCAGGCGGCGACGCCGGCGCGAAGATCGACGAGTTGACGGACGGTTTGCACGCTTGAGCACTTTCGATAAGACAGGAGCGCGGCCTTCTATGGGGCGCGGGCGGCAGGATCAATAAAGGAAGTTGTGGGCTTGACCGACGGAGCTAAGCGCTTGCACGTGCTCGTTTTTGCCAACGAGAAGGGCGGCACCGGCAAGTCGACCACGGCAGTCCATGCGGCGATTGCGCTCGCCGCCAAGGGCGCGCGGGTGGCCTGTTTCGACCTCGATCACCGCCAGCGCACGCTCGGCCGCTACCTCGACAATCGCCGCGCCACGATCAAGCGCATGGGCCGCGAGCTGCCGATGCCCGAATATGAGACGCACGACGGCGAGAGCATGGATTTCTTCGCCGAGACGCTCGAGCGGCTCGGCGGGCAGGCCGACTTCCTCGTCATCGACACGCCCGGCCGCGACGACAAATTCGCCCGCATCGCGGTCACCAATGCCGACACGCTGGTGACGCCGATGAACGACAGCTTCGTCGATTTCGACCTGATCGGCCATGTCGACCCCGAGACGTTCAAGGTCTCGCGCCCGAGCTTCTATTCGGAGCTGATCTGGGAATCGCGCAAGCGGCGCGCGAAGGCCGATGGCGAGACGATCGACTGGGTGGTGCTGCGCAACCGCATGCAGCACATCGAGGCGCGCAACATGCGCCGCGTCTCCGAGGCGATCGACCAGCTCTCCAAGCGCGTCGGCTTCCGGGTGATCTCGGGGCTTTCCGAGCGCGTGATCTATCGCGAGCTGTTCCCGCAGGGGCTGACCATGCTCGACAGCCGAGAGTTCGGCGAGATGGGGCTGAGCCACGTCGCCGCGCGGCAGGAGCTGCGCGAGATGATGGCGGGCCTGGCGCTTCCCGAAGTCGCCATGCCGCTGTTCGCCTGATGGCAAAGGCGATCCTCGCGGCGCTGATCCTCGCCGCGCTCTATCACCTGCTGCTCAAGCCCAAGCCCCGCAAGCCGCGCATGCCCGAGGACGAGGCACGCGCGATCCTCGGCGTGTCCGCCAATGCCGATGCCGAAGCGATCCGCAGCGCGCATCGCCGGCTGGTCAGCGCGGTGCATCCCGACAAGGGCGGATCGGCCGAGCTGACGCGGCGGATCAATGCCGCGCGCGACACGTTGCTTCGACGCGGCGCATAGCCGCCACAGGCCGCCGATTTGCCCTTGTTACGCCTGCGCAATTGAACTTTCGCGACGCTCGCGATTTAGGCGGGCACCAGCTTTTCCGGAGGTATCATGACGCACCGTTTCGACCCCACTTCCCTGCGCGAATATGACATTCGCGGGATCGTGGGGAAGACGCTCGGCGCCGCCGATGCGCGCGCGATCGGGCGCAGCTTCGGCACGCTGCTGCGCCGCGCCGGCGGGCATCGCGTCGCCGTCGGCCGCGACGGCCGCGTATCCTCGCCCGAATTCGAGGCGGCGCTGGTCGAGGGGCTGACCGCGTCGGGCTGCGACGTGGTGCGCATCGGCCTCGGCCCGACCCCGATGCTCTATTATGCCGAGGCGACGCTCGAGGTGGACGGCGGCATCCAGATCACCGGCAGCCACAATCCCGGCGACTATAACGGCTTCAAGATGGTGTTCCAGCACCGCCCCTTCTTCGGCGAGGACATCCAGACGCTCGGGCGGAACGCCGCCGACGGCGATTGGGAGGAAGGCAGCGGCACCGTCACCGACTACGACATCCTCGACGCCTATGTCGGCCGGCTGGTCGCGGGCTATGCCGGGGGCGCCTATCGCATCGGCTGGGATACCGGCAACGGCGCCGCCGGCCCGGTGATCGAGAAGCTGGTCGCGCAGCTGCCCGGCGAGCATTTCACGCTGTTCACCGAAGTCGACGGCGCTTTCCCCAACCACCATCCCGACCCCACCGAGGAGAAGAATCTCGCCGATCTCAAGCGGCTGGTTGCCGAGAAGCAGCTCGATTTCGGGCTCGCCTTCGACGGCGACGGTGACCGGCTCGGCGCGATCGACGGGCAGGGCCGGGTGATCTGGGGCGACCAGATCCTCTCGATCCTCGCCGAGCCGCTGCTCAAGGCCGAGCCGGGCGCGACCGTGATCGCCGACGTCAAAGCGAGCCAGGCGCTCTACGACCGCATCGCCGAACTCGGCGGCGAGCCGGTGATGTGGAAGACCGGCCACAGCCTGATCAAGACCAAGATGAAGGAGACCGGCGCGCCGCTCGCCGGCGAGATGAGCGGCCACATCTTCTTCGCCGACGGCTTCTACGGCTATTACGGCTATGACGACGCGCAGTTCGCCGCAGTCCAGCTGATCCGCGCGGTGCATTCGACGGGCAAGTCGCTGACCGCGCTCAAGGACGCGATGCCGGCGATGATCAACACCCCCGAGATGCGCTTCCAGGTCGACGAATCGCGCAAGTTCGCGGTGATCGACGAAGTGCTCGACCGGCTCGAGGCCGAAGGTGCCGACGTCAACCGCACCGACGGCGCGCGGGTGAACACCGCCGATGGCTGGTGGCTGTTGCGCGCGTCGAACACGCAGGACGTGCTCGTCGCGCGCGCCGAGGCGAAGAGCCAGGAAGGGCTCGATCGGCTGCTCGCGCAGATCGACGCTCAGCTCGCCGCGAGCGGGCTGGCGCGCGGTCCACAAGCCGGGCACTAATCCCGACGAACCGCCCGGACGGGAGGAACCTTGATTTGCATCAAGGGTTTAACCGTCCGAGTGGGATTTGGGCCGTGACTGACAAGCATATCAACAACATCGCCGAGATCGAGGACGCGCAGGCAGGGCTCCGCGAGAGCATCGCCGCGACCAAGGAACTGGCCGAGCGCACCGACGATCTGCTGCAGCGGCACAGGGCGCGCGACGAACGCCTGAGCGTCAACGACGACGCATGATTCGCGCCGGGATTGCGGTGACGGCAAGTTTCGGCTGGCATTTCGCGGCGGCACGCCCCACCTAGCCGGCATGGCCTCCCGCGCCCCTTCCATCATCCGCGTGATCGATCTCGAAACCACCGGCCAGGCGCCGCCGACCCATGGCGTGTGCGAGATCGGCTGGCAGGACGTCGCGCTCCAGCCCGACGGTCGCTGGGAGATCGAAGGCGACGGCGGCAACCGGATGGTCAATCCGGGCCGCCAGATCCCGCCGCTGACCATGGCGGTGCACCATATCCGCGACGAGGACGTCGCCGACGCGCCGTGGTGGCACGATGTCGCGCGGCCGGTGCTCGATCCCTGGCCGCGCCGCGTCGCGCTGGCTGCGCACCGCGCCGATTTCGAGCAGCAATTCTGCACCTCCGCGCTCACCCGCGGCGCCGACTGGATCTGCACGTGGAAGTGCGCGATGCGGCTGTGGCCGCGCTCGCCGGGTTTTTCGAACCAGATGCTGCGCTATTGGCGCAAGCCCGAGGGGCTGGTGCACGAGCGCGGGCTGCCCGCGCACCGCGCCTTTCCCGACGCCTATGTGACCGCGCACCATCTGCGCGACATGCTCAACGAGGCGAGCGTCGCGCAGTTGATCGCGTGGTCGAAGGAGCCGGGGCTGTTGCCGCGGGTGCGCTACGGCCCCGATCGCGGCAAGGAATGGAGCGAGATCGACGACGATTCGCTCGCCGTTTTCCTCAACGACCGCGACGTCGATGTGCGCCACACCGCGCAGCAGGAGCATATCCGGCGCATCGGCGGCGGCCCGGTCGGGCGCAACGCCTCGACGCAGGAATTGCTGCTCTAGCGCTTGCCGGCGATCAGCCAGCGCATCCCTTCGAGCACCCAGCCGTAAACGAGATGCGATGCCGCGCTATAGGCGTGGGTGGCGAGCGGCGTCTCGTCGGGGGACGGCGCGAGCCCCGTGGCCGGGACCACTGCCTCGTCGAACAACGCCGCGGTAGCGACGCCATAGGCGCCGCCGAAGCCGGCGCTCGCCTCTGGCTTGTACTCGGTGAGGACCCCGTAAATGCCGCCGATCACCGCGCCTGCGATGTAATGGACCGCCTGCCCCGCCTGCTCGCGATAAGGCTCGGGAACCGGATCGCCGATCACCGCCTCGCTCGCCATGTCGGCTGCCTTGACCGTCGCCGGATCGTCGTCGCCGCCCTCATCGGGAAGCAGTTTCTGCGCCTGCGCCTGGAACGCCGCCATCGCGGCGGAAGCGACGACTCCCGCGGCGATGCCGACGAACAGGCCGAGAAAGGGACGCGGTTGCTTGGCCATGCGCTGCTCCGTGGCGGTGGACTGCCCGAACGTCCGCGAGGGCATTCGGGTTCAGCCCGGGCGGAAAGGGTTCAATATTTGACGCGGGTGGCGCGCAGCCCGTGCTTCCCAAGCTGCGCCTGGACGCCGTCGGGGCCGGCGAGATGCCCCGCGCCGACCGCCATGAACACGGTGCCCGGCGTCGCGAGCCGCTTATCGATCCATTCGGCCCAGCGCGCGTTGCGATCGGCGAGCAGGATTTTGGCGATCTCGGGGGTTTCGCGCATACCTTCGTTCATCGTCTCGGCGAGCCTGTCGGGATCGCCGGCGGACCAGCTGGCGACCATCTTGTCGAGCTCGGCGCCCATCTCCGGATAATCGTCGATCGTCGAGACGAGGAACTTGATCTGGAGCGGCTCGGGCAGCGTATCGAAATAGCCGAGCTGCTGTTCGGGAGTCTCGAGGCCGACGAGCTGCTTGTTCGCCGCCCTCGCGGCATCGGTGAGCGTGCGCTCGGCGCCGTGGGCCGGATCATAGCCGAGCCTGGGCAGCCCCGCGACGGTCAGCGTCACCGCGGCGAACCACGGATCGAAGCGATCGAGCGCGATGGCAGGAACGCCGACATCGGCCACCACCTTGGCATAGGCCTCGCGCTTGTCGGCGGGGAGCCTTTCGGTGAGCGTTGGGCCGGACGGGTTGACCGCGGTCTTCATGATCAGCCCCTGCATCGTCGCGGCATCGGGCTCGACCATCTCGATCACCAGCGTGTCGCTCTTGTCGAACGCGGTCTTGACCGCCTCGTCGAACCAGCTGAGCCCCGGCTTGAGCACATGGACCGTGCCGAACAGATAGATGGTCGTATCCGAATCCTTGACCACCCACAGCGCGGGATCGGCATCCTTGACCGCCTGTGCCTGCGCGGCGGGCACGGCGAGCCAGGCGAGGGCCGTCAGCAACTTCAACATCGACTTCCTACTCCGGTTCAGGCGAGGTCCTTGAGCGGGGTGGCGGCGTCGGCGAGCAGCGCCGGATCGATCACCGCCCCTTCGAGCACGAGCTTGCGCCCCTGGACATAGTCCCGCGTGGCATTCACGCAATCGAGCGCGATCACGCGACCCTCGCGCAGATAGATTACCGAAAAGCTGTGCGCGGCGGGATCGCCGCGCACCAGTGCCGCGTCGTGATCGGTCGCGAGGCCGACGGTCTGGAGCTTGAGGTCATACTGGTTCGACCAGAACCATGGGACGGCGTCATAGGCGGCCTCGATCCCGAAAATGGTCTTCGCCGCGACGGTCGCCTGATCATTGGCGTTCTGGACCGATTCGAGCCGGATGCAGCGATCGCCGGCGAAGCGATTGGCGTGAAGCGCGCAATCGCCGACCGCGAAGATGTCCGCCAGCGAGGTGCGGCATTGCGCGTCGACGAGCACGCCATTGCCACCGTTCGCGCCGGCATCGAGCAGCGGCGCGACCGCGGGATCGATACCGATGCCCACGATTGCCATTTCGGCGGGCAGAACCTCGCCATCGGCGAGCCGGACGCCGGTGACGCGGTCCGCGCCTTCGATCGACTCGACTGCGACGCCGAGCCGGATCTCGACGCCATGGGCGCGATGCTCGTCCTCGAAAAAGCGCGACAGCGGTTCGCCGGCGACGCGCGCGAGGACGCGGTCCAGCGCCTCGAGCACGACCACCTGCCGCCCGAGCTTCGCGAGCACCGCCGCCGCCTCGAGCCCGATATAGCCGCCGCCGATCACCGCGACGCGGGCGACGTCGGGCAGCTCGGCGATCATCCGGTCGACATCGGCACGGGTGCGCACGGTATGCACGCCGACGAGATCGCCGCCCGCGCAGGCGAGCCGGCGGGGCTTGCCGCCCGCCGCCCAGACCAGCTGGCCATAACCGATCATATCGCCATCGGCGGTGCCGACGCCGTGCGCGATCGGATCGACCCGGACCGCGGTGCGGTTTGGGAGCAGCGTCACCTCGCGCTCTTCCCAGAAGGCGGCGTTGCGGATCAGCAGCCGCTCGAACGGCTTGTCTCCTGCGAGATACTCCTTGGAGAGCGGCGGGCGCTCATAGGGGAACTCGGGCTCGTCGCCGAGCAAGGCGATGCTGCCGGCGAACTTGTTCTGGCGGAGTGCGATCGCCGCCTGCGCGCCGGCATGGCCGGCACCGACGATCAGGACATCGTAACGGCTCATGCCTTCAGCCGCTCGGCATGCCACGCGATATGATCGGCCATGAAGCTGGAGATGAAGTAATAGCTATGGTCGTAGCCGGGCTGGAGCCGCAGCGTCAGATCGATCTCCGCAGCATCGCAGGCGGCGCGCAGCAATTCGGGGCGGAGCTGCTCGTGGAGGAATTGATCGGCATCGCCGACATCGACGAGCAGTTCGGGCACGCGCGCGCCGTCGAGGATCAGCGCACAGGCATCATAGGCGCGCCAGTTGGAGCGATCCGGGCCGAGATAGCCGGTGAGCGCCTTCTCGCCCCACGGCACGACACTGGGCGCGACGATCGGCGCGAAGGCCGAGACGCTGCGGAAGCGGTCCGGGTTGCGCAAGGCGATGGTGAGCGCGCCGTGCCCGCCCATCGAATGGCCGGTGATCCCCTGCCGCTCCATGTCCGCCGGGAATTCGGCGGCGACCAGCGCGGGCAGTTCCTGCTCGAGATAGGCGCGCATGTGGAAATGCGAGGCCCAGCGCGCCTCGGTCGCGTCGACATAGAAGCCCGCACCCTGCCCGAAATCATAGGCTTCGTCATCGGGTACGCCTTCGCCGCGCGGACTGGTGTCGGGCGCGACGAGGATAACCCCCTGCTCGGCGCAGGCGCGGCGATACTCGCCCTTGTCGGTGACGTTGGCGTGGGTGCAGGTGAGCCCCGACAGATACCAGAGCACCGGCAGCCTGGTGCCGCGCACATGCTCCGGCACATAGACCGAGAAGGTCATGTCGGTGCCGGTGACCAGCGACGCGTGGCGGTACACACCCTGCGTTCCGCCGTGTGACTTGTTCTGGCTCAGCGTTTCCATTGTACCTCTCTCTATCCTCCCCCGGAGGGGGAGGGGGACCGCGAAGCGGTGGAGGGGTATTCTCCGCAGGCGATGCCGCTCGTGGATAATACCCCTCCGTCAGCCTGCGGCTGCCACCTCCCCCTCCGGGGGAGGATCACACCGATCGCGGAACGCATACTCATCGAAACACGATCGTTCGGATGCCGTTGAGGAACACCCGCCGTGCGCCGACCCATTGCACCGCCCGGGCGAGCACCTGCGCCTCGATGTCGCGGCCGATGCGGATCATGTCGTCGACCGAGGCGCGGTGATCGATCCGCTCGACCGCCTGCTCGATGATCGGCCCCTCGTCGAGATCGCTGGTGACGAAATGCGCCGTCGCGCCGATCAGCTTGACCCCGCGCTCGTGCGCGCGGTGATAGGGGCGCGCGCCCTTGAAGCTGGGCAGGAAGCTGTGATGGATGTTGATGCAGCGGCCCGCCAGCCGTTCGGCCAGCGCGGGTGACAATATCTGCATGTAGCGCGCGAGGATCAGATAGTCGGCGTCCAGCGCCTCGTACTGTTCGAGCAACGCGGTTTCCTGCGCCTGTTTGCCCGCAGGCAGCAGTGTGAACGGGAGACCGTGCCATTCGGTGAGCGCGCGCAGCGTATCGTGGTTCGAGACGACGCCGACGATCTCGACGCCGAGCGAGCGCGTCTGCCAACGATGGAGCAGATCGTTGAGGCAATGCGACCCTTGCGAGACTGCGATCAGCACGCGCGGGCGCTGGGCCGCGTCGGACAGCTCCCAATCGAGCGCCAGCTTCTCGGCGACCGGCGAGAAGGCTTGCCGCAACTTCGCGGCCTCGAACGGCGCATCCACCGCCTTGAACTCAACTCGCATGAAGAAGCGGCCGGCATCGAGATCGGCATATTGCTGGCTGTCGAGAATGAACCCGCCGCGCTCGGCCAGAAAGCCGCTGACCGCGGCGACGATGCCGGGCCGATCGGTGCAGTCGAGCGTCAGGATCCACGAGGGCGGCATCAGCCGTCGATCACCGGGCGCTGCGGCGAATCGTCACCGAGATTGTGCGTGCCACCGGGCTCGATGTTGATCATCCGCACCTCGCCGCGGCGCGCGACCGGGCGATGCTCGACACCGCGCGGAACGACGAAGAGCTCGCCCGGACCCAGCGTGACGGTGCGGTCGCGCAGCTCGATGTCGAGCTCGCCGTCGAGCACGAGGAAAAAGTCGTCGGTATCGTCATGGGCATGCCAGACGAACTCGCCCGCGACCTTGACGATGCGGATGTCGTTGCCGTTATAACTTGCCACGCGGCGCGGCGCCCAATGCTCGGAGAAGCTGGCGAACTTCGCATCGAGATTGACCGGCTCGTTCATGCCGGCAGGCGCCAGATCGCGCAGAGCTTGTTGCCGTCGGGGTCGCGGACATAGGCGAGGTGCATCTGCCCGAGCGCGCCGCCGTCGCGCAGGCCGGGCGGGTCCTCGATCGAGGTGCCGCCATGCGCGATCGCGACATCGTGGAACTGCCGCACTTCCTCCGCCGACGCACATCTGAACCCGATCGTGCCGCCATTGGCGCAGGTCGCCGGTTCGCCGTCGATCGGCTCGGTGATGCCGAGCGTGCCGTCCTTGTGACGAAAGAACAGCCGGGTCTGCCCGCCCGGACCGACGTTGCGCAGCGGCTCGCCGGCATAGCCGAGCGTGCCGAGCACCGCGGTGTAGAAGCTTTTCGAGCGCTCGATGTCGTTCGAGCCGAGGACGATATGATTGAACATCTCAGTAGACCACCACGCTGCGGATGCTCTCGCCGGCATGCATCAGATCGAAGCCCTTGTTGATCTCGTCGAGCGTCAGGACATGGGTGATCATCGGGTCGATCTGGATCTTGCCGTTCATGTACCAGTCGACGATTTTCGGCACATCGGTCCGACCCTTGGCGCCGCCGAACGCCGTCCCGCGCCAGTTGCGCCCGGTGACCAGCTGAAACGGCCGCGTCGCGATCTCCTTTCCCGCCTCGGCCACGCCGATGATGATGCTGGTGCCCCAGCCGCGGTGGCAGGCCTCCAGCGCGGTGCGCATAACTTCGGTGTTGCCGGTGCAGTCGAAGGTATAGTCCGCGCCGCCGTCGGTGAGCGCAAGGATCTCGGCGATGGTCTGCTCGCGCGACTTGCCGCGGCCGTCGATGAAATCGGTCATCCCGAAGCGGCGGCCCCATTCCTCGCGGTCGGGATTGATGTCGACGCCGATGATCCGTCCAGCCCCCGCCATCTTCGCGCCCTGGAGCACGTTGAGGCCGATGCCGCCCAGCCCGAACACGACGATATTGTCGCCGACCTGGACCTTGGCGGTATTCACCACCGCGCCGACCCCGGTGGTGACGCCGCAGCCGATATAGCAGCTGGTCTGGAACGGCGCGTCCTCGCGGATCTTCGCGACGGCGATCTCGGGCAGCACGGTGAAGTTCGAGAAGGTCGAGCAGCCCATGTAATGGAAGATCGTCTGGCCCTTGTAGCTGAACCGCGAGGTGCCGTCGGGCATGAGCCCCTTGCCCTGGGTCGCGCGGATCGCGGTGCACAAGTTGGTCTTGCCCGAGAGGCACGACTTACACTGGCGACATTCGGGGGTGTAGAGCGGGATGACATGATCGCCGGGGTTCACCGAAGTGACGCCGGGACCGACTTCGCGGACGATGCCCGCGCCTTCATGGCCGAGCACGCTGGGGAACAGCCCCTCCGAATCGAGCCCGTCCAGCGTGTACGCATCGGTATGACAGATGCCGGTGGCCATGATCTCGACCAGCACCTCGCCGGGCTTGGGGCCTTCGAGGTCGAGCTCGACGATCTCGAGCGGCTGCTTCGCTTCAAATGCGACGGCGGCGCGGGTCTTCATGCGGCATCTCCTTGCTCAGGCGCCTGATCGGGGAACCGACCGGCGGTTGCAAGGAGGGAAAATGGTGCTGCCGGTGAGGATTGAACTCACGACCTCAGCCTTACCAAGGATGCGCTCTACCACTGAGCTACGGCAGCACTCGCCGGTCCGGGACCGGGCGGGAGGGGCCTATGTGCTTGGGGGCGACCGATTGTCAACCCGAAGCCGGCCGGTTTATCGAGACTTATTATGAGCGATGCCGAAAAACAGGCCCGACTGGCCGAAGCGCTGCGGACGAATCTACGGAAACGCAAGGCGCAGGCGCGCGCGCAGGCGGCCGATCACGGCGATTCTCAGCGCGACTGTACCCAGCCCGCCGCGAAGGATGTCAGGTCATAGCCCTTGTCGATGAGGGCGTGGGGACCCATCAGATAGACCGCCATGGTGACGGCACCCGCGAGAAACCACATCACTCGATTGGCGCGACCTTCGCTTCCAGCCATTGCCTTTCTTCCTCACTCAGCAACGGGCCGACCACTCCCATGACCCGCGCGTGGTAGGTATTAACCCACTGAAGTTCCTTTGAGGTTAACAGCGCAGGCGCGATCAGCCGCCGTTCGATCGGCGCGAAGGTGAGCGTCTCGAAGGCGAGCATCGGCTGCTCGGCCCCGGCAATCGCGGCCTCGACGACCAGCACCAGATTCTCGATGCGGATGCCGTATTCGCCAGCCTTGTAATAGCCGGGCTCGTTCGAGAGGAACATGCCGGCGCGCAGCGGCTCGAGGCTCTGCCCGCCCGGATAGAAGGGCTGGGCGATGCGCTGCGGCCCTTCGTGGACCGAGAGATAGGCACCGACGCCGTGGCCGGTGCCGTGGCCGTAATCGAGCCCGACTTCCCAGAGCGGCGCGCGGGCGAAGCTGTCGAGCTGCGCGCCGGTGGTGCCTTCGGGGAAGATCGCGGTGGCGATACCGATATGCCCCTTGAGCACGCGGGTGAAGCGGTCGCGCATCTCCGGGGTCGGTTCGCCGACGGGTGCGACGCGCGTCACATCGGTGGTGCCGTCGGCATATTGGCCGCCCGAATCGACGAGGTAGAGCTGGCCGGTCTCGATCGGCAGGTTCGATTCGTCGGTGACCTTGTAGTGCGGGATCGCGCCATTGGGGCCGGTGGCCGAAATGGTGTCGAAGCTCAGATCCTTGAGCAGGCCGGTCTGCTCGCGAAATTGCCGGAGCTTGTCCGCCGCCGACATCTCGGTGAGCCCGCCAGCGGGCGCGGTCTCCTCGAACCATTTGAGGAAGCGGACCAGCGCCGCGCCGTCACGCGCCTGCGCCGATTTGTGTCCGGCGATCTCGGCGGGATTCTTGAGCGCCTTGGCGAGCACCACCGGGTCGCGCTGGCTCAGCACCTTCGCGCCGCCGGCATCGAGCGCGTCGAAGATCGCGGCGACCGCGCGCTCGGGATCGGCGGCGACGCGCTTGCCGGCAAAGTCCTTGAGCGCCGGCGCGAAGGCGGCGCGATCATGGACGCGAATCGCATTGCCGAGATGCTGGCGGATCGCGTCGGTAATTTTCTCGGGGGCGACGAACAGATCGGCGGTGCCGTCGGCATTGACGATCGCATAGGCGAGCGCGACCGGCGTGTGGCTGACGTCGTTACCGCGGATGTTGAATGCCCACGCGATCGAATCAAGCGCCGAGAGCACCACCGCGTCGGCTTTCCGCGCGGAGAGCCACTCGGCGATCTCGGCGCGCTTGGCGGCGGAGGTGCGCCCGGCGGCGGCATTGTCCTGAACCGTGAGGGTCGCGTCCGACGGCGCGGGACGATCGGGCCAGACCGCATCGACCGGATTGGTGTCGACCGCGACCAGATCGGCGCCCTTCTCGGCGAGCGCCTTGCGCGCTTCCTCGACCCAGGCGCGGGTGTGCAGCCACGGATCATAGCCGATGCGACCGCCTTCGGGGGCGTGCTCGCCGAGCCAGCCGGCGATGCTCACCTGCGGCACGGGGACATATTGCCAATGATCGGCCGAGACCTGCTGGCGGACCTGGAGCGTATAGCGCCCGTCGGTGAAGATCGCCGCCTCGCTGGAGAGCACCACCGCGCTGCCAGCGCTGCCCTGGAAGCCGGTGAGCCAGGCGAGGCGCTGGGCATAGGCGCCGACATATTCGGACATATGCTCGTCGGTGAGCGGGACGACGAAGCCGTCGAGCCGATCGCGCTTCAGCTGCTCGCGAAGGGCGTGGAGACGGTCGGCATAGCGGGACATGGCGGTTCCTCGAAATCGGGTGCCGCGGACTTCGGGATCGACGCGCGTGAGTCGGCGGCTTCGTTGCCGATCGTTTGGCCGATGGAATCGCGAATGGGAAGCGCTATGCCTCGGGCATGACCGTTCCCCTGCCCCGCCGCGACCTTGCCACTCCCGCGCTGATCGTCGATCGCGCCGCGCTGACCCGCAACATCGCGGCGATGGCCGCCTTTGCCGAAGCGCAAGGCGTGGCGCTGCGGCCGCACGCCAAGACGCACAAGAGCGGCGAGATCGCACGGCGACAGATCGCGGCGGGCGCGGCCGGGATCTGCTGCGCCAAGCTCGCCGAAGCCGAGGCGCTGGCCGCGGACGGCGTCGCGAACATCCACCTCACCTCGCCGGTGGTCACCCCCGCGGCGATCGAACGGCTCGCCGCGCTCAGCCGGCGGATCGCGCTTTCGGTGGTGAT
Organism: Sphingomonas naasensis; assembly: GCF_004792695.1. GTDB lineage: Bacteria > Pseudomonadota > Alphaproteobacteria > Sphingomonadales > Sphingomonadaceae > Sphingomonas > Sphingomonas naasensis. The sequence goes on along the minus strand of NZ_SRXU01000004.1, from coordinate 187,592 downwards.
CGACCATCCCGACAACGCCCGCGCGATCGGCGCCGCCGCCGGCGGCCTGACCGTGTTCATCGACGTCGATCCCGGCAGCCATCGCACCGGCGTGACCTCGGCGGCGGCGGCGGTCGCGCTCGCACGGGCGATCGCCGCGACGGGGACGCTCGTGCTCGGCGGGGTGCAATTTTATTGCGGATCGCACCAGCATATCCAGAGCCTCGCCGAACGGCGCGCGGCGATCGTCGAGCGAACCGACTATCTGCGCGGGGTGCTCGATGCGCTGGGCGATGCGGGGTTCGCCGTGCCGATCGTCACCGGCGGCGGCACCGGCACCTTCGCGATCGACGCATCGCTGGGGCTGTTCACCGAGCTGCAGGTGGGATCGTACATCTTTCTCGACCGCGAATATGTCGATTGCGAGCTGGCCGGACCGCGCTTCGAGCCGGCGCTGTTCGTCGACGCGACCGTGGTCAGCGCGAACACGCCGGGCATGGTGACGATCGACGCCGGCCTCAAGGCGTTCGCGACCGATGCCGGCGTGCCGGTGGTGCTGGCCGGCGCGCCGGACGGCAGCGGCTATGCCTTCACCGGCGACGAGCATGGCGCGCTGCGCGGCGACGGATTGCCGCAACTCGGTGCGCGTGTGTCGTTGATGCCGCCGCACTGCGATCCGACGGTCAATCTCTACGATCGCTATTTCGTGCTCGACGGCGGCATGATCGTCGATAGCTGGCCGGTCACCGCGCGCGGCTGCTCGAGCTGAGACTGGCTTCCGCCGCGTTAAGCTTGCGTGTTCCGAATATTTTGAGCGGCGGCGATCAGAATGCCGATCGATGCGCTTCTATTTCGCCACCTCCTCCGCCTTTCCCTATCGCCTGCGGCTGCGGCTGTTCGCATCGTGCTGCGCCGCGACGCATCTGCCGCTGCTCGCCTGGATCGGCTGGAGCGCGGCCACGGGCAAGCTCGCGCTCGGCGAATTCGCGCTGCTGGCGCTCGCGACGCTGGCGGGCGCGGTGATCGCGCTGGGCGGAGTCGGCTCGGTGCTGGCGCGGTTGCCCTTCGCACAGGACGCGCCGGAGGCGCCCGGGCTGCGCAGCGTCCCGATCGCCCGGCCGTCGCGCCGGCGCGAGGATGTGGTCGGCAGCCTGCTCGGCCCGCTGAACACCGCCGAGGCGCGTTCGCGCGAGCGCGACCTCGCCGCCAAAGAGGATCTGCTCACCGGCATCCGCAACCGCCACGGCTTTCTCTCCGACATCGCCGATCTGCTGCCCGCGGAGCGCCGCGGCGCGATCGCGCTGCTCGACCTCAACGGCTTCCGGCGGATCAACGATCAGTTCGGCCATGAAGTGGGCGACCGGGTGCTGCGCGACTTTGCCGGCCGGCTTTCGTCCGAGCTGCGCCGCGGCGACCTGATCGCGCGCTGGGACGGCGAGGAGTTCGCGGTGCTGTTCCGGGGCGCCACCGAGGACGAGGCGGCCGGCGTGCTGAGCCGCGTCACCCGCCGCCTGATCGTCAACCCGCTGATTCTGCTCGACGGCGAGGCGCTGACCTTCTCCGCCGGCGTCTGCCGCTTCGGCGGCGACGGCATCGACGCGACTCTCGCCAGCGCCGACGACGCGCTCGCGGTCGCGCGGCAGGCGGGACGGAGCCGGGTGGCGTGCGCGGGCCGGCCCGGGCAGGTGTTGCTCCCGCTCGCCTGACGGGGGTTCGACACGGCGCCAAGCTGCGATATGGGCAGGCGATGACCGATCTCCCCCCGCCCCCCGTCGCCGCGACGCGCCCCCACAGCTTCACCGCGCACGGCGCCACGATCGACGATCCCTGGGCATGGCTGCGCGATCCCGGCTATCCCGAGGTCACCGACAAGGACGTTCTCGCCTATCTCGAGGCGGAGAACGGCTATTTCGAAAAGGTGATGGCGCCCCTCAAGCCTTTGAGCGCGAAACTGTTCGAGGAGATGCGCGGGCGGATCAAGGAAGACGAATCGACCGTGCCGCAGAAGGACGGCGACTGGCTCTACTGGACCGATTTCGAGACCGGTGGCGAATATCCGCGCTGGTGGCGCAAGCCGGTTGCCGGCGGTGACGACCAGCTGATCCTCGACGAGCCGGCGCTCGCCGAGGGCAAGGAATATTTCCGGTTGGGCGCGTTCAGCGTCAGCCATGACGGGCGCTATCTAGCCTATGCCGTCGACGACAATGGCTCGGAGCGCTTCGAAGTTCGGGTCAAGGATCTCGTGACCGGCGAACTGCTCCCCGAGACGATCCCCGGCATGCTCTCCGAAATCGTCTGGACGAGCGACTCCATGGGCTTCCTCTACGGCGTCGCCAACGAGAACTGGCGTACCGACAATGCCCGCTGGCACAAGCTCGGCGAGCCGGTCGAGAACGATGTCGAGCTCTTCAAGGAAGCCGATGAGGGCTATCGCGTCGCGGTGGGCGAGACGAGCTCGCGCAACTATCTGGTCGTCGCGACCGGCGATCACGTCACCAGCGAGGTGTATCTGCTGCCCGCCGACGATCCTGCCGCGCCGCTGCGCTGCGTGAGTCCGCGCCAGCCGGGGCGCGAATATGATGTCGACGAGCATGACGGCACGCTGTTCATCCACACCAACGACGTGGATCCGCAATTCCGGCTGGTGACGGCATCGGTCGACGCTCCCGGCGAATGGCACGAGCGCATCGCCCCGTCGCCGCATTTCTACATGACCGGCGTGACCTGCTTTGCCGACTTCTTCATCGTCGAGGGCCGCGAGGACGGGCTCGATCAGGTCGAGCTGCACCGCTACGATCCGGCGATCGCGCCGGTGCGGCTGACCTTCCCCGAGGCGAGCTATGTCGCCGGGCTGGGCGACAATCCCGAATATGCCGTCGACAAGCTGCGGCTGAGCTATGAATCGATGGTCACCCCCGGCACGGTGCAGGACTATGACGTCGCCACCGGGGCGGTCACCACATTGAAGGTGCAGGAGATCCCGAGCGGCTATGACGCGTCGAAATATGGCACCGAGCGGCTGAAGATCACCGCGCGCGACGGCACCGAGGTGCCCGTGTCGATCGTCTATCCCAGCGACTTCCCGCGCGACGGCAGCGGCACGCTCTATCTCTATGCCTATGGCGCCTATGGCTATGCGATCCCGCCGGGCTTCTCGACCAGCCGGATGTCGTTCCTCGATCGCGGCATGGCCTTCGCGATCGCGCATATCCGCGGCGGCGACGATCTCGGCCAGCAATGGTATCTCGACGGCAAGCTCGAGAAGCGCGTCAACACGTTCAACGACTTCGTCGACGTGGCGAGGGGGCTGATCGACCGCGGTTTCACGCACAAGGGGGGGATCGCGATCGCCGGACGCTCGGCCGGCGGCGAGCTGATGGGCGCGGTGGTCAATTCCGACCCCGATCTGTGGGGCGCGGTGATCGCCGACGTGCCGTTCGTCGATGTGCTCAACACGATGCTCGACGCCGAGCTGCCGCTCACCCCGGGCGAATGGCCCGAATGGGGCAACCCGGTCGACGACGCCGCGGCCTTCGCGCTGATCCGCTCCTATTCGCCCTACGACAACGTCACTGCCCAGCCCTATCCGCCGATGTTCATCTCGGGCGGACTCAACGATCCGCGGGTGACCTATTGGGAACCGGCCAAATGGGCGGCGAAGCTGCGCGCCACCAAGACCGACGACAATGTGCTGGTGCTCAAGACCAATATGGGCGCGGGGCATGGCGGCAAATCGGGCCGCTGGGAGAGCCTGAAAGAGGCCGCGGACGAGATGGCGTTCGTGCTGTGGCAGCTGGGCGTGGCGCAATAGCGCCTGGTTTGGGGATGTGCGCGCTTCGCCGGCCGGGGAAGCCCGACGCGCGCCTGGCTATCGCCGCGCGCGCTCGGCCAGCCGGGTCTCGCGATGGCAGGTGTGGCAGAAGGCAAAGTCGAATATCTCGCTGAGCGCCCAGGCCTGGCTTTCCAGATTCCATTCGGCCCATGCGTCGCGCGTCACCGCCACGCTGCCGCAGCGTTCGCACGCATATTCTACCCGAGGAGTGTCACCTTCCGCCACGCGCGCATGGTGGCACGGCCAGCGTCCGCTTCGGAGGGAAGTGGCTCCGAAACGGAGACGTTTGCCCGTGAACCGCGTCTGCCCCCCGTCGGCCCTGTCGAGGCACGCCGCGAGGCGGCCACCGCGTAAGGGATTCGCTCCAGCGCAGCACGCTACCTTTTGGTTACGCCGCCGGCTCTAGGCTCGCCCGATGCGGCACGCGTTCGAATTCCACCGTCAATTGCGTCGGCCTCGGCGCCGCCGCACCAAGCTCGATTTTCGGATCGCGCTCGCCCTTGTCGTCGCCGCGGGCGGCGCGTTCGGCGCGACCTTCCAATGGCCGGCCGCCGTCCCCGGAGGGCGCCCGGGCGCAACCGCGACCGAAATCGAGATCGATGGCGCCGGCGCGACGATCAGCCGGCGCTTCGGCGCGTGCCACAGCGGCGGCGGGACCAATTGCGTCGTCGACGGAGACACCTTCTGGCTGGACGGCGAACGCATCCGCATCGCCGATATCGATGCGCCCGAAACCCATCCGCCGCGCTGCGCAGAGGAAGCACGGCTGGGCGACGCCGCGACCGAGCGGTTGCGGGCATTGCTCAACGCGGGGCCGGTGCAGCTCGCGATGACCGATCGCGATACCGACCGCTACGGCCGCAAGTTGCGCGTCGTGCTGCGCGACGGGCGGTCGCTGGGCGCGCAAATGGTGGACGAAGGGCTGGCGCGTACCTGGACCGGGCATCGCCGGCCGTGGTGCTGACCGCGGCTCAGCTCTTCGGCTGCTGGTCGGCGGGCACCGGAGTCAGTTCGTAGATGTCGACCTGCCGCGCATCCACCCCGGCGACCGCGAGGCGCCAGCGGAAGCTGCCGACGCGCTCGACCACGCCGACCATGTCGCGCGTCGGCTCGTTGCCATAACCCACCGAATTCTCGCCCGCGCGGCGCTGGCGCGCGCCGAGAAAGACATAGCGTTTGCCGTCGGGGTAGAAATAGCCCGCCGCCGGATCATTTCCGGTCTGCTTGACGAAGGCCACGCCGTCGGGCGCGCCCGAGATGAAGCAGAAATCGTTCGAGGAACTGCGAACCGTGGCGGGACCGCGCGGCGGGGTGCGCAACCGGACGACGCGGCAGCGATACGAACCCGGGCTCAGCGCGGGCAGATCCAGCCCCGCGGCCGGATCGACGAGGCTGCCCTGCGCGGTGCGGACGCGCGCCGAGAGGCGGGCGTGGAGGCCGTCCCAATGCGCGCGCAGCGCCTGCAGCCGCGCCTCGTCCTCGCGCTTGATCGACGTCCGCCATGCCGGCGGCTCCTCGATCGTGACGGGGCTCACCACCACGATACGCGGCGGCGCCTTGGTCGCGCACGCGGCCAAGGTCGAGCACAGGGCAAGCGTGGCGATGCGCCGATACATTGGCGGACCCTCCCGAACCACATCCAGATTGTCGAAAACCGTTACCGAAAGATGAACGGAGAAAGTTAACGAATGGTAAACGACGCGTTACACCGTTGCGTCGCAGCATGTTTCGGTCCGGAAAATGGCCCCGCTTGCGCGCATCCGTGACGGGGTACGGACCGATGCCGCAGCCGGATACGCTGGCATGCGCGGCATCGGTGATGGCAGAATCGCCGAGCCGCGATTTTGTTGCACTGCAAACGAAAAAACTGGGCGCGGCGCGTTTCGCGCCCTGCGGCCGCTATTCGGCGGCGCGCATCTCGGGCACGTCGTCCGCCACGTCTTCGGGCAGCGCCCAGAGCAGATCGCCCTTGTGGAGCACGCGGCCATCGTGCGCCTGCACCGTCACTTGCGCGATCGGGCGGCGGTCACGCGCATCGACCAGCACCGGGAAGGCGGGGACGCAGGTCTCCCAGCGCTCGCCCCATTGCCGCAGCGCGATCATCGTGGGGAGCAGCGCATAGCCCTTGTCGGTGAGGCGGTACTCGATCTTGCGCCGATCCTCGGGACAGGGCCGCCGTTCGAGAATTCCCTTGTCGACAAGGCGCGCAAGCCGGTTGGCGAGGATGTTGCGGGCGATGCCGAGCTCGGACTGGAACTCCTCGAAATGGTTCAAGCCGTTGAACGACCCGCGCAGGATCAGGAACGACCATCGCTCGCCCATTGCCTCCAGCGCGGCCGGAAGGCTGCAGTCTTTCGCCAGCTCGCGCAGCGACTCTCGGATCGCACCACCCATGACTGAACACCCTACTCCAATTCGCGCATGCAGGGAAACGGCATAACGCATTGCAACGCAGCAATAGTTTCTGCTTGCAACTTACCTGCATGTCAATTAGGTATCGATTCGCAACTGATGTTGCGTCCAAAGGTTCCCCAGGAGGACGAAATGACCCGTTATCTTGCCGTCGCGGCAGCTGCCGCGGCAACGCTGGCGCTCACGCCCACGGCCGGCTTCGCGCAGACTGCGCGCGGTTATTATGCCGCAACTCCGGTGACTTCGCCCGAGAAGGCCAGCCTCGTGACGCGCTCGACGATCTGGAAGTGCGGCGAAGGCGTGTGCGTCGCCTCGAAGGCCAATGCCCGCGACAACATCGTGTGCGAGCTGGTTGCCCGTGAAGTCGGCCAGCTTTCGGCCTTCCGCGCCAACGGCGCCGAATTCGACGCCGACGCGCTCGCCAAGTGCAACGCCAAGGCGCACTAAAACAACAAATACGTTGCATTGCCGCAGCACGGGACGCCATCTAGGTCCCGTGCTGCGTCAATATGAACTTGTAGACCGGGTCCTGTCCTACGACCCCGAAGCCGACGAGGCGCTGCTCAACCGCGCCTATGTGTTCTCGGTCAACGCGCACGGCACCCAGAAGCGCGCTTCGGGCGACCCCTATTTCAGCCACCCGATCGAAGTGGCGGGCATCCTCACTGATCTGCATCTCGACGACGAGACGATCGCCACCGCGATCCTCCACGACACGATCGAGGACACCGTCGCCACCCCCGAGGAGATTCAGCGGCTGTTCGGCGACAATGTCGCGCGGATGGTCGACGGGGTGACCAAGCTCTCCAAGATCGAGGCGCAGACCGAGAGCGAGCGCGCAGCCGAGAATCTCCGGAAATTCCTGCTCGCGATGAGCGACGACATCCGGGTGCTGCTGGTCAAGCTCGCCGACCGGCTGCACAACATGCGCACGCTCCACCACATCAAGAATCCGGACAAGCGCAAGCGCATCGCGCGCGAGACGATGGACATCTATGCCCCGCTCGCCGAGCGGATCGGCATGTACGAGTTCATGAAGGAGATGCAGACGCTCGCCTTCAAGGAGCTCGAGCCCGAGGCCTATGAGAGCATCAGCAAGCGGCTCGACAGCCTCTCGGTCGAGGGCGAGGACCGGATCGCCAAGATCGCCTCGGGGCTCAAGCTGCTGCTCGCGCGCGGCGGCGTCGATGCCGAGCTGTCGGGGCGCGAGAAGCATCCTTATTCGATCTGGAAGAAGATGTCCGAGCGGCACGTGTCGCTCGAGCAGCTCAGCGACATCATGGCCTTTCGCGCGATCGTCGAGACCGAGGAGGAATGCTATCGCGCGCTCGGCGTGATCCACCGCCGCTGGCCGATGGTGCCGGGGCGGTTCAAGGACTATATCTCGACGCCCAAGCGCAACGGCTATCGCTCGCTCCACACCACGATCATGCACGCCGGCGATACCCGCGTGGAGATCCAGATCCGCACCCGCGACATGCACGCCCAGGCCGAGTTCGGGCTCGCCGCGCACTGGGCGTACAAGCAGGATTCGGTGCGCCCCGACACGCAGGTCAGCTGGATCCGTGACCTGATCGAGATCCTCGAGCATGCCGAAAGCCCCGAGGAGCTGCTCGAGCATACCCGGATGGCGATGTACCAGGACCGGATCTTCGCCTTCACGCCCAAGGGCGAGCTGATCCAGCTCCCCAAGGGCGCGACGCCGATCGACTTCGCCTATGCGGTGCACACCGATCTCGGCGACCAGTCGGTCGGCGCGAAGATCAACGGCAAGGTCGTGCCGCTCCGGACCGAGATCGAGCAGGGCGATCAGGTCGCGATCCTGCGCTCCAAGGCGCAGGAGCCGCAGGCCAATTGGCTCAACTTCGCGATCACCGGCAAGGCCCGCGCGGCGATCCGGCGGCACATCCGCCACAAGGAGCGCGACGAGACGGTCAAGCTCGGGCGCAAGCTCTATGACGAGATCATCGCGCGACTGCCCGCGCCGACCGGCGAGAGCGCGCTCAAGGACGCGCTCAAGCGACTGAAGCTCGCCGACGAGGCCGCGCTGATGGAGGCGATCGCGCGGCGCAAGCTCAACGATGCGCAGGTGATGGAAGCGGTGATGCCGGGGTCGAGCGACGGCACCGAGCACGAGCTGCCGAGCCAGGCGCGGGCGATCGACATCAAGGGGCTGACGCCCGGCGTCGCGGTCCATTTCGCCGAGGATTGCCGCCCGGTGCCCGGCGATCGCATCGTCGGGGTGCGCCGCCCCGGCGAGCCGATCGAGGTGCATCGCATCGATTGCGCCGGCCTGATCGACACCGACGAAGAGGATTGGGTCGATCTGACGTGGGGCGACAAGGCCGAGACCGGGATCGCCCGGATCGCGGTGACGCTCAAGAACGAGCCCGGCGCGCTCGGCGCGGTGGCGACGCTGATCGGCGCGCAAAAGGCCAATATCCTCGGCCTGCGCATGGATAATCGCGACACGACCTTCCACACCAACACGATCGACCTCGAGGTCCGCAATGCGGGGCATCTGATGAAGCTGCTCGCGGCGCTGCGCGCGGCGGATGTGGTGAATTCGGCCGAACGGGTTTAGCGGCGATTCTTTTCCTCCCTCGCGTCAGCGGGGGAGGTGGCATGCGCAGCATGACGGAGGGGGCCTCGCCGCGAACGCATCGCCCGCGGAAATGCCCCCTCCACCAGCTTCGCTGGTCCCCCTCCCCGCTGCGCGGGGGAGGAACTGGCGTCAGCCGCCCGCGGCCCTGGTCGCCTGATCCATCAGTGCCTTTGCGGTGCGGATCGCGTCGGCTTCCTTGATCTTGCCCGCCTGGAGTTCGTCGGCGATCTCGAGCACGCGGCCGCTGATCACGGTGCCGTGATCGGCTTCCTCGGTGATGCGGATCCCGCCCTTGGCTGCCGCGATGCGATCCCATTCGGCGCGGATCGCCGCCCAATAGCCCTTGGTCGCCGCCCAATAGCCCTCGGCGGCCTTGATCTCGAAACCGTCGTTCTTCGTGTAGCTGTTGAGGACATATTCCTGGACGATCGGGCTGAGCTTGCCGCTCACCTCGCCGATCTTCAGATTGTCCTGCCAATGGATCCAGCCGGCGGGTGCCAGCGCGTGGCGGTTGATCCCGAGATAGCGATCATAGACCGGTCCGCGGATCGCATCGCGGCGCGCGAGCGGGCGCCAGCTCTCGCCCGACTGCCAGCGGCGCACGCCGCCGACCGTCTGCCATTTGCCCCAGCCGCCATAGCGTGGGCTGTCGTCGACCTGATAGACGGTCTGCGACCAGACGCCCTTGCGTTGCTCGGGCGAGAGCGCGGCCCATGTCCAGGCATCGGGGCCGGCATAGGTGAGCACGCGGGCAGGTTCGTACTCCCAGTCCTGCCGCCAATGCTTGATCACCATCGGCTTGCCGCCGGCATCGACGACGAGCAGGTGCTGGAGCCGGATGACGCGACCGCTGTCCTCGATCACGCGCACCGCCTCGAACCCGCCCGAGACCTTGACCGGGATCGGCGTATAGTCGGCGCGCCACGACGTCGCCTCCTGCATGTCGAACCTGACCTTGTAGTTGCCGGCCATGCCGAGAATGTCGGCGCGATCGGCATCGAATGCGGAAGCCGGCGCCGCGATGGGCGCGGCTTGCGCGAAGGCGGGAAGCGGCGCGGCGACGAGCGCGAGCGCGGCAACGAAGCGAAGATGGTTCATCCTGTCCCTCCTCAGAAGCGGACGCTGAGCGAGATGCTGCCGTTGCGGCCCGGCTGGCTATAGGCGTCCTTGATCGGCGAGCTGGTGGCAAGGCCGCGAATATCGGCCCATTGCCAGTATTTCTGATCGGTGAGGTTGAACACGCCGGCGCGCAAGGTCACCCCCGGCAGCACCCGCCACCATGCGGTGATGTCGAGCGCCAGATATTCGTTCCCCGTGAAGCAGGCCGGCACCGGATCGGGCGCGGCCGTGGTCGGCAGCGGGAAGCACGACGCGCCGCGCGTCTCACTGTTTTCCTTTTGCCCGCCATAGGTGGCGACGATCCGCCCGCCAAAACGCTGGCCGTCATAACCGAGCCCGAGCGCCGCGCGGAATGGATCGATCGACTGGAGCGGGGTCTTCACGCCCGCGCCCGAAATCGCCGCGCCATCGGCATAGGCGAGCGCCAGCGTCGCGCTGACGCCGGGCGCCGGCCGGACCGAGCCGCGCGCCTCGAAGCCGCTCACCTCCGCGCCGGTCAGGTTGACCCATTGATAGATCCACGGATTGCCCGGCATCGGGAACGGTCGCCCGGTGGTCTCCACCTGCTCGATGAAATTGTCATATTCCGAATGGAAGCCGGTGAGTTCGAGCGACGCGAAGGTGCCGGCATAGCGCAGCCCGCCCTCGAAGCTGCGGCTCGTCTCGGGGCGCAGATCGGGATTGGGGATGCTGACATAGCCGACCGGCGGGTTCTCGAAGAAATTGTTCACCTGGCTCGGCGACGGCGCCTTGAAGCCCTCGGCATAATTGGCGAACAGCCGGAAATCTGCGGGCAGCCGCAGGACCGCGCCGAGCTTGGGCGACACCCGCGATCCGTGCTGCGCCGCGCCCGTGAAGGTCGGCAGCAGCGGATCGTCCTCGGGATCGAGATCATAGGCATCGTAGCGCAGCGCCGGGTAGAGCGTCAGCGGCCCGAGCTTGAGCTCGCCCGCGACGAACAGGCCGGCGAGCATGAAATCGGTCTCGGGGAAGGCGCGGGTCGGGAAGACCTCGCCCGCCGGCGGGACGACACCGTCGCGCAGCCCCTGCTGGTGGGTGAAGCTGATATCGCCCCCCGCGACGATCCGTACCGCGCCGACGCCGCCGCGAAGCTCGGCCGCCGCGCCATAGACGCGGTTCTCGAACGTGTTGAGCCGCTCGCGATCGGCGGCGGGGGTGCGATCCTCGTCGGTGAACTGGCGATCCTCGGCATCCTGCCACCAGGCGGCGACACGCGCATAGTTGATCGCGCCGGTGCCCTGCCACGTCCAGTCGGCCGACAGGCGTTTGCGCTGGCCGGTGTCGCGGCCGTGGAGCAGCTCGACCGTGGAGCTGAGCCCGCTCAGCACATCGGTGGTGACCAAGGTGTCGAGATATTCGCCGGTCAGGCGGATCTTGTGATTGCCCGGCGCATAGACGATGCGGCCGAGCACCGCGTTCGATTGGCCGTCCTGCGGATTGGGCTCGGTGCGCAGCGCGCCGGTGCCGCCGACGGTCCCCATATTGTCGAGCTCGGACCAGTCGCGGCGGGTATAAGCGGCCATCGCCGACCAATCACCGCTGCGCCCTGCGAGGATCGCGGTCTCGGCGAACTCGTTGTCGGCCGAGCTCCAGCCGGCCCGCGCGAGGCCGCCGATCGATTTGCCGCCGTCGAGGAAATCGGCAGGATCGCTGGTGATGAAGCTCACCGCGCCCGCCAGCCCGTCGCTGCCGTAGAGCGCAGAGGCCGGGCCGCGCAGGATCTCGACCGACTTGACCAGCCCGACATCGACATAATCGCCCCGCCCTGCCGCCTGCGCGCCGAAGGCGAAGCCGTCGGGCGCGCGGATGCCGTCGACCTGGATCAGCACGCGATTGCCGCCGATGCCGCGGATGTTGAAGCCTTCATTGCCGGCGCGGCCGGTGGCGCCGAGCGCCGCACCGAAGCGCGCGGGCCCGCGCGGCACGGTGATGCCGGGTTCATAGCGGACGAGATCCTTGATGTCGGTCACCAGCTCGTCGGCGATGCGCCGTTCGTCGATCACCGTGACCGTAGCCGGCGCGTCGACCGTGGCGATCGGCTGGCGCGTCGCGGTGACCGTGACCTGGCCCTGGTCCTGCTCCGTCGCCTCCTCGACCTCAGCCGCTGCACCCCGTGTGCCCTGTGCGAGCGCCGGCGCCGCCAGCGCGCATGCCCAAAGGCTGATCCCCGTTGCCACCCACCGCTTCATCATGCCCCTTTCGCTACTGCGACTGACTCGCATTAGCTTCCCGGTAGGAGCGTTGACCGCGTGGGTCAATCCCGTAACGAATAGGCGGCAGCGCGGAGGGGCCCGCGGATTTTCATGTGACGCCGCCGCCGCACGCCGCTACAGCGGCCGGTCATGAAGAGGCCCAAGCTTTCCGTCGTCGTCCCCTGCTACAATGAAGAGGCGTGCCTCGAGCTCTTGCACGGACGCATCTCCGCGGCCGCCCATGCGGCGGTGGGCGAGGATTACGAGATCGTGCTGATCAACGACGGCTCGCGCGACGCGAGCTGGAAGGTGATGCAGCGCCTGTCCGAAGCCGATCCGCGCCTCGTCGCGATCAACCTCTCGCGCAACCACGGCCATCAGCTCGCGCTCACCGCGGGGCTCGACCTGTGCAGCGGCGAGGAGATATTGATCATCGACGCCGATCTGCAGGATCCGCCCGAGCTGCTGACCGACATGCGCGCGGCGATGAAGAGCCAGGGCGCCGACGTGGTCTATGCGGTGCGGCGCAAGCGCGACGGCGAGACGATCTTCAAGAAGCTCACCGCGGCGTTCTTCTACCGCATGCTCGATCGGATCACCGACACGCCGATCCCGCTCGACACCGGCGACTTCCGGCTGATGACGCGGCGCGCGCTCGACGCGTTCCTGTCGCTTCCCGAGCAAGCGCGCTTCATCCGCGGGATGGTCGCCTGGGTGGGCTTCAAGCAAGTGCCCTTCCCTTATGATCGGCACGAGCGCCATGCTGGCGAGAGCAAATATCCGCTCGGCAAGATGATCCGCTTCGCGCTCGATGCGATCACCGGCTTCTCGACCGCGCCGCTGCGCTTCGCCAGCCATGTCGGGCTGCTGCTCACCGGCGCCTCGGCGCTGCTCGTGCTCTACATCCTGATCGGCTGGCTGTTCGGCGCGGCGATCCCCGGCTGGACCTCGCTGATGCTCGTCGTCGTCGTGCTCGGCGCGGTGCAGATGTTCGTGCTGGGGATGATCGGCGAATATCTCGGGCGACTCTATGTCGAGTCGAAGCGGCGCCCGCTCTATCTCGTCGCCGATGTCGCCGGGCCGGTACGCGGCCACGCCTCGCTCGGCTATCGCTTCGAGGATTCAGGCGAGGTCAGCGTCTCCCCCCAGACCGTGCGCAGCGAAACGGGGCAATAGCCCGATCCACCCTCGCCTGCGCAGGGGAGGATTTTACTTCTTCGAAGCCAGCGTGATCAGCGAGAGACCGGGCGGCAGCGGCATCCGGCCGACCATGTGGCGCTCGAGCCGGAAGACGCCCTCGAACAGGGTGTTGAGCGGCTTGGGCGGGGGCGAATCGTCGCTATCGTCCTTGCCCATCAGCTTGCCGGCGAAGCGCGCCGCGACCGCGACCGGGAAGAGCAGCGAATTGAAATAGCCGAGCTTCTTGCCCTGCAGCCCGGCGTTCGCGAGCAGCGCCTCGAAACCTGCTTTCGAATAGCGGCGCTTGTGATGGTTGACCACGTCGTGCGCGCTCCACATCCATTGGTGCGCCGGCACGGTGATCAGGATCTTGCCGCCGGGCTTGAGCGCCGTGGCGATCGCCTCGAGCGCGGCGACATCGTCCTCGACATGCTCGATCACGTCGAGCACCGCGACAAGATCGTAGCTGCCGGGCGCGACGCCGACCAGCTCGGGCAGCGGCGCGGTGCCGACCGGCTTGCCGAGCCGCTCGCTCGCCTTGGCGCGCGCGGTCTCGTCGATCTCGATCGCGTCGATCTCGCCGAACTGCGCGAGCATCGGCAGGTTGTGCCCGGTGCCGCAGCCGATCTCGAGGATGCGCGCATCCTTGGGAAGATCGCCCCAGCGCCTGAGATAATCGGCGAGGATGTCGCGGCGCGCGCGGTACCACCAATGGGTGGTGTCGTGTGCGGCCATGCGCTCGTAAACAATGCGGTCCATTTCAGCCGAATACCCATTGGCGGTTGAGCGCGAAAGTCGCGAGCGGTGTTATCAGCACGATCGGGAGCAGCGGCAGCCATTGCGGGCCGTGCAAGAGCGGACCGGTGATCACCCAGGTGAACAGCGCGTTGAGCAGCAGCCCGAAGCCCTGGACTACGAAGAATTTGAGGTGCTGGCGGCCGCTCGAATCGCGCGTGCCGTGCCCCTTGAAGCTCCAATAGCTGTGCAGGAAGAAGCCGCAGACCACTGCGACAAGGAACGCCGGCGGCACCGCGAGCACCGCCATGTTCTTGGGCAGCACGAAATAGGCGAGCGGCAGATAGACCGCCGAATAGATCACGGTCGAGATCCCCCCGGCGATGCCGAAGCGGATCAGCTGGCCGAGCACGCCGCTCGCCATCACGGATTCCAGTCGCTGGAAGATTGCGGTCACTAGTCTAGCTTGCCCTCGCGCAGGGCGCCGCCCTAATGCGGAGCGCGGAACGAGGGAAGCGATTTTGAAGCTGAGCGGTATTGGCGGTCTGCGCCTGGAAGAGGAACTGGACCGGCGCTGGCGGGCGGGCATGCTGCTCTTCTGGCTGGGCGTGGTCGCCTGGTATCTGTGGCAGCGGCAGGGCAACATCCAATGGCTGATGCTCACCGATACCGACGACAATATGCGGCTGATGCAGGTCCGCGCCTGGCTGGCGGGACAAGGCTGGTACGATCTGCGCCAGTACCGGCTCGATCCGGCGATGGGCGGGTTCGACATCCATTGGTCGCGGATCGTCGACTTGCCGATCGCCGCGCTGATCCTGTTGCTCAAACCCTTTATCGGCGTCGCCGCGGCGGAGAGATGGGCATGCGGGCTCGCGCCGCTGCTCCCGCTGACGCTGACCATGACCGGGCTCTGCCTGACCGTCCGCCGGCTGGTGGCGCCGCAGGCCTGGCTGCTCGCGCTGATCATCCTGATGGGCTGCACCTCGACGATGCTGATGTATGCGCCGCTGCGCATCGATCATCATGGCTGGCAGCTCGCCTGCCTCGCGCTGACCGTGGCGGGGCTCGCCGACACCCGGCGCGCGCGCGGCGGCGCCACCGTCGGGCTGTCGAGCGCGCTGTCGCTGACGATCGGGCTCGAGATGCTGCCCTATTGCGCGATGGCCGGCGCGATCATCGCATTGCGCTGGGTGTGGGACGCGGGCGATGTCCGGCGCATGCAGGTCTATGGGCTGAGCCTCGCGGGCGGCACCGCGCTCGGCTTCGCGCTGTTCGCCTCGAATGCCAACCAGGTGCTGCGCTGCGACGCGCTGACGCCGGTGTGGCTGAGCGTGATGGTCGCCGCCGGCACCTTGCTGTTCGGGCTGTCGTTGCTCAACCCCGCCAATCGCTGGGTACGGCTGGCGCTCGCCGCGCTTGCCGGCGCGGTGATCGTCACGGGCTTCGCGCTGCTCTTCCCGCAGTGCCTCGGCCGGCCCGAACAGGTTTCGGACGAGCTCGCCCAGACTTGGCTCAACCGCGTCCGCGAGGCCAAGCCGATCTACGAACACCCGTTCAAGACCGGCTTCCCGATCGCCGTGCTGCCGGTGATCGGCATCCTCGGCGCGCTGGTCGGGACATGGCGCGCGCGGCGCAGCGAGGCGGCGGTGGCATGGGCGGCGATCGCATTGTTCACCGCCTTCGCCGCGGCGATGCTGCTCTGGCAGATCCGCGCCGGCCCGGCGGCGCAGATGCTGAGCGTGCCGGGCGCGACCGCACTCGCCTGGCTGATCATCCCGTGGTTCCTGCGCCAGAAATCGATGCTGGTCCGCGTGTTCGGATCGGCGCTCGCCTTCCTGATCGTCTCGGGGCTCTTCGCCGGCCTGCTCCTGCCTTATCTGCCCTCGGATGCGGGCAAGACCGGCAAGGCCGGCAAGAGCATCCCCGACAAGGTGGCGCAGGCAAATGCCGCGTGCGCGCGCATCACCTCGCTGCGCCCGCTCGACATGCTTCCCAGGGCGATAATGTTCACGCATGTCGACATGGGGCCGCGGCTGATCACGATCACCCATCACTATGGCGTGGCGGGCCCCTATCACCGCAACGGCGACGCGATCCTCGCGGTGCACCACGCGTTCAGCGGTCCGGCGCGCGGCTTCCGTCCGATCGCGGCGCGGCACAAGGCGCAATATCTGCTGATTTGCCCCGACATGGCCGAGACCACGGTCTATCGCGCGCGCAACCCCAACGGCTTTTACGGCCAGCTCCATCGCGGCCAGGTGCCCAACTGGCTCGAGCCGGTGGCGCTGCCCGAGAAATCGCCGTTCCGGCTGTGGCGGATCCGCTACGACCTGCCCGACGTGCCCGAGCCGGTCAGCTCCGCAAGGATCAATGCCCCGAAAGCGCCGCCCCGGCGCTGAAGCTCGCGCGGATCCCGTCGATCACGAACTGCGCCGCCAGCGCGGCGAGCAGCACCCCGAGCAGCCGCGAGACCACCGCCTCGATCTTGGCGCCGACGACGCGCATGATCGGACCGGCGATCAGCAGCGCGACCAGTGTCAGCACGAGGATCGACGCCATCGCGGCGAGCACCACCGCCGAGCGCTCGATGCCGTTGTTCTGCGACATCAGCAGCATCACCGAGGCGATCGATCCGGGACCCGCGATCATCGGCATCGCCATCGGGAAGGTCGAGATGTCGGCGACTTCGTCGGCGCGGACCTTTTCCGCCCGGTCCTCGCGGCGCTCGGTGCGCTTCTCGAACACCATCTCGAGCGCGATCAGGAACAGCATGATCCCGCCGGCGATGCGAAAGGCGTTGAGGCTGATGCCCAGCGCGCGCAGCAGCGCCTCGCCGAACAGCGCGAAGCCGAACAGGATCGCCGAGGCGACCAGCACCGCGCGGATCGCCATCGCGCGGCGATGCACCGCGCTCGCGCCGGCGGTGAGGCCGGCGAAGATCGGCGCGCAGCCGGGCGGATCGATCACCACGAAGAAGGTGACGAAGGACGAGAGGAAGAGTTCGATCATTGCGGCTCCGCGGCTACATTGTCGTCGATGACGGTCTCGAAGGACCGGCCGTTCCAGAGCCGGGCGTCGAAATGACGCGCGCCATCGGCCGCGGCGCGCCAATGCCAGGTGAGCGATCGATCGCGGGACTGCTCGGCGCGGCATTGCGACTCACGCCCGCGACAGGTGTCGAATGCGATCTCCGGCGCTTTCGTTCCACAGGCGGCGCGGCGCAGCTTCGGCGGGGCGGCGGGGCGCGGACGGGCGAGCCTGTCGCCATGATCCATCGTCCATTTCCACGCACCATCGGCCTGGCGGACCCATAAAGTAGTGAAATAGCCGACCGATCCGTTCGGCCGCGTCCATCCGCCGGTGTTCACTGCGACGCTGCCGTCGCACGAGACATAGCTTTCGAGCGGCCACCAGCGCACTGGCCGCGGCGGATCTGGCCGGTCCTTGAGCCATGCTTGCGCATTGACCTGATGCGGCACGAACATCACCGCGTCGTGCGTCGCGAACGCCCGGAAGGCGGTCCACTGCCCTTTCTGCTGCGCCATGCGATCAAAGGCGCGCTCGGCGTCGATCGCGGTCGTCTCGGGAACGATGGCGAACAGCAGCAGGGCCAGCATCAGATCTCCCCTTCGTCGAGCGGGACTCCCTCGCGGCGGTGCGCCGCCACCAATGTGTTACGCAACAGCACGGCGATCGTCATCGGACCGACCCCGCCGGGCACCGGGGTGATCGCGCCCGCCACGCTCGCGGCGCTGTCGAAATCGACATCGCCGGTGAGGCCCGTCTCGGTGCGGTTGATCCCGACATCGATCACGCATGCGCCGGGCTTGAGCCACTCGCCCTTGACGAAATGCGCGCGGCCGACCGCCGCGACGACGATATCGGCATGCTGGAGATAGTGCGGCAGATTCTTCGTGCGCGAATGCGCGACCGTCACCGTGCAGCTCTTCGCGGTGAGCAACGCCGCCATCGGCTTGCCGACGATGTTCGAGCGGCCGATCACCACCGCGTCGAGCCCGGAGAGATCGCCGAGCCGGTCCTCGAGCAGCATCAGGCAGCCGAGCGGGGTGCACGGCACGAAGCCGGGCAGCCCGGTGGCCAGCCGGCCGGCATTGACCGGATGGAAGCCGTCGACATCCTTGTCGGGATCGATGCGCAGCAGCACTTCGTCGGCGTCGAGATGCGCCGGAAGCGGCAGCTGGACGAGGATCCCGTCCACCGCCGGATCGCCGTTGAGCCGATCGACCAGCGCGAGCAGATCGGCCTGGCTGACATCGGCGCCGGGGCGATGCTCGAAGCTCTCCATACCGGCCTCGCGCGTCGCCTTGCCCTTGGAGCGGACATAGACCGCCGAGGCCGGATCCTCGCCGACCAGCACCACCGCCAGCCCGGGCGCCCTGCCCGCCGCCTCGCGGAATGCCGGAACCCGTTCCGCCACCCGGGCACGAAGCCCCGCCGCGAATGCCTTGCCGTCGATCAATGCTGCGCTCATGGCTCGCGTCCATAAAGGCTGGCGGCGATCTTCGCCAGCGCATCCGGGTCGCCGGCGATGGCGAGCCGCTTCAGCCGCGCGGCCTCGCCGGCGCGCAACGTCACCGCGCGCTTCGGGACATCGAAGACCGTGGCGATCAGCGCGACGAGCGCGGCATTGGCTGCGCCATCGACGGGCGCCGCCGCCAGCCACGCGGCGAAATGCGCGTCGGAGCCGGCGGCGAGGCGATCGCGCGATGCGCGCGGCGTAACCCGCACGGCGATCTCGATCCCGTCGGGGCGCAGCGTCCAGGCTGCGCCGGCCCGGCTCAGATCGGCAGACCGAAGGCGGCGCGGTAGAGCGCCGGGATCACCGCGCGCTGGATGATCCACAGGATCACGAGCACCACCATCGGCGAGAGATCGAGCCCGCCGAAATCGGGCAGCACGCGCCGGATGGGGCGGTAGATCGGATCGGTCATCCGCTGCAGCGCGCGCCAGACTGCGCCGACATATTCGTTGTGCGTGTTGATCACGTTGAACGCGAGCAGCCACGACAAAATGGCCTGGACGATGATGATCCACCAGATGACGGTGAGGACGATCTGCAGGATGTCGAGGATCAGGATCAAACCCGTTCTCCGGAGCGATTGGTTTGGATGGTGATAGCGCGCGCTTCAGGCGTGGACCAGCGTGCCCGCGCCGCGCCGCGTGAAGATCTCGAGCAGCATCGCGTGCGGCACGCGCCCGTCGAGGATGACCGCGGCATCGACCCCGGCCTCGACCGCGGCGACGCAGGTGTCCACTTTCGGGATCATGCCGCCCGAAATCGTGCCGTCGGCCTTGAGCGCGGCGATCCCGGCGGGATCGAGATCGGTCATCAGATCGCCCGACTTGTCGAGCACGCCGGCGACATCGGTGAGCAGGAAGAAGCGCTTGGCCCCGCAGGCCCCGGCGATCGCCCCGGCCATCGTGTCGGCGTTGATGTTGTAGGTATGGCCGTCGGTGCCGAGCGCGATCGGTGCGACCACGGGGATGAAGCCCTGCGCCGCGAGCGAGCGCAGGATCGAGGGATCGACTGCCACCGGCTCGCCGACAAAGCCCAGATCGACGTGGCGCTCGATCCCCTGCAGCGGATCGGCATCGCGGCCGGCGACCTTCTCGGCGGTGACCAGCGCGGCATCCTTGCCCGAGATGCCGACGGCCTTGCCGCCGGCCTGGCCGATCCAGCCGACGATTTCCTTGTTGATCGATCCGGCGAGGACCATCTCGGCGATCCGCGCAGTCTCCGCATCGGTGACGCGCAGCCCGCCGACGAACTGCGATTCGACTCCCAGCCGCTTGAGCATCGCGCCGATCTGCGGGCCGCCGCCGTGCACGACGATCGGATTGATGCCGACCGCCTGGAGCAGCACCACGTCCTCGGCGAAATCGCGCGCCAGCTCGGGATCGCCCATCGCGTGGCCGCCATATTTCACGACGAAGGTCGCGCCGGCGTAGCGCTTCAGATAGGGCAGCGCTTCGGTGAGGGTCTCGGCCTTGGCGAGCAGCGCGGGATCGGGTGCGTGATCGGTCATCGCGCGCCCTTAGGGCAAAGCGCGCGCGAGCCCAAGCCCGTCTTAGAGGCTGCGGCGCCCATCGAGGAAGCGGCCGAGCCCGACGAAGAAATAGATCAGCAAGGGCACCAGCACGACGCTGAGCACCACCTTGGCGAGCATCTGGCCGACGAGCAGCTCGCCGATCGGGAAGACGCCGTAAAAGGCGATGGTGGCGAAGATCAGCGTATCGACGATCTGGCTCAGCACGCTGGCGATCGCGGCGCGCAACCAGAGCAGCCTGCCGCCGCCGCTCTTCAGCGCGCTGAAGATCGTGACGTTGAGTATCTGCGAGATGCCATAGGCGACGATCCCGCCCAGCCAGATGCGCCAGGTCGAGCCCATCATCAGCGTGAAGGCATCGCGCCGCGCCGGATCCATGCTCGGCGATGCGGGCAGGCTCAGAACGAGCTCGGTGAGCGCGACCGACAGGATCAGCGGCACGAAGCCGATCAGCACCATCCGCCGCGCGGTGTCCGGTCCGTGCAGCTCGGCGACCGCGCTCGACACCGCGACGAGCAGCAGGAAGGCGAAGATCCCGGCCTCGACCGCGAGCGGCCCGACGCCGACCCAGGTGCCGATCTGCGAGATCGGCCCGAGCGACACCTGCTTGTTGCCGAGCACACCGGCGATACAGACCATGCCGCCGTAGAAGATCGAGAGAAAGAAGAGCGAGCGCGTGATGCTGGGCCGGATTTCCATCGGCGGACGCTAGCGGGAAAGAAGCGGCTGCGAAAGATGCTGCGCTGCCCTCTGGCCTGCGCGCGCGCAGCGTGTATGGTCCCGGTTTTGCTGGCCAAATATCGAGCCGGCCTGGGGGCGCGCAAGCGGCATGAATCAGTTTCCGATCGGCATTTTCGGCATCATCGCGATCCTCGCGATCGCGTGGCTGCTTTCGAGCAACCGCCGCGCGATCCGTCTGCGCGTCGTCGGCGCGGCGTTCGCGTTGCAGGCCGGCGTCGCGTTTCTCGTGCTGCGTACCGACTGGGGACAGACGGCGCTGCACGCGCTTTCGAACGGCGTCTCGGCGCTGCTCGGCTATGCCGGCGAAGGCACCGCCTTTCTATTCGGGCCCCTCGCCAAACCTGAGCTGGGCGGCCAGAGCTTCGCGATCGCCGCGCTGCCGGTGATCATCTTCTTCGCCGCCCTCGTGTCGATCCTCTACCATCTCGGCGTGATGCAGTTCGTCATCCGCTGGATCGGCGGCGCGATCGAGAAGGTGGTGGGCACCAGCAAGGTCGAATCGCTGTGCGCGGCGGCGAACATCTTCGTCGGCCAGAGCGAATCGCCGCTGGTGATCCGCCCCTATCTCGCCCGGCTCACGCCCTCGCAGCTGTTCGCGGTGATGACTGTCGGCATGGCCGGTGTCGCGGGCACGATCCTCGCCGCCTATGCCAGCCTGCTCGGCCCCGCATCGCTGCCCTATCTGCTCGCCGCCTCGTTCATGGCGGCGCCGGGCGGGCTGCTGATGGCCAAGATCATCATGCCCGACGATCTCGCACCGGCGAAGGGCGAGCTGCCGCTCGGCGACGATCCCGAGGACGAAGCGATCAAGATCGCCGAGCACGACATCGAGGAGGAACGCGCCGCGAACCTGATCATGGCCGCGGCGACCGGCGCCTCGACCGGCGTCAAGATCGCCGTGGCGGTGGGCGCGATGGTGCTCGCCTTCGTCGCGCTGGTTGCGCTCGCCAACGGACTGCTCGGCGGGCTCGGCAACTGGATCTACGAACTTTCCGGACACGCCGCCTGGGCGCAGTGGTTCGCCGGGCTGAGCTTCCAGAAGATCATCGGCACGATCTTCGCGCCGGTGATGTTCCTGCTCGGCATCTCGTGGCACGAGGCGGTGGCGGCGGGCGGGCTGTTCGGCACCAAGGTCGTGCTCAACGAGTTTGTCGCGTTCATCGATCTCGGCCAGATGAAGGATCTCGCTCCGCGCACCGTGGCGATCATCACCTTCGCGCTGTGCGGTTTCGCCAATTTCAGCTCGATCGCGATCCAGATGGCGGCGACCGGGAGCCTCGCTCCGAATCAGCGCCCGATGATCGCGAGGCTGGGCATCAAGGCGCTGATCGCGGGCAGCCTCGCCAATTTGATGTCGGCGGCGCTGGCGGGGCTGCTGCTGCAGTGAGCCGGATGGCCGCGATACTGATCGCCTCGGCGACGTTCGCGGCCACCCCGGCGGATGCCTGCTCGCCGCCGGTGACCGGCGTGCCACGGATTGCGCCGCCAGGCGACGCGGTGATCGCGGAGAGCCTGTTCCGCCAGTCCAGCGAGATCGTCTACGGCAGGGTGATCCGCGGTGCCGGCACGCGTGGCGGCGCGCGATTCAAGGTACTCCACGTCTACAAGGGCAAGCTGAAGCCGGGCGCGATCCTCGCGATCGCATGGACCGCGCCGATGCCCTGCGCCGGCGTCACCGTGCCGCAGATCAACAAGGGCATGTCCGGCGTGATCGGCTTCAGCGGCGCCCCGAAGCTCGACTTCATAGAGCGGAAATGGGTCGATCGGATGATCGCCGACAAATGGATCGTGGCGAGCCCCGGCGACCGCGCCCGGCTTCAGCGGGTCGGCACCGGCTCCGCGCCCGAATAATCGTAGAAGCCGCGCTTCGTCTTGCGGCCGTACCAGCCGGCTTCGACATATTTGACCAGCAGCGGCGCGGGACGGAACTTGGGGTCGCCGGTGCCTTCGAACAGGACGCGGGTGATCTCGAGGCAGGTATCGAGCCCGATGAAGTCGGCAAGCGTGAACGGCCCCATCGGATGATTGAGCCCGAGCTGGCAGGCGGCGTCGATATCGGGAATCGTCGCGACGCCCTCGCCGAGCGCGAAGCATGCCTCGTTGAGCATCGGCATCAGCACGCGATTGACGATGAAGCCGGGCGCGTCGTTGGCGTGAACAATGCGCTTGTTCAGCGACTGGCCGAACTTCTCGACCGCGGCGACGGTGGCGTCCGAGGTGGCGAGGCCGCGGATCAGCTCGATCAGCCCCATCACCGGCACCGGGTTGAAGAAATGAACGCCCATGAAGCGGGCGGGGTCCGGCGCCGCCTGCGCTAGCCGGGTGATGGGGATCGACGAGGTGTTGCTGGCAAGGATCGCGTCCGGCGCGAGCACCTTGCCGACATTCTGGAAGATCGCGCGCTTGATCTCCTCGCGCTCGGTCGCGGCCTCGATCACGAGCGCGCACGGTGCCATCGCCGAGACATCGCCCACCGGCTCGATCCGGGCGAGCGCCGCCTCGGCGTCGGCGGGGGCGATCTTCTCCTTTTCGACGGCGCGCGCGAGCTGCTTGCCGATGCCGGCCTTGCCCGCTTCGGCACGCGCGCGATCCATATCGGAGAGCAGAACACGATACCCCGCCTGCGCCGCGACCTGCGCGATGCCCGCGCCCATCTGTCCCGCACCGATCACGCCCACTGTCTGCATCGTCCGTCTCCTCTTGCGCGCCACCTACCGCCACGGAAACGCTTCGGCTAGACCGTCGCCATGCTGATCCTCGCGCTTCTCGCCGCGGCACAGGCCGCACCGGCGCCCTCCGACGTCAAGGCATATGGCGATTGGGCCGTCGCCTGCGACAATATCCGCTTTTGCGAGGCGACCTCGCTGATGCCCGGCGAGGATCTGTCCGGCGATCCGCCGCAGGTGTCGATCACGCGCGAGGGCGGCCCGGCGGGCGACGTGTCGCTCGAGATCACGCCCAACGCCGAATATCGCGGCGCCTGGCGGATCGAAGTCGACGGCAAGCCGGTGGCGAACGGTTCGGTGACCGGGCCGAGCATCGTCCTGCAGGGTGCCGCGGCGGCGGAACTGATCGACGCGATGCTGAAGGGACAGGCGATGACGACCCGCGCGGGCGACGGCAAGGTGCTGAGCCAAGCCTCGCTCAAGGGGATTTCAGCAAGCCTGCGCTATTTCGATGCCAGCCAGGGACGCGCCGGCGCGCGGAGCGCCTTCGTCGCCAAGGGCCCGGGATCGGCCGCCGCGGTGCCCGGCGCTCCGCCTGTGCCGCGCGTCCAGTTCGTCCGCCCTTCGGGCAAGCCCGATGCCATTCCAGCGGCGCTGCGCACGGCGATGGGCAAGCAATCCGATTGCGATTCGGTCTACGAGGGGGGCGAGGGCGAGAAGCCCAAGGTCGAGACCCATGCGCTCGGCGGCGGCAAGACGCTGGCGCTGATCCCGTGCGGCAGCGGCGCGTATAATTTCTCGACCGTGCCCTTCATCGTCGAGCGCGGCAAGGCGGTGGTCGCACGCTTCGACCATGTGCCGGGCTGGACCCAGAGCGAAGGCATCGCGACGCTGGTCAATGCCGACTGGGACGCGGCCAAGGCCGAGCTTTCGAGCTATACCAAGGGCCGCGGGATCGGCGATTGCGGCAGCTCGGAAGGCTATGTGTGGGACGGCGCGATGTTCCGCCTCGTCGAGGCGCGGGCGATGGGCGAATGCCGCGGCTCGGCCAATTGGCTGCGCATCTGGAAGGCCGAGCCGGTCGCGCGCTAGGGCGCCATCCGCAGCGGCTGCGCCTCGCACAGCGCCAGCGCGAACCAGTCCTGCGGATCGGTCCATTCGCGGATCGGGGTCCAGCCACCCGCACGGAGCAGCATCCGGCCGCCATTGGGACCGTATTTGTGGCTGTTCTCGGTGTGGATCGTCTCGCCCGCGGCGATGGCGAAGGGGCGGTCCTCGACGGTGAACGCGACGTCGCGCTGCGCTTCGAGATGCATCTCGATCCGGGCGGCGCCGGCGTTCCAGATCGCACGATGCCGGAAGGCGTCGACCGGGATCGTCCCGGCGAGCTCGCGGTTGATCCGCTCGAGCAGATTGCGGTTGAACGCGGCGGTGACGCCCTGCGCGTCGTCATAGGCGGGGATCAGGATGTCGGGCGATTTGACCCGGTCCATCCCGATCAGCAGCCGCGCGCCTTCGCCCAGCCATTCGCGCATCGCGCGGAGCAGATTGACGGCGTGGAAGGCGTTCATGTTGCCGATCGTCGAGCCGGGGAAGAAGCCGAGCTTGGGCAGCCCGGCGACCTGCGTCGGCAGCGGCACCGGGCGGAGGAAATCGGCCTCGACCGGATGAACCGGCAGCCCGGGAAAGGCCTGTGACAGCGCCGCCGCCGAGTGGCGCAGGAACTCGCCCGAGATGTCGATCGGCACATAGGCGGCGGGATCGATCGCGCGCAGCAGAATCGGCGTCTTGGTCGACGAGCCCGAGCCGAACTCGACGATCGCCGCGTTGGGCGCGGCGAGCGCGCCGAGCTGTGGCCCGACCTGCATCAACAGCGCGGTCTCGGTGCGCGTCGGGTAATATTCGGGCAGATCGGTGATCGCCTCGAACAGTTCGGAGCCGCGGCGATCATAGAACCAGCGCGCCGGGATCGCGCGCGGCGTGGCGGCGAGGCCGTTGAGCACGTCCGCGCGAAAATTGGGATCGGCGAGCCCGCGCTCGCCGTCCACCATCTCTTGCTTGAGCATCGTTACAGATCCCTGGCCAGACGCACGCCGGTGAACTGCCAGCGCTGGTGCGGATAGAAGAAATTGCGGTAGCTCGCCCGGACGTGACCGCGCGGCGTCGCGCAGCTGCCGCCGCGCAGCACGAACTGCCCGCTCATGAACTTGCCATTATATTCGCCGACCGCGCCCTCGGCGGCGCGGAAGCCCGGATAGGGGCGATAGGCGCTGCCGGTCCATTCCCAGACGTCGCCGAAAAAGGCCGGGCCGCCCGGCGAGGGGCGCGGCTCGACCGCGCCGGCGCGGTCGAGCTGGTTGCCGCCGTTCGGGTCATGCCGCGCGGCCGCGGCTTCCCACTCGAACTCGGTGGGCAACCGCGCACCGGCCCAGCTCGCATAGGCGTCGGCCTCGAAGAAGCTGACATGGGTGACCGGCGCAGCGGGATCGACCGGGCGGCGGCCATCGAGCCCGAAGCGCGTCCAGACCCCGTCGCGCTGCTCCCAATAGAGCGGCGCCGCGACGGCGTTCGCCTGCACCCATGCCCAGCCATCGGAAAGCCAGTGGCGGGAGTCGCGATAGCCGCCATCGGCGATGAAGGCCGCCCATTCGCCATTGGTCACCGTGCGGTCGGCGAGGGCATGGGGATGGAGCAACTGGGTGTGGCGGGGGCCTTCGCAGTCGAAGGCGAAAGGTTGCGAAGTTGTCGCGGAGCCGATGTCGGCGGGACCGGTCACGCCGTCGAGCCATTGGATCGGGCCGGGCACCGCGACCGGCACTTTGGGGGATCCGGACCAAATAGCTGATTCCAAAGGATTTATGGAGAAGTGATGGAGGATGTCGGTGAGCAGCAGCTCCTGATGCTGCTGCTCGTGATGACATCCCAGCTCGACCAGCGCCTGCGCCGCCGGGGACAGATCGGGCAGCGCCGCGAGCAGCGCGGCGTCGACCGCCTCGCGATAGCGCAGGATCTCCGCGAGCGACGGGCGCGACAACATGCCGCGGCGCGGGCGGGCGTGGCGCTGCCCCTCGGCCTCGTAATAGCTGTTGAACAGGAACGGCCAGCGCGAGTCGAACAGGCGATAGCCGGCCACATGATCGCGCAGGAGGAAGGTCTCGAAGAACCAGGTCGTGTGCGCGAGGTGCCATTTTGCCGGCGACGCATCGTCCATCGACTGGATCGTCGCATCGGCGTCCGACAGCGGGGCGACAAGATCGGCGCTGAGCGCCCGGACCGCGGCAAAGCGCGACGCGAGTGCGGAGGAAGCCGAAAGTACGTCGCGCTCCGTTCTCATAATGTTCCCCCTACGCCGTCGCCGCTATAGCGTCAACCCGAAACGAGCCGGTCAGCGCGATGCGCCCGGCACCCATAGAACGTCTCCCGCCCCGTTGCGGTTCATTGCCCGCGCGGCGACGAAGAGCAGATCGGAGAGGCGGTTTAGGTAGGCGATCGCCTCGGCACGCAGCGCGACCGTCGCGGCGGCGGCCACCGCGGTGCGCTCGGCGCGGCGCACGATCGCACGGGCGAGATGCAGCGCCGCCGCGGCAGGCTCGCCGGCGGGGAGGATGAAGCTGGTCAGCGGATCGAGCGCGGCGTTGAGGTGATCGATCCGCGCCTCGAGCCATTCGATCTGACCGGGCACGATGCGCAGCGCGCCCTCGATCTCGATCGGGGTGGCGAGATCGGCGCCGAGATCGAACAGATCGTTCTGGATGCGGGCGAGCATCTCGCTGAACGTGCCGGGCCCGAGCGCGGCACGCGCGACTCCGATCGCGCTGTTCGCCTCGTCGACGTCGCCGATCGCCGCCATGCGCGGATCGGCCTTGGACAGGCGCGAGCCGTCGACCAGCCCCGTGGTGCCGTCGTCGCCGGTGCGCGTGTAGATCTTGTTCAGCTTGACCATGAAGCGATCCCTAGCCCTGCCCGGCGCTTCGCGAAAGCGCCGGCGGATTTACGCGCGGGTAAGCCTAAAACCACACCGCGCGGTAACCCGGCGGGGCGCAGCATATAAGCGGAGGAAATCCGTATGCGCTCGAATGACCAGAATGCGAATGGGACGCTGCTGGGCCAGTCCGATCTGGCCGAACGCCGCGCCAACCCGCGTACCTCGACGGCGCTCACCGCGACGATCCGCGCCAGCGGCGACGTGCGGCGGATCAAGGGCGAGGTCGCCGACGTGTCGGTGGAGGGCTGCAAGATCTTCACCTGGGGTCTGCGCGAGGGCGACGAGGTCTGGGTGGCGATCGCCCATCTCGCGCCGATGCCGGCGACAGTGATGTGGTCGCGCGAGGGCGTGGTCGGGCTCAAGTTCAAGGGCACGCTCCACCAGTCGCTGGTGACGCATCTCGGATTTCTGTGACCATGGCGGCGATGCGATGCGCCGTCCGTCCCTGCTCGATCTCGAACTCGCGGTCCTGATCGGCCTGCTGCTCGTCGCCTTCGTCTGGTGCCTCGTCGCGCTCTATCGTTGAGCGCGGTCAGCCCTTGGCGGAGAGGATCAGCAGCAGCAGCGCGATGATCGCGATCGCGACGCCCTGAAACAGGATGCGCTGCTGCATGAGCTTCTGCGAGCGCAGCGACCGATCGCTCGGGCCCTCGCCCTCCAGATCCTGGGTGGTGGTCTGCGCCATGTTGATCAGACCCTTGATGAGCACGACGACCACCGCGAGCATCGCGGCGAGGAGCAAGGCGGCGAGGAAGAAGGTCATTCCGCCGTCCTACGCCTTTGCCGGCGCGAAGCCAACCGGGAGCAAACCCTGACGCAGCCGGTCGGCCAACCCGCGGCCGTCCTCGCCGGCGAGGCGCATCGCCTCGAGGCTGGGCGCGCCGTGGCGCTTGGCGAGCCGCGTGCCGTCGGGACCGAGCAGCAGCGGATGGTGGCGATATTCGGGCGTCGGCAAGCCGAGCAGCGCCTGGAGCAGGCGATGGACATGCGTCGCCTCGAACAGGTCCTTGCCGCGAACGACATGCGTGACGCCCTGCGCGGCGTCGTCGACGGTGACCGCGAGGTGATAGCTGGCGGGGGCGTCCTTGCGGGCGAGGATGACGTCGCCGTGCGAGCGCGGGTTGGCGCGGATCCAGCCAGCGGGGGTGTCGTGCCACCAAAGATCCTCCCCGGCACGGGGAGGGGGACCAGCCGCAGGCTGGTGGAGGGGGTTCTCCACCGGCGACGCCGTTTGGGGCGAGCCCCCTCCACCACCGCCTTCGGCGGCGGTCCCCCTCCCCGTGTCGGGGAGGATCTCAAGCGCCTTCTCCACATCGAGCCGCCAGCTATGGGGGCGGGAGAGATCGGGATCGGCCAGCCCGCGGCAGGTCCCCGGATATATAGTCCCCTCGGGCCCGTGCGGGGCCGACAGGCTCGCGGCGATGTCGGCGCGGGTGCAGAAACAGGGGTAGAGCAGGCCCATCGCGCGGAGACGATCGAGCGCGGCTTCGTAGAGGTGCAGGCGCTGCGACTGGAAGGTCGCCTCGCCGTCCCAGCCCAGCCCGAGCCATTCGAGATCGCGCAAGATCGCCTCGACATGCCCGGTGCGGCTGCGGGTGCCGTCGATATCCTCGATGCGCAGGCTGAAGCGTCCACCGTGCCCGCGGGCGAAATCGTGCGCCTGAAGCGCGGACCAGGCATGGCCGAGGTGCAGGCGCCCCGTCGGGCTCGGCGCGAATCGGCTGTGGACAACCATCAAACCCGCCCTTGACCGCGAGTCGCGGCATATGCTGTCATGTGCACGTCACCATTCCCGGTCAGGGAGTGCGGCAACCAAAACGGGGCGAGGGAACGTATGTACCATCCCGATCTGATCCGCCATCCGGACAGTTGCCCCGCGCTTGTCCTGAACGCCGATTACACGCCGCTCAGCTATTATCCACTCAGTGTGTGGCCATGGCAGACCGCGATCAAGGCGCTGTTCCTCGAACGCGTCGACGTCGTCTCCTATTACGAACGCGAGATCCGAAGTCCCAGCGCGAGGCTGAAGCTTCCTTCGGTCATCGCGCTCAAACAATATGTCAGACCGTCCCAATTCCCTGCCTTCACGCGCTTCAACCTGTTCCTCCGCGACAAATTCTCCTGTCAATATTGCGGCAGCCTGCGCGACCTCACCTTCGACCATGTCATTCCCCGCGCCCAGGGCGGGCGCACCACCTGGGAAAATGTCGCCACGGCCTGCGCCCCCTGCAACCTGCGCAAGGGCGGGCGCACCCCGAAGCAGGCGCACATGCCGCTCCACATCGAACCGATCCGGCCGACGAGCTGGCAGCTGCAGGAACATGGCCGCCGCTTCCCGCCGCATTATCTCCACCAGACCTGGCGCGACTGGCTCTACTGGGACGTCGAGCTCGAGGCCTGAACCCCCTCCTTCCCTGCCCGTTGTCCCGCCGGGATTTTTTCGTCGGCCGGCGAAGTGAGTCTTTCGTGCCACACCCACCAGCGCTTGCGCCTGTGGATAACTTCTTGACTCAACATCTGGTCGGGTGCCGGAATGTTCTGGGCCGTTAACGGCTTAGCAGCCTTTCTCGTTAACCAATGTTTGCTTGACGGCGGACTCCGCCAGCCGCGAATACGCGCGTTCCGGGCAAGGGAGTTGAGTGAATGGGGGTTCTGGAAAAGGTAAATGTGCGGGGCCGCACGGCTGCGCAGCCGGTGCCGGTGCTGCCGCTCGACCAGATCCTGCGCGGCGACTGCATCGCGCACATGAAGGCGCTGCCCGACAAGTCGATCGACTGCATCTTCGCCGACCCTCCCTATAATCTGCAGCTCGGCGGCGACCTCAATCGCCCCGATGGCAGCCATGTCGACGCCGTCACCGACGCATGGGACAAGTTCGACAGCCTCGCGGCGTACGACAAGTTCACCCGCGAATGGCTGACCGAGGCGCGCCGCATTCTCAAGGATGACGGCACGATCTGGGTGATCGGCAGCTATCACAACATCTTCAAGGTGGGCTCGGCGATCCAGGATCTCGGCTTCTGGATCCTCAACGACATCATCTGGCGCAAGGCCAATCCGATGCCCAATTTCAAGGGCACGCGCTTCACCAACGCGCACGAGACGCTGATCTGGGCGTCGACAGGCGAGAAGGCGCGCTACACCTTCAACTATCGCAGCATGAAGACGCTCAACGACGAGCTGCAGATGCGCAGCGATTGGGAATTCCCGATCTGCGGCGGGCAGGAGCGGCTCAAGAAGGACGGCCATAAAGTCCACCCGACCCAGAAGCCCGAGGCACTGCTCTACCGGATCCTGCTGGCGAGCACGAAGAAGGGTGATGTGATCCTCGACCCGTTCTTCGGCACCGGCACCACCGGCGCGGTCGCCAAGCGGCTCGGCCGGCGCTGGATCGGGATCGATCGCGAGGGCGTTTATGTCGAGGCGGCGCAGGCGCGCATCGACGCGGCGCTGCCGCTCGACGAGAGCGCGCTCACCACGATGCAGGCGCCCAAGGCGGCACCGCGCGTGGCGTTCGGCCAGCTCGTCGAGAATGGCTATCTCGCGCCCGGCACGGTGCTCACCGATGCCAGGCGGCGGCACCGCGCGGTGGTCGGCGCCGACGGCTCGCTCAAATGCGGCGACGCGGCGGGATCGATCCACAAGCTGGGCGCGACGCTGCAGAACGCGCCGTCGTGCAACGGCTGGACGTGGTGGCATTACGAGGACGGCGGCGCGCTCAAGCCGATCGACGCGCTGCGCCAGACTTATCTGCTGGCGACGCAGCCCTAGTTCGATCCTCCCCGGCACGGGGAGGTGGCAGCGCCCAGCGCTGACGGAGGGGGCTCTCCACAAGCGACATCCTTTGCGGCACGCCCCCTCCACCAGCCTGCGACTGGTCCCCCTCCCCGTTCCGGGGAGGATCTTGTAGGACCTCGTTCATGGACCTCCCCGCCTCCGCACGCCTCTATCTTCGGCCCACCCAATTCGTCGACACGCCGATCGGGCATGACGACGGCAGCGTCGCGCGGCTGGCCGGCGGGCTGTGCTGGTTCGCGGCATGGGAGCTGATCGCCGTCGAGGGCCAGCGTCGCGTGCTCCAGCGCACGATCCCGGTCGCCGATCTTCCCGCCGACGAACGGCTGCAAGCGATCGCCGCGCGCGTCACCGCGCCGCGCGCGCCACTCAGGCTCGGCGAGCGCGTGGTGCGGCTCGATCAGCCGCAGGTGATGGCGATCCTCAACCTCACCCCCGACAGCTTCTCCGACGGCGGCAAGCATGTCGGCGATCCCGCCGCGGCGGCGCAGGCGGGCGTCGACATGACCGTCGCCGGGGCGGCGATCGTCGATGTCGGCGGCGAATCGACCCGGCCGGGCGCGGCAACGGTGTGGGAAGGCGACGAGATCCAGCGCATTGTGCCGGTCGTCGAGCGACTGGCGCGGAGCGGCACGGCGGTGTCGATCGACACGCGCAAGGCAGCGGTGATGGAAGCCGGGATCGGCGCGGGCGCGCATCTGATCAACGACGTGTCGGCGCTGCTCTACGACGATCGCGCGCTCGGTGTGGCGGCGCAGGCCGGCTGCCCGGTGGTGCTGATGCACTCGCCCGATCCGCGCAAGACCGGGCACGAGGGTGGCAATTACGGCGACGTGCTGGTCGAGGTCTATGACTGGCTCGCGCGCCGCGTCGAGCAAGTCGTCGCCGGCGGGATCGCGCGCGAGCATGTGCTGATCGATCCGGGCATCGGCTTCGGCAAGTCGCTCGCCGACAATCTCGCGCTGCTCAACGGGCTGGCGCTGTTCCACGGCATCGGCTGCGGAATCGTGCTCGGGGCGAGCCGCAAGCGGATGATCGGCGCGCTCTCGAACGAGGCGCCGGCCGAGGCGCGGCTGGGCGGCTCGCTGGCGGTGGCGCTCAAGGGCGCCGAGCTGGGCGCGCAGCTGATCCGCGTCCACGACGTGTTCGAGACCGCGCAGGCGCTGCGCATCTGGCGCGGGATGCGCGACGCGGCGCTGGTCGCGCGGAACTAGGGCAGCAAGCCGCGCGCGATCAGCGCGGTGGCGGCGAGACCGAGCAAGGTGCGGACCCAGTGGAGCTGGCCCCAGCGGATCAGCAGCGCGCGGCTCGCCGGCCCGGCGGCGTCGGGCGGCGTCGCCTTGAGCGCGCCGTTGGTGCGCCAGATGACGAGCAGCGTGTAGGGGATGTTGAGCAACAGGACGATGCCGCCGGCAAGCCAGAACCAGTTGCTCTGCCAGCGAAACCAGGCGGCGGCACCGAGCACGCCGCCGAGCAGCGCGAGGCTGGCCTGCAACAGGGCGGCGCGATCATAGGACGGCTTCCACTGCGCCAGCGCGGCGCGGTCGTCGAGCTTCATCCGGGCCGGATGCTCGGCGAAGGAGACGTAGAAAGCGGCGCCGGCGAACAGGGCGGCGCACATCAGTGCGGCAAGTGCGAGCATCGGATGCTCCTCCCGGGCCGGGGCTATACCGTATCGCCGCCCTTGCTGACCAGCGCCGCGGATCGATCGCGCCGCGGCGCCTTGACGCCATGCCCCGGCCCCGCGACAGCAAGGCCGGGAGCCTGGGGAGGAGTGCGACTTTGACGCGCGGCGCGGCAGGAGCGGAATGGAGCCGCGGCGACTTGCTCGTCGTGCCCGTGCTGCTGGGCGCGATCGCGCTCCGCATCGTCAGCGCGGGCTATTCGCTGTGGTTCGACGAGATCGCCGCGGTCACGCTGGCGCATCAGCCGCTCGATCATTTGTGGAGCGGCTGGATGGCACGCGAGGCCAATCCGCCGCTCTATTACACGCTGCTCAAGGGCTGGATGGCGCTGTTCGGCTCCGGAGACCTGGCGGTGCAGCTGCTGTCGGTGGCGATCGGCACCGCGGGAATCGGCGCCGCGTGGTGGGCGGCGCGGCGCCTCGGCGGGACGGGAGCGGGGCTGATCGCGGCGCTGCTGCTGGCGATCTCGCCCGCGCATCTCGATTTCTCGCAGGAGGTGCGCAGCTATATCCTCGCGCAGACCGCGGCGCTGTTCGCGTGCGCGGCGATCATTCTGTATCTCGAGCGGCCCCGGCTGGCGCCGCTCGCCGGCTATGCGCTGGCGGCGGGGGTAGCGCTCTATGCGCATACCACGATGGCGCTGTTCGTCGGGCTGTCCAATTTCGCCCTGTTCTGGCTGCTCCGCCGCGACCGGCCGGCGCTGCTGCGCTGGATCCTCGCCAATGCGCTCGTCGCAATGCTGTGGAGCTGGTGGGCATGGATCAGCCTCGGCCAGGCGGCGGGCGGCGACACCGCGTTCGGCTGGATCACGCGGCCCGACCTGCCCGCAGCGCTGACCATGACCGCGACGGTCTATCTGCCTTTCTATGTCGCCAGCGAGCGCATCGTCTTCGCGCCGCTGCTCGCGCTGGCGTGGCTTGGCGGGCTCGGCTGGTTCGCCGCGCGGGACCGCCGTCCGGCAGTGGTGCTGCTCGCGGCGCTCACGCTGGCGGCGCCGTTGCTGCTGTGGGCGGTGAGCCAGCGCCTGCCGATCTTCCTGCCGCGGACCCTGTTCTGGGCGGCCGGGCCGGCGACGGTGCTGCTGGCGGTCGCGCTGGCGGCGGTGCCGTCGCGGCCGATGCGCGGAGCGCTCGTCGCCTTGCTCGTCGCGCTGCAGATCGGCGCGCTGCTGCGCTGGCTACCCGAACGCGAGACCGAGGCGTGGCCGCAGACGCTGGCGACGATCGCGCGAATCGATCCGCACGCGGCGGTGATCGTCGAGGGCGACGCGATGGGCGTGGCGGCCGAGCATTATCGGCAGGCGCAGGCGCCGGGCTTGCGCATCTTCATCGTCCAGCGCCCCGCCGGTGCGGTGGATCGCTGGGCGGAGGGACTCGTCGCGGCGCCGCATCTCGACGCGGGCAGCGCACGCGCCCTGCTCGCGCGCGAAGGCCGGCTCTTCACACTCGCGCGCGGCGATTATGATCCGGCGTGGCTGTTCGCCGGGATCGGCGTAGCGCAGCCCCTGCCCGAAAGCGCGCGGAACCGGCAGCCGCACCTCGCCTCGTGGCGGGTGCGCTGAACCTCAGGCGGCGCTCTGGTCGATCCCGAGCTCGCCGAGCTTGCGGTAGAGCGTCGAGCGCCCGATGCCGAGGCGGCGGGCGACTTCGGTCATGCGCCCGCGATAATGGCCGATCGCGAGGCGGATGACGTCGGCCTCGATCTCGTCGAGCGCGCGCAGATTGCCGTCGGGACGAAACAGCGTCACCCCGGCATTGCCCGAGCCTTGCGGATGCGGGCCGCTGCCCGCCGGCCGACCCGCGGCGAGCTGGGCGATCTGGGGAAAGTCGGCGCGGGCCAGCCCGTCGCCGTCACAGAGCACCGCCGCGCGGAACAGCGCATTCTGGAGCTGGCGGACATTGCCGGGCCAGTCATAGCTGCCGAGCAGCGCCAGCGCGTCATCGGTGATGCCGAGCGGGCGCAGCCCCGGCTGCTCGGCGATCCGCGCGAGCAGATGGCGGGCGAGCGCCGGGATGTCGCCGGCGCGCTCGCGCAGCGGCGGGATCGTCACCTGGACGACGTTGAGCCGGTAATAGAGATCCTCGCGGAAGCGCCCGGCCTCGACTTCGGCGAGCAGGCTCTTGTTGGTCGCGGCGATCACCCGGACGTCGACTTCGCGGGGATGGCGCGCGCCGAGCGGCTGGATCTCGCCGGTCTGCAGCACGCGGAGCAATTTGACCTGCGCATCGAGCGGCATCTCGCCGACCTCGTCGAGGAACAGGGTGCCGCCATCGGCATCCTGGAAGCGGCCGATCTTGCGCTCGAACGCGCCGGTGAACGCGCCCTTTTCGTGCCCGAACAGCTCCGATTCGACGAGATTGGCGGGGATCGCGCCGCAATTGACGGCGATCGCGGGCTTCTTGTTGCGCGGGCTCGCGGCGTGGATCGCCTCGGCGACGACTTCCTTGCCGACGCCGCTCTCGCCCTCGATCAGGATCGGGACGCGGGCGCGCGCCGCCTTTGCGGCGATCGCGAGCGCGGCGCGGAACTGCGGCGCGCTGCCGACGATCTCGTCAAAGGCGAGGCTGGCCGAAAGCTTCTCGGTGAGCGGGCGGAGCTCGCCCGCGCTCATCCCGCCGATCGCCGCCTCGAGCGCGGCGAGCAGCCGTTCCGAGGCGATCGGCTTTACGAGGAAATCGGTGGCGCCCGCGCGCATCGCGCTGACCGCCGCGGCGGCCGAGCTGTTGGCGGTGAGCACGAGGATCGGCAGCTGGGGACGGCGCTCGCGCAGCTCGCCGATCAGCGCAGCGGCATCGGCATCCGACGAGGCATGATCGAGGATGATCGCATCGAGCGCCATGCCGTCGGGTGTGCCGAGCATCGCGATCGCCGTCTCGGCCTCGCCCGCGAACACCGTGCGCCATCCGCGCCGCGCGGCGATCGCCGCGACGAGGCGGCGCTGCGCCGGTTCGTCGTCAATCAGCATCAGGAGGCGCTGCCCGTTGCGCGTCATCCCACTGTCCCTGTTGTCCCGTTTCAGGTCGTATCCCATAATCGGCATCGGTAAAGGCGGGCTTAAGCCTGCGCGCAGTCGATGTTTTCCGTGCCGGGGTTGAGGCGCTGCGGCACCGCCGTTAAGGTCCCCCAAAAATCGCGCAGAGGGGATCACGAAGCATGGCCGAAACGGGCGACAACAGCACCGAAGTCCAGGCCCATATCGCGGCCTATGGCGGCTTCACCAGGCTCATGCTGTGGGGAACCATCACTGCGTTCGCGATCGGCGCGTTCGTCGTCCTCATGATCGCCAGCTGAGGTGAAGATCGCGGTGCTCAAGGAGGCCGCCGCCGGCGAGCGGCGCGTCTCCGCGACTCCCGAGACCGTCAAGAAGTTCATCGGGCTGGGCGCCACCGTGGCGGTCGAATCCGGGGCGGGCGCGACGGCATCGATCGCCGATCAGGGCTATGCCGATGCGGGTGCGGCTGTCGCCAGCCGCGCGGAAGTGCTGGCCGATGCCGATATCGTGCTCGGCGTGCAGGGTCCCGATCCCGATCAGCTTCCCGGATTGAAGCAGGGCGCGTGGATCGTCGCGGGGCTCAATCCCTTCGGCGAGCGCGCGCGCGTCGATCGCTATGCCGCGCTCGGCGCCGAGGCGCTGGCGATGGAGTTCATGCCGCGCATCACCCGCGCGCAGTCGATGGACATCCTCTCCTCGCAGTCCAACCTCGCGGGCTACAAGGCCGTGCTCGACGCCGCCGCCGAATATGGCCGGGCCTTCCCGATGATGATGACCGCGGCGGGCACCGTCAGCGCCGCCAAGGTCTTCGTGATGGGCGTCGGCGTCGCCGGGCTTCAGGCGATCGCCACCGCGCGGCGGCTCGGCGCGCAGGTCTCCGCTACCGATGTGCGCGCGGCGACGAAGGAGCAGATCCTCTCGCTCGGCGCCAAACCGATCTTCGTCGAGAGCGTGAAAGGCATCGAGGGCGAAGGTAGCGGCGGCTATGCCACCGAGATGTCCGACGAATACAAGGCGGCGCAGGCCGAGCTGGTCTCGTCGCACATCGCCAGGCAGGACATCGTCATCACCACCGCGCTGATCCCGGGACGTCCGGCGCCGCGGCTGATCAGCGACGCGCAGGTGGCGAGCATGAAGCCGGGCAGCGTGATCGTCGATCTCGCGGTCGAGGCGGGCGGCAATGTCGAGGGCGCGGTCGCGGGCGAAGTGGTCGAGCGGCACGGCGTCAAGATCGTCGGGCACAAGAACGTCGCGAGCCGCCTTGCCGCGGACAGCTCGGCGCTGTTCGCGCGCAACCTGTTCAACTTCCTGAGCGCGTTCTGGGACAAGGAAGCGCAGCGGCCGGTGCTCGACGACGAGATCGGCAATGCGATCCGCCTGACGCAAGGCGGCAAGGTCGTGCACGAGAGGCTGCTGGGTTGACGACGCAGCGGCTCCCCGATCCTCCCCGGAACGGGGAGGGGGACCGCGCGAAGCGTGGTGGAGGGGGCTTTCCGCGCATGCTCCGGCCCGAGACGGCGCGGGCGCGCAAGCAGCGGCGTGAAATGAGCTATCCGGAGGTCCTGCTGTGGCAGCGTTTGCGGCGCCGGAATTCAGGGCTGCACTTTCGCAATCACCACGCGATCGGGCCCTATGTCGTCGATTTCTATTTCGCGCCGAAACGGCGGGCGATCGAAGTCGATGGTCAGATTCATTCGACAGCGACCGCGATCGCACAGGATCGCGAGCGTGACCGGTCCATCCGTGAGAACCGGTACCGACTAGTTCGGATCAATGCCGCAGACGTATTGCAGGATGCGGATGCAGTAGCCGCCGCGATCATCTCGCTTGTGGCGAGCCCCCTCCACCAGCCTGCGGCTGGTCCCCCTCCCCGTTCCGGGGAGGATCAAGGAAAGTAAGATGGACTTCATCTCGATCCTGTCGATCTTCGTGCTGGCGTGCTTCGTCGGCTATTACGTGGTCTGGTCGGTAACCCCGGCGCTGCACACGCCGCTGATGGCGGTGACCAACGCGATCTCGTCGGTGATCATCGTCGGCGCGCTGATCGCGTCGGCGGCGGTCGGGCTGGGCAGCGGGGGCGCGGTCTCGAAATGGCTGGGGCTGGTCGCGGTGGTGTTCGCCAGCATCAACATCTTCGGCGGCTTCGCGGTGACCGCGCGCATGCTCGCGATGTACAAGAAGAAGGTGCGCTGAGATGGAACATGGCGCACCGGTAAACCCTTGGGCCGCACTCGCGTATCTCGTTGCGGGCGTGTGCTTCATCCTCGCGCTGCGCGGCCTGTCGAGCCCGGTCTCGAGCCAGCGGGGCAACCGCTTCGGGATGATCGGCATGACCATCGCGGTGGTGACGACGATCGTCACGCATTTCCCGATGACGGCGCTGGGCGCTTTGGATGGGCAACCCATCTTCGAGCCCGACCTCGGGCTGGCGGGGCAGATATTGGCCGCGATTGCCATTGGCGCCGCAATCGGCCTGGTGACCGCGCGGAAGATCGCGATGACCGCGATGCCGCAGCTCGTCGCCGCGTTCCACAGCCTTGTCGGTCTCGCCGCGGTGCTCGTCGCGGCAGCGGCGTTCCTCAATCCGCTGGCCTTTGGGATCGCGCAGGTGATCCGGCCGATCTACGGCCCCGATGTCGTGACCATCCTTCAGGTCAGCCGGGTCGAGATGGGCCTCGGCGTCGCGATTGGCGCGATCACCTTTTCGGGCTCGGTGATCGCGTTCCTCAAGCTCAACGGCAATATGAGCGGCAAGCCGATCATGCTGCCCGGCCGCCATGTCATCAATCTCGCGCTTCTTGCCGGCATCCTCGGCCTGATCGGCTATTTCCTCACCGACCAGAGCCCGTGGGTGTTCTGGACGATCACCGCGCTCAGCTTCGTGATCGGCTTCCTGCTGATCATCCCGATCGGCGGCGCGGACATGCCGGTCGTGGTGTCGATGCTCAACAGCTATTCGGGCTGGGCAGCGGCGGCGATGGGGTTCACGCTCCACAACAGCGCGATGATCATCACCGGCGCATTGGTCGGCAGCTCGGGCGCGATCCTGAGCTACATCATGTGCCGCGCGATGAACCGCAGCTTCATCAGCGTGATCGCGGGCGGGTTCGGCGGCGACAGCGGCAGCGGTGCGGCCGCGGCGGCGACCGACCGGCCGTGGAAGCGCGGCTCGGCCGAAGACGCCGCGTTCCTGATGCAGCAGGCCGAGCAGGTGATCATCGTCCCCGGCTACGGCATGGCGGTGGCGCAGGCGCAGCACACGCTCAGGGAGATGGCCGACAAGCTCAAGGAGCACGGCGTCCGGGTGAAATACGCGATCCATCCGGTCGCGGGACGCATGCCGGGGCACATGAACGTGCTGCTCGCCGAGGCCAACGTGCCGTATGACGAAGTGTTCGAGCTCGAGGACATCAACAGCGAGTTCGCGCAGACCGACGTCGCCTTCGTGATCGGCGCCAACGACGTGACCAACCCCGCCGCCAAGACCGACAAGAGCTCGCCGATCTACGGCATGCCGGTGCTCGACGTCGAAAAGGCCAAGACGGTATTGTTCATCAAACGCTCGATGGGCGGCGTCGGTTATGCGGGCGTGGACAACGAGCTGTTTTACCGCGACAATACGATGATGCTTCTGGCCGATGCCAAGAAGATGGTCGAAGAGATCGTGAAGTCACTGGATTAGTTCGCGTAAAGTCGGATTGGCAGACGGCGCTCCCCGCGCGGGCGCGCCGCCATCCGCTCCGATATGGAGCCTCGCTCCAGCCCAGCGCCGCGCAGGTCGCCTCATAACCTCCGAAACGGAGGAAATCGGACTCACCCGTTCCGGGGCCTTGCGGCATCTCCGGAACAGAAGACGAACTTGAGGCAGGCGATGGCGAGATTGACCATGGTCCATGACGAGGCCGTTCCTGGCTATGCCGCCAGCGGGCCGACGGCGCTGGTCATCGCCGACAGCGAAACGGCCGCCGCCGAGGCGATCGCCGCGCTCGAACTGGCCGGCTGCCCCGCGCGACGCGCCATCGACTTCGCCGAGGCCGCCGCCGACATCAGCAATTATGACGGGCTCGACCTGATCCTCGTCGAGGCCGTCGCGGCGTCGGACGATCTGCTAGACCTCGTGCTCGCGCGCGCCGACACGATCGCGCGCGAACGTGCGCTCGGGATCGTCGCGACGGTGCTGCCCGAGCAGATCGACATCGCCGCGGCGCAATTGCTCGGCCCGCGCGCCCAGATCCTGTGCAATCCCGGCACCGCCGAGCGAGTCAGCGCGATCGCCGCGGCGAAATGGCAGGCGCGCGGGGTGATGGACGACGTCAACCGCGAGTCCGAATCGGCGCGGCTGCGGCGGCTGAGCGAGGAAGTCGCGCGGATCGCCGAGACGCTCGCGCGGCTGACCCGCGGCGACGATGCCGAGCCCCGTGCCGGGGTGCGCGACCGTGGGGTCGGCTATCGCGGCCCCGATTCCGGCGCCGGCGTGGAGATCGCCGCGGCCGAAATTCGCGCGGTGATCCGGGCGCGGCGGATGCGCGCGCAATTCTTCGCCGACGAGCTGTTCGCCGATCCGGCCTGGGACATGCTGCTCGATCTTTTCGCGGCGGGGCTCGAGCGGCGGCAGGTCTCGGTTTCGAGCCTGTGCATCGCCGCCGCAGTGCCGCCGACGACGGCGCTGCGCTGGATCGGGACGCTCCACGAAGCCGGGCTGTTCGAACGCCAGGCCGATCCGGCCGACCGCCGCCGCGCCTATATCGGGCTGAGCGCGCGAGGCTTCGAGGGCATGCGCAGCTATGCCGGCGCGGTAAAGCGCGCCGGGCTGCATCTGGTGTGACGCCGGGCCTTGCCCCGGCGCGCCGCTTTTGGCATCGCGCACGGGATCGGGCGCTTAGCTCAGTTGGTAGAGCATCTCGTTTACACCGAGAGGGTCGGCGGTTCGAGCCCGTCAGCGCCCACCATCCCGATGGTCCGGGCGCGCGGGCGCAACCGGCGGATCATTCGCTCCGCTCGTCGCGGGAATGGATGGCCGCCTTTGGGCGCGACCGCCGGGTTTTAAGCCCTTCGGCCCGGCCTTTCCCAAAAAGGTTCGCGTGGTGCGAAGCGGACGCAGAGGCTGACGCACCTCCCACCCCGTGAATAGCGGTTGCATCAAGTGCTCCCGGCGTCGGCCTGACTCGCGCCCAGCGCCTGGAGAACATCCTTCCATCGTCTTGTTTCGTTGAAGCGCGGCCCGTCGAGATTGATCAAATAATCAATGGCCGAGCGGCTGGGCACGAAGAAATAGCCGCCCCCGTGAAACTCGACGAAGGTCTGCATCTCCTTGAGCGCCAGGGGGCCGGCGGCGGTGGGGATCGAATAGCCGCGCGGCTCGCACAGGCGCGCGTCGGTCGTGATCGGATCGGGCTCGCCGGTCAGGCCGTGGAAAGACGGCAGCGTCGCCCAGCTCTGCTGCACGAACTCGAACTGCCGCTCGAGATCGCCGCACAGGCACATGAACAACATGCCGCGCTGCACATCCGCCTCCGGCGCGTGTTCCGAAACATAGTCGGAGATCGCCGGATCGAACACATAGCTGCGCCCGCGTCGCAACATGCGATGCCGGTTGGAAATCGTCTGCTCAAGCGGATCATCGGGCTCGAGGCTGTCGCGCGGATTGGTCCGCCGGATATGCGCGCCGAGCGGGCATTGGTGGCCGCGCGGATCGTCGCGGCCATACAAAAAGTCGTTATTGGGTTTCTGGTCGTTGAATTCATTCGCCCGCCGGGGATTGCCGATCAACGGGCGGCCATCGCGCCATCTTCCCATCATCTTGGCGGCGACCCAGTCCCCGTCGACATGCTCGCCGACAGTGGCGCGCAATTCCTTCTCGCCATAATGAGCAACGAGCTCCCCGGCCTTCCCGTCCGCAAAGCGGCGGAAGCCGGCGACATCCTGTCCGAGCTGGCGAATGACGAGGAAACTGCCGTTGCGGCCGAAATCGCGGGTCGCCAGCAGATCGTCCCGGCCGGCGAAA
The DNA here is from genome assembly GCF_004792695.1 of Sphingomonas naasensis. GTDB lineage: Bacteria > Pseudomonadota > Alphaproteobacteria > Sphingomonadales > Sphingomonadaceae > Sphingomonas > Sphingomonas naasensis. Next base: position 145,579 of record NZ_SRXU01000004.1, on the reverse strand, counting down.
TCGGGATGACCGAAGGCCGTGCTCTGCGCCAGGATCGGAAGGCTCTCGCCCAGGTCCGTCGCCGCGGGAACGGTGATCGCCGGCGGGAAATAGCCCTGATTGTTGCGATAGCCGAGAACGAATTCGCCTGGCTCGACCAGATCATGCCTGTCGAAGCCGGGGGTGAATTGTTCGGTGCCGCGGATCACCGGCTGCGAGATGCCGTCGCGGAAGCCGAAATGCTCATGGCTCACAGCCTTTGGCGCATTCCGTCCGCGCGGTGTGCCGTCGATGACGGTCCCCTCTTCGTCGAGCAGCAGGGTGCGGATCACGCCGTGCACCACCGCGCCGCCATGTTCCTCCAGCGCCGCGCAATGATTGCTGATCTCCTGGTCGAGCGCCGCGCAATTGGGCGCGTAGATCAGCAATACGGCATCGGCGACATTCGCTTCGGGTTCGGGAGCGGCGTCGCGCCATCGCCAGCCGTGCGCCTCCGGGTCCGGATCGCGCAGAATCTTGCTGCGCGCGCTCATCCCGCCCGCGAACGCGCTCGGGAAATCGCGCAGCATGTCGACGCCGAGCGCCGCGTCGCCTTGCGGACTGTCGAACCGGGCGATCCCGGTTGGCGACAGTGCGAGATAGAGCGCGCCATCGAGCTTGGGATAGGCGCCGAACGACAAATGTTCGCGCACATGCATGAGCCAGTCGCTCTTGCGGCCGTCAGACGGCAGGCGCACGGGAATGCAGGCGCTGAAATAGGCGCGCTTCAGCCCGCGGAACAGAATCGACTGGATCTCTTCTGACTCGAGTTCATATTCCTGCCGCGGCGCCGAGCCGATCAGATCGAGCCACGCGCGCGCTGCGGTATCGGAATAGGCCCGCGCCAGGCCATCCTGCACCAGCGCGTTGCGGCGGATTTCCTGCGTCGTCAGTTGCGGGTAGCGACTGTACCAGAAATCGGTCGGCACCTGCTGGCGCCGCACCCAGCGCTTGAAACGGTCACCGTCGCGCGCGCCCTTGTTGATCAGCCATTCCGAGTTCGGAAACCCCACGCCGTTGCTCCACGCCGCGGTTTGCCCCTGATGCGCGCGCGTGATGAAATCCTCGAGATAGCTTTCCCAGCTGCCGTCATAGTTGGACTGGAACACCAATGTGTGGGTGCCGGGCACGCGGAACCAGCGCGCGTAATGGATCGTGCCCATGGTCACGACGAAGCCGGTGCGGAACCACAACAGGCTCTGCCGGATGCCCCAGAGCGCGAGCGCGAGCGACAGGCGGCGCATCAGTCCGCGCTTGAGCGGAGTCACCGCGATGATGTGGTTCTGGGCATGGCCCGGGCTGTCCTCGCGCGCCGCGATCTCCCGCAGATGCTCGCGATCGGGAGCCTCGTCATCCGGCACCTCGAGCCGCTCGGCACGGCGGTAGAACCAAGCCAATGCGGCCAGAACGAGCGTCCAGAACAGGATCGTGAGGACCAACGCCAGCAACGCCAGCAACCCGCCGCGCAGCCCGGCAGCCAATGCGTCCCCCAGCGCGCCGTGATACAAGGCGGCGCCGAGTCCCCAAATGCTGTGGCCCAGCGCGGGAAGCGACAGCCACGCGCCCTGGCGGAGCGCATGATGGCAAAGCAGCAGCGTCACGACCCAGGTGGCGAAGGCAACCGTGCCGACCTTGTGGTTCAACCCGCCGCTCCAGACGTCCGCGAACGGCGCCCAGAAGCCATGATCGGGCCGCCGTCGCGCAAATGAGAGTCCGCCGCGCGTGGGCGCGACCAGCATCGCATCGAGTTCGAGCAATCCACCGTCTTCCGGATTCGCCCATGCCGCATCCCGGATCTCGTGGCGGACGTTCGCCAGCACCTGCAATGCGCGGCCGCCCAGTTTGTCGGCATCGCCAGCCAGATTGGCGGCGATCTTGTCACAGACATGCGCGTGCAAAGCCTGTTGGCGATGTATGTCGGCGACGGAGAATTCGCCTGTCCCCGGGAAATGCAGCCCGGTCGATCCCCATGGCCAGAAATGCAGGTCGAGCGCGTGGCGGCGCAGCGCCGCTTCCAGCGAATCGGGCGCGTCGCCGAGGGCGAGCGCGACGATGGGGCGGATCCACCGGCCCATCGCGACCGCATAGCAATGGATCGCGGCATCGCGCTGGCCATCGACATTGAGTTCGATCAGCAGCCGGAATTCGGGCGCTCCGGGCACCCCCGCATTGATCAGCGAGCAAGAGGAGAAATGGACGATCCCGGTAGCATCGAGCGCCGCGGTGACTTTCGACGAGGCCGGATTGCCCATGTCGCGAAGTGCCTCGCGAATATCCGTCACCTTGCCGGTATCGACGACCGGGATGGCGATGATGATCTGGCTCTGGGTGCTGGCTGGACCATCATAGACCATGTCGAGCCGCTTGGTGAAATAGCCCACGCGCTGCATCCGCCCCCGGGGGCCGGCCGCCACGCGCAATCCCGGCAGCGCAAAGAGCGGCAACAGCGCTTCGCGGATGATCCGCATCGCCAGATATTTGCCGACGCATTCATGGAGCCCATCACCGAAGATCAACCCCGGCTCCTGCCCGCGGTTCGGATCGAAGCGACCGGGATGCGCCCAGCGGCGCCGGTCGCGCATTGCCGACATCGTCGCCACCATCACCGTCGCGCCGGCGGGGATCTCGCGCCCGGCGACGGTGGCGCCCCCCGGGCAATAGCGCCATTGGCCGGGCGCCAGCCCCGGGTTGAGCCGCGCCGCTTCGAGCAGAATCGCTTCGAGGCGCTCGACCTTTCCCGCGCGCGCCACCTTGCATGCCAGGTCGAACACTTCCGGCCGGCGCAGGATCTCCTCGATCATCTTCGCGCCGCCGACGCCATTGGTCGGGACGAAGCCGACGACCATTCCGAGCAGGATCGCGCGGATTTCGTCATCCTGCAGCTCAAGTGCGCGATCGTGCTGCGACAGCGCAACCAACCGTTCGACCAACGTCAACTGGGCGAGATCCGGCGTCCCCAGCGCGACCGCGCGCGCGACCGGCCGCCTGGCGCGCGCGATGGCGATGTCGATGATCCGGCGCAGCCGCTGCGCTCCGGCAAGCGCGACCTCGCGTGTCGTGGGATCGCCATAAGGGTCGGCGAACACCAATGCCGAGACCGACATCGCCCATTCCGCGAAACTGTCCGGATCAGCGATGCCGAGCCCGAAATAGCGTCTGCAAATCTCGGTCGGGATCCGGATCGACAGGTCGCCGACAACGTCGAGCCGCCCCTTCCCTCCCGCAATCAGCGAGAGCGCGAAGGCGCGGGCATATCGGCCGACGCGTTCGGTGTCCCCGGGCAGCACGACGCTTCGGATAATCGCGTTCTGGCGCGCCTGGTCCGGCCCATCCATGCCGAGCGAGAAATTGACCTCGTCGCCGCGATCGATCGGTCCGGTGGTGGGCGGCGCGGCGTGTCCGCCCGAAAGCTCCGCCATTTCCGGCCCGAAGGGTGTGGGAAAGGTCGCGCCGTCGGCGAGCACGGCCTCGACATCCTCGGCACGGCAGACCCAGTAGACGCCGTTCAATCGGAACACCGGGAAAAAGGATCTGCCCAGCCAGAGCAGGACCGGCAGCAGGCCGTCGACGACGGCGCCGACGATCTTTTCCCGCCACGTATTCCGCCCAAGTCGGTTGAAATCGAATTCGAGAAGTTCACCAATACGCGGTTGCCGCCATGCACCACGCACTTCGAGAATGCGATCAAAATACTTCGTTTTCGCCACGCCCCACCCCCCAGTGAAAACGCTCAAGTACTTATCTTATCAGTACAATAGCGGGCATCAATTCCGAACCCGCCCATTTTGGCGTTATTCCTCTGCCACGCTCAACGACGCGCGAAGGCGTGACGGCCATTTGGCGGTGGTGAACGGAATCCAGTCGATATAGCTGGCATCGAAGCGCGGCTTGGCACGTCGCAGCCGCGCAAGTGCCGCGGCGGCTTCCCCCGCGCAGCCACATTGGACCAGCGCGTGGATCTTCACGAGATGCGCATACCAATAGGCCTCGCGGCGCACGATCGCATGGTCCGCCGCCTCGATCGCGCCGGTGGCATTGCCCAGCATCGCGCGGATGATCGCCAGCTCGCCCAGCGCATAATAAGTATATTGCTCGCCCAGCCCCAATCGGAACGCCCGGCTGATCGGTTCGAGTGCGTGTTCGGGTGCGTCGTCGAGATAGAAGGCCGCGGCCAGCTGGGTGTAAGCCAGCGCAAGGCTGGGGTTTAGCCGGATCGCCTGCTCGAGCAGCGCGACCGCGGGCACCGTATTGCGACGCCAGAGTTCGGCCATCCCGGCGAGCATATAGCCTCGGCCGTCGATCGGGTCGGCAGTGATCGCGCGCCGCGCGAGCTGTCCAAGATCCGCGATTTCCGCCGCGCTGGCGCGCTTGATCCATAGTTGACGCTGGCGGAAATATGCGAGCTGCAGGATCGCCTCCGACGAGTCCGGATCGATCGCCAGCGCCTGTTCGAGCAGATCCTCGGCGATGCGTGCATTGGCCGGCGTGTAGCGGTTGTGATGCCAGCGCGCGCGCCAGATCAGGCCGGTGACGCCGGAGCCGGTCGCGGGCGCCCGCGTCGCGCGGACCATCTCCGCCAGATCGATCCGGGTGGACAGCGCGCCGACAATCTCGTCGAGCACCGGCCCCAGCATCGTCGCGGAGGCGTCGGCGGGGAGCTGGATATGGTGCGACCAGATCGCCTCGCTGGTGTCGGTGTCGGAAATCCCGATCGCGAGCGTCAGCGCGCCGGCCTCTCCGCGCAGTCGCCCGTCGATCAGATATCGCGCACCGAGCGCCCGCCCGATATCGGCGAGGCGCAGTTTCGCCGAAGGATAGGCGGCGCTCGCCATGCCCGAGATCACCGGCAGCCAGCGCAGATGGGCGATCTGATCGATCAGATCGCTGACCAGGCCTTCGGCGACATAGTCGAGCTCGGCATTCCCGGTCAGATTGGCGAAAGGCAGCACCGCCAGCGTGGGCCGATCGGGCAGACCCGCGGCAGGCTCGGTCATGTCGACGATGTCGCGCGGCAACACCGGCGCGGCCGGCGGCGCCAATTGCCCGGCAAAGTCGCTGCGTTGTTCGCGCAGCCATTGCTCGAACGCCTCGGCGTCGACGAGATCCAGCCCCTCGAGGAACTCGCCGCAGCGGCCCGGCCGCGCGCTTCCGGCATCGACCGCGATATGATCGAGCGCGAGCGTGACGCGGCCGTGTTCGCAGATCAACAGCGGATCGGAGCCGGCGTTGAGCAGCCGGCGCAACGCAGAAAGCTCGCGGCGCAGGCTCGCGCTCGCCTGCTCGGGCGCGCGCGAGCCCCATAGCATGTCCTGCAACCACGGCCGCGCGCGCACGCCGTCCCGCGCCATCGCCAGCAGCGCGAGCAGCGCCATGCCCTTCTTGCTGGGAATCTCGATGCGTGCGCCGTTTGGCTCGAACAAGCCAAACGGACCCAACAGATTCAGCTGGTGCGAGTGCCCGGTCGCCTGCTGCATCATTCCCCCGCGCGCAACATAAGCGAAAAACGGGGCCTCCTCACTTCATTTTTCACGCTTTCCCGACGCCGCAATCACGTCCTGCGAGCGGGTGATCCGCGATGACCTTCGGCGACAATCGCCAAAAGGGAGTCCGAAATGCTCTTCGCACTGGGACATGGTCAAAAATTCGTGCAGCTCGGCATGACTCTCGCCACCGCGGGCAGCGATGGGGACGGCGCCGGCGGCGCGACCAGCAGCGAAGTCGCACCCGCATCCGCGTTCGCGTCGAATGCGCCCGACATGATCGCCGAGGCGGCAGGCGCGGCGGCGGCAGGCGCGGCACCGGCGGGACCCGACCGGTTCGGCTATATGTTCACCGGCGGCGGGCTGGTGCACGATCCCGACGCGTTCGAAAAGCTGGGCGCGGTCGGCGCGGCGATGAACGACGCCGGGCCATTTCCCGGACCGTCGAGCGAGCTGCCCGCCGTGCTCACCTATTTCGGCCAGTTCATCGATCACGACATCACCGCCAACACCGATCGGAATCCCGAGGCATTGGCCGATTTCAGCATCGCCGCGCCGCCGCTGGTGATCAACCCGCGCGCGACGGTGATGCAGCAGCTCGGCAATCTGCGACGCGGCACGCTGCGGCTCGACAGCGTCTATGGCGACGGCACCGATATCGACGAGAAGCTGCGCGACGGGGCACATATGCGCGTCGGCCACGCCGATGGCGGTGAGCCCAATGATCTGCCGCGCTTCGGCCAGATGCTGGACGAAGGCCTAGTGACCGATTTGCCACCGACCACGGGCATGGTCAGCGACTTCGGCCCCGTCGATCCGCGCAAGCTCGCTTTCATCGCCGACAGCCGCAATGACGAGAATCTGGTCGTCGCGCAGCTCCATTTGTCGGTCCTGCGCTTCCACAACGCCGTCGCCGATACGCTTGCCGGTGACGACGACGCGCGCTTCGCACGCGCCAAACGGCTGGTGCAGTGGCATTATCAATGGCTCGTCGTGGAGCGGTATCTCGCCGCCTTGTGCGATCCCGCGATCCTCGCCGTGACGAAGGTGAGCGGGGGCGCCCGCTACGCGGCCTTCGCCAAAGCGCATGGCGGCACGTCCGGGGATCACGCACCGCTCCCGATCGAGTTCAGTGTCGCCGCCTTCCGCTTCGGCCATTCGATGATCCGCGGCGCCTATACCTTCAACGCGTTCTTCGGCCCCGCGGGCAGTCTCGGTCGGGCGACGCTGCACGAGCTGTTCCAGTTCACCGGCAAGGGAGGGCTCGGCGGGGCATCCGTGCTGCCCAGCGTGTGGATCATCAACTGGGCCAATTTCATTGTGCCCGACGACGTCGCACGTGTCGCGCGCCCGATCGATCCCGCGCTGGCCGACGCGCTCGGCGACCTCGTCAATGAAAGCAAGCCGCATCTGCGCTCGCTGGCGCAGCGCAACCTGCGCCGGAGCTATATCCTCAACCTGCCCACCGCGCAGACCGTCGGGGCACAGCTCGACGATGCCGGGATCGAGGTCAAGGCATTGACCACCGCCGAGATCACCGCGGGCCCCGGCGGCGCGGCGATCGACGACAATGGCTACGAGACCCAGACGCCCTTGTGGTTCTACGTGCTCGCCGAGGCGCAGGCGCGGGGCGGCGGCAAACGGCTCGGGCCGATCGGCAGCGCGATCGTCGCCGAGACGCTGGTCGGCCTGATCGCGACCGATCCCGAAAGCTACTGGAACGCCGCGGGCAGCGACCAGGGACGCTGGCATCCCGCTGACGCCGGTCTGCCCGGCGGACCGGTCGACAGCTTCGAATCCTTCTTCAAATTCGCGGGAGTGCTGTGATGCGCCGGTCGACGCTTCGGCCGGGCACTGCGGCAACCGCCTTGCTCGAGGAAACGGTGTGATGGCGAAGGGAACCCAAAGACGGCATTCCGGAACCGGCGAGGCCGGCGAGAATGGCAACCCACTCATCCGGCTCGCCGCGCCTTATGCGTCCGAACTGGTCCCGGGCATGCTGGTCACCTTCCCGCTCGAGGGTACCAGCGACGCGGTCGCGACGCTGCGGTCGAAGGCGGGATTGGCCGTCGCGCACGCGGCCGACTATGGCGAGGGCATGGCCGCCGCCGCCGGGGACGGCGCCGATGCGACGATCTTTCCCTCGCTCGGTGTCGCGGTGCTCGACGCCGATCCCGACCAGCAGGGCGCGATCGCGGCGGCGGTCGCCGACAAGGCCAATCCGCTCGCCTCGCGCGAGTGCGAGCCCATTTTTTTCGCCTTCGGTGGCGCGTCGCCCGACTTCGCCCCGTATCTGCGCGGCTATCGGGACGCGGTGAACGCGCTCTGGGCCCAGCTCAATGGCGAAGCGATCGGCGAAAGCGCGGCACCGGGCCCACTGGCGGGCCTGCCCGGCGCGTGCGCTGCCGGGCAGGCATTTGCCGACAGCCTCACCTCGACCTGGGGATTGACCGCGACGGGGGTGGAGGGCACGGCGCTGACCGGGCGCGGCGTCAAGCTGGCCATTCTCGATACCGGGATCGACATCGATCATCCGGATTTTCGCGGACGCCTGAGCGCCGCGCGGATGAAGTCCTTCATTCCCGGCCAGGACGTAGACGATCTGAACGGCCACGGCACTCACTGTGCCGGCACCGCCGCAGGCTCGCGTCAGCCGCAGCGAGGTCCCCGCTACGGCATCGCATCCGAGGCCGAACTCTATATCGGCAAGGTGCTTTCGAATACCGGCGCGGCGTTGGGCCGCTCGACCGTGTTCGGAATCGAATGGGCGGTCAGCCAGGGATGCCGGATCATCTCGATGTCGATCGGCGGACGGATCTTGCCCGGTGCCGGGCCGAGCCCCGCGTTCGAGACGCTCGCGCGCAACGCACTTCGCAGCAATGCCCTGATTATCGCGGCGGCCGGCAATGACAGCCGCCGCAGCCAGACCCGCCCCGAACCGGTCAGCTCGCCGGCCAACTGCCCGTCGATCATGGCCGTGGCGGCGCTCGACCGCGCCTTGCGGGTGGCGGACTTCTCGAACGCGGCGGTGAACCCCAGCGCCAACATCGATATCGCTGCGCCCGGCGTGCAGGTCTATTCGAGCGCTCCCGAGCCCGCTGCGCCGCCGCAGCCGCCGCGCTTCCGGCCATGGCGCTCGCAATATGACCTGCTCGACGGAACCAGCATGGCGACGCCGCACGTGGCCGGGATCGCCGCGCTTCTGCTGCAGCAGAATCCCTCGCTGAGCGCCAGCGAACTGTGGCGCATGCTCGTCTCGCGCGCGCAGCCGCTGTCGCAGCCGGCGAGCGACGTCGGCGCGGGGCTCGCGCGGCTATAGCCTTTGCGATAAAAGGGGACCCAAGCAGTGGAGATCGGTTCATGTCCGGACGCAAGACCTACAAGCTCAGCGTCCTTGTCACGGTCGAGGAGCCGCACCGCGAGCGCCTCGACGCCATCGAGCAGCAGCTGCGCAACGCCGGCCTCGAAGTTGTCGACACCTCCGAACTCGGCGGCATCATCGCCGGGGACATCGAGGAGGAAAAGCTCGGTTCGCTGGCAGCGGTGCCCGGCGTCGCAAACGTCGAAGTGGACCAGAGCTACACCACCGAGGACGAAGACCCGCATAGCTGACCCGCCGGCGGCGGCGCCCCTGCGGGGCGCCCTCGCCGTGATGGCGCTGTTGACGCTGTCGGCCTGCGCGATGCGCGGCCCGATGGCGATCCGCGACTGCCCCGGTTTCTACGCGATGAGCCACGCGCTGCCGCGCGACGCGCTCACCGAGGCGATCCAGCGCGACGCGCCGCCGCCAACCGAGGCGGACCAGACGGGCGCGATCGCGGCCGCCGACACCGCCGCGACGTCCACCGAGGATTTCGACGCGCTGTTGCGCGAAGGCATCGACCTTGCCGAGCTCGTCGGCCTGTCGGCGGAGGTTTTCCCCCCCGGCCCCGATTGCGACCGTCCTGCCGGAGCGGGGCGCGAGGCGCCGACGCAACCCGGCCTGTTGTTGCTCTCGGGCGGCGGCCAATGGGGCGCGTTCGGCACGGGCTTCCTCAACCGGCTCCACAAATGCGGCGAATTGCCGCAGTTCACCTTCATCAGCGGCGTGAGCACCGGCGCACTCCAGGCCCTGTTCCTCGCCGGCGCCAGCCGCCCGGAGGAAGCCGAGCGGATGTTCGCAACGCTCACGCGCAATTACGCGCCGGCCAGCGAACGGCAAATCGTGAACCGTAACGCGCAGGCCCTTGCCGCGCTCACCGGCTCGGTTGCGGGAAGCGCGCCGCTGCGCCGCCGCATCGAGGAAGCGCTATGTCCGCGCGCCGACGGCCGTCCGGGCGAAGGCGACTGCACGCAAAGCCCGATGCTCAAGCTGCTCGCCGCGCCGGGAACCCCGCCGACGCTGCTCGGCTTCGTCGATGCCCGCAACGGCGGCTTCCGCTTCGTCGACGTGCGGATGCTGGCGCGCCTGCGCGGACGCACCGCGCAGCAATGCATCGTCGGCGCCGCCCTCGCCTCCGCGGCGGTGCCGGTATTCTACCAGCAGGTGCGTATCGACGAACGCTCCTATATGGATGGCGGCGTTCGCCAGTCGGTGTTCGAGGCCGCCATCGCCGAGCGCGCCGCAGCGATCATGGCGGTGCGCGCACGCACAGGTGCAAGCATTGTCACGCCGCCACTTTATGTGGTGCGCAACGGCCCCACGATCGTCGGTCGCGACACCGCGATCGACGGGCGGGCCGACGCGCTGAGCGCGGCGCTGCGCACGCAGAGCATCATGGTCAACGCGCTGGAGGTCGGCTCGATCGCGGCGCTGCGTCTCGGCTTTCCCTCGACCCCGATCCACCTCGCCACCGCCGACGGCTGGAACCGGCCGGCGACGGAGGGCGGACCCGGGTGCCGCAAGGACTTCCACCGTGGCCGTGATCGCAAGGGGATGATGTTCAATCCCACCTTCATGCAATGCCTCCAGCGGTTCGGCGCCGCCAAGGCCGACCGCGCGCAACCGTGGATTGCATTGCCGACCGTCGCCGAGATCGCCGCCGCGCGCGGCAAAGGAGCATCCCGATGAAACACCGCTCTCTCCTTGTCACCACGGCGCTCGTGCTGTCCGGTTGCGGCGCCAATACTCTGCGGCTGGAAAGCGCCGCCACCGTCTCGACATCCTCGACCGCGGTCGTCGACGCGTCGCGCGCCGCGCTCGTCGAGCACAGGCTCCGCCGGGCCCGCGCGAACGCGGTGATCGTCGCAAGCGATCCTTCGTGCACCGGCGCGATAGTCGTCCATATCCGGATAGGATCGACAGGAGCGCTCTGCGCGGACGAACCTGGACCCCAAGGCACCACGATAGCCCTCGACACGCGTCCGATCGCCGATGCCAGCGTACAGCCCACACTGGTGATGATCGCCGCGCTGGCGGACTATGCCGCAGCTCTGGACAAGACTCTCGGCGCGCCGAACCGCGACATCGCCGCCGAGCTGGCGGCCCTCGCCGCCAAGGCCGGCGAGGCGCGCGCGCTCGCCGAGGCGCTATTCGGCGCCGGATTGCCCAAAATCCCGACGGATCTGGCGGGCGATCAGGCGAAAAGCGCGATCAAGCTCGCGCAATTCGCCAGCGATCTCGCGCAGGAAGCCGGCAAGGTCCGGCGCGTGCGCGCGATCGTCGCCGCGCGCGATGCGGAGGTCGGCGCGATCTCGGCCGAATTGCAGAAGCAGGTCAGGGATTGGGTGGCCTTCGCCAGGACCGACGCGAACGACACCACCAGCCGCCTGCGCACGGTCTACAACGGCCAGATCCGCAACAGCCGCCCGTTCGAGCAGCGTCTCGCTTTCGTCGAACTGCTGCAATCGGCGCGCGTCGACGAGAACCAGGTCGAGGCACGTGGAAAGGCGATGGAGGCGGCGGTCGTGCTGCTCGGCAATAGCCGGGCGACGCTGGCACGGCACCTGAAGGGCGATTTCACCGAAACCGAGCGTCGGCGCATCGCCGCCATCGAGGGAAAACGCATAGCAGAAGCACTGCGTCTTTTGGCGCAGGTCGCGACTGCGGTGATCTGAGGAGGAATTATGGCAATCGCAGATGAAACCGTCGCCGCGTTCCGGCAACTTGCGCAGGCCGTGCATCAAGCGGGCGAGAGCGGCAATTTCGGCGCGGATCAAAGCGCGGCGCTGGCCAACGCGGAGACCGCGCTCAATGCCGCGATCCGGAACTTTGCCGCGGCTCCCGGCGATGAAACCGCGCAGCGTGCCGCGGCGGCGGCCGCGGGTCGCGCGGAGCGCATGCTGGCCAGCGCGACACCGGCCGATCTCGACGCCGCGTTGCGAGAGATAGCGGACGCGACGCGGCTGCTCCTCGCTGCAACCGGGGCCGCACGCGCGCACACCGCCGCCCTGCCCTCGATCCAGGGCAGCCTTCGCATCGCGCGCCGGCCCGCGCCGACGGGAGTGCTTTCCGCAACCGGGGCCGACGACAATATCGAGGCGGGCGGCGGCGATCCGACCGTCTACAACAAGCTCATCACGCTGTTCCCCGCCGAGGCGCTCACTCTGTATGGAAGCGGGCTCGCCATCTTCCCCAATGGCGCGGTCAAGAAGCTCGTCGTGCTGATCGTCTGCGTCGTGTTGCTGTTCTTCGTCCGCCGCCTCGCGAACACGAGTCGGCCCGTCGCCAACGAACCGACCAATCTGGATGCCGCCGCGGTTTGGGTCGCGGTCACCGCGTTCCTGCTATGGGCAACCGCGACCGATGCCGAATGGCTGTTCGGGTTTTACGATCTCACCGGCTTCGGGCTGCCGGAGCGCGCGGAGGTCGTCAGGCAATGGGCGGCATTCCTGGGTGCGGCTTTCGTGCTCGGGGCGACAGCTTTCTACACGCCCAAGCCGCTGCCGAGCGAGGGCACCGCCGGTTGACAGCTTTGCTTGATCGGCCATCAGGTGTTGGGGGATCGTCGCCGGCGACAGCGATGTTGTTCGCCGGCGGCCCCCCATTCCTGCTGCGCTCCGGTTGAGCCGATGTGGCGGATCTGCGGAAAACCGCCTCTCGCAGCTTTCCGCCATTTACCCGGGGACGCTCTCGTCTGGATACGACAGCGCGTGCCGCTCAGCTCACCTTGAAGCTCGCCTTGCCATTGGCATAGGTGATCGTCACATAGCTGTTCACGCAGATGTCGATCGCGGACCACACCGCCGAGCTATCGTCGTCGAAAGTGGCCTTGAGATCATATTTGCAGCCCGAGCCCTTGTCGAAATGGACCGTGGTCTTGCCGCCGGTCTTGACCGAGGCCTCCTTGCGCAGCTCGGGATCGAATTTATTGGGCGCCCAGCTGCCCGCGCCGGCGGCCGAGATCTCGATCGACTTGATCGTCTTGCCGGTGCTGTTGGTGAGCATGAAGTCCCAATCCTCGGCCAGTGCCGGCGCGGCGAGCGTCAGCACGGCGGCGAGCGTCGTTGCGATTCGGATCATGGCGATCCCCTCCTGTTCTTGCCCCTTTTCTGCGCGGCAGAGTGCGCTTCCGCGCGGCGCTGGGCAAGCGTCTAGAGCGCGCGCACCAGCCGCACCGCGCAGGCGATCCACGGCGGGTCGGTCACCACTTGCTGGCGGGCGCCCGCGCCGAGCGGGAGGAGGAGAAGCTTGTCGCCCTCGCGCCCGATCAGCCGCCCGAACAGGAAGCGTCCCGCCGGGCGTGGAACGAGCACGTCGCGGTTGAGCGCGCGCGCATAGGCATCCGGCGCGAGGCGATCGCACCAGATCTCATCGCCCGCGCGATAATCGCCGATCCCGCCGCCGACGGTGACCGCGATCATCTCCGGCGCGCCGCGCGGCGGCACCACCGAAGCCGGGCGCCGCGGCGCCTGCACCCCGCTCGAATCGAGGATCGCCGCCACGGCGATCTCGGGACGATCGGGAAGCCGGACGAGATCAGCCGCATCGACGCCGAGCGCCGTGGCGATGCGATTGAGCCAGCCGACCGAGACGGTGCGCGTCCCCGTCTCGAGACGCCCGACCGTCTGCGCCGTGGTCGGCGGGACACAGCGCTGCGCCACCTCCTCGAGCGTGAGCCCCTTGGCGCGTCGCACTTCGCGGATCGCAGTGATCATGCACGTATCCTAACCGATTTGGTTTTTTCACTTTCCTACAAACAGGACTCGGTGGCAAGAGTGTCGCTGCGAACAAAAGGAGATCATCGATGCGGGAGCTGGTCGAGCGCGACATTCATGATCCGGGCGGCACGCGCACGCCGGCGCCGCGGGTGCGGCGGAGCGTGACGGTCAATCTCGCCGAATCACCGCTGAGCTGGCTGCGATCGCGCGGGCATGTCGACGCCCGTCAGTTCGAGGCGGGCGAGCGGCTGCGCGGCGATTACGAGACGGCATCGCTCGGCGCGCGGGTGACGATGCGCTGGGACGCGGGCCCGCGCGCACCCGGCCGGCGCGGCCCGGCCGAGGGGCTCGATCCCACGCTGGCGCAGATCGCGGCGCGGCGGCGCTTCGACGCGGCGGTGGCGGCGGCCGGACCGGGGCTCTCGGACATATTGTGGCGCGTCGTCTGCGCGGGCGAGGGCCTCGTCGCCGCCGAACGGGCATTGGGCTGGCCGAGCCGGGCGGGCAAGCTCGTGCTCGGACTGGCACTCGACCGGCTCGCCCATCATTACGGGCTGCGCTGAATCGGGTAAAACGCCCCTAAGCCGCTGCTAATCATGATTTTTCGGAACGCGTGAATCGCTGGCGCGTATCCGGCCACGATGTTCGGGGGCGAGATGCCGACAATCGACAGGGGTGGCACGCATCCGCGCGCGGCGGCGCGGCTCAAGATCTTCCGGCCGGGCGAGATGGAGCGCGGCGGCGCAACCACGCGCGTCCATCTGCTCAACATCTCGACCGGCGGCGCGCTGCTCTATGCCGAGACCGCCCCCGCGGTGGGCGCGGAGATCCGCCTGACCAGCGGGATCGCGCTCGGGCCGGCGCGGGTGCAGTGGAGCAGCGGCCGCCGCTTCGGCGTCGCCTTCCGCACGCCGCTGACCCCCGGGCAGCTGGCGGCGATGCTGCAGGCCGGAAGCGAGGCCCGAAGCTGACGGATCAGGCCTAAGGCGCGTCGCCTTCGCCGATCGCCGCCGCCGGGCGCGCGAGAAAGCGGCCATAGGCCCAGCTGATGCCGATCAGCGCGACGCCGAGCGCGAGGAACGACAGGATGCGCAGCACGCCATCGAGCGCCGCGGCGTCGAGGAGGAACACCTTGAAGGTGACGAGCGTGAGCAGCGCGAGCCCGGCGATGCGCAAATCATAGACGCCCGCGGTGATGCCGCGCCACAGCCAGAACAGGGCGACACCGAGCAGCGCCGCCGAATAGCCCGTATTCTCGAGCGTTCCGACCGGCCCGGCGAGCAGGCTGCCATGCGTCGCCTGCCGGACGAGCGCGAGCGCGGCGACGATGGTGGCCAGCGCGCCGGCGGTGCGCCATGCCGGCGCGCGCGGCAGCGTCCAGAGCCAGAAAGCGGTGAGCGCGGCGTGGAGCACCGCGGCGTTGAGCAGCGGGAACGGGCCCACCGCCTGCGGCTCGAGCACCGGATTGAGCAGCAGCAGATCGAACCAGACGAACCGCACCAGCCCGAGCCCGAACAGGAATGCGGCGAGCGACGGCAATCGGCGGGTGCGCAGCAGATACCAGCCCGAAGCGAGGCATACCTGGGTGAGCAGCGCGCGCTCGACGAAGCCGAGTTCGACGAAGCGCGGCAAGGTGGCGATCGCGAGCAGCTGCTTGGCGAGCGCGTGGAGGAGCAGGATCCCGACCGCGATGGCGAGGCTGCCGACGAGGCGCCGCGCGCGGCCGAGCTGGCGCGGATCGAGCAGGATCGCGAGCAACGCCGCGGTGGGCAACGCCAGGTCGCGGAACAGCCCGGTCAAGGGCGGGATGCCGAGCAACGGCAGACGGTCGCCGCCCAGCGCCGCGCCGACCATCGTCGCCAGCCCGAAAAGGGATTCGGCGCCCGCGACCATCGCGGCGATCCAGGGCAGCGCGGGCAATTCGAACAAGGCAGGGGCGCGGACGGCGCGCGCCCAGTCCGCCAGTCCGAGCAGCACGAGGGTCAGCGGCAGGCTGAGCCAGCCGTCGGGCAGGAACTGGGCGAGCCCGACCGTGACGAGCAGCCCGGTCGCGAGGCTCGCCGCGGTCAGCACCGGTGCGTCGCTGTCGCGCCTGAGCCGCCATGCGAGATACGCGCATGCGGCCGCCGCCGCCAGCGCGAGCGCGCCCCATGCCGCGGGGGCGAGCAGCGACGGCGCGAACGCGCACGCGATCAGCAGCGGCCCCGCCGAGCCGCCCAGCGCGAGCGTTGCCCAGCCGCGGCCGCGGCCGGCAAGGCCGTGGCCGGGGACCGCGAACAACAGGGTCGCGCCGGCCGCGGCGAGCGGCGTCGCGCTGCGCTCGCCCTGAATCAACGCGAGCGCCTCGAAGGCGAGCAGGAAACCGAGCGCTGCGAGCGCCGCGGGCAAATAGAGCGACTGGCGCCACGACAGGAACAGCGCCGCCGCGGCGAGGACGAGGTAGAAGCTCCACGCCAGCGCGCCGAATTCGAGCGCCGGCGCGAGCGCGAGCAGCTGGACGAAGCCCGCGACGAGCGGCGCCAGCCGCAGCCAGCGATTGTGCATCCCGGTCGCGGGGAGCGCGGCGCTGGCGCAGGCGGCGAGCAGCATGGTGAAGCCGCCCACCGCCGACAGATCGCCGCCACGTCCATCGAGCGCCGCGATCAGATAGTTGATCCACGCGAAGCCGGCGATGCTCGCAGCCAACGCGAGCCAGCCCCAGCCGCGATGGATGGCGAGCCCGAACAGCGCCGCGGTGAACAGCCCGAGATAGACGAGCAGCGGGCCGACCCCGGCAGTATCGAACCCCGCGACGAGCGGCGCGACGAAACCGCCGATCAGCGCCATCGCCGCGGTCGGCGGACCGTGCCGGAGGGCGAGCCCCATCGCTGCCGCAGTGACCAGCACCACCGCGACAAAGGCAGTGAGCGGCGCGATCAGATGATAGAGCGCCGCCGCCATGTAGAGCGTGCCGTAGAGGCTGGCGACGCCGGCCCCGGCAAGCACCTGCGCCACCCGCGGATCCTCGGCAGTCGCGGGCAGGCGGCGCGCACCTTCGCTCGCCGCGATCAGCACCAGCCCAAACAGCGCCGCAAGCAAAGTCCGCACCGTCGGGCCGAGCAGCCCGCTCTCGATCGAATAGCGCACGAGGAAGAAACCGGCGAGGACGAGCGCCGCCCCGCCGATCCAGATCGGCAGGCTGCCGCCGATCAGCGCCTCGAGCTGGATCGCCGGCCGGGCCGGGCTGGTACGTGTCGGCGCAGGGGAAGCCTTTGCGGGTTGCGCGGGCCGCGCGCGAGCGGTGACGATTCGCGCCGCGGGCTGCGCGAATTGCTCCGGCGCGGGAGGCGGCACGTCCTCTTCGCGAGACGCCGCGACGAGGGGCTCAGAAGGTGCGACGAAACGGGACTCGCGCTGCTCGATACGCGCGACGAGTGACTCGACGCGGCGCAACTCCTGTTCCACAACAGCGAGGCGACGCAGGACCACAAAAAAGGCCGCGGCGACGCCAAGGACGAGCAGGAGCGTGAAAGCGATCAAGTGCTTCTCCCTGGCACAGCGGATTCGCGCTGTCGTGGCAAACTAGGTGTTCCCCGGGTCCGGAGTGCCAAGGTTTTGCGGCATGATGGAGGGAATGTCCGATGATCGTATTTGGTTCGACGCTGTCACCTTATGTCCGAAAATGCATGGTGTTCGGGGCCGAAAAAGGGCTCGCGCTGGAACTGCAGCCCGCCGGCATGGGCCGGGGCGGCCCCGATTTCCAGGCTGCGAGCCCGTTCGGCAAGATGCCGGGCTTCAAGGACGAGGATTTCCTGATCTCGGATTCGTCCGCGATCGTCGCCTATATCGAGGCCAAATATCCCGACCCCAACCTGATCCCGGCCGAGCCGCGCGCACGGGCCCGGACGATCTGGTATGACGAGCTGGCCGACACGATCATGATGGCCGCGGGCGGCGCGATCTTCGGCAATCGCTTCGTGCTGCCGCGGGTGCTCAAGCAAGACTGCGACCATGAGGCCGCCGACCGGGCCGAGCGCGACCAGCTGCCGCCGATCTTCGACTATCTCGAGAATATGATCCCCGCGAGCGGCTTCCTCGTCGAGGACCGGCTGACCCTTGCGGACATCGCGGTGGCGAGCCCGTTCGCGACGCTCGGCTGCATCGAGGTGCGGGCGAACCCGGCGCGCCATCCGCGCACCGCCGCCTATCTCGAGGCGATCCACGCGCGGCCGAGCTTCGCCGAGATCATCGCGCGCGATCAGGCGACCGTTGCGGCGATGGGCGGCCCGGTGAGCGCGCAACAGGCCGCCTGAGGGAGTAGCCAGCCGGGCGCTGCCGCCCTAGATGGGCGGCATGCGGCTCGCCTTCACCAAATGCCATGGCTCGGGGAACGACTTTCCCCTGATCGACGCGCGCGCGCTGGCGCTGGACGACGATGCCTGGGCGGGGATCGCGCGCGCGCTCGCCGATCGCAACGGCCCGGTGGGCGGCGACGGGCTGCTGCTGCTCGTCGCGGGCGACGACGCGCACGCATTCGGCATGCGGATGTTCAACGCGGACGGCTCCGAGGCCGAGACCTGCCTCAACGGGCTGCGCTGCGTGGCGCGCGCGGGATTCGAGGCGCTGGGAATCGATTCGGCGCGAGTGAAGCTCAAGACGAGCTCGGCCGAGGTGGCGCGCGAGGCGGAGCTGGCGCCGGGCGTCGCGACGGTGCGCACCGTGGTCGGGCCGGCCTCGACCGCGCTCGCCGATGTCGGGCTCCGCGGCGCGCTGACCGAGCTGCCGAGCGAACGGAGCTTCACCGCGGTGGCGATGCCCAACCCGCATCTGGTGACGTTCGTCGACCGGGTCGACGAGGCGGAGCTGGTCGCGCTGGGCGAATTTTGCGAGAGCGCGCCGCCGCTGATCCCGGGTCGCGCCAATGTCTCGTTCGTAGAGCTGCGCGGTGCCGACCTGTTCGTGCGGACCTTCGAGCGCGGCGTGGGGCTGACCGACAGCTGCGGCAGCGCGATGGCCGCATCGGTCCTCGCCGCGGGCCTCACCGGGCGCGTGCCGCTGGGCGCCGAGGTCCGCGTGTTCAACAAGGGCGGGCTGGTGCGCGGGCGCGCGAGCGCCGACCGAGTGGTGACGATCAGCGGCAACGCGACCTTTCTCTACGATGCGAGCGTCGAGGTCGATCCGGCACGCGGCGTCGCCGAAGTCCCTGTCGTCCATGCCCGGCGCGAGGAAGAAGCGCGCGCATGGGAAGCGGCGGTGGCGGCGCTGGCCTGAGCTTGTCACGCCCCTGGCGCGTGGCTAGCGTGGCCTGACCAGGAGGCCGGACATGCCGGCGCTACGGGGAGGTATGCGCATGTCGTGGGTCCGCTTGCTTGCCGTCGCCGTGCTGGCCGCCGCGCCGCTGGCGCTCGCCGCGCAGGACACGCCCGCCCCGCAACTCCCGCCGATCGACAAGCCGCTCCCCCCCGCCGCCGACCGCACCCCGCGCGCCAGCGTGATTCTCGCCGATTATCGCTACGACGACATTCTCTGGGAGAATGACCGCACCGCGCATCGCATCTATGGCCATGCGCTCGAAGCCTATGAGCCGCCCTCGGGCTCGGGCGTCGACAGCTGGGGCAAGACCGTCGCCTGGCCGTTCGCCGATCGCCAGCTCAAGAGCGGCGACCAGCATGGCTTTCACGGCGAGGGGCTCGACTATTACAATGTCGGCACCTCGCGCGGCGCGGGCGGGCTCGGCATCTGGTTCGACAACAAGCTGTGGACCTCGCGCAACTACGCCGCGCACCGAATCCTCAGGAACGGCCCCGACGCCGCCGACTTCGAAGTCGACTACAAGCCGTGGCCGGTCGACGTGAACCGCAAGGTCTGGGAGACGCGACGCTTCACCCTGCCGATGGGCACGCACTTCACCCGGATGGTCTCGACGATCCGATCGGACAAGGCGGGGCCGCTGATCGTCGGCGTCGGCATCGCGCGCAAGCCGACCGGCGCCGAGGGCGAGCTCACCGTCGACAAGGCGCGCGGGCTGCTCTCGTGGTGGGGCCCGGAACAGCCGGGCCATGGCCGGATGGCGGTCGCGCTGCGCGTCGATCCGACGATGCTGGTCGACGTCGTCAAGGACGCCGACAACCATCTCGCGCTGCTGCGCGTCACCCCGGGCAAGCCCTTCGTCTATTATTCGGGCTCGGCGTGGAGCCTCGGCAATGGCGGGTTCCGCACGCGCGCCGACTGGGATCGCTACGTCGCCGCCGAACAGCCGCGCTTCGCCCCGCCGGCGCGATAGCCCGATGCCCGTAACTGGAGCCGATCGCATGAGACTCTTGCTTCTTCCGATGCTGGCGCTGCTCGGCGCCGCCCCCGCGCCTGCATGGCAGCGCATCTTCGACGGCAAGAGCCTCGAGGGCTGGACGCCCAAGATCACCGGCTATGCAGTGGGCGAGGATCCGCTGCACATGTTCACCGTCGAGGACGGGGTAATCCGCGTCTCCTATGCGCATTATCCGAAATTCGAGGGCGCGTTCGGGCATCTGTTCTGGAAGACGCCGCTCAAGGCCTATCGCATCCGCTTCGATTACCGGCTGTTCGGCGAGCCGCTGCCGGGGATCAAGACCTGGCAGACCGCCAATTCGGGGCTGATGTTCCACGCGCAGGCGCCCGCGACGATGCGCCGCGATCAGGATTTCCCGGTGAGCCTCGAGCTGCAGCTGCTCGCCGTTCCACGCCCGACGCAGGAGCCGACCGGCAATCTCTGCACGCCGGGCACGACGGTGGTGTTCGAGGGCAAGCGCGACCCACGCCACTGCATCCTGTCGAGCGCGCCGCTGGTCCCGGTGGGGCGCTGGACCCGCGTCGAGCTCGAGGTGCTGCCCAATGGCGCGGTCACCCATTTCATCGACGGCAAGCCGGTGCTGCAATATTCGGGGATCGAACTCGATCCCGCCGACAAGGACGCGCAGCCGCTGATCGCCGCGGCCGGCAGCAAGCTGACGCTCGGCGAGGGCTATATCGCGCTGCAAAGCGAGGGCCACCAGATCGACTTCCGCGACATCGAGGTCAAACGGCTCGATTGAAGGTCGCGCGCGGTTCGAGAAAGTGGCGCACCCGACAGGATTGTGCGTGCGTCACCAAATTCTCCATATGTAATTGGTTTTGTTGTGAGCGTCCGGCTTCGTGGAACACGATTGTGTGAGAGTGGAGGGTAGCGCCTTGTCAACCATTGTGAAGGGGTTTGGCCGCTTTGCGCTCCATTTCGGCGATTCAGCTGGGTCGTGAACGGTCCGAAAGCTGCCGTTGCTGCAAGAGGCATCGGACACAGAGCTGTTGGCAAGACCCGGGGATCTTTCCATCCAACCGACGAGCGGGTACCAAAAAACTAGCCGCTCTGAATAGTTGCTCGATTGCGTTCGCCTTGATTCGCATGCAAGTTTCCTGCCTCGGGGTGGAGGGGTAAAGCATGGATTTGGCGACGCGTCTTACTGAGCTGGCAGCGAAGACCCAGCAGCATCGGGAAGTCTTACTGACGGAACAGGCCGCCAAGACCGCCCTTGTGATGCCATTCATCAACCTCTTGGGTTATGACGTATTCAATCCGTCCGAGGTTGTCCCGGAATACGTAGCGGACGTTGGCACCAAAAAAGGTGAGAAGGTCGATTACGCAATCTGCATCGGTGGTAAGCTCTCGATTTTGATTGAGTGCAAACCCTCCACCGGCGACCTCACGATCAACCATGCATCGCAATTATTCCGCTATTTCAGCGTAACGGATGCTCGGCTTGCGATCCTGACGAACGGCGTAATCTACAAATTCTTCTCCGACCTTGATCAGCCGAACAAGATGGACGCGCAACCATTCTTTACACTGAGCCTCGATGCGGTTCGCAAGTCCGACGTGCGCATTCTCGAAAGCTTTACCAAAGCCGGCTTCGATATCGACGCTATCGTACGCGAGGCGTCCAATCTGAAACTGGAATCCCTCGTCCGTAAAGAGCTGGAAAGCGAAATGGGGACCGCGTCGGAGGAGTTTGCCCGCTTGATCGCCAAGCGCGTTTATCCGGGTCAGGTGACATCGCAGGTGAAAGACAACTTCACGCGGCTCATCGCAAACTCGTTCTCGGCGATTGTGCGTGACCATGTGAATGATCGGCTCACCTCTGCCCTGAACGCTTCAGCCGTTCCCGAACATGATGAGGGGCCGGGGGCGTCGTCGCCAGAGGAAGTCATCACTACTGAGGAGGAAGTGAGCGGGTTTCGTATCGTACAGGCCATCGCTTCTCGGCTGATCGACCCCAAGCGTGTCGTCATGCGGGACGCAAAATCCTACTGCGCTGTCCTGCTTGACGACAACAACCGTAAATCACTGGCTCGCCTGCACTTTAATGGCCTGACGACGAAATATGTCGGCACATTTGACGGTCAGGCAGAGACACGGAATTTAATCAGCGATTTGACCGACATTTATAAGTTCGCACCGCAAATTGAAGCGCGCATCAACGAGCTTAGCAGCAAGAAGACGGATTGAGTCGCCGCTCTTCTCTGGCCAACGCCCTTGGCTCCGCCGCGAGGCATCGAAAGGTTCACAGTCCGTGCAAGACGAAGCGCCGCTGAATGACAGCGGATATGATCGTAATGATGAGCAGTCGGCCTCTGCTCGCTCTGTACAGAAGCTTTTCGATGACACGCGTAAACGGCTGGTAGAGACAGGTACGCGAAATCGGCTTGTCCACGTCAACCGCGCAAACACTCGCGGTAATATTGTGAATGTCGTCAACGAGCGATCGGACGAAGTTTGGGCAATCCTGTCGTCGGGCAAAGCCATGCGCTTCCGCGCGCTGGGGCATGATACCCGGCGCGGCGATGACGCGTCGGATATTGTCTTGGCGAATGAGGATTCCGATGAGGTCGGAACCGACCGCTACACCGACAACCAGCTAGAGACGCGATTGGGACCGGACGGGCTGGCGAAGAAGTTGCTCAAAATCGCCCGTGAAGCGAAAACGGCAGAGGAAGAGCAAGGCGTCAACATACTGTACCTTGCTCTCGGATTTCTGACTTGGTTTGAGGACACGACCTCAACCGTGGTGCGGGAAGCTCCGTTGATCCTGTTGCCCGTGGAACTGGTGCGCAACGCCCGCACCTCAACCTACGATATCAGGTTGCGAGACGAGGATCTGATAACAAATTTGCCCTTGCAGCAGAGGCTGTCCGAGGATTTTGGGATTAGGCTTCCTCCGGTCGAGGTCGGAGATAATTGGAAGCCGTCCGATTATTACAAGCAAGTCGAAGCTGTCATCGCCGACCGAGCGCGATGGAAGATCGACAGCGACGCAATGCAGCTGGGATTTTTCTCATTTTCAAAGCTGCTGATGTATCTCGACCTCGCACTGGATGCGTGGCCTGACAGCGCGTTGGAGGGCCACGCCCTGACACGCGGGCTATTATACGAGGGGTTCGATTCCGAACAACCGCTGTTCGGACCCGATGACCGCCTCGATGACATTCTGCCACCAGAAAAGATGTTTCATGTTGTCGATGCGGATTCCAGTCAGGCGCGTGTGATCGAAGAAGTGCGCTCTGGTCGGAACTTGGTTGTTCAAGGCCCGCCTGGCACCGGCAAGAGTCAGACTATCACCAATATCATCGCGGCGGCTGCGAAAGAGGGTAAAACCGTCTTGTTCGTCGCGGAAAAAATGGCTGCGCTTTCGGTGGTTCACGATCGCTTGGTCAAAGTCGGCCTGCGAGACGTTTGCCTTGAACTGCATTCCAAATCGGCGAACAAAAAGGTTGTACTGGCGGAGATCGCGAGGACGCTCGGTGCCGCGCAAGCCATTCCCGCTATGCCGCAAGCGCCTGTTGCGCTGACAGAAACAAGAGATCGCCTAAACCGGATCGCAGACGCGCTGCACACACCGATTGGTGAAACGGGCGAAACGCCATTCTCCGCACTCGCCCGCCAAGCTCGATATATCGGCATGGATGCACCAACGCCGATGTTTGAAGCCGATGCGCTGGCAACAATGCCGAAGGCAAAAGAGCGCGAACTTGCCAACGACCTTCTTGAATTTGGTTCTCTGCTTCAGTCCTTGGGTAACCTGCGTTCCCATCCTTTTTGGGGAGTCGGCGCGCTCGACCTGCAACCCGTTGAATTAGCGCGCTTGCGAAACGATCTAACTACCGCCGTTGAAGCAGTTCAGGAACTACGCGATGTCCTCGACGGGCCATTGACGGCGATGCGATTGCCGTTGGCACGATCCTTGTCGGTGGTGTCGGCTGTTATCGAAACTATGCGTGGCCTGATCGGTCTCCCCGAAGGCGAAGCCACGCTTGCTAAGGCCATCTCGCGTGTCTCTGATCCGGCGCGACTTACCGAGGCGCTAGATACGGCAACGGCTTGGCGTGAACTCCGCGACGCGGAGGCGGCAGAGTTTACGGAACCTGCATTTGATGGCGATGCCGCTTCTATCCGTGCGCCATTGGTTGCTGGAACCGGGTCATTTTTCGCTCGATGGGGATCAGCGTATCGGGGTGCCTCCCGGCAGTTGGGAGGTATGTTGCGCAACCCAATGCCCAAAAGCGCTGACGATCGGGTCAGCTTGATAGATCGGTTGCTGGAGGTGAAGCGGCTCCGCGCTCGTTGGGGTGACGACGAAGCTTTCATGAGTGCTGCACTAGGCGAGGTCTGGCGTGGAGAGCGGACCGACTTCGCGCGAGTAGCCGGTATCGCGCGGTGGGTATTCAAGGCTCGGAATGTCCCGCTAACGATAGACATAGAGCAAGCGATTGAGCTGGGCGCAGCCGCGCCTGCGCTTGAGGCGATGATTGATGGGCTTGAGCGACGATCGCCTGTGGCGCGTGATGCGATCGACCGCACCACCGGAATATTACAACTCGATTCGGCCATATTTGATGGTGGCGTGGATGGCGTCGATCTGATCGATATCACCGCCAGATTCTCGGCAATGGCTGATTCCGTTGATCGCTATGCCGAATGGTCGAGATTGCGCAGACTAGAGAACCAGCTTGCCGTTGGCGGAGTTGCTGCCCTTGCGGATCGCGTTGCCAGTGGCGCGCTAGATGGGAATGCCGGTGTTATCGAATTGAAGTTCGCGAGAGCGGAAAGGCTCTGGCAGGATTCAATCGCAGCATGGCCAGAGCTTAAGGAAATCGGAAACCTCAACCGACACGCGCTCGCGGGAGAGTTCGCCGGCCTTGAGCGCAAGCGGTTGAAAGAGAATGTGACGACGATCCTCGCCGGTCATTTAGCTCAGGTGCCGCAAGGTGCGCTTGGCGAAATGAAAATAGTTCGGGGAGAGATCGGAAAGAAGCGGGCGCACATTGCGCTTAGGCGATTGTTCGAACAGGCACCGGCTGCGCTGCAACGGATCAAGCCAGTAGTTCTTATGAGTCCGATTTCGGTAGCTCAGTATCTGACACCGGGGCGCCTCAGTTTCGACTTGCTGGTCATCGATGAAGCAAGTCAGGTGCGTCCTGAAGATGCTCTTGGGGCAATCGCGCGGGCGCGACAGATTGTCGTTGTGGGGGATCAGAAGCAGTTGCCCCCATCATCCTTCTTCGATCGCCTGGTCGCCGATGACGGCGAAACCGAAGAGGAGGATGAAGAGGGCGAAGAGAACCTGCTGGGGGGTGCCGCCGCTCTCGGATCGCTCGAAAGCATCCTATCGCTTTGCGAGGCGCGTGGTCTCTCGTCACGCATGCTGCAATGGCATTATCGATCGCGTGATCCCTCGCTGATCCGGGTTTCTAATCGTGAGTTCTACGAGGATGGGCTGATCCTCCCACCATCGCCGCTACAGGAAGACCCCGCCTATGGACTGATCTTTACCAAGGTCGATGGGGTCTATGATAAGGGTGGCAAACGCGACAATCGCCTTGAGGGCGAAGCGATCGTCAAGCGCGTGTCGGAGCATGCGCGCGCCAATCCCAACCTTTCGCTTGGGATCGTGACGTTTTCATCCGCGCAGAAGAATACGATCACGGAGCTGCTCGAACTGATGCTCGGCAGCAACTCGCCATATGGGCTGCGCGATCAGGGGGCTATCGCCGCGCGCGATGTAGCCGCACGCCGTGATTGCGTATCCCTGCGCAGAAAACGGGATCGATCGCCAAGGACCGCGCCGGTCGCCATCCGGGTTCGAGAACCCGTTCAGGTTGGGTGGCAGAGTGTTGCGAAACGCCTTCCATTCGACCGGTGGCACCTTACCGTACGCTAGAACCGTGTCGTGCGCCAAGCCAATAGCTGCGCGGTTCTCGCGCGACGTTCGCTTCTGCCAGATGACCTCCGCCAAGAAGTTTCGCCTCCCAAAGACCTCGTCAAGGATGACCTTGAGGTAGTGGCCTTCATTGTCGTCGATCGACACCCAGATGCTGCCGTCCTCCGCCAGCAGATCGCGCAGCAGCACGAGCCGGGGATAGATCATGGCCAGCCATTGGCTGTGTTCCAGATTGTCATCATAATGCTCGAACGCCGAACGCGTGTTGTACGGCGGATCGATGTAGATGCATTTCACTGCGCCCTTGAAATAGGGCATCAGCGCCTTGAGCGCGTCGAGGTTGTCGCCTTGGATCAGCATGTTCGCTGGATCGGCGTCGCCGCCGTCCAGCTCGGACCGTGCTTCCAGCAACCGATACGGCACCTGCGCCGCCGCGCGTACGTCGTCCCCGCGCGTCATCCACTCCAGCGTCGGCACCTATCCCCCGGGGTCAAATTCAATAGCTACGCGAGGGCTAGCACGGCGCGGTCGGAGCGGGAACGGCGAACCGCTTTCGCCCGGCTCGAGGCTTCTCTCCGAATAGCCGATTCAATGCGCACGGAATGTTGAAGGTTCTCCGCAAAATGCCGTTTCAATGCGCGCGAGCGTTTGGGAGCTTCTCCGGAAATTGCCGTTTCAATGCACAGTGCGATGTCGCCGATGAAGGCCATAATCACCCTCAACGCACGAATCTGGGCCGTTTTTTGTATTTGCCACAATTAGGGGAGAGCGAGAATTCGGCTTCTCCGCTAATTCCAATACCGGCCGCCAGAGCAGGCTCGGCGAGTGCGAGTCCAGTGCCACCGTCCGCGATAAATCCATATAGGGGAACGATTTATTTTGGGATGCCGGGGGGCGGCGGCTTCTCCGCTAAATCGCGCGCCGGTAAATATGGGACCTCCTCTGCAGCTATTCGGCCGACTGCAACAGCATCCTCGGAGCCGCTTATCGGAATTAGCGGAGAACAATTATGCCGCTCCATCGCCGCATTGCAGACCACTAAGGTCCGAAACGACGTCATTCTCGCCTTCTCCGCTAATTCCTGTCGAATTCTCCGCAGTTGCTGGAAATGCGAACCTAGGTCGGAACGCAGCGTGGCAAAGCCAGCTGGAAGCCGAAAAGGTGGTTGAGGGGATCTGCCCACGTAATCCTCGAAATTGTGACGTTGTTGCGTATCGCAGCAGCGCCAATCCCAAACCCTCCCTCGGAACCGCCGCGAAGCCTTCGCGCGGTTGAGATGGAGAATGAAATGGCGGCTCTCAGCGAGCTTGCGCGGAATTGGTTGCGAAAAACCGAACTGGGAAAAGGCATTCGCATCGATGCCGATGCCCTCGATCTGCTCAACGCGATCGGTGTGGGCGAGTTCATTCAGGCAGCCGCCGCCGAACAACAGAGGAAAATATGCGAAAACAGGATCAACCCCTCTATTCGAGGGGACGGTATAAACTCGTCTACGACAGGAAGCGGAACGGAAGCCTTCGGTCACCCTATCTCCAGATCGTCTGGTATGATCAGGCCACAGGACGTAACCGAAGCCGCTCAACGGGCACAGCGAGCGTTGAAGATGCGCAGCATCAGCTAGATGCGCTTTATCTTGAGCGCGAGCGCGGTCAGGCGGTGTGCCCGAGCTGCGGGCAGCCTCTCCAGGCGAGCGCTCGGCATCTCGTAACAGACGCCATTGCGAACTATCTGATTGCTCGCGAAACCCGCGCCAGCATTAGCGCGATCAGGCCGCGTCTAGCGCACGTCGTTGCCTACCTCACCGAAATCGGGAAACTTGATGCCGTCTGCGAGGATATCGACGAAGATTGGATTGACGCTTTCCGCGAATGGGCCTCGGAGGTTCCCATTGCGCTGCCGAACGGCGACACTCGGGAGCGCGCGCCCGGGACGGTCGAGGCTAGCGTACGCCAGCTTGCCGCTGTCATCAATTTGGCCGAAGCGAACAGGAATACGCTGTCCCGCGCCAAGTTCGTGCCTAAGAAGCCGGCGGAAGTCAGCCAGACGCCGATGTACCGGGCCGACATTCCAACGCTCGCGGCCATGTTCAATTATTGCATCGATCCGAAGATGGCCAAAGGCGAAAGCGAAAAACTGCGCGATAGGCGGATTCAGTTCCGCGAGCAGCTTCACCGCTTCCTGCAGATCAGCGTCACGACCTGGGCGCGGCCTGATGCTGCTCACGATGTGTCTGTCGATTCGAAGCGCGCGCAGTGGCATTCGGCATCGAGGACGCTCAATCTGAATCCGAAGGGCCGGGCTCAGACCAAAAAGTACCGGCCGATTATCCCGGTCGCCCGACAAATGGCGCCGCTCCTTGATGGTCACAAGGGCTTCTATGTCGAAGTCGCGTCGGTTAGGCAGGCGTTCGAGGCGCTGCAGCAAGCACTCTACCTGCCTGGTGATCGCGAAGCGGGCCTCAAGCTGGTCCGTCGCTCGATGGCCCAGCTCGCTCGCCGCCGTCTGGGAGAGCGGGACTGGGTGGAGGGCAAGATTTTCCTCGGGCATCATCGCCCGGATGTGTCGGATATTTATGCCCCCTTCGACCCGGATTACCTCAGCCGTGCGCGGGAGGTGACTGAGCAGATTATCGACGAAATCATCGTGTTGGCGCCGAACGCGTTTCAACCGACCGGAGGTCAACGCCGCAATGAACCGCGATAGCCCCGGCGCCCCCGGCGCCGCTTACCTCGGCAGTAACCTGAGCAGACGACAATCTTGAAACCTGTCTCGGATAGAGGGCGCTATGCCACAACGCCCTGACTCCACCGCCCACCCCGCTTTTCTGCTAGCACGACAACCCCTTCTTCAAATGGGCAAGGACATCTGCGTCATCGGAATCCTGTCGTGTGTGTTTCTGCTGGGCCTGTCGGCAGTCGCCCCGAGATACGCGACGCACCCTCTCCATCTCATCAGTGTCTGTTCGATACTAATATCGAGCATGCTGCGCGTTTGCCTGGGCCTGTATGGCCAGTCGCAGTCCTTTTGGGCGGAGATGCAGAGCGTGTCCGCCAACGCGGCAGCGATCGCCGCACAAGCTGAGGCTTTGTCTGATTGGCCGAGAGTCGGTGCTAAGTGAGCGCGTCATCGCAGCCACCTTCGTAGAGGGCCGCACTGCGATACCCTTGCCTCGTTCGCTTGCAGCGGTCTCGAAAGCCGCCGCTTATTCGCTTATTCAGCCGCCCATCCACGGGTCGAATGGACAATCTTTGGGATATTGGGGAGGCCAGCTTACGCAGGCTAGAGGATTAGCGCCCGTCGAAATACGGCAATCAGAATCTCGTGGTTCCGAAGTGACGCCTGTTCAAAATTCGACGCGGTATAGCCAGGCCCGAGCAAGGTCAGTCCCGGTTTTGGCTGAATATCCCTTGCTAAACGGAAATAGCACCCGCGCACCGATCGGACCGCAATCAAACATGTGATAGATAGCAAAGCCAAGAGCTTGGGCCTTGGTGCCGAGCGGGCAGAGCATGACGCTCGTGTCAGGCGCGCTCGACAAACGCCGCTCGACGATCTCGCGCAACACCGAGGCCGTCCCGAACGGATCATTGGCCGGAGCGAACGAGCGGTGATACTCAGAGAAGCCAGGATCCCCGAGTTCGTCGGCAGCCTTGCGCGACCGCAAAACGCTTTCCTGATACATATCGGCGCGCAGCGATGGCAAGCCGAACATCTGATGCTTGTCCGCCTTGTCCTTCGTCTCGGCTACGGCGGCGAGGAGCCGATCGTCATAACCCATGCCGATGACCAGGAAATCGTCGCTGCCGCGAGCACTTGGTGACCCTTCGAACCCACGCACCGGTCGCACCTCGTAGATCGAGCCGGTGGAGAAGGGAGTTTTCTCCTTCAGCGCATAATGCTTAGGTTCGGCGTATATTAGATCGACATAGCGTAAGCCGAGACGCTTCAGGTACAAGACCAGAAACATTAGATGCGGGCGCAAAATCCCGGTAATGTCGATGCACAGTCGCGTTGCCGCCGGGTCCAAGCTGCCCTCAGCCACAAGACCGTCGATCAAAGCGCGGCAATAGGTTGATTCATCAGTGCCAGCCAGCATGAACCGCTCGCCTTCTGGGAGATCTTCGGCTGCGAGCTCGTATTCCTCATGAATTAACCAGATTTTCTTCGCCGCGCTCACTTGGTCGAAGACAATCTTGATGCGTTCACCAAGGTTGAATGCGGAGAGGAACAGCTCGTAGGATTCTAATTGCTGCCAGCCGCTAGTGCCGTAGATCTCCTCGCGCAGGAAAAGGCCGTAGTCAAAACTCATCGATCAACCCTGAAACAGATCGGCCTGATCATCCCGACCCTCTGTTGAGTTTAGGTTCGAGGTCAGCCGGCGAGCGCGCTCGAACGGGGCGTTCATACGGCTCGACCAATCGGCTTTGAGCAAGTTGAAGGCGTCCTGAGCGCTAGGATCAAAGATCGCGTTAAACTCGCGCTCGCCCAGCGGCTTGATGCCGCGACGTCCGGTGGCGAGCCCCCATTTGGGCACCAGCATCCTGTTCAGCTGGTACTTGCCAGTGACCTGCTCCGAATTGCGCTCGGCTTGTCCACCAAGTATTTCCACCAAGAACGAGTGGTCGAGCGCCAAGCTTAGGGTACGATGCGCCGCCTCTGACCCTGTGCTTTGGCTGACGCTGAACCCGATCAGGGAACATTCGGCCGGATTGTTCGCGTAGCGATTGATCCGAAACAATTCCGCGAGGCGGTCCGTGGCGATGAGAATGGCGCGGCCATCGTCGCCGGCCCTGCTCATATTGTTGTAGAACCAGTCGGACGCTGCGAGTGCACCCTTGCTTTCAGCGTCGATGCTGATGCTGCCAACCTCAAAGGGGCGCTCGCCTTGGAACGTAGCCCAGTCGAACGTTTGCTTCAGCAAGGTTATCAGCGCGCGGGGCTGGCCTTCGGACATACGGGTGAACTCATCCAGGCCACCATATGGCTGGCGGACCGTCGCCTCCCGATACATCTGGGCGATGATGTCAGATTTGTAATGATCGAGCTTCTGGCGATAGCGCCCGTTCTGGCGCGTTCTAATGAACTCGGCGCAGTCGTTGCGGATCGTAGCAGCCGCGTCGCGTAGGTCGGCATTCTTGGCCCAGGCGTTGAACACGATCATCGTGTTCAACTTCTCGAGAAGCGGCGCTTCTGCAACGGCGGTATCGATCATTATTTGATCGATATGCGCCTGCTCGGATACCCCCGGAACTGCGCCGCGCTCCATGTACTCCTGGAGCGCCGATCGGAGCCGCACCATGTGCGGGCGCTCCCCCGACGGCCCCGATTTGCCAAGGCTTAGGAAGGCTGGATCAAACGGGTCGCGTTTGGGCTCTTCGAACCATTCGGATAATTTCCGTCCGCGCCCGGCTAGGCCCGAACGAGAAGGTGGCCAGAAGCTTTCCAGCCGCCGTTCCACTAGGTTGCTGACTAGGCTTCGATACGTGCTTTCGTTCCGGCGGAACAGCTGGTCAAGCCGCAGTTCCTCGAACTCGGAATCCTTGAGGTTGATCTCTCCGGCACTCATCGTCTCGTGCGTCTTGATGCCGAATTGCCGCGCGCCGATCTTCAGGCTGGCCGGGCCGCTCCTAGCCCTCACGAGCGTGTTAACGTGCTTCTGCTGCGCCTCTGTGAGGTTTTCCATCTCATCGATCTGGTAGGCGAATAGAATGCCAGCGAGTTCTGGAACGAACGCGTGCACCGCCTGCGGTATCCCAAAGATCAGCCTGCCGCGGCTCGCGGTGATGTTCAAGTTTAGCTGCCCGGTAAAAGCGGCATTGTTGACTTCAGCGTCGAGTGCGCGCCGCCGTCTTTCAAACTCGCCGATCAAGTCCGAAAAGCGTTCGCCAGCCGGAGCATCAATGTCGAAAAGTCCCGCGATCTCGGCACAAAGAGCAGTCGCATTGTGAGCCGCGGCGCTCGCGGCGACGAGTTCCTCCGTCACGCGAAGCGCAGCGACGCCTAGCGACAGCTCTAGGTAGTAGGAGAAGACCTCGTGCCACGCCTCGGCCGACTGGCCCTTGCCCTGAAACCTTCCCGTCTCGAGGCCGCTACACAGCATGTAGATGCCGACGTACCCATCCCGCCGGACGCCGTTGCATAGCCCGAGTTCGTCGCGCGCGAATCGCTTCTTCTGAAGTGGAAATGAAGCGTAGCGCATAAGGTGCGTCTTACCGCTGCCCTTGCTGCCTAGGATATAGGTGGGCATCGGAGAGGCGAACCTCCCGGAGCTGAACAGCGACTGTGGCTTGTCGGGCGGCGCAATGTCCACCCACAGGTCCTGAATTTGGTCATCACTCAGATCGTTAGCCTTGGTCAGGCTGAACGGGTTGTCGGGTTCGATACCGGCCATCACCAGGACACCTTTGGATACCGTTTGAATATAGGCCGCCACGGCAGGGGTGCGCTATGATCGCTCCAGAAGATGGGAAGGCTGTTGTCAGGCGTGTTGTGAGCGAAGCCGATGAACAGTTGGCCTTCCTCATAGCCAAGTGGATGGCCCGGCCAGAGTTTGTCGCCATAGCGCCGGCACGTGGCTTCGGTAGCGGACCGCAGGAGCGCCATCGTCTCGTCAACGAACAGGCGGGATTCAGCTGCGAAAGCACGGAACGAATCGTCGAGTTCCATCACCGGAGCAACGAGATCGAACTCTGTGCACCTCCGAAGGTGGTCAATGCCTGCGGAAAGCCCGAACAGCGGAAAATAATAAGTGCGAATGGCAGGGTCGATGCGCTTGAGAGGGGCGACGACATTCGTGGCATAATCTTCGGCCTGGTGGCCGGAGCCGCAGAGATCGTCTATGAAGACATATCGTGAGATCGAGGGATCGCGGAGGCTTACGGTCCCGCCCGTTCCCACTCGGGATAGATCGAAGATATCGGACGCGTGAATGAAAAGATCTTTCGGCAGCGAATTTTCCTGCCGGAAATAATATAGCAGCAATGCGCTGCTCTCCGACGGATTGCCCAGCGACACGAACCGCATGTGGTCGAGATCGTTGCGCAGCTCCGCCGCGATGGCTGCGAGGTCGACCGCCCCGCCGAGCCGGGCCCTTACCTCCTTCGCCACCTGCGGCCGGAACGTGTCGCGATAAAGCGAGCGAAGCAGAGCCCGGATTTCGTTCACACCGAAATACATGAAGTTCGAGAGCAGTCGTAGCGCATGCAGCTGCTCGTCGGCTGCGGGATCTGCATTCTCCGCGAACTGGTCGAGCCACTCGAGCACCTGCGGCCACGCGGCCCGGCGTTCCCAGATCGACTTGTGGAGAGTCATGATCTTCGCCTGGAGCTCATCGACGATCGTGTCGTGTGCGCTGTCGCTATACATCGACGGGACCGCGCTTGAGGAGGAAGACCGATTCCTGCTGAATGACCCCCGCCGTTCGATTTCGCTTAGTCATCAGTCCACGCGACTCGATCGAATCGATCAGATGTAAGTGCGTTGCGAAGCCGGCCCGCCGGGCTAGCTCTTCCAGAAACGCCGGCGTCGGGAATTCGAAGCCAGCGACCAGATTGGGGCCGACGACAAGGATGAGATCCGCCCCGGTCCTCATAACCCGTGCGAGCTCGGCCAAGGCATCTCGCATCTCTAGCAGGTATCTCTGCGCAATCCGCGCGCGCAGCGGATTCCTCGCAGCGATCTCGTCCAGCAAGGCATCGGCGGCGAGGATGCCGGTACCCTCGGTCTGCCAAATTTCCTCGGCTCCTAAGTGCTCTCTGCCGATCGAGACCCGTTCATGCGGGCGCAGCTTGCATTCCGGCGTGAAGCCTAGCCAGCCGAGAGAAAGGCTCGAGGCGCGGATATATTTCTGCGCGCCGACATAGGGTGGCGAGGTGATCGCAATGTCGATGGATGCATCGGCCAGGTTGAGTGCGCGGGCATCATCGAAGATCGTGAAAGGGATCTCGGCGTCGCCTTCGCGCACCTGGCGCAATCGCCGGCTGTTCTGGCTAACAATGCTCCAAAACACGGCTGCCACGTCAACGTTTTCGAGGCGCGCGAGCCGCCGAAGGACCTCGTCGCCCTTAGCGCCGTAGCGCGCGCTACGCGCCGGGTTGATTTTGACTGGCACCGAGAGCCGCGGGTCGGCGTAGCTCACGCGCTTTACGGTGGCGGAGAAACTGACGTCGAACAGCGGCCGATGCCGCGTCGACACGCATTGCGCAATTGCTGCCCGCAGCTTTCCAAGCGTCTGCGAAATACGATCTGAGAACCAGTAATCGAGGTTGATGACATCGGGAATGTCGGGTGCCAGCATAGGGTAGCGCTGCATGATTAACGCCAGCTCGTCGCCCACCACATCGCGGTTGATCGATGTCAGTTTGGCTCGCGTTACGAGCCGTGCCAACGGATTCGAGTCAGAACCTAAGGGTCGCAGGCCGGCAAGGGCGGCCTCGTAGAGGACGGTGCCCGAGCCGCAGAAAGGATCGAGCAGCTTGTCTCCGTGATCGGGGCACAGAGCCGCCAAAAAAAACTGCGGGATATTGACCAGCAGCTTTGCCGGATAGGGATGGATGGCGTGTCCGCCGCGCGGCGGCGTCACCGACGGCATGAGGCGCCGAAAATTGACCTCCACCGCAGCGCTCCCGGAGTCGAAGCGGGAAATTAGCGTGTCGAGGGCGGGCCGCTCGCCGTGCGGGAGTGGCTCAACGCGCGCGGTCATCGATCATCATAGCCCCTTCGCTCCCGGAATAGACGCTGCCACTA
Organism: Sphingomonas naasensis; assembly: GCF_004792695.1. Classification (GTDB taxonomy): domain Bacteria; phylum Pseudomonadota; class Alphaproteobacteria; order Sphingomonadales; family Sphingomonadaceae; genus Sphingomonas; species Sphingomonas naasensis. The sequence goes on along the minus strand of NZ_SRXU01000004.1, from coordinate 111,051 downwards.
GCAAAGCAAGGTTGGCGGGCGCCGCGCTCATCGAGATGCTGCCGACGCACAAGTCAGCGGCTGCGGAACAGATCGTCACGCATGCCGTGCCGTTCTGCGATCGGTCTCAGTGTCAGACCCGCTTCGAGTTCGTCGAAATAACTGCCTTGGTCCTCCATGCGCCGACGGAAATGCTCGTTCTCGAAAATCGAAACTTCGAACAGGCCGCCCCGCTTTAGGAACAGGCCGGGTTCGCCGACCACGGTGCCCACGATTGCAATCGCCAGGCCAGCCAGCCCCAAATCCTCGACCTGCGCTTTGTCCTCAGGCGCGATGGCGTAGACGATGCCCCAGTCGCCAACTCCGAAAGCGTAGTGGATAAGATCGGCGCCGCGCTCCGCCGCATTGTCCATAGCCAGGTCGTGAAACGGCAACGCGGCGAAATCCAGAACCGCCCCGGCCCCGGCGGCGAGGACTTGTCTGACGCTCGACGCCAAGCCGTCGCTGAGGTCGCAGGCCGAGCGAATGCCCGCGATTTGCGACAAGGCGCGCGCCTCTCGCCAAGCCGCACTTGGTTCGCACAGGTACCGCAGCGCCTCGCCGGACGGGTCTTGGGACACGCATTGCCGATATCCACCCAGGAACCCGCCCAGCTGTCCCGCCAAAACGAGAAGGTCGCCCGGACGTCCCTGCAGCCGGTCATAGTGCCGACCTTTAGGGATCGTGCCGATTGCCGACCCGACAATGTTGAGGCCAACCGCCTCCTTGGTGTCGCCGCCGAGGAAGGCAACGTCGCATCGTTCACATTCCTCAGCGGCGCCCCTGATGATTTCCGCGGCGATGCTAACCGGTGTGTCGGGCGCGATGCTGAGCGACAGCATGAACCCCTTCGGCTCGCCGCCAACAGCTAGGATGTCGCTGCAATTCGCCGTGACGGCGATGCGTCCCCAGACGCGATAGTCGGCCCAGCCATTCAAGGAGGCGATGGGCGTGGCCGCGCGATCGATCTTCATTACCAGATCTCGCTCCAAGCCGATGTCGAGCACGCTGGCATCGTGGCCGAAACCGTTCACGAATCGCGCGTCGACGCTGAGGCTAGGAAGGAGCCGGGCGAGAAACTCCTTTTCGCCAAGGTCTGTCATCGTGGCTGCCGAACCGATCATTGGCCCACGCTTTCGAGCACCAATGCGAGATGCTCGCGCGACATAGCCTTCACGCTCTCATCCTTGGGTTGATCATAAGAACCGGCGGCGCGGAAGACACGGGCGGTAGGCTCGATACACGGCGACTGAAATTGGATGGTGACTGCAACATCGGTTAGGGGCCACGCCCGGTGAAGCTCCCGATGATGAAGTGACAATGCGTCATAAGGGGCGACGGTTCGCTCGTTTTTCAGCGCGAGCCGCTGGCGTTCGCCCGGAGCGCCTTCGGTCTCGGCGCAGCATCCTGCCTGATAGCGCGATGCCTCGCAGGCGAGGGCATCTGCGGAATCGCATGGCTCGAAAAAGCTGTGACAAATCTCGCCCGCGATGCAGATGGAAACGAAGTCGTAGCAATGGTCATGGATATCGAGGGCATGCCCCGCCGGCCAATCTCTGCTCCATACATGGACGGCGAAACGGGGCCGCTCAAGCGTCCAAGGCGACAAGGGAATTCTGGCGAAACCCAAGGGGTGAATAACGCCCCCGCCACCATCACGCAGCGCGGCCACGGCACGGCGCAGCGCCTCCGCGGCGATCGTCGCGCGTTCATCGCGATCCCATGGAATCGCCGTATATCCCGCGGCGTCAACGCGCGCCGCCGCTGCCTCAAGCAAGCCGCCGGTCTCGTAAGCGGAAATGGTCATCTGATCACGGCGTCGATGGCATTAGGTATGCGGTCGTCCTGGAAGATCGCGCGATAGTGATCGCGCAGGTAGCGGAAGACATCGCCATTTTTATCCGCGCTCTTCGGGTTAGCCAACGCCTCTTCGATGGTAACCCACTTGTAGTTTCGCGACTGGACTTCGAACTCACGGCGTCGGAAGGGAGTCGCATGCCCCGCCGCAACCTTCATTATGTAAAAGGCGAATCGATAGTTAGTCATCTTGCCCGTGGCCGCAGATATTTTCTCTGATACTAAAACGTGATCATCGAGTTCGCGGGCAGAAAGCGCGTCCTTCGACAGGCTGAACCGGTCCGCCGCGGGCTCGGATACGTCCTCAGGATCAGATTGGTCTTCGTGAAGTCGGACATAGGGGAGCAAGTAGCAGTCCCAGACTTCGTCATGATACACTAGCAACCGCGCCACACCCCGCGCGTCAGCGGCTTTGAAAAGCGTTATACCGTAGTGGCGCGGTCTCGAAATGCTTTCGGCGCAGATGGTATCCATAAGCGCGTCAAGGTCTTGGCCGCGAACTGCACGTACGACCGCGATGATCGTAGTGACGGACGCAGCCGCGAGACCGAGCAAAGCGAGGAGGCGCCACTGCTCGGCCGACAGGCCGGCAAAACTCATCTTAAACTCAGACACGACGAGCGTGAACAGCAGCGAAATGGCAATGCTAAACGGCGTCCACCAGAAAACGCGGTCCTTCACCCGGCCAGCAAAGGCGTGGATCAGGTTTTCGAGCCGAAAGAAATTGATCGACACCGTATCAACGTAATGTCGCGTACGGTGTGGCCCCCGCCCCCCGCTCTGTCCCTGCACCATCCACCTGACCTCACAAACTATCGATCGCTATCGGTGGCTCGATCATAGCTAGGTTGCCTCACAAGCGAAGGGACAAAGCCTCTGTCTCAGACATTTCGCTTCTGATCCACACGCGATCGCCGGCATCCTTTTATAGTTTCGGGCATGCGCCAAAAACCATTCGATGCCGAGACTTCGAACAGATCGCCTTGACCGCAAGCTGCCAAGCTCTGCCCTAAAGGCGCCGTCTAAGACAACCTGGATGGATGGCGGATTTGGGCAGTAGGATCGTTGCCTCTAACAACAGCAAAGTCGGCGGTTGCCGATCTCGCCAAAGCTCCGCGCGAACGTCAGGTTTCCACAGCTCCCTGCCTGGAAACGGACTGTGAGCAACCGGCCCAACATTGGTCGCCAGGTATCACAAACGGGGCGGCCTAGAGCACTTCACCGGATCGACACCGGAGCAAAATCCGGTGTCGATCGAAAAAAACGGTGGAAAAGCTGGCGCACCCGACATAATGAAGGTGGGCACTCAAATTATTGGGAAATATCTCTGCCGCTGGGCGGATAGCATCGCTTTGCGCCCGATCCCCAATGGATCGATTGACCGGCCCTCCCGGAGGATCCTGTGGAACATATCCCCGTTCATCGGCAATCTTCCTGGATATCACCGGGGCATCACGTTTTGCTTGTAACGACGGTCTCGGCTGCCTCAGTGTAGTGCGGCCACGGCGCCTCCAGGACCGGAAACCCCGGTCGCCGTTGGCGTGTGGAACAGTGCGATAAGTCATGCCCATGCGTTACAAACGATCCGTCGCCACCTTCGTAGACATCTTGGGATTCGCCGAGATCGTCGGCGATGGCGAGGGCAACGACGCCGCCAATGTCGACGACCTGCTCGACGCTTTGGACAAGACAGCCGGGCAGCCCGTTGGCGAGGTCGGCGCAAAGACCTCCGTCCTGACCTTCTCGGACAGCGTCATCCGGTCACGGCCACTAGACGGCGAGTCGATCTACGACGCGCTGCTCGCCGAGGTGCAGGACCTCGCCACGGCGCAATGGACGCTCCTCGAGGCGGGCGTGCTGATCCGTGGGGGGACAACGGTCGGTGATATGGTGCTCGACGAGCGCCGCGCGTTCGGTCCTGCGTTCGTCCGCGCCTATCGTCTCGAGTCAGGGTTGGCGAATGCTCCCAGGATCGTGATCGACCCGGCGGTGATCGAACAGGTTCGCGGCCACCTGAAGGCCGTGCCGTCGCGATCGACGAAGCGGAACCTCATCGAAGATCTGAAGAGCCATCTGAGGCTCGGCGACGATGGGATCTGGTTCATCGACTACATCAAAAGCGTGTCGCTGATGAACGAGGCGGCATACGTGCGCGATGCACTAGGGACGATGCGCGCTTTCATTATCGACAAGGCGGAGTCGTTACCGCCGTCCTCACTGATCCTGCCCAAGTATCTATGGCTGATCCGCTACCACAATCAGTCCGTCGGACGGGTGTTTCCCAGCGCACGCGAACTAAAGATTAGGTCCAGCGACGTGCCAGCGGCTGACGAGCTCCTCAAGCCTATCCGCATCAAGAAACCGCCGCGCCGGTAGGCGACGACAGCGAAACGCCGCCGGGCATCGGTATTTGGTGGCGGGGCACCATGTCTCGACCCACCTATGGGATGCCATCGTAAGCGGCTTCGCGCGACCACGCTCGAGCATAGGCCGTGCCCGACCGGCCAGCAGATAAGATTGATTGAAGATTCCCCGGACACGGTCCGAAAGAGGAAAAATTATGGACAACAGCTACAGCTTCGCCGCCATCCGCGGCATCCAGGCAGGACGCGCCTTCTACGTCGCGATGATACCGTTGCGGATGCTGGAGCGGCTGTTTCGGTATGACGAGGAGGAGCTTCCGATCGCCTTGTGCGCCCAGCGCGACCTGAACAAGACCCGCATTCCGGCGATCGCCAGATACGTGGCCGACAACCCTAGCGAATACGTATTGTCCGCGCTGTCGGCGACGATCGACGGCGCGTTCGAGTTCGAGCCGGTAGCCGGGCAGCGCTCGGTCGGGACGCTTGAGATCGACATGCGCGCTACCATCCTGGTCAACGACGGGCAGCACCGTCGAGCCGGAATTATCGAGGCGCTGCGCGACAGGCCGTCGCTCGGCGATGAGACTATCGCGGTGACATTGTTCCCGGACGAAGGGCTCACCAGATCGCAGCAGATGTTCGTCGACCTCAACCAGCATGGCGTGAAGCCCGCACGGTCGCTCCGTCTGTTCTACGACGGGCGGGACGAGGGCGCCCGCCTCAGCCGGGCGGTGGCCGACGCGATCCCGCTCTTCCGGGAGCTGACCGACTTTACTAGGTCCAACTTGACGGCCGGTTCGCGCAAGCTGTTCGCGTTCAGCAACCTGCATACGGCGGTGAGCACTCTGGTTGCCGACGCTGGGCTGACCGTCACGGCCGCCGATCCTGACCGGGTCGTCGAGTTCTGGAACGCGGTGATCGAGAACATGCCGGACTGGACCGCCGCCGGCCGCCGCGAGGTGACGCCGGCCGAACTTCGCCGTGAGACAGTCCATGCGCACGGGATCGCGCTGGAGGCGATCGCGGTTGTCGGCGCGCGCCTGATGATCGAGCTTCCGGACAGCTGGCAGGTGGCGTTGGAAGGGTTACGCGACGTGGACTGGTCGCGCTCAAACACGGCGATCTGGGAGGGGCGCGCGCTCGTGAACGGAAAGATCAACCGATCGAGGGCTAGCGTCCTGCTCACGGCCGAGCTTATTTCTCGTTCCACTCCACCAGAAGTCGATGACGCGGCGCGCGCGACACGCTAGGATTTGGAATCAGATGGGTGGGAAAAATGGGAAAAGCCGTATTGGATGATGGAGTTGCGCGGTTGAAGCGCATCCACGACGATGTTCGCGAGATTTACCTCAGCGACAATCGTCCCTGGGTGGTCGGATATTCCGGCGGGAAGGACTCCACCACCGCATTGCAGTTGATCTGGGCCGCGATCTCCGCGCTGCCGGAAGAGCAGCGCACCAAGAAGATCTACGTCATCTCGTCCGACACGCTGGTGGAGACCCCTGTTGTGTCGCACTACATCGACGTGTCACTCGAACGCATCGCGAAGGCGGCCGTCGAGCAGGGCATGCCCATCGAGACGCACAAGGTCGTGCCCGAGGTCGACAAGAGCTTCTGGGTCAACCTCATCGGTCGCGGATACCCGGCACCGTCGCGCCGGTTCCGCTGGTGCACCGAGCGTCTGAAGATCGAGCCGGCGAACGACTTCATCCGGAGCCGCGTTGCGGAGTTCGGCGAGGTTGTGATGGTGCTCGGCGTGCGGCGCCAGGAATCGGCCACGCGCGCGCAGGTCATGTCGCTCCACAAGATCGAAGGCTCGCGGCTCTCCCGCCATTCGTCCCTGCTCAACGCGTTCGTCTACGCGCCGATCGCCGAGTTCTCGACCGACGACGTCTGGACCTACTTGCTTCAGAACCAGTCGCCGTGGGGCAACGATAACCGCGATCTCGTCGCTATGTATCGCAATGCGGCCTCGGGCGAATGCCCGCTGGTGGTCGACACCTCGACACCTTCTTGCGGCAATTCACGGTTCGGCTGCTGGGTCTGCACCGTGGTCGAACGCGACAAGGCGATGGAGGCGATGATCGATTCCGGCGAGGAGTGGCTCACCCCGCTGCTCGACTACCGCGACAAGCTGGCGGCCACGCAGGATCCCGCGAAAAAGCTGAAGTACCGCGACTATCGGCGCCGGACCGGGAAGGTGTCCTTCATCGGCGAGACCGACCGCGTAATGCCCGGGCCCTACACGATGGACTTCCGCCGCGAGCTGCTACGGGGCCTGCTCGAGACGCAGCGCCAGGTCGCCGACGAGGCGCCGGCTGGCGAGGCGCCGATCCTGATCCACGAGGCGGAGCTGCACGAGATCCGTCGCCTGTGGCGGACCGAGAATGGCGATTGGCCGGACTCGGTGCCGCGCATCGTCCGCGACACGCTGGGCAAGGACAACGGCTTCGTCGAACCCGACTGGGTATCGGAAGACGCCGTGGCGTTCACCGCCGACGACGGCGAGTTGCTCAACGCGATCTGCGAGGAGAACGACGTGCCGACAGAGCTAGTCATGCGCCTGCTCGACATCGAGCGCGCGTCCCATGGCTTGAAGCGCCGGCACGCCGTGCACACCCGCATCGAGGACGTCTTCAAGCAGGAGTGGCGCGACCTGGACGTGCTGGTGTCGGAGCGGCGGGTCTCGCTCGACATGCCCGAGGCGGCGAACCTCAACGAACTCGACGAGGAACTCGAACAGCCCTTCGATGGCGAGGAGGACTCGCAATGATTCTCCGCACCATCGAGATCGAGAACTTCGGGCTCTACGCCGGTCGGCAGGTGCTGGACCTTGTGCCCCGCACGCAGCCCGGGCGCGAGACGCCGGTCATCCTGTTCGGCGGACGCAACGGCGCAGGCAAGACCACCCTGCTCGAAGCGGTGCGTCTTGCCCTCTATGGCCGACGCGCGCTCGGCCACCGCGTAGGCCAGAGCGAATACGAATCCCACCTCCGCTCTCGCATGCACGCAGGGCCTGGCGGCAACATTGCCCGGTCGGCGTCGGTCGGACTCGAATTTGACTATGCCGAAGGCGGCGTCGTTCAGCGCTACCGCGTCGTGCGCCGATGGACGGCGAAGGGCGCGAAGGCGGTCGAGACGCTGATCCTTGAAAAGGACGGCAAGCCGGTCGAAAGCGTGCCCCGCGACGAATGGCACCACTTCCTGCAGGAACTGATCCCGCCCGGCGTATCACAGCTGTTCTTCTTCGACGGCGAGAAGATCGCCGAAATCGCCAGCGACGAGGTCAACGACGGGCTGGCCGACGCCATGCGCGGACTGCTCGGGATCGAACTGGTCGGCCGGCTTCGCACTGACCTTGGCCTCTTCATGGCCCGCCGGGGCAAGCGCGAGAATGCCGAGACGGCCGCGCGGCTGGAGGCGATCGTGCGCGAGGAGGCCGAGCTCAGCGAGCGCATCGCCGATGCGCAGGAACTGGTGGCCGAACTGACGTCACGGCGCCTGGGTCAGGCGCGACTGGCAGCAAACGCACGTCAGCGGTTCACCGCCGAGGGTGGCGACGCCGCGAACCAGCGCGCTTCGCTCGAAGCGTCACAGAGCGAGCTCAAGCAGCAGCTTGCCCGACGGGAAGCCGAACTGCGCGAGATGGCCGGCGGCCTGCTCCCTTTCGCGATGGCACCGAAGCTCGCCGCCCGCGCGGTCGAGGAACTGTCGCGCGCACGGGGGGGCACGGGCGCCGAGGCGGCCGCACTTCGCGAGAGGCTGCTCGCATGGCGCGGCACCGGTCATCCGCCGCGTTCTGCCCAGTGGAAGGATCCGCACTGGCGCGATCTGGAGGCGTTCTTAGCCGCCGATGCTGCTACGCCGGTCGACCAGTCTGGCAATCCGCTCGACGACATGGAGGCCAGCCAACGCACTGGGCTGCTCGCCCAACTGCGGGAAGTCCGCGAGACGACGGCGGCGAAGGCGGCGCTTCTGGCTTCGGAGCTGGACCGGCTTGGTGGACGCCTGCGGGAAGTCGAGGCGAACCTCGTCCGCGCGTCGGGCGCAGCCGCCGGCGTCATCCTGGACGAACTGACGCTCGCCGAGCAGCAGGTCGGCGCGATCGAGGCAGAGCAGCGCGCCCGCAGCGAGGAGCTCAAGAGCCTCGAGTTCCGCCGTTCCAACCTTCGCCGCGAGCGCGACCGCCTGCTGAAGAGCCAAGCGGACGCCGAGGCGTCGGAAGGTCGAGCCGCGCTTGCAGGACGGATCGGCCAGGCTCTGCAGCAATACGAGAAGCGGCTGCTCGACACGAAGCTGTCGCGCCTCCAGCGCGAGTTCGTGCAGCGCTTCAACCTCCTCGCGCGTAAGGAAGGCTTCGTCGCCGACGTCCGCATCGACAGCGCGACCTTCGAGACAGTTTTGATCGACCGCGACGGGCACGAGATACCCAAGGCGGCGCTGTCCGCGGGCGAGAAGCAGGTCTACGCCATCGCCATGCTTTGGGCGCTCGCGCGGACCAGCGGACGTGCGCTGCCGATGATCATCGACACGCCCCTCGCGCGGCTGGATTCGGAACACCGCGCGGCACTAGTCGAGCGTTACTTCCCAGCAGCCAGTCATCAGGTGATCGTGCTGTCGACAGACACCGAGGTCGACGAGGCACTGCTCGACCGGCTGATGCCGGCGGTCAGCCACACCTACCGGCTCGACTATGATCCCGACCGGCGCGCGACCGTTGCGACGCCCGGCTACTTCGATGACGAGGAGACCGCCAATGCGGTTCACCAAACTTAAGATTTCGGCCGACGCCACCAGCCGCCTGCGTTCGCTGCGCCAGCGCACCGGCCTGACGCCAAACCTGCTTTGCCGCATGGCGATCATGCTGTCGCTCGAAGAGGGCGCGGTGGGTCCGGGCACAATCACGGACGAGGCGGGCCAGGAATTCAACGCCTATACGCTCACCGGCGACTACCATTCGATGATCGCCGCAATGCTGCGTCTGGTCGAGGAAGGCGATGCCGGCACCAAGCTGTCCGAGGAGGAGCAGGTGAGCCGTCTGCGCGCCCACGTCCACCGCGGCGTAGCGACGCTTGCGGTGCGCGCGAAGGCGCCCGTCGACGTCGCGCGGTTGGCGCTCGCGGCATGAGCACCCAAGGCGCCGACCCGATCTATCTCGACCACAACGCGACGACGCCCACCGACCGGCGCGTGCTGGCGGCGATGCTGCCATACTTCACCGAGGTGTTCGGGAACCCGTCGAGCGTGGAGCATGTGCACGGCAACCGTGCGCAGGCAGCCGTAACCAAGGCCCGGGCGCAAGTCGCGTCGCACATCGGCGCGCGCGAGAACGAGATCGTTTTCACCGGTAGCTGCACCGAGGCCAGCAACATCGCCATCCTCGGCGCAGCGCGGGCAAGGCCCGATCGCCGGCACCTGATAACCACTGCGATCGAACACCCTGCCGTGACTGAGCCGTTCCAACAGCTCGCGCGTGAAGGATACGAGGTCACCGTTCTGCCCGTGGACGAGACAGCGCGCGTCGATCCCGATTCGCTTGCCGCGGCTATGCGCGATGACACCGGTCTGGTGTCGGTGATGGCGGCCAACAACGAGGTCGGCACGACTCAGGACATCGGCGCGCTGGGCGAGATCGCCGAGCGTCATGGCGCGCTGTTCCACACGGACCTCGCCCAGCTGCTGGCCCACCGCAAGGTCGATGTGGTGGCGGAGCACATTCATCTTGCCAGCATCTCGGGGCACAAGGCCTACGGCCCGAAGGGCGTTGGCGCTCTATACGCCCGGTCGCGAGCGCCGAGAGCGCGGATTGAACAAACCGTCTGGGGCGGTGGACAGGAGCGCGGCCTGCGGTCGGGCACGCTGGCCGTGCCGCTGATCGTGGGGATGGGAGAGGCGCTGGCAATCGCGGGCCGCGAGGGCCGACGCGAGGGCGACCGGCTCAAGGCCATGGGCGCAGGTTTCGTCGACCGGGTCACCCGCGCACTCGACGGCGTCCAATACAACGGTCACGCCGAACACCGCATTCCGGGCAACGTGTCGCTGTCGATCGCGGGCGTCGAGCCGCTGGCGCTGATGCACCGCCTCAACCAAGTCGCCAGCTTCTCGGCCTCCAGCGCGTGCTCGACGGACAAGGTCCAGACCAGCCACGTCCTGCTCGCAATGTTCGGCGACACGCCCCGCGCGCGACAGGCGTTCCGTGTGTCCCCCGGCCGCCTGACCACCGAGACGCAGCTGACCGGTTTCGCCGATGCGTTGGTCGATGCCGTCCTGGAGTTGCGCCGCTTCGCCGCCTAGCCTTGATTCACTTAGAATCGCCATCCTGAAAATTAGTGCTTGCCCATTCTAAGCGAATCTGTATGAAGGGCTCAGCCGACCCGGACGGGGAGGCGGTAACCAGGCCGGATGGTCGGGAGCAGACAGAAAACGATCGAACGGGCACCCGCGATGGGAACACCAGCCGGTCAAACAACTGAACGCACCCGATCTCCTGCTGCAAAGCACGGAGATTTTTTTATGCAAGTTGTTCTCAAGATCCAGGACGCCGCGCGTCAGACCAGCAAGCTCAACAAGCTGCTCGGCACCGTCTCCCTCAATAGCATGGTGGACCTGCTTTCGAGCGCCGGGCTCGAGGCGAACCCACGTCTGTCGAAGGTCAGCCGTGTCACCGACGACATCGAGGAGAGCCTGGCCAAGGAGCCAGACATCTTCCACTTCATGAGCAAGGGCATCCTGGTCGCGGCCAGCACGGTCGAGGAGCTCGAACGCAGCCGCTTCCGCCTGGAATTCGACGATCCCGACCTCGAGGGCATCCTTGACGGTGGCCACAACTCGCTCGCCGCCGGCCGCTTCATCCTGCGCAAGGTGCTCGCCGCCCGCCATGGCGACGACAAGGCCGAGGCGATGGTCAAGCCGCTTAAGACCTGGGAGAAGTTCAAGAAGGTCTGGAACGAGAACCTAGAGCTGGTGAAGGAGGAGAAGGCGGCGATCCCCGAGATCCGCATGCCGATCGAGGTAATCTATCCCTCGTCCGAAACCGACGGCTTCGCCTATTTCCAGGAGAAGGTGCTGGCGATCAACGCGGCCCGCAACAACAACGCGGAGCTCACCGCCGAAGCCCGCGCCAATAAGCTGGGCTATTACGACGAGATCAAGACCGCGCTCGACGACGCGCTGGTCGAGCAGGTCGAGTGGAAGACGAACGACGGCGGCCGCATCAAGGTGCGCGACCTCGTCGCCCTGTCGCTGATCCCGCTATCCCGGCTCGACTACAAGGAGACCGAGCAGGTCAAGCGGTCGCCGACGGTGATCTTCTCCTCCAAGGGGCAGTGCGTGGCGCTTTACGACGCGCTGATGTCCGAGGAGGGCGTCGCCACCGAGACGAAGGGCAACATCGTCGAAGTCGTCGAACCACGCGTGAAGAGCGCGCTGGCGATGATGAAGGACATGCCGCGGCTGTTCGACCTCATCTACAAGCTGCTGCCGGACGGCTACAACAAGGCCGGGGGCAAGTTCGGCAAGATCGACGGCGTGCGCATGGCGTCGGAGGGCAAGGTGCTCCGTTCGCACTACTACCGCGATCCGATCGGCTACACCTATGGCGACGGCTATATGTATCCGCTGGTCTACGGCCTGACCTCGCTGATGAAGGTGACCGACGACAGCGTCGAGTGGATCACCGACCCTGACGCTTTCATCAAGCAGAACATGCCCACGATCATGAAGTCGTTCTACGCGATGATCGCCGGCGTGGGCTTCGATCCCGCCAAGGTCGGCAAGTCGGGCGGCGCATACAACCTGGCCTGCGACCTGGTGGCAGCCGCCTACAAGGACGAGCTTCTGCGCAAGCACGGGCTGGCCTGACCTCAATTTGGATCCCGGCCAACCGGCCGGGATCCCCCCATTCGCTCGACAGAGGCACCGCGAAGATCCGGCTGACGCCGGAGGGGAGCGCGTGTCCGTCGAACCCGGCCTCGGCCGGCAACCGGACAGGAAATCACAGTGGCAACAGATCACGAATACGCGGTCATCGACCACCCACGCGCTGCCATCGGGCGGTGGCTGGGTGCGGTGGCCGGCGGTGTCGCCGCGGCGAGCACGCTGCTCGCCCCGGCGCTCACCGACTGGTTCGACAAACTCCACCTGGCGATCGGCACCCCGAAGGCCGTCATCATCCCGGTCACCGCCGGGATGGCCTTCTGGGCCGTCCACACAGCCTTCGACAAGCTAATCTGGCGCTGGGCGTTGGTGCGGATGTTCTTGAAGATACCCGACCTCAACGGCGTCTGGCTCGTCGAGGGGGTCACGAAGAACCCCGTCGAAGGCGCCCCTGACACCTGGCAGGGTGAGCTGCGCATCACGCAGAGCTGGGAGAAGATCTGGGTGCAGCTCAAGACCGGGCAGTCGGTCTCGACCAGCAAAGCCGCATCGCTCCTGCGCGAGCCCGGGGCCGGCTGCGTGCTGATGTATAGCTACCGCAACGAGCCGCGCATGGGCGAGCAGATCACGCCCCACGTCGGCTACGCCGAACTGACCTTCGATCAAGGGCTGACCGGAGCGGAAGGCGACTATTTCAACAGCAAGGGCCGCACGACCTACGGCCGCATGACTTTGACCGGGAGGAAGTGAGATGAGCATTGATTACCAGTCCAGCCTGTCCCGCCTCCGCGCGCGTCGCATGGGCACCGATCACGGCAAGGTCTCGATCCTAGAGACGATCGCGAAGGTCGAGCGGTATCAGAAGCGCGTGACCACCGACGCTACGCAGTATACGTTGGGCGCCATGCAGGAGGTCGATCCCGACTACACCCGGGTCAGCAACGAAGAGGCCCTCCGCATCTCAGAGGCTCTGCGTTCCGGTCTGACGACCTTGGGCAGATCCGCTGAATACCTGCAGCAGGGGTCCGTTCCGGCGAACACCCACATTCGCGGGGCGAGCGACGTCGACCTTCTGGTCATCCTAGGTGAGGCGCTCAGCTACGACGCAACCGGCTGCCTTGCAGCGACTGGGTGGTATATCCCATGGTATGGCTCGCTCATCACCGCGGTGGGGGATTTGCGCGTCGACTGCGAGGGTATTCTCGAACGCCGCTATTATAGCGCTACGGTCGACAAGTCCAAGAACAAGTCGATACGCCTGAGCGATGGATCGCTGAAGCGGGACATCGACGTCGTCCCTGCCCACTGGACCGACAACGTCACATACCAGTCGAGCCAACTCCGCCGCGACCGCGGAGTGCACATCCTCGACAAGTCCGTGCCGATCACGTCGATGAACCTGCCATTCCTTCACATCGACCAGCTGGAGACGGGCGACCGTGCAACAGACGGCGGCCTGAAGATGGCAATCAGGCTGCTGAAGAACATCAAGGCCGACAGCAGCCGGAGGATCGACCTGTCCAGCTATGACATGGCCAGCCTGATGTGGAACTGCGAACCATCGATGCTGACGTTTCACCATGGTCATGAGCTGGCGGTGCTGCTCGGCACCGACCAGTGGCTGGAGACGCTGGTCAACAATCCCACGTTCGCCGCCGGGCTGCAGACGCCTGACGGCATTCGGAAGGTGCTGGACGAGCAGACGAAGTTTACCGCGCTCGCCGCGATTGCCGCTGAGGTGGCGGCACTGCGGCAGGCGGTGGCGACGGAGTGGCTGCCAGTTCTGAAGTCGTATACATTCGCGATCGACGCCAGATCGCTCCTGGAGAGTGTGGCGATACCTGGTTAGGCGCTAGGCCTAGATGACCAGCCGGCCCCGCCCAATCTCCAGTGGGCAGGGCCGGTTGGTGTGCTCGCGATGGTAATCGAGCCGATCAGCGCGCCAATCGGGCTTCCGGGATGAGATCGATCAGATAGTAGCCGCGCTCGACTGAGTTCGCGTCACCAGCGTCGTCACCGATCCGGCGTTGCGACCGGGCGCGCAGGAACACGAGCGCCTTTTCGATAGACAAGTTGCCTGCATTTCGCGCTCGATGCGCCAGCGATTTGCCCGGCTCAGGCGCGGTTTTGTCGCGCAAGACTTCACGCCGATAAAGATGGAGCAGATCGCGCGCATGGTCGCGCCAACCCGGCGACAGCCCACCGGCAACGAACGGCGGCATCGCGGTGCCGTCGCGCGACGCGGGTCTTGGGGCATCCTTGACCGGATACACTTCTCCCACCAGCCGCTCGATCCACGTCTCGGCCTGCAGATAGCGCAAGATGGTGACCGCTGCGACTTGGACATGACTCAGCCCCGAGAACCACAGCCCCGAAAAATGCGCCTCCAGTTCGTTGGCGGTGACGGGCTGGTCGAGGATGGCACGCACTCGTTCGTCAGCACAGCCGCGCACGTCGCGCATATACTCGACCAGTTCATCGAGCGCCGCGCGGTCGGTGTTCAGGCCGACCAGCAGCAGGTCGAGATCGTGCCGTGCTGCCGCGCCGAGTATCCGCGCATGGACGTCATCGGACAGATCCTGAGGCACCGGCTTCGCAAAATGGGGATGCGTTTCCTCGTCGATGGTGACGTACTGCGTCAGCAGCGTGCGGAGCAACAGCAACCGAGGCTTGAGGTCGTTGGCGATCCGCTCGGGCTTGAGTTCGATCTGGGTGGTACTCAGCAGGTCGCCGAGCGGATTGGCGGCGGCGGCGCGGCTGCGGGCGAGGATAAGCTGGAGGTCATGACAGCACCAGATCAGCCCCTGCCGTGCGATCAGGTCGAGGATCACCTGTGTGGTGAAGTTCTTCGGTGGCCCTTTCTCGCGCAGCAGCTTGAGCGCTGTGCCGTGCCTTCCGGTGGCGATCGCCGCATAGACGGCGGGCGCTGCGGCCGACAGATGCCACAACCGATCGACATGGGCGTGCAGATGGCCGAGCGCCTTCTCGATCAGCGCCAGTCTGCCGACCTTGATGTCGCGGCGCGATGCGGTGCCGCCCGGCCAGCCGGCGACCAAATAGGCGATCAGTTCAGGATCTCGGCTACGCACGATCATCCGCTCGCACAGCGCCAGAAGGTCGGCGCGCGACCGCGGGATCAACACATCGGGGAGCGGTAGCTCTTTATGATCGAGCACACCGACCGGCAGGCTCGACAGATCGGCCAGGTCGGGGTCGAAGATTAGCTGGTCGTGGTCAGCTGTATCGCCGGCGCCTTCGCGATAGGTCGCGATGAGCGTGTCGATCATTTCGGATAGCCCGTCGGGATCGGGCAGGGCATCCTTGTCGAGCAGGCATGTGAGTTCGGAGAAGTCACGAATCACGGTATCGCGCCCGCGCGAGGCGGCTTTGTGGGCTCCATAGGTCTGCCGCTCGCGGGCGGTGCGCTGACGCTTCACTTCCTTGCGGCCGAGCCGGACCTCCATGTTCATATCGACGCTCGCTCCCGCTCGATGGCGGCGGCCAGTCTGGCCGCAAAGGCATTAACCTCGCCTTGCAGTTGGGCGGCGCGCTTGTAGTGGGCAAGGCCGGTACGACCGGCGGCCTGCTCGGCGGCGCATTGATCGAGCGCGTCTTCGCGGGACTTCGCCAGCGTCAGGAACTTGGCATAGGCCACATCGATATCGGTGATGTCGTCCATCACGCGTTCCATTCCGGTGGGATTGTGGGCGGCGCCCACCATGTTGGATTGCCGCCGTTAGCGTGGATCCACTCGAATGCTTCTCCCCGGTTGGCGAGCACAGGGACGTCAATTCGTTCATAAAGGCAGATGCGGAGGATAAGACTCTCCTGGTCTTCGGTGATCTCAGCGCGCCGCCAACGTTCCTTCGGTCCGGCGCGGCCCGAGATCACGAACGATGTGACCGTCGCATCGTAGAGCACCTTGCCGTGTAGCCAGCCGATATGGACGCCCCACTTCCGGCACCATTCGAATCGCGCGTCGTCCTCAAACACTGCGCCGATCAGTTCGACCAGCGGTGCGTCACCGAGAGCAGAGCGTGCATCGCCCAGCCACGTCAGCATCCGAGCAGGATTGCCGAACAGGCCGGTCAGTGCGATCGGATCGAGGTGCTCCAGGCCCAATATGGTCAGGGCACCCCCGAGCGCATAGCGTGACGCATCTCGCTTGCGCCGCTGCGGTTCCGCACGCGCCTGGCGACGCAGTTCGGGAAGCGTTTCAGCCATCACGCCCAGCTCGTGCTGGATTGCGCTGCCCGTGCCATCGATGGCGGCCATCAGTTCAGCGAAGTCGGTATCATGTCCCATCCCGACGATATGGCCGCGCAAGATGCGCGGCGCGTCCAACCTACCCCCATGCGCAAACACCAGGAGAAGGATCGCCAACTCTGCGACGGGGTAGGCTGGACCACCACTGGTTAGAGAGGTCCCAGATGAGGAGGAGAGGGGGTGGTGCGCGATAAAGTGTTGTTTTGGCGATACCGCCTCAACAACCGTTCCGGCCACCCCCTCTCCTGGATTCTGGAAGGGTAGGATGGACGTCGGCTATGCAGCGCTGAAACAACCATCGACCGCGGTCGCGGACGCGATCGCGGCAGTGCGCAGCGCACGTAATCTCGCCAGTCGCCGCCAAGCGGCCGAGCGGTCTGCCGAGCGCGCCAAGGTGCGCGATCAGCGCGTGAAGAAGCGCCGCGACGACCGCGAGGCCGAGATCGCCCTTCGGCGCCGGATTCGAGTCCGTGTCGAGAAGCTAGACCGGCCCCGCAATTTGAGCCGCACGCCACGCCGACTATATCATCGTCAGATCGACACGCTGCTGAAGGGCACGACAGGGTCCAGTGATTCCCGGGGACCAGACCGGCTGTATTCGATCCACTATGCGTTCACCGCTCGCGGGTTCAAATCATCGAAGGGTCGGCGCTGGCGCAGAGGCGAAGCCGAACGCGCCGCGCTCTACGGCGTGCGCGAGGATGCGCTGGAAGGCGGCGAGCGCGGCTGGTGGTCGAACATCGCCGAGGACCGCAACGAGCTGGCGGCGCATTATCGCGCCTCGGAAGCGCTCGAGAAACATGATCGCGCCAACGCCAACGTCTATATCAGCGAGGTGATCGCGCTGCCCGCCGAACTGACCGCGCGGCAGCGTCGCCGCGCGGTCAGGCGCATCTGCCGGTGGTTCGAAGCGCGTGGCCTGCCGTATACCGTGGGTATTCATTTACCCGACGAGACCGGCGATCAACGCAACTACCATTGCCATATCGTCTATTCGCTAAGGCAGTGCCGCCGGGTCGCATCATATGAATGGGAATTCGCGGCGGCTAAACAGAACGATATCAACACGCCCGCTGGCATCCGTGCGCGGCGCCTGGCGGTGGTGCGAGCGATCAACGCCACGCTTGACGCCGCCGGGATCGACAAGCGCTACACCCATCTCAGCAACAAGGCCCGAGCCATGGCACCGCCTGAGAGAGGCAAGGTCGGGCAGCAGGCGACGTGGGCGCGGCGCCGGCTCGCCGCAATGACCCGGCGCCGCGATCGGCTCGACGCGCTCGCCGGCGTCGTGTCGGGGTTGCGCAGCGCGGTGGTCGATGGAGTCGCGAAGCTCGATGCCGCTCAACATGGGATCGACGTGTGGACCCACGATATGATGCGATACATTGCGGCGCTCGTTGGCGACATGCGGACCGTCGAAAGGCGCGAGCGTCTCGGCGACGTGCTCAAGCGGATGCGAACCACGGTGGCGCAGGGCAGCTCCGAGGCAGCAGCCGTCGCTAATGCTGCCCAGCCCACGGCGATCCTGCGCGCGGACTGGACGGCCAATCGGTTCACGCTGTCCAGCGGGGCAGCCCTGCCCGATGCCCGAAGTGCCGTGGTCGAACGGTTGGGCCGGATTTACAGGGATGCTGCATCCGTCGGCGAGCCGGCGCCTATCAGTGCCGCTGCTGTCAGCACCCGTGATCGGCTGGTGCGCATCGCGTCATCGGTGGCCGCTCGGACACATGCCGGCGGCACGCGTATTGCCGCTATCGAGCGGCGCATCGAACGTGCCGCCAAGCTCGACGACATGAGCGTCACGCTGATGGAGACGTTCACCCGTGGTGCGTTGCGATTGGCGGACATGCGTTCGGATTCGCTCAAGCGGCTCAAGGCGATGGCTGTCGATATGGCAATCGCACCGGTGAAGCTCACTGCCACACATGCCGTTGTTGCGGAGCGCCTGCGCGCGATCCGCGCCGCGATCGATCCGCGTGCAGGGATCATCCGCCATGGAGCTGCGCGGCTTTACGCAGCGAAACTCCATGGGCCCAAACCGCTGCGCGACTCCGCCGCAATGCAAGCGGTCCGCGAGCATGTCGCAGCGCCGCCGCCGCTTAAGCGTGATGACGGCGGTGATCGCGTGCTCGCGGTTCCAACGGCGCCTACGGTGGGACCAGCACCGGTCGAGGCAGACCCGACCGTTGCCGAGGTCCTCGGTGGCGCAAGTCATCGTGCACAGGCGCGCGCCGCGGCAGCCGAGCGCGAGCGGCGCGATCGCGAAGCCGTGTGGACGCGGCTGCTCAGGCTGCGCGCGGCCGTCACCCGCGACGGAGAGCGCTATGCCATCGATATGGCGGCCCTCACCGAGGCCGAGCGCGGACTGCTGCTTCGCGCCTCGTTCGCGGAGGAGCTTCAGCAGCGATTGCGCCGCTTGTTCGAAATTCAAGCGGCGCAGTCGATCGATATGCATGCGAGCCAGCAACCTCTCGCGGACGAGGACATTGATCTGGCCATCCAGCACCGGCTTCTCAGCCGTGGCTCGAAGGAACGGAAGTGAGGAAGCGCCCTGAGGCGCCCTGAGGAGGAGCGGAGGCACGAGCCTCCAAGGGTGTGAAACTCTTGAACGGGCTTGATCGACCAACCGGCCGATCCACCCTCACCAAGGACAATCCCTTGCCTAAGACCAAGACTACAAAGGCCTCGACCGTTTCCGCCAACCCGCACAGCTGGCTCCAGCTCAACCCGGATGAGAAGCACAGGGCGTCCAACTTCATGTTCGGCATCCTGGAGCGCGAATATGCTGGTCGCCCCAACAATGTGACCGAGTTCGTGACCGTCAAGCTCCAGCCGGTATCATCTCCGGACGGGGGTGCCGCGATCACCGCCGAGCGTGCCGAAGTGTTGCTCCCGCGCGATGCCGATGACCGGTTTGTCGATCCGTTCGTGCTGGCGGCCGAGGTCGACCGGATGGCCGTGGCGGGCAAGCCCGCTCTGCTGTGCTACGTCACGCTGTATTTCCCAGAGACGACGCGATTGCATCGCGCATGGACCGCAGCTCGGTCGTTCGCGGAAACGCTGGCCGAGCAGCATGAAGTCGCGACGATTGTCGCGCTGCATGCGCCCCATCGGGCGGGATCGTCGAACCCGGTCCATGCGCATCTGCTCATTGTGCCCCGCGTCCTCAACGCGCTGGGCCTCGGCAAATATCAGCACCTGTTCTGCTTCCCGCGCGGACAGAAGGAGCTGGCACGCCTCTGGGGCGAGCATCGCGAGGCCCAGCAGGAATAATCGAACGAATGTTCGATCTGACCGGCCGTCGCTGCGGAGCAGACGGCGGCCGGCTTTGCCAGACGAGAAAGACGATCAGCGATGCAGCTCGGGGGAGAAAGACCGGGCGCGCCGCACTCCTGCTTGAAAGACTTCACATGAATGAATCCGACCTTATCGGCGCGGACCTCGCCACGCGCCTGATCTCCCTGCCGCTCGCCGCCATGAGGGCGGTAGCGGTAGTTCCGCACAAGCCCATCGAGCATATGCCCGCGTGCACCGTCACCGCTCCGGCGGGCCGGCTGCTGATGGCGGCGACACCGCAACCGGCTCCGATGTTCGCCGATACGCTTGAACAGGTGTCGCGCGCCCATGCGAGTGACGTGCTTCTGATCCGCGGTGGCCGTCACCCCGAGCTGATCGATGCCGTGACCGTCGATGTTGCGCTTCGTTATGGCAATGACGCGCTGCTACTCGCTGACATGCTGTTCTTCCGGCACATCGATAAGGGTCTGTGGCTGGTGCCGGAAAAGCGCGGGCCGTTCCTCGAACTGACCCGATCGGGTCTCCGGCTCGAGATGCTGCCACCCTGGTTTGATACCGACGAACGCTCGGCTGGCCTGTGCCGGGCCGCCGCCGAAATCGCGCGCCTGACGCGGCGACGATCCAGCATCGGACACTGATGGGAATTGGAGGTGAACACGATCCCCATGGTGGGGAGAAAAGGAAGTCAGAATGCACAACCAGCTTGAGATCGCGCAGCGCCATGTCCAGGCCGTGGCCAGGATGCTCCTGGGTCACAAATCCCTCAAGCCTGGCGTCCTGCTATCGGCCGGGGGGCCGGTCGATTGGGAAATCAAGCTCGAACTCGCCTGCCTTGCCCGCGACAGCGATTGCGATCTCGTTCACCTCAGCCTCGACGATACGGAGGAGGGATACCGGATGACCGGCATCCATATCTGCGCGCCGAGGGACGTTGCGGTCCACAGCTATAGTGATTGCAGGCTGTCGATGATCGGCAATCGCACCGTGATCATCCCGGCGCAGGGCCGCGGATATTTCGTGCTGTCCTCACGCGAGCTGATCCACAAAGCCGTCAAGCCGGATAACTGGGAGGACGGTCTCAACCGCGCGGATCAGCGGCTGCGAGAGCTTGTCGCGCATGGTGTCGACACTGCCGGGCAGATCGCGGTCCACGCCATCGCGCAGGATTAACGAACGCATGTTCGATATGCGGCAGCGCGCGATCGGGCGCGCTGCCGCGGAACTTCAATCTACGGTCGGCGTCACATTGCCGATCGCGGAAATCGAAACATCGATGCGGTTAAGCTACTGGCGAAGGGTCGCATAACCGTCTCTATCTTTGCTCGACCTCTTAGGGGTAGGTTGGACCAATAGCTCTACGCACAGTTCGACATCCTGTAGGTGTCGAGAAATCCTCCCCCTTTTGAACGCGGCGTAAATGCGC
Organism: Sphingomonas naasensis; assembly: GCF_004792695.1. Lineage (GTDB taxonomy): Bacteria > Pseudomonadota > Alphaproteobacteria > Sphingomonadales > Sphingomonadaceae > Sphingomonas > Sphingomonas naasensis. The sequence goes on along the minus strand of NZ_SRXU01000004.1, from coordinate 89,952 downwards.
CTGGCGGTTCGGGACCGGTGGACGACCGGCATGTGGAAGACGGCCTGCTCAAAAGATTGCCGATCCTCCCAGATGAAATCCGCGTTATCGATCAATTGATGAGTGGAGAGATCGCAAAGCTGTTCGAAGAGGAATGAAAGATGCCGAGCTACGCAGGCGCGCGGGTATGTATCTATGGCCGCGTGTCGACGACACGGCAGGCAAAGAACGACCTGTCGATTCCCGACCAGATCGATCGCGGCAGGCAGTGGTGCGAGCAGAACGGCGCCATCGTCGCCGATACCGTGGTTGAACCTGGTGCCAGCGCCACCGACGATGATCGCCCGCATTTCCAAGCAATGATCGCGCGCGCGACGAGCGAAGATCATCCCTATGACGTGATCCTGATCCACTCACTGTCGCGCCTGTTCCGCAACGCGTTGCAATTCATGCATTATCGCCACATCCTCAAGCAATCGAAGGTGGCGATCGTGTCGATCACGCAGGGGTTCGGGGACGACCCCGCCGCCGAGCTGGCGATCGGTATGCTCGCCCTGTTCGACGAGTATCATTCGGTCGAGAATGCCAAGCACACCCAGCGTGCGATGCTCGCGAATGCGCGACTGGGGTTCTGGAACGGGCAGACGCCACCGCTGGGCTACCGCACCTATGAGGCCGAACGTCGAGAGGGAAAGAGTAAACGCAAGCTCGAGATCGACGAGGACGAGGCGTTCGTCGTCCGCAAGGTGTTCGACCTTTACCTAAATGGCCCGCCAGGCGGACTACCGCTCGGGATCACGCGACTGGCGGCGTGGCTCAACGAGCACGGCTACAAATATCGTGGTGCCAAGTTTCACGTATCAAACGTGCAGGCGCTGCTGCGCAACACCGCCTATGTCGGGATCGCGCTCTACAACAAGCGCGATTCAAAGGCCGGCGAGATGCGCCCTGAAAGCGAGTGGGTGCCGATCCCCGTGCCTCCTATCATCGATGCCGAAAACTTCGAGATCGTCCAGGCGCGGTTGGTCGATCGGCGCGCCATCAACAAGCCCGCCCGCGTTACTACGACCGACAACTTGCTGATCGGACTCGTTCGCTGTGGCTGCGGCGGCGATGGCTGTGGCGGAGGTATGACGACCAGCACAGGCAAGTCGGGTCGCTACAAATACTACGCCTGCTCGAACCGGGCTCGGTCAGGCGTAAGCGCCTGCAAGGGGCGCCGCATCTCGATGCCCAAGCTGGACGATATCGTGACGAGTGCGATCGAACGGCGTGTGCTGGCGCCCGAGCGACTCAAGGAACTGCTGTCCGGCTGGCTCGACCTGTCCACCGATGCGGCCGCCGCGCGGCGGGAAACGCTGCGACAGCTGCGCACCCGCCAGACGTCGCTCGAAGCTGCGCTCGATCGGTTGCTCGACCTCGTTGCTGAAGGGCACCTGACTGCCGGTGACGAGCGATTCTCTCGCAAATATGCCGAGCAGACAGGGCTGCTCAACGAAACCAAGACCGACATCGTCATGCTGGTGCGTCAGCTGGCCACTTCCGAGAGGCGCATTACCCCCGAACGGCTGGAGCAGTTCGCCAACCTCATGCGCGATCGGCTGCGCGGCAACGATGTGGCGCTACGACAATACTACGTTCGCGCGATCGTTGACCGGATCGAGGTGGGCGACAGTCGGATTCGCATCCGAGGAGCGACCAAGGCGCTTGAACATGCCGTGGGGCGGTTCGATGCGGCACCAGGCATGCCGGTGCCCAACATCGAACGGAAATGGCGCACCCGACAGGATTCGAACCTGTGGCCTCTGCCTTCGGAGGGCAGCGCTCTATCCAGCTGAGCTACGGGTGCAATGTCGGCGAAACGCCGGGAACAGGCCTCTACAGCAGGATCGCGCGGTCCTCAATCCCGAAAGCATGGCCGCGTAAAGGCCCGGTTTTCACGCCGCCTGGGCGCCGGGCTCGGGGTCGGCGCCGCTCAGGGGCAGCAGGATTTCGACACTGAAACCCGATCCGTCCCGCGCGGTCGTCAGCGACGCGGCGGCGCCGAAAAGCGCATCGAGGCGGCGGCGCACGATCGAGAGACCGCGCCCGGTGCCCGAGGGGACCGAGGCGCCCGCGGCGCCGGTGTCCTCGACGGTCAGCCGCAAGCGCCCCGCATCCCGCGCCGCGCGCACCGTCACCGATGCGGCGCCGCGCGAGGGATGCACGGCATATTTGAGCGCGTTCTCGACCAGCGGCTGGAGGATCAGGCGCGGCACGGCGGCCTCCGACAGGTCGTGCGGACATTCGATCCGCACGTCGGGCGTTCGGGCGAGACGGACCGCCTCGATCGCCAGATAGGCCTCGATCAGCGCGATTTCGTCGGTGAGCGGGATCAGCGCGGCGTCCCCGCCCTCGAGGCACGCCCGCATATAGGTGGACAGGCGCTCGAGCAGGGCCTCGGCCTCGGCGTTGCGCCCCGAAAGCACGAGCGAGGACAGGCCGTTGAAGGTGTTGAACAGCATGTGCGGATTGAGCTCGTTGCGGAGCGCCTCGATCCGCGCAGCGCGCGCGGCCTCGCGCGCCTCTTCGGCGTTGCGGGCATTGCGCGCCGCCCGATCCGAGGCCGCGATCAGCTCGAAGACCAGTGCCTGGATCGCGAACAACCAGACATAGAGCGTCGCGTTGAGCGAGACCCCGCGGATGAAACCTTCGACCGGCTTGATGCCGAACAGCGCGCGCATGAGCACGTAGAAGCCATGATCGGCACCCGCCTGCGCGAGGACGACGACGAGGAACAGCGGCGCCAGACGGAGCCAGCGACCGGCCAGCGACCGCGCCTCCAGCCGGGTGACGGCTGCCTGCAGAACCAGCGAGAGAAGGACGCCGCTGACCGGCACGCATGCCAGCCAGCACCAGAACCACGGCCCCGGGAAGCCGTTGCGAAAGACGATCCCGATCGTCGCGAACGCGCCCGCGGTGGCGAGCCACAACCCGAGGGTGATCACGATGCCGTGTCTACGGTTCACGCGTCCCCCGATGCCGCCGGACGAGAATAAGCAAGCAGGGACTAGCAAAGCCGGCCGGAGCGCGCCAGCCTGGCGGCGTCAGGCGCCGCGGTCGGGTTTCCGCGCGGGAGGCGCCGGCGTCTTGGGCTTGTATGCGCAGAGATCGGCCACGACGCAGCGCCAGCATTCGGGGGTGCGCGCCTTGCAGGTGTAACGGCCATGCAGGATCAGCCAGTGATGCGCGTGCAGGCGGAACGGCTGGGGGACGTTCCGGTCGAGCTTGAGCTCGACCTCGAGCGGGGTCTTGCCGCGCGCAAGCCCGGTGCGGTTGCCGACGCGGAAGATGTGCGTATCGACCGCGAAGGTCTGGTGGCCGAACGCACTGTTGAGCACGACATTGGCGGTCTTGCGCCCGACCCCGGGCAGCGCTTCGAGCGCCGCGCGGTCCTCGGGCACTTCGCCTCCATGCTGCTCGATCAGCGCGCGACTGAGGGCAAGGACGTTCTTCGCCTTGGTGTTGTAGAAGTTGATCGTGCGCAGATGCGCCTTGAGTTCGTCCTCGCCGAGCGCGAGCATCTTCTCGGGGGTGTCGGCCTCGGCGAACAAGGCGCGGGTCGCCTTGTTGACCCCGACATCGGTCATCTGCGCCGAGAGCACCACGGCTACGAGCAGCGTGAAGGCATTGGAATATTCGAGCTCGGTCTCGGGGTGCGGATTGTCCGCTGCGAGCCGCGCGAAGAACTCGACGATGTCGGGCTTCTTCAAATCCCGAGCACCTGGTCCATCGTATAGCGGCCGGGCTGCTGGCCCTTGAGCCAGAGCGCGGCCTGGATCGCGCCGCGCGCGAAGATTGCGCGATCGTCGGCGCGATGGATGAGCTCGATGCGTTCGCCGGCGGTGGCGAACACGACGCTGTGATCGCCGACCACCGAGCCGCCGCGCAGCGAGGCCATGCCGATCGTCCCGTCCGCGCGGGGGCCGGTGAGCCCGGCGCGATCGCTCACGCCCGCTTCGGCAAGCGTGGTGCCGATGCCGTGCGCGACGGCATTGCCGAGCATCAACGCCGTGCCCGAGGGCGCATCGGCCTTGTTGCGATGGTGCATCTCGACGATCTCGATGTCCCAGTCGGGGCCGAGCCGCGCCGCCGCCTCGCGCGCCAGCCGGGCGAGCAGCCCGATGCCGAGCGAGGTGTTGCCGGTCTGGAGCACCGGGATCTCCGCCGCGGCGGCGTCGATCAGCGCATGCTGGTGCGGGTTGAGGCCGGTGGTGCCAATCACGATCGGCGTCCGCGCCGCGCGTGCGGCGCCGAGATGCGCCTCGAGCGCGGCGGGCGCGGAGAAATCGACGAGCACATCGGCCTTGCGCGCCAGATCGGCGGGATTGTCGCCGACATCGCTGCCGCCGGCGATCGTTGCACCGAGGCCGGGCGCGATCTCGGCGATCGCCCGCCCCATCCGGCCCATGCTCCCGAAGATTCCGATGCTCGTCATGGCCGATGCTGTGGCACAGGAGCCGGGCCCAACGACAGCGATTATTTCTTTTGCCCGCGTCCTAGCGGAATCCGGAACCGTAGCATCGCCGCGGGAGCGCCGGCGCCGGGGAGCTCGCGCTGCTCCGCCTCGACCGAAAGCTCGCCCGGCCCCAGCCGCCGCGTCGCGCGCACCGGCGCCTCGCGATAGCGCGGTTCGATCTTCTCGAGGCGGAATTGCTCCTTGTCGGACCGGCGGCAGATCACGACCTCGTCGCCCGACGAATCGCAGCGCCGCGCGCCGGCGATCGCCGCGCCGACTTCCTCCTCGCCGCCGGGAACCAGCTGGTCGGCGCCACCCGAAGCAATAGCAAGGGTCATTGCAAGCGCGATCATCACCGTCCCCCCGAAGCGAGGCGGACATCCGACAGGCCATTTGCGGCGAGGGCGTGGCGGCGCCGGGGCGTGCGTCGACATAGCGACGCCCCGCGTCGGTCCAGACGCGATCCGCGCCCGGCGCAACGGCGCGAAATTCTTTTGCAGCGTCGCTTGCGCGAGGTGTTGCAGGGATCCGGTTTGCGTGTGAAAGTGTAATCAGAATCGGCGGTTAGGACTTGGTGGCTACCTAAACTGCGCAGCATCTTCTCCTTTCCTGTCGCTCAATACCGGGCACTACCCGGGGTCGCAGCACGATAGCGTCATCGCCGCCGGCGAGGCGCTCCATTCTTTCAGGGGAAAAAGCGATGGCCATTGATTCGACCAGCGAGACCGAGCGCGACATCAGCGATGCCTTGCTGTCGCTGAGCGCCGAAGGGGCTTTGGCGGACGAGCCGACCCAGCCGATCACACCGGGCACGCCGAAGACCGGGCACATCGATCCCGGCAACGACCTCGATTATTACATCCTCAACGTCGTCGCGGGCCAGACCTACGTCATTTCGATGAACGGCACCGGGCCCAATGCGATGCCAGATCCGCAGATCTATCTCTACAATAGCGGCGGCTTTGCCATCGCCGCCGATGACGAGGGCGGCACCGGCTCGAACGCGCTGCTGACCTATACCGCGACCTATACCGGCGTGGTCTATGTCGAGGCCGGCCCGTGGTTCGACGACTTCAACGACGGCGTCCCCGGCGATTACACGCTGGCCGTCGCGCAGCGCGGCGCCGATGTCTCCGATACCGCGGCGGGCGCGCAGGCGGTGGCGGTGGGCTCCTCGACGCTGGGCTTCATGGACGCGACCAGCGCCACCGATTTCAGCGATGTCGACTTCTACAAGGTCGATCTGGTCGCCGGCCAATATTATGAATTCCAGGCATCGGGCGGTTGGGACTATTATGTCGGGCCCGAAGGCGATCTGCGGCTCCACGTTATGGCGCCCGACGGGACGACGATCGCGGCCTTCAGCGGCGACATCTCGAGCAGCGACCAGAATGCCGCGGTCTCGTTCGTGCCGACCGAGAGCGGCACCTATTATCTGCGCGTCAGCCACGACCAGCCCGATTTCCTCGCCGCCGGCGCGGCCGCGAACACGGGCTATGAGCTGAGCGTCAAGACCTTCGACCTCAGCGGCATGAGCCCGCTCGACGCGATCAACTGGGGCGGTGACGACAATGTCCTGCCCGGCGCCGCGGACGGCGAGATCAAGGTCTATTTCGCCGCCGCGGGCGAGACCTTCGACGGCAATACCTCGCTCGGCTGGACCGCATACGAGCAGCAGCAGGCGATGCTCGCCTTCCAACAATATGAGACGGTGCTGCCGGTCCACTACACCGTCACCACCAACGCCGCGGAAGCCGATTTCAAGCTGGTGGTGAAGAACACCACCGCGGGCGATACCGAAGGCGTGCTCGGCTATTTCAACCCGCCGGGCGAGGCGAATGCCGGCGTCGGCGTGTTCTGGCGCGACGGCTTTGGCTGGGACGAGGACGGCCCCGGCGCCGACACCGCGAATCGCGAGAATGGCGGCCTCGAACAGGGCGGCTATGCCTTTTACACGCTGATCCACGAATTCGGCCACGGCATGGGGCTCGCGCATCCGCACGACACCGGCGGCGGTTCGTCGATCCTGCCGGGCGTGTTCGGCGCATTCGATTCCTATGGCGCCTATGATCTGAACCAGGGCGTCTACACAGTGATGTCGTACAATCCGGGCTGGCCGCTCGACCCTGCCAATGATCCCTTCGGCGTGCCGTGGTATATCGACGACGAAGGCGCATGGCTCGAGATCGACGAGGCTTATAACGGCTCGCTCTCGGCGCTCGACATCGCACTGCTGCAGATCAAATATGGCGCGAACACCACCGCCAATGCGGGCGACAACGTCTATGTCCTGCCGGCGGTGAATGCCGGCGACGGCTATTTCCAGACGATCTGGGACACCGGCGGCGTCGACACGATCCAGCACAACGGCACCCAATCGGCGCGGATCGACCTGACTGCGGCGACGATCGACTTTTCGGCGACCGGCGCCGGCGTGATCTCGCACGCTGATGGCGTCTATGGCGGTTACACCATCGCCCGCGGCGTGGTCATCGAGAACGCCACCGGCGGCAGCGCGGCCGACGTGCTGATCGGCAATGCCGCGGCCAACACGCTGACCGGCAACGCCGGCGACGACACGCTGCTCGGCCGGGACGGCAACGACGTGCTGCTCGGCGGGGCGGGGCTCGACACGCTCGACGGCGGCGCCGGCAACGACCGCCTCGACGGCGGCGCGGACGGGCTCGCGGACGTGCTCAAGGGCGGCGCGGGCAACGACAGCTATGTCGTGGGCGAGGCCGGCGAGCTGATCACCGAGCTTGCCGGCGAAGGCGGCGCCGATCGCGTCGTCGCGTCGATCAACTACACGCTGGGCGCCAATCTCGAGGAGCTCGAGCTGGTCGGCAACGCGAAGAACGGCACCGGCAACGCGCTCGACAATCTGATCATCGCGAATGATCAGAAGAACGTGCTCGACGGCGGCGCCGGGATCGACACGGTCAGCTACGAGGCGTCGGACGCCGGGGTGCTGATCCGCCTCGACAATGTCCGGACCGGATCGGGCTCGTTCTGGCAGAATCTCGGCGGCATACTCGAAGATGTCCTTGCCGATGGCGTGGGCGGCTTCGCGACCGGCGACCGGCTGATCAACTTCGAGAACGTCACCGGCTCGGCGCATAGCGACACGTTGTTCGGCAACAACATCGCCAATGTGCTGCACGGTGGCGCCGGCAACGACACGCTGTACGGCGATGACGGCAACGACTCGCTCTATGGCGACGACGGGCGCGACATCCTGATCGGCGGGAGCGGTGCCGACCTGCTCTTCGGCGGCGGCGATGTCGACTCGCTCACCGGTGGGGACGGCAACGACCGGCTCAACGGCGGGGCCGGCCATGACCTGCTGACCGGCGGTTCGGGCAACGACGTGTTCGCCTTCAGCGACCTGGGTGGCTGGGACAGCATCACCGACTTCCGCCGCGGCCAGGACAAGATCGACCTCAGCGCGATCGACGCGAAAAGCGCGACCGCTGCGGACGATGCGTTCGCCTGGATCGGATCGAGCGCGTTCAGCGGCGTCGCGGGGCAGCTGCGGGTCTACAAGAGCCTCGGCGAATATCATGTCGCCGGGGACGTCAACGGTGACGGCCTTGCCGATTTCACGATCGACGTGGGGAATGTCCAGCTCGCCCAGAGCGACTTCCTGTTCTGACCCGATGCCGGCACTTCCGGCCGCGGCCTGCTCGGGCAGGTCGCGGCCGCGAAGGCCGGCAGCCGAGTCGGGCGCGGTTCAGGATGGTTCGGGCATAGCGGCTTTACGGAAGGAGGAGCCCGACGGTGTTTCCGGCATTGGTGACCGCCATGATCCTGTCGCTGCCGGCCGCGGCCGGCACCGGGCAGGCCGCCGGCTTTCATCGGGACACGCCGCAGGTCGCTACCGAATCGGCCAAGCCCGGCGGCCGGCAGGTTCGCGTGAGCCGGGAGAGCCTCGCGATCGCCGCCTGCCGGACCCGCGCCGCCCGCCTTGGCGAGGCGACCTACAAGGATCTGCGGCTCGCCGGGTTCCGCACCTATCTCGTCACCGGCAGCATAGTACCGAACCGGGCCGAGCAGCGTCGCGGCGGCATCGGCCCATGGTCGTTCCGCTGCACCGTCCGCGGCGAGGGCGAGATAGTGCGCTTCGACGCGGGGCCGGCGCGCCGATCCGCCGATCGAAAGCCATGACCGGCATATAGCATCCGGTTCCAGATGCTCTTTCGACATTGACCAAATATGGCTAAGAGCCGCTCTGGCCCCGTCGCACTTCGCGTGACGGCGCCGGAATTCTTCCCGATCCGGGCACCCGCGCCGCCCGGCCGCCCCAGGTCAGCCAGGAGCCAATGGCCACCCCGCAATCCAAACCCGAGCCCGACCCCAGGCCCAAGCGCGTGCGGCGACGCCCGCCGCGGCCGCGCTCGCTCCGGCTGCACGGCACCGTGGCGCGCGAGCTCGGCACCCGGATCGTCTCAGGTATGCTCAGGCCCGGCGAGATCCTCGAGGGCGAGATCGCCGCGAGCAGCCAGTTCAACGTCTCGCGCACCGCCTATCGCGAGGCGATCCGCATCCTCGCCGCCAAGGGCCTGGTCAATTCGCGGCCGAAGATCGGCACGCAGGTCTCGCCGCGCAAGGAATGGCACCTGCTCGACCCCGATGTGCTGAGCTGGATCTTCGCGGGCGAGCCCGATGCCGGGCTGATCGCCAATCTGTTCGAGCTGCGCCGGATCGTCGAGCCCGATGCCGCGCGGCTGGCGGCGACGCGCCGGACCCCCGAGCAGCTCGCGCGGATGAAGGCCGGGCTAGACGGAGTCGCCAAGCACGGCTTCGCCACCGAGATCGGACGCTGCTGCGACGAGGAATTCCACTCGGCGCTGCTCGAGGCATCAGCCAACGACTTCATCGTCTCGCTGACCAGCGGCGTCGCCGCGGCGATCGCGATCACCACCGCGTTCAAGCAGCATCGCCTGCCCGCGCCGCACGATGCGCTGCCGGTCCACCTCGCGGTGTTCGAGGCGATCGAGGCCGGCGACGCCGAGCGCGCGCACGACGCGATGGCGCGGCTGGTCGAGCGCGGGCTGAGCGACACGATGGAAGCGCGCGAAGGCGCCGGCCAGGGGCCGATCGCCGTATGCTGCTGATGCGCAGGATTGAACCGCGCGGCGACCATCCCTAAGTCGCACCGCGAGACATTGTTACCGCTAACTTCATTTACGGGATTGGGAGAGTTCGCATGGCGCTGACTGGAGAATTGTTCGTGGCTTCGGAACGCGTGCGCCGCGATGGCCCGGGCTTCAGGGCTGTCGCCGCTGCCACCGGTGCGGAGATCGAGCCGAGCTTCACGGTCGCGACGCTCGAGGATGTCGAGGCGGCCACCGCCGCTGCCGAGGCTGCGTTCCCGATCTATGCCGGCCTGCCGCGCGAGGACCGCGCGAAGTTCCTCGAGGCGATTGCCGACGAGATCGAGGCGCTGGGCGACGAGCTCGTCGAGCGCGCGATGCAGGAAAGCGGTCTGCCCCAGGCGCGCCTTACCGGCGAGCGCGGCCGCACCGCGGGCCAGCTCCGCCTGTTCGCCAGGGAGCTGCGGCTCGGCGAATATCTGCGCGCGCGCATCGATCACGCGATCCCCGACCGCCAGCCGGCGCCCAAGCCCGATCTGCGGCTGCGCATGATCCCGGTGGGCCCGGTCACGGTGTTCGGCGCGAGCAACTTCCCGCTCGCCTTCTCGGTCGCCGGCGGTGACACCGCCTCGGCGCTCGCGGCGGGGTGCCCGGTCATCGTCAAGGGCCATTCGGCGCATCCCGGCACTTCCGAGCTGGTCGCCGGCGCGATCACCCGTGCCGCTGAGAAGATCGGCATGCCCAAGGGCGTGTTCTCGCTGATCAACGGCGCGGGCAACACGATCGGCTCGGCTCTCGTCACCGATCCGCGGATCAAGGCAGTAGGCTTCACCGGCTCGCGCGGCGGCGGCACGGCGCTGATGAAGCTCGCCGCCAACCGCCCGGTGCCGATCCCGGTCTATGCCGAGATGAGCAGCATCAATCCGGTGTTCCTGCTTCCGGGCGCGCTGGCGGCGCGCGCCGAGGCGCTGGGCAAGGGCTTCATCGCCTCACTGACGATGGGCGCGGGCCAGTTCTGCACCAATCCCGGGCTTGTCCTCGCGCTCGAAGGCCCCGATCTCGACCGGTTCGTGACCGCGGCCTCGGACGCGCTGTGCGGCGCGCCGTCGCAGGTGATGCTCACCCCGGGCATCCACAAGGCCTATACCAGCGGAGTCGCGCGCTGGGCTTCGGCACCCGCGCTCAAGCTGGTCGCCGAGGGCCAGGAGCCGACCGGCCCGACCTCGGGCCGCGGCGCGCTGTTCACAATGACCGGCGCCGACTTCATCGCCGATCCGAGCCATGCCGAGGAAGTGTTCGGCGCCGCCTCGCTGCTCGTGCGCTGCGCCGATATCGACGAGCTGACCAACGTGATTGGCCTGCTCGAAGGCCAGCTCACCGCGACGCTGCATCTCGAGGAGAGCGATACCGACACCGCGCGCGCGCTGCTGCCGGTGCTCGAGCGGCTCGCCGGGCGCATCCTCGCCAATGGCTGGCCGACCGGAGTCGAGGTGACCGACGCGCAGGTCCATGGCGGGCCGTTCCCGTCGACCGCAGACGGCCGCAGCACCTCGGTGGGTACGCTGGCGATCGACCGCTTCCTGCGCCCGGTCGCCTATCAGGACCTGCCGGCCACGCTGCTCCCCACCGAGCTGCGCGACGGCGATGCCGGCGTGCCGCGCCGCATCGACGGCAAGCCGACGCTCTGACGTTGATCCCGCCGGCGCGACGTTCGGCCCTGCCGACGTTGCGCCGGCGTTCGAAGTCACTAGGCTGGACACCTCATCTCCGAGGAGTCCAGCCTATGCGTATGCTGCTGCTTGCCGCGCTGACGATCGCCACCCCTGCCCTCGCGCAGGAGAAGGACGAGGCGGGCGCGCGCGCCGCGGTGAACCACTATCTCGCCGGGCACATCACCGGCAGCGCGGACGAGTTTCGCGCCGCTTTCCATCCCAAGGGCATGCTCTACTGGAACAAGGACGGCGCGTTCGCCGAGCGCACGGTGACCGACTTCATCGCCGGCGCGCCGGGCAAGCCCGCCGCCGACGAAGCGCAGCGCCGTCGGTCGATCGAGAGCCTCGACGTCACCGGCAACGCGGCGATGGCCAAGGTGGTGCTCGACTATCCGAGCGTGAAATTCACCGACTATCTTTCGCTGGTGAAGGCCGATGGCGAGTGGCGGATCGTCAACAAGATCTTCAACGTCGAGCGCAAGACGCCGTAGGAAATCGCGCGCGCGTCGGTGTTGGATTGCTGGCCGCAAGCTTCGCACCTTGCGCGCAATGAGGACTCGCGCGTTGCGCGGGCAGGAAAGGTGGTTGCGCGTGCCGGTGGGAATAAAGCGGCGGCGCGGGCGGCCGGTCCGGGCCAGCGCGCGCATTCCTACACGGCAAGCGCAGGCACCAGCACCACCAGCTTGTGATCGGGCCGCTCCGCCGGGCTGAAGGTGTGCTGGGCGTAGCGGAGCCGCCCCTGCCGGGGATGGAGGAAGCTGCGCGGACCGCCTTCGCGCGCCATCACGGTCTGCGCATCCCATTCATGCGCGAAGAGATCGGATTCGCTCCGGAGCTGCGCGACGAGCTGGTCCAGCGCGGCATCGTTGAGCATGCGGGCGCAATCGGCGCGAAATTCGGCGAGCAGGCGCCGTGCCCGCTGCTCCCAATCAGGCAGAAGCGCCCGCGCCGACGGCTGGGTGAAGGTGTAACGGAGCAGATTACGCTGGCATCCCTCGCCGAGCCAATCAGCGAACAGATCCGCGGCAGGCTGATTCCAGCACGACGCGTTCCACAACGGGTCCAGCCCATAGGCGGGATGCGGCAGCGCCGCGACGAGCGCGGCGACAGCCTCAGGCGCTTCGGAGAGCGCCGGCGATTGCGGCGCTTCGGGATCGCGGCGGCCCGCAAGCTCGAACAGATAGGCGCGCTCGGCCGCGGTCAGCGCGAGCGCCGCGGCGAGACGGGCGAGCGTGGTCGGCGAAACGCTGATATCACGGCCCTGCTCGATCCAGGCGCACCAGGTGACGCCGATACCGGCGCGCGCCGCCAACTCCTCCCGCCGCAACCCTGGCGTGCGGCGGCGGCGCACGACCCGATCCGGCGTCGCGCGCTCGCGATGCGAACGGACGAACTGCCCGAGCAATCTGCGCTGTTCGTCCGCGTTCATGGGCCTTCTTATAACAGGATAACTTTGTCCATTGTAACAGGTTGAAGGCTGCGCTCCAGAGGCGTGGAGGAGAAAAGCCGTGACCCGTTCCCATGATGCCGTTGTCGAAGACCAGTTCGGCGCGCAGGCGGCCGCCTATGTCGAAAGCAGCGTCCATGCCGGAGGCGAGGATCTCGACGCGTTGGAGGCGATCGTCGCCCGGATGCGCCCGGATCGCGCGGCGGACCTCGGATCGGGCGGCGGGCACGTCGCCTATCGGCTGGCGCGCCATGCCCGATCGGTAACGGCGATCGACCTTTCCGCAGCGATGCTGGACGCGGTGCACGAAACCGCCCGGCAGCGCGGACTGGCGAATATCGAGACCTGCGTCGCGCCGGCCGAGAAGCTGCCGTTCGGAGATGCCAGCTTCGACCTGCTGGGGTGCCGCTTCTCGGCGCATCACTGGCGCGATTTCGATGCCGGGTTGCGCGAGGCACGGCGCATCCTGAAGCCCGGCGCGACCGCGATCTTCATCGATGTGGTCTCGCCGGGGCATCCGATCTTCGACACGCATCTGCAGGCAGTCGAGCTGCTGCGCGATCCCTCGCATGTTCGCGACCATAGCGAGGCCGAATGGGCCGCCGGGCTGGACCGCGCGGGCTTCCGGGTGACGGGCACGCAGAAGCGGCGGTTGCGGATGGACTATCCGTCCTGGGTGGATCGCATGCGGACCCCCGACGCGCACCGGGCGGCGATCCGATCGCTGCAGCAATGGGCATCGCGCGAGACGGCACGCTATTTCGCGATCGAGCCCGACGGCTCGTTCTCGATCGATGCGCTGCAGATCGAGGCATCGGCCTGCCGGGCGCGACCCTGACGCGACGCGCATATGGTTGCCGGGCACGAAGGCCGTCAGCTCCGGGTGGGGGCGGCCTCGATCAAATCGCGTTCCATGAACACCAGCCAGTCGCGCAGCAACGGCGGCAGATCATAATAGGGCGCCACGTCGCGGAAGCCGAGCGCGCGGTACAGGCCCTGCGCTTCCTTCTGCGCCGGGCCGGTATCGAGCAGCATCCTGACATAACCGAGCGCCCGGGCGCGTTCGATCACCGCTTCGGCGAGCGCCCGCCCGGCCCCGGCGCCGTGGTAGTCCGGATCGACGAACATGCGCTTCATCTCGCAGCTGCCGTCCGCCAGTGGCCGCAGCGCGACGCAGCCGAGAATGCGGCCCTGCGCCTCCGCGACCAGCAACGCGCCCGCGGGCGGGGCGAACTCGCCCGGCAGGGCGTCGAGCTCGGCCTCGAACGCGGCGGGCTCGAAATAGCTGTCGATGATGTGCCGGTCGCGCGCGTGCCGGGCATAATGCCATTGGATGAACGCCCGCATCAGCGCCGCGACGGCGGCGAAGTCGCTCGATGAGACAGCATCGCGGATCTCCATCGCGCGAGGCTGCCCCAGCGGCCGGCCGCGATCAATCCGGACTCTAGCCGAAGGCGGTCAGGCAGGGTGGCGCGCACCGCGGTGGCGGGCCGGCGCCGGGTGCCTCCTGCGCATTCCTACATTGCAAGCGGCAAGGCCGGCCCCGGCGGCACCGGCGGCTTGCCGATCCAGGCGCGCCCGCGATCGAGATCGAGCGTGACGACCCAGTTGCGCAGGAACGGCATGCCGAGATTGCCGTCCATGATCATGTCCGGAGTGAAGGCATCGGGGGTCGTCGCGCGCACGCCTTCCATCACGGCAAAGTCGGCCGGCTGCTTCGCTTCCAGCTTCGGATCCATCCCGACCAGCTCGGCGACGGGTTTGGACACCAGCACCGTGCCGCCATTCCCCGAATCAAACTCCATCCACAAATTGCCCTGGGCCGTCGGGACCGCAGCCGCGACTGCAAGGGCGCGACCGTCTGCCTCCCGCTTCAGGCGGATGCGCAGCGGGCGCATCGTCGCGATGCGCTGGGCGCGGCTAGCCCCGGATTCGAGCGTGAGCGTGCCCGCGGCGAAATCGATCGTCACCGTGCGGCCTTCGAACAGGTTGAGCCCTATGATGCCGTCGAGCTCGGCATCCTTCGGATTCAACGCCGCCATCTCGATCGGACCGAGCATCGGCGGCTCGAGCTTCACTCCGCCGACGATCATGGCGATGCCCTCGCAATGCGGCCCGTCGCCGCGATTGCCCATCATGTTGTAGCCGGTGACCCGGCCCCAGGGCTTGCAGCCGGTGCGGGCGAGCGATGCGTTGGACACGAGGGTGAGCCCCGCGCCGGTGTCGAACAGATAGAGCCCCTTCTTCCCCGCGACTTCGGCCTCGAGCACCCAGCGCGTGCGCCACGGCTTCATCGCGATCACTGCCTCGGGCGCGGCGGCGGGGGCCGGCTGCGCATCGGCGGCGGTGGTGGTGAGCAAGAGGGAGGCGAGCGCCCCGAGCAAGATCTTCATGGCGGCCTTCCGGTGTCGAGCCCGATCGGGTGCCCGGCGTCGGGCCACCCGCCGCTTTCGATGCGACGAAAACCGATATTCACGCGACCAAATTCTCCTGCTCCGTAGGTGAAAATGGCGGATCGGGCGCGCGCCCGACGCCTAACGCGCCGCGTAATCGCCTTTCGCGGCGATGCCGAAAAAGGTCGCCGACGTCAGCCACAGCGCCGTGAAGAAAGCGCCAAGCGCGAGGAAGCGGAACGGGGCGTCGGGCACGCGCGCGGTCACCGGCGCCGTGGCGACAGCGATGCTGACCAGCGCCTGCATGACCGCGACGCCGAGCATGGCCCGCGCCATCCCCGCGGCCCGGAACCACGCCGCGAAGGCGCCGATCGCCGCGGTCACGACCAGCATGAGGAAGCCGATGCCGTTACCATCGTCGCGCACGATCGTAGTCCACACGGTAAGGAACGCCGTGATCAGCGCGATGGCGGCACCCGCGCGATAGGCGCGGCTCTTGCTCGCGCGCTCGGCGAACTCGTAGAGCAATCCCACCCCGCCCATGACGGCGCCGGCGAAGACGAAGCTGCCGATCGTCCAGTGCCAGCCGTCACTGATCTGCATCATCACCAGCGGGGTGAGCAGCAACGCGAGGATCCCGGCCCAGCGCGCCATCCGCCAATAGTTCGGAGCCCTGGCGTCGGCCTGTTCGCTTGCTTCGATCATCGTTCGCCTCCTGTCACATCGCTGCTCGATCGTGGCGGCGACCGCGATGCGAGGCATGAGCAGAAGATGAGCAAGCGCTGAGCAATGATGCGGCGCCTCCAAGTTTCTCCGGCGCGCCGGCACCGGTGAAGGAATCGCGTCAGTACGCCCCGTATTTGGCGCGATAGCGGCGATCATAATGATCGATCACCTGCTGCGCGGCGGCCTCCGCGCCGAGCGCGACGGGAAAGCGGAACGCATAGTGCAGGTCGGACTGTTGCGGCCGCGGGGTGACGAAGCGCAGCTCGAGAACCGAGGGTGGCCCCGCGCTCATTCCCGCGCCTTTGAATTCGGCGAGCGGCACGGGGTGGAAGTCTCCGTCGATCTGCAGGCAGTCGTCGCCCACGATCACCTCGACCGCCCCATCCGGGCTTGATCGCAGGCGGATCGCGTTGTTTCGCTTGCGCCCGTCGCGCTCGGCATCACGGTCATCGGCGACGAAGCGCGCCCAGAGCGCGGGCTCGACACGCCAGCGGGCGATGACGCCCTTCCCCGCATGGAGGCTCCGCATTCGCCGCATGCGCATCGTCAGCGTCAGGGCGGCCCCGAGTCCGATAACCGCCGCCGTGGCCCCGAGCAGCAGCCACGCCGCCTCGTCCGCATGATCGGGGGAGACGAACGGTATGCTCGCCGAGGCCAGCCCCAGCAGCCCCGCGGCCAATGCCAGATTGCGTATCTTCCCCGGCCCGCGCATCGCCTGCCCCGTCCGTTCGCCTATGACAGGCACCCTGCGGCCAGCCTCGTACCTTGGCAAGCTGCCTCAGCAGACCCGAGCGGTTAGCCGAACGCCTCCCTCGAATCCTTCGCTGTGCGGAAGCGGAACGCCATGTCGTGGCGATATTCCTTGCCCGGATCGAGCCGCGCCGAAGGGAAGTTCGGCTTGTTGGGCGAATCGGGGAATTTCTGGGGCTCGAGGCACAACCCGCCGCGGGCAGGATAGCTGCCGCCGCTGGTGCCGGGCGCGCCATTGGCGAGATGGTTGCCGGTGTAGAATTGCAGCCCCGGCTCGGTCGAATGGAGATCGAGCACCCGGCCCGATTTCGGATCGAACAGCGTCGCCACACGGCGGATGGTGCCGGCGGCGCCGACCAGCACGAAATTATGATCATAGCCCCCGCCCTGCCGGAGTTGGGGATCGTCGGCGGCGATGTCGCGGCCGATCGGCTTGGGGCTGCGGAAATCGAACGGGCCGCCCGCCACATCGGCGAAGGCGCCGGTCGGGATCAGGGCGGCGTCGGTAGGCGTGATCTGGCTCGCCGGGATCTGGAGCAGATGATCGAGGATCGCGGTGCCGCTGCCCTCCCCCGCAAGATTGAAATAGGCATGGTGGGTGAGGTTGATCACCGTCGCGCGATCGGTGGTGGCGCGAAAGCCGATCGCGAGCCCGCCATCCCTCAGCGCGTAGCGCACGCGAACATCGAGCTTGCCAGGAAAGCCGTGATCGAGATGCGGGCTCGTCAGGCCGAAGGTCACCGAATGCGCGTCGCGTGCCTCGATCGTCCAGTCCTGCAGATCAAAGCCTTTGGGCCCCGAATGGAGGCTGTTGGCGCCGTTGTTCGCCGGCAGCCGATATTCGGTGCCGTCGAGGCTGAAGCGCGCCCCGCCGATGCGATTGGCGAAGCGCCCCGCGACCACCCCGTAGAAGCGCGGGTGCGCGCGATATTCGGCGAGATCGCGATAGCCGAGCACGACATTGGCGGGCGTGCCGTCGCGCCCGGGCACGTCGAGCCGCCGCAAGGTTGCGCCGAGCGTGAGCAACTCGGCGCGCATGCCGCCATGGGCGATCTCGATCGTGTCGATCGGGGCGTCGGCCATCACGGCTTGGGGCAGACCGAGGCGTTGGGATCGGAGACGATCCGGACATCGGCGATGCTCAGCGTGAACGGCCCCGTCGCCTCGAGCACGAACGGCGCGCCGACCTTGGCGAGATCGACGCCGTTCTGCTGATAGCATTTGAGGAAGACCTTGGCGGTGCGCCACGTGCCGGTCTGGCCGGTGAACAGGCTGGTCGCGTCGATGCCACCTTTGGTGTTGCCGCCGTCCATCGAGAGCTGGACCTTGCCCGCCGGCGCGCGATCGACCCGATAGTTGATCTGGAGCGACAGATCGCCATTGGCCTCGCGCGTGAGATCGAGCTCGCCGCCCCCGCCGATGCGGAGCGTCGCCGGGCCGTTGGGCCAGGCGAGCTGCTGCGCGCCTTCCTGCGTCTGCGGACCGTCGACGGTCTTGCGCGTCACCCGGCTGTCGGTCGCGAAAGAAAAGGGCGCGGGCGTCACGCCCTTGGCGAAGAAGGTGCTGGTGTTGCCGAGCGAGGGATCTAGCCCCGCCTCCTCGCTGAGCGTCGGGACGTCGCCGCCCCTGGCGTAGCTGAGGCCATAGCCGAGCGCGAACAGCGGGTCATAGCCGGGCTTGCCCTTGTTGTTGGCGAACTGGCCCGCGGTCTTGGGCCAGCTGAACGAGAGGCGGCCCTTGAAGTCGGCGCGCGGCTTGCCGGCGGCATCGCCGACCAGCACGTCGGCAACCGCCCCGCCCTCGCTGCCGGGCAGCCATGCCGCGACGAACGCGTCCGAGGCGTTGAGCTCGGGGTTGGTCCACAAGGGGCGGCCCGAGAGGAACACCGAGACCACCGGCACGCCGGCGTTCTTGAGCTTCTTGAGCAGGCCGAGCGCCTGCTTGTCGCCGGGCTGGAATTCGAGCGTGCGGATGTCGCCGCGCATCTCGGCATAGGGCTGCTCGCCGAACACGACGATCGCGACGTCGGGCTGGGACGTGAAGCTGCCGTCGGCCGAGAGCGTCGCGGTGCCACCGGCTGCCTCGACTGCCTTCTTCACCCCGGCAAAGATCGTCTCGCCATTGGGGAACAGCTCGTTGCCGTTGCCGTCGCCCTGCCAGCTCAGCGTCCAGCCGCCGGTCTGCATGCCCATCGAATCGGCGCCCGGGCCGGTGACCAGCACCCTGGCGCTGGCCTTGACCGGCAGCACGCCGCTGTTCTTGAGCAGGACGAGCGATTCGACTGCGGCCTGGCGCGCGATCGCGCGATGCTCTGCGCTGCCGAGCACGCCGGTCTTGCCCTCGAGCGGCCGCGCCGGATCGAACAGGCCGAGCTTGACCTTGACGCGCAGGATGCGGCGGACCGCATCGTCGATGCGGGCCATCGGGATGGTGCCGTCGCGGACGTGCTTGACGGTCGAATCGAACAGCCCCTTCCAGCTGTCGGGCGCCATCGCCATGTCGAGCCCGGCATTGAAGGTCGCGGCGCAATCGGTGGGGGTGCAGCCCGGTATCTGGCCATGGCCGTTCCAGTCGCCGACGACGAAGCCCTGAAAGCCCATCCTGCCCTTGAGCACATCGGTGAGCAGCGACTTGTTGCCGTGCATCTTGGCGCCGTTCCAGCTGTTGTACGACGCCATCACGGTGAGCGTGCCGGCATCGATCGCACCCGGATAGCCGGCGCCGTGGATCGCGATCAGCTCGTCCTCGCTGACCCGGGTATCGCCCTGATCGACGCCGTTGAAGGTGCCGCCATCGCCGAGGAAATGCTTGGCCGAGGACGCGACATGGCCCTTCTGGATGCGATTGGCGGTATTCGGCTCGCCCTGCAGCCCGCGGACCATCTCGCCGGCATAGGAACGGACGATCGCGGGATCCTCCGAATAGCCTTCATAGCTGCGGCCCCAGCGATCGTCCTGCGGCACCGCCAGCGTCGGGCCGAACGCCCAATCCGGACCGGCGGCGGCGGTCTCGGCGGCGGTCGCCTCGCCGATGCGGCGGATCAGCGCGGGATCATTGGCGGCGCCGAGGCCGATATTGTGCGGGAAGATCACCGCCCCGATGACGTTGTTGTTGCCGTGCACCGCGTCGACGCCGAAGATCAGCGGGATCGGCGTGCCGCCGGGGTGCGGTTCCATCGCGACGGCGCGAAAGGCGCGCGCGGTGGCGACCCAATCGGATTGCGGCGATCGGTCATTGCCCGAGAGCGGCGGCGAATTGCCGCCGGCGAGGATCGAGCCGAGCGGATACTTCCGCAGATCCTCGGGCTTCACGCTGGCGATGTCGCCCTGGATCATCTGCCCGACCTTCTGCTCGAGCGTCATCTTCGCCATCAGATCGGAGACGAACTTCTCGGTCCCGGGATCGACCAGCCCCGGGCTGGCGGCCTTGGGCCATTTGGCGGGGTCGGCCACGGTCGGGCCGCCCGACAGCGCTGTCGGCGCTTGCTGCGCCAAAGCCGGCGCGGCCCAGAAAATCGTGGTGGCAAGCAACAGCTTCGTTCCGGGCCGCATCACATCTCCTCCGTCTTGTTCTTTGTGTTAGCGATAACGCAAGTTCATCGCCCGAGTCCATCGGCCAGCCAGCGCGCGGCCTGATCGGGGCTCTGCTTGGCGGTGTCGCGGTCGACGCGATAGTTCGCCTCGCGCATCTTCTCCACAGGAATCGCGCCGATCAGCGGGCGCAGCGCGGCCTGAAAGCGCGCATCGCCGGCGCGGCGCGGGGCGAGCAGCAGGATCGCGTCATAGCCGGGGATCGCGCCCCTGGGATCGGCGAGGATGGCGAGCTTGTCGGCTGCGATGCGGCCGTCCGAGGAAAACGCCGGGATGACATCGGCCTCGCCGCTCGCCAGCGCGCGGTACATGAAGGTCGGCTGATAGGGGCGCGCCGACTTGAAGGCGAGGCCATAGGCGCTTCGCACCGCCGCCCATTCGGGGCGCTCGAGAAACTCGACATCGGTGGCGAAATCGAGTTCGCCAGCCTGGCCAGCGAGATCGTCGAGGCTCCGGATGCCGCGGCGCCGCGCATCATCGCCGCGCATCGCGAAGGCATAGGCGTTCTCGAAGCCGAGCGAGCCGAGCAAAATGACGCCGTGCCTGGTCTTGGCCCAGCGGGCGACGCCGTCGACGATCGCGGCGCGCGGGGGCACGTCGGTGCGGTGCATCTGGTTGGTCCACAGTGTCCCCGAATAATCGACATAGACGTCGATATCGCCCGCCGCGAGCGCGCCGAACGCCACCGCCGAGCCGAGCCCTTCGCGGTAGCGGACGGCGTAGCCGGCATCCTCCAGCCGATGCCCGATCAGCCGGGCGAGGATATATTGCTCGGAAAAGCCCTTGGCGCCGATCGTCACGGTGCCGCGCGGGGCCGGCCAGGCGGGGGCGAGCGCGACCGCAGCAGCGACGAGCAAGGTGGCGAGGCTTGCCCAGACCAGCCCGCGCCGGCGGCGGGCGATGCCGTGCTCGGCGAGCCCGAGCAGCGCGTCGACACCGAGCGCGAGGCCCGCGGCGGCGACGCAGCCGGCGAGCACCAGCGTCCAGTTCTGGGTCTGGAGCCCGGCGAAGATCAAATCGCCGAGGCTCGGCTGACCGACCGTGGTGGAGAGCGTCGCCGCGCCGATCGTCCACACCGCAGCGGTGCGAATCCCGGCCATGAGGACAGGCGCGACGAGCGGCGCTTCGACCAGCCACAGGCGCTGGTTGCGCGTCATCCCCATCGCGTCAGCGGCCTCAAGCACAGCGGGGTCGAGATTGGCGAGCCCGGTGACACCGTTCCTGAGGATCGGCAGCAGCGCATAGAGCGACAGCGCGAGCAGCGACGGCAGGAAGCCGAGCGCGGGGATGCCGCCGCCGACCAGCGCCGAGAGCCACAGCAGGATCGGGTAGAAGAGCGCGAGCAGCGCGAGGCTGGGGATGGTCTGGATCAGGCTGGCAAAGCCCAGCGCGATGCGCCCGACGGCGCGGCTGCGGGAGGAGAGGACCGCGAGCGGGAGCGCGACGAGCAGCCCGAGCAGCAGCGCGGCGAAGGCGAGCAGCAGATGCTGGGCGAGCAGCTCGGGCACGCGGGCAAAGGCGGCGGTCATCTCGATCCTCCCGCAGAGCGGGACGGGGACCGCGAAGCGGTGGAGCGGTAGTTGCCGCAGGCGACGTCGCGCGTGGAGACTAACTCTCCACCAGCTTCGCTGGTCCCCCTCCCCCTCCGGGGGAGGATTTGGGCCACCCCTCTCATTCCCCCAACGCCGCCAGCCGCCGCGCCTGCTCGCGCGGCACCGCAACCAGCGCATCCGCCGCACCGCCCGCTTTGCCCGCGAGCAGATCGCGCGGCGTTGCGTCGGCGACGATCCGCCCGGCGGCCATCACCAGCACGCGATCGGCGAGAAGCAGCGCCTCGGCCATGTCGTGGGTGACGAGGATCGTGGTGAGTCCGATGCGCGCATGCAGCGCGCGGATCGCCTTGCCGAGACCGTCGCGCGTCACCGGATCGAGCGCGCCGAACGGCTCGTCCATCAGCAGCAGCCCAGGCGAGCAGGCGAGCGCACGCGCGACGCCGACGCGCTGGCGCTGCCCGCCCGACAGCGCATCGGGCATGCGCGCACCGAGCGCCGGATCGAGCTCGACCAGCGCGAGCAACTCGGCGACCCGCGCAGCGGGTTCGCGCTCGCCCGCCAGCTTCAGCCCGATCGCGACATTCTGCGCGACGGTCATGTGCGGAAACAGTCCGATATTCTGGAAGACATAGCCGATCCGGCGGCGGAGCAGATGCGGCGGTTCGGCCGCGACCGGCGCACCGTCGATCAGCACTTCGCCCGCGCTCGGATCGACCAGCCGGTTGACGGTCTTGAGCAGCGTCGACTTGCCCGAGCCCGACGCGCCGACCAGCGCGACGAAGCAGCCCCCGGAGACCTCGAGCGACACCCCGTCGACGGCCTTCACCCCGCCGGCATAGGTCTTACTGACATTTTTGAAGGTAACGCTGCGCGATTGCTCTGGCATCGGCCGGGATTGTGCGGGATGAAAGTGGAAAGGTCAAAGAAACAGGGGGGAGCGGATGGCGGGCGAGAAGGCGATCTTCATCACCGGCGGCGGATCGGGGATCGGCCAGGCGGTGGCCAAGCTGTTCGCGCGCAAAGGCTGGCGCGTCGGGCTGGCCGACGTCAATGCAGCGGGACTCGAAGCCACGCGGGCGATGCTCCCCGCCGGGATGGTGACGACGCATGTGATGGACGTGCGCGACCGCGATCAATGGCGCGACGCGCTCGCCACCTTTTCCGAGGCCAGCGGCGGGCGGCTCGATGTCCTCTTCAACAATGCCGGGATCGCGATCGGCGGGCCGCTCGCGGGCGCCACCGACGACGAGATCGACCGGATCGTGGGGATCAACCTTGTCGGCGTAATCAACGGCGCGCGCGCGGCCTATCCGCTGCTCAAGGCGACGCCGGGATCGACGCTGGTCAATACCGCCTCCGCCGCAGCGATCTATGGCTCGGGCGGGCTGGCGCTCTATGCCGCGGTCAAGTT
Organism: Sphingomonas naasensis; assembly: GCF_004792695.1. Classification (GTDB taxonomy): domain Bacteria; phylum Pseudomonadota; class Alphaproteobacteria; order Sphingomonadales; family Sphingomonadaceae; genus Sphingomonas; species Sphingomonas naasensis. The sequence goes on along the minus strand of NZ_SRXU01000004.1, from coordinate 66,800 downwards.
CGGGGTGCGCGGGCTCTCCGAGGCGCTCGACGCCGAATGGGCAGGCGACGGGATCAAGGTTCGCGTGGTGATGCCGAGCTTCATCGACACGCCTTTGCTCGATTCGAACGTCTCGGGCACCAACCGCACCGCGCGCGATTCGGTGCGCGCCGCAGGGCTGGAGTTCACGCCCGTCGATCAGGTCGCCGAAGAGATCTGGAACGGCATCGAGCGCGACAAGCTCCACGTCATCATCGGCAAGACCGCACGCCGGCTCGCCTTCGCCGCGCGCTGGATGCCGGGCGCGCTGCGCAAGCAGATGCGCCGCGGCGGGATGCGGTGACCATGATCCTCCCCCGCTGTGCGAGGACGGATTTTTAGAGCAGTCCGTCGATCGCCTGGGCCATCGCGATGTCGCGCTGCGAGAGGCCGCCGGCATCGTGGGTGGTGAGCAGGATGTCGACGCGGTTCCACACGTTCGACCATTCGGGATGGTGATCGGCCTTTTCGGCGAGCAGCGCGACACGGGCCATGAATCCGAACGCCGCGTTGAAATCCTCGAAGGTGCAGCGCCGGGTGATCGCGTCGCGGGCTTCGTCGTAGCTCCAGTCGGGAATCGCGGCGAGCGACTCGCGCCGATGCCCTTCGGTCAATCGTGCCACCATGATCGCCCTCCTTGCCCTGCCTTCACCGCTCCGCCTATGGGTTCGGCCATGCGCGGGCAAGCACCTTCCACTGCGCCGGACGCGGCGACGATCGAGGCACTGGCGCGCGAGGCGCTGGCGCGCATCCCCTCGCCCTTTGCCGAGCATCTTGCCGACGTGGTGCTGATCGTCGAGGAATTCGCCGACGACGAGACGCTCGACGCGCTGGGTATCGAGGATCCGTTCGATCTGAGCGGCGTCTATCACGGCCGTCCGATCGGCGAGAAATCCGCGTTCGATTCGGGCGCGCTGCCCGACCGCATCCACCTCTACCGCCGTGCGATCCTCGACGAATGGTGTGACACCGGCGTGCCGCTGCAGGAACTTGTGACGCACATCGTGGTGCACGAGGTCGGGCATCATTTCGGGCTGTCGGACGACGATATGCACGCGCTGGAAGACGCCGCCGGGTGAGGACCAGCCTGACCTTCGCCGATGTGGCGTGCGTTCGCGGCGGACGATTGTTGTTCGAGGATATCGGCTTCGCATTGGGCCCCGGCGACGCGGCGCTGGTCAGCGGCCCCAATGGCGCGGGCAAATCGAGCCTGATCCGCATCGCCGCGGGGCTGCTCGCGCCGGCCGCCGGCCGGGTCGCCGGCGAAGGGGCGCGTGCCCTGCTCGCCGAAAGCGCGGCGCTCGACCCCGAACTGGGCGTCGCCGCAGCGCTGCGCTTCTGGGCGCGGATCGACGGACGCGCCGAGGCGGTGATGCCGGCGCTGGAGGCGGTCGGGCTCGGCGAGCTTGCGCAGGTGCCGGTGCGGCTGCTGTCGACCGGGCAGCGCCGCCGCGCCGCGCTGGCGCGGGTGGTGGCGAGCGGCGCACCGGTCTGGCTGCTCGACGAGCCGGCCAATGGGCTCGATGCTGCTTCGGTACGGATGCTCGAGGATCTGATCGCGGGGCATCGCCGTGAGGGCGGGATCGCACTAGTCGCGACGCATCTGCCGATCGCGCTGCCGGATGCGGTCGCGGTGACGCTGTGAGCGTCTATGCCGCCATCGTCTGGCGCGAGCTGCGGCGGGCATGGAGCACCGGCGGGATGCTGATGCCGATCGCTTTCTTCCTGCTCGTCGCGATCCTGTTCCCGTTCGCAGTGGGGCCCGAGGCCCGCCTTCTCGCGCGGGTCGGCGGCGGAGTGATCTGGGCGGCGGCACTGCTCGCCGCGCTGCTGCCGGTCGAGCGGCTGGTGGCGCCCGATGCCGAGAGCGGCGTGCTCGACCAGTTCGCCGTGCGCGGACTGCCCGATGCGGGGGTGGCGGCGGCCAAGATGCTCGGCCATTGGCTCGGCTTCGCGCCGGCCTTGCTCGTGGCGACGGTGATCGCAGCGGCGCTACTGCATCTGCCCGGGAGCGCGCTGGTGCCGATCCTCGCCGGGCTCGCGATCGGCACGCCGGGGCTCGCCGCGCTCGGCATCGCCACCGCGGCGCTGGTCGCCGGACTACGCGGCGCGGGGGCACTGGCCGGGCTGGTGATGCTGCCCTTCGCAGTACCGCTGCTGATCTTCGGCGCCGGCGCCAGCGCCGGCCAGCCGGGTGCGTTCAAGCTGCTCGGCGCCGTGAGCCTGTTGCTGGTGGCGGGCTGCCCGCTGGTCGCCGGTGCGGCAATCCGGATGGGGCGGAACTGACGACCCTTGGCACGACACCGCCGACATCCAATATCGGCCGCGTAACAAGGGGGACAGCATGATCACGATCTGGCTTGCGGGCTTGTGGCTCGCCCTGCTGGCTGCGGGCGACACGGCGACCGGACGCACGATGCGGCGCATCCTGGTCGAGGCCCCGGCCCGTGCGCTCAACAATGTCCATCGCGGCCAATATCTCATGCTGCTCCTCCTCATCCTCGTCGGCGGCACATTAGGCTGGCTGACCGAGGGGGAATCGCTGCGGATGATGATGATGGGCGCGCCCGAGCTGGTGGGCATGCTGGCCAGCCTCGAGCTCGGCGTCTTCGTCGACGTGCTGGCGGTGGCGCTGCTGACGGCCTCGACCGTGCGCATCCGCACGGTGATCGTGCTGCTGCGCGCGCCCTTCGCGCGCCGCGCCCCCCGAGCCCGCCGGACGCATAGCGCGCCGCAGCGTCAAACTCCCGCGAACGACGACGACAGACCCGCCCCGGCACTCGCCGCCTGAGATGCCGCCGCGGGGGCGGCGATGAGGGTGGCGCGAAGTCAGGCTTCCGGCGGCAGCTCGTCGCCGTACACGACGATCGCCGAGCCTTCCTCCAGCGCCGTTCCGGCAGCCGCGCGGAGTACGGGATCGTCGTTCGCCGCGGGATCGACGACTTCCATGCCCTTTTCGAGCCGCACCATCATCCAGCCGGCGCCGAGCGCGACGCCCGCCGCCTTGCGCTGGGCCGCCTCGAAATCCCGCGCGAAGACATAGATCAGCATCGCATGCCGCGCGCCGGGCCGACGGCCTTCGACTTCGTCCGCGACCGCGGTCGCAAGGAAGACCGAGAGCGCCATCAGCGGCGCCAGCGCGCGAAGATCGCGGTCGGCAGCTCGAGCCCGCGCGCTTCCTCGCGCACGGTGAGCTCGCCGCACTCCACGGCGCCGCCGAGATCGGCGAAATGCTGGCGGACCAGCTCGCCGATCGCCAGCGCCGACATCCGCACCGCATAGACGGTGAGGAACAGGAAGCGGGAATCGGCATCGAGCAGCTTGCGCGTATCGGCGATCAGGCCGGGCAGGCCCTCCTCGAGCTTCCACACCTCGCCATTGGGCCCCCTGCCCCATTTGGGCGGATCGAGGATGATTCCGTCATAGCGGCGCTCGCGGCGCACCTCGCGCGCGACGAACTTGCCGGCATCGTCGATCATCCAGCGGATCGGCTTGTCCTCCATCCCCGACAGCGCCGCATTGGCCTTACCCTCGGCGACCGACTTCTTCGAGGCGTCGACATGCGTCATCCGCGCGCCCTTGGCCGCCAGCGCGAGCGTGCCGACGCCGGTATAGCCGAACAGGTTCATGCACTCGGCCTCGGGTTTGTCGGCGATCTGCGCGCGCATCCAGTGCCAAACCGGCGCCATGTCGGGGAAGAAGCCGAGATGGCGGAACGGCGTGGTCTGCGCAGTGAAGCGGACCTCCTCCCAGGCGAGCGGCCAGCCTTCGCGCGGGGTGGGCTTGTGGAACACCCAGCGGCCGCCGCCTTCCTCGTCCGAGCCGGGGAGGAATTCGCCATGCGCATCCCAGTCGTCGGACGCGGGCGCCCACATCGCCTGCGGCTCGGGGCGGATGAAGCGATAGTCGCCATAGCGCTCGAGCTTGCGGCCATGGCCCGAGTCGAGCAGGCCGTAATCCGTCCAGGGCTCGCCGGTGAGAGTGATGAGGTTCATGCCTTTTCCATAGAAGGACAGGCGCGTTTCTCAATCCTCCCCCGGAGGGGGAGGTGGCAGCCAGAGGCTGACGGAGGGGTATTTTCCGCGGGCGATGCCGCCCGTGGCGACTACCCCTCCACCCCTTCGCGGTCCCCCTCCCCCTCCGGGGGGATTTCAGCGGCGGGGCGTGGCGCGCTCGGCGATATAGGCGGTGACGGCCTCGAACGTCGCGGGGAGCACGTCGTAGCGCTCCTGACGCTGGTGGAGATCGCCCACCCGCGGCGGCACCTGCGGGCGGATGCCGGTGGCGCGCTCGACCGCGTCGGCGAACTTGGCGGGGTGTGCGGTCGCCAGCGTGACGACGGGGACGTCGGCGGGCAGACCGGCGCGGCGCGCCGCGGCAAGCCCGATCGCGCTGTGCGGATCGAGCACCTCGCCCGCCTCGGTATAGCCCCAGCGCATCGCCTCGTTCATCGCATCGGCATCGATGCGGTCGCTGACGAACAGCGCCGCTGCGCCTTCGCGCTGGGCGTTGGTCAGCTGCATCGCGCGCGCCGCCTCGAAACCGCGCATCTGCTCGGCGACGGGCGCAGCGGCGAGATCGAACAGCAGTCGCTCGAAGTTCGAGCTGACCTGGATGTCCATCGACGGCGCCGCGGTGGCGGTGACGGTGCCGGTCGAATAATCCCCCGTGGAGAGCGCGCGGTGGAGGATGTCGTTGACGTTGGTCGCGACGATCAGCTTTGCCACCGGCAGCCCCATCTTCGCCGCGACATAGCCGGCGAAGACGTCGCCGAAATTGCCGGTGGGGACCGCGAAGGCGACCGGCTTGTCGGGCGCGCCGAGGCGCACCGCGGCGTAGAAATAATAGACCACCTGCGCCATCAACCGCGCCCAGTTGATCGAGTTGACCGCGGTGACCTGGAAGCGGCCGGCGAAATCGGCGTCGTTGAACATCGCCTTCACCAGCGCCTGGGCGTCGTCGAAGCTGCCCTCGATCGCGATGTTGTGGACGTTTGGCGCGAGCACCGTCGTCATCTGGCGGCGCTGGACCTCGGAGACGCGCCCCTTGGGGTGAAGCATGAAGATGTCGATGCCGGTGCGGCCGGCGACCGCGTCGATCGCGGCGCTGCCGGTGTCGCCCGAGGTCGCGCCGACGATGGTGAGATGATCGCCGCTGCCGATCAGGAACTTCTCGAACAGCAGGCCGAGCAGCTGGAGCGCGACGTCCTTGAAGGCGAGCGTGGGCCCCTGGAACAGCTCGAGCAGCCAATGCTGGTGGTCGAGCTGGACGAGCGGGGTGACCGCGGCATGGCTGAAGCGGCCATAGGCGCGGGTGCAGAGATCGCGGAGTTCGTCCTCGGAGAGATCGGGGCCGACGAACGGCAGCATCACCCGGACCGCGGTCTCGACATAGGACAGGCCGGCGAGCCCGGCGATCGCCTCGCGGGTCAGGCCCGGCCAGGTCTCGGGGAGGTAGAGCCCGCCGTCGCTGGCGAGGCCGGCGAGCGTGACATCGCGAAAGCCGAGCTGGGGCGCGGCGCCTCGGGTGCTTTGATAGCGCATGGCGGCGGGTTAGCGGGGTGCAGGCGGGGTCACAAGATAGGTGATGTTTAGGCCGCCTCGCGAGGGGACTTCCGTCCCCGCCAGCGCAGCGCGAGGCCGTAGATCACGGTCGCGACGAGCGCGAACAGGAACCATTGCACGCCGTAGGCGAGATGGTTGTTGGGGACCGAGGACAGGTCGGGCGCGGCATTGGCGGCGAGGCCGGCCGCAGGCGTGTCGGCGACCAGCAACAGCCGCTTCGGCGTGCGATCGAACAGCGAGGCGAGCATCGAGCGGCCGTCGGGCGCGTGGCTGATCGTGCCGCGCACTTCGCCGCCCTTCCATACCGGCTTTGCCATCGGATCGCGGGTGGTGCCGAGCTGGACGAGCATTCCGGGCCCCTCGGCACCGCCGGTGCGGCACTCGACAATGTAGCGGAAGCCGGCCTTGCCAGCGCCGGTAAGGTTGCCCGAGACCGGCTCGACGCAATAGCCGTGCGCGCGGCGGAACAGCAGGCTGTCGTCGGGGAGGCGGGGAAAGGCGATCTCGGGCTTGGCCGGATTGGCGGCGAGCTGGGCGAGCGCGGCTTCCTTTTGCGGGAGGCGGATGGTGAGCTGCCAAAGGCCGAGTCCGATCATCGCCGCGACGGCGAGCGCGACGATCAGCGTCGGGAGCAGCGGAATCCCCCGCCCCGAAACGACAGAGGGAGGCAGCGCGGTGCTGCCTCCCTCCGTTTGCGTGTCGCTGGCGTCGGGCAAATCAGCCGGCGTGGACGGGTGCGCCCCAGCCGCCCCAGACATAGATCGAGGCGAAGAGGAACAGCCACACCACGTCGACGAAGTGCCAGTACCAGGCAGCGGCCTCGAAGCCGAAATGCTGCCGCGGGGTGAAGTGGCCCTTGTAGACGCGCACGAGGTTGACGATCAGGAAGATCGTGCCGACCAGCACGTGGAAGCCGTGGAACCCGGTCGCCATGAAGAAGGCACCGCCATAGCTCGAACCGCCCTCGCTCGCCGCCTTGAAGGGGAAGGGCGCGTGGGCATATTCATAGGCCTGAATGCAGCTGAAGATCAGGCCAAGGATGATCGTCAGCCACAAGCCCTTCTTGACCGTGTCGTTCGCGCCGACGCCGATCAGGCCCCACAGACCCTTCATCGCACCGCCGCGCTCATTGTGGAGCAGCCCGTGATGCGCCCACGTGACCGTGCAGCCCGAGAGCAGCAGGATCAGCGTGTTGAGCAGCGGGAATTCCCACGCGTTGAGCACTTCCATGCCCTTGGGCGGCCACTGGCCGCCGACCGCCTCGGCCGTCGAGGGGAAGAGCGAAAAGTCGAACCACGCCCAGAACCAGCCGACGAAGAACATCACTTCGGAGGCGATGAACAGGATCATGCCGTAGCGCAGATGGAGCTGGACGATCGGGGTGTGATCGCCGGCATGCGCTTCGCGGATCACATCGGACCACCAGCCGAAAAAGGTGATCAGGACGCCCGCGACGCCGGCGAAGAACACGAGGTTCGCGCTCGGCATGCTGTGCATCCACATGATGCCGCCCGAAGCGAGCACCAGCGCCGCCATCGCGCCGAACAACGGCCAGATGCTCGGCGGAAGAATGTGGAATTGATGGTTCTTGGCACCCGCCATCGGCTCGTCCCTGTTCCTTGGTTTGCGGCGTGTCTAGCTTGCAGTCTTGCCGGAATCTACCGGGTAAAATGTATAGGAGAGCGTGATCTCCTGAACGTCGCGCGCGTCGGGATCCTTCTCGATCGCGGGATCGACGTAGAAGATCACCGGCATGCGGACTTCCTCGCCGGGCGCGAGCGTCTGCTGGGTGAAGCAGAAGCACTGGATCTTGGTGAAATATTTGCCCGCCACCTCGGGGGTGACGTTGAACGAGGCGGTGCCGGTGAGCGGCTTGTCCGAGAGATTCTTCGCCTTGAAGAAGGCCATGTCGCGGCCGCCCACGTCGATCGTGTCGGCACGGCGCTCGGGCTCGAACTTCCACGGCAGCTTGGGGCTGACGTTCGAATCGAACGCGACAGTGATCCTGTGCCCGGTGGTGCCGGGCGCCTGCAGCCCGCGCTGGGTGGTGCCGCCGAGCCCGGTCGCCTGGCAGAACATCCGGTAGAGCGGCACGCTGGCGAAGCCCATCCCGGTCATCGTGCAGACGCCCAGCCCCGCGAGCAAAGCGGTGCGCAGATTGCGGTTCATCCCGGATGGCCGAGCTGGATCTTCACGATCGAGATCGCGAAGACGAGGATCACGAAGGCGCCGAGCAGCAGCGCCATCACCCGCGCCCGCGAGCGCTGGCGCGCCCGGATCAGATCGGTCGATTGCTTGTCGATCATGCCAGCCACCACCTGTCGACGACCAGCGCGCCGAACATCAAGAAGAGATAGAAAATCGAATATTTGAACAGCCGCTTCTCGGGCACCATCGCGTCGTCCGCCCCGGAGCTGCGGAACGTCACCAGCGCCGCGAGGGCGAGGAAGAGCGCGTTGAGCGCAACCGCCGACCAGCCGTAAAAGGCGCCGGCGAGGCCGAGCGGCCACGGCAGGATCGCCGCGGCGACCATCGGCAGCGTATAGAGCCCGATCTGCAGCCGGGTGCTGCGCTCGCCCGCCACCACCGGCAGCATCGGCACCCCGGCATTGGCGTAATCGGTCTTCACGAACAGCGCGAGCGCCCAGAAATGCGGCGGCGTCCACAGGAAGATCAGCGCGAACAGCAGCACCGGCATCAGCGTCACGTCGCCGGTCGCCGCCGCCCAGCCGATCATCGGCGGGAACGCCCCCGCCGCGCCGCCGATCACGATGTTCTGCGGGGTGCGGCGCTTGAGCCAGATCGTGTAGACGAAGACATAGAACAGGATCGAGACGGCGAGGATGATCGTCGCGACCAGATTGATCGCGAAATACATCAGCGCGAGGCTGAACCCGGCCAGCCCGACCCCGAAATGCAGCGCCGACTGGCGATCCATCCGCCCCGCCGGCAGCGGCCGCTTCTGCGTGCGCCGCATCTTCGAATCGAGATCGGCCTCATACCATTGGTTGAGCGCCCCTGCCGCGCCTGCGCCCAGCGCGATGCACAGGATCGCCGTGAAGCCGAGCACGGGATGAATCGGCACCGGCGCGGCGAGCATCCCGCACAGCCCGGTGAACACGACGAGCGTCATCACCCGCGGCTTGGTGAGCGCGAGAAAATCGCGCCAGTCGGCGGGCAGGGAGACGGAGGCGGCGGCGGAAGTGGTCATGACTCGGCGGCCGCTATAAGCGCCGGTCACGCAAGGGGAAAGGCCCGTCGATCAATGCCCGCAGAATGGGCCGCGGCATTTCCCGCTGGAGAGCGAATAATAGGTGTTGTGGCTTCCCGGATCGACCGGCCATTCGATGTCGCCCGGTATCAGGAAGACGGCGGAATGCGCCCCATACATGCCGCGCGGGATCGCAGTCGGCCGAAGCACCACGAAGGCACGCGGACCGAGATGCTCGGGCCGGACCGGTGCCAGATAGCCCGTCGGGCTTGCCCGCGTCAGGGCTTCGGAGAGCGCGTCGATATCCGCCGGGCCGGCCGCACGCAGCGCGCCCTCGGCCACCAGCTGCGCGATCCCCGCCGCCTTGGGCAACAGCCGCTCGCGCCGGATCTCGGCCGATGCGCGGATCTGGCCGATATCGAACGGGCGGCCCGACGCGCCGACCGCGCCGCGATCGACGTCGAAGGCCGTCGCGGAATAACCCCCCTGAAAGTCGTCGATGCGTCTGCCCGTGGCCTGCGTGACCGCAGCCGCCAGCCGCTCCAGCTCGCGCCCTCCCTTATAGGCATAGGCTGTCTGCCCACACGGGCTCGACTGCCCACGTCGCTGGAAGCGAACCGGTATCGACGACGGCACGCCGGCAACCGCCTGATCATAATGTCCAAAAGCCAGCACCGCGCGGAGGCGACGGCGTGGAAAGCGGCGAAGGTCCCAGATCGTCGCTTCATAGGCGGTCAGGACGAGCACGACCGGATCGCCCTTCGGATTTCCCGTCACGGCGATCGCGCCGGTCTCGTGCGGGCCGTCACCTATCGCCAGGTCGGTCGAACCCCTGCCTTCATAGGCGCCGAGCGCGACAATGCGGGCGCCCGCGAGCAATCCGGCGGGAAGACAGGGCTCGCCGCGCTGCTGCGGCTGCGTTCGATCGAGAGGCGTGATCGTTGGATAAAGGGGCGTGGGCGCGCCATCCTCTTCGCGGCCGCCGCCGCCAGATTGCAGCGTCGCCGCAACCAGCGCGGTCGCCGTCACAGACAATCCTGCCGTCAATGCCGCCAGAGCGAGAGTCTTCATCGCACATCTCCCCGGTCGCAAAGGCTATCGAGGCGCGATTGACGATTTCTGAATGCGAATGCCAACCGCCGTTCGCCATTCGCGGCGCCGGCGATGCCCGCTCAGCCGAGCCGTTTGCGGTTGGCCTTCACCTTGCGGCGATAATGGCGGATCGTCTTGCGCGTGCTGGCCAGCGGGGTGTTGCCCAGCTGGCCGGTGACCATCGCCGTCTGCAGCTCGAGCGCTGCCTGCATCTTCTCGGAGACCATCAGCTGCGCCTCGGCCGCGGCATCTGCGCCACCCGTCGCCATGCGCATGACGCGCAGGCCGATCACCGCCGAGGCCTCCATACCGAGCGCCCAGGCATCGATGCCCGCGCTCGCCCAGCCGCCATAAGGCCATTTGGTCATCGTCACCCCTTCGCTCGCGCCGGGCCGAATCCGGTCGGCGCACCAACGCGCCATTGTCGCGCCGGGGCCCGGCGCTGCCAAAGGAAAACGCCCCGGAGTTTCCCCCGGGGCGCTTCGTTCATCGCCTTTCGGCGAAGGCTTAGTGGTGCGAGCCGCTGTCGATGACCGGCAGCGTCTCGAACTGGTGGAACGGCGGCGGGCTCGACAGCGTCCATTCGAGCGTCGTTGCGCCTTCGCCCCACGGATTGGCCTCCGCGCGGCGCCCGGCCACCAGCGACCAGAGGATGTTGATGAAGAAGATCGCCACGCCGGCGGCCATGATCACATAGCCGAGGCTCGCGATGTGGTTCCAGTGCGCATATTGCTCGGTATAGTCCGGGATGCGGCGCGGCATGCCCTGCAGGCCGAGGAAGTGCATCGGGAAGAACAGCACGTTCACGCCGACGAAGAAGGTCCAGAAGTGCAGCTGGCCGAGCAACTCGCTGTACATCCGGCCCGACATCTTCGGGAACCAGTAATAGAAGCCGGCGAACAGGCCGAACACGGCGCCGAGCGACAGCACATAGTGGAAGTGCGCGACGACGTAATAGGTGTCGTGCATGTAATCGTCGACGCCGCCATTGGCGAGCACGACCCCGGTCACGCCGCCGACGGTGAACATGAAGATGAAGCCGATCGCCCAGACCATCGGGGTCTTGAAGCTGATCGAGCCGCCCCACATCGTAGCGATCCACGAGAAGATCTTCACGCCGGTGGGCACGGCGATCACCATCGTCGCCGCAGTGAAGTACATCTTCACGGTGACCGACAGGCCGGTGGTGAACATGTGGTGCGCCCACACGACGAAGCCGACGAAGCCGATCGCGACCATGGCGTAGGCCATGCCGAGATAGCCGAACACCGGCTTGCGGCTGAAGGTGGCGACGATCTGGCTGACGATGCCGAAGCCCGGCAGGATCATGATGTACACTTCGGGGTGACCGAAGAACCAGAACAGATGCTGGTAGAGCGTCGGATCGCCGCCGCCCGAGGCATCGTAGAACGCCGTGCCGAAGTTGCGATCGGTGAGCAGCATGGTGATCGCCGCGGCGAGCACCGGCAGCGCGAGCAGCAGCAGGAAGGCAGTGATCAGCACCGACCAGACGAACAGCGGCATCTTGTGCAGGGTCATGCCCGGCGCGCGCATGTTGAAGATGGTGGTGATGAAGTTGATCGCGCCGAGGATCGAGCTGGCGCCCGCGAGGTGGAGCGACAGGATCGCCATGTCGACCGAGGGTCCGGGCTCGCCATAGGTCGAGAGCGGAGCGTAGACGGTCCAGCCGGTGCCCGCGCCGACGCCGACGAAGGGCGAGGCGAGCAGCAGCGTGAAGGCCGGGATCAGCAGCCAGAACGAGATGTTGTTCATCCGCGGGAACGCCATGTCGGGCGCCCCGATCATGATCGGCACGAACCAGTTGCCGAAGCCGCCGATCATCGCCGGCATGACCATGAAGAACACCATGATCAGGCCGTGCGCGGTGATCAGCACGTTCCAGAAGTGGAGCGCGTCGTCGAGCTTGACGTCGCCGCCGTGCAGATAGCCCAGCCAGGTCGGCAGATGCTGGATGCCCGGCTCGGCGAGTTCCCAGCGCATCAGACCCGAGATGCCACCGCCGATGATGCCGGCGACGATCGCGAAGATCAGATAGAGGGTGCCGATGTCCTTGTGGTTGGTGGACATGAACCAGCGCTGGAAGAAGCCCGGCTTGTGATCGGCATCGTGATGGTCGTGCGCGTGCGCGTCATGCGTGTCATGCGCGGCGTAGGGAACGGCGGTGTCGGTCATGGTCTCAGTTGCCCGTCTGTCCGAGGCCCGCCGGGTTCTGCGTCGCGGGCTTGTTGGTGACCGCCGGAGCGGCAGTGGCGTTGACGACCGGGCCCGCCTCGGCGGCATTGCCCGGCTCGGCGGAGGCATCGTTCCCCGCGGCCGTGGTCGACTGCGGTGCGGCCGCGGCGCCCGGCATCTTGCCGCCCTTCGAGGCGACCCAGCGCGCGAACACTTCGGGCGACACCACTTCGACGGCGATCGGCATATAGCCGTGGCGCGCGCCGCAGAGCTCCGAGCACTGGCCGAAATAGACGCCGGGCTTCTTGTCGATGATGAAGCTGGTCTCGTTCAGACGGCCGGGAACCGCATCGAGCTTGACCCAGAAAGCGGGCATCGCCCAGCTGTGGATCACGTCCTGCGCGGTGGTGACGAGGCGGATCGGCACACCGTAAGGCAGCACGACGCGCTGATCGACCGCGAGCAGGCGCGGGCCGTCGGCGTCGGTGCGGTAGCGCTGACCGGGAGCGACCTCGCTCTGCTCCTTGAGCATGTTGGCGGTCAGCTTGATGTCGCCGTGATCGGGATATTCATAGGTCCAGAACCACTGGTTGCCGATCGCCTTGAGCGTCACCGCATTGTCGGGCGCGGGCTTGAACTGCGCGGCGAGCAGCTTGATCGACGGGACCGCGATCGCGATCAGAATCAGGACCGGCACCAGCGTCCAGACGATCTCGATCGCGGTGTTGTGGCTGGTCCGCGACGGCGTCGGGTTGGCGGCGCGGCGGTAGCGAACGACCACCCAGGCGAGCAGGATCAGCACGAAGATCGAGATCACGACGATCAGCGGCACGAGGATCACGTTATGGAACCAGTGCGCCTCGCGGCCATTGGGCGTGATCTGCTCCTGCAGGCCGAACAGCCCGTCCTGCGGCTGGCCGATGGTCGGCACCGGCTTGGTCAGCGGATGCCCCGACGCGTCGAGCGTCGGATCCGCGACCGCGGCCGGAGTCGGCGCGGCGGCGGGCGCCGCAGCCGGGGCAGCGGCAGCCGCCGGCGTGGCCGCGGCCTCCGGCGTCGGAGCAGCGGCAGGCGCTGCGCTATTCTGGGCGTGGACCGGCGCCCCCAGCGCCAACCCCGCAGCCAGGACAATCGAAGTCAACCCAAGCATGCGCATCGTTTATTTTCACCCTGTTCGCGTGGCTGCGTAGGCAAGGAAGGAAGGAACCGAACAAGCGGCCTATACGCGGCTATAGGCCATTCTCAACCCTTTTTGCATGGCCGTTGCGGCGGCGGGGTGCCGACCCTAAGAGAGCACGCAAGTGCAGCATGGGAGTGGGTGCGTTGACCCGAGACGAGGTTCTGGAGGAGTTCCGCGCCGCGGACGCGCTGCTCGAGGGACATTTCATTCTCTCTTCGGGACTCAGGAGCCCGCGCTATCTCCAGTGCGCGCGGGTGCTGATGGATCCGAAGCGCGGAAGCCGGCTGGCCGAGGCGCTGGCGGCGCAGATTCCCGCCGAGCTGCGAAGCCAGATCAGCGCGGTGGTCTCGCCGGCGATGGGCGGGGTGATCGCCGGGCACGAGATGGCGCGCGCGCTGGGCGTCGAGGCGATGTTCGTCGAACGCCCGACCGGCAGCTTCGAGCTGCGCCGCGGCTTCCGGCTCGCGCCCGGGCAGAAGGTGCTGATGATGGAAGACGTCGTCACCACCGGCCTCTCCTCGCGCGAGGCGATCAAGGCGATCGAGGCGGCGGGCGGCGAAGTGATCGCGATGGCATCGCTGGTCGATCGCTCGAACGGCACGGCCGCATTCGACATTCCCTTCTTCCCGCTGATCCAGCTCGACGTGCCGAGCTACGCTCCCGACGCGTTGCCGCCAGAGCTAGCGGCGATTCCCGCGATCAAACCGGGGAGCCGCGCGGAAGCATGACCGGCAAGCTGCGCCTGGGAGTCAACATCGATCACGTCGCGACGGTGCGGAACGCGCGCGGATCGGGCTATCCCGATCCGGTGCGCGCGGCGATGCTCGCCGCCGAGGCCGGCGCCGACGGCATCACCGCGCATCTGCGCGAGGACCGGCGCCACATCACCGACGACGACATCGCCCGGCTCTCGGCCGAGCTACCCGTGCCGCTCAATCTCGAAATGGCGGCAACCGAGGAGATGCTGGCGATCGCGCTCAGGCATCGCCCGCACGCAGTGTGCATCGTCCCCGAGAAGCGCGAGGAGCGCACCACCGAGGGCGGGCTCGATGCCGCCGGGCAGCACAATCATCTCGCGCCGATGGTGGCCAAACTCCGCGACGCGGGGTGCCGGGTGTCGCTGTTCATCGAGCCCGACGCGCGCCAGATCGACGCGGCGCTGCGGCTCGGCGCGCCGGTGGTCGAGCTCCATACCGGCCGCTATTGCGAGCTGGACGAAGGCGCGCGGGCCGGCGAGCTCAAGCGAATCGCCGACGCCGCTGCGTTCGCCGCCAAGGCGGGGATCGAGCCGCATGCCGGGCATGGCCTGACCTTCGACAATGTCGTGCCGATCGCCGCGATCCCGCAGGTGATGGAGCTCAATATCGGCCATTTCCTGATCGGCGAGGCGATCTTCGACGGGTTGGCGCCGGTGATCCGCCGCATGCGCGCGCTGATGGACGAGGCGCGTTGAACTCCCGCTCCCTTCGGGAGCGGGAAGGGGCCCGCTCGGCGCAGTCGAGCGGGAAGGGTGAGGGCAGCGCTCCCCGCCCGCCCTCACCCTTCCGCCGCTTCGCGGCTCCCTCCCTCTCCCCATGGGAGAGGGAATCATGATCCTCGGCCTCGGTTCGGACCTGTGTAACATCGAGCGGATCCAGTCCTCGCTCGACCGGTTCGGCGCCCGCTTCGAGGCGCGCGCCTTCACCGAGATCGAGCTGAAAAAGGCGGCGCGGCGCCCACACAATTATGCCGCGACACTCGCCAAGCGCTTCGCCGCCAAGGAGGCCTTTTCCAAGGCGGTCGGAACCGGGTTCAAACAGGGGGTGTTCCTCAAGGACATCGGTGTCGTCAACGCGCCCTCGGGTGCGCCGACGCTGGCGTTGACCGGAGGCGCGAAGGCGAGGCTTGACGCCCTCACTCCCGACGGCCACGTCGCGAAGGTGCATCTCACCCTGACCGACGATCATCCCTGGGCCTTCGCCATGGTGATGATCGAGGCGATCGCGGTCGGGAAGGACGATTGATGGCCATGGCCGCGGATGAGTTGGCGTTGAGCGACGAACAGGGTTTCGAGGAGAGCGCCGCCGAGGGCGGCCGCGGCACCGATTGGTGGGCCGAGCTGCGCGGCATATTGTGGCTGGTGCTGGCCGTGCTCGGCTTCCACAGCTTCGTCGCCAAGCCCTTCTACATCCCTTCCGAATCGATGATGCCGGGGCTGTTGGTCGGCGACCGGCTGGTCGTCACCAAATTTCCCTATGGATACAGTTTCGTCACCCCGACCTTCCATCTGTTGCCGCCGATCCGCGGCCGGCTGTTCGGGCGTCTGCCCGAGCGCGGCGACGTGGTGATCGTCACTCCGCCGGGGACGCGCACCGACTATATCAAACGCGTCATCGGCCTCCCCGGCGACACGATCGCGGTGCGCGAAGGCGTGGTCTGGCTCAACGGCAAGCCCGTCCCCCGCCGCGCGATGGGAACGCGCGACATTCCGGTCGACGCCAATACGCGCTGCGATGCCGATCATTATCCCGGACTGTTGACCACCCTGCCCGGCGGCAAGCAGGTCTGCCGGCTGCCGATCTTTCGCGAGACGCTCCCCAATGGCCGCTCGTACGACACCGTCGACAAGGGCTGGAGCCCGCGCGACAATTACGCCGAGATCCGCGTTCCGCAGGACCGCGTCTTCCTGATGGGCGACAATCGCGACAACAGCGCCGACAGCCGCTTCTCGCTCGCCGAGAACGGGCTCGGCGGACCGGTGCCGTGGGAGAATATCGGCGGGCGCGCCGAATTCATCACCTTCTCGCTCGACGGCAGCGCCAGCGCCAATCCGCTGAGCTGGCCCCAATCCTTCCGGCGGGGCCGCGCCGGCACGTCGCTCCATCCGACGCAGGACCCCCAATGACCGCCGATTCCCCCGAGAGCGAAGGCATCAACGTCGTGCAGGAGCCCGGCCCCAACGAGCTGCGCGATCCGATCGTGCGCGCCGAATTGAAGCGCGCCTCGGTGTGGTTCGGGCTGGCGATCGGCGTCGCGCTGATCGTGCTGCTGATCCAGCCGCTGCTGATCATCTTCGGCGGCCTCGTCGTCGCCTCGATGCTCGACGGCGGCACGCGGCTGCTCGGCCGGGTGCTGCCGATCCCGCGCGGGCTGCGGCTGATGATCGTCGTGCTGCTCGTCCTCGCCTTCATCGTCAGCGTCTTCTACCTGACCGGCGTGCAGATCGCGTTGCAGGCAGAGCAACTGCGTACGACGCTGGAGATCCAGGGCAATCGCGTCGTCGAATGGATCTCGAGCCTCGGACTGATGCCGGGCCGCTCCGACCTGACCGGCATCGCCCAGCAGGCACTCGGCTCGATCGGCCGGCTGACCTCGGCGGTGGGATCGGTGATCGGCGCCGCGGCGAGCCTGTTGATGGTGCTGTCGATTGGACTGTTCGTCGCGATCGAGCCGCGCATCTACGAGCGCGGGCTGCAATGGATGGTGCCGGTCGACGCGCGCGACGATTTCTCCGTGACGATCGGCCGGATGGCGCGGACGCTGCGCGTGCTGCTCGGCGGCCGCCTGCTCGGCATGGTGTTCGAAGGCATTTTGACGTGGATCCTGCTCAGCATCGCCGGCGTGCCGATGGCGATGCTGCTCGGGATCATCACCGGCATCCTCGCCTTCATCCCCAATATCGGTGCGTTCGTCAGCGGCGTGCTGATGATCTCGGTGGGGTTCAGCGCCGGGCAGGACCAGGGCCTGTGGGCGATCGCGGTCTATTTCGGGGTGCAGACCTTCGACGGCTATGTGCTGATTCCGCTGGTCGCCAAGAAGACCGTCGACCTGCCACCGGCGCTGACGCTCTCGGCGCAGATCCTCGCCAGCACCTTGTTCGGCTTCATGGGGCTGGCGCTCGCCGATCCGATCGTCGCGATGATCAAGGTCGCGCTCGAGAGCGAGGCCGAGCGCGCCGCGCGGGCCAGCGCGAAGGAGCCCCGCGGCTTTCACTGGCGCATCCGCCACCGCGACACGGTGGCCGGCGCGGCGACGATCGCGGAACCGCCGGGGCAGCCCCCCGTTACCTGAGCGACCGGGGAGGTTCGCATGCTGCTTCATGACTATTTCCGCTCGTCGGCGGCCTATCGCGTCCGCATCGCGCTCAACCTCAAGGGAATCGCCTACGAACGCCGCGAGGTGATGCTGCTCGAGAACCAGCAGCGCAGCCCCGCGCATCTCGCGCTCAATCCGCAGGGCCTGGTTCCCGCGCTCGAGGTGGAGGGCAAGGTGTTGACCCAGAGCCTCGCGATCATCGACTGGCTCGATGCGCGCCATCCGGAGCCGCGACTGATCCCCGCCGACCCCGACGCGCGCGCCGTCGCGCTCGCGAAAGCGCTGGTGGTCGCCGCCGATATCCACCCGCTCAACAACCTTCGGGTGATGCGCAAGCTCAAGGCCATGGGCATCGCGGACGAAGCGCGCGACGAATGGACGCGCCACTGGATCGCCGAGGGCTTCGCCGCGCTCGAGGCGATGGCCGGCGCCGACGACAATGCGGGGCCGTTCCTCGGTGGCGCGGCGCCCGATATAGCCGACGTGTTCCTCGTCCCCCAGATGTTCAACGCGCGCCGCTTCGCCACGCCGCTCGACGCTTTTCCCAGGCTGGTGCGCGCCGACGCCGCGGCGCAGGCGATCGAGCCGTTCGCCGCCGCGCATCCGGATCGCGTGGCGCCGAATGTCTAGCCGAACGCAAAGCCCCTCCCCCTCGGGGGAGGGGCTGGGGGTGGAGCTCGGCCATCTCGCAAAGACCGATCGCCCGGGGCACGGCCCCGCCCCAATCCCGTCCCTGAAGGGGAGCGGCTTGATGCTTGCGGCAGCGCTCATTGCCCTGCCCGTCCCCGTCCTTGCCCAGACCGCGCCCGACACGATCGTGATCACCGGCCGCGGGCTCGACGCGCCGCCGGGGGATGCGGCCTATGACGTGGTGACGCTCGACCGCGAGCGGCTGACCGCCACCGCCAGCAACCGCATCGAGGATGCGCTGCGCGACGCCGCGGGCGTGGCGCAGTTCCGCCGATCGGATTCGCGCTCGGCGCACCCGACCAGCCAGGGCGTGACCTTGCGCGGGCTCGGCGGCAATGCCTCTAGCCGCGCGCTGATCCTGCTCGACGGCGTGCCGCAGAGCGATCCGTTCGGCGGCTGGGTCGCCTTTCCCGCCTGGGCGCCCGAACGGCTCGCCGCGATCCGGGTCACCCGCGGCGGCGGCAGCGGTTATGCCGGGCCGGGGGCGCTGGCCGGGACGATCGCGCTGACCAGCGGATCGCCGGGCGACTTCGGACCGCTGCAGCTGCGCGCCGCCTGGGGCAACCGCGACAGCGTCGACGCGACCGCGCTCGCCTCGGCGCCGCTCGGCAGCGGCTTCTTCACCCTCGCCGGCCAATATGCCCGCGGCGACGGCTTCGTGCCGGTGGTCGCCGAAGATCGCGGCCCCGCCGATCGCGCCGCGCCATACGAGCAGGCGAGCATCGCGCTGCGCGGAGTCGCCGACATCGGAGGCGGCGCCGAGCTCCAGACCAACCTCACCGCCTTCACCGACCGGCGCGACCGCGGCGTCGCCTTCACCCGCGTCGCCAGCGACGGCGCCGATGCGAGCATCCGGCTGGTCAAGCGCGGCGGTTGGGAATGGTCGGCGCTGGCCTATGTCCAGGCCCGTCAGTTCGCGAGCGGATTTGCCAGCGTCGACGATGCGCGCACCGCCGCGTCGCCGACGCTCGACCAATATAACGTCCCCGCGACCGGGATCGGCGGGCGGATCGAGATCGCCCCGCCGATCGGCCGCGGTGTGACGCTGCGGCTGGGCAGCGACGTCCGCAATGTCTCCGGGCGCACGCAGGAACTGTACAGCTTCGTCGCCGGCGCCCCGACCCGCCGTCGTGTCGCCGGGGGCGAGACCACGACGCTGGGTGGCTTCGTCGACGCGAGCTACGAAGCCGGACCGCTGACGCTGAGCGCCGGCGGTCGGCTCGATCGCTGGACCATCGCCGACGGGTCCCTCGTCGAGCGGCCGCTCGCGGGGGGCGCGGCGCTCACCAACCTCGCTTTCGCGAATCGCCACGGCACCGAGGCAACCGGGCGCATCGGCGCGGCGTGGGCGATCGGCGCGATCACGCTGCGCGCCGCCGGCTATCGCGGCTGGCGACTGCCGACGCTCAACGAGCTCTACCGCCCGTTCCGCGTCGGCGCCGACGCCACCGCCGCCAATGCCGCGCTCGATCCCGAGCGGCTGACCGGCGCCGAGATCGGGCTCGACTGGCATGCGACACCGGGGCTGATCCTGCGCACCACCGGCTATTGGAACCGGCTCGACGACGCGATCGCCAACGTCACCCTCGCCAGCGGCCCGGGCAGCTTCCCGGGCGTCGGCTTTGTCTCGGCTGCGGGGGTCTATCGTCAGCGGCAGAATCTCGATGCGGTCGAAGCCCGCGGCATCGAGCTCGATGCGCGCTATGCGGCCGGCGCGATCAGCGTGGCGGCGTCCTATGCCTTCGCCGATTCGCGCGTGCATGCCGCCGGCGCCGCTGCCGCGCTCGACGGGCTGCGTCCGGCGCAGACCGCACGGCACCAGGCCTCGGCTACACTCGGCTGGCATCGCGACATGCTCGGCGGAGCGCTCACCGCGCGCTATGCTTCGCCGCAATTCGAGGACGACCAGAACAGCCGCGCGCTGGCCGACGCGCTGACCTTCGATGCGACCGCCGCGGTGCCGCTGACCCGCAGTCTGAGCGCCGAAGCACGCGCCGAGAACCTGACCGACACGCGTATAGAGGCCGGGATCAGTGGGCCCGGCGTGATCGAACGCGCAACGCCGCGGACGCTTTGGTTCGGGCTGCGGTATCGGATGCGATAGCTCCGTGCTCCGCGAAGGCTGGAGCGTTGGCGAATTCGATATCCGCCATCCCGCGCGCCGGCTTTCGCCGAAGCACGCGATTCAACGCCGGGCCGCAACCTGCCTGTCGAACAGCGCGAGATAGTCGGCGATCGAATCCCCCTGCGCCGCAACCGGCGCGGGTCGTCGCGCCGCGGGATCGAGCCACCGGTTCAGCGCGGCGACGAGCCCGTCGCCATCCGCGCGCGCAACGACATCACCGAGCTCGGGACCGGTGACGATCTCGCGCACCGCCACGCTCGATTCGGTCGAGATCACCGGCGTGCCGACCGACAGCGCCTCGCGCAGCACGCCGGGGACGCCTTCATAGTCCGAGGTCAGCACCGCCAGCGCGGCGCCCGCCAGCGCAGGGAGCGGATCGCCGGCATGGCCCGGCAGCGACACCCGGCCGGCGAGGCCGAGCCGCGCGACCTGCGCTTCGAGCGCGCCGCGCAGGCTGCCTTCGCCGAGGATCACGAGCCGCACCTGCGGGTCGGCGACTCGCGCCAGCGCATCGATCAGCCGGTCCCAGCGTTTCTGCGGCTCGAGCCGGCCGACGCCGAGAATGTAACGCCCCGCGGGGAGCGCCACGGGGGCGGCGTCCGGCCGCGGCATAGCCGGGGGGTTGGCGATCACACTGACGCGATCGGATGGCATTCGCATCTCCGCCTCTGCCTCGGCCGCCATCGCCGGGGTCATCGCGACGACATGATCGAGGAAGCGCGGATGGAGCCGTAGCCAGCGCCGATATCCCCATGCGGCGACCGCGCCCTGTTCGGGCCGGACCAGCGCGTTCGAGACCTTGGCGACGATCGGCGGACAGGCGCGGCCGAGGTCGAGCCGGGTCAGCGCGGCGACCGCGCTATAGTGGTTGCCCGGGCAGAAGATCAGATCGGGCGCGGCGGCGCGGACATGCGCGCCGAGCCGGAACAGCGCCGAATAGCGCGCGTCGCCGAGCCGGATCAGCTCAATGCCCTCGGGGATCTCCGCCGCCAACGGGCCTTCGTCGCTGCCGAGCACCAACGTGACCCGGCGGCCGCTGCGCAACCAGCCCTCGGCCATGCGCAACAGCGCGCGCTCGACTCCGCCGCCGCGCATCGTCTGGGCGCAGCTGAGGATGTGTTGCGCGGTTTCGGAATAGATGCGGTGCAACATATGCCCTTGCGGTTTGCCATCCTTAGGCCCAAATCGCCCCCGCAATAAACCGCATTCTGCTGTCAATCCGCCACTTCCGCACGGGCGCGCATATCGGGAGGGCGATGCAAGACGCGGAAACAAAGCGAAATTTGTTTAGGCGTGTCTGCAGCGGAAATGATCCAGTGAACGAACCAGCAGTGGAGGCTTCGGTGAACACCAGCGCTGTCGAAGCCCCCTTGGCGGGCGCGCCCGACCTCGCCGGGCTCGAGCCCGTCGAAAAGATCAAGCGCCGCTGGCCGATGCTGCTCGGCGGGGCGCTGACGCTGCTGATGATCGGCGCGCTGGCGCACGAGCTGTTCGATTCGGGCCTTGCCGGCCTGTCGCGGCGGCTGCCAGGCAACCCGCTCTTCTACATCGCGCTGCTGCTCTATTATCTCGGCCCGCCGACCTTCGACTATGTGATCTTCAAGCGGCTGTGGGACATCCCGCTCGCCGGCATGGCCGCGCTCCACAAGAAGCGCATCTCGAACGAAGTGCTCGTCGGCTATTCGGGCGAGGCCTATTTCTACGCCTGGGCGCGCCAGCGCACCCAGATGGTCGCCGCCCCCTTCGGCGCGGTCAAGGACGTCACGATCCTCTCGGCGATCGCGGGCAACGCGGTCACGCTGGCGATGATCCTGCTCGCCGCACCGTTCGGGATGGGACTGCTCACCCATGTCCAGCAGAACTGGGTATGGGGATCGATCGCGATCATCGTCGCGACCTCGCTTCCCTTCATGATCTTCTCGCGGCGGGTGTTCTCGCTGCCGCGGAGCAGCCTGTGGTGGATCTTCGCAGTGCACTGCACGCGCATCCTCACCGGGTCGTTCCTCATCGCCGTCGCATGGCATTTCGCGCTGCCCGAGGTCTCGATCGGCTTCTGGCTGCTGATGGCCGCGGGCCGGCTGCTCGTCTGGCGCCTGCCACTGGTCCCCAACAAGGAGGTCGCCTTCGCGACGATCGCCGGGGTGGTGATCGGCCAGGGCGAGGCGCTGTCCGAGCTGATGGCGCTGATCGCGGCGCTGACCCTGCTCGCGCACGTCGCGCTGATCGCGGGCTTCAGCGCGCACGCGCTGATCACGAGGAACAAGCAATGATTCGCCCCGCACTCTTCTCGCTCGCGCTGGCCGCACTGGCGCTTCCCGGCGCGGCGCGCGCGCAGGATCCGATCGACGGATCGTGCACCCATGGCGCGGGCCCCAAGCTCTACGTCAACGTCACCGGGCTCAAGGATCGCACCGGGCGGCTCAAGCTCGAGCTCTATCCGGCGAACGAGGACGACTTCCTCAAGGACGATCGCACGATCAAGGCCGAGGGCAAGCAGATGCGCCGGATCTGGTCGCCGATGCCGGCTTCGGGCCCGGTGACCTTGTGCATCCGCGCGCCGGGACCCGGGGTGTGGGCGCTGCTCTTCACGCACGATCGCGACGGCAAGAACAAGTTCAACTTCTGGCAGGACGGCGCCGGCTTCCCGAGCAACCAGCGGCTCGGCCGCAGCCGGCCCAAGGTGCGCCAGGCGATGGTCAACATCCCCGCCGCGGGCGGCCAGATCACCGTGCGCGCCCAATATCTGAAGGGCCTTGGCGGCTTCGGCCCGCTCGACTGAGGAACCGGCGCGATGCGCATCGTTGACGTCAACGAATTCTATTCGCCCACCGGCGGCGGTGTGCGCACCTATATCGATCGCAAGATCGGGATCATGGCCGATATGGGCCATGAGCTGACCGTGATCGCCCCCGCGCTCGAGGACGGCGTCGAGGATCGCCCCGGCGGCGGCCGCATCCTCTGGGTCAAGGCGCCGCCGCTGGTGCTCGACCGCAACTATTGCATCTTCGTCAAGGACGAGCCGGTGTGGAAGCTGCTCGACGAGCTCCAGCCCGACATCCTCGAATGCAGCTCGCCCTGGCTTCCGGCATGGACGGTGGCGAACTGGAAGGGGCCGTCGCTCAAGGTGTTCTTCGCGCATGGCGACCAGATCGGCGCCTATCCGCAGCGCTGGCTCGACAGCGTCGCGAGCCCGATCCAGGTCGAGAACGCCTTCGCCTGGTACACGCGCTACATGAACCGCTTCCTCGGCCATTACGACGCGTTCGTCACCAACGGCCCCGCGCTCGCCAAGCGCTTCCGCCGGCGCGGCATGCATGTCGACGCGTCGATGCCGCTGGGGATCGAGCGCAGCTGGTTCTCGCCCGATCTGCGCGACGAGAAGCTCCGCGTCGCGCTGCTCGAGCAATGCGGCCTGCCGCCCGAGGGGCATTTGCTGCTCGGGCTCGGCAGGCACCACAAGGAGAAGCGCTGGCCGCTGGTGATCGACGCGGTCGAGGCGGCGGCGACCGACTTGCCCGTCGGCCTGATCCTGATCGGCGACGGCCCGCAGCGCCGCCAGCTCGAGGACCGCATCGCCGGCAGCCCGCACATCCGCATCTTCCGCCCGGTCTATGACCGCGTCCGCCTGTCACGGATCATGGCGAGCTGCGACGCGCTGATCCACGGTTCCGACGCCGAGCCTTTCGGGCTGGTCGCCTCGGAGGCGCTGGCGTCGGGACTGCCGCTGATCGGACCCGACGAAGGCGGCTTCGCCGAACTCGCCGACCCGCTTTTCGCCGAGACCTATGCAGCGCGCGACGCGCTGTCGGCGGCCGACGCGATCCGCCGGATGTTCGCGCGCGAGCCCGCGATCCTGCGCGCCGCGGCGCGCGTCGCCGCGGGCAAGGTGCGCAGCGACCGCGACCACACGGTCGAGCTGATGGCCTATTATGAGGGACTGCTCGCGGCGCGGCGCGCGGGCACCAGCCCGGCGGCGCTCCCCGGCGCGGCATAGACCTCGACCATTGTGTCGCCGAGCGGGTAGCTGCCGCGTAGTCGGTAACCTCCGTCGCGCAGGCGGGCGAGCGTGAAGTCGCGCGCTTCGAGGCGCTCGCCGCGGTAGACGCGGCGCATCACCACCACCTCGGGCCGCTTCGTGAAGATCCGGCCGATCTCGGCGAGCTGGTCGACTCCCACCGCGCCGTTTTCGCGCTCGCGTGACAAATGGCTCGGATAGATCCAGGGCGTGACCGTGCAGCGCCCGGTCTGCGAATAGAGGCTCGAATTGCTCGAATAGACATAGAGGCAGCCCGGCCCATGGCCGATCGCCTCGACGAGGGTCTCCACCTCGCGCGCATCGCCGCGATGCCATCTGGCGCTCAACACGGTGAGTTCTCCGCCGAGCGCCGCGACGATCAGCAGCGCCGGCGCGACGATCCGGCGCCCGACCGGATTGCGCCCGAGATAGCCGGCGCAGCACAGGCACGCAGGTAGCATCACCGGCAACGCATAGTGGTTGAACCACGTGCCGAACACGATCAGCCCGAACACCGCGGCGATCAGCCAGCCGAACATCAGCGCGCGGATCGGCCGCTCGCTTTCGTCCTGCACTGGCACCCGGCGCGATAGCCCGCTGACGATCAGCAACGGCGCGAGCATCAGCGCGATCTTGAGGAAGGCGCGGATCAGCTCGTCCGCGGGATCGCTCTTACGATCGAGGATCGAGCCGAAATTCGCGTAGAACCACGCATCGCCATGGCCGAGCCACACATACACGCCCCAGGCGAGCAAGGTCGGCAGGATCGCCACCACCACCAGCTCGATGCCGAGGCGCGCGATCCGCACCGGCGACTGGCCGAGCCGATGTTCGCGCCAGAGCAGCCACATGCCGAGAAAGATGCCCTCGAACAGCACCGAATATTTGACCTGCAGCGCGAGGCCGATCAGCGCCATCGCCGCTACTGCCCGGCCGCGGCGGAGGATGCTGCAGGCTGCCGAGGCCGCGCAGGGGACCGCGAGCAACATCGCCGAGGCTGTGATCAGATTGTAGAAGACCGGCGCCTGCCCGCTCTGGCCGTCGCCGAAGCCGAGCATGAACAGATAGAGCAACGCCGCGGCGAGTCCGCCCTCGCGCCAGCCGGTGCGCTCGGCCAGCCGGATGATCATCAGCGCGGTGAGCACGACGCTGGCCAGCGCCATCAGCTGATAGACCCAGATCCCGAGCGGAACGCCGAAGGCCGCGGCGGGCAAATAGATCAGGAACAGCCCGATCGGCTTGCGATCCCAGATGTCGACATAGGGCAGCGCCCCATCGAGCATCCGCTGCGCGGTGACGAAGTAGAGTTCCTCGTCGACATGCACGACCGGATTGCCGAAGGCGATCGCGCGGACCGCAACCGCGGCGACGAGCAGAATCACCCAATGCGGCAGATTCGCGAGCGCGGCGGCAATCGATGGCAGAGCCGATACCCGCGCTTCCGCTACGGCAGTCTCGCTCGCCATCAGCGCGAATTGCCCCGCTTCTCGAATCCCGAAAGCGCGCTCATTCCGAATTCCGTCTTATTTGCGACCAACCTCCACCGTGCCTAGCCGAGCCTCGACGCACTGTCACGAACCGGTCAGGTTTAGGGCTCACCGTTTTGAGACGAAGGGGGAGTTTGACGCCATGAACATCGATCGCCGCCGCCTGCTGCTGACCGGCACCCTCGGCCTCGCCGCGCTCTCGGTTCCGGGCCTCGCGCTGGCCCAGATGGCGAGCGGCTTCACCCATTCGGTGGCGAGCGGCGAGCCGGGCCCCGACACGATGCTGCTATGGACGCGCTACGTGCCGGCCGATGGCGGCGCCGCGAAGCTGCGCGCCGAGATCTCGACCACTGCCGACTTCGCCAGCGTCGTGAGCGGCGGCGAGATGCTCACCGGGCCGTGGCGCGATCACACCGTCAAGATCACCGTCGACGGCCTCGCCCCGGGCACACGCTATTTCTACCGCTTCGTCGCGCCCGATGGCAGCTTCTCGCCCGTGGGCCGGACGCAGACCCTGCCCGACGACAATGTCCGCCGCTTCGGCATCGCGGTCTTCTCCTGCTCGAACCTGCCCTTCGGCTGGTTCAATGCCTATGGCCATGCCGCGGCACGCGACGATATCGACCTCTGGGTCCATCTCGGCGACTATCTGTACGAATATGAGAAGGGCGCCTATGCGCCCGACAGCGGCGCGGTCGACGGGCGCTGGCCCGAGCCGGTGGGGGAGATGATCCACCTCGCCGATTATCGCCTCCGCTATGCCAGCTATCGCAGCGACCCCGATCTGCAGGCGCTCCACGCCGCCAAGCCGATGCTCGTGCAGATGGACGATCACGAGAGCGCCAACAACAGCCGCGAGATGCGCGCACAGAACCATCAGCCGAAATTCGAAGGACTGTGGAGCATCCGCAAGGCGGCGGCGCTGCAGGCGTTCAAGGAGTGGATGCCGGTTTCCGAGACGCCGTGGGGCAGCTACGATATCGGCGGGCTCGCAACGCTGTTCCGCACCGAGAGCCGGCTGATCGCGCGCAGCGACGAGCTCGAATATGGCTCACTGTTCGATACGGCAAATCCCGCCGCCGCGCTCGCCGCGTTCCGCGACGGTCCGCTACAGGATAGGGCGCGGACCATGCTCGGCACCGAGCAGGAGATCTGGCTGGCGCGTACGATGCGGCAATCGGTGCGCAGCGGCCGCAAATGGCAAGTCGTCCAGTTCGGCACGATCATGGGCAAGCAACGCATGCCCGAACAGGCGATGGACTGGCTCAAGCCCGACGCTTCGGAGCGGACGAAGCGCTATGTCCGCAATGCGCTGACGGCGAGCCGGGCCGGCCTGCCCTCGGACCTCGACAATTGGGGCGGCTTCCCCGCCGCGCGGGCGCGCTTCCTCAAGACGGCGCAGGGCAGCGGCGCCAATCTGGTCGTGCTCTGCGGCGACAGCCACAATGCCTGGGCGTTCGATCTCGGCCAGGACGGCAAGCCCGCCGGAGTCGAGTTCGCCGGGCACAGCGTGACCTCACCGGGCTATGAGGGTTCGACCGCGACCGATCCGAAGACCGTCGCCGCGGGGCTGATCGCCGCCAATCCCGAGCTCAAATGGTGCGACACCAGCCGCCGCGGCTACATGGCGCTGACCCTCACCCCCGAACGCGCGTCGAACGACTGGGTGTTCATGGACACGATCCTGAAGCGCAGCACCGCGGCCAGCGTGGGGCACACCGCGGTGGTGCAGCGCGGACGCAATGTGATGGGATGAATCCTTCCCGGAACGAGGAGGATCCAGATCAGTCCAGCGACTTGCTCGCCTGCTCGAACATGTCCTTGCTCAGCCCCGGCGTGGCGACGATGCGCTCGAGCTCGGCACGCATCTTCGCGGCGCGGCCCTCGTCGAAGCGCTTCCACCGCCCGAGCGGCGGGATCAGCTTGGCCGCGGTCTGGGGGTTGAGCTTGTCGAGCGCGATCAACTGGTCCGCGACGAAGCGGTAACCGCGCCCCGAGACGTCGTGGAAGGCGCGCTGGTTGACGCTGAACGCCCCGACCAGCGAGCGCGCGCGATTGGGGTTAGACAAGGTGAAATCGGGATGCGCGACCAGCCGTTCGACCATTTCGGCGGTATCGTCGCGCGTCGACAGCGCCTGGGTCTGGAACCATTTGTCGAGCACCAGCCCATTGCCCTGATAGCGCCGGTAGAAGGTGTCGATCGCCTCGTCGCGGAGCGGCGAGCTGCCGTTGACGAGGGTGGTCAGCGCGCCCTGACGGTCGGTCATGTTGTCGGCATCGGCGAACTGGTCGAAGGCGAGGCGATCGGCGTCGGCCGCACCGCTCGCGGCGATATAGCCGAGCGCGACCGTCCTGAGCCGCCGCGCGCCCTTGGCCGCGGGCGAATATTCGAAGCGATTGGCGCGGCTGCCGTCATAGGCCGCGCGCCATTCGCCGGCGAGCGTCTTGCCGAGTTCGTTGCGCAGCGCCTCACGCGCGCGGAAGATCGCCTCGGGCTCGACCACCGCCATCTGATCGCCGATGAAGCTATCCGACGGCAACAGCACCGCCTCGGCGACAAAGGCGCGATCGAGCCGCGAATCGCCAAGCGTGTTGCGCACCGCCTCGATCACCGCGCCATGATCGGCCCCGCCATTGGCGGCCGACGCGACGAGCGTATCGAGCATCAGCTGCTGCATCGCCTCGTAGCGCGCGAACGGATCGTCGTCGTGCGCCGAGAGGAAGGCGAGATCCTGCGCGGTGCGGTTGGTCTCGACGATGATCGGCGCCGAGAAGCCACGATTGATCGACAGCGCCGGCGGCTCGGACAGATTGTCGAACAGCAGCTCGCGGCTATCGTCCTCGAGCAAAATCAGCTGCTCGTCGCCGAGCGGCGCCCCGCTGTTCGCCCCGAACAGCTTGAGCCTGAGCGGGACGACCATCGGCTCCTTGGACGGTTGCCCGGGCGTCGGCGGGACGAGCTGGCGCAGCTTGAGGCGGGCGCGGCCGCCCTCCTGCGCGAGCGTCGCCGAGACGCGGGGGGTGCCGGCTTGGCTGTACCAGCGGCGGAACCGGGTGAGATCGACGCCGCCCGCCTGCTCCATGCACTGGACAAAGTCCTCGCAGGTCGCGGCGGTGCCGTCGAAGCGGTCGAAATAGAGATCGGTGGCCGCGCGGAATTTGTCAGGGCCGAGGATCGTGGCCATCATCCGGATGACCTCGGCGCCCTTGTTGTAGATCGTCGCGGTGTAGAAATTCGAGATCTCGATATATTCGTCGGGGCGCACCGGATGCGCGAGCGGGCCCGAATCCTCCGGGAACTGGCTCGCGCGCAGCCCGCGGACATCCTCGATCCGCTTTACCGCGGCGCTGCCCTGGTCGGCCGAGAAGCTCTGGTCGCGGAAAACGGTGAAGCCTTCCTTGAGCGAGAGCTGGAACCAGTCGCGGCAGGTGACTCGGTTGCCCGACCAATTGTGGAAATATTCGTGCGCGACCACCGCGGCGATCGCGTCGTAATCGTAATCGGTGGCGGTGTCGGGGTCGGCGAGGATGTAGCGGCTGTTGAAAACGTTCAGCCCCTTGTTCTCCATCGCGCCGAAATTGAAATCGTCGACCGCGACGATGTTGAACACGTCGAGATCATATTCGCGGCCATAGACCTTCTCGTCCCAGGCCATCGACAGTTTGAGCGCGTGGAGCGCATGATCGGTCTTGGCGAGATCGGGTGAACGCACCCAGATGCCGAGCTGGACCTCGCGGCCGGATAAGGTGACAAAGGTTCCGCGATTGGCGACGAGATCGCCCGCGACCAGCGCGAAGAGATAGCTCGGCTTGGGGAACGGATCGTGCCACTCGGCCCAGTGCCGCCCACCCTCGAGATCGCCTTGGGCGATCGGATCGCCATTGGCGAGCAGCACCGGGAAGCGCGTCTTGTCGGCGGTCAGCTTGACCTTGTACCTCGACAGCACGTCGGGGCGATCGGGGAAGAAGGTGATCCGGCGGAAACCCTCGGCCTCGCACTGGGTGCACAGGATCCCGCCCGAGGCGTAGAGCCCCTGAAGCTGGGTGTTGCGCTCGGGCGCGATCTCGACCTCGGTCTCGACGACATGCGCGACGCCGGTGAGCGGCACGACGAGATCCGCGCCGTCCATGCGCCAGCCCTGCGCTTCGGCGCCGTCGACCCGCACCGCGAGCGCGGTCAGCCCGTCGCCGTTGAGGCGGAGCGGGCGATCATGCGTGCCGGCGCGTTCGACCTGCAGCGTCGCGCGCACCCGCGTCGCCGCAGGATCGAGCGCGAAATCGAGCGCGATCTCGGGAACGCGCCAATCGGGCTCGCGATAATCCTCGCGGCGCGTGATCTTCGGCGCCTGGGTTGCGATCTGAGCGTCTGCCATCATCGCCGCGATATAGGATCAACCCGGCGTGCCGCCACAACAAACTGCCGCTTGCCTCTGCGTCGCCCGGTGCTACCGATACGCCATTCCTGAGACACCGAGGTTCCTTCCCCTATGGTTCGATTCACCGCTGCGATCAGCCTGATCGCGCTCGCCGCCACTTCTGCCGCGGCCCAGAACGCGCCGGCTCCGGCACCCGCGCCGGCCCAGAACGCCGCGCAGAACAACGCGCTGATCAACGCCGAGTTGCCCGCCGACCAGGCGGCGCTCAAGAGCCACATCATGTTCCTTGCATCGGACCAGATGCGCGGGCGCGAGGCGGGCAGCGCCGAGTACGATATCGCCGCGCAATATGTGGCGTCGCAATTCTACGAGCAGGGGCTGCGCCCGGCGGGCGACGACGGCTCGTACCTCCAGAAGGTGCCGCTGCTCAGCTACAAGCCGGCCGACAAGGGCAGCATGGCGATCGCGGCGAAGGGCGGCCAGCCGGCGAGCCTGATCTTCGGCGAGGATTATGTGCCCGCCGCCAATCCCGCGAAGCTCGATTACAGCGTCACCGCGCCGGTGGTGTTCGTCGGGCAGGGCATCGTCGGGCTCGGCCGCGACGACTACAAGGGCATCAACGTCAAGGGCAAGATCGTCGCCTTTTTCGGCGGCGCGCCGTCGAGCTTCCCCGCCGAGGAGCGCGCGCATTTCTCGAGCCCGTCGACCAAGGCCGAGATCGCGATGAAGAAGGGCGCGGTCGGCTATGTCACGCTCGAGTCGCCGCTCGCCGGGCGCGGCAATTATCCGTTCAAGCTGGTCGCCGCCAATTACGACCGGGCGCGCGTGACCTGGGCCGAAGCCGATGGCAGCGGCCATATCCCGACGCCCGCGGCACCGGGGCTGGGCATGCTCAGCCTGGCAGGCGCCACCAAACTGTTCGCCGGCGCGAAGACGCCGTGGGCGACGATCGCCGAGGCGGCGAAGCAGGACGGCGCGACGTTCAAACCGATGGCGCTGCCCGCGACGCTGAGCGTCACGCTCAAGACCGCAACCAGCCCGATCACCAGCTACAATGTCGCGGGCATGCTGCCCGGCAGCGATCCGGCGCTGGGCAAGGAAGTCGTGGTGCTTTCGGCGCACCTCGATCACGTCGGCGTCGGCAAGGCGGACGCCAAGGGCGACACGATCTACAACGGCGCGATGGACAATGCCGTCGGCATCGCCTCGCTGATCGAGGAGGCGCGCCGCTTCAAGGCATCGGGCAAGCCGCCGCGGCGTTCGGTGTTGTTCCTCGCGGTGACCGCCGAGGAGAAGGGGCTCGTCGGTTCGGACTATTTCGCGCACAACCCGACCGTGGCGAAGCAGGACATCGTCGCCGACGTCAATCTCGACATGCCGATCATCAACTACAAGTTCGAGGACGTGACGCCGTTCGGCGCGGCGCATTCGACGCTCGGCGAGACGGTGGCGCGCGCCGCGGCGCAGATCGGCGTGGGCGTGGGCGGTGATCCGCGGCCCGACGAGGCGTTCTTCGTGCGCTCGGACCATTATCGCTTCGTCCAGCAGGGCATTCCCTCGGTCTTCCTGTGGCCGGGCGAGAAAGGCCCGGGCAAGGCGGCGACCGACGCGTTTCTGAGCAGCCATTATCACCAGCCCTCGGACGACCTCGTCCAGCAGCCGGCGATCGACTGGGAATCGGGCGCGCGCTTCGTTGATGTCAATTATCGCATCGCTCGTGAGATCGCCGATGCGGACCAGAAACCGATGTGGAAGAAGGGCGACTTCTTCGGCACCGCCTTTGGCGGGCCGATGGAGAAGTGACCCTTATGGCGAGGTGCGGACCCGCCCCTCGCCGTCCACCCCCAAGCCCCTTCCCGCAGGGAAGGGAACGAGGCAAATGATGCGCAAGTCCCTGATCCTTCTTCCGCTGCTCTTCGCAACCCCCGCGCTGGCGCAGGAGCTCACCCCCGCCGAGGCGGCGCTGAAGGCGCATGTCGCGTTCCTCGCCTCGGACGCGATGCGCGGGCGCGATACCGGCTCGAACGAGCTCGCCGTCGCCGAGCAATATGTCGCCGCGCAGATGCTCGCGGCGGGGCTCACGCCCGGCGCGGCGAACGGCGCATGGCTCCAGCCGGTGCCGCTGGTGTCGTTCAAGGGCGCCGATCACGGCAGCCTGGTGCTCCGGCGTGGCGGGGTCGCGACGCCGCTCGAATGGGGCAAGGACTATGTCGCCCGCTCGAACGCGCGCGAGCCCAAGGTCGCGTTGTCGGGCGATGTCGTCTTCGCCGGCTATGGCGTGACCGATCGCGCCACCGGCCATGACGATTACAAGGGCCTCGACGTGAAGGGGAAGATCGTCGCGATCCTGCGCGATGCCCCGCAATCGCTGCCCAGCGAGGTCCGCGCGCATCTCAGCCAGCCCGACGAGCAGGCGAAGAACGCCGCCGCGCACGGTGCGATCGGCGTGATCCTGATCGAGGGCAATACCCGCCACGCGATCTTCCCGTTCGAGGCGAGCGTCGGCTACTGGAACAGCCCCGCCATGACCTGGGCCGATCCCGACGGCCGCGCGCATGCCGATGGGGCGAGCGTGCCTGCCTTCGCCTATGTCGGCATGGTGGGCGCGGAGAAGCTGTTCGCCGGATCGAAGATCAAATGGGCCGACGTCCTCGCCGCCGACAAGGCCGGCAGGAAGCTGCCCACCGGCGCGCTGGGCGTGGCTGCGGAAGGCACCGCCAACACCGAGATCAAGACGCTGTCGGCCAACAATGTCGTCGGAATGCTCGAGGGCAGCGATCCGGCGCTCAAGGGCCAATATGTCGTGATCTCGGCGCATCTCGATCATGTCGGCGTCGGCAAGCCCGATGCGAAGGGCGACACGATCTACAACGGCGCGATGGACAATGCCGTCGGCACCGCCTCGATGCTCGAAGTGGCAAAGGCGTTCACCGCCTCTGGCAAGCGCCCGCGCCGCTCGATCCTGTTCGTCGCGGTCACCGCCGAGGAGAAGGGACTGGTCGGCTCGGACTATTTCGCCGCCAACCCGACCGTGCCCAAGGGCAGCATCGTCGCCAACGTCAATCTCGACATGCCGGTGCTGACCTACAAGTTCGAAGATCTCGTCGCGTACGGCGCGGATCGCACCAGCATCGGTCCCACGGTGGCGGCGGTTGCCAAGGCCGACGGGCTGGCGCTCACGCCCGATCCGGCACCAGAGCAGGCGAGCTTCGTGCGCTCGGATCACTACAGCTTCGTCCGCGCGGGCATCCCCGCGGTGTCGCTCGAGCCGGGGCCAGCGGGCCCGGGCAAGGCCGCGATCGAGGAATTCGGCGAGAAACATTATCATCAGCCCTCGGACGAAGTGACGCTGATCGACTTCGGCCAGGGCGTGCGCTTCGTGAAGCTCAACTATGCGATCGCCCGCGCGCTCGCCGATGCCGATCAACGCCCGTTGTGGAACAAGGGCGATTTCTTCGGAACGCTGTATGGAGGCCCCGGCGCGAAATAGCGCCGGATTTCCCTCGCTGCGGGGGAGAAGCTGAGGATCGTCGATGTTGCGTAGCCTGCTCCTGCTGTCTTTGACCGTGCTGGCGCCGCTGGCGCACGCGCAGCAACTCCCGCCCGAGCAGGCGGCGCTGAAGGCGCATGTCGCGTTCCTCGCTTCCGACGCGCTGCGCGGGCGCGAGGCGGGAACGCGCGACTACGACATCGCCGCCGAATATGTCGCGGCGCAGATGCTCGCGGCGGGGCTGAAGCCCGGCGCCGGCGGAAGCTGGCTCCAGCCGGTCGGGCTCGCCACCTATCGGCCGGCGGCGAAGGCGAAATGGACGCTCACCCGCGGCAGCGCCGCGATCCCGCTCCAGTTCGGCATCGACTTCCTTAATCAGGGCGTGCCGGCCACGCCCGACTTCGCCGTCGAAGGCCAGGTCGTCTTCGCCGGCTACGGCCTCGTCTATCCGGAGGCGCGGCGCGACGACTATCGCGGGCTCGACGTGCGCGGCAAGATCGTCGCGCTCTATGCGGGGACGCCGCCCGGCCTGCCCGACGACGTCTCCGCCCATCTCGGCGACGACGACCAGAAGGCGCGCTTTGCCGAGGCACGCGGCGCCAAGGCAGTGATCATTGTCGAATCGATCGAGCGCCGCGCCGAATTCCCGGTAGAGGCGATGGCGCCCTATTACGATTATGAGCGCACCACGTGGATCGCGCCCGACGGCAAGGCGCACATGATCGCTCCCGGCGCGCCGGTGGTCGGCACGATCGGGCAGGCGGGCGCCGAGAAGCTGTTCGCAGGATCGCGGATCCGCTGGCGCGACGTGCTGGCTGCCGAGCGCCGCGGCACGCGGATGCCGACCGGGCCGCTCACCGGCACGCTCAAGCTGGCCACCGCGACGAGCATCCGGGCCACGCGCAGCAGCAATGTCGTCGGGCTGATCGAAGGCTCGGATCCGGCGCTGCGCGACGAATATCTCGTGCTCTCGGCGCATCTCGACCATGTCGGCATCGGCGAGCCCGAAAAGGGTGACCGCATCTACAATGGCGCGATGGACAATGCGATCGGCATCGCCACGATGCTCGACATCGCCCACCGTTTCGCCGAATCGGGCAAGCGGCCGCGCCGCTCGATCCTGTTCGTCGCGCTCACCGCCGAAGAGAAGGGGCTCGTCGGGTCGAGCTATTTCGCCGCGCATCCCGGGCTCCCCGGCAAGGGCCGCCTCGTCGCCGACCTCAATCTCGACATGCCGATCCTGACCTATGCGATGCAGGATCTGGTCGTGCTCGGCGGCGAGCGCTCGAGCCTCGGCGCGACCTATGCCGCGGCGGCGGCGGCCGAAGGGCTCGCGGTCGTCCCCGATCCCGCGCCCGAGGAAATGTTCTTCGTCCGCTCGGATCACTACAGCTTCGTCCAGGCCGGCATCCCCGCGGTGTCGATCGACAGCGGCCCCGGCGGGCCGGGCGAGGCGGCGCAGATGGAGTTTCTCGCCAGCCATTATCACAAGCCGTCGGACGACATCGCGCTGCCGATCGACTGGACGGCGGCGGCGAAGTTCGCGCGGGTGAACTATGCCGCGGCGCGCGCAGTGGCCGATGGCGATGCGCGGCCGAGCTGGGTCAGGGGTGACTTTTTCGGCGTGGCGTTCGGGGGCCATGGCGCGCGGTAGCCAGATCCTCCCCCTCCAGGGGAGGAATGATCCATGCGCTTGCTGATCTTCGGGCGCGGCTATACCGGCAGCGCGCTGGCGGCGCGCCTCGCCGCGGGGGCGTGGCGAATCGCGGCGGTGACGCGCGACGGGCGCGACGCGAGCATCGCCTTCGCGGATCGCGACCGCGTCGCGTTCGAGATCGCCCGCGCCACGCACATCGTATCGACGGTGGCGCCCGAGACCACCGATCCGATCCTCACCGCTTATGGCGCGGAGATCGCCGCAGCGCGCGCGTGGCGCGGCTATCTCTCCTCGACCGGGGTCTATGGCGATACCGGCGGCGCGTGGGTCGACGAGAGCGCCCCGATCGGCGGCGGCCGCCGCACCGCCCGCGCCGAAGCCGATGCCAGCTGGCTGGCGCTCGGCGCGCGGGTGTTCCGCCTGCCGGGAATCTACGGCCCGGGGCGTTCGCCGCTCGACCGCGTCGCGCGCGGCGCGGCGCTACGCGTCGATGTGCCGGGGCAGGTGTTCAGCCGCGTCCATCGCGACGACATTGTCGCCGGCGTGATCGCGGGGTTCGAGGCGCCCGCGGGCGCATACAACCTCGCCGACGATCTGCCCGCGGCGCAGAGCGAGGTGATCGCCTTTGCCTGCGTGCTGCTCGGGTTGCCGGTGCCGCCGCTCGTCCCGCTCGACGCCGCAGAGCTCAGCCCGCAGGCGCGCGCCTTCTACGCCGAGAACCGGCGTGTCGCGAACGGCAAGGCGAAGCGCCTGCTCGGCTGGCGGCCGCGCTTTCCCGACTATCGATTGGGCCTGCGCGCCTTGAGCGCGAGCACCAGCCCGACCACCACCAGCGCGGCGCCGCCGCCCGCGAGCAGCGACCAGCGATAGCCTTCGAAGAGCGTCGAGAGCAGCATCGCGATCACCGGGATCAGCACGCTGGTATAGGCCGCCTTGGCCGGGCCGATCACCCGGATCAGCTGGAAATAGATGGTGAAGGCCAGC
Source organism: Sphingomonas naasensis (assembly GCF_004792695.1). Taxonomy (GTDB): domain Bacteria; phylum Pseudomonadota; class Alphaproteobacteria; order Sphingomonadales; family Sphingomonadaceae; genus Sphingomonas; species Sphingomonas naasensis. The sequence continues at coordinate 30,644 of NZ_SRXU01000004.1, read as the reverse complement.
GCCGAGCCGAAAATGCCGAGATAGAGCGTGCCTGCGATATAGCCCCAGCGCGGTTCGATCATCGGCGGACCGACCGTCGTCCACGCCCAGACCGCGTCGATCGCCGCGCCGCCGAGCATCGCCCAGCCGAGCGTCGCGGCCATCGGATAGGCCTTGGCGGTCTGGGTCGCCTGCATGACGTTGGCGACCGAGGCCGACAGCACGCCCAGCAGCGCGATGCCGATCCCGAGCAACGCCTGTTCGGGGCCTGCATCGCTCAGCCGCGCCTCATGGACGAAGAGCAGCGCCACCCCGGCCATCGCCACCGCCGATCCGACGAGCAGCTGGCGCCCCATGCGCTGGCCGAGAAAAGCGCGCGCGAGCAGCGCGTTGGGCACCAGCAGCAGCGCGTAGACGATCGCCACCACCCCCGAGGTGATGTGCTGCTCGGCGCGGTAGACGAAGTTGAAGTTGAGCACGAACTGGGCGAAGCCGAGCGCGATCGCGAAGGCCCAGCCGCGCAGATCGAGCCCCAGCGGCTCGCGACGGAGCAGCGCCCAGCCGAGCATCACGACCCCCGCCACGGTGAAGCGATAGGTCACCGACCAGCTCGGCGGGACCACCGAGAGCTGGTCGCGAATGACGATCCAGGTCGATCCCCAGATCAGCGTGACGACGAGGAAGGGCAGGATGACGTCGAGCCGCGCCGAGCGCGGCGGAACCGGTTCGACGGGCGGCTCGATGATCGGCGCCTTGAAGGAGGTGAAGCGCCTCACAGCGCCGCGATCGCATCCGCCAACGGCCGGATCGCCGCTTCGCGCTGGTCCCACGAGATCACCAGCCGCGCCTCGCCGACGCCCCAATCGTAGAAATCGAAGCCCAGCGCGCGGAGCGACTCGGCTTCCTCGGCGCGGACCTTGAGGAACACTTCATTGGCCTCGACCGGATGGACCAGCCGGTCGCCCGCCGCCAGCGCCAGCAGCCGCGCCCCGGCATTGGCGGCGCGGCCATGGGCGAGCCAGAGATCGCCTTCGAGCATCGCGAGCAGCTGCGCCGCGAGATAGCGCCCCTTGGAGGCGAGCAGCCCGGCGCGCTTGCGGCGATAAAGCGTCGCATCGGCGAGCTCGGGTTGGAAGAAGATCAGCGCCTCGGCGCTCATCCCGCCATTCTTGACGAAGCCAAAGCTCAGCGCGTCGACGCCGGCGCGCCACGTCACGTCGCCGGGGTGGCAGCCGAGATGCGCGACCGCATTTGCAAAGCGTGCGCCGTCCATATGCAGACCCAGCTCGCGCGCCTTGGCGAGGTCGCCGATCGCGGCGACTTCGTCCGGCGTGTAGGCAAGGCCATATTCGGTGGCGTTGGTGATCGAGATCGCGTGCGGCTGGACCTGATGGACGTCGTTGCGGATCGGATCGATCACCGCGCGGATCGCGTCGGGGGTGAGCTTGGCGCCGGGCCCCTCGGCCGTGAGCAGCTTGGCGCCATGGGTGTAGAATTCGGGCGCGCCGCATTCGTCGACATTGATATGCGCGTCGCGGTGGCAGACCACGCCGCCATGCGGCGGGCAAAGCGCGGCGAGCGCGAGGCTGTTCGCGGCGGTGCCGGTCGGCACCCAGAGCGCGCGCACCGCGGTTCCGAACAGATCCGAGAAGGCTCCGTCGAGCTGCTGCGACCAGCGATCGCCGTCATAGGCGGTATCGAGCACATTCACCCGGGCGAGCGCATCGAGCACTTCGCTGCAGACGGGCGCGGCGTTGTCGGAGAAGAAGCGCATGCGCCACGCCATCGCGGCCCCCGCGCTTCAGGTCAATTCTCTATTCCTCGCCGCGGCGCGCGCCATAACCGCGTGGCGGCGGCGGCGCCTCCTCCTCGTCCTCGGGCGGAAGCTCCTCGTCCTGCGGCGACGGGCGATCGCGCGGACCGAGCACATCGGTGTCGATCTGCGAGCCTTCGACGAACTCGCCGACGCTGTTGAGCACATCGTCGAGCGACATCTCGTTGTCGTATTGCTCCTCGACCGGCGGTGGTGGCAGCACCGAGACGCCGAGCGCACGGACCATGAAGTCGCGCCAGACGCGCGCCGGGATGCCGCCGCCCGACAGGCCGGGGATCGGCGAATTATCGTCGTTGCCGATCCACACCGCCGCGACCAGATCGCCGGCATAGCCGATGAACCAGGCGTCACGCGCATCCTGCGTGGTCCCGGTCTTGCCGAAGGCGGGGATCGACAACGCGGCGCCGCGGCCGGTGCCCGCGCTGACGACGGTGGCGAGCAACGAGCGCATGTCGTCGAGCTGCCCGCCGGGGATACGCGTCGCCGAACCGAGTCGCGCGGCAAGCCAGTCGTCGGCGCTCTCGGCATCGTCGAGCCCGCGCGGACGCACCGGATAGCTGCCGTTGGCCACTGCGGCATAGGCGGCGGTCAGCTCGAGCAGCGAGACATTCGAGGTGCCGAGCGCGATCGAGGCTTCGCTCGCGATCGGCGTCGAGATGCCGAGGTCGCGCGCGGCGCGAATCACCCGGCCGACGCCGATCTCGTTGGTCAGCCGCGCCGCGACGACGTTGCTCGACTTGGCGAAAGCCTGGCGCAGCGTGATCTTGCCGGCATAGCGCCCGTCGCTGTTGGTCGGCGACCAGTCGCCGATCGTCACCGGCGAATCATCGACGATGCTGTCCGGTGTCATCCCCGAGCGCAATGCGGCGAGATAGACGAACAGCTTGAAGGTCGAGCCCGGCTGGCGCCGCGCCTGGGTGGCGCGGTTGAACGGGCTCTCGCGATAGCTCTTGCCGCCGACCATCGCGACGACGCGGCCGTCGGGGCGCATCGCGACGAGCGCGATCTGGGTCTTGCGCAGCCCCGCGCCGCGCACCGCGCGCTCGGCCGCCTGTTGAAGATCCATTTCGAGCGTGGTTTTGACCGTCTGCTCGGTCGCCACCCCGCCGGCGCGATCGCGCGCCTCGGGGAGCACCCAATCGGCGAAATAGGTGCCGTTGGGGAGTTCCTTCTCCTTGCTCACCCGCAGCACCGCCGGGCGCACCCGCGCGGCCTCGGCCTCGGTCAGCGCGCCGCTCGCCACCATCGCGCCGATCACCAGCTTCTGCCGCTCGCGCGCGCCCTTGAGATTGCCCGTCGGCGCGAGCCGGCTCGGCGCTTTGACCAGCCCGGCGAGCAGCGAGGCCTGGCTGAGCGTCAGCTTCTCGGGCGTGGTGCTGAAATAATGCTCCGCGGCGGCGCGCAGGCCATAGACATTGTCGCCGAAATAGACGTTCGAAAGATAGCGCGAGAGAATCTCCTCCTTGGTGAGCCATGCCTCGAGCCAGAAGGCGATCATCACCTCGCGCAGCTTGCGCGTCATCGTCCGATCGGAAGTGAGGAACGCGTTCTTGGCGAGCTGCTGGGTGATCGTGCTGCCGCCCTGCGAGCCGCCGCTGCTCGTCGCGTTGTGAAGGAACGCGCGCATGATCCCGCGCGGATCGACGCCGAGATGCGAATAGAAGCGCCGATCCTCGATCGCAGTGAAGGCCTGGGCGACGTGATCGGGCAATTTGGTGACGTCGACCGGACCGGCGATGTCGGCGCCGCGGCGCGCGATCGGCTTGCCCTCGGCCGAGAGCAAGGTGATCGACGGCGGCGCCGGCGGCTGGAGCGACTTCGATAGCGGCGCGGTGAGCGCGAGCCAGGCCACGGCGAGCACGAAGAGCAGGATGAACCCGGCAATTCCCCAGCTCACCCAGCGCCAGCGGAAGCGAAAGCGCCGCTTGCGGATCGCAGGGAGATTGCCCGCCTCGCCTTCGTCGCCGCCTCCCCCGCCGTCGGACGGCGGCGGGGGAGGCGGCGGCGGCGCGCGCCAGAAGGGATCGGGAACGAGGCCCGGCCTGGGTGCCTCGGGCACCGGCACGGCGACGGTCGCTTCGAGCGGCGTGAGACTCGCGCTCTGCGGCCGCCACGCACGGACCTGCGGCGCCGACGAGTCGTCGCCGGATTCAGCCGGTCGCCGTAGCGGAAAGCGGACGTCGCCGGAGCCGGGTTCGCGGGCCATCAGGGCCTCTTATCGGCCTCGCGGCACAGGGAAAAGTGCAACACCACGGTGTGTTGTTATTATAAGACAGTTCGTAAGGCAAGCCGTCAGGCGGCGGTGCCGCCGACGGTAAGGCCTTCGACCAGCAGGGTCGGCTGGCCGACGCCGGCGGGAACCGACTGGCCGCCCTTGCCGCACATCCCCACCCCTTCGTCGAGCGCGAAGTCATTGCCGATGCCGGTGACCTTGTGGAGCACGGTGGGGCCGTCGCCGATCAACGTCGCGCCCTTGATCGGACGGCCGAGCTTGCCGTTCTCGATCCGATAGGCCTCGGTGCACGAGAAGACGAACTTGCCCGAGACGATGTCGACCTGCCCGCCGCCGAACGACTTGGCATAGATGCCGCGCTTCACCCGCGCGAGCAGCTCTGCGGGATCGTCGTTGCCGCCCTTCATGAAGGTGTTGGTCATCCGCGGCATCGGCGCGTGCTGGAACGATTCGCGGCGGCCGTTACCGGTCGGCGCGACGCCCATCAGCCGGGCGTTGAGGCGATCCTGCATATAGCCCTTGAGGATGCCGTCCTCGATCAGGACGGTCTCGCGCGTCGGCGTGCCTTCGTCGTCGATCGACAGCGAGCCGCGCCGATCGGTGATCGATCCGTCATCGACCACGGTGACGCCCGGCGCGGCGACGCGCTCGCCGATCCGGCCCGAAAAGGCGCTGGTGCCCTTGCGATTGAAATCGCCCTCGAGACCGTGGCCGACCGCTTCGTGGAGCAGCACGCCGGGCCAGCCAGGGCCGCACAGCACGGTCATGTCGCCGGCGGGGGCGTCCTCGGCATCGAGATTGACCAGCGCCTGCGCCAGCGCCTCGTCGATCGCGCGGTTCCACGTCGCGGGCTCGAACAGCCGGTCGTAGAGCGTGCGCCCGCCGGTGCCGAAGCTGCCGGTCTCGCGCCGGCCATTGGTTTCGACGACGACCGAGACGTTGAGCCGGACCAGCGGACGGACATCGGTGGCGATGAAGCCGTCGGGGCGGACGATCTCGACCACGCCCCATGAGCCGGTCAGCCCGACCGAGACCTGGACGACGCGCGGATCGCGGGCGCGGGCGGCGGCATCGATCGTCTGGCAGAGATTCACCTTGTCGGCGAAGGGCACCAGATCGAGCGGATCGCTGTCGGTGTAGAGGTGGCGGTTGCTGCCCTGCGGCGGCGGCGCCTTCCCGTTCCTGCTCGGCTCGATCAGCGTCATCGTCTCGGCGGCGCGGCGAATCGCGGCGGGGCTGATCTCGTTGGCATGGGCAAACGCCGTGGTCTCGCCCGATACCGCGCGCAGACCGAACCCCGACTGGGTGTCGAACGACGCGGTCTTGAGCCGGCCGTCGTCGAAACCGAACGCCTCGGTCTTGCGATATTGGAGATAGAGCTCACCATCCTCGGCGCTGGCCAGCGCGTCGGCGGTCAGCCGGGTGGCGGTTTCGGGGTCAAGCTCGCGATAGAGGAACGCGCGGGGATCCGAGGGAATCGACATTCCGACGATATAGGATGGCAAGTGACTTTGTCGAAGGCCGTCTCGATCACCCGTAGACGCAGGGCGAGAGGCGGGGCCGCAATTTGCCCGGGAAGTGGTTCCTACCGCGGGCAATCCGAGCGCCTGCTGGTAAGGTGCCGACCCCGGCGGCGGCTTCAGTGCCCCCGGCAGGCCAGCGCTTCGAGGATCTCCTCGATCCGCGCGGGATCGCCCGCGGCGACGACTTCGCCGTTGCTACCGGCATGGAGCGGATCGCCCTGCCAATCGCACATCCGCCCGCCGGCGCCTTCGACGATCGGGACGAGCGCGGCGAAATCGTGGAGCTTGAGGCCTGCCTCGACGACGATATCGAGCCAGCCGCTCGCGACGCAGCCATAATTATAGCAGTCGCCGCCGAGCACCGTGCTCATCACCGCGGCATCGAGATGCTCGAAGGCGTGGAGCTGGTGATCGTCGAACAGCGCCGGCGAGGTGGTGCCGAGAATCGCGCCCTTGAGATCGCGGCAGGCGCGGGTCTCGGTCGGCTTGCCGTTGAAGAGCGTCGGGCGTCCCGCGACGCCGAGCCAGCGCTCGCCGATGATCGGCTGGTCGATCACCCCGAGCAACGGCCAGCCATCCTCGATCAAGGCGATCAGCGTCCCGAAGATCGGGCGGCCGGCGATGAAGGCGCGGGTGCCGTCGATCGGATCGAGCACCCATTGCCGCCCGCTGCTGCCTTCGCGGATACCGAACTCCTCGCCGATGATGCCGTCCATCGGCCGCTCGGCGATGAGCAGCCGACGCATCGCCTCCTCGGCCTCGCGATCGGCACGCGTCACCGGCGACTGATCCTCCTTGGCCTCGAGCCCGAAGGACCCGCGGAAATAGGGACGGATCGCCGCGCCCGCGGCATCGGCGAGGCGCGCGGCAAGCGCGATATCGGTCTCGGAAACGGCCATGTCCGCCGCCCTACCCGCCCGTTTTTGACTCGCCAAGGTCACAAAGCGCTGTCAGTCGTTTCGGCAATGCGTCTGATCCTCGTGCTCCTCGGTCTCGCTGCCTCGTCCCCCGCGCTCGCCCAGGTGCGGGCGGTGCCTGCCCAGCCGGCGTCCGAGGCCGAGGCGCTGCGCGGAGTCGAGGTGTTTCTCGTCAACGAGACGGCCGCGCCGATCGCCGACGCCGGCCCGCGCCAGATCGAGGTCACCGCGGTGGACGGCACGCGGCTGGTGCTCGAGCGCGCGCCCGGCCCGACCCCGACGATCGCCCCCGGCGGCTTCGCCAAGGCACGCTATGTGCCGGTCGGCATCGCCGGCACCGCGATTCCGCCAGGCGCGCAGCACGCCGCGGCGAAGATCCCTGCCGAGGAGAGCGTGGTGCAGAGCTCGACCGGCTCCTCCGCCGCCTTCCTCGGCCGATTCGAGCCGCACGAGCCGGTCTATGGCGTGTTCGGCACCGGCGATGCCGGCGGCAAGCTGCAGGTAAGCTTCGCTTTCCGCCCGTTCGCCGAAGACGCGCCGCTCAAGCTCGGCAACCTCCGCTTCGCCTATACCCAGACGATGTTCTGGGCGCTGCGCGAGCCCTCGGGCCCGTTCCGTTCGACCAACTACACCCCCGAAGTCTATGCCGACGTGCCCGTCGACGAGACGACCAAGGTGGCGCTGGGCTGGCGGCACGATTCGAACGGCCGCGGCGCGCTCGATTCGGTCGATCTCAACCGCCTCTTCGGCCGGGTCGAGAAGAGCTTCGATCTCGGCGGCGACTGGCATCTCGACGTCGCGCCCCAGGCCTGGTTCTATGTCGGCAAGCTTGGCGTCGCTCCCGATGTGAAGGACTATTTCGGCTATACCGCGCTGACCGCCGCGATCCGCCAGAAGGACGGGCTCAAGATCGCGATCACCGGGCGCGGCAATTTCGAGACCCGCCGCGGCGGCGCCGAGCTGTTCGCCTCGTATCCGCTCGCGCCGATCGGCGGCGGCGTCGGTTTCTATCTCTTCGGCCAGGCTTTTACCGGCTATGGTGAAGCGCTCGACGACTATCGTCGCAACGATACCCATGCGCGGATCGGGATCGCGCTGACCCGATAGACCGCCACCCAAGGAGTGATGCCATGCGGACCAAGCTTCTCCTCGCTGCCCTGCTCCTGCCGCTGTCGCTGCCGGTCGAGGCGGCGCTCGCCCCCGGCGCGGTCGCCCCGAATTTCGTCGCGTCGGGCGCGATGGCGGGCAAGCCGCTCAACGTCGACCTCAAGGCCGCGCTCCGGAAGGGCCCGGTCGTGCTCTATTTCTTCCCCGCCGCATTCACCGGCGGCTGCAATGTCGAAGCGGCCGCCTTTGCCGCGGCGCTTCCCGATTTCACCGCGGCAGGCGCGACCGTGATCGGGATGACGGCGGGCAATGTCGACAAGCTCGTCGCCTTTTCGAGCGCGCATTGCGCGGGCAAGTTCGCGGTGGCCGCGGCGTCGCCCCAGGTGATCAAGGGCTATGACGTGCTGCTCAAAAAGCCCGACGGCACGCCGACGACGGTCACCAGCCGGACCAGCTATGTGATCGCCCCCGACGGCAAGATCCTGTTCGCGCATACCGACATGAATCCCGGCGATCACATCAAGATGACGCTCGACGTCGTCCGCAAATACAAGGCCGGCAAGCGCGGCTGAGCGCCGGCTCTTCATTTCTGGGAAAGCATTTGCTCACCGGATATTAGCAGTTCGCCGTTAGACCCCTGTCCGATAGCAATGCGGGCGGGAACGCCGTCCGCGTCTTAAAGATGCAGGGGTTTAGGGCCTATGGTCGGCGCACGGGCCGTCCGGGCGGCAAGTCAAAGCGATTCGTCGCGCCGCCTTTACGACCGAATCGGCGAATTCCTTGTCGATCAGCGGCTCGACCCTGATCCCGGCAACTATGCTTTCGCTTATCATTTGCTCGCCGATCCCGAGGGCCCGCTCGCGCGTGCCGTCTATGCGCTCACCGATGGTGGCGTGCGGCTGACCCAGCGCGACATCGAGAAGCTCGGCTGCGACGTCCAGCCGACGCCCAACGCCAAGGATGCCAAGCAAAAGGCCGACGGGCTTGTCGCCGCGACCCAGATGCAGGTCGAGGGCTTCCAGGACATGGTCACTGCGATACGCGCCGAGACCCAGGGCTTCGGGCGCGACCTCGCGGCGAGCGCCGAGGCGATCTCGCGCTCGGGCGAGGCGGACAATGCCGGGGTGATCGGCGAAGTCGCGCGGATCACCGCGGGGATGATCGAGCGCGTCCACAGCGCCGAGGCCCGGCTCGAGAGCGCGACACGCGAAGCCAGCGAGCTGCGCCAGAAGCTCGAGGAAGCGCGCGACAATGCCCGGCGCGATCCGCTGACCGATCTGCCCAATCGCCGCGCGCTGGAAGAGGCCTATGCGGCGCAGGCGGCGACGGGCGCCGCGATCTGCCTCGCGGTGTGCGACGTCGATCATTTCAAGTCGGTCAATGACCGCTTCGGCCATGCGGTGGGCGACCGGGTGCTCAAGGCGATTGCCGAGGCGCTTGGCCAGACCTGCGCCGGCCATCTCGTCGCGCGCTATGGCGGCGAGGAATTCGCGGTGCTGTTCACCGGGGTGAGCATCGAAAGCGCGCGCGCCACGCTCGATGCCGCGCGCGCGACCGTCGCGACCAAGCGCTACCGGCTGCGCGAGAGCGACGCACCGCTCGGCGAGATCACCTTCTCGGCCGGGCTCGCCGCGGCGGAGGCGGGCGACGGGCTGTCGACGGTGTTCCACCGCGCCGACCGGCTGCTCTACGCGGCCAAGACCGCCGGGCGGAACTGTCTGCTGGTCGGCTGACCGATTCCGGACACTCACTGTCCGCTTGTGATTGGTGATTTACGCCAAATGAACGCGAAAATTTTCCCAACTCTCGCGGCCGCAAAAGTTTGAAATCATAGTTTTCAACTACTTATCGGAATTGGCACGCTCCCTGCTATAAAGTTGGCATCGGCAACCGGATGGTCCGGGAGCCGATCCAGCCAGGGAGTAAGTTCAAATGGCCGTCCGTCTCGTCTCGTTCCAGCACGCCGTTGCCGTCGTCAGCGCCGTCCTGCTCACCGCCGCTTTCGTCGTCTTCTCGACCCCGGTCGTCCCGATCGCCTGAGCCGGTTCGCATTCAAGGAGTTAGTCATCATGGTACGTAGCGTTCTGCTTGGCCTCGCATCGTTCGGCATCACCGCCACGATGGTCCTCGCCACCGCGACGCAGGGTTCGGCGCTGTTCGCCTGAACCCTGCCCCGCCGCCCGCAAGCGGCGATAAAGACACGGAACTTCCGGCGTTCCGCACCGGTTCTCTCGGCAAACCCTCCCTCTGGAGCCCGGCCGATGAGTGATACCGAGACGATCGACATGATCCACGAGGACGCGCTGCCCGGACATGAAAGCGCACTCGAACCCAAGCCAGACTGGGAGCCGCGCTACAGCGGCTCCGGCCGACTGAAGGACAAGGTCGCGGTGATCACCGGTGCCGATAGCGGCATCGGCCGCGCCGTCGCCGCGCTCTATGCGCGCGAAGGCGCCGATGTCGCGATCCTCTATCTGTGCGAGCATGACGATGCCGCGATGACCGCGAACATCGTCCGCTCGGAAGGTCGCGAGGCGCTGACCATCGCCGGCGATGTGGGCGACAAGGATTTCTGCGACCGCGCAGTCGCCCAGGTAATCGAGAAGTTCGGCCGGATCGACGTGCTGGTCAACAATGCCGGCGAGCAGCATCCGGACAAGGACATCACCGACATCACCGAGGAACAGCTCAAACGCACCTTCCAGACCAACATCTTCGGGATGTTCTTCCTCACCCAGGCGGCGCGCCCGCATCTGAAACAGGGCGCGGCGATCGTGAACTGCACCTCGGTGACGATGTACCAGGGCTCGAAGGAGCTGCTCGACTATTCGAGCACCAAGGGTGCGATCACTGCCTTCACCCGCAGCCTATCAGAGAATCTAGTGGGCGAGGGCATCCGCGTGAACGCCGTGGCGCCCGGGCCGATCTGGACCCCGCTCAACCCGATGGGGGGCGCCAGCCCCGAAAAGCTCGAGACTTTCGGCGAGAACACCCCGATGGGCCGGCCGGGCCAGCCCAACGAAGTCGCGCCCGCCTTCCTGTTCCTCGCCTGCGAGGATGCGAGCTATATGTCGGGGCAGGTGCTCCACCCCAATGGCGGGACGATCGTAAACGGCTAGGCGTCGACGGCTAAGCCGGCGCGGCGCTTCCGGCCGGCCCCACCGGCGCCTCTTCGCCGCGCGAATAGGTGCCGGTGAGCAGCCCCGCCGCGAGCACGCGCCCCGCCATCGCCTTGACGATCGCGCCGCGCCCTGGCGTATCGCCGACATCGGGGCCGGGGCCGAGCGCGAAGAGCTGGAAGGCATAATGATGCGGGCCGTGGCCGGTGGGCGGATCGGGCGGCAGCCAGCCTTCGCCGAGATACGAGTTGCGTCCGACATCCCGGCCGTCGTCGTCACCGCTGCCGTCGGCGCGGATCGCGCCCTCCTTGAGCTCGCCTTCGTGCGGCGGCAGGTCCCAGACCACCGCATGGACCAAAGGCTGCGGCGCCGGCGCGTCGGGATCCTCGACGATCAGCGCGAGCCGCTCGGTGCCTTCGGGAACCCCGGTCCAGAACAAGGGCGGCGAGACCCCCGCGCCGTCGGCGGTGAAGCGCTCGGGCAGGCGCGCGCCATTGGCGAAGGCGGGGCTGGCGAGATGCAATGCGGCGAAGGAGCCTAGCCCGGGCTGGGCGATGACGAGCTTGTCCGACCCCGCGCGCAATCCCTTGAGCGCGCTGCCCAGCCAATGGGGAACATGTTCGAGCATCCCGGCCTCCCTTCGATCCCGTGCCAACGTTCGACTCGCCGATCGCTATCCGGCCGGCCAGCATCGCGCGCGATGCTGGCGCGACGGAACCCTATGCGCTAGCGCAGGCGGCATGAGCGCACCCCATATCGTCGCCCTGGGCGGCACGCTGCGACCCGAATCGGTGACCGGACGGCTGCTCGCGGCCGCGCTGGACATCGCCGCGGCGCGCGGGGCGCGGGTCACGCTGCTCACCGGCGACGCGATCGCCTTCCCGCATTACGAACCGGGCAATGCCGAGCGCGATCCGGTGATCGGGCGCTATCTCGAGGCGCTGCGCACCGCCGATGCGGTGATCGTGGGGTCGCCCGGCTATCACGGGACGCTTTCGGGCCTGGTCAAGACCGCGCTCGATTATGTCGAGCAGCTCCGCGCCGACGAGCGCGTCTATTTCGACGGGCTGCCGGTGGGGCTGATCGCCACCGCGGGGGGCTGGCAGGCGGCGGTATCGACGCTGCAGGCGTTGCGCACGATCACCCATTCGCTGCGCGGCTGGCCCACGCCGATGGGCTTGGCGATCAACGTCGCCGAACCCGGCGACGCGATCGCCCAGTGCCAGCCGCAGATGGCGATCATGGTCGACCAGATCTTCGCCTTTCTGCGCCGCTGAGGCGGACGCCCTTAACGGTTTAATGAGGGCTTGGCGGCTAGCATCCGCGTTTGGACCGGGGGGTTTGAAACGCGAATGGAACAGGCTTCGAGCCGGGCAATAGCGGGCGCGCGCCGCAAGGCGATGCGCACCGTCCTGGCTACCGGCACTTGTCGCACCAGCCTGAACGAGATCGCACAGCGGCTGGGCAATCTCGGCTATCTCGTCGTGCTCGCCAACTCGGCCTGCCAGGCGCTCGAGCTCGTCTCGGCGCGCGGCTTCGACCTCGTTCTGATCGACGCGCTCGCCCCGACCAGCGCCGCGACGCATCTGCTCGCCGAGATCCGCGGATCGCGTGACACCGCGGACCTTCCGGTGATCATGCTCGGCGAGGGGCCGGACGAAGAGGCCGCCGTCGCCGCTTTCGGCGCCGGGGTCGATGATTGGCTGGCGAAGCCGATCGGGTTCGCGCTGCTCGGCGCGCGGATCGAGCGGACGCTGGCGCGCGCGACCCGGATCGAAGAACTCAAGCGGCTCAATCTCGCGCTCGACGCCCGCGTCGCCGCGCGTGCGATCGAGCTCGGCGAAGCACAAGCCGAACTGGCCGCGACCCGCGCCGACCGCATCCGGCTGATGGGATCGATCCGCCATCTCCATGACGAGCTAGCGGTGCGGCGCGACGCAGCATAGCGCTCCTAGCGCTCGAACCAGTGCCGCCGGACGAAATAGGCCGCGATCACCACTGCGATCACCACACAGAACCAGAATACGCCCCAGAACGCCCAAGGCTCGTGCGCGAAGGGGATGCCCGCCACGTTCATGCCGAGCAGCCCGGTGATGAAGGTCAGCGGCAGGAACACCATCGCGACGACCGCGATGATCAGCGAGCGCTGGTCGATCTGCTCCGAGCGGAGATCGGTGAGCGTCTCATGCGTGAGCGCGGCGCGCTCGCGAATACTCTCCAGCTCCTCGGCCATGCGCGCGGCGCGATCGGCGGCGGCGGAGAGATGGAGGCGATCGTCTTCGGCCAGCCAATCGCTCGGCATCGCGGCGAGCTTTTCGAGCGCGGCGCGCTGGGGATTGAGGAAGCGGCGAAAGCCGATCGCCTGGCTGCGCACGCGATTGACCATCCGGCGCAGCTCGAAGGCGTGGCGCGCGGCGATCTGCTCCTCGCAATCATCGAGCGAATCGCCGAGATCGGCGACCACGGGATCGAGTTCCTCGGTGATCGCGAGGGCGAGCGCGGCGATCAGATCGCCGGGATCGAGGATCTTGCCGGCCTCGACCCGCGCGCGGACCGGCTGAAGCGCATTGAGCGCCTTGCGCGTCACCGAGAAGACGCAGCCGTCATGCGCGTAGATACGGATCGAGGCGAGCAAATCGGACGCCGCGAGCTCGTCGGAGGACAGGCCGCGCAGGTTGATCACCGCGCCTTCGCCGAACGGATCGCAGCGCGGGCGCGTCTCGGCCGCGGTCAGCGCCTCGATGACATAAGGGGAAAGCCCCGCCTCGCCGCCAAGCCATGCCTTGGCGCGCGCGTCATTGGTGGTGAGGTGGATCCAGACGAGGCCGGCGCGGAACCCGAGCGCCTGCTTGAGCGGTGGCGATTCGACCTTCCCGTCGTGAACGACATAGGCAAAGCCGCTCATCGCGCCATCTCCAGATAGACCGACAGGCCCGTCCCGGACGCGGCGGGGGCGGCTTCGCAGGCGATGCGCGCCGCATCGGCGCGGGCGCGATCGAGAATGGCGTTCGGCACTTCGGGACGATGATAGACGCGCTCGGCCTGCGCAAGCGCGCGCGCCTGGCGCAGGCTGAGATCGTCCGGATCGCCCGAGGCGAGAGCGAAGCGGAGCAGCGCCGGGGCGGGTTCGGCCGCGTCCGCCAGCCATGTAGCGACCGCATCCTCCTCATGCTCCCAAAGCGGATCGAGCGGGCCCGCCAGCGCGGCGCCCAGCGCCCGCCGGCGCGCGCCCGACTCGGGCCAGCGCCGCCGGATCGCCGGCTTCGCTGCCGCCAATGCCCGCGCCAGCCCGCCAAGCCCCACCGGCAGCACGACCTCGAGCCGTTGGCGGAGCGCCGCGGCCAGTCCCGCCGAGACGCCGCCGGTGCCGACCGCGACCAGCACGGGGTCGCGATCGACGATCGCGGGCAGGGTGAAGTCGCAGAGATCGGGCCGGTCGACCGTGTTGACCAGCACGCCGCGCGCGCGCAGCCGCACGACGATCGGCTCGGGCGCCTCGACTGCGACGATCGCGAGCGCGGCCGCCGCCGCTTCGTCGACGACGCGCGCGCCGGCGCGCTCGAGCAGCCGCCGCTTGGCGTCCGCGATCTCGCCCGTGCCGATCAGGATCACCGGCCGCCCCGCCAGCTTCACGAAGATCGGCAGGGCGGCGAGGCTCATTTCAGCCAGTCCGGAACATGTTCCTCGGCCATGATCGCCTCGGCCGAGATCCGGCCGGCGACGACCTCGAAGCGATCGCCGGAGACGAGCACTTCGGGGACGAGCGGGCGGCTATTGTAGGTGCTCGCCATCGTCGCGCCATAGGCGCCGGCACTGCGCAGGATCGCGAGGTCGCCGGTCTGGACGCGGTCGATCTCGCGGCCCTTGGCGAAGACGTCGCTGCTCTCGCAGACCGGGCCGGCGACATTGGCGACGAACTTCTCGCCGCTGGGGCGGACCGCCTCGAAATCGTGATGCGCGTCGTACATCGCGACTCGCGCGAGATCGTTCATCGCCGCATCGACGATGACCCAGGGATTGACCGCGCCCGGCTTCACCCACAGCACCTCGGTGAGCAGCACCCCGGCATTGGCCGAGATCACCCGGCCGGGCTCGAACATCAGCTCGACGTCCCAGCCGCGCGTGACGCGCTCGACCATCGCGCCGAACGCGGCCGGCGAAGGCGGATTGTCGCTGTCGCGGTAGCGCACGCCGAGCCCGCCGCCGAGATCGACATGGGTGATGCTGTGGCCGGCAGCGCGCAGATCGGCGACGAGCTTGCCCACACGCTCGAACGCGCGCTCGAGCGGCGCGAGGCTCTGGAGCTGGCTGCCGATATGGACCGCGATGCCGCGCAGATCGAGCCCGGGCAGCGGCGCGAGACGATCGAAGATCGCGGGCGCCTCGTCGATCGGCAGGCCGAATTTGTTCTCGGCGCGGCCGGTGGAGATCTTCTCGTGCGTGCCGGCATCGACGTCGGGGTTCACGCGCAAGGTCGCCGGCGCGCGCAGGCCGCGCGCTGCGGCGATCTCGGCAAGGACGACGCCTTCTTCCTCGAGCTCGAGGTTGAACTGGCCGATGCCGACGTCGAGCCCCTGCTCAAGCTCGGCGCGGGTCTTGCCGACGCCCGAGAAGACGATGTCCTTCGCCGCCATCCCCGCCGCCAGCGCGCGGGCGAGCTCGCCGCCCGACACGACATCGGCGCCGAAGCCTTCATTGGCGAGCAACCGCAGCACGGCGAGATTGGGATTGGCCTTGACCGCGAAAGCGAGGTGCTTGCGCGCGATCCCGGCCAGACCGTCGCGGAACACGCGGGCATGGCGCTGGAAGGTCGCGGCCGAATAGACATAGACGGGAGTGCCGACAGCTTCGGCAATCCGCGCGAGCGGGACGTTCTCGACGTGCAGTTCGCCGTCGATCAAATTGAAATGGTCCATTGTTGTCCGTCAGTTGGGTGGCGGCAGATCGAACTTGTCGCTGCGCCTTTTGTCGGTGCTTTCGATCAGATCATCGCTGCGCGCGGGGCGGGTCTGCACCGGCGGCTTGAGCAGATCGTCGGGGGTCGGCGTCGCGGTGGCACCGAAGGGTGCCGGCGGCAGCGCCTGGCCCGGCGCGGGTTTAAGACCTTCGCGCGCGCCGCAGCCGGCCAGCGCCAAAAGTCCTCCCACCAGCAGCAGCCGCTTCATTGGCCTTCCTCCTCGCGCGCCTTGCGGGCCGCGGCGATCGCCGCACGCACCCGCACCGGCGCGGTACCGCCGAAACTCGTGCGGCTGTTCACCGACGCGTCGACGCTGAGAACGCCATATACGCGATCGTCGATCCGCGCGTCGATTTCCTTGAGGGCATCGAGCGATAACTGATCGAGCCGGACGCCTTGCGCCTCGGCCGCCGCGACGGCGCGCCCGGTGATGTGGTGCGCCTCGCGGAACGGCACGCCGGCCTCGCGGACCAGCCAGTCGGCAAGATCGGTCGCGGTGGCGAAGCCGCTCTCGGCAAGCGCGCGCATGCGATCGGTGCGGAAGGTCGCGCTCTCGACCATCCCGGTCATCGCCGCGATGCACAGGCCGAGCAGGTCGTGCGCCTCGAACACCGGCGGCTTGTCGTCCTGCATGTCCTTCGAATAGGCGAGCGGCAGGCCCTTCATCGTCATCATCAGCGACACCAGCGCCCCGGTAATCCGTCCCGAATGGCCGCGGACCAGCTCGGCGGCGTCGGGATTGCGCTTCTGCGGCATGATCGAGCTGCCGGTCGACCATTGATCCGACAGGCTGACGAAGCCGAAGGGCTGGCTCGCCCAGATCACGAATTCCTCGGCGAGACGGCTGAGGTGCAGGCTGCACTGCGCCGCCGCGGTGAGATATTCGAGCGCGAAGTCGCGGTCCGACACCGAATCGAGCGAGTTGCGCGTCGGACCGTCGAAGCCGAGCGCAGCGGCGGTCGCCTCGCGATCGAGCGGGAAGCCGGTGCCGGCGAGCGCCGCCGAGCCCAGCGGGCAGAGGTTCATCCGCGCGCGCGCGTCGACCAGTCGCGCGCGATCGCGCGCGATCATCTCGAAATAGGCCATCAGATGATGGCCGAGCGTCACTGGCTGGGCGCTCTGGAGATGGGTGAAGCCGGGCATCACGCTCTCGGCATGCTCCTCGGCACGCGCGAGCAAAGCGTCCTGCAGCCCGCCCAGCGCCGCTTCGGCCTGGTCGATCGCATCGCGCACCCAGAGGCGGAAATCGGTCGCGACCTGGTCGTTGCGCGAGCGCGCGGTGTGGAGCCGGCCCGCCGACGGCCCGATCCGGTCGGCGAGCCGCGCTTCGGCGAGCATATGGATGTCCTCGAGCGCGAGATCGTCGGGCACGCCCTCGGCCTCGAACTCGGCGGCGACGGCGTCGAGCCCTTCGGCGATCCGGGCGGCATCCTCCGCCGAGACGATGCCCTGCTTGCCCAGCATCGCGGCATGCGCCTGGCTGCCGCGCAGATCCTGCCGCCACATCCGCTTGTCGAAGGGAATCGACGCGTTTATCTCACGCATGACGGCGGACGGGCCTTCGGCGAAGCGCCCGCCCCACATGGCATTGGAGCTATGCTTGCGCTCGACTATCGCGCTTCTCCTCGTCGCTGCAGGCCTGATCGGCGGCTGCGATAGGCAATCCGGGCCCGAGCGGCAAGCCGAGGCCGCGAATGCCGCCGCGACGGGCGTCGCACCGGCGCCCGGCGCGTCGGCAACGCCAGCCACGACTGCGGCTTCCGGCTCCCCCGCGGCTGCCCCGATGGCCGACAAGCTCGACCGCAGCCACAAGGGCGAGGCCGCGCCGACGCTGCCCTTCACCGACGCCGCCGGCAAGAAGCGCACGCTCGCCGATTTCCGCGGCAAGCCGGTGCTGCTCAATCTCTGGGCGACGTGGTGCGCGCCCTGCGTCAAGGAAATGCCGACGCTCGACGCATTGGCGGCGCGCGAAGGCGAGCGGCTCCAGGTGGTGACGGTGAGCCAGGATTTCGAACCGGCCAAGGTTGCGCCGTTCTTCGAGAAGGCGCAGCTCCACAAGCTTCCGCCCTTTGTCGACAGCGACCTCGCCTTCGGCACGCAACTCGGAGTCAATCTGCCGGCGACGATTCTCTACGATTCGCGTGGCCGCGAGGTCTGGCGGATGCTCGGGGAGAATGACTGGGCGAGCGAGGCAGCGGCGAAGCTGATCGCCGAGGCGCGCTGAGCGGCCGATAAGGTAGCTGGATGCCCCGTGAGGATTCGAACCTCAATTGACGGAGTCAGAGTCCGTAGTCTTACCTTTAGACGACGGGGCAATAGCGCGCTCCCCTAAGTGGCGGAAATCGGCCGGTCAAGGGTCTTGGCATCGCGCCACGCGACAAAAGCCGCCGACTCGGGCCCGTTGCCCCCGCCTTGCCCCCCCGATCCGGCTGCGCTAGCGTCGCGTCCAAGCACCGGACGGTCGCATGTGGCCGAGACGGAAGAGAAAATAAGCGAGTGAACCCGATGGGGGATGGCCCAGCCAGAATGCCCCGTGGCCGGAGCAGCGGTTCCGCCCGGCCAATCGTCAAGACGCCGCCCGAGCGGCCCGGCCGCGCACGCTGGCCCGAATCGCGCCATTTCGCGGCGCTCGACCTCGGCACCAATAATTGCCGGCTGCTGATCGCCCGGCCGCAAGGCGCCGGCTTCACCGTGATCGACGCCTTTTCGCGAATCGTGCGACTCGGCGAGGGGCTGGCCACCACCGGCATGCTTTCCGACGCGGCGATCGAGCGGACGATCGCGGCGCTGCGAATCTGCGCGGAGAAGCTCAAGCGCCGCAACGTCGCGCTGGCACGCTCGGTAGCGACCGAGGCGTGCCGTCAGGCCTCGAACGGATCGGCGTTCATCGAGCGCGTCTATCACGAGACCGGCATCGCGCTCGACATCATCACCGCCGAGGAAGAGGCGCGGCTGGCGGTGCTCGGCTGCCATGCGCTGCTCGAGCCCGGCGACGGTCCCGCGCTGGTGTTCGACATCGGCGGCGGCTCGACCGAGCTGGTGCTGGTCGATTCGCGCGCCGAGGTGCCGCGCATCCTCGACTGGCACAGCGCGCCATGGGGTGTCGTCTCGCTGACCGAGGCCGCGGGGCTCGCCGACGGTGCCGAGCGCGGCGCCGCGGTCTATGCCGATATGCGCGCGCGCGTCGCCGAGAGCTTCGCGCCCTTCGTGGCACGGCTGCGGACTCCCAAGGGCACCCCGCGGCTGCTTGGCACCTCGGGGACGGTAACTACCCTCGCGAGCGTCCATCTGGGATTGCCGGCCTATGATCGTTCGGTGGTCGACGGGCTGATCGTCCCCGCGCAATCGATGCGCGCGGTAAGCCAGCGAATCGCCGAGATGAGCATGGCCGAGCGATCGCAAGTGCCGTGCATCGGGTCCGAACGCGCCGATCTCGTCGTCGCCGGCTGCGCGATCCTCGAGACGATCCTCGACCTCTGGCCGGCCGAGCGGATCGGGATCGCCGATCGCGGCATCCGCGAGGGCATTTTGCGACGACTGATGAATGGAGACCGGCTGTGAGCCGTGGCGGAGGGCGCGGCCATACGCGCGTGAAGACGGCGCGCAGCCGCTCGGCGCAATCGACGCGGTGGCTCGAGCGCCAGCTCAACGACCCCTATGTGAAGCGCGCCAAGGCCGAGGGCTATCGCAGCCGCGCGGCGTACAAGCTGACCGAGCTCGACGAGAAATTCGGCTTCCTGCGCGGCGCGAAGCGGATCGTCGATCTGGGCATCGCGCCGGGCGGATGGACGCAAGTGGTGCGCAGGCGGCTGCCCAAGGCGGCGGTGGTGGGCATCGACCTGCTGCCGGTCGACCCGATCGACGGCGCGACGATCTTCCAGATGGACTTCATGGACGATGCCGCTCCCGATCGGCTGATCGAGGCGCTGGGCGGCGCGCCGGACCTGATCCTCTCCGACATGGCGGCCAATACCGTGGGGCATCCGCAGACCGACGCGCTGCGCACCATGGGCCTTGTCGAGGCCGCGCTCGACTTCGCGATCCACACGCTCGAGCCGGGCGGGGCCTTCGTCGGCAAGGTGTTCGCCGGCGGCGCCGATTCGGCGCTGGTCGCCGAGATGAAGCGCAATTTCACCACGGTGAAGCATGCCAAGCCCCCCGCCAGCCGCAAGGGTTCGGTCGAGTGGTTCGTGGTGGCGCAGGGCTTCAAAGGCCGCGCCGCGGACAAGCCCGAATAGAAACGGCCCGAATAGAAAACGGCCCCGGATCGCTCCGGGGCCGCTTCGAATTGAGCGATGCGCGAAGGCTCAGCCTTCGTAGTCGCTGCCGAGATTCTGGTTGCGCGGCGGAGCGGCGGCGGTGAGGCGGAGCGCCTCGGCCGACTGCGCCAGCGAGCCGACCTCGTCCGGGGCTTCCTCGTCGTCGATCTGGACGCGCTGCAGGCTCGACACCACCGATTCCTCGAGATGCGTGGGGTGCACGGTCTCTTCAGCGATCTCGCGCAGCGCGACGACCGGGTTTTTATCGCGATCGCGATCGATGGTCAGCTCGGCGCCGCCCGAGATCTGCCGGGCGCGCTGCGCCGCGAACAATACCAGATCGAACCGGTTCGAGACCTTGTCGACGCAATCCTCGACTGTGACGCGCGCCATCTACGCTTCCTTGAATTGGGAATTCGGGAGAGGGGCGGCACTTAGGCACGACCCCGTGGAAAGTCAAGAAAAACGCCCGGAGCAACGCGGCGCGAAACCCGCGCGCGTCCCGTGGGTTCAATGGTTTCACCTGCGTCACAAGGATCGACCTATGCGAGCGCCCGAGACCGCGCCCCTTGCCGCCGGCGGCGGCGCGGCCCATGAATCACGGATGGATCCATGGTCCGAGCCCTTCACGGTCGATGGCAATCGGCTGACCATGCTTCCCACCGGCCCCGAACGGATGGAAGCGCTGCTCGGGCTGATCCGCTCGGCCAGGCGCACGCTGCGGGTGCTCTACTACATCTATGTCGACGACGCCGCCGGCGTGGCGGTGCGCGACGCGTTGATCGAGGCGGCGGAGCGCGGCGTGCAGGTCCACCTCATCGTCGACGGGCTCGGCAGCGAGCATGCCGCCGCGCGCCATTTCTTCGATCCGCTGCAGGCGGCAGGCGTCGACATGTGCCGCTTCGTGCCGCGCTGGGGGCGACGTTATCTGTTGCGCAACCATCAGAAGCTCGCGCTTGCCGACGAGGCACGCGTGATCATCGGCGGGTTCAACATCGAGGACAGCTATTTCGGCACGCCCGAGCAGGATGCGTGGCGCGACCTCGGGCTGCTCGTCGAGGGCCCGGCCGCGGCGCGGCTGGTCGGCTATTTCGACGCGCTGTCGCGCTGGGCGAAGCAGCCGCGCGCCTCGATGCGCGCGCTGGCGCGGATGCTCAACTCGTGGAGCGAACCCGAAGGCGCGACGCGCTGGCTGCTCGGCGGCCCGATGCGGCGGCTCTCGCCCTGGGCGCGAGTGGTCAAGCGCGACATGCAGCGCGCCCGCGCGATCGATCTGGTGACCTCTTATTTCGCGCCCAACCCGGCGATGCTGCGCCGGCTCGACAAGGCGGGCAAGCGCGGCCGGGTGCGGCTGGTGCTGCCGTCCAAGGTCGATCACACCGCGTCGCTCTGGGCGGCGCATTTCACTTATGCCGGGCTGCTCCGCAAGAAGGTGCAGATCTACGAATATCAGCCGTGCAAGCTGCACATGAAGCTCTTCGTGATCGACGACATCGTCCATATCGGCTCGGCCAATTTCGACATCCGCAGCATGTTCCTCAATCTTGAGCTGATGCTGCGGATCGAAGACCGCGCCTTTGCCGCGCATGTCCGCCGCTTCGTCGAGGGCGAGATCGCGCAGTCGGAACTGATCACGCCAGAGATCCACAAGGCGCGCACCGGCGCATGGACTCGGGTCAAGCAGTTCGCGGCCTATTTCGTCATGGCGGTGCTCGACTATAACGTCACGCGCCGGCTCAATTTCGGCGCGCAGCCGCGGCGGCGCGGCTAGGCCTGACGCGCGATGTCGAAGGCGCGCGCGAAGAGATCGGCGACGTAGCGCGCCTCGGCCTCGACCTTGTCAGGGCTCGCCTCGTCCTTGCCCCACACCACCCGGTGATGCAGCCCGCCGAGGCACAGGCTGGCAAGAGCACGCGCCGCGGCGAGCGGATCGTCCCTGCGCATATGCCCCGCCGCCATCTCGGCGGTGAAGAAACCGGAGAGCATCTCCTGCGTCGGCAGCGGCGCGCGGCGATAGAAGATCTCGCCGACCTCGGGGAAGCGCCCCGATTCGGACGCGACGAGACGATGCAGCTTGATTCCCTCGGGCGAGGTGATCTTGGCGATGAAGCTGCGGCAAAAGGCGAACAGCGTCGCATGGAGATCCTCGGAGGGCTTGAGCAGGTCGCTGAGCAGCTGCCGATAAGCGATCGTCGCGTGATCGAGCACTGCCGCGAACAGCTCATCCTTGGAGGGGAAATAATTCCACAAGGTGCCCTTCGAGCCGCCGAGCTCGGCCGAGATCGCCGACATCGACGTCGCCGAATAGCCGCTCTCGAGGAACGAACGCTGGGCGATCTCGAGAATCGCCAGCCGCCGCTCCTCCTTGCGCGCCTCGCGCTTGCCGGGCGCCTTTTCCGTTAGGGTTTCCATAACCGTACTATAGGGTACGATTTTCTATTGACAAGATGCGCGCCCGCCGCCATTTGCGCAGCCGTACCCTCCAGTACGGTATATATATCATGTCTTCGCTTTCTTTCCGCCCGGCGCTTCTCGCCACGCTTGCCACGCCGCTTCTATTTGCCGCCTGCGCACCGGTGCCGCAGCTTGGCGCGCGCCCCGAGGTCCGCGCCGGCGACAGCTATGCCGCCAGCCAGACGCTCGCCCCGGACGCGGTCGCTTCGGCCTGGCCGGCGAGCAATTGGTGGGCCGATTATGGCGACACCCAGCTCAGCGCGCTGATCGAGGAAGGGCTGACCGACTCGCCCGATCTCGCCGCCGCCGCGGCGCGGCTGCGCGCGGCCCAGGGCTATGCTCAGCAGGCCGGCGCGGCGCGGCTCCCCTCCGTGGGGCTCGAGGCGAGCGCGACCGAGGCCAAGCAGAGCTATAACAACGGCATCCCCGCCGCCTTCGTGCCGCAGGGCTGGAACGACAGCGGCCGCATCGCCGCGAGCCTGAGCTTCGACCTCGATCTCTGGGGCAAGAACCGCGCCGCGCTCGCCGCCGCGACCTCGGACGCCGAAGCCGCGCGGATCGAGCTCGAGCAATCGCGGCTGGTGCTCTCGACCAACATCGCCGGCGCCTATGCCGACCTCGCCCGCCTCGCCGCCGAGCGCCGGGTGCAGGAGAACGCGCTCCGCCTGCGCAGCCAGACGCAGAGGCTGGTGAGCGATCGCGTTGCCGCCGGGCTCGATACCCGCGCCGAATCGAAGCAGGCCGATTCGGCCGTACCGCTCGCCCGCGCGACGCTCGCCGCGACCGACGAGGCGATCGGGCTGACCCGCAACCGCATCGCGGCGTTGCTCGGCAAGGGCCCCGACCGCGGGCTGGGCATCGCGCTTCCCGCCGCGCCCGCCGAGGCGCGGTCGCTCCCCGCCGGCGTCACCACCGACCTGATCGGCCGCCGCCCCGACATCGCCGCCGCCCGCGCGCGGGTCGAGGCCGCCGCCAGCCGGATCAAGGTGGCGCGCGCCGACTTCTATCCTTCGGTCAACCTCACCGCACTGATCGGGCTCCAGTCGCTCGGCCTGTCGAACCTGTTCGACACCGGCGCGACCTTCGGCCAGGCCGGCCCGGCGATCAGCCTGCCGATCTTCCGCGGCGGCGCGCTCGCTGGCCAGTATAAGGGCGCGCGCGCCGGCTATGACGAGGCGGTCGCCACCTATGACGGCACCGTCGCCACGGCCTTCCGCGAAGTCGCCGACGCCGTGACCAGCCAGCGCGCGCTGGGCGCACGGCTGTCCGAGAGCCGCCAGGCGCTGGCCGATTCGGAGGCCGCCTATGGGATCGCCAGGCAACGCTATGAAGGCGGCCTCTCGACGTTCCTCGATGTTCTGACCGCCGAGGAGAGGGTGCTGCAGAACCGCCAGATCGTCGTCGACCTCGAGGCGCGGGCTTTCACGCTCGACGTCCAGCTGGTCCGCGCGCTCGGCGGAGGCTTTTCCAACCCACAGGCGGCCGCGGCCGCACGCAAGGACCCGACCCATGGCTGATGCCGATCCCGCAGGCCGCACCCTCCGTATCGAGGAGGCCGAGAAAAAGCCCAACACGCTGCGCAAGCGGCTGCTCGGCGGCATCGCCGGTGCGGTGCTGCTCGCCGGCGCCGGCTATGGCGGCTGGTACGCGCTGGTCGGCAGCCACCATATCGGCACCGACAATGCCTATGTCGGCGCCGACACCGCCAGCGTCACGCCGATGATCGCCGCGCAGGTGCTGCGCGTCGCGGTTGCCGACACCCAGGCGGTGAAGAAGGGCGACGTGCTCGTCCAATTGGACGACAGCGACGCGCGGATCGCGCTCGCCCAGGCCGAGGCAGACCTCGCCAAGGCCCGCCGCCAATATGGCCAGACTTCGGCGACCAGCGCGGCGCTCGCCGCGCAGGTCGATGCCCGAAGCGCGGATATCGCGCGTGCCCGTGCCCAACTCGTCTCCGCGCAGGCGGACTACGAGAAGGCACGCGTCGATCTCGCCCGACGCCAGCGCCTGGCCCCCAATGGCGCGGTGTCGGGCGAGGAACTCTCCTCGGCGAACACGGCCCTTGCCTCGGCACGGGCGGCGCTCGAACTCGCGCGCGCAGGGGTGGCGCAGGCGAGCTCGACCAAGGGCGCGGCGAGCGGCGAGCTGGCGGCGAACAACGCGCTGATCAGCGGCACCACTGCCAATACCGCGCCCGAAGTGCTCGCGGCGCAGGCCAAGGTGGCGCAGGCGCGGCTCGATCTCGAGCGCACCGTGATCCGCGCGCCGATCGACGGCGTGATCACCCGGCGCAACGTCCAGGTCGGCCAGCGCGTCGCCCCCGGCACCGCGCTGATGCTGATCGTTCCAATCGACGCGCTCTATGTCGACGCCAATTTCAAGGAGGGCCAGCTCGACCGGGTCAAGGTCGGCCAGCCGGTGACGCTCACCTCCGACCTCTATGGCGGCAACGTGACCTATCACGGCAAGGTCGTCGGGCTCTCGGGCGGCACCGGCGGCGCCTTCGCGCTGATCCCGGCGCAGAACGCCACGGGCAACTGGATCAAGGTGGTCCAGCGCCTCCCCGTCCGCGTCGCGCTCGATCCGAA
Organism: Sphingomonas naasensis; assembly: GCF_004792695.1. GTDB lineage: Bacteria > Pseudomonadota > Alphaproteobacteria > Sphingomonadales > Sphingomonadaceae > Sphingomonas > Sphingomonas naasensis. The sequence goes on along the minus strand of NZ_SRXU01000004.1, from coordinate 5,674 downwards.
GGAATTGCAGGCGCATCCGCTGCGGGTGGGTCTCTCGATGGACGCCGAGATCGACGTCTCTGCGAACTGAGGACAGTCCGATGAACGGCAAGGCCGAGGACATGGCACCCCTGACGGGGTTCCGGCTGATCCTCGCGGGCGCGGTGCTCGCGCTCACCAACTTCATGGTGGTGCTCGACACCACCATCGCCAATGTCTCGGTGCCGCACATCGCCGGCAGCCTGGGCATCTCGGCAAGCCAGGGGACGTGGATCATCACGTCCTACGCGGTCGCGGAGGCGGTGTGCGTGCCGCTGACCGGCTGGCTCGCCGGGCGGTTCGGGACGGTGCGCACCTTCACCTTCGGGATGATCGGGTTCGGGCTGTTCTCGCTGCTCTGCGGCATGTCGACGTCGCTCGGCATGCTCGTCGCCTGCCGGATCGGGCAGGGGCTGTGTGGCGGCCCGCTGATGCCGCTCAGCCAGACGCTGCTGATGCGCATCTTCAAGCCCGAGCAGCGCGCGCAGGCGATGGGGGTATGGGCGATGACCACGGTCACCGCGCCGATCCTCGGGCCGATCCTCGGCGGGACGATCAGCGATTCGTGGTCGTGGCACTGGATCTTCTTCATCAATATCCCGGTCGCCGCGCTCTGCGCGTTCGGCGCGACCCGGCTGCTGCGTTCGGCCGAGACCGCGACCGAGAAGATGCGGATCGACGGCGTCGGCCTCGCGCTGATGCTGCTGTGGATCGGCGCGCTGCAGATCATGCTCGATCTCGGCCGCGAGCATGACTGGTTCAGCGATCCGACGATCATCGCGCTGGCGATCATCGCCGCGGTGGGCCTGCTGGTGTTCCTCGCCTGGGAGCTGACCGAGGACCAGCCGATCGTCGATCTGAAGGTGTTCCGGCACCGCGGGTTCACCGTGGCGGTGGCGAGCCTGTCGTTCGCCTTCGCGACCTTCTTCGCCTCGGCGGTGATCATCCCGCAATGGCTGCAGACCAGCATGGGCTACACCGCGACCTATGCCGGCTATGCCACTGCCTTCACCGGGGTGGCGGCGGTGATCATGTCGCCGATCGTCGCCAAGCTCTCGTCCAAATTCGATCCGCGGGCACTGGTGTGCTTCGGGATATTGTGGCTGGGGATGACCTCGCTGCTGCGGGTACACTGGAACAGCGGCGCCGATTTCTGGACGCTCGCCTTCCCGCAATTGCTCCAGGGCTTCGGCATGCCGTTCTTCTTCATCCCGCTGACCACGCTGGCGCTCGGCGCAGTCGAGCCCGAGGAGACCGCCTCGGCGGCAGGCGTGATGAGCTTCCTGCGCACCATGGCGGGCGCGATCGGCACGTCGATCTCGGCGACGATGTGGGACGACAGCGGCCGCGCGGCGCGCAGCCAGATCGTCTCGAGCATGAACAGCCAGGCGACCAGCGACGCACTCGCCGCGCAGGGCTTCTCGGTCGATCAGATCCGGACGGTGATTGCACAACTGGTCGACAAGGAAGCGATGGCGGTAGCGACCACGCATATCTTCCTGATCTCGGCGGTGGTGTTCGCCTGCGCCGCGATGATCATCTGGCTGACGCCCCGGCCCACCCGGGCCGTGGCGATGGGGGCGGCACACTAGCCGCCCCGTCATCCCGGCGGAGGCCGGGATCCAGAGTCAGCCGGACAGCATTCGTGGGCTCTGGGTCCCGGCCTTCGCCGGGATGAAGCTATCGGCGACTAGAGGCAGCGCGGATCGCGCACCGGCACGCCGGCGGCACCGCGGGTGAGCCAGCGGCCATCGGGCGTCTGATATTTCTCGCCCGCCTCGGTGCGCAGGATCAGATTGCAGCCGGTGACGAACGCCATCTGCTGGACGGTCGATCCGGCCGCGGCCTGCGCGGTATATTGCTTCTTGCGCTGGATGTTGATGTTGTTGACCAGCGCCTGGAGCTCGGGGGTCGCCGCGCCGACGATGCCGAGATAGCCATCGGGCTGCTCGCCGACCTGCCCCGCGGCGCGCGCCGCCGCATAGGCCGGATCGCGCTGGGCGAGCGCCGGGCCGGCGGTGAGGGCGACCGCCGCAGCGGCGGCGAAAAGAGTCATGGAGCGCATCAGAATATTCCCGGATTTTCCTGGATCAGCGTCTTCGCCTTGTTGTCGAGACGATACACCACTTCCTGCGTGATCGATATGTTGAGGTTGATGACGATCGGCTTGTCGGGCGCGGTGACGTTGACGCAGCCGCCGGTCATCGCCGTCATCCCCAGGGCCAGCGCCTCCGCTGTTCGTTTCAACCACATCACGGCTCCTCTCATCGCAGATTCTCGCTTTCGCGCGGCTGAACCGGCGCGGGCGCGCCGGCTTTGCCGCCAGATTGCTCCTGCTCTTGCAGCAGGGTCGGCAGATTGCGCTCGATCAGCCGGTTCGGATCATACCAGGACTGCACCGAATCGAGCAGCTGGTGGAAGGGCGCGCTCACCCGCACGTTGAACACGAAGGGCAGTTTGGCCAGCCGGCGAAGCAGGAAGTTCGATTTGGTCCCCTTGCCCTGGCTCACCCCGGCGAAGCGGATCTCGGTGACCATGTCGCCGGCGAGCGGGCCGTTCATGCCGATCGTCAGGCTGCGATAGTCGAGCGCCTTGAGCGCCTGAAACGCCATATTGCCCCAGAAGCCGAGATCGCGCTGCGAGATCTCGCCGACATAGGCGAGCGAGCCGCCGGCGCGGGCGCGCAGCGCGCCGCCTTCGATCCGCCCGCCCTGCGCATCGAAGATCATCGGCAGCGTGCCGTCGAAGGTACCGGTGGCGTCGAGATTCTCGAACTCCATTTCCTTGAGGAACAGCGCTGCGTCGGCGCCGACCACCCGGAAGGTCATCCGTCGCTCGCGGCGCTCGCTGAAGTCGAGTAGGGTCGGCTCGAGCACCAGCTCGCCGCCGGCAAAGGGCCAGCGCCCGCCCTCGACCTCGACGCGCTGAGGGTCGAGCAGCCGGAAGCGGAGCGTGCCGTCGCGCACGGGAACGCCCGGGTTGATCTCGACGGTGGTCGCGATCTGGCCCGGTGCGGTGTGCATCCCGAGCAGATCGTCGAAATGAAGCTCGGTGGCGAGCCCGCGCACCGGGCCGAACGCGGCGGCGAGGTCGATCGCGCGCGCGCCGAAACGGCCGCTGCTCGTCACCCCGGCCGGGGTCCAGTCGATGCGCCCCTCGCCCTCGATCGTGCCGCTGACATCGGCGATCACACCGAAGGTCAGCGGGGTGAGGTCGCTCGGCTGGAGCCCGCCCTCGGCGAAACGCAGCCCGGGCACCGCGATCGTCGCGGTGCCGCGCCCTTCGGCGAGATCATGGACGATCTCGACCCGGCCGATCTCGGCGGTCGGCGCGCGGAGCCCGGCGGTGGCGGTGATGCGGTTCCCCGACAGCCGCAACGCCGCATCGTTGCTCGCGAGCGGATGGAAGCGCGCCGGCGCGACGGCATCCGAAAGCTGCAGCCGACCGGCCAGCGCGAGGCCATCGGCGTCGGCGCGCCACGTTCCCGCAGCGCCGGAGACCAGCAACGGCACGGCGCCGATCTGGCCGCCAAGTCCGGCGAAATCGCCGGCGATGCCGTTCGCGAAGCGCCCCGACAGCATCGCGATGTCGAGCCGGCTCGGGCTCTCGGCGCCGAGCCGCACCGCGGCACCGTTGATCGCGAATTGCCGGCTGCCGAAATCGATCCGCGCATCGCTTGCCGCGACCCGCAATGGGCTCGATCCGACCCGCCCGGCCAGTACCGGTGCAACGAAGCGGACCCCGCCGCGCATGCCGCCTGGCGTGGCAGCCACCATCGCGCCGCCGACCGGACAGGCCGCGAGCCGTCCGGGCGCGAGGATCGTCCCGGCAATCGCTACGCTTGCGAAGCGGATGTTCGTGCACGCCGGATTGACGCGGAATTGGCCGTCGCGCCAGCGCAAGTCGAGCGGGAGCGACAGACGCTCGACGCGTCCGCTGCCCAAGGGGCCCGAGACCAGCGCCTCGGCCCTGGCTTCGCCGCCCTGCGCATCGAGCGCGAAAACCAGCTGCGACAAGGATAACGAGGCGCGGCCCGCGGCATAGGTCCGGACATCGCCGACGCCGTGGAAGCGGGCATCACCGGGCTTGCGGGTCAGGCGGATGCGCGCTTCGGGCATTCCGTCGCCGCCGAGCGCGATCACGCCATCGAGATCGTTAAGTCCGCCGTTGGTGCCATGGGCGCCGCCCCCCTCGTCGAAGCGGAGCCGTGCCCCGCTCGTCGATACCGCCGCGAGCCGCGATACGTCATAAGAGAGGCCGCGCCGTCCGAGGCCGGCGGCGAGATCGGCCGTGGCGTCGAACGATGCGCCCGCCGCCGCCGCCGAACGGGCGAGCCGCGCCACCAGCGGCGCGAGCGGAGTGCCCGCCGCCGAACCGGCATAGCCGGCGAGCTGCCGCCGCAGCGATGCCGGCAGCGCCGTTCTCCTCGCCACCAGCGTCCCGCGATAGTCGAGCCGCTCGCCCCGCTGAGCATAGCTGCCGGCGATCTCCAGCCCGGCGCCGCGCGCCTCGGGCGCGGCGAAACCGCCCGCGCGCAGCGCAATGTCGCCCCTGGTCGCAGCACTGCCGCCAGCGAAGCTCAGCCGCCCGCGCAGATCGGAGACGCGGCGATCGGCATGTTCGACCGCGGACGCCGCCAGCTCGGCCGATCCCGACCAGCGATCGAGCGCTGGCCCGAGCGTCACATCGAGCGCGAGCCGCGGCGCCGTCGCGCGCGCGCCGCTGCACGCCAGGCCGGCGCCCGAGAGCGGGCCTGAGAGATGCGGGCTCGCCCGCCGCATCCGCACCGCGAGCGTTCCGCCGATGCCGGACAGCGTGCAGCCGCCGAGTTCGAGCCGCGGTGCGCTGATCCGCGCGTCGCCGGCGAAGCCATTGTCGAGCATCCCGCGCCCGACCAATCCGATCACGACCACGCCATGGCCGGTGTCGAGCCGCAACCCGGCATCGGCGACGTCGATCGCGACATGCGGCAGCCCGAAGGGTTTGCCCGAAGACGGCGGCATCAGTCGGTCGAGCGCGCCGAGTGAGACCCTGCCGTCGACGAGCCGCGCGTTCAGGCGAACGCGGCCGGCGCGAAGCGCGAGTACCTTGGCGCCCCATGGCGACAGCGTCGTGCCGAGCTCGACCCAATCGGCGGTGAGGTCGGGGTTGCGCGGATCGCCGATCACCACGTCGGTGAGCCGCTGGTGCCACGGCGAGAGCTGCTCGATCCGATAGCTCGCGCGGACGCCGCGGCGGCTCAGTTCCTGATCGACGAATTCATGCGCGATTGTCCGCCGCTGGAACCAGCCAGCGACGAGTGCGGCGAGGACGAGCAAGGCGAGTGTGAGGAACAGGCGGCGCCACGGCCGGCGCGGGCGGAGGGGGGCGGCTTGCGCAGTCGCCGCTTCGGGCGTTTCATCGAGGCTCGTCGTCACGCCGCAGCAACTCCCGCAACACCACTATGGCTGCGTCGGGCGGCGAACCGCAAGAGGGCGCGCCATGTCGTTGACCGCGCGGTCGAAATCCGTTCATGCGGGGGACGGTGGGCTAAATCGCAAAAAGCCCGCTGCCATTTGTGGTGGCGAGCGGGCTTTTGGGTTGTGGCGATTTCTGGTTGCGGGAGCAGGATTTGAACCTGCGACCTTCAGGTTATGAGCCTGACGAGCTACCGGGC
>NZ_SRXU01000003.1 GCF_004792695.1 Sphingomonas naasensis | reverse complement strand
GCCCGGTAGCTCGTCAGGCTCATAACCTGAAGGTCGCAGGTTCAAATCCTGCTCCCGCAACCAGAAATCGCCACAACCCAAAAGCCCGCTCGCCACCACAAATGGCAGCGGGCTTTTTGCGGTCCAGCCCACCGTCCCCGCGGCCGGCCGCGTCCCGGCACGGGGCAGCGCAGCCATGGCGACGATATCGTCCTGCGCCGCGACCGTCCCGAAATTCGACGAAAATGTCGGATGGCGCGACGTGGGCCTTGAGCCGCGCAACCGTGCTGTCATCATCGCTCCCTAGCCATCGCTCCGAGAGTCCTTCCGACGATCGATAGCATCCAGCGCGCCGGCTCCGGCCGCGCCAAAACAGGGGCGAGCCATGCCGACCAACGTCTTCATCAACGAGATTCACTATGACAATGCCGGCACCGACTCAGGCGAGTTTCTCGAGATCGCCGGTCCCGCGGGCACCAGCCTGGTCGGCTGGAAGGTCGTGCTGTACAACGGCAATCCCAGCCAGCGCTCGGCCTATAGCACCGTCACGCTGACCGCGGCCGACGTCATCGCCGATCAGCAGGGCGGCTTCGGCACCTTCCGCATCAATTACCCGGTCGCCAATCAGGCGATCCAGAACGGCGGCAGCGGCGCAGCCGGCGAGCCCGACGGCGTCGCGCTCGTCGCGCCCGACGGCACCGTCGTCCAGTTCCTCAGCTGGGAAGGCAGCTTCATCGCGGCGAGCGGCCCCGCCGCCGGCATGACCAGCGTCAATATCGGCGTGTACGAGGACGGCAATCAGAACGGCACCTCGGTGGGCCTTGTCGGCTCGGGCACGACCTATGAGGATTTCCACTGGGCGCTGATCGGCGACGACACGCCCGGCACGGTCAATGTCGGGCAGAGCTTCGACGGCACCCCGCCGCCGCCGACCCCGGGCAAGCTCAGCATCGCCGACGCGACCGTCGACGAAGGCAATGCCGGGGTGCGCGAGCTGGTGTTCGTGGTGACGCGCGCCGAGGGCAGCGACGGACCGGTCTCGGCGAGCTGGGCGATCCGCTTCGGCAGCGGCGCGGGCGCGGCCGACGCCGCCGATCTCGGCGCCGGCACCCCGCTGACCGGCAGCGTGAGCTTCGCCGCGGGCGCGACCACCGCCGAGATCCGTATCCCGATCAGCGGCGACACCGCGTTCGAGCCCAACGAGACCCTCGACGTGGTGCTGAGCAATCCGCAGGGCGGCGCCACGCTCGGCGATGCCAGCGCGACCGGCACGATCAACAATGACGACGCGGCGCCGCCCGCGCCGACCGCGAACGTGTTCATCAACGAGATCCACTACGACAATGACGGCACCGATTCGGCCGAGGCGATCGAGATCGCCGGCGTCGCGGGCACCAATCTCGCCGGCTACAAGCTGGTCTTCTACAACGGCACCAACACCCCCGACGCGGCGCCGACCTATACCACGGTCAACCTGTCGGGAGTGATCGACGACGAGAGCAACGGCTTCGGCGCGCTCGCCTTCGCCCGCTCGGGCATCCAGAACGGCGAGGCCGACGGCGTCGCGCTGATCGCGCCCGACGGCACCGTGATCCAGCTGCTCTCCTACGAAGGCACCTTCACCGCCGCCGCGGGCACCCCGGCGGGCGGGATGACCAGCACCGACATCAACGTCTCCGAGGACACGAGCTCGCCCGAAGGCTGGTCGCTCCAGCTCAAGGGCAACGGCACGCTTGGCGGCGACTTCACATGGAGCGCGGCCTCGGACGACAGCTTCGGCACGCTCAACGCCGGCCAGACCATCCTCGCCGGCGACGTTCCCGGCCAGCTCAAGATCCACGACGCGCGCGTGATCGAGGGCGATGCCGGCACGACCAACCTCGTCATCACCGTCACCCGTTCGGGCGGCGGCGCGCTGTCGGGCAGCGCCGACTATGCGATCCAGTTCGACGGCGGCGCCAGCGCCGACGATCTCGCCGCCGGCACCCCGCTGTCGGGCACGATCAGCTTCGCGCCCGGCGAATATAGCAAGAAGATCGTGATCCCGGTGAACGGCGACACGCTCGGCGAGTCGAACGAATCGCTCACGATCCAGCTCGGCAACGCCACCGGCGACGTCACGATCGTCGACGGAACCGCCAAGGGCACGATCGTCAACGACGATCTGATCGAGCTGGCGATCGGCACGATCCAGGGCGCGGGCCATGTCTCCGACTATGACGGCCAGCAGGTGATCACCCACGGCATCGTCACCGCGGTCGATTCGAACGGCTATTATCTCCAGTCGGCGACCGGCGACGGCGATGCGGCGACCTCCGACGCGATCTTCGTCTACACCGGCGACGCGCCGACCGTGCTGGTCGGCGACGGCGTCAGGGTGCAGGGCGTCGTCGACGAGTTCCAGGCGTCGCACACCGCGCTCGGCGTCACCCAGATCGTCTCGCCGACCACGACGGTCGAGAGCAGCGGCAACGCGCTGCCGGCCGCGGTGGTGATCGGTGCGGGCGGCATCCTGCCGCCGACCGACACGATCGACGATGACGGCCTCGGCACTTTCGATCCGCAGCATGACGGCATCGATTTCTGGGAATCGCTCGAAGGGATGCGCGTGACGATCGACACGCCGCAGGCCGTGAGCAACACCAACGAATATGGCGAGACCGACGTCGTCGCCTCGCACGGCGCAGGCGCGACCGGCGTCAACGATCGCGGCGGCATCACCATCGCCGATGGCGACTATAATCCCGAGAAGATCCAGATCGACGACGATTCGGCGATTTTCGGCGGCTATGCGCCCGGGCATTCGATCGGCGATCAGCTGAGCAGCGTCACCGGCATCGTCAATTATGCCCAGAACAAATATGAGGTGCTGGTCACCGAGGCCGTCACCGTCACCAACGACGTCACGCTCGGGCGCGAGCAGACCGCGCTCCACGGCGACGCCAACAATCTCTCGATCGCGAGCTTCAACGTCGAGAATCTCTGGCCCGGCGAAACCCGCTTCGAGGTGCTCGCCGAGAATATCGTCTACAATCTGCGCGGGCCCGACATCATCGCGGTCCAGGAGATCCAGGACGCCGATGGCGAGGGCAACGGCCCCGATCTTTCGGGCACGGTCACCGCGCAGAAGCTGATCGACGCGATCTACGCCGAATCGGGCGCGCGCTACGCCTATGTCGAGATCGCGCCCTCCACGCCGGGCGAGACCGGCGGCGCCGATGGCGGCAACATCCGCAACGGCTATCTCTACAACATCGATCGCGTCGATTATGTCGAGGGCAGCGCCGCGCTGATCGAGGACGCGGCCTATGAAGGCAGCCGCCGTCCGCTCGTCGCGGCGTTCGAGTTCGCCGGCCAGACGATCACCACGATCAACGTCCACCTCACCTCGCGTCTCGTCAGCGAGCCGCTGTGGGGCGATCACCAGCCCGCGGTGAACGCCGGCGATGCCGCGCGCACCGCGCAGGCGGCCGCGGTCAAGGCCTATATCCACGACCATCTCGCCGACGATCCGGCGATGAACATCGCGGTGCTCGGCGACTGGAACGGCTTCTATTTCGAGGATGCGCAGACCCAGCTCACCGATCCGGCCAAGGGTGGCGTGATGACCAATCTCGCCACCCTGCTGCCCGAGGAGGAGCGCTACAGCTACATGTACGAGGGCAATGCGCAGCTGATCGACAACATCCTCGTCACCGGCGGGCTGGTCTCGGGCGCGCAATATGACGCGGTCCATATCAATTCGCAGTTCGCCGCCAGCGCGCAGTCGAGCGATCACGATCCGCAGCTCGCGTTGCTCCGCCTCGGCGCGGCGCCGCACGATGTCGCGCTCAGCAACGCCAGCGTCGCCGAGAATCTGCCCGCGGGCAGCGTGGTCGGCACCGTCTCGGCCAGCGACACCGCCAACGACACGCTCAGCTACGCGCTGGTCGACGATGCCGGCGGGCTGTTCGTCATCGACGCCGCAACCGGGGTGATCACCACCACCGCGCCGCTCAACCACGAGGCCGTCGCGGCCTATGCGATCGTCGCCAAGGTCACCGACAGCGGCGGGCTCAGCGCGCAGCACGGCTTCACCATCGCGGTGACCGACGTCAACGAAGCGCCGGTCGCCACCGGCGATTCGGTCGCGGTCAACGAGGATGCGACGACCGCCAATCTCTGGGCGGCGCTGCTCGGCAACGACAGCGATCCCGATGCCGGCCAGACGCTGACGATCACCGGCGTCGATACCGGCGCGACGCTCGGCAGCGTGGTCTTCGATGCCACGACGCAGACGCTGCGCTACGTCGCCGATGCCGATGCGTTCGATGCGCTGGCACCGGGCGCGAAGCAGGTCGATCACTTCACCTACACCGTCACCGACGCCAACGGCCTGACCAGCACCGCGACGGTCGACGTCACGGTCACCGGCATCGCCGACGGCGTCACCCGCACCGGCACGATCTTCTCCGACACGCTCAACGGCACCGCGGGCGAGGACAAGCTGTCGGGCAGCCTCGGCAACGACACGCTCAACGGCCTCGGCGGGCATGACTGGCTCAACGGCGGGCTCGGCAACGACAAGCTCGACGGCGGCGACGGCAACGACGTGCTGTTCGGCGATCTCGGCAACGACACACTCAAGGGCGGCAACGGTCGCGACATCCTGTTCGGTGGCCTTGGCGACGATGGGCTGTGGGGCGGCGCGGGGGCGGACAGCTTCCATTTCGGCCGGCTCGAGGGCAGCGACACGATCGCCGATTTCAACACCGCCGAGGATCAGATCATCCTCGACGACGGCGTATCGGTGACGCGGACGCGGGTGCAGGACGTCAATCACGACGGCGTTCAGGATCTCACGCTCACCCTCAGCTGGGGGAGCAGCGTCACCCTGCTCGGCGTCAACAACGCCGCGCTGGTCAAGTTCGGCGGGCCCGATTACTATTCGGATCACCAGCCTGGCTTGGGCGGCCTGCTCGACGATATCGCCGATGTCTTCGACGGGCTGTTCAGGGGCAATCAGAAGCTGGTTGATTTCGGTCACGGATTCTGACGATTTGCCGCTATCTTTATTGATCAATACCAATGCCGTGCCCCGTGACCTCACCGGTCGCGGGGCATTGCCGTACGGGGGGAGCGCGCGTGCGCATTGAACGACCATTGGGGGCGATGCGCACGGCGCTCGCGCTGTGCCGCCGGCATTTCCTCGCCGCCGCGGGGTTCAGCGCGTTGGTCAACCTGCTCTATATCGTCCCGACCTTGTACATGCTGCAGGTCTATGACCGCGTCGTCCCGACGCGCGGGCTGCAGACGCTGCTCTTCCTCACCATGGTGCTGCTGTTCGCGCTGGCGACGCTGTCGCTGCTCGATCGCGTCCGCTCGCGCCTGCTGGTGCGCGCGGGGATCCAGCTCGATGCCGCGCTCGCGCCGCTGATCCTCGATGCCACGCTCGGCCGGCCCGATCTGCCGATTGCGCGCCAGGCGCTTCGCGAATTCGATACGATGCGCGGCACGCTGACCGGCGCGGGCATCCTCGCGCTGTTCGATGCGCCGTGGGTGCCGATCTACATCCTCGTCTGCTTCCTCGTGCATCCGTGGATCGGCATCGTCGCGATCCTCGGCTGCGTCATCCTGCCGCTGATCGCCTGGGCCAATGAGCGCGCGACGCGCAGCCGGCTCGATCGCGCCCAGTCGATCGCGAGCCTGTCCTACGCCAATCAGGATGCGCTGCTCGCCTCGAGCGACAGCATCCGCGCGCTCGGCATGCGCCGTGCCGTGGTCGCGCGCCAGTTGCGCCAGCGCGAGGCGATGCTCGTCGCGCAGACCGAGGCGAGCTTCGCGGCGGGAAGCTATCTCACCGCCACCAAATTTACCCGGCTCGCGCTCCAGTCGCTCGCGCTCGGGCTCGGTGCGCTGCTCGCGGTCGACAATCTGATCTCGGGCGGCGCGATCTTCGCCGCCTCGTTCCTGATCGCGCGCGCGCTCGCGCCGATCGAGCAGCTGATCGGCACGTGGAAGACGATCGTGCAGGCGCAGCAAAGCTATCGCAGCCTCAACGGGCTGCTCGAAGGCACCGTCGATCAGCCTCCGCCCACCCAGTTGCCGGCGCCGCAGGGCGCGGTCACGCTCGAAGGCATCACCGTGCTCAACGAGGCGCGTGACGGCGCGATCCTCAATGCCTTGTCGCTCCGCATCGAGCCCGGCGAAGTGGTGGCGATCGTCGGACCGAGCGGCGCGGGCAAGTCGACGCTCGCCCGCGCGATCGCCGGCGCGCTCTCGCCCGATCGCGGCTCGATCCGCTTCGACGGCGCCGATAGCCGCGATTGGGATCCCGAGGCGCTGGCGCGGCATATCGGCTATCTGCCGCAGGATTCGGTGTTGTTCGCGGGGGCGGTCGCGGAGAATATCGCGCGCTTCGCCGGCGAGCTCGGCGCGGATCGCGCGGCGATCGACGCCGCGGTGGTCTCCGCCGCCGGCAAGGTCGGCGCCGATGCGCTGATCCGCCGGCTGCCCAATGGCTATGATCATCAGCTCAAGCTCGGTGGCCGCGGCGTCTCGGCGGGGCAGGCGCAGCGCATCGCGCTCGCCCGCGCGGTCTATGGCGATCCGCGCATCCTGATCCTCGACGAGCCCAACGCGCATCTCGATACCGAGGGCGATGCCGCCCTCGTCGCCGCGCTCGCGATGCTCAAGCAGGAAAAGCGCACGATCCTGATCGTCTCGCACAAGCTCGGCATCCTGCCCGTGGTCGACAAGATCCTCGTGCTGCGCGACGGGCGTGCCGAGATGTACGGCCCGCGCGACGAGATCCTGCCCAAGATCGCTCCCCAGAATGTCCGGCGCGTTGCGCCGCCCACGGCAAAGGCAAGCGGATGAACGCGCCGATTCTCCTCGCTCCCGGCTCCACCGGGCTCCCCCAGGCCGCGCCCCCGGTCGCCGATCCGCGCGGGGACATCCGCACCGGCGCGATCGTCGCGGCGCTGTTCTTCGTGCTGTTCCTCGGCTGGGCGGCGTTCGTCCGGCTCGACGCGGCCGCCTATGCCGGCGGCACGCTCGTCGTCTCGGGGCAGCGCCAGTCGGTCCAGCATCGCGATGGCGGCGTGGTCGGCAGGATCTACGTCAAGGAAGGCCAGCGCGTCGAGCGCGGCCAGCTGGTGATGCAGCTCGCCGCCGCCGAGGTGCAGGCGCAGGAGCGCGCGCTCGCCTCGCAGGCGATCCGTCTGCTCGCCCAGCGCGCCCGGCTCGAGGCCGAGCAGCTCGGCCGCGGCCAGATCGTCGAGCCGCGCGAGTTCGCCGCGCTGTCGCCCGAGGATCGCATCGAGGCGGCTGCGGCGCTGCGCCTCCAGCAGAGCGAGCTCGTCGCGCGCACCTCGGTGCTCGCCGCGCAGCGCGGTGCGCTCGGCCAGCGCGTCGCCCAGGCGGGCGAGCAGGGCAAGGGCTATGGCGTGCAGGAAGTCTCCGCCGCCGAGCAGCTTCGGCTGATCGAGGACCAGATCAACGCGCTCAAGCCCGTCGCCGACAAGGGCTTCGTGTCGCAGACGCGGATGCGCGAGCTCGAGCGCGCGCGCGCCGAGCTGCTCGGCCGCCGCGGCCAGTACAGCGCCAGCGTCGCCCAGACCCGCGGCGCCGCGCGCGAGAGCGAGATCCAGGGACTCGAGGCCGAGCGCAGCTTCCGCGAGCGCAGCGCCGCCGATCTCCGCGACGTCGACACCCGCCTCGGCGACGTGCTGCCGCGCTGGACCGCCGCGCGCGACCAGCTCGAGCGCACCGCGATCCGCGCCCCCGCCACCGGCGCGGTGGTCGGGCTGTCGGTGTTCACCCCCGGCGGCGTCATCTCGCCCGGGCAGAAGCTGATGGACATCGTCCCCGAGCGCACCCCGCTGCTGATCCAGGCGCGCTTCGCGCCCGAGGATGCCGACGATCTGTCGGTCGGGCAGCGCACCCTCGTCAAATTCTCGGGGCTGCACGAGCGCAACCTGCCCAATCTCGAAGGCAAGCTCACGCGCCTGTCGGCGGACAGCTTCACCGACGAGAAGAGCGGGATGAGCTATTTCACCGGCGAGATCACTGTGCCGCTCGATCAGCTCCGGCTGATTCAGAATGTCCGCGGCAGCGATTTCGCGCTGCGTGCCGGCATGCCGGTCCAGATCCTGATCCCGCTGCGCAAGCGCACCGCGCTCGATTACGCGCTCGAGCCGTTGCTCGGCAGCTTCTGGTCGTCCTTCCGCGAGCATTGAGCCCGCGCGGCTAGACCGCGCGGAGACGCCCGATCAGCGCGCGCCCGGTGCGCACCTCGCGCGCGACCACGCCGGCGGTGAAGCGCGCGAGGATCCCGCGCGTGCGCCGGAGCGGGCGCGCCGCGTCGCTGCGCGCGCCGGCGATCATCCCGCTGCCCCAGCCGTCGGCGAGTGCCTGCACCCGCGCGGCGAGCGCGCTGCGCCGGTCGTCGCGCCCGAGTACGATCGAGGGGAAGGGCAGCCTGGTGCGCGGCGAGGCGAAGGTGTCGAGCAGGCTCTCGACGGTCTCGCCCTCTTCCTCGATCGGATCGAAGAACAGCGCGCCGGCGACGCGCGAGACATAGGGCGCCGGCGAGAGCCGCGCCCACCATGCGGTGGCGAAGCAGCTCGCCCCCTCGGCGACGAGCAGCACCGCGCCCTCGGCCCGGGTCACCGCCGCGTCGAGCCGCGCGCCGAGCAGGTTGCGCTCGGAAAGCGTGCCGGCGCGATAGGGGACATGCGCCTCCGCCGATGCGGCGAGCAGCCCGCGCCACGGCGCCGACGCCGCGGCCGAGATTTCGACGAGGGAGAGATTCGCGGGAAGAGCAAGCGCAGTCGTCATGGCGCACTCCATCAGGCAACATGCCAATCTACTATGCGGCCAATGCCGCCGCCAGCGGATTCTCCATCAAGCGGATGGGAATTCGCCGCGAAATGCCCTCAGGCCAGCGTGTGGGTCAGGCTGATCTCGGCGTTGAGCAGCTTCGACACCGGGCAGTTGGCCTTCGCGCCCGCGGCGAGCGCGTCGAACTGCTCCTGCGAGATGCCGGGCACCGCGGCCTTGAGCGTCAGGTCCGAATGGGTGATCGCGAAGCCGTCGCCCTGCTGCTCGAGCTTGACCGCCGCGGTCGTCTCGAGCGTGCCTTCGCTGAACCCGGCCTTGGCCAGCGCGAAGCTCAGCGCCATGGTGAAGCAGCCGGCATGCGCCGCCGCGATCAGCTCTTCGGGGTTCGTGCCCTTCTCGTCGCCGAAGCGCGTGTTGAAGCTGTAGGGCGTCGAGTCGAGCACCCCCGACGGGCTGTCGAGCCGGCCCTTGCCTTCCTTGCCGAAGCCTTCGTAGCGAGCGGTGGCGGTACGCGTGGTCATCTCGAATCCCCCCTGTCGTCATGCGGGACGCGGCGACAGGATGCCGCCGCGTCCGCGCAAGTCAACGGCAACGAACGTCGTTGTCGTTCTTGTCGATCGCCGCGCCGGCCGCCGCGCCCGCGGCCGCGCCGAGCGCGGTGCCGAGCAGCTCCGAGCCTCCCGGCGCGATGATGTTGCCCAAGATGCCGCCGGCGACGCCGCCGACGATCAGCCCGGTCGTCCCGTCGTTGCGGCG
Organism: Sphingomonas naasensis; assembly: GCF_004792695.1. Taxonomy (GTDB): domain Bacteria; phylum Pseudomonadota; class Alphaproteobacteria; order Sphingomonadales; family Sphingomonadaceae; genus Sphingomonas; species Sphingomonas naasensis. The sequence goes on along the minus strand of NZ_SRXU01000003.1, from coordinate 458,463 downwards.
GCAATAATAGCGGCCGTCCTGCCCGCGATAGACGCGATCCTGCCGCGACAGGCGACGCTCGCGATAGGTCCGGTCGTCGCGGTAATAGCGGTCGGCATAATAGCCGCCGTACGTCGGATCGGGGCGGTTCCAGTCATAGCTGCGATAGCCGCCGTCGTAGCTCGACGGGCCATAGCCGGTGTCGGTGCAGCCGGCGACCGCGCCCGCTGCCAGCAATCCCAAAAGGATGGCGCGCATATCTACTCTCCCGTGAACATCTTGATGGCGAGAAAATGCACGGCGGGCGCGAAGGTTGCGCGGCGGGCCGCGCCGGCCTCAGGAAGGCGCGGCGTCGAGCCGTTCGTTCTCGCGCGCCGCGCCCTTGACCAAAGTCGGCGCGGCGGCGCCGGCCAGCGCGGGGCGGAACGCGTCGCGCTCGCCCGCGGGCACCGGCGCGGTCGGATCGGGGCGGAAAGCCTCGGGGGCGCGGTCGTTCGGCCCGGGATGCGCGTCGCCCAGCAAATCGGTCGGCACATGCTCGGCCGAGGGGCGCCGCAGCCGGAACGCCGCAAAGGCCGCTGCGGCCACCGCCGCGACTGCCGCGCCCAGCGATATCGTCCCGATTCCGATGGACCTGCCGGCGCCGCCGGCGGCGGCCTTGCGCCGCGTGGTGCCGGTCTTCTTCTTGCCCGTGCTGCCTGCCATTTCGATCCCTTTCCGGTTCGTCGGCGTCAACGGGCGGGCCGGATCGGTGTTCCTCGGGTCCGCACGCGCCGGGGCGTCAGGCCTCGTCCTGCAGCCGCCCGACGATCTCGCGCACCCGCTCGAGCGTGCCGGGCGTGCCCTCCACCCAGAAGCGGCGCTTGTCGTCCGGGTCGGGCGCGCGGCTGAGCAGCCCCAGCGTCTCGAGCCGGTCGACATGGCGCAGCGCGGTGGTGGTCGGCACCCCCGCGGCATGGCAAAGCCCCGAGACCGATACCGGCCGCGCCTCGTCGCCGGCGACGAGCAGGTCGAGCAGCATGTCCCATGCCGGATCGCGGAACACCGGGGTGCCGAGCGCGTCGTTGCGCCGCAGCCGCACCGCGCGCATCCCCGCGGCGAATTGGGTCACCGATTTATAGGAGGGGCGCTGCATTCCGGCCGCCGCAGCATCCTGGAGGAAGCCGATCGTCGCATCGACATCGAGTCCCTGCCGCGAGGCGACCGCCTCGACCAACTGCACCATCCGCAACAGCTGTTCCCTGGTCAGCATCGCCCCTGCGGCCATCGACGATCCTTTTTGCGGTTGTCGCGGACGGCTGTGACGGTCGCGGACCGGCGTGGCAAGCGCGCGGCGCGCTTAACGGAGAAGAAACTGTGGACGGTGGCGTAACGATATTTCCGCTACGTTTCCCGTGGTTTTCCGGGGTCAGTCCTTTAAAGGATCATGCCCCCAGTTCATCAAGGAATGGCGCCAGCGCGAGCCGGGAATCCGGTGCGCCTCGTGCGGCCCCTGCGCCAGATGGCGCCGGACGAAGCCGACGACCTTGCGCATATGGGCATAGTCGCCGCCGTCGAGATCGGCCTTTCGGGTGCGCAGGATCTGCACGATGCGCCGGCCCGAGGCATGGCCGACGCTCTCGCTCGCGCCGTCGCGGCGGAAGCCGACCGCGCGGCTCTCGTCGGTGTCGAGCCACGCCTCGATCTCGGCGGGCGCCATGTTCACTGCCGCGTGGAAGCGCACATAGAGCTGCGCGTGATCGTCGGTCTTCGCCATCAGCGCCTCAAGCCCTCGCCGTCCCGGAGGTTCCGCCTCCCGCCGCGGCGCGCCTTCCCGCGCGGTGGCATGCGCGCGCATCAGCTGGCGTACAGCGCCGCCTCGGCCGCGCGGCGCCGGGTCAGCCCGGGCAGCACTTTGCCCGCCGCCTTGTTCCAGCGCCCGAACTGCGCCTGCGCCCCCGCGAAGTCGCCGGCCTTGTGGAGCCGCAGCAAGGTGCTGCTCGAAAGATTGCCGATCCCGACATTGTAGGCGAAGCTCACCATCGCATCGAACTGGTGCTGGCTGGTCGCCGCGCTGCCGACGACGCCGGCCACCCGCGCGCCGAAGCTCGCGAGATCCTGCGCCAGCCGCGCGTCGCATTGCTGCTGGGTCCAGATCACGCCGGGCTTGATGTCGGCGCCGGTCGATCCCCAGCCGATCGTCCACGGGTCCGCGCCCGTCCCCGGATCGGGATAGGCGCTGAAGCTCCCATCGGCCTGTTTCTTGGCGCAACCTTCGAATTGCTGGACAAGCGCAGAGCATGCGGGACTTGGCGTCATGGCGTTACTCCCCCAAAATTTGCCGGTCGGCAGAAAAGATTTGTGCATCACTTGGCCCCATCTGGCCATCGTCTTTATATCCGGAGTGGTTGCAGCGCGGGCGGCGCCACGCCTAAAGCGGCGCATGGCCAAGCAGCGCGCCGATCAGATCCTCGTCGACCGCGGCCTCGCCGAGAGCCGCACCCGCGCGCAGGCGCTGATCATGGCGGGCCTCGTCTTCGCCGGCGATCGCAAGGTCGAGAAGCCCGGTCAGCAGCTCGCCGACGATGTCGTGCTCGATGTGAAGGGGCGCGATCATCCCTGGGTGTCGCGCGGCGGGATCAAGCTCGCGCACGCGCTCGATCATTTCGGCTGGGACGTGACCGACGTGGTGGCGATCGATGTCGGCGCGTCGACCGGCGGCTTCACCGATGTGCTGCTCAGCCGCGGCGCCGCGCGCGTCTATGCGGTCGACAGCGGCACCAATCAGCTCGCGTGGAAGCTGCGCCAGGATCCGCGCGTCGTCGTGCTCGAGCAGACCAGCGCGCGCATCCTCACCGATGCGCACATTCCCGAGCCGGTGGATCTGATCGTCTGCGACGCGAGCTTCATCGGCCTCGCCAAGGTGCTCGAAGTGCCGTTCCGCTTCGCGAGGGCGCAGGCCCGGCTGGCGGCGCTGATCAAGCCGCAATTCGAGGCGGGGCGCGAAGAGGTCGGCAAGGGCGGCGTGGTCCGCGATCCCGCGGTGCACGAACGCGTCTGCCGCGAAGTCGCCGATTGGGTCGCCGCGCAGGGCTGGCACGTGCTCGGCATCACCCGAAGCCCGATCACCGGTCCCGAAGGCAATGTCGAATTCCTGATCGGCGCCGAACGCATTTCCCGTGCCCCGCCTGCGGGAGAGGGCGGCGACCCCGGCGAAGGCCGGGGGGAAGCCGGGTGAGGGATCAGCGGGAATGGCCGCGCGAAATCGAACGGCCGCCGCCGATGACGGCACTGGTCGCGCAATCCCAAAAATAGAGCAGAGCCCCGCCCCTGGCGGCGGCTTCGCGGTCGGCTGCGGACCACGGGCAAGGAAGCTTATCTGTCCCGGAGCTTCTGGAAGCCGATCCATAGATAGAGGCCGAACAGCGCACCGCCTCCGATGCGCCACGCCCAGGTTTCGACGTCGGGTTCCGACACTCTCAGCGAGCCGAGAAACATGACGCCGCCGAACAGAAGCGCGAAGATGACGCTTTGCCACGTCAACAAGGCGCGCACCTGACGCCTTGCCTGTGAAGCCGGCCTCGGCGGCGTAATTGCAGGGCGGTCGCGAACGAGACGACGCGGGGCAAAGGCGACCCAGAGTACCCAAAGGGCGACACAGGTCACGCAGCTCGCAATGAAAACCGTTTCAAGCCCGTCAGGAAGAGAGAAAGTTTGCGATAAGGCGGTCCACGCGATGACGGCGAGAAAGAGAATTCCGGCCACCTTCCCCGTGGAAACCATGCTCCAGCCTTGAGCGAGCTTTCGGTATTCTTCGGCGGTCACGAGCTTCCCGCCGCTTTTCGCGGACGGATAATAGATATAGCCACCCTCTGCCTGCGTGAATTGCCTGGTGAACGCACCCTTCGAATCAAACACCGGAAGACTCCCCCATTTCGCGCAGATTGGCGAACGGAGCGGACGTTGCAATGGGGAGCAGGCCTCCGGTCGCGGCCTTACCAGAGCTGCAGATGCGGCAGTCCCGCGCGGTCGTGCGCTGCCAGCACCGTGTTGTGCATCAGCACCATGATCGTCATCGGCCCGACGCCGCCGGGGACCGGTGTGATGGCGCTTGCCCGCTCGAGCGCGGCCGCGAAGTCGACATCTCCCAGCAGGCGCCGCTTGCCATCCACAACCGCTCGGGTGGTTCCCACGTCGATCACCGTTGCGCCGGGCCTGATCCAGTCGCCCTTGATCATTCCGGCCTGGCCCGCTGCCGCGACGATGATATCCGCCTGGCGCACCTTGTCCGCGAGGTTGCGCGTTCGCGAATGGGCCATCGTCACCGTGCAGTTCGCGCCCAGCAACAGCTGCCCCATCGGTTTGCCGACCAGAATCGAGCGGCCGATAACGATCGCATCGAGCCCGGACAGATCGCCCAATTGGTCGCGGAGCAGCATCAGGCACCCGAGCGGCGTGCACGAGACAAGCCCCGGGCGCCCGGAGACCAGACGGCCGGCGCTCTCGGGGTGGAGGCCATCGACATCCTTGCGCGGGTCGATCGCCCGAACCACCGCCAGTTCATCGATGTGATCGGGAAGCGGCAACTGCACGAGGATGCCGTCCACCCTGTTGTCGGCGTTCAATGCTTCGACCAGCGCGACGAGTTCGGTCTGGCCCGTTTCGGCGGGGAGAATATGCTCGAAGCTGGCCATGCCGAGCTCCCGGGTCTTTCGCCCCTTGCTGCGAACATAGATCTCGCTCGCCGGATCGCTGCCGACGAGGATCACCGCCAGTCCCGGCACGCGTCCGGTCTTCTCGGTGAAAGCCGGGATCGTGGCGGTTATCCGATCGGCCAGACCGTCGGCATAGGCTTTTCCATCGATGATCTGCGCGCGCATGGGGCTCTTTCTGAAGAAAGTGGTCGGATTGTCCGACGGCCCAGGCGAACGGCGCATATTCCGTGCGCTCCCCGGTGGTATCCCACCTCGCATCGCCAGTCGCGCACGGTGGCGATCTAGGCAGGTCCGAACTTTGCGTCAAAGGCAAAGCGGCTGTCGTGAAGATCGCGTGCAGCGCGGCGGCCGGGCACCGCCTTGCAATGTAGGAATGCAGCTGCTGGGCTGGGGGCCGGCCCCGGCATGTGCCGACCGCGCTCTTTGACCGTGTCGATTTTCCTACCGATCCCCGCAACAATATTTCCTGCCCGCGCAACGGCAGAGTCGTTCTACCGCGACTCTTGCGACTCTAGACCCGCGAAACCCTACAAATCGGCTGCGCGATCTTCCTACAGCGCGCGCATCGCGGCGCTAGGTCTCGGAGCGCCCTTCGCCCTCGCGATCGCGTTGATAGTGATGGGCAAGCGGGAAGGGCGGCAGCCACGCCTCGCGGCGGATCGTCCAGTTCTCGTAGCTCGGCGCGAACTGGTCGGGGGCGTCGAGCGTGCCCAGATGCACTTCGATCTCGTCGGCATAGCGCGCGAACACCGACGAGCCGCAGCGCGGGCAGAAATGGCGCCCGTGCCAGTCACGCGTCTCGCCCGCGATCGTCACCGCGTCCTGCGGGAAGATCGCCGCGGCGAAGAACAGCGCGCCGTGGTGCTTGCGGCAGTCGAGGCAATGGCAGAGGCCGACGCGCCAGGGCTCGCCCGTCGCCGCGATCCGCACCGCGCCGCACAGGCAACCGCCGCTGATACGCTCCATGCCGTCTCTCCCCGGGAAATCGATGCTCCACTAAACCAACATCTTTGCGACTGCGAAAAGATTGGATTAGGGGATCGTTCCGGGGACGGCGCGTGTTTTCATGCGTCGACAAGGGGAGAACCGGGTTGCAAGAGATCGCGTCCAGGGGCCAGTTGCGCCTAGCCTATTTCCGCTGGGCGGTGGTGACGGTCCCGCTCATGCTGCTGCTCGGCTTCGCCTCGGGCAAGCTCGCGCCGAGCGGCGACGCAAATCCGTGGTTCGTCCAGCTCGCCAAGCCGGACATCATGCCGCCGGGCTGGGCGTTTCCGGTCGCGTGGAGCATCCTCTACGCGCTGATGGGCCTCGCGCTGGCGATGGTGATCAACGCGCGCGGCTCGCGCGGCCGCGGCATCGCCTTGCTGGTGTTCGTCGTCCAGCTCGCGATCAACCTCGCCTGGACGCCGGTGTTCTTCGGGCTGCACAAGGTCGATACCGCGCTGCTGATGATCGGCGCGCTGCTCGTGCTGGTGGCGCTCACCATCCTGCTGTTCTGGCGGGTGCGCCGCGTCGCGGGGCTGCTGCTGCTGCCGTACCTCGCCTGGCTGGGCTTCGCCTTCGCGCTGCTCTGGCAGATCGATGCACTCAATCCACATGCCGAAAGCCTTGTACCTTCGCGCACGGTTGACCAGATAGAGATACGCTGAAGTTCGTTTTTGGGAAGAATTCGCCATGCAGACCGACAACCGCCTGTTCGACGATTTCGTCAAGTTCGTGAACGGCGCGGCGGGCACCGTCGCCGGGATGGCGCGGGAGGCCGAAGGCGCGACGCGCGAGCGCGCCCGCGAATGGATCGGCGGGCTCGATTTCGTCGCGCGCGACGAGTTCGAAGCGGTCAAGGCGATGGCGGTCGCGGCGCGCGACGAGAACGATGCGCTCAAGGCGCGCCTCGCCGCGCTCGAGGCGCAGCTCGCCGGTCAGGGTGCCCCCGCCAAGCCGGCAAAGGCGCCCAAGGCTCCGAAGGCGGACATTTGAGCGCACCGTTTACCACCCGCTTGTCCACAGTTTTTCGACAGGGTTGCGAACCGCCCGCTTGTGCCCCCGGAACGCGATTGGCAGGATTCCGTTCAGCCAATCGGGATGCGTGGAGTTAGGGATGTTGGACGAGGCCGAATTCGACCGCGACGACGCCGCACCCATCGATATGCTCGAGAATTACTTCGCGGCGCATGGCTGGAGCCATGAGCGCGAGGACGACGAGATCGTCGCCAAGTTCAAGGGCAGCTGGACCGAATATGAGCTGCGCGCGATCTGGCGCGAGGACGATGGCGTGCTCCAGTTCCTCGCCTTCCCCGACATCCGCGTCGCCGAGGAGCGCCGCAGCGCGGTCTATGAGACGATCGGGCTGGTCAATGAGCAGCTCTGGATCGGCCATTTCGAGCTCTGGTCGGCGAGCGGCATCCTGCTCTTCCGCCACGCCGCGATGATCGACGGCGCCGGCGAGAAGACGCTGACGCTCGATCAGGCGGAATTGCTGGTCGAGAGCGCGATCGACGAGTGCGAGCGCTTCTATCCGGTGTTCCAGTTCGTGCTGTGGGGCGGCAAGACCCCGCAGGACGCGCTCGCCTCCGCGCTGATCGAGACGCAGGGCGAGGCGTGAGCGTGGCCGGGCCGCGGCTCTGGCTGCTTGGCTGCGGCAACATGGCCGGGGCGATGCTCCGGCGCTGGATCGAGAGCGGCGCGGTCGCGGCGGAGGACGTCTTCGTCGTCAACCGTCACGACCGTGAGCTGCCGGCCGGCGTGCGGCAGGGTAGGGCGTTCCCCGACGAGCCCGCGCCCGATTTTCTCCAGCTCGGCATCAAACCCTACCAGCTCGACGAGATCGACCCGCTTCCCACCGGCGACTATCCGCTGCTCTCGATCCTCGCCGGGGCCGACGCGGCGACGCTGGCGGCGCGCTTTCCCGGCCACGCGATCGTCCGCGCCATGCCCAATCTGCCGGTCGCGCTCGGCAAGGGCGTGGTCGCGATGCACGGCAGGCGCGTTCCGGGAATCGATGCCTTGATGGCGCCGCTCGGGCTGGTCGAATGGTTCGACGACGAGGGCCTGTTCGATCGCGGCAGCGTGCTCTCGGGCTGCGGGCCCGCTTTCGTCTATCGCTTCATCGACGCATTGGCCGAGGCGGGAACCGCGCTCGGCCTGACCCCCGATCAGGCGCAGCGGCTGGCGATCGCCACGGTCGAGGGCGCGGGCCTGCTCGCCGCGCAGGCTGATGCGCCGCCTTCGGTGCTCGCCGATCGCGTCGCCAGCCCCGGCGGCTCGACCCGGCAGGGGCTCAACGTCCTCGACCAGGATGCCGCGCTCGCGGCGTTGCTCCGCGACACGCTCGCCGCCTCGGCCCGGCGCACCGCCGAGATGGCCGCCGAGGCCCGCCGCTAACGGAACGCCCGCCGCGCCGATTTGTTTTGCTTCCGACTCACCGATCGATGGAGGCGGAAATGGCGACGACCACGGCGACGCGCGACAACAAGGGACGGTTCACGGGCTCGACCGCGAAAGGCAATGGCGGCCGGTCGGGCAATCTCGGCATGGTCGCGGGCGCGGTCGCCGGCGGTGCCGCGCTCGGCATCCTCGCGATGTTCGGCCGCAAGGCGGTGGTCCAGGCGCCGACCGCGCTCGCCGGCAATTGGGACGAGGCGCTCGTCGTCGAGCATCAGGCGACGCTCAAGGTGTTCGACACGATCGAGGCGACCGACGAGCACAACACGGTCAAGCGCGGGATGCTGCTCTCGCACCTCAAGCACGCGCTGCTCAAGCATGCGGTCGAGGAAGAGAATGTCATCTATCCGGCGCTGCGCGAGATCGGCCAGCGCGACGCCGCCGACGCGCTGACCAAGGAACATGGCTATGTGAAGCAGTATCTCTACGAGCTCGAGAACATCCCCAGCGCCTCGCCCGACTGGATCGCCAAGGTCCGCGAGTTCCGCGCCGACATCGAGAAGCACATGCAGGAAGAGGAGATGCATCTCTTCCCGATGCTCCGCTCGCAGCTCTCCGAGGAGCGCAACAAGCAGCTCACGCTGACGATGAACAAGGAAGGCTTCAAGGTCGCCTGAGGTCGCGCAGGGCGTCCGCGCGCGGACGCCCTACCGCCCCGAAACGCTCTTGCGCTCGCTCTCGGGCATCAAGCCTTCGAGCACCGCCCAGAAGCCGCCAACCGCGCCCTGGCCCGCGCTCGAATAGGCCGTCGACATCTTCTCGCGCAGCGCGTCGAACAGCTCGGCCTCGAGCGCGGCACCGGCGGGCGTGAGCCGCAGCAGCCGCTGGCGCCGGTCGCGTTCGCCGGTCCGCGTCTCGACCAGCCCGCGATCGGCGAGCTCGCCGAGCACCCGACCGAGCGACTGTTTGGTGATGCCGAGGATCGCGAGCAGCGCGCTCACCGTCAGATCGGGCTGGCGCGCGATGAAATAGAGCGCGCGGTGATGCGCGCGGCCCAACCCCTGCTTGGCGAGGCCGGCATCGATCGAGCGCGTCAGATTGGCATAGCCGAAATAGAGCAGCTCGATGCCGCGGCGGATCTCGGGCTCGCGCAGGAACAGCGGCGACGCAGGAATTGGGGCAGCCATGTTGACCATTCTAGCCCCGCGGCCTAGTCGTCCGCAAGCCGGTGCTCGGCCGGCAGAGTCGGGAAGGGTACAATGGAAGACGCGACGATCCTGGATTTCGAGTTCGAGGCGCATGCGAGCCCGGTGGCCGCGGAAGATCGCGCCGCGCTCCTCGCCAATCCCGGCTTCGGCAAGATCTTCACCGATCACATGGCGGTGATCCGCTACTCCGCCGACAAGGGCTGGCACGACGCCCGCATCGAGCCGCGTCGGCCGCTCCAGCTCGATCCCGCCTGCGCGGTGCTCCATTATGCGCAGGAGATTTTCGAGGGCCTCAAGGCCTATCGCATGCCCGATGGCGGCGCGACGCTGTTTCGCGCCGACGCCAATGCCCGCCGTTTCGCCGAGTCGGCCGGGCGGATGGCGATGCCGCCGCTGCCCGAGGCGCTTTTCCTCGCCTCGATCCGCGAGCTGGTCCGCACCGACCGCGACTGGATTCCCGAAGGCGAGGGCGCGTCGCTCTATCTGCGCCCCTTCATGTTCGCGAGCGAGACCTTCCTCGGCGTCCGCCCGGCGCAGGAATATCTCTACATGGTGATCGCCTCGCCGGCGGGCGCCTATTTCAAGGGCGGCGCGCCCTCGGTGACGCTGTGGGTCTCCGAACATTACACCCGCGCCGCACCCGGCGGCACCGGCGCCGCCAAGTGCGGCGGCAACTATGCCGCCAGCCTCGTCGCCCAGGCCGAGGCGATCGGCCATGACTGCGACCAGGTCGTCTTCCTCGACGCGGCGGAGAACCGCTATGTCGAGGAGCTCGGCGGCATGAACGTGTTCTTCGTGTTCGAGGACGGCTCGATCCAGACGCCGCCGCTCACCGGTACGATCCTGCCCGGCATCACCCGCGAATCGCTGCTGACGCTGGCGCGCGATTCGGGGATCGCGGTGCGCGAGGAGCGCTACAGCCTTGAGGAATGGCGCGCCGACGCGGCCAGCGGCCGGCTGCGCGAGGCGTTTGCCTGCGGCACCGCCGCAGTGGTCACGCCGATCGGCCGGGTCCGCGGCCGCGGCTTCGATTTCGCGATCGGCAATGGCGGTCCGGGCATGCGCACCGAGCAGCTCCGCCAGCAGCTCGTCGCGATCCAGCGCGGAAATTCGCCCGACCCGCACGGCTGGGTTGAACGGCTTTTCTAAGGCCCTATAAGCCCGCTTCCCGTTGGGGCGTCGCCAAGTGGTAAGGCAACGGTTTTTGGTACCGTCATTCGCAGGTTCGAATCCTGCCGCCCCAGCCAACTTTCTCTTAAGGTATTGGTTGCTAGCTGATTTTTCGGCGCCGCTTCAACCTGGCGGGGGCTTGCTACAGAGCCCCGCTACAGAAGCGGGATTTCTGTCGCGTGTCACGCATCCCCAACACCACTCGACGGGCTGGCATTTATCACTTTCGGAGAGCCGTTCCCGAGGTGCTTTGGCGGCTACTGGATCGACGCGAGCTGCTCTGCAGTCTTCGGACAAGCCACGAAAAGGTCGCACGAACGCGATCGCGCCGGCTATACTTGCTCTCCGAGGACTTGTTCGAAGCTGCGAGATCACACTGGATGCTGACCACCGAGGACCTGGCCCGTATGGTGCAGGACTTCTACCACGCCGCGCTCGCTGACGAGAACGAAATCAGGCTGAATAGCCGGGTTACGTTTGACGAAGCGAACCGCGAGGCGATCGTCGCTTACTATGGAAAGATGGGAGTGACCACGCGTCGCAATCTGGCGACGAACAACCTGGCAAGCGTGGAGCCTTTCGCTACGGACCTCATCGAGAAGCACGGGCTGACTGGGCAGCTCAACGACAGTGACATCGCTCGGGTGCAGCAAGCGATCCTCCGCGCAGGTTGCGACTTCACCGAAGCTATGAAGGCTCGGTTTGAAGGCGACTTCAGCTATAGTCCGCAAGACCCACTTTTGAGCATGATGCTTGATGCACCGGTGCCGGTTGTCCCAAGAGCAGGAGCCAAGGACCACGAGCCGGAGGCAATCGGCCCGCTTTTCTCAGAGCGCGCAGAAGAGTTTCGCAAATCTCAGATTCGGCTGGACGCATGGGAGAATCAATCCGGGCTCCAAGCGCGGAAGACCTATGAACTGTTCGAGGAAGTTTGCGGCAATCGGCCGCTCTCTGGCTATCTCCGTGCTGATGCCGCGCGGTTCAAGGAGGTTTTGCAGCACCTTCCCGCCAACTATGGCAAGGCGGCCGCGTATCGAGGAAAGACCGCGACAGAGATCATCGAGCTGACCCAAGGCGATGACAACATTCAGTTGCTCTCTGGGCGGACTGTCCAGCGACACTTTTCCGCCTTGTCGAAGCTCTGGGTGAATGCTGTCGATCTGGGGGAAGCTTCCGAGAATATTTTCGAGAAGTTCAAATTTGCGGCGTCGAAGCGTGCGCGTGACCAACGCCAGATGTGGGAATCAGATCAGCTGCAGGCACTGTTCAACACCCCGATTTGGCGCGGCTGTCACTCGAAAGATCGCAGGTCACGCCCCGGCCAGCATGTAATCCGCGATGAACGATTTTGGCTGCCGTTGGTCGCCGTGTTCTCAGGCATGCGCCAGGAGGAAATCTGCCAGCATCTGGTGGAGGACATCCGGCAGCAGGATGGGATCTGGCTGTTCGACATTAACGCTAGGAACGGGCAGCAGCTTAAGAATTCGAACGCCATTCGCCTTGTGCCGATCCATAAGGAGCTAATCCGGATAGGCTTTTTGGACTATGTCGAACAGCAGCGAAAAGCTGGCCATACTATGCTCTTCGATCAGTTGGAGAGGGGTGGGGCCGATGGGCGCTTCGGCCACAACTATTCAAAATACTTCACGCGCTATCGCAGGGACGTCGGCCTATATCAGAAGTCGCTCGACTTCCATTCTCTGCGGCATAGCGCCACGACTTTTCTCCAGCGCGGGGAGGTACATCCCACGGTAGTCGACCGTCTTACTGCGCATGAGACCCAAGGAGAGACCGCGCGGTACACCAAGGATTTCCCGCTCGCCCAGCTGAAGGACGCGATCGACAAGATCGACATCAAAGTCGATCTGTCGTTCCTGGCGACATAGGAGAAGACAAACGCTGGAGGAGTTAGCGCGCAATAGGCTGTGGATCGGCTGTGTTTAGCCCTATCTATATTACCCCCTTATCCCTCTTTACCTCTTTCCTCACCTTCATCTACCTTCCTACGCACATACCTTCCTTCCCTAACCTCTACCCCAACATCCTTCCTACTCTACCTATCTCCACAAATTCTATACTTCGCCCTTATATTCGTACGCGCTTCCCGAGACCCGTGGCCCGAAGAGGGGCGCAATTTCTAGAGGTCGTCAATGAACCTTTCTGCGTCAACAGGGAGCTTCATATGCGACATTTGCCCCGCGCTAGTGCGCCGTTGCCGATCATTCCCGCCAAGATCCTGCGCGAGCACCATGTTCATGAAAGCGGCGACACGCGCTTCCGCGCCTGCGCCCGGCTGCTGCAGGCTTTGTGGCGCAATAGCCAAGGCCTTGCCCCCGGCAACCATACCACCCGCCGCGGCGGCAAGCGGCGCCTAGGTTCATTGCTGGCCGAGGCCGATGCCCAGGCCGGCCGTAACTTCATGTCGCCGAGCTTGGCTCATCTCGCCCGTCACGAGATCGCCTATCGCGAGCCCGGCGCCCTGATCGCGGTCCAGCGCCTGCTCATTAACCTGCTCTCCTCCCAGCCGTTGGCATTCAACCTTTTCGGGCCGCTGCGCCTGCGCCCCGACCTGGCGCTTCCTGTGCTGCGCCACCTGCTGCCCAATGCCGATATCGCCAAGGCTCTTCACGTTGCCTTCGAGCATTCGCCCGGGCGCATGGACCCGGCCCTGACCAACGACCGCACCGCGTTCGACGTCGCCATCGCCTATGAACGGCGCGACGGGAAACGCGGGCTGCTCGCCTTCGAGATCAAGTATAGCGAGGCTCTGTCGGAATCCCGGCCTGGTGACCCCGCCGATACCTGTTCCGACCTTGCCCATTCGTCGGGTCTCTACAAGGAACCGGCCTCGGCCGCGTTGCGCCTGCCGATGTTCGAACAGCTCTTCCGCGAGCATCTGCTCGCCCAGCCCCGCCGCCTGCTGCTCCTCACTCTTCACCGCTACGAAGCGCATGTCAGGTCGCTGCGCCGCCTCGCAGATTGCCTCCGCGTCGATCGCATCGTTCTTGTGTCGTTTCACGAAGGGCTTCACGTATGCCGGCGGGATCAGGCGCACTTCGTGACCCATCGCTTGCAGCTCGCGCGACCAATGATGCGCGCCGCCGCATGCCTCCAGCGCCACCACGCATCGTGGCTGTGCGGCGAAGAAGTCGAGCAGCTTGCCGCGACTCAGCTTCCGGCTGAACACCACCGCGCCGCGCTCATCAGCGCCACGGGCATGAAAAACGTTCTTGGCGATATCCAGACCGATTGTGGTAACTTCCGACACGGACGCCTCCCTCAAGTGGTGTTTCAACACCTCCACTTTGGCACATCGATGCCGTCGGGGGGCGTCCACCCCATCAGCTTTCGCCGCTAGCGGTCGCAAAAGGTGCCAGCCCGCAATCGGCCCACTAGCGGCCATTGAGGATGGGGCCTTGCGAACACCACAGGTTTGCTACAGAATCGCAAAACTTGCGGCGCCAGCGATGACGTAAGCAATTGAAATGGCTTAGGACAAAAATGCTGGTGCAAAATCCTGCCGCCCCAGCCAGTCTTCTCGTCTGAACCCGGTGCGCGCTTGTCGAGCCAGCGCTTGAGCAGGCTGCGCAACGGCGGCTCGCCGAAGCGGACGACCGCCCAGGTCAGCACCAGCATCGCGACGAACGCAAGCGCGGCGGCGGGCCAATAGCGCGCGCCCAGATGGAGCATGCCGCCGATGGAGAGAGCGCCGAGCTCCTGATGCAGCAGATAGAGCGGATAGGTCATCAGGCCGAGCGTCGCCGCGTGCGAAGCCCGGGCATGGCGCGCGAGCCATGGCTGGAGCTTCTCGGCGAGCAGGATCGGCAGTAGACCGCACGCGAACAGCAGCAGCGGTGGAAGCCAGACCGGGCTGTTCCCGTTCATCACGACGCGATGAGCCTCGATCTCGATCAGCGCCGCCGCGCAGGCAGGGGCGAGATACAGCCACCACAAAGATCGCGGCCCCAGTTGCTGCCGGGACCGGATCAGGATGCCGAGCGCGAAGAAGCAGCCATGCGGCAGGAGCGTGAGCTGCACGATCCGATCGGTCGCCGGCGGGACTGGCGCGACATAGCCGGCGATCCAGTAGAGAGCGCTCGCGACGCCGAGCAGCGTCCCGACGCGCTCGATCCGCGCGAGCGTCGATCCGCCGCGCAGCGACAGCGCGACGAGCAGGTAGAAATTCACTTCGATCGCCAGCGTCCAATAGCTCGGGTCGATCCCGAACATCGGCCAGAACAGCAGCGACCCCAGCCACAGCGCGATCGTTGTTCCCGGCGCGAGCGCGTCGAAAGCGAGCAGCGCCGCGGCGGTCATCGAGGCGCAGAGCCACGCCGCCGGCACCAGCCGGAGGAAACGACGCCTCGCGAACGCCGCGGCGCCCGATCCCTCGGCCGACCATGCGATCACGAAACCGGACACCACGAAAAACAGCTCGACGCCGATCCAGCCCGAATTGACGAGGGGCGCCCAGCCGGCATCGACCGGCATGCCGGCGAGCAACGCCTGCCCGCCCGGCGGCGGGCGGAACGCGAAGCCGTTGCCCCAATGGAAGGCGAGGACCATCAGCGCGCAGCCGAAGCGCAGCAGATCCAGGGCCATGAGGTTGCCGGAACGCGGACGAGCCATCGCACCGCGATGCGCCCAAAGGGCTTAAGGAATCCTGTGAAGACCGCGAATCCGGGCCTTCAGGGGCGCAGCCGGCAACCCGCCGGCACCCGGACCGGACTGCACCGCGCCATCGCCCCCTTGGGCAAGGTCACGACGAAGCCGAGGTGCAGCGGGTCGGGCGCGCCGGGATAATAATCGGTGCTCACCGCCTGCGCCCCGCTCGCCATCGCAGCGCGGGCCTTGGCATGGTCACGGGTGCGGGCCTCGGCCGTATTGGCGTCGGTGCGGGTCCGCACGATCATCCCTTCGGTCACCCAGCGCCGAATCTTGTCGCCATCGACCAGCGGGTCCTGGACGATCTGGATCGCCGCCTCGGGCTGATCGTCGGGATACCAGCCGAACATCGCCCGCTCGGCGAGCGAGGGATGCTCCGCACGATAGACGTCCGACACGGCCGCGCGCACATCGAGCAGGATGAAGATCCGCCCGCGTGCCGCCGACAAGGCCGGCCAGCCGCGGCTCCGCACTGCCTCGCGCAGCGTCGGTGCGGCACCGCGCACCTCGTCCGGCGTGATTAGCCGCTTGCCCGGCAGCCCCGAACGGATCTCGCCGTCCAGCGCGTCGAGCAGCGGCTTGTCGGCCAGCGACAACGGGCTGGTGATCCCCGGCCGGCTTGAGGGCGTGTCGGCGGCGTTGATCGTGATCATGATCGGCAGATGATCGGGATGCGCGCGCGACCAGCGGTCGATCTCGCCGAGGCAGCCCGCCAGCGTCGGGCAGCTGCTCAGATAGTCGATATCGGGGATGTGGAAGACCTTGAACCCCGGCTTGCGCATCGCCGCGCGATCGAAGCCGGTATGCTCTCCGGCCGCCTGGGCCAGCGCCTCGCCCTTCGGATCGGCGTAACGCCCGCCCTCGGGATCGGCGAAGACGTCGAGCTCGAGCTGGCGCACGCCCGCGTCGAGCTGCCGCGTCAGCGGGACGTGGTAGTAATCGAGCCCGTCGGCCGATTGGGCATCGGCTGCGCGGATCCTGGCCATCACCGCCGCGGGGATGCGCGCCTTGAAGCTGTTGTGCGAGCCGACGACCTGGATGTCGTTCATCGCCTGCGGCGTTGCCGCCGCGCTGGTCAGAGCCAGCGCGGCGGTGGTGAGGATCGTCTTGATCATCAGAACTCCGTCCGGATGCCGAACAACACGGTCCGGCCCCAATAATGGATCTCGTTGAAGCGCAGCGGATCGTCGCTGTAGCTATATTGCCGCGCGCCCGCGATGTTGATCGCCTCGACGCTCAGCATCGTCTTGTCGGTCAGGCGGAACGAGAGGTTGCCGTCGAGCGAGCCGAACGCGTCGATATAGCTCGGAGTCTGGGTGGTGCTGCCGGTGCCCGACAGATATTTGTCGCGCCACGTATAGGACAGCCGCGCCGATACCGGGCCGTAATCATAGAAGCCGACAAGGTTGAAGCTGTTCTTCGACAGGCCGATCAGCTGATCCTTGATCGTGCGCGCACCGGCCGTGTAGCTCGCCCGCACCGAGGTGTGGGTGTACGACGCCTGGAAGCCGAGGCCGTCGAGCGGCTTGGGCAGGAAGGTGAACACCTGGTTGTACGCCGCCTCGGCGCCATAGACCTTGGCATCGCCGCCATTGACCTGCGTGCTCAACAGGATCGTGCCGCGGCCGGGGATCTCGACGTTGATGTTCTGCGCGGTGATGTAATTGTCCATCGCCTTGTAGAACAGCGCCGCGGTGAGCGAGCCCTTGCGGTTGAAATACCATTCCAGCGAGCCGTCGAACTGGGAGGCGAGGAACGGCACCAGCTCGGGGTTGCCGCCGCTTCCGGTCGGCGCGTCGGTCGACACGCTGATCTGCGGGGCGCTCTGGGTCACGTTGGGCCGGGTGAGCACGCGGCTGGCGGCGAGGCGGGCGACCAGGGTCGGGCTCAGCTCGGCGCGCAGGTTGAAGCTGGGTAGCCAGTTGTTGAAGGTCTTGGGGAAGCTCGCCGGAGTCGGCGCGGTGCCGATCGTCAACGTGCCGCTCGCCACCTGATCGGTGTGGACGTAGCGCACCCCGATATTGCCGGTCACGTCGATGCCGCCCAGCGGGAAGGCATAGTCGGCGCGGACATAGGCGCTCGCGGTCTTCTCGCTCACCACATAGGAGGCGCGCAGATCGCCCGGGGCGAGCGGCGCGTTGGCCACCGCGTCGGTGAACATCTTGTCGTAGAACACGCTGGTGATCGGGACGAGCCAGCTGCGTGGCGCGTTGCCCGGAACGTCGCTCAGGAAATCGTCGTACGGAAGCTGCTCGATGCCGTTCGGCACGAAGCTGGTCACCGGCTGCTGGCCCGGGTTGACGGTGAAATCGCGGCGCCAATAGTCACGCTTGCGCCAGTGATATTCGCCGCCCGCGGCGATCTTGCTGAGGAAGCCGTCCATGTCGTGGCCGACGTCGAGCCGGGCATACCAGTCCCAGTCCTTGCTGTTCTTGGGCGCGATGTTGAACGGATAGATGACATAGTTGGCGGCAGCGGTCGGGTCGACCGGGGTGGTGAAGGTCGGGATCACCTTGTAGCCGCCCGACGCGTCATAGGTCAGCGGCGCGAAGAACATCATGCGGCTGCGCACCGTGCCTTCGGCATAGCTGGGGTGGAAGCTGTGCGCATAGGACCAGTTGAAATTGGCCGAGACATTCCAGCCCTCGGGCTTCCACACCTGCTTGAGGCCGACGCTGACGAGGTCGTGGCGGTTGAGGCTGTATTCGCGCGACGCCATGAAGCGCACGTCGTTGATCGTCGCGGCGACGACGGTGTTGCCGTCGAGCGTGTACGATCCGGGGACGAGCACCGGGCGGTGCCCCGCGACGCTGGTGTCGTCGGGATAGATGTCGAGGCCGAACTCGTCATAGGCGACGTCGAGCCGCGTCCCGAGCACGTCGAGCGTGGTCTCGAGCTCGGGCGAGGGGCGCCACTGCGCCGAGATGATCCCCGAGACGCGCTTGCGCTCCTCGGTCTCGATCGTCGGACGCGTGCGCGTCGGGGTGTAATAGCCGGTGCCGAGCACCGAAGTGAACCGGTCGAGCGTCCAGCCGGTATTGTACCAGCGGTCGTTGCGGACCGACTTGGCCCAATATTGCGCTCCGGCGAGGATGCCGAAGCTGCCGTCGCCGGTGGTGGCGCTGTGGAGCAGCGTGGCGTTGGGCTTCACCTTCTCGGTCATCGAAGTGTAGGTGCCGCGCAGGTTGAGCGTGGTCTTGTTGCCCACGTCGAGCGGGTGGAAGGTCTTGACGTCGATATTGCCGCCCAGCGCGCCCTCGGTCATGTCGGCGGTCGGCGTCTTGACCACGTCGATCTGCGAGACGAACTCGGCGGGCAGCATCTCGAAGCGGAACTGGCGGCCATTGGCGCCGCCATTCTCGATCAGATCGTTGATCGCCACCGAGCGGCCGTTGAGCAGCGTGTTCTGGAACTGCGGCCCCAGCCCGCGGACGCTGACGTAGAGGCCTTCGCCGCGCGGGCGGGTGATCGCCACGCCGGTGACGAGCTGGAGCGCCTCGGCGACGTTCTGGGTCGGGAATTTGCCGATGTCGGTCGAATTGATCGAGTCGACGCCGAACGCGGCCTCGCGCTTGGTCTGGGTCGCCGCGGCGAGGCTGCGGGCATAGGACCCGGTGATGACGACGTCCTCGTCGCCCTCGCTCTGCATCTCCGCGGGGTTGGGCGCGGTTTCATCGGCGGCGGCGCCGCTGGTCTGCGCGTGCGCGGCGGGCGCGAGGCCCAGCGCGAGCATGGTGAACGGCAGCGTCGCCCGAAGCAGGCGGGAATATCGCGACATTTGTGTTTTCTCCCCCGGGCCAGATGGCCGGCGGAGTCGCCAATAGGAGGACGCTATTGCGGTTTGGCGGCGCGATCGTTGCAGTCCCGTTTCGGATCGCGGACGCTCGGATGACGCCCGGTCCAGCCGCGCCGCGCCGCCGCCAGGTTCGGGTCAGCCCGACACCTTCTTCGCCCATGAAGGATAGGCGTCGAGGGCGTGCTGCGGGTTGGTCACCCACCAGTTGTAGCCGTTGCGGCGGCCGACCGAGATGCCGTTGACGTCGGCATGGATCGTCCGATCCTTGTCGCCGAAGATCGGCTTGCCGGTGACGACGTCATAGTTGCGCGACCAGAGCGGGCCGCCGCCCGGCTGCGGGATGAGCTTCCGGCCCTCGGGGGTCTTCGTCCACGCATGATCGGTCACGGCGCTCGCCTTGAGCCATGCCACGCCGCCTTCGACCGCGGCGCGGATCTCGGGCGTCGCCTCGCGCTGGCGCATCAGGAACAGCAATATGTCGGTGGTCTCGGCGCTGGCGATCGAGCGCGGCTCATAGTTGCGCGCCGAGATCGGCTCGAGCGTCAGCGGATCGATCTGCTGCGGCCAGCCGGCGAGCCGGCCGTTCTGGCGGACCTGCGCGGCGAGGATCACCTTGACCCCCGCCGAGACCGCGCGCGCCGCCTGCTCGCGCAGATGCTCGGGCACGAAGCGCAGCGCGGGCTCCTCGGCGACATCCTCGAGCAACATCGCTGCCTTGGCGACGGCGTCGTCGTTGAAGGTGATGCCGTCGTGGAAGCCACCTTCGAGCGGCCAGATTTGCGGCCAGCCGCCATTGGGATATTGCGCGGCGAGCAGATAGCGCACCCCGTCGACGAAGCTCTGGCGGTAGCGCGCGCCGGCTTCGCCCGGCAGCGCGGCGGCGACGCGGGCGAGGAAGCGCATCTCGGTGGTGGTCGCGCCATTGTCGAGCGTGCCGACAAAGGTCCAGAACCGGTCCTGCGGCGCATCGAAATTGGCCGGATCCTGGACCATCGTCTCGGCATCGTTGGCGAAGCGCTGGCCGGGGAGGCGCGGCGCGCCGGCGCGGTTCTGATTCTTGCTCCAGCCGCCGGCCGGGGTCTGGAAGCTCACAATCGTATCGGCCATGTGGCGCGCTTCGGCCGAGGCATACCATTTGGCGTCGCGATCGAGCGGCATGCTCTTCTCGCCGCCGCCGAACGCCTGGGGCGGGGGCGGGGCGGGCTGGCCGGGAGCGAGCTCGGCGGCAAGCGCGGCGCGGTCGGCGCGGCGCTGCGCCTCGGAGCGCAGCAGATAGGCGCGCCACGGTGCCTGCGCGGCATCGGGGAGCGTCGAGATCCTGCCCTCGGACAGCGTCTGGGCGGGCTGGTTGATCGCGATTACCTGCGCCGCCGCCGGAATCGGCAGCACCGCAACGCCGGCCAACAGAATCGCGAATAGTTTCTCCATGCCATCCTCTCCTTGGTTCAACGCAGAGAGGTGACCATGTCTGGTATCCCACAATGCGGTACGACGTTTCAATTAGCACTATACAAGCCCGGGAAAAAGGGCCATTCGGACGAACGGAAAACATCGGGAATGGCGGAAATACGCCAGTGACACCGGTGGCCGATAGCAGCTCCGTCGGCGTTCGCGAATCATGGGCGGAGGCGGGAAAAGAGCGGCCGCTGCGTCGTCTGATCGGAGAGGAGCATATCGTCTTGACCGAGGATCGTCGCGCCGGCGCTCGACAATTTGCGATGCCTCGCGGGCGAGGCGCCCTGCTTGCCGCCGCGCTGTGCGCCATGGCGGCGGGGGCGGGCACGGTGCTCGCCCAGGCCGCGCCGCGCATCGATCGCGAGGCGTTGGTCCGGCGGCACAACCCCGTCTTCACGGCAGTCGATCCGCACGCGCCCGCGATGCTCGGCAACGGCAATCTCGGCTTCACTGCCGACATTACCGGGCTGCAGACTTTCCCCGAACGCTATTCCGAGCTCGCGCCGCTGCTCACCATGGCGCAATGGGCATGGCACAGCCTGCCCAACCCCAAGGGGTATACCGAGGCGGACGGGCTGGTGCAGGTCGCGGTGCCGGGGCGTGGCGAACAACCCTATGCCTATATGAAATCATGGGACGCGGCGGAGAAGAACCCCGCCTTCACCTGGCTGCGCGCCAATCCGCACCGCATCTCGCTCGCCCGACTCGCCTTCACGATCGACGGCAAGGCGCCCGATTTCGCGCAGGTGGCGGCGCCGCGCCAGACGCTCGACATGTGGAGTGGCACGCTCGACAGCAGCTTCACCTATGACGGCCAGCCGGTGCATGTCCGCACCCGGGTGCTGCCCGGGCCCGATGCGGTGTTCGTCGACGTGCGGTCGCCGCTGGTGGCATCGGGGCGGCTCGGCGTCGCGGTGCGCTATCCGGGGGTCGATTCGAAGATCAATCCCGATCCGTCGCGCTGGGACGGCGGCGGGACGACGACGATCGTGTCGCAGCGGCCCGATCGCATCCATCTGCGCCGCAGCCTCGATGCGACGCATTATTGGTCGACGATATCCAGCAACGGCGTGCTGACGCGGCAGGGGGCGGCGACGATCGCCGCGCGCGGCAATGGCGGCGCGCGGCTGACCGTGACGGCGTCGTTCGATCGCAGCGCGGCGCCAGCGAAATTGCCCGTCCCGGAAATGGCCGAGAAGGCCGTCGCCGGCCATTGGCGCGATTTCTGGACGCGCGGCGGCGCGGTGGACTTTTCCGGCAGCACCGATCCCCGGGCCACGGAACTCGAGCGGCGCGTGGTGCTCTCGCAATATCTCTCGGCGATCAACGGCGCGGGCGCGCTGCCGCCGCAGGAGGAGGGGCTGTTCTCCAACAGCTGGTACGGCAAGTTCCATCTCGAGATGCACCCATGGCACGCGGCGTGGCAGCCGCTCTGGGGGCATCCCGAGCTGCTCGAGCGCAGCCTGCCCTGGTATGTGGCGCATCTGCCCAAGGCGCGCGCCGAGGCGGCGCGGCACGGCGTGAAGGGCGCGTGGTGGCCCAAGATGGTCGGGCCCGAGGGGCGCAACAGCCCGAGCCTCGTCTCGCCTTTCCTGATGTGGCAGCAGCCGCACCCGATCCTGCTCGCCGAGCTGGTCTGGCGTTCGCGCAAGGACCGCGCGACGCTAGCCCGCTATGGCGAACTGGTCGAGGCGACCGCCGAACTGCTCGCTGCGTGGCCGATCGCGAAGGACGGACGGCTGAACCTCGGCCCGCCGCTGATCCCCGCGCAAGAGAATTACGACCCCGCGACCACGGTGAACCCGGTGTTCGAGGTCGAATATTTCCGCTGGGGGCTCGAGACGGCGCAGGCATGGCGTGCGCGTCGCGGGCTCGCGCGGCGCGCCGATTGGGACGCCGCGCTCGCGAAGATCGCGCCGCCCGCGGTGCGCGACGGACTCTATCTGCCGGTCGAATCGCTTCCCGATTTCTGGACCGTCGCGCAATCGCCCGAATGCCGCGGCAATGCCGGCCCAGCGCGGTGCAAGAACCGCGATCATCCCTCGTTCCTGATGGCCTATGGCTTCATCCGCGGCGCGCGGATCGATCCGGCGACGATGCGGCGCACCTTCGATGCGGTCACGGCAAATTGGGATCTGCGCCAGACCTGGGGCTGGGACTTTCCGATGATGGCGATGACCGCGGCGCGGCTCGGCGAGCCGGAGAAGGCAGTCGACTGGCTGTTCGCCGATCGCAAGAACAACCAATGGGGCCCTACGGGCATGACGCCGCGCGTCCATCTCGACGAGCATGCCAGCGAACTGGTGCCGGTCTCGGGCGGGGCGGGCGGCGTGGCGATGGCCAGCAATCCTGACGGCCCCGGCTATCGCCGCGCCGCGGAGACCTATTTCCCGTCGAACGGCGCGCTGCTGATGGCGGTGGGGATGATGGCCGCCGGCTGGGACGGCGCGACCGGGCCCGCGCCCGGCTTTCCGAAACAGGGCTGGAAGGTGCGGGTCGAGGGGATCACCCCCGCGCCCTGATCCGCAATCCGAAGATGGAGAAGCATGCATGACGGCCGGAACCCGGCGCACCGTCCTCAAGGGACTGATGAGCGGCGCCGTCGCGGGCCCGGCGCTCGCGAGCGCTGCCGCGCAGACCGCGACTCCGCAGGGCGGACCGGCGCCGCGCGAATGGATCGATCGCAAGACCGGGCGCCGCGTGACCCGCGTCAGCCCCGACGCGGGCGGCGGCAAGCTGTATTTCTACAAGAACGCGTGGACCCCGCAGGGCGATCTGATGGCGATCTCGACGCCGGAAGGGATCGCGCTGGTCGACGGCAAGACCCTGCGTCCGCGGCTGCTGGTGAAGAACCCCAAGGCCGATCTGATGTTCGCCGCGCGCCGCTCGCGCGAGATCTTCTATTCGATCAGCGATCCCGGCGAGGCGCAGCCGATGGACCGGCCGCGCACCGTGTTCGCCGTCGATGTAGACAGCGGCCGCGAGCGCCGGATCTGCCGGATCCCCAACGGCCAGTTCAATGCGCTCAATGCCGATGACACGCTGCTGCTGGGCTTCGTCGCCTATGGTTCGCAGCCGCTCCAGCCCGACGTCGCCGATCCGCGGAACCGCCGCTTCGATCAGGCCGAATATGCCGCGAACGGCCCCGACGGAAAGCCGCTCAACTTTGCCCGCGCCAAGGGCGTGCGCATGCTCCAGCGCTGGGCCGCGCGCTATCCGATGGAGATCTTCGTCGTCGACACGCGCAGCGGCGCGCGGCGCGTGCTCCACAAGACCAACGAGTGGATCGGTCACACCCAATTCTCGCCGACCGATCCGCAGCAGATCATCTTCTCGCACGAAGGGCCGTGGCACCGCGTCGACCGGATGTGGGCGATCCGCGCCGATGGCTCGGGGCTGCGCAAGCTCCACCAGCGCACGATGAACTTCGAGATTTTCGGGCATGAATGGTTCGGGCCCGACGGCAAGCAGGTGTTCTACGATCTGCAGACGCCGCGCGGACAGGTGTTCTGGGTCGCCTCGGTCGATCTCGCCAGCGGCCGCAGGGTCTATCGCCGGGTCGAGCGTGACGACTGGTCGGTGCATTTCAACACCTCGCCCGACGGCCGGCTTTTCGCCGGGGACGGTGGCGATGCCGAGATGGTCGCGCATGCGAGCGACGGCAAATGGCTGGTGCTGCTGCGCCCCGAAGCCGTGCCCGATGCCGATCCGGAGAGCGATCGCGACGAGCTGATCCACACGCAGATCATGCGCCGCGAGCGGATCGTCGACATGTCGGCGCACGACTATCGGCTCGAGCCCAATGTCAGCTTCAGCCCCGACGGGAAGCGCGTGTTCTTCGTCTCCAACATGCATGGCAAGAACCACGTCTATGCCGTTGAGGTGGGGCGCAGCATCGGTGCCGCATAGCGCGGTGCGCCATCGAATTCGCATCATATGATAGCACATTGCAACATTTGGGAAATGAAACCGGTTTAGTGACACCGGTATCAGTAGGCGTTCGAAGTAAGCGTCGCGTTGGGAGAGTGAGATGACGAGTTCGTTGCACAGCCGTGTCCTGCTTTCGGCAGGGGCCTCGCTGCTGGCGCTGTTCGTGGGGACCGTGGCCGAGGCGCAGACGGCAGAGCCCGCCGCACCCGTCACCGCGGAGCCGGCCGACGATGCCCCTGCGCAGGATGCCGCGGCGGAGCAGGAAGTGGTCGTCACCGGATTCCGCTCGAGCCTCAGCCAGGCGCTCAACATCAAGCGCAGCGCCGCGGGCCAGGTCGACGCCATCCTCGCCGAGGACATGGCCAAATTCCCGGACCTCAACCTCGCGGAATCGATCCAGCGCCTTCCGGGTGTGACGATCGACCGCGAGAACGGCGAAGGGCGCACGATCAGCGTCCGCGGCCTCGGCTCGCAGTTTACCCAGGTCCGCATCAACGGCATGGAAACCCAGGCCGCCTATGGCGGCAACACCAATCGCGGCTTCGACTTCTCGATGTTCGCGTCCGAGCTGTTCAACAGCATCAAGGTCAACAAGACGCAGTCGGCGGAGCTCGAAGAGGGCTCGCTGGGGGCGACCGTCGATCTTCAGACCGGCCGCGGCCTCGATTTCGGCTCGGGCTTCCACTTCGCCGTGTCGGCGCAGGGATCGTACAACGATCTCGCCAGGAACGTGCAGCCGCGCCTCGCCGGGCTGGCGAGCTGGGCCAATGCCGACAACACGTTCGGCGTGCTGCTCTCCGCCGCCTACAGCAAGCGCAACCCGATCAGCGAGAGCTTCAACACCACGCGCTGGCAGGCCGGCGACCCGTCCCAGCCCTATGGGGCGGGCAACAATTTCGCCGGTTGCCTGAGCTGCACCACCGATGCGCAACGCAGCGAATTGCTGTCGGCCGCCTATCCGCGCATCCCGCGCTACACCTTCGGCGAAGTCGATATCGATCGTCTCGGCCTGACCGGCTCGGTCCAGTGGCGCCCGGACGACCGGACCGACGTGACGCTCGACGTGCTCTATGCGCGTTTCAACCAGCAGGCGGAGAGCCCGAACATCGAGGCGATCGGCTTCAGCCGGGCTGCCGGCGGCGTGCGCGACACCGTCGTCAACGAATATGAGGTCGACCCCGCCAAGAACATCCTTTCCTATGGCGTGTTCGACAATGTCGACGTGCGCTCGGAGAACGGCTTCACGCGGGACGAGAGCACCTTTCATCAGGTGTCGTTCAACATGCGCCACAGTTTCACCGATCGCTTCCGCGGCCGGCTGAAGGTGGGCGAATCCGAGACGCGTGCGCGGACCCCGCTCTCGGTGGCGTACAAGTTCGATGCGAACGATCGCGACGGCTACATGTTCGACTTCCGCGGGAACGATCGCCTGCCGATGATCTC
Organism: Sphingomonas naasensis; assembly: GCF_004792695.1. Classification (GTDB taxonomy): domain Bacteria; phylum Pseudomonadota; class Alphaproteobacteria; order Sphingomonadales; family Sphingomonadaceae; genus Sphingomonas; species Sphingomonas naasensis. The sequence goes on along the minus strand of NZ_SRXU01000003.1, from coordinate 432,742 downwards.
CTACGGCTTCGACGTCACCGACGGCCGCAACTTCGCGCTCACCGAATGGAGCAAGAGCCGCAGCGGGACGAATTTCCGCCTCGCCAATATGAGCGGCGCGCTCGAATATGACCTGACCGACGGGCTGACGATCAAGGGCGGCGGCGAATATCACACCTACCGCTTCGACACCTTCGGCTTCCAGGCGGCGGTGACCAAGCTGAGCGGCGCGGATCTCGCGACCGACGTCACCAATCTGGGCAAGGTCGTCAGCCTCGACGGCAGCATGAACATCCCCGCCGGCACCGACATGTCCTACCTCGTGCCGGACATCGGCAAGATCGCCGGTTTCCTGAGCATGTACGACGACCCGCTGGTGCCCGCCTATAACGGCACGCGCCGCGTGAACGAGCGCGACGCCGGCGGCTTCGTCCAGGCCGATTTTCACGCGACGATCGCGGGGATGACGGCGCGCGGCAACATCGGCCTGCGCTACGCGCGCACCTCGGTCGATTCGACCGGCTATCTCGCCATCGGCAACGCCAACACCAATGTGAAGGTGAAGAACGACTATGCGGACTGGTTGCCTTCGTTCAACCTCGCGCTCGAGCCGACGGACGCTGTGACCGTGCGTCTGGGCGCGGCGAAGGTGATGTCGCGCCCGTCGCTGGGCGATCTGACCCCCGGCGGATCGCTGTCCACGCCGACCCAGAAGGTCACCTATGGCAACCCGCTGCTCGATCCCTTCCGGGCGACCAACTATGACGTGTCGGTCGAATGGTATTTCGCGAAGGAATCGCTGATCGCGGTCGCCGCCTTCTACAAGGACATCAAGTCCTTCACATCCTCGGTAACCGAGACGGTGCCGTGGAGCAGCCTGGGTCTGCCCGACAGTCTGCTGGCCGGCACGCCGTCCAGCCCGGACATGGACTTCGACGTCAGTCGCAAGATCAATGGCCTGGGCGGCTCGCTGAAGGGCATCGAGATCCAGTACCAGCAGCCGTTCAGCTTCCTGCCGGGCGCGCTGCGGCACCTCGGGTTCATCGGCAACTACACCTATGTGACTTCGGACGTCGATTATGGCGCCGCTGGCCACAACAAGCTGACCGGGCAGTCGGAGCATGCCTATAACGCGACGCTCTATTACGAGACGAAGAAGCTCAGCGCCCGCGTGTCGGGTGCCTATCGCGGCAAGTACCTGCTTTCCTTCCCCGGCGGCAACGGCAACACCGAGGAAGGCGTGAACGGCACGCTGAACATCGACGCTTCGATCTCGTACAACCTCACCAAGAACATCACCCTGTCGATCCAGGGCGTGAACCTGACCGATGCGTATAACGACCGCTACGTGGACATCACCGACCGCGTGTCCAACTATCGCCACTTCGGCCGCGAGATCCTCTTTGGGTTCCGCGCGAACTTCTGATCTCCTGTCGACCCGGTCGACAGATGCGGGGATCCGGGCCCGTCCCGGATCCCCCATTTCGTGAGTGTGACGCCCTGGACGGATGTCGGATCGTCCCGTGAGTCCGGGGCGAAGAGGAGAGTGATCTTGAGCATGCTTCCGTATCGTCGTTCCTCGATGCTCCTGTCGCTGCTCCTTGCGGGCGCGGGGCTCGGCATTCCTGCCTCGGCGATCGCCCAGGGCGGGCAGGGAGCCGTGGCGGGGATCGAGCCGATCTGGCTGGCTCCGGCGCCGCGGCCGATATTGAACACCGATCCCGCCAAGCTGCCCTCGCGGCGGGAGGCGCTGGCCGCGGCCGAATATGTCGCCTCGGCGCAGATCGCGTCGATGGTGAGCCACCCGATCCCGCTGACCACCGGCGGCGCGCTCGATCACCTATCGTCCAATTGGGTATCGGCGGCCTTCTATGTCGGCGCGGCGCGGTTGGCGCGGGTGTCGGACAATCCCCGGACGCTGCGCTTCCTCACCAACGTCGCCGAGCATTATAACTATGCCGTGCGCGGCGCGCGCTCGGGCGTGACGATGCTCAATGCCGACGATATTGCGATCGGCGATCTCTATGAGGAACTCTATGCGCGGCGCGGGCAGGAGGGCACGCTGCTGCCGCTGCGCCAGCGGCTCGACTGGCAGGTGCCGCACCTCAGCCGGCCGGGCAACGATGGGCCGCTGATCTGGTGGTGGTGCGACGCGTTGTTCATGGCGCCGCCGGTGCTCGCCCGCATGTCGGCGATCACCGGCGATCCCAAATATCTGATCGCTGCCGATCGCGAGTGGCAGCGCACCGCCGCGCGGCTCTGGGTGCCCGGGGACCGGCTGTTCCTGCGCGACGAGCGCTTCAAGGAGCGGACCGAGGCGAACGGCAAGCCGATCTATTGGTCGCGCGGCAATAGCTGGGTGCTCGCCGGGCTCGCGCGGTGGCTGGAGAGCGTGCCGGCCGATTTCGCCAATCGCGACTTCTATGTCGAGCGGTTCAAAACCCTCGCCGGGCGGATCGCCGAGCTGCAGCGCCCCGACGGGTTATGGTCGGCCAGCCTGCTCGCCCCCGAGACCTATCCCGAGCCCGAGACTTCGGGGTCGGCGTTCCTCGTCTATGGCCTCGCCTGGGGGATCAATCACGGGCTGCTCGATCGCGCGACCTATCTGCCGCAGGTCCGCAAGGGTTGGGCGGCGCTCAACCGGCAGGTGCTGCCGGGCGGGCTGCTCGGCGCCGCACAGAAGACCGGCGACCAGCCGGTCCATACCAAGGCCGACGAGACCGGACCCTATGCCAGCGGCGCCTATGTCCTTGCCGCGCTCGAGATTGCCGATCTGGACGGCAAGGCGCAGCCGCTACCGGAGAGCGAGCCGGCGCGCGACGCTGCCGAGATGATCGTCGCTACGACGCCGGTGCCGCCGCCGCCGAGAACCGTGGTCGGCGCCGAGGAGATCGCGCGGCGCGAGGCCGAGATGAAGGCGGTGCGGGCGCTGTCCTATGATCCGGCGGCGCTCGAGCGCCCCGCCGAGATCGCGACGCTCACTCCGCCGACGGCCGAACAGCGCAAGCCGCGCGCGGTGGCGCGCTTCGCCCCCGATCGCCTCGACGATCTGCTGTGGGAGAATGATCGCGTCGCGCATCGCATCTACGGGCCCGCGCTCGAGGCGAAGGAGGCACCGTCGGGGTCGGGCATCGATGTCTGGGCGAAGCGCGTGCGCTGGCCGTTCATGGACCGCCAGCTCAAATTCCCGAACTATCATGTCGATCGCGGCGAGGGGCTCGACTTCTATGATGTCGGGCGTAGCCGCGGCGGTGGCGGGCTCGGCATCTGGTACGACAACAAGCTGTGGACCAGCCGTAACTTCGCGACCTACAAGATCCTCGAGACCGGCGGCGAGTCCGCGCGCTTCACCGTCGACTACAAGCCGTGGCCGGTCGATGTCGTGCGCAAGGTCTGGGAGACGCGCGAGTTCGCGCTGCCGCTGGGGTCGAACTTCACGCGGATGCGCTCGACCTTGTCGTCGGACACGAAGGAGCCGCTGACCGTGGCGATCGGCATCGCCAGGAAGACCGGCCCCGCGGGCAAGGGCTTCGTCACCCGCGATCGCGAAAAGGGCCGGATGACCTTCTGGGAGGCAGAGGATGCCGAACATGGCGCACTGGGCTTCGCGATCCTCGCCGATCCGGCGATGGTGCTGGGCTTCGCCGAGGATGCCGAGAATTACCTGATGCTGCTCCGGGTCGCGCCGGGCCAGCCCTTCACTTACTATATGGGCTCGGCATGGAGCCGCGGCGGCGACTTCGCCACGCGCGCGGCGTGGGAGCGGCAGGTGGCCGAACAGAAGCCGGCATTCGAGGCGCGTCGATGACCGTCCAGCACACCCGCCGCTTGCTCACCCTGTCGCTGCTCGCGATGCCGCTCTGGGCGACGTGTGCGCGGGCGGCGGAACGGGTCTCGATCCGCAGGTTCGGTGCCAAGGGAGACGGTGTCACGATCGACACCCGCGCGATCCAGGACGCGATCGACCATCTCGCCGCGCGCGGCGGCGGGACGGTGATCGTCCCGCGCGGAATCTTCCTGAGCGGCGCGCTGTTCCTCAAGCCGCGGGTGAACCTGCATCTCGATGCCGGCGCGGTGATCCGCTGCACCACCGACATGGCGCACTTCCCGCCGCAGCGCACCCGGATCGAGGGGCATTTCGAGGAGCGGTTCACGCCCGCGCTGATCAACGCGAAAGGCTGTGACGGCCTGCGGATCAGCGGCGAGGGCACGCTCGATGGCGCGGGACGGCCGATCTGGGATCTATTCTGGAAGCTGCGCAATGCCGCGCCCAATCCGCATGAATTCCCCAATCTCGGCGTGCCGCGCGCGCGGCTGGCGCTGATCGAGCAATCGAAGGGCGTCGTGATCGAGGGCGTGACGTTCAGGGATTCGCAGTTCTGGAACCTCCACCTCTACAAATGCGAGGACGTGCTCGTCCGCGGCGCCCGGTTCGAGGTGCCGGACGATTACAAGCAGGCGCCGAGCAGCGACGGGATCGATCTCGACAGCTGCCGCAAGGTGGTGATCGACGGCTGCACCTTCTCGGTCACCGACGACTGCATCGCCGCCAAGGGCACCAAGGGGCCGGGCGCGCTCGACGACAGGGATAGCCCGCCGGTCGAGAATATCCGGGTGCGCAACTGCCATTTCCGCCGCGGCCACCACGCCTTCGCCTGCGGCAGCGAGGCGACGATCGTGCGCGACGTGCTGATGGAGAATTGCCGGGTGACCGGCGACATGATCCTCGCCCGGCTCAAGCTCCGGCCGGACACGCCGCAACGCTACGAGGACATCACCTTCCGCAACATCACGCTCGACAGCGATGGCGGGAGCATCGTCGCGGTGCAGCCGTGGAGCCAATATACCAATCTCGGCGGCGCGGCGCCGCCGCAATCTACCGTCGCCGGCCTCCGCTTCATCGGCATCAAGGGGTGTTTCGGGGCGTTCGGCACGATCCAGCCCAATCCCGGCCAAACCCGGATCAGCGACGTGCTGTTCCGCGATGTCGACGTCCGGCTGGGCAAGGACAGGCTGGTGGCAGCCGAGGTGCGCGGGCTCCGCTTCGAGAATGTCGTGGTCAACGGCGAGGCCGTGTCGGCCTGAGCGTCAGCGCACGAGCGTCATCCCCAGCGTACCGATCACGACCTCCTGCGCGAGCGCGCGGATCGTCACCGACGCCAGCGGACGCGCCGGATCGAGCGGCAGCCCCAGCACGGTTGCCGCGCCGCCGTCGATCATCTTGCCGTCACCCGTCGGCACGCGGACGGCGCCGGTCCTGAGATCGACGCGGAGCGGCCGCTCGCCCGGCGCGCGGAACTGATAGTCGTCGATCAGATAATCCTGCTCGATCGGCCACCAGCTCGTCGGATTGCGCAGCGGCAAACGTGCGGTGCCGCCATCCCGATAAGTGACGACCACCTCGCCATTGTCGATCCGGCTCTGCATCGGATTGGTCGAGCCGGCCATCAACAGGCGCAGATAACGCGCCTTGCCCGTCAGCTTGACCGTGACGTCGCGCGGATAGTTGCTCCACTGCGAGACGAAGGCGGCATTCGCGGCATCGGTCGCGGGGGGCAGCCGGAAGCGGCCGCCATCCGGAAGCGCGAACTCGCCGCCGGCCGCGCGGGCGCGCAGGCCGCTGTCGTCGATGGTCGCGCTGGCGTTCACATGCCCGGCCCAGCCGCCGATCCCCTGCGCGGGCAGCGCGAGCGAGGCGCCGGCAGACCGTGGGCCGCGATATTTGCCCTTGGCGAAGATCGCCGTCAGTCGGTCGTTGAACGCGTCGCGCATATCGACCGGATCCTGCGCGCCGGTGGGCGGCCGCTGCGACGGGAGAGGGGCCTCCGTCACTCGCGTGCCGGGCCCGGAAGGCTGCCGCCAGCTGAACGCGCCGGCATGCGCGGGCACCAGCGTGCCGTCGCGCTCGACGCCGTCGATCGCCGCGCCGGACCAGCGCAGGACCAGCTCGGTCTGCGCGGAAGCGGGCAGCGCGATCAGCAAGGCCGGGTGGCCGATGGCGGAAGCATCGACCGTCCATGCCGCCGGCTTACCGTCCGCGGTAGCGGAGAGGAGCGTCTCGCGGCGTGCGGGGAGACGCAACAGGATCCGGTCAAAGCGGTGTCGGGGATCGCCGACGGTGTAGCGCTCGACATCGCCGCTGCGCCGATAGGCGAAATCGGCGGAGGGATGCGCGATCGCGGCATGATCCCAGTCGCGCGGCAGGCCGGGCTCGATGCGCAGGGTCCGCGCGAGCGCGTCGGGGCGCAGGCCGAACAGCCCCTCGACCAGCGCGCGCGAGAGCACCCCGGCGCCATCGGCGAAATCGCGCTGCGATTCGCGGCGATAGACGTCGAGATAGTTGAGCGTGCCGACATTGCCCGGCGTGATCCCCATGAACATGCTGGCGAGGATCGCGCTTCGGGCGAGGGTGAAGGCCGATTCGGACCAGCCTGCCTGCCACAGCCCCAGCGCGGCATGGGCATTCTCGCCCATCACGACATTGTTGACCGACCAGCTATACGGCATCCAGTCGGTCGTCGAGAACATCGCATGGGGACGGTCGCCGGGGACGCCGGGCCCGGTCACCGGCAGGCGCGGCATGTCGCGCAGCACCGCCGCCGCCATGCGCCACGCCTCGCCGGCGTCGGGCACGCGCGAATCGACGACATGGTAGAAGCTCCACAGGCCGGCCGAGGGGTGGACCTGTCGTTCGCCCAGCGTGTCGCGATACTCGGCGAAATGGCCGCGATCGGGCAGCCACAGCGCGGCGCGCATCGCACGGCCGATCGCGTCGGCCTCGGCGGCATAGGCGCTGCCGTCCTTGCCCAGCAGCTGCGCGAGCCGTGCGGCCTCGCGATTGGCGAAGAGATTATAGGCGGAAGCATAGGCAACCCCGCCGCCGCCATAGCCGATATCGTCGCTCGCCCAGATCTGGGCATAGGCCTCGTAGAGCGGCAGGCCCTCGGGGCCGATCGGCCGGCGGAACAGCCGGCGCTGCCACGCCAGGTGCCGCTCGATCACCGGCCACGCCTCGCGCGCGAGCGCCATGTCGCCGGTCCAGGCGAGATGGCGCAGCAGCGCGTCGATGAAGACCGAGTTCATGTCGTAATGCGATCGCGACAGATCGCCGTTGGAATGGAGCGCCGCCTCGCTGCGCGCGAGATTGCTGTCTTCGTCGGGCGGCGGCAGCGCCACCGGGATCGGCTCGACATTCTGGTTGGCGAGCCAGCCGCGGATATTGGCGCGCGCGCGATCGTGCCAGCCCAGCGCATCGAGCGCATAGGGGCCGCGCCAGCCGAGCAGCCGCGTGCGCCATGCGATCGCACCGTGCATGATCGATTGCTGCGGGCCATCCCACACCGCGTCCGCGGCGATGTTGAGCGCGGCCATCGCGGCGTTGAGATACGGATCGGGCGTGTCGATGCGGACTTGCCCGCGCAATGCCGCGAAGGCGGCGCGGGTCTCGGCGAAACGGTGCGCCAGCTGCGCGGGCGCGAGGCGGGGAAGCGGGGCGGGATCGGCGGCGGCGGGCTGCGGCCTTTTGGAGACCTCGCGATAATCGGCCAGATCGCGCGGGCGGCCGGCGTCGCGGCCAAGCACCTGCAGCGACAGCCACGACGGCGTCGCGCCCAGGTCGAGCGTGCCGGTGACGACCGGACGAGCGGCGGCGGCGGTCGCGCCGGCGAAGAGCCGCGCGGCGCTGTCCCAGTCCTCGGCGCTGGCGACCGGGCCGATCGTGCCGTGCGACAGCGTGCCGCCGATCGTCGCGGGCCTGGCCGCGAGCGTGAACCCGCTCGCGTCGGGGGTGACGCGGTTGCCTTCGGCGAATTCGGGCTTGAGCGCGAACCATTGGCTGATCGGCACCGCCTCGGTGCCGATATCGCCGTCGCGCTTGCCGCGCTGGCCGTTGACCCCGCCATAGGCCCAGCGCAGCCGCGTGCCCCCGGCGTCGTGCGTCGTCTCGGCCTGCAGCACCATTCCCTCGATATCGCGATAGGCCAGCACCGTGATCCGCAGCACGCCCTCGCCCAGGCGGGGGTCGCGGATCTCGTAGCGAAGCTCGCCCGGCAAATAGCGCGTGACGATGCTGCGCGCCTCGTGCAGCCACCATGGCGCGTGGCCGCGCTGCTCGACGGCGAGACGGAGATTGCCGCCGCGGCCGGGCAGGTACAGCACGAATTCGGGCGCGTCGCCGCCGTCGACCCGGAAAGCCGTGTTCCCGCCGTAGAGCGGGCGATTGAACCGCTCGGTGCCGTTCTCGATGACGAACCCGCCCTCGCGGTCGGGGCGATAGCGCAGCGTGCCGGCGATCTGGCCCGCGCGATTGGGGTGAACACCCCCTGTCGCGGCCAATTGGGCGCCGGCATCGCAGGGCGTCAACAGCAGCCCGGCAAGCGGCGCCAGCATGAAAGCCGTGCGATTCCATTTGCTTGGCCTCAGCCCCTGCGGCGTGCCCATCGCTCTCTCCCTGCGCTCCCGCTCGAGCACACGGCTCGATTTATTTTCATGTGTGAATATGTCTTTCACAAATGAGAGCATAGTGCTATGTAGAATGCAATCTCGCATTGTGGGAAGTACAGGAGGCCTCCCGAAGCCGCGAGCGAATAAGAAACCGGTGTCATAACGCGCGCCGGAAAACAACGGATCACTGGAGAGGATTCTATGGGGAAGGGGCGCTTTGCATCGCTGCTCATCGTCTGCACGAGCCTCAGCGCTCTGCCGGTGGCAGCCGAAGTGATTGGAATGAACCAGCCGGCGCCACCGCTCGACGCGGCGCGCATCGCGACGCTGCCCGAAGCGCAGCAGGCGGCGTGGCGGGCCTATCTGCAACGCTCGGAAACCCGGCGCGAGGCCGATCGCGCCGCGCTCGCCGCCGAGCTCCCGCCCGGCCAGCCCGAGCCCGCGCCGCCCGCCTCGTTCGGCGCCGGTCCGGCCAGCATGCCGATGGACAAGCCCGACGATTGGTATGCGAGCGCCGCGGCGCGGCACATCGGCGATACCGTCCTGAGCTTCCAGACCCCCGCCGGCGGCTGGAGCAAGAACCAGAACCGCGCCGGCCCCGCACGGCTCCCCGGCCAGCGCTTCTCGAGCGAGGCCGGGGCGGCGACGCAGGACGCGGCGAATTTCGACAAATCGCACGATCGCGGCTGGGCCTATGTCGGCACGATCGACAATGGCGCGACGACGAGCGAGATCCGCTTCCTCGCCCGCTTGTCGCAGGCGCTCCCGAGCAAGGCGGGCGACGGCTATCGCAAGGGCGCGATCAAGGGCGTGCGCTACCTGCTCGCCGCGCAATATCCCAATGGCGGCTGGCCGCAGATCTGGCCGCTCGACGGCGGCTATCATGACGGGATCACCTTCAACGACGACGCGATGTCCAACGTCTCGAGTCTGCTCGACGAGGTCGCGCACGATCCCGCGTGGCGCTTCGTGCCCGCGCAGCTGCGGCGCCAGAGCGCCACGGCGGTCGCGGCGGCGCTCAGGACGATCCTCGCCGCGCAGGTCCGCCAGGACGGGCGGCGCACCGGCTGGCCGCAACAGGTCGATCCGCTGACGCTCGCACCGATCTCGGCGCGCAACTACGAACCGCGCTCGATCGCCAGTGCCGAGACCGCCGACATATTGATGTTCCTGATGCGGCAGCGCAGCCAGACGGCCGAGGTCCGCGCCGCGGTCGATGCCGGCGTGGCGTGGCTCCGGTCGGTGGCGGTCACCGGCTATGCCTGGACCGGAACGCCGGAGGGCCGCAAGCTGATCCCGCAGGCGGGCGGCGGCCCGCTCTGGTCGCGCAACTACGATCCCGTCTCCGGCAAGCCGATCTTCGGCGACCGGGATCGCACGATCCATGACGACGTCAACACAATCTCGGCGGGGCGGCGCAACGGCTATGCCTGGTGGGTCACTTCGCCCGCCCGCGCGATCGCGCTGCACGCCGAATGGACGGCTTCGAAACAGAGCTGAGCGGCATCGCAGAGATGCGCTGAACGGCGGGGCCACGCCCCGTCCGGGGGAGAAATTTGGGGCGCCGGCGCAAGACCGGGGCCCGTGGAGGAGAGGGAAGAGATGCGGATTCAAACGGGGGTTTCGACGAAGGTCATGTTCGGTGCGTCGCTGGCGGCGCTGACCGTGGCGATGCTGGCGCCGGGGCAGGCGCACGCACAGAGCACCGCACCGGCCGCAGAGGCGAGCGCGGCGCAGGACGAGGCGCTCGAGCCCGAGCAGGAGCTCGTCGTCACCGGCGTCCGCCAGGCCGAGCAATCGGCGATCAACCGCAAGAAGCGCGCCGCGACCGCGGTGGATTCGATCGTCGCCGACGATGTCGGCCAGTTTCCCGACAAGAACGCCGCCGAGGCGATCGCCCGCATCGCCGGCGTCGCGCTCGACGTCGACGACGCCGGCCAGCAGGGTGGCTTCACGATCCGCGGCCAGGCGGCCGACCTCGTCCGCGTCGAGGTCGACGGGATGACGGCGTTGCCTGCCATTGCCGGCGGCGATCAGGGCGGCCGCGCGGTGGGCGTCGGCGATCTCTCGTCGGATCTCATCAAGAGCGTCGACGTGGTCAAGGGCCAGACCGCCGACATGACCCCCGGCGGGGTGGGCGGCACCGTGCGCATCGAGCAGCGCACCGCGCTCGATTTCAAGGAGCCGTTCTACCGGCTCAACCTGCAGGCGCAGCAGAACTCGCTCGCCGATCGCTGGACCCCGCGGATCAATGCGATCGCAACGCACAAATTCTTCAACGACACCTTCGGCATCCTGCTCAACGCGACCTACGAAAATCAGAAGACCACCACCGATTTCGCGCGCGTCTCGGACAAGCAGGCAGGCTATCTGCCGCTCGGCGATCTCGACAATTCGCCCGAGAAGACCTTCGTCACGCCGTACGACCCGGTCGCCGCGGCGGTGAGCACCAAGGCGGGCTGCGCAGCGCTGCCGACCACCGGCATCAACAGCCGGCTCAACTGCTACGCGCAATGGGAAGAGTTTCTGCCGTCGCTGCCGCGCTTCGGCCGCGGCGTGCGCGGCGACGAGCGCTTCTCCGCGCAGATCCGCGCCGATTGGCGGCCCGACGATCGCGTGTCGATGTTCGTCTCGTACAATCCGAACATCCGCCACTACAACTCGCAGGACTATAATCTCAGCATCGCCAGCCCGACCGGGACCACCAATGCCAGCGGCCAGCTCGCGACCTCGAACATCACCAATGCGGTGGTGAACGAGAATCATTTCGTCACTGCGTACGACATGGTCCGCGGTACCGGGCTCGGGACCGTGAGCTCGCTCAACTGGACGACGCAGGTCCGCGACATCTATCGCAATTCCGAGCAATATTATTCGCAGGCCGGGGTCGACATGTTCCTCGGCAAATGGACCACCAAGGCGCGGGTGCAGTACAGCCTCGCCAAGGGCACGCGCGAGGACCGGGCGTTCAGCTTCAACGCCGCGCTTCCCTCCGCATCCTTCTCGATGGTCCCCGAGAACGGCCTGTGGACCTTCACCCCGCCGAGCGGCGTCGATCTCGCCAACCCCGCCTCCTATTATCCGGTGCTCGGCGCCAACGGGATCAGCGCCAACTCGCAGCTCGAATATACCCCGGCCGCCGATCGCAACACCGAGTGGAACTATCAGATCGACGTCACGCGCGAGTTCGATGATTTCGGGCCGCTCCGGCAGATCAAGTTCGGCGCCCAGCGCCGCAACCGCTTCAACACCAGCTATCGCTACAACGGCTTCCAGCTCACCCCGGGGAACACGCTCGCGCATGCGCGCAGCCTCGTTCTGATCCAGTTCTGCGCGCCCGCTTCGGCGCCGGCGAACGCGCCCTGCCAGTTCGGCTCGACGCGGCGCAACGTGGCGGCCGGCACGACCGAGCAGCTCTACAAGATCCACACGCTGACCCAGGCGCAATATCAGGAGATCATCGATTCGAGCCTGACCGGGCTGCCCGGCACGAACTTCTTCAGCGGATTGCCCAATCGCGGCGACCTGCTGAACTCGTGGGCGGTCTACGACTTCGACAAATTCTGGGACACGCTGGGCAAATATGCCGATCTCAGCGACATGAACCTCGACTGCCTGTACGAATGCGTCGCGTCCGACGGCAAGATGTACAAGCGGCCGACCTACAAGACCTCCGAGATCACCACCTCGGCCTATGCGATGATCGACTTCGAGCAGCCGATCCTCGGCATGAAGCTGATCGGCAATGCCGGCGTGCGCTATCAGAAGATCGCCGTGCACGCGCAGCCGGTGATCGACTTCAGCGAGCGTGTCGCGATCGCCAACACCACCGGCCTGCCGGGCTATACGATCCAGAACAACCTGCTCCGCCGCGAGGTCGGGCTGGTCGAGCGGACGAGCGAGGATTGGCTGCCCAGCCTCAATCTCGCGCTATGGCCGGTCAGCGACGTGCTGGGGCTGCGCTATTCGATCGCGCTGCAGCGCGCGCGGCCCGCGATCACCGAACTGACCGGCGCCGCCACGGTGAATTGCGGCAAAGTCAACGAGGCCGATCGCGCCGCGCTCGAAGCCTTCCTCGCCGCCAATCCCGGCGCGATCGACGATGGCGATCCGACCACCGACGACGGCGCCGAGGCGAACGGCGTGCTGACCTCGTTCGTCAATCGCTGCACCGGGCGGATCGGCAACCCCGAGCTCAAGGGCTATGGCGCGCTCACGCAGAATCTGTCGCTCGAATGGTATCCGAACCGCGACACCCAGCTCAGCGCCGCGGTCTACCAGATCAACGTGCGCTCGGGACGCCCCGACGCCGTCAATCTCGGCGGCTATGTGCTCGCCGGCGACGAATATGAGGTGAGCACCTATCAAAACGGCCCGAGCGGGCTGCGCACGCGCGGCTTCGAGGTCGCGGGCCGGACCGCCTTCACCTTCCTGCCCTGGTTCCTCAAATATACCGGCGGCGGCTTCAACTTCTCGTACACCAAGTCGAACGAGCAGAACACCGCAGTCGATCCGCTCACCGGCACCGCGCTGCCGCCGCGCGCGGAGTCGAGCTATTATTACAACCTCAATCTCTGGTACGACGACGGCCGGTTGAACGCCCGTGTCGCCTATCAGGCGCGCGACTATTATTATGATCGGATGGAGGCAGCGGGCCTGAACCGCGTTCCGGCGAGCCCCGGCGTCACCGGCACCACCTCGACCGCGTCCTACTACAAGGTCGTCACGCCGATCTTCAAGGACTCGACCAGCGTCCTCGACGCACGTGCCTCGTACAAGATCAACGACATGTTCCAGCTGTTCGTCGAGGGCAAGAATCTGCTCGGCGACAGCATCTCGCGGTTCACGCCGGACAAGTATCGCGCGATCGGCGACGGCACGCCCTATATCTTCGATACCTATTATTCCGGCCGCACCTATTATTTCGGTGTGATCGCCACCTTCTGAGATCGGGGCCCCCTCCGAACCTGGGATCCGGTTCCGATGGAGCCGGGTCCCTTTTTATGGCGTATCGCCCGTCGCCGATCGGGGCGGTTGGCACGGTCCCGTCGATTGTCGGATCATCAGCCGATAGGGCAACACGTCCCCGGCCGGGCCGGACGGTGCGCCGCCCTCGATCTCTTCGATGATGCGCGCGGCGACCCGCCGGCCGATCGCATGCGCCGGCTGGGCCACGGTCGACAGGGGAGGCGAGGCAATCGCGGCGTAGCGGATATCGTCGAACCCCATCACCGACATGTCCTCGGGGATGCGTAGCCCCGCGCGCCGATAGGCATCCATCGCCCCGAGCGCCATCTCGTCATTGCCGCAAAAGGTGGCGCTCGGCCTTGGTCCGGCTTCGAGCAGCCGCGCCGCTGCGGTGGCGCCGCCGACGGTGGAAAGCGGCACCGCCTGAACATAGGCTTCGGGCACAGACAGGCCGGATTCGGCCATCGCCGCGCGATAACCGCGTTCGCGGTCGCGCGTCACGAGCTTGTCCAGCGGGCCGCCCACGAACGCGATGCGCCGGTGGCCGAGATCGATCAAATGACGTGTCGCCTCATGCGCCGCGGCGAAATTGTCGATCTGCACCGATGGCAGCGCGGCGAGCTCGTCGCTGACCGACTCGCATCCGATCACGATCGGCAGGTGCCGCGCCCGCGCCAGATCTTCGAGGCCGGTGCCGAATGGTGGCCGCGTGGCGAGCAGCACCAGTCCGTCGACCTGGCGCGACACCAGCATCGCGCCGACCTGCTCATAGGACCCTTCGGCGAGATTGGCCTCGGCGATGACGATCGAATAGCGGCCGGCAATGCCCTCGCGGACGCCGGCCAGCACGTCGCCGAGAAACGGGCAGCCGGCATGCGGCATGACCACCATGACGATGTTCGTGCGCCCCCGCCGGAAGCTCTGCGCCAGCCCGTTTGGCGAATAGCCGAGCTGCTTGACAGCATCCTGCACCCGCGCGCGCGTGTCCGGCTGCACCCGGGCAGAGTGGTTGAGGCAGCGCGAGACCGTGGCGATCGACACGCCCGCCAACGCGGCGACGCTCGAGATCGTCGGCGGCCCGGCCGCGAGCGGTTTGGTGGGGCGGTTCATCGGTGGCGATATTGTCGGCGCGGGCGCTGCACCGCAAGGCGGAGCGCGTGGGCGGCACCGGTTTCGATGCGCGGTTCAACGAACCGACGGCGGCGGCGATCGACGAGAATTGACGGCGGGCTGCTTAACTCATACAAAAACGATGTGACCGCTAACATCGGCGGCTACCGCGCCCAGATGCGCGGGGCTACGGGAGAGGAGAAGCTTATGCTCGGGACCAATTACAACCTCGTGCGCCGCGGAGCCCTGCTCTCGGCGTCGCTGCTTGCCATCACCGCCGCGCCGGCGCTGGCGCAGACTTCGGGGGCCGCCGCGGGCGTCGCCGCCGACGCGCCGCAGGAGCAGACCGCGCAGGCCCCGGCCGAGGCGCCGGCCGACGAGCAGGAGATCGTCGTCAGCGGCTATCGCGCGTCGCTCGAGAGCCAGACCAACGCCAAGCGCAATTCGATCGGCTTCACCGACACGATCTTCGCCGAAGACATCGGCAAGTTCCCCGACACCAACATCGCCGAATCGGTGAACCGCATCCCCGGCGTCACCATCCAGCGCGAAGTGACCGGCGAGGGATCGAACGTCGCGATCCGCGGTCTCGGCACCAACTTCACCCGCGTGCTGCTCAACGGGGCGCCGGTCGCGGTGGCGTCGGTGCGCTTCGACGCGCAGAGCACCAACCGCGAAGTCGATCTCGATCTGCTGCCCACCGAGCTGTTCACCCAGCTGACCGTCAGCAAATCGCCGGTCGCGAGCCAGGTCGAGGGCGGCGCCGCCGGCACGGTCAATCTTCGCTCGGCGCGGCCGTTCGACAATCCCAAGCCCTATCTCAGTTACGGGTTGCAGGGCTCGAAGGTGAGCTCGTCGGGCAAATGGGGCTATCGCGGCCACGTCCTCGCCAGCGCGACCTTCGGCGATTTCGGCATCCTCGCCGGTGCCTCGCTCGCGCGCAACGAGTTCCATATCGACGGTTTCGAGACGATCGGCTGGACCAACCCCAATCTCAGCGCGGCGCAGCGCCCGACCGGTGCCAACGCGACCGGCGGCGGCAACTTCACCATCCCGGCGACGGTGCCCGCCAATGCCGGCAACGGACTGATCGCCGGCACGACGATCGACCAGGCCTTTCTGCTCGCGCGCAACCCCGGCGCGACGATCGACCAGATCGACAATGGCCTGATCCCGCGTCTCGGCCGTCCGCGCACCGAGGTCGGCTATCGCGACCGCAAGAGCTTCCTCGCCTCGGCCGAATGGCGGCCGAGCGACGCGCTGCATTTCTACATCGACGGCATGTACAGCCGGCGCGAGACCGAGTTCACCCGCACCTCGATGAACTGGGTCGGCCGCAATGGCGCCGCGATCCCGCTCAACACCACCTATGACCGCAGCGATTGTACCGCGGGCTGCGTGGTGACCGGCGGCACCTATGCCAACGCCCAGTTCTTCCTCGAATATCGCCCCTATCACGACACCCAGGAATATTGGGGCGTCAATCCGGGCGTCGAGTTCGTCGTCAACGACTTCATCAAGGGCGACCTTCAGGCCAATTACACCAAGAGCAACTTCCACCGCGAGAGCCCGACGGTGCTGGTGATCACGCCGCCGAGCAGCGGCGTCACCGCCACCTATGTCAATGACGGCGGCATTCCGCAGATCACCTCGAACATCGACCTCAACAACCCGGCGAGCTTCGGCTGGGCCGGCGGCGGCCGCGTCAATCTGAACGGCGAGGATCGCGACACCGAGACCAAGGGCGTCCGCGGCAGCCTGTTGTTCGGCGACGCGGCGCGCTTCAGCGTGCGGGTCGGCGCCGCCTATGACGACACGATGCGGCGGATCACGCCGTTCGACAACACCAACCCGTGGCAGAACGCGATCTGCGGCAACGCGCCGAGCGTCACCCTGCCGGCACCCAACACCGGCACCACGCCGTGCACCGGCCTGAGCCAGCCCGGCGCCACCCCGCCGGCCGGCTTCCCGACCTTTCCCGGCTATGGCACCAACTACACCACCGGCGGCGCGCCGATCACCTATGCCGGCTCGATCGTCCCGACCGCAGCGGTGCCGGGCTATCTGCTGCCGGGCAGCAACGGCTTCATCACCGTCGACTGGGACAAGTTCCGCCAGGCGACCGGCTATGATGCGCTGCTCGCCAACGCGACCGAAGTCGGCTCGGGCAGCAGCGGCGCCAATGGCGGCCTCGTCCAGGAGAAGGTGACCGGCACCTTCGCCGAGGCCAATGGCGTGATCGATGTGGGCGACAACACGCTGCGGCTCAACGCCGGGTTGCGCTATGTCCGTACCGAGCAGATCATCGGCGGTCGCGTCAGCGTTCCCGATCCGCGCAACACGCTGCCGGGCGGCGCGCAGATCGCCGATGGCGGCCGCTACCCGAACATCATCACCTTCCCGAAGACGCGGACGCTCTATTCGAACTTCCTGCCCTCGGCGAGCCTCGCCTTCGACTTCGCCGGCAAGGCCGTGGCGCGCGCGTCCTTCTCGAAGACGATGACCCGGCCCGATCCCAACGCGCTGCTGCCGGGCGCGAGCTTCGTCCAGCCCTCGGCCGACATCGGCACCGTCGGCAACCCCGAGCTCGATCCCTACGTCTCGACCAATATCGACCTCGGCTTCGAATATTATACCGGCGGCGAGGGCGTGATCGCCGTCGCGGCGTTCCGCAAGTCGATCACCGGCTTCACGGTGAACGGCACCCGCACCGTGCCCTTCTCGTTCCTCTCGCCGTACGGGATCACTTTCGACTCGCTGACCCAGGCCCAGCAGGGGGCATTGCTCGCCCGCGCGCTGCCCGGCCAGGCGCCGCAGGACGTCAACATCGTACTCCAGCAGCAGGTCAATTCGGACGGCAAGCTCAAGGTCAACGGCCTCGAGTTCCAGATCACCCAGCCGCTCGACTTCCTGACCAGCTGGGCGGGGATCCGCGGCTTCGGCTTCCAGGGCAATTTGACCCTGATCGACCAGAAGGGCGAGGGCACCGGCGCGCCGGCAGTGGCGATCGGCGTCGCGCCGACCACCTATACGCTGACCGGCTATTATGAAGGCAACGGCCTCTCGGCGCGGCTGACCTACACCTTCAACGAAGGCTCGCAGGGATCCAACCCCAACCAGAACGGCATCCCGGCGGCGGCGATCTTCGGGCGCGACTATTCGCAGCTCGATTTCTCGGGGAGCCTCGATCTCGGCAAGCTGTTCGACAACAAATATCTGCCGTCGCTGGTGCTCAACGTGATCAACATCACCAAGCAGGCGCAGAGCAGCTACTTCCAGTTCGAGAATGCGACGTTCAACCAGTACAACCCGGGACGTCAGGTGCTCGTGGGTATTCGCGGCCGCTTCTAGTTCCCCCACCTCGGGCGGCCGGCGCAGGCCGGCCGCCCGATTTGCGGCGTAGGAAAGGCGCGCGCGAGTCGCGTAGGAAATCGGGCGGCTAGAGTCGCATATGTCGCGATAGAACGACTCTCCCGTTGCGCGCCGGCGACATTTTGTTGCGCAAACCTGTAGGACAATCGACGGGGTTCAAAGAGCGGGGCGCGGCGGAGCGGGGCCGGTGGCCAGCCCATCATGCCAAACCCTACATTGCAAGATCCGCCTCGAATCCTGCAGCGCTCATCGCACCGCGCCGCCCGCGCGCCCGCCGCGCGCTTGCCCGGCCGCCGGCCGCGCGGATAGATCGCACCGATCTCGGGAAGGGGGCTCCCCATGCGGCGGTTTTCGATGTTCGCGGCGGCAATGCTCGGTATCGCGGGCTTCGCGGCGCCCGCCGCGGCCCAATATGTCGGGACGACGACGCCGCTCTTCCCGACGATCATGGTGCCGATGTTCCCGGGCGGGACCACCGTGCCGTTTTCGGGGCAATCGAGCGCGAGCGGCGCCGCGCGCGCGACCGCGAGGACGGCCCCGGCGGCAACGACGGTGGTCGCAGGCCGCCCGCAGGTCGACAGCAACGCCACCGAGCTCGCCACCCATTTCGCGCCGGACGCCCGGGCGCGGATGAAGGCGAGCTATCTGCAATCGTTCGACATGTTCCAGAAGCTCCAGCGCAAGCTCGCGCTGCCGGACAACGACGTCGCCAACGGCATCTCCGCCTATCTCGCCGGCAACTACATGGTGCTGCACGGCATCGAGATCGAGGACGCGGCGTTCCGCAAGCTGGTTTCGCAGATGCGCCAGGCACTGCTGCAGAATCGCGGCTTCCAGCAGGTCCCGGCGGCGCAAAAGCGCAAGCTCTACGAGCAGACCGCGATGGTCGGCATGTTCATGGCGATGGCGCAGCTCTCGCTCAAGAAGACGCCGCAGGACCCCGAAATCCTCGGCAATCTGCGCGATTCGGCGCGGGCGAACCTTGCGCTCGTCCTCGGCGCGCGGGCATCGGATCTGCGGATCGACAGCGAGGGCATGCACCTCTGATCGCGCCGAAGCGCGCGGCCGGACCGGCGTTCGATCCCGTGCCGGGCGTGCGCGTAGGGATCGCTATTGCCCGGGCGCCTCTGCGAGCGGCAAGAGGATCAGCGTGATCCGATCATGCCCGACGGCGATGTCGAGCGTCTCGCCCGCGGCCACGTCGATCGGCTCGGGAAAGCTGTGGAGCACCTGGAGCCAGCCCCCGTCGGTGTAGCGATCGGGATGATTGTCGAACGACACGCCTTCCCACAGGTCGATGTGCATCCACTGGACGATGCCGATGGCACGCCCGCTCGCGGTGACGGGTATCCGCAACCGCGCGAGGGTGGCGTCGTGCTTCTTCAGGGTCAGATCGAGCCGCACCAGCTCGAGATCGTCCGACAGCCGCTCCCATGCGGTCATCGTGCCGTGGATCGGCAGGCGTTGCGGGGCGAAGGCCGTGAAGGCGGAAAGATCGAACCCCGAAACGTCGCCGACAAAGGCGTAGCCGGCAAGGTTCTCGCTCGCGACGAGGCACCCCATCGCGCTCGCCGCGCGCGGGATCACGATCGCCTCGGGCGCGAGCAGGCGGCGATGCGCGTCCTCGAACGTATCGAGCACCTTCTCGGTCAGCAGATCGCTCGAGAGGATTTCCGAGACGAGGATATCGGCCGGCGCGTCGAGCTCGGCGCCGACGGCGAGCGCTGTCGAGGGCTTCGCATGGACCGTGACCTGATCGGCATAGCCATTCTGCGCGACGATCTGCTGCGCCATCTCGGCGATCATCGGCTCCATCTCGCACGCCACCACTTTGCGCGCCCCGGCGCGCGCGGCCATCAGCGACAACAACCCGCTGCCCGCGCCGATATCGAGCACGCGCGCCTGCGCGCCGGCGACGCCGATCGCGGCCTTGATGGCGGCCTCGAACGCGTCGTTGCGCGGCACGTCGTTCATCATCGGGATGTGCCAGAAGGGCACCGAGCCCGAGCCGAGCCGCCGCACCTGATGGCGCAGGTGCAGATTGTCCGGCTGCAGCGCCAGCGCGCGGCGGAAATGGCGGATCGCGTCGAGATTTCGCCCGGCATCGGCGAGGACCACGGCCAGATTGCCGAGCGCGATCGGATTGTCGGGGTCGATCGCGCAGGCGCGCTCGAGCGTGGTGATCGCCTCGGCGGTGCGGCCGAGCCAGTGCAGCGTCAGCCCCTTTTCGTGCAGCGCCACGGCATGATCGGGAGCGATCGCGAGAAGCTGGTCCCACGCGGCGAGCGCATCCTCGGCGCGCGAGAGGCGCCCGAGCAGCCCCGCGAGCAACGGCAGCACCTCGGCCACGCGATACCCTTGCGCCAGCACC
Organism: Sphingomonas naasensis; assembly: GCF_004792695.1. Classification (GTDB taxonomy): domain Bacteria; phylum Pseudomonadota; class Alphaproteobacteria; order Sphingomonadales; family Sphingomonadaceae; genus Sphingomonas; species Sphingomonas naasensis. The sequence continues at coordinate 412,500 of NZ_SRXU01000003.1, read as the reverse complement.
TTGCGATAGCCCGTTTCGGCGGCTTCGAGATCCCCGCGCTCGTGGCGCGCCATCGCCTCGGCGAGCGCCGCGCGGGCATCGGTCAGACGGTCAGGCGAATCGAGGTCGGTCACGTTGCTTGTCATTCCCTTCCGCAGTCGATTGCGTCCCGCCGTGCCGGCACCGCGGAGTGCGTAGCGCTGCGGGGCCGCGTGGCCAGCCTGTCGTTGCCGTTCGCGACGACGCTATTGGCCGTCTGGAAACGCCGTAGACTCGATTCGGCTGCCCGACCGCCGGCGTGGCGACGTCGCGACCTGACTTCCGATGGCTCGGGCGCTCGGTAGGCGCTCCCGAAAGCGCCCGTCAATTCCGGCGGTGCCGGCGTCCATTATCGGGTGGATTGCGGCCCGGCTGCTTTCACAGCAGAAATTGCAAAAAGCTGCTGTGGGAGACGTTTGTATGAGTGTGGACTTCTACGTGGCTATGCCCGCGGCAAATTGGCCGACAGCCTCTGCCGTACAACGATGTTTGTCCGACCACGCTTATCCGGTGCACATCAAACGCTTCCCGACACTGAAAGGCGGACGTGTCGTCAACGACGGAGCGCTTGCCCTGATCGACGGAAAAGAAGCTTATCTAGAGGGAGAACTGGCTCCAGCTTCCGCAATTTCAGCAGACGTTAGGAGCATTAATGAGCGTCTGGCGACCGCCTCTGCTGCCGAACGGATCGGCGCAACTGATGTAATTATGACCTTTCGGACCCGCTCTGCGACTGAGATGCGGGCGGCGAGTTACGTGATCTCGGCACTGATTGTTTGCTTCAACGGGCTCGGCTTCGAGCCGCAGGGTAACACGCACGGTCGTGCTAGCTTCGCCCGAGCAATCATTGAAGGTGCCGAGGCGCTCAAAGATTTGTAAACGGAAGGCCGCTTTCGGGCACTGACTGCTGGCATTCCGGCGGCCGACATCGGGGCGAAAGCCGATATCAGCCGCCGCCCGGACGGCGCCTCAGCGCCGCGCGAGGCTGCGGATCTCGACCACTGCCGGCGCCAGTCCGTCGCCTTCGACCCGCACCCGGATCGGGCCGCGCGCGCCCGGCTTTGCCCGCACGATCGCCAGTGCGAGGCCGTTGAAGGCGGGGCGGTCGGGCGAGGGGAAGGGGACGAAGCTGGTCGGATCGCCATTGTCGGTGGCGACGATCTCGCCCGGGCCCTCGACGGTGAAGCGCAGCTTGTTGCTCGCGCGCGGGGCGATGCCGCCGTCCTTGTCCAGCACGCGCGCGGTGACGAACGAAAGGTCACGCCCGTCGCCGGCGATCGTCGCGCGATCGGGCTCGAGCTGGAGCCGGGCCGGGATGCCGGCGGTGCGGACGCTGGCAGTCGCCCATTCCTTGCCGTTCTTCCAGGTCACCACGCGGACTTCGCCGGGCTCATAAGTCACATAATCCCAGCGGAAGCGATATTCGTAGGGCGCGCGGGTGCGCTTGCCCTGCGACTTGCCGTTGACGAACAGCTCGGCCTCGTCGGCCGAGGTGAAGACGTGCACCGGAGTGACTTCGCCCTCGCGCCCCGGCCAGGTCCAGTGGGGGAGGATGTGCGCGAACTTCAGCTCGGGGCGCCAGCGCGCCTGGTAGAGCCAGAAGCGATCCTTGGGGAAACCGGCGAGATCGATGATTCCCGAATAGGAGCTGCGCGCGTCGTAATAGGGGGTCGGCTCGCCGAGATAGTCGAACCCCGACCAGACGAACTCGCCGCCGTTGAACGGGTTCTGGTCGTCGAACGCGAATACGCGATCGGGCGAGGCGCCGAAATCGGAGGCGAACAGCTCATAGGCGCTGACCTGCCTGGTCTTCGGATCGCCGCCGACACCGGGGCGCACCGGGCCGCTGATCGTGCCGGGGACGGGGAACTGGAATTCGCCGCGGCTGGAGAGCGCCGAGGCGCTTTCGGTGTGGAAGATCACCTTGTCGGGGAAGCGCTTGCGGAAGGCGGGATATTCGCTGGGGCGCGAGCGGATGCCATGGCCCTGATAGTTGAGCGTGATGGTGTCGACCACGCCGGGCAGCGGCATGTCGGCCTTGGCATAGTTCATCGCGGTCATGGTCAGGCGGGTCGGATCCTCCTCGCGGACGATCTGGACGAGCTTGCGGCCGATAGCGGCGCCTTCCTCGCCGGTATATTGCTCGCCGACCTCGTTGCCGACGCTCCACAGCACGATCGAGGGATGGTTGCGATCGCGGCGCAGCATCGCGCGCAGATCCTGCTCGTGCCAATCGGGGAAGATCAGGTGGAAATCGAGCGGGGTCTTCTTGCGCTCCCAGCTGTCGAACACCTCGTCGATGACGAGCAGGCCCATCCGGTCGGTGAGCTCGAGCAGCTGCGGATCGGGCGGATTATGGCTCATCCGGATCGCGTTGGTGCCCATCTCGCGCAGGATCTCGAGCTGGCGCTCGGCGGCGCGGACGTTGAACGCCGCGCCGAGCGCGCCGAGATCATGGTGGTTGTTGACCCCGCGAAACGGGATGTGCTCGCCGTTGACGATCAGCCCCCTGTCGGGATCGAAGGCGAGGGTGCGGATGCCGAACGGCGTCTCGTCGCGATCGAGCAGCTTGCCGCCCCGGCTGACCGTGGTGACCGCGACATAGCGATGCGGGGTCTGGGTCGGCGGCGGGCCCCACAGGCGCGGGTTCGCGATCGTGGCGGTGCCGGTGAGGGTGCCGCTTCCATGCTCTTCGATGGTGAGCGGGGTGCGGGCGATCGTCGCGACCGGCTTGCCGATGCGCTTGCCGGCGGCGTCGAGCGCGTAGATCTGGGTGGCGATTTCGACAGTGGTGGTCGGGCCGCGGTCATTGTCGATCGTCCGCGTCACCTGCACCGTCGCGCGCTCGGGCGAGACCTGGGGCGTGGCGACGACGACGCCCCAATGGCCGACATGCACCGGCGCCGCCTTGGTCAGCCAGACATTGCGATAGAGCCCGCCGCCGGGATACCAGCGCGCGCTTTCGGGGGGATTGTCGAGCCGGATCGCGAGCTGGTTCGCGCCGGGGCGGACATAGGGCGTCAGGTTGAGCCGCCAGCTGTTATAGCCATAGGGCCAGCCGCCGACGAGCGTGCCGTTCACCCAGACGGCGGCGTAGGACATGGCGCCGTCGACATCGAGGAAGATCGATTTGCCGGCGTCGCCCGGCGCGATGTCGAGCGTGCGGCGGTACCAGCCGATCCCCCAGCTCGGCAGCCGGCCCATGCCGCCATAGGGGCCGGTCTCGAGAAACGGGCCGGCGATCGCCCAGTCGTGCGGCAGCGTGACCTTCTGCCAGCCGCTGTCGTCGAAGCCGGGCTGGACATAGGGATGGGTGCCGCCGGGATTGCCGTGCGGGCGCAGATGGGCGCGGGCGGGATCGCGCAGGAAGGCGTTGCCGCTGGGCAGGATGAAGGGCTTGAGGATCTGTCGGCCGGCGGCAGAGACTTGCTCGGCGGCATCGGGGCGGGCATCGGCCGCCTTGCCGTCGGCGCTGGTCGTCACGGCGGGGCGGACGTCATAGTCGAGCCCTACACCGCTGCCCGCGGGCTCGCCCTTGGTGAAGCGCCAGCCCTGATCGAGCGAGAGCCGCTCCTGCGCAGCTGCCGAAAGCGGGAGCAGCACGGCCGCGAGGCCGAACACGGCGCCGACCAGCGAATGCCAGCGCGAGGGGCGGAACATGCGCTCTCCTGTGATTGCCCTATTGTATGAGTAAACGCTAGGCGGAGTCGCGGTCCGGGGTCAAGCGGCGGTGGTGCCGATGCGCGCGCCGACCTCGCCGAGCCGATCGAGCAGCCACAGCGTTCCCGCGTCCATCAACGCCGGTTTGGGAACGAAGGCGTTGAGCCGGAAATGGCCGAGCGGCAGCGGCGCGTCATGGATCGCGAGGCCGAAGCGCGGGGCATAGCGCGCGGCGAAACGGCGCGGCACGGCGCAGAGCAGCCCGGTGTCGGGGACGATCGCGCAGGCGAACATGAAATTGGGCACGGTGAGCGCGACGCGGCGCGACAGTCCCTCGCGCGCGAGCACATCGTCGACAAAGCCGTGCGGATCGCCGGAGAGCGAGACGACGAGGTGCTGGCTCGCGCAATATTGGTCGACGCCGGGGGCGCTGGCGAAGGGGTGGCCGGGGCGCATCACCAGCACGAAATCCTCTTCGTAGAGCGTGCGCCGCTCGAAGCGGAGCGGCGCCTCCGCGGCGGGGATCACCGCGATGTCGAGCGTCCCCGATTCGAGATCGGCGAAGGCGCCGCGCCACGCCCGGTCGACGGCCTCTTCGGGTGCCGGCAGCAGCTGGCGGATGCCGATGGCGATGCCCGGCGCGCGCTCGGCGAGATCGGCGAGCAGCGGCTGGAGGAACACCGCCGACACGCCGTCGGGCGCGCCGATCGTCATGCGCCGCGTCGAACTGGCGGGATCGAACGGCGCGGCATGCGCGACGACGCCGCGGACGCGCTGGAGGATGTCGGCGACCAGCGGCGCGAGCGCCCGCGCGCGGTCGCTCGGCACCACGCCACGCGGCGTCTTGAGGAACACCGGATCGTTGAGCAGGCGGCGAAGGCGGCCGAGGCCGTGGCTCACCGCCGAGGGCGACAGGCGCAGCCGATCGGCGGCGCGGCCGACATGCGCCTCGTCGAACACCGCCTCGAACAGCACGAGGAGATTGAGGTCGGCACGCGATAGGTCAATTTCATTCAGCATATTGGTGAAATCATACCATTTTATGCAGCAAGGCGCATCAGGCATTCAGCGCGGACCGGGGGAGGCATGGCTTTCCCCATTTCCGGAGAGGTATCCCAATGTTCTTCCATCATATTTTCTCGACCCTTGCCGCGAGCGCGGTGACCGCCGGCATGGTCGGCGCGGTGGGCGCCTATGCGACGCCCGAGGCCGATGGCGATGTCGCCGCGCTGGTCGCGCAGGCATCGCGCGGCCATGCCAGCCTGATGCGCGGCGACATCGCCGACTATCGGCAGGCGCTCGCGCTCGCGCCCGATTTCCTGTTGATGGACCCGTTCGGCAGCACCCCCACCGGCGTGCCCGCGGACGACGCGCATTGGGCGCGGATCGGACGGTTCTTCCGCGACGGCCGCGACGCGCGTTTCGAGTTGATCCGCGCCTGGCGGACGGGGGACATGGCGGTGCTCGTCGCCAATGAGAGCGCCGACGTCGCGGTGGGATCGCTGTCGGCGCAGCACTGGCTGCTCCGCGTCACGCTCGTCTTCCGCCGCGACGGCGGCGCATGGAAGCTGGTCCATCGCCACGCCGACCCGCTGGTCAAAGGAATCAGCCTCGATCAGGCGAGCCGGATCACCCGCGGCGCGTGACGCGCTCAGCCGTGGAGGTTGAGCAGCGAGTCCATCAGCCCGTCCTCGGCGCTCGAGCAGACGCCGAGGACGACGGCCTCGTCGCAGCCTTCGGCGGTGACATAGGCATGGCCCATGTTCGAATCGATGTAGATCGATTCGCCGGTGTCGAGCGTCACCGGATCGTAGAATTCGGTGTGGACGACGATCCGGCCGCTGACGACGTAGATGAACTCCTCGCCCGAATGATGGACGAGATCGCCGAATGCCTCGACCGACTTGGCGCGCACCCGGGTGATCACCGGGATCATCCGTTTCCGGCGCAGCTCGGTGCAGAGATAATAATAGTCGTAATTGGGCGTGTTGACCCGGACGGCGCGATCGACGTCGCCGATGCTGCGCCGCGCGGTGACCGGCGCTTCCGCCACCGAATCATTCTCGGCGAACAGCTCGGACATGCGGATGTTGAGCCGCTGGCTGAGCTGGAGCAGCTTGTCATAGGTCAAGGTCAGCCGATCGTGCTCGACCTTGGACAGCGTCGAGACGGGGATGCCGCTCTTCACGCTCATCTCCTTGAGCGTCCAGCCGTTCCGCGCGCGCAGCGCGCGCAGCAGCGCGCCGAGCGTCGGTTGTTCGGGCTTCAGCCGCGTGGCCATGCAGCACCTCGGTTTGACATTTTTCCGTACAGGATCATTATGTCTCAATCAGGCGTAACTGGTTCGTTCGGGATATAGCCTAACCGCAGACGCAAACCGGCGCAACGACATGCCGGATCGGGGCGGGGGACAGAGGGGAACAGCGCGATGTGGAAACGTTCGCTCACGATGCTCGCGGCAGGGCTGCTCGGCATCGCCGTCGGAGTACCGGCCTTCACCCAGGCGCCCGCGCCGCTGACCCCGGTGCCCCAGGCGCCCGCGGCGACGGTGCCGGCGACGCCGACGGGCCCGGCAACGCTCACCAAGACCGATGCCGATGCGTGGCTCGACGGTTTCATGCCCTATGCGCTCGCGCGCGGCGACGTTGCCGGCGCGGTGGTGGTCGTGGTCAAGGATGGGCAGGTCGTGACGCAGCGCGGCTTCGGCTATGCCGATGTCGCCAGGCGCAGCCCGGTCGATCCGGCGACGACCTTGTTCCGCCCCGGCTCGACCTCGAAGCTCTATACCTGGACCGCGGTGATGCAGCTGGTCGAAGCAGGCAAGCTCGATCTCGACGCCGACGTGAACAAATATCTCGACTTCAAGATTCCGCCCTTCGAGGGCAAGCCGATCACGCTGCGCAACATCATGACGCATACGGCGGGCTTCGAGGAGATCATCAAGGGGCTGATCAGCTTCGACAAGGTGGCGAGCCTCGGCGACGTGCTCAAGCATCGCATCCCCGAGCGGATCTACGCACCCGGAACCACGCCGGCCTATTCGAACTACGCCACGGCGCTGGCGGGCTACATCGTCGAGCGCGTCTCGGGGATGCGCTTCGACGACTATATCGATCGCAACATCTTCGGCCGGCTGGGCATGCAATACGCCACCTTCCGCCAGCCGCTGCCCGCCAAGCTCAAACCCTACATGTCGCAAGGCTATGAGGCCGGATCGGGCGATGCGAAGAAATATGAACTGATCGGCATGGCGCCGGCCGGGTCCTCGGCGATCAGCGGCGGCGACATGGCCAAATTCATGATCGCGCATCTCGCCAATGGCGGGGTGCTGCTCAAGCCCGAAACCGCGAAGCAGATGTACGCGCCGCAGCACAGCGACATCCCGGCGATCAACACCATGGCGCTCGGCTTCTACGAGCAGAAGATCAACGGCCACCGCGCGGTCTCGCATGGCGGCGACACGATGTATTTCCACAGCGATCTGTGGATCTTTCCCGAGGACAATGTCGGGCTCTACATCTCGATGAACAGCGACGGGAAGGACGGAGTCACCCGGGTCCTGCGCGGCCGCCTGTTCGAGGAATTCGCCGATCGCTATCTGCCCGCGGCGAACAAGGCGCCGCCGGTCGAGCTGCCGACTGCGAAGGAGCATGCCAAGCTGCTCGTCGGCAACTGGACCAACAGCCGCCGCATCGAATCGAGCTTCGCCAAGATCATCGGGCTGCTCGGCGACACCAAGGTCGGGCTCGACGCCGATGGCCGCCCGGTCATCCCGGCGCTGACCAGCCCGGGCGGGAGCCCGCGCAAGCTGATCGAAGTCGAGCCATTCGTCTGGCAGGACGCCTATGGCCATGAGCGGCTCGCCGCGCAGGTGGTCGACGGCAAGGTCGTGCGCTGGAGCTTCGGCGAAGTCTCGCCCTTCATGATCTGGTACCGCACGCCGGGCGCGCTCGACAGCGCATGGCTGATGCCCGCGCTGATGTTCGCGATCGCGGTGATCTTCCTCACTGCGCTGTCGTGGCCTGTCGGCTGGTTCACCCGCCGCCGCTATGGCGCGCAGCTGGCGCTGCAGGGCGAGCGCCTGCGCACCTATCGCGCGGTTCGGGCCTTCGCCTGGCTGGTGATCGCGGCTTTGGTCGGCTGGCTGCTGGTGATCAGCGGGCTCGAGAATTTCGAGAGCCACGGCTCGACCGACGGGTTGATCCTGCTGGTGCAGATCCTCGGCACGCTGGCGTTCTTCGGAATGTTCGGGCTGGCGATCTGGAACGCGTGGCTGACGTGGAAGGACAAGCGCGGCTGGTTCGCGCGGATCTGGAGCGTGTTGCTGGTGCTCGCCGGCTTTTTCCTCCTCTGGGCGGCGCTGGCCTTCCGGCTGATCTCGTTCGGCGCCGAGTTCTGAGGGCGTGGTGATGCGCGTCTCGGTCGATGTGGCAGTGGAGCGGCTTCCCTTCCTGAAGCCGTTCCACATCTCCGGCCATGTCTTCACCGAGTCGCCGGTGGTGGTCGTCACGCTGGGCGACGGCCTCCATATCGGGCGCGGCGAGGCGAGCGGCGTCTATTATCTGAACGACGATGTCGACGCGATGACCGCGGCGCTGGGGCCGGTGCGCGACGCCCTTAGCCGGGGGATGTCGCGCGCCGAGCTGCAAGAGGTGCTGCCGCCCGGCGGCGCGCGCAACGCCGCGGATTGCGCGCTGTGGGAGCTCGATGCCCGGCGCGCCGGCGTGCCGGTGTGGAAGCTCGCCGGGCTGCCCGAGCCGCGGCCGCTGCGCACCACCTTCACGCTGGGGGCGGAAGAGCCGGCGATGATGGCGGCTGCCGCGCTGGCGTGGCGCGATGCGAAGGCGCTCAAGCTCAAGCTGACCGGTGAGCTCGATCTCGACATCGCCCGGGTGCGCGCGGTGCGCAGCGCGCGGCGCGATTGCTGGATCGGCGTCGATGCCAATCAGGGCTTCGCGATCGGAGAGCTCGATGCGCTGATCGGCGTGCTCGTCGAGTGCAAGGTGGCGTTGCTCGAGCAGCCGCTGGCGCGCGGGCGCGAGGCCGATCTGGATGGAGTCGATTCGCCGATCCCGATCGCCGCCGACGAGAGCGCGCTGACGCTGGGCGACGTCGAGGGGCTGGTGGGCCGCTTCGACACCGTGAACATCAAGCTCGACAAGAGCGGCGGGCTGACCGAGGCGATCGCGATCGCCCGGCGCGCGCGGACGCTGGGGCTCGACGTGATGGTCGGCAACATGGTGGGATCGAGCCTCGCGATGGCGCCGGCCTATCTGCTCGGCCAGCTCTGCGACGTGGTCGATCTCGACGGCCCGACCTTCCTCGCAGCCGATCGCACGCCCGGCATCCGCTACGCCGACGGGATGATCCATTGCGGTCCCGAAGTGTGGGGCGGTTACGCGGCCGGGCCGCAACCTGTCGCCGAGAAGTCGCAGTTCTGAAACTTTCTCGCTGAACTGATTGACAATTCTCTGATCAGGATAATAGCATCCTAATCAGGCATTAAGTAATCGGCTGCGCGGGCATTGTGCCATCGAGAGCCGACACGCCCTGTGCAGTTTCCGCCCCGCCATGGCGCGGCGGTGACATCGAACTCCGAGGGGGGAGACCGACGATGACGCACCTCAAGAACCGGACCAGTCTGCTGATCACCGCTGCCGCCGTCGCGCTGCTGGCGCCCGTGGCGGCGCGGGCGCAGGACGGCGCCGATGCGCCCCAGGCGCCCGTCGCGAGCGAGGGCGAGGTGGTCGTCACCGCGCAGAAGCGCGAGGAGAATATCCAGGACGTGCCGATCTCGATCAGCGTGGTCGGCGGCCCGCAGATGCAGCAGAGCGGCGGCTCGCAGCTGACCGACTATGCCGCCTATGTGCCGGGGCTGCAGGTGGACAATAATGGCTCGCCCGGCCGATCGACGCTGTCGCTGCGCGGCGTCGCGCCGATCGGGCCGAGCGCGACGGTGGGCGTCTATCTCGACGATGCGCCGATCGGATCGAGCGGCATCTACAACCGCGCGCAGAGCTTCTCGCTCGACTTGCTGCCCTATGACATCGAGCGGCTCGAGGTGCTGCGCGGGCCGCAGGGCACGCTCTACGGCGCCAGCTCGATCGGCGGGTTGCTCAAATATGTGACGGTGCAGCCCGACCTCCAGCGGCTGTCGGTCCGCGCCAGCGGCGAGGCCTTCACCGTCGCGCATGGCGACGACATGGGCTGGGCGGCGAGCGCGATGGTCAACATCCCGATCGTCAGCGACACGCTGGCGGTGAGCGGCAGCTATTCGCGCCGCGAGACGCCGGGCTATATCGACAATATCCTGACCGGCGAGAAGGACGTGAACGACGCGGTGCAGCAGGGCGGCCGCGTCGCCTTGCTGTGGCGGCCGGACACCAACCTCACCGTCAAGCTGAGCGGACTGTGGCAGTCGGTCGATTCGGACAATTTCGGTATCGTCTACGAAGGCATGAACAACACGCCGCTGGCGCCCGGCGCGGCGTTCCTCAGCACCAATGCCCAGCTGGCGGAACCCTTCACCAGCGACTTCCAATTTTATTCGGGCACGATCGCCTATGATTTCGGCTTCGCCGAGCTGAGCTCGACGACCTCGTACAGCGAGCTCAAGATCCTCGAGACCAGCGACGCCTCGCGCGTTTATGGCGTGATCTGGGGCGGGCTGGCGATCTATCCGGCGAACCTGCACCAGAAGAAATGGACCGAGGAGGTGCGGCTGACCTCGGCATCGAGCGACCGCTTCGAGTGGATGCTCGGCTTCTTCTACACCGACGAGGACAACAGCCACGATCAGGTGGTGCGCGCGCTCGACGCCTCGGGGGCGATCCTGCCGGCCTTCGATCCGTTCGCGATCGTCGCGCTGCCCAACACCTACAAGGAATATGCGGTCTTCGGGAACGCGACCTGGAAGTTCAGCGACGCCTTCCACGTCACCGGCGGGCTGCGCTGGGCGCGCAACGACCAGACCTTCACCCAGCTGACCCAGATACCGCTGATCGGGCTCGACACCAATGGCGACGGCAGCTCCTCCGAAGAGATCGTGACGTGGAGCGTCAGCCCGCAGCTGTTCCTCGGGCAGGATACGATGCTCTATGCCCGCGCCGCCACCGGCTATCGCCCGGGCGGGCCGAACATCGCGCTGCCCGGCTTCCCCGCGACGGTCGATTCGGAGACGGTGACGAGCTACGAAGTCGGGCTCAAGGCGCAGCTCCTCGATCGCGCGGTGACCTTCAACGCCGCCGCCTTCCTGCTCGACTGGAACGACCTGCAGACCAGCGAGGCCTTCGCCAACGGGATCAACGGCCTCGTCAATGCCGGCACCGCGCGCAGCAAGGGCTTCGAGGCCTCGCTGCTGCTCCAGCCGATCGCCGGGTTCAGCGTCGGCGGCAACATCGCCTATACCGATGCGCGCTGCACCGAGACCACCGCCAACTGCACCGATGGCGACCGGCTGCCCAACGTCCCCGAGCTCGCCGCGGCGATGACCGCGGATTACAGCTTCGCGGTCGGCAATTCGGCCAAGGCGCATGTGGGCGGCGCGGTGCGCATCGTCGGCGACCGCATCTCCGCGGTCGAGAGCTCGCCGCTCAACGTGCCGGTCGACGGCTATGCGACGCTCGACCTCAACGCCTCGGTGACCTTTGGCGAGAAATGGACGCTGCGCGCCTATGCCCGCAACCTGACCGACGAGCGGGGGCGGATCACCAGCAACGTCGCGACGGTCAATCCCGGCTTCCTGTCGACCGTCCCGCTCCAGCCGCGCACGCTGGGCGTGGCGCTCGACCTCGCTTTCTGATCGGGGCCGGCGGATGAACGCTCCCTTCGGCGCACGCGGCACCGCTTTGGTGCTGCCCCAGCCCTATCTGCTCTTCCTCGGCGACACGACCGAGCCGGGGTTCGCGAAGACCGCGTTCGGGCTGCGCGACTGGGCGGGCGACAAATGCGTCGGCGAGTTCGCGCTGCCCGGCGCCACCGTCACCACGCATCTCGCGCGGATGACGCCGGCACAGGCGTACGCCGAGGGCGCGCGCGGGCTGGTGATCGGCGTCGCCAATCCCGGCGGGATGATCCCGCCGGCGTGGCGCAAGTCGCTGGTCGAGGCGCTCGAGGCGGGGCTCGACATCGTCTCGGGGATGCATGTCCGGCTCGGCGACATTCCCGAGCTGGCCGAGGCCGCGGCGCTGCTCGGGCGGCGGCTGATCGACATCCGCGTGCCGCCGGCCGAGATCCCGGTCGCCAATGGCCGCAAGCGCAGCGGCAAGCGGCTGCTGACCGTCGGCACCGATTGCGCGCTGGGCAAGAAATACACGGCGCTCGGGCTGGCGCGGGCCTTCCGGCAGCGCGGGGTCGACGCCGATTTCCGCGCGACCGGACAGACCGGGATCATGATCGCCGGCGGCGGCATGCCGATGGACGCGGTGGTCTCCGATTTCGAGGCGGGCGCGGCGGAACTGCTCTCGCCCGACGCCGCGCCCGACCACTGGGACGTGATCGAGGGGCAGGGCTCGCTGATGCACCCCGCCTTCGCGGCGGTGTCGCTCGGGCTGCTCCACGGCAGCCAGCCCGATGTGTTCGTGGTCTGCCACGAGCCGGGGCGGACCGAGATGCTCGGCACCGCGGGCTACAAGCTGACCAGCGTCGAGGAAGTCGTCGAGCTGACCATTTTGCTCGGGCGGCGGACCAACAAGGCGATCCGCTGCGGCGGCTTCTCGTACAACACTTCCGCGCTGGGGGCGGAGGCGGCGATCGCGCTGATGGCGCGCGAGAGCGACCGGCTCGGCCTGCCCGTCGCCGATCCGATGCGCGGCGGGGCCGCGTTCGACGCGCTGGTCGCGAGCTGCCTCGCATGAGCGGCGCGGTGGCAGGATCGCGCTGGTTCCAGCGCTTCCTGTTGCCCGGCTTCGCGATGAAGGCAGTGATCATCGGCGGCGGCTATGCGACCGGGCGCGAGCTGGCCGAATATTTCCTCCCCGCAGGCCCATGGGGCGGGCTGGCGGGCATGCTGCTGGCGATGTGCCTGTGGAGCGTGATCGCGGCGACGACCTTCGCCTATGCGCGGATGGTCGGCGCGCTCGATTATCGCGCCTTCTTCGCCGACCTGCTCGGGCCCGCCTGGGTCGCGTTCGAGATCGCCTACCTCATCTTCGTCGTGCTGATCCTCGCGGTGTTCGGAGCGAGCGCGGGGGCGATCGGCGCGGCGATGTTCGGCTGGCCGAGCTTCGTCGGCGCGCTGCTGCTCGGCGGGGGCATTCTCGCGACCGTGTCGCTCGGCAATGCGGCGGTCGAGGGCGTGTTCAAATATGTCTCGTTCCTGCTCTACGGCGTCTATGCGCTGTTCCTGATCCTCAGCCTCGCGACCTTCGGCGACCGCATCGCCACGGGCTTCGCGACGCCCGCGCCATGGGACGGCTGGGCGACGGGCGGGCTGACCTATGCGAGCTACAACATCATCGGCGCGGTGGTGATCCTGCCGGTGCTGCGCCACCTCACCAGCCGACGCGACGCGGTGATCGCCGGGGTGATCGCGGGACCGCTGGCGATGCTGCCGGCGATCCTGTTCTTCACCTGCATGATCGCCTTCTATCCCGGCATCGGCGCAGAGACGCTGCCGTCGGACTTCCTGCTCCGCCAGCTCAACGTGCCGGCGTTTCACTGGCTGTTCCAGATTATGATCTTCGCCGCCCTGCTCGAGAGCGGGGCAGGCGCGGTGCACGCGATCAACGAGCGGGTGGCGGGGGTGGTGCGCAGTCGGCGCGGGACCGAGCTCGGCGCGCGTTCGCGGGCGCTGATCGCGGCGGGGCTGCTGCTCGTCTGCATGTTCGTCGCCGAGCGGGTCGGGCTGATCGCGCTGATCGCCAGCGGCTATCGCTTCCTCGCCTGGCTGTTCCTCGCCGTCTTCGTGCTGCCGCTGCTGACGATCGGGCTCGCCCGGCTGCTGCGACGCCGTTCCGCACCTTCGAAGGAGATCGTCGCATGAAGCTGCGCCCTCTGCTCGCGCTGCCGCTGCTCGCGCTGGCGAGCCCCGCGCTCGCCGATCCGCCGGCGGGGCTCGACGCCAAGGTCGAGACGCTGCGCAAGGCGATCGGCGCGCCGGGGATCGCGGTGGCGGTGGTCGAGCACGGCAAGACCACGCTCGCCAAAGGCTGGGGGGTGCGCAAGCTCGGCGAGGCGGCGAGGGTCGATGCCGACACGATCTTTCCGACCGGATCGACCGGCAAGGCGTTCACCGCCGCCGCGCTCGCGATCCTCGTCGATCAGGGCAAGATCGGCTGGGACGACCGGGTGATCGACCACATGCCGTGGTTCCGCATGTACGATCCCTGGGTCACCCGCGAGATGACGATCCGCGACCTGCTCGTCCATCACAGCGGGCTCGGGCTGGGGGCAGGGGACCTGCTGTTCGTCCCGCGCGGCAGCCTGTCGCGCAAGGAGACGGTCGAGCGGCTGGCGTACATCAAGCCCGCGACCAGCTTCCGCTCGGGCTATGCCTATGACAACATCCTCTACACCGTCGCCGGGCAGCTGATCGAGGAAGTCAGCGGCAAGACATGGGAAGAGTTCGTCACGCGCGAAGTGCTCAGGCGTGGCGGCATGGGCAGCGCCACCGCCACCTACGAGGCGCGCCGGGCGACCGCCGACCGCGCCTTCCCGCATGCCCGGATCGGCGGCGCGGTGCGCGGCGACGGGCCCAATTCGGTGCTCGACGAGCGCGAGGAACTGGGCCGCGCGGCGATGCCCGCGGGCGGGCTGGCGCTGAGCGCGAAGGACCTCGCGCAATGGCTCAAGATCCAGCTCGGCCATGGCGCGCTGCCCGGCGGCGGCCGGCTGTTCAGCGAGGCGCAGGCGGCGGAGATGTGGAAGGGCGTCACCGTGCAGCCGATCACGCCCTATCCCGGCAGCCTCGCGCCGCTGACGCCCAAGTTCAGCACCTATGCGCTGGGCTGGGAAGTCGAGGACTATAAGGGCGCGCGGATCATCTCGCATGGCGGCGGGGTGTTCGGATCGATCACCCATGTGATCCTGCTGCCCGATCAGGACGTCGGCATCGCCGTGGTGGTCAATTCGGAGGACGTGGCGCTGCTGCGCGGCGTCGCGCATCTGCTGGTCGATCATTATCTCGGGCTGCCCGATCAGGACTGGCCGGCGCGCTTCGGCGAGTTCATGGACAAGCGCGTCGCCGGCGGGAAGGCGGCGCTGGCGGCGGTCAAGGCCGCGCCCGCCAAGGTCGGGCCGTCGCTGCCGCTCGAACGCTATGCGGGAACCTATCGCGATGCCTGGTATGGCGACGTCGCGGTGACCAGCGGCGGCGACGGTCTGCGGATCGACTTCAAGACCACCCCGCGCATGGCGGGCAGGCTGGTCCATTGGCAGTACGACACCTTCGTCACCCGCTTCGACGACAAGGCGATCGAGCCGGCGTACGTGACCTTCGCGCTCGACGCCGAGGGCAAGATCGCGCGCGTGGCGATGAAGGCCGAGAGCCCGATCGCGGATTTCAGCTACGACTATCAGGATCTCGATCTGCGGCCGGTGGAGGCGGGGAAGTGAGGGGCGCCTCCTTCAATTCTCCCCCGGAGGGGGAGGGGGACCGCGCAGCGGTGGAGGGGTATTCTCCACGAGCGACGTCGTCCGCGGCGACTACCCCTCCACCAAGCTGCGCTTGGTCCCCCTCCCCCTCCGGGGGAGGATTATTGTTCGCCCTGCTCCTCCTCGCCGGATGCGCCACCACGCAGGCGGAGGCGCCGCGCAAGGCGCATCGCGATTTCCTCGTGCTCGACACGCATCTCGATACGCCGCTCCATTTCGGCCGGCCGGGATGGAGCTTCGCGGGGCATCACGATCCGGCGACCGATCTCGTCCAGGTCGATCTCGAGCGGATGGACGCGGGCGCGCTCGATGGCGGGTTCTTCGCGATCTATACCGAGCAGGGGCCGCTCAACGCGAAGGGCTATGCCGACGCGCTGGCGTTCGCGCGCGGCCGTTCCGACCTGATCGACCACACGCTGGCGGCGTTCCCCAACCGCATCGATTTCGCGACGACCGCCGCCGATGCGCGGCGGATCGATCGTGCCGGGCTCCGCGTCGCGTTCAAGAGCATGGAGAACAGCTATCCGCTCGGCGAGGACCTCTCGCTGCTCAGGGAATTCCATGATCGCGGCGTGCGGCTGGCGGGGCCGGTGCACGGCGCGAACAACCAATTTGCCGATTCCTCCGGAGACACGCCCAAATGGAACGGTCTCTCCCCCCTCGGGCGCACCTGGGTAAAGGAGATGAATCGGCTGGGGATGGTGATCGACGCGAGCCACGCGTCCGACGCCGCATTCGATCAGATGCTCGAGCTGTCAAAGTCTCCCTTGCTGCTCTCGCATTCGAGCGGACGCGGGGCGTTCGACCATCCCCGTAATCTCGACGACTCGCGAATCCGCAAGCTCGCGGCGAAGGGCGGCGCGATCTGCGTCAGCACGATCTTCCTGTCGAACATGAACATGGGCCCGGAACGCGCGGCGCTGTTCAGCCGATACGAGCATATCGCCGACCTCTCGCCCGAGGCGCAGGCCGATCTCGCCCGGCGCTGGCGCGCGCTCGATGCGACCCAGCCGATCTGGGCGGCCGATTTCGAACGCTATATGGCGATGGTGCTCCACGTGATCGAGGTTGCCGGAGTCGACCATGTCTGCTTCGGCGCCGATTGGGACGGCGGCGGCGGACTGCCGGGGATCGAGGACATCTCGGCGCTGCCCAAGGTCACCGAGCGGCTGCGTGCCGCGGGCTATTCCGATGCCGATCTCGCCAAGATGTGGGGCGGCAACATCCTGCGCGTCGTCGAGGCCGCGGCGCGCGCCGCCTCGACGCAGTGAGGACCGCTTCGATCGGCGCCTTCCGATAGCCTGTCGCAGAATGCGCCCGTCGCCGTTTCGAAACGCGTGTTTCCGCGCATTTCCGGAGAGCCTGACTTAGCATCGTGCTCCGGCGGGGCCGGAGCGTTGGCGGCTGGCGGCCGCGAGATGGCCAGCACTCCGGCCTTCGCCGGAGCATAGGAAGCAGCTCGGCGGCGCCAGCCGCGCGACTGGCTTATCCAAGGTCCGCGTCACCGGGTGACGCGGACATTCTCCTCGGTGCCGGTGACCCGGACCCGATCGCCGCGGCGGAAATCGCGGACGTCGCCGGGCTGCACCACGGCGATCGTGTCGCCCGCATCGAGATGGACGGTGATCTCGACGCCCTGCGTGCGCGACGATCCCTCCAGCGCGCTTCCGACCGCGCCGCCGGTGACGGCACCCGCCACGGCGCCCGCGACGTTCGCGGTGGTGCTGCGGCCGATGGTGCTGCCGCCAAGCCCGCCAAGGACCGCGCCGGTGGCGGCGCCGAGCCGGGTCTGGCCCGGCCGTATCTCGACCGCCCGCGCGCTTTCGACCGTGCCGAACTGGACCGGCACCGCGCGACCCGCCTCGCCGGCGGAGAAGCTGTTGGGCGAAGGTTGCGGCGTGCAGGCGCCGGCAAGGCCAAGGCTGGCGATGGCGACAACGGGGATCCAGACGGGGGATTTCATGGACGACCTCCTCGGGTTGCCCATCGTCTCTACGCGGACGGCCTTGGTCACCTAATGGCGTCTATCCCCGGGTTTCGCGGGTATTTTCCCCGAGAAACGACAGGGGCCGCGACGCATGGTCGCGGCCCCCGCAATGCTGGCGCGATCAGCGCAGGTTGAAGCGGATGCCGACGCGGAACTGCCGGCCGAGCATGTCCGAATAGGTGGTGTTCGAGGCGTTGCCGGTCTCGGGCACCAGCAGCGGCCAGCGGTTAAACAGGTTGGTCACGTTGAAGAACATCTCGGCGTCCGAGGTCCCGCTGACCGCGATCTTCTGGGTCAGGTTGAGATCGGCGTAGAACAGCCCCGACACGTGATTGTTGTTGTAGGTCGGGAAGTTCGTGGTCGAGACCGGGCAGCTGGTGGTGCACTCGATGCCGTTCGCGACATATTTGCCCGCGCTGACGCCGCGGCCGGTGAAGGTCGCCGAGAAGGTCGGCGTCTCATAGGCGACGCTGCCGCGGAAGATCCAGGTCGGGGTGCTGGCCTGGCCGCCATTGGCGCCCACCGTGTTGACCGGCGCCGAGCCCGCGATGCCGGTCACCGCCAGATTCTCGATGTAGCGCGTCGCGACGCCGCGCAACGTGACGTTGTCGCCGCCGAACGGGATGCGATAGGCCGCATCGAAGTCGATGCCGCGGACCAGCCGGCGGACATAGTTGAACGGCTGGGTGCGGATCAGCAGATAGGGCGCATTCGGTTGCGACCGCGCCGGATCAGTGGAGATCGCGTTACAGAAGTCCTGATTGCCGTCGGCATAGCAGCGGTTGACGGTCTCCTGCGCGGTGATCGAGTCGATCGCGTCCGCGAGATTGATGCGGAAATAATCGACCGACGCGGTGAAGCCCGGCAGGAAGCGCGGCGACAGCACCGCGCCGATGTTCCACGAATTGGCGACTTCCGGACGCAGATCCGGGTTGCCCGTGGTCAGGCCCGAATAGCCATAGGTGCGCGGCCCGTGCGACCCGTCGGCGGTGAAGATCGGGTTGGAGACCGAATCGCTGTTGGCGGTGCCCGCCTGGTACAGCTCGTTGAGGTTGGGTGCGCGGATGTCGCGCGAGCGGGTCACGCGGAAGCGGATGTCCTCGATCGGCGCCCAGGTCGCGCCCAGCTTCCACGTGGTGACATAACCCGAGTTCGAATAGTCGGTGGCGCGCACCGCGCCGTTGAACTCGAGCCCGAGACCGAGCGGAACGACCGTCTCGAGATAGGCCTCCTTCACGTCGTAGCGCCCCGTGAAGGGCAGGTAGTTGCCGACCGACCACGCGTTGCTGGTGGTGCCGTTGGCATTGATCACTGGCTGAAATTCGGTCGGCACGCTGCCGCGGATCTTCTCCTCGCGATATTCGCCGCCGAACGAGACGCTGACGTCGCCCGCCCAGGTGGCGAACGGCGTGATCGCCCAGTTGGTGCCGGTGACGAACTGCTGCAGCGTCTGATCGCGATAGGGATCGCCGAGGACGTAATCGACCGCCGCCGGGTTGGCGACGCCGAGGCCGAGGCGGTTGAGCGGGACGCAGTTCGGATCGTCGTTGGTCGCGTTGGCATCGACGTTGATCAGGCACTGGATCGAGCCGACGGCATAGCCGCGCGCATTGCCCGCGGGCGCGAAGGCGGCGGCGGTGGCGGCGTTCATGCGGGCGGTGTGCATGATGTTGCGCAGCTGCTCGCGCACGTCCGAACGGCCATATTGGGCATAGACGTCCCAATGGCCGACATTGCCGAACGCCTCGAACGTGCCTTCGAGCCCGGCGACATAGCGCTGGACCTTGCGCTCGTTGTCGATCGCGCGGAACGGCAGGTCGGCGGCGGTGGTCGCCACGGTGACGCTGGTGACGCCGGCGAGACGCGCGGCACCCAGCGTCTGCAGCGCATAGGCGTTGCAGGTCACCGGCACCGGCACGGTGGTGCAGCCGGTGGTGTTGTAGGTGATGCCGGTCGACAGGTTCGGGCCTGCGTTGAAGAAGACCTTCTGGTGGTTGTACGAGCCTTCGAAGAAGGCCTCGACGCCGTCGGTCACTTCGTAGCTCAGCCGGCCGAACACGCCCCAGCGATCGTCCTTCGGCATCAGCCCGATGCGGCGGCCCGAATCATTGACCTGCCACGATCCGCCCTGGACGACGCTCGGATGCGAGCTGTTGGGCGCGCGGGTGAAGGTCGGCGACTGGAGCACGCCATAGTCGAACACGTTCACGGCGCCGTTCTGGCCGAAATAGAGGCCGCGCAACGCGTTCGCCGTGGTGCCCGCCGAGGCGGTGATCAGACCGCCGGGGGTCGAGTTCGCGGCGCCGACCTGGCGCAGCGTGGTGATGTAGCGCGGCCGATCGGTGCTGGCCGCGGTCCAGGTCGGGTCCTCGACCCGGACATAGCCGGTGTGGTTCCAGCCGCGGTCGACTGCGTCGATGTCGAAGATGCCGTCCTGGTGCGCGATCTCGGCGTTGAACAGGATGTGGCCGCGGCCGCCCGCGAACGACTTGCCGCCCGAGATGCTGCCCGAATAGTTTCCGCCGTCGCCATAGGTGGTGACGCCGGTCTCGGCGGTGACGCGCAGGCCTTCGAGCTTCTTGTTGAGCACGAAGTTGACCACGCCGCCGACCGCGTCCGAGCCATAGGCCGCCGAAGCGCCGCCGGTCACCACTTCGACGCGGTCGACCAGCCCCTGCGGGATCGTGTTGATGTCGACCCAGCCATAGATGGTCGAACCGACCGAGCGGCGGCCGTCGAGCAGGATCAGCGTGCGGCCCTCGCCGAGGTTGCGCAGGCTGAGCGCGTTGATGCCGGCCGAGCCGTTCGACAGGTTGAGGCGCGAATTGGCCGGCTTGGTCGAGCCGGCGAGCTGGGGCAGCTGGTTGACGAAATCGGCGATGTTGTTGGTCGGCGAGGTGTTCTCGATATCCTCGCGCGTCAACACCGTCAGCGGGGTGGGCGCCTTGAAGCCGTCGCGGATGATGCGCGTGCCGGTGACGACGACCTCGCCTTCGCTGGTTTCGGCCTGGGCGGGCGTCTCCTGTTCGGCGACGGTGCCCGACGCCTCGGTCTGCGCCGCGGCGGGCGCGGCGAGGAGGCTGGCCAGCGCGAGCGCTGCGATGCTGGAGAAGCTGGAAAGTGCGGTTTGCCGGCGTGGTTTCGTCATTATCGACCCCCCTGATGGGATGAACTTTCGGGACCGGCGAGCCGGCCTGCGCGAATGCCCTCCGCGGCAACGCACCGCACCTCCGCTGCGCTCTCTGGAAGTGGAGCGCATGCGATGGTGCCGAACGGCGAAGGTGCGCCGCGCCCGAACGCAGCGTCAAGGCGGCTGCGGCGTTCTATGGCTTGGGCAAGCCATAGCCACAGACTATGGGCTTCGGCCATAGCCTGACGCTATGAGCGGGGAAGCGCTTGCCATGCGACGGAGCCGAACGCGGCGCTAGCCTTGGCGCCGACCGCAACAGCAGGAATGCCCGCCGATGCACGACCGTCGTTCCTTCCTGCTCGGCTCGGTGGCCACGCTCGCGCTGGCGCCGGTCGCGGCGCGGGCGCAGCGCGCGGTCGCGGGAAAGACGACGACGGTCCGCGGCGCCGGCGCGCCGATCGAGATCGTCGACGACATTTTCGGCGTCCCCCATATCCGCGCCGCGACGATCCCCGACGCGTTCTTCGGGCAGGGCTATGTCGTCGCGCGCGACCGGCTGTTCCAGATCGACCTCGGCCACCGCCGCGAGCTCGGGCGGCTGGCGGAGGCCTTTGGCGGGGATTTCGCGAAGCACGACGCCACCGCGCGGCTGTTCCACTATCGCGGCGATCTCGACGCCGAGCTGCGCCGGGTGCCCGACGAGCTGGTTGCCTGCGCACGCGCCTATGTTGCCGGGATCAACGCGCGGATCGACGAGGTCGCCGCGGACCCGTCGCTGCTCCCGCTCGAATACCGCATCCTCGGCGTCTCGCCGCTGCGCTGGGACCTGCGCGACCTCGTCCTCGCGCGCGGCGCCTCGATCGACAATGCCGATGACGAGGTGCGGCGCGCACAGCTGGCGGCGCTCGGGCTGCTCGAGCTCGACGCGATCATCGCGCCGCTGCGCCCGCGCTGGACGATGAAGGTGCCCGAGGGGCTCGACGCCTCGAAAGTGTCCGAGGCCGATCTCGGCATGCTCCAGCTCGGCGGGCTGCCGTTCAGCGCCGAGACCCCGGTCGCCGACCCCGCCGCGGGGCCGGAAGCGCGCGCCAATGCGGGCAGCAACGCATGGACGGTGGCGCCGTCGCGGACCGCCACCGGGCGGCCGATTCTCGCCAACGATCCGCATCTCGGCATCGGCGGCTTCGGCCCGCGCCATGTCGCGCATCTGAGCGCACCCGGGCTCGACGTGATCGGCGGCGGCTCGCCCGGGCTGCCGGGGATCATGCAGGGCCACACCGACCACTTCGCCTTCGGCCGGACCAATTTCCATATCGACCAGCTCGACCTGTTCGTGCTCGAGCTCGATCCGGCGGATCCCGAGCGCTATCGCCATGACGGCGGCTGGAAGGCGTTCGAGCGCATGACCGTCGCGATCCCGGTGAAGGGCGGGGCGGCGCGGACCGTGACGCTGCGCTATTCGGCGCAGGGGCCGGTGGTATCGCACGATCCCGGCCGGCGGCGGGCGACCGCGGTCGCCTCGATCGCGATGCAGCCCGGCGGGCATGGATCGTTCGCGATGATCGCGATCAACCTCGCCAAGGACTGGAAGAGCCTGCGCAAGGCCTTTCCCTTCCACCCGTCACCGACCAACTTCCACTATGCCGATGTCGACGGGAACACCGGCTGGCAAGTGATCGGCTTCGCGCCGGTGCGCAAGAAGGGCGACGGACTGCTGCCCGTGCCGGGCGACGGGCGCTACGACTGGACCGGCGTACGCGACTTCGCGTCGCTGCCGAGCGCTTATAATCCTGCCAAGGGCTGGTTCGCCTCGGCCAACCAGAACAATCTGCCCGCCGACTGGCCGCGCGACCGGATTCCCGCTTTCTCGTTCCGCGATCCTTATCGCTACGAACGGATCGCCGACGTCCTGTCGTGGCAGGACAAGCACACGCTGGCGGACAGCGTCGCGCTGCACCACGACACGCTGTCGACCCCGGCGCAGCAGTTGCTCGCGCTGCTGCCGAACAATCCCTCGGCGGGCGCGAAGCCGACGGTCGACATGCTGCGTGGCTGGGATGCGCGGATCGACGCGAACAGCGGCGCGGCGGCGCTGTTCGAGATATTGTGGCGCGATCTCGGCAAGCGAATGCTCGCCGCGATCGTTCCCACACGGGCGAAGGCGCTGGTGACCGAGATCGCGCCATCGGTGCTGCTCGGGCTGCTGGCGAAGCCCGACGCGCGGCTCGGCGCCGATCCGGTAGCGGCGCGCGATGCGATGCTCGATGCAGCTATGGTCGCGGCCTGGGCGTCGGCGCGGTCGCTACTCGGCGAGGATGTCGCCAAATGGCGCTGGTCGACGCTGCATCAGGTGCGCATCCAGCACCCGCTGTCGCGAATCCCCGCGATCGCCGCGGCTTTCCCCGCGATCGAAGGCGCCGGGTCGGGCGGGGACGGCTATACGGTGATGGCGCGCTGGCTGGGCAGCGGCCCGGGCTGGCGGGTTGGCGGCGGGGCGAGCTATCTGCAGGTGATCGACGTCGGCGCGTGGGACAATTCGCTGATGCTCAACTTGCCCGGCCAGTCGAACGACCCGCGCTCGCGCCATTATGGCGACCAATATGCGTCGTGGATCGCGGGCGAGATGCGGCCGATGCTGTTCAGCCGCGGTGCGGTCGACGCGCGGGCCGCTGCGCGCACCACGCTGCGCCCGTCAGGCTGAGGCGGCCTCTACCTTGCGCCCGCGCCAGCTGAGATAGCCTAGCGCTGCGCCCTCGATGATCAGGCCGAAGCCGAGCAGCGCGCCGAGCAGCCATGCCGAGACGATCGGCAGCCGGAAGGCGAGATAGAAGGAGAGCAGCACGTTGGCGAGACCGCCGAGCGCCACCCACGCCCAGTTGGGATAGGGCCGGATCGTCAGGCCGAGGCTGATCTTCGAGACGCCTTCGATCATCAGCAGCACGACGACGAGCAGCGATATCGCGAGCAGGCTGGTGCCGGCATTGCGCACGAACATCGCCCCGACGATCAGGAACAGGCTCACCGAGACCAGCTGGAGCCAGAATTGCGGTACCGATCCCGCGCCGATCAGCCCGAGCGCCTGGATGAGCCCGGTGACGATCAGCAGCCAGCCGAGAAAGGTGACCAGCGCCGTCGAGGAGGTCACCGGAAAGGCGAGGGCGAGCACGCCGCTGACGATCATCAACGCGCTCTGGATGCGGAACCAGACCGAGTAGCGTGAGACAGTCTGGCGGACGGCTTCGCGCAGCACCTGCGCGGCGGCTTCCGAGGATATGTCCATACGCCTTCTCCTTCAGCCGGCGCGGTCACGCTGCGGGCGCGGTCGCGGGCTCGGTTTCGCGGGGCGGGGCGGTGCGCGTGCCGATGACGAGGAAAGCGCACCCTTCGATGACCAGCGCCATCCCGAGCAGGATGCCGGGCGCGAACAGGCTCGCGGTGGGCGAGCGGAAGATTAGCCACAGCCCGAGAAGCGTGGATACCGCGCCAGAAAAGGCCAGCCACGGCCAGCCTTTTCGCCGTTTGATCGTGAACGCCATCAGGATCTCGCCGACCCCCTGGATGACCAGCAGCCAGGCGAGAATCGCCGTGAGCACCAGCGCGCCGCTCAGCGGGCTGGTGAAGAAGACGATCCCGGCGCCGACATAGAGCAGCCCGAGCAGGACATGGAGGAACAGGCCGCCCCAAGACCGCGAAAAGGCCTGGCCGATCTGCGCGATCCCCGCGGCGACCAGCGAGATGCCGACGATGAAGGTCATCGCCAGCGTCGAGAGCAGCGGCACGAGGATGGCGAAGGCACCGCAGACGATGAAGGCGAGCCCGAGCAGCGCCGAGCCGGCGCGCCGCCAGATCGAGCGGGCGGGCGCGGGATCGGCGGCAGGCGAGGGGAAAGCGTCGCTCATCGTCAGTCCTCCAGTGCATCGCGGATGATCGGGCAGGTCATGCAATGCCCGCCGCCGCGCCCGCGCCCGAGCTCGCCGCCGGCGATCGTGATCACTTCGATCCCGGCCTTGCGGAGCAGCGTGTTGGTGTAGGTGTTGCGGTCATAGGCGAAGACCACGCCGGGCGAGGCGCAGACCAGATTGGCGCCGCTGTCCCATTGGGTGCGCTCGCGCATATAGGCGTTGCCGCCGGTCTCGACGACGCGCATCCGCGCGACGCCCAGCGCGTCCGCGACGGTATCGACGAGCGAGCCCGCATCCTTGCGGAAATCGATGGTGCCGGGCCGGCTGCCGGGCCGGTAGGAGAAGCACTGGATGTTGTTGACGATGTCCGGATAGAGCAGGACGCAATCGCGATCCGCGAAGGTGAAGACGGTATCGAGGTGCATCGCCGCGCGCAGCTTGGGCATCGCGGCGACGATCACCCGCTCGGCGGCGCCGCGCTCGAACAGCACCGCGGCGAGCTGGCCGATCGCCTGGCGCGAGCTGCGCTCGCTCATCCCGATCAGGACATTGCCCTTGCCGATCGGCATGACGTCGCCGCCCTCGAGCGTCGCCATGCCATGGTCGACGAGCGGATCGCCCCACCAGACCTCGACCTTGCCGGCGAAATCGGGATGGAAGCGATAGATCGCCGCGGCGAGGATCGTCTCCTCGTGCCGGGCGGGCCAGAACAGCGGGTTGAGCGTGACGCCGCCATAGATCCAGCAGCTCGTGTCGCGGGTGTACAAGGTGTTGGGCAGCGGCGGCAGCAGATATTCCGAGGTGCCCGCCGCCTCGTGCACCAGCTTGAGCAGCTCGCCGCCGAGCTCCTGCGGGAACTCCTCTGTGGAGAGTCCGCCGATCAGCATCTCGGCGAGCTCGCGCGGGGCGAGGCCGTCGAGATAGGCGCGGATCTCGTCGACCAGATCGAGCCCGACCTCGTTGGGGACGATCTCGTTGTTGAGGATCCAGGCGCGCGCCTCGGGGATCGCCAGCGTCTCGGCGAGCAGGCTGTGCATCTCGACCACCTCGATGCCGCGCGCGCGCATCTTGAGCACGAAATCGGCATGGTCGCGCTTGGCGACGTCGACCCACAGCACATCGTCGAACAGCAGCGCGTCGCAATTGCTGGGGGTGAGGCGCGAATGCGCGAGGCCCGGCTCGCAGACCATGACCTTGCGGAGCTGGCCGACCTCCGAATGAACCCCGAAAGCGGACTGTGACATCGTCGATTCTCCCGAGCCTGGTTTTGCGGTCAGATGGCGATGTATCCGGTCGCCAACTGGTAGATTCCGATCAGGGCGGCCGCGGCGACGACGGCGAAGATCGCCCATTCGATCGGTTTGAACACGGCTTCGCCCCGCTCGCGCCGCGCCCAGAAATAGAGCGCGGTGCCGGGGCCGTAGAGCACCGCGGAAAGCAGCACGAACCCGACGCCGCCGGCGATGACGAGGAACAATGTGTAGGCGCTGGCGATCGCCGCGAGGATCAGATCGCGCCGCCGCTCCTCGGGCCGCAGATCATAGGTCTCGCCGCTGCGGACCAGCCGCACGCCGTACAGCGCGACGAGCAGGAACGGGATCAGCGCCATCGAGCTGGTGAGGTTGAGCATCAGCGCGAAGGCGTCGCGCGACCAATAAGTGGTGATCACGAAGACCTGGGTGACGATGTTGGTCGCCCAGAGCGCCGCATCGGGCACCTTGTTGCGGTTCTCGCGCGCGAAAAGCTGCGGCATGTCGCGCGTCCGCGCCGCGGCCGAGAGCACTTCGGCGCAGATCAGCGACCAGGCGAGATAGGCGCCGAGCACCGAGACGATCAGCCCCACCGCGACGAACACCGCGCCCCACGGGCCGACCACGGCCTCGAGCACCGCGCCCATCGAGGGCTGGCGCATGCCGGCGATGTCGGCACGGTCGAGCACGGCATAGGGCAGCAGCGTGACCAGCACCATCAGCGTGGTGACGCTGGCGAAGCCGATCAATGTCGCCCGGCCGACGTCGCTGCGCTTCTTCGCGTAGCGCGAATAGACGCTGGCGCCCTCGATGCCGAGAAACACGAACACGGTGACGAGCATCGTGCCGCGCACCTGCTCGAACAGCGTCGTCGGCGGCATGGTTTCGCCGCCCCAGAAATTGGCGGCGAACAGATTGGCCTTGAACGCGAAGATCAGGATCAGGACGAAGACGAGGATCGGCACGACCTTGGCGATGGTGACGACGGTGTTGATGAAGGTCGCCTGCTGGACGCCGCGCAATATGGTGAAGTGGAACAGCCAGATCCCGATCGATGCCACGACGATCGCCACCACGGTGTTGCCGTCGCCGAACACCGGGAAGAAGGCGCCGAGCGTCGACTTGATCAGCACCCAGTACGAGACGTTGCCGATGCACGAGCCGATCCAGTAACCGAACGCCGACAGGAAGCCGGCATAATGGCCGAAGCCTTCCTTGGCATAGGCATAGACGCCGGCATCGAGATCGGGCTTGCGCTCGGCAAGGACCTGGAAGACGCGGGCGAGCGTGAACATCCCGCCGGCCGCGATGCACCACGCGATGATCGCGCCGAACGGCCCGGTCGAGGCGCCGAAGGTGCGCGGCAGCGAGAAGATCCCGGCGCCGATCATCGAGCCGATGACGAGCGCCGACAGGGTGAAGAGCGAGACTTTCTGGGTCTGGTTGTCGGTCAAGGGTTGCTCCCATCAGGCTCGGTGCGGGCCGAACCCGGCCGGAGAGGGACGGAGCGGCGGGCCATCGCCGCTACCAGCGCCCCGACCCGATCTTGCGGCATTGCAGCGGCGCCATCCGGCCGATCGTATAGGTCATCGTCCGCCCGCTCCCGCGGATCGAACGCGTCACCGTTTCGTACCAGAAGCCGTTGCGAACCGGCCTGCGATCGAGGACGAAGGGCGAGCCGGGACCGTCGAAGACCCGCGCGACTCCGCCCGAAAAGACCACCGTGACCTGCCTCCCGTCGCAATCGTAGCGGACGCTGCGCCCGGACGGACCGGTCATGCAGCCGCCGAGCAGCGCGACGCCGGCCAGGGGCGCGAGCAGCCAACCCGGTCGCCGGAGGCTAGTGCGTCGGCGCCCAGACATAATTGCCTCCGTCCATCATCAGATTGAGGTGCAGCCGCCCGTCCGCGATCACGAAGCTGCGGATATGCGCGAAATCGGCAGGCAGGCGCGTGATCGTGCCGACCGGGCAGGCGGCCATGCTCGATCCCGTCGCCTTGATCTCGAGGCTGCCGCGCGCCGATCGCGAATCCGGCGAGGTCCAGCTGCCGAAGCCGCGATTGCAGAACAGCCCCATCGCGGCACTGCCGTCGGGATCGAGCCGCAACGTCCAGACTTCGTCGGGACCCGGGCGGACCGTGCCGATCGCGTCCTTCGACGATTCGAATTCGACGAGCCGCCATTCGGTGCCGAGCAGCGGCGGCCCGCCGGGCGACGGCCCCGCCACAGGCGGGGTGGGCGTGGTGCAGGCGACCGCCAGCAGCGGCGCGAGGAGCACGGCCAGCGTCGGGGGGGCGCGGCGCATCGTCAGCGGCCGGTCCGCGTGCACAGCACGTCGGTCAGATAGTTGGTGCCGCGCACCGTCTCCTGCCGATGATAGGTCGCCGCGGTCCAGCCGCGGGCGCGGCAGAAGCGATCGGCGCTCTGCTCGGCGCAGGCGGCCGCTCCCGACGCGCAGGAGATCACCCGGCGGCCGCTCTCCTGCGGCGCGACGAAGAACTCGGCGCTCATCCCGCGGAGCGAGGCGGTGGGCTGACCGCCGCCGCCGCCGCCGGGCGGTGCGGGGGCGGGGAGGTTGACCGCGCGCGACGGACGCGCCGAGGCCACCCGCCAGTTCACATTGGCGAGGCTCTCGGCAACGCGGTGACACGGGTCGCGATGGTTGGTGCGCGTGCACAAATCCCAGGCCTCGCCGCGCGCCACGCGGACGCTGCGGACCGCCCAGGGGATCACCAGATTGTTCCGCGTGCCGCGCACGAGGAACGAGTGGCCGCGATGGTTGGTCTGGCTGAACAGGATGACCTCGCCGGGCACCTGCGCGGGCGCCGGGCCTGCGAGGAGAAACGCCGCGGCGGCGGCGATCGCGACTGTTCCGATACTGCGCATCGCAACTTCCTTCCTGTCGAATGCCTAGCGGGCCTCGAGCCGCACCACCGGGCGCGTCCCGCCCTGGAATCGCGCGAAGCGGATCTCGACTTGCCGGATGTCGCGCGCGCCGCCCCGGATCCACGTCTCGCGCGAGCATTGGCCGGGCGAGATCGTCCGGTTGAGCGGCACGACCTGCTCGTGCGCCCAGCGGCCTTGCGGCTGCAGCGGGAAATTGATCGTGAAGCTGTTGACGCGCAGCGCCCGGCGCGTGACGCACAGGCGCACCTCGCGATAGCGTTGCCGGCCCGGCGCCCAGATCGTCGCCCGGGTCCAGCCCTCGCGAATCTCGGTCGATCCCACGCGATCCCAGAGGACGCGCCGCTGCGCCTCCGCCGGCGCCGATGCGAGCAGCGGGACGAGGATCATCAGAAGGGCAGGCGTGCGCATGCAGGATCTCCTTCGACGAAATTCGCGCGATCTTCGGCCGTCGCGCCGCTTCCGTCGCGCTGCAGCACCCGCGGGCAAATCGAGCCGCGATGAGGCGTTATTTCACGGGATCAGGGCGCGAGGCATCCATAGTTACCCTGATCTTGCAGGGTGGGATCTGGCATGCCGTCGCGCGCCGCGAAGCGTGGCTGCGGGGGCAAGGGAGCGCCCGGCCGATCGGGGTTATCCCCCATCGCCAAAGCGGGCGGCGACTCAGGCGACGTCGTAGAGCAGCGCCAGCTCGTCGAGGGGAAGCGTGAAGCAGATCGCGGCGCCGCCCAGCGCGCTGCTGTCGTTCCAGATGCGCCCGCCATAGGAATCGACGATCGTGCGGCAGATCGAGAGGCCGATGCCGAGCCCGTCGCGCCCCGAGGCGCCGAAGGGCGCGAAGATATCGTCGACGCCGGCGGGGAGCCCCCGGCCATTGTCGGCGACGCTGACCTCCACCATCCCGGCGCGCTCGCGGCGGCTCGACACGAGGATCTGCGGATCCTTCGCGCCCTCGAGCGCCTGCGCGGCGTTGCGGATGAGGTTGAGCAGCACCTGCTGGATCTGGACCTTGTCGGCGGCGACATGGCCGGTATCGGGCTGGAGCTGGACGGTGATCCGCGCACGCGCCGCCGCCGGCACCGCGACCTTGCTCAGCGCGATCGCCTCTCCGACGATATCCTCGAGCGAGGCGACCTCGCTGGCGCCGCGATCGGACACCATCTCGCGGGCCCGCGAGATGATCTTGCCGGCGAGCCCGATCTGGCGATTGGCCTGGCCGAGCAGCACGGCGAGGCGCTCCTGATCGAGCAGCGACAGCTTGGCCTGCCCGGCGAGATGGCTCGCCGCGGTGAGGTAATTGCCCGCCGCGGTGAGCGGCTGCGACAGTTCGTGCGCGATCGTAGCGGCCATCACATTGACCGCCTCGACCCGGGTGATGTGCGCCACCTCGGCGCGGAGCTGCTCGTGGCGCCGCTCGGTGGTGATGTCCTGCTCGGTGCCGAGCACGGTGCGCACCCGGCCATCGCCATCGACGATCGGCGACATGCGGATGCGCAGCTGCGCGACGCGGCCGTCGCCCATCGTGGCGGTCACTTCGCATTGCTCGGGCCGCTTCGACGCGATCGCGGTGCGCAGGGTGCGCTCGATTTCCTTGCGGCTCGCGGGGTCGTGATAGGCGAGCGCTTCCTCGCCGCGCAGCACGTCCTCGCTCGGCGGACGGCCGTGCATGCGGCAGATCTCGTCCGAGCAGACAAGCATGCCGGTGGTCAGATCGAGCTCCCAATCGCCCATCTTGCCGATCGCCTGGGCCTCGCAGAGCCGCGCGTTGGTCGCGGCGAGCCGCTGGATGATCGCCTCGCGGCGGCGCAGGCCGAGCCAGAAGGCGAGCGCGCCGCCGAGCAGGGTCAGGGTGAGCGCGCCGACGGTGGTGTAGAAGATCCGCGCCCGGGCATAGGAGAGCGCGAGGACGTCGTCGGTGCCGAGGCCGACCGTGACGAAGATCCCGTAGCGGGCGAGGCGCCGGTGGCTGAAGATGCGGGTGATGCCGTCGACCGCGCTGGGGCCGATATAGGTGCCGTTGGGCTGCACCAGCTGCTGGCGCATGACGAGCTTGCCGGCGAGATACTGGCCATAGCTCACCGTCGAGCCTTCGCGGCGCGCGAGCGTGAGCCCGTCGAGGCGAATGACCGAGATCAGATCGTGCGGGCGGAAATCGGCACCCTGGTAGAAATCCGTCAGCCGGTCGACGGGCAGGGTGAGGACGACCGCGCCGGCGAAACCGCCATCGGCCCCCCGGATCGGGCGCGCGAAGCCGATCGCCGGCACCCCGGACAGCGCGTCGCTGGCGGGATCGCTGATGACCGGAGCGTCCCCGGCGCCCGCGCGAAGCCGATAGAAAGCGGGCATGTCGGCGATGCTGCGCGCGGTGCGCGACTCCGCGCTCGACAAGACGACCCGGCCGAGCGCATCGGCGATGTCGATCCGGGCGAACAGCGGTTCGGCCGCGGCGGAGTCGATCAGCGCGCGGGGCCGCCCATCGCCCGTCGCAGCCGCGCCGCCGTGGACCCGCGCGAGATGGCGCGCCGCGCTATCGGCCCGGTCGAACACGCCGGCGATGAAATGCGCATAGGCGATCGCGCGGTTGCCGTTTTCGCGGGCGGCGTCGGACATCAGGTTGCCGCGATGGATTTTGGTGGTCTGGACGGCGGCGACCCAGATCAGCGCGCAGACGAGCACCGTCGCCAGCGGCAGCAGAAACGCTACCCAGCGGGCGGGAACATGCATCTTTCCGCGGAGGGGATAGCGGAATGCTGGCTGGAGAATCTCGGTACGCTTCACACCACGATCAGCCTGGCAGTGTCGACGACGGCAGGTCCCACAACATCAAGATTTATATTTGTTAACTAAGGGCTATCCCGCATAAAAAATAGAAGGGCATGGCCAATTTGTGAAGTGTGCCGGCCATGCATCTCAATTGTCAGGAAGAAACTTGCGTTACCTTTTCGTTGGCGGAAAGTATCGCGCTTAAACGTTGAAACGGAACAGCATCACGTCGCCGTCCTGCACGACATATTCCTTGCCTTCGGAGCGAAGCTTGCCCGCGTCGCGCGCGCCGGATTCGCCCTTGAACTGGACATAATCATTATAGGCGATCGTCTCGGCGCGGATGAAGCCGCGCTCGAAATCGGTGTGGATCTCGCCCGCCGCCTGCGGCGCCTTGGCGCCGACATGCGTCGTCCACGCGCGCGCTTCCTTGGGGCCGACGGTGAAGAAGGTCAGCAGGTGAAGCAGATTGTAGCCGGCGCGGATCACCCGGGCGAGGCCGGTTTCCTCGAGCCCCAGCTCGGCGAGGAACTCGCCGCGGTCTTCCGCCGGCATCGTCGCGATCTCGGCCTCGATCGCGGCGGAGACGACCACCGCCTCGGCGCCCTCGGCCTTGGCCTTGGCGAAGACCTTGGCCGACAGATCATTGCCGTTGGCGGCGTCTTCCTCGTTGACGTTGCAGACATAGAGCACCGGCTTGCCGGTGAGCAGCTGCGCCTGCGCGAAGACGCGGGCCTCTTCGGCGTCCTTCGGTTCGGTGAGGCGGGCGGGCTTGCCGTCGCGCAGCAGCTCGAGCGCCTGGCCGAGCACGCTGGCGGCGATCTTCGCCTCCTTGTCGCCCTGCTGGCCCTTCTTGACGTAATTGGGCACGCGCTTCTCGAGGCTCTCGAGATCGGCGAGCATCAGCTCGGTCTCGACCGTCTCGGCATCGGCGATGGGATCGACCTTGTTGTCGACATGCTGGATGTCGTCATTCTCGAAGCAGCGCAGGACATGGACGATCGCGTCCACCTCGCGGATGTTGCCGAGGAACTGGTTGCCGAGGCCTTCGCCCTTGCTCGCGCCGCGGACGAGACCGGCGATGTCGACGAAGCCGAGCTGGGTCTCGATGATCTTGGCCGAGCCGGCGATCTCGGCAAGCGCGGTCAGCCGCGGATCGGGCACCGCGACGTTGCCGACATTGGGCTCGATCGTGCAGAAGGGATAATTCGCCGCCTGCGCCGCGGCGGTCTCGGTCAGCGCATTGAAGAGCGTGGACTTGCCGACGTTCGGAAGCCCGACAATGCCGCAGCGGAAACCCATGAGAAGCTCGATCCTGTGTTGAGGGGCCGGCGGTGCCGGCAGGTTTGCGGGCTCGATAGGCGCAAAGCGGCGCGGTTTCCAGTGCGGAGCAACCGCGCGGGCCGGCGCGTTGTCGCGGGATGGTGATCAAGCGTATCGACTCCGCCGCCGCGCGCCTGATGGGCATCGACGGCGCCAATTTCCGCGAGCCGGCCGGCGAGCCGGCGATGCTGCCGCCGGACTCGGTCTCGTGGCGCGTGTTCCGCAATCCGGTGACGATGTATATCGGCGGGATCGCCGCGGTGCTGCTCGAGCTGGGCGAGCCGCGCGTCCGCCATGGGGTGTGGGACCATAGCAGCTTCAAGCGCGATCCGGCGACGCGGATGCGGCGCACCGGGCTGGCGGCGATGATCACCGTCTATGGCGCGCGCAGCGCGTTCGAGGCGCTCACCGGGCGGGTCAACCGCATGCATGCGCGGGTGCAGGGCGAGACGGACGACGGCCGCGCCTATGCCGCCAACGATCCCGATCTGCTGCTCTGGGTGCAGGCGACCGCGAGCTGGGCGTTTCTCGAAGCCTATCATCGCTATGGCGAGCGCCTCGGCGCCGCGGAGCGCGACCGCTATTATGGCGAGGCCCGTCCGGGTGCGGCGCTGTACGGCGTCGAGGCCCCGCCGGCGAGCGCGGCGGCGATGCAGGCGCTGCTGGCGCGGATGCTGCCGCAGCTCGAGCCATCGCCGGTGCTCGACGAGCTGATCGCGATCCTGCGCACCGCCGATATCCTGCCGCCACCGCTGCGCCCGTTCCAGCGGCTCGGTGTGCGCGCGGCGATCGATTTGCTCCCGCCGGCGCTGCGCCGGCAGCTGGGGCTCGCCGATCCCCGGCTGCGCCGCCGCGAGCGGGTGCTGCTGCGGCTGCTGGCGGCGGGCGCGCGGCGCTTCGAGTTGCCGTCGAGCCCCGCGCGCCAGGCCGCGACGCGTATCGCAGGTTCGGGATACGGCCAGGACGCGTTGGCTACGTCATAGAGCGGGATCGCTGCTTGACGGGCCCCCGTTCATCTGGGGTACAGGGGCGCCGGGCCTTTCAGGTATCGAAGTATTTCAAGGAGCAGGGAATGATTCGCCGTCACATGATCATGAGCGCCGCCGCGGCGACTCTGGCGCTCGCGAGCTGCAGCGGTAACGATTCCGACGCCGACCCCACGCCGACCCCGACCGCAACGCCGACTCCGACGCCGACCGCGTCGCCGACCTACACGGCATTCCCGCTCGCGGCCGCAGCCGAGTTCGGCACGATCAACGCCGGCACCAGCTACACCGGCGATCCGGCGGGCGCGGTGACGCTGGGCGTCTCCGCCACCGACACCAGCTTCACGCGCGTTCGTCTCGCTACCAGCAACGCCATCACGACCGCGACCTATGTGATCAACGAGGCCGGCGAGGAATCGCGCTTCGTGAACGCCAACGTCACCGTGCAGCCGGCGCCGAGCGTGACCGAATATGTGTTCCGCACCACCGACACGGCGACCGCGGGCAAGTTCGCGCAGCTCGAATTCCTCAACAACACCATCCCGTCGCAGGTCACCAGCAATGCCAATCTGGCGCTGACCAATGTCAGCTACGCCAATTGGTGGCGTGGCGATTCGACCACCGGCGCGAAGCGGATCACGACGTCGGTATTCGGCTATCCGACGGTGGCGACCGATATGCCGGCCACCGGAACCCAGGCCTATACCTCGACGGTCGTCGGCAAGTTGGTCGACGTCACCGCGGGCGTGACCACCGTCTCGCGCGTCGGCGGCACCGTCACGGTCTCGGTGAATTTCTCCACCGGGCTCGTCGACCTCGCCTTCAATCTCAATCGCACGCCCGAAGCGGGTGGCGCCACCACCGCCTTCGGCGCCTTCACCGCGCAGGGTGCGATCCCGACCAAGCAGAATCTGTTCAGCGGCAGCTTCACCGGCAGCACCACGCTCTCGGGCACGCTCACCGGCGGCTTCTTCGGCTCGCAGGGCAAGGAGATCGGTATTGCCTTCGCGGCCAATGGCACCATCGGCGGCGGCAACCAGCGGCTCGTCGGCGTGATCGTCGGCAAGAAGTAACGCCGCAGATCGGCGGAATGCAGGAAGGGCTCCGGGAAACCGGGGCCCTTTCTGTTTGCGCGGCGGCAACCGAATGTTGAGGAGTGGCGAGGCAAGCCGCACCGATGAGCCCGGGCGCCAAATTCTTCCTCGGCATGATGCTGGTGCCGATGATCGTCGTTCCAGCGTTCGTCGTCTCGCGGATCACCTTCTACGTTCCCAGCGGCTTGCTGGCGGACGCGGCCGAGCGCGAACGCTATTCGTCGGATGCGCGCGCGGAGATGGCGCGGCTGCTGCGTTATTGCCGCAAGCATGGCGACACGCATTTCAAGGCGCGCGACATCGGCGTCGCCTATCGCAG
Source organism: Sphingomonas naasensis (assembly GCF_004792695.1). Classification (GTDB taxonomy): domain Bacteria; phylum Pseudomonadota; class Alphaproteobacteria; order Sphingomonadales; family Sphingomonadaceae; genus Sphingomonas; species Sphingomonas naasensis. The sequence goes on along the minus strand of NZ_SRXU01000003.1, from coordinate 377,572 downwards.
CATCACCTCGTGGCGCAACGATGCCGGATGGCTGGCGCGGACCGCGATCGAATGCGCCGACGGGGAGGCCTGCACCGTGCGGGCCAAGGCGCTGATCGCCGCGCCACGCGCGAGCGCGCCGTGCAGCTGGCTCAACCCGCGGCTGAACTGAGCCGCCCTAGTCCTGCAGGCGGAGCGCGACGTCGCTCATGAACCGGGCATCGTTGCCGGCGGCCAGCCACGGCGCCTCGGCGGCGATCGCGCCGAGCATGTCGGCAAGCGGGTCGATTTCCGCCTTGGCATAGTTGCCGAGCACATAGCCGGTCACCCGGTCCTTGTGCCCGGGATGGCCGATTCCGATCCGCACCCGGCGGAAATCGGGGCCGATATGCTGATCGGTCGAGCGCAGCCCGTTGTGCCCCGCAGTGCCGCCGCCCAGCTTCACCTTGACCTTGAAGGGCAGCAGATCGAGCTCGTCGTGGAAGACGGTCACGTCGGCGGGAGTCAGCTTGTAGAAGTCCATCGCCGCGCGCACGGCGCGGCCGCTCTCGTTCATATAGGTGCCGGGCTTGAGCAGGACGAGCTTGTCGCTGCCGATCCGGCCTTCTTGGGCCCAGCCCTGGAACTGCTTCTTCGGCGCCGAGAAGCCATGCACCCCGGCGATGGCGTCGAGCGCCATGAAGCCGACATTGTGCCGGTGCATCGCATATTGCGGCCCCGGATTGCCGAGACCCACCCACAGCTGCATGCGCAAACCCCGAAAAGGAAATCGCCTCCGCACCTAGGGCGCGGAGGCGATTTTTTCACCCAGTAAGTTCGTGGGGGGCGATTACTCGCCTTCGCCCTCGCCCTCGTTCTCGCTCGCGGCTTCGGTCTGGGTATCGCCTTCGCTCGACTTGAGCGCCGACGGCGCCACGATCGTCGCGATGGTGAAGTCGCGGTCGGTGATCGCCGACTTCGCGCCCTCGGGCAGGGTCACCGCCGAGATGTGCAGCGATTCGCCGACTTCGAGACCCTTGAGCGAGATCTGGATCTCGTCGGGGATATGCGCCGCGTCGACCACGAGGTCGAGATCGTGACGGACGATGTTGAGCACGCCGCCGCGCTTGATGCCGGGGGCTTCTTCCTCGTCGACGAACACGATCGGCACCTGGACGGTGACGGTGGCATGCTCGGAGATGCGCAGGAAGTCGACGTGGAGCGGACGATCGGTCACGACGTCGAAAGCGACGTCCTTGGGCAGCGTGCGCTCGCCGTTGATCATCACCACCGAGTTCATGAAGTGCCCGGTGTTGAGGAGCTTGGTGAGCTCGCGTTCGCTGACATGGATGCCAACGGGGTCTGCCTTGTTGCCGTAAATGACGGCGGGGACGCGGCCTTCGCGACGCAGCGCCCGGGAGGCTCCCTTGCCAACCCGGTCGCGCGTCTCGGCCGACAGCGTAAGCGTCTCGCTCATGTGTCTTCCAGTGCGCTAAAGTGTTTCAGTTCGCATGCCCGGCAGGCCTCCAGGGATGACCCTGCCACGGCAAGCGCGCGCCTCTAGCGGAAGTGCGCGGAAAGTGCAACCGCCTCAGCTCCTCCCCCGGAGGGGGAGGGGGACCAGCGAAGCTGGTGGAGGGCTAGGTGCCGCAGGCGACGCTTTGGTTTGTGGAGACTACCCCTCCACCGCTTCGCGGTTCCCCTCCCCCTCCGGGGGAGGATCGATACCGGTCTCTTCGCCGAGCTACGCCAATTCCGGCAGAAGCGCTTCGAGCTTCTCGAAGCTCTGGCTCCAGCCTTCCCGCATGCCTTCCAGCGCCGGGAGCAGCGCTTCGCTGACCTGCTTGACCACCGTGGTCAGGTGCATCGTCGTGCGGCCGCCTGGCGCCTCTTCGAAGCGGAAGGTGCTGACATGCTCGATGCCCCAGCTACCGTCGGCGTCGCGGAAGGCGCGCAGCGCCATCACGAGGCGTTGGGGGCGATCGACCTCGAGGAACTCGCCATGAACCTCGTTGACGCCGTACGGCTCGGGGCCGCGCATATCGATGCGGATCTTGCCGCCCGGGCGAACGTCGGTCTCGCTGAACGGCACGTCGAAATGGTGCGGGCCCCACCAGCGTTCGAGATGCTCGGCCTTGGTGAAACAGTCGAACACCAGTTCGCGCGGCGCCGCGAAGGTGCGGACGATGGTCACTTCGGTGCCCACACCGGGCGCGGTGAGCTTGTCATTCATCGCTTGTCTCCTTGTGCTGCAGTTCCTTGAGATACGTGTCGAGATCGTCGAACTTGCCTTCCCAGAAGCGGCGATAGGCATCGAGCCACGCGCTCGCCGCCGCTAGCGCTGCGGGCTCGAGCTTCGCCGGGCGCTGCTGCGCGGCGCGGCCGCGCGAGATCAGCCCCGCACGCTCGAGCACCTTGAGATGCTTGGTCACCGCCGGACCGCTCATCGCGAAGGGGCGGGCCAGCTCGCCGACCGGGCTCTCGCCCTGCGCCAGCCGGGTGAGGATGGCGCGGCGAGTGGGGTCGGCGAGCGCGGCGAAGGTGGCGCTCAGCGGGTCGGGTGCGGGACTCATCTAACCTCCTTGTTAAATAACCTATTGGTTAAATAATGAGGCGAGTCAAGCCTCCTTCCGTCACCCCCGCGAAAGCGGGGGCCCATCTCGTGCGTGTGCAGCAGATACGCCGGTTATGAGGCGGGAGAGCGTGGGAGATGGGCCCCCGCTTTCGCGGGGGTGACGTAATCGGACGCGAGATGCGTCTAGTACTTCACCCGCTCGGCCTTGAGCCCGCGTCTGGCGAGCTCGGCCTGCAGCCCGGCCGGGCCGGCGAGATGCCCGGCGCCGACCGCGACGAACACCGTGCCCGGCGCGGCCATCCGCTGCCTGAGCCAGTTTGCCCATTTGGCGTTGCGCGTGACGAGCAGCGCCTTGGCCAGCTCGGGCGAGTGGCCGAGATCCTCGTTCATCAGCCGCGCGATCCCCTCGGCATCGCCCTTGCCCCACGACGCGACCATGCGATCGATCGTCGCGCCGGCATTGGGCAGATCGTCGAGCGTCTCGACGAGCAGCGCGCGCTGCGCCGGCATCGGCAGCCGATCGAAATAGCCGAGCTGCTCGCGCGCGGTCTCGAGGCCCGCGATCTTCTTGCCGGCGCGTTGCGCCGCTGCGGTCAGCACCGCCTCGGCGCCGTCCTTGTCGTCATAGCCCAATTGGCGCAGCGGCGCGGCGGAGAGCATCGTCGCGGCGAGCCACGGCTCGGCCCGATCGAGCGCCTCGGGCGCCAGCCCCATTTCGGGCAGCGCGGCGCGGAACTTGGCAGCCTCGGCGGGCGGCAGCTGTTCGGGCAGGGTGGGGCCGGCGCGCGTCATGCCGAGCTCCTGCACCAGCGCCTGCATCTCGGCCTGGGGCGGCATCACCAGCTCGAGCACCAGCTCGTCGCTGGCGTCGAACGCGGCCTTCACGCCATCGTCGAACCAGCTGAGGCCGGGCTTGAGCATGTGCACCGTGCCGAAAAGATAGATCGTCGTATCGGCGTCGCGGACCACCCAGAGCGCCGGATCGGCATCGCTCGTTGTCGCCCTGGGCGCCGGGGCGCCGCATCCGCCGAGCGCCAGCAGCGCCAGTCCGATCCACATCTTCCGCATTGCGCGCGACAGGAGGCGATCACTGCATCCTTGTCAACTTGGGTACATCACGCCAAAGCACCGCCGATATGTCCGAGCCGCTCAGCTTCCAGCGCATGATCCTGAAGCTCCATGATTACTGGAGCGAACGGGGCTGCGTGATCCTCCAGCCCTATGACATGCGCATGGGTGCCGGCACCTTCCACCCCGCGACGACGCTCAAGGCGCTCGGCCCCGATCCGTGGAACGCCGCCTTCGTCCAGCCCTGCCGCCGGCCGACCGACGGCCGCTATGGCGAGAACCCCAACCGGCTCCAGCATTATTATCAATATCAGGTGATCCTGAAGCCGAGCCCGCCCGATCTGCAGGAACTGTACCTCGGCAGCCTCGCCGCGATCGGCATCGACTTCACGAAGCACGATATCCGCTTCGTCGAGGACGATTGGGAATCGCCGACGCTCGGCGCGTGGGGGCTGGGCTGGGAAGTCTGGTGCGACGGGATGGAAGTGACCCAGTTCACTTATTTCCAGCAGATGGGCGGCTTCGACTGCAAGCCGGTGGCGGGCGAGCTGACCTATGGGCTCGAGCGGCTGGCGATGTACATCCAGAACAAGGACAGCGTGTACGATCTCGCCTTCAACGACGCGGGCGTTAGCTATGGCGACGTGTTTCTCGAGAACGAGAAGCAGATGTCGAAGTGGAACTTCGAGATCGCCGATACCGACGCTTTGTTCGATCTGTTCCGCAAGGCGGTCGCCGAGTGCGAGAATTGCCTCAAGGCCGACCTGCCGATCCCGGCCTATGAGCAGGCGATCGAGGCGAGCCATGTGTTCAATCTGCTCAATGCCCGCGGAGTGATCTCGGTCGCCGAGCGCCAGGCCTATATCGGCCGGGTGCGCGATCTGGCGAAGGGCAGTTGCGAGGCGTGGATGGCGAAGAACGGGTGGGCGGCGTGAGTCGTTCGTTCGCGCAGATTGTTCGCGCAGAGGCGCAGAGGACGCAGAGACTGCGGTCCTCGAACGCCGCGGAGCGGCTCTCATCCAGCTTCGATACAGATGCGGCGTCTCGCTGGCGCGAGACGATGGAGCCTTGTTCCTCTCTGCGTCCTCTGCGCCTCTGCGCGCAAAACCCTTCTCTCCTTCGCGCCTTTGCGCCTTTGCGTGAACAACTATGACCGAAGACTTCCTTCTCGAGCTGCGCTGCGAGGAAATTCCCGCGCGGATGCAGGAAAAGGCGCGCGCCGATCTGGCGGCGCTGTTCGAGGCGCGGCTGAAGGCGCTCAACCTGCCGTTCACGGGCGTAGAGAGCTTCGCCACCCCGCGCCGGCTCGCGCTGATCGTGCGCGGCGTCGCCGAGACCACCGCGGCGATGACCGAGGAGCGCAAGGGCCCCCGCGCCGACGCGCCCGCCCCGGCGATCGAAGGCTTCCTCCGCTCGACCGGGCTCAGCCGCGAGCAGCTCGTCACGCGCGACGACGGCAAGGGCGGGCAAGTGCTGTTCGCCGTGATCGAGCGCCCCGGCATCGTCGCCGGCTCGGTGCTCGCCAGCGCAATCACCAACGTGATCCACGCCTTCCCCTGGGCCAAATCGATGCGCTGGGGCGCGGCCTCGCAATCGACCGAGAGCCTGCGCTGGGTGCGCCCGCTCCAGGGCATCATCGCGCTGCTCGGCGACAAGCTCGTGCCCGTAGAGGTCGCGGGGATCAGGAGCGGCGTGCAGACCGTCGGCCATCGCTTCCACCATCCGGGTGTGATCACGATCGGCTCGGCCAATGACTATGCCGAGAAGCTGCGCGCGTGCCACGTCATCGTCGACGGCGCCGAGCGCCGCGCGATCATCGCGGTCGGCGCCAAGCTGGCGGCGCAGAAGGCGGGGCTCGGCCTGATCGAGGACGACGGGCTGCTGTTCGAGAATGCCGGGCTGACCGAATGGCCGGTGCCCTTGCTCGGCCGCTTCGACTCCGATTTCCTCAGCGTGCCGGCCGAAGTGATCCAGCTGACGGCGCGGGTGAACCAGAAATACTTCGTCTGCCGCGATGGCGCGGGCAAGCTCGCCAACGCGTTCGTCTGCGTCGCGAACATCGACGCGGTCGATGGCGGCGAGAAGATCGTTCAGGGCAACCAGAAGGTGCTGGCGGCGCGGCTCAGCGACGCGCGCTTCTTCTACGAGACCGATCTGAAGACCAAGCTCGACGATCTCCGGCCCAAGCTCGAGAAGATCGTCTTCCACGAGAAGCTCGGCACGGTCGCCGACAAGGTTGATCGCGTCGCGAAGCTCGCGCGCTGGCTGGTGGAAGAGGGGATCGTCGGATCCTCCCCGGAACGGGGAGGGGGACCATCGCAAAGCGATGGTGGAGGGGGCGTGCCCCAAGCGACGCCGCCCGCGGATAGCCCCCTCCACCGTCCTTCGGACGGTCCCCCTCCCCGTGCCGGGGAGGATCGGGAGAAGCTCGCCGCCCTCGCCGAACGCGCCGCGCGCCTCGCCAAGGCCGATCTCGTCACCGGCATGGTCGGCGAGTTCCCCGAGCTGCAGGGGCTGATGGGCGGCTATTATGCCGCCGCGCAGGGCGAGCCGGCGGAAGTCGCCGAGGCGATCCGCGATCACTACAAGCCGGTCGGGCAGGGGGATGCGGTTCCGACTGCGCCGGTGACGGTGGCGGTGAGCTTGGCAGACAAGCTGGATACCATAGGCGCGTTCTTCGCGATCGATGAGCGGCCGACTGGATCCAAAGATCCTTTCGCGCTCCGTCGAGCCGCAATCGGCGTAATCCAGCTGATTACAGCGAACACGCTCCGGTTTTCGCTGGAAGGTAGCTTCGCTTTCGCGTTCATCAATTTACTCGAACGGCACATCGCGAACCTGGAGGGCTTCGAGCGCTCGGGGGTGGCGAAGCATCCGCAGTGGAAGTCACCGTTCGGCGATGGTGAGAATGCTGATGACGCATTCTTCCGATTGTTGCAGGACTTCTTCGCCGACCGCCTCAAGGTCCAGCAGCGCGAAGCCGGCGTCCGCCACGATCTGATCGACGCGGTGTTCGCGCTCGGTGGCGAGGACGATCTCGTCCGCCTGCTCGCCCGCGTCCATGCGCTGCAAGCCTTCGTCACTACCGAGGACGGCAAGAACCTCCTCGCCGGCTACAAGCGCGCCGCGAACATCCTCAAGAAGGAAGGCTTCGACGGCACCGATACCGATGTCGGCGGCAATATCTACGAGGCCGAGCCGGCCGAGGCCGCGCTCAAGGAGGCGCTCGACGCCGCCGAGCCGCGCGCCGAAGCCGCGATCGAGGCCGAGGATTTCGAGGCGGCGATGGCCGCGCTCGCCACGCTCCGCGCGCCGATCGATGCGTTCTTCGACGACGTCACCGTCAACGATTCCGATCCCGACAAGCGGATCAGCCGCCTCGGCCAGCTCGCGCGGATGCGCGACGCAGTGCACAAGGTCGCCGACTTCTCGAAGATCGAAGGCTGAGGCTGCATTCATCCCACCGGGCTCCTGCTTTCGCAGGAGCACACCGGCGCGCAATCTAGGGCGGGCCGGGTCAGTTTCTTCAGCCGCTGACGACAGGGCGATGTCGCAATGCACAAACGGGGGCCGTTTCTGCATGATGTTAAGCTGATTTATCAGATTTATTACGCAGCCGGAATAGCGTAATTTGTCGAGACTTTAGGAAGTCTTGGCCGCCCGGCGCGCGGGAGGCTCCTGACAACGCAATCAGAGCTTCCGCCTTGTTCGCATGCGCGGTAGGCGCCTCCCGTGCCGGGGCAGTGCCTCCAGCAGAAGGACCAGGGATGACGCAGTACGTATACCGCTTCGGCGGTGGGGTTTCTGACGGCGGCAACGGCGACAAGAATCTGCTCGGCGGCAAGGGCGCCAATCTCGACGGCATGGCGGGCATCGGCCTGCCGGTCCCTCCCGGCTTCACGATCAGTACCCCGGTCTGCGCGCTCTATTATGATTCAGGCGAGAGCTTCCCCGACAGCCTCAAGGCCGAAGTCGCCACCGGTGTGGCGCATATCGAGGCGGTGACCGGCAAGAAATTCGGCGATGCCGCCGATCCGCTGCTCGTCTCTGTCCGGAGCGGCGCGCGTGTGTCGATGCCCGGCATGATGGACACGGTGCTCAATCTCGGCCTCAACGACGCGACCGTGCAGGGCCTCGCCGCCACCTCGGGCGACGATCGCTTCGCATGGGACAGCTATCGCCGCTTTATCCAGATGTATTCGGACGTCGTCCTCGGGCTCGATCATGGCCGCTTCGAGGAAGCGCTCGAGATCGCCAAGGAGGACAATGGCTATCATCTCGACACCGAGCTGAGCGCCGGCGACTGGCAGAAGCTCGTCGCGGAGTACAAGGGCGTAGTCGAGGAGCTGTGGGGCAAGCCCTTCCCGCAGGACGTCCACGACCAGCTCTGGGGCGCGATCGGCGCGGTGTTCGGATCGTGGCAGTCCGAGCGCGCCAAGGTCTATCGCCGGCTCAACGACATCCCCGGCGACTGGGGCACCGCGGTCAACGTCCAGGCGATGGTGTTCGGCAATATGGGCGAGACCAGCGCGACCGGCGTGGCGTTCACCCGCGATCCGGCCAAGGGCGACAATGCCTATTATGGCGAGTTCCTGATCAACGCGCAGGGCGAGGACGTGGTGGCGGGCATCCGCACCCCGCAATATCTCACCAAAGCCGCGCGCGAGACGGCGGGCGCCAGGCCGCTGTCGATGGAAGAGGCGATGCCCGAGGCCTATGCCGAGCTGGCGCGCGTGTTCGACCAGCTCGAGCGGCACTATCGCGACATGCAGGACATCGAGTTCACCGTCGAGCGCGGCAAGCTGTGGATGCTCCAGACGCGCAGCGGCAAGCGCACTGCCAAGGCGGCGCTCAAGATCGCCGTCGACATGGCCAATGAGGGCCTGATCACGCAGGAGGAGGCGATCCTGCGGGTCGATCCGCAGGCGCTCGACCAGCTGCTCCATCCGACGCTCGATCCCAACGCGACGCGCGACGTGCTGACCAAGGGGCTGCCGGCCTCGCCCGGCGCGGCATCGGGCCGCGCGGTGTTCGACAGCGACACCGCCGAGAAGCGCGCCGCCGCGGGCGAGGCGGTGATCCTCGTCCGGGTCGAGACCAGCCCCGAGGACATTCACGGCATGCACGCCGCCAAGGGCATCCTCACCGCGCGGGGCGGGATGACCAGCCACGCCGCGGTGGTCGCGCGCGGGATGGGCCGGCCCTGCGTCTCGGGCGCGGGCACGCTGGCGATCAACGCCCGCGAGAAGCTGATGCGGATCGGCCAGCGCGAGGTGCGCGAGGGCGACGTCATCACGATCGACGGCGCCACCGGCGAAGTGATGTTCGGCGCGGTGCCCACCGTCCAGCCCGAGCTGTCGGGCGATTTCGGCACGCTGATGCTGTGGGCCGATGCCAAGCGCCGGCTCAAGGTGCGCACCAACGCCGAGACGCCGCTCGACTGCCGCACTGCGCGCGAGTTCGGCGCCGAGGGCATCGGGCTGTGCCGCACCGAGCATATGTTCTTCGACGGCGCGCGGATCACCGCGGTGCGCCAAATGATCCTCGCCTCGGACGAGCAGGGCCGCCGCGCCGCGCTCGACAAATTGCTCCCCGAGCAGCGCAGCGATTTCGTCGAGATCTTCGAGGTGATGGCCGGACTGCCGGTGACGATCCGGTTGCTCGATCCGCCGCTCCACGAGTTCCTGCCGCACGAGGAGGCCGAGTTCGCCGAGGTCGCCGCCGCGGCCGGGCTCGACGTCGAGACGCTGCGCCGTCGCGCCGCCGAGCTGCACGAGTTCAATCCGATGCTCGGCCATCGCGGCTGCCGTCTGGGCGTCACCTATCCCGAGATCTACGAAATGCAGGCGCGCGCGATCTTCGAGGCGGCGGTGATCGTTGCCGAGAAATCGGGCGCGGCGCCGATCCCCGAAGTGATGATCCCGCTGGTCGCGACGCGGCGCGAGCTCGAGCTGATGAAGATCGTCGTCGACAAGGCGGCACAGGCGGTGTTCGCCGAGAAGGGCCGGACGATCGAATATCTGGTCGGCACGATGATCGAGCTGCCGCGCGCGGCGCTGCGCGCGGGCGAGATCGCCGAGGTCGGCGAGTTCTTCAGCTTCGGCACCAACGACCTGACCCAGACGACGCTGGGCGTCAGCCGCGACGATGCCGCGCGCTTCCTGACGACCTATGTCGAGAAGGGCATCTATGCCCGCGATCCGTTCGTCAGCCTCGATGTCGAGGGCGTCGGCGAGCTGATCGCGCTGGCGGCAGAGCGGGGCAGGGCGACGCGCGCCGGGATCAAGCTCGGCATCTGCGGCGAGCATGGCGGCGATCCCGCGTCGATCGCCTTCTGCGAGGCGACCGGGCTCGATTATGTCTCGGCCTCGCCCTATCGCGTGCCGATCGCGCGGCTGGCGGCGGCGCAGGCGGCACTCAAGAGCCAATAATTGGGGTGCTCCGGCGCAGGCGGCGTTGGCGGCAAGCGTTCGGCCGGCGACCAGCGCTCCGGCCTGCGCCGGAGCACGACAGCAAGTTAGTAGGGGTCGATCGCGCGCGGCGCTTCGACCACCGGCGTGGTCGCGGCGCGCAGCCGCGCATTCTCCGCCTCGAGCTCGCGCAGACGGCGCTGCGCCTCGCGCAGCTCCGCGCCGGTCTCGTCGCGATAGGTGCGGTGGCGCAGCTCCTCGTCCTGATAGCGATCGCGCCATTTGCTGCGACCCGAACGGGCGGCGAGCCCGAAGAAGAAGCCGGCGACGAGCGTCAGCCCGAGCGCCACGAACTGCGTGACCGTGTCGAAAGGCAATCCCGTCATCGCTCGATCTCCCTGCGGCGGGGCGGGGACAGGCTAGCCCGTCCTTGCGCCCGACGCCACCGTAACGATCGACACGGGATTTAGTGCATCAGCGCGTCGTTGATCGAGCAGGCCGCCGGCCCGAGGATCACGATGAACAGCACCGGCAGGATGAACAGGATCAGCGGCACGGTCATGATCGCCGGAAGACGCGCGGCCTTTTCCTCGGCGCGCATCATGCGCTCGTTGCGGAATTCGGCCGAGAGCACGCGCAGCGCCGAGGCGAGCGGGGTGCCGTATTTCTCGGTCTGGATCATCGTGGTGACCACGCCGCGGATCGCCTCGAGATCGATGCGCGTCGCGAGGTTCTCGAACGCCTGGCGGCGATCGGTGAGGAAGCCCAGCTCGATCGCGGTCAGCGAGAATTCCTCGCCGAGCTCGGGATAGGCCTTGCCGAGTTCCTTCGAGACGCGGCCGAAGGCGGCGTCGACGGTGAGGCCGGCCTCGGCGCAGATCACCAGCAGGTCGAGCGCGTCGGGAAGCCCCTTGCGGATCGCGTGGCTGCGCTTGGTGATCTTGTTCTTGAGATAGATGTCCGGCGCCTTGTAGCTCAGGATGAAGCTGATGGCGACGAGGCCATATTTCTTCATCGCGCTCCACTCGACGAACATGTCGGTGCCGTAGACCATGTACAGGATCGGGCCGCCGATCACGATCGGCAGGACCAGCCGGCCGAAGATCACCGCGACCGCCCATTCCTTCGAACGGATGCCGGCCTGGAGCAGCTTGGTCTGCGCGACCTTGATCTGGCTCTCCTGCAGCACCTTCATCGAGGACAGCAGCGAGCGGATGCGATCGGTGGTCTCGTTCTTCTGGACGAGCTTGGCGCGGCGCTTCGAGGTCGAGGCGGTGATGCCCGCCTTGAGCTGCTCGCGGCGATCGTTGAGCGCCTTGACGCGCTTGGCCATCGGATCGCGCACCGTCGTCGCGGTGTAGATCGCGAAGACCATCGCCGAGGCGGCGATCGCGCTGAGAATGGTCGCGACCCAGAGGACGTCGACGCCGAGCAGGGTGGGGCCGTTGGAAGGTGCCATCATCAGATCTCGAAATTGACCATCTTGGCCATGATGAAGGCGCCGAGGCCCATCCAGATCAGCCCGCCGCCGCCGGCGATCATCAGCCGCTCGTCCTTGAAGAAGTTCATCATGTAATTGTTGTTGATGAACCAGACGAGGCCGAACACGATGAAGGGCAGCGCGCCGACGATGAGCGCCGAAGCCTTGGATTCGGACGACATCGCCTTGATCTTGAGCTTCATCTGCGCGCGCTTGCGGAGCACGTCGGCAAGGTTGGAGAGCGTCTCGGCGAGGTTGCCGCCGGTCTCGCGCTGGATCGCGATGGTGATCGTGAAGAACTGGAATTCGGGCGTGCCGAGGCGGTCAGCAGTCTCCTGCAGCGCGGCGTCGAGCGTGCGGCCGATCTTCATCTTGTCGGTGACCGCGCGGAATTCCACGCCCACCGGGCCGTCAACTTCCTGGCCGACGACGCCCATCGTCTCGGTGATCGGGAGGCCCGAGCGCAGGCCGCGCACGAGCAGCTCGATCGCGTCGGGGAATTTCGTCGTGAACTTGGTGATGCGGCGCTTGATGAAGAAGCTGACGACCTTGTGCGGCAAGCCGACGCCGACGAACAGCCCGAGGAACAGCGCAAGCCAGATCGGCGCGCCGTTGAGGATGAGCAGCCCCGCGGGAACCGCGAAAAGCCCGAGCGTGACCATGCCGTACTGGCTCAGCGTCCAGCCCTTGCCGGTCATGTTGAGGCGCTTCTGGAGCAGCGCGGGGTTGGGCAGGAAGCGCGACGCGGCGAGATCCATGCCGCTCGCGCTCTTGGCGGTGACGCGGCGGATCTGCGCTTCCATCGCCACCGAGCCGGTGTTGCCGGCGTGACGCTCGCGCAGCCCGGAAAGGCGGCGCGCGCCGGCGCGCTCCACCGACGGCCCGGAGAATGCGAGCACCATGAGCGCGAGCACCACGAAGGTGCCCCCACCCAGCATCAAAACCGGCATCAATTCCACGCCGACTGCCTCCGAACCGATGTACCCGCGCAGCCTATGCGCGAAGTGGTTACTTCTTTGCCTTTGACGGCATCTTGACCTTGATCTTGTCGAGCAGCGAGCTGCCCTTCGAGCCCTTGGCCGGCTTCGCCGCCTTGTCGTCGCGCTCACCCGAATCGGTGATCGCGATGATCCGCTGCGCCAGGTCGACGAGCGGGGCGAGCGACTTGGCCGACTTGCCGGCCTCGGCAAGCGGCTTGCCGAGCTTGGCGGCCTGCGCGGCGACCTTCTGCTCGAACGGGATCATCAGATCGATCTTGCGCTCGATCGAGCCCTCGAAGTCCTTGCGGCTGATCTCGAGCATCGCCTGCGGCTGGACCTTGTTGGCGACGACGATGACCTGGGTCTGCGGCGCGTTCGACTTGAACCAGCTGAGGATGCGGATCGCATCGCGCGCGGCGGCGAGCGTCAGCTCGGTCACCAGCACCGCGACCTGCACGTCGGTGATCAGATGCGGATGGTTGACCAGCATGTTGCGCGGCAGATCGACCACGGTGCACTCGAAAGCGCCGCGCATCTCTTCCTGCAGCTGATAGAAGGCCGCGCCGTCGGTGAGGACCGGTGCGTTGATCGGAGCCTCGGCCGAGAGCACGGCGAGACGCTCGGATGCCTTGACCATCGCGCGTTCGATGAACAGCCCGTCGATGCGGCTCGGATTCTCGATCGCGTCGGTCAGGCCGCGGCCCGGCTCGAGATCGAGCGCGAGCGCACCGGTGCCGAAATGCACGTCGAGGTCGAGCAGCGCGGTGGTGCGCGCATGCTTGTCGCTCATCAGCCATGCCAGCGACGTCGCGATCGTCGAGGCGCCGCAGCCGCCGCGCGTGCCGATCACCGCCATCGCGCAATGCGGCACGTCGCTGCCGGGCTCGGCGAGCTTGGGCGCGTTGAGCGCGGCCTGCGCCTGCGCGAAGGTGTCGCGCAGCGCATCCGGGTTGAGCGGCTTGAGCAGATAATCGTGGATGCCGCTCGCGACGAGGTCGCGATACAGGCGCACGTCATTGACCTGGCCCGAGGCGATCACGATCGTGCCGGGCTCGCAGACTTCGGCCAGCGCGTTGATGTCGTTGAGCGGATCGCCCGATTCCGAGAGATCGACGAACAGCACGTTCGGGCTCGCCGAGACCGACAGGGTCTGGACCGCATTGCGCAGGCCGCCCTTGTTGACCTTTTCCGGCGACCAGCCGAGCTCGACGGCGATCGGGCGCAGCGCCTCTGCCGTCCCTTCGTCGCAGACAAAGGCAACGAACGGCTCGCGATGGCCGGTGCGCGAGGGGTGGAAAGGTGCGTTCACTGCTTGCCTCCGGCGCTGTCGGACTTGACCTGGGTACCGCCGCCGCCCGTCGGCTTGGCGCCGCGCAGCGCGTTGATCGCCTTGCCGCCCGTCACCGGATCGGTGACCGACGAGCCGCTGGCGCCGCGGACGAGATCGGCCGGATCGGCGACCATCGCGGCAAGGTTGCTGTTGATCGCGCAACCGAAATTGGAGGTGGTGCTCTGCGACCAATCGGGCGTGTACTGGCGCGAATAATCGGGGCAGTTCGGCACGCTGGCGGTCATCCGGGTCACGACGACGCGGACGGTGCCCGGCGCGATCTGGCCGACGGTGACCGGCGCCTGATCGGAAAGCAGCAGGCCGTAGCGATTGGCTTCCTCAGCGATCGCCGCGCGGGCGCCTTCGCCATTGCCGCTGCCGCCATCGTCGATCGAGATGCGATCGCCGTAGCGGAGCCCCATCGATTCGAGCCAGCCGGCGAGCCGCTGGCCTTCGCCGGGCGCCAGCGCATAGCCGGCGGTGCGGACGTCGAAGACATAGTCATTGCGCTCGACCACCGGCTGATAAACCGATTCGAGGCCGCCATTATAGGTCCCGCACGCGCTCAGCAGCAGCGCCGGAGCGAGGAGGAGGGGAGTGAAGCGCGACAACATTGCGATCTCCTCAGGGCGTCAGAAGCCGAAGCCGGGGGCGGCGGCGCCGCCCTTTTTCGGCCGCGAAGGGGCGGGGGCAGCCTTGGCGGGCTGCGGGGCAGGGGCGGCGGGAAGCGCCGGCCCCGGTGCGAAAGCGCCGACCGTGGGGGTCGCGCCGCTCGGGGCCATGCTCGGCTTGGGGCGATCGCCGCCAGCCTTGTTGCCCACCAGGTCACCACCGATGATCCGCTCGAAATCGTCCGGCGCCTTGTAGCCGTCGGTCGGCAGAACGATCTGGTTGGCGTTGACCGGCTTGACCAGATACGGGGTGATCACGATCACCAGCTCGGTCTCGTTGCGGCGGAAGCCGTTCGAGCGGAAGAGCGCGCCGAGCACCGGCACGTCGCCGAGCCCCGGGGTCTTGTCGATCGAATTGTCGTGGCTGTTCTGCAGCAGGCCGCCGATCACCATGCTCTCGCCCGAACCGAGCTCGACGGTGGTTTCGGCACGCCGCGTGGTCAGCGCCGGGATCTGCGTGCTGCCGACCGAGATCGCACCCGTGGTGGTGATCGTCGACACTTCCGGCCGCACGCGCAGCGAGATGCGCCCGTCCGAGAGCACGGTCGGGGTGAAGGCGAGGCTGACGCCGTACGGCTTGTATTCCACCGACACCTGGCCGAGCGCCTGGCTGACCAGCATCGGGATCTCGCCGCCGGCGAGGAAGGTGCTGGTCTCGCCCGAGAGCGCGGTGAGGTTCGGATTGGTGAGCGTCGTCACCTGGCCGATGCGCTCGCCGAGATCGAGCGCGCCGAGCACGTCGAGGCCGAGCAGCTTGCCGGCGAGGCCGAGCGTGCTGAACTTGGTGCCCTTGTCGATCTGATAGGTCGAACCGGTGCCCGGAAGCACGAAATCGCCCTTGGCGGGATCGAAGGGAAGGCTGATCGTGCCGGCCGGGAAGCCGAAGCGCGAGGACGCGTCGAGCACCGGCAGGTTCGACAGGTTGGGCGTGCCGATCGTGCCCGGCGAGCGCGTGCCCGACTGGACGCCGAACTGGAAGCCGCCGGTCTGATCGCGGGTGGCCAGATTGACGCCGATGTCCTTGACGAAGCTGCGGCTCACCTCGGCGAAGCGCACCTGCAGATTGACCTGCAGCGGCGTCGCCGTCTTGAGACGGTTCATCACCATGATCTTGAGCTGCGCGTTCGGATCCGAGACGTTGACGCCCGGATTGAGCGCGGCGAGGACGAGGCGCTGGGCCTGCTCGCTGTCGTCGGGCGACGCGACGGTGCCGCTCAGCACCGCGAGCTGGCCGACGGTGGTCACCTTGATGTCCGCCTCGGGCATCGCCGCCTTGATCATGCGGTCGATCGAGGTGATGTTCTGGCTCACCCGGACATTGGTCGAATAGACAACCGTGCCGTTGGCGGTGGTGGCGAAGATCGTCGCCTCGCCGAATTCCTTGCCGAACAGGTGGATCTGCCGCGGGTTGGCGACGTAGACGTCGGCCACGCCCGGGTTCGAGGTCCACACATTGGTGACCGCGGTCGGCAGCGTGACGAGCTCGCCCTCACCGATCGACAGCAGGACTTCGCGGGTCGGGCGTTCGGTGCCGGCCGGAAGGCTGGCGACGCGGGCCTTCTGGCGCGCCTGGGCTATCGCCGCGACGGGCATGGTCATCGCCAGAGCGGCCGTCACCGTGGCGCCCAGCGCCCGGTTCAGGTGAGTCTTGGTGCGCATTTCAGTTCTTACCCCCGACCTCGATCTCGGTCACAGCGTTGCCTCGGGCAACATTGACCACCGGCCCCTTGCGGACGGCCGCGCCGCCCGGATAATTGCCCGGAACCGGCTGGGCGGTCGCAGTGCGATCCTCAGCCTTGCCCGGGACGGTGCTACGCTGGAAGCGCGACACGTCGGCGCCGGTGGCGAAGCCGCCACGGCCTTCCATCGGCCGGGCTGCGGCGCGCGCCAGCATTTCCTTTTCCTTCGCCGGATCGCCGTCGGCGGGCACATCGACCTCGCCATTGGCGATCGCCTGCTCGAGATCGCCCTGATTGTCGGCGATCGAGCGCAGCGACAGCGAGAGCTGGCCCACCGTCTGCGCGACCGCGATCTTCTCGGCGATCTTCGGCGTCGCCTCGACGGTGACGTTCGAATAGGTGGTGACGACGGTGTTGCCCTTGTCGTCGGTGGTCTTGTCGGTCTTCTGGTCGGTGGCGAGCACGCGCAGGTTGCGCAGCACCGTCTCGGACGCCTTGAGCGCCGGACCGTCGCCGCCGCCGGAAACCGACTGGGTGAGGATCAGGTCGACCCGGTCGCCCGGGAAGACGAAGCCGGCCACGGCGCTCTGCGCGGAAACCGGAACGGTCACGGCGCGCATGCCCGGCCCGAGGGCGGCGGCAAGGAAGCCGCGGTCGCCGGGCTTGACCAGCGCGCCCTGGGTGATCGGCTGGCCGGCCGGAATCGCGAATCGGACGACGGTGCCCTGCAGCTTGGCCGGCTCGCTCTCGCCCTTGATGAAATAGGCGCCTTCGATCAGCTCCTTCGGCCAGGCGACGAACTTGACCGACGTGGCGTCGAGGATCGTGCCGACCGGCAGGGTACGCGTGGCGACCATCACCTCGGTGGTGTTCTGCGGAGCCGCTGCGGGAACCGGCGCCGCGCCCGCGACCGGCGTGGGTGCGCCGACGAGGATGTTGCGTGCCATGAACGCCGTGATCGCAGCGACCACGAGTGCGCCTACGAGCAGAATGAGCTTGCGTGCATCCATTTCGCTTCAAGCCTTTTCAATTACATGGCCGGTTGAGTTGCTCCGGCGTTAAGCATCACGTGAACTGGTTAAAAATCGGTTCGCGAAGAACGAGCAGCGTCGAAATCGCAATTGCGACGCCGTAAGGTGTCTCGGGGACGATGCCGTTTTTGCGTGCCGCGCGGGCCCCGATCAGCAGCAGCGCGCCGAGCGCGGCGACCAGCGCCATCGCCACCGCGACGGCAGCCACGGGGCGCGCGAACAGCGCCGCGGCGATCCCGCCACGGCTCGCATGGACGAGCAGCGCGAGTGCCAGTGCGGCGAGCGCGATCGGGCCGATCGTGCGCCACGGCAGGGCACGCAGCCCCCCGCGCAACTGCGTCCAGCGCTCGGCGACCATGACGATCGTCAGCGCGCCGCCGACGAGCGACATCAGCACGAGCATCCCGACCAGCGGCTGGACCGGCAGCCACAGCGCGAGCGCGCCGAGCAGCTTGACGTCGCCGCCGCCCATCTGGCCGATCGCGAAGGCGCCGACGAAGAAGGCGAAGACCAGCGCGGCGAGGCCGAGCTGGAGCGCGACATCGGGCCAGAACGCGAGTCCGTTGGCCCACCACCAGAGCGGGGCGAGCAGCGCGATCGCGGCGTTCTTCCAGTTGGCGATGTTGCGCGAACGCGCGTCCTCGACCCCGGCCGAGACCAGGAGCAGGCCGAGCGCGCCCAGCAGAAAGGTCAGAAACACATCCCCCATCGCGCCTCAGACCTAGACGGGATGGCTTATCAAAACGTAACCAACGCCCATGGCATCTTCCCCTATAGACCGCCGCGCGATCCCCGCGGGCGGGCGCATCGATCGCTGGCTGGCATCCGACGGCTGGGATCATCGCGTGTTCGACTGGCGCGCGGAGACCGACACGCCGCGCGGCTCGATCCTCTTCGAGGGCGGTCGCGGCGACATTTTCGAGAAATATCTCGAGAGCTTCGCTCATTGGCATGCCGCGGGGTGGAACATCACCTCGTTCGACTGGCGCGGGCAGGGCGGCTCGGGCCGGCTGACCGCGTCGAAGAACTGCGGCCATATCGAGGACTATGCCGATTATATCCGCGATCTGCGCGAATTCTGGGCGGGCTGGACGGCGGCGAACCCGGGCCCGCGCATCGCGATGGGGCATTCAATGGGCGGCCATCTGACGCTGCGCGCGCTCGCCGAGGGCGCGATCGCGCCCGATGCGGCGGTGCTCGTCGCGCCGATGCTCGGGTTCAAGGCGGGGATCTTCGGGCCCTTTGCCGAGCGTGCCGCCAATTTCCTCGGCGGGCTCGGCGATCCCGCGCGTCCGGCGTGGAAGGGCAATGAGAAGCCCTATACCACCGAGACCCGTGCCTCGCTGCTCACCCATGATCCCGATCGCTATGCCGACGAGATTTGCTGGCAGACGCAGAGGCCCGAGCTGCTCACCGGGCCGCCGAGCTGGCGCTGGGTGATCGAGGGCTTCCGCTCGATCCGCGAGCTCGCCGCCGATCCGCGGCTCGCCGAGATCCGCGTGCCGGTGCTGATGCTCGTCGCCGAGCGCGACGGGCTGATCGACGGCAAGGCCGCGCTCGCGCTCGCGCCGCGCCTGCCCGACGTGCGCGTCGTCCGCTTCGGCAAGGAGAGCGCGCACGAGATATTGCGCGAGAGCGACGCCGTGCGCGATCGCGCGCTCGGCGCGATCGACAGTTTTCTCGACGAACGAGCGCCGCGGGCGTGAACCGGTACGACGTCGCGATCGTCGGTGCCGGGATCGCCGGCGCGAGCCTCGCGGCCGAGCTGGCGCCGCACCTGCGGGTGCTCTTGCTCGAGGCCGAGGAGCGTCCCGGCTACCACGCCACCGGCCGCTCGGCAGCGTTCTGGTCGGAAACCTATGGCGGACCGGACATCCAGCCGCTGACCACCGCGTCGGGGCCGCTGCTGCGCGCCGGCGGCTTCCTCGAGCCGCTCGGCTCGCTCCATATCGGCCGTGCGGGCGAACGCGCGCAAATCGACGCCCTGCTCGCGAAATTCGAAGGGACCGGCGTCGCGCTGCGCGCCGTCGATCCGCGCGAGGCGCTGCCCGGCCTGCGCCCCGAATGGACGCTCGGCGTCTATGAGCCGAGCTGCGAATATATCGACGTCGGCGGGCTGCACGCCGCGTGCCTCGCCGCCGCCCGCCGGGCCGGAAGCACGCTCGTCGTCTCCGCGGCGCTCGCGGCGGCGCATCGCGAGGCCGGCCTTTGGCGGCTCGACACCCGGGCGGGCGCGTTCGAGGCCGATATCCTCGTCAATGCCGCCGGCGCCTGGGCCGATCCGGTCGCGGCGCTCGCCGGCGCGGCGCCGCTCGGCATCCAGCCCTATCGCCGCACGATGCTCCAGCTCCGCACCGAGCCTGCGCCGCCGCCGCGCTGCCCGCACGTCGCGCATATCGGCGGCAGCTTCTACTTCAAGCCCGAGGCCGGCGGGCGGCTGTGGCTCAGCCCGCACGACGAGATCGCCAGCCCCCCGTGCGACGCCGCGCCCGAGGAGATCGACGTCGCGATCGCGATCGACCGGTTCGAACAGGCGGTCGACTGGCGCGTCGCCGCGCTCGAGCACAAATGGGCGGGTCTGCGCAGCTTCGCGCCCGATCGACTGCCGGTCTATGGCTTCGATCCGCAGGTCGAGAATTTCTTCTGGTGCGCCGGGCAAGGGGGCTTCGGTATCCAGACCGCGCCGGCGGCCGCGAAGCTGGCGGCGGCGCTGCTGCTGCGCCGATCGCCTGGCGTGGAAGTCGCGCAGATCGACGCAGAACGATATTCCCCGCGACGTTTCTGATCTATGTTTCGCGCCGACAATGACGGACGGAGTGGGCCATGGCGCACAAATTCGTGATCGAGCAAAACAAGGCGGGCGAATATGTCGCCAAATTCAAGCACAACGCCGAGACGATCTTCTGGACCGAAGGCTATGCGTCCAAAGCGTCCGCGAAGAATGCGATCGAATCGATCCTGAAGAACGGTCCTTCAGCGCCCGTTGAGGAGGGCTGACCCGGCAGGGTGGCCCCCACGCCCCGGCATTGCCGTTACGGAAAGCTGCGCCTTCGGTGAAAGTCGAGGATTTCTGCGGGTTTTCGCGGATTTTCCTCGCTGCGAATCGCAGGGAGTGATAGGTTTGCGCGCCATGCAAAGCGCTCCGCTTCCCTATCGATTCCGCATCGACGTTGCCCGTGAGGACATCGACTTCATGGGGCATGTCAACAATGCCAGTTATCTGAAATGGGTGCAGGAAGCCGTGATCAGCCATTGGCGCGGGCTCGCCCCGCCCGAGGCGGTCGCCAAGCACCTCTGGGTCGCGCTCAAGCACGAGATCACCTATCGCCGCCCGGCATTTCTCGACGACGACGTCGTCGCGACGGTGCTGCTCGAAAAGGTGCAGGGCGCGCGCGCCTTTTACGAGACGGTGATCCGGCGCGGCTCCGAGGTGCTCGCCGAGGTCAAGTCGAGCTGGTGCTGCGTCGATGCCGAGACGCTCAAGCCCTCGCGGCTGGCGCGCGACGTCATCGACCATTTCTTCACCAAAACCGACGAGGCCTGATCGGCCCCTCGGGGCTAATCGCCTGAGATGAACTCCCCGAGCGTCGCATAGATCGCGCCCAGATCGTCGTCGTCGATGCAATAAGGCGGCATGACGTAGACCGTCGCTCCGAGCGGGCGGAGGAGCGCGCCGCGCGCCCGGGCAAAGGCCATCAGCCGCGGCGCGACCGAGGCGAGATAACCCGCGGCGCCCCCGGCCAGCTCGAACGCGGCGATCGTCCCCATCCGGCGCGGATTGGCGATATCGACGCTCTGCCCGAGTGCGTCGAGCTGCTGCTGCTGGCGCAGCCCGAGCGCGGCCACGCGCGCGAGCACCGGCTCGTCGCGCCAGATCGCCAGATTGGCGACCGCGGCGGCGCAGGCGATCGGATTGGCGGTGTAGCTCGACGAATGGAAGAACATCCGCGCGCGATCATCGGAGAAATGCGCGTCGAAGATCGGGGCGGTGGCAAGCGTCGCGGCGAGCGGGATCGCGCCGCCGGTCAGCCCCTTCGACAGGCAGAGGATGTCGGGCACGACGCCGGCCTGGTCGCAGGCGAGCAGCGTGCCGGTTCGGCCCCAGGCGGTCATCACTTCGTCGGCGATGAACAACACGCCGTGGCGCGCGCAGATCGCGCGCATCTCGGCGAGCAGCGCCGGCGCGTAGATCAGCATGCCCCCGGCGCCGAGGATCAGCGGCTCGACGATGAAGGCGGCGGGCGCCTCGCGGCAATGCGCCTCGAGCGCATCGAGCGTCGTCTGCTCGCACCCCGCCGCAGGGAAGGGGATGGTCGCGACGTCGAACAGCAGCGGACCATAGGCCTGGTTGAACACCCCGCGCGCGCCGATCGACATCGCGCCGATCGTGTCACCGTGATAGCTGTGCTCCATCACGACGATGCGGTGGCGGGGCGCGTTGCGGTTCGCCCAGAAGCCGAGCGCCATCTTGAGCGCCACCTCGACGCTGGTCGAGCCGCTGTCGGAGAAGAACACATGCGCCAGCGGCGCGGGCATCATCGCCACCAGCCCCGCCGCGAGCGTCTCGGCGGGTTCATGGGTGTAGCCGGCGAAGATGATCTGATCGAGCGTGCCCGCCTGCTCGGCGATCGCGGCCATGATCCGCGGATGGCCATGGCCGTGCGTCGTCACCCACCATGACGAAATGGCGTCGACGATGCGCTGCCCGTCGGCAGTGTGCAGCGCGGCGCCCTCGGCCCGGGTCACCAGCGGGATCGGCTCGCCCAGCCCGTGCTGGGTGAAGGGATGCCAGACCGGCGAGCTCATGCGGTGAAGTCCGCGGGGCGGAAGTTCGCCGCGAACGCTCCGGCGAGCGCCGGCCGGGTCAGCGCGGGAAGGATCGGCAACCGACCGAGCCGCCGGACGTCGCCGATCGCCGCGATCGTCGCCTCGCTGTCTTCGTTGGCGTCGCCGACAAAGGCGATGCCGAGGATCGCGATCCCGCGCGCGCGCAGGGCCTCGATCGAGAGCAGGCTGTGGTTGATCGTGCCGAGCGCGGTGCGCGCGACCAGCACCACCGGCAGGCGCCAGCGCGCGAACATATCGGCGTAGACCAGATCGCGGGCCAGCGGGACGAGCAGGCCGCCCGCACCTTCGATCACCAGCGGCCGATCGCATGCCGGCAGCGCGAGCTGCGCCGGATCGATCGTCACGCCGTCGATCTCGGCCGCGCGGTGCGGCGAGCAGGGGGTGTGCAGGCGATACGCCTCGGGCAGGATGCGTTCGGCCGGCAAGCCGGAGAGCGCCGCGACGCCGGCGCTGTCGCCGCCCGCATCGAGCCCCGCCTGAACCGGCTTCCAGTAGCTGCCGCCGATCGCGGCGACGAGCGCCGCGGCGAACACCGTCTTGCCCACATCGGTGTCGGTGCCGGTGACGACGATCCCACGGGTCATGCCAGCGCTCCTGCCAGCGCGGCGACGTCGTCGAGGCCGATGTTGAGCGTCAGCGAGACGCGCAGCCGGGCGGTGCCGGCGGGGACGGTAGGCGGCCGGATGCCGCGCACGTCGAATCCCGCGGCCCGCAGCGTCGCGGCGCGCGCCATCGTCCGCCCATCGTCTCCGATGATCAGCGGCAGGATCTGCGACCCGGTCGGGGTCACGCCCGTCGGCGCAAGCAGCGTTTGCGCGGCGCCGATCAACGCGTGGAGCCGTTCGCGCCGCTGCGGCTCCTCCACCAGCAGGCGCAGCGCCGCGCGCACCGCGGCGGCGATCAGCGGGGAGGGGGCGGTCGAGAAGATGAAGCCCCGCCCGCGATTGACGAGGAAGTCACGCACCGTCGCCGGCGCGCACAGCAACGCGCCCTCGCAGCCGAGCGCCTTGCCGCAGGTATGCAGCGTGATCAGGTTCTCGCGGCCCTGCAGCGCGTCGGCGAGGCCGCGCCCGTCGGCGCCGAACACACCGGTGGCGTGCGCCTCGTCGACCAGCAGGATCGCCTCGTGCCGATCGGCGAGCGCCGCGAGCGCGTCGAGCGGCGCGCGGTCGCCGTCCATGCTGTACAGGCTCTCGACGGCGATCCAGACCCGGCCGGTGCCGCCTTCACGGCGCCACGCGGCGATGACCGCCTCGAACGCATCGGCCTCGTTGTGCGCGGCCGCGCGATTCTCGGCGCGTCCCAGCCGCAGCCCCTCGTGCGCGCTGGCATGGACCAGCGCATCGTACACGACGAGGTCGCCGCGCTGGGGCAGCGTCGCCAGCAACGCGACGTTGGCGGCATAGCCGCTCGAGAAGAACAATGCCGTCTCGCTTCCGAAGAAGCGGGCCGCTTCCTCCTCGAGTGCCTGATGCTCGGCATGATTGCCGCGCAGCAGGCGCGAGCCGCCCGAGCCGATCGGTACTCCGCGTTCGAGCGCCGCCGCCACTGCCGCCGCGAGCCGCGGCGCGCCGGCCAGCCCGAGATAGTCGTTCGAGGAAAAGTCGCGCCCGCTACGCGGCGTCAGCCGCCGCGAACGATCCATCGCGGCGAGCGAGGCGAGATCGGTTTGCTGGCGTGCGAAATAACCCATGCGCGCCCGTACACAGGCGCCACGCCGTTGGACAAGGCTGCGCGGCGCCGAGCTCGTCGAGCGTTTCCGACGATGCCCGTCGAGCGTCGGCGCTCAGCGCCGGGGACCCGAAAATTGCCCTCGCACCCCTGCATTCCTCCTTCAGGAGGGCAGACGCGCCCCAAAATCCGTCTCTGGAGCGGCCAGGCTGGCCCCCGAAACCGCCGTTCCTTCCTTTTCAGGGCTGCGCGGCTGGCTGGGGACAAGCCTGATCTTCGGCTTTGCACCCGATCCCCGCATCGACGACGACCAGCCCGTTATTGGCCGGCGCGAGACTTGGCACCTGCGCTCGGTTCTGGACGAAAGAGATCAGATCGGCGGTCGGCTCCGTCGGCAGCGGTTGATCGCTCCCCGTCGGCGCGGTGATGCTGAGCACCCCCGGCGTGAAGCTTATGTCGTAGTTGGCGCCGCCGGTCAGCGTTCCCTGGAGGATGCCATATCGCCCTGGCGCCTCGCCTCTCTCGCGCGCCAGCGCGCCGGTCAATTGATCGCCCGACACGAGATCGCCCTGCGCCAGAACATAGGTGAGGGCGGGGTCGGACTGACGCTGCTCCTTGGAGGCGTCGTTCGCGCGGATCGAAAGCGCGCGACGCGCGATGCTGGCGAAGACGCCCTGGGGCATCTGGATGTCGTAATTGCCCGCATCGGCGCCGGTGAGCGTCAAGCCGGTGACGGACACCGATTTCCCCGTGCCGGCATTTCTGTCCGCGAAATTGAAGACCCCGCCCGCATGGCCGACGGTATCGCCTTCGACGATGCCGGTGACGTGCACGGAGCCGGTCGTCGTGGTGGTGCCGTCGTAGACCTTGTTGTTCGCGGTCGCGCTGACTTGCAGCACCTTCCTCGAGATGTTCGCCAGCGCGGAGAGCGGGATGGTCACCGAATAATTGCCTGCTTCCGAGCCGGCGAGCGCACCGCCGGTGATCGTCACGACCTTCTGGGTTCCGGCTTGCCGGGTGTCGAAGGTGAAGGTCGCGCCCTCGACGAACACCTTGCCCAGGTCCGCCTCGACGACGTTCGACAAATCGAAGCTGCCGCTCGCCTTCGTGGTGCCGTCATATTCCTTGTCGTCGGCCTTTGCGGAAACGCCCAGCGCCTTCCTCGTGATCTCGGCGAGCGCCGTCAGGGGGATGGTGACCGAATAATTGCTCGATTCCGCTCCCGACAGGTGGCCGCCGGTGATCGTCACGACCTTGTCCTTGCCGGCGTTCTTCGTCGCGAAGGTGAAAGCCGCGCCTTCGACGGAGACCTTGCCGGCGTCCACGGCCTCGATGCCGGCGAGCTCGAACCTGCCGTCGGCACGGGTGGTGCCGTCATATTCGCGCGTGCCGACGATCGCCCGGATTCCGAGCACCTTCTGCGCGATTTCACCCCAGGCCTGTGCCGGGATCTCCACCGAATAATTGCTCGCCGCGTCGCCCGCCAGCTGCCCGCCGGTGATCCGTACCACCTTGTTCCCGCCGGCGTCCTTCGTCTCGAAGGCGAAGGTCGCACCGTCGACCGAGACCTTGCCGGCATCGACGTCCTCGACGCCGCTGAGCGAGAAGCTGCCCTGCGCATCGGTCTTGCCGTTATAATCGCGGGTGACGACCGACGCGGAGATGCCCAGCGCCTTTTGGGTGATCTCGCCCTGGGCCATGTCGGGCATCGTCACCGAATAGTTCGCCGCCTCGTCGCCGGCCAGACGGCCGCCGCTGATCGTCACGACCTTGTTCCTGCCTGCGTTCCGGGTGTCGAAGGTGAAGGTCGCGCCGTCGACATGCACCTTGCCGGCATCGACCGCCTCGACGCCGGTCAGCGCCACGCTTCCGGTGGCGCGGGTGGTGCCGTCATAGGCGCGCCGGTCCACCAGCGCGGATGCGCCGAGGGCCTTCCTCGCGATCTCGCCGAACACCGGGCCGGGGATCGAGACCGTGTAGTTGCCGCCGTCCTGGCCGGTGAGCGTCAGCTCGACGAACACCTGCTGCCTGCCGGCGTTCTTGCTCGCGAAGGTGAAGGTGCCGTTGTAGCCGACTGCGTCACCGGCGAGGATGTCGTTCAGCACGACATCCGCTTCGGCCGCGGTTCCGCCGTTATAATCGCGGCCGTGCGGCGTGACCGCGGCAGTGATGGCCTTCGGGTTGATGCTGGCAGTCCCCGCCGCTTCGGCGAATTGAATGTCGTAATTGTCCTTGTCCAGACCGCCGAGGCTCGCCGCCCGCAGATAGACCTTCTTGTCCTTGCCCGCGTTCCGGTCCTCGAACTCCAGCCGGCCGCCGATGACCTGAACGTCGTCATTGTCGACGCGGCCCTCATAGCTGTAGGTGCCGGTCGCGGCGGTGGTCCGGTCATATTCCTTGTCGACGACGCTCGCGCTGACCCGCAACAGGGCCTTGTCGATGAAGCCGGTCGTCTCGAGCGGGATCACCACGCTGTAGTTGCCCGATCCCACACCGGCCAGCGTGCCCCCGCTGATCAGGACCCGCTTCGCGTTCGCCGAGGCATTCTTGTCGGCAAAGCTGAACACCGCGTCGGCGATGCGCAGCGATCCCTCCTCGCCCGGCGCGTAGTTGCCGAGGCTGAACGAGCCCTGGGCGGTGACGCGCCCGTCATAGGTCTTGCGTGCCGCTGCGGCCCCGACGGTGAGCGCGCGGCGGTCGATGAAGCCCGCCAGCGCGCCGGCGTTGTCCAGCACGAGATTGTAGTTGTTCGCGAAATCGCCGGTCAGGGTATAGCTGAGCAGCCGCGCCGCCTTCGCCGAATCCGACGCATTCTTGTCGAGAAAGGCGAAGATGCCGGCCGCGTCTCCGGTCTCGCCGGCCACCTGCCCCGTGAAGCCCGCGATCGTGCCGGTCGCATCGAGGCTGTTGTCGTAGATCTTGCGCAGGATCGACGCAGTGGCATGCAGGTCGCGGCGGTCGATGAAGCCCGTCAGCGCGCCGGCATTGTCGACGATCAGGTTGTAATTGCCGGCATAGCCGGCGCCCAGCAGGGCGCTGAGCATCCGCACCGGCCTGGCATTTCCCGACGCGTTCTTGTCGAGAAAGGCGAATGCGCCCGTCGCGTTGATGCCCTCGTCGCCGGCGGCATAGCCGGTGAAGCCGCCGATCGTGCCGGTCGCGCCGAGCTGGCCGTCGTAGATCTTGCGCAGGATCGACGCGGTGGCGTGGACATCGCGGCGGTTGACGAAGGCAGTGAGCGCCCCGGCATTGTCAACGATCAGATTGTAATTGCCGGCATAGTCGGCGCCCAGCAGCGCGCTGAGCATCTGCACGGCTTTGGCGCTGCCGGATGCGTTCTTGTCGAGGAAGGCGAATACGCCCGTCGCGTTGATTCCCTCGTCGCCCGCGGCGTAGCCCGTGAACCCACCGATCGTTCCGCTCGCGTCGCGCTGGCCGTTATAGGTCTTGTCGGAGACCGAGGCGGAGGCGTGGACGTCGCGCCTGGAGATGTCGGCGAGGCCGGCGGAGGTGGTGAAGGACACCTCGTAATTGGCGCTGTCGGCGCCGCCGAGGACCGCGTCGCGCAGGAACACCCTCTTGTCGGTCCCGACATTCTTGTCCTCGAACTCGAGGCGTCCCTGCGCCACCGTCAGGACATCGCCGCCGACGATGCCATCATAGGTGTAGGTTCCGGTCGCCGCGGCCGTGCCGTCATAGGTCTTGTCGCCGACATTGGCGCTGACGTTGAGCGCCTTTCTGGTGATGAACCCCGTCGTTTGCGCCGGAATGGCGACGGTGTAGTTGCTGCTGCCGGCACCGGTCAGCATGCCGCCGGTGATGTCGACCGCCTTGGCGGTGGCCGAGGCGTTCTTGTCGCGGAACCGGAAGGCGGCGCCGTCGATGCGCACCAGCGCTTCCTCGCCGGCGACGAGGTTGCCGAGCGTCAGCGTGCCGGAAGCGTCGACGCCGCCATTATATTGCCGGGTCGCGACCAGCGCGTTCACCGTCAGTATGCGAGGATCGATCCGGCCGAGAACCGTGCCCTGATTGGCGAAGTCGATGAAATAATTGCCCGAGGCCGATCCCGTCAGCGACCCGCTGGTCAGCCGTACCAGATGGTTGCCGACATCCTTGCCGTCATATTGGAAGACGACATCGCTCATGCCGACGGCGCTCGCATCGACGGCGTAGACGCCGACCATGTTGCGCACGAGGGCATTGGCGAGGAATCCGCCATTATACTGCCGGGGGCCGACGCCGAAATCGAACGTGACGCCCTTTTTGAGGATATTGGCGGCGATGCCGGCCATGCCGGCGGTGTCGATATAATAGTTGCCCGATGCCGCACCGCTGAGCGACCCGCCCGTCATCCTGACCAGATGCGTGCCGGCATTATAGCTTGCGAAGGCGAAGCTCGGGTCGACGAGGCCGACGGTCTCGCTGCCGACCAGGCCGAGAATGGCGAGGATGTCGGCGGTGGCGCCGGGCAGGCTGTCATAGGTCTTGTCGCGCGGCCTGAAATCGACCTTCAGGCCCTTTTTGACGATGAGGGCGTCCACAGCGCCCGTCCCCGCGATGTCCAGCTCATAGTTGGAAATGACGGACGCGTTGCCCGACAAGCCGCCGCCGACGAGGCGCGCGCGACGGTTTCCGGCGTCCTTGCTGTCGAACTCGAAGACCAGATTCTGCCAGCCGACCGCTTCCGATCCCACCACGCCGTTCAGGCTGCGGGCCACGCCCGTCGCGGATACCGTGCCGTCATAGACGCGGTTGTTCGCGTCGAAGGTCAGCGTGAGCTTCTTCCTGAAGATCTCCGCGACAAGGCCGGAGGGCAAGGTCAGATCGTAATTGCCCGACGCGCTGCCCGCCAGCGAGTACAGGGCGTCGACGCCCCGCACGCCGGCATTCTTGTTCTGGAAGCGGAACGATCCTGTCGCGGACACATTTCCGGTGTCCCACGCCTCGACGCCGTTGAGCGTGAAGGTGCCCTGCGCATCGAGCAGCCCGTCATAGACCTTGTTCTGGACGCTCGCCGCGGCGCTCAGCGTCTTCCTGTTCACCGTCAGGATGCCGCTGCCATCGAATTGGAGCGCGTATCCGGTCAGGCTCTGCAGGCTGCCCAGGCCGATTCCGATGCCATAGCCACCGCCGACGACCCTGGCTTGCGCTCCTGCGCCCAGCGAAGAGAGCGACGGCATGCCCGACAGGACGGACGACAGCGTATCGCCCTGATAGGCGCCCGCCACCGACTCCAGCAGGCCGCTGATCGAGTAATGGGTACCGGCCACCGGCGTGCCCAAGGCGAGCGTCTGCCCATAGGTCTTGGACAGGTTGAGGCTGCGGAAGGTGAGCGTCGGCAGATAGTTGAAGACATAGTGCGTGCCGCTGATCGTGCCCGGATCCTTGCTCGCGAGCGCCGCATTCCAGATCGCGGTCGCGCCGCTGTCGAGATTGTTGAAGTTGTTGCCGAGATGGCTGCCCAGATAGACGAGCCAGCGGTCCGTCGCGGCGATCGCGCCGGCGCCGGCCGCGTTGTCGAGCGCGCCCGTCGCCGACAGGATCACTTCGCGGCCGCGCAGCCGGCCGGCGCCGCCGAGGTCGATGTCGCCTGTGGTGACGATGCGCGCCGTGCCCGTGCCGCCGCTGACGTTTCCGCTGACGAGCAGGCCGCCGGCGGTGTCGTTCAGGCTGAAGCCGTTGGCCGAGAAGTCGCCGAGCGTCGCGATCAGGTTCGCGCCGGTGAGCATCGCCGATCCCGTCGCGCTGCCGGTCAGCGTGCCCGTGCCGATCATACCCGTCTGGGTGATGTTGCCCGATGCG
The DNA here is from genome assembly GCF_004792695.1 of Sphingomonas naasensis. Classification (GTDB taxonomy): domain Bacteria; phylum Pseudomonadota; class Alphaproteobacteria; order Sphingomonadales; family Sphingomonadaceae; genus Sphingomonas; species Sphingomonas naasensis. The sequence continues at coordinate 348,069 of NZ_SRXU01000003.1, read as the reverse complement.
TTCAGGAAGACCGACCGGGACGAGCCGGTCGTCACATTGCCATTGAGCGCGATGGCGCCGCCGCCGGTGGTGGAGAGCGCGATGTCCTCATTGGCCGAACTGATCGGGCCGGCGATCGTCAGGTCGCCGTTTTCCGCACGAACGTTCAGCGTGCCGCCGACGTTGAGGGCGCCGAGCGTGAGCCCGCCCGCAGTATCGACGATCGTGAAGTCGCTGCTCGCCGCCATGCCCACGGGCTGGAAGGCGAAGCCGGTGAAATCCTGCGCGGTGATCGCGTAGTTCCCGGTGACAGTCGCCGCCTGCTTCACGTTCAGCGTGCCGCCGGCCTTCAGGAGCAAGTCGCCGCCGGCGGAAAGCCCGTTGACGGTCAGATTGGCGCCGGCGCCCTGCACCTCGATGCTGAGCGTGCCAGGCGCGGCGAGGTTCGTCGTGAGAAGGTCCAGCCCGCCCGCCGTGTCGACGATCGAGAAATTGTTGCCCCCGTTCGTGAAGATCGGCTCGAGGACCTTGCCGAAGAAGTTCGTGCCGGTGACGCTGTAATTGCCGCCGATCGTCGGGCGGGTGCCGAAGGAAAGAAGGTCCGCGCTCACAGACAAATTGCCGCCGACGGTGAGCGTGGCGGCGCCGATACCGAACGAGTTGTTCGCGCCCTGAACGGTGATATTGAGATTGCCGGTCACGTTGATCGAGGCCGGGAGGGTGAGCCCGCCCGCGGTGTCGATGATGTTGAAGTTGGCCGGGCCCGATCCGGTGAAGATCGGCTTCAGCGTGTTGCCAAATCCTGAGATTTCTCCGCCGCGGAGCGTGTAGTTGTTGCCGCCAACTCGGACCATCCCGTCCACCAGCGACGTCGTGTTGCTGCCGTTATCCGCCGACAGCAGCGAAAGATTGCCGGTCGTCGCGGTGACGTCTTTGACGACACGAATGCCGCCTGTCAGCGACTGGATCGTGATGTCCCCCTGCGCTGTGACGTTTCCGGAGTTGTAGATATCCTTCGCGGCGGTGAAGGTGACATTCCCCGTCAGCGCGGTCAGGTTGTTGAAGCCGATATTGCCCGAGGCGGTTGCTTCCGCGATGACGGTCAAATTCCGGCCGGCGGTGAGCGAGAACGAACCGAAGCTCATCGAAGCGCCGGTGATCGTCACCGAAAGGTCGCGCAGATTGGCCTGCAGGGGGTTGAGCGAATTCTGGAAATACGCACCGGCCCGGACGAGATAGTCCCGCCGGACATCGGCAGCGCTTTCCATGTCGAGGTTGTTGATGCCAAGGTCGATGATGATGTCACGCGCGGTCAGTTGGCCGAGGGGCAGCTGCGACAGCGACGTGATCCTGATGTCGGCGGCGCCGTTCCCGGCGCTGATCGTGTTGAGCTTGGGAGCAGATCCGCCGGAGCCCAAATTGATCTCGACGTCCCCGCCGCTGATGATCGTGCCGTTACGCGTCGAACCGGCCATCGACAGGACATTGGCCGCAGTGATGGCGGCCGGCGAGGCGGCGCCCAGGGTGATCTTGTCCCGCGCGTTCAGATATAGCTGGCGGTGCCCGGATCCACCGGTGTCTCCGCGGCTGGCAATGGGCACATCGGCGACGTTCGAGAGTCCGGTGAGGATGGCGCCGCCCAGCGTGATGCCGCCCTGCGACGCCTTCATCAGGATGTCGTCACCTGCGCTGGCACGCGTCACGTTGATCGCGCCGCTTCGTGCCTCCACATACACGTCATGCGCGCCGGTCAGGGTGCCCGCCGTAACCGAGGCGCCGACAAGGTCGAGGCTCGAGCCCCCGGTCGAGGAGATGTCGGTGACCGAGATCGCGCCGCCCGCCTCGATCCTGGTCCCGCCCGCATCGAAGGGGCCGGCGAGTGAAATCGAGCCCGTCGAGACGAAGTGCCCGGACACCTTCGCCCCAATCGATGTGCCAGCGGTTATCGACCCGGTAAGCCGGAGATCGACGTCCGAGCCATCGGCTGCGGTTTCCACCACCCCGGTGCTGCCACCCGATCCGAGGATGATCGTGCCGCCAACGGTGCTCGCGCGCGTGGCGACGAGGGTGCCGCTGATATCGATCGCCGCGTTGATCACGCCGGCGCGGCTGACCGCGGCAAGATAGATGTCCCCCGCGTCGGTGGTGCCCGCGAGGCTCAGGGGCGTGGCCGCGACGGAACCGCTGGCGGTATCGGGCACCGCGAACTTGACGAGCGAGAGGTCGTTTCCGGCCTCGGGTGCGAACTGCACCGTATATTTGTTGGCGGCGCCGTAGAGCACCTGGGTGCTCGCGATGTCCGAGGAGGTCGGCACCGGCGATTGCGGCGTTCCGGTCAGCGTTCCCTTGCCGATCTGGGAGCCGGCGGCGGTCGTCACTTCGGGTGCGATAAAGGCCAGCGCTCCGCCGTAACCGCGGATCTGCGCGCCGTTCAGCACCTGGACCTTGCTTCCGTCCGCGGCACCCGACATGCCGACCGCGAAGGTGCCGCTGGTGCCGAGAAAGGCCGCGTCGCCACCTTCGATCGTGGTCGCGGTGCTCGCGAGGAGCCCGCCCGTGCTGATCCGCGCATTGGCGCCGAAGATCACGCCGTCGCGCGCGAGGACCCAGATGTTGCCGCCATATTGGCTGCTCGCGGGCGTCCCGACCCGGCCTTCGAGCGTGCCGTCGATGTTCGCCGAGCCTATCTTGACCCGGTTCAGGACGATATCCTTGCCATCCTGGAAATAATAGGTCGCCGTATCGGTGGAGCCGATGTCGAACGTGTTCCAGTCGATGAGGGTTCGCGAGCCGTTCAACGTGATCGCGGTCCTGCCGGGGGTGCCGTTGTTGAAGGTCGGCGCGGTACCGTTCGACTGGGCGCTCGCCCCCGTCATTCCCGAGACCTGGGCATAGGCAGGCGCTGCGGTGAGCATCGCGAGGGCGGTGCCGAGGAGCAGGCGGTTGCGGAGGGACGCGGCGGCGGTGCGAACGATCTGGGCCATGACAGGGTCTCCAGCCTGAGAATCAGAAGCGGGTGGTGAGATTGACGAGGACGCGCGGGTCCGGCTTGCCGAAGCCCCGGAAGGGCTCGGTCAGCGGTACGGCCATGGTGACGTCGAGGGTCGCGCTGCCCAGCACGACGGCGCGGAAGCCGCCGCCGACCGATTTGACCGACGCGCTCTCGCCACCCAGATCGAAATTGTCGACACGCGCCGCGTCGAGGAACGCGAACAGGCTCGCGCTCGCGGTCTTGTTGCCGAACGGACCCATGGTGATTTCGAAAGCACTGGCGACGCCCCGCTCGCCCGAGATGACGCCGGCGTCATAGCCGCGGCCGATGGTGAAGTTGCCGGCGCTGATCTCTTCGTAGCTGACGAGCGGTCCCGTCGCCGTCTGCGCCTCGGTCCGGATGCTGACGGAGACGACGGGGGAGAGCTGCGCCTGCGCGAACAGATTGGCGCGCACGACCCCCGCGCGCGGATCCGCATCGAAGCGCGACAGCTCGATCGCGCCCGGATCGCTCGCGTTCAGGATATCGAGCCCCTTGCGGACTTCGATCGAGCCCGCCGCCGAGATCGGAACCGTTCCGATCGCGTCGCTCACATTGCCCTGCAATCGGGCAAACGCGACGCGGATGCGATCCTCGCTCACGGTGAACTCGCCGAAGCGGGTCTTCTGGTTCGCCATCTCGAGGCCGTTGGCAAGCGTCAGATTCTCGCGACGCTTGCGGACGATCGGATAGGAAAGCTCGGTCGAGGAGACGATCGATTGCGTGTTGAGACCGAGAAAGCCGAGCAGCCCGCCGGGATGCCCTTCCGCATAGGAAAGCGAGGTGCGGGCAACCAATCCCTGGCTGCCGAAACGGCCTTCCTGGGCGAACTGGATCACCCGCTGCTTCTTCAGGTCCCTCGAGGCATAGGCGCTGATCGAGGTGCGATCGCCGAAGGCGGTCAGGCTGTTGACGTCGACCCGGGCGAGCGCGGTCCACGGACCCGAGGTCTCGCTGGCCAGATTGTGGATGTTGAAGGTCGTGTCGAGCAGGTCGCGCGTCACCTCGATCTCCAGCGCCACGGCACCGCGCTGGCCGGTGATCGGTCTTATCGTCGTGGTGATCCGGACGCCCGGTATGTCCGATGCGAGCAACAGATAGCGCTGCACCTTGTCGAGGTCGAAAGGCCCGTCGGAGCGCGCCTTGTTGATGTATTGTTCGATCTTGCGGCGCACGGGGCCAACGTCACCGCTCACCCGCACGTCGGAGAGATGGGCCTCGATCACTTCGATGGTCAGCTTGCCGTCCGTAATCTCCTGCCTCGGTATTTCGACGCGCGCGAGGATGCCCTCGCGGAAGAACAGCGCCGCCGCGCGGTCGCGGATCTCGCAGGCGGCCGACAACGGCACCTCGCTGTTGAGCAGATCCTGATAGGCAGGCGCCAGCTGCCGTGCTGTCAGCGCGGTCGCGCCGAGGAATTCCACGCTGGTGAGCTTGAACCGCTGCTCCATCTCGGCAAAGGCGCAGGGCGCGCGCAGCGGCGAGAACAGCGGGTTGGCGCGGACGCGCGTCGACGTCTCCGTGCGTCGCGCGGGATCGAGCTCTTCGCGCGTGGGCAGGGGATTGCGCGGGAAGTCCTGCGCCAGCGCAGCATCCGCACCGACGCAGCTCCAGAACAACATAGGCGCCAGCAACGCACCTGAACCGAGCGCGCGCGCTTGCTTGCATGAGCCGGCCACCGAAATCCCCCGAATATTCCAAACAATGCGCCGCCGAGCCTGAGTTCCTCGAATCGGCCGCACCGGCCTACGCGCCTCGGGGTCGGTCGCTTCGCGGCTTTCGACCGAAGTGGTTTTCCCATCGACGGAAGCGAATTGCGGAGCGTCCGGAACGTGAAGTCCGCACAAAGTCTTGGGAGCTGAAAGACTTGGCGAGTGCACGGCCGAGACTGCCCGCATTTTGGCAATGACGGGACCTTGCGGGCCCCGCGCCATTGTCGGAAACCGCTTTCAGCAATAATCGATCGGATGGTTCGTGGACCGGAGGAATGTTGCGGTGAAGACAATGGCCCGAGCCCGGACGATGGGCATATTGCTGCTGCTTGCCGTTTCGTCGGGAAGCGCCGCCGCTTACGCGCAGACGGGTGCTGCTCAAGCACCCGACCCGTCTGGCTTCGCGAGCGGCGCGGATGTCCAACGCCAGGTCGTCCAGATGCTCGGCGAAATGAAAGCCGATCAGGGGTTCATGTGGAGGCCGTTGGTCCGCGACGGCGCGACCGTGGCGGCGATCGAGATATGGAGGAAGCCGGGCCGCCCCGCGCTTCACCCGGCCGAGGCCGAATACGCGATCGTGCTGGAGGGCTCCGGCACGCTGGTTTCCGGGGGCACGATGGCCGATCCAAAGGCCAGCAAACCCAATTTGGTGGAGGGAAGCCGGATCGAGGGCGGCAACTCACGGACACTGGGTCCGGGCGACGTCATCCTGATCCCCGCGGGTGTGCCGCATTTTTTCGACATCACGGGCGATCGGCTGGTGCTGCTCGGAATCAAATTGCCCGGCGCGAAATGACCGATCCGGCGCCGGCGCCTTGATGATGGGGCCGGAGGGACAATCCGGGGTCGCGTCGGCGCTCAGCGCTGGGCGAGCGCGGCGTCGCTGGCGAGCTTGTCGGCGCGCTCGTTGTCGGGGTGGCCGGCATGGCCCTTGACCCAGACCCATTCGACCCGGTGCGGCTTCGCTGCGGCGAGCAGCCCCTGCCACAAATCGGCATTCTTGACCGGCTTTCTGTCCGAGGTCCTCCAGCCGTTCTTCAGCCAGCCATGGATCCACTTGGTCAGGCCGTCCATCACGTAGCGGCTGTCGGTCGACAGCGTGACGCGGCAGGGCCGCTTGAGCGCGTTGAGGCCCTGGATCGCGGCCATCAGCTCCATGCGGTTGTTGGTGGTGTGCGGCTCGCCGCCCGACAATTCCTTCTCGGTGCCGCCCATCCGCAGGACCGCCCCCCAGCCGCCGCGTCCCGGATTACCCTTGCACGCGCCATCAGTGGCGATCTCGACATGTTGCAGTTCGGTCATGCGAAAAGCGCGTTGCCGTTCGCTGCGTAGAAGTCCAGCCGGCGCAGATAGGCGAGCGGATCTTTCCTGGTGACGAGCGCGTCGGCGGGGGTGTTGAGCCAGTCCCAGGCGCGCGTGAGGAAGAAGCGCAGCGCCGCGCCCTCGGCGAGGATCGGCAGCGCGGCGCGCTCGGCATCGGTCAGCCCGAAGCTGGCGGCATAGCCTTCGACCAGGGCGGTGCCGACCGCGGGATCGAATGTCTCGCCCTTCGCGTCGAATGCCCAGGCGCCGTGCATCACCGCGAGGTCATAGGCGCGGATGTCGGTGCAGGCGAAATAGAAGTCGATCAGCCCGGTCACGCGATTGCCCAGCATCAGAACATTGTCGGGGAACAGATCGGCGTGGATCGCGCCGCGCGGCAGGTCGCTCGGCCAGCCGGCGAGAATCGTGTCGAGCGCCTTGCCGGCACGGTCGTAGAGCCCGGGCGCGATCGTATCGAGATCGCGGCCGCACCGCTCGAACAGCGGGCGCCATGCCGCGACTCCCATCGAGTTGGGTCGATCGCGCGCGAAATCGGCGCTCGCCTTGTGCATCTTGCCCATCGCCTCGGCGGCGGCGCGCGCCTGCAGCGGAGTCGGATGCGAGACCGAGACGCCCGAGAGGAACTGGATCAGACAGGCCGGCCGGCCTTCGAGCGCGTGGATCAGCGTGCCGTCGCGATCGGGGACCGCCGGCGGCACCGGCAGGCCGCGCTCGGCGAGATGATCGAGCAGCGCCATGAAATAAGGCAGGTCGTCCGCCGCGACGCGCTTCTCGTAGAGCGTCAGGATGAAGCGGCTCTTGCTGGTGTCGACGAGATAGTTGGAGTTCTCCACGCCCTCGGCGATGCCCTTGGCGGATACCAGTTCGCCGACGTCGAACTTCGCGAGGAAATCCGAAAGCGCCTCGGCCGAAACCTGTGTGTAGACCGCCAACCAAACCCCCTCTTCGTCATCCCCGCGAACGCAGCGACCCATCCCCTGGACGCGCCACGCTTACAAGCGCAGTTGTACTTGAGGCCGCCATAGCGGGCAGCGGGACGCGGGTCAGGCCGCCTCGAGGCCGCGCGGCAGCTTGAAGGCGATGTTCTCGGCGATCGTCTCGACTTCGCGCTCGGCGACCGCGAAGCGCGTGCCGAGCCGATCGACGACTTCGCGCACCAGCAGTTCGGGGGCCGAGGCGCCGGCGGTGAGCCCCACCCTGGTAACGCCCTCGAACCACGCGAAATCGATGTCGTCGGCGCGCTGGATCAGCGTCGCGCAGGTGCCCTCGCGCACCGCGACCTCGACCAGCCGCATCGAGTTGGACGATTTGGGCGAGCCGATCACCAGCACCAGATCGACCTGGCCGGACAGCGCCTTCACAGCGCTCTGGCGATTCGAGGTGGCGTAGCAGATGTCGTCGGCGCCGGGGGCGAGGATTGTCGGAAAGCGCCGCTTGAGCACCGCGAGCACCGCGGCGGTATCGTCGACCGACAGCGTCGTCTGGGTGAGGAAGGCAAGGTTGCCGGCGTCGGCGACCGCGACCTGCTCGGCATCGGGGACCGTCTCGATCAGCGTCATCGCGCCTGCGGGCACCTGCCCGAACGTGCCGATCACCTCGGGATGGCCGGCATGGCCGATGAAGAGGATGTGCCGCCCGGCGGCGACCAGCCGCTCGGCCTGGCGGTGGACCTTGGAGACGAGCGGGCAGGTGGCGTCGAGATAGGAGAGGCCGCGCTCGGCCGCCTTGGCGGGGACGGCCTTGGGAACGCCATGCGCAGAGAACACCACCGGCACGCCGTCGGGCACCTGATCGAGCTCCTCGACGAAGATCGCGCCCTTCGCCTTGAGGCTGTCGACGACATATTTGTTGTGGACGATCTCGTGCCGCACATAGACCGGCGCGCCGTATTTCTCGATCGCCAGCTCGACGATGCGGATGGCGCGATCGACTCCGGCGCAGAAGCCGCGCGGCGCGGCGATGAGCAGTTCGAGCGGCGGTTTGGCGGGCGCTTCCATGACAGGCCGCGCTCTACGCGATTGCTTGCGCGCGCGAAAGGCGGTTCCTATGGTGCGCGCCGTTTCCGGGCCACGCGCATGCGCGGCCCGTTGTTCCGTCTGAAAGGTGTACCGCCCGTGTCGCTCGCCAAGCTCGCCGTCCCCGCCCTGATCCTGCTGGCCGCCGGCGGCTGCTCCCGCACCGGCGAGATCGCCGAGGGCGGCATCACCGCGGTGCGCTCGGCCTGTCCGCATATCGGCGTCCCCGCCGGCACCGGCGACGTCACGTTGTTCAACCCGGCGAACAGCCGCGAGGCGAGCGCGATCGACGTGACCGCCGCGCTCACCAACCTCCAGTCGACCTGCGACGAGACCGGCGCGCAGGTGCTGAGCACCGTCAGCTTCGACGTGCTCGCCCGCCGCGCCCAGCCGGGCGCCGCCCGCGACGTGACCTTCCCCTATTTCGTCACGGTGGTGCGCGGCGGCACCTCGGTGACCGCCAAGCGGATCGGCCAGGTGACCGTGCACTTCGCCGAGGGACAGATCCGCGCCCAGGCGCATGCGCAGGGCAGCGCCAATATCGATCGCAGCGCGGCGACCCTACCCGAGGAGGTGCGCCGGCGGCTGACCGAGAAGCGCAAGGCGGGCGATCAGGCTGCGGCGATGGACCCGCTCGCCGATCCGTCGGTGCGCTCGGCGGTGCTCGCATCGACCTTCGAGGTGTTGGTCGGCTTCCAGCTCACCGAGGATCAGCTCAAGTACAACGTCACGCGCTAAGCATCCGATTCCCCTCCCGTGCAGGGAGGGGCGCAGGGAATGGCCGGTAGTTTCGCGATTGACTCGAATCATCCCCCCGGCCAAGGCTCGCCGCGTCGATTCCGGGCAACCGGTTTGGGCACGCGCGGGAGAGTGACGGTCCTTCGAGGGCCGTCCGCCGAAGGAGCAACCGCCCCGGAATCTCTCAGGCATCAGGGACCGCGCGTGCTGTGACACTCTGGAAAGCGCTGCCGAGGAGGCGGCCACCGAAGGGGTAACCCCGGGCGCGATCCCGGGGGAAAGCTCTCAGGTTCCGTGACAGAGGGGGCGAGCGATTGGCCGCACGCGTGCGGAGCAATGTCTCGTTTACCCCGCGCGGAGTGCACCGGAATGAGCGACCATCAGATCGAAGACGGCGAAGAGACGCTGGAGCTGCAGCAGCTTCCGCTCGACAGCTGGCACCGCGCGCGCGGCGGGCGGATGGTGCCGTTCGCGGGCTATGAGATGCCCGTCCAATATGAAGGCATCATGGCCGAGCATCTGTGGACGCGCGATCATGCCGGGTTGTTCGACGTCAGCCATATGGGCCAGCTGCTCTTCTCGGGCCCGCAAGTCGACGCGCAGCTGGAGACGCTGCTGCCGGGCGACATCAAGGGGTTGGGCGAGGGGCGGATGCGCTATTCGCTGCTGCTCGCCGAGAATGGCGGCATCCATGACGATCTGATGGTCACCCGGCTGCCTGGCGGGAACGGCTTCGAGACCGAGGCGGGCGACCTCTACATGGTCGTCAACGGCGCGTGCAAATGGGACGATATCGGCGTGTTCCGCGAGCTGCTGCCCGACGAGGTCGGCATCAGCCATCTCGACGAGCAGGCGCTGCTCGCGCTGCAGGGCCCCGAGGCGGTGAATGCCCTCGAGCGCATCGTTCCGGGTGTCGCGAGCCTCGTCGTCATGACCGCCGCGGCGTTCGAGTGGAACGGCAATCCGCTCTGGGTCAGCCGATCGGGCTATACTGGCGAGGACGGCTTTGAAATCTCGCTTCCGGGTGAGGCGGCCGAAGCCTTCGCCGAGGCGCTCTGCGCGCAGCCCGAGGTCAAGCCGATCGGGCTCGGCGCGCGCGATTCGCTGCGGCTCGAGGCGGGCCTGCCGCTCTACGGGCACGATCTCGATCTCGAGACCACGCCGGTCGCCGCCGATCTCGGCTTCGCGCTGTCGAAGCGTCGCCGCGAGGAAGGCGGCTTCCCCGGCCATGCCCGGATCATCGCCGAGCGCGAGGGCGCCGCGATCGTCAAGCGCGTCGGGCTGATCGTCGAGGGCCGCCAGCCGGTACGCGAGGGCGCGGCGGTGGTCGATGCCGACGGCACCGAGGTCGGCAAGGTGACCAGCGGCGGGTTCGCGCCGTCGGTCCAGAAGCCGATCGCGATGGCCTATGTCCCGGTCGCGCTCGCCGCGCCCGGCACCCGCATCACGCTCGCCCAGCGCGGCAAAGTCCATCACGCGGAGGTCGTCCCGATGCCCTTCGTCCCCCATCGCTACGTCAGAAAGGGAAACTGACCCATGAGCCGTTATTTCACTGAAGATCATGAGTGGATCCAGGTCGACGGCGAAGTCGCGACCGTGGGCATCACCGATTACGCGCAGAGCCAGCTGGGCGACATCGTGTTCGTCGAGACTCCCGAAGCGGGCAAGACCGTCTCCAAGGGAGACGACGCCGCGGTGGTCGAGAGCGTCAAGGCCGCGTCGGACGTCTACGCGCCGGTCGCCGGCACGGTGATCGAAGGCAATGCCGCGCTCGCCGACAACCCCGCGCTGGTCAACGAAGACCCCGAGGGCGAGGGCTGGTTCTTCAAGCTGACGCTCGCCGATGCCGGCGAAGTGAGCAGCCTGATGGACGAGGCCGCGTACAAGGACTTCGTGAGCAAGCTCTGACTTCTGCTCCCCTCCCTGCAAGGGAGGGGCCGGGGTTGGGTGCGAGCGAAGCGAGCCCTTCCTGCACCATCCCCAAAAAGCGACGCCGGAGGCATCGAGCCTCCGTCGCCGCTACCCACCCCCGACCCCTCCCTGAAAGGGAGGGGGGAGACGTTTCGATGCGCTACCTTCCCCTTACCCAGTCCGACCGTCAGGCGATGCTCGCCACGATCGGCGCCAAGTCGGTCGACGACCTGTTCGTCGACGTGCCCGCCGCGGCGCAGCTCGACGGCCCGATCCATGGCCTGCCGCTCCACGCGAGCGAGCTCGCCGTCGAGCGCCACATGTCGGCGCTGGCGAAGAAGAACCTCGCCGCGGGCGACGTGCCGTTCTTCCTCGGGGCAGGGGCTTATCGGCACCATGTGCCGGCGTCGGTGGATCACATCATCCAGCGCGGCGAGTTCCTGACCGCGTACACGCCGTACCAGCCCGAGATCGCTCAGGGCACGCTGCAGGTGATGTTCGAGTTCCAGACCCAGGTCGCACGGCTGCTCGGCTGCGACGTGGCGAACGCGTCGATGTACGACGGCTCGACCGCGTGCTGGGAAGCGATCGTGATGGCGCGTCGTGTGACCAAGCGCGGCAAGGCGATCCTCTCGGGCGGGCTCCACCCGCATTACGTGTCGGTCGCCAACACGATGGCGAAGTTCACCGGCGATCAGCTGGTCACCTCGCTGCCGACCTTCTCGCCCGAGCCCGACACGCTCGACCTGATCAACCAGATCGACGACGACACCAGCTGCGTCGTGGTCCAATATCCCGACATCCTCGGCCGGATCGAGGACATGAGCGCGCTCGCCGAGGCGTGCCGCGCGAAGAAGGCGCTGCTGATCGCGGTGGTCACCGAGCCGGTGGCGCTGGGGGCGATCAAGTCACCCGGCGAGATGGGCGCCGACATCGTCGTCGGCGAGGGCCAGTCGATTGGCGTCGGGCTCCAGTTCGGCGGGCCCTATGTCGGGCTGTTCGCCTGTTCGGACAAATTGGTTCGCCAGATGCCGGGCCGGCTCTGCGGCGAGACCGTCGATGCCGAGGGCAAGCGCGGCTTCGTGCTGACGCTGTCGACGCGCGAGCAACATATCCGTCGCGAGAAGGCGACGTCGAACATCTGCACCAGCTCGGTGCTCTGCGCGCTGGCGATGTCGGCGCACATGACCCTGCTGGGCGAAGCCGGCCTGCGCCGCCTTGCCGAGATCAATCATGTCGCGGCGAGCGCCGCTGCCGACCGGCTGGCCGAAGTCGATGGCGTCGAGCTGGTCACCGATCGCTTCTTCAACGAGTTCACGCTGAAGCTGTCGAAGGAAGCGCGCCCGGTCGTCCGTGCGCTCGCGGACAAGGGCATCCTTGCGGGCGTGTCGCTCGGCCGGCTCTATCCGGGTGCGGCCGAACTCCAGAACGGCCTGATCGTCGCAGTCACCGAAACCACCACTGAGGAGGACGTCGAGACGCTTGCCTCCGCGCTCGAGGAGGCGCTGGCATGAGCAACATCAACCAGTCGGGCTGGCGCCCCACCACCCCGCAGGCAGGCGAAGCTTCGGGCGGGACCTTCACCGGCAACCGTGCGCTGATGCTCGAAGAGCCGCTGATCTTCGAGATCGGATCGACCGAGACGACTGGGGTGGATTTCGGCGAGGCGCCGTCGGGCAAGTCGCGGCTGGGCGGGCTCGAGCGTTCGCGCACGATCGGGCTTCCCGGCCTGTCCGAGCCCGAGGCGGTGCGGCATTACACCCGCCTCAGCCGCCAGAATTACGCGATCGACCTCGGGCTGTTCCCGCTCGGCTCGTGCACGATGAAGCATAACCCGCGGCTCAACGAGCGGATGGCGCGGCTTCCCGGTTTCGCCGATCTCCACCCGCTCACGCCGGTCGATGCCTGCCAGGGCGCGTTCGAAGTGATCCACCAGCTCGCGCACTGGCTGGTGACGCTGACCGGCATGCATTCGGTGGCGATGAGCCCCAAGGCCGGCGCGCATGGCGAGCTGTGCGGCGTGCTGGCGATTCGCGCGGCGCTCGACGCCAAGGGGCAGCAGGCGCGGAAAGTGCTGCTGGTTCCCGAGAGCGCGCACGGCACCAACCCGGCCACCGCGGCATTCGCGGGCTTCTCGGTCGAGGACATTCCGGCGACCGAGGCCGGCCGGGTGAACCTCGAAGCGCTCAAGGCGCGGCTGGGGCCGGACGTGGCGGGGGTGATGATCACCAACCCGAACACCTGCGGGCTGTTCGAGCCCGACATGCGCGAGATTTCCGAGGCGGTCCACGCGGCGGGCGGCTTCGTCTATTGCGACGGGGCGAACTTCAACGCGATCGTCGGCCGGGTGCGCCCGGGCGATCTCGGCATCGATGCGATGCACATCAATTTGCACAAGACCTTCTCGACTCCGCATGGCGGCGGCGGGCCGGGCTCGGGGCCGGTGGTGTTCTCGGAAGCGCTGACGCCCTATGCGCCGCTGCCGTTCGTCGAGAAGCAGGGCGAGCAGTTCGTGCTGGTCGAGGAAGAGACCGCGGGCGAGCATCACGCGTCGAGCTTCGGCCGGATGGTCGCGTTCCACGGCCAGATGGGGATGTTCACCCGGGCGCTGACCTATATCCTCAGCCACGGCGCGGACGGGCTGCGCCAGGTCGCCGAGGATTCGGTGCTCAACGCCAATTACATCCTGCGCTCGATGGAGGATGTGCTCGACGCGCCTTTCGCCAAATCGGGTCCGTGCATGCACGAGGCGATCTTCAGCGATAAGGGATTGCCCGAGGGATTCTCGACGATCGACGTGGCCAAGGGGCTGATCGACGAGGGCTTCCATCCGATGACGGTATATTTCCCCCTCGTCGTACATGGTGCAATGCTGGTAGAGCCCACCGAAACCGAATCGAAGGCGACGCTGGATCAGTTCATCGGCGCCTTCCGTTCGGTTGCAGCGCGGGCGCGGAACGGCGACCCGACGGTCAAGACCGCGCCGCATCATGCGCCGCGCCGGCGTCTCGACGAGACGCTTGCGGCGCGCAAGCCGGTCCTTGTCTGGAAAGCGCCCGTACGGGCAGAGGCGGCCGAGTGAGCCGCTGAGGAGTTTTGAGTAGAGAATGAGTTACAACGATACGTTCAACGATCGCGCCAATCGCTCGGCTGAGGCCAAGAAGAAGGCGCTCGAGATGCTCAAGGCGAAGCCCAAGCTGAGCGAGGCCGAACTGGCCGAGCGCAAGGCCGCACGCCTCGCCCGCGAAAAGGCCGAGGCCGATGCCCGCGCGGCGAAGCTGGCATCGATCGAGGCCGACAAGGCTGCGGTCGAAAAGGCCAAGGCCGATGCCGAGGCGGCGAAGCTCGCCGCCGAGCGCGAAGCCGCCAACAAGGCTGCAGCCGAGAAGGCCGAAAAGGCCGCCGCGGCCGAAGCGGCGCGCGCCAAGCTGGCGGCGTCCTTCATGCTGGGTGGCAACGACAGCCGCTATCCGGCGCGCAAGGGCAAGAGCAAGGCCTGAGCCCGGGCTTGCACGGCCCGCCGCTTTCGGGAAGATCATGGGCATGAACCCCGCCCATGCTCCCTCCGATTGGGTTCGCTATGCGATTCCCGTCGCCGTCATCGCTGTGGTCATGGCGTTTCGCCTGCGCAGCGTCGGACGCGCGCGTCCGCTCAAGATCGAGCGGCTCTGGATCGTCCCCGCACTCTATATCGTGATCGCGACCGTGACCTTCCAGGCGCACCCGCCGATCGGGCTGGCCTGGCTCTGGTGCCTCGCCGCGCTCGCCGCCGGGATCGGACTGGGCTGGCAGCGCGGACGGATGATGCGGATCGAGGTCGATCCCGAGACGCATGCGATCTCGCAACGCACCTCGCCGGCGGCGTTGCTGCTGATCCTCGGGCTGATCGTGGTGCGCAGCGCCGCGCGCAACACCGCGCAATTCGGCGGCCCGGCGCTCGACGTGATGACCGTCACCGACGTGCTGATCGCGTTCGCGCTGGGGCTGCTCGCGACGCAGCGGCTCGAAATGTGGCTGCGCGCCCGCCGGCTGCTCGCAGCGGCGCGCGCGCTGTGAGCGCGCGGCGCCACGCCCCCGCGACCGCGCGCAACCGCGAGCCGATCGCCGCCGTCCTCGCCGAGGCGCTGCCGGCGCACGGCACCGTGCTCGAAATAGCGAGCGGCAGCGGCGAGCATTGCGCCTTCTTCGCCGAACGCTTCTCCGGATTGCGCTGGCAGCCGAGCGATCCTGATGCGGATGCGCTCGCCTCGATCGCCGATTGGTGCGCCGGGCTGGCCAATGTGGCGCCGCCGGTGGCGCTCGATGCGGCGCAGCCCGACTGGCCGATCGCCGCTGCCGACGCGATCCTCTGCGTCAACATGGTTCATATCAGCCCATGGGAGGCGACTCTCGGGCTGATGGCGGGGGCAGGGCGGCTGCTCGCACCGGGCGCGCCGTTGATCCTCTACGGCCCCTATCGTCAGCAGGGCGTGCCGACCGCCGAATCGAACGAGGCGTTCGACGTCTCGCTCAAGGGGCGCAACCCTGCCTGGGGGCTGCGCCATGTCGCGGACGTCTCCGCCGCCGCGCTGGCGCAGGGGCTCCGGCTCGAGCGGATCGTGCCGATGCCGGCGAACAATCTCAGCCTCGTGCTGCGGCGCTCATGAGGTCGCCGCGTCGGTGACGCTCTCGGTCTGGCGCAGATGGAGCACGCGCTCGCGCCAGACGATGTAGAGCCCGCTCGCGATGATGATCGGCGCGCCGATCCACGTCCAGGGCGTCGGCCATGCGCCGAAGATCAGCCACCCGTAGAAGGTGCCCCAGATCAGGCTCGAATAGTCCATCGGAATCACGGTGGCGACGGGCGCGAAGCGCACCGAGGCGGTGAGCGCGAGCTGGGCGACGCCGCCGACCAGCCCGATCGCGACGAGGTTCGCCCAGGTCAACCAGTCGTGCGACTGGAGCTGGAAGCTGTAGACGAGGCCGAGCGGCGGCAGCGACAGCACCGAGAACCAGAACACCGTGGTGCCGGCGCTCTCGGTCTTGCCGATCTGCCTGAGCGTGATCGCGACGATCGCGACGAACAGCGCCGCCATCAGCCCGACAAAGGCGCCGAACAGCGGGAATTGGCCGCTGCCCGGCTGGGCGACGACGAGCACGCCGACGAACCCGACGACCACCGCGCCCCAGCGGTGCCAGCCAGTCTTCTCGCGCAGCACCAGCGCGCCGAGCAGCGTCGCGAAAATCGGCACGGTGAAGTTGAGCGTCGTCGCCTCGGCGAGCGGCAGCAGCAGCACCGCGCCGAAGGTGAACACCATCCCGGTAAGCCCGATCGCGGTGCGCGTGACATGCGCGCCGAAACGCTGCGTGCGGATCGAGCCGAGCCCGGGCCCGATCATGATCCACGCCGTGACGATCGGCACGGCCCAGAGCTGGCGGTGGAACATCGTCTCGGCCAGCGTCGCGCCGCGCGTCTCGGCGAGCTTGATCAGCGCAGACATGGTCGACAGGCAGGCAACCGCGAAGAGGCGCAGCGCAAGGCCGGCGAAGATGCGTTCGTCTCTGGCGGGCATCGCGTTGCGCTAGGCGTTGCGGGAAGCGTTCACAAGCAGGGAATGGCCCTTATTTCAGACGCTTCTGGAGGATAAGCCATGCCGCGACGCGGTCCGACTGCTCGGCCGGCAATGTGCCGATCGCGTCGATCAGCCATTTGCCGACGGCGCATTGCTGCGCAGGTGCTGCACGCACCCAGAGCCCGGGTGTGCTGAAAACCTCGAGATCCCTGTCGTCCATACCCTGTTTTCGCATCGCGGCGACCAGCGCTTCCGCATCGCGCGGCGCGAGCGCGGCCCCCACCTTGCGCTTCACCGGCTGATCGCGCCCCGCGGCGGCGCCCCGCCACTGGGCGACGCCCATTTCGGCGAGCGCGATCCGGGCCTCCGGCGAAAGGACTTCGCCCGGCCCGAAACCGCGCATGATGTAGCGGGCGCAGAGCGTCAGATCGTCGGTCTCGAGGGCCGCGAGCATGCGCGATTCGGCGGCGGTGTACGCCGCGAGCTCGGCATGCGGCGCCTGGGCGAGCTCAGGGAGATGCGCGAGCGCGGCGTTGCGCATCAACTGGAAGGTCTCGACGTGCAGCGATGCCGGCGCCGCGCCGCGGCGGGCGCTCTCCGAGACGGCGATCCGGATCTTCGCATAATCCTCGGGATAGCTTTCCTGCATCGCCTCGATCATCGCGGCCGAATCGGGGTCCGCGGTCAGCGCCGTGTCGACCGCCTCGGGCGAGGTGCGCTTCGCGAAGCCGGTTTTGGCGAAATAGACCGCTGCGGTCACGCCGCCCGCGGTCAGCGCCAGAAACAGCAGAATCCCGAGCGCCACTGCCCAGAGCGGGTCTCCCCCGCGCGATCGTTCTGTCATGTGAATTCCCCCTCGAACCGCGGGTTAGACCATCGCCGACGCGGCCGCGCAAGCGCGCCGCCTTGACCGGCGGGGCATTGGCGCTAGTGCCCGGAGCATGATCAAGCACGCTCTCAACGTCACCCGCGAAGCCGATTTCGCGGCATGGTACCAAGCCGTCATCTCGGAGGCCGATCTGGCCGAGGAGAGCGGCGTGCGCGGATGCATGGTCATCCGGCCATGGGGTTACGGCATCTGGGAGCGCATCCAGCGCCTGCTCGACGATCGCATCAAGGCGACCGGCCATGAGAATTGTTATTTCCCGCTGTTCATTCCGCTCTCCTATTTCGAGAAGGAGGCCGAGCATGTCGACGGCTTCGCCAAGGAGATGGCGGTCGTCACGCATCACCGGCTGGTCCAGAAGGACGGCAAGCTCGTCCCCGATCCCGAGGCGAAGCTCGAAGAGCCGCTCGTCGTGCGCCCGACCTCGGAGACGGTGATCGGCGCGGCCTTCTCACGCTGGGTCCAGAGCTGGCGCGACTTGCCGGTGCTGATCAACCAATGGGCGAACGTGGTGCGCTGGGAGATGCGCACGCGGATGTTCCTGCGCACCAGCGAGTTCCTCTGGCAGGAAGGCCATACCGCGCACGCCAGCGAGGCCGAGGCGCGCGAAGAGACGCTCAAGATGCTCGAAGTCTATCGCAGCTTCGCCGAGGACTGCCTCGCGATGCCGGTGGTCGCGGGCGAGAAGCCCGAGAATGAGCGCTTCCCGGGCGCGGTCTCGACCTACAGCATCGAGGCGATGATGCAGGACGGCAAGGCGCTCCAGGCGGGCACCAGCCACTTCCTCGGCACCACGTTCAGCAGCGCGCAGAACATCCGCTTCCAGAACGCCGAGGGCGAGCTTGAGCTGGCCCAGACGACGAGCTGGGGCGTCTCGACCCGGATGATCGGCGGCGTGATCATGGTCCATGGCGACGATGACGGGCTGCGCGTGCCGCCGCGGATCGCGCCGTGGCAGATCGTGATCGTGCCGATGCTGCGCGATCAGCCCGAGGATCAGGCGATCGTCGATTATTGCAAGAACCTCCAGCAGCAGCTGTCGGTGCTCAGCGTGTTCGGCGAGCCGGTGCGCGCGCTGCTCGATCTGCGTCCCGCCAAGGCGGCGACCAAGCGCTGGGGCTGGGTCAAGAAGGGCGCGCCGATCGTGATCGAGGTCGGCGGGCGCGACGTCGCCGGCGCGAACGTCTCGGTGATCCGCCGCGACCGGCTCTATCGCGAGGACGGCAAGCTCGACAGCGCGATCGTCGCGCAGGCGCAGTTCGTCGACGAGGCGACGCAGATGCTGGAGAGCATCCAGCACGCGCTGCACAGCCAGGCGCGCGAGCGGATGGATGCCAACATCACACGCGGCATCACCGATTTCGCCGACCTGGAAAAGGCGTTCGACGGCGCGAAGCCGGGCTGGGTCGAAGTCAATTGGTCGAAGCCGGGCGGGGCCGAGCTCGACAAGGTCGTCGAGCGGCTCAAGGCATTGAAGCTCACCTTCCGCAACGTGCCGGGCGATGCTGCGGCGGCGGAAGGCGCGTGCATTTTCACCGGCGCGCCCGCGGTCGAGCGGATTTTGGTCGCGCGTGCATATTGAGGGGCACCACTTTACACCAGCATCGTCACCCCGGTCTTGTACCGGGGTCCACTGCGCCGCGCAGGCTGACTTCGCACCTCTTGACCACCGCTCGCCTCGCGGTGGACCCCGGCACAAGGCCGGGGTGACGGAGTAGGGAAGATGCGCACGCTCTTCTCCACCCTGCTCTATGAGCAGCCGCTCGGCGACGCCGCGCTGATCGAGGAGCTCGAGGCCTCGTGCCTCCAGCTCGCCGAGGACGATGTGGCGGGGCGGCGCTGGGCGAAGGCGCATGGCTATCCGGGCTATACCAGCTACGCCTCGCTCGACGATCTGCCGATCCGCGATCCGGCGTTCGCCGATCTCAAGCGGCTGCTCGACCGGCATGTCGCGTCGTTCGCTGCGGCCTGCGGGTTCGAGCTCGGCGGCAAGAAGCTCAAGCTCGACAGCCTCTGGGCGAACGTGCTCGACGGCAAGGGCGGGCACAGCGCGCACATCCATCCGCACAGCGTGGTCTCGGGCACCGCCTACATCGCGCTGCCGCCGGGATCGCGCGGGCTCAAGCTCGAGGATCCGCGCCACGCGATGATGATGGCGGCGCCGCCGCGGCGCCCCGACGCGCCGGAAAGCCTGCAGAGCTTCATCGAGGTCGTGCCCGAGCCGGGCACGGTGCTGCTCTGGGAAAGCTGGCTGCGTCACGAAGTTCCGGCGGGATCGGGCAAGGGCAAAAGGATCAGCGTGAGCTTCAATTATCGCTGGTAGCGGGGAGGGGTGATGATCGATCGACGGACGGTGCTCGCTGGCGCGCTGGTGCTTCCCGTCGCCGCGCGAGCGCAGAACGAACGCTGGGACGCGATCGTCGATCCGCGCACCGGCACGCTCGGCAAGGCGCTCGAAGCCGCCGCCGCGGCGGGCGGGCGGCCCTTCCGCATCCTCGTCCGCGAAGGCGTGCTGATCGAGAAGCTGACGATCGCCGTGCCCAATGTCACGATCGTCGGCAGCGGGCGCGGCACGGTGCTCAGCTTCGGCACCTATGCCGGTCTCAAGCATCCCGACGGCAACAATTGGGGCACCGGCCGCACCGGCACGCTGACCGTCTCGGCGCCCGGCGCGACGCTGCGCAACCTCACCATCCGCAACAGCTTCGACTATGTCGGCGCGAAGCGCGACAATGCCGGCAACGGCGCGCAGGCAGTGGCGCTGGTGATCGGGCGCGAGGCCGATCGAACGCTGGTCGAGCGTTGCTGGCTCGAAGGCTATCAGGACACGCTCTACGTCCAGGCGCGCGCGCGCATCGCCGATTGCCGGATCGTCGGCGGCGTCGATTTCATCTTCGGCGGCGCGCCGGCGTGGTTCGAGCGCTGCGAGATCGTGACGCGCTATGTGCCGGGCGCCGGGGAGTTCGGCTTCCTCACCGCGCCGAGCACGCCGCTGGCGCAGCAATTCGGGCTCGTCTTCTCCCGCTGCCGCCTGACCCGCGAGCCCGGCGTGCCGGCGCGTTCGACCTGGCTCGGACGGCCGTGGCGTGCCGGCGGCAACATGGACCTGACCGGGCAATCGGTGTTCCTCGATTGCTGGATGGATGCGCACATCAAGCGCGAGGGCTGGACGTGGATGGGCTATAAGGGCCCCGACGGCGAGCGCCGCCAGCTGACCCCGCAAGAGGCGCGGCTGTTCGAACATGCCAGCCGCGGGCCCGGCGCGGGCCCGGCCTCGCCGATGCGGCGGATGCTGAGCGCGGCCGACGCGGCGCGCTTCACGCGCGCGAACGTGCTTGGCGACTGGGACGGATCGGGCGGCTGAGGCTCGGAGGGCTCAGCAGATCACGAGAGTCAGCGAGCGCATCAGGCTGCGCTCGATCGGCGCATCGAAGCGGCAGCCGATGTGATCGCCATTGTTCCACACCACGGTGGCCGGGATCGGCAGGCTGTCCTTGAGGCGCAGCCAGACGCGCTCGCCTTCGGGATGCTCGGCGGTACAGGCGAGGCGGCAGCCATAGACCGAGAGATCGCGCAGGATCGCCTCGACCGAGCCATTGCCCTGCTTGCGGACGGTGGCGCGGGTGACGGTGATGCGATGCCGCGGCTCGCTGCGCTGCTCGACGAGCGCAGGCCCCACTGTCCGGAATTGCGATAGCCGCGTCGCCATAACCCTCCTGCCCCCGCAGAACTGCTAGGGGCGGAGTTATCAACAAATGGTTAAGCGAATGTTGCGGTCCACCACCGGGCAAAGGCGTCGCGCTCGGCCGCGTCCAGATGCAGCCCCAATTTGGAGCGGCGGAACAGCGCGTCCTCGGGGGTGCGCGCCCATTCGCGATCGTGCATCCAGCGCGCCTCGACTTCGGTCAGCCCCGCGCCGAACGCCGCGCCCATGCCCGCCTCGTCACGCACGTCGCGGAGCATCTCGCCGAGCAACGTGCCATAGCCATGCGCCATCCGCCGCGCGCGGTCGGCGCCGAGAAAGGGCCAGCGGGCCAGCACATGCGCGCAATGCAGCTCGAAATCGGCGATCATCCCGCCAGGAAAGGCGCGCGCCCTTGTCCGGCAGCGCGGTTCGATGCCGAGCAGCGAACTCATCTTCTCCATCGCCTCTTCGGCGAGCGCGCGCGCGGTGGTGATCTTGCCGCCGAAGACCGAGAGCAAAGGCGGTCCTTCGGTGTCGAGCTCGAGGACATAGTCGCGGGTCACCGCCTGCGCCTTGGCCGCGCCGTCGTCATGGAGCGGGCGCACGCCGGACCAGTTCCACACGACGTCGCCGGGCGCGATCTGGCGGGTGAAATAGCGGTTCACCGCGTCGCAGAGATATTGGACTTCCTCTTGCGAACAATTCGCATCTTCGGGGCGCTCGACCGGAACGTCGGTGGTGCCGATCTCGGTGAAACCGCCCTCATAGGGGATGGCGAAGACGATGCGGCGGTCGGGTTGCTGCAGGATATAGGCGTGCTCGCCCTCGAACAGCCTGGGCACGACGATATGGCTGCCTTTGACCAGACGGACCTGCGAATGAGTCGCAACAGGCGTGTTATCGATAATCGTTCGCACCCATGGACCGGCCGCGTTGACCAGCGCGCGCGCCTCGACGGTGCGTCCGTCGGACAGGTCGACTTGCCACATGTCGCCGGTTCGCCTCGCGGCGCGAAATTCGGTGCGCGTGGCGATCTCGGCATCGTGCGCGGCGGCGTCGAGCGCGTTGGCGAGGGTCAGCCGCGAATCGTCGACCCACGCGTCCGAATAGACGAAGCCGCGATGATCTCCCGCGAGCGGATCGGTGAACGCGGTGTCGCTGGCGTGCAGGCTGCGCGAGCGTGGCAGCGCGGATTTGCCGGCGAGCCGATCGTAGAGCCACAGCCCGGCGCGGACCACCCACCACGGGCGCAGCGCATGCGCGTGCGGCAGCACGAAGGTCATCGGGCGGATCAGATGCGGCGCGGCGGTCAGCAGCCGCTCGCGTTCGTGCAGCCCCTCATGGACGAGGCGGAACTCGTAAGTCTCGAGATAGCGCAGCCCGCCATGGATCAGCTTGGTCGAGGCAGAGGAGGTATGGCTGGCGAGATCGTCCTTCTCGACGAGCAGGACCTTGAGGCCGGCGAGCGACGCCTCGCGGGCGATGGCGCAACCGTTGATGCCGCCGCCGATGATCAGAAGGTCGTAAGGCACGATGCCAGTTACGCAGTTGGACAAGCCGCCGCGAGTCCCTATCTTCGGATTCAATGACAAAACCAAAACGAAGAGCAGGTCTGCCCACGCGTGAGCAGATCCTCGATTTCATTTCCACATCCACTACCCCCGCCGGCAAGCGCGAGATCGCCAAGGCTTTCGGGCTTTCGGCGCAGGACAAGATTGCGCTCAAGGCGCTTCTCAGGGACATGGCCGACGAGGGGCTGATCGACAGCGCCCCCGGCCGCGCCTTCCACAAGATGGGCGGGGTGCCCAAGGTGACCGTGCTGCGGATCACCGACGCCGATGGCGACACGATTTGGGCGGTGCCCGAGCGCTGGGAGGCCGAGGGCATCCCGGTACCGCGGCTGCGCGTGCGCGAGCAACGCGGCAAGCGCTCGGCGCTCGGCATCGGCGATCGCATCCTCGCGCGCACCGAAGAGGCCGGCAACGGTTGGATCGCGCACCCGATGAAGAAGCTCGCCGGCGGCGAGGAGCAGATGCTCGGCGTCGTCCACGAAGAGGGCGGGCGGCTCTATCTCCACGGCGTCGAGAAGAAGGAACGACGCAGCTATCCGATCTCCGAGCGCAACGGCGCCGAGCCGGGCGATCTCGTCCTCGCCAACAAGGCGGGCAAGCCGCCGCGGATCTTCGCGCATGTCGTCCAGCGGCTCGGCGATCCGTTCGCCCCGCGCAGCTTCTCGCTGATCGCGATCCATCGTCACGGCATCCCCAATGTCTTTTCCGACGAGCTGCTCGCCGAGGCCGAGCGCATCGCGAAGCAGCCGCTCGGCGAGCGCGAGGATTTGCGCCACCTTCCGATCGTCGCGATCGATCCCGCCGATGCGCGCGACCATGACGACGCGGTCTGGGCCGCGCCCGACGACGATGCCGGCAACGAAGGCGGCTGGAAGGCCGTGGTCGCGATCGCCGATGTCAGCTTCTACGTTCGCCCCGGCTCGCAGCTCGATCGCGAGGCGCGCAAGCGCGGCAACTCGGTCTATTTCCCCGATCGCGTCGTGCCGATGCTGCCCGAGATCCTCTCGGCCGAGGTCTGCTCGCTCAAGGAAGGCGAGGACCGTGCGGCGCTGGCCTGCCACCTGCAGGTCGGCAAGCATGGCGAGCTCAAGAGCTGGCGGTTCAGCCGCGCGGTGGTCAGCCTCGCGGCGAACATCGCCTATGACGACGCGCAGACGATCATCGACGGGCCGGAAAGCGCGCGCGCATTGCTCGACGATCGCTTCGCCCCGGGCGGCGAGAAGCGCGATGCGATCGAGCCGGCGCTTCGCCACCTCTGGGACTGCTGGCGCGCGCTCAACAAGGCGCGCGCCAAGCGCGAGCCGCTCGACCTCGACTTGCCCGAGCGGCGGATCATGCTCGACGAGATGGGTCGGATCCTCTCGGTCGCGCCGCGCGAGCGGCTCGACGCGCACAAGCTGATCGAGGATTACATGATCGCGGCCAATGTCGCCGCGGCCAAGGCGCTCGAGGCGAAGAAGGCGCCGGTGATGTACCGCGTCCACGAGCCGCCGGCGCGCGAGAAGCTCGTCGCGCTCAAGGAATATCTCAAGACCTTCGATCTCGAATTCGCGCTGGGTCAGGTGATCCGGCCGGCGACGTTCAACCATATCCTCGAGCGGGTCGGCGAGGCGGACTTCCGCGACGAAGTGATGCAGCAGGTGCTGCGCAGCCAGACCCAGGCCTATTACGGCCCCGAAAATGCCGGGCATTTCGGTCTGTCGCTCGGCAGCTACGCGCATTTCACCTCGCCGATCCGCCGCTATGCCGATCTGATCGTGCACCGTTCGCTGGTCGACGCGTACCGGCTCGGGCCGGGCGGGCTCACCCCCGAGGAGGCGGGGTCGATGGACCGGATCGGCGAGAGCATCAGCCAGCTGGAGCGCCGTGCGATGGAGGCCGAGCGCGAGACGATCGACCGCTATGTCGCCGCCTATCTCGCCAATCATGTCGGCGAAGTGATGGAGGCGCGGATCACCGGCGTGCAGAATTTCGGCTTCTTCGCGACGATCGAAGGCATCGGCGGCGACGGGCTGGTGCCGGTGCGCGATCTCGGCACCGAATATTTCCGCTACGACGAGGCGAGCCAGCAGCTGATCGGCGACGATACGGGGACGAGCTTCGCGCTCGGCCAGCGCCTGCCGTTGCGCCTCGTCGAGGCCAATCCGGTGTCGGGCGCGCTGCGCTACGAGCTGCCCGACGGCAAGGGCTCGGGGTCGAGCGGCGGCGCCCGCGACGAACGCCGCGGCCCGGGAGGCCCGCGCGGGCCGAAGCGCGAGATCAAGCGCCGCGGCCGCCCGGCCAACATCCGGCATCAAGGGCGCAAGCGATAAGCCGTTGAGCGTGCGCCGATTCCGTGCCAGCCTGTGGGCAGGCTAGGGGGAGCACGCCATGATCGCAGCGTCACCGGTTCCATCCATCGTCGCGGGTCTCGTCATGCGCGCCCGGCGCAGGATCGCCTCGCATTTCTTCGTGCATCACGCGACCAGCGCGGAGGACGCGGTCGCCTATGCGCCGCAAAACCATATCGAGCAGCGCCAGTTCGAGAAGATGCAGGGCAGGGGCGTGGTTCGCGAGGCCGGTGCGGGGCGCTACTGGCTGGACACCGCCGCCTGGCAGGCCGAGAGCGACGCGCGCCGGCGCCGGCTGATCCCGATCATCCTGCTGCTCGTGCTGATCGGCGCGGCGATCCCGCTGTTCTTCTACAAGGGCTGATCCCACGTCGTCATCCCCGCAAGCGGGGATGACGAGACGCGCTATTCGATCGCGAAGGTCAGCCCGGCATGCGCCTCGAGCCGCTTCTTGAGCGGCTCGGCCATCAGCGCGCCGGGAGTCCAGATGCCGCCTTCGCCCTGAACGTCGCGGATCAGGCAGAGCGCGCTCTCGGCGATCATCTTGCAGGTCGAGCCATAGCCGGGGTCGCGATCGCCCTTCACCGATGCGGTCAGCCGCTCGCCCGAGGGCATCTCGGCAATGAAGGCGATGTCGTAGAAGCCGGTGTCGCGCTCCTCCTTGCTCGGGCCTTCGCCGGGGGCGGGGCCCTTGTCCGAATTCATCGGGTTCATCTTCGCGATCGCCTCGGCGGCGGCCTTGCCCATCTCGCCGAGCCCCGGCGCGACCATCATCTCGTCATATTGGAAGTCCGCGCCATAGGGATGGCCGGCGAGGAAGTTGGTGCGGTGGACGTTCTTGGTGTTGATCACCGCCATCATGAACGGCGCGACCCAGCCGCCCACCGCCTCGTCATATTCGGGCAGCACGCCCTTGGGCTGGCTCGGCCCCGCGAAACCCGGGGTCAGCGCGAACGGATCGATCAGCGCCTTGAACACCGCCGGATCCTTCATCGCCGCAGCGGCGGTCGCCTTGCCGCTGGCGAAGGTGCCGCCCGAGAAGGTGCCCTTCATCGCGCGGACGCGGCCCTTCACCCGCGGCGCGGGCTTGCCGAACTTCGCGATCGCCGCCTGCTGCACGGTCCAGACGCCGAGATCGAACGGGATCGAATCGAACCCGCACGAGAAGACGATCCGCGCGCCGCTCGCCTTGGCCGCGTCCTGATATTTGCCGATCATGTCGCGCATGAAATTGGGCTCGCCGCACAGGTCGACATAAGCGGTGCCGGTCTCGACACAGGCCGCGAGCAGGGGCTCGCCGTGGAGCGTGTAGGGGCCGACCGTGGTGATCATCACGCGCGCCCGGGCCACCAGCGCGGCGAGCGCGGCGGGATCGTCGGCATTGGCGGTGAGCAGGGGCGTATCGGCGGGCGCGCCGATCGCGTCGCGGACTTCCTGCAGCTTGGTCAGCGAGCGGCCGGCCATCGCCCATGCGACGTCCGGATAGTGCGCCGCGAGATATTCGGCGACCAGCCGGCCGGTGAAGCCGGTCGCGCCATAGACGATGATATCGAACTCGCGGTCGGCCATTTCTCTCTCCATAGCGTCGGCTTGCCGCAGCACCCCGGCGCTGCCGCTTTGACCATACCCGATATTCTGAAATTTAGCGGAGCGCCAGCCCGTGCGCGCGCCGGACGCGGCGAGGGCGCGAAGCCTCTATAAAGGAGTGAACGCCAGAGATCCCCCGCGGCGACCGGAACAGCAGCAATATGAGCTTCGGAACCTTCATCGCGCCGTACGAGACCGCGCAGGACATCGCCGCGCTCGAGGCGCGGCTGCAGGGTCATATCGGCTGCGGCTATCGTGCGGTCTGGGGAAGCCGGGCGTTTCTCGGCCAGAACCGCATCTACGACCGCATCGTCGCGAAGATCGAGAGCCTCGACCTCGCCTATGAGGATCAGTGCTCGACCGAATATTATTTCGACCTCGTGCGCACGCTGCGCGACTTCAACGGCCAGTTCGATCGCGTCGTCGAAGTGGGCGTGTTCATGGGCGGCTCGACCGCCTATCTCGCCGGCTGCGCCGAGCCATTCGACTTCGACATCGATCTCGTCGACGTCAGCGCCTCCTATCTGCGCTTCGCCTACGAGCGCGCGCGGCGGATGTACCCCGAAGCCGCGAAGCGCATCCGCCTGTTCCACGGCGACTTGCCGACCTATGTCCGCGAAGTGATGCTCGCGGAGACCGATCGCCGCTCGATCGTCCATCACGATGGCTGCCACGAGTTCAACCAGGTCGTGAAGGACATGGGCGCGCTCTCCTATGTCCAGCAGAGCCTGCTCGCGGTGATCGCGCAGGACACGCATCTGCGCGGCTCGGCGAAATATCTGAACTTCGTCGATCTGGCGCTCTATGCGGTGTTCGGCACCGATCTCAAATTCGCGCCGATCGGTAAGGTTCTCGGCGAGCATGATCCGCTGACGCGGCCCGACCAGTATCACGGCAATTTCTTCATGGCCGGCGCGCCCGAGGGGTTGGTGCTGCCGATGGCGGCGAACCGCTTCGTCTATCCGCACCCCGCGCACAAGCTCGAGGATCTGCTGCCGAGCGAAGCGGAAATCGCCAAGGTCCTGGCCTTTTACGGCGACGACAATGCGGAGCATTGGACCGCCGCCGACGCCGCCTGACCGCGATCGTCCTGCCGCGAGGCGCCGGCCGATGCCCGGCGGAGGCGCTGCTCAGGCCTCGTTGAACTGCAGCGCGGCGAGCCGTGCGTAGAGACCGTTGGCGCCGACCAACTCGGCATGGTTGCCGGTCTCGACGATGCGGCCTTCGTCCATCACGATGATCCGGTCCGCCGCGCGCACGGTGGCGAGCCGGTGCGCGATCACCAAAGTGGTGCGGTTCGCCATCAGCCGCTCGAGCGCGTCCTGGACGAGCCGCTCGCTCTCGGCGTCGAGCGCCGAGGTCGCCTCGTCGAGCAACAGGATCGGGGCGTCGCGGAGCAGCGCGCGCGCGATCGCGATGCGCTGGCGCTGGCCGCCCGAAAGGCGCGCGCCGCCTTCGCCGAGAAAGGTCTCGAGCCCCTGCGGCAGCTCGCGCAGAAACTCGGCGGCGTTGGCCGCCTCGGCTGCGGCCCAGATCGCCGCGTCGCTCGCGTCCCACGCGCCGTAACGCAGATTGTCGCGCGCGCTGGCGGCGAAGATCACCGTCTCCTGCGGCACGATCGCCATGCGGCCGCGGATCTCGGCGGGATCGGCCTGGCGGATGTCGATGCCGTCGACACGGACGCAGCCCGTGTCGGGATCGTAGAAGCGCTGCAGCAGCTGGAAGAGCGTCGATTTGCCCGCGCCGGAAGGGCCGACCACCGCGACGGTCTCGCCCGGGCGCACGTCGAGCGAGAAGTCGGCCAACGCCGATACTTCGGGGCGCGTCGGGTAGCGGAAGGTCACGCTCTCGAACCCCACTGCGCCCTGCGGCGGCTGGGGCAACGGCACCGGGTTCGCCGGCGCGGCGATGTCGGGCTCCTCGCGCAGCAGCTCGGCGAGCCGGCTGGCGGCGCCCGAGCCGCGCAGCAGCTCGCCATAGACTTCGGTGAGCGCGCCGAACGATCCGGTGACGAGCCCGGCGGTGATCACGAACGCCGTGATCGCACCGCCCGAAATGCGGCCCTCGGCGACGCCGTACACCGCGTCCCACATGATCAGCGTGATCGCGGTGAAGAGCAGCCCGATCACCGCGGCGGTCATCACCGCGCGCAGGCCGAAGCGGCGCTGCGCCGCGGCGAAGCTGCGCGAGACCGCGCCTTCGAAGCGCTGGGCCTCGCGCTTCTCCTGCCCGAAAGCCTGGACGATGCGCATCGCGCCGAGCGTCTCGGAGGCGATCGCGCCGATATCGGCGACCCGGTCCTGGCTCGAGCGCGACAGCGAACGCACCCGGCCGCCCAGCCAGACGATCGGCAGCACGATCAGCGGGATTCCGACGATCAGATAGGCGGCGATCTTGGGCGCGAGCGTGAACAGATAGATGATCCCGCCCACGCCGGTGAGCAGGTTCCTCAGCGCAGTCGAGACGGTGTTGCCGACCACCATCTCGACGATCGCGGTATCCGAGGTCAGCCGCGAGGCGATCTCTGACGGGCGGTTTTCCTCGAACCATTTGGGCGGGAGGCGCAGCAGGTTGCGATGCACCGCCATGCGCATGTCGGCGACGGTGCGCTCGCCGACCCACGAGACGAAGAAGAAGCGCACCGCGGTGGCCACCGCGAGCGCGAGGACGACGAGCAGCAGCCCCTGGAAATAGACGCCGATCTTGCTGGTGTCGGCGCCCTGGGCGAAACCGTTGTCGACGATCTGCTTGAAGGTCCGCGGGATCCACAGCGTCGCCAGCGACGAGGCGACCAGCGCCAGCGTCGCCACCGCGAGCTGGAGCGGATAGCGGCGGGTGAAGCTCCAGATGACGAGCAGATTGCTGAGCTTGCGCCGCGGTTGCGGAACGGGCGCAGGCGGTACGGTTTCGGCCATGGCGCGCGGACTAGCGTGAATGGGCGGGGAGGGGAACCTCTCTTGCTCCCGCTCCCGCCGGGAGCGGGAAGGGGCCGGCTTGCGAAGCGAGTGGGAAGGGTGAGGGCAGCTTGCTCAAGTTTCTGCCCTCACCCTTCCGCCGGCTGCGCCGGTTCCCTCCCTCTCCCGACGGGAGAGGGAGTTGGGAACTCGTCTCATATTTGGAAGATTTGGTATGACAACGTTGCACCGCCCCGGGGCGCGCTATATTGATAAGACAAGTCGCCGCCGTTCCAACGGGTGACGGTGGAAGGAATGCAATGCTCTACGACGCCTACGAGATTCAGCGCTCCCTGCTTGCCGGCGCCAGTGCCTGGGCCAATTTCTCGGCCGGGCTGCTCAACAATCCGGCCAATCCCTTCGCCTATTTCGGCGGCGGTCCGGTGCTCGCCTCGGCGCTCGAGGTGTTCGCCCATGCCGCCGCGCCGCGCGGCAAGCCGAATTTCGGGCTCGATTTCACCACGATCGACGGCAAGCAGGTCGAGGTCCGCGAGGAGATCGTGCTGCGCAAGCCGTTCGGCCAGCTCAAGCGCTTCGTGCGGCAGGGCGTGGAGGGCGGCCCCAGGCTGCTGATCGTGGCCCCGATGTCGGGTCACTACGCCACGCTGCTGCGCGGCACGGTCGAGCGGATGCTGCCGGTCGCCGATGTCTACATCACCGATTGGCGCGACGCGAAGCTGGTCCCGCTCGCCGACGGCCGCTTCGACCTCGACGACTATATCGACTATCTAACCGAGTTTCTCGCCTTTATCGGCAAGGACGGCGATCCGCGCGCGCATGTGCTCGCAGTGTGCCAGCCTTCGGTGCCGGCCTTCGCGACCGCGGCGCTGATGAGCGCCGACAAGCATCCCAACCGCCCGAAGACGCTCACCATGATGGGCGGCCCGATCGACACGCGCGAGGCGCCGACCGCGGTCAACACGCTGGCGACCGAACGGCCGCACGCCTGGTTCGAGCAGAACGTCATCGCGACGATCCCGGTCACCTATCCGGGCGCGGGCCGGAAAGTCTATCCCGGCTTCCTGCAGCTTGCGGGGTTCATGACGATGAACCTCGGCAGCCACATGATCAGCCATTGGGAGATGTTCAAGCATCTCGTCCAGGGCGATGACGAGGGCGCTGAATCGACGATGTCCTTCTACGAGGAATATCGCTCGGTCTGCGACATGACCGCCGAATTCTACCTCCAGACGATCGACGTGGTGTTCCAGAGCCACGCGCTCCCGAAGGGCGAGATGCTCCATCGCGGCCGCCGGGTCGATCCTTCGGCGATCACCGACGTCGCGATCCTCGCGATCGAGGGCGAGCGCGACGACATCTCGGGGCTCGGCCAGACCAGGGCCGCGCTGACCATCGCCGACAAGCTGCCGGCGAAGCTCAAGCAATATCACATGGCGCCGGCCGTGGGCCATTACGGCATCTTCAACGGCTCGAAATGGCGGACGAAGATCGCGCCGGTGCTCGAGCAGTGGATCGCCGCGCACGATTGAGCCGCGGCGCGCTGCTCAGCCGTGCTGATAGCCGAGCGCGGTGAAGGTGCTGCTCAGCCAGAACCACGAAAGGCCGGCGCTGATCGCGACCACCGCCATCAGCGCCCAGCCCGCCGGAGTCAGCGTCTGCCGCGCGACGTCGCGGTAGGGCCAGCGCGCGCCGCCGATCAGCAGGAACAGCCCGAAGACGATCAGCAGCGGCACGATCGCGAAGATCGTCGTCTGGTAGCGCACCTCGGGCGCGTGCGCCCGCGCCGCCTCGAGCGGCAGCCAGATCTCGTGCCACGCCATGGCAACGCCCAGCACAAGCGCCAACAGCCCGCCAAGGCGGTTCCGCAGATCGTGACTCATCGTTCGCAAGGCTCCCTTTTGCGCCCGTTCGTGAAGCCGCAACATGACAGGATCGAGAATAGCCGCAACCCGGCGGCCGGTCAGTCGTAGGCCGTGACCAGCGCGCTCCACGCAAGCAGCGCGAGCAGTCCCCAGATCGTCAGCACGATCAGCACGCCGCCCCAGCTCACCGGCCGGCGCGTGGCGATCTCGGCCGCCGCTCTATGCTCGGCGAACTGGCCGGCGGGGATCATCTTCTCGAACAGCCAGATGCCGATCGGGATCAGGATCACGTCGTCGAGCAGTCCGATCACGGGGATGAAATCGGGGATGAGGTCGATCGGCGACAGCGCATAGGCGGCGACGAACAGGCCGAACAGCTTGGCATAAAGCGGTGTCCGCGGGTCGCGTACCGCGAGGTAGACGGCGTGCGCCTCGGTGCGGATGCGGTGCGCGAGCGATGGCCCCATGACCGATGGATCGCGCCCCGGGCGCACCCTGACAAGCCCTTATCGTCATTCCCGCGAAAGCGAGGACCCATCTCGTGCACGCGCAACGGGCACCGCCGGTGTATTCGCGTGCCGCGCGCCGTGGAGAGGGGGCTCCGCTTTCGCGGCGGTGACGGCATCATATCCGGGGGTCACGACTCCGCAGTGGTGCCCACCACGGCATGGCTGCCTTCCTCGCCGCCCTTGATCGTGCCGCCGAACAGCAGCTTGAGCTTGCCCGATACCGACATGTCGGTCTCCCACAGCTCGGCGGTGTCGATGTCGAAGCGCAGCAGCGCGAGGTTGGGATCGTCCTTGCCGCCCGGAAACCACGCCTCGACATGGCGGTTCCACAATTTCTCGATCATGCCGAAGTCGTTGTCGATCTTCGCGGTGCCGTCGAAGCAGGCGAAATAATCATGCCCCTTCGAGACGAAATGCGCCATCGCGCGCCCGCCCGGGGCGAGGCGATTGTCCTTGCCGATGAAGAAGAACAGCGTGTCGACCTGGTCGGGATCGAGCTGCGCGGTCAGCGGGATATGATGCTCGGGGCTGTCCATCAGCCCGATCATCACGAACGGGCTGTCGGCCAGCTTCTTCCACAGGTCCTGCTTGAGTTCGGCGGCGTCGGCCATGATTCACTCCCGGATTGCGTTCGGGAGAGTAACGGCGCGGGCGTTCAGGCGTTCCCCAGCGCAGCGGCGGCGCCGAGCAGCTCGAGGTCGGTCCGGTTGACCAGCGCGACGGGCACCTCGGAGAGCTGGCGGCGGAACGCGGCCTTGCCCTCCAGCCGGCGCCGGAAGCCGGGATCCATCAGCTGCGGATGCAGCGCGCGGGCGATCGCCCCGGTCAGGAACACCCCGTCCCACGCACCATAGGCCAGCGCGAGATCGCCGGCAAAGCTGCCGAGATGCTCGACGAACATCCGCACCACCGCAGTGCTCACCGGATCGCGCCCGACATTGCGCGTGACGTCCTCGGGCTTGTCGAGCTTCCTGCCGCCCGACAGCGCCTCATAGGCGAGCAGAAGCCCGGGGGCGCTCAGCAGCGTCTCGACATCGAACGGCAGGCCGCGCGCGGTGCAATGATCGGCGAATTTACGCTCGTCAGCGGTGCTCGCCGCGAACGACATGTGCCCCGCCTCGGTCTGGATCGCGCCGAGTCGGCCGTTGCTCGTCACCAGCGCCGCGACGCCGAGCCCGGTGCCGGTGCCGATCACGAGATAATTGCCGCCCGTCTCGACCAGCCGCGGCGTGGGTCCCTGCAGCGGTGTGAAGGCCGAAACCGGCAGCATGGTGAGCGCGAGCGCGTTGGCGGCGCATTCGTTGAGCGCGCGCGGGCGCGAGCGCAGCACCGCCTCGACGCCTGAAAGCGAGATGTACCAGCGGCTGCCGGTGAGGTTGATCAGGTCGCCGCGGACCGCACCGGCTACGGCGAGGACGCTCGGCAGCCGCGCTTCCTGCATGCCGACGCCGCTCAGATAGGCGACCAGCGCGCTGGTGAAGGTCGGGTGTTCGGCGGTCATGTATTTGCGCACGTCGCGCGGCATCATCCCCGCATCGCCGCCGGTCAGCCCGAATCGAACCGATTGGCGGCCGATATCGGCCACCAACGCCACGTCACCCGCCATTGCGGCCCCTCCTGTACGGCCCCCTTTTGGCGGAGGCTCCGGCACTGATATCGCTAACAGTCGTTACGGAAACAACAACGCCAGGCGATGGCAGCGTTGTCAAAGGCTAAAGAATGCAGCTTTGTTATGCAAGCCGTTGGGCAAACGACGGATTATTGCGCTGTCTGCAGACCGCCCGGCTGCGAGGGCAGGCGAGGATCGGGGCCATAGCGCAAGCCGCGTCCGGACGGCGGGAGAAAAACGATCGCGTAAAGGATGAGCACCGATGCGATCTGGAGCCGGCTTGCCCAGAGCGGCAGATCCGGGACGGTCGGCGACAGGAACGTCAGATGATGCCAATAGCTGAGAAACAGTGTGGCGGGCACCAGCGGCAGCGCGGGGAGACCCGGCAGCCCCGCATCATGCAGCCTCCGCGCAAGCAGCGTCGCGACCGGCGCGCAGGCGATCAGCTGGGCAGCGAACCGTGCGATGGTGATATCCCGGCCGGCCCCGAGCGGGTCGCGCAGATCCGCGGCCGGAAGCATCGCGACGACGCCCCCGCCAAAGTGACGACGATGAGCAAGCCAACAAAGGCGTTCGTGCGCGTCTCACGCCCGTGAAAGTCGAAGGCCTTGCGATAGGGCAAGGGTGATGGCGCCGAGAAACGCAACGCCCCGATTTGGCATGATCTCCATCCGGAGAGGGTGCCGCCGAGCGGCACCCTCGTCAACGCCTCAGAGAACCTCGAACAGTCCGGCCGCGCCCATGCCGCCGCCGATGCACATCGTCACGACGACGTACTTCGCGCCGCGGCGCTTGCCTTCGATCAGCGCATGGCCGGTCATCCGCGCGCCGCTCATGCCATAGGGGTGGCCGATCGAGATCGCGCCGCCATTGACGTTGAGCAGCTCGCCCGGGATGCCGAGCTTGTCCTGGCAATAGAGCACCTGCACCGCGAACGCCTCGTTGAGCTCCCACAGGCCGATATCGTCCATCTTGAGGTTGTAGCGCTCGAGCAGCTTCGGGATCGCGAAGACCGGGCCGATGCCCATCTCGTCGGGCTTGGTGCCGGCGACGGCCATGCCGACATAGCGGCCGAGCGGGGTGAGCCCGCGCTTGGAAGCGAGCGATTCCTCCATCAGCACGCTGGCCGAGCTGCCGTCCGAGAGCTGCGAGGCATTGCCGGCGGTGACGGTGCCGTTGGGCAGAACGGGATTGAGCCCCTTCAGGCCCTCCAGCGTGGTGTCGGCGCGGTTACCCTCGTCCTTTGCGAGCGTGACTTCCTTCTGGCTGACTTCCTTGGTCTCCTTGTTGACGACGTTCATCGTCGCGGTGACCGCGACGATCTCGTCGTCGAACTTGCCCGCGGCCTGCGCGGCGGCGGTGCGCTGCTGCGACTGAAGGGCATATTCGTCGCAGCGGTCGCGGCCGATGCCGTAGCGCGCGGCGACCACTTCGGCGGTCTGCAGCATCGGCATGTAGATGTCGCCGTGCATCGCGAGCAGCTCCCTGTCGGGCTCGACGCGCATCGCCGGAGTCTGGACGAGCGAGATGGACTCGACGCCGCCGCCGATCGCGATGTCCATATTGTCGACCACGATCTCCTTGGCGGCGGTGGCGATCGCCATCAGCCCCGAGGCGCACTGGCGATCGACCGACATGCCGGCCACCGAGACCGGCAGGCCCGCGCGAAGCAGTGCGGTGCGCGCGATATTGGCGGCCTGGCTGCCCTGCTGGAGCGCGGCGCCGAACACCACGTCCTGCACCTCGGCGGGATCGATCCCGGCCCGCTCGACCGCGGCGCGGATCGAGGCGGCGCCCAGCGTGGGGGCGGGAAGCGCATTGAACGCGCCGCGATAGGCGCGGCCGATCGGGGTGCGGGCGGTGGAGACGATGACTGCGGAGCGAGGCATGGGTTCTTCTCTCTTCTGCTCCCCTCCCTGCAAGGGAGGGGCTGGGGGTGGGTGCCGACGCGTCAGCGTCGGCTTCTTCTTCAGCGGAGGGAGGCTCGCCTGCGGCTCGCACCCACCCCCAACCCCTCCCCGGAAGGGGAGCGGCTTGTTGATCTCAAACGTAAACCAGCGCGATCCATTCGGCGATCAGCGCGGGCTTTTCCTCGCCCTCGATCTCGAGGACATATTGCTGGACCTGTTCCCAGACGCCGGGCTTGCGCTCGGTGAATTTCAGCAATGTGAAACGGCCGCGCACGCGCTTGCCGGAGCGGACCGGGGTCAGGAAACGAACTTCGTTGCCGCCGTAATTGACCCCCATCGTGGCGCCCGCGATCGACGGCGCGCCGGTCCTCGCGGCGAGCATCGGCATCAGCGAGAGCGACAGGAAGCCATGCGCGATCGTTCCGCCGAACGGCGTCTGCGCGGCGCGTTCGGGATCGACATGGATGAACTGGTGGTCGCCGGTCGCCTCGGCGAACTGGTCGATCATGCCCTGGGTGACCTCGACCCAGTCGGAGACGCGCTCGGTTCCGACGCTTTCGGCCATCTGCTGGACGCTGATCGTTTCCACCGAGACTATTCTCCCGCGCAATTTTCTTACATAGCCCGACCCCATCTAATGACCCCGGTGGGGCTCTCGCAAGCCTCACCCGACCGAGAATTTGAAAATGGCGACTGACGTAGCGTCCTCTCCTCGTGCAACCATGGCGAAGCTGCACCGCGCGGCCGAACCCGATGTTCTAAAGCCGCTGATCGAGCGCGCGCGGCTCACCCCCGAGTCGCGCGGACGGGTGATGGATCACGCGCTGGCGCTGCTCGCCGATCTGCGCGCGGCGCAGAATCGCGGCTGGGTGAACCAGTTCCTCCAGGAGTATCGGCTCAACTCGTCCGAGGGCGTCGCGCTGCTCAGCCTCGCCGAGGCGTTCCTGCGCGTTCCCGATCCCGAGACCGCCGACCTGCTGATCGCCGACAAATTGGGCGACGCCGACTGGAAGGCGCATGCTGGCCGGTCGAACTCGGCGCTGGTCAATTCGGCGACCTGGGGGCTGATGCTCGGCCGCGCGGTGGTCGGCGACAAGGAAGGCGCGCTGCGCCGGCTGATCAGCCGCGCCGGCGAGCCTTTCGTGCGCCAGGCGGTGGGCGCGGCGATGAAGATGATGGGCGAGGTCTTCGTGATGGGCCGCACCATCGACGAGGCGATGAAGCGGATGAAGAAACCCGAGCATCAGGGCTTCACCGCGAGCTTCGACATGCTCGGCGAGGCGGCGCGGACCAAGGCCGATGCCGAACGGTATTTCGAGGCCTATTTCGAGGCGATCCGCGCGGTCGGGCGCGATCCCAAGGCGGGGCATTCGATCTCGGTCAAGCTCAGCGCGCTCCACCCGCGCTACGAAGTCGCCCAATACGATAAATGCGTCCCCGAGCTCATCGACATGCTGGCGCAACTCGCTTCGGAGGCGTGCAGCCAGCGGATTCCGCTGACGGTCGATGCCGAGGAGAGCGAGCGGCTCGAGATGAGCCTCGACATCATCGGCGCAGTGGCGAAGCGGCCCGAATTGAAGGGCTGGGACGGGTTCGGCATGGCGGTGCAGGCCTATGGCAAGCGCGCCCGCGCGGTGATCGGCTGGGCCGATCAGCTCGGCCGGCCGATGCACGTCCGCCTCGTCAAGGGCGCCTATTGGGACAGTGAGATCAAGCGCACCCAGGTCGAGGGCCTGCCCGACTATCCGCTGTTCACCCGCAAGGCGGCGACCGACGTCTCGTACCTCGCCTGCGCGCGCGACATGCTCGACGCGAAGAACATCGTTCCCGCTTTCGCGAGCCACAATGCGCTCACCGTCGCGACGATCCTCGAATGGGCGGGCGAGAGCCGCGATTTCGAGTTCCAGCGGCTCCACGGCATGGGCGAGGGGCTGTATGAGCGGCTGGTCCGCGAGGAAGGCTATCATTGCCGGATCTACGCGCCGGTCGGCGGGCACCGGGATCTGCTCGCCTATCTCGTCCGTCGGCTGCTCGAGAACGGCGCCAATTCGAGCTTCGTCCACCAGCTCGCCGACGAGCATCTGAGCGAGGCCGAGCTGCTCGCCGATCCGGCCGAGAAGATCGCCGCGCTGGGCGGTTCGCGGCATCCGAGCATCCCGCTGCCGGTCGATCTGTTCGGTACGTGGAAGAACAGCGGCGGGATCGACTTGCAGGAGCGGGGCACGCTGCGCGACACCGCCGCGGCGATCGACATCACGCCGACCACGCTCACGGTCGCCAGTGCGAGCGCTGCGGATGCGAAGGCCGCGATCGATCGCGCAGCCGCGGCGGTCCCCGAATGGTCGGCCACGTCAATCGAACACCGCGCCGCGATCCTCGAGCGCCTTGCCGACAGCCTCGAGCACAATCGCATCGAGCTGATGGCGCTGGCGGTGAAAGAAGCGTTCAAGACGATCCCCGACGCGCTGGGCGAAGTGCGCGAGGCCGCCGATTTCTGCCGCTATTACGCCGCCCGCGCCCGCGCCGATCTGGCGACGGTGACGCTGCCGGGGCCGACCGGCGAGCGCAACGAGCTGCGGATGGAGGGCCGCGGCGTCTGGGCCACGATCGCGCCGTGGAACTTCCCGCTGGCGATCTTCCTCGGGCAGACAGTCGCGGCGCTGGTGACGGGCAACACCGTGGTCGCCAAGCCCGCCCCGCAGACTCCCCAGATCGCGGCGCTCGCGGTCAAGCTGGCTTGGGAAGCCGGCGTGCCCGAGGACGCGCTGATTCTCGTCCCCGGCGGGCCCGAGGTCGGTGCAGCGATCACCGCCGATCCGCGCATCGCCGGCGTCGCCTTCACCGGCTCGACCCCGACTGCGAAGAAGATCGCGCGCGCGCTGCTCGAAGGCGAGGATCGCCCGATCGTGCCGCTGATCGCCGAGACCGGCGGGATCAACGCGATGATCGTCGACTCGACCGCGCTGCCCGAACAGGTCGTCGCCGATGTGCTGACCTCGTCGTTCCGCTCGGCCGGTCAGCGCTGCTCGGCGCTGCGTCTGCTGCTCCTGCAGGAGGAGATCGCCGACACGGTGATTGCGATGTTGCGCGGCGCGATGGAGACGCTGGTGATCGGCGATCCCGGCGATCCCGCCACCGACGTCGGCCCGGTGATCGACCAGCCGGCCTATGACAGGCTGATGGCCTATCGCGAGAGCAGCAAGGGCAAGTGGCTCAAGACCCTGCCGGTGCCGGCCCAAGGCTTGTTCGTACCGCCAACGATGCTCCGGCTCGACTCGCTGGAGGCGCTGGACCGCGAATGGTTCGGCCCGATCCTCCATGTCGCGACGTGGAAAGCCGGCCAACTCGAGGAGACGATTGCCCGGGTCAATGCCAAGGGCTTCGGCCTGACGATGGGGCTGCACAGCCGCATCGCCCGCTCGGGCGAGATCGCCGAGGCGCGCGCGCGGGTGGGCAATCTCTATATCAACCGCTCGATGATCGGTGCGGTGGTTGGCTCGCAGCCCTTCGGCGGCGAGGGCCTGTCGGGCACCGGCCCCAAGGCCGGCGGCCCGCACTATCTCCAGCGCTTCTGCGCCGAGCGCTCGGTCTCGGTCGACACGACCAGCGCCGGCGGCAATGCGACGCTGCTTTCGCTTGACGAAGGCGGCATCTGACGTGCCAAATTCCCCCCGGGGCCGATTCCCGGCCCAAGGGGGAAGGGCATGGTGAAATGGGGGAGCAGCGCGGCGGCGCTGGCATTGATGTGCGTCGCGGTGCCGCTGGCCGCGAAGGACACGCCGAAAGGCGAGGCAGCCGCGGCGTCGCCCGGGCTGCCGCCGGCGATGGTGGCGCTCGAGAAGAGCCTGCATCCGCAGAGCGGCGACGTGCGCATCCCCGAGGCCAAGGCGGTGCTGCACCTCGGCGATCGCTATTATTTCCTGCCCGCCGCCGAGGCGAAGCGCGTGCTGGTCGAGGCGTGGCACAATCCGCCCGAGACCGGGGACGGCGTGCTCGGGCTCGTGCTCGCGAAGGACACGACGATCTTCGACAATGTCTGGGGGGCGGTGATCAGCTATGAGGACACCGGCCATGTCGACGATGCCGATGCGCGGAGCCAGGATTACGGCACCGTGCTCAAGGGCATGCAGGACGGCACCGAGCAGCAGAACGCCGATCGCAAACAGGCCGGCTATCCCGCGATGCACCTCGTCGGCTGGGCGCAGCCGCCCTCCTATGACGGCGTCAACCATTCGCTGATCTGGGCGCGCGAGCTCGCCGTCGAGGGCGATCCGGCCAACGGCCTCAACTACGACGTCCGCCTGCTCGGCCGCACCGGGGTGCTCAGCCTCAACATGCTCGCCTCGATGAAGGATATCGGCGACGTCCGTTCGGCGGCGCAGAGCTTCGGGCGTTCGGTGAGCTTCGAGCCGGGCGGCGGCTATAGCGACTTCAACGCGTCGACCGACAAGGCCGCCGAATACGGCCTTGCCGGGCTCGTCGCCGGCGGTGTCGCGGTCGGCGTCGCCAAGAAGGTCGGGCTGCTCGCGATCTTCCTCAAATTCGGCAAGGTGATCCTGCTCGGCGTCGCCGCGTTCGGTGCCGCCGCATGGGGCGCGGTGCGCAAATTCTTCGGCCGCAAGGACGAAGAGACGATCTAGGCCGGCCCCTCCGCGAGCGGCTTGTCGCCGCGCGCTGCGAGGTCGGCGAGCAGCGCGCGGATCGCCCAGTCGCAGGTGCGGGCGATATCGCCTCCGGAAAGGCCCCATTGGTCGCGCATCTCGAGCCATGCCGAGGTGTGGAGGAATTGCAGCATCGCGGTCGCGCGCACCCGATCCTCCTCGGGCAGCGCCGCGACCGCGTCGCGCGTGGCGGCGGCATAGGCAGCGACCCGCGCCTCGCGGTCGGCGAGCCGGGCGGCGCGGCCCTGCGGAGTCGAGCGGATCACCGTGGCGACCGGCGCGATCCGGTCGAACCCCTCGTAGATCGCGGGCAGAGTGGCGAGCAGTTCGTCGGTCGAGCCAGGATAATGGACGCCCGGCCCGGCCAGCGCGGTCACCCGTTCGCGCAACGCGCGCAGCAGCGATTCCTGATCGGGATAATAGCGG
Source organism: Sphingomonas naasensis (assembly GCF_004792695.1). Lineage (GTDB taxonomy): Bacteria > Pseudomonadota > Alphaproteobacteria > Sphingomonadales > Sphingomonadaceae > Sphingomonas > Sphingomonas naasensis. Next base: position 307,857 of record NZ_SRXU01000003.1, on the reverse strand, counting down.
TAGACGGTGCGGCGCGACACTCCGGAGCGCGTCGCGACCGCGTCATGATTCACCCGCACATCCTCCGCCAGCAGCGCCACCAGCGCATCGCCGATCTTCGCGCGGGTATGGGCATTGTCCGGGCCCTCGGGCTTTGCCGGGTCGGCGAGCAGGAATTTCCGTTTGTGCATGGGACTCCCAATAGATGCGACACAAAATGTGTCAAATGCGAATTGACACGATTTGTGCCATGCGTATTAGCGGCGCCATACACGCAACAGGGAGTGTGCAATGCTGTTTCATCTTTCGATCGATGCCGATGATCCGCGACGCGTGGCACAAGTGATCGCCGAGCTGTGGGGTGGAGTCGCCAGTCCGTTTCCGCCCGTGATCGACGGCAGCTGGATCGCGATGGCGGGCGACGATCGCAACACCGCGGTCGAGGTCTACCCGCGCGGCACCGAGCTGGTCGAAGCCGAGGGAGACGCCGATGCGGTCGGCGCGATCGGAGGCAATGGCCGCCATTCGTCGACGCACTTCGCGATGGCGACCGCGATGGGCGTCGAGCAGGTGCTGGCGATTGCGAAGCGCGAGGGCTGGCCCGCCAAGTACCGCAAGCGCGGCGGCGCGTTCGGGGTGCTCGAGCTGTGGATCGAGGGCAGCCGGATGATCGAGGTGCTCACCCCCGAGATGCAGGCCGAATATCGCGCGACGATGACCGTCGCCGGCTGGAACGGTTTCCTCGCCTCGGTCGGGATGGCGAACGCGTGAGGCTCAGCCGCCGCCGTTGACGTGGAGGATGTTGCCGTCGGGATCCTTGAACCAGATCGCGCGGAAATCGCCCTTCACATGCACGCCGTCGCGGACCGCGTCGAACCCGTCGGGATATTCGTCGAGCGTCACTCCGGCGCCGCGCAGCTCGGCGGCGATCGCTTCGACATCTCCGCCGGCGCCCCATACCGCCGCATTGGCCTTGTTGGTGCCGGCGAAGTCGCTGCGATAGATGTTGAGCAGGCTCTCGCCGGTAGTGACGGTGAACACGTCGCCATGATCGGCGGCGAGCGGCAGGCCGAGCGTCTCCGTGTAGAAGCGCTTTGCCGCATCGATGTCGCTGCACGCGACGATCGCGGCCGAGGTCTTGTCCTTGAGCACGGCTATTCCTCCTTCTCCTGGATCGGCGGGAACGGGCGTTCGGGCGCGATCATGTTGAGCTGGGTCGGATAGGCGAAAGTGATCTTGTGATCGCGGAACCGCGCGAGGATCGCCGCGGCGACCTTGTCGCGGGCGTCGGCGGGGAAATCGATGCCGTTCGATTCGAACTCGACGTCATAATCGAGGCCGCTCGCGCTGAACCCGGTGATCCCGCCATGATTGAGCTTGTAGCCTTGGCCCTCGACGGCGTCGCGGAGCAGCCCGGGAAGCGAATCCACCACTTCGGGCGGCGTATCGAAGCCGAGGTTGAAGACGAATTTGAAGCGGTTGCGGATGCGATCGCTGGTGTTGAGGATCTCGTTGTCGAGCAGCTTGCGGTTCGAGACGATGCGCAGCTCGCCGGCGGCGCCGCGCAGCCGGGTCGATTTGAGCCCGATCTGCTCGACCACGCCTTCGCTCGGTCCGAACTTGATGTTGTCGCCGAGCCGGAACGGCCGGTCGAAGATGATCGACAGCGCCGCGATCAGGTCGCCGAAGATGCCCTGCGCGGCAAGGCCGATCGCGATGCCGCCGATGCCGAGGCCGGCGACGAGGCCGGTGACGTTCACGCCGAGATTGCTCAGCACCATCACCAGCGCGATCGCGAACAGCACGATGGTGACGAGCAGGCGGATGATGCCGAGCGCGCTGGCGAGGCCGGTCCCGGCATCGTCGCCATGGGTGCGGTGCTCGACCAGTCCGAAGATCACCTCGCGCACCCAGATCGCCGCCTGGAACACCGCGGCGATGGTGAAGAGGAACTGGATCGTGCTCTCGACGATCGGCGGCGCCCCCGAATATTTGGAGACCAGCCGCAGCGCGACCATGATGATGAAGAAGGTGCCGGTCTTGGCCACCGCGCGGCCGAAGATCGAATACCAGTTGGCGACGCCTTCGCCGCGCTTGCACAGCCGCAGGCCCCAGCTGCGCGCCGCATAGAGCGCGAGGATGATCGCGGTGGCGATGCCGGCCGCGATCAGGATATTGAGCCAGTGCGACTGGACCCAGATCGACGAATCCCGAACCAGAACCTCGGTCTGCGTCTGGAGATCATAGTCGGGGAGAAGCGGGGAGGTCTTGTTGGTCATGCGGTACTCAGGCTGCCTTGGCTCGGGGGGCGGCGACGTCCTCTTCGAGAAAGGCGATCAGACCGCGTTCGTAACGATTGAGGTAGCGGGTGGCGCGCGGCAGGTGCAAGCGATCGCGGAATTCGGCCTGCGCCGCCTTGTCCTTGGCCAGCTCGATCAGCCGCGGATGGACATAGGATTTGCGCGCGATCGAGGGCGTGTTGCCCAGCGCCTCGGTCACCGGCTCGAGCATCGTCTTGATGCCGAGATATTCGTCGGCGCTGGCGAGCGCGGCGAAGGCGATCACGCTGGCGCCCCAGGTGCGGAAGTGCTTGGCGGTGAAATCGTCCGCCATCGCCTCGCGGATATAGGCGTTGACGTCGGTCGAGGTGACCGGATGCGCCTCGCCGGCCTCGTCGAGCCAGCGGAAGAGATGCTGGCCGGGCAGGTCCTGGCAGCGCTTGACGAAGCGGGACAGCGACCGGTCGGTGATCGTCATCACCCGCAGCTTGCCCGATTTGGCGCGGAACTGGAGCTTGAGCGTCTGCCCCCGCACCTTGGCGTGGCGCTTGCGCAGCGTGGTGGCGCCGAAGCTCTTGTTCTCCTGCGCATAGGCTTCGTTGCCGACGCGGATCGTGCCGAGATCGAGCAGCCGCACCACCGCCGCGACCGCCTTGGCCTTGCACAGCCCGCGGAGCTTGAGATCGGCCTCGACCTGCGCGCGCAGCTTCGGCAGCTTGTGCCCGAAGCCGGCGCAGCGATCATATTTCGCCGCTTCCTGCGCCTCGCGGAATTCGGTGTGATAGCGATATTGCTTCCGCCCGCGATCGTCCCAGCCCACCGCCTGGATATGGCCATGGGGATCGGGACAGAACCAGGCGTCGCGATAGGCGGGGGGAAGGCCGATCTTGTTCAGCCGGTCGATCTCGTCGCGATCGGTGATCCGCGCGCCGTCCGGGCCCCAATAGCCCCAGCCGTGGCGCACCTTGCGCCGCGTGATTCCTGCTTCCTGATCATCGACATAGACGATGGCGTCGCGCGACATCCGGCCTCCTCGCTCGCCCCGCTGAATGCGCGGCCCGCCGCTTCGTTCCGGAACCTGCGAGGGGGTGAAGATGTTTGGCGGCGAACTCCCCCGGGAAAAAGAGGAACCCCTCGATGGTCGACTTGTCCAAGGCGCGTGTGCTGATGCTTGCCACCAACGGTTTCGAACAGTCCGAGCTGTTCGAGCCACGCCAGGCGTTGCGCGATGCGGGCGCGGAGGTGACGCTGGCATCGCTCACGCCCGATCCGATCACCGGCGAGAAAGGCGGGGAGAAAGGTGAGAGCATCACCCCCGACACGGTGATCGATCGGGTCGATACCGGCGACTATCAGGCGCTGGTGCTGCCCGGCGGCGTCGCCAATCCCGACAAGCTCCGCATGAACAAGCGCGCGGTGGAGATCGTCCGCGAGTTCGTCGATGCCGACAAGATCGTCGCGGCGATCTGCCATGCGCCGTGGCTGCTGGTCGAGGCCGATGTCGTCGACGGCAAGCGCGCGACGAGCTGGCCGTCGCTGCGCACCGATCTCGCCAACGCCGGGGCGAGCGTGCTCGACGAGGCCGTGGTGGTCGACGGCAAGCTGATCACCAGCCGCAAGCCCGACGACATCCCGATGTTCAACCGGGCGCTGATCCAGTGCCTCGAGAGCGAGTTGGTGACCGCCTGAACGCCAGCCCGTTCAGCCAGCGCTGCGCCGGCCGCTCGACCAAATGGTAGAGTGCCGCCGAGCCGGCGAGAACGAGCGCGCAATAGAGCGCGACGAACGGCCAGCCGATGCGGTGGCTGGCGTCGACAAAGGCGAGCTTGAAGGCGACCCACAGCAGGAAGTGGCCGAGATAGGTCGCGTAGCTGATCTCGCCGAGATAATGGAGCGGCGCAGCCTCGAGCGGGTTGCGGGCACGACCGGCGCTCAGCGCGAGCGCCAGCAGCAGCGCGGCGAAGGCGACGGGCACCGCCAGCGTTTCGGGCGCGCCCGCGGTCCAGCCGGCGAACGCGAGCGCCGCGATACCCGCGGCGGCCAGCGCTGGCACGCGCCACCGCGCGCGCCAGCGCAGCCACAGCGCGCCGATCGCGGTGCCGCAGGCGAATTCGAGGATGCAGCGGATCAGCCCGAGCCGCGGAATCTGCGCGCCGAGCGTCGCCGCGCCGAAGCGGTCGAAGATGAAATGGAGCAGCACCAGCAGCGCGGCGATCGCCCCGAGCACGGCTGCCGTCGGCACCCGCCGCCAGTCGATCGTCAGCACCAGCAGCGGGAACAGCAGATAGGCGGCGAGCTCGCACGAGATCGACCAGGCGGGGTCGTTCCATGCGAGCGTCCGGGTGAAGCCCCAATTCTGGAGCAGCGCAACGTGCAGCGGCAGCTCGGCGAGCGGGAATTGCGGCGTCTCGCGCCCGGTCGCGCGTAGCGCCAGCGCCAGTGCCAGCGCGACGCCGAGCATGAACAGATGCAGCGGCCAGATCCGCGCGACGCGCCGCCGGAGGAATTCGGGGATCGCGGCCATCCCGCCGCCGCGCACCCGCGCGGACCAGCTCATCCAGATCACGAAGCCCGAAAGCAGGAAGAAGAAGTCGACCGCCAGATAACCCTTGGCGAGCACCGCCTCGGCCGCGGGCGGCAGCCCGGCGATCGACAGGCGGACATGGTAGAGCACCACCAGCCACGCCGCGATACCGCGGACCGAGGTCAGCGCCCTGAGCTCGCTCTTCACGCGATCGCCGTCCGCGCCTTGCGCAGCGGCCGCCACGCGCTCTCGGCCCGCTTGCGCGCGCAATAGGTGTCGAGCCCGATCTGCGCGCCGATCAGCATGTAGACGAAGGGCTGGAAGGCGATCGCGATGAAGGTCGCGCCGAGCATGTAGACGAAATGCGCGTTCTGCAGCGCCGAGGCGAGCGGCGCGATCCATTCCTGCCCGGGCTCGGGCTTGCGATAGCGCCGGCGCAGCACTTCCATGCGGAACAGCCCGGCAAGGTTGATCAGCAGCCAGATCGCCAGCCCCGGATAGCCCTGCTCGCCGAGCATCTCGAAATAGGCGCTGTGATAGGCGCGGGCCTTGTCGACCTCGAGGTTGCGCTCGACCTTGGCGACGCCGCCGCCTTCGCCTTCCACCGCCACCTTCTCGTAGCGGATGCGGTTCTGGCGATAGGCCTCGAAGCCGCCGCCCATCGGGTGGGTCTTCACATAGTCCATCGTCCACTGCCAGACGGCGATACGGGTCGAGGCCGAGGCATCGGCCTGATAGGTCTTGATCGTCCCCATCCGCTCGGTGAACGACGAGGGGAGGAGGGGGATCGCCGCGAGCCCGAGGCAGCCGAGCGCGGTGAGGTAGACGAACTTGCGCCTGGTATCGCGGATCATCAGCAGCGCGAGCAGCCCGATGCAGAGCAGCCCGGTGCGCGTCGAGGTGCCGACCGGGATCAGCAGGCAGGCGAAGATCAGCGCATAGCTGAAGCCCTTCACGCGCCAGTCGGGGGCGAAGATCGTGCCGAAGCGGGTGAACCAGACGATCAGCGGGATGATCGCGATCGCCACGGTCGAGATCGTCGAGCCTTCGTAGAGCCCCGAATTGTTGGTCACCATCAGGTTGAGCTCGCCATATCCGCCGCCCGAGCCGAGCGTCTTGATCCCGCCGACGATGATGATCGACGCGGCCGAGAGGATCATGAACAGCAGCAGCGATTCGATGCGCAGGCGGGTGCGCAAGGTCAGCGGCAGGAAGGCGGCGAAGACCAGCGCTTTCCACACCCATTCCCATTTATCCCTCGCCTCGATCGGGAAATCGGCGTGGAGCGTGGTGTAGAAGCAATAGCCGAGCAGCAGCAGGATCAGGAATTGGCGCGGCGCGACGCGGACGTCGCGCTTGTCGTCGAAGGCGAGCCAGCCGAGCACCGCCAGCGCCACCGCGATCATCGAGATCGGCACCGAGTTGAGCAGCAGATAGGTCAGCCGCTGCGGCGAGACGATGTCGATATAGGCATAGGCGAGCACGAACAGGAACGGCCGGCGAAAGCCGGTGGCGAGCAACGCCGCGAGGAAGGCGATGAAGGCGAGATCACGCACCGGGCTTGCCCCAGCGGCGCTTCTTCGGATTGCCCGCCTGATCGCGCGGCCCGGGCTCGTGGTCGAGATCCGGCCGGCGCAGCAGCAGCAACGCGGCGAGCAGCATCAGCCCATGCGAGAGCCCGAGCGCAAAATTGTCGATCATGTTCGCCCGCGCGCTCCTTCCGGTGGCGGTGTAGCGCGGGTCCGGTTGACGCGGCGTAAACCGGAATTCGAAGATCGATAGTCGATCCGATTACCGACAGAATCGGCCGCTACGCCTATTTTCTCCGAGAGCCCAACAGCAGCGAGAAATGGACATGGCCCTGGCCGTCGATAGCGCCGGAACGCGAACCGCGCCGCCGCCTCCGCCGCCGACGACGCAGGCGCAGCGCCCGGCGCAGCTCGCCCAGGCGCCCGCGCAGGTTCCCGCCACGCCGGGCGGCCTCACGCCGCAGGCGCAGGCCGCGCGCGCCGAGATCGATCGCCGCCTCGACGGCACCGGGACGTTCGGGGTCCAGACGCATGGCGACGATCAGGCGATCGCCAGCACGCTCGCCGGGCTTTCGCCGAGCGACGCCAATGCGGTGATCGCCGACCTCCAGGCCGCCGGCAAGCTCGACGACCTCGCCGATACCGTCACCTCGGGCAGCCTGTTCACCGGCGCGCTCTCCGCCGACGAGCGCAAGCAGTTCTTCACCGATATGGCCGGCAAGCTCGATGGCACCAATCTCGCCCATCTCAGCCGCGCCTTCGATACGATCGGCGGCGACAATGGCCGCGAAGGCGCCGGCTATGTCCAGGATCTCGCCAATGCGGTGGCGGCGCATTCGAGCGCGCAGACCAAGATCGACTTCGTTCGCGCGCTCGCGCCCGACACCGTCGCGGCGGGCAAGGACTCGCAGTTCGACAACGGCCTGCTCAGCCGCACCAGCTACTACGGCAATCCGCAGGCGGTCGCGGTCGGCGAGGTGCTCAGCTCGCTGCGCGGCGCGCAGGCGCAGGAGGCGTTCAACGCGCTCGACAGTAACCAGCAGCGCGCGGTGTTCCAGGCCGCGATCGGCGAGACCTCGACGCATTATACCGGCCAGCAATCGGCCAATTGGACGCCGGGTTACGATACCCGCCTGTTCGGCGAGATCACCACCGCGCTGGCGACGATGCCCGACGCGCACCAGAAGGCGCAGGCCTTCGCGGTCGGCGCCGAGGTGATGCGCGGCGAGCGTCCGGGGAACGCCGCGGTGCTCACCGGCCAGAACACCAGCGAGCCCCAGCGCGCGATGCAGGAAATGGCGGCGGCGCTCGGCACCATCCTCGACAGCGATCCGAGCGGAATCGTCAACGATCTCTCGCAATTCCGCCAGCCGCCGGCCGGCTCGGGCGACGTCGCCACCGCCAATGGCAACGCGCTTTCCAGCTATGCGCGGGTGATGCTCGAAAGCGGCGAGGGGCCGCAGGGCCGGCTCGGCGCGCAGATGGCGCTGGTCGCCGCCGGCAGCGAGGGCCAGCCGACGCGCGACGCCGCCTTCGATCATGCCGTGGATGGCCAGTATCGCACCGCCACCGGGCTCGGCTATTTCATCGGCGCGGCCTCCGCCGCGGCCCGGCAGATCAAGACCGACAATGCCGAACAGAACCAGCTGATCGGCAACACGCTGGCATCGGGGCTGACCCTGCTCGACAAGTTCGGCATCGCCGCCAAGGTCGCCGCGGTCGCCAAGGACTGGGTCCGCACCGCGACGACCTCGCTCAACGGCGCCGGTGCGACCGATCCCACCCAGGCCTTGACCGACGCGGCGCTTCCGACCGACGCTGCCGGCAATGACTCCTCGCTCTCCAATTCGCGCTCGGCCTTCCTGTCGACGCTCAACTTCGTCTCGGCCAACGCCAAGCCGTAGCGCCATCGCGGCGCTCGGCCTGGCACTGATCGGCGCGGCATGCTCCCAGGCCGCGCCGATCGCCTCTCCGCGCGATCCGCCCGGCGCGGTGGCCGACGCGCGGATCCCTTTCGCCGATCCCTATCGTACCGATCTGGTGCAGAGCGCCGATCATTTGCTGCGCGCCGCGCGGGCACAGGGCGCCGAATGCGTCGAGGCGCGTTTCCTGCGCGTGCCCGCAGCCGATGCCGGCGACGCCCTTTCGCGCTATCGGACGCAGCTTGAGGCGGGCTGGAAGCCGGTCGAGTCCGCCGCGCCGCCTTTGACGCGCGCCGGCGCGTGGCGGAACGGCGATGCCTGGTTCGCCGCGGCGATCGCCGATCGTCCGCAAGGCGCGTGGACCGGCATGGTGATCGTCACCAACAGCTATTGGGACGCCCCGTCGCGTGATGCGCTTCTCCGCTGCCGCGCCGCGCAGGGGCGCTGAAACCCGCCTGCTCAACCCGGGTTGACTCTTAAATCTACATATGTTGCATTAGTCCCATGGTGCGAAAGCGGCAACCCTCGACGCAGATGCGTGTCCTCCTCGAGGCGATGTCGGCGCAGCGCCAGCAATGGCGGCACGGCTATGATCTCATGAAGGAGACCGGCCTGTTGTCGGGCACGCTCTATCCGCTGTTGATGCGGATGACCGATCAGGGGCTGGTCGAGGCGGAATGGCACGAGCCGGCGCAGCCCGGCCGGCCGGCGCGGCACGCCTATCGGCTGACCGCCGCCGGCTTCGCGCTCGCCCTCGGGCTGGCGCAGGGGCGCGGCGATCTTCCGTCCGACGGAGCCTTCGCATGAAGGCCGGCGTGGCGCGCGCGGTGATGGCGTTGGCAGTCTGCTGCTTTGGCGAGAGTCGCCGCGAATGGGCGCGCGCGATGCGGGCCGAGTTCGAGGCGGCGGCGGCGGACGGCCGGCCGTTGTTGTTCGCGCTCGGCTGCCTCGCGGCCGCTTGGCGCGAGCTGCTGACCCGCGAGGAGGGGCGCTTTGTCCTCACCAGCTACGCGCTGGCCCTGGGGCTGATGCTCCCGATGGCCGCGCTGCAGATCGGCTGCGCGGTGCTCGGCCTGCCTTATCTCTATGCGGGGCAGAACGGGCTTCGCGGCGCGCTGCTCGACGGCGGTACGCAGGAGCTTCTATTGCGCGGCGTCTATCAGGCGGCGGTGCCGTCGCTGTCGGTTCTGCTGCTGCTCGTCGGGGTGGGGCATCTCCGCATCGCCTGGGCGATGCTCGAGCGCGATTGGTCGCGGGTCACGCGCATGGGATCGCTCAGTCTCGCCGCCGCGGCGACGCTGATCCTGTTCATGGCCGCGCTGTTCCTCGACGGCAGCCAGGCGCTGTTGCAGGCGATGATCCTCGCGATCGAGCTGGCGACCGTATCGGTCGTGGCGCGCTGGCACGCCCAGCTTTTCCCGCCCCGCGCCGAAGAACCCGCCCGCTAGCCCCGCGCGCCCGCACCGAACCTTTCCCCTGCGACAACAGGAGTGACAACGCATGTCCAAGGCACATCCGCGCCGCCGCGCGCTATTGGGCGGATTGGCCGCCGCCGCGGCCCTGCTGGCCGGCGGCGCCGCCGCGCAGCCCGCCGGTCAGCGCTGCGCGACGCCGCCTGCCGCGGCCGGAGGACCGAGCAATGCGCATACGCGCCTTGTCGAAACCCAATTGCGCCCGCCGGTGATCCAGCACGGAGGGAGGCCTTACACCCTCGCCGAACGGATGCGAAGCTACGACGTGCCGGGCGTCGGCGTCGCGGTGATCCACCGCGGCAAGCTCGATTGGGCGCGCGGCTGGGGGCTGCGCGACGCCGCGACCTGCGCGCCGGTCACGCCCGACACCGCCTTTCAGGCCGCCTCGATCAGCAAGGTCGCCACGGCGATGGTCGCGCTGCGGCTGGTCGAGCAGGGAAAGCTCGCGCTCGATCGCGACATCAACGCGTTCCTGCGTTCGTGGCAGCTCCCGCGCGACGCGAAGCTGGCGCCCGACGGCGTGACGCTCCGCCAGCTGCTGAGCCACACCGCCGGGCTCGGCGTCCATGGCTTTGCCGGCTATCGCCCCGATGCCCCGCTGCCGACGCCCGCCCAAATTCTCGATGGCACGCCACCGGCCAACAGCGCCGCGGTTCGCAGCACCGGGGCGGCGGGCGCGCAATGGGTCTATTCGGGCGGCGGCTATGTGCTGGTCCAGCTCGCGCTGTCCGATGTCAGCGGGCTACCCTTCGCTGCGCTGGCGGAGCGCGAATTGCTGCGGCCGCTGGGGATGACGCGCAGCGGCTACGCCCAGCCGCCGTCGCCGGCGCTCGGCGCCGACATCGCTTTCGCCCATGCCCAAGGCGCGCCGATCCCCGGAAACTATCATGTCTATCCCGAGCTCGGCCCCGCGGGGCTGTGGACGAGCGCCGCCGATCTCGCGCGGCTGCTGATCGACGTGCAGGGCGCCGTTGCGGGCCGGCCCGGCCACCGCCTGTCGCCGGCGATGGCGCGCGCGATGCTCGCGCCGGTCAAGGGCAATTGGGGCCTCGGACCCGCGGTCTACCCGGACGGTGCCCGCCGCTTCGGGCATGACGGGCTGAACGAAGGCTTCCAGTCCTACATGATGGCCTATGCCGACAGGGGCGAAGGCATCGTCGTGCTCGTCAATGGCGGGCAGGGCCGGCGGCTGATCGACGAGATCGTCCGCGCCGTCGCCACCGACTATGGCTGGACCGATATCGCCGCGCCGGCCGTCGAGGAGCAGCTGCTGTCTCCCGCCCAGCGCGCCCGCGCCGCCGGTGCCTTCGAGGCCGACGGCCTCGCGGTCACGCTCGAAGCGCGACCCGACGGGCTCTTCGCCGAGACCGGCGATCCGCGTCCCGAGCGGCTGCTGGCGCTCTCCGCCACGCGCTTCGCCAGCGAGGCGCGCGGCATCGTCGTGCAATTCGCGCCCGACTTTGCCAGCTTCGACATCGTCGAGGGCGGTCCGCCGCTCCACTTCGTCCGCGCGAAGCCGCCCGGCCCGGCCCGGCCCTGACGCCCCGGAACCTCGGTTGACGCGCCTTTAACCGCTCGGGTGGCAGGGGAGGGGGATGCGGATCCTCCACATCCTCGATCACGGCCTGCCGCTGCACAGCGGCTATACCTTCCGAACCCGGGCGATCCTCACCGCGCAGATGGCGCGCGGCTGGGAGGTGGCGGCGGTGACGGGGTGTCGGCATGGCAAGTTCGACGCCGACGAGGAGACGATCGACGGCATCCGCTTCTATCGCACCCCGCGCGTCAATTCGGGCCCGCCGGTGATCGGTGAGCTGCGCGAGGTCGCCGCCTTTGCCCGCCGGATCGAGGCGGTGGCGCGGGCCTGGCGCCCCGACATCCTCCACGCCCATTCGCCGGTGCTCGACGCGATGGCGGCGCAGCGCGTCGCCGATCGGCTCGGCCTGCCGCTGCTCTACGAGATCCGCGCCTTCTGGGAAGACGCCGCGGTCGGCAACGGGACCGGGCGCGAGGGCAGCCTCAAATACCGCGCCATCCGCGCACTCGAGACCCGTGCGGTGCGCAAGGCCAATGCCGTCGCGGTGATCTGCGAGGGGCTGAAGCGCGATCTCGTCGCGCGCGGCGCCGATGCGGACAAGATCCTGATCTCGCCCAACGGCGTCGATCTGGGCCTGTTCGGCGAGCCGCTGCCGTACGATATGGCGCTCGCCGAACAGCTCGGCATCGCCGGCGCCGAGACGATGGGCTTCATCGGCAGCTTCTACGATTATGAGGGCCTCGACGTGCTGATCGAGGCGATGCCGGCGCTGATCGCCGCGCGACCCGCGCTCCATCTCGTCCTCGTCGGCGGCGGCCCGATGGAGGCGGCGCTGCGCGCGCAGGCCGCGGCCTCGCCGGTCGCCGAGTGCATCCATTTCGTCGGCCGCGTGCCGCACCAGCTGGTCGAGCGCTACTACAGCGTGATCGACGTGCTGGTCTATCCGCGCAAGCATATGCGCCTCACCGATCTGGTCACCCCGCTCAAACCGCTCGAGGCGATGGCGCAGCGCCGGCTGGTCGCCGCATCGGACGTCGGCGGACATCGCGAGCTGATCCGCGACGGCGACACCGGCACCCTGTTCGCGCCCGACGATCCCGCGGCGCTCGCCGCTGCCTTGGCGCGGCTCTTCGCCGATCGCGCGCAATGGGAGGCGCGGCGCGCGCGCGGCCGCGCGTTCGTCGAGGAAGAACGCAACTGGGCGGTCAACGTCGCGCGCTATCAATCTGTTTACCAACATCTGGCAGGGTCACGCGCCATGAAGGACTCGCGGTCGCACGCCTCTCCGGTGAACGCATGAAACTGCCCGGCGCACCCTTGGTCGGTGGCGTGCTCGGTGGTGCCGTCGCGCTCGTCGCGCTGGCGGTGCCGACCGCGACGCTCGAGTCGATGGTGATGGCCAGCGGCCTGCCTGCGATCTTCGCCGCGGCCGAACCGCCGCTCGGCTTCACCGCGCATCTCCTCGTCGCGCTCGCGGCGGGGGGCGCGGTCGGCCTCGCCGCGTGGTTCGGGCTCGCTTCGTGGCTCGACGCGCGGCGCCCGCAAGACGAAACGTTCGCCCGGCGCGCCGTCGCCCCGGTGATCCGCCGGGCCGATGCGCATCCCGATGCGCCGCCGCGCCCGCCGCTGCTCGCCACCCGCGATCTCGGCGCGCCGTTCCTCGATCCGCGCCCGGTCGCCGCCGATCCCGAACCTCTGGAAATCGAAGAGCCCGCGCCGCTGATCGTCGTCACGGTCGAGCAGGATCTGCCCAAGGACCTCGATCAGCCGCTCTCGGCCTATGATCCCGCCGCGGTCCCCGATGTGCCGATGCCCGCGCCCGAGGCGCTGCCCTCGCTCCAGCGCGCCCAGCGGCCCGCGGTGTTCGACGAGTCCGAGCGTTTCGAAGTGTTCGAGCTGACTCCGCCGGTTCGCCCCACGCCCTCGCTCGTCGTCGACGCCGAGCCGGCACCCGCACCGCGCGAAGAGGCGATCACCCGCCCCGAGACCGACGCCACGATCCATGCCCTGCTCGAGCGGCTCGAGCGCGGTGTCGTCCGCAAGGCGACTGCCGCGACGACGGAGGCCATGCCCGAGGTCACGCCGACGCCGATGCCGATCTCCGTGCCGGCGCCCCGCGTCGAGCGCCGCGCGCGCCCGCGCGGTCTCGAGGATACGCTGGTCACGCTGCGCAACCTCGCCCAGCGCGCCTAGCGCTCCTCCACGGTCAGCGCCTCGAGCGCGACCGTCACCACTCCGTCCTCGCGCGTCATCCGCACGACATGGATGTCGGCGACCAGCGTGCCGCGCAGCGCGAACTCGGCGTCGCTCAGCCCGACCAGCCATTGCTCGAGCAACGGGCTCGCCCCGGCGGTGAGCGTCAACGAATGCCGCGCGCCGGTGAAGGTCGCGCTCGCCCAGCGCGTCCAGTCGGCGGCGGTGACGGCGATCGGGCAGCCCGCCGCCGCGGCCGCGGCCACCAGCGCGCGCTCGAGCTGGGTCGCGGCGTCGGGCCCCCGGCTCATTGCTGCGCCTCCAGCGCGGCGAGGAACGCCTCGATCCGCGCCTCGGTCGGTGGACGCAATTCGCGCCCGTTGCGCAGATCATGGACGAGGCGTGGATCGCGTAGTGCCAGCCGGCCGAACTTGGTGGCGGGCATGTTCGTCCGCCGCAGGAATTTCTCGATCTTGCGATGCACCGACATGGCCCTTCTCCTCACGCGAGTCGCTCAATATGATCTTGTTTTGTTCTTCATTTCCTACTTGTCTAGGAAAAATCCTACGGGTATGAGAAGGCCATGGAACCGGCTGCGCAACGTGCCGCGCTGGAAGCGCTGATGGCGGAGCAGGGCGCCAGCTTCGCCGAGCTGTCGCGCGTGATCGGGCGCAACCCGGCCTATCTCCAGCAATATGTCCGGCGCGGGAGCCCGCGCGAACTCGCCGAGCGTGATCGCGCGCTGCTCGCGCGCTTCTTCGGCGTGCCCGAGGCGCGGCTCGGCGGGCGCGAGGCGGAGGGGGTGGTCGAGATCGCCCGGCTGAACATCGGCGCCTCGGCCGGCCCGGGCCGGATCGCCGAGGACGAGGCGCGGCGGCGGCCGGGCGCGCTGTCGCAGGCGCTGCTGCGCGAGCTCGGGGTGCGCCCCGCCGCCGCCTCGATGATCCGCGTCGACGGCGAGTCGATGGAGCCGACCCTGTCCGACGGCGACGAGATCCTCGTCGACCGCGATCGGCGCGAGGTGCGCGGCAAGGGCGGGATCTTCGTGATCCGGCTCGATGGCGTGCTGATGGTCAAGCGGCTCCGCACCGCGGTCGGTGGGCTCGAGCTGGTCAGCGACAACCCCGCCTGGCCGGTGCAGCTCGCCCGCGCCGACGAGGTCGAGGTGATCGGCCGGGTGGCGTGGCTGGGGCGGGCTTTGCGCTAGGCCGTGGACTCACAAAGCGGCCCGTCCGCTGGCGTCTCGATTGCGGACGTCGCCAAAATGACGGAAAGCCTCGGCCATGGGCTTCGTCTCCGCATTTTCTTTAATGGGGTTGCTTTCGAGTGCCTCTGCGGTTCCATCCGCGCAGAACCATGAAATCACCTATGGCGCGGCAGCGACTTTCTCAGATGGCAAATGTTGGTTTTGGACCGGGGATGTCGGACTAACAGCGCTTGAGTTCCAGAAGGACCTCGAAAGCCGGTTTGATCGGCGAGGCGCAATCATCATTTCGCACGCCGCAAACACACCAACTCGATGCGTCAAGATTGCCCGTCGTTCGGCGGTTCGTGCGGGGTTTAAGCTCGTAAAGACTGAAGTCCGGGCTGATACTGGTCCCATCGGGCCGCCCAGGAACGGCAGCTAATCACGCCTCGCGGATGTTCAGCCCTTGTGCCGAAAGCGGTCGTTCACGGGTCCCCGGCCTGAATCGACCCGGCATGTTCCTCCCGGCCTTCGCCGCGGCGCCGACGACAGGTGATCGCGTGGAGCCCCTGTTCGGCAAGATCCCGCTCGACCGGGCGGCCCGCGGACGATCACCGAGGCCGAAGGCAAGCTGCGCGACAAGCTCGCCCCGCGATCGCGGATTCGTCGGGCGCAACCCTTCAATGGCATCGCCGACGAGGCCTTTTCGGCCTCCGGGCAGCGCGGTCCCCCGCCCGGCTCACCGCGGAGTTCGGCGAGAACTGGACGAAGCGGCGCACTACGGCGCATGAAGGGCTGCCCGGCAACGGCGCGGTGCAGGAGGCGATGGACTTGTACAATAACGAAGTCGGTCGCCGCATCGCGGTCGAGCAGCCGAACGCCTCGCCCGAGGCGCTCGCCGGTCTCGTCCAGAAGGCGCTCGACAAGGGCGGGCGGATAGTGGTCGATCGCAGCGACGATGTCGCACGTGGCCGGCACGGCATGGCCGATCCGACACCGGCGAGCCGCGTCATCGCGACGTCGAAGGGGCGATGCGAGCGCCAACGGTTCGTGAGGCGCGGCGCGGTGCCTCTGGAGATCGCATTGGCGCTGGCGCTGGCCGGTTGCGGAGGGGGTTTCGACAAGGCGGGCTGGGCGGCCGAGCGCGGCAATTATGACGGGGAAAGCCGTCGCGGCGCGATGGTGACCACGCTCGACGAGGCGGGGATCGTCCCCGGAGCTTCGCGCGAGAGCGTGCGCGCCCAGCTCGGCGAACCCGATTCGAGCGGTCCCGCGGCCGACATCTATTATCTCGGGCGCAGCGCGACGGGCCCGAGCTTCGAGACCTATCGCATCGAATATGATGCGGCGGGCAAGGTCCGCGCGGCGCGCGTGCAGCGCGGCTGACCCGGGCTCAGCGCGCCTCGGCCTTGACCTTCGAATAAGGCACGAACTGGCCGAGCGTCACGAAGCCGCGCGGGAAGCGCGCGGTGCGATCGACGAGGTTGACCGAGTCGAGCCGGCACAATTGCGATCCGATCGTCCTGGTCACCAGCAGATCGTCGTCGCGCAGCGAGCTCGCGCCCGAGCGCGGCTCGTTGACGTAGAGCCGGCCGCCGACCTCGTAGACGATCGCCTTGCCGGGGATGACATGGCTCGATCGCGCGCTGGTCAGGCTTATGCAGTCGGTCGGCTGCCCGGCGACGCGGCCCTCGAGCAGCCTGGCGAGCTGCACCTCGGGGGTGTCCCGGGCGATTGCGGAAGCGGGCGCGACGGCGATGGCGGCGCCCAAAATCAAGCTGGGGATGAGCTTAGGCATGCGCCATGCTCTGCCACATCGTGCGTGAACGCAAGCTGAAGCGTGCCGCGTCAGCGCGTGCGGAGGCGGTCGATCGCCCAGATGCCGATCGCCAGCGCCAGCCCCACGCCGAGCCCCGCGACGAAGCCGATCGAGGCCTGGCCCTGGCCGGCGCCGAGCACGGTGCCGACGATCAGGCTGAGCGCGAGCAGGAAGCCGCCGGCCATCGGCGCGCGGGAAGGGGGATTCGCCATCGCCGTCCTCTATCGTCTCCTGCCGCGGCACGCCACCACCTGCTACCCTGCCGAAAATGGTTAGCGGCGCTTCACCTTGATGCGCCGCGAAAGCTTTAGATTCCTGTGGGATAGGAAGCCTCGTCGGTCCGCAGCGGCCGCGCGTAGCCGGAGTGTGCATGGAACATCTGCCCTATCTCGCCGATCGCCGCGAAGTGGCCGACGCCGCGGAGCTGATCCGTTCGTTCGGCGACGATGCCGGCTCCGAGGCCGCCGCGCGCGCCGATCGCAGCCGCGATCTCGGCAACCACATCCATTTCTGCCGCTGGCGCCAGATCGAGCGGCTGGTGCTGCTGCTGTCGATCCCGCGCGCGGTGGGGACGGTGCACTAGGCCGGTGCCGTCGCGATCCTCGGCGCAGAGGATCAGACGGCCATAAGCATCAGCACCCACGCCCGGACCGCGACGCCCGCCGCCGCACAATGCACGCCAAGCAGATCCCGGTAAGCGGCATAGTCCTCCGCATCGAAGAAGGTCTGCGCGCGGCCATTGCCACGCTGGGAATTACGGTGACAGTGCACTAATTTTGCCCGCATCGCGCGGTTTGCGGCCTCGCTTTCGCGGCGCGAGCTTTCGGCCGCTCTCGCGTTCCAGCCTCGCCAGAAATCCGCTATCGCCGATCGGCCGCCCGATGGTTTCGGCGCGGCGCAAGCGCGCGATGCGTTCGACGTCCTCGCCGGCACGCAGCAGCGCGGAGAGGTCCGGCGCCCGCGCGGCAACCGGGGCGGTGTCGGTCACGCCATCTGCGGCGCCGAGATGGGCGTGCACGCTCGACCACGGCCAGTCTTCCGCCCGCGCCACCAGCCGCGCCCGCACGGGGTTCAGCAGCACATAACCGATCGCTGCGGAAAGGTGCGCCTCGTCCATCGCCGCGCAGCCGAAGCGGCCCTGCCAGAAATGCCCGGTGCGCCGCAGTCGCGCATGCACCCGTCCGGCATAGCGGCGGTGCACCGGTGCCAGCGCGCGGCGGATGCCGTCCGCATCCCCGGGACACAGGATCAGATGGACATGGTTGGGCATCAGCACCCACGCCCAGACCGCGACGCCCGCCGCCGCACAATGCACGCCAAGCAGATCCCGGTAAGCGGCATAGTCCTCCGCATCGAAGAAGGTCTGCGCGCGGCCGTTGCCACGCTGCGTGACATGGTGCGGGTGCCCCGCGAAGACGGAACGTGCCAGACGGGCCATGCGGAGGAGGCTAGGCAGCCGCCGATCGCCCGTCAATTGGTGCACTGTCACCGTAATCCAGAAATGCCCGGTGCGCCGCAGTCGCGCATGCACCCGTCCCGCATAGCGGCGGTGCACCGGCGCCAGCGCGCGGCGGATGCCGTCCGCATCCCCGGGACACAGGATCAGATGGACATGGTTGGGCATCAGCACCCATGCCCCGACCGCGACGCCCGCCGCCGCACAATGCGTGGCGAGCAGATCCCGGTATGCCGCATAGTCCTCCGCATCGAAGAAGGTCTGCGCGCGGCCGTTGCCACGCTGCGTGACATGGTGCGGGTGCCCCGCGAAGACGGAACGTGCCAGACGGGCCATGCGGAGGAGGCTAGGCAGCCGCCGATCGCCCGTCAATTAGTGCACTGTCACCGTAATTCCGCGTCAATTAGTGCACTGTCACCGTAATTGTCCTGTCACCGTAATTGTCACCGTAATCTGTCACCGTAATCGGAGAGGGAGATCCTGTGCCTCCTTCAACAGGGCTTCTAAAATCGGACGATCCTCTGCGGCAAGTGGCAGGTCTATAGATAAAGCCTTTTTCCTGATATCGTTCAGGACGGTGTTTTTCAACGAGATGCTCGTATAAATATCCCAATCTCTGTCGCCACCCGTGCCATCCAAGAAGTCCCTGATGGATTTAACAGTTAAATCGCGCTCAGTTTCCGGATCTAGACCAAACATCTCTCACCTTTAATAATTGACCAATACGATCATGGAAGTAAGTCAATATGTGCCCACTTCCTCCCAATGCCAATTCTGTACACTGTCTCCCCACCCTCAGCGGTGCCTCTCCAAGCATAACCCATTCTCAGGTAGTTGTTGCTGTTGAGCAAGCCAGTTCCACGCGCGGTGAGCGCCGAAACCCCGGGGGCCAATGCCAATCCATATGCCGCGACCTCAAAGGCAACTATTCCATCAAGTCCGATGTCATACCAAGGCCGCTCATAATAGGGATTCTCTTGAATTACGGTGACAGTGCACTAATTTTGCCCGCATCGCGCGGTTTGCGGCCTCGCTTTTGCGGTGCGAGCTTTCGGCCGCTCTCGCGTTCCAGCCTCGCCAGAAATCCGCTGTCGCCGATCGGCCGCCCGATGGTTTCGGCGCGGCGCAAGCGCGCGATGCGTTCGACGTCCTCGCCGGCACGCAGCAGCGCGGAGAGGTCCGGCGCCCGCGCGGCAACCGGGGCGGTGTCGGTCACGCCATCTGCGGCGCCGAGATGGGCGTGCACGCTCGACCACGGCCAGTCTTCCGCCCGCGCCACCAGCCGCGCCCGCACGGGGTTCAGCAGCACATAACCGATCGCTGCGGAAAGGTGCGCCTCGTCCATCGCCGCGCAGCCGAAGCGGCCCTGCCAGAAATGCCCGGTGCGCCGCAGTCGCGCATGCACCCGTCCCGCATAGCGGCGGTGCACCGGCGCCAGCGCGCGGCGGATGCCGTCCGCATCCCCGGGACACAGGATCAGATGGACATGGTTGGGCATCAGCACCCATGCCCAGACCGCGACGCCCGCCGCCGCACAATGCGTGGCGAGCAGATCCCGGTATGCCGCATAGTCCTCCGCATCGAAGAAGGTCTGCGCGCGGCCGTTGCCACGCTGCGTGACATGGTGCGGGTGCCCCGCGAAGACGGAACGTGCCAGACGGGCCATGCGGAGGAGGCTAGGCAGCCGCCGATCGCCCGTCAATTAGTGCACTGTCACCGTAATCCCGACGGCCCGTCAATTAGTGCACTGTCACCGTAATTCCGTAATTCCACCGTAATTCGCTGTCACCGTAACTCGTAATTCCACTCGGTGGGGGCCGATCAGCTATTGCTGCCTCGATGCCTCGATGCCTCGATCTGAGATCTAATCTCTCGAACATTTTCCAGCATACCGTCAGACACAGGGAGCCCAAGGTCTGCGATCGTTATGCCGCCTTCCCATTTCAGCTTGCCCTCTCGATATTCATCCGAAAAGTATAAATCATTACTAGCATTGTAGAGAGCAATGCAAAGCGCTTGAAGAGCATCAATCCCAATGCCCTTTTTAATCCGCCCCTTACCAAATCCAACGATTTGATAATGACACCAAAACTCTTCGTTTGCTTCATCCACAGGAAAGGGTGCGCCTATCGCAATCGTGGCTTTGCACTCATTGTCCAAATAGAGATCGCGCATCGCTATTGGATTTTCCAAAACCTCATCTGCCACTTCACAGCTCCATTAATACTATGCGGACGAGGGGCTCATTGTGCCCCAAGCAAGCCGAGGCTTCCAAGCCCAAGAACGCCCAAGGCCGCAGCTCCACAAGGCTCGACAATAACGCATACGACGCCAGCGCCGCCCAAGATCAATCCTCCAGTCACCCAAGGATTTGGTGCGGAAGGGCGAGGAAGCGTAGGTCCTGGCACCGACGTGCGCCAAGTCACCAATGGCGGCAACGGACGGCCATCTGCACGGGCACCGCGCCGGTCTCCTGCACTAGCCCAACAGCGACCGCGTTGACCAACAGTAGGCAAAGATCGGCAGATGGCCTCATCTTTCTCGTTCTCGGCTTCCTGCTCATCCTCGCTCATTTTGGCAGTCATGCTCTGCCTATTTTGCGGCTTCGCCGCGATCACTGCAACTTCTCCCTCGTAGATATTGCCGAATGCATCGCGGAAGTGACTAAAGTCAAAGAATACCCCGGACGACGATTCTTTGGTTCTGCAAATGCCGAATTCGCCCTTTTCTACAGGTCCGCATCCACCGCCATTTGAAATAACGTTCGTTGTACTGCTGGCCGATGCCCAACTGCCTCCTTCAACGGCAACCTTCGCTGTGCCCTCCGCGGGCCAGAGGCTGCTATTCGCGTAGCCGCCACCGCAGTTGCCGTAGCATCTCCACGCGCTTTTATCGAGTTCGGTTCCTGTAGGATCCGCATGGTTCACTGGATCGCCCGCCACATAGTTGTACAGATTCATCCCGTCGCCGTACCCGATCGGATCGGTCTGCATGAATCGGCCCAGCGACGGCGAGTAGATGCGCGCCTTGTAGTAATACATGCCGAGATCGGGCAACCACGCTTGGCCGGTATATTGGAAACGGCCGATATTGGTCGCGGCGGGAATGCCATATTCGTCGTAGCGGTTGATGCCGATCGCATTGCCCGACCCATCGCTCACCGCCACTATCGAGCCGCGCTCGTCGGCGTGCAGCCAGCGCCGGTCGCTCGTGCCCGAACCTTCGTACCAGACGACCGGCTCGTCGGTGCCTGGGCCCGGCACATAGCGGCGCGTCATAGCTCCGGAAGGAACTACGATCTCGCCCACCATTTGCGAGCCCGACCAGACGAAACGCGTGTCAACGCCGGCACCGGTGTAGAGCTGGAGCAACTGGCCCCCGGCCGGTTCATAGGCCATGGCCACGCCACCGGGCGCCGAATACATGCGGTTCTCGGACGTATAAGCGTAGATCGACGCGCCCGAGCTCGTAAGGTTGCCGCGGCCGTCATAGCCGAGGCTCGTGGCTCCCGCCGTCGTCAGCTGGTTGCGACCGTTGACGCCATAGGGACGGTCGACATTGTAATGACCGGTCCACGCATAACTGTCATTGTTCCGCGTCAGCGACGCGATTTGTCCCGCGGGATTGTAACTGAACGAATGCGTGAAATCCTGCGCGCTGCCCACCAGATCCTGGCTCAGCGAGCCGAGCCGCGACGCCGCGTCATAGCCATAGCTCGTCGTCGTGCCATTGCCCCGGGTGATGCTCGTGCGGCGCCCGAGATCGTCATAGCCATAAGTCGCCAGCAGCCCCACACCCGAAGTCGCGCCGTTCTCGCGGATCGCCGTCACGTCGCCGGTGAGGTTGTAGTCGTAGTCGACATAGAAGCTGTCGCTCCAGATCAGCCGCGTGCGCCGACCTGCAAGATCCCAGACGTTGGAGGTAGTGCCGCCATAGTTCTGCTCGATCGTGATCCGTCCCAGCGCGTCGTAGCTGAAGGCATTGACAGCCCAGCCATTCCCCGTTGCGGTTTTGACCTGGCCGAGCAGATCATAGCCGTACGTCACGTCCCAGTCCTGATAGGCGCTTCCGGGCGTGACCTTGCTCGTCAAGCGGCTCAGATTGTCATAGCCGTAGGTGATCGTCTGTCCGTCGCGCAGGCGTCGGCTCGTGACGTTGCTCGCGGGGTCATAGCCGAGCTCCTCATAATCGCCTGGCGGCGTGCCCGCTGAGCTCGTGCCGGCACCCACGGCCGTCACCGGGTAGCGCGTCTTGAGCAGCCGATCGAAGCCGTCGTAGTCGTAGCTGGTCCTGTTACCCTCGCCGTCCGTGACGCTCGCGATCTTGCCGTTGCTGGTGTAGCTGTTCGCCACCTCGTCCGACTGGTCGGCAGTGCCATAGGCAGTCTGGACCTTGGTCAGCTGGTCAGCAGAGTCATAAAAGTTTCGCGTGATCCGGTCGGGTCCGGCGGCACCCGTGGTCGAGAGGGTACATGCGCTTGGCAGCGCGCTCCAGGTCGCGCTGTTCATCCGCACCGCCGTGCAGTCGAGCCGCCCGTCGCTGTCATAGCTATATTGCGTGACGCCGTAGGTGCCGCCGCCGGCGGCCAGCGTCTCCTGCACCTTGCGGTCGACGCCATCATAGCTGGTGGTAACCTGCTGCGCGCTGACGAAGCCGACCCAGTCGGCATCGCTCTGGCTGTTGACGTTGCCGATCTCGAGCTGCGTCGCCCGGCCCTTCGGATCATAGGTGATTTTCTGGGCACGTGGCTTGAGTGGGCCCGCACCATCTGGATCCGGACTCGTTACGCCGATCCGACGCCGGAGATTGTCGTAGCGATAGCGCGTCGTGTCGGCGCTTCCCGCCATCGGACCATCGACCGTCAGCAGGTCGCCAGAATCGTCATAAGTATAGCTGGTCGTGGCGAGCAGCGAGAAGCTACCCGAGCCCTTGATCACGGAAACCGGGAGCAGGTTGTTTCCCGTGCCGGCGACCTGGGGACCATAGGTGATGCTCGCCACGATCTCGTCGGACGTGCCGGCGCAGCTCGCAGTCGTCTGACAGGTCGATGTGCTGGTAAGCAACGTTACCGGCTGCCCCGACGCAGCCATCGAGCCGCTCGTGTTGAAATAGGCCTGCAGCGTCGAGTAGCCGTAGCGGACTTCCGGGCGGACCGCGCCGGAGGTGGCCGCCGGCGCGGTGACCGCAGTGACGCCGCCATGCGTCGCGTCGTAACTGTAGTTGGTGACGTTGCCGCGCGCGTCGGTCGTCGTGATCGGCTTGTTGCAGGTTGCCGGATTGCTGCAGCTCGCGGCGAAGGTCGCCGAGGTCACGATATCCGCCAGTCCGGAGCCGGCCTTCGCCACGTCGCGGCGCTCGGTCACATTGCCGCGGCCGTCATAGGTGATCTGGGTGTAGTTGCCCTCGGGGAGGGTGGTGCGCGTGAGCCGGCCGTTCGCGTCATATTGCCAGCTGGTCGTCCGGCTGAGCGGGTCGGTCATCGAGGTCATACGCGCCTTGGCGATGTCGAACACGTAGGTCGTGGCATGCGAGCCCGTGTCGGTCACCGTCACCGTCCGGGCCCCGCCCGCATCCGACGCCGAATAGTTCGTCGTCCCCGCCGCAGTCGTGACGCTGGCGACGCGGCTGCCGCTATAGGTGAAGGTCACGTCCTCGCTGCTGCTGCCGGGGCGCTTGATCCCCAGCATCTGGGCGCCGTTGGTGCGATAGACGGTCTGGCGACCGGCAGTGTCCTGATATGTCTGGTACGAATAACCGCCGCTCGCGCTGACGCTATGGTAGAGCGTGGCGACCACGGGGGACGACGGCCTTGCGAGGTTGCTGATCGTAGCACCGGTGACCGTCATCCAGCCCTCGAGATTGTTGGGGTACCCCTCGAGGAACTCGTCCTGGTAGGTGATGTTCAGCTGATAGCCATAGGCATTGGTCGCCGAGGTCAGGCGGAAAACCGGCGTGCTGGTCAGGCAGACCGGATCACCCGAGGTCTGCTTCCATGTCAGGCAGTAGTTTGCGGTTTCGTGGCCGAAGGTGACCTTCTCGCCCGAGGGGCTGGTGATATCCAGCGCCCGCCCTTCGCTCGAACCCGAATAGGCATTGCTCTTGAGATTCTTGCTGAAGCGCGCGACCGTGCCGTCAGAGCGCGTGTAGGTGTAGATGTTGGTGCCGCTGTTGAACGTCAGCGTCGCGCCATTGCCTTCTGTCGGCGTGTAGCTACCGCCGCTGTCGGTGAAGCTGTCGGCGACACGATTGAGATTGACGGTCACGGTGCTGCCGCTCTTGTCGAGCGCCAGCGAGAAATCGTCGGACCAGCCGAAGCCGCGCCAGAACCGCGCATAGGCGAGCCCGTTGCTCTGCTGGCCCGCGCTGATCGAGGGCGAGCTGATCTGCAACGTGCCGGTGAACAGGTCGACGCCGTTCCCGTCGATCGACGGGCGCACCGGTGGCGCGATGATCTGCTGCGCCTGCGCCGTCGGTATCGTCAGCGTGAGCAGGGAGGCAGATGCGAGCAGCGAACGGATCAGGAATTTGGCCGCGGCATTGCCGTTGCCCGGGCGCGACGCCCCGACATTGTCCAACATCTATTTCCCCCGATTGAAATGTCAGAAAAATATGCCCTGCTTGCCGAATGGGCAGCGCACGCCCCGCTCAGGGCACCGGATTGGACGAGCCGGTCACCTTGAGGTTGCGCCGGTTGTTGGCCTTGTCGTGGGTATATTCGTATTTCACGCCGTTGTTCACGGCGCCCGCGCGCTCGACCTTCACCAGTCGGCCTTTGGCGTCATAGGTGTAGGTGATCGTCTCGGCGGCGCTGGCCGGCATCGCGGCGAATACGCACGCGGCGGCGAGAAAGCTCGGCAAAATCACGCGCATGACGCCCCTCCCAAGACAAAATGCTGCAGGATCAGCGCGCCCTTTTCCCTCGGCGAATCGCGGATCGTGATCCAAGTGAACCCCAGGGTGCGGGGCGATGCAACATCTCAAAATGCTTTTTGCGTTATTAATTCGTCGAACTCCATTGTGGATGTTGTTCGGCTTGCGATGTAGGATTTGGCGTGATGTACTGACAGAGGCGCGGTGGTTCTGTGGCCGTTTCTGACGCGTCCGATTTCCAACATGCCAGGCGCAACAAAATATCGCCGCCGCACAATTCTACAGTCATTCTATCGCGACAAGTGCGAACCTGGGCGCGGCAAATCCTGCAGCAGGCAGGTTCCGACTCGGCTGCGGGAGCCTATCGCCGGGTCAGGGGTTGAGAATGTCCCTCGCAAGGTATCCTATCCACCCATGACGCTTCCCCAGATTTTGTCGGTCGCCGTGCTGACCGGCATGATGTTGCTCTTCATCTGGGGGCGGTTTCGCTACGATCTCGTCGCGGTGATGGCGCTGCTCGCGGCGCTGGCGCTCGGCATCGTCGATCCCAAACACGCGTTCAGCGGCTTTTCGGACGATATCGTCGTCATCGTCGCCTCGGCGCTGGTGCTGTCGGGCGCGGTGCAGCGCTCGGGGGTGATCGAGAGCGCGATGCTGGTGCTCCAGCGCCGGGTGCGCCGGGTGCGCTCGCAATTGCTGCTGCTCAGCGCCTCGGTCGGCTTCGCCTCGGCGCTGGTCAAGAATATCGGCGCGCTCGCGATGATGATGCCGGTCGCGTTCCAGATGGCCAAGCGCTCGAACACCAGCCCCGCGGTGTTCCTGATGCCGATGTCCTTCGCCTCGCTGCTCGGCGGGCTGATCACGCTGATCGGCACCTCGCCGAACATCATCGTCAGCCGGGTGCGCGAGGAGATGACCGGGCATCCGTTTGGCATGTTCGACTATGCGCCGGTCGGGCTCGGGCTGACATTGGTCGGGCTCGTCTTCCTGCGCTTCGCGTACCGCCTTCTCCCGCGCGAGCGCCGCGCCACCCCGACGCTCGGCGAGGCGATGGACATCCAGGACTATGTCACCGAGGCCGAGATCCCCGCCGGATCGCCCGCGGTCGACGAGACCGTCGCCGAGTTCCGCACCCGTCACGAGCACGAGGTCACCGTCACTGCGATCCTGCGCGCCGGCATCCGCAGCACGCCCTTCCCCGACACGACGCTCAAGCCCGAGGACCTGCTGATCCTCGCCGGCGCGCCCGACGCGCTCGAGCGCGTCATCGCCGCGGACGGGCTCGAGCTAGAAGGGCAGCATCGCGACCGGCCCGAGGGCTCGGGCCGCGAGGTCGGCGTGCTCGAGGCGGTGATCGGCACCGACAGCGCGCTGATCGGCCGCACCGCCGGCCGGCTCGGGCTGCACGAGCGCTTCGGAGTCAATCTCATCGCGGTCTCGCGCCAGGGCGAGCGGCTGGCGACCCGGCTCGGCGACATCGAGCTCAGCGCCGGCGACGTGATCGTGCTGCAGGGCCCGCTCGATTTGCTGTTCGAACGGTTGGGCGAGCTCGGCTGCCTGCCGCTCGCCGAGCGCACGCTGCGTCTGGGCAGCGCGCGCAAGGGGCTGTTGCCGCTGGCGATCCTCGCGGTGGCGATGTGCGCCACCGCGACAGGCCATGTCCCGGTGGCGGTGGCCTTCTTCGCCGCCGCCGCGCTGACGATCCTGAGCGGCGCGCTGCCGGTGCGCGAGGCCTATGACCATATCGAATGGCCGATCCTCGTCATGCTCGGTGCGCTGATCCCGGTCAGCGACAGCCTGCGCACGACCGGCACCACCGAGCTGATCGGCGACTGGCTCAGCCATTTCGCCGCGACCTTGCCGCCCTGGGGCGCCGTGGCGCTGATCCTCGCCGCGGCGATGGCGGTGACGCCATTCCTCAACAACGCTGCGACGGTGCTGGTGATGGCGCCGATCGCCGCGACCTTCGCGACCGGGCTCCACTATCGGCCCGAGGCGTTTCTGATGGCCACCGCGGTGGGCGCCGGATGCGATTTCCTCACGCCGATCGGCCACCAGTGCAACACGCTGGTGATGGGGCCGGGCGGCTACCGGTTCGGCGACTATGCGCGGCTGGGCGCGCCGCTGTCGCTGCTGGTGCTGGCGATCGGAACACCGCTCATCCTGTGGGTCTGGCCGGTCTAGGAGGCTGTCATGGAACGCGTCGCGAGGATCGAACGGACCGGCGGGCCCGATGTCATCGGCTGGCACGATGTGGTGCTGCCGCCGCCCGGCGCTGGCGAGGTGCGGATGCGCAACCGCGCGGTCGGGCTCAACTTCATCGACACCTATTTCCGCTCGGGCCTCTATCCGATGCAGCTGCCGAGCGGGCTGGGGCAGGAAGCCGCGGGCGTGGTCGAGGCGGTCGGCCAAGGCGTCTCCGGGTTCGCTGTCGGCGATCGGGTGGCGAGCTTCGGTCCGCCGATCGGCGCGTACGCCACCGCGCGCAATTTGCCTGCGGCCTCGCTGTTCAAACTCCCCGACGCCGTCGACGACGAGACCGCCGCGGCGATGCTGCTCAAGGGCTGCACCGCCGAGTTCCTCGTCGAGCGCTGCGCCCGGGTGCAGCCGGGCTGGACGGTGCTGGTCCATGCCGCTGCGGGGGGCGTGGGGCAGATCCTCGTGCAATGGCTGAAGGCCATCGGCGCCGAGGTGATCGGCACGGTGGGCGATGACGCCAAGGTTGCGGTGGCACGCGCAGCGGGGGCCGATCACGTGCTGCTGTCGCGCACCGATGACGTCGCCGCCCGGGCGCGGGCGATCACCGGCGGCGCGGGTGTCGCGGTGGCATTCGACGGGGTCGGCAAGGCGACATGGGAGGCTTCGCTCGCGGCGACCCGGCGGCGCGGGCTGATCGTCAGCTATGGCAATGCCAGCGGACCGGTCGAGGGCGTCCGCCTCGGCGCGCTTTCCAGCCATGGTTCGCTGTTCGTCAGCCGTCCAACCCTGTTCGACTATTATGCCACACCGGAGGAGCGCGTGGCGGGCGCGGCGCGGCTGTTCGCGATGCTGGAGAGCGGGGCCGTGCGCGCCACGATCGGCCAGCGCTTCGCGCTCGAGCAGGTCGCAGAGGCGCATCGCGCGCTGGAATCGGGCAAGACGACCGGCGCCACGCTTCTGCTACCGTGATCGCCGCGACGTGAGATCGAAAAAGGTTCGACTCCAATGATCTGAAGCAAACAAGAAGCGCCAAAATAAACGGCGCCCGCCATGACTGAAAATCGCGCTTTCTCCTCTACGCCCCAACGTATTTCTACGGAGCTCTCGCTTGTTGCGTGGGACGCCCTGTGCTACCCCTCAACATGGTGTCGCCGAGGGGTTTGACTGTTTCCGCTCGAACGGAGGCTGCAAACGCGCACGCTTAACGGGAGCGCCGACCGCTGATCACGGTCCGGCGGACGGGGGAACATCGATGCTTAAGTCCAGCAAGGCGCGGCTTTTTTCGACGTGCCTGACGGGAGCTATCCTCGCGGCGTCGGCGCCGGCCTGGGGGCAGACGAACGATGCCCCGGTCTGGAAACCCCGTGCCGAGGCCGAGGCGCAGGCCGGCAAGGACATCGGCGTATCGACCTCGCTGTTCGCCCCCGTCGCGCAGAACGACTCGGGTCTCGTCTATGTCGACGGCCGCATCGGCTATGACCAGCGCTTCGACCGCAACGGCTCGGCGACGGTCGGCGCCCGCTTCCGCACCGGCGAGGACACCGCGATCGGCGTCAATGTCGGCGCCGATTTCTATCGATCGGACATCGGCTCGCGCGATCAGGCGGCGGTGTCGATGGGGCTCGAGGGCTTCTCCTCGGTCTTCGACGTGCGGGTCAATTATCGCCTGCCGCTGAGCAAGGTCCAGACGATCGGCTTCATCGACCCCAACGCGACGACCGGTGCGGCGGCGCTGGTGCTCGAGAACAATCGGCTGATCGAGCGCCGCAGCGGCTTCCGGCTCGAGGCGATCCCGTTGCAGGGCTTCAATGGCGAGGCGGGCGTGCGCCTGCCGGTCGGCGACAATGCCAGCATCCGCGGCTCGGTCGGCGGGTTCGACTATTGGGATCGCAGGGCCGACGAGAGCTATCGCGGCGTCCGCGGCGGGCTCGAGCTCGACATCGAGGACAAGGACAGCGGCGCGCGCTTCACCTTTGGCGGCGTCGTCGAGCACGACAATCGTTTCGGCACCGATGCCCGCGCGCATGTCCGGCTGTCGATTCCGTTCGGCGGCCGCGCGGGCGACCGCGGTGCCGCGCCGACCGGCCTCGATCGCCAGATGGGCGACCGGGTGCGTCGCGACTATGTCGCGCGCTCGGGCAGCCGCTACTCCGATCTGACGACCACGCGCTTCGCGGTCGATGCGCGGACCGGCAACCAGTTCGGCGGCTTCTATTATGCCAACGGCGCCGGCGTCACCGGCGCGGCGGGCACGCTCGCCGCGCCGACGACGATCGCGGACGCCGTCTCGCGGGCGGGTGCGAACGGCGTGGTCGTCGCGCTCGGTAACGCCGGCACCATCAACACCGCCGGCGTGACTCTCGCGACCGACCAATATCTGCTCGGCGGCGCCAGCGCGGTCGATGTGCGGCTGGTCGACGGCAGCACGGTCCAATATGGCTTGGGCGGCACCAACGGCGTCGTCGTCGGCACCAGCGCCGCCGGCGCGGCGGTGACGCTCGGCCAAGGCTCGGTGATCCGCGACGTCACGGTGCGCGGCGCCGGCACCGGCATCGCCGCGAACGGGGTCGGCGGCTTCGCGATCGAGCGCGTGATCGTCGAGAACACCGGCGGCGCGGGCATCGCGCTCACCAACACGCTCGGCAATGTGGCGTTGACCGGCCTCACCGTGCGCGGCGGCGCGGGCGCGGGCGTGCTGGTCAACGGCGGCAGCAACGTCTCGATCGCCAACTCGACGATCTCGGGGGGTGCCGGCGCGATCGACATCAACGATGGCGGCGCAGACCTCACCACCGCGCTGTCGAACCTGACGCTGTCGGCGACCGGCGGCAACGTGCTCGACATCGACGGCTCGGGCGCCGGCACGGTCACCGTCACCGGGCTTTCGGGCATCACGATCCGCGGCGGCGCCGGCGAGACCGGCGGGGTCAGCGTCCGCTCGGCGGCCTTCGACGCGAGCACCGCCACCGCGGGCATCCAGGCGGTCAATGCCGGCCGGATGGAAGTCGGCACCACCGCGGCGCGTGTGAACGGGCAGGGCGTCTTCCTCACCGACGTCACCGGCAGCCTGAGCTTCACCGATCTCGATATCGTGAACAGCGGCGCCACCGGTCTTTACGTCGTCAATTCCAAGGTCAACGGCTTCACGCTGGCCACGCTCGACGGCACGATCGATACGGTGGGCGGCACCGCTGCGGATCTCGATCCGCTGGTGATCAACCTGACCTTCGCGACCGTCGGTTCGGCCGGCGCGGCCGGCCCGGGCGTGATCCTCAACACCGTGCAGGGCGGCGGCACCGGCGGCAACGCGCTGACGATCGGCACGCTGACCGTCTCGAACAGCGGCGGGGGTGGCCTCGTCATCCTCAACTCGACCGGGCTGGTCCGCATCAACGGCGGCACGATCACCAACAGCGGCGGCAACTCGGTCCAGATCGGCGAGCAGGGAGTCGCCGGCAGCGGCGGCACCGTCAATTTGACCTTCGCCGGGTCGATCACCGACAGCAGCGGCGCCGCGCCGATCGTCGCGATCTTCAATGCGGCCGGTACGATCAACTTCACCGGCCCGATCAGCGGCAGCGGCGGCATCGTCGTTCAGGATACGCTGGCCGGATCGGCGATCAGCTTCGGCGCGATCACGCTCACCGGCACCGCGGGCGACGCGATCGTGCTCGACCGGCTGGCCGGCTCGATCAACTTCGCCGGGCTGGTGACGATCGCCAATCCAGGCGCCAACGGCATCGTCATCGGCACCGTGCCGGGTGGCGTCACCTTCGGCGACGTCGACATCACCGGGCTCGGCAACTTCAACGGTGTCGACGTGCGCAACACGCACGGCACGGTGCTGTTCAACACGCTCGACATCACCGGCGACGGCAGCGGTACGGGCACCGGCATCAACGTCACCGGATCGACCAACGCCGGCAACGTGATGACGATCGCCGGCAGCGCGATCCAGGGCGTGGCCATCGGCGTCGATCTGACCCAGGCCAATATGACCGGGCAGTTCCGCTTCGGCGACGGCAGCGCGACGCCGATGAACAGCACGATCAGCGCCGCGATTCCGATCGTCATCGCGCTGATGAACGCTTCCAACGGAAGCTATAACTTCGCCGATGCCAATCTGGTGGGCGACACCACGAACCTCACCGGCGCCGGCTTCACGGCCTATTATGCGGCGGTCGGCGCGACCGGGGCGGGCACGCGCAACGATCCGGGCAGCCTCGCCGGGGCGGACGCCTCCACCGCGCAATATATTGTGCTGCTCAACAATCCTGCCGGCGGGCAGGACGTGTTCGATGCGGCGAGCGCGGGCGGATCGTTCGATCTCGCCGCCGGACAGTCGCTGGTCAGCTTCCTCAATGGTGATTTCTTCGCCGTCACCGGGGCAGGCATGCCCGCCAATCTGACCGTGAGCGGTGTCGGCCCCGCCGGCATCACCAATGTCTATGCCGGCTCGGGCGCGGCGGTGCTCACCACCAGCACCGCCGGCGCGGCGACGATCAACCTCGCCAGCAACAGCGCGATCGACGGCCTCGTCATCCGCAATGCCGGCGGCGATGTCGGCGTCGAGGGCAGCGGCGTTAGCAACGTTCGCATCCAGAATTCGGACATCGCCGGCGCGACCGGCGCGATCGCGATCAGCGACGGCGGCGCGACCAGCTCGGTCCAGCTGACGCATCTCGACCTCGCCTCGGCCTCGGGCACGACGCTCGCGCTGAGCGGCGCGGGCGCCGGCACGTTGACCGTCTCGGGCGCCGATATCGACATCGCCGCGACCGGCACGAGCGCGGCGCTGGCGCTGACCGACGTCACCTCGGGCGGGCTCGGCTTCGGCTCGGTGTCGACCGCCACCTCGGCCACTGGCGCGGTGGCCGTGCAGAACGTCACCGGCGGGAACCTCGTCTTCGGCAGCATCGCAGTCGGCGGGACCACCGTCGGCGAAGGCGTGTCGATCAGCGACAGCAGCAGCGCGATCAGCGTGCAATCGATCAGCGTGAGCGGCAGCGCCGCCGATGCGGTCCGGCTGGTGAACAACAGCGGCGCGATCAACATCGGCGCGATCAGCGCGAGCGGCGCTGGTGGCGACGGTGTCCAGCTGACCGGCAACGGCGCGGTGACGATCGGCAATCTGACCGTGAGCGGCGCCGGCAACACCGGGCTTGCGATCGAGAACAGCCTTGGCGCGGTGACGATTGGCGGCGGCGCGATCAGCGGGGTTGGCGGCGTGGGCGTCGGTGTCGACGGCGTGGCCACGGGCGGGGCCGTGACCATCGGCGCCCTCTCGATCAGCGGCACGAGCACCCTGGGCATCTCGCTCGCGGATGTCGATGGCAGTGTCACCTTCACGGGCACGACCAACATTTCGGGGGTCGGCACTTCGGGCATCTTGCTCGGCGCCGCCAGCACCGGCACGATCAGCTTCGGCGACGTCAACATCAGCGGCCTCGGTGCCGGCCGCACCGGCGTGATGGCGCGCGCGGCCTCGGGCACGATCAGCTTCAACACGCTCGACATCACCGGCAGCTCGACCACGGGCACGCGCGGCATCGATCTCACCGGCGCGACCTTTGCCGGCAGCATTACCACGGTCGAGAGCGGCAGCATCACCGGCGTCGGCATCGGCGTCGACCTGACCAACGCCGCGATCACCGGCAGCTTCCGCGACGGCGACGGCTCGAGCACCGACGCCGACGGTGCCGCATCGACGATCAGCGCGCTGATCCCGATCGAGATCACCGGCCTCAACGGCGCGGTCGGGACCTATAATTTCGCAGATGTCGCCCTGACCGGCGACACCAGCCGGCTGGTGACCTCGGCGACGACCTATTTCGTCGCGGCGGGCGCCGCGGGCGTGGGGACGATGGCCAACCCCGGCAGTCTGTCGGGCGCCGAGGCGTCGGGCGCGCAGATCATCGTGCTGCTCAACAACCCGGCCGGCGGCCAGGACGTGCTCGACGCGGCGAGCGCGGGCGGCTCGTTCGATCTCGCCTCGGGCCAGCAACTGTTCGGCTTCCTCAACGGCGACACGCTCACGCTGCCGGCGGGCGGCCCCGCCAATCTCATCCTGTACGGGCTCACCCCGGGCCTGATCACCAATCCCTTCGCCGGCTCGGGCGCGCCGATCCTGACCACCAGCGTCGCGGCCGCCAACACGGTCACGCTGGGCGGATCGAACACGCTTGCCGGCATCGTCGTCCAGACGGGCGCGGCCGGTGGCGCCGGCGTGTTCGGCAGCGGCGTCGCCAACATCGTGATCCGCGACAGTGATATTTCCGGGCAGGGCGGGGCGATCCATCTGATCGACAACGGCGCCGCAGCGAGCGTCGCGCTCAGCGGGCTGCGCCTCGCGTCGAGCGGCGGCATCGTCGTGAATCTCGATGGCAGCGGCGCCGGCACGCTGGCCGTGACGGCGCTCAACGACATCACGATCGCAGGCGGCAATGGCGAGACCGGCGGCTTCTCCGCCAACGAAGTGCTGTTCGACGCCGATCTGGCGGCCGCGGGCGCGCAGACCGTGACCGGCACGGTTGCCGTCGGCGCTGCCGGTGCGCGCGTCGATGGAGTCGGCTTCAGCCTGTTCGGCGACGGCAGCCTCGATCTCACCAGCCTCAACGTGGTCAACGCCAATGACGTCGGCGTCGCGCTGATCGGCAATGGCGCGCTCACCGCGATCGTCGGCGGCGGCACCATCGACACGCTCGGCAATACCGCGCTGGCCGGGCAGAATGCCGCGCTGACGCTCAATTTCGGCAGCATCACCGCCACCGATGGCGGCATCTTCATGATCGGCAGCACCGCAGCCGACGCCGGCATGCCGGTGCTCAATGTCGGCAGCCTCGATCTCACCGATGGCGGGCTGATCCTGAGCGGCAGCGGCGATTACGTGTTCGCCAATGCCACGATCACCGACACGGTCGGCGTCGCCGTCCTGTTCGGCGATCAGGTCAATCTCGATTATGCCGGCGACATCACCAGCGGCACCGGCGCGAGCGCCACGGTGGTCGCGTTCGGGCACACCGGCACCGCCAGCTTCCACGACGGCACGATCGACGTCACCGATGGCGACGGATTCCAGTTCATCGATGCCGACGGCACCTATTCGTTCACCGGCACGGCGACGCTGCATGGCGGCGACGCCGGGATCAACGTCGCCAATGATTCGTCGGGCAATTTCTTCTTCGGCGCCGGGACCAGCGTCGCGAACGGCGCGGTCGCCGGCTTCGTGCTGCAGAATTCGAATGCCAACGTCACCTATCTCGGCAGCCTGACCCAAGGCCTGACTACCGACAATTTCGTCGTCTCCGGCCAGACCGGCGGCGTGCTCGATTTCTCGCAGGCGACGATCAGCGCGAGCGCGGGTTCGGGCGTGCTGTTCCTCGACGCCGACGGCACCACCATGCTGGGCGATGTCCAGCTCTCCGGCGGGGCGGGCATCGCCATCGTCGGCGGTTCGGCCGGCGCGATCAGCTTCGGCAATGTCGACATCACCGGCGTGAGTGCCGGGCAGACCGCGGTCGACCTGACCGGGGCGACCGGCAATGTCAGCTTCCAGACGCTCGACATCTCGGGCACCGGCGGCACCGGCATCGATCTCAGCGGATCGACCACCGCCGCGAACATCATCGTCAGCGAAAGCAGCAGCATCACCGGCCTGGGGATCGGCGTCGATCTGACCACCGCCGCGATCACCGGCACT
This sequence comes from Sphingomonas naasensis, assembly GCF_004792695.1. GTDB lineage: Bacteria > Pseudomonadota > Alphaproteobacteria > Sphingomonadales > Sphingomonadaceae > Sphingomonas > Sphingomonas naasensis. Next base: position 273,193 of record NZ_SRXU01000003.1, on the reverse strand, counting down.
TTCCGCTTTGGTGACGGCTCGAACGCCGACGCCGACGGCGCTGCCTCGACGATCAACGCGGCAGTGCCGATCGAGATCGCCGGCCTCAACGGCGCGGTCGGGACCTATAATTTCGCCGACGTCACGCTGACCGGCGACACCAGCCGGCTGGTGACCTCCGCGACGACCTATTTCGTCGCGGCGGGCGCTGCGGGCGCGGGCACGATGGCCGATCCGGGCAGCCTGTCCGGCGCCGAGGCCTCGGGCGCGCAGATCATCATCTTGCTCAACGATCCGGCCGGCGGCCAGGACACGCTGGATGCGGCGAGCGCGGGCGGCGCATTCGATCTCTTCGCCGGCCAGCAACTGCTCGGTTTCCTCAACGGCGATACGCTGATGCTGCCTGCGGGCGGGCCGAGCAATCTCATCCTCTTCGGGCTCACCCCCGGCCAGATCGTCAATCCGTTCACCGGCTCGGGCGCGCCGCTGCTCACCAATTCCGGGGCGGGCAACACGCTCAACCTCGCCTCGAACACGCTGGTCGACGGCGTCGTCGTCGACGCGTCGAACGGCTCGGGCATCGTCGCGGTGCAGGCCGCCAACGTCACGATCCGCAACAGCATCGTCAGCGGCAGCCAGAGCGCGATCCGGCTCAGCGACGGCGCCGCCAACGCCAGCGCCGCGCTCAGCAACCTTCAGCTCACCGGCCATAACGGTGCGGTGCTCGATCTCGACGGCACCAATGTCGGCACGCTCACCATCACCACGCTCGACAACATCACCGTCCGGGGCGGCAATGGCGAGTTCTTCGGCATTCGCGGCAATGGCGTCACCTTCGACGCCGACCTTGCGGCCGCCGGCTTCCAGACGGTGATGGGTTCGCTGCAGGTGGGCACCGCCGCGGCGCGGATCGGCGGCTTTGGCGTCATCCTCGAAAATAGCGAAGGCGCGGCCGACTTTGCGGTCGATATCGCGACCGACGGCGGCGCGGGCCTCTCCGTCACCGGTGGCGCCGGCGGGATGCGTCTGGGCACCTCGGGCGGCACGATCGACGCGATCAACGCCGCCGGCAGCTACGGGCTGTACCTGCGTGACCTCTCGTCCTTCGTGGCGCTCGATTCGATCAGCCTGACCGGCGGCACCGGGGTGGGCATCCAGAACGTGACCGGGGTCGGCGCGGGCGGAAACGCGCTGATCGTCGACAATCTGACCGTCGCCGCGGGCGCCGCCGGCGCCATCACCATGACCGGCAGCGCGACCGGGAGCTTCCTCTTCGGTCAGAGCTCGAGCATCGGCACCACCACGGGTTCGGCGATCGTGCTGTCGAACAGCGGCGCGAGCAGCTTCACCTATAGCGGCGACGTGGATTTTGCCGGCGCCAACGCGGTGCTCAACGTCAGCGGCGGGCATAGCGGCAGCGTCACCTTCGATCTCGGCACGCTGACCGCCACCAGCGGCCTCGGGCTGGTCTTCGACAATGCCGACGGCACCTATGATTTCAGCAGCAACGCCGATCTCGCGGCGGGTATCGCGATCCGCAACGGATCGTCGGGCACGTTCACCTTCACCAACATGGCGATCACGAATCCTTCGGCTTCGGCGCTCGATGTCCGGGATTCGACGGCCTCGGTCTCGTATTCGGGGGCGATCACCTATTCGGCGCCCGTCACGCCCGCGGTCTATGTCGCCAACCACGCGGTCGGGACGATCGCCTTCGGCGCCGGGTCGCTCACCACCACCGGCGGCAACGGCCTCAGCTTCGTCAACGCCGACGGCACCTACAGCTTCGCCAACACGATCGACATCGATGCGAGCGTTGTCGGCATTGCGATCGGCGGCGGATCATCCGGCACCTTCGATTTCAGTTCGGCGGCTTCGGTGGTCACCGCTGGCGGCGCGGCGATCGATGTTTCGAGCTCGACGGCGAGCATCGATTATCGCGGCTACGCCTACGCGTCCGGCGGCAATGGGATCAAAGTCAGCGATCACAGCATCGGCACGATCGATCTCTCCGCCGCGACGCTCGCTCTGAACGGCGGCACGATCGTCCGCTTCGACAACGCCGACGGCGTTTACGACTTCGGCAGTTTCGCGACTGCCGGCGGTTCGGGCGTTGCGATCCTGAACGGCTCGGCGGGTGCGTTCACGTTCGGCGACGTCGACATCGCCGATCTCGGCGCCGGCCAGACCGGTGTGAACCTCACCGGGGCGACCGGCAACGTCAGCTTCCAGACGCTCGACATCTCGGGCACCGGCGGCACCGGCATCGATCTCAGCGGATCGACCACCGCCGCGAACATCATCGTCAGCGAAAGCAGCAGCATCACCGGCCTGGGGATCGGGGTCGATCTGACCAACGCCGCGATCACCGGCACTTTCCGCTATGGCGACGGCTCGAGCACCGACGCCGACGGCGCCGCCTCGACGATCAGCGCGGTCACGCCGCTGGTCATCACCGGGCTCAATGCCGGCGGCACCTATGATTTCCGCGATGTCGTCCTCACCGGCGACACCAGCACGCTCCAGACCAGCAGCACGATCTTCTGGGTCCAGGCCGGCGCGGCCGGCACGGGCACGCGCAGCGACCCGGGCAGCCTCGCGGCGGCCGAGGCGTCGGGCGCCGACGTCATCCTGCTGCTCGATACGCAGGGTGCGGGTCAGGACGTGATCGACGGCGCTTCGGCCGGCGGCGGGCTGGACCTTGCGGCCAATCAGCGGCTGCTCGGATTCCTCAACGGCGATACGGTAACCGTCGGCGGCGGCGCGCCGGCGAACCTGCTGCTGTTCGGCATCGCCGGCGGCACGGTGACCAATCCCTATGCCGGCTCGGGCGCACCGCTGCTCACCACCACCCAGGCCGGGGCGAACACGGTCACGGTCGCATCGGGCAGCGTGATCGACGGCGTCCAGATCGGCAATCTCGATGCGAAGGGCGTGTTTGGCCAAGGCGTCACCGGGGTCGCGATCCGCAACAGCACGATCTTCGGCAGCGTCAACGCGATCCAGATCATCGATGGCGGCGTGGCGGCGGACGTCGCGCTGAGCAACCTGACGCTCAACGCGAGCACCGGCGCGGTGCTGTCGTTGATCGGCACCGGCGGCGGTCAGCTTTCGGTGACCGCGCTCAACAACCTGGTGATCAATGGCGGCAGCGCGGGTGTCGACGCCCAGACGGTGACCTTCGACGCCAATCTGGCCACCGGCGGCATCCAGACCGTGGCCGGCTCCTTGTCCATCGGCGGGACCGCGCGCCCGCAGGACGGCTTGTCGCTCAGCCAGGCGAGCGGCGCGCTGTCGCTGGCGCTCGACGTGCGCAACGACCAGGGAGTCGGCGTCTTCGCATCGGGCACGCCGGGCTTCGCGTTCGCGCTCACCGGCGGCACGATCGACACCATCAACGGCACCCTCACGTCCAAGGCGCTGATGCTCGACGGCATCTCCGCCGACGTCACGCTGTCGAGCATCGGCTATGCGGGCCTCGACATCGCGGTCTTGCTGAACAACGTCGCCGGGATCGGCGCGGGCGGGCGCACGCTCGACGTGACTACGCTTACCGTCGCCGGCGGCGCGACGATGGGCGTCTCGGTGAACGGCACGACCGGCGGCAATATCGGGTTCGGGGCGGGATCGTCGATCACCGCTTTGGGCGGGGTCCAGCTGGTCAACACCGGTGCCGGCACCTTCACCTATGCCGGCAGCATCACCAGCTCCGCCAGCGCGCTGGTCCTCGCCGGCCTCGGCCATTCGGGCACCGCGACCTTCACCGGGAGCCTCAACGCGACCGGCGGCACCGGGCTGCAGTTCGACAACGCCGACGGCACCTACAGCTTCACCGGCACGACGACGCTCAACGGCGGCGACGCGGGCATCGACATCTTCAACGGCTCGGCCGGCACCTTCACGTTCGGAACCGGCACTGCGATCACCAGCCCGAGCGGCACCGGGATCAGCATCGCCGACTCGACAGCGGCCGTCACCTATTCGGGTAGCATGACCTACGCCACCGCCGGCCAGGCGGCGATCGAGGTGGTCAACCATTCGGTCGGCACGGTCACCTTCCAGACCGGCGCGATCAGCGCGACCAACGGCACCGGGCTGCAGTTCGACAATGCCGACGGCACCTACAACTTCACCGGCACGACGACGCTCAACGGCGGCGATGCCGGGATCGACATCGTCAACGGCTCGGCCGGCACCTTCACCTTCGGGGCCGGCACTGCGATCACCAGCCCGAGCGGCACCGGGATCAACATCGATTCCTCCACCGCGTCGCTCACCTATTCGGGCGACCTCACCTACGCGACCGCGGGCCAGGCCGCGGTGAATGTGGCCAACCATTCGGTCGGCACGGTCACCTTCCAGACCGGTACGATCGGCGCGACCAACGGCACCGGGCTGCAGTTCGACAATGCCGACGGCACCTACAACTTCACCGGCACGACGACGCTCAACGGCGGCGATGCCGGAATCGATATCGTCAACGGCTCGGCCGGCATCTTCACCTTCGGGGCCGGCACTGCGATCACCAGCCCGAGCGGCACCGGGATCAACATCGATTCCTCCACCGCGTCGCTCACCTATTCGGGCGACCTCACCTATGCGACCGCGGGCCAGGCCGCGGTGAATGTCGCCAACCATTCGGTCGGCACGGTCACCTTCCAGACCGGTACGATCGGCGCGACCAACGGGACCGGCATCCGCTTCGACAATGCCGACGGCACCTACAACTTCGCCGGCACCACGACGCTCGCCGGCGGGTCCGAAGGCATCCGCATCGCCAACGGATCGTCGGGCACCTTCGATTTCGGTGCCGCCACCAGCGTCACCGTGACAACGACCGGCCTCTCGCTGCTCGGCTCGACGGCGGACGTCACCTATGCCGGCACGCTGACCGCGAGCATGCCGGGGATCCCCTCTGCCTTCAGCGCCGTCGGCGACCAGAGTTCCGTCGATCTGACGTCCGCGACGCTGAACATCACCAACGGCCTGGGGCTCAATTTCGACGATGCCGACGGGACCTACAGCTTCGGCGCGTTCGCGCTCTCGGGCGGCGCCTCGATCACGGTGGTGAACGGATCCTCGGGCACGCTGACCTTCGGCGATGTCGACATCACCGGAATCGGCCTCGGCCAGACCGCGGTGAACCTGACCGGGGCGAACGGCGACGTCACGTTCAACACGCTCGACATCACCGGGGCTTCGGTCACCGGCACGCGCGGCATCGACCTGACCGGCAATACCGGCGCGGGCAACATCATCGTCACCAACGGCGGCGCGATCAGCGGGGTCGGCACCGGCGTCGATTTGACCAACGCGGCGCGCACCGGCCTCTTCCAATATGGCGACGGCGACGCGACGGTGCTCAATTCGTCGATCGGCGCCACGGTGCCGATCGTCATCACCGGACTGAACGGCGCGATCGGCACGTACGACTTCGTCGACGTGGCGCTGACCGGCGACACCAGCGCGCTGGCGACATCGGCGATGGTCTATTACGTGCTCGCGGGAGCGACCGGCAGCGGCACGCTCAGCGATCCCGGCAGCCTCGCGGGTGCCGAGGCGGCGACCGCCGACATCATCGTCCTGCTCAACAATCCGGCCGGCGGGCAGGATGTGCTCGACGCGATCGGCAGCAACGGCAACGACAGCCTCGTTCTCGACGTCAACCAGCTGCTGCGCAGCTTCCGCGACAGCAACGTCATCGCGCTGCCCGGCGGCCCGCCGGCAAATGTGATGTTGACCGGCGTGACGGGCGGGCAAGTGACCAATCCCTATGCCAGCTCGGCGCCCACGGCTGCCGATCGCGCGCCGATCCTCACCACCACCGGCGCGGCCAACACCGTCACCCTCGCGAACGGCAGCGGCATCGACGGCGTGTTCGTGCAGAGCGTGATGGCCGGCACGGCGGTGTTCGGCTCGGGCGTGTCGGGCGTCACGCTTTCCAATTCGACGCTGTTCGGCGCGGGCGGCGGGCTCGGCCTGATCGACAATGGCGCAGCGGCTTCGGCGACGCTGACCAACCTGACGATCTCGGTCACCAGCGCCACCTCCGCTTTGGGCCTTTCGGGCGCCGGCGCGGGGACGCTCACCGTGGCGGGGGCGGGGGTCAACATCTCGCAGGCGGGCACGGGTTCGCTGGTCACGATCGCGGACATCGCGGTCGGCGGCGCGGGGCTCGGCTTCGGCAACGTCGTATCGACCGCGCTGGGCAACGGCGTCGAACTCGGCTCGGTGGCCGGGGCCGGCACGCTCTCCTTCGCCAACATCACGATCGCGGGCGCGACGGGATCCGGCGTCGCGCTTCACAATTCGAGCGCGACGGTCAATCTCGGAAACATCACCGTATCCAGTGCGGCTTCCGCGGGGATCGCGCTGACCTCGAACAGCGGCGCCACTACCATCGGCACCGTCGCGATCACGACCAGCGGCACCGGTATCTCCGCCGGCGGGCTGACCAATACGCTGACCGTGGGCGACGGCACGATCGACGGCGCCACCGTCGCCGGCATCGTGTTCGGCACGGGCAACACCGGCACGATCAGCTTCGGCAACATCGACATCACCGGTGTGCCGACCGCCGCCCGCGGCGTCGACGCGCGTGACGTCGGCGCAGCCGACATCACCTTCGCGACGCTCGACATCACCGGGGCTTCGGTCACCGGCACGCGCGGCATCGACCTGACCGGCAATACCGGCGCGGGCAATATCATCGTCACCAACGGCAGCGCGATCAGCGGGGTCGGCACCGGCGTCGATTTGACCAACGCGGCGCGCACCGGCCTCTTCCAATATGGCGACGGCGACGCGACGGTGCTCAATTCGTCGATCAGCGCCACGGTGCCGATCGTCATCACCGGACTGAACGGCGCGATCGGCACGTACGACTTCGTCGACGTGGCGCTGACCGGCGACACCAGCGCGTTGGCGACCTCCGCGACGGTCTATTACGTGCTTGCGGGGGCGACCGGCAGCGGCACGCTCAGCGATCCCGGCAGCCTCGCCGGCGCCGAAGCGGCCGCGGTCGACTTCATCATCCTGCTCAACAATCCCAATGGCGGCCAGGACGTGCTCGACGCGCTCGGCACCAACGGCAACGACACGCTGGTGCTCGACGCCAACCAGGCGCTGCGCAGCTTCCGCGACGGCAACGCGATCGCGCTTCCGGGCGGCGCGCCCGCCAATGTGATCGTTACCGGCGTGATGACCGGATCGGTCACCAATCCCTATGCCGCCTCGGCCACGACTCCGACCACGCGCGCGCCGATCCTGACCACCACCGGCGCCGCCAACACCATGACGCTGGCAAGCGGCAGTAGCGTCGATGGCGTGTTCGTGCAGAGCGCGAGCGGGTTCGCCGCGATCTATGGCAGCGGCGCGGTGGGCGCGACCGTCTCGAACGCCACGCTTTCGGGCGCGGGCACGGCGCTTCGCCTGCTCTCCGGCGGCGCCTCGGCCAGCGCGACGCTCACCAATCTCAGCCTGTCCGCCAGTGGCGCCAACGCCGCGGCCGAGCTGAGTGGCGCGGGTGCGGGATCGCTGACGCTCGCCGGCTCGGGCATCGACGTGACGCACAGCGGCTCGGGCGCGCTGCTGCTGATCGACGACGTGCTGATCGACGGCGCCAATCTGAGTTTCGGCGCGGTGACGTCGACTGCCTCCGGCGCCGGCGTCGATCTCGGCGGCATCGTCGGCTTCGGCGACCTAAGCTTCGGCAGCATCACCGTCGCCGGGTCGAGCGGCAACGGCGTTGCGCTCCACAATAGCGGCGTGATCGTCGATCTCGGCGACGTCACCGTCTCGGGCGCGACTGCCGCGGGCATCGCGCTCAACGCCAACAGCGGCGCCACCACGATCGGCGCGATCGACATCGCCTCGAGCGCGGTCGGCATCACCGCCAGCGGGCTCACCAGCACGCTCACCGTCGGCGACGGCACGATCGACGGCGCCACCACCGCGGGCATCGTCATCGGCGCGGGCAACACCGTCCTGCTCGACTTCGGCAATATCGACATCACCGCGCTCCAGGCCGGTGCCCGCGGGGTCGATGCGCGCGTGATGGGCAGCGGCAACGCCTATTTCGAGACGCTCGACATCGCCGGCGCTTCGGCGGTCGGCACGGTGGGCATCGATCTTTCGGGCAACAATGGCGGCGGCGCGTTCACCGTCAACGAGAGCAGTGCGATCACCGGGGTCGACATCGGCGTCGATCTCAGCAACGCCAACCGCACCACCAACTTCCGCTATGGCGACGGCTCGAACGTCGATTTCGATCTCGCAGCCTCGTCGATCAACGCCACGATTCCGATCGTCATCACCGGCCTCGCCGTCACCGGCAATTACGACTTCCTCGACGTCACCCTCACCGGGGATACCAGCCAGCTCGAGGCGGACGCCTTCTTCGTTCAGGACGGCGCCACCGGCGTGGGCAGCGCGACCAATCCCGGCAGCCTCGCCGCCGCGCAGGCCTCGGGCGCCGCGTTCATCGTGCTGCTCGACAGCCAGGCCGGCGCGGGTGCGTTCGACACGATTACCGGCACGCTCACCCTCGCCGACGGCCAGACAGTGCTCGCCTTCCGCAATGTCGACAGCTTCAGCGTTGCGAGCGGCGCGCCCGCGAACGTCAAGCTGTTCAACATCACGACTGGCTCGATCGAAAACCCCTTCGCCGGTTCCGGCGCGCCGCTGCTTTCCTCGACGGATGCCACCGGCACGATCCAGCTCGGCGGCACCAACCTGATCGACGGCGTCGTCGTCTCGAACACGGGGACGGGCGCCGCCATCTACGGCAATAACAGCGCCGGCACCGCGACGATCCGCAACAGCGCGATCTCGGGCGGCGGCGCGGGAATCGACATCCGCTCGGGCGCGTTCGCGCGGGTCGTCGACCTCCAGAACCTCGCGCTGCGCAACGCCGGCAACAATGCCGGGGCGCTGCTCAACCTCAACGGCACCGGCGGCACGCTCACCGTCACCGGCATGGCGAACTTCGCGATCGACACCAGCGGCGGCGAGACCGCCGGGCTGATCTTCAACACCGTCACCTTCGACAGCGACCTCGCCACCGCGGGCATCCAGGCGGTCAATGCCGGTGCCTTCACCGTCGGCACGTCCGGCGCGCGCGTCCAGGGCGACGGCGTCAGCCTCACCAACGTCTTTGGCGCGCTGACCTTCACCGATATCGACATCGCCAACAATGGCGGCACCGGTCTGCGCGTCGCGAACTCGAAGGCGAACAACTTCCTGCTCACCACGCTCGACGGCTCGGTCGACACGACCAGCGGCACCGCGGTCGACCTCGACCCGCTGGTGGTCAACATGACGTTGGCGAGCGTCGCTGCGAGCGGCGGAGCCTATGGCGTGCTGCTCGATCAGGTCGAGGGCAGCTTCACGGTCAATGGTGCCGTGAACGTCACCGGCGCCACCACCGCCGGCATCGCGATCCAGGACAATACTGCCCAGACCACGCCGCTCGCGGCGCTGTTCAACGGCACGGTCAGCATCAACAACACCAGCGGCGCCGGGTTGTCGTTCACCAACAATGCTGGCGCGACGGTCAGCTTCGCCGGCGGCGGGACCGGCGTCGACGTGGTCACCACCAGCGGCGCGGCACTCACCGCCAGTGGCGGCGGCACGATCGTCTTCGCCGGCAGCGGCAACACGCTTCAGACCGCCACCGGCCAAGTCGCCAATGTCGACGGCGTCACCGCCGGGGCGGGCGGCATCGCCTTCGCCTCGATGGCGAGCACCGGCGTGGTCGCGAGCGCCACCGCGATCAACCTCAACAATCTCGACGGCGGCGCGTTCAACGGCGGCACCGTCTCGATCGCCGGCACCAGCGGCGCGACCAGCGACGGCATCTGGATCGGCGGCGGCTCGAGCTCGGCGATCAGCTTCGGCACCGCGACGATCGCCGGCACCGGCGACGAGGGGCTCGAGATCAACGGCGCCGGGAACGGCGCGATCAGCTTCCTGAGCACCAACATCGACAATACCGGCGGCGACGGCATCCGTATCACCGGTTCGACCGGAACGGTGACGGTCAGCGGCGGCGACATCGGCAACCTCAACGATCCGACCGGTACCGGCGTCGTCGTCGACGGCGGCAGCGGCGCGATCACGATCAATGCCGGGATTCTCAAGACCACCGCGGCCCGCGCGGTAGAGGTCAGCAACCGCACCGGCGGCAGTGTCGACTTTGGCGGATTCATCTCTTCGGGCGGCTCGGCCAGCGGTTGGTTCCTCAACAGCAACAGCGGCGGCACAATCACCTTCTCGGGCGCGAAGACGATCAACGCGCCGGGCGCGATCGCGCTCGAGCTGTTCAACAATGCCGGCGCGACGATCAACTTCACCAATGGCGGGCTGGCGATCACCAGCGGAGTCAGCGGCCTCGTCGCCACCGGTGGTGGCGTGCTCAACATCAGCGGTGCGGGCAACACGATCAGCGCTACCGGAAACTCGGTCATCGAACTGAACGGCGTGACGATCGGCGCCAGCGGCATCAACTTCGCGAGCGTGAGTTCGACCAACGCCAGCGTCGGTATCGGGCTCACCAACATCGTCGGCGGCGGCGGCGCGATCACGCTCGGCACCGTCAACCTGCAGGGTATGTTGGCCCGCGGCATCGACATCAACGGCACGCTCGGCGCGGCGCTGACGATCACCGATCTCGATATCGGTCTTACCAATGCCGGCGCCGTTGCGCTCGACCTCAACAACGCCGCGCTGTCGGCGGCGATCACCACCACCGACTTCGACGTGACCTCGTCCTCGGCGGCCGGCACGATCGCAGTCGATCTGCGCGGTGCCACCGGCGCGCAAGTGATCCGGCTCGGTGATGCGGCCGTCGGCGGTGGCAGCGCCACGATCTCGGGAGTCGGCACCGGCGTCTGGCTCAATGCGACGACCAACGCCACCTTCACTTATGGCGATGGCGAGTCGGCGACCGACGGCACGTCCACCCTCTCCGCGGGGACCGGCATCAATGCGGCCGCGGCGCCGACGCTCGGCACCTATAATTTCGCCGACGTCACTTTCGGTGCGAGCCCGGGCCTCGGCTTCGGGGTTGGCCGCACCTGGTTCGTCGATTCGAACGGCGCGACCGGCGGCGGCAACGGCTCGGGTGCCGACGGCGCCAATCCGATGACGCTCGCGGCTGCCGAACTGGCGCTGGCGTCCACCGACGTGATCGTGCTGATCAACAACGGCAATGCGATCAGCGCCGCCGGATCGAACGGCAACGACACGCTCGCGCTGATCGCCGATACCCAGGTGCGCGGCTTCGGGCAGGGGCCACTGGCACTTGTGCTCACCGTGCCTTCGACGATCATCCTGTCGAGCAACACCATCAACATCGCCGATCCCACCGCCGCCGGCGCGGCGACGCTCACCTCGGCAGCGGGCGCGAACGTGATCACGCTCGGGGCGAGCGGCAACCGGATCTCGGGCTTCATCCTCGATGGTTCGCCGGCGGGGGCGCTGCGCGGCATCGTCGACACGGCCGGCGCCACCGGCACGCTCGTCGACTTCATGACGATCCGCAATTTCAACCAGGTCGGCGGCTATGGCGTCGAGATCACCCCCTCGACCAACACGACGATCGACAACGCCACCTTCACGGGCAACACCAACGATGTGCTGCTCAATGCCGCCGGCAGCACGATCTCGAACGTGACGGCGACCGGCGCGAGCGGCACCTCGATCACGCTGAACAACGCCACCGGAACAACCACGCTGACCAACGTCAACATCAGCGGCGCGGCGACCGGGCTTTCCTTCACCACGCCGGGCGGCACGATCAACGCGACCAATGTCGATGTCGCGGGGGCGGCCGCGTCGGCGCTCACCATCGGCGGCGGCACCGCGAGCTTCAACTTCGATGCGGCGAGCTCGATCACCCAGGCGGCAGGCGGGCTGGTGCTCAACTTCACCGGCAATCACACGCTGGGCACCGTCGCTTATGCCGGCACGATCAACGCGACGAGCGGCGCCGGCATGCAGTTCAGCAATGCCGACGGTACCTATAACTTCACCGGCACGACGACGCTCAACGGCGGCAATGCCGGCATCGACATCTACAACGGCGCTACCGGCACCTTCGCCTTCGGCTCGGGCACCGCGATCACGCACAACGGCGCGGGCAACGCCTTCTCGCTGCTGAGCAGCGCCAACCTGACCTTCGACGGCACGATCACCGACAATGACGGCACCGCGGTCGAGATCGACGCACATGATGCGGGTACCGCGACCTTCAATGGCGCGATCAGCAGCAACCTCTCCAATGCCAGCACGGTGATCTCGGTCATCAACAGCAATGGCGGGGCGATCGCCTTCAACGGGCAGATGAGCATCGCCAGCACGGGGACGGTGGTCAGCCTGTCGGGCAATGATGGCGGGACGATCACGTTCAACGCGGGGGGGACCGGTCTCGACATCACGGGCACCACCGGCACCGGCATGCTCATTACCGGCGGCGGCACGGTGAACGTCCAGGGCAGCGGCAACTCGATCGTCACGACCAGCGGCACGCTGCTCAGCGTCACCAATACGGGCGCGACGACGACCACCGCCAATCTCGCCTTTGCCAGCGCGAGCAATACCGGTGGCGCGAACGGCATCTCCGTCCAGCGCACCGCCGGCACGCTCGGCGGCACGGTGAACATCGCCGGCGGCGCGATCACCGCGACCAACCGCGGCGTCTCGCTCGCCGGCGATGCGCTCACCTTCAACTATGGCGGCACGGTGACCACCAGTGGCGCGGCATCGCGCTCGGTCGAGGCGACCAACCGCACCGGCGGCACGGCGACGCTTTCGGGCAACATCACCGATACCAGCCTCGGCATCAGCGCGTCGAACAACGTCGGTGGCACCCTGGCCTTCACTGGCCAGACGATCAGCCTCACCACCACCGCGAACAACGGGGTAACGCTCACCAACAACACCGGCGCGACGATCAGCTTCGCGCCCGCCGCCGGCGGCAACGGCCTCGACATCGTCACCACCAGCGGGACGGGCTTCAGCGCGACCGGCGGCGGCACCGTGGTCGTCACGGGTGCCGGCAACAGCATCCAGACCGCGACTGGCCAGGTCGCCAATCTGAGCGGCGTCTTCGCGGGCGCGGGCGGTATCAATTTCGCCTCGCTCCAGAACACCGGCACGGTGGCCGGCATCGCGATCAACCTCACCAATCTCGACAGCAGCGGCGGCGGGGCGTTCAGCGGCGGCACGACCAGCGTCGCGGCCACGAGCGGCGGCAACGACGGCATCTTCGTCGGCAACGGCTCCACCGCCAATGTCAGCTTCGGCGCGACGACGATCGGCACCGGCACGATCAGCGGCGACGGCATCGAGGTCGACGGCTCCGGCAACGGCACGGTTACCTTCGCCTCCGTCACGATCAACAACACGACCGGCCACGGTGTGTCGATCATCGGCGCGGCGGGCGCGACCGGGGCGATCTCGATCAACGGCGGCACGATCGCGGCGACCGTCGGCGGCGATGGTGTCAACATCACCGGCGGCAGTGGCAGCGTCACCGTCGCGGCGGCGATCAGCAAGACCAGCGCGGGCAACGTCGTCGAAGTCGCGAACCATACCGGCGGCGCAATTGCCTTCTCGGGCAGCCTCTCGGCGACCGGCGGCAACGCCAATGGCATCCTGCTCAACAACAACAGCGGCGGGACGATCGCCTTCTCGGGCGCGACCAAGACGCTCAGCACCGGCATCACCAACGCGGTCCAGTTCGACAACACCAACGCCACCGGCGCGGCCGTTTCGTTCACCGGCGGCAATCTCGACATCGATACGACGACCGGACGCGGCATCACCGCGACTTCGACCACCGCGGGCGCAGGCTCGCTGGCGATCACCGGCAGCAACAACACGATCACCTCTGTGGGCGGGATCGCGCTCAACCTCGTAAACACCAACATCGCCGTAGGCGGGCTCAACTTCCTGTCGGTCTCGGCGAACGGCGGCACGCGCGGCATCGTGCTCAACAATACCGGGTCGGCCGCCGGGCTCGCCATCACGGGCTCCGGCACCACCGACGGTTCGGGCGGCACGATCACGAACATCACCCAGCGCGGCATCGAACTGCTCAACACCGCGCTAGTGAATATCGCCAATCTGAACCTGACCAGCGCCAGCACCACTGGCCAGGCGGCCGGGCAGGATCTCGACCTGACCACGGCGAACGGCGCAATCTATATGAGCACGGTCGCCACTGCGGTGTTCGAGAACATCAACATCACCGGCACCATCGCCGACAACGGCATCACCGGGATCAATGTGAGCAACTTCCAGCTCAACAACAGCCTGATCGACGGCGCCGGCGACGGTGCGAACGAGAGCGGCATCGAGTTCAACAACCTGTCGGGGACTTCGTCACTGACCAATACCGAGATCCGCTTCTCGGAGACCAACACCCTCGACATCGTCAACACCAATATGAGCCTCAATCTGACGCTCAACAACGTGATCTTCCGCGATACCCAGACCGTGTCGTCGGGCGGCGCGGTCAGCAGCACTGGCGAAGGCGGCCTCCAGTTCCGCGCCTTCGGCACCGGCACGACGAACATCGACGTCGTCGACAGCGACTTCCTGCGCCTGCGGACTCAGGGCATCCAGATCATCGGCGAGGACACCTCGACGGTGAATGTCGACATCGTCAACAACGTCATCGACAGCCAGGCCGATATCGGCGCGGGCATCGACATCAACGGCAACGACAGCGCGAACGTCAATTTCAACATCAACACCAACACCATCCAGTCGCGCGGCGGGGCGTCGATCAACATCACGTCCTTCCTCGACGCCAATGTGATGGGCCGCATCGCCGGCAACACCCTCACCGCGAACGGCAGCGGCGCGGGCGGATCGGGCGTGCGCGTGGTCGCGCAGGAGACCTCGCAGACGATCGTCGCCATCAGCAACAACAACATCACCGCCGGTGCGGCGAACGGCAGCTCGATGATCGACATGCAGGCGCGGTTCAATACCGCGCGGCTCGACGCGACGGTGAACGGCAACACGATCAACTCCGATACGACCGCGGTGGCGGACATCAACATCATCTCGGGCTCGTCCACCGCGGGCGAGTCCAACCAGGTCTATGCCGACATCGCCAACAACACGATCGCCGCCGGCGGGCCGACCAACGTGCTGCGCCTGCGCGTCTCCGACGTGACCAACACCAACCGGCTCTTCCTGACCGGCTTCGTCGAAGGGGGTGCCGGCGCCGATGACGATGCCGTCGCGACGTGGAACGCGAAGGGCAACACGCCAGTCGCCAGCGCGGCCACGGTCAATGTCAGCCTGACGGGGTCGGCGGTGGCGCCGCTGGCAGGCACCGCGCAGACGCCGACCAACCCGCTGCCCTGATCGCGGTTCCCGCGGCGGCGGCGTCCGCGCCGCCGGTCAGCGGGGCGGGGAGGCCGGCGCGGGAGTCGCGGGAGCAGCCGGCCGCGGTGAAGGCGGAAGCGGGCTCTTGTCGAGCGCGGCCAGCCCCGTCGGGAAATCGCGCAGCGTCACCGGAACGACGATCCGCTGGCCATTGCCCGCGGTGAAGCCGATCTTGAGCGTCTTGCCGGCGCGCAACGCCCCGAGCAGCACCGCATCGACCGGAGTGCCGGTATAGGCACCGTTCTGATCGCTGGTCTGCACCGCGAGCGGCTTGGTGGCGGCCTCGTCCACCTGCAGGCTGACGCCGGCGGGGAACAGTACGCCGTGCGGCAGCGCGATCGTCATATTGTGCCCGGCCTGCGGCGTGCGCTGCAGGATCACGGTGAGCAGCCGCTGCTTCTGCTCGCCGGCGAGCAGATTCTGCACGAGGCTGCACGGTTGGGAGGCGGCAGGCGCAGTCGCGGGGGTTCCGGAGGCGGCGGGGGCGGGGCTGCAGACCAATTGCCAGGCCGGACCCGCGGCCTGCGCCGCAGGTGCCGCGGCCGGCGCAGCCGGCGCGGTTTGCGCCTGCTGGGCGATGGCCATCCAGCTCGCGCCGGCGGCGAGCAGCGCTGCAATCGTCTCCATAGCAACCTCCAAACTGTTTCGGTCAGCCTAGTGCGCCCGTGAAACCGGTCAACGGCGATGTCTGCGGCGCGCCGTTGACAGCCGCCGGCTTTCCCCTCATTCATCAGACAATTCATAAAGGAGAGAGTGCTTGGCGGGCGTTCAGCTGGCCGAGGTCGGCAAGGCATATGGCGCCGTCACGGTGATCGAGCGGCTGTCGCTCGACATTCCGGCGGGCGAGTTCATGGTCTTTCTCGGGCCCTCGGGATGCGGCAAATCGACGCTGCTGCGGATGATCGCGGGGCTCGAGACGATCGACGGCGGCACGATCCGCATCGGTGAGCGACGCGTCGATACGCTGCCGCCGGGCGAGCGCGGCGTCGCGATGGTGTTCCAGCATTATGCGCTCTACCCGCATCTCAGCGTGCGCGAGAACATGGCGTTCGGATTGCGCAACCTGCGCGTACCCGCCGCCGAGATCGCCGCCCGCATCGCCGCCGCGGCCGCCAGCCTCGAGATCGAGGCGCTGCTCGAGCGCAAGCCCGGCCAGCTCTCGGGCGGCCAGCGCCAGCGCGTCGCGATCGCCCGCGCGATCGTCAAGCAGCCCGAGCTGTTCCTGCTCGACGAGCCGCTGTCCAATCTCGATGCCGCCCTGCGCGTCCGCACCCGGCTCGAGCTCGCTCAGCTCCATCGCCGGCTCGGCACCACGATGATCTTCGTCACGCACGATCAGGTCGAGGCGATGACGCTCGCCGATCGGATCGTCGTGCTCAATGCCGGCGGGATCGAGCAGGTCGGCACGCCGATGGAAATCTATCTGCGTCCGCGCACCCAGTTCGTCGCCACCTTTGTCGGCTCGCCACGGATCAACCTGCTGCCCGTCGCGATCGAAGAGGGGCCCGCGGGCAGCGCCCGGGCGCGGCTGGGGGACGGTACGATGCTCGACACCGCCATTCGCTTCGCCGGGCTGCCGCAAGGCGCGATGACACTCGGCCTGCGCGCCGAGACGGTGTGCGTCACCGCCGGCGACGATGCCGCGACGCACGGCACCGCCGAAGTCGTCGAGCGGCTCGGCGAGCGCACGCTGGTCCACACTTTGCTGTCCGACGGTTCGCGGCTGGTCGCCGAGGATGCCGGCGTCTCGGCGGTCCGGCCCGGCGACCGGATCGGGCTGACGATCGACGCTGCCGCGGCGCACCTCTTCGACGCGACCGGACTGGGGCATCACCGGGCCGAGACCGCCTGATGCCGAGCGTCGCCGTCGAGCCCGCTGCAGCGTTCACCGTGCCGGTGCCGAGGGGGCGGGGCAGGCAGGATTGGCGCAGCGCCTTGTTCGTAGCGCCCTATCTGCTCGTCTTCGTCGCGATGCTCGTCGTGCCGCTGGCGATGGGGATGTGGCTGTCGACCACCAAAGGCGATCTGTTCGGCACCGAACGCTGGGTCGGCCTCGCCAATTTCGTCCGGTTGTTCGGCGACGCGATCTTCCTCAAGGCAGTCGCAAACACCTTCTATTTCGTGCTGCTGACGGTGCCGTTCCTCACGCTCGCAGGGCTCGGTCTCGCGCTGGTGCTCAACCGGCAAGAGCGCTGGGCGGCGGTGCTGCGGACGATCTTCTTCGCCTCGACCGTGCTGTCGGTGACGGTGGTCACGCTGGTCTGGCGGCTGGTGTTCCTGCCCGATGGTGGGTTGCTCGGCGTGACCGCGGAGGCGCTGGGCAAGACGCCGATCGCCTTCCTCAATGACGAGAGGCTGGCGATGCCGGCGATCGCGGTGACCACCATCTGGTGGTGCATCGGGCTGCCGATGGTGCTGTTCCTCGCCGCGCTCCAGCAAGTGCCGCGCGATCTCTACGAGGCCGCCGCGCTCGACAATGCCTCGCGCTGGACGACGCTGACGCGGATCACGTTGCCTGCGATCAAGCGGACCTTCTTCCTAGTGATCATCATCGAAGTGATCCTGCAATTCCAGCTGTTCGGCCAGCCGCAGCTGATGACGCTCGGCGGCCCGAACAATTCCACCCGCCCGATCGTGCTGTTCATCTACGAGGCCGGCTGGCGGCAATGGGAGCTGGGCTATGCCGCCGCCGCGGCGCAGGTGCTGTTCGCGATGATCCTGATCGCGGCGATGGTCCAGTATCGCCTTTCGTCGGGGAAGGAAGCGGCATGACCCGCAGCCGCCTCGCCACCGGCCTCGTCATCCTTGCGGCAGTGCTGATGCTCGTGCCGCTGCTCTGGGTGCTCGCGCTGTCGCTCAAGGACAATGCCGAGCTGATGACCGACACCGCCTCGGTGTTCAACGGCCGCTTCACGCTGGAGAATTACCGCAATCTGTTCGGCAACGGCGACGTGTTCCGCTGGATCGCCAACAGCCTGATCGTCTCGTTCGGGATGACCGCGGGCGTGCTGATGCTCGCGTCGCTCGCCGGCTATGGCTTCGCGCGGCTCGAATTCCCCGGGCGCAACCTGCTCTTCGTCGTGGTGCTGCTCGGACTCGCGGTGCCCGAGCAGGCGGTGATCATCGCGCGGCATCAGATGTTCAGCTGGCTCGGCATGCACAACAGCTATCCGGCGCTGATCCTGCCGGGTCTCTCGGCGCCGTTCGGGGTGTTCCTGATGACGCAGTATTTCCGCGCCATCCCGCGGGACATCGATGAGGCGGCCCTGCTCGACGGTGCCTCGCGCTTCACGATCTTCTGGAAGCTGCTGCTGCCGCTGACGATCCCTGCGCAGGCGACTTTGGGCATCTTCACCTTCCTGTCGGCATGGAACGATTATTGGTGGCCGCTGATCTCGGCGACCAACAAGGACATGTTCACCCTCACCGTCGGCATCGCCTCGACCCAGATGAACTTCGCCCAGACCGAAGGGCTCGGCTTCCTGATGGCGCAGGCGGTGTTCGCCGGCGCGCCGATGCTGATCGTCTATCTCTTCTTCCAGAAATACATCGTCCAGGCGGTGGCGGGGGCGGCCGGGCGATGAGATGGGGTTGGCTATTGCCGCTGGCGGCGCTGCTCGCCGGCTGCTCGGACGCGAAGCCGGACAAGACCCGGCTGGTGATCCAGCGCTTCTTCGGCGCGTGCGAGGCCGAATATGGCCGTGTCACCGATATCGCCGCGGCCGAGGGCGAATGCGGCATCATGACCGCGATGATCAATCGGTTCGAGGCCGAGAACCCCGATATCGACGTCGTCGAGAACATCGTGTTCTGGCCGGGCTACGACCAGCTCACGGCGCAGCTCGCCGCCAACGACGCGCCCGATCTGGTGACGATGCACGGATCGGTGATCTCGGACTATCAGGCGCGCGGCCTGCTCGAGCCGCTCGACGCGGACCTCACCGCGATCGGCGCGCCGCCGGCGAGCTTCACCAGCGCCGCGCGCGCCGCGGTGACCGTCGACGGCCATGCCTGGGGTCTGCCGATCGATACCTGGGCGCCGCTCTGGCACATCAACATGAACCTGTTCCGCAAGGCAGGGCTGGTACGGGGCGGCAAGCCGGTGCTGCCGCGCTCGCCGCAGGAGCTGTTCGCGCAGGCGCAGCAATTCCGCGCGCGCACCGGCAAGCCCTATCTCGTTCAGGGCACCGCCAACGAATATGCCGGCTTCACCCGCAACTTCTACACCTTCGTGATGCAGCAGGATGCCGCGCCGTTCGAGGGTGGCCGCGCCAATTTCCGCACGGCAGCGGGGCGCAATGCGCTCCAGCTCTTCCGCACGATCTACGAGCGCGATTTCACCACCAAGAACCAGGATTACAGCGCCGCGGTGGCGGGCTTCCTCAAGGGCGACGGCGGGGTGTTCCTCGTCGGCACCTGGATGGTCGGCACGTTCGACGCGGAATCGCGCAAGACCAGCGGCGCACTCGCCAATGGCGGCTATACCGTGGTGCCGTATCCGAAGCTGTTCGCGCGCGAGACGACCTTCGCCGACGGGCACAATTGGGTGATGCCACGCAATAATCGCCGCACCCCGGAGGAACGTGCGGCCGGGGTGCGCTTCCTCAAGTTCTTCGCCGGCCACGCCAGGCACTGGGCGCGTACCGGCCATCTGCCGGCGTTTCAGGCGATCATCGACAGCCCCGAATGGCGGGCGCTGCCGCACCGCGACAATCTCGCGACGCTCGCCACCACCGCGCAACCCTTGCCCAAGGACGTGCGCCGCCAGTTCCCGATCGAGACGATCGTCGGTACGGAAGCGGCGGCGGCAATCTCGGGCGCCAAGCCGATCGACCAGACGCTTTCCGACATGGAGCGCCGCGTCAACGCGGTGCTCGACAATCTGTGATCCCAAGAGGCCGACCATGCTCACGTCCCGTGTAATCGCCGATCCCGACTTCGTCGTCGCCCCGCTCGATCGGCGCATCTTCGGCACCTTTGTCGAGCATCTCGGACGCTGCGTGTATGGCGGCATCTATGAGCCCGGCCACGCCACGGCGGATGCGAACGGCTTCCGCCGCGACGTGCTCGATCTCACCCGCGAGCTCGGCGTGACGATCGTCCGCTATCCGGGCGGCAATTTCGTCTCGGGCTATGATTGGGAGGACGGGGTAGGGCCCAGGGAAGAGCGGCCTGTCCGGCTCGATCTCGCCTGGGGCTCGACCGAGACCAACCAGTTCGGCACCAACGAGTTCATCGACTGGTGCCGCCTCGCCGGGCTCGAGCCGATGTTCGCGGTCAATCTCGGCACGCGTGGCCCCGCCGAGGCGCAGAACTTCATCGAATATTGCAACCACCCCGGCGGCACGCACTACTCGGACCTGCGCCGCAGCCACGGCTATGAAGCGCCGCACGACATCAAATTCTGGTGCCTCGGCAACGAGATGGACGGGCCGTGGCAGACCTGCGCCAAGACCGCGCAGGAATATGGCCGGGTGGCGAAGGAGACCGCCAAGGTGATGCGTTGGACCTCGGACGGGCTCCAGCTCGCCGTCTGCGGCTCGTCGGCGCGCGACATGCCGACCTATGGCGCATGGGAATATACCGTGCTCGATCATTGCTTCGAGGACGTCGACTTCATCTCGCTCCACCAATATTTCACCAACCACGAGAACGACGTCGCGCGCTTCCTCACCGCGATCGACGGGCTCGAGCGCTTCATCGTCGAGGTCGCGGCGATCGCCGATGCGGTCGCGGCCAGGCGCCGCAGCACCAAGCGGATCATGCTCTCGGTCGACGAGTGGAACGTCTGGTACCGCGCGCGTGCGGGCGAGCAATTGCGCGGTGTCGGCTGGCCCGAGGCGCCGGCGTTGCTCGAGGAAATCTACAATTTCGAGGATGCACTGATCGTCGGCGGGGTGCTGCTGACGATGATGAACCATGCCGATCGCGTGAAGTCCGCCTGCATCGCCCAGCTGGTCAACGTGATCGGTCCGATCATGACCCAAACCGGCGGGCCGGCCTGGCGCCAGACGATCTTCCACCCCTTCGCGCAGGCGGCGCGCTACGGCCGCGGCAATGTGTTGCGCGCGACGGTCGACACCGGCAGCTTCGCGGCCGGCGACGAGACCGAGGCGCCATTGCTCGTCCAGTCGGTGGTACACGATCCCGAGACCGGCGACGTGACGGTCTTCGCGCTCAATCGCAGCCTCGATTCCGAGATGGCGCTGACCGCCGAACTGCGCGGTCTCGGCACCCGCCGGTTGGCCGAGGCGTTCGAGCTGCACCATGCGGATCTCAAGGCGATCAACAGCGTCGACGCCCCCGACGAAGTCGCGCCGGCGCAGCATCCGCGGGCCGATTTTACCGACGGGGTCCTCAAGGCTGTCCTGAAACCGCTCTCGTGGAACGTTTTCGTCACCCGGAGCGCGTGATCGACCAGTTGTACCCGGCCCCTCCGCAGCGCTAGGATCGAGCGATGGTTGCAAAGGTCAAGACTGCCAAACCGCTCAACGTCCGCGCCCGGCGCAAGTCGCTACGCCTTCACGGCACGATCGCGCGCGATCTCGGCATCCTGATCGTGTCGGGGCGCTACAAGCCGGGCGAGGTGCTCAACAACGAAGTCGCGGCGAGCGATCGGCTCCACGTCTCGCGCACCGCCTATCGCGAGGCGCTGCGGATCCTCGCCGCGAAGGGGCTGGTCGAGAGCCGTCCGCGCACCGGCACGCGGGTCAGCGACCGCGAGAAATGGCATCTGCTCGATCCCGACGTGCTGTCGTGGATCTTCGAGTTCGAGCCCGATGACGAGTTGCTCTACAGCCTGTTCGAGCTGCGGAAGATCTTCGAGCCCGAGGCGGCGGCGCTGGCGGCCGAGCGGCGCAGCGATGCGCAATTGAAGCGCATGGCGGCGGCGCTGGAGGGTATGGCGAAGCACACGCTCGCGGTGGAGGAGGGGCGGATCGCCGACCAGGACTTCCACGCCGCGTTGCTCGAGGCTTCGGCCAACCCCTTCATCACCTCGCTCACCACCAGCGTCAGCGCCGCGGTGGCGTGGACGACGATCTTCAAGCAGCGCAACAGCCCGCTGCGCCGCGATCCGGTTCCCGATCACCAGCGCGTGTTCGACGCGATCGCCGCGGGAGATCCGGAGGGCGCCCACGCGGCGATGGCGCACCTCGTCGACATGGCGTTCCTCGACACGACGCGCAGCAAGGGGCCCAAGCTCAAACTGGCAAGGGGTTCCCGCGGCGAGACTGTGGCGGGATGAATTCTCCTCCCCGGGGCGGGTAGGGTAAGAAAAAGGCCGGGCTCGATGCCCGGCCTTTCTGTATTCCAGACGGTTCGATGGGCGCTTCCGCGCGCGCCCACCTCCGGCCCCTCCTTGCAGGAGGGGAGTCAGCCTTACCCGGCCGCGGTCACCGGCGCGTCGGCGACCGCGTTGGTCACCTTGCAGCCCCAGACCGCGTAGAACAGGACATAGGCCGCGCACGCCGCCGTCACCAGGAAGCCCCAGTGCAGCCCGAACGCGTCGCCGATCTTGCCCTGGAACGCGGCGAGCGCGCCGCCCGCGATCGACATGATCAGCAGGCCCGAGCCTTCCTCGGTCAGCGGTCCGAGCCCACGGATCGCCAGCGCGAAGATGGCGGGGAACATGATCGAGAGGCCGAGCCCGACGACGATCAGGCCGTACATCGCGGCCGGTCCGGTCGCGAACACCGCGGTCAGCGAGCCTGCGATCGCGATCAGCGCGAAGATCGCCAGCACGCGCTCCGGTGCGATCCGCTGCATCAGCGCCGCGCCGGCGAACCGGCCGACCATCATCCCGCCCCAGAAGAGCGTGAGGTAGGTCGCCGCATGCTCCTGCGTCAGATTGGCGACGTCGGGCTGCGAGGCGAAGTTGATGAAATAGCTGCCCACGCCGATCTCGGCGAGCACGCACAGCGCAATGCCGACGCAGCCGAGGATCAGGTTGCGGTGGTTGAACAGCGAGAGGCCGCGGCGCGCCTCTGCCGAAACGCGCGAGGTCGCCGATCCCAGCGCAGGAAGCTTGGCGCGGGCGATCATCACGGCGAGCGCGGCCAGCACGATCGCGACGATGAAATAGGGAAGCTGGGTCGCCTGCGCGTCGGCGATCCGCTGCTCGGCGGTGAGCTGGGTGCCGTGCGCCGTGGTGCCGGCGGTGGTGCGCGCGAGGATCAGATACTTGCCGAACAGGATCGCCAGCACGTCGCCGGTGGTGTTGAACGCCTGCACCAGAGTGAGGCGCCGCTCGGCGCTCTCGGGCGGGCCGATCACCGCGACATAGGGGTTGGCCGCGACCTGCAGCAGCGCGATGCCGCACGAGACGACGAACAGCGACGCCACCGTCACGAAGTAGGAGATGAGATACGCCGCGAGGATCATGCCGAGCGACCCGAGCGTCATGACCGACAGGCCGACGGTCAGCGCGCGCTGATAGCCGATCCGCTCGATCAGCTTCGCCGCGGGAATCGACGCGAGCAGATAGCCGATGAACCAGACCGATTCGATCAGCCCGGTCTCGAAATAGCTGAGCTCGAACACGCTGCGCAGGTGGGGCAGCAGCGTGCCGTTGATGACGCTGATGAAGCCCCACATGAAGAACAAGGTGGCCAGCATCGATAGCGCGGCGCGGTACGGTACGCCGGCGACCGACGGGGCGCCGGGCTGGGGTGGGGCGGAAACGGCTGGCATGGGCTTGTTCTTCTCCTGCGAAGGCGTGTTCTAGAGTGCGACCGGCCAGCCATCGTCCGTCCAGCCGAGCGGCTGGATGCGGAGCGTCGGCACGCCGCGCGCTTGCGTATCATAAGCGTGGTAGACGATGTAATCCTGCTTCGGCTCGCGCAGGATCGCGATGTGTCCCGGTCCGACAAAGCGCTTCGCGGGATCGAGATCGGCGTGGAGGACGAGGAAGCCGCCGCCGTCGGTCATCTTCTTGCCCTTGCGATCGAGATAGGGCCCTTTGGGGTCCTTCGAGCGCCCCACCACGGTGTAATAGGTGCTCGCCGCGCCGCGGCAGCAAAAGTCGAACGAGGCGAACAGATAGTAGAAGCCGCCGCGGCGGATCACGAACGGCGCCTCGATCGCGCCGGGGCTGGAACGGCCGGCGATCGCATGGACCTTGCCGTCCTCGGCCGAGCGCAGCCCGGTCTTCGGATCGAGCCGGATCAGCTTGAGTCCCGACCAGAAGCTGCCGAACGCCAGCCATTGCCGGCCCTCACCGTCCTCGAAGGCATTGGGATCGATCGCGTTGAAGGCGTCGCTGGAGCCGGACGCGATCACCAATCCCTTGTCGGTCCAGACGGGGTTCTCGAGCGAGGGCGTCGTCACCAGCCCGATCGCCGAGCGGTTCTTCCCGAAGGTCGAGACCGAGTAATAGACGCGGTATTCGCCGTGCGAGAAGCTCACGTCGGGCGCCCAGATCCCGCGCGCGCCGGGCACCGCATCCTTCGTCCAGGCCGGCAACGCCGCGAACACGGCCGGCGCGTGCGTCCACGTCACCAGATCTTTCGAGGTGCGGATATGGATCAGCCCCTTGCCGTCGCGGTCCTGGCTGGTGGTGGTGAACAGATAGAAGGTGTCGCCCCGCCGGATGATCGCCGGATCATGGACGGGCGCGATGTCGCCGGCGAGGCGCGTATTGAGTGAGACCGGCGCAGACGAAGTCGTCTGCGCCGGTGCCTGCTCCCCCGCCGTCCCGGCGAGAAGCGCCGGGATCAGGAGGCCGAGGCGGGAGATGCGAATGGCGCTTCCCCCGCGCTTGTCAGTCGAACGAATAACGCAGCCCGAGCGCGAAGGTGCGCCCGAGGATCGACGAGCCGAAATTGTCGGTGTCGGGCCCGCCCGCATCGCCAAAGGCGTAATAGGACTGGCTCAGCTCTTCGGTCAGGTTGACTGCGTCGAGCGTCACGGCGAGCCGATCGTTGACCTTGGCGGTGAGCTGAAGGTCGAGACTCTTCTCGGGCCGCCGCCAGATGCCGATCGGGTTGGCGAACAGCGAGGCTTCGTTGTTGTTGAGGAACTCCTTGCGCCAGACATAGGAGAGGCGGGCGCCGACCGGGCCGTTATCATAGGCGAGCGTGACGTTGTACGAGAGGTCCGACACTCCGAAGAACGAGGTCTCGACTTCGCCGGTGGTGTTGCCCGCGGCATCCTGGATCGGGATGTTCTGCTTCGAATCGAGGAAGGTCACACTGCCCTGTACGCCGAGCCCGTTGAGCAGGCCGGGGAGGGTGGGGAAGTAGACCAGCCCGATCTCCGCGCCCTTCAGCACGCCTTCCGATGCGTTGGTCGGGCGGTTGATGATGAAGGTCGTGGTGTTGAGCCCGGTGCCGGTGACTTGCTCGATGCTGCGGAACGGCACCACCAGCCCGTCGATCTCGCGGCGGAACAGCGTGGCGTAGATCGCGCTGTCGTTCTCGAAATACCATTCGGCGCCCAGATCGTAATTGGTCGCCCGCGTCGGCCGCAGATCGGGATTGCCGCCGCTGCCCGAGCCATAGCCGACATTGGTCAGATCGCCGGTGAGCGTCAGGTTCGGATTGAGGTCGACGAAGTTGGGGCGGCGCAGCGTCTTGCCATAGTTGAAGCGCAGCCGGAGATTGTTGGTGATGTCGTAGCGTAAGGTCACGCTGGGCAGGAATTCGTCGGTGCTCGCCGAGGCAGCGGTGGCGTTGCCGCTGATCGCATCGAGGAAGTTCATTTCGGTTTTGACGTTGACGTAGCGCACGCCGGCCTGCAGCCGCAGCGGCCCGAGCTCGAAATCGCCCTGGAGATAGGCGGCCCAGGTCGTCTCGTCGATGTTGAAATTCTCGTTGAGCGAGAGCGTGTCGCTGGTCTCGATGCCCGGATCGACGGTGCTGCGATACAGCGCGCGGACATCGTCGGCATGGTCGAACAAATAATAGCCGTTGGCCACCACCCAGGTGCGGGGCACGTTCGAGCGACCGTCGAAGAAGGGCTTGTTGTAGAACTGGAAGCCCGGATCGAGCGAGGTCAGCGGCCGGCCGAGCGCCGGCGCGTCCTGCCCGCGTGACGCCTCGCTGGCGTTGCGCTTGTCCCAGCGCGCGCCGAAGCTGATCGTCTTGAGGAACGATCCGACATCGTAATCGCCGTCGATCGAGGCGGTCCACGCATTGCCCTTGTTGCGATTGGCGTTGTCGTAGAACTCGCCGACCGTCCATTGGTTGGGATCGCGCAGCAAGAGGTTGTTGTCGAACTGGAAGGCAGTGAGCCCGCCGCCCTGGTTGAAGTCCACGGTCACCGAATTGGCCACGCGCGTGGTGCGCATCGCGAGGAACGCGGTGTTGAACTCGCTCTTCTGGTATGAGGCGTCAGCGGCCAGCTTGAAGCGCTCGCCGATGTTCCATTCGCCGTTCAGCGCGTAAACGAAGCTGTCGGTGCTCTGCTTGGTCGCGTCGCCGCTGTTGAACTCGAACGGCGCGCCCACCGTGCGCGTCTTCATGATGTTGGTGTCGGGATAGAGGGTGAAGCTGCCCGCGGGATTGGGCCCGAGATTCCCCCACCAGTCGACGAAGGTGAAGAACAGGTTGTTGAACGTCGTGTTGCGATAGCCGTCCCAGAAGAACTCGAACGTGTATTTCGAGCTGTCGTTGGGCGCCCATTGCAGCGCCGCGTTGACCGCCGGCCGCTCGCGCTCGCCATAGAGATCGCTCATGAACACGGCGTCGCGCGAGAGATAATAGGGTACCTGCGCGCCGTTGATCGTCAGCGTCGAGCCGGGGGCGCTGGGCAGGCCCGGCTGGAGGCCGGGAGTCCAGAGCTGCTGCCCGGGCGCGCGCCCGTCGGTCGGCTGGATGCGCTCGAGCGGAGTCCAGCCCGCAGGCGGATTGGTCGCCGTCGCGAACGGCACCATCGCGCCCGCGGTCACGCTCTGGTCGCGATATTTGGTCTTGGCGTAGCTGACATTGACCAGCACGCCGATATCGCCTGCGCCGGTTTCCCAGCGGTTGCTGATCAGCGCGCTGATGTTCGGGTTAAACGTGTCGGCCTGTTCGTTGTAGATGCCGCGCGCCACGGCGGAGAAGGCGAAGCCGTCGAAATCGAGCGGGCGGCGCGTGAACACATCGACCTGGCCGGCGATGCCGGTCTCGATCTGCTCGGCCGCGCGGGTCTTGTAGACGTCGATCCGCTTGACGAGGTTGGCCGGGATGTCGGCCAGCGCGAACTGGCGGCCCGAGGCAGTGAAGATGTTGCGGCCGTTCCACGTCGTGGTGATGTCCGGCAGGCCGCGGATCGAGATCGCCGATGCCTCGCCGCCGGTGCGGTTGGTGACCTGCACGCCGGTGACGCGCTGCAGCGCCTCGACGACGTTGTTGTCGGGAAGCTTGCCGACGTCCTCGGCGACCACCGATTCGATGACCTGGGTGGCCTCGCGCTTGTTCTGCAGGCCTTCGATGAGGCTGGCGCGAACGCCGGTGACGACGATCTCGTCATTCTGCTGATCGGTCGTGTCAGCGGTCTGCGAGGGAGCCGGGTCGGTCTGCGCGGCGGCCGGAGCCGCGAACGAGACAAGGGCGACGAGCGACGCCGAACAGAGAATCCTGCGCTTCAGAGCCATATTTTTTCCCCTCTCCAGTCGTGCTCCCCGACGGGTAGGCCCGTTCTGACGAAACACGCGTGATTAGTCAGACAAAAATACGAACCGCGTAAATTCGTGCAAGCGCTTTGTGGCGGGATGCCTCGGCATTCGGGCAAGTCGCGCAGAAATCGTGGCTTTTTCATCGCACTTGACGTGGTGCGCGAGGGGGCTAGCTCGGGCTTCGGATGGATTGATCCGGCCGCAAGGCCCATATAAGTCTGACTAATACCGAATCGGAAGAGGATCCCTAGATCATGGCGTTCAGGCTCGTGCAGTTTCGTGATTCCACCGGCGGACGAGGCGTCGCGGCGTTCCTCGACGACGGCGCTGCGGTGCGGCTGAACGGCGTGACCACCACCTACGAGCTCGCGCTCGCCGCGATCCGCGCAGGCGAATCGCTCGAAGGCGCGGCGCGCGCCCGGGCAGGGGAGGCGATCGACCTCGCCACGGCCGAGGTCGAAGGCCGGCTGCTCGGCCCGATCGACCATCCCGATGCCGCGCATTGCTACGTCACCGGCACCGGGCTCACCCATCTCGGCTCGGCCGAGGGGCGCGACAAGATGCACAAGGCGGCAGCGGGCGGCACGCTCACCGATTCGATGCGCATGTTCAACATGGGGCTCGAGGGCGGCAAGCCGACCGACGGCACGCCCGGCGTCCAGCCCGAATGGTTCTACAAGGGCGACGGCTCCTCGCTGGTCGGCCCCGGCGAGCCGCTGCCTTCGCCTGATTTCGCGCTCGACGGCAGCGAGGAGCCCGAGATCGCGGGCATCTACATCATCGATGATCAGGGCCGCCCGCGCCGGCTCGGCTTTGCGCTCGGCAATGAATTCTCGGACCATATCACCGAACGCGGCAACTATCTGTGGCTCGCCCATTCGAAGCTGCGCCACGCGTCGCTCGGCGCCGAGTTGCTCGTCGGCGAGCTGCCCGCCGACGTGCGCGGCACCAGCAAGATCGTCCGGAACGGCGAGACGATCTGGGAAAAGCCCTTCCTGTCGGGCGAGGCGAACATGTCGCACGCCATCAGCAATCTCGAGCATCACCATTTCAAATATGGACTTTTCCGTCGTCCGGGCGATCTCCACGTCCATTTCTTCGGCACCGCGACCTTGTCCTTCTCCGACGGGGTGAAGACCGAGGAAGGCGATGTCTTCGAAGTCCTCGCGGCGCCGTTCACGCTGCCGCTGCGCAATCCGCTGCAAACCGTCGATGGCGGCAACGCGCGCGTGATTCCGCTTTAAATCGCGTTCCGACTCGGATTAATAAGACAAATCACAAACGGCCGCCGCGCCGACGAAGAGGGGAGAGTTGCATGAAGCACTGGAAACAGGGCCTGGTGTCGGTCGCGGCCACGATCGCGTTCGCGGCGCCGGCGCTCGCGCAGGCGCCCGTCGCCGTCACCGTGACGGTCGATACCGCGAAGGCGGGGCCGAAGATCGAACCGGCGATCTACGGTCAGTTCGCCGAGCATCTCGGGCGGGGCATCTATGAGGGCGTCTGGGTCGGCCCCGAGTCGCCGATCCCCAACACCAACGGCTATCGCAACGACGTGCTCGCCGCGCTCAAGCACATCAAGGTGCCGGTGGTGCGTTGGCCGGGCGGCTGCTTCGCCGACGAATATGATTGGCGCGACGGTATCGGCCCGCGCAGCAAGCGCCCGGTGCGGATCAATCGCCACTGGGGCGGCGTGACCGAGGACAATGCCGTCGGCACGCATGAGTTCATGAATTATTCCGAGATGCTCGGCGCCGACGCCTATGTCGCCGGCAATATGGGCTCGATGAGCCCGCGCGACATGAGCCAGTGGGTCGAGTACATGACTGCCGAAAAGGGCAGCCTCGCCGAGGAGCGCAAGAAGAACGGCCGCGCCGAGCCGTGGACGGTCAAATATTTCGGCGTCGGCAACGAGACCTGGGGCTGCGGCGGCAGCATGCGTCCCGAATATTCGGCGGACCTGCATCGCCGCTATCAGGAATTCGTCAACGCGCCGGCGGGCAAGCCGAGGATCGTCAAGGTCGCCAGCGGCGCCAATGCCAGCGACTATAACTTCACCGACGTGATGATGCGGCAGGCAGGCGACCGCATGAACGCGCTCAGCGTCCATTACTACACGCTGCCCACCGGCAAGTGGGACAAGAAGGGCGCCGCCACCGGCTTCAACGAGGACGAATGGGCCTCGACGCTCGGCCGCGCCACCTTCATGGACGAGCTGATCACCAAGCATGCCGCGATGATGGACAAGCATGATCCGCAGAAGCGGGTCGGCCTCTATGTCGACGAATGGGGCACCTGGTACGATCAGGAAGCCGGCTCGACTCCGGGCTTCCTCTATCAGCAGAACAGCCTGCGCGACGCCGAGGTCGCGGCGCTGACGCTCAACATCTTCCACCGCCACACCGATCGCGTGCGCATGGCCAACATCGCCCAGATGGTGAACGTGCTCCAGGCGATGATCCTGACCGACAAGGGCCGGATGGTGCTGACGCCGACCTATCACGTCTTCGACATGTACGTGCCCTTCCAGGGCGCGACGCCCTACGAGGCGGACGTCAAGGGGCCGAGCTACGAGCGCGCCGGGTTCAAGGTGCCGATGGTCGACGTTTCCGCCGCGCGCGGCACCGACGGCCGGCTCTATCTGTCGCTCACCAACACCGATCCGAACAAGCCGGCGCGGGTGACGACCAATTTGTCGGGCACCGCGCGCGGCCGGATCCTCACCGGCCCGTCGATCGACACGCACAACACCTTCGACAAGCCCAACACGATCCAGCCCGCGCCCTATTCGGCGCGCAGCTCGGGCGGCAAGCTGACCTTCGACCTGCCGGCCAAGTCGATCGTCGTCGTCTCGGTCGAGTGAGGTGCTGACGCGGCGGTTGTTCCTCGGTTCGGCGAGCGTTCTGGCGCTCGCCGGCCCGGCCTTCGCCCGGATCGTCGTCGACGAGAAGCCGATCAGGGCCCGGCCGCTGCCGCTCTCGGCGGTGCGGCTCGGGCCCTCGGTCTATCGTGACGCGGTCGAGACCAATCGTCGCTACCTTCTGTCGCTCTCGCCCGAGCGGCTGCTGCATAATTTCTACAAGAGCGCGGCGCTGCCGACCAAAGGCGAGACCTATGGCGGCTGGGAGGCACGCGGGATCGCCGGCCATTCGCTCGGCCATTATCTCTCCGCGCTCTCGCTGATGGCCGCGCAGACCGGCGATACCGCGGTGCGCGAGCGTCTGCGCCACACCGTCGCCGAGATGGCGCACGTCCAGGCCGCGCACGGCGATGGCTATGTCGGAGGCACCACCGTCGAGCGCGACGGCAAGGTGATCGACGGCAAGATCGTCTTCGAGGAGATCCGCAAGGGCGACATCCGCACCGGCGGGTTCGACATCAATGGCGGCTGGGTGCCGCTCTACACCTGGCACAAGGTCCATGCGGGGCTAATCGATGCGGTGCGCCTCGGCGACGTGGCTGAAGCGATGCCGGTGATGCTCGGCGTTGCGGGCTATCTCGGCACGATCCTCGAAGGGCTCGACGACGCGCAAATGCAGAAGCTGCTCGCCGCCGAGCATGGCGGATTGAACGACAGCTATGCCGAGACCTGGGCGCTCACCGGCAACCCGCGCTGGCGGCGCATTGCCGAGCGCATCTATCATCGGAAGGTCCTCGCGCCGCTCGCCGCGGGCAAGGACGACTTGCCCGGCCTCCACGCCAACACCCAGATCCCCAAGCTGATCGGCCTCGCCCGGCTCTACGAGCTGACCGGCGAGCAGCGCCACGCCGATGCCGCGCGCTTCTTCCACCAGACCGTCGCGCAGCATCACAGCTATGTGATCGGCGGCAATAGCGAGCGCGAGCATTTCGGCCCGCCCGATCAGATTGCGACGCGGATCACCGAGCGCACCTGCGAGGCCTGCAACAGCTACAACATGCTCAAGCTGACCCGGCACCTCTATGGCTGGGCGCCGGACGCCGCGCTGTTCGACTATTACGAGCGCATCCACCTCAACCATCTGCTCGCGCACCAACATCCGGGCACGGGGATGTTCGTCTACTTCATGCCGCTCAGCGCCGGCGCGAAGCGCACTTATTCGACCGCCGAGGACAGCTTCTGGTGCTGCGTCGGATCGGGGATGGAGACGCACGCCAAGCATGGCGAGAGCATCTACTGGCATGACGATGCGACGCTGTTCGTCAATCTGTTCATTCGCTCGACCGCCGCGTGGAAGGAGCGCGGGCTCGAGGTGGCGCTCGACACGGGCTATCCGTTCAGCGAGCAGGTCAGCTTGCGGGTGACCCGGGCGCCACGGCGCGCGACGGCGATCGCGCTGCGCGTTCCCGGCTGGTGCGACGCGCCGGTGCTGACGCTCAACGGCCAGCCCCAGCCGCTCGAGCGCGCGACCGGCTACGCCAGGCTCGACCGCCACTGGCGGGCAGGCGACCGGATCGACCTCACCTTGCCGATGCGCGTGCGCACCGAAGCCACGCCGGACGATCCGCGAATGCTTGCCTGGCTGAGCGGCCCGCTGGTGCTAGCCGCCGATCTCGGCCCGGCCGACAAGCCGTTCGACGGACCGGAGCCGGCGCTGGTCACCGAGGATCCCGTCGCGGCATTGACCCCGGTCGATGCCGCCGGGCACCGCTTCCACCTCGCCGATGCGCGGCCGCAGGCGCTGACGCTGGTTCCTTTCTTCGCCCAGCATGATCGGCGCACCGCGGTCTATTTCCCCCGCTTCACCGAAGCGCAGTGGAAAACCGAGGAAACGGCCTTTCGCGCCGAGGCCGCCGTCCGCGCCGCGCTCGAGAAGCGCACCGTCGACGTGGTCCAGCTCGGCGAGATGCAACCGGAGCGCGATCACGATTATCGCGCCAACCATAGCGACCTTTTCTCCTGGGGCGGTCGCAGCGCGCGGCAATTGCCCTGGGGCGTCGGCAACTACATGGAGTTCACGCTCGCGGTGCGTCCGGGGCCGATGCTGCTCAGCGCGCTGTATTGGGGCGAGGAAGTGGCCAAGAATTTCGACATCTCGGTCGAGGGTGCAAGGATTGCCAACGAACGTCGCGCCGCAGCGCCAGCGAAGCGCTTCGTCGCCGTGGAATATCCGATCCCCGAGGCGCTTACGCGCGGCAAGGACAAGGTTATCATCCGCTTCGAGACCAAAGGCACCGACGCGTTCGTCTATGAAGTGCGGACGCTCGCGCCTGCCGACGCCTGAAGGTGGCGCGCGGGCGATTTTCGCCGCGCGCCACTATCCTGCGGGCCGTCAGCTCTTCTCGTCGCCCTTGCACTCGCCGGTGCGGTGCGATTCCATCTTGAGCGTCATCGTGCCCGCCGACATCG
Source organism: Sphingomonas naasensis (assembly GCF_004792695.1). Taxonomy (GTDB): domain Bacteria; phylum Pseudomonadota; class Alphaproteobacteria; order Sphingomonadales; family Sphingomonadaceae; genus Sphingomonas; species Sphingomonas naasensis. The sequence continues at coordinate 239,888 of NZ_SRXU01000003.1, read as the reverse complement.
GCTGGCCGGCCACGCCCGCGCTCTTGCTGGTCATCGTCATCGCGAAATTGTCGCTGGCGAATTGACCGGACATCGTCGCGTCGGTGGTAACGCCGCCATTCTTGCACTGCATCTTCGCGTCGATGCGGCCGTTCGCCATGGTGAAATGATCGTAGCGGCAATTCTGGTTGTCGCCCGAGAAGAAGTCCGCGGCCGGCTTCCTGGCCTGTTCGGGCGTGAGGCAGCTGGCGAACTTGTGCGCCTTGGCCAGCCCTTCCTTCATCTTCGCGGCGACCTCGGGCGGCACGCCCGGCATTTCCAGGTTGGTGACCGTCGCGGTGCCTTCCCAGCGGCCGGGCGACAGCGAGATCGCGCCGCCGCTCGCGGCGACCTTCTCCGCGACTTCCTTGGCGCTGGCATTGGTCGCCTCGACGCTCGGGCCCGAATTACAGGCGGACAGCGCCAGCGGCGCGAGCAGCAGCAGCTTCTTCATCGAAATCCTCCCCGTTGAACGCCGGCAGCATATGGACGCGGCACAAACGGGGCAAGCGCAGGTGCACCGGACAAGGACTGCGCCGCGACGAACTCAGCGCGGCTCGTCGCCCTTGCATTTGCCGGTGCGGCGCGCATCGAGTTTGATAGTCATATTATATGCCGACATCGGGCGGTTGGGCGTGCCCGGGGACTTGCTGATGATCGTCAGTTGAAGGCTGTCGCGCGTATATTGGCCGGCTGTCGTTTCGTGGACGACGAGGTCGCCAACGCGGCATTGCGCCCTGGCATCGACATGGCCGTTCGCCATCCCGAAATGCTCGTAGCGGCAATCCTTGCCGCCGCTGAAAAGATCCGCGGGGGGGCTGCTGGCTTGGGCGGGGGTGAGGCATTTGGCGAACACATCGCCCCTCGCCAGCGCCGCCCTTACCTGCGCCGCCGCTTGGGCAGGCGCGCCCGGCATTCCGAGGTCGGTGATCGTGGCGCGGCCTTCCCAGCGTCCGGGCCTCAGCACCGCCGGGCCGCTGCGCGCAGGGCGCTCGTTGGTGCCGGGCGTGGTCATGATAGCGGGACTCGACAGGCCGGCGGCCTGAAGCAAGGCGAGCAGCGCCAGCCACTTCATCGATTTCCTCCCCGTTCAACGCCTGCCAGCATAGGAACGGGAAGGAAGGGCGGCAATCGCGCATCGGCTCTCCCTGCCGTCGCACCCGCGCACGGCCGGAGCGGCGCTCGAGGGCAGGGGGCAGTGTCCGGTCAATGGTTGTGCCGCGGCACCCCGAAGGTCTGCGCCAGCTTCTGGTACTTCACCGCCGGCTCGAGCACCGCGCCGGTCTCGGCCTGGCCGACCACCGCGCGTTGCATCTCCTGCCACGGCGTCTGGCTTGCCGGGAAGGCGAAGCCGCCCTGCGCCTCCAGCGTCTTGCGGCGCTCGCCCAGTTCCGCGTCGGAGACGAGCATGTTGGCGCTGCCCTTGCGCAGATCGATGCGCACCCGGTCGCCGGTCTGGAGCAGCGCGAGCCCGCCGCCCGCAGCCGCCTCGGGCGAGGCGTTGAGGATCGAGGGGCTGCCGCTGGTGCCCGACTGGCGGCCGTCGCCGATGCAGGGCAGCGCATGGATGCCCTTCTGGATCAGCTGCGCGGGCGGGCGCATGTTGACCACCTCGGCAGCACCCGGATAGCCGATCGGCCCCGCGCCGCGCATGATCAGCAGCGTGCGCTCGTCGATGCCGAGCGCGGGATCGTCGATGCGGTGGTGATAATCCTCGGGTCCGTCGAACACCACGACCGGGCCTTCGAACGCATCGGGATCGTCGGGATTGGAGAGATAGCGGTCGCGGAATTCGTCCGAGATCACGCTGAGCTTCATGATCGCGCTGTCGAACAGGTTGCCGCGCAGCACCGAGAAGCCGGCCGCTTCCCTGAGCGGTGCCTCGTAGCGGCGGATGACCTTCTCGTCCTCGATCGTCGCGTCGCGGCAATTGTCACCGATCGAGCGCCCGTTGACGGTCAGTGCGCCCTCGAGGATCAGCCCCTGGCGCATGAGCTCGGCGACCACAGCGGGCACGCCGCCGGCGCGATAATAATCTTCGCCGAGATATTCGCCGGCGGGCTGGAGGTTGACGAGCAGCGGCACGTCACGGCCGTGCGCCTGCCAATCGTCGAGATCCAATTCGACGCCGATGTGCCGCGCGATCGCATTGAGATGGATCGGCGCGTTGGTCGAGCCGCCGATTGCCGAATTGACCCGGATCGCATTGAGGAACGCCTCGCGGGTCAGCACGTCGCTGGGCTTGCGGTCGGCTGCGACCATCTCGACGATCTGCAGCCCGGTCCGATACGCCGATTCCTGGCGGTCGCGATACGGTGCCGGAATCGCCGCCGAGCCGGGCAGCGACATGCCGAGCGCCTCGGCCAGCGAGTTCATCGTCGTCGCCGTGCCCATCGTGTTGCAATAGCCGGTCGACGGCGCCGAGGTGGCGACCAGCTTGATGAAGCCCTGATAGTCGATCTCGCCGGCGGCGAGCAGCTCGCGCGCCTTCCACACGATCGTCCCCGATCCGGTGCGCTCGCCCTTGTGCCAGCCATTGAGCATCGGCCCCACCGACAGCGCGATCGCGGGGATGTTCACCGTCGCCGCTGCCATCAGGCAGGCCGGGGTCGTCTTGTCGCAGCCGGTCGTCAGCACCACGCCGTCGATCGGATAGCCGTAGAGCGTCTCGACAAGCCCGAGATAGGCGAGGTTGCGGTCGAGCCCCGCGGTCGGGCGCTTGCCGGTCTCCTGGATCGGATGGACGGGGAATTCGATCGCGATGCCGCCGGCCTCGCGAATGCCCTCGCGCACGCGCTCGGCGAGCACGAGATGGTGGCGGTTGCAGGGAGAGAGGTCGCTGCCGGTCTGCGCGATGCCGATGATCGGCTTGCCCGATTGGAGCTCGTCGAGACTGATGCCGAAGTTCATGTAGCGCTCGAGATAGAGCGCGGTCATGTCGGCGTTCGACGGATCGTCGAACCACGCGCGGGAACGAAGCTTGCGCGGCGGAATGCTGGAATCGTACGTCATCGGATGCGGTAGAGCCCTCGGGCAGCTTTGAGCTGATTAGTCAGACTATTGGCAAGAATCCGGTCGCGCGGCAAGCGGAAACGCGGGTTTTGTTATCGCTAACGCCAGCGTACCGCCAGCGGATTGCGCATCCAGGGATGGAGGATCGTCGAGAAACTCCACGGCAGCTGGTCGAGCAGGATGTCGAGCACCCGCGTCTCGACCTCGAGGCTCCAGCGGTGCTCGCTCCGGGTCAGCCTGCCCTCGCGCTGGAAGAAGGTTTCGCGCAACGCCGCGATGCTGCTCCCGGCGAGTGGCGGCCAGCCCGAGAGAATTCGCGCCAGCAGCGATTGTGCCCTGTCGCGTTCGTGTCCGGTCAGCGCCACGCTTGCCGCCACCGGGTCGGCGGGATCCAGCCCGCACAGGATCTTGTTGAGCGCGAGCTGCGGCTCGGGCGCGTCGGAGCGTTCGTCGGCCAACCATTGCAGCAGATGGACGGCGCGGCCCGGGCAGTCGGTGTCGGTCCACCGCCAGCCGGTATCGGTCTCCTCGGCATAGTCGAGCGACTGGAACAGGCGGGGGAGGAATATGGCCGCGAGGACCAGCCCGGCATTGTGGATGTGCATCGTCACCGGCATCCCGCTATCGGTCTCTGCTGCCTCGGTCACGCGCGCCCTGCGCTCGCGGGCGCGCAGATCGAGCGCCATCCTGAGCGGCGCATCCCGCATGCCTTCGAGCGCGGCCACCAGCAAGGCCTCGCTGCGCTGGCGGGCGGGAGCGGGGGGCGGCGGCGCGTCGTCGGCGCCATCGAGGAAGGCGCTGGCGAGATGCGGGATCGGACGCGCGCTCGCCGCTGCGCCGAGGATGCAGTGCCATTGCGCGGCGCGATCGATCGGCGCGCCGCCCGCGCGCCGTGCTGCCGCCAGCCGCTCGGCGGCATGGAGCAGGCCGCCGGCCGCTGCGGGCGTCAATGCGGCGAGCAACCGGACGAGCTCCTCCTCGCTCGAGGCGCGCGCGAGCCGGGTGCGCAGCCGCGAGTCGGCGAGCGCGCGCAAAATGGCGCCGGTCGAGGCGCGGGGCTGCAGCCCCAGCAGCGCGCGCGCCCTGTCGAGGATGCCGGGACTGGAGCGGCGGGACGGCGTCGTTGCGGCATCCCGCGCTTCCACTCCCGTGTCGGGCGCGAGATCCCCGAGCAGGCGTCGCAACGCAGCCTGTTCCGAAAGGCTGGCGAGCCCCGCCAGCTGCGCGCGCCATTCATCGGCCAGGCCGCGCCCCGCGGCGGCGCGCCAGTCCCGCGCCGCCGCAGCACGCGCGAGCGCGCGGGCGACCTTGGCCGGGGCGATCGCCAGCCGGCCCCTGCGCCCGGTCAGCAGGTCGAGCAGTCGCATCAAATGCGCCCGCTCCTCGCGCGCCATCGCCGCGAACAGCAATGGCGCCCGGTGCGGATCGTGCAGCAACGGTATCGGCGCCGCGGAGGTCTCGTCCGGATCCGTCAGGAGGCGCAGTGCGCCGAAGGGGCGCAACCGCATCATCGCGGCAATCCGCAGCCGTTCCCGCACGCCGCCTCCGATCAATACCTCCGCCGGATCGATCGTCGCCGCCCGGCGGAAATCGGTCCCGAAGACTTGCGGGGTCTTCGACACGCGTGGATCGGGCGCCCGCCGGCCCGGCGACATGTCGCCGAGAACGCGGCCGGCGATGCGCGCGGCGAGGCGGTTGGGTGCCGCATCGCGCAAATCCTGCTTCGGAATCGCGAAGAGCAGCGCGAGGCGCCGCAAGGCGAACGGCGGCAGCGCCATGAGCAAGCCCCGCGCCGCGATCGACGCCGCCGTTCCGGCAGGCAGCCGCATCTGCAAGCTCGCGCGATCCGCCCCGGACAGGGCCGGAAGCAGCCCGACCAGCGTCGCCACGCGCTCGTGCAAGGCAAGTCCGCGCATTTCGCCGCAGACCAGGGCGAATTGGTCGAGCGCGCGATGCCGCGTCGCGAGCCGTCGCGTCGCCTGCGGGTGCGGCATGCCGAGCGATGCCAGCAGCGCGGTTTCCTCCGGGCTCGGGGCGGTCGCGGCATGCTTCAACCGCGCGACGAACGCTGCCGGCGTCACGGCGCGAGACCGTGCCAGCGCGGCCAGCGCCCGGGCCAGCAGGGCCTCCGGCAATTCGGCGTCGCGTGCGCTTGCGGCGACCGCCAGCAGCGCGCGGCGCTCGGCGGCGGTGCAGCCCGCGATGCGATCGAGCGCCGCGAGGCCGGCGGCGAGATGCGCGGGCAGCAACCACGCCGCCGCCTCGCGGAAAGCCGCCCCGCCGCCGAGCAGCCTGGCAAGCCGATCCGGCTCCGCCGTGGCAAAGCGCCGCATCAATCGACGCGCAGCATATGGGTCGGTGTGCATGGCGTCGGCGAGGATCGCGTCGAGGCCGGCCATCTCTCCCGGACGGGCCGGGGCCGCCAAGGCGGCAAGGGCCGCGGCGAGCCGGTCCACCGGATCTTCGCGCTCCTCCGGTTTCGCGTGGCGCCGCGGTGCGCGAAGCGAGCGGGGGCGATCATGGGGTGCGCGGCGAAGCGCAACGATCCACGTCCCCGCCGGCGCATCCGCTGCTCCCGGTCCATCCGCCGACCCGGCGGAGAAGTGCGGCGGCGCGACAAATGGGGCGGCCGGCAACACGCTCTCGATCGCCATCGCCACAGTCAGCGGATCGCCGGCGCCGAGCCGATCCAACAGCGCGCGCAGCCGCCGCGGCCCGACGGTCGCGGCCAATCGCCGCGCCGTCGCGCGCTCGCGCTCGGAAAGACGCGGCGCCCTTCCGAGCAGCGACGCCAGCGCGCCGAGCGCAGCACCGTCGTCGGTCAGCTCGGGCGCCTCGGCGATCAGCTCCTCGAGGATCGCGACGAGCGAACCCGGCGCCTTTCGGCGCGCGAGGGTGCGCGGCAGACCGCGCCGCAATTGCGCGACCAGCGCGGAGAGTCGCGCCCCCGCGCTGCGCGCGAGCTGGCCGAGCAGCCGGCGCAAGAACGCCTTGCGGTTCGCCTGCAGCCCGGCTTCCTGCAGCGCGTCCCGCAGAACGATCGTCCACAGCATCTCGGTGAGCTCGGCCGGACTGGCCGCGATCAGCCGCTCCGCCGCGTGACTTTCGCAAACCTCCGCCAGATAGTTCAGGACATAGGCCGCGTGCACGGGCTCGAGCCGATGCAGCAGCCGGGCGAGCAACCGATCCGGCATCTGGCGCACCAGCCGGCGCAGCACCGCCCCGCCGGGCCCGCGCCGCCGCAGCATCGCCACCAGCGCGAGCGGGTCCCCCTCGAGCAACGTCTCGAGCATCTCCGCGGGCGACGTCGCCGGCGGGATCGCCCGATTGCTCGGCCACGCCCCGTGCAGCAGATAATGCTCGAACGCCGCCACGAGGGCATGCCGCTCGGCGCTCGCGACGCCGCTGCCCGCACGCAGCGCCGCGGCGAGCGCCTCGCGAAGCCGCGCGCGGAGCACGGCCTCGACGCGATCGAGCGCGTCCGGCTCGAAGCGGCCGAGCGCCAGATGGAGGGTTCCGATCGAGACGAGTTGGCCGGGCAGCGCGAACTCGTCGAGCACCTGCGCGATCGCCGGAACCAGCCGGCGGCGGTTGATCTCGCCGATCCTGTCGAGCAGCACCGGCCCGGCGAGGTGCGGGGCGACATCGATCTGCAGGCGCTGCTCCTCGATCAGGTGAGCCAGCCGCATCAGCCGATCACGCGCCCGCTGTTGGCCAGCTCGCGCGCGATGGCCTCGGACAAGCGGTCCTCGGGAACATAGTCGTCCGCGTCGATCAGCGCGTGCACGCTCAGGCGGCGCAGCACGTTGATCATCTCGCCGCCGCTCAGTTCGTGGCGCCGTGCGAGCGCCTCGAGCGACACGCCCCCGGCCAGCCGTGCGCGCGGGGCGGCGAACGCCATGCGCCACAGCTTCAGCCGCGCGGTCGCATCAGGCATCGGGAAATAGATCATCGCCTGAAAGCGCCGGGCGAAAGCGGCATCGATATTGCCCTTGAGGTTGCTCGCGAGGATCACGACACCGGGACAGTCCTCGATCCGCTGAAGCAGATAGGCGATCTGCTGGTTGGCGTGGCGGTCGTTCGCGCTCTGCGTGTCGCCGCGCCGGCCAAACAGCGCGTCCGCCTCGTCGAAGAAGAGCAGGATGTCGCCCTCCGCCGTCTGGTCGAACAGGCTGCCGAGATTCTTCTCGGTCTCGCCAACCCATTTGCTGACCACCCGCGACAGGTCGACCCGATAGACGGGCAGGTCCAGCGCTTTGCCGATCACCGCGGCGGTCATCGTCTTGCCGGTGCCCGGCGGGCCATGAAACAGCGCGCGGTAGCCGGGCTTGACGTGCTTGCGCAGGCCCCAATCGTCCATCAGCAGCCGTTCGTTGCGTACCCACGCCAGCAACGCGTCGAGCTCCTCGCGAACGCTGCGCCCGACGACGAGATCGTCGAGCACATAGGGCGTCTGGAGCAGCTGCGCCGGAAAATGCGGCGTCGCCTGCAGGCACGCGGGCGGGCTGCCAGTGAGCCGCGCGAGCCAGCGCCGGCTGACGGTCAGCGGCGCCCACGGCGCGATTTCTCCCTGGTCCTCGGCGGTGTCGAGGATTCGGCGCTTGTAGAGGGAAGCGTCGGGCGCGAGCAGCCGCGCCGCAGCCAGCCGCCTGTCCATGTTCTCGCCGGCGAGGAGGAAGAGCGCTGTCTCGCGGGTCGGGCGAAAGCCGTGATGTCCCCCGTCCACCCCGCCGAACTCGGTAAAGCGACGTCCGGTGGCCTCGTTGTGGAGGAGCAACAGATCGAGCGCCTGCGGCCGCAGATGCGGCAGCAGCGCGAGGAGCAGCATCAGCCGTTCGGGTGGCGAGAGCGCGGCATCCGCGATGCCCTCGGCATAGGCCGATCCGGCAACGAGCGGCGGTGCGGGCGCAAGCGCCAATAAGTCTCCGTCGGCCTCGTTGGCATGGAGATCGAGGCGGCGATCGAGCGCGCGGCGAAACCAGCCGATCTCGGCTTCGATCGCGGTGCCGTCGCCCGTCATGCGCCACCTCGCTCGCGTCGGGACCAGCGTTCGAGCAGATTGCGGAGTTCGACGGCGAGCTGGTCGGCGGCGTGCCGCTCGTCGAGCGCGAGGGACGCGCGCCACAGATGCCGCAGGTCGTGCAGCCGGCGCCAGCGCCCCGGGTCGACGAAATGCAGGTGCAGTCCGATATGCGCGGGCAGCTCCGCGCGGAGCATCGCCTGCACCTCGGCGCGATACTGCGCATCGGCCCGCTCGTCTTCGTGCAGCGCGACGGCGGCGCTGACCGCCATCGCATAGCGGTAGCGGCTCGCCTCGCAGGCCCGGCGTTCGCGCCCCCGGGGACGAAGCATCATGTGCTCGATCAGGCAGACGCGCGCGTGGCGGCCGGGCGCCTCGCCGAGCAGCAGGTTGCCGCGCAGCTCGGCGCCCGAGATCCGCCGGGTCCGGCTTCTCGCCGCCGGATCGAAGCCGCGGCCGTTGCGTCTGGCAAAGGTCGCGCGATGATCGAGCAGCGATTGCTTGATCGCGACACGATACCGCGCCGCCGCGGCCGGGCGCAGGCGAAGGCGCGGCGGCAGCGGGATGCAATCGGCGGCGACTCCGTAGAGCGCCAGCAACAGGTCGAGCAGCTTTTCGCGCTCCACCGGTGACAGCGCCGGCGGGATCGCGCCGGCGACAAGCGTATCGATGCTTCCCAGCCGCGCGCAGAAATCCGCCATGACGCCTTCGAAGATGCCGAGAAAACCGGCTAGCTGCGCGGCGGCGGGTCCGTCCGGCCTCCCGGGCTCCGCGAGTCCATAGACGCGGGGCAATTGCGGACCCAGCGGCGCCAATGCAGTAAGCGTTCGCACGCGGCCGCGGGGCAGGGGGAACGCCGCACGGCTGGCGGCCTTGATCGGGCTGCGGGCGCGGTGCGTCTCCCAACGGCGCAGCAGCCGGCGAAGCACCTCGCCGCGATCGACCGGGCAGGCACGCCCGCCGACGGAGAGCGCGAGCGGCAGCGCGTCGCTTTCGATCCCGGCGTCGAGGCTGCAATAATCGTCCGCGCCGACGCGACAGACGCCCTTGCACAGCCCGGTCTCCTCGATCCAGAGGCGCAGGTCGGTCACCCGCAGCACGCCCGGGATGGCGCGCAAGATATCGGCGAGCGCTTCGGGATCGACGACCGCCGGCTTGTCGGCCAGCGCGTCGGATGCGATCGCGCCGTCGCGGAGCAACGGGCCGTCGAACGCGCTTGCCGGGTCGTCCGCGTCCAGCCCGGTGCGATGCGGCTCCGGCGCGAGCGTGAGCGCGAGGCGGAACAGCGCTTCGGCCAACACGCCCTCGGCGCGCGCCGTGGTATCGATCTCCAGCCCGGCGCTGACGATCGTGCGCAGCGGACGCAGCACCCGGATCGAGCCGATATCCTCGCACAGCGGCCGGTGACGCAGGAACGCGCGCCGCGTCCGCTGCACGAGGTCGCGATAGCGATGACGCCCTTCGGGATGCACGCCGGGCAAAGGCAGGACGGGATGAAGCCGAATATCGTACAGTCCGGGCACCGCATCGGCGGCGCGGCGCGGCGTGAGCCAGACATTCGCGAGACCCTCCACCCGGTCGAGCAGCAACCGGCGGAAATCGACGATCGTCACCGGCGGCGAAGGCAGGGCGCGCCACGCCGGATAAAGGCCGGTCGGGCCATCCGGCTTCACCGTGGCGAGCAGGTCCTCGATCGGGAGCGCCGCACGATAGCCGAGATCGGTCAAGGCGTAGCTCAGCAGCTCGAGCAGCGTCACGCCGGGATCGTGCGCGTTATAGTCGGTCCAATGCCCGCACAGCTGCTGGAGCAGCGCGACACCCTCGGCCTTGAGCGCGTCGAAGTCCTGCGCGCCGGGGAGCACGGGGTTGCGCGGCAACGCCGCCGGAGCGCCGGTCGCTACCATCCCGCCACCGCGCAGGCGGTGACGCCGGCGACTTCGATCGTACCGGCGACAGGGATGCGCCAGCCGTCATCCGGCCCGTCGAGCGTCACCACGAGGCTCTCGACCGCCATGACCTCCGGATGATCGCGCAATCGCGCGACCAAGCCGGCGCGCAGCGAGTCGACGCCGGCATCGTCGGCGAGCGCGAGCGCGAGCGCGGTCTCGGCGAGCGGCGAGAGCCAGGCGACCAACGCCGCGCGGACCGGCCCGGAGTCGGGTTGCGCGAGCACGAGCCGCGCCGTGACGTCGACGCTGACGCGGATCGGCTCGACCACCCTGATCCGCGCGAACGGGCTCGCCAGCATCGCGAGGTGCGTGGCGATCGCGCCGCGGCGTTGCGGCGGGAGCCTGTCGCCGTCGCCGCAAACCGCGACGACGGTCACTGCATCGTCGAACGAAGCCAGTGCCGGATCGCCGGCGGCGAAGATGCGCACCGCCCCCAGCTCGGGGAAGTCGGCGAGAAGCAGCCGTTCCATGTCCCACGCGGTCAGCGCCCGCCCGCGATGACGCGTGCGTTCGGCCATGCGCGCGCGGCGCTGCGTGTCGGGTTCGCGGCTGCGGCCACCCGCGGTGTCGATCGGCTGCACGGCGCGCGCGAGGCCGGACAGCTTGGTCACCGTGCCGGCGGGCACCGGCAGCATCGCGCCGTCACCAGGCGCGTTGCACCGCGTCGCAGCGACAGCGTCGGGCGTGACCGCGACGATGGCAGGGAGCGGGCCCGCGCCGTCGGGAAAGGTCAGCCTCAGCGCGAGCGGCGTCGCCGCGTCGGCAGGGATGGCGAGACGGATGATGCCGGTGGCGGTGAGGCCCGCGCTCTCGTCGACCGGAAGGGCATCCGAGGGGAGCGGCCGCCAGCCGTTGCGCGCACGATAGCGATAAGCAGGTGCCGATCCGGCGGCGCCGTCGGGCGCGAGCCGCACGAGCAGCGCGAGCTTGTCGCCGGGCAGCACGCCGTCGAAACAGAGATCGACCGCCGGACTATCGACCCCCGCCGGGAAGAGCGGGCTTCCCGCGATCGGCACCGGCACCGGTGCCTCGAACGGAGCGGCCTGATCGAAGCGGAGACCATCCGCCTCGACGGTTTGCGCATAGTCGAGGCTGATGCCCGAGAGCAGCGGCTGGAAGGGCGGGTTGGGAAGCAGCACGGGAACGGGGTCGGGGGACGCGGGCTCGGCCATGTCGACGCCCTCGAGCTTGCGGAGCAGCTTGCCGGGAAAGCCGAGCACGGCGCGCACCAGCCGACGCAGCCAGCCCGGACGTGCCGGCGGGGGGGCGTCGCCGCGAGGGATCGCCTCGGTGGCATATTGCACATTGGCGGCGTGGAGCGCGTGGCCAAAGCCCTCGGTGGGGGCGGCAAGCGTGACGCAGATATGATCGGGCGCGACGCCGCCCGCATCGCTCGCCGCCGCGGCGAGCCATGATTCGGGGGCGAGCGGGCCGCGTTCGGGGAGGAGCGGCGGCGCGGGATCGAATGTGGTGGCGAAGACGTTGGGCGCCGCCGCGGCCGCGACCGGCGGCATCGAGCCGAGGCTGGCCGGGCCGAACAGCGGCAGGCGGCGGGTCTCGTCCCAGCCATGGACCGGCGCGGCGAGCGTGACCGCGAAGGCGGCGTTGTCGAACGGCACGCGATCGAACAATTGGCCCTCGCCATCGACGACATAGCCGCGATAATAGCCGGCGAACCCGCTTTCGTCGGCGGGCAGGCCGGCCCAGGCGAGCCGGAGGACCAGCCGGTCGAGCGGCGCGCCGGCGAGTATGGGATGATCGATGCGCAGCCACCCGCCGGGCCAGGGCGGCGTACCGAATGGCGCGGCCGCCACCGGGCTCGCGGTTCCCGAAGGCGTGCGGATCGCGAGATCGGGGAGGTCCTTCACGGCGATCAGGAGCCTGGCATCGGCGAGCGGCGCGCCGAGCGGCCATCCGCTGGCGAGCGCGAGACGCAGCGCAGGATGGGGAACGGCATCCGCCGTCTCGGGAGGGCAGGGCGCCAGCGCCGGAAAGCCGGGCGGCAGCGTGAGCGCGAGCGTCAACAGGTCGGCGTCGATCGCACGCGCGATCGCGGGGGCGGGCAGCCAGCCGGTCGCGGTCGACAGACTGAGCTGCAGCGCGTCGACCGCCGCCGGGTCGATCGCACCCGCGAAGCGAAGCTCGAGCTCGATCCGTCGCGCCCCGCCGGCGAGATCGAGCAACGGCGTCGAGAAGATCGCGTGCGCAGCGGCGTTCTCCGCCGCCAGCGGCCCGGCGATGCCGGATGCGGGGTCGCCAAGCGCGCCGTCGGGTCCCGCCGCGAGGCGAGTCACGCGCGAGCCCTGTGGAGTCGAGAGCCAGAGCCGCGCCTCGCGCAGCACCGCGCGGGTGACCTCGAGCGCGGTTTCGGTGGCGAACAGAATCGGTTTCCCCTCGGCATCCTTGCCGGCCGGGACCAGCGTGCCGCTGGCGACGCGTGGCCGCGTGCCGGGCTTCGGCGCGAGAGCGAGCAGCATCCGATCGGGTCGCGACGGCAACGGCGCGGCGTGGAGTAGAGCGAGCTGGTAGAAGTCGATTAGCTGCTGCGGCACGCGGTTGAGCAGCGCGCGCGCATGTTCGAAAAGCCGGGCGAAGGCGATCACTAGGGCGGGGTGCGGGTTGTGCGCATCGGCGGCGAGCGTGGCTTCGAACGCGGCGGCCGCGGCGGTTGCGCGCTCGCGCAAATCGTCGACGAAGCCCTCGATCGCGTCGGCCAATTCGCGGAGCATCGCCATGCTCCAGGCCCGCTCGACCGCCACTGCGATCCCAAATGCTTCCGCGCGGCGCATCGCGCTGCGCCAGCCGGGACGCCACGGCGCGGTCCGGCGGTCTGGCGAACGGCGGAAACGTTCGGCGAGATCGGCCTCCTCCGCTGCGGAAACCCCGTCGAACAGCTGTTCGAGCTCCGCGCTCAGCACGCGTTCGACCACGCCTTCGGCAAGTCGGCGGACCGATTGGCCCTGCATCACGCCGTCCGCCGATGGGGATCCGAGCCACGCGTCGAGATCGTCGGCAAAGGCGAGGAGCGCCGCGACGAGCCGTGTCAGCAGCGCCTCGCATGCGGCGGGCGTTCCACCCTGCCGCGCGGCGCGAAGCGAGGCGTCGAGCCTCTCGGCGCGGCGCTCGACCTCCGCGCTGGCCAGCAGCGCCAGCGCGAGACTCGGGTCGGCGAGAAGGATCTCGCGCCACGTACCTTGCGGTTGTCCGGCATCGTCATGGAAGGGGATGTCCGCCGCCAACCGCGCAATATCGGCGAGCAGATCGGGCAGCGTGCGCGAATCGAGCAGGGCGTTTTCGGCGGCAAAACCCGCAGGGCTCCGCCGCGTCTGCGTCGCCCAGCGCGTGATCAGCGAGCCGGACGAAGCGGTCATGGCCCGTCCACCAACGTTCCCTCATTCTTGTAAAAGGGGAAGACGAGGTTGTTGCGGGTGTTGGTGGCGCGCACGCGATAGTCGATGCCGATCAGCACGAGGGCGGGATCGTCGGCATCGAGCGCCGCCGTGACGTCGAGAAGGTCGATGCGCGGTTCCCAGCGGAGCAGCGCGGTTGTCACGACCTCGCGCAGCTCGCTGAGCAGGCTCGCGGTCAGGTCTGCGAACACGAAGCGCTGGAGATCGCAGCCATAGGTGGGCACCATTACCCGCTCGCCCTGCGGCGTGGAGAGCAGCACGAACAGGCTCTGGCGGATGTCGGAATCGCCTTCCTCCATTTCGGTGCCGAGAGTCGCGCCGGATATCCGCGGGGGAAAGCTCCAGCCGCGGCCGAGGAAGGAAACAGGTCTGGGTTCCATCGCCTAGCCTCCGATCAGCACCGTGGGCAGGCCCAGCACGATCGAGCCGCCATGGGCGCAGCTGTCGCCGATCCGCGCGGCGGGCATGCCAGCGATCAGCACCGTCGCCGACCCCTTCACGATCGAATCGGGTGGGCCGACGCACACCGCCATGTCGCCGATCCGCGCGGCGGGAAGGCTGCCGATCAGCACGGTCGGCGCGCCGGGGCCGCTGATCGGCCCGCCGACGTGCGGGATCGGCGGCACGCCCGGCGTCACCATCGGGCAGGCATGCATGTCGGTGAGGCGCGCGGCGGGGGGCATCAGTTGATCTTCACCAGCGCGCCGTTGACCTCGAGGATCGCCGCGGCCTTGAGCGACCCCATCCCGTTGCTGGCGAGCGCGAGCTGGCTCGACGCAGTCGTGTTGATCTGGATCGCGCTGGTGTCGCATTTGATCGCGGCCTTGATCGTCAGGTTCGCGCCGCAGTCGATCGTCATGTTGGCGGCGGATTTGATGGTCATGTTCGCCGCGCTGACCAGCTCGACCGTGTCGCTCTTCATCACCAATTTGTTGGCGTTGGGATCGGTGACGGTGACCGTCCCGGTCTTGTCGTCGAGCTCGACGGTGCGACCGCCCGGGGTGCTGATCTTGAGGATCACGTCCTTGTCGTTGAAGTTCACTTCCATCTTCGAACGCGTGACCAGCGCCTTGATGTCGTTGGCCTTGTTCGGCGTATGGGTCGGCGCGCGCTGGTTCGAATAGACGCTGGCGAGGATCACCGCGCTCGCCGGATCCTCGTTCATGAAACCGAGCACGACTTCGTCGTCCACCTCGGGAAAGAAGGACCAGCCGAAGCCGCTCGACGCATAGGGCTGGCCGAGCCGCGCCCACACAAGGTTCGCGTCGTCGGTGAGCGGCAGCGCCACCTGCACGCGGAAATCGCCGTCGGGATCCTCGGCGACTGCCTTGACCTTGCCGATGTGCAGCCCGCGCAGCGGCGGCGCGAGACCCGCCGCGGGCGGATCGGCGATCCGCGCCTCGCGGCTGGCGAAGCGCTCCGCCGGCATGCCGAGATCGACGATGGTGTGCCAATCGCCGCCGCGGATGAGGTGGCGCACCCCACTGACAAAGGCGTCGCCATTGTAGCGATCGCCGAGTCCGGCGAGCGTGATCAGCGTGCCCGGTCGGGTCAACGCGCTGCCCTGGAACTTCACGGTGCCGGTGAATTGGGAGAGCTTTGCCCGCATCAGCGCCGCTGCCGCCCATTTGCCGAGTTCGTCCTCGCCGCGCGCCGCCGCGGTTTGCTGAACGAAGCCGGTCACGCCGAGCACCTTCGCGAGCGTGGCGGAAGTGAGATTGCCCGGAACCGTGATCGTCGTGCCGCCCGTCGGCGTGGCTTCGGTGACGGCCTGATCGGCATAGCTCCACGCGCGGCTGGTCACCGCGTCCGCGGCGAGCTGCGAGACCGCGTCGATCTGCGCGTCGAAGCTCAGGATCGCGTCGCCATATTCGAGCGTGAGCGCCGCGCTGCCCGCGGCCGTCGGCGAAACCACCTCGACGGTCGCGTCGTCGACAACGACGACACAGCCGCTCGCCTCGGCGCGGAGCAGCATCAGGTCCCAGTCCGAGGCGTGTGCCTGCACCATCGCCTCGACCGGGGTGGTGGCCGCGGCATTGCCGGCCATGCGCCCGTCATTGGCCGAGACCAGCGCGGCGATGAGCGCGGCGTCGGTGGCCTTTTCGGTGACCGCGCTGTGGCGGGCGAGGGTCATCTTGAGCAGCGGGTCGCTGGTCTCGACGACCAGCTGCGCGGACGCCCCGGGGAGGATGCGCAGGCCGTGGCGGACCACCACGCCCTTGTGGATCACCGTCGCCTCCGAGCCATAGCCCGCCGCGATCGAAAGCCTTTTGCCGGGCACGAAGGTTTCGGCGTCGCTGAACGGGAAGCTCTCGCTGTCGGGCTGGCCGTCATAGAGCGTGATGCGCGCTCGCGGGATGCGGTTCGCTTCCCACCAGATCTCGACCGACGCGATCTGATCGGTGTCGATCGTCTTGCCCTCGACGGTGAGCACCAGCCTGACCGGAAGGCCAGACCTGGTGGCGGGCGAGGGGGCGTTCACCGGCCCGCCCGCGCGATCGGCGGGAAGACCAGCGCCCGGCCCGGCTCGAGCGTGCGGAAATCGTCGAGGCGATTATGCTCGGCGACGGCAAGATAATAGCGGCTGTCGCCATAGATGCGGTGGCAGAGCAGCGGCAGCGTGTCGCCGGCCAGCACCGTCACGACATGCGTCATGTCGGGCGAGCTCAGCTTCTGCGCGGCGCGCCCATCGGTATTGTCGTGATAGCCGAGAAACACCGCTTTGGCCTTGGCGCGCAGCGCCGTGCCGTCGGGCGCGAACAGCGTGTAGTCGATCCCCAGCGTCTTGAGCCTGCCCTTGAACAACAGGCTTCCCCAGGCGAGCTGGACGTAGTTGGGCGAATGGATGTCGCCATTGACCTCGTAGATCAGCCGTTTGAGGTCGGCGAGCTGGTCGTCGACCGATTTGGTCGGCGCGTCGGGCACGGTGCCGGTGCCGTCGAAGACAAGCGCGAGCTCGAGCGCCTCGCCCTTGTCGCGGTTGAACACGACTTTCTTGCCGGTGCCCCCCGCACCTTGCTGGCGGGTGTAGCAGACCCCCATCGCCTGCGAATATTGGTTGGGGTTGATCATCACCTTGAGTGGATTGGGCCGGGTCCTGGCCTGGCTGTTGAATCCGGGATCGGCGAAGCCGGTGATCGTCAGCTTGTCGAGGCCGCCCTTGCCCGCCATCTCACCACTCCTGGCGGCGCGCGAGCTCGGCGAGCACTGCCTCGACGCAGCGCTCGATCAGCGCGGCCTGCTTCTCCTCCTCGTCGCCTTCGTCGTCGTCGCAGTCGCACAGCTCCATGATCGAGCGCGGACCGTCCGGCGTCTCCGCCTCGCCCGAATCCTCGGCGACGCGCATCTGGATCGCGATCTGACGGATCTCGAGCGGCATCACGCGGCCTGCGGGAAATTCTGGCGCTGGAAGAATTGGTAGGTCAGCTCGACCGTCTCGATCAGCACGTCGTTGCCCATCGCATTGAGCGGGGTATGCTCCCAGCGCAGCGGGTAGGCGCCGAAGACATTCCACGCGACCAGGGGCTGCTTCTTCTCGTTGACCAGCTTGATCCCGATCGTCTTCGCGCCGCCGCCCTGCTGCACGAGCCCGGCCGAGAGCGCGCGCGACACCCAGCTGCCGAATGCCGACCCCCGCGTGACGACGCCGCGCTTGAGGATCAGGTTCGAATATTTGGTGCGTGTCGGCAGCCTGTGGACATAGCGGTTCTGTCCGCCTTCGATCACGTCCTCGGTCTCGAACTGCACCTCGAGCCCCGATACCTCCTGGAAGCTGGTGTCGCTCTCCGCGCCGTCGATGTCGACGCGGAAGGCGAACACCGGCGGCGGCATATAGACGCCGTCGGCGCGCAGCGGGCGCTCGCGGGGATCCTTGGCGGGGGCGGCGGCCGGGGGCATCAGGCCGCCTTCACCGCCAGCGTCTCGTAGGCGAGCTCGAGCGTCTCGATCGCGACCTCGCTCGCGTCGGACTTCATGTCGGTCGCCTGCATCTTGACCGGGAAGGCGTTGGTCAGCGTCCAGGTCATCATCGGCGACGCCTTCTCGTTGAGCAGGTTGATGATCACCGTGCGGCGCTTGATGATGTTGAGCTGGGTCTCGTTGAACCAGTCCCAGAAGATCGAATCCTTGGTGAACACGCCCTTCTTGAGCGTGACGTTGCCGACGCTGCGCAGCCCCGGCATCTTGATCGGCGCGAACACCGCGCTGTCGCCATGGCGATATTCGATCGCCTTGGTCTCGCTCTCCAGCCCGCTGATCTCCGAGAAGCCCTGCATCTTGCCGTCGCCGAGATCGATGTTGAAGTAGAATTTGGGAAGCGGCCAGATTTCGTCCTGTGCAGTGCCGTCAGCCATGATCTGCTCCTGTCAGAAGAGGGAAGGGGTGGCGCCAGGCTCAGGCGCCGCCGAGCATCTGCTGCTTGAAGGTGAGCTCGATGAACTCGGCCGGGTGGACCATCTGCAGGGTCACCTGCACGCGCATCACGCCGTTGAGCACGTCGTCCGGTGTCATCGTGCTGCCGAGCCCCGCGACGACGTTGTACGCCTGGGCCGGGCTGCTCCCCATCAAGCCGCCCGACGCCCAGAGCCCGTGGAGGAAGCTCTCGATCATCGACACGACGGTGACCCAGGTCTGGGCGGTATTGGGCCGGAAGACCATCGCGTCGAGCGCCTGCTTCACCGATTGCTCGACATAGATCATCGTCCGGCGCACCTGGATGTAGCGCCAGTCGTTCGACAGGCTGTCGAGCGTGCGCGCGCCCCAGATCAGGCTGCCGCGCCCCTGGAAGGTGCGGATCGCGTTGATCGCGATGCCCTGGACGGGGACGTTGAGGTCGTCCTGATCGTCGCCCGCGATCGGCAGCTTCGGCATCACCATCGTCGCGATGCCGACATTGGCGGGCGCGTTCCACACGCCGCGCGAGGAATCGTTCGTCGCCCATACCCCGGCGATCGCACCGCTGGTGGGCAGCACGCCCTGCGTCGCCGCGATCGCGGTGAGCAGATTCTGGAAACCGGGCACGGTCGCGACCAAGGCCGAGGTCAACTGCTTGTGCGTGATCCCGGTCGCCACCGAATTGGCGTCGGCGGGCTTGGGCAGCGCGGTCAGCGAGGTGCCGATCTTCTGGACGTAATTAGCGTAGACCGACTTTCCCTTGTCGCTCAGCAGCGCGAGATTCGCAGCCGGCTTGGTCGTGCCGTTGGCCGGTGACGGGGAAGACGGTGGCACCGGTTTGTCGTCGGCGCTCACCGTCTCGCCGCTCGCGGGCTTGGGCGGGGGCGGCGGAGGCGCGGGATAGGCTGCGTTCAGCACGCTCAGTAACGCGGTCTGCAGCGTCGTCGCGCTGGTGCCGTCGGTTGCGAAATTGGAGATGTCGATTTCGCCGGGCGATACCACCGAGGTCACCAGCGGCGGGAAATAGGCCGCGCCGAAGCGCCACATCTCGGGCGGCACTTGCGATGCCACGCCGCTGCGGAAGTCGGCGATCGCCGGCTTCCAGTCGTCGCGGGGGCCCAGCGTGTTGGCACCCCATATGTCGAGCAGCGCCATTCGATCGCCGGTCTTCGCGCAGCTGCGCAGCATTTGCGCGACAACATTGGCGAACTGGCTCTTGTCGGCGAGCTGGATCGCGTCGGGAACTGCCACCGTGGTTGGCCCGACGAAGCTCTCGCACACCCCCAGCGCCGAACCGAAATCGTCGGCGGAGATCGCGGTGGGATTGCCGTCGGTCTCGAACGCGCCGCACGAGATCACGTAGCAGGGCCCGCCGCCGTTCGCGTAGAACAGCCGCATGCTGTTGTAGAGATTGAATACCGTCTTGCCGACCTGCATCAGCGCATAGGAGGTGCTGCCGTCGAGCGAGACATTGCCCCAGTTCAGATCGGGGGAGGTGGCTGCCGCCTTAGCGGCATCCTGCTTGTCGGCGGCGTCCTTGCCGCCATCCCCCTTGTCCGCGTCCTTCTCGTCGGCGGGATCGGCATCGAGCGCGGCGAGATAATATTGCTGCGAGTAGCCACGCCCGTAAAACTGGACGAACTCGGCCATCGATTCGACGCGCTTGGGGATCAGCGTGAGATCGCGCTTGTCGGTGTCGGTCGCCTGCGCGGTGTAGCCGATGAAGCACGGCACCGCGGTCTCGACCCCCACGATCGAGGGCGGGAAGCTGTCGGGCTCCTGGATGTAGACGCCGGGTGTCTTGTACTGGGTAGCCATCGCGTATCTCCCCTTGGGTTCAGACGAAGACGTAGATGTCGGACCAGGCGGGAGGCGGTGCGCCTCCCGCAGGTGCCGGCCTGGCCGGCGTGATGCTGTCGGCGCCCGCGCCGGGCAGCGTGTCGACCAGGGTCCGCGCGTAGCTGCGTCCGCCGAGCGGTCGGCCGGTGAGCGCGAGCCGCTCCGTCGGGCTTGCGAGGATCGCACGCGGGACCTCGCCGGCGAGACAGGCGGCCGCGCGGCCATCGGGCAGGCGGCGCGGGGCGGGATCGAGCCGGAAGCCGGCATCGCCGCCGTCGGCGGCGACCACCCCGAGACTGGATGCGTCGAGCGTGCCGTCGCGCGCCGCGACGAAATAGCGCCACCGCGTCCGCCGCGCCGCGAAGGTGAGCGTATAGGTCACCGGCCGGAAGAAATCGGGCGTTCCGCCGCGCGGCCGGGCGGGCGCGCGCTCGACGGGCATGCCGTCCCAGCCTGCGACCCGCGCCGGATCCGCGCGGGTGAAGTGCAGATCGAGCAGGGCGAGCGCCTGCGCATGCCGCTCGACCTGGACGCGCTCCTGCGCGGCGGGCCCTTGTTCGGCGGGGCTGAGCGGCGCCGGATCCGCGCCCCCGATCAGCGGGGTGCTGGTCCCGACACCCTCCATCCCGTGCGTGTCGACGATGCTCGGCCGCGTCAGCCGTGTGGTCCAGTCGAGCGTGAGCGCCGCCCGGCCATCGCCGTCGGGGATATTGGCGCGGGTGGAGAGGCGCAGCGGCGGATCGCCGATGCGAAAATCGGTCGGCATCTCGGTGAATATCGCAAAGCGCGGATTGGCGAGCCGGAGCGTGAACAACAAAGGCGGCTCGAACAACCGCGCCCACACGTCTTCCGGCACCTGTCCGTAGCGGGCCTGAAGCCCCGCGAAGATGCCATTGGCCTGCGCGCGAACCGCGAGATCCCAGAACAGGTCGATGCCGCCGATGCGGCGCCGGACGACATAGCCGTAGAGTGCCAGCCGTTCGGCGGTGCGCGGAGTCGGTGCGATCACGATGTCGCTGCACTGGCCGGCGCTGCGATTGTAGAATTCATGGCGGATGTCGATCGAGATGAAGCGGGCATAGCGGCCCGCCAGCGCGGCGCGCGGCGGCAGCGCGGTCGCTTTGGCCGCCGGCTTAAGCGGCGCGAGCGGCAGGCTGCGCAGCGCCTGATCGAGGAAGGAATCGAAGATCGTCGTCACGGCCTCATCCCCGTGGCTGCAGCAGGGGCGGCGGGGTTTCCTGCACCGCCGGGGCCACCGCCGCGATGGCCGCGCCGGCAAAGGGCAGGCGGCGCAGGCGATAGAGGATGAAGGGCTGCCCCTTGAGGCCGGTATAGGTCGCCAGATGGCTGATCTGGCCGAGATCCAGCGCGACGATCTCGATCGCGAGATTGCCCATCCGGCCGCCGATCGCAGGGGCGCTCGCGGCATCGAACACCGGATTTTCCTGGAGATATTCGATGATCCGCGAGAGCGCGGCGAGCCCCGCCGCATAGCTCGCATCGACGAAGCACGAGGTGAACAGCACATAGGCGTCGATGAACTGGGGCGCGCTCGCCATCGCGTAGTCGTCGCCATCGCCGTGGCGCATCGAAGGGAAGTTGCCGAGGCTGGTGTCGTGCTGGAGCGCCGCGAGCGACATCACGATCCGCCCGGCGATCTCGGGTTGGGTGGCGCCGTCGAGCCCGGTCAGGTTGGCGAGCCGGATCCACTCCTCGTCGCGCGCCTGCGCCGCCTGCAGCGCCGACTCGATCCGGTCGCGCACGGACAATAAGATGTCGCTGATCATGACCATCGGCCAGGATCTTCCCCCTCGCGGTTTCAGCAGCTTGCTGGATGTTGCCGCCGCTCCTGCACGGGAGCGGCTGGACTCGAACGCGACCTTTCGCCGCCAGACTATTGCGATCGCGCGACCAGGCAACAAAGGACGCATCCGAAATAGCCGTCCGATCCGGAGGCATGCGCCGGCGGCCCGGTCGCCGTTGTAACCGTTTACGAACCGCCCCGGATTCGCCTAGTCAAAGACGACCGCGGGCAAAGGCGGGGCAGGAGAGCCGATGACCGACACGACGCGCGACAATGTGCCGCTCGAGACCATCACCATCGTCGGGGGCGGCACCGCGGGCTGGATGACCGCGGCGCTGCTGTCGCACGTCTTTCGCGGCTACCGGATCCGCCTCGTCGAATCCGACGAGATCGGCATCATCGGCGTGGGCGAGGCGACCATTCCGGCGATCCGCGACTATATGGCGATGGCGGGGATCGATCAGGTCGAGATGATCCGCGCGAGCCAGGCGACGTTCAAGCTCGGCATCGACTTCGTGAACTGGCGCGACGGCAACGATCGCTATTTCCACGGCTTCGGGCGGATCGGGCAGGATTTCATGTGGCTCCATCCGCACCAGCTCTGGCTGCGGCTGAAGCGCCTCGGCGTGCCTATCCGCCATCTCGACGATTACGCGCTCAATTGCCGCGCCGGCATGGCGAACAAATTTTGCTTCCCCGATCCGCGCAACCCGGGCTCGCCCATCTCGGGCATCGATTATGCCTATCATTTCGACGCGTCGCTGCTCGCCCGCTATCTGCGCGTCCGCGCCGAGGCGAAGGGCGTCGAGCGGATCGAGGGACGGATCGTCGACACGAAGCTCGACGGCGAGAGCGGGCATGTCGCGCATGTCGTGCTTGCCGACGGACGCACCGTCGACGGCGATCTGTTCGTCGATTGCTCGGGCATGCGCGGCCTGCTGATCGGCCAGGCGCTGGGCGTCGGCTATGAGGACTGGAACCAGTGGCTGCTCAACGATCGCGCGCTGGCGGTGCCGTGCGAGAGCGTGTCGCCGCTGACGCCCTATACCCGCGTCACCGCGCGCGACCATGGCTGGCAGTGGCGCATTCCGCTCCAGCACCGCATCGGCAATGGCCATGTCTTCGCAAGCGCCCAGATCTCGGACGATGCGGCGGCAGCGACCCTGCTCGCCAATCTCGACGGCAAGCCGCTCGCCGATCCGCGCGCGGTCGCCTTCCGCCCGGGCAAGCGCCACAAGGCGTGGGAGAAGAACGTCGTCGCGATCGGCCTGTCCTCGGGTTTTCTCGAGCCGCTCGAATCGACCAGCATCCACTTGATCCAGACCGGCATCACCAAGCTGATCGGCCTGTTCCCGCATCGCGGCTTCGCCGCCCCCGACATCGCCGAATATAATCGCCAGCACGATTTCGAATTCACCGACGTGCGCGACTTCATCGTCGCGCACTACAAGGTCACCGAGCGCGAGGACACCGAATATTGGCGCTATCTCAAGCATATGCCCATTCCCGATAGCCTTGCCGAGCGGCTCGATCTGTTCGCTTCGTCGGGCCGCTTCTTCCGCCGCGCCGCGGCCGAGCTGTTCCGCGAGGAGAGCTGGGTGCAGGTGTTGATGGGGCAGGGCCTGCCGGTCGCCTATGATCCGATGGTCGAGATGATCCCCGACGAGACGGTGGCGGCCTTCCTCCACGATACCGAGGAAGTGATCGCCGACGTCGCCCGGGCAATGCCCGATCACGCAGATTTCATCGCGCGCTATTGCAAGGCGCCGCTGTCGCCGAACTAGGCGCGGACGCCTAATCGGCGTGTTGGGGGTGTTGCGGAAAAGCCACGCTGCTCACTGTTGCGTGATCGACACAGCTCATCGCGCGCGAACCAGACCTCGTCTGCCGCGTTGTTGACATATGACGGGAAAGGGTTTTGACATCGTTGTCGGAGACCAAGAAGTCGCGTCAGCGGCCGTGTAACCGGTTACAATGAGGGTTAGGGGAGGAATATCGTGAGGAATTCCAGAAAGATGCGTATGAATATCGCGCGCGGCATTTCCGCCGTTGCGCTTGCTGCTGCGTTGACGATCGGGTCGCCCGCGTCGGCACAGACCGCTTCCACGCTGCAGGGCCATGTCCAGGGCGCCGCTCCGGGCGCGACGGTCACCGTCACCGACACGGTCACCGGCCGCAGCGTCGTCGCCACGGTCGATGCGCAGGGCAATTATGTGCTCGTCGGGCTGCGGCCGAGCACCTACCGCGTCGAGCTCGCGGGCGGTCCGGCTCCCGAGACGGTGGTCGTGCCGGTCGGTCAGACGGTCAATTTCGACATCGGCGAAGCCGCCGGTGCCACGGCGGAGACCGGCACCGAGATCGTGGTGACCGGCGCGCGCGCCCGTTCGGAGGTGCGTTCCGCGACGATCGGCACCAACGTGTCGCAGGCGCAGATGGAAAGCCTGCCGCAGAACGACCGCAACTTCCTGAATTTCGCGGCGCTCGCGCCCGGTGTGTCGGTTTCCTCCGACGTCAACAACAAGCGTATTCAGGCGGGCGGCAACAGCTCGAACAACGTCAACGTCTTCATCGACGGCACCAGCCAGAAGAACCAGGTCGGTTTCGGCGGCGTCGCGGGCCAGAACTTCTCGCAGGGCAATCCCTTCCCGCAATCGGCCGTGCAGGAATTCCGCGTCGAGACGCAGAATTTCAAGGCCGAGTATGAGCAGGCAGGCTCGGCGATCATTACCGCGGTCACCAAGACCGGCGGCAGCGAATTCCACGGCGGCGCATTCGGCGAGTTCGTGCCCAAGTCGTTCTACGGCCGCCCCTATTTCGACCGTCCGGGCAATGCCAACAACCCGACCGGTGCGAACGAGAAGCCCGATTACAAGCGCTGGCAGTTCGGCGCCGATCTGGGTGGCCCGATCATCCCCGGCGTGCTGCACTTCTTCGCGGCCTATGAGGGTACGCGCACGACCCAGCCGGGCCTCGCGGTGAACCTCACCGATCCGAGCATTCCGGCCAATCTCGTGTCGGAGAACGCGGGCAGCTTCCCCGCCGATTTCAAGCAGGACCTCTATTTCGGCAAACTGACGCTGTTCGCCTCGGACGCCGACACGCTCAACGGCAGCTATTTCCTGCGCAAGGAATCCGACGTGCGCGATTATGGCGGCACCCGCCTGCGCGAAGGCGGCCGCGATCTCGGCACCGACACCAAGAACGCCCAGTTCGAATGGGTGCATCGCGGCGACAATTTCGTGAACGAGCTGACGCTCAGCTATTTCAAGAGCTTCACCGGCACGCCGACGATCACCCAGGGGCCCGAATACAAGCTGATCAATCCGGGCGGCGCCGAGGTGCTGATCGGCGGCGCCAATTCGTTCCAGCAGGCGAACGATCAGGAATCCTACACCTGGAAGAACAACTTCACCTATACCGGCGTCGACAATCACGTGATCAAGGCGGGACTCAAGGTCTCGATGAACACGCTGACGCGTATCGAGGACGCGTTCGCCAACGGTTCGTACACCTACAACGCCGTGGGCTTCACCGGGACCGATTCGAGCACCCCGGTGCGCGCAACGATCTCGCTGTTGCCGCCGACCCCGATGGAAGCCGACAACGTCATGGTCGGCGTGTTCCTGCAGGACGACTGGACGATCGACGATCACTGGACCGTCAATGTCGGCCTGCGTTGGGACTATGAATCCAACAACTTCAACAACGATTATCAGACGCCGTTCAAGGTGGCCAACGCGCTGCGCAACTACCAGCCTTGGCAGGCCGCGGGCATCAACCCCGAGGATTATATCACCGACGGGACGAAGCGCTCGCCGTTCAAGGGGGCGTTCCAGCCGCGCCTCGGCGTCGCCTATGACGTCAATGGCGATCGCGATCTCGTGTTCTTCGCGGGTGCCGGCCGTTACTATGACCGCAACATCTTCTATCTCGCCTCGCTGGAGACGTTGTTCAACAACATCCGC
Organism: Sphingomonas naasensis; assembly: GCF_004792695.1. Classification (GTDB taxonomy): domain Bacteria; phylum Pseudomonadota; class Alphaproteobacteria; order Sphingomonadales; family Sphingomonadaceae; genus Sphingomonas; species Sphingomonas naasensis. The sequence goes on along the minus strand of NZ_SRXU01000003.1, from coordinate 214,479 downwards.
AGCGACGCGACGGTCAATTTCTGCGGTGCTGCGGGGCTTCCGGGTTGCACCGGCGGCGCGGGCGAGCTGGCGTGGAACCCGGCATATCGCGATCCGCAGGCGCTGCGTACTGCGGTCGGCCAGACCGGTCTGAGCGGGGATATCTGGGTCATCAACAACGATGCCAAGGTGCCGTTCACCGATCAGTTCACGCTGGGCGTGCGCAAGCGTTTCGGTCCGGTGCAGTTCTCCGCCGCCGTCGCGCACAACCGCTCGCACAACGGCTTCATCTTCGTGCGCGGCAACCGTCAGCCCAATGGCCAGTACACCGATGCCGGCGATGCGTGGGTGCGCGACAACTTCCCGGCGGACGGCCGTCCGGCGGGCTATACCGGTCGTCTGAACATCGGGTCGAGCGAAGGCGAGCAGCGCTACACCGCCCTCTATCTCACCGCCGACAAGCCCTACAGCAAGAACTCGGGCTGGGGCGCGACGGCGTCGCTCACCGTCTCGGACGCCAAGTCGAACCAGGCGATCGCCTTCGACGAAGGGCAGATGTTCAATGCCGGTCGGCAGGATGCCTTTGGCTGGCAGCCGACGCGCGGCCTCGAGCGGTGGCGCTTCGTCGCGACCGCGATCGGCGATCTGCCCTGGGGTCTGCAGGCGTCGGGAACGCTGACGCTGAGCTCCGGTCCGCGGTTCGGCAATGTCGACACCAGCCGGGTGGCCACGCCTACCTGCGGCTGCTTCTACTATAACGACGCCGGCGTGTTCGGGCCCAAGCCGTTCATCGCCTACAAGAACCTCGATCTGCGGCTCGCCAAGACGTTCAAGATGCCGTGGGGCGGCCATGAGCTGACCATCGACGGCGAAGTCTTCAACGTCTTCGACTCGGTGAACCGCGCCTATTCGACCTGGGGCGCTGGTTCGGGTGCCAATCCGAGCCTCGAGGAGAACAACACCGTTGGTTTCGCGCGTACCTTCCAGGTCGGTGCGAAATATCGCTTCTAAGCCCCCTTTGAAGCGAACCACTCGGGGGAGGGAGGCCTGCTTTCCTCCCCCGATTTTTTGTAATCAGGCCACATGAAACCCGAGCTGCGCCGCGTCGGAACCAGCCAGAGCCCCGTCGTCACGGTCGACGGCTTCAGCGGCGACGTGCAGGCCGTGATCGACATTGCCGCGGCGCTCGCGCCGTTCTCGCCAGACGCGAAGACCCATTATCCGGGCGTGCGCCGCATCCTGTCCGAACGCGATGGCGATGCCTGGGCTTATGTCCGCCGCACGCTCAAGGGTGTCGCGCCTTTCCTCGGCGGGGCCTTCGACTTCGTCCATTTCGACTTGCTCGGCGCGAGCTTCTCGATGGTCACCGCGCGGCCCGAAACGCTCAGCCTTCCGCAGCGCGCGCCGCACTTCGATTCGACCGATCCCGACTATATCGCGATCCTGCACTATCTGGGCGACACGCCCGGTACCGCCTTTTACCGCCAGCGTTCGACCGGCATCGAGGCGATCACCGACGCCAATTGCGACAGCTTCATCGCCGCCGCGCGGCGCGAGAGCGCCGCGCTCTCGGGCTATATCAACGGCTCGAACGACTCTTTCGAAGCGATCGGCACGGTCGCAGGCCATGCCGATCGGCTGGCGATCTATCAGGGTCGGCTGCTCCATTCGGGGCTGATCGCCGAAGACATGAACTTCAGCCCCGATCCACGCCGCGGCCGGCTCACCGCCAATCTCTTCGTCAAAGGATATCGATCATGATCCGTGCCCCGCTCGCCGCCGCGGCGTTGCTGCTCGCGGGCACCGCCGCCGCCCAGCCGGCGAAGCGGACCTGGATCAATCCGATCGACATCGATTACCGCTACAATTTCGAGCAGATCAACGACAACGCCTCGTACCGCACCGGCGCCGATCCCGCGATCGTGCGACATCAGGATGCGTACTACATGTTCCAGACGCTGGCGGACGGCTATTGGCGGTCGACCGATCTCGTCGACTGGACCTTTATCAAGCCCAGCCGCTGGCCGTTCGACAGCATCGTCGCGCCCGCGGTCTGGTCCGATGGCGCGCGCATCCTTGTCCAGCCCTCGATGATGGAGCCGGAGTCGATCCTCGCTACGGATGCGCCTGACACCGGCCGTCTCGATTTCCTCGTCCGCCGCATGCCCCCGCTTCCCGGCGCCACCAACAAGGCGCCCGAGGAGATGAAGCCCGGCGAGATCCCGCCCGGCCCGTGGGATCCGGCGCTGTTCAAGGACGATGACGGTCAATGGTATCTCTATTGGGGTTCCTCCAATATTTTCCCGATGTACGGCGCGAAGATCGCCTTCGAGAGCGGCCGGTTGATCTATCAGACCAAGGCCGCGCCGATGCTCAGCCTGCACCCGGATCTTCATGGCTGGGAGCGTTTCGGGCAGGACCATTGCGCCTGCTGGGCGCCCGGCAAGCCGAGCCCCTCCTATATGGAGGGCGCGTGGATGACGAAGCAGGGCGGCCGTTACTATCTCCAGTACGGCGCGCCGGGATCCGAGTTCAACGCCTATGCCAACGGCACCTATGTGTCCGAAAGCCCGCTCGGCCCGTTCACCTATGCGCCGTGGAATCCGGTCGCCTATCGTCCCGGCGGCTTCGCGCAGGGGGCGGGGCACGGCTCGACCTTCGAGGATCGCCACGGCAATTGGTGGAACAGCGGGACGAGCTGGATCGGCTATAATTGGGGGATGGAGCGCCGGATCGTGATGTATCCGGTTCACTTCTATCCCGACGGGCAGATGGCGGCGTCGTCGCGCTTCGGCGATTTCCCGCATTATGCCGCGACCTCGAAGGTCGAAGACCCCGAGAGCCTGTTCACCGGCTGGATGCTGCTTTCGTACAAAAAGCCGGCCACTGCCTCGACCACCATGGGCGAGTTCGCCGGCGATCGCGTCACCGACGAGAATCCGCGGACCTTCTGGGTCGCCGGCGCCAACAAGCCCGGCGAGACGCTGACGCTCGATCTCGGCGCGGCGAAGACGCTGCGCGCGGTGCAGGTCAATTTCGCCGACTATAAGTCCAATCGCTTCGCCGACGCCGACGACATCTACACCGAGTTCGCGCTCGAATCCTCGCTCGACGGCAGCCGCTGGTCGCCGCTGGCCAGGACCGGAGAGCCGCGCCGCGATCGGCCCAATGCCTATCTCGAACTGCCCGCCCCGGTGAAGGCGCGCTATGTCCGCTATGTCCATGGCCATGTCGGCGCGGCTAATCTCGCGATCAGCGACATCCGCGTGTTCGGCAGCGCAGGCGGCAAGGCCCCGGCGATGCCCGGCGGAGTCTCGGCGAAGCGCGATAGCGACGAGCGCAACGCGCATATCGCATGGAAGCCGGTCGGGGGCGCGGTCGGCTACAATGTGCTCTGGGGTATCCGGCCCGATCGCCTGACGCTCAATTACCAGCACTGGGCCGATCAGGGCACGACGCTCGAGCTGCGCGCGCTCAACAAGGGCCAAGGCTATTGGGTCGCGGTCGAGGCGTTCGACGAGAATGGCGTGTCGCGGCGCTCGAAGCCGGTGCGGATCGACTAGCCTCTTCCCCGTCGCGTGGCGCTTGCCTAGGAAGCCGCCATGCCTACGCTTCTCGAAATCTGTGTCGATGATTCCGCCGGCCTCGCTGCGGCCGTTGCCGGCGGCGCCGATCGCCTCGAGCTGTGCTCTGCGCTCGAGCTGGGCGGGCTCACGCCGTCCGCGGCGCTGATCGCCGAGGCGGTGCGCAGCGGCTGCCCGACACATGCGATGATCCGTCCGCGCGCCGGTGGCTTCGTCCTCGTCGAGGGTGAGGCGGAGATGATGATCGAGGAGATACGGCTTACGCTCGCGCAGGGCGCTGCCGGCGTGGTGGTCGGCGCGCTCACGCCTGACGGCACGCTCGACCGCGATGCGCTGGCGCGCTTCCGCGACGCCGCGCGCGACGGGGCGATCGTCCTCCACCGCGCGATCGATTGCGTGCCCGACCCGGTCGCCGCGGTGCGCGAGGCTGCGGCGCTGGGTTATGACAAGATCCTCAGCTCGGGCGGCGAACGTTCGGCGATCGAGGGCCTCGCGACGCTCGCCGCGATGGTCGAAGCCGCCGGCGATCGGATCGCGATCATCGCCGGATCGGGCGTCACCCCTGCCAATGTCGCGCACATCATCGCCGGGACCGGCGTGCGCGAGGTACATGGCTCGGCCAGCCGCCCTGGTCCCGAGCCCGACGCCACCACCCTGCGACTCGGCTTCGCGACCGGTCCACGCCGCGAGACCGACAGCGCGATCGTAGCCAGGATGCGTGCGGCGATCGCGTAGCCGACCGCTTATTTCGCCGGGGCCTTGACCATCTCGTTCGCATGGCGCGCGAGGAACCACCAGCGCCCGTCCTTCCACAGCCAGACGTTGGTGAAACGGCGCCGCACCGGCTGCGCGCCGTCCGCGCGGCGCTTGCCGGCGATGCTGTCGGTCGACGGCTGGACGATCTCGCTGCCCGCCACGACACCGACATCGCCGTCGAGGATGACGCTCTCCACGGTCCGGTCGAAGCGATCATGCCCGATGCCGCGGTTGCGCCACAGCGCGATGGTCTTCTCGCGCGACCACATCTCGCCTTCGGGCGAGTTCACCTGAAAATCGGGGTGCATCATCGCCGCGAGCGCATCGGCGTTGCGGGTGCGCGCCGCTTCGTGCTGGGCGGCATCCGCCTTGCGCAGACTCGCCTCGTCCTGCGCGGCCGTCGGCGCGGCGATGAGGAGCAATATCAGGGATCCGAACCACCGCATCATCGCCTCCTTTTTCCGGGCGCGTGCAGGCTAGGCGGGAACGGGGCTGCGCGGGAGCCGCAAGCTTGCTACCAAGGGGCCGCGAATTTGCGGGTGCGGGCATGCTCGACTGGGATCATCTGCGGCACTTCCTCGCGGTGGCGCGCCACGGCAGCACCATCGCCGCGGCGCGGGCGCTCGGAGTCAATCAATCGACCGTGCAGCGCCGGCTGATGGCGCTCGAGGCGCAGCTCGGCCAGCCGGTGATGACTCGCACCCCCGCGGGCTATGCGCTCACCAGCTTCGGCGCCCTGCTTCTTCCGCAGGCCGAGGCAGTCGACGCCGCGGTCAAGCGATTGATGCGGCAGGCGGGGGAGGCCGCGCATATCGAAGCCGGACTGATCCGCGTCACCTGCCCCGAACCGATCGTGCCGCGGCTGATGCCGCTTATCGAGCGCTTCCAGGCGCTGCACCCCGAGTTTCAGGTCGAGTTCGTCACCAGCGATCGCTATCTCGATCTCGCCAGGGGCGATGCGGACGTCGCCTTTCGATCGGGCGACACCGACGCCGATCTGATCGGGCGCAAGATCGCCGATTCGGTCTGGGCAGTCTATGCCAGCAACGCCTATGTCGATCGGCGCGGCGCGCCCGCGAACGTCGCCGATCTGGCCCGGCATTCGCTGGTCACTTTCGACGAGACGCTGTCGCAGCACCGCGTCGTCGCCTGGCTTCGGGAAGTGGCCGGCGAGGCGCATGTCGCGGCGCGGGTGAACAGCGTGCTCGGCCTGTTGCAGGCGGTGCGTTCGGGGATCGGCATCGCGCCGCTGCCCGCGAACATCGCCGATGCCGATCCGGCATTGGTGCGGCTGTTCGGTCCCGTCCCCGAGCTCGCCCGCACATGGAAGCTGCTGACCACGCGCGCGCTTCGCCGCACCGCGCGCGTCTCGGCGCTGTTCGATTTCGTCGCGAACGAGCGCCAGGCGATCGAGGCGATCCTCAGCTGACGCACGGGCCTCTAGCCCAGCCAGCCGCCCTTGAACCCCGCCAGCGTCAGCCCGCGGCGGATCGCCGGCTCCTCGCGCATGTGCCGCCAGACGAAGTCGTTCCGGTAATTGGCGGCCTGGAGCAGGATGGGCCCCTGATCGATGCCGAGATGGTCTTTCGCCACCCAGCCATGCGTCGGATCGACGGTGCCGGTTTCCAGCCGCACGTCGGTGAAGCGGAAACTCGGGTTGAACGAGTCGAGGAAGCCGTATTTCCCGTAGATCCGGTCGCCGTGCTCGCGGCGCAGCGCTTCGGCGCAGGGGATGACGATCTCGGGCGCGAACGGCAGCGAACCCAGCGCGGCGGTCGGCGCCAGCGTGCCGTCGTCGCGCTCGTCGGGCTGGCCGAGCGGCCCGCGCGCGGCATAGCCGAAGAATTCGCGCGTCTCGCCCTTGAACGGACGCTCGTAATTGCCCGGTCCGTCGCAGGCGGTGAGGCCCCAGACGTCCTTCGACCAGCCGTCCCAATTCTTCGGATTGGCGGTGCAATAGGCGCGGTTGGCGAAGGTCGCGCGGCGGCTGTTCTCGAAATAGTCGAGCCCCGCCTCGCGCATCACCATGTCCTGGATGCCGCGGAAATCGACCCAGATATGGCTGTATTGATGGCCGAACAACGGCGCGAAGGCGAGGTGGCGTGTCGGGCCGTCGCCGCGCCACGAACGCGGATAGGTTGCGGTCCACGCCTGCCAACTGTCGGCGGGCAGCGGATGCTCGGGCGCGCCGAGGCCGAGCACATAGACGAACATGCCTTCGTTGAAGCCGGTCCAGCTGGCGGGGATCAGCCCGCGCTCGGGATGCCAGCCCATCGACACCGGCTTGCGGCCGTCGCTGCGGAAGAAGTTCCAGTCGGCGCGGGCATAGAGCGCTTGCGCCAGCTTGCGGATCTCGCCCTCTACCGCATCGTCGCGGTCGTAATAGCGGCCGGCGAACAGCACTCCCATCAGGAGCAGCGTGGTATCGACGCTCGACAGCTCGACGTCGCGGAAGCGCGCGCCGGTCTCCATGTCGATGAAATGGTAGAAGAAGCCCTTATGGCCGGTCTTGCCGGTCGGCTCGGGCCCCTGCGGCGCATTCCAGAAGAAGCGGAGCGTGGTAAGCGTCAGATCGCGCGCCTCGGCACGGGTGCACCAGCCGCGCTCGACACCGATCGGATAGGCGGTGAGCCCCAAGCCGACCGAGGCGATCGAGCAGAAGCTCAGCGTCGGCCAGCGATCGGGCACCAGCCCGTTCTTGCGATTCACCGTATCCCAGAACCAGCGGAACGTCCGCTCCTCGATATCCGCATAGAATGCGGGGAGGGCGTTGCCGGCGGGGGCGGCACCGGGCCGGGCAGTCGGCGTGCAGGCGGGAAGGGCTCCCGCCGCCGCGAGCATCGAGGAGCGAGTGAGCAGCGCGCGTCGATCGATCATGTCTTTCCCTATACCCCAAAAAAACGGGAGGCGACGCCAGAGACGTCGCCTCCCAGGAGGGGTGTTTTGAAACCGGTTACATCAACGGCACGCGAAAAGCGCGCCGGGCCAGGCGTCGTCCGCCGCGCGAGGATAGGGGCGCGGTCAACCATGGGCGGTCGCGCCGGTGCGTGCGGCGGTGGTCGCGCGCGCGATGAGCTCGGGCGCGTATAGCTCGACGCCGCCGCCCGGGCCCTTGCCCTCGAGCATGTCGACCAGCCGCGAGACCGCGCGCGCGCCGATCTCGGCGATGCGCACCTCGATCGTGGTGAGCGCGAGATAGCGTGCCAGCGGCACATCGTCGAAGCCGGCGACGGCGATGTCCTCGGGCACGCGCTTGCCCGCCTGGCGCAGCGTGTGGAGGCAGCCGATCGCCATCATGTCGTTGGCGGCGAACACGGCGTCGCAGGGTTCGTGGCTGGCGAGGATCTGCCGCGCCGCGGCCTCGCCGGCTTCCTCGTTGAAGTCGCCGGCGATCACCCGCACGGGCATGTCTGGCGCGAGGGCGGCGAGCGCGTCGCGATAGCCCTGCAGCCGCTCCTGCGCGTCGACATTGCTCTCGGGCCCCGCGATATGGACGATGTGGCGATAGCCGCCCGCCAGCAGATGCTCGACCATCGCGTGCGCGCCGGCATGGTTGTCGAGCCGCAACGCCGGCCGCGCGGCGACTTCGCCGGGCGCGTTGATCAATACCGCGGGCAACGCCGCCGGCAGCGCGCGCTCGAGCGATTCGGGGGTGATGTGTGGCGCCATCACCAGCAGCCCGTCGACCCGGCCGCGCATCGTGCGCAGCGCCGCGGCAGACTGCTCGCTGTCGTCATGCATGTTCGAGAGCAGCAGCACATAGCCGCGCCGGCTCGCCTCGCGGTCCATGCCGCGCACGCATTCGGAAAAGAATTCGCCGTGGAGGTCGGGCAGGACGACGCCGATCGCATGCGCCCGGGCGAGGCTGAGGCTGCGCGCGCCGGCGTGGGGCACGTACCCCAGTTCCTTTGCCGCGGCGACGATCCGCTCGCGCGTCTCGCCGCGAACATTGTTGAGGCCGTTGAGCGCGCGCGAAACCGACGCGACCGAAACCTCGGCGCGGCGGGCGACATCGCGAATGGTGGCCTCTCCCATTTTCCTCCTGCTCCCGGTCTCGCGCATGTTTCCTACGTTTCAGACCGCAAGGGCGATTGCAATCCTCGCCCGACAAAGGTTATGTAACCGGTTACGGACGGCCGCAACAAGCAAAAAAGTTGCGTGTGGCGTTTGTGAGTCGCTTGCTCGCGCCGGGTTGGGGCGCGCCCTTCAGGGAGAGGAATTCCAATGTTCGACACCAAGATTTCGCGACGCGCGGCGCTGATGGGTGCGGGTGCGGTCGCGGCTTGGGTCTCCAGCCCCGCGCGTGCGCTGTTCCAGGCCGCGGCGCGATTGCCGGTGCCTGCGTTCGTCGATGGACTGGTCGCGAAGATGACGCTCGCCGAAAAGGCGGGCCAGCTCACGATCATGCCCGCGGCATGGAGCGGCGGGGTCGCGACCGCGCTCAATCCGGCCGGCAACGCGCCCGGTTTCGAGCAGCAGCTCGACGAAGTCCGCCAGATGCAGCTCACCGGGGTGTTCAACGGCAACGGTGCCGAGATGGCGCGCCAGATGCAGAGCGTCGCGATAAAGGAGACGCGGCTCAAGATTCCTTTGCTCTTCGCCGCCGACGTGATCCACGGCCATCGCACGATCTTCCCGGTGCCGGTGGGCGAGGCGGCCAGCTTCGAGCCCGATCTCGCCGAGCGCACCGCGCGCATGGCCTCGTACGAAGGCGCCGCCTCGGGCATCGACTGGACCTTCGCGCCGATGGTCGACATCGCCCGCGACCAGCGCTGGGGCCGCACGATGGAAGGCGCCGGCGAGGACGTCCATCTCGGCGTGCTGATGGCCGACGCGCGCGTCCGCGGCTTCCAGCGTCCCGATCTCAAGGCGATCGATTCGATGATGGCCTGCGCCAAGCATTTCGCCGCCTATGGCGCGGCGGAGGCGGGGCTCGACTATAACACCGTCGACATTTCCGAGCGCACGCTGCGCGAGATCTATCTGCCGCCGTTCCGCGCCGCGGTGAACGCCGGCGTGCTGTCGTTCATGGCTTCGTTCAACGAGATATCGGGCGTTCCTTCGACCGCCAACGAATGGCTGATGCGCGACATCCTGCGCGGCGAATGGGGTTTCGAGGGCTTCGTCGTCTCCGATTACACCGGTGACATGGAGATGATCGATCACGGCTTCGCGAAGGATTCGCGCGAGGCCGCGAAGCTCGCCTTCCTCGCCGGGGTCGACATGAGCATGACCAGCGGCTTCTACCGCAAGCATCTGCCCGAGCTGGTCGAGGCCGGGGAAGTGCCGCAGGCGCGCCTCGACGATTCGGTGCGCAAGGTCCTCGCGATCAAGGCCGCGCTCGGCCTGTTCGACGATCCTTTCCGCCGCATCGACGTGAAGCGCGAAAAGGCGCGCTCGCGCACCAAACCGGCGATCGCACTGTCGCGTGAGGCCGGCCGCAAGTCGATCGTGATGCTCAAGAACGAAGGCGACCTGCTGCCCCTGCCCAAATCGGGCAAGAAGATCGCGATCATCGGCCCGTTCGCGTCGGGCAAGCACGATCTCAACGGGCCGTGGGTGGTCTATGGCGGCCAGGACTATGCCGTCGATCTGGCCGAGGGCGTCCGCGCGGCGGTCGCCGACAGGAACAGCGTCACCGTCACGGCCGGCTCCGGCGTCGAGGAAGCGATCGCCGGCGGGATCGACGCCGCCGTCGCGGCGGCGCAGGCCGCCGATATCGTGCTGCTCGCGATCGGCGAGAGCGAGAACATGTCGGGCGAGGCGCAGTCCCGCGCCGAGATCGTCGTCCCCGCGCCGCAACAGGCGCTCGCCGAGGCGGTCGCCGCGACCGGCAAGCCGGTGGTCGTGGTGCTCAAGAACGGCCGCGCGCTCGCGTTGCAGGGGGCGGTGGCCAACGCGCCGGCGATCCTCGTCACCTGGTTCCTCGGCACCGAGAGCGGCAACGCCACCGCCGATGTGCTGTTCGGCGAATATGGCCCCGCCGGCCGCCTGCCGTGCAGCTTCCCGCGCTCGCCGGGCCAGCAGCCCTTCTATTATGCGCACAAGCCCACCGGCCGGCCGAACCCGTCGGACGACAAGCTCGAGCCGTACAAGGCGCATTATCGCGGGATCCCGAACAAGGCGCTCTATCCGTTCGGTCACGGGCTGACCTATGGCAAGATCGAGTATGCCAACCTGCAGGCCGCACCGACGCTGGCGTGGGACGGCGAACTGACCGTCAGCGCGACGATCGCCAACCGCGGCACCCGCGCCGCCGAGGAGGTCGTCCAGCTCTACATCCACGATCGCGCGGCGAGCATCACCCGGCCGGTCCGCGAGCTGCGGGCGTTCCGCAAGATCAAGCTCGCCGCCGGCGCGTCCGAGACAGTGACCTTCCGGATCAAGCGTTCGCTGCTGCTCTTCTACGGCCGCGACAACAAGCCGACGGTGGAGCCGGGCATGTTCGACGTTTGGATCGCCCCCTCGGCCGAAGCGCAGGGCGTCCATGCCCAGTTCGAGCTGGTGAAGGGCTAAAATCCTCCCTCGCGTAGCGGGGGAGGTGGCGCCGAAGGCGACGGAGGGGGCCTCTCCCCGGGTGCTTCGCTCGCGGAGAGGCCACCTCCGTCAGGCTGCGCCTGCCACCTCCCCCGGTTCTCGAGGGAGGATCTTGATCCCCGCTCCAGCCCCTTCACGATCCGCGCATGCGCGCCCTTGCCGAGCGGGTTGAGCAGCATCAGCAGGCACGAAAGCGCCAGCGCGCCGAGCGGCACCAGCGCGATCGTCCAGCGCATCGCGGCGAGCGTCGCCGCGCTCTGTTCGACATTCGCGACATAGCCGGCGCTGTCGAACCCCATGCCGAGGATCATCGTCGCCAGCCCGATCGCGACGCGCTGGAGCAGGGCGGCGGCGCCGAACACCGCGCCTTCGACGCGGAGCCCGGTCGCCTGCTCGCCATATTCGATCGTGTTGGGCAGCATCGCCCAGAAAGCGAAATGCAGCCCGACGATCACCGCCTGCATGCCGACGAGGAACAGCTGCATCGCCAGCGGCTGGTCGATGTGCACCGCCGCGAACAGCGTCAGCCCCGCCATGCACAGCGCTGCGGCGACGAACCATAGCGCGCGCGTCCCCAGCACGCGCTGGAGCAGCATCCACAAGGGCACGGCGACGGCGCTCACCACGCCCATCCACGCCAGCGCGCTCTGCCCGGCGGCGTCGCTGCCGAGGAAATATTTGAAGTAATAGAGCACCGATTTGTTGAGCACGGTCACCGCGACGATCATCGCCATCATCGCGAGGTTGAGCGTCACGAAGGCGCGGTTGGCGGCGAGGCTGGCGATGCTCGCGCGTACCGAGGGTGGGGCAGGGGCGGCGGGCACGGCGTCCTCGCGATAGGTCGCGCCCACCAGCATCAGGATCGCCGTGCCGAGCACCGCGAACAGCACCGCCGCCCAGAGATAGCTCGCCGCCGCCGCCGTGCCGCCGCCGAGCCATGTCCCGATCGGCACGGTGCCGCGCGCCACCACCACCCAGGCGAGCGTCCCGAACAACATCCGCGCGCCTGCGACGAAGGCGCGGTCGCGGCTGTCGACGCTGATCCGCGCGCCCATCGCCAGATAGGGCACGTTGAGCGCCGCATAGGCAGTGCGGAACAGCAAATGCCCGATCACCACCAGCGCCAGCCCGCCCGGACCGGTGCCGAGCGGCGCATAGGTCAGGATGCAGGCGAGCCCCAGCGGCACGCTGCCGAGGATCAGCACCCGGCCATAGCCGCCTTTGGGCGGCCGACGGTCGGTCACCTCGCCGGCGATGAAGCTGGCGATGCCGTCCCAGATCGATGCCGCGGTGTAGATCGCCGCGGCGGTCGTCATCGGCAGCCCGAGCGCGTCGGTATAGTAGAAGAGCAGGAAGAGCATGATGCTCTGCCAGTAGAGATTGAACGCGAAGTCCCCGAAGGCGAACAGGATCAGGCGGGCTTTCATGGCACCGATCATCGTCCAGCGGCGGCCGGCCGAACAGGGGGCTATTTCAATCGGGCGAGGCTCTCGGCCAGCTCTTCCTGGCGGAACGGCTTGGCGAGCCGCGGCAGATCGGGCGAGATACCCTCGAGCTCGGCATAGCCCGAGACGATCAGCGTCTTCACCGCGGGATACAGCTCGCGGACGGTGCGCGCGAGATCGGTGCCGCTCATTCCGGGCATCAGATGGTCGGTGACGAGCAGGTCGATCGCCTGATCCGCGAGATGGTCGAGCGCCTCGCGCCCGCTCTCGGCCTCGATCACCTGATAGCCGAGATCGCGCAGCAGCTCGCCGGTCGCCTCGCGCACGAGGCTCTCGTCGTCGACCAGCAGCACCAGGCCTGCCGCGCCGCCGACATCGGGCAGGTCACGCTTGTCCGCCGCCGTCACCGGGCTGTCCGCGATCGGCAGGAGCAGCTCGACCAGCGTGCCGAGCCCCGGCTTGCTCGACAGCAGCATCGCCCCGCCCAGCTGCGAGACCAGCCCATGAACCATCGACAGGCCGAGCCCGGTGCCCTTGCCGATCCCCTTGGTCGAGAAGAAGGGCTCGATCGCCCGCGCCATCGTCTCCTCGTCCATCCCTTCGCCGCTGTCCGCGACGGTGAGCCGCACATAGCGGCCGGGCGGCAGCTCGGCGCGATGCTCGGCATCGATCGTCTCGGTCGACGCGGCGAGCGTCAGTCGCCCGCCATCGGGCATCGCATCGCGCGCGTTCACGCTGAGATTGAGGATCGCCATCTCGAGCTGGTTGGCATCGGCGAGCGCCGGCGGCAGCGCCTCCGCCACGTCGACGCTCACCTTGATCTGCGGTCCCGAGGTGCTCGCGATCAGCTCGGACATGCCGTGGATCAGCGCGCCGAGATCGACCGGGCCGGCCTGGAGCGGCTGGCGCCGGGCGAAGGCGAGCAGCCGCTGCACCAGCGTGCGCGCGCGCTCGGCCGATTCGAGCGCGGCACCGATCAGCCGCTGCTCGCGCTCGCTCGCGGCCGATTTCCGGCGGAGGAGATCGAGGCTGCCGATGATCGGGGTGAGAAGATTGTTGAAATCATGCGCGACGCCGCCGGTCAGCTGGCCGAGCGATTCCATCTTCTGCGCCTGGCGCAGCGCATCCTGCGCGCGTTCGAGCTCCTCGCGCCGCTCGGCTTCCTCGGTCACGTCGCGGCCGATCACATAGGCCTCGCCCTCGCCGGGCGCCGCGGTCCACGCGAAGCGCCGCCACGATCCGTCCTTCGCGTGCAAGCGGGCGACGAAATCGCGGAGCGGCCCGGTTGCCGCGGCGCGGATCGCGAGCGCCACGCTGTCGCGTTCGTCGGGATGGACGAAGCGGACGAAGCGCTGGCCCATCACTTCTTCGGGCGCATAGCCGAGCAGCGGACCCAGCGCAGGGTTGACCGCGCGGATCTCCCAGCGCCGCCCGACGACGAGGAAAAGGTCGCCGCTCAGCCGCCACATCCGGTCGCGCTCGGCGGTGCGCTCGGCGACTTGCTGCTCGAGCGTCCCGTTGAGCGCCTTGAGCGCCTCCTGCGCCTCGCGCCGCTGGGTCACGTCGCGGACGATCCCGGTGGTGCGGAAGGCGCGGCCGGTCGCGTCACGCTGGACGATCCCCCGCGAGGCGATCCAGCGCACCCCGCCATCGGGGCGGATGATGCGATATTCGGTCGAGAATTGATCGCCCGATTTGATCAGCCGGCCGACGATGCCGGTCACGCGCTCGCGGTCGTCGGGGTGGATCGCGTTTAGCCGCTGCTCGGGCGTCATGTCGTCGCCGCTGTCGACGCCCATGATCTCGCAGGTCCGCGCCGACCAGCTGCCGCGCATCCGGACGAGGTCCCAGTCCCATGTGCCGATCCGCGCGCCCTCGATCGCCAGCCGCAGCCGGCTCTCGCTTTCGCGCAGCGCCGCTTCGCTGCGGACGCGCTCGACATGCGCCCAGCTGCGTTCGGCGACCTCGCGCAGCAGCCCCAGCTCGTCGGCGGTCCAGTGGCGCGGGTTCGAATCATGGATCGCCATCAACGCGGTGAGGCGGCCTTCCTTGAGGAAGGGCAGGCAGATCGTCGCGCGGATGCCGATATCGAGAAAGGCGCGGGCGCCGTCCTCGCCGAGCTCGGCGACATCGTCGAGCACCAGCGGGTGGCCGCTCCGCAGGCAGGCGACCGCGAGTCCGCCAAAGCTCGCCAGCCTGTAGCGCCCGACGATGCTCCTCGCATCGGCGGCATGCCAGTCGCCGCGGATGTTGAACATGTCCTCATCGGCTTCCATGTCGGCATAGGCGGCGTCCGACAGCCCCAGCCGCTCGCCCAGCATCCGCGTCGTCGCCGCCATCACCTGATCGGCGTCGCGGGCGTGGATGGTCGCGCTGGCCAGCGTGTCGAGGAAGCGCAGCCGTGCTTCGTTCTTGCGCAGCGCCTGTTCGGCCTCGCGCCGCGCGACGGCGTTGCGCGTCCGCTCCGCGACGTCGCGGATCAGATCGAGCTCCTCCTCGCTCCAGCTGCGCGCGGTGGCATGATTGAGGAACAGCAGCGCGACGAATCCGCCCTGTTCGGTCACCGGCATGTTGACGAAGGAATGCGCGCAGATCGCCTTGAGGCTCGCCGCGGAGGCGGCGGTACGCGGATCGAGATCGGCGTCGGCGACCACGACCGTGCGGCCCGCCTTCAGATCGTCGATATAGCTCCCGTAATCGCGGAAATGGAGCGTGCCGGCGAGGCTGGCCACGCCCGGCGCGTTCCAGTCGCGCTCGATCCGGATCGTCTCGGCCTGTTTGTCGATCGTGCCATAGCCCGCGCGGCTCACTGCCAGCCGTTGTCCGAGAATCTCCGCGGCGGCATAGGCGATCGCGTCGGGGTCCTCGAGGTCGCGGAAACGATCGGCCAGATCGGCGAGCAGCTCGTAGCGCCGCGTGATCGCGTCGCTATCCTGTTCCTCGTCCGCTCCACGCCTCGCCATCGTCCGCGAAACCCGTCCCTTCGGCTTCCCGTCGTCGCCCCGACACTACAGCCAAGCCTGCGTAAAACCAGTGAGATTCGGAACCACGGAAGCCGCTCGCGCTGCCGTCGGCAAGCGAGGGCAGGCCGCCGCGGACGCCGCCGTGCGCCGGTGACCGCCGAAAACAGGGGTCGTGAGAACGTTCTTGAGAACGCTCTCAATTTATGCTCTAACGCAGCATCCGAAGCGGCAGACTTCGGAAAAGAGGGGTGTTGGAAGGCGATCGCGATTGCGCCGAACGCGCGCGTCGCCTTGATTCGGTCATGGCTTGGACAGCGTTGTCAGTCCGGCTTGCCGCTCCCCTCGCAATGGAACTGCCCGCCGCAGATGCGCGGCGACGAGGGGAGACGAGGGGCAATGGTTGCGAGTTTTGCGAGCGTCGCGCGTCCGATTGCGATGATCGCCCTGTTGGCCGCCGCGACGGCGAAGGCAGGCGAGCCGGATGTCCCGGCCGCGCCCGCGGCACAGGCCGCGCCCGCCGCGCGTCCCTGGGCAGACGCGAGCCTGCCGCCTGCCGCCCGCGCGGAAATGCTGCTCGCCGCGATGACCTTCGAGGAGAAGCTCAGCCTCGTCTACACCTGGTTTCCGCCGCTGGCGAAGGATCCGGCGGCGCCCGCCGATCTGATTCCCTCGGCGGGGCACCAGCCGGCGATTCCGCGGCTCGGCATCCCCGCGCTGCGCGAGACCGATGCCAGCCTCGGCGTCGCCAATCAGGTCGAGCAGCGCAAGGGCGACGTCGCCACCGCGCTGCCTTCGGGCCTGTCGCTCGCCGCGACCTTCGAGCCCGCATTCGCCTATGCCGGCGGCGCGATGATCGGCGGCGAGGCACGCGCCAAGCGCTTCAACGTCATGCTCGCCGGCGGCGTCAACCTGACCCGCGATCCGTGGGGCGGCCGCAATTTCGAATATCTCGGCGAGGATCCGCTGCTCGCCGGGCTGATGGCGGGCGAATCGATCCGCGGCATCCAGTCGAACCACATCGTCTCGACGATCAAGCATTTCGCGCTCAACGCGCAGGAAACCGGCCGCTTCGTCATGGACGCGCGGATCGACGAGGCGGCGTTCCGCGAGAGCGATCTGCTCGCCTTCCGCATCGCGATCGAGAAGGGCCGGCCGGGCTCGGTGATGTGCGCGTACAATCGCGTCGGCGGCGATTATGCCTGCGAGAATGACTGGCTGCTCAACCGCGTTCTCAAGGGCGACTGGGGCTATCGCGGCTGGGTGATGTCCGATTGGGGCGCGGTCCATTCGACCGTCAAGGCCGCGCGCAACGGGCTCGATCAGCAATCGGGCGGCGAGCTCGACACGCATTCCTTCTTCCGCGCCGATCTGCGCAAGGCGATCGAGAAGGGCGAGTTGCCGAGCGCGCGGCTCGACGACATGGTCCGCCGCATCCTGTTCGGCGCCTTCTCCGCCGGGGTGATGGACGCCCCGGTGGTCGAGACGCCGCAGCCGATCGACTATGCCCGCAACGCCGAAATCGCCCAGCGCGCCGCCGAAGCGGGGATCGTCCTGCTCAAGAACGAGCGCGGCGTGCTCCCGCTCGCGAAATCGGCGAAACGCATCGTGCTGATCGGCGGCCATGCCGATGTCGGCGTGCTCTCCGGCGGCGGCTCGTCGCAGGTCCGCTCGGTCGGAGGCGTGCCGATCGAGATCCCGCTCAAGGGCGGCGCCGCGGCGTCGTTCGTGCGCACCACCTGGCACGGCTCCTCGCCGCTGCTCGCGATCCGCGCATTGGCGCCCAGGGCCGATGTCCAGTTCGTCGACGGCAGCGATCCCGTCGCCGCCGCGGCCGCCGCGCGCGGTGCCGACATGGCGATCGTCGTCGCGACGCAATGGACCACCGAGGCCGAGGACCCCGAAAGCATCGCGCTCGTCGGCAATCAGGATGCGCTGATCGCCGCGGTCGCCGCTGCCAATCCGAAGACCGCGGTGGTGCTCACCACCGGCGGTCCGGTGCTGATGCCGTGGATCGACAACGTTCCCGCGGTGCTCGCGGCCTGGTATCCCGGCCAGCGTGGCGGCGAGGCGATCGCCCGCGTGCTGTTCGGCGAGGTCAATCCCTCGGGCCGCCTGCCGATCACCTTTCCCGCCGCCTCGTCGCAGGCGCCGCGCCCGGCCGTGCCGGGGATGGAGCAGGTGCTCGCCGATCCGAAGCACGGCGAGGACGCCCGCGCGATCACGCCGTTCGAGGTCCAGTATCGCGAAGGCTCGGACGTCGGCTATCGCTGGTATGCCCGCCAGGGCCACAAGCCGCTCTTCGCCTTCGGCCATGGCCTTTCCTACACGCGCTTCGACTATGCGAAGCTGCGCGTCGAGGGCGGCGACAGCCTGCGCGTGAGCTTCGACGTCACCAATCGTGGCAAGCGCGCCGGCGCCGACGTGCCCCAGCTCTATGTCGCCCCGCGCGACGGATCGCGGCCGCTGCGCCTCGCCGGATTCGAGCGCGTGACGCTCAAGCCGGGCGAGACGCGCCGCGTCACCCTCGTCGCCGAGCCGCGCGTCGTCGCGGACTATGACGTTTCGCTGCCCGGCTATCGGGTCGCGTCGGGAATCTATCGCGTGTCGATCGCGCGGGATGCCGCCCAGCCGGTGCTCACCGGGACGGCGGAATTGCAGGAGCGCCGGCTGGCGCCCTGAGGACGGGAATACCTGGAGCGACGGGACGCGCGAGAATGTCCCGCCGGGCAATTTGGGAGGAAGTGAGAATGAAGAAGGGGTTATCAGGAGTGATCGTCGGCCTGCTGGCTACCACCGCAATGGTGGCGCCGGCATGGGCGCAGGAGACGGCGCCCGCGCCGGCGCCCGCGGCACAAGGCGATCAGGTTGGCGCCGAAGATGAGGAAATCCTCGTCACCGGCATCCGCGCCTCGCAGCAGGCGTCGGTCGACATCAAGCGTAACGAAACCGCGATCGTCGACGCGATCTCGGCCGAAGACATCGGCAAGCTGCCCGACGTCACGGTCGTCGACGCGCTCCAGCGCATCTCGGGCGTCCAGATCCAGCGCAACGCGGGTGAAGGCTCGACGGTCAACATTCGCGGCCTGCCGCAGGTCGTCACGCTGCTCAACGGCGAGCAGTATCTCAGCGCCGGCAATCTCGGCACGGCGCAGCCCAATCTGAACGACGTACCCGCCCAGCTGATGAACTCGGTGCTCGTCTTCAAGACGCAGGACCTGCGCAACGCGCTCTCGGGCATCTCGGGCACGATCGATCTGCGCACGCGGCGCCCGTTCGATCTGTCGGACGGTCTCACGGTCTCGGCGCAGGCCGAATATCAGCGTGGCGCCAACACCAAGCACAACGACTATCTGTTCAGCGGGCTGGCGAGCTGGCGCAACGACACGGTCGGCATCATGATCGGCGCGACCAAGAGCAAGGCGATCCTCGGCAACAGCTATGCCGGCACCGGCGGCAGCGTCTTCGGCAAGAATGACTGGGGCGCCAGCGGCCCGAACTATATCGAGCCGCACGGCTATGAATTCTTCAACCGCGAGGTCGAACGCGATCGCCTCGGCATCAACGGCGCGATCCAGCTCAAGGTCGGCGAAGGCTTCACCGTCACCGGCGAAGTGTTCCACACCGAGCTGACCGAGCACAACCGCGCCTCGGGCGTGAACATCTCGAACCGCTGGAACGGTCTCGGCTGGACCACGCCGACCAGTTCGGCGCCGTCCGGCGTCCAGAGCGGTGGCCAGCCCTGGCTCGACGTCGACGAATATGATCTCGACGTGTGGTGGTTCAATTCCTTCTCGGTGAACCGCACCACCAAGAACAAGTCGACCAACTACAATCTGTCGATCGACTACGACAATGACGGCCCGTTCACCTTCTCGGCGCGTGCGCTGAAGTCGAACGCCAACATGCGCAGCATGAACGGTCAGGTGCAGGGCGATCTCAGCAACTGGCAATATGGCGCGGACCGGGCCTTCACGCTGTTCCGCAATCCTGCCGATCGCACGCGCGGGCCGTTCTATCCCGCCAACATCGCGTCCAAATATCCGGCTTCGCAATATTCGAACGGCGTGATCGGCTCGAATGGCGGCCGCTACATCAATCCGAACCCGCTGGGCTATGGCGCCGATCCGCAGCTCCATCTCGATATCAGCGGCAACAATCCGGCGATCAGCGGCTTCGACAATCCGCTGCCCGGCGGCCTCGGCGCGGGCAAGTCGCTCAAGGACTATATGGCCAATCTCGACAGCTACACTGTCGCGGCCTTCTCGTCCGAGGGTAACCAGGAAAATCATGCCGACCTCGGCGTGTTCCGCGCCGATGGCAGCTACGAGTTCGAGGAAGGCGGCCTGTTCGGCATGCTCGGACGGGTCGATGTCGGCGTGCGCCGTTCGGACCGCTCGACCCAGATCCGCAACTTCCACCTGTTCTCGAACTTCTACGGCGGCAACGGCGCGAGCCAGGCCGCGGGCTGTTCGGCCCAGTGGAAGGCGATCGACGTCGTCATGAACCAGAACCAGTGCCAGGCGGGTGAGTTCGTCTCGAACCCCACCTTCAATGCGGCGCTGCCCACGGTGACGGCGGGCGATTGCGCGGCGGGGACGGTGGCCAATGCGCCGACCTGCTTCCAGGCCTATACCGTCAACCGCCCGACCAAGCTCAACGAGTTCAACAATGTCCACTTCCAGACCAACTGGGGCGGCGTGGTGAGCGGCATGCCGGGCATGTGGGTGGTCGATCCCAAGGACTTCGACGATGTCGTCGCCTTCCAGAACCGGGTCTTCGGCAACACCGAGGAAGTGATCATCCCCGGCAACACTTACGACGTCGATCTGGTCGAGGAGAGCGCCTACATCAACACGTCGTGGGCGTCGGGCGGGTTCAAGCTCAACGGCGGCGTGAAGGTGATCAACACCAAGCTTACCGTGAAGCAGAACCTCACCGGTGAGACGCGCAACTATGGCGACACCAACGTCGACACCGGCGACGTGGTGACGCGGCGGTCGTACACCGACTGGTTGCCGACCGTGATCGCGTCGTACGA
Source organism: Sphingomonas naasensis (assembly GCF_004792695.1). Classification (GTDB taxonomy): domain Bacteria; phylum Pseudomonadota; class Alphaproteobacteria; order Sphingomonadales; family Sphingomonadaceae; genus Sphingomonas; species Sphingomonas naasensis. Next base: position 194,177 of record NZ_SRXU01000003.1, on the reverse strand, counting down.
CATCACGCCGCAGTTCCGCGTGCGTGCGGCCTTCGCCAAGACGATGATCCCGCTGGATCTCGGCAGCTATGGCGGTGGCCTCACCATCTCGACTGCGGATTCGCCGTGCAGCGCGACCCCGGGACCGACCGACGCGCCGTGCGGCGTGCGGCAGGTCACGGGCGCCAACTCGGGCGGCAATCCGGCGCTCAATCCGTGGCGCTCGAACAACTACGACGTGAGCCTCGAATATTATCTGGGCCGCGCGACGCTGTTCAACCTCGGTCTGTTCAAGCTCGACATCAAGAGCTTCATCGATTCGGGCCAGACGACGGGCCGGTTCCCCGACCAGGACGGCGTGACCCGCCGCGATGTGCCGGTGACTCTGCCCGCCCAGGGCAAGGGCGGATCGCTGCAGGGACTCGAGGTCGGCGCCAAGATCGCGTTCAGCGATCTGTTCGACGCGCCGTTCCTGCGCAACTTCGGCGTCGACGCCAACTACACCTATTCGGACTCGTCGCAGCAGAAGCTCGACATGACCGGCGAGAAGCTGCCCTTCCAGGACAATTCGAAGCATCAGGTGAACTTGGTCGGCTGGTACCAGGACGATCACTTCCAGGCACGCGTCGCCTATAATTATCGCACCGCGCGTCTGTCCTCGACCGTCGGCAGGTACGAGATCGCGCCGAGCACCTTCGGCACGATCCCGATCTTCCAGGACAGCACCCAGTATGTCGACGTAAACCTCACCTACAACGTCAACGATCAGTTCGCGATCTACGCCAACGGATCGAACGTGTTCGGTGAGCGCGAGCGCTACTTCTTCCAGTTCGACAACGACTCGCGTCAGTACGCGTCGCAGAACCGGTTCGAGCCGCGCTACTCGGCGGGCGTCCGCGTCCGCTTCTAAGAGCCAACCCTCCTGAGCCGGCAGCTCCTCCCCGGACTGCCGGCTCATTTTTTGGCCGAGCTGCGCGCGTGCGATGGTTTCGCTTGCGGCGCAGCAATCAAGAAGATCAGATACGATCATGGTGAACGGGGGAAGCGCAGCGGACGCGATCGAGCGCGTCGTCATCGTCGGCGGCGGCACTGCCGGCTGGATGGCTGCGGCTGCCCTCTCCGCGCATCTCGCGGGTGCCGGGGTCGCCATCACCCTGATCGAAAGCTCGGACATCGGCACGGTCGGCGTCGGCGAGGCGACGATCCCCACGATCCGCCGCTTCTATGCCGCGCTCGGCATGTCCGACGCCGAAGTGATGCAGGCGTGTCAGGCGACCGCCAAGCTCGGCATCCGCTTCGTCGATTGGCTGCGCCCCGGGCACAGCTTCGTGCATCCCTTCGGCCGCTTCGGGCAAGACCTCAAGGGCCTCGATTTCCACCATTATTGGCTCAAGGCGCGCGCGGCCGGCGAGCCGGCGCCGCTCGACGATTATTCGCTCGGCGCGCTGCTCGCGCGCGAAGGCCATGCCACTTTGCCGGCGTCCGATCCGGGCTCGCAGCTCGGGATCTTCGATTGGGCGCTGCACTTCGACGCCGCGTTGTTCGCGCAGCATATGCGCCGCTTCGCCGAGAAGATGGGCGTCACCCGGATCGATGCCCGCATCGTCGAGGTCCGCCAGCGGCCCGAGGACGGCTTCCTCGACAGCCTCGTCCTCGACAGCGGCGCCAGCATCGCCGGCGATCTGTTCGTCGATTGCTCGGGCTTCCGCTCGCTGCTGCTCGGCGAGACGCTCGGCATCGACTATGCGGACTGGTCGCACTGGCTGCTCTGCGACGGCGCCTTCGCGGTGCAGAGCGAGCGGGCAGGGCCGCCGCCGGCCTGCACCACCGTCACCGCGCGGAGCGCGGGCTGGCAATGGCGTATCCCGCTGCGTACGCGCGAGGGCAACGGCCTCGTCTTCTCGAGCCGGTTCCAGAGCGACGACGACGCGCGCAAGGAACTGCTCGCCGCGATGCCGGGCAAGCCGGTGATGGAGCCGCGCCGCCTGCGCTTCACGCCGGGCCGGCGCGCCGTCGCCTGGGCGAAGAATTGCGTCGGCCTCGGCCTCGCCTCGGGTTTCCTCGAACCGCTCGAATCGACCAGCATCGCGCTGATCGAGACCGGCATCGAGCGGCTCAAGCAGCTGTTTCCGGACAAGAGCTTCGATCCCGCGGTGATCGCCGAATATAACGAGCAATCGGCCGAGGAGATCGAGCGCGTCCGCGACTTCCTCATCCTACACTACAAGCTCAACGGCCGCTCGGGCGCCTTCTGGCAGGCCTGCCGCGCGATGGACGTGCCCGACAGCCTGAACGCCAAGCTGGCGCTGTGGCGCGCGCGCGGCGCTTTCGTCCGCTATCGCTGGGAGATGTTCTCGCCGGCCAGCTGGCTGGCGATCTATGCCGGCTTCGAGGATCTACCGACGCGCCTCGATCCCGCGGTCGCCGGGATCGATTCCGATCAGCTCGCACGCTCGCTCGCGGCGATGCGCCGCGCGCTGCGCGAGACCGTCGCGGATACGCCCACCCATCAGGAGTTTCTCGAGATCATGGACGGTGCCGCCGCGCAGGGGAGGGCCGCATGAGGGCCCCCAACGCACTTCGCAAGGTCTGCATCGTCGGCGGAGGCACCGCCGGCTGGATCGCCGCCGCGGTGATGGCGCATCACTTCAAGGGCAAGTTGTTCGAGATCGAGCTGGTCGAGAGCGACGATATCGGCACGATCGGCGTCGGGGAATCGACGATCCCGCCCTTCATGGAGCTGATCGCCCGGCTCGACATCAACGAGCAGGACTTCGTCCGCGCGACGCAGGCGAGCTTCAAGCTCGGCATCGAGTTCGAGGACTGGCACCGCAAGGGCGAAAGCTATTTCCACCCCTTTGGCGCGATCGGCCAGCAAGTCGAGCTGAGCGACTTCTACCAATGCTGGCTCAAGGCGAAGCATGCCGGCCAGCCTTTCGAGCTGATGGATTTCGCCCCCGCCGCGGCGATGGCGCGCGACGGGCGCTTCATGCTGCCGTTCAAGGCGCACAAGACTCCGATCGGCGGCGCGGCCTATGCGCTGCATGTCGACGCCAAGCGCGTCGCGCAATTTCTCCGCGCGCATGCCGAGGAACGCGGCGTCAAGCGCACCGAGGGCATCGTCTCGGACGTTCGCCTCGACGATCGCGGCTTCGTCGACACGCTCACGCTCAACGACGGCCGTGAGGTCAGCGCAGACTTCTTCATCGATTGCTCGGGCTTCCGCGCGCTGCTGATCGGCAAGGCGCTCGGGGTTGGCTACGAGGACTGGAGCGAATGGCTGTTCTGCGATCGCGCGATCGCCGCGCAGACGCAGAATGTCGGTGCGCCGCGCCCCTATACCCTCGCGCAGGCGCAGGATTATGGCTGGCGCTGGCGAATCCCGCTCCAGCATCGCACCGGCAACGGCCATGTCTTCTGCTCGGAGTTCCTGTCGGACGACGAGGCCACGCGGATTCTGCTCGATCAGGTCGAGGGCGAGGTCGTCGCCGGGCCGATGGTGGTGCCGTTCAAGACCGGGGTGCGCGACAAGATCTGGCACAAGAACGTGCTGTCGCTCGGGCTCGCCTCGGGCTTTATCGAGCCGCTCGAATCGACCGCGATCCACCTGGTCTATCGCGGCATGGATTTCTTCTTCCGCTATCTGCCCGATCGCAACTGCGACCCGCGGCTCGCCGCCGAGTATAACCGCCGCATGACCGCGGACTATGTCGAGATCCGCGACTTCATCGTGCTGCACTATTGCGCCACGCAGCGCGACGACACGCCCTTCTGGCGCAAGTGTCGCGACATGACGCTGCCCGACAGCCTGCGCGAGCGGATCGAGCTGTTCCGCACCAGCGGCGTGCTGCGCGAGGGGCTCGACGAACTGTTCCGCGCGGTCAGCTGGCAATCGGTGCTCGAAGGCATGGGCATCCACCCGGCCAGTTATCACCCGCTGGTCGACCGCATCGACGAGGCGTGGCTGTTCGACGCGATGGACAAGGTGCGCAGCCAGCTCGGCCAGGTGGTGGCGACGCTGCCGACGCACCAGGAATTCATCGATGCGCATTGCCGCGCCGATGCGGTCGATCTCGGCCAGCCCGCGCGGCCGGCAGCGGCGCGCTGATGCAGAAGAAACGTTCGATCACGATCAAGGATGTCGCGGCCGAGGCGGGAGTCTCGTTCCAGACGGTGTCGCGCGTGATCAACGACGGCCCCAACGTCACCCCCGCGATGCGCGAGCGGGTGATGACCGCGGTGACGCGGCTCGGCTATGTCCCCAGCCTCGCCGCGCGGCGGCTCGGCGGGTCGCGTTCCTATCTCGTCCTCGCCTTCAACGATCGCCGGCCGACGCTCGAGGGCTGGCAGTCGCGGCGCGGCAACGACTGGGTCGATCAGATGCTCTATGGCGGCATGCTCAAATGCGCCGAGCATGGCTATCGCATGCTGTTCGAGCTGGTGGATTCGCATTCGGACGAGTGGGAGGCGCAGGTCCAAGCCGCGATTTCGGCGCTGCATCCCGACGGCGTGATCCTCACGCCGCCGCACAGCGACGATACCCGCATCACCGAGTTGCTCCACCGCAACGGGCTCACCTTCGCACGGCTCGGGTCGCATCGCGAGGGCGAGGGCTTCGCCGTCTATATGGACGACGAGGCGGCCGCGCGCACCGCGACCGAATATCTGCTCGATCTCGGCCATAGCCGCATCGCCTATGTCGAGGGGCATCCCGAATATGCGATCAGCGGCGATCGCCTGCGCGGCTTTCGCGGGGCGATCGAGGGCAGGGGGCTCGCGGTCCGCCCCGAATATCTCCAGCCGGGCGACTTCACCTATGAGGCGGGGACGCGCGCGATGGCGGCGCTGGCAGCGCTCGACACGCCACCCACCGCGGTACTGGCGAGCAGCGACGAAGTCGCGCTCGGCGTGCTCCACGCCGCGGCGCCGCTGGGGCTGTCGGTGCCGCGCGATCTTTCGGTCGTCAGCTTCGACGACACCCCGACGATGCGGATGAGCGTGCCGTCGCTGACGGCGATCCGTCAGCCGATCGCGGCGATGACCGCGCGCGCCGCCGAGCTGCTGATCGAGGCCAAGGCCAGAAATCTCGAAGGCACCGGCCTGCATCTGCTGCCGTTCGATTTCGTCGTCCGCGATTCGACCGCGCCGCCGCGTTGACTTGGCGCAAGGGCGCGTCGATGTTCGACCGCCCATGCCCTTCACTTCGCCCGGCCGCGGCTTCATCCTGCTCTATGCGCTTGCCTATGCAGGGCTTTTCGTCAGCTTCATTCCGTTCGTCTCGGTGCTGCTGCCGCTCAAGGTGACTGCCGTCGCCGATGAGGGGAACCGCGTCGCGCTGCTCAGCGCCGCGGCGTTGGGCGGTGCCGCCATCGCCAGCGTCGCCAATCTCGTCTTCGGCGCGCTGAGCGACCGGACCTGGCGCGCGCGCGGCACGCGGCGGCCGTGGATCCTCGCCGGGCTCGGCCTGTCGTGCATCGCCTATGCGCTGTTCCACTGGAGCAGCGACGGCGCCACCATGCTCGCGGCGGTGGCGCTGCTCCAGATCGCGATCAACATGATGTTCGCCCCCATCGGCGCGATCATGGCCGATGAGGTGCCCGACGCGCAAAAAGGCCTCGTCGCCGGGCTGATGGGCGCGGCGCATCCCTTCTCGTCGCTCGTCGCGGTTGGGGTCACGCTGCACGGCATCGGATCCGAGGGGCTGCGCAACGCGCTGCTCTGCGCGACCATCGTCGCCCTCGTCCTGCCGTTGCTGCTGCTCATGCGCGAGCGCCGCGAGCCGCTGCCCGAACCGCCACAGGACCTGCGCGTCCGCCGCCGCGCCGATTTCGCGCGGATCTGGCTCGCGCGCGTTCTCGTCCAGATCGCCGGCAACGGTCTGTCCACCTACGGCCTGTTCTACTTCATCGCGGTGATGGGGCAGAAAGTGCCCGACAAGCACCACGCCGAGGCCGCGAGCGAGGGCGTGGCGACGATCTTCGCGACGGTCACCCTCATCGCCTTGCTGCTGACGATCGTGACCGGACGGCTCTCCGATCGGACGATGCGGCGCAAGCCGTGGCTCGCCGCCGGCGCGCTGCTGATGGCGGTCGGGCTGCTGATCATGGCTGCGGCGCCCGACTGGAGCGTGGCGGCGCTCGGCTATGGCGCGGCGGTTTCGGGCATGTCGGTGTTCCTCGCGATGCAGTCGGCGCTGGCGATGCAGTTGCTGCCCGCGCCGGAGCATCGCGGGCGCGACCTCGGCATTCTCAATCTCACCAACACCTTGCCGGCGATGATCGCGCCCCTGCTCGCGCTCGCGCTCAGCCCGGACAAGACCGGCTATGCGCCGTGGTTGCTGGTGCTCGCGCTCGGCGTGCTCGCCGGGGGCGCGGCGGCGATGACCGTCAGGACCCAGAACTGACCGCGCGGCCCTTGTCCGACAGGCTGCGGAAGGTGATCGACCAGCGCGGCACTGCCATCGGCGCGATGCTGTGCTCCCAATCGTGCCGCGCCTCGCCGGCGAGGTGATAGATCGAGCGCGGCGCGAGCGCCGCGGCGAAGCGATCGAACCCGCCCGGCCGGCGCCTGCGAAAGCGCAGCGTCGCAGGATTGCCGAGCGAGACGCCGATGACATGCTCGAATACCGGCCGATCGCGATGCCAGCCGATCCCGGCGCCCGGATCGTAGCGGATCAGCAGCGCATGGGCGAGCGCGTCGGGCGCGAGCCCGGCAAAGGTGGCGGCCTTGTCGCGCAGCGGCAGCAGCCATTCGGGAAGCGGCGTGCCCGCGGCGAAGCTGGCGTCGTCGAAGTCGTAGCGCCACCCGAAGCTGGTGGTGAGCCGCTTGCCGAGCCAGCCCTGGAAGCGGAACGGCTGGAGTTGCTCGCCGTCGATTCGGGCGATCAGTCCGGCCTCCTCACGCGAGTCGATGAGACTTTCGGCATAGTGCAAACCGGGCAGGCCGATGCCGCCGAAAAGATCGGGCGCGATCACCGCCATGACGGTTGCCATCCTCCTTGGCGCGCACGGTTGCGTGTGGCGCAACAACAACTTCCCGTCAAAATCCGTTCCGATTCCGATCGATAGCGGTTGCAACGCAACTTTTATCGGCATAGCGGTGCGCGCCGTGAAAGACCAAATGATTGCCGAAATCGACCGCGCGTCGCTGTTCCTCAAGGCGCTGTCGGGTCGTAGCCGCCTGTTGCTGTTGTGCCATCTCTGGGATGGCGAGAAGTCCGTGGGCGAGCTCGCGCGGCTCACCGGCGCGCGTGACACCGCCGTCTCGCAGCAGCTCGCGCTGCTGCGTCGCGAGGGGATGGTTGCCGCCCGCCGTTCGGGCCAGATGATCTTCTATTCGCTGGCCAGCGCCGAAGCGAAGCGCATGCTCGAATCGCTTCACGACCTGTTCTGCGCGGCGCCGCTCGAGCAAGCCGCCGAGTAGAGCCGCTCGACGTCCTCGCGCCGGGTCAACTCGGTGCCGGGGGTCAGCAGCGCCGCGGCGCCCGCCGCGATGCCGTAACGCAGCACGTCCTCGAGGCGCTTCTCCGCCGCAAGCGCGAGCGTGAGCCCCGCGACCATCGAATCGCCGGCGCCCACCGCGCTTCCCGGCGGGACCTCGATCGCGGGCATGCGCAGTTCGGTGCCCTCGGCGACGAGCAGCGCGCCGCGCTCGCCGAGCGAGACGACGACGACTTCGGCAAAGCCCCGGTCGCGCAGCTCGCTTGCGGCCGCCAGTTGCTCGGCATCCCCGTCCAGCTCGCGGCCGACCAGCTCCTGCAGCTCGCGCAGGCTCGGTTTGATCAGCCATGCGCAGCCGCCCTCGAGAGCGGCGAGCGCCGGCCCCGAGGTGTCGATCACCAGCCGCGCGCCGACCTCTCCGCAGAGTCCGCACAGCGTGTGGAAGACCGAAGGGTCGCAGCCCGGCGGCAGGCTGCCGCTGGCGACGACATAGCCCGGCGCCGGATCGATCCGGGTCACTGCATGGAGCAGCTGGTCGAGCTCGGCCGCGGCGAGCGTCGGACCGGGCAGAACGAAGCGATATTGCTGGTCGCTTTCGGTCTCGTCGACGGTGAAGCTCTCGCGCGTCGCGCCCGCGATCGGCACCGGAGCGATCGGCACGCCGGTATCGCGCAATAGCTTCTCGAAGGTCGCGCCGGACCCTGCTCCGCAGGGGAACACCGCGGTGACGTCGCCGCCCAGCGCATGGACCACGCGCGCCACGTTGATCCCGCCGCCGCCCGGCTCGTAGCGCGGATCCTCGCAACGCAGCTTATGAGTGGGGCGCACCTTGTCGGTGCGCGTCGACACGTCGAGCGCCGGGTTGAGCGTCAGCGTCGCGATTTTCGTCATCAGCGCTTGCGCTCGAGCACGCCGCGCGCCGCGGCGACGATCAGCTCGATCGGGCGGTTGACGCGCATGCGATGCCATCCGGCCAGCTCGCCCACTGCGAGCCGCGCCTGCTCGCGCACCACCTCGGCGGTCGCGTCGGAAGCGTCGCCGCTGCGGGCGCTGACCCGGGCGATCAGATCGCGCTCGGGGGCCTCGAGCCAGATGCCGGTGAAGGGCACGTCGGCGCGAAACGCGATCGCCTCGGCCACGTCGCGCTCGCTGCGGCTCAGGAACACCGCGTCGAGGATCACCGAGCTCCCGCAGGCGAGATGGTCATAGGCCGATTCGAACAATGCCTCATAGGTCGCCTCGTCGCTGTGCCGCGTGTAATGCGCGGGCGGCAGTCGGGTTTCCGGGGCGAGCCCGGCCAGCCGCTTGCGGAACACGTCCGAGCGCAGCACCCGGGCGCCGGGCGCGCGGCCGATCCGAGCGCCGAGCAACCGGGCCAGCGTCGATTTGCCGGTACCCGAACGCCCGCCGATCACTACCAGCCGCGGTGGGGAAGGGGCCAGCGCCGCCTCGGCGAGCACGGCATCGCCCGTGTCGATCGCGTGCAGCGAGACGAACAGCGGCAGCGTCGCCCAGCCGGTGGCGCCCTGCGGCGCGATGTCGAGATAGCGATTGGCGACGATATTGGCTTCGGCGGCCCGGCCGTCGTGGAGCAGCGCGGCGAGCTGGTCGGCGAGATCGTAGAGAATGTCTCCGGACGTTCCCGCGGGGAGCTGGCGCACGCGCTGTGCCCGGGCGCGGCGCTCGATCTGCGGGCGCTGGCGCGGCCATTCGCGCCGCTGCGCCTCGGCTGCGGCCAGCCGCTCGATCTGCGTCAGGAACGCCCCGGCGTCGCCGCCCGGGGCCGCTGCATGGCGCGCGACGATTCCGTCGGCGAAACGATGCAGCGCGGACGCATCGAGCCCGCCTTGTTCGAGCGATATCTCGATCGCATTTCCCGTCGCGGCCTGCGCGGCCATTGCCGGATCCTCCTCTCGCCGCCCCCCTTAGGCATGCTTTGCGGCGCTAGCACCGCATTTCTGAACGCAAGCCGACGCGCGGCGGGCCCATTCAGGCAGAACGCGGCGCCGCCGCGGCAAAGCGCCGCGCGATCGTCTCGCGCAGCGGCTTGGCGCGGAACCGCGCATCATAAGGCGTGGCGCGTTTGATGCTGCCGTCGGCGCGCGGGCTGAAGCCGTTCAGCCAGCCATATTTGTCGCACATGCCCCAGACGAGCACATCGCGCAGCTGCGGATAGGCGAACATGATTTCGAGATAGGCGTCGGCATAGGCGGCGACGCTCGCATCGCGCACCGCTTCGTCCTTGGGCAAGCCCTTGTCGTTGACGTCGAGCTCGGTGATGACGAGGCCGTAGCCCATCGCCGTCACCGCATCGAGGAAGCGCCGCCAGTCGCCCTCCTGCCGCGCGGCCGATCCGCGCACGTCGCGGTCATAGACTCCGATGTGGGATTGCACGCCCAGCGCGTCGACGGGGACCTTCCGTTTGCGGAAACCCTCGAGCAATTTGAGCACGCCGGCGCGGTGCGTGGCGTTGCCGGGCTCCCAGCTCATATAGTCGTTGTAGACCAGCTCGGCTCCGGGGGCGTGTTCGCGCGCGGTGTGGAAGGCGAGGTCAGTCATCGCATCGGCGTCGCCAAACGCCTTCGACAGCGAGGTCTCGCGCTGCAGTCCGGTCTTCTCGTCGATCGTCTCGTTGACCACGTCGAAGCTGACGATCCGGTCGCCATAGAGCCGGCACAGCGTGCGGATATGGTCGGTCAGCAGCTTCGCGGCCGCGGCGCGCGGATTGGCACCGAAATCATGGTCGCGCAGCCATTTCGGGAAATATTGCGCCTTGTGCCACAGCAAGGTGTGGCCGCGCATCGCCTTGCCCTTCGCCTCGGCAAAGTCGAGCATCTCGGCGAAGCGGCTGACGTCGAAGCGCACCGGATCGGGGCGCAGCCGCTGCCATTTGAACTCGTTCTCGGGGACGAGGATGCCGCATTCGCGTGTCAGCAGCGCGGCATAGTCCGGATTGGCGAACGATCCCGCATCCGCTCCCGGCGGGCTCCACGCGAAGCACGAGCCGAAGCGCATGCCCCTGGCCTTGGCGAGCGCGTTCAGCGACGGCGGTACCTCCTCGGCGAGAGCGGGCCCGGCGAGTCCGCACGCCGCGGCGGCGGCCAGCATCTCGCGCCGCGTCAGTCCGGTCATCGCTCTCTCCTCACCAATTGAAGACGGTGCCGTCCTCGAGCCGCGCGACCGGCAGATAGGCGCGCTTGTATTCGTAGCGCCCGGCCAGCGCCTCATCGATGTCGACGCCGAGCCCCGGCGCGTCGCCCGGGTGCATCATCCCATCGGCGTAGCGATAGGCGTGCGGGAAGACCGCGTCGGTCTCCTTTGTGTGCGGCATCAGCTCCTGGATGCCGAAATTGGGCACCGACAGGCCGAAATGGAGCGCCGCCGCCATGCTCACCGGCGACAGGTCGGTGGCGCCGTGGCAGCCGGTGCGGACCTGATAGAGATCGGCCAGCGCGGCGATGCGGCGCAGATGCGTCAGGCCGCCGGCATGGACGACGGTGGCGCGGACATAGTCGATCAGCTGCTCCTCGATCAGCTGCTTGGCATCCCAGATCGTGTTGAAGATCTCGCCCACCGCGATCGGCGCGGTAGTGTGCTGGCGGATCAGCCGGAAGCCGGCCTGGTTCTCCGCCGGGGTCGGATCCTCGAGCCAGAAGGGGCGAAAGGGCTCGAGCTCCTTGCCGAGCCGGCCCGCCTCGATCGGGGTCAGCCGGTGATGAATGTCGTGGAGCAGATGGACGTCCCAGCCGAGCGCCTCGCGGCCCTTTTCGAGCAGCGGCGCGACCGAGCGCAGATATTTCTCGGTCGACCACAGGCTCTCGGTCGGCAGCGCGCCGTCGGCCGGCTCGTAGCGCTCGCCGGCCTTGGCGACGCCATAGGTCGCCTTGAGCCCGGGCGCGCCCGACTGGAGGCGAACCGCCCTGTAGCCCTGCTCGACATGCGCGATCGCGTTCTCGATCGTCTCCTCGATCGTCGCGCCATTGGCATGGCCATAGACCATGCACCCCTCGCGGCTCGCGCCGCCGAGCAACTGATAGACCGGCAGCCCGGCGATCTTGCCCTTGATGTCCCACAGCGCCATGTCGACCGCGGCGATCGCGCTCATCGTCACCGGGCCGCGCCGCCAATAGGCGCCCTTGTAGAGATACTGCCAGATATCCTCGATCCGATGCGCGTCGCGCCCGATCAGGCAGGGGATCACATGATCCTCGAGATAGCTCACCACCGCGCGCTCGCGCCCGTTCAGCGTGGCGTCACCGAGACCATAGACGCCGTCGCGGGTCTCGATCCTGAGCGTGACGAAGTTGCGGCCGGGGCAGGTGACGATCACGCGCGCGGAAATGATCTCGGCGCGTTGCGCACCCATGTTGCTCTCCTATGATGCGCAATCGGCGCGCGACCTTGGTAGCGCTACCATGGGCAAGCTGCTATCGGCTTGTCAACGCACGGTTTCAGTCCGCGCGAGCGAGAGGATAAAAATGCGTCATTTGCTGGCCTTTCTCCTGCTTCTGCTGAGCGTTGTCGTGCCGCAGGCGGCGCGCGCCGACACCGGCTACGACCTCTGGTTGCGTTATCAGCCGCTCGATCGCCGGCAGGCCGACGCGGTGCAGCACCGCGCGGCGTATCTCGTCGCGGAAGGCAATAGTCCCACGCTCGCCGCTGCAACGGAGGAGCTCCGTCGCGGAATGAGCGCGATGCTCGCCCCCCATAGTTTCGCCGTGGCGGGATCGGCGATGCGCAACGGCGCGGTCGTCATCGGCACGCCGCAAAGCTCGCCGATCGTCGCGGCGCTCGGACTGCCTTTGGCCAAGCTAGGCGCCGAAGGCTATCTCATCCGCAGCGCGACCACCGCCGCGGGCGCCCGCATCACCGTCATCGCCGCCAATCAGGACGTCGGCGTCCTCTATGGCGTCTTCGCGTTCCTCAAGCGCGTGCAGCTCGGTCAGTCGCTCGACAATCTCGACATCGCCGACGCGCCCAGGCTCAAGGTCCGGGTGCTCAATCACTGGGACAATCTCGATCGCTATGTCGAGCGCGGCTATGCCGGCCAGTCGATCTGGGACTGGCAGAAGCTGCCCGACCACAAGGACCCGCGCTACACCGATTATGCCCGCGCCAATGCCTCGATCGGCATCAACGGCACCGTCCTCACCAACGTCAACGCCAATGCCGACGTCCTGCGCCCCGAATGGCTGGCCAAGGTCAAGGCGCTCGCCGGGGTGTTCCGGCCTTGGGGAATCAAGGTCTATCTCACCGCGCGCTTCTCCGCCCCGATCGAGCTGGGCGGGCTCAAGACCGCCGATCCGCTCGATCCGAAGGTGGCGGCGTGGTGGAAGGCCAAGGTCGAGGAGATCTACCGCGTCATCCCCGATTTCGGCGGCTTCCTCGTCAAGGCCAATTCCGAGGGCCAGCCCGGCCCCAACGATTACAAGCGCACCCATGCCGACGGCGCCAACATGCTCGCCGACGCGCTCGCTCCGCACGGCGGCGTCGTGATGTGGCGCGCCTTCGTCTATGCCGCCGAGAATCCCGACGACCGCCACAAACAGGCGTACACCGAGTTCCAGCCGCTCGACGGCAAGTTTCGCGACAATGTTCTCGTCCAGGTCAAGAACGGCGCGATCGACTTCCAGCCGCGCGAGCCTTTCCATCCCCTGTTCGGGGCGATGCCGCGCACCCCGCTGATGATGGAATTCCAGATCACCAAGGAATATCTCGGCTTCGCCACCCATCTCGCTTACCTCGGCACGATGTGGGAGGAGGCGCTGCAGGCCGACACCTTCCGCCCGACCAGGGGCTGGACCGTCGCCCGCGTGCTCGAGACTCCCGTCGAGCCCGGCGCAGCGACCGGCATGGCCGGCGTCGCCAATATCGGCAGCGACTTCAACTGGTCGGGATCGCAATTCGATCAGGCGAACTGGTACGCGTTCGGCCGTTTCGCCTGGAACCCCGAGGCGCGCGCCGAGCCGATCGCGCGCGACTGGGCGGCGATGACGTGGGGGAGCGACCCCGCGATCGTCGATCCGATCGTGGCGATGATGATGGGCTCGCGCGAAGCCGTGGTGAACTACATGACCCCGCTCGGGCTCGGCCATCTGATGGCGACCGGGCATCATCACGGTCCCGGCCCGTGGATCGCCGATCTCGCCCGGCCCGAATGGAACCCGGTCTATTACCACAAGGCCGATGCCGTCGGGATCGGCTTCGACCGCACCGCGACCGGCACCAATGCCGTCGCGCAATACGCGCCCGAGGTCGCCGCGCAGTTCGGCGACGTCAAGCGCGTCCCCGAGCAGTTCCTGCTCTGGTTTCACCATGTACCCTGGGACTATCGCACCCGCTCGGGGCGCAGCCTGTGGGACGAGCTCGTCACGCATTACGATCGCGGCGTCGGCACGGTCGCGGCGATGCAGGCCAGCTGGGAAGGCCTCAAGGGCAAGGTCGACGACGCTCGCTGGTCGGAGGTCCGCGACTTCCTCGCGATCCAGCGGCAGGAAGCCGGCTGGTGGCGGGACGCTTCGATCGCCTATTTCCAGTCGGTCTCGAAACGCTCGCTCCCCACCGGCCATGCCGCCCCGCCGCACGATCTCGACTGGTACAAGGCGATCAAGACGCCCTATGCGCCGGGCAACGGCAAATAGCCCGGCGGCGTGCCGGCGAAGGCAGCGGCGTTGGTAGCCGCCGGCCTTTCGCCGGAGCGGCGTGGCGGGCGGCTAGGGCCGCCCCAACCCGCGTATCAGATAGGCCTTGATATACTGGCGCAGCTGGGCGGTCGGCGCGCCCAGCACGCCGCGCTGGCCGTCCGCGAGATGCGCCGCGGGGTCGCCATGTTCGCGGAACACGAAGGTGTCGAACATCGCCGCCCAGGCCGCGCGCCGCTCGGGCGGCAAATGGCTCAGCGTCAGCACCGCGTGCACCATCGCGTCGAACCGCGCCGACGCGTCGGGGCTGTCGTTCCACCAATAGTTGACGAGAGCGTTGAACGGCGCGAGCGCCTCGATCTGGTGCCACCACAGTGCCGGAATGTAGAGCGCGTCGCCGGGTTCGAGCTCGGCGGTTTGCGCCGCCGCCAAGGCCTCGCGGAAGCGCGGAAAACGTTCGAAATCGGGGGCGTTGAGCTCGACCATGCTGGTCGGCTGGCCGGCCACGGTATGGTCGAGCGGCCCGACATAGAGATTGTGGATCTGGTCGGGCGGAAACAGCGTGAAGCGCCGCCGTCCCGCGACGACGCAGGCGACATTGTCCGATGCGTCGAAATGGGTGGAGATGATCGAGCGGTTGCCCAGCCAGATCCGTGGCGGCGCATCGAGCCCGGCGAGCAGGGGCAGGGGATTGGCCTCGGCGAAGCCCGGCAGCATCTGCGCGGTTTCCAGCGCGCCGGCATAGACCGACGGCGCATCCTCCTTGCCGACGATTCCGGTCAGATAGCGCAGCAGATCGACGAAGCTGCCGCGCCGCCGCTCGAAATTGAAGCCCTTCAGGTCAGGCGCGTAGAAGAATCGTCCGGCGATCTCGGGCGCGCCGACGAACGCCTCCGCCGAAGCGCCGCGATCGAAGCCGAGCAGATGCGCCGCGATCGCCTCGACGGACTCGTCCCCCGCGCGCACCACCGGCCAGTCGCGCACCAGCCCGCGCATCACCACCGGCGCATAGCCGTCCACCACATCGCGCTGGAAAGCCGCGGCGTCGGGGAGCGTTATCTCGCGGATGGGGGTCGGCGTCATTCGACAGTCCTAGCGTAAATCATGACCCAATCGCGAGTTTTGCCGAGCTCCGGCGAAGGCCGGAGCCCTTGCAGTCCGGTCTGGCGCTCGCCGCCAACGCTCCGGCCTTCGCCGGAGCAGCAGAGCTGCGCGGCGGAAGCAAAAAAATGGCGCCGCGGGGAGAACCAGCGGCGCCAGGGCAGGGTGTAACGAGGGAAGCGATCAGAAGGTGAAGCGCATGATGCCCGCGATGCGCCGATCGTTCATGTACCAGCCGCGCGGCACCTCGGTGTTCTCTCCGTCGAGCCCGGTGACCACCGCGGTGGTCTTGACCACTTCGTTGAGCAGGTTCGATCCTTGGATGCCGATCTTCACATTGTCCGACAGGGCATAGAAGATCGACGCGTCGAGCTGACCGGTCGCCTTGTTGATGATCGGATCGTTCGGCACGATCACGTCGCGGATGGTCAGCAGGAAGTCCGACCGCCACGAATAGGTCGCACGCAGCGAGAGCGGGCCGACGTCGATGAACGGCGTCAGGTTGAAGTTGTGCTTCGACAGGCCCTGCAGCGGCAGGCTGGCGAGATCCACCGTCGTCACGCGGCCGGCGCCCACGTCCGGATCGGTCTCGGAAAGCGTGCTCTGGGGCACGCCGCTCGAGTCGATATAGGTGTAGTTCGCCTGCAGGCCGAGGCCCTTGAGGAAGCCCGGCAGGAAGTCGAAGGTCTGCTGATAGGCGACTTCGACGCCCTTGATCGTGCCCGTTTCCGAAGCGTTGCCCGGCTGGGTCACCACCGAGTCGAACGAGGCGCCGTTGTTGGTGTTGGTCGTGCGCACCGTGGTGTTGGTCAGCACGTTCTTCAGGCGCTTGTAGAAGCCCGAGACCGTGAGCTGGCCGACGCTCGAGAAATACCATTCGGCGGTCAGGTCGAAATTGTCGGCTTCGACCGGGAGCAGGAACGGATTGCCGCGGTTGACCGTCGACTGGAGGCGGAAGCTGCCCGGGATCGCGGTGCCGTCGGCATTGGTGTTCTGCACCGCGTTGACCGAAATCGCGCCATAGTTGCGGATCAGGCCGGTTGCCGGCGGTGCGATGCCCTTGAAATAGGCCGCGCGGAACTGGAGCCCGCCGCCCACTTCGAGCTTGAGGTTCGCGCTCGGCAGCCAATAGTCATATTTGATCTTGCCGGGCGATTCCACGAGCGCGCCGTTCTGGAAGTTCCGCACCGCATTGCGGGTCGCCACCGGGAAGGCGCAGAAACCCTGGACGACCTGCGATGCGTCCGCCGGCGGCGCGAGGCAGGTCGCCTCGGTCGGCAGATAGGTCGTGCCATAGGTGAATTGCTGCACGCCCTGCGAGTTGCGGTCGGTCCGCGAGTAGCGGACGCCGACATTGCCCGAGAGGCGCATGCCGTTGCCGAACTCGTTGTCGAACCGCGCCATGATGTACGCGGCCTTGTTGGTCTCGCGGATCGGATTGATCTCGCCCGGCAGGAACCACGTGCCCGGCACCACGCCGCAGCGATTGGCAAGCGGGTTCCAGCCGCCGTTACGCAGCTTGGTGTCGCTCGGGCAGTTGGCGACGCGCGCCTCCCACTCGTTGTTCACCAGCGACGCATAGGCGACATACTGGTCGTAGTTCTTGATCGTGTCCGGTCCGTAGAACAGGCGTCCTTGCCCGGCGAGCGGGTTGGGCGCCTGGCCCTGGAAGAAATTGTCGAAATAATAGGGGACGTTCGAGCCGATCAGCTGCGGCGTGCCGCCGTTGCCGCCGGGCACCCCATCGACATTCTCGTCGAGCCAGACCGGACCGTTATTGCCCCACTGCTCCGACAGCCGGCCCCAGTTATAGGTCGAGAAGCGTGCCGTCTGCTGGCGGTCGGCATAGCGCGCGCCCGCCTTGATCGACTTCAGGAAGCCGCCGTCGGGGAAGCTGTATTCGAGGTCGACACGCGCCGCATCCGAATTGCCGTCGCTGTCCTCGAGGTGATCCATCGCGGCGCGCGGGAAGCTGTTGAACGGATCGGTGAAGCTGGTGTGCCCCGCGCCGAAATAGTTCGGCATATACTGGTTGGGATTACCGCCGGTGCGGCAGTCATTGTCGGTGCCCGGCGGGTTCTGCGAATTCGCCGCGGGACCGCTGCAGACCTGCGGCGGCAGGAACTGGATGTTCGGATAGTCGCTGCCGTTCAGCTGGATCGACGCGTTCTGATAGGTCGAGTTCCACAGCGTGTTGTCGAGGATGTAGCTGCTCGACTTGACGTGCTGATAGTCGAAATTGAACCCCAGCCGCTCGCTGACGTCCCATTTGAAGTTGAAGCCGTAATCGTCGGTGACCAGCTTCTCGTTGTGCTGGCGGGCGATGTTGTTGCTCTGCAGACCCAGCATCGGCACGCGCGGGATCAGCCCGCTGTTGCCGCTGCCGATATTCTGGTCGGCGCGCCAGCCGGTCGGGCCGGTGATCGTGCCGCTGGCGAACAGGCCGTCCTCGTCGAATTGCAGCGTCGTGCCCGGAACGCGGCGCGAATCGCCGTTGTTCGAGACGTTGTCGGTCGCGATCTCGACGGTGTGCTCGCTCCACGCCTGACGCGCGTCGGAACGCAGGAACTGGAACACGGCTTCCATCGAGCCGTCGTTGCTGCGCCACTGCGCGGCGGCCGAATAGCCGTAGCGGGTGCGATCGAATTCCTGGCTGCCCAGCACCGCGCCGCGCGGAAAGAGCACCCGCCCGGTCTGGGTGGTGCCGCCATTGGCGATGACATCCCCGTCCGAATAGAGGTTGCGGATGCGGAAGCTCGACACCTGCAAACGGTCGGCGCGGCTCTTCAGGTTCGAATAGGAAGCGCTGGCGAGCAGGCCGAACTCGCCGATCCCGGTCTGCCAGCGATTGCTGACGATGACGTTGAGATTGGCGCCCGGATCCTTCTGGAAGTCGCCATAGTTCATCTCGGCCGAAGCCGCGAGGAGGAGGCCCTTGCTGTCGAACGGCGTGCGCGTGCGCAGATTGACCACGCCGGCGATGCCGCCCTCGATGCGGTCCGCTGAAGGCGATTTGAACACGTCGACGCCGCCCATCAGCTCCGACGGCACGTCGGCGAAGCTCAGCGCGCGGCCGTTATTGGCGCTGAACGCCTCGCGGCCGTTGAACTCCGAGCGGACATAGGTGAGGCCGCGGACGACGACGCCCGAGCCCTCGACCGAGAAGTGATCGGGATCGACGCCGGCGGCGAAGCGGTTGATCGCCACGCCCGGGATACGCTGCAGCGTCTCGGTGACCGAGCGATCGGGAAGCGCGCCGATGTCCTCGGCGGTCACCGAGTCGACGATCACGTCCGAATTCTTCTTGAGCTGCTGCGCGCTCTGCAGCGACTGGCGATAGCCCTGGACGACGATCTCGTCGTCGGTCTGCGCGGTCGCCCCGTCGTCCTGCGCGGCAGGCGCGGTCTGCGCCGCGGCGCCTTCGGTTTGCGCCCAAGCCGTGCCCGCCCCGAACAGGCACAATGCCGCCGCGGAGACACCCGCGCGGAGCAGCCCCGACTTTAGTTTCGCAGCGTTATCAGATGCATGAATGACGTGCTTGCGCATCAAGCGTCCCCCTCCTCCCATGTTAGCGCTACCATTCGTTGGCGCCAATTGTTGTAGTTATGTGACTTGGGTAGAGGAGATTCGCGGCAAAGATCAAGAGAGATAGTGACAATGCCGGGTGTATGTGCTGATTTTGCAACGGTTTTGCTGCGATGCAACGAAGAAAACTCCCAGCCGACGCGGCGTCGGTCCAGAATGTGGGAGCGCTAACATCGCGTACGGGGAGGAAAATTTGTCCGGATCAGCCGATCGGCCGTTTCGTCGATGAGCGCAGCGGCGATTCGAAGCGTCGTCATCGTCGGCGGGGGCACTGCGGGCTGGATGACCGGCGCGGCGCTGGCGCGGCTGGTGCGTGCCGGGGTGCAGGTCACCCTCGTCGAATCGGAGGCGATCGGCACGGTGGGGGTAGGCGAGGCGACGATCCCGCCGATCCGCACCTTCAATGCGATGCTTGGCATCGACGAAAATCACTTTCTCGCGCACACCCAAGGCTCGATGAAGCTCGGCATCGAGTTCGTCGACTGGAACGCCTCCGGGCATCGCTATCTCCATCCGTTCGGCGACTATGGCTTCGATATCGAGGGCGTGAAGTTCCACCAGGTCTGGCAGCGGCTCCATGCCGCGGGAAACGCCGCCCCGCTCGACGACTATAGCCTGTGCGCCGTCGCCGCGCGGGCCAATCGCTACGCCGCGCCGGCGAACGATCCCTCCTCGCCGCTGTCGCGCCTCGTCCAGGCCTATCATTTCGACGCCTCGCTCTACGCGCGCTATCTGCGCGGCTATGCCGAGGCACGCGGCGTCGTCCGGCGCGAGGGCAAGATCACCGAAGTGTCGCTCCGCGGCGCCGACGGTTTCGTCGAGGCGGTGATGCTCGAGGACGGCAGCCGCCTCGAAGGCGAGCTGTTCATCGATTGCTCGGGCTTTCGCGGGCTGCTGATCGAGGAAGCGCTCCACACCGGCTATGAGGAATGGACGCATTGGCTGCCGTGCGATCGCGCGCTCGCGGTGCCGACCGCCAATGCCGGACCGCTGACGCCCTATACCCGCTGCACCGCGCGCGCCGCCGGCTGGCAATGGCGCATCCCGCTCCAGCACCGCATGGGCAATGGCTATGTCTATTCGAGCGCGCACGTCTCCGACGACGAGGCCGCGGCAACCCTTCTCGCCAATCTCGAGGGCGCGCCGCTCGCCGATCCGCGCCCACTGCGCTTCACCACCGGGCGCCGCAAGCAGGCGTGGAACCGCAACGTCATCGCGATCGGCCTGTCGGGCGGCTTTCTCGAGCCGCTCGAATCGACCAGCATCCACTTGATCCAGGCGGGCATCTCGCGGCTGCTCGCGCTGTTCCCCGATCGCGGCTGGGGCGATGCCGAGCGCGACAGCTATAACGATTTCACCCGCACCCAGTATGAGCAGGTCCGCGACTTCGTCATCCTCCACTACAAAGCGAACGGCCGCGACGAGCCGCTCTGGCGTCAGGTCCGCGAGATGGACGTGCCCGACAGCCTCGCGCGCCGCATCGACTTGTTCCGCAACCGCGGCCGCGTCTTCCGCCGCGAGGACGAGCTGTTCGCCGAGACCAGCTGGATCGCAGTGATGCTGGGGCAGGGGATCACCCCGCAAGGCTGGGATCCGCTCGCCGATGCGCTCGATGCCGGCCAGCTCGCCGCGATGCTCGAGCGAATCCGCTCCACCTTTCGCCGCGCCGCCGAGGGCATGCCCGATCATGCGGCATATCTGGCGCGCCATTGCTCTGCCCGGGGACCCCAATGACCGATCACCGTATCCGCAACATCGTCATCGTCGGCGGCGGCACCGCCGGCTGGATGGCCGCCGCCACCTTCGCGCGCATCCTCGGCCCCGAATATGCCAAGGTCACGCTGATCGAATCCGACGAGATCGGCATCGTCGGGGTGGGGGAGGCGACGATTCCCCAGATGGCGACCTTCAACCGCATGCTCGGGCTCGACGAGAACGAATTCATGCGCGCCACGCAAGGCAGCTTCAAGCTCGGCATCCAGTTCGTGAACTGGGGGCGGCAGGGCCACACCTATTTCCACCCCTTCGGCAAATACGGCATCGATATGAAAGGCGTCTCGTTCCACGCCTATTTCCTCCGCCTCCACCAGCTCGGCGAGGCCCCCGATATCGACGATTGGTCGCTCCAGGCCGCGGCCAGCCGCACCAACAAGTTCATGCGCCCGATCGATGCGGGCAATTCGCCGCTCTCCGAAATCCCCTATGCCTTTCATTTCGACGCAGGCCTCTATGCCCGCTTCCTGCGCGGCTATGCCGAGGAACGCGGCGTCGTCCGCCGCGAGGGCAAGATCGTCGAGGTCAGGCTGCGCGGCGCGGACGGGTTCGTCGAATCGGTGGTGATGGAGGATGGCGCCGCGATCGAAGGCGATCTGTTCGTCGACTGCTCGGGCTTTCGTGGGCTGATCATCGAACAGGCACTCAAGGCCGGCTTCACCGACTGGTCGCACTGGCTCCCCTGCGACCGCGCGATCGCGGTGCCGTGCGAGAGCGTCGACGCTTGGACACCCTATACGCGCTCGACCGCGCACAAGGCCGGCTGGCAGTGGCGCATCCCGCTCCAGCACCGCACCGGCAACGGCCATGTCTTCTGCTCGAAATACATCTCCGACGACGAGGCGACCGCGACTTTGCTCGCCAATCTCGACGGCAAGCCGCTCGCCGATCCGCGCACCGTCCCGTTCCGCACCGGGCACCGCAACAAGCTGTGGATCAAGAATTGCGTGTCGCTGGGCCTCGCCGGCGGCTTCATCGAGCCGCTCGAATCCACGGCGATCTGGCTGATCCAGAGCGGCCTGTCGCGCTTCCTGACGATGTTCCCCGACAAGCGTTTCAACCAGGCCGATATCGATCGCTACAACCGGATCATGATCACCGACTACGAGGAGATCCGCGACTTCATCATCCTCCATTATCACGCCACCGAGCGCGACGATTCTCCCTTCTGGGATTATTGCCGGACGATGGAGATTCCCGAGCGGCTGGCCGAGAAGATGCGCGTCTTCCGCAGCCATGGCCGCGCCTTCCGCGAGAATGAGGAGCTGTTCAACGACACCAGCTGGTTCGCGGTGATGCACGGCCAGCTGATGCGGCCGCAGGGCTTCGATCCGGTTGCGGAGATCATGAGCCTCGACGAAACCCGATCACGCCTCGCGCATATCCGTGAGGCGATCGCCAACTCGGCGGACTACATGCCCAGCCATCGCGACTTCGTTCGGGAGCATTGCGCGGCATGAAATCGCTGGCACCGCTCGCCCTCCTCCTCGCCAGCCCGGCCGCCGCGCAGCCGGTCGCCAGCTTCGACTGGTTCCAATATCGCGGCGAAGACCCGGTCGATCGCGCGCACCAGCCCGGCCCGGGCGAATATCGCAATCCGATCCTGCAGGGCTTCTATCCCGATCCCGGCGTCACCCGTGTCGGCAGCGATTTCTACCTCGTCACCTCGACCTTCGGCTATTTCCCCGGCATCCCGGTCTTCCACAGCCGCGATCTCGTCAGCTGGACCCAGATCGGCAATGCGATCGATCGGCCGGAGCAGCTCGACTTCAAGCAGCTCGGCCTGTCGCGCGGGGTGTTCGCGCCGACGATCCAGGCAAAGGCGGGGACCTTCTACATCCTCAACACCTGCGTCGATTGCGGCGGCAATTTCGTGATCAGCGCGAAGAACCCCGCGGGGCCGTGGTCCGATCCGGTGTGGCTCCCCGATCTCGAGGGCGGGATCGATCCCTCGCTGTTCTTCGACGCGGACGGCAAGACGTGGATCCTCAACAACGGCCCGCCCGAGGGCGCGCCCGAATATCAGGGCCACCGCGCGATCTGGATCCAGCAATTCGACCTCAAGACGCTCAAGACGATCGGCCCGCGCACGGTGCTGGTGAACGGCGGAGTCGACTTCTCGAAAAAGCCGATCTGGATCGAGGGGCCGCACATCTTAAAAAAGGACGGCTGGTATTATCTGAGCTGCGCCGAGGGCGGCACCGCGGAGGGCCATAGCCAGGTCATCCTGCGTTCGAAGACCGTCACCGGCCCGTACGAGGCCAATCCCGACAATCCGATCCTCACCCAGCGCGATTTGCCGCGCGACCGGGCGAACCCGATCACCTCGGCCGGCCACGCCCAGCTCGTCACCACCCCCGACGGCAAATGGTGGGCGACGTTTCTTGCCGTGCGCCCCTATCAGGGTGATTTCTACTCGACCGGCCGCGAGACTTTCCTGATGCCGGTCCGGTGGGAGAATGGCTGGCCGCGGATCACCGATCCGGGGCAGGCCATTCCGTGGACCCATGCCCGCCCCGCGCTGCCGCCGCAGCCCGCGTCGCCGGTGCCGACCAATGGCGGCTTCGCCGTGCGCGACGACTTCGACGAGGCGAAGCTGCCCGCTTATTGGATGATGCTGCGCAATCCGCGCACGAGCTGGTTCGCGCTCGCCGACGGATCGGTGCAGCTTCAGGCGCGGCCGGTGGGGCTGGGCGACAAGGGCAATCCGTCGTTCCTCGCGCGCCGCCAGCAACATGCCAATGCCGCCGCCGAGACGGTGGTGCGCTTCACGCCGGAAAAGGACGGCGACCGCGCCGGGATCGCGGTGTTCCAGAACGACGATTACTGGTTCTTCCTCGGGCTGAAGCAGGTCGCCGGCAAGCTGGTCGTCGCGCTCGATCGCCGCGAGGGGCCGGACGCGGCCGCAGCGGGGGAGACGATCGCCGCGGTCGATGCCGCCAGCTTCGGCATCGCGCCGGGCAAGCCGCTCGCGCTGCGCATAGAAGTGCAGGGCAATCGCTATGCCTTTTCCTATGCCCGCCTGCTCGGCAGCCCCGACACGCCGATGCTGGCCTGGCGACCGCTGACCCGGCTCACGACGGACGCGCTGACCACCAAGGTCGCCGGTGGGTTCATCGGCTCGACCTTCGGCATTTTCGCGGGAAGCGGCGAATGATGGTCGGCGGAGCCGCACCTCCCAACCGTCATCCCGGCCTTGGGCCGGGATCCACCGGGAGGCGGGCGCCGGACCAGCGGTTCAAATCAAGCCGGGGAGGCTTGGTGGATCCCGGCCCAAGGCCGGGATGACGGACAAAACAGCGAGATCGGATAACCCCATGCGCACCCTCCTCCTCGCCGCCACCGCCCTCACGCTCGGCGCGGCCGATTCCTCGCCGTCGATCCATCTCAACCAGCTCGGCTTCGAGCCCGCCGACGCCAAGACCGCGATCGTGCAGGCGAGCGGCGCGCCGGTCGAATGGGCAGTGGTCGACGCGGGGGGGCGCGAAGTGAAGCGGGGCAGGGGCCAGCCCTATGGCGACGATCCCGCCTCGGGTGCCAAGGTGCAGCGGATCGACTTCAGCGACGTCCGGACGGCAGGCGAGGGCTATCGCATCGTGGTGGGCGATGCCCGCAGCGATCCCTTCGCGATCCGCTCGCGCCTCTACGTCCCATTGGCAAAAGACGCGCTCGCCTTTTTCTACCACCAGCGCGCCGGCGTTCCGATCGAGGCACGCGTCGTCGGCGCGACCTGGGCGCGCCCGGCCGGCCATCCCAAGGAAGTCGCGAAATGCTTCGCGGGGAAGGACGAGCGCGGCATCGAATGGCCCGGTTGCGCGTATGCGCTCGACGTCACCGGCGGCTGGTACGATGCCGGCGATCACGGCAAATATGTCGTCAACGGCGGGATTTCGCTATGGACCTTGCTCAACGCCCGCGAGCGTCACGCGGCCGCGCTGGCCCATGCCCGCCGCGAGTTCCCCGAAGCCGGCAACGCAGCGAACGACCTGCTCGACGAAGCGCGCTACGAGATGGAATTCCTGCTCCGCATGCAGATCCCCGACGGCGTGCGGACCCGTGTCCCCGCCGGCGCGCCCAGGCCAGCCAGGGCGGGAAGGCCGGCATGGGAGCGCGAGCCCGCCGATTTCGCCGGGATCGATGCCGGTGGAATGGCGCATCAGAAGGTCGCCGACCGCAACTGGACCGGGTTGCCGATGCCGCCGCAGAACGATCCCGAGGAGCGGCTGGTGTATCCGCCGACCACCGCCGCGACGCTCAATCTGGCCGCCACCGCCGCGCAATGCGCCCGGGTCTGGCGCGGCGTCGACAATGCGTTCGCCGCGCGCTGCCTCGCCGCCGCCGAGCGCGCGTGGAAGGCGGCGAAGCGCAACCCCGAAGTCTATGCCACCAACAGCTTCACCGGCAGCGGCGGCTATGGCGACGGCGACGTCTCGGACGAGTTCTACTGGGCCGCGGCCGAGCTGCTCGCCACCACCGGCTCCGCAGAATATCGCGACGCGGTGACGGCGTCGCCGCATTTCCGCGCCGAGCTGCGCGAGCCCGGCTGGCCGAGCACCGCGACCTTGGGCACGATCACGCTCGCCTTGCCCGGCTATGTGCTGCCCAAGGTCGAACGAGCGCGGCTGCGCGCGGCGATCGTCGCCGCGGCGGACCGCTTCCTCGCCGACGAACGGGGCAATGGCTATGGCATCCCCTATGTCGCGAGCGGCTATCCATGGGGCTCGAACTCGAACCTGCTCAACCGCGCGATGCTGCTCGGGCTGGCGCACGACTTCACCGGCGAGGCGAAGTATCGCGCCGGCGTGGTCGCCGCGATCGACTATGTCCTCGGCCGCAACCCGCTCGGCCGATCCTATGTCAGCGGCTATGGCGCGCGGCCGATGATGAACCCGCACCACCGCTTCTGGGCGCACAGCCTCGATGCGAAGCTGCCTGGGCCGCCGCCGGGCGTGCTTTCGGGCGGTCCCAACTCGACTGCGATGAGCGACGATGTGGCCAGGACGATGCGCGGCAAATGCGCGCCGCAGACCTGCTGGGTCGACGACATCCACGCCTATTCGATGAACGAAGTCGCCATCAACTGGAACGCGCCGCTGTTCTGGGTCGCGGCTTGGCTGGATAGCTGAGCAAAATCCTCCCTCGCGCAGCGGGGGAGGGGGACCAGCGAAGCTGGTGGAGGGGCTTGGCCGCAAGCGTATCACTCGCCGAGACGCCCCCTCCGTCGCCTTCGGCGCCACCTCCCCCGCTGACGCGAGGGAGGATTTGAACGCTACTTCACCGTCAGCGTCGTGCTCTTGAGCTTCACCGAGTCCGGGCCCGACGAGATGGTGAAGGTGCCCGGCTCGACCACGCGCTTCATGTCGACGTTCCACAGCGACAGGTCGCGCGGGGTCAGCTCGAAGGAGACGGTCTTCTTCTCGCCCGGCTGGAGGCTGACGCGCGCGAAGCGCTTCAATTCCTTCACCGGCCGGGTGACGCTGGCGAGATCGTCGCGGACATAGAGCTGGACGACTTCGTCGCCGGCACGCGCGCCGGTGTTGGTCACGTCGACGCTCACCTTGACGTTGTTGTAGCGCCCGATCGTCGGGGTCGCGAGCACCGGCGCGGTGATGTCGAACGTCGTGTAGGAAAGGCCATAGCCGAACGGGTAGAGCGGGCTGGTCTCGGCGAAGAGATAGCCGCGTCGCGCGCTCGGCTTGTGGTTGTAGAACATCGGCAGCTGGCCGACGTCGCGCGCGATCGTCACCGGCAGCTTGCCACCCGGATTGGCGCGGCCGAACAGGACGTCGGCGACGGCGTTGCCGGTCTCCTGCCCGAGATACCAGCCCTCGATCAGCGCGGGCGCGTTGTCCGAGAGATATTTCACCGACAGCGGCCGGCCGTTGAGCAGCAGCACCACCACCGGCTTGCCGAGCGCGAGGATCTCCTTCGCCAGCTGGTTCTGCGGCCCGATCAGCTCGAGGCTGTTGCGGTCGCCGAGATGGTTGTCGGCCCAGGCCTCGCGGCTGAGCTGCTCGTTGTCGCCGAGCACCAGCACGATCGTGTCGGCGTTCTTCGCCGTCTCGACTGCCTCGGCGCGGAGGCGGTCGTTGGTCGCGTCGTCGACCAGCTCGACCTGGTCGGCGGCCCAGGCGCGGCTCTTGGTCAGCTTCACGCCCTCGGCGAAGTCGACCTCGAACTTGCCCTTGCCCTCCGCTTTGAGCCCCTCGAGCACGCTGACGACGTGGCGCGGCACGTCGCTATAGCCGCCGATCGGGGTGTCGCTGGCATGCGTGCCGATCACCGCCAGCCGCTTGATCTTGCCCGCGTCGAGCGGCAGCAGCCCCTTGTCGTTCTTGAGCAGCACCATCGCCTCGCGCGCCGCCTCGCGGGCCAGCGCGATCGCGTCGGCGGTCTCGGTCTTCTTGGCCGCCGCCTTCGCGTCGATATAAGGGTTCTCGAACAGCCCGGCGTTGAACTTGAGCTTGAGGATCCGCCGCACCGCGTCGTCGATCTGCGCCTCGCTCACCCGGCCTTCGCGGACGAGCTGGGGCAGCAGCGCATAGGCCTCGCCGTCGGGAGTCTCGAAGTCGACCGTGGCGTCGAGCGCGCGGACCGCCGCATCGCCGAGATTGTCGTATAGCTTATGCCGCGTCATCAGCTCGCGAATCGCGAAATAGTCGCTGAGCACGACGCCCTTGAAGCCCCATTCCTGGCGCAGCACGTCGTGAAGCAGCCAGCGATTGGCGTGGCTCGGGATGCCGTCGATCTCGTTGTACGACGGCATCACCGACATCACCGGCAGCTCGGTGACCGCGCGCTCGAACGGCGGAAAGAACACCTCGCGCAGCGTCCGCTCGGAGACCGTGGCGGGGCCGATATTGGTGCCGCTCTCGGGCTGGCCGTGCCCGGTCATGTGCTTGAGCGTCACATAGACCTTGTCCCTTGCCAGCGGCAGCGTGGTGCCCTGGAAGCCGCGGATCGCGGCAAGACCCATCTCGCCGACCAGATAGGGGTCCTCGCCATAGGTTTCCTCGATGCGGCCCCAGCGCGGATCGCGCGCGACATCGACCACCGGGGCGAGCGCGAGATTGGCGCCGCGGGCGCGCATCTCGCGCGCGGCGACCGAGAACACCTCTTCCTGCAGCTTCGGGTTCCACGTGCTGGCCAGCGCGATCGCCTGCGGGAAGCTCGTCGCGCCGGGAGCGACATAACCGTGCAGCGCCTCTTCGTGCATGATCATCGGGATGCCCAGCCGGGTCCGCTCGACTGCCCATTTCTGCGCCGCGTTGATGTAGCGCGCGGTATCCTCCGCATTGCGGTTGACCGTGCCCGCGGCGGCGCCGGCGGCCGGGCCTTGGGTGATCGCGCGGCGATCATAGGGGCGCGAGATCTGGCCGAGCCCGTCGGGGAAGTTCTGGCTCGCCTTGGCCGGATCGAACTCGCCCTCCGGAGTCTGGATCTTCTCCTTGTGGAGCCAGATCGCGACCATCTGCTGGACCTTCTCCTCCAGCGTCATCCGCTTGAGCAGATCCTCGACGCGGGCGTCGATCGGCTGCGAGGCGTCCTTGTAGAGCGGCTTGTCGGCGCGGCTGCTCTGGGCGTGCGCGACGAGCGCGGGCGCCGGCGTCAGCGCGGTCGCGGCGGCAAGGGCGAGGGCGGTCAGGCGGAACCGGCGGGCAGGCATGCCCGGCAAGCGGCGAACAGGGATCATCAGGCTCTCCAGGGTGGCGGCGCTCGAACGCTCTTGTTTTGTACGAGTTGTGGTAGCGCTATCAGCTATCGCCGCCCGCGTGGCTGGTCAACTGTACCGCAACCGGTTTCATGCCGATTGCATTCCGCGAAACCGCACCTTATGCCTCGGGCGCAAAGGACGGGGATGAGCAGACCTAGCCGAAGAAGCCGCGGTACAGTCACCGTGCAAGATGTCGCACGCGCCGCAGGCGTGTCGGCTATGACCGTGTCGCGCGTCGTCAATGGCGGCACCAATGTGCGCGAGTCCACCCGCGAGGCGGTGCTCGCGGCGATCGCTCAGCTCAACTATTCGCCGAACAGCGCCGCGCGCAGCCTCGCCGCGGGCGACGCGACGCAGATCGGGCTGCTCTATTCGAACCCCTCGGCTGCCTATCTCTCGCAATTCCTGATCGGCGCGCTCGCCGCGGCGCGCCGCGCCGGCTGCCATCTCGTGCTCGAGGCGTGCGAGAGCGAGCGGCCGGACGAGCAGGCCGAAGCGACGCGCAGCTTCGCCTCGACCAGCGTCGAGGGAGTGATCCTGCCGCCGCCGCTCTCCGAGGCAGCGCCGGTGCGCGCCGAGCTTGAGGCGGCGGGCATTCCCTGGGTCTCGGTCGCGATGGGCCTTCCGCCCGCGCGCAGTCTCAATGTCCGCATCGATGATTTCGAAGGCGCCGCGGCGATGACGCGGCATTTGCTCGGGCTCGGCCATCGCCGGATCGGCTTCATCCGCGGCAATCCCAATCAGACTTCGAGCGCCGAACGCTTTCGCGGCTTCGCCGCCGCGCTCGAAGAGGCCGGGATCGACGTCAAGACGGTGGCAGTGGAGCAAGGCTATTTCACCTTCCGCTCGGGGATCGTCGCCGCCGAACGATTGCTCGACCGGCCCGAGCCACCCACCGCGATCTTCGCCAGCAACGACGATATGGCCGCCGCCGCGGTGGGCGTGGCGCATCGCCGCGGACTGCACGTGCCGCAGGATCTGAGCGTCGTCGGGTTCGACGATACCTCGCTCGCCACCACCGTCTGGCCCGAGCTCACCACGGTGCGCCAGCCGATCTCGGCGATGGCAGAAGAGGCGCTGACCCTGCTCCTCGCCCGCATCCGCGCGCACCGCTCCGCCGAAAGCGACAAGCTCGAGGAGCAGGTGCTCGACTATGAGCTGATCGTCCGCGAATCCTCGGCGCCGCCCAAAGGCGCGACCGGGATCGCCTCGGGCCGCGGCAATGGCGGGCGCCGCGCCGGCGGTGCCGCGAGTAATCCAGGTCTGCGCTAGAGGCGCTTGCATTTCCTCGGCGTCCGGGCCACCGTTACCGCTAACACACCGTGCCGGGTCGTGCGCGGGGGGACAGGAGAGGAAGTGCGGATGAATCAAACTGCCGAGAGGGTTAACGGCGCTCTCATTCTGGCCATCGTCGCGGTAGCGACGGTGGGCGGCTTCATGTTCGGCTTCGATAGCGGGGTGATCAACGGCACCCACAAGGGGCTCGCCGCCACGTTCGGCGTCGGCGCGCTGGGCGAGGGGCTGCTGACCGGCGCATTGCTCGTCGGCTGCGCCATCGGCGCCTTCAGTGCGGGCCGGCTCGCGGACGTCATCGGTCGCCGCAACGTGATGATCCTCGCAGCGATTCTGTTCATCATCAGCGCGCTCGGATCGGGTGCCGCCGGGTCGCCGGTGCTGTTCATCCTCGCACGCTTCATCGGCGGGCTCGGCGTCGGCGCGGCCAGCGTTACCGCGCCGGTTTATATCAGCGAAGTGACGCCGGCCCGTACCCGCGGTCGCATGTCGAGCATCCAGCAGGTGATGATCATCACCGGTCTGACCGGCGCGTTCGTCTCTAACTATTTCTTCCAACAGGCCGCCGGCGCGGATTCGACCGCGGACATTTGGGGCTTTCCGGCATGGCGCTGGATGCTCTGGGTCCAGGTAATCCCCGCGACGGTCTATCTGCTGGCCCTGTTCACCATTCCGGAGAGCCCGCGCTATCTGGTGGTCAAGGGGCGCGACGACGATGCGCGCAAGGTGCTCACCAACCTGTTCGGCGCCACTGCGGCGGACCTCAAGGTCGCCGAGATCCGCAACTCGCTCAGCGCGGATCACCGACCGCGTCTCTCCGACATTCTCGACCCCGTTCGCGGCGGGCTGCGGCCGATCATCTGGGCGGGCCTGATGCTGGCGATCTTCCAGCAGCTCGTCGGCATCAACGTGATCTTCTATTACGGCGCCACGCTCTGGCAACTCGCAGGCTTCAGCGAGGCCGATGCGCTGCGCAACAACATCGTCTCGGGCGGCGTGTCGATCGCGGCGTGCATCTTCACGATCCTCGTGATCGACAAGATCGGCCGCAAGCCGTTGCTCCTGATCGGTTCGGCCGGCATGTCGGTGGCGCTGTTCGCGATGGTCTATGCCTTCAGCACCGGCCATCTTGAGAACGGCAAGGATCTCGTACTCGAGCCTAACATGGGCATTTTCGCTTTCTACGCGGCGAACGCCTATGTGATCTTCTTCAATTTGAGCTGGGGCCCGGTGATGTGGGTGATGCTCGGCGAGATGTTCCCGAACCAGATCCGCGGCTCTGCGCTTGCGGTCTGCGGGTTGGCGCAATGGACCGCGAACTTCGCGATCAGCCTGACCTTCCCGTCGATGGCCGCCAATTTGGGGCTGACGCTGAGCTACAGCTTCTATGCCGTCTGCGCAGTGATCTCCTTCTTCCTGGTCTCAAAGCTGATCCAGGAGACCAAGGGCAAGGAACTGGAGGCGATGGAAGGCTGATCCGCCTCCCGCGCCGACAATCCGAGGGGGGCGCGGGCCGCGAGGCCTGCGCCCCTCTGCACGACAAGAGGATGATATGACCCGTACGCCCGCCCGCCCGTTCCGCTCACGCGAATGGTTCGCCGCGCCCGGCCGCAGCGACATGGCCGCGCTCTATCTCGAGCGCTTCATGAACTACGGCATCACCCCCGACGAGCTGCGCTCGGGCAAGCCGATCATCGGCATCGCGCAATCGGGCAGCGACATCGCGCCGTGCAACCGGGTCCATCTCGAGACGGTGAAGCGCGCGCGGGAAGGCATCCTCGCCGCCGGGGGCGTGCCGATGGAGTTTCCGCTCCACCCGATCTTCGAGAATTGCCGCCGGCCTACAGCCGCGCTCGACCGCAACCTCGCCTATCTCGGCCTGGTCGAGATCCTCAACGGCTATCCGATCGACGCGGTGATCCTGACCACCGGCTGCGACAAGACCACGCCGAGCTCGCTGATGGCCGCCTCGACCGTCGACATCCCGGCGATCGTGCTGTCGGGCGGGCCGATGCTCGACGGCTGGCACGAAGGCGAGCTGGTGGGCAGCGGCACGGTGATCTGGCGCAGCCGCCGCAAGATGGCGGCGGGGGAGATCGACGAGGAGGAGTTCCTCAAGCGCGCGATGGAGAGCGCGCCGTCGCCGGGCCATTGCAACACGATGGGCACCGCTTCGACGATGAACTCGATCGCCGAGGGGCTGGGGATGAGCCTGCCCGGCTGCGCGATGATCCCGGCGCCGTATCGCGAGCGCGGCCAGATCGCCTACGAGACCGGCAAGCGCATCGTCGAGATGGCCTATGAGGACCTCCGCCCGTCGAAGATCCTCAGCAAGGCGAGCTTCCTCAACGCGATCAAGCTGCTCACCGCGATCGGCGGCTCGACCAACGCCCAGCCGCACCTTGTCGCCATGGCCGCGCATGCCGGGATCGAGATCACCCCGGACGATTGGCGTCAGGGCTATGACCTGCCGCTGATCGTCAACATGCAGCCCGCGGGCGCGTTTCTGTCCGAGCGCTTCCACCGCGCCGGCGGCATCCCCGCGGTGCTCACCGAGATGCTCGCCAATGGCGCGCTCGACGGCAGCGTGATGACCTGCACCGGCAGGACGCTCGCCGAAAATGTCGCGGGTCGCAGCGCCACTGATAGCGAGGTCATCTTCGGCTGGCACAAGCCGCTCAAGCACAAGGCCGGGTTCCTCGTCCTCTCGGGCAATCTGTTCGACATCGCGATCATGAAGACCAGCGTGATCGGCCCCGATTTCGAAGCCCGCTATCTCTCGCGACCGGGGCAGGAGGGCGTGTTCGAGGGGCGGGCGATCCTGTTCGACGGATCGGACGACTATCACCACCGGATCAACGATCCGGCGCTGAACATCGACGAGAATTGCATCCTCGTCATCCGCGGCGCGGGGCCGATCGGCTGGCCCGGCTCGGCCGAGGTGGTCAACATGCAGCCGCCCGATCATCTGATCCAGCGCGGTATCATGAGCCTGCCGACGCTCGGCGACGGGCGCCAGTCGGGCACCTCGGACAGCCCGTCGATCCTCAATGCCTCGCCCGAGAGCGCGGCGGGGGGCGGCCTATCGTGGCTGCGGACCGGCGACGTGATCCGCATCGATCTTAACGCGGGGACCTGCGACGCCCTGGTCGAGCCCGACGAGATCGCCCGGCGCAAGGCCGAGCCGGCGCCGCCGATCCCCGAGAGCAACACGCCGTGGGAAGAGCTGTACCGCGAGAAGGTGGGCCAGCTGGGCGAGGGCGGGGTGCTCGACTTCGCGCTCAAATATCGCCGGACCAGCGAGAAGACACCGCGGCACAATCATTGATGTAGGATACCGGGCGCGGCGTTTTGACGGATTCGCCGCGCCTAGAGTCGCAAGAGTCGCAGTAGAAGTTCGCGAGTGTTGCGCGGACGCGCAACAATATTGCGCAATTCGGTAGGAAAATCGGATCGACGGATTCAAAGAGCGACGCGCGGGCGTCGCACGCGAAATCCTATTTTGGAAGCGCCCGGCGATTGGCCTAGGGAAGGGGAGGCATGGCTGACCCGCATCCGCTCGATCGCCCCGCCTGGACCGCGCTGCGCAGCACGCAACGCGACCTCGCGCGTGGCGCGGGGGCGGCGCTGCGCTACGACCAGGACCATGCGATCTTCGCCGCGACCGGCGATCACGCGCCCGCATCGCTGGCGGCGCTCGGCACGCTGATCCGTGCCACCGGGCCCGCGATCGTGCTGCAGAAGGACCCGCTGCCGCCGGTGCCCGGCGCGCAGGCGACGACGCACCGCATGGGCGTGCAGATGATCGCGGAGACGCTCGCCGGCGGCGCGGATATCGACTTCGTCGCGCTGGGCGACGCCGACGCCGCCGAGATGCTCGCGCTGGCGACGCTGACCGAGCCCGGCCCCTATTTCGCCCGCACACACCGGCTCGGCGGCTTCATCGGCATTCGCGACGAGGGGCGGCTGGTGGCGATGGCGGGTGAGCGGATGAAGCCCGCGGGCTTCACCGAGGTCAGCGGCGTCTGCACCCATCCCGGCTGGCGCGGCCGCGGCTATGCCGGCCGGCTGATGCGCGTGGTGGCCGAACGGATCGTCGCGCGCGGCGAGACGCCCTTCCTTCACGCCTATGCCGACAATCGCGGCGCGATCGCGCTGTATGAAAGCCTGGGGTTTCGCGTGCGCTGCGCGGTCAACGTGACAAACCTTGTCCCGCGCCCGGCAAATGGCCGGGCTGACGACCGCGCGGACTCCGGGCCTGCGACGGGATGATGCAACAGCGCGCTGCCGCGTTGCTGGCCGTGCCGCTTGCGCTGGCCTTGCTCGCGCCCGCCGGGGCGCAGGAGCGGCCACAGCCTCCCGCGCCGCGGCAATCGTCCGCGGACGACGTCGTGGTCACCGGAGAGCGCGATCGGGCGCGGTCGAAATGGTTGCGCGCCGAAAGCGCCAACTTCACTCTCTACGCCGTCGACGAGGCCCAGGCGCGAGAAATGGCGGCGCGGCTCGAGCGGTTCGATCAGCTGCTTCGCCTGCTCACCCGGACCGCCGCGCCCGCACCGGCGCCCCCACTCGCGGTCTATCTGTTGACGGGCGCCAGCCAGGTGGAGCGGCTGCGGCGGCAAAGCCTTTCGGCGGGCCAGTTTGCCACCGGCTATTATTCCGCCGCCGCGACGGGCGTGGTTCTGGCGGCGGACATGCGCTGGGACATGCAGAGAGCGAGGACGCCGCGCTACAGCGACGTCTGGCTGTTCACCGAATATAGCCGCCATTTCCTGCTCCAGAACGCCCGCGGCGACTATCTGCCGGCCTGGTATGTCGACGGCTTCACGCTGAATCTCGCGACCACGCGCTTCCTCGGCGACACCATCGAATATGGCAGAGGCCATCCGAGCCTCGCGCTCGAGCTCGACGTCGAACGCTGGGAGCCGATCGAGAAGATCGTCGCCGGCCAAATCGACCGCGGGCAGCTCTATTCCGCGCAGAGCGCGTTGCTCGTCCATTATATTCTGGCGGATCCCGCGCGCAGGAAGGCGTTCGAACGCTTCCTTGCGGAGACGCGCAGCGGGACGGCGCCCGTCGCGGCATTCGAGCGCGCGTTCGGGACGAGCATGAAGGCGCTGCATGCGAGGCTGTGGCGATACCGGCATGAAGCGACCTATATCCGCGCGACGGCGACCGGCTTCACGGTTCCCGATGTCATCGTTTCGCGGCTGCCGCGGTCGGCGGATGCGCTGCTGCTCGATCAGGCGGCGATGCGGATCGGCATCCCCGAGCCCGATCGCCAACAAGCCGTGCTGCGACGGGCCGAGGATGCGGTGGCGCACTGGAGCGACGCCTTCGGGCGGCGCGTGCTGGCGCAGGCGCAAATCCTCTATGGCGCGCCGGAGCGGGCGGATGCGACGCTCGATGCGCTGCTGGAATCGGCGCCGGCGGATCCCGAGCTGCTGTATCTGAAGGGCTTGCGGCACCTGATCGCGGGGCGCGGGCAGGCCGCCATCGCGGCTGCCGAGTTCCGCGAGGCGCGCAACTGGTTCGCACGGGCATGGCGGGCCGATCCGGACTATTATCCGGCGCTCTACGGATGGGTCGAAAGCCTGTCGACCGCGCCGCAATTCCTGTCCGAAAAGACGCTCAATGCCTTGCTGAAGGCCGCGTTGCTCGCGCCTCAGGCCACCCAGATCCAGGTGACCGCCGCGACCATGATGATGGCAGAGGGCAGGTTCGCGGCGGCCGAGGCGCTATTGGCGCCGATCACCGTCACACCGCGCGATCCTGCCTCCGGGCAGGTGCCTGCGCTGCTCGCGCAGGCGCGCGCGCATTTGCGGGCCGATCTGGCGCAACTGACGGCGTCGTTCCGCTACACCGCGACGTGGAAGGACCTGAACTGCTGCTAGCCGGTGGCGGGCTCGCGTCCCCGTCGGGCGCGCGCGATCTCGATCGGGACCCGCCCGCTCAATTCGGCCCCGAAATGCTATACATGCCGCCCTTGTTGTAATAATTGGTGGCGTAATCGGGCCCATTCCTCGCCACCATCTGGAAGATCCGCATCTGCTTCTGGCCGTCGCCAAAAACCTCGAAGCTCACGACGATCCTGGTTTCCTGACCCGGCTTGATGAGCTGGGCAAAGCCGACGACGGGGCCCGCATCGAATTCAGCCGGAAGCACCGGCTTCGACATATAACCGCTGTACAGCGCGAAGAAGAAGCTGCTTCGCGTGACGGGAAGGGGGAGGCTGCTCGTGTTCTTCAGGACGGCAGTGACCTTGATCCGGTCCGTCGTCTTGTAGTTCTTGACATATTCGACGCTGACGGCGCGGGCATCCCACGCCCCGATCCGCGTGACGACAGGATTGTTGATCGGATAGGTCTGTGCCGCCGCCGACACGCTGACGAGCCCGAGCCCGAACGAGACGGCGACCGCGCCAAGCCAGATCCCGGCCACTCGCCGTGCCGCGCGGTTCATACCCAACATGCCGTTTCCCCAGTCTTCGACGCTTTTCCGGCCGGTGCATCGATATCGAGGCTGCGCGCGTCGAGGGGCTTTCGACCAATCCCGCACTTTGGATCGACGAATTTTCCGGCGCCTCGCCCGGCGGGCTTCAGCCCTGATCGGCGGCGAGCAGGTCCATGAAGTTGCGCGCCGCCTCGCGATCGGCCTCCTGCTCGAAGGTCACGTCGAGATCGGGCGCGCCGCCGAGGATGTGGAGCAGCGCCCAGAGCGCGAAGCGGCGGTTGCGGTCGGTCTCGAGGCCCAGATCGACGCGGATGCGCTCGTTGCCCGTGGCAACGGCTTCGGGGGCGAGCGTGGCGAGGTCGGTGGTGCCGAAATAGCGGCGGAGCTGATCGTCGAAGTCCATTCGCACCGAACTAGGGAAAAGTCGCGGCGGCACAAGGCTGATAGCGGCGGATTCAGTCATTCGCGAATAATCTGATAATCGCGCAGCGATCAGCGCATGATCTGCTTGCTCGCTGCCAGATGTGTGAATATCCTCGCGCAAATATCGGGGGGTATTGGAAATGAAAAAGCGGAACGCTCTGGCGTTGCTGGCGCTCGGCGCGCTCGCTGCGACGCCGGCATCGGCATCGGACAAGCAGGATTTCGAGCGCTGCGACGGCCGGGTCCACCCCGGCAAGCAGAATGACGGGATGCGCGGCGAGGCGAGCCAGCCCTATTCTTTCTTCGGCAGGGCGGGGGCTGCGCCGCTGGGGGTGATCGCGGCGTGCACGCGCGCGCTCGCCAGCCCGCGCCTCCTGCCGACCCAGACGCTGCGCAAGGCTCACTTGCTGCGCGCACGCGCGGCGGCGCGGCTCGAGACGGGCGATGCGGCCGCGGCGATCGCCGATCTCGATCTCGCGATCAACGCCGCGGGCGGGCTCGCCGCCGATCGCTTCTATCAGCGCAGCATGGGCGTCTCGCTCGATCTGCTGCGGGCGCTCGCACTGGCGCAGTCGGGCGACCTTGCCGGCGCGGTGCCGCTGGCGAACCGCGCGGGCGCGGCGCGCCCCTGGTCGCTCGACGTCCAGCGCGTGACGGCGACGGTGCTGCAGGCGGCGCGGCCGGTGGGTAGCGCTTCGACCTCGCCGTGGCTCACCACCGCCAGGCTGTCGCCCAGATCGGCCGGCATCGCGCTGATGAAGGAAGCCGAGATCGGCAATTTCGCCGGCGTGGTCGCGCTGGCACCGGCGGTGAAGTTCGACTGGCCGGTCGCGCCGCTGGCGTCGGCCGCCTTCGCGATCCGCGATGTCGGGTCGCAGGCCCTGATCATCGGCGCGATAATGAAGCTGGACATCGCCTATGCGCGCGCCGCGACCGGCGATGTGGCGGGTGCGCGCGGTGAACTCGCCGAACTGCAGCGCCATGTGGCGGCAGCGCGCCCGGCGCCCTCGCCGCAGGGCGCCGCCACGCTGAGTTTCGGGGGCATGAGCTGGGAGGGCCTGGATCGCTATCTCGAGACGCGCCAGCGCCAGGTCGAGGCGCGCATCGCGGTCGCCGAAGCCCGCGTTCCCGATGCGATCGCGCGGCTCGTCGGCAATCCGATGCCGCAGGATGCCGCGACGATCGAGCTGCTCGGCGCGCTCAAGCTCGCGGTGCCCGCTAAGGACGGCGCGCTGGTGCCCGATGCGGCGAGCTATTCGAAGAGGCTCGCCGACAATCGGCAGAAGACGCTGACCGAAGCGGTTTCCAGCGCGCTGCTCGCCCCCGAGACGCCGCGCGCGGTGGTCGACTATGAGCGCGCCCGGCCGAACATCCTCGGTGCGCTCGTCGGCGGGGCGCTGACCTTCGGCACCAGCCTGCTCGGCGGGATCGATCGCACCGACGGCTTCCGCACCAGGGCCAATCCCGACGGGACCACCAAGGTGGAGTTCATCGGCAACACGCCGTCCTCGGCGCTGGTCCAGGAGATGACCCTGCTGCGCGCCGCCGAAGTGACTCGCGCGGCGGGGAAGCCGGCCTTCGTGATCGTCGCGCGCAGCGACTATACCCGCCGCCTCCAGACCTCGCGCGGGGGCATGCCGATCAGCAGCACCGCGCAGGGCTACAAGACCGAGCTGACGATCCGTCCGGTCGATGCCGGGGTCGAGGCGGGGCAGGCGCTCGACGCGATCGCGATCATCGACGCGCTGGGGCCGCTTTACTATGAGGAGAAGCCCAAAACGGCGGCGCGGACGCGTTAACCTTTGGGTGAGGCGCGGCGGAAAAAGGCTTGAAAGCCGCAGGAATCCGCGCTTTTATCCTGTTAACGCCGGTGCCGAAGGTCGCTTCGGCCGGGGGCTGTCGTTTTGCTTCGAAGATAAATAGCTTGTCACCAAGGCAAGATACTTGACTTCAAGATAAATTTCTTATCTTGAAGATGGCTGTCTTTGCGCCGAGATACTCGACGTCGAGAGATATATCTTGCTGGCGAGAGGCCGTGGCCGAAACCGATCCTGTCGACCAATTGATCACGCGGTGGTCGGCGGCGATGCCCGATGTCGATACGCGCGGGCTTTCGCTGCTCGGGCGGGTGCGGCGGATCGCGCTCAAGGCGCGTGCGGCGGTCGAGCCGCTGCTTGCCGAACACGGGATCGACGGCGGCGGCTATGACGTGCTCGCCACGCTGCGCG
The DNA here is from genome assembly GCF_004792695.1 of Sphingomonas naasensis. Taxonomy (GTDB): domain Bacteria; phylum Pseudomonadota; class Alphaproteobacteria; order Sphingomonadales; family Sphingomonadaceae; genus Sphingomonas; species Sphingomonas naasensis. The sequence continues at coordinate 155,548 of NZ_SRXU01000003.1, read as the reverse complement.
CCGAGCCGCCGCCGCACCGGCTGCGGCCGACCGAGCTGTACCGCGCGCTCGGCATCTCCTCGGGCGGGCTGACCGCGCGGCTCAACAAGCTCGAGCTGGCGCGAATGATTCGCAGGCCGTCGGCAAGTGACGATAAACGCAGCGTTTTTGTTGAATTGTCGCCCAAGGGAAGGGGGCTGGTCGAGCAGGCGTTCCGCGCCGAGATGGCGCTGCAGGCGCAGCTGCTGGAAGGGCTTGCCGACAAGGAGCAATGGGTGCTGGCGACACTGCTCAAGAAGCTCGAAGCGACGATGGGGCGGGACGGCGCGGCGTCCTGAGCAGTGCGCTATTGCTAAGCGTTCGCAGCTTTATTGCGATTCTATCGCAATAATTACCGTCTCCGCCGGGTTCATTCCTTCACGAAGACCTGCGCGTCGCCGACCCGCCACGTCGCGCCGTCGCGGCTCATTTCATAGGTCGCCTTGAACGATCCCGTGCCCTGCCGGTGGAAGCTGATCCGCTCGAGCGCGAAGCCGGTCCGCAGCTCGGGACCGGACTGGAAGACGAGCGTGTCGCCCTGCCAGCCGGCGCTGCGGAACAGGCGGCCACCGCCCTTGTTGTTGCTCGCCATCAGCATCACGAGGTCGCCACGGACGCTGTCGACGGTCAGGATCGCGTCATAGGCGAAGCTGTTCGGCGCCTTTTCGGCGTGGCGGATGCGCATCGCTTCGCCATCGAGGCGCGGCTCGAACTCGAAGCTCGATGCGACCGGCGCACCGTTGCGGGCGAAGGTCCCGCTGCCATTCCAGCGGCCGGCGAAATATTCGCCCAGCGACGCCGGCAGCGTCGGTTTGGCGAGGGGCGCGGCGGGCGGAGCCGCCTGTGCCTGCGCCGCGCCCGGGGCGAGCATCGCGAGAAGGGCGAGAGGCACAAGCGGCATGGCAACGCTCCGTCACGACGCCGCAGGCTGGGCGCGTCCCGCCCAGTTGGCCGGCGATCCGCATGGGGACCATCGGCTTTCGACCAACGCGGTTCAGGCCGGCACGAAGCGGACAGCGCCGGTTGCAAGCGCCGCAGCGCTCTCGCACATTCACGGGATGACCGACGCTATCCGCATCCTGCCCGCTTCCGGTGCCGACGACATGCAGGTGTTGGCCGATCTGTTCCGCGGCTATGCGGCGTCGCTCCCCGTCGACCTCGACTATCAGGACTTCGACGACGAGCTGGCGGCGCTGCCCGGCAAATATGCCCCGCCCAGGGGCGCGCTCCTGCTCGCGCGCGACGCGCACGGCGCGGCGCTGGGTTGTGCCGGATTGCGTGCGCTCGCCGAGGGCGTGTGCGAGATGAAGCGGCTCTATCTAGTGCCCGCGGCGCGCGGGCTTGGCCTGGGCAGGGCGCTTGCCGACGCGATCGTCACCGAGGCGCGGCGGCTGGGCTATCGCGAGCTGCGGCTCGACACTTTGCCGACGATGACGAGGGCGATCGCGATGTACGAGGTGATGGGGTTCGCGCGGATCGAACCCTATTACCGCCCGACGCCGCCGGGCACGGTGTTCATGGCGCTGAAGCTCTAGACGCCTTCGCGGATCAGATAGTTCTTCTGGCCGGCCACGCTGACCTCGAAGCGGAACAGATCGCCGGCGTGCGGCTGCTTCGCGAGGTCACCGGGAGCGATGTGCTTGTTGGCGGTGGTGGCGAAGACGGTCTTGCCGTCGGGGCCGCCAAAGGCGATCTTGGTGATCGCGCTGACCGGGAATTTGACTTCCTCGAGCAGTTCCCCGGCCGGCGAATAGCGGCGCACGCCCCAGCCATTGTAGAGGCCGACCCAGACACAGCCTTCGCTGTCGACGGTCGGGCCGTCGGGATGGCCCTCGGCATTGGGGATGCGGACGAACTCGCGGCTGTTGGACAGCGTGCCGTCGGCCGCGATGTCGCAGGCGTGGATCACCCCGACGAGCGTATCGACATGATAGAGCGTCTTGCCGTCGGGCGAGACCGCGGGGCCGTTGGTGATCGCGACATGATCGGTGCTCTTGATGCACCGCCCCTCGGCGCTCAGCCGATAGATCGCGCCCGAGATGTCGCTCTCGCCATCGTCCATGCTGCCGAACCACAGCCGGCCCTGCGGATCGACGGTGGCGTCGTTGAGGCGGTTGGTGGGCAGATCGGGCTCGGGCGCGCAGATATGGGTGAAGCTGCCGTCGCGCTCGTCGAACCTGCTCAGGCCGGTCTGGAGGCCGGCGACGAAGCCGCCGCTCTCGATCGGCAGGAGGAAGCCGACCTGGCCGGGCGCGTTCCAACTGCGCGTCGCGCCGCTGACCGGATCGTAGCGGTGGATATTGTGGCCCTTGATGTCGACGAACCACAGCGCCTGATCGCGCTCGACCCAGACCGGGCCTTCGCCGAGTGGCGCTCCGAGCTGCCAAATGCTGACCGGCTCGGAAATCGCCACCTTGCTCATCTTATCGCCACCCTGCGTCCACGAAATATTCGTGGCCCGTTACCAGCCGTGCGTCGTCGGAGGCAAGGAACAATGCCATCGCGGCGATGTCGTCGGGGACGAGGCGGCCCTTGAGGCACTGCGCCTTGACGATCTCGGCCTCGCCCTCGGGCGTGTACCATTTGAGCTGGCGCGGCGTGCGGACATTGCCGGGGACGATGCAGACCGAGCGGATATTGTCGGGGCCGAGATCGCGCGCGAAGCTGCGGGTGAGGCCTTCGATCGCCGCCTTGCAGGTCTGATAGAGAGTGAGCTCCTCGAGCGCGAGATGCCACGAGATCGAGCCGAGATTGATGATCACGCCGCCGCCTGCGGCCTTCATCCCCGGGATCACCGTCTGCGCGGCGAAGAACAGATGCTTGAGATTCACCGCGATGCGATTGTCCCAATAATCGGGGGTGACCTGCTCGATCGTGTGGCGATCGTCGTTGGCGGCGTTGTTGATGAGGATGTCGAACGCGCCATTCTCGTCGATCAGCGCCTGGATCGCGGCCTGCACCGCGCTGACGTCGGTCAGATCGCAACGCTGATAGACCGGCGCGGTTTCGGCGCCTGCGAGGCTCTCGACGAGCGCGCGCGAATCCGCTTCGGCGATGTCGAAGAAGGTGACCTTCGCGCCCTGGCGGACAAAGCCTTCGACCATGCCCGCGCCGATGCCCGAGCCGCCGCCGGTGACGAGCACGCGCTTGCCGCGAAGGCTCGGATAGACCGCCCGCTGATCGCGTGCGAGCGGCGAGTGCATGGGATCAGCTTCGGACATGGAGCTTGCGGATTCCTGTGAGCGCGCGGGGCGCGTGAGCATGGTTGCCATGAGGGTAATGGGTTACTTTGCTAATGAAAACGGTTTTCACGCCAGCAGGCCGCGCGCGGCGAGGTTGCGCATCAGATCGCGGATGCCGAACTCCCACGGCGCGGCCGCCTTGGAGGTGGTGACGCGATTGACGAGGCTGCCGAGCTTCGGCGTGGCGATGCGGACGATATCGCCGGTCTTGTGAGTGAAGCCGCGGCCGACATGGTCGCGATCCTGCACCGGCGCGAACAGCGTGCCGAGGAACAGCGCGAAGCCGTCCGGATATTGATGCTCGCTCAGCGCCTGGCGGACGAGATCGGTCGGATCGCGGCTGATCTCGCTCATCTTGTTGGTGCCGCGGAGCGTATAGCCTTCGGGCCCGGTGATCTCGAGATCGACCACGGCGGCGCGGACGTCGTCCATCGTGAAATGGTCGTCGAACAGGCGGATGAACGGGCCGATCGCAGTCGACGCATTATTGTCCTTGGCCTTGCCGAGCAGCAGCGCGCTGCGGCCTTCGAAGTCGCGGAGATTGACGTCGTTGCCGAGCGTCGCGCCGCGGACATTGCCGTTGCGGTCGACGACAAGGACGATCTCGGGCTCGGGATTGTTCCAGTCGCTGTCCGAGCGGATGCCGATATCGTCGCCCCAGCCGACCGACGAGAGGACGGGAGCCTTGGTGAACACCTCGGCGTCGGGGCCGATCGCGACCTCGAGATATTGCGACCACATGCCGGCATCGATCAGCGCCGCCTTGAGGCTGGCGGCTTCGTCGCTGCCGGGAACGACCGAACGGATGCCCGAGCCGACCTTCGCCTCGAGATCGCCGCGGATCGCGGCGGCCTTGTCGGCGTCGCCGCGCGCGCGCTCCTCGATCACCCGCTCGATCGCCGAGAGCGCGAAAGTGACGCCGCACGCCTTGACGCACTGGAGGTCGATCGGGGCGAGCAGGCGCGGCGCGCCTTCGCCGCCGAGCGCATCGACGTCACAGATCGGCGTACCGGTGAGGCTGGCGAGATCGTCGCGCTCGAGCAGATCGGCGACCGTGGGCGCCGTGGCCGACACGTCATGGACCAAGCCGTCGCGCAGCAGCACCGGGGTGGGACCGGCGGCGAGCAGGACGCGCCCGACGAGGATCGCCTGGGCATGGTCGACGGGCAGCAGCTCTGCAGGGGACGCTTTCAAGATCACTCGCCTTGGAGATTCTGTTTTGATAGCGCTACCATTGGTTGGCGGGGACCGCGCTGTCAAGTCGGTGCAATACCCGCATGCGCGAATTAATCAGATTAATGAACGGATTCCGCCCGGCGCCGCGCCGCCGGGCCGCGGTGCGCTGGACACCCGAAGCGCCGCGCGCGCGATCGCTTGCCGGGGGGGCAGGCAGCAGGTCGGCGAGCGGGACGCGCCTTGCGAGGCGATGCGGCCTAACTCCCGCGCTGCCACGCCTCGACGGCGTCGATCGTCCGCCGGCGGACCATGTCGGGCGTGCCGCTGGCATCGACGACGACATGGCGTTGCGGGGCGGCCGCCGCCTGATCGAGATAGGATTGGCGGATGCGCTGGTGAAAGGCGAGATCGAGCGTCTCGAACCGGCCCTCGTCGATCGCGGCGGCGCGCAGCCGGCCCTTGCTGCGCGCGAGGCCGATCAGCGGATCGAGATCGAGGACGATCACCAGATCGGGCCAGAGATCGCCGACCGCGACGCGGTGGAGCTGCCGAATGAAATCCTCTGCCATGCCCCTGCCGGCGCCCTGATAGGCGATCGTCGATCCGACATAGCGATCGGAGACGACCGAGGTGCCCGTGGCGAGTGCGGGAAGGATGACGCGGCGGACATGCTCGACGCGCGCGGCGGTCATCAGCAGCAGCTCGGAATTGGCGTCCCACGCGTCGTCGCTGCCCGACAGGATCAGCGCGCGGATCTGCTCGCCCTGCGGCGTGCCGCCGGGCTCGCGGGTGAGGATCGCGCGACGCCCGGTGTCGTTCAGATGATCGACGAGCGCGCGCGTTATCCCGGTCTTGCCGCAGCCATCGACGCCCTCGACCGCATAGAAGAAAGCCGGTTCATCCATGCGCGCGCCTTAGCATGGCGGCGGGCATTGTCACGGCCGGCAGGCGATCAGGGGAAGATCGCGGCGACCACGCCGGCGATCTGCGCCGGATCGCGATCGTCGAGCGGAATCTCGAGCTCGGGATTGCTGCTGAAGCCGATCATCCGGCCATCGCGATCGGCGCCGACCGAGAGCAGGCGCCAGCCGTCCTCCTCGCGCAGCGCGGCGAGCCCGCCGGGCGCGGGAAAGCGATCGGGGTCGACGATCACCACCGACTGGCCGGGCAGGCCGCCGCCCAGCGTCGCGCGGCAGACCCTGAGCCCGAAGGCGCGCGGGCCGGCGGCGTGCGGCGCCTCGGCCTTCTCGGTCGTCGCGGTATCGGCGATCAGCCCGTGCGGCAGCGGCGTGCCGAGCACCGGCACGAGACGCACCGACGCGGCGCCCGGCGCCGCGGCGATCGCCGCGACCACCGGGGCGGGCGTATCGGCGGCGGGGGTGGCGAGCGTCGTGGCGAGCTCGGCGATGCGCGTGCGGGTGCGTTCGTGGCGCAGCGTCGGATTGGCGATATTGGCGAGATAGCCGTCGAGCATCCCGCTCGCGTGCAGCGCGGCGACATGCGCGCGCAGCTCGGTCTCGTTGGCGAGGTCGAACAGCCGGAGCAGCGCCTCGCGGACCGGGGCGCCCCAGCGGTCGAACGTCTTCTGCGCATTCTCGATGCGCGAGAGATTGACCGGCGGCAGCCCGAAGCTGCGCTCGATCGCGGCGATGGTCAGCGCGGGATCGCCGGTGCGGCGGGCGCGCAGCGCAGCACCGAGCAGCACCGCGAACTGCTCCTCGGCCATGTCGGGCGGGGTGCCGTCGAGGAACGGCTCGGCCCAGCGCGCGATGTCGAAGCCCGGCGCGTCGATGTCGAGAAGCAGCGCGGCGGGGGCGATCCCGAACGCGGCGGCGATGCGGCGCAGCTCGTCTGCGCGCGGCACGACTTCGCCACGCTCGATCTTCGACAGCCGAATATAGGGTATTTCAGGGATGACCGCGGCGAGGCGGAGCAGCCGGACATGCCCGGCGGCGTGGCGCTGCTCGCGCATGCGATTGGGGAAGACGAAGCAGCGGTACAGATCGACCGGTATTTCGCCGGCGGCCGCGCGGCTCACGTCCTGCCGCCTTCCGTTCCCCTTCGCCATTCCATCCCCCGCGGTCCAATGCCGCCAGGGGGCTATTCTGAAGCGTTTAAAGAATAATGCAAGGTTAACGCTCTACTCCACAATGGAATGAGCGTTCCGTATTAGTGGAATGCTTGTGTCTTTTTAGTGGAAAGAGCGTTGCGGGCGCGGCGCAAGCAGCGCGCAAGGGCCCGAAGGGTCGAGCGCTACTATCGCGAGCAGCGGCGCGGTGCCGGTCGCCTGTCGCACCAGCCAGCCCGATGCCGACGGCGCGGGATGATCGGGCGCGAACGCGATGCCGGTGCCATCGGTGATCACGCCATAGCCTGCCGGCGGGGCGGGCCAGCGCCCGGCGAGGTAATCGAGCAGCTCGGTGGCGGCTTCCTGCAGCGCGCCCTCGTCGGTGTCGGCGGGGCAGAAGCCCTCGGGGGTGGCGCTGATCTCGGCGACCACGGTGAAATCGTCGCTGCGCCACCAGATCAGCCGGAGCGCGCCGGCGGCATCGGCCTCGAGCCCCATGAACAGGCCCGCGCCTTCGGGCAGCAGCGGCAGCGCGCAGCGCGCCGTCTCGCGCGCCAGCGCGGTGAGGCGGCGATTGGGGCGCGGCATCATCGCCCAGCCCGGCGCGGCTTCGTTCATCTCGACTTCGCCCTGCATCGATCCCCTCCTGTTATCTGCCTGCATTATAGGAAGATTACGGATGTGTGGGTCGTTCGGTGCAATTAGTGCAGGACGGCGCGCGACGGGACCGCGGCATGGGCGAGAAGCACCGCCTCGACCCGCTCGACATTCTCCGCCGGGGCGGCGAGGGCGACGCCCAGCTCGGCCGGCTGGATGGCGCGGACGCTGGCGAGGCGGTTGTGCGGCTGATCGGCGTCGGGCAGCAGCGAGGCGGCAGGCGCGGCCGGCTGGCGGCGCTTGGTCGCGGCGGGGCGGCCATATTCCGACATCAGCGCGAAGCGGGGATCGGCGGCGGCGATCTCGGCGATCGTCTTGGCGGCGCGCTTGGTGATCTGGCGGACGCGCTCCTTGGTCACGCCGGTCTCGAGCGAGAGATCGTCGAGCGTCGAGGCCTGGAACACGCGGCGGGCGACGATCTCGCGGTCACGGGCCAGCTTGGCCTCGAGCTTGTCGAGCTCGGCGGGATCGATGCCGTGGGTGGCGGTGCGGAAGCGCGGGCCTTCGCGGCGCAGCGCGGCTTCCTCGCGCTTCGGACGGGGACGGCGGCGCAGCGCCTCGATCCCGACCTTGCGGAGATGATCGACATAGGCGTCGACGAGCGCGGTGATCGCGCCGTCGGCGAGATAGTCCGAAGCGGCGGCTTCGGTGCGGGCGAGGGCGTCCTCGTCCTCGATCAGCGTCTCGGGCGACATTTCCTCGCCATCGGCGCCGGTGGCGAGCGCATTGAGCGACACGGTGGTCGCCTCGACCTTCTTCGCCGAGGGGCGCTGATCGGTCATCAGGCGGAAGCGGAGGCTCTGCAACTCGCCGCGGATCTGCCAGTTCACGAAGGTGGTGAACTGCGCCTTGGCGGGGTCATAGGCCTCGATCGCGCGGTGAACGGCGATCGCGCAGCACTGCTCGGCGTCGTCCCAATGGGCCAGCAGGCCGTACTGGCGGACGAAGTGGCGGATGCGGGGGGCGATCAGCTTGAGGATCTGGGCGAAGGCACGGTCGACATAGACGCGCTGGCGGTTGGTCTGCGGCGCGTCCTTCGGCGTATTCTCGATGACGGTGGCAACGGCGGCTTCGAGCGCGATCGTGGTCTTCGACATGTGCAATCCCCTGGTTCGTGAGGCCGCCGTGAGGCTGCCCTTTCGACAGGAGCATGAATGCCAGCCAATCCTTTAACGGATGGAAACCAGTCCTATATGTATAAATACGCAGTCGGAATGCCCCGGAGGACCCCAAAAAACCGCGAAAATCCGCCGTATGCAGTGATTTACAGCGAATTTACCAAAGCGGCGCTCGGCGGTCTTCCCGTAAAATACTTATAGGAAGAAATTTACGCCGCGAACGCTTCGGGGCGAATTCTGCGATCGATGAAGCCGAGCAGCCACTGGCGATGCGCCTGGGTGGCGTTGCCGGCATTGGCGATGCGCTGCTCGGCGGCCGACGAGCCGATCTGCGCCGAGAGCAGCATCCGCGCGCGCCCGGCCTCGATCCCGCCGCTGAGGAACTTCTTGGCGTCGCCGAGCCCGAGATGGTGGCCGAGATAGGCCGCCTTGGCGAGCGTCTCGGCGTCGGTGCGCACGCGCACCCCGGCCTTTTCGAGGCGATCGAGATTGCCCTTGGCGAGATCGGCGACGCCGAGGATCGACGCCTTGGGATCGTAGCGCAGCGCGAGCAGCTCGGCGCGGTTGCCGGTCTGCAGCCGGCCGCGGCCGTCGAGCCAGCCGCGCTCGGAGGCGTAGCCGTTGAGCCAGCTGCCCTGGGTCTGGGCAAGCTCGACCCAGGTGCCGCTGAGGAACTGGCCGAGCCCGGCGGCGCTCGACCGCGGGTTGCGCGAATGGGTGTTCCAGCTGCCGTCGCCGGCCTTGGCGGCCTCGGCATCGACGATCGCGGCGAGCGCGGAAGCCGGAAGCCCGGTGCGCGCCTCGGCGACCTTGAAGGTCTCGGCGTAGCGGGCGTTGGGGCCGAGCTGAAGGCCGGTGCCGGTGGCGCTCGCAGCGCCGGTGCCGCTCGACAGCACCACCGCAGGGTTCGCACGCGGTTGGTCGGGATCGATCGTGCCCGCGCCGGTGGTGCCCAGCTGGCCGGCTTCGTTGCCCGTGCCGGCGGCGACCGCGGGCTGATGGCAGCTGCAGGCGCAGTGGCAGGCGCATTGGCCCTGCGCGCCGGCGAGCCCGTCGGTCCTGCCGCCGATCAGGCCGAGCAGCGAATCCATGTTCATGTTGTTGCCGCCGAACGGCGACGCGTCGCGCGCGTCCTTGCTGTCGCCGTCGCCGAGCGCGGCACGCCACAAGCGAGTCGAGAGCTGCGACTGCGCCTCGGCATAGATGACCTGCGCGCGCTTCTGCGGGCTGAGCGCGGCGAGCTGGGTGGCGTTGATCATGCCGAACGCTTCCGCACAACCGCGCGGGCGCGCAGGAAGCGCGCGGCGGCGATGTCGTCGATCGCGTTCTGCTCGGCGAGTGCCTCGACGCGCTCGGCCTCGTCCTCATAGCGCCCGGCGGCGCCTTCGATCGCGCGCATCGTGCCATAGGCCTCGACGGCCTGGGCGCGCAGCCGGCCGAGCCGGGCCTGGGCGAGAAAGGCGGCTTCGTCGAGCCGGGCGCGCTCGGCCTTCATCCGCGCGCGCCACGCATCGGTGGCGAAGGGCATGGCATAAGCGAGCGCGCGCTCCTCGCGCATCGTGGCGTCGTGCGCGCGCGTCTGGGTCTCGAGCGTAGTGATGCGCTCGACCTCGACGCTGATCGATACCTTGACGGCATCGACCTCGCGGCGCTGGACGCGGAGCGCGGTATCGAACGGAGTCATGCGGCGATCCCGAGGGTTTCGTCAGGGGCGGCGCCGCCGGAGAGGATCTCGGCGAGCGCGGCGAAGCTGGCGTCGGCATGGCCCTGATCGTGCTTGCCCTGATTGATCAGCGCCTCGATCTGCGGCGCGAGCGCCACCGCCTGATCGACCTCGGGCGAGGAGCCGGCCTTGTATGCGCCGAGCCGGACCATCTCTTCCATGTCGGCATAGGTCGAGAGCAATTTGCGCGCGGCGAGGCGGGTCGCGTTCTGCTCGTCGTTCATGCAATGGGGCAGGGTGCGCGACACCGATTTGAGCACGTCGATCGCGGGATAGCGGCCGCGCTCGGCGATCGCGCGGCGCATCACGACGTGCCCGTCGAGGATGCCGCGGACGGCATCGGCGACGGGCTCGTTATGATCGTCGCCGTCGACGAGGACCGTGAACAGCCCGGTGATCATGCCCTTGCCGGGCTCGCCGGGGCCGGCGCGCTCGAGCAGCCGGGGCAGCTCGGCGAAGACGGTGGGGGTATAGCCCTTGGTCGCGGGCGGCTCGCCCGAGGCGAGGCCGATCTCGCGCTGCGCCATCGCGAAGCGGGTGACCGAGTCCATCAGGCACAGCACGTTGAGGCCCTGATCGCGGAAATGCTCGGCGACGGCGAGAGTGGTCCACGCGGCCTGGCGGCGCATGAGAGCAGGTTCGTCGGACGTGGCGACGACGACGACCGAGCGCGCCATGCCCTCGGGACCGAGATCGTCCTCGATGAATTCCTGCACTTCGCGGCCGCGCTCGCCGATCAGGCCGATCACGGCGACGTCGCACTGGGTCCAGCGCGCGAGCATCGAGAGGAGGACCGATTTGCCGACACCCGAACCGGCGAACAGGCCGAGGCGCTGGCCGATGCAGAGCGGCACGAACATGTCGAGCGTGCGGACGCCGGTCTCGATGCGATGGCCGACGCGGGCGCGGTTCGAGGCGGCGGGAGGCGCGGCCTTGATCGGCTGGGGATCGGCGCCGTTGGGCAGCGGGCCCTGGCCATCGACCGGGCGGCCAAGGCCATCGATCATGCGGCCTAGCCAGGCTTGCGACGGACGAATGCTGAACTGGCCCGCGGCGAGCTCGGCGCGCGAGCCGAGCCCGACGCCGACCGGATCGGTGAAGGGCAGGCAGAGCGCGACGTCACGATCGAGCGCAGTGACTTCCGCCTCGACCTTGCCGTTGGCGCCGTCGATTTCGACGCGGCTGCCGATCTGCGCGACGCCGGCGAGCCCCTCCACTTCGATCAGCGCGCCGCGTACCGCGACGACGCTGCCGAAGCGGCGATCGGGCACCATGGTGCGGATCGCGCGGGCGGCGCTGGCAAGAGTCTGCATGGCAGCCGGAGGTCCTTACGCGGCCTGGGCTTCGGTGGCGACGTCCTCGAAGCCGATCAGCTCGCGCGCGGCCGAGAGCGCCTTGTAATAATCGCCCTGCGCCATGTCGTGCGCGAAGGCGATGCACGCGGTGCGCGCCTCGGGCGCGGTGAGCGTGGCGACGAGGCCGCCGATCAGCGCGACGACATCGTCCTGATACTGGCCGCGATGGGCCGGATCGATATAGGCGAGCATCGCGGCGAAATAGAGCTGGCGTGCCGGGGTGGTGGCTTCCTCGGGCTGCATGACCTCGCGGCCGCGCAGGATCGACACCTGGTTCTCGACGGCGATCTGGGTACGGCCGACGGCGCGGATCACGGCGCCGTTGACGATCGCCTTCTCGCCGTCCCGAAGCGTGATACGGAGCATGGGAACAAACCTTTCGAGTGCGTTTGTTCTCTTATAGGATGGACGCAACGGGTTAGGCGGCGCACCCGGCAAATTTTGCCCAGTCCCCTCTTGCGGATGGGTGGCGGCTGTGGGCCGACCGCGAATGGCGGAGGTCGGCGGCGCGCGGACGATCGGCTCTGTTCGTGGCCAGACGGCGGCTGCCGTTAGCGCACGCTCTCCGCCGAGCGCCCGCCGGGCTTTGCGGAAAGGGCGGGTGAAGCAGCCGTCGTGGGAATGCCCAGCTGATACGACCCATCCCACCGACGATCCGGATCCTGAGAAAAGGTGATGCCGCTAGCTTCGGCGCGTGACGGCCCTGCCTCGTGCGGACCGCAGCCATCTTGTCGGCAATTCCACTCCTGCCCTCCGTTGCCTTCGATGTTCACCGTCACAGTTTGCCGGGCAGGCAGGAGCGATCCAGCGGTGACTATCGTGCGGCCGGAGAAGGTGATCGGTTTCCTCATGGCATGGATGTTTCCGGCCAGGGCCAGCACCAGGCCATTTTCCGAAGTGGGTATCGCAGTCCACATTCGTGCCATGGCCGCATCTCTATCCAACCCGTCAGGGGTGGCCCGGCCCAGATCAGACGCGACCACCCCGCTTATTCTGCCGGCCATCTTCAACTGACGAAGGCGATCGAACAGGCGCACAAAGGCAACGCTTCCCCGCCCGTCCTGCATAGGTGAGGTGAATAGCGACAATCTCGTGAGGGCCGCCCGGGCCCGATCGCCTCCGTCGGAGGCGAGGTACGCGTCAATCGCCGCTTGATCGTCGGACGAGTATTCCAGAGCAACCGTAACGGCGCGTCCGCTCGCTGCGGCGAGGCAGACGAGGTTCGCAAATGCATCCGGCGCCTCATTGGTCCCGTGCATCTCGCCTACAATCACCCATCGCGTGGTGGTCTGCCACAGTTGGTCGGCGCCGCGTACGGGGATGCAACCGGAGGCGGAGGCACCCAGCAGCGCAGTGAGAGCGGCGATCATGCGTACCTCCGTCCATCAGGGCACCATGATCCTTGCATCGACGATCCGCGCGCACAACCGGACGACGCATAGCTGCATCGCTTCCTCCGCCATGGGACGTTGGCAGACATTTCGTCATACAAAGGGAGAGGGCAGGGAGCCGCCCAGCGATCGTTCGCCTGCGAGCCCGCGAAGATCGTTGCGACCTGTCCGGCCAGCTTTGCCTGTGTTCGCTTGGGCTTGCGCGTCGTCCGGCAAAATTCGGCTGTGATTTTCGCCCGCTCGGGCCCGACCCTCGCGAATTTCATCCTAAAAAGCACCTGTGGCCTGCGCGATCGATCCGCGGGCGTCGTCAGGAGTGATACATTGAGCCTCTATTCCGCTCTCTACGCCGGCGTGTCCGGCCTCAGCGCGCAGGCTAGCGCGATGGCAACCGTCGCCGACAACATCACCAACATCAACACCGTCGGCTACAAGGGCGTCGAAGCCCAGTTCCGCACCATGGTCACCGACGGCCGTGCGAAGAGCAACTATTCGGCGGGCGGCGTCGCCGCGGCGCCGGTTTCGATGGTCTCGAAGCAGGGCCTGCTCCAGGCTTCGGGCAACAGCACCGATCTCGCGATCGACGGCGGCGGCTTCTTCGTGACGCGCGCCAGCTCGAGCGGCACGGGCGACGTCGCCTATACCCGCGCCGGCGCGTTCCGTCCGGACGAGGAAGGCTTCCTTCGCAACCCGGCCGGCCTCTATCTCTATGGCTGGCGCCTCGATGCGTCGGGCGACTACACCAACACCGGCGACGTCGATGCGCTCGAAGCGGTGCGCGTGAGCGACCTGATCGGCACCGCCTCGCCGACCACGCGCATCCAGGCGCGCATGAACCTGCAGTCGACCACCGCCAACTACACCGGTGCCTATACCGCCGGGAACATGGCGTCGGGCGCCGTCACCCCGCAGTTCACCCGCTCGTTCGACGTGTCGGACTCGCAGGGCGGCTCGCACCGTCTGACGATGGGCTTCATCAAGACCGGCGCCAACACCTGGCAGGCCGAAGTCTATTCGGACCCCGCGGCCGACGTGACCGCCGCGGGCGGCGTGCTCGCCAGCGGCACGATCCGGTTCAACGCCGATGGCAGCCTCGACCGTGCCGGCTCGACCGCCGCGCTGTTCAACCCGCTCAACGTCAACTGGACCAACAGCGCCGGCTCGGTTCCGATCACGCTCGCGCTCGGCAGCGATGACGGCATCGACGGCATCACCCAGTTCGGCACCGAGAGCTCGCTGATCTCGTCGAACGTCGATGGCGGCATGCTCGGCAACCTCTCGTCGGTCGAGATCGACAAGGAAGGCGTGGTCAACGCGATCTTCTCGGACGGTTCGACCCGCGCGGTGTTCCAGCTGCCGATCGCCACCTTCCAGAACCCGGACGGCCTCACCCGCCTGTCGGGCAATGCCTATACGCTCAGCCGCGCCTCGGGCGGCATGACGCTCAACGCACCGGGCCAGCTCGGCGCGGGCGCGATCGCGGCGAACTCGCTCGAGGCCTCGACCGTCGATCTCGCCGGCGAGTTCACCAACATGATCCGCTTTCAGCGGGCGTACAGCGCTTCGTCGAAGATCATCACCACGGTCGACGACATGCTGCGCGAAGTGAGCGACCTGAAGCGTTAATCCTCCAGCATCCGAGACCATAAGAGATGTCGCTCAATAGCATCCTCGGATCCGCGGTTTCCGGCCTGGCAGCAGCCCAGGCCGGACTCAAGTCGGTATCGAACAACATCGCCAATGTCGGTGTGTCGGGGTACGCACGGGAAACCGTCAACCTCACCACCGGCGTGGTCTCGGGACAGGTCAGCGGCGTGGTGGTGGGCGAGCCCAGCCGCGTCGCCGATCGCTTCCTCGAAGCCAATGTCTATCGCCGCGCGGGCGACTATGGCCGCGCGGAAGTCACCTCGGGCTATCTCGACCGGCTCCAGTCGCTGCTCGGCCAGCCGGGCGCGGCTTCGGGGCTGCCGGCGCGGCTCGACGCGATCAGCTCGGCGGCCGTGGCGATGACCGGCTCGCAATCCTCGGCGCAGACCGTCGCGGTATTCACCTCGGACGTGCAGGACGCGATCGACTCGATGCAGCAGCTCACCACCGACGTGGACGGGCTGCGCGGCGACGTCGAATCCGAGGTCGGCTATTCGGTCGACAAGATCAACAGCCTGCTCAAGCGCATCCACGACCTCAACAGCACCGTCGCGCAGGCGACCGGGCTGGGCAAGAATGTCGGCGGCGCCGCCGATCAGCGAATGACCGCGATCGAGGAACTGAGCGGACTGATCGCAGTCAATGTCCGCGAGCAGCCCGACGGCCGCGTCTCGATCGAGACCGCCAATGGCGGCGTGCTGCTCGACAAAAGGCTGCGCCAGCTCAACTATCCCAATTCGGGGCTCGGCGCCTCGCAGCCGATCTACCCGACGATCGAGATCCGCTTCGCCGAGGACAGCGGCGCGATGGGCGCGGCGACCGGCGAGAAGCTCGATTCGGCCGCGGTCGGCGGCAAGCTCGGCGGATTGCTCGACTTGCGCGATCGCACACTGCCGGCCTTTTCCGAGCAGATGGGCGTATTGTTCTCGGGGCTTTCCGAGGCGCTCAATTCGGTTTCCAACGCCGGCAGCACCGTGCCGCCGCCCGCCAGCCTCGACGGCCGCCAGACCGGCCTTGTCGGCGGCGACCGGCTGGGCTTCACCGGCGCGGCGACCTTCGCGGTGACCAAGGCCGACGGCACGCTCGTCGCCAAGACCGCGATCGACTTCGACGCGATGCCCGCCGGCGCGACGATCGACGACATGGTCGCGGCGATCAACGCCGGGCTGGGGGGCGCGGGCACCGCGACCTTCACCGACGGCAAATTGAGCATCAAGGCCAATGGCAGCGGCAACGGCGTGGTCGTCGCGCAGAACGAGACCAAACCGAGCGCGCGCGCCGGGGTCGGCGTCTCGCAATATTTCGGGCTCAACGACATCGTCCGCAGCGATTCGAGCACGCTGGTCCCCTCGGGGCTGGCGACCGGTGACGCGCATGGCTTCGCCACCGGCGAGACCGCGCAGATCGTGCTGCGCGATGCCAGCGGCCGGGCGCTGACCAGCTACACGCTCACGCCCAGCGCGGGCGGCACCGTCGGCGATCTCGTCGCCGAGCTCAATGCCAGCCCGATCGGCGATTTCGGCGATTTCAGCCTCGACGATCGCGGCCGCATGCGCTTCGAGCCCAAGGGCGCGCTGTCGGGAGCGACGCTGTCGGTCCCGTCGGACTCGACCGATCGCTTCGGCACCGGGCGCGGCTTCAGCGCGATGCTCGGGCTGACCGGGGCGTCGAGCGGCCTCGGCGATGCGCAGGTGCGCCCCGAAGTGCTCGCCAGCCCGGGCAAGCTGCCGCTGGCGCGCTTCCAGGACAGCGCCGCGGTGGGGGCCAAGGCGCTCGGCGCGGGCGACACGCGCGGGGCGACGGCGTTCGTCGACAAGCTCGCCGCATCGCTCGACCTCGGCAAGGACGGCACCACGACGATCGAGCGCTTCTCGAGCCTGTTGCTCGGCCGCGCCGGGCTCGAGGCGAGCCAGGCCGAGGGCAATCTGCTCGACGCCGCGGCGCGCCGCGACGACGCGGTCAACCGCCGCGACAGCTTCTCGGGCGTCAACATCGACGAGGAACTCTCGATGATGGTGATCCTGCAGAACAGCTACTCCGCCGCCGCGCGGGTAATCTCCACGGCGTCGGAAATGTACGACACCCTGCTCAACATGGTCTGATCGGAGCCCTTATGACTCGCGTAGCCACCATCCCGCTCCAGCGGACCATGTCGAGCGCGATCCAGCGTTCGCAATCGGCGCTGGCGCTCACCCAGCAGCGCCTCTCGACCGGCAAGAAGGCCGCGGACTTCGCCGATCTCGGCACCGAGACCGTGCGCAACCTCTCGGCGCACAGCCTGCTCGCGCGGCAGGATGCGCAGTCGACCGTGGCGAAGCGCGTGGGCACCACCCTGTCGATCTATCAGGGCCATCTCGAAGGCATCGAGAAGGCGACCGGCGATCTCAAGACCGACATCCTCAACGCGATCGGCACCGGCGACGCCGCCGGCCTGCAGGAGGCGATCGATACCGCGTTCAGCCAGTATCGCACCTCGCTCAACGGCAGCGAAGGCGGCGCGCCGCTGTTCGCCGGCTCGCAGACCGACGGAACGCCGTTCACGCCCAACACGCTGGCCGAGGTCGCTACGACCAACGTCGCCGACGCGTTCAAGGACGACGGCGTCCGCGCGAGCGCCCGCGTCGCCGACGGCGTCGACGTGACCTATGGCATCACCGCGAGCGCAGTGGGCAAGGACCTCTATGCGGCGTTCAAGACGCTGGCGCAGGCCGGGACGATCGGCGCCAAGCCGACCGCGGCGCAGCTCGACGCGCTCAAGCAAGCCGTCGGCCAGCTCGGCACCGGGATCGACAGCCTGCGCGCCGTCAATGCCGACAATGGCCGCAAGCAGAATCAGGTCGAGACGCTCACCACGCGCGGCGAGGAGCGCGGGCTGCTGCTCGAGGGCGTGATCGAGACCAACGAAGACGCCGATCTCGGCCAGGTCGCGCTCGATCTGGCGCAGCAGAAGACGATGCTCCAGGCGAGCTATTCGGTGTTCTCGCAGCTCTCCGATCTGAGCCTGGTCAACTATATCCGGTAAACCGGTCACCCCTCGGGTCGAGGGCGAGAAGGGGCTGCCGCGCGAGCGGTGGCCCCTTTTTCATGTTCGCGTGACCGAAGCCAGCGCTCCTGCGAAAGCAGGCGCACGGAGCCTCACGGGAATCGCTCGCGGTCCTCGGCTCCTGGTTTCGCAGGAGCACCGCTCGTGGCGAGCGCGTTTCGTCCCGGGATCGGGCGGCTCGAGGGTCAGGAAGCCGCGTCGAGCAGATCGCCGGTGGCGCCGGCGGGGCTGGCCTGCGGGATCGCGGTCATCGCCGCGCCGATCGCGGCGGGATCGATGCTGCCGACGTTGCGGGTCAGGACGTCGAACGCCGAGGCGCTGGGCAGGCCCTTGAAGGCACCGGCATAGCGCGCGCGCAAGGCGGCGAGCTGGTCCTCGCGGCCGAGCATCGCCAGCGCGACGGCCTGACGGAGCACCGCGGCTTGCGCCGGCTCGCTCAGGCCCCTCGGCGCGGGAAGGCTGTTCTCGGTGACGAAATTGCCCCAGTCCTTGACCTGCCAGCGCATCTCGGCGCGGATCGCGTGCGCGTCGGGCAGGCCCTCGAGCGCGGCCGCGGCCGCGTCGGTCTTGCCCATGCGATAGAGCGCGACGGCCTCGATGCGCTTGCGGTCCTGCCGCATCGCGTCCGAATAGCTCGGCTGCTCGGTGGTGCGGATCGCGTCGAGCGCGCGGTCGGGCCGGCCGGCGAGGATGTGGAGCGAGGCGACCTTGACCGACAGCGGGCCCTGCGCGACGTCCTGCGCGCGCTGGGTGAGCTGATATTGCAGCAGCTCGGCGGCGCGGGCGTAGAGCGAGGCGTCCTGCAGCCGGCCGGCGAGGCGCAGCACCAGCGCGTCGCCCTCGGCACCGGCCGGGGCCAGCTCGCGATAATCCCAATAGAGGCCGGCGGCCTCGGGCAACGCCACGCCGCTGTCGGGCGCGAGCGCCGCGGCGAGCTGGGCCTGGAGCTCGGCGAGCATCGGCACCGCCCTGGCGCCGAGCTTGAAATAGCGGATCAGCGCGGCGCCGGCGCGGAGCTGGCCGCGCAAGTCGTGCGCCTCGGTGGCGAGGCGAAGCTGGATCTCGAGCACGCGCTGCTCGATCGGGCCGCCGCGCCAGCCGAAGCGGAGCGCGTCGAGCTGGCGGAGCGCCTCGGCGGGGGCGAGGCTGTGCGTCGCGAGCCCGGCCTCGATCATCCCGAGCTTCGCCTGCGCCTTGACCGCGGCATCGCCGCTGATCGCGGCGCGATCGAGGCGGAGCCGGCCGCCCTGCGGATCGCCGGTGGCGACGAGCGCACGGCCGCGCAGCACATTGGCCTCGGGGTTCTGATCGTCGAACAGCTTGAGCCAGGCGAGCGCCGGGCCGGGCTGGCCGGCGTCGATCGCGGCGCCGGCGGCGGCGAGCACGAAGGGGGCGCGCGCCTCGGGGGCGCGGGCGTTGATCGCGGGGAGCGCGCAATTGACCTGGCGGACCGCGGCCTGGGCGTCGCCGGCATGGGCGAGCGCGCGCATCCGCCACGCACAAGCCTCGGGATTGGTGGCGAGCTCTTCGGCGGACAGCGCGGTGACCGCGTCCTCGTCGCGATCGACCAGCGTCAGCGCGACGCCGCGGGCGAGGAGGAAGGGCGCGACGAGGCCGAGATCGCGGTCGCTCGCCTGCATCACGTCGAGCACGCCGAGCGCCTCGGCGCCGCGGCCCTCGCCGATCAGGCCGAGCGCGAAGCTCCAGCGACTGAGCTGGCGGGTCTCGGGGCGCGACGCAGCGAGCGCCGCCCAGCCGGCATCGCCGGCGTCGCCGTGCCAGCCCGAGGCGCCGGTGATCATCGGCATCTGGGCGAGCGTGGCGGCGAAGGGCGGCAGCGTCGCGCTGGCGGCACCCACACCGGGCTTGCTGGCGGCGGGCGCGGCATCGGGCGCCGCGACGTGCGGCGCGGCATGCGGGGTGGCGGTGGCGGCGCCGGCGAGCAGCGCGATCAGGGCAGTGCGCATCAGCCGAGACCCAGCGGACGGACGACTGCGACGAGCACCCCGCCGGCCGCGCAGGCGAGCAGGAACAGCCCGGCGGGAAGCAGCGGCAGTCCGGGCTTGCCGGCAGCGGCGCCCGCGACGCCGGCGGCGGCCGCGTTGCCCGCGCCGCCGACGACCTCGAATGAGTTCGGATCGGCGTCGATCGTCACCGGGTCGGCGCGACGACGCCCGGCGGCGGCACCGCCGGCCGGATCCTGTACGACGCGCATCCGTCCGGGACGTTGATCGTGACTCACTGACACACCTTCTGCCTCATTTCTTTCTATTATAGAGGCATGGGCGCGTAGTTGACTGCCCGGACCGAGGAGTTTTGACGTGCGTAAGAGTCTCGCCGCGCTCGCGCTGACCACGGCGCTGGTGCCCTTTCCGGGCAGCGGCGGCGCGCATGCGTCCGGCGGGGGCGGGGGCGGCGGCGGTGGCGCGGGGCTCAACCTCGTGCCGATGACGCAGGTGGTCGTGCCGATCATCGAGGCCGATCGCGTCTCCGGCAACATGCGCTTCACGCTCGTCCTCGAGACGCACGACGCCGCGGCGGCCGCCGCGGCGACCGCCACGCTGCCCGCGCTGCGCGAGACCACCGTCGCCGCCGCGCTCGAATTCGCCCGGCTCAACGCCTCCGGGCTGCGCGCGGTCGACGCCGAACGGCTCGACCATGATCTGAGCGCCGCGATCAAGGCCGCCGACCCCGGCGTGTCGCGCGTCCTGCTCGTCGAAGTCGCCGCCAGCTACAACTGACCCGCCAGCCGGCTGCGTCGCGCGGCCGTTCGCCTTCGTCGCCGGGCGCTCGCGCCGGCGGGCGGCGGCACGCAGAGCCTCGCATCGATTCGATGCGGGAGGCGAAATTGCGCGGTCTGGATGCGTTGGGGATCGTCGCGGCGGCGATGACGGTGGCGGGCTGCGCCGCCGAGCCGAGCCAGGCGCAGGCCGTCGAGCGCTGGGTGGTCAAGGGCCGGGTGGTCGACGAGCAGGGCCGGCCGGTGCCGCGCGCCAAGATCCTCGCCGACAACGAACTGCTCTACAACAGCTATGCCAGCGGCACGACCGACGCCAACGGCAACTACCGGATCCTGCTGCCGCACGTCCATGTGACATGGAGCATGAGCGGCCAGGCGGTACGGATCGTCGGCGGCGAGAAGATCGAGACCAACCTTTCGCCCGACAATGACGATTCCTTCGCCGGCAACACCGGCGCGGTCCGCAACTTCACCCTGCGCGCCGCGGGCGAGCGCCCCGATGGCGGCCATTATGGCGCGTCGGTCGTGCTCTATTCGGAGCCCGGCTCGATCTTCGATACGGTGGGGGCGCAGCTCAAATTCGAGCCGCTCGACGGGCGTCCGGCGTTCACGGCGGTGGTGAAGAATACCGGGGACGGCAACGCCGTGCCCGACGTGCCGGTCGACCGCTACCGGATATCGGCGAGCTGGAAGGGGCGGCCGCTCAAGATCCGTATGCGCAACGAGGGAAGCTACGGCCCCTATGTCGAGCCCAGCTTTCACAAGGTGATGACCGGGCTCTACGACCTGTCGCTGCAGGTGCAGGACCCCTGAGCCGCGTGCGGGAACGCCGCCGCGGGGGCCGTCGCGCGGCTGTCGCTTTTGGTCGCGTCCGGCTCGCGCCCGTCCGGGTCGCGCCACAGACACGTCCCGAAATCGATCTATGCGGGAGGTAGATATGCGTGCGTTTTCCCTGTTGGCCTGCGCGGCGGCGATGACGGTGGCGGGCTGCGCCGCCGAGCCGAGCCAGGCGCAGACCGTCGAGCGCTGGGTGGTCAAGGGCCGGGTGGTCGACGAGCAGGGCCGGCCGGTGCCGCGCGCCAAGATCCTCGCCGACAACGAACTGCTCTACAACAGCTATGCCAGCGGCACGACCGATGCCAATGGCAACTACCGGATCATGCTGCCGCACATCCATGTGACGTGGAACACCAGCGGCAAGGCATTCCGCATGGTCGGCGGCGAGAAGATCGAGACCGACCTCGCGCCCGACGACGAGGACAGCTTCGCCGGCAACCAGGGCGCGGTCCGCAACTTCACGCTGCGCACCTCGGGGGTGAGCGAGGGCGGCAAGAGCTATGGCGGGTCGGTGATCGTCTACACGCCGATCATGTCGGGGGTCGACACGCGGCAGGTGCAGATCAAGTTCGAACCGCTCGACGGCGGCGCGCCGTTCACCGGCACTCCGGTGAGCACCGGCGACGGTGATGCGATCAAGGGCGTGGCGGTCAGCCGCTACCGCATCTCGGCGAGCCTGGGCGGCCGCCCGCTCGGCATCCGCGTGCGCAACCAGGGCGGCTATGGCCGCACGGTCGAGCCGCAGTTCACCAAGATCATGAGCTCGCTCTACCAGCTCGAGCTTGAGGTGAAGTGAAGCGGACGTCTCTCCCTCTCCCAAGGGAGAGGGAAAAAGGGACGTGCATGAAAAAGGCCGGGGATCGCTCCCCGGCCTTTTGCTTTCTTGTCGGGAGCCTCAGCGCGCCGCGGTCGGCCGCTGCGGCCGCGCCCCGGCAGGCGGGGCGACCGCGGCCATGCGCGCCGACTTGCGCGCCAGCGCCATGCTGAGCGCGGCGGCGCCCTTGGGCGTCATCGCCGCCATGATCATCGCAGTCGAACGCTCGCGCATGCGCTGCGCGACCTTCATCTGCACTTCCATGTCGAGCTGCTCGAAGACCACCGCGGCGGCCTTGGGCTTCATCGCCTGATAGATGCGGGCGAGCTCGTCGAACTGCGCGTCGGCGGCCTCCGGGGCGCCGCCGGCGGTGCTGCCCGGCGTGGCGGCGGCTTCGGCTTCCTTCTGGCGTGCGGCGAGATCGGCCTCGAGCCGCGCCTGCGCGGCCTTGGTCGCCTGCTCGCGCAGGTCGAGCCCGCGCTTGCGGCGCGCGGCGTCGGCGTCGCGCTGGGCGAGGTCCTGCTCGATCGAGCTGCCGAGCCGGGTCTTGGGCGCGCTGCTCTGCGTCGCGTCGGCGGCGATCGTCGAGGCGTTGGCGACGACGGCGAGCGCCGAGGCGGCCGCGGTGAGCAGCAGGAGCGAAGGGCGGGCCATCAGGCGAGCTCGGCTTCGGGCTTGGTCTCGACCTCGGCTTCGGCTTCGTCCGAGGCTTCGGTCGAGCGCACCGCATTGGCGAGGCTGACGGCGTTGACGACGCGCTCGCAGGCGGCGTCGGCGATGCCGATCATGTCCGACAGCTCGTCACGCAGCCCGCGGGCCTGCTCGACGAGGCGGGCGTGCTGGGCGCAATCGGTGCCGAGCGTCGCCTTCATCTCGGACAGCACCGCGCGCGCGCCGGCGGTCGCCTTTTCGAGCGCGGTCACCACTTCGGTGAGCGCGCCGTCCTTCACGGTGCGCAGGCTGCGCATCATCCGGACGCTCTGCACGAGCACGGCCATGCAGAAGATCATCGTCAGCACATTGGCGAGAAGGGCGAAGCTCATGCGATTTTCTTTCCGTTGGAAACATCGTTGACGAGGCGCACGGCGACCTTGCCGCGGCGCTGGCCGATCTGGGCCTGGGCGAGCGTGACGCCGCCACAGGCGAGGTCGAGCGCGTCGTCGGGGCTCTTGTGGAGCGCGATGGTCTGGCCGACCTCGAGCGCCTTCAGGTCGGCGATCGACATCGGCTTTTCGCCGAGCACGACGTTGACGCTGACATTGGTCTTGCGGATCTCGGAGGCCATGTGCGCCTCCCACACGCCGTCGCGGCCGCTCTTCTCGCCCATGAAGCGCTGGAGCAGCTTGTGGCGGACGGGCTCGAGCGTCGCATAGGGGAACACCATGGTGAACTCGCCGCCGCGGCCGTCCATGTCGACGCGGAAGGTGGCGATCGCGCAGATGTTCGAGGTGCCGGCGATCGCGGCGAAGCGCGGATTGCTCTCGATGCGCTCGAGATCGATGTTGATCGGCTCGATCGGCTCGAACGCGTTGGCGAAATCCTTGAGCGCGAGCTCGAGCATGCGCGAGACGAGGCCGGTCTCGATCGTGGTGAAGGCGCGGCCGTCGATCAGTGTCGGCGCACCGCCGCCGCGACCGCCGAGCAGCGCGTCGACCACGGCATAGATCAGGCTCGATTCGACCGTGACGAGCCCGTAGCTCTCCCACTCCTGGACCTTGAACACGCCGACCATCGCCGGGAGCATCACCCGGTTCATGAACTCGCCGAAGCGGATCGAGGTGACGTTCTCGAGGCTGACGTCGATCGCGTCCGACGTGAGGTTGCGCATCGACGAGGCGAAGGCGCGGACCACGCGGTCGCAGACCACTTCGAGCATCGGCAGACGCTCGTGGCTGATGACTTTGGACTCGATGACCGCGCGCAGGCCCTTCTTCTTCTCGACGGGGCCGCCGAGATCGCCGAACAGCGCGTCGATGTCCGCCTGGTCGAAGCGGACATCGCCATCGCCGCCCATCGCCGCGACGGGCGGTTCGGGAAGGTCGAAATCGTCGAGATCGATCATTGCTGGACGAGGTCCTGGATGAGGATGTCCTTGACGGTGCCGGCGCCGGCGACGTCGCTGGCGCGGACCAGCATCTCTTCCTTGATCCGGAAGACCGCGGCCGAGCCGGCCAGATCCTCGGGGCGCAGCTCGCGCAGGAAGGGCTGATAGGCGTCTAGGATCAGCGGCAGCTTCTCGCGGACGCTGTCGGCGGTGCCCTTGGGGCCCGGCACGATCATGAAGTGGATCTTGAGATAGCGCGAGGCGCCGTCGGGCGAGCGCAGGTTCACGATCATCGCGGGCACGTCGACATAGGCTTCCTTGCCTGCGCCTTCGCCGCCGCCATGGCCGCCGCTCTCGGCTTCGGCCTCGGGCTTGGCTTCCTCGCCATGGCCCTCGGCCGCGGTCTCGGCCTTGGCCGACCCGCCCGAGAGCATCATCGCCGCGCCGCCGCCGCCGCCGAGCAGCAGCACGCCGGCAGCCGCTCCTATAATGAGAAGCTTCTTCTTCGACTTGGGCTGGACGGGCTTCGCGCCCTCCGCACCTTCCTCGACGATCTCGGGTGACGACATTTCCCTGGGCACCTTTCGAAATCTGCGCTCCGGCACCGCGCCGGCTGATTTTCCTCTATTATAGGATGGTCACCCGGCAATTTCTGCCTAGCGACAAATTTCTGAAGGGACCGTCCGGTGGACATCTCGTCTTATGTATTGCTGAGCCAGGAACAGGCGCTGCGGCGCCGGCTCGACGTGGCGGCGAACAACCTCGCCAACATGAACACGGTGGGCTTCAAGCGTGAGAAGCCGGTGTTCCGCGAATATGTCGAGCAGGGCGAGACCACGATCACGCCCGACGCCAAGAAGACGTCGTTCGTGCTCGATTACGGCGCGGTGCACGATGCCTCCGCCGGTGGCTTCCAGTCCACCGAGAACCCGCTCGACGTCTATATCGACGGGCCGGGCTATCTGGCCGTCGAGGCGCCGGGCGGCGCCACCGCCTATACGCGCGCGGGCTATATCAAGGTGCTGCAGAGCGGCGAGCTCGCCACCGCGGGCGGCCAGAAGATCCTCGGCGAAGGCGGCAAGCCGATCACCGTGCCGCCCGAAAGCGCCGGCCGGCTGAGCATCACCGGCGACGGCAGCGTGATGGGCCCCGACGGCCCGCTCGGCCGGATCACCGTGACCGTGTTCGACGAGGCCAATCTCGATCCGCGCGGCGACGGCATGATGAACGGCAGCAACGGCCGCGAACTGACCGCGGCAGAGACCAAATTGAAGTCGGGCGGCGTCGAGGGATCGAACGTCAACGCGATCGTCGAGACCACCGACATGGTCGAGATCCTGCGCGCCTACCAGACCAGCATGAACCTCAACGAAAGCATGTCCGACCTTCGCAAGAAGGCGATCGACCGGCTCGGCCGCGTCGGCTGATACAGAAAGGCTAGACTAAATGCGTTCGCTCTCCATCGCATCGACCGGCATGCTCGCGCAGCAGACCAATGTCGACGTCATCTCGAACAACATCGCCAACATGAACACCACGGGCTTCAAGCGCCAGCGCGCGGAGTTCCAGGACCTGCTCTACGAGCAGATCGAGCGTCCCGGCGGCGCGACCGGCCCCGACACCAAATCGCCCTCGGGCATCCAGATCGGCGCGGGCGTCAAGACCGGCGGCGTCTATCGCATCCAGCAGCAGGGCGCGCTGCAGGCGACCGAGAACCGCTACGACGTGGCGATCACCGGACGCGGCTATTTCCAGATCACGCTGCCTTCGGGCGACACCGCCTATACCCGCGACGGCTCGTTCGGCGTCTCGGATCAGGGCGAGCTGGTGACGCAGGACGGCTATCCGGTCGCGCCGGGCATCACCATCCCGCAGGGCGCGGTCGACGTGACGATCTCGAAGACCGGCGAGGTCCAGGTGATCACCGCGGGCGATCCCCAGCCGCAGACCGTCGGCCAGATCGAGCTTGCGACGTTCATGAACGACGCCGGGCTCGAGGCGAAGGGCGACAACCTCTTCCTCGAGACCGCCGCTTCGGGCCAGCCGACCGTCGCCAATCCGGGCGAGCCCGGCCTCGGCACGCTGAGCCAGGGCTTCATCGAAGGCTCGAACGTCAACGCGGTCGCCGAGATCACCGCGCTGATCACCGCGCAGCGTGCCTATGAGATGAACAGCCGCGTGGTGAAGACCGCCGACGAGATGCTGGCGACGACCAGCCAGCTGCGCTGATGAGCCTGTTGCTCGCCCTCGCGCTGGCCGGCGCCGCTTCGGTCCCGGCAGAGGACGTGCCGGTGGCCGTCCTCGCCCATGCGGTCGAGAAGGGCACGCGGCTCGAGCGCGAGGATTTCGAGACCGAGGCGCGCGCGCCCGCCGCGGCGCGCGGGGTGCTCTCGGCCGAGGACGCCGCCGGCATGGAAGCCGCGCGCAACCTCACCGCCGGGATGACCGTGCGGCGCTCGGACCTGATGAAGCCGCAGCTCGTGCGGCGCGGCGAGCCGGTGACGATCCGCATCGTCTCGGGCGCGCTGGTGATCACCGCTTCGGGCCGCGCGCTGAACGGCGGCGGCAAGGGCGAAATGGTGCGGGTGGTGACCAATGCCACCAACCGCACGCTCGATGGAACGATCGAAGGCTCCGGCACCGTCCGGATCGCCGCACCGTAATTAACCGAGGGATTTGAACATGCGTAACGTCATTCTTCTCTTGGCGCTCGGCGCCACGCTGTCGGGCTGCGGCTCGGTCGGGCGGCTCCAGCAGATCGGCAAGGCGCCCAAGCTCTCCGGCATCGACCCCGTCGCGGCGCCCGATGTCGAGCCGTCGCTGGCGATGCCTTCGGACCGCGCCGGCACCGCCCGGCCGACCCAGGTGGCGATGCAGCAGCCGCAGCCGACCGGCGCGTCGAGCGCGTCGCTGTTCCGCACTGGCGCCGGCGCGTTTTTCCGCGACCAGCGCGCGGGCAAGCTCGGCGACATCCTGACGATCAAGATCAACATTCAGGACAAGGCCGATATCGGCAACAACACCTCGCGCACCCGCGGCGGTTCGGAGAATGGCGGGCTCGGCGGGCTGCTCGGCATCGCGCCGGTGGCCAAGCTGCTCGGTAGCAACGCCGCGGCCGCGCTCGAGACCAATTCGGGCTCCAAATACGCCGGCGGCGGGACCACCAACCGCTCCGAGACGATCAACATGACGATGGCCGCGATCGTCACCCAGGTGCTGCCCAACGGCAATCTGATGATCCGTGGCAAGCAGGAAGTGCGCGTCAATTTCGAGATGCGCGAGCTGATCGTCACCGGCATCATCCGCCCCGAGGACATCGCGCGCGACAATTCGATCCAGCACTCGCAGATCGCCGAGGCGCGCGTGATCTACGGCGGCAAGGGCCAGCTCACCGACGCGCAGCAGGCGCGCTGGGGCCAGCAGATCTACGACGCGCTGTTCCCGTTCTGATGTGAATCCTTCGGGGGAGGGAGGGGGCCCGTCCGAGCGATCGGACGGGCCCTTTTTCGTTGGGCGTCGCCCTTCCGAAACCGCGTGGCGAAAAAATTTTCGAACCACTGTCGATTCCGGCGCACCTCGTTCGTCATCAAAGGGAGAGGCGCTTCGGCCTCTGGCGACGAAGGAGAGGGAAAATGCGGGTAGTGGTTTTCGTGAAGGCGACCGAGGACAGCGAACAGGGCGTCATGCCCTCGACCGAACTGCTCGAGGCGATGGGCAAATATAACGAGGAACTGGTCAACGCCGGGATCATGCTCGACGGCAACGGGCTCAAGCCCTCGTCCCAAGGCGTGCGGATCGGCTTCGACGGATCCGACCGCAACGTCACCGACGGCCCCTTCGCCGAGACGCGCGAGCTCGTCGCCGGTTATTGGGTGTGGGAAGTCAAGGACATGGACGAGGCGATCGCCTGGGCGCGGCGCTGCCCCAATCCGATGCCGGGACCGAGCGAGCTCGAGCTCCGGCCGATCTTCGAGATGGAAGACTTCGCCGAGAATCTGACCCCCGAGGTCGCCGCGATCCACGATCGCACCAAGGACAAGCTCGCCGGCAACTGAGCCCGGCGGGCGCTTGTCGGGTCGGCGCGTTTCCCCGACAAGGGGCGCATGGCGGACGAAGCGACGCGACGCGCGATCGAGGCGGTGTTCCGGATCGAACGGGCCAGGCTGATCGGCGGCCTGGCCCGCATGGTGCGCGACGTCGACCGCGCCGAGGAGCTGGCGCAGGAAGCGCTGCTCATCGCGCTCTCCGACTGGCCGAAGCGCGGCGTGCCGGACAATCCCGCGGCGTGGCTGATGGCGACCGCCAAGCGCCGCGCGCTCGACGGCATCCGGCACGACACGATGCGCGCGCGCAAGCACGCCGAGATCGCCCGCGAGCAGGACGAAGCCGATGCGAGCGCGGTCGCGCGGATCGAGGCGGCGATGGACGACGATGTCGGCGACGAGCTGCTGAGCCTGATCTTCGCGGCGTGCCACCCGATCCTTTCGGCGGACGCGCGCGCGGCGCTCACCCTGCGGCTGATCGGCGGGCTGAGCACCGACGAGATCGCGCGCGCCTTCCTCACCAGCGAACCGACGATCGCCCAGCGCATCGTCCGCGCCAAGCGGACGATCGGGCAGGCCGGGCTCGCCTTCGAGATGCCGCGCGGGCAAGAGCTCGCCGCGCGCCTCGCCCCGGTGCTCGAGGTCCTCTATCTGATCTTCAACGAAGGCTATGCGGCCACCGCCGGCGAGGACGCGATCCGCCCAGCCTTGTGCGCCGAGGCGCGGCGGATGGGCCGCATTCTCGCGGGGCTGATGCCGGCCGAGCCCGAAGTGTTCGGGCTGGTCGCGCTGATGGACATCCAGGCATCGCGGCTGAACGCCCGCACCGATGCCAGCGGCGCCTTCGTGCCCCTCACCGCGCAGAACCGCGCGCGCTGGGACCCATTGCTCATCCGGCGCGGGCTCGATGCGCTGCGCCAGGTCGAGGCGCTCGGCGGGGGCGGGGGCGCCTATGCGCTCCAGGCGGCGATCGGCGCCTGCCATGCCCGCGCGCGCACCGCCGCCGAGACTAACTGGGCGCGGATCGCGGCGCTGTACGATCGGCTGAACCGCGTGCTGCCGACGCCGGTGGTCGGGCTCAACCGCGCGATCGCGCACAGCATGGCCGCGGGCCCCGAGGCGGGGCTGCGGCTGATCGACGACCTGCCCGGAGTCGAGGCGCTGCGCGGCTATGCGCCGCTGCCCGCGGCGCGCGGCGATTTCCTGTTCCGCGCGGGCCGGCTGCCCGAGGCGCGGGCCGAGTTCGAAGCGGCGGCCGGCCTGACACGAAACGCGACCGAGCGCGCCTTCCTGCTCGCGCGGGCACGGGCGTGTGTGGGCTGAGCGAGCGGCGCACCCCGCCGCCCAGTCTCGTTAACCTTTCGCTAACCATTTAAATTTGCGGAGGAATTTTGGTCCTCCTGGAAATCTTCCCATGATGAACCTGCAGGGCGCGCATGCGCCAGGTCGCGGACCGGCGTCTCCGGTCCGGGCCGCAGAAGCGGCTCTAGTCCAAGAAGGAAATTATCATGGGTTTCTCTGTCAACACCAACACCGGCGCGATGGCGGCTCTCCAGAGCCTCTCCGAGACCAACAAGGGCATGTCGCAGGTTCAGAGCCGCATCAACACCGGCCTGAACGTGTCGTCGACCAAGGATGACTCGGCTTCGTACACGATCGCTCAGGGCCTTCGCGGCGACATGGGCGGCCTCAAGGCCGTTTCCTCGTCGCTGAGCCGCGCCAAGAGCGTGACCGACGTCGCAGTCGCCGGTGCCGAGCAGATCTCGGACGTCGTCAACCAGATGAAGGCCAAGGCCTATCAGGCTGCCGACGCCGGCATCGATACGGCAACGCGTGACGCCTACAATGCCGACTTCGTGGCTCTGCGCGATCAGATCACCACGATCGTCAACTCGTCGGACTTCAACGGCACCAACCTGCTGAAGGCCTCGGGCGGCACCGTGACTGCGCTGCAGTCGCTGAAGGATTCGAACACCGGGTCGACGACCTGGGATCCGGACTCGCTCAGCGTTGCGAACCAGGACATGGAGCTTGGCAAGTCGGTGATCACTGTTGCGGCCAGCGGCAACATCAGCAGCCAGGCTTCGGCCCAGGCGATGATCGACACGCTGACCACGACCCAGGCGAACCTGAAGACGACCCTCAGCACGCTCGGCGCGGCTTCGCGCAAGATCGACGCTCAGGCGACCTTCACCAGCAAGCTCTCCGACACCATCGAAGGCGGCATCGGCAATCTCGTCGACGCGGACCTCGCGAAGGAATCGGCCCGCTTGCAGGCGCTGCAGGTCAAGCAGCAGCTCGGTGTGCAGGCTCTGTCGATCGCCAACCAGGCGCCGCAGACCATCACGTCGCTGTTCCGTTAAGGTCAAGCTTTTCCCTGGAAGCTTACCTGACGACAGGAGGCCGGGACGGCAACGTCCCGGCCTCTTTTTTTGCGCCTTTTCCGCGTGCGTCCGGCGCAACGAAAACCGCGCGCTCCGCCCGTCGGGATGGTTGATCCATCTATAATGATGGCAAGGAGATCATCGCTTGTTTCCACGTATCCGAGAAATCACCGACGCCTTTGGTGGCAAGCTGCGCGTGAGCGTCGAGGAGCATCCCTCGGGCGCGCTCGTCGTGCTCGAGCGGCCCGACATGAGCGATCGTCCGCGCATCCTGCTCGACGGCTACGGCACCGATGTGCTGGCCGGCTACATCATGTCGGCGCGCCTCGCGGTGCCGCACGGGCTTCCCGAGGAGCATGTCGACGGCACGTTCGGAACGCGCTTCGAGCTCGGCCTCGAGCCGCGCGCGGCGCTGGAGCTGAGCCAGGAAGGCGAGGCGCGCCTCGAAATCCCCGCGCCATTCTGGGACCGGCTCTACGCCGAGCTGTGCCTTGTCGGCGCGCATGCCCGCGAGCTGGCGCGGCGCGCCGAAGCACGGGTTCACTGAGCTGTCATGCCGGTGTCGCTGATACCGGTAACTCTACGTATCGGGGCATCCCCGGACTGTGTCGTCGCGCGGCGCTGAGGCAATGGGCGGCAACCCGGATCGGGTCGCAAAAAAACAGAGGGTCACATTCATGAATCTTCGCGACGTCAGCAATGCCAGTGCGATCAACAGCGCCTTTACCGCGACGCTGACGCTGACCGTCGACGATGCTGAAGCGTTGTGGAACGCCGCTGCCGAGAAGGCGCTGCAGGCCGGCATGGCGCTCTCCGACGTGCTCGACACGATCGGCCCGCGCGAAGATCCCGCGATCGGCGATTGCCTCGCGATGCTGCTGGTGCCGGCGGGCGTTGCCGGCTGCGCGCTCGACGACTTCGCAGTCGATGCGACGCCGATCGCCACTGCCGAAATCATTCCGATGCCGCTGACGCGCGCCGCATCGCGCTGATCCGCGCGGCCCGGAGCCGGGCGCGGACGCATTCCCATAGAGTTTCGAGACGGGCGCAGGGGCGCAAAACGCAAGAGCCAGGCTGGGTAGGGACCAGCCTGGCTCTTGTCGTTTCCGGGCGAGGAGGAGGAGGCCCGGAAAGGGAGGAAGAGACGAGCGACCCGCAGAGGGGATCGGAACGGGCCGCCCGTCTCTCTACTTCATTATAGCGCGAAAACCGGGTCCGCGGCGGGCTCCGGGCGATGGAAAACTCCGCTAAGTGGTTGTACGGAATGGCGTGTGAACGGCGCCGAAAACGACGACGCCGGAGCGAGAGATCCTCGCCCCGGCGTCTTCAGTCGGCCCGGTGGAGCGGTGCGGCGTCAGCCGACGCGGAGCAGATCGCCCGAGGCGACCTGGAGCCCGTTGATGGTCAGCTGGACGCTGCCATTGTCGAGCTCGACATCGGTGACCTTGCCAAAGGCATGCGCGGTCGCGGAGACCGCGGTGCCCGACGCGTCCTTGCCCTCGAGCTCGAGCTTGTAGAGGCCCGGATCGACCTTCTTGCCGTTGCTGGTGGTGCCGTCCCAGGTGAAGGCGCCCGAGGTGCCGCTGGTGTCGATCGGGAAGGTGTCGACCACCTTGCCCTTCTCGTCGGTGATCGTGCCGGTCATCGACGCGACCTCGCGCGTGGCCGACCAGGTCCACTGCGCCGGGGTGGCGGCGCTGAGGCCCGAGATCTCCGAATTGGTCTCGACCTGCGCGCCGATCAGCGCCGAGGCCTGCATCAGATTCTGCGTGCCGAACGCCGACAGCATCTCCTTGAGCGTCTTGGTCTGCTCGATCGACTGCTCGACCTGCGAGTACTGGACGAGCTGCTGGGTATATTGCGCCGTGTCCATCGGATCGAGCGGGTCCTGGTTCTGCATCTGGGTGGTGAGCAGCTTCAGGAACATGTCGAAATCGGCGTTGATCTTGGTCGAGGCCGCGGCGGTCTTGGCGTCGGCGACGGTCGTGGCGGAATTGACGGTTGTCATAGGATTTCCTCAGGCGAGAAGGTCGACCTGCCCGTCGCTGCGGACCGGGCGGTAGATGGGTTCGGCGGCGCCGGCATCGTCATCGGACGACGCGAAGCTGCCGCGATTCTGCGAATGCTGCTGCTGGGCCTGCTGGCCGCCGCCGTCGCCGCCGCGATTCTCGAAGCGGAAGCTCTGCGCGTCGGTGCGGACGCCGGCCTGATCGAGCGTGCGGGCGAGATCGGGCGCGTCCTGGCGGAGCAGGTCCATCGCCTGCGCGCTCTCGGTGCGCACGGTGGCCTGGAGGCTGCCCTTGTCGTCGAAGGCGAGCGTCACTTCGATCCGGCCGAGCTCGATCGGATTGAGGCGGATGCGCAGCGTCTCCTCGCCGAGCTCGACCTTGCGCGCGATCTCGACACCCAGCGAATGGCCGAGATGGCCGGAACGGGCTTCGATCACCGGCTCGGCGGGCGCGGGCGCGCTGCCGGCGGCGGCGGGGTGCGTGGCGGCGGTGGCATGGCCGGGCTGGAAGGCCGGGACCGGCGCGTCGGCGCGGGCGATGCCGGCGGGACGCGCATCGGGCTGGCCCTGCGCGTCGGCATGGGCGTCGCCGCCGGAAGAGTCGCCGCGGGCCGCGACGGCATCGGCGAAGTCGGCGGTCGCGGGGGCATTGGTGCCCGCGGCCGGCTGGGTGGCATCGCCCGCCGGCGCATTCGCGGCCGCCGTCTTGCGGACGGCGGGCGAAGCGGCGTTGTTCGCGGTCTGCATCGCCTCGCGCGGCGCCGGCTGCGGCTGCGGCTGCGGAGCGGGCTGCAACGGCATGCCGGTGGCGAGCAGCTCGGCCGGGACCGGCGCCTTGGCGTCGGGCTGCGCGGCTGGATCGGTCTCGACCGCGGCGCCGCGCGGAGCCTTGCGCGGGGTCGGCGCGGTCTCTTCGGGCTTGGCGACGACGGGCAGATCGGTCGTGAGCGCGGCATCGGGCTGGGGCTGGCCTTCCCCGGGCGCGGCGGGTGCCGGCAGGTCAGGCCGGGGCAGCGGCTTCGCGACGACCGGCGGGTTCTTCGCCGGCGCCGGTGATGTGGGGGCGGCCGGTGCTTCGACCGGAGTCTCGGGCGTCGGCGCTTCGGCCAATGGCTGGGCAGGCGGCACCGGCGCGGCGGCGAGCGGGGTCACCGGCTCGGCGGGGAGCGGGGCGGGCGCGAGCACGGCCTCGGGCGCGGCCGGCGTCGGCTGCGCGGCCGGGAGCTTCGCGGCGGTGGCGAGAAGCTGCGAGAATGCGGCCGGCTGCTGGAAGCCGGGCAGCGTTCCGGTCGCGGCGAGCGGGGCCCTTGGCTGGGCCGGGTCGCGCGTCGCGGCCTGGGCCAGCCCGGGCCCACCGATCGCCATCGGCTGGACGAGACCGCCCTGGGTCATCGCGCCGAGCGCTTCGATGAAGCCGAGCCCGGTGCCGGCGAACGCCGATGCGGACTGCGCGCCCGCGCCTGACGGTAAGCCGAAGGGGTTGATCTGCATCCGGTCGCCTCTTGCCCGGCCTCAAAGGGCCGCTTTTTCATTATAGGATGATTGTTGCGCGAACGGCCTCAACCGATCGTGCCGAGCGCGCGAATGCGGGCGCGGGCGTGGATCTCGTTCTGCGAGAGCACCACCGTCGCGGGCCGCACGCGCTCGATGATCGAGCGGACGAAGGGGCGGATCGCCGGGCTGGTGAGCAGGCACGGAATCTCGCCGTCCTGCGCGAGCCGATCATAGGTCTCGCGCACCGACTGGATGAACTTCTGCAGCGCCGAGGGGGCCATCGCCAGCTGGCGATCGTCGCCATGGCCGAGGATCGATTCGGCAAAGGCCTGGTCCCATTCGGACGACAGCGTGACCACCGGGATCGCTTCGCCGCGGACCTGCGATGCGCTGATCTGGCGGGCGAGCCGGCCGCGGACATGCTCGGTCATCTGGGTCAGGTTGTTGGTCAGCGGCGCGGCCTCGGCGATGCCTTCGAGGATCGTCGGCACGTCGCGGATCGAGATGCCTTCCGAAAGCAGGTTCTGGAGGATGCGCTGGACGCTCGAGATCGAGACCTTCGACGGAACGATGTCGGCGACGAGCTTCTCCGAATCCTTGTGGACCTCGGTGAGCAGCTTCTGCGTCTCGGTGTAGGAGAGCAGATCGGCGATGTTGTCCTTGACCAGCTCGGTCAGATGGGTGGTGATGATCGTGCCGCAATCGACCACGGTCAGCCCGCGGAAGCCGGCCTCGTCGCGCAGCTCGCGATCGATCCACAGCGCGGGGAGGCCGAACACCGGCTCCTTGGTGACGTCGCCGGGCATGCCGACGGGCCCGCCGCCCGGATTGATCAGCAGCAGCTTCTCGAGCTTGATCTCGCCGCGCGCCGCCTCGGTCTCCTTGATCGTGATGACATACTCGTTGGGCTTAAGGCCCATATTGTCGATGATGCGGACCGAGGGGAGGACGAAGCCGAAATCGGTCGCCATCTGGCGGCGGAGCGCGCGGACCTGATCGTCGAGGCGCGGCTCGCGCTGCTCGTCGTTGATCATCGGCAGCAGCGCATAGCCGATCTCGATGCGCACCGCGTCGATGGCGAGCGTTTGCGAGATGGGCTGCTCGACGATCGCGGTCTGCGCTTCTTCCTGCGCGGCGATGGCACGGGCGAGGGCGACCCTGGCCTGGGCGTTCTTGCTCATCTTCCACGCGGCATAGCCGGCGGCGGCGGAGAACATCGCGAAGGGGATGAAGGGCAGGCCGGGCATCAGCGCCAGCGCGCCCATCAGGAACGACACCATGCCGAACGCCTTGGGATAGCGGCCGAGCTGCTCGCCGAGCGTGGCGCCGGTCTTGCCCTTGATGCCGCCCTTCGAGACGAGCAGACCCGCGGCAATCGAGATGATCAGCGCGGGGATCTGGCTGACCAGACCCTCGCCCGCGGTGAGCACGGTATAGGTGTGGAACGCCTCGCCGATCGGCACGCCATGCGAGACGACGCCGATGGTGAGGCCGACGACGATGTTGACCGCGGTGATCAGCAGCGCGGCGACGGCATCGCCCTTCACGAACTTCGAGGCACCGTCCATCGAGCCGTAGAAGCCGCTCTCGGCCTCGATCTCGGCGCGGCGCTCGCGCGCCTGCTCCTCGGTGATCATGCCGGCGGAGAGATCGGCGTCGATCGCCATCTGCTTGCCGGGCATCGCATCGAGGCTGAAGCGCGCGGCGACTTCGGCGATACGTCCGGCGCCCTTGGTGATGACGACGAAGTTGATGACGATCAGGATCATGAAGATGGTGAGGCCGATGATGACCTCGCCGCCCATCAGAAACTCGCCGAACGCCCCGATCACCCCGCCCGCGGCGCCATGGCCTTCATGGCCATGGGTGAGGATCAGGCGGGTGGAGGCGAGATTGAGGCCCAATCGGAACATCGTCGCGATCAACAGGATCGTCGGGAAGGCGCTGAGCTCCAGCGGCTTCTCGATGAACAGCGCCGTCATCAGGATCATCACCGCGATGGTGATCGACAGCGCGAGCCCGAGATCGAGCAGCCAGCCCGGCATCGGCAGGACCAGCATCGCGATGATCGCGACGACCGAGCCGGCCAGCGCGAGATCGCGGTTCAGGCCGATGCGGTTGAGAAGATTGGCGATGGCTGGGGGCATCAGAGCTGCTCGATGACTGGCCCTCTCCCGCTTGCGGGAGAGGATTGGGTGAAGGTGAGTCCGGTTCGGCGTGCCGTTTCGCTGGCGGGGAGGGACCGACCCTCACCCCGACCCTCTCCCGCAGGCGGGAGAGGGAGAAAAACGGTCGGCCCGATCACGGTGCCGGAGCGACGGCGATGCCGGCCTCGATGAACGTGCGCAGCTTGTTGCGCATCGTGCGCACCGAGATGCCGAGGATGTTCGACGCCGAGGTGCGGTTGCCGTGGCAGCGCGTCAGCGTGTGGAGGATCAGCTCGCGCTCGACCTCCTCGACGGTGCGGCCGACAAGGCTCTCGATCTGGAGGCCGCCGGGCTCGGCGAGCTCGAGATCGAGCAGCCGGGTACCATCCGAGCGGACGAGATCGTGCGGCTCGATCGCCGGGCCCTGCGCGAGCAAGACGGCACGGTGGGTGCAGTCCTCGAGCTCGCGGATGTTGCCGGGCCAGGCATAGCGCGACAGCAGCACCAGCGCCGCTTCGCTGAACGGGCGGGCGGGGACGCCATCGGACTCGGCGAGCCGCTCGGCGAAATGCTGGGCGAGCTGGACCAGATCGCCGCCCCGCGCGCGGAGCGGCGGCACCTCGACCCGGACGAGGCCGAGGCGGACGAGCAGATCGGCGCGGAAGCTGCCGGCATTGACCGCGGCTTCGAGCTCGGTGCCGGTCGAGGCGATCAGCCGCGCCTGGAAGGGGACGATCTCGCTGCCGCCGATGCGGGTGAAGCGCTGCTCCTGCAGCGCCTCGGCGAGGCGCGCCTGGGTGGCGGGGGCGAGGCTGCCGACTTCGCGCAGGAAGATCGTGCCGCCGGCGGCCTTTTCGAGCCGGCCGATGCGGCGCGCGACCGCGCCGGGGAAGGCGCCGGCCTCGTGGCCGAACAATTCGGACTCGAGCACGTCGGGGGCGACGCCGGCGCATTCGACGACGTACATCGGATTGGGGCGGCCCGACGCCTCGTGGATCGTGCGGGCGAGAACTTCCTTGCCGCTGCCCTTCTCGCCGGTGACGAGCACCGGAGCGGCGGTCGGCGCCACGGCCGTAGCGAGCGAAACGGCGCGGGCAAGCGCGGGATGGTCGCCGATGCGGACCGGCGCCTTGCGCTCGATCACCGAGGCGATCGCCGCTGCGATCAGCTCGCGCTGCGGCGGGAGGGGGACATAGTCGCGGGCACCGGCGCGGATCGCCGCCACCGCGCGCTCGGCCGAGGCCTGGATGCCGCAGGCGAGCACGGGGAGGGTGAAGCGCTCGGCGCGGATGCTCGCCATGAAGCCGGCGATGTCGGTGTCGACATCGATCATCACCATATCGCCGCCGCCCGCGCGGAGCAGGTCGAGCGCCTGCGCCGGCGTGTCGGCCATCGCCACCGCGGCGCCGGCATCGCGGGCCAGCTCGGCCGCGCGGCGGAACTCGCCGCCGGGCGCGCCGACCAGGATCATTCGGATGGATTGCGGCATCAACGGTCCTGACGAACGATTTCGGTGAGCGTCACGCCGAGCGCGTTGTCGATCAGCACGACTTCGCCGCGGGCGATCAGGCGATCGTTGACGAAGATGTCGACCGGCTCGCCGACGCGGCGATCGAGCTCGACGACGGTGCCCGAGGTGAGGTGGAGCAGCTCGCCGACCGGCATGCGGGCGCGGCCGAGCACGGCCTGGACCTTGACCGGCACGTCGTGGACGGCCTCGAGGCCCTCGGCGCCGGCGACGGCCTGGTCGCTGCCGGGGAACGGCTCGAAATCCTCGAACACCGGGGCGTTCGCGTCGCTGGGATCCGCAGGGATGATGTCGTGGGGTTCGATGGTCATCGTCGTCAAATCCTTATGCATTCATCCACTGGCGGATCACCGAGGCCGCTTCGGGCGGGCTCGCGGAGATCGCATCGCCAATGCGCTTGAGGGCGGAGAGCTTGATACGGCCGTCGACCTGGGCGAGCGCGATCTCCTGATCGAGCAGCGGCTGATCGGCATTGTTCATGGCTTCGAGCTTCTGCATCGCCTCGGCATCGCCGTCCGCGGCGCGCTCGGCGAGCGCGAGCATCTCGGGCGACTGGGCGGTCAGCGGCATCTCGCCGGCCGGGCCTTCGAGCGCGGCAGCGGCGGGCTGCGGCACGATCTTGGGCTTGAGCATCTTGAGAGCGATCAGACCGACCACGCCGATCACGATGATCTGCAGCAGGCCCCAGATCCGATCCATCGGCAGGCTCGACAGGATGCCGGCCTCCTTGTCGGCGAGGCTGTCGTCATTGGCGAAGCGCATGCTCTCGACCACGACGCTGTCGCCGCGCTCGGCGTCCATGCCCACGGCATTCTCGACGAGGCGCTGGATGCGCTGCATCTGCGGCTGGGGCAGACCCTTCTCGCCGCCATCGACCATCACCGCGACGGTGAGGCGGGTGACCTTGCCGGGGCCGCGCAGCGTGACCGTCTTGGTCGAGCTGTTGTCGTAGGTGGTGTCTTCCGAGGTCTGGTTGCTGCGCGACTGGCGGCCGGTGCCATTGGCGCCGCCGGGCGCCTGGCCCTGCGTCTCGGGAAGCTGGTTGGCGACCGACGCGGTTTGCGCACCGGCATCCTGCTCGCTGTTCTGCTCGCCATTCTCGACGCTGACCTGACGCGAGATCACTTGCTTGTCGGGATCGAAGACATTGGCTTCCTCGCGGGTCTGGTCGCGATCGATCTGCGCGGAGACCTCGGCGCGAACCTTGCCCTGGCCGACGATCGGCTCGAGCAGCGCCTCGACTTCCTCGCGCAGCTTGGCCTCGACTGCCTGCTGGCGCTCATCGGCATCGGCGCCGCCGGCCGAACCGGCTTCGCCGGCACGGGCGAGCAGCGCGCCGGTCTGATCGACCACCGACACCGCCTCGGGCGAGAGCTCGGGGACCGAGGAGGAGACGAGATAGCGGATCGAGGCGATCTGCTCCGAGGAGAGACGGCCCTTGGTCTTGACGGTGACCGCCGCGGTCGCCTTGCGGCTCTCGGCGGCGAACATCGCGCGCTCGGGCATCACGATGTGGACGCGCGCGGCGCTGACATTCTGGATGGTCTGGATCGACTTGGAGAGCTCGCCCTCGACGGCGCGCGTCTCGTTCATCTTGGCGCGGCTGGCGGAGACGCCGAAGGGCTGCTCCTCGTCGAGCACCTCATAGCCGATCTTGCCGCCGAGCTTCTCGCCGGCCATCGACATGCGCAGCTCGGCGAGCTTGTCCTGCGGCGCCATGATCGAGGTGCCGTCGGCGGAGAGCGTGTATTCCACGTTCGCGGCCTTGAGCTTCTCGGTGATCGTCGCGGCGGCGGACGGATCGAGATCGGTGTAGAGATAGCCCATCTGCGGATCGGAGCCGCGGGTGGCGACGAAGGCGAGGGCGGCGAGCAGCGCGAACGCCACCCCGCCCATCAGCATCAGCCGCTTCGGGCCAAGCTGCCCGGCAAATTTCTTGATCGCTTCCAATGCCGCCCCGTGATGTGGCTTCGGGGGCGGGAATGCCCCTCTCTCTTCACTTATAGGAGGGGTTCGGGCGGCAGATTGTGCCGGGTGGGAATTTTTTGCCTAGTGGGGTGCGGGGAGGGAGAGCCGACATAAAAATTCCTCCCCCAGGCTGCCTGGGGGAGGGGGACCGCGCCCACAGGGCGTGGTGGAGGAGCGCCGCCGAAGCGCGGCGTCGACATTGTCGGATAGCGGACGCCGCGCCTTCGGCGCGGCCCCTCCACCATGCTTCGCATGATCCCCCTCCCCGAGCGCAGCTCGGGGAGGAACGGATCAATGCGCGCCGGCAGCCGGGGGGAGGAGCGTTTCGAGTTCTTCCATCACTGCGGCGCGGCGGGCGTCGGCGTCGAGCGAGAGCCCGCCCTTTTCCCAGCTGATCCGCGCGTCGCCGACCGCGACGGTGACATCGCCGACGACGGTGAGGTTGAGCTTGCGACGGTCCTTCGACTGGCGATCGGCGATGCGCGCCTCGATCGTCTCGATCAGCTCCGGGTTGACGCGGATCTCGAGCTCGGTGCCGCGGGCGACCTGGCCGAGCGCGCGGCCGATCGCGGCGTCGATCGCCTCGGCGGGGGCGAGATCGACGGCGCGACCGGCGATCATGTCGGCGGCGGCGAGCGCGATCTCGGCGGCCTCGCCGGTGACCCGGGTCGAGACTTCGTCGAAACGCTCGTCGAGTGCCTCGATCCCGGCGTGGAGTGCGTCGACCGCGCTCAGCAGTGCGACGTCGCGCTCGGCGCGGGCCTGGGCGAGCCCGGCCTCGAACGCCTCGGCGCGGGCGATCGCGATCTGCGCGTCGACGTCCGAGCGGAGCAGGGCAAGCTCGGCGCGCAGCGCGCTGATCTCGAGCAGCGTATCGCCGCTCGGGATCGTCGCGCCGTCGCTCGCCGGGGTGGAGAAGATGCGGTCGAAGGCGAAACGCTCGACGTTCTGGAAGCCCATGCCCATCTCAGATGATCATCGCGTCGTCGGACTTGGGATCGACGAGCAGGATCTCGCCGCGATCGGCGAGGCTCTTGGCGAGGCGGACCAGCGCCGACTGCGCTTCCTCGCAATCGCGGGCGCGGATCGGGCCCATCGCCGCCATGTCCTCGCGCATCAGCTTGGCCGCACGCTCGGTCATCGCGCCGAAGAACAGCTGCTTGAGCTGATCCGGGGCGCCCTTCAATGCCAGCGCCATCTCGCGCTTGTCGGCATTGCGGACGATCACCGCGATCGCCGCCGGCAGCAGATTGGCGAGATCCTCGAAGGTGAACATCAGCGCGCGGATGCGCTCGGCGCTTTCGGGCGCCTTGTTGTCGAGCGCGGTGAGCATCGCTTCCTCGGTCGAGCGGTCGAGCGAGTTGAACAGCTCGGCCATCGCCTCGTGCGGATCGCGCTTCTGCGAGCGCGACAGATTGGTCAT
Source organism: Sphingomonas naasensis (assembly GCF_004792695.1). GTDB lineage: Bacteria > Pseudomonadota > Alphaproteobacteria > Sphingomonadales > Sphingomonadaceae > Sphingomonas > Sphingomonas naasensis. Next base: position 114,680 of record NZ_SRXU01000003.1, on the reverse strand, counting down.
GAACTCGCTCTTGAGCGTCGCCTCGACCTGATTGATCACGTCCTTCTGGACGGTCTCCATGCGCAGCATGCGCATCACCACGTCGACCGAGAATTCGCGCGGCAGCTCGGCGATCACGCGCGCGGCGTGATCGGGGCGCAGCTTCGAGAGGATCACCGCGACGGTCTGCGGATATTCGTGCTTGAGCGCGCCGGCGAGGACGGTCTCGCTGACGTTGGAGAGCTTGTCCCACATCGTGCGGCCCGAGGGACCGCGAATGTCTTCCATGATCTCCTTGACCTTGTCGCCCGGCAGGATCCCGCCGAGCAGCCGCTCGGTGGTCTCGTAGCTGCCGTGGAGCGACGCCATCGAGGCGACTTCGCCGGTGAACTGGATGAGCAGATGCTCGACGACCTGCGCCGGCACGCGGCCGAGCCCGGCGATCGTCGAGGAGAGCTCCTTGACCTCGTCGGTGGTGAGCTGCTCCCAGATCGGGGCGCCGTGATCCTTGCCCAGCGCCAGCATCAGCGCGGCCGCGCGCTGCGGCCCGCTATACTTCTTGAGTTCGACCGGCTCGGCAATTGGCGCCATCAGGCTCATTCTGGACCCCTCGCAGAAAATTCGTGGATGGACGCAAGAAAGCGTTCACTCATCCTATTATAGGAGCGTGGGGGAAGGGTCGGTTTTCCATGACGGTTAATTTTTCCAGCAGCCTGATGGGCTTGAGCTTGCTGACGGGAGACTCCTCGGTCTTCTCGCTGGCGACGAACACGATCGCCTATGACAGCAAGGCCGTGCGCAAGGCGAAGGCGCAGTTCACGCTGGATGCGACCACCCCGCCGTGGAAGGAAGCGACCAAGACCAATTCGGCCTCGGCGCAGGTGATCTCGATCCTCGCCTCGCGGACGATCGTCGACAAGTCCAATACCAGCGGCGACATCCTTCCCAACGACGTCCAGACCAGCTTCGTCGCCTACAAGGCGCTCGAGAAGCTGCGCGTGCTCGCCGAGGCAGCAACCGCGACGACTGCGTCCAACGCGCTGCGCACCCAATATCAGAAGGCCTTCGCCAAGGGGCTGACCGATCTTCAAAGCTATCTGACCACCGCGCCCTCGGACAAGGTCAACCTTTCGTTCGGCAACCCCGCCTCGACCGCGCAATCGGGCAAGCTCACCGCGACCAACCCCTATGAGACGGTGGGCAAGGGGCTGGTGACGCGCATGTCGGATCCCATCCCGAACCTGACCGGGCAGGAAAAGTTCAGCGTCAAGCTCAGCCGCGGCTCGCTCAACGAGACCTTCACGGTCGACCTGTCCGCCGGCGCGCAGCCCCCGACGATGGAGTCGGTGGTATCGCAGCTCAACAGCGCGATCAGCGCGACGCCCGCGGTCAAACCCGACGGCACACCGTTGACCGACGCCAACGGCAATGTGGTCTCGCGCTGGGGCACGCGCTTCAAGGCGGTGCTGGCCGACGGCAAATATGCGCTGAAGCTCGATACGCCCGACGGGCTCGAGCAGGTGTCGCTCGATCAGATCGGCGCGAAGGATTCGCTGGTCGTCGCGACCGGCCAGACCGCGCTCGCCACGAGCACCCCGGCGGTGACCGGGACCGGGACGGGGACCACGATCCAGACCACGGTCGCCGCGCCGACGACGGCGACGCAGGTATTCCGCTTCAACGATCCCACCGGCACCAACACGCGCGTCACGATGGGGACGATCCAGGCGCTCGACGGCGACAAGACCGCGCAGAACGTGCTGGCCGGCAAGACCACCACGATCACGACCACGACCACCGACATGGACGGCAAGGTCAAGACCAACACGACCAAGACGAGCAATGTCTACGCCAATACCGACGCCGCCGCGGTCGCCACCGATGCGCAGGGCTATAGCTATGTCGTCGGCACCACCGCGGGCAATCTCGGCGCCAACCAGTCCGACGGCGACAACAACCTGTTCCTCACCAAGATGGACGGGGCAGGCAATGTCGTGTGGCAGCGCAGCCTCGGCGCCAGCGGCTCGTCGACCGGCGCTGCGGTGTCGATCGGTTCCGACGGCAGCATCGTCGTCGCGGGCACCGTCAACGGCAGCTTCAACGGCGCGACTTCGGTCGATGGCGACATGGTGGTCGCGAAATATGCCGCCAATGGCGACGAGAAATTCTCGACCGTGGTCCGTTCCGGCGGCACCGACGTCGCCAAGGCCGTGGCGGTCGGCGCCGATGGCTCGGTCTATGTCGGCGGGCGTGCCGCCACCGGGATCGGCGATGCCTTCGTCGCGCGGATCGATGCCAACGGCAAGATCGCCGAGCGGCGCACGATCGACAGCGGGGGCACCGATCAGATCAACGCGCTCGCCGTCGACGGCGACGGCAATCTGCTCGCGGTGGTCAGCCAGGACGGCAATGCCTCGGTTCGCAAGCTGAGCGGCACCTCGCTGGCGACCGATCTCGGCAGCATCAACCTCGGCGCGGCCGATGCCCGCGCGATCGCCGTGGCGGCGGACGGCACGATCGCCATCGGTGGCGCGACCAGCGCGGCACTGAGCGGCAGCCAGGTCAATGCCCGGAGCGGCGAGCGTGATGGGTTCGTCGCTCGCATCGATTCGAACCTGTCCGGATCGAGCGTAACCTATCTCGCCACTGCGGCGGACGATCAGGTCGACAGTGTCGCGTTCCTCGGCGGCGAGCTCTATGCCGGCGGCCGCACCACGGGCGACCTCGCCGCGCCCCGGCGCGGGCCGACTGACGGCTTCGTTGCGCGGATCGATGCCGGCACCGGCGCGATCGAGAACACCACCCAGTTCGGCCAGGCGCTGCTGCGCACCGAGCCGGTGCGCATCGCCGGCGATACCGGCGGTGCCAACGCGATCTCGGCACTCGGCTTCGGTCGCGGCACGATCAACGCGTCGGCGTCGGACAAGGTCACTACCCAGACCACGTTGCGCGCGGGCGACTATTTCTCGATCAAGGCCGATGACGGCGCGGTGCGCAAGGTGACGATCGCGGCGGGCGACACGCTCAAGACGATCGCGACCCGCATCCAGGGCATGATCGGTGCATCGAAGGGCACGGTCACCGCCACCGCGGTCGACGGCACGCAGAAATTGAGCATCACGATGAAGCCCGGGCACGAGCTCGAGCTGATCCCCGGCAACGCCGACACCGACGCGCTGGCCAAGCTGGGCATCGAGCCGCAGCGCATCGCGACGCAGGCGACGCTGTCGAGCAGCGCGCCCAAGGTCCGCCCGGGCGGCAATTTCGGCATGGACCTCAGCGAAGCGCTCAACCTCTCGACGCTCGACAACGCGAAGCTCGCGATGAAGAAGATCGAGGACGCGATCTCGATGACCCAGACCGCCTATCGCTCGCTCTTTTGGGACGACGCCAAGGCCCAGATGGTCGACGGCGTCAAGAACGCCGTGACCGGCACGCAATCAACCGCGCGCGAGAGCGCGCAGCTCGCCAATTATCAGGCGGCGCTGGACCGACTCAACTCGGGCGCCTCCACCAGCTACGGATTCTGATCGCCATGAACACGCCTCCGATCCTCGCCGGCATCCGCGACCGGATGCAGAACCTGTCCGAGCGCCAGCGCGTCGTCTCGCAGAACATCGCGAACAGCGAGACGCCGGGCTACAAGGCGCGCGACGTCGCCGAGCCCAATTTCGCCGCGCTGGTCGGCGGCAGCGGGATGATCGCGGCGCCGCAGGTGCAGCTCACCGACCGGATGAAGAGCCTCGGCGCGATCCAGCCGATCGGCGCCGGCGTGATCCTCGACAAGGACATCAGCGAGACCAAGCCCGACGGCAACAACGTCACGCTCGAAGACCAGCTGCTCAAGATGGGCGAGATCCAGGCCGATTTCACTGCGATGACCAGCCTGTATCGCAAGCAGATGTCGATGCTGAAGACCGCGGTGGGCGGCCGCGGCTGATAGCCCGGCTGCGGGCGTGGCCGGCGGTCGCCAGCGGGGCGCCAACGGTCCGCCGACATTGCGTGCGGCGTAAGACTCGCATAGAAACTGGACCTCACATAGGGGATCCATGTTGAATGCGACGGATTGCAAGCAATGCGTCGTTCATTCTCCTCGCGCTCGCGTCGTCGCAAGTCCTTGTCCGGGGCCGCGATGTATCGGCACAAGCCGGGCCTTCTATTCAGGCCGAAATAGTCACCGTTCCTGCCGAGTTCGTCCCGGCATCCGACAATCCAATGGACGCATATACAGCGTTTTTCGGGCAACTTCGGAAGCGCGCCGCGCGGGAGGTTGCCGATGGCAAATCGATTCCGCTCGCGGCGACGCTGCCATGGGGATCCAGATCCGAGAAGCTGTTGGTGGGCGCCATCACTCCCGGGCAGGCGGTTTTCTATATCGTTCCCGCCGGCCCTTATCGATCCGGGACACCCGTTCTCGCCCTGCTACCCAGGAATGTCGAAACGTGCAGGTTCGAAATAGTCTGGAGTGACCGTCCTTTCGACGGCGATCCCCGGAGCATGGATTGGGCGAGATCGTCCTTCCCCGGCCCGGACTGCGCGCCCTCCACCAAAGCCGCACAGGCACGAATAGCGGCCTGGAAAGCGGACAGTTCCCAATCGACATTTTCGGTGGTTGGCCGCGCGACGGCGCAGAAGCTGACGGCAACATTGGTGAAAGAGGTGCCGTCGATCGAGGCGCGGCCGGCGGGTTCCTTCGCGCGCCCGTTCGACTCTTATGGCGCGATGTCCACAATTGCTGGTCCGAGCGACGCGGTGATCAAAACGGTCCCGCTGCCTGATAGCGCAGGCATGTCGACCTTCGCGCTTTCAAGGCGCGGCCGCACATGGGTCAGTTTCAAGGACCGCGATCATCATTTTCAACAGTGTATCGTTGAAGGTCTCACCTGGAACGAACTCGCCACCCCGGGCGATCGAGGCCGGGTCGCGCAGGCGGCCCGTCTTTGTAGTGAAATGGAGGCCGCCGCCAAGCTTCGTTAGCCTGGCCGGCCTGCATGTCCAGCGCGTCGCGGTGTCGGCATGTCGCGAAAATCGTTGAGCCCATGGGCCCGCGCGATACGCATTCCGCACATCGGCAATGGCTGCGATCGGGCCGCCAAGGGATGCCGGGGTGTCGTCCGCCGCCGGCGCTACGGCGGCAAGAGGTTCAGACAGCGGCTTCGGGCGGGCCGGGGTCGAGATGCCAGCCGTGGAAATCCTTGACCATCGCCTTGCCGCAGCCGGTGCAATGGCTGCGCACGATCGGCCCGTCATACCAGGCGCGCCGCCTGTCCCGATGATGCAGTCCCAAGGCGCAGCGCGGCAGTTGCAGCAGGTTCATCGCCGGTCTCCGGAACCCGCAACGGGCCCCGGCGCCTAGCATAACCCACCTACGTGTTTTCACCTAACCGCAAAAAGATACCGTTTCACCGGCACCTGCACGGCAGGTTGCGGAGCGATCTACAGCCTGGCGTTGATCGAGATCGGGGCAGGGGCGTCCATGCCGCCGAGCCCGCCGCAGGCGCCATAGGTGCTGCTGCGGGTGCCGGTGAGGCGCTGCGCCTCGGCGGCGATCGCGCCCATCATCTCGACCGAAAGCTCGATCTGGCGCGACAGGATCTGCTGGTTGACCGCCGAGGCGTCGCGCAGATTGCGGCTGGCGTCGGAGAGCAGCGTGCGCGCTTCCTCGTCGAGCTTCTCGGCCCAATCGGGCGCTTCGCGCTTGAGCCGGGCGAAATCGGCCTCGATCCGGCCGGTGAGGCGTAGCTTGGCCGCGGCGATCTCGCCGAGCTCGGGGACATAGGCCTTGCGGGCGAGCTTCTCGCTCTCCTCTTCCATCAGGGCCGTGAGCGAAACCATCGCGTCGATGAGCTGAGCGGTCATTATTGTCCCTGCTGGAGCTTGAGGATCGAATCGAGCACCGACGGCGCGAGGCCGATGCCGCCGCGATTGGCGATCTCGGTGCCGAGCTTCTCGGCGAGCACGCCCTGGAACATCTCCTCGCCGGCGCCGCCGTTGAAATTGTCGCCCTTCTGGACGCTCTCGAGCATCATCTTGGTCATCTGGCCGAGGAACATCGCCTCGAATTCCTTCGCGGTCTCGGTGTTCTTCGGATTGACCGCGCGGACCGGGGTGCCGGCCGTGGTGGCGGAAAGGGGCGTGAGCTCGTTCATTACTGGACCTCGATCTCGGCCTGGAGCGCGCCGGCGCTCTTCACGGCCTGAAGGATGGTGATCAGGTCGCGCGGGGACACGCCGAGCGTGTTCAATCCGCTGACCAGCGATTGGAGCGAGGCGCCGCTGACCATCGCGAGATGCGCGCCATTGCCGTCGTCGACCTGCACCTGGGTGCGCGGGACGACGGTGGTCTGGCCGTTCGACAGCGGCTCGGGCTGCGAGACCTGCGGACGCTCGGAGACGGTGATCGTCAGGCCGCCCTGCGCGATCGCGACGGGGGTGATGCGGACATCGTTGTTCATCACCACGGTGCCCGAGGCTTCGTTGATCACCACGCGCGCGGGCTGATCGACGGTGATCTGGAGATCGCCGATGCGCGTGACGAGATCGATGACGTTGCCGACGAAATTGGCGGCGGGCGCGACCTGCACGGTGCCCGGATCGAGCACGGTGGCGCTGCCCGGATATTTGCCGTTGATCGCGCCGGCGATGCGATCGGCGGTGGCGAAATCGGGGTTCTTGAGCGCGAGCTTGAGGCTGTTCGCCGACTGGAGCGAATAGGGCACCTCGCGCTCGACGATCGCGCCGCCGGCGATCCGCGCCGACGTGGTGACGCCGCGGCTGACGCTCGCAGCCGCGCCCTGGCCCTTGAAGCCCGAGACCGCGACCGGGCCCTGCGCGACGGCGTAGATCTCGCCGTCGAGCGCGCGCAGCGACGAGGCGATCAGCGTGCCGCCCTGGAGGCTGGACGCATCGCCCAGCGCCGAGACCTGCACATCGATCCGCGAGCCCGAACGCGAGAAGGGCGGCATCGTCGCGGTGATCGAGACCGCCGCGACATTCTGGGTGCGCATATTGGTGCCGCGGATGTTGACGCCCATGCGCTCGAGCATCGCCTGCATCGATTCCTCGGTGAACGGCGCGTTGCGCATGCGATCGCCCGTGCCGGCGAGGCCGACGACGAGGCCGTACCCGACCAGCTGGTTCTCGCGAACATTCTCGACGTCGACGATGTCCTTGATCCGCGTCTGGGCCAGCGCATGGGGGCTGGCGATCAGCGCGAGGAGCATCAGCAGGAGCGGGGCGGCGAACCGGTGCATAAACCCTCGGGAAAAGTGGAAAATCCGCGGTAACTTTCTTATAGAGGGGTTAAGCCCAATGCGGGCCGCGAGGACCTGATTTCGTGCGTATCGACAACCTGACGCCGCTGATGGCACGCAGCCTGCTGGCCGCGTTGCCCAAGGCTGCGCCCGGCTTTCCGGTCGCCGAGGAAGAGGCCGTCGCCCGGCAGATGCCGGTGCCGATGCAGGGCACGGGGACGCATCAGCCGGTGCCGACGGTGGCGATGCTGGTGACGCTCGCCGCCGCCGATCCCGCGATCGAACGCCGCCGCAAGGAGGCGAAGGACGCCGAGCGCGGGCTCGATGCGCTCGACAAGCTCCACAAGGAGCTGGCGGCAGGCACGCCGAGCGTCGAGCGGCTGCAGGAAATCGTCGAATGGTCCGAGAATTTCGAGACGTCGGACGATCCGGTGCTCCAGTCGATCCTCTCCGACATCGAGCTGCGCGTCCGCGTCGAGCTCGCCAAGGTCGACGTTCAGGCTTGAGGTAAAGGAAAGCTGCCGCGACGCGCGTGCGCAGCGGCAGCCTTCGTCGTGGACGAAAAGCCTTTTCTCAAGCCGTCACCCCCGCGAAAGCGGGGGCGACGACATAGGGCTTACTTCACCAGATCGAAGCGATCGGCGTCCATCACCTTGGTCCACGCGGCGACGAAGTCGCGCACGAACTTCTTGCCGGCATCGTCCGAGGCATAGACTTCGGAGATCGCGCGGAGCTGCGAGTTGGAGCCGAACACCAGATCGGTGCGCGACGCGGTCCATTTCTTCTCGCCCGAGGCGCGATCGGTGCCGACGAACTCCTCGTCGCTGGACTCGGAGATCTGCTTCCACGCCGTATCCATGTCGAGGATGTTGACGAAGAAGTCGTTGGTCAGCTGGCCGAGCCGGTCGGTGAACTGGCCGTGCTTGCCCGCCTTGGCATGGCTCGCACCGAGCACGCGCAGCCCGCCGACGAGCACCGTCATCTCGGGCGCCGAGAGGTTGAGCAGCTGGGCGCGATCGACCAGCAGTTCCTCCGTCGGCACGTTGAACCGGACCCCGAGATAGTTGCGGAAGCCCTCGGCCCGCGGCTCGAGCGGGGCGAAGCTGTCGGCATCGGTCGCGTCCTGGCTGGCGTCGCCGCGGCCCGAGCTGAACGGCACGGTGAGGTCGTGGCCCGCGGCCTTCGCCGCCTGCTCGACGCCGAGATTGCCGCCGAGCACGATCAGATCGGCGATGCTGACCTTGCCGAAGCCGGCCTTGATGTCCTCGTACACGGCGAGGACCCTGGCCAGCTCGGCCGGCTCATTGGCCTCCCAGTCCTTTTGCGGAGCGAGGCGGATGCGCGCGCCGTTGGCGCCGCCGCGCTTGTCCGAATTGCGGAAGGTCGAGGCCGAGGCCCAGGCCGTCTTGACCAGCTGCTGGATGCTGAGCCCCGACGCGGCGATCTTGCCCTTGAGCGCGGCGACGTCCGCATCGCTCAGCTGCGTGCCGGCGGGGATCGGATCCTGCCAGATCAGATCTTCGGCGGGGACTTCCGGACCGAGATAGCGGGCCTTGGGCCCCATGTCGCGGTGCGTCAGCTTGAACCAGGCACGCGCGAAGGCGTCGGCGAAATAGGCCGGATCGGCGCGGAACTTCTCGAGGATCTTGCGATAGTCGGCATCGTCCTTGAACGCCTTGTCGGCGGTGGTCATCATCGTCGGGACCTTCTTGCCCGGCGTATGCGCGGCCGGGGCGAGGGTCTCCTCGGGATTGCCGACCGGCTGCCACTGCTTGGCGCCCGCGGGGCTCTTCACCAGCTCGTAGTCATGGTCGAGCAGCATGTCGAAATAGCTCATGTCCCACTTGGTCGGGGTCGGGGTCCAGGCGCCTTCGATGCCCGAAGTGATCGTGTGATCGCCCATGCCGCTCTCGTGCGTCGAGGCCCAGCCAAGGCCCATCTGGGCGATGTCGGCGGCCTCGGGCTCGCGGCCGACATGCTTGGCGTCACCGGCGCCATGCGCCTTGCCGAAGGTGTGGCCGCCGGCGGTGAGCGCGGCGGTCTCCTCGTCGTTCATCGCCATATTGGCGAAGGTCCGGCGCAGGTCGCGCGCCGAGCCCTTGGTGTCGGGCTTGCCGCCCGGGCCTTCGGGATTGACGTAGATCAGACCCATCTGGATCGCGGCGAGCGGCTCCTCGAGCGCCATGCCGGCTTCCTCGTCGATGCGGGTCTTGTTGTCGGCATGGCCGACCCATTGCTCCTCGGTGCCCCAATAGATGTCGCGCTCGGGCTCGAAGATATCCTCGCGGCCGCCGCCGAAGCCGAAGGTCGGGCCGCCCATCGATTCGATCGCGACATTGCCGGTGAGGATGAACAGATCGGCCCAACTGATTGCCGCGCCGTACTTCTTCTTGATCGGCCAGAGCAGGCGGCGGGCCTTGTCGAGATTGCCGTTGTCCGGCCACGAATTGAGCGGGGCGAAACGCTGCGAGCCCGAGGACGAGCCGCCGCGGCCGTCGCCGGTGCGATAGGTGCCCGCCGAATGCCACGCCATGCGGATGAAGAAGGGGCCGTAATGCCCGTAATCGGCCGGCCACCAAGGCTGGCTGTCGGTCATCAGCGCGGTCAGATCGGCCTTGAGCGCGGCGTAGTCGAGCGTCTTGAACGCCGCGCGATAGTCGAACGCGGGATCGTGCGGGTCGCACGAGACCCCGCCCTGGGTGAGGATCTCGAGGCTGAGCTGCTCGGGCCACCAATCGCGATTGGTGCGCCCCAGCAGGGTGCGAAGCGCGGCGGGCTCTTTCTGCGGGTCGCTGAGCGGGCTGCCGGTGGTCGGTGCGTCCATGGCTCGATTCCTTCCTGCGGTGGAGATTTGCCTGCAGGGTAGGTCCGGACGACGGATGGCAAAAACGATTAAAACCGCTCACCGCAAGCGCGAAAATAAATGACGCAGTGCAGCAAGGCGCGACGTTCGGGAGTGTTGGAGGTCTATTGTCCGATCGCCGCGCGCCCGTACCAATAGCACGTCAGCGCCTCTGAAATGCCCCGATCGACGCCAAGCGTATCGCGCCCGGCGCGCCACTCAAGATAATGGACGATTGCCATGGCCTGTAGCTGCGTCAGACCGCCCCATCTGGCATGCGCCGACTCCGTCCAGGTTGCGTCCTTGCGGGGCCAGATCTTCTGGTCATGCGACGTGCTTTCCAGACCGTGCACCAGCGTGTCCACGGGATCAACGCATCGAAGCGAACCGATCAGGTCGGCGACCAGATATGCGGGGATGTAGAAGCGGATCGCTTCGTCCGACAGGAAGCATAGCGCGGTGCCGAGGCCGTTGGGCGATGTGTCCAGCCATTCGGACCGGAGCTTCGTCCAGTCATCCTTGTCGGCGAAGTCAGTCTGCACAGCGCGCGGCTCGTCACCCGAGACGCTGTTCACGAGAAGCGGGAACCGGGCGGGTCGTATCGCCGGGAAGGCGTTTACGAGTTCGGCAATGATGGTATCGGTGATCGCAGTCACGCAGGCACCATGTCATATTCACTGGCGGGCTGCGATCCCTGTGACAGGCTCGTCGGTTACCGCTTCGCCTTGGCGATCTTCATGACATAGCTGATCACTTCGGCCACCGCGGCATAATGCTCGACGGGGATCGGGTGGTCGATCTCGGCCGAGGCGTAGAGCGCGCGGGCGAGCGGGCGGTTCTCGACCAGTGGGATGCCGTGCTCGCCGGCGATCTCGCGGATCTTGAGCGCGACATTGTCGACGCCCTTGGCGACCACCACCGGCGCGTTCATCGCGCCGTGATCATATTGCAGTGCGATCGCATAGTGGGTCGGGTTGGTGATGATCACGCTCGCCTTGGGGACGTTGGCCATCATCCGGCCCTTGGCGCGCTGCATCTGCAGTTGGCGGATCTTGCCCTTGATCTTGGGATCGCCCTCGCTCTGCTTATACTCGTCCTTGATCTCCTGCTTCGTCATCCGCATTTTTTTGAGGAAGGCGAAGCGCTGCCAGACGAAGTCGAACATCGCGAGCGCGCCGACGAGCAGCGCGATCGGCACGAGCATCGCCCAGACGATGTCGTTCGCGGCGGCGCCCATCGAGACCATGTCGGCGCCGACCAGCCGGTCGAGCGTTGCGGCGTGGGGCCACGCGACGTACGCGCCGATCCCGACGACGAGGCAGAGCTTGGCGAGCGTCTTGGCGAACTCGATCAGCGACTGCTTGCTGAACATGCGCGTGAAGCCGCTGACCGGATTGAGCTTGGACCATTTAGGCTTGATCCGGCTCGCCGAGAGCATCGGCCGGCCCTGGAGGAAGCCGCCGAGCAGGGCGAAGGCGAACAGCGCGCCGAGGATCGGGATCATCGCGGTGAAGATCGCGCCGAACAGCCCGGTGGCGAAATCCTGCGCGCCGGCGGGCTCCATGCGGAAATCGTCGGCGCTGCCCCACAGACGGACGAAGAGCGAGCCCATCAGCTGCAGGGTATAGGTGCCGAGCCCGCCCATCACGACGAGCGCCGCGACGAACATCGCGGCGTGCTTCATCTCGGGCGCCATCGGCACTTCGCCGCGTTCGCGAGCGTCCTCGAGCTTCTTGTCTGTTGGGGATTCTGTCTTGTCTTCCTGGTCCGTATCGCCCGACATCACCAGCCTCCCTGCATGGCGTCACCCATCTGGGTGGCGAACACGGTGAGCATGGTGCCGAGCGTGGCGGCGAACAGGCTGAGCCCGAGCAGCAGGTTGAGCGGCTGGGCGATGAAGAAGACCTGGATCGCCGGGGCGACGCGCGCCGACAGGCCGAGCGCGACGTTGAAGACGATGCCGTAAACGATCAGCGGCGCGGCGAGGCTGATGCCGAGCGTCATCGAGCGGCCGATCGCCGCGATCGCGAGCTGGGCGAAATCCTGCATCGGCGGGAGGCCGCCGATCGGGAAGCTCTGATAGCTGTGGATGATCGCGCCGAGCCACAGGTGATGGACCTGCATCCCCATGCACACGAGCGCGGCGGCGATGCCGACGAACTTGGAGAGAAGCGGAGCCTGGCCCGACTGGGCGGGATCGAAGATCACCGCCGAGGACAGGCCGATCTGGAGGCTGACGATCGAGCCGGCCATCGAGATCGCGAAGAACAGGATCTTGACGATCATCCCCATCGCGAGCCCGGTCATCAGCTCGGTGACGATCACCGCGGGAAGCACCGCGCCGTGCTGGAGCGCGACGCGCGCGGGCTCGCCGAGCGCGCCGTAGAGCGCCGCCGACAGTGCGAAGGCGATCATCAGCCGAATGCGGCCGGGGATCGAATCCTCGCCGAACACCGGCAGCAGCATCAGCACCGCGCCCACCCGGGCGAACACGATGAAGAATGCCGATACGGTCAGCTCGAGATCGGGCGGCAGAATCATCCGGTGATGATCAGATCGCTGATCTTGGCCATGAAGCCCGACAGCGCCTGCCCCATGGTGGGGAGCATCAGCAGGAACACCACGCCCATCGCGAGCAGCTTGGGAACGAAGGTGAGCGTGGTCTCCTGGATCTGCGTCAGCGCCTGCAACAGGCCGATGACGGTGCCGACGATGAGCGACGTAAGCAGCAGCGGGCCCACCACGGTGAGCACGAGCAGCAGCGCCGCCTCGGCAAGCTGGATGACCTCGCTCGGCGTCATGCGTCAGATCTGCATCCGCATGATGTCGGTATACGCGCTGACCACGCGATCGCGGACGGCGACCATCGTGTCGAGCGCGGTCTCGGCGGCGCCGATCGCAGTGACGACATCGATCAGATCGCCCTTGCCGGCAACCTGCATCGCCGAAGCGTGCTCGGCGGCGCGCATCTGGCCCGCGGTACCGGTGACGAGATCCTCGACCATCGAGCCGAAGCCGCCCGCGCCATCGGTCTTGCCGACCGAAGGCTTGCCGAGGGCGCTGCCGATCCCTGCGACCTTGCCATAGGCAGAGGCCGCATCAAGTGCTCCAATGGACATGGAATTTCCCTCTTACTTGAGAAGATCAATGGTGCGCATCGTCAGGCTCTTGGCGGCCTCGATGGCATTGAGATTGGCTTCGTAGCTGCGCTGCGCGGCCTTCATGTCTGCGGTCTCGACGAGGCCGTTGACGTTGGGCTTGAGCACATAGCCGTCCTTGTCGGCGGCCGGATGGCCCGGCTGATAGACGCGGGTGAAATCGGACTTGTCGTTCTCGATCCCCTGCACCTTGACGCCGGTGGCGCCGGTGGCGCGATCGACCTCGGCCTTGAAGCTCGCGACGCGGCGGCGATACGGATCGCCGCCCGGGGTCTGCGCGACCGAATCCTGGTTGGCCAGGTTTTCCGCGATCACGCGCATCCGCAGCGACTGGGCGCGAAGCCCCGAAGCCGAGACGCCGAGCGATGCCTTCAAGTCCATGTGGTCGAGCTCCAGTGCAGGCCGGACGGCCGTTTCCTCCATTGTAGGCAATTCTTGCCGGGGGCGGGTTCGGGAGGCGGAAAAAATGGTCCTAGGCAAAAATTGCCGGGTGATCCGCCGGGTGCCGCGAAAGCCTTCCTATAAGACAAGCAGAATAGTGAAGGCGCATCGCATGTCCGTACTCGACGAAATCATGATCGACATGTCGATCGTCCTCGGCTCGGCCGAGGTTCCGATCCGGCAGATGCTCAAGATGAGCCGCGGGGCGATGATCCCGCTCGATTGCGGCCAGGACGATCCCAGCCTGGTCTATGTGAACGGCGAGCTGGTGGCCAAGGGCCGCATCCTCGTCGACGGCGACCAGATGTCGCTCGAAGTCTCCGAACTCGTGAAGAAGCCGCGCAACTGATGGACATTCTCTCGATGATCCGCACGCTCGGTGCGCTGGGCGTCGTGCTGGGCATGCTCGCCGGCACGCTCTGGGCGGTGAAGCGCTACGACATCAAGCTGCCGGGCCGCGTCTCGGGCGGCGGGCGCAAGCGCGTCGAGCTGGTCGAGCGCCTCGCGGTCGACGCCAAGCGCTCGGTCGCGCTGATCCGTCGCGACGGCTGCGAGCATCTGATCCTGATCGGGCCCGAGGGCCATGTCACGCTCGAGACCGGGATCGCCGCGCCGCAGCCGGTCGCCGCTCCGGCGCCCGAGCAGGCCGCCCCGGCCGCCAATTTCCAGAACGACCTCGCCGCCTTCACCAGCAATTTCGGCAAGCTCGTCGATCTCTCGCGCGCGAAGATCGCCGCGGTGCGCGGCGCCAATGACGACGATGCCGAGAACGGCGACGACGAACCGACCGATCCGGCGGATGTCGACAGGACCGTGATCGATCTGCCCGCTTCCGCGCCGCGCAAGCGCACCCGCCGTCCGCGCGACACCAAGCGCTGGAACCGCGCCGCGGTGCGCGAGGCGCTCAATGCGTAAGTTCCTGATCGCGGCCGTGGCCGCGCTGGTGCTGCTGCCGGTGGCGGCGCATGCGCAGGCGGCCGGCGGCACCACCATCAACCTCGGCGGCGCCGGCGGCGCGGCGGGCGGGCAGCTCTCGGCCAAGGCGATCCAGCTGGTGCTGATGCTGACCGTGCTCAGCCTCGCGCCGGGCCTGCTGATGACGATCACCAGCTTCACCCGCATGGTCGTCGCGCTGTCGCTGCTGCGCACCGGCATCGGCGCGCCCGGCGTGCCGCCCAACCCGGTGATCATCAGCCTCGCGCTGTTCCTGAGCTTCTTCGTGATGGCGCCGACCTTCGAGAAGGCGTGGAGCCAGGGCGTCGACCCCTATACCAAGGGCCAGATCACCGAGGTTCAGGCGTTCGAGCGCACCGCCGAGCCGTTCCGCGTGTTCATGCTCAGCCAGGTGCGCGAAAGCGACCTCAAGCTGTTCGCCGATCTGTCGCAGAAGCAGATCCCGAGCCGCGCCGAGACGCCGCTGACCACGCTGGCGCCGGCGTTCATGATCTCCGAGCTGCGCCGCGCGTTCGAGATCGGCTTCCTGCTGCTGCTGCCGTTCCTCGTCATCGATCTCGCGGTCTCCGCGGTGCTGATGGCGATGGGCATGATGATGCTGCCGCCGCCGACGATATCCTTGCCGATGAAGATCATCTTCTTCGTGCTGGTCGACGGCTGGGCGCTGGTGGCGGGGTCGCTGGTGAAAAGCTTCGCGACCTAGCGGGGGTATCGAGATGCGATGCGAAAGGGCTCCGGGTGACCGGGGCCCTTTTCGTATGCTGCGGCGCGGAAGGCTAGGCGAAGGTGAGGCCAAGACGCGGTTTCCCGGGCGCGTGCTTCCGGCGATGTCAAGGAGCGGTGGCAAGGCCGACCGCCCGAGGCAAGCAGAGGAAATCCTACATTGCAAGGAGGCTTAGCCCTCTCCCGCCTGCGGGATAGGTGGTAGCGAGAGGGGCAATCCTCCATCCTCCCCCGCAAGGGGGAGGTGGCAGCCGAAGGCTGACGGAGGGGGAGGACGGCGATGCGCCTCGAAGGTACCCAGAGCGGCCGGCGCAACGCGAAGCGCCTACGTCGGGAAATGACGCCGCCGGAAGTAAAGCTGTGGCTTGCGCTTCGCAAGAACCCTTGCGGTCTGCGCTTTCGCAAGCAGCATCCTGCGGGTAGCTATATTCTCGATTTCTATTGCGCGCCAGCAAAGCTCGCGATCGAGGTGGATGGCGAAGCGCACGCACGCGGGGATCGTCCGGCCCGCGACGCGGGTCGCGATGCGTGGCTCGTTTCGCGAGGCGTGCGAGTGCTGCGTTATCCTGCCGGCGAAGTGATGACCAATCTCGAAGGCGTGACGATCGAAGTCGTGACGATTGCGGCGCGCCGACGGGAGATGTTCGCGAGCTGATCGCCGTCCTCCCCCTCCGTCACGCTGCGCGTGCCACCTCCCCCTTGCGGGGGAGGATCATTACTCCGCCCGCGCGATCCCGTCAGCTGTCGAGCTGGCAGTGTTCGAGCCAGGGGGCGAGGTCGTGGTAGGAGATCGGCTCGAGGAAGATCAGGCCGGCCTTGTCCTCGCGCGCCCAGCGGGTGGTGCAGCGGCGGGTGGGGAGGCCGGGGACCGAGAGGATGACCTCGGTGTCCTCGCGCGGGGGCTTGGGCAGGACGATGCGCGCACCGCTCTGCGAGATGTTCTCGAGCGTCACGTCGATATAGCGGCCGAAGCAGCTGATCCGCGCGGCGCATTCGACGTCGAAGCGCGGCGCGCGCGGGGCGGGGCCGCAGAAACGGTCGAGCCCGGCCTTGGCCTGGGCGAGGATATAGTCGACGTCGATTGGCTGGGCGAACTCGACGCCGGCGCGGCCCTCGCTGCTCCACACGACGCTGCCCTGCAGGCGATCGCCGCTGCGCAGCTCGACTGCGACCCAGCTGCCATAGCCGAGCGTGTGATGCGTCTCGAGCATCATGCCCGTCATCGAGATGTTGCGCACACGGCACAGCGTCTCGACCGCGCCGCGGCTGCGCAGCTTGCCGACGAGCAACGTGGTCACGGTGCGCGGGGCGCGATCGGCGATCACGCCGGGCGCGTCGGGATGGAGCGGCGTCAGGTGCATTGCTGTCCCTCCTGATCGAAGATGCGCACGGGCAGGGGTGTGAACCGGGTCATGCCGGATTGGCCTGGGTGACCGCGACCTTGCGCAGCACGCCGGCGCCGAACGCCTCGGGCGCGGCGGTCATCACGACCTTGCGGAAGGTCTCGAGATCGGGGATCAGCCCGTCGGGGCCCGCCGCCATCGGCGTGCGATAGGTGCGCATGTTGATCGCGTGGAGCAGCAGCGGCAGCCGCGCCTTGACGAACTCGGCCTTGTCGGCGGGAACTTCGAGCTGGATCGAGAACTGGGCATAGCCCGAGAGGCGGCCATCGGCGAAGACCAGCGGCGCGAGCACCTTGCCGCCATCGACGAAGCTCGGCTCCACCTCTTCGGCGTGTGCGGCCCCGGGCGCCTGCGGCCCGAGCAGCAGCACCGTCGCATAGGCCGCACCGCCGCCGAGCCCGAGGCCGGCGAGGAGAACGACAAGCAGGAACAGGATCTTCTTCATCGGGCGGCTCAGAACTTGAAGCTGGAATCGCTGGGGAGCGCCGAGGCTTCGGCCTTGACGACGATCGTGATGCGGCGGTTCTCGGGGCGATCGGGCTGGTCGGGATAGACCGGCTTGGTCGCGCCCATCGCGACGATCTCGGAGAAACGATCGGGCGTCATGCCCGAGGCGATCAGCACCGAGCGCGCGGCGAGCGCGCGTTCGCCCGAAAGGCGCCAATTGGCGTCGCTCTGGACGCCACCTGCGCCGTCGGTATGCCCTTCGATCGCGATCTGCGCGCCCGAGACGCCGAGCTTCGACGCGACCTTGGCGAGCATCGCGCGCGCATAGGGGTTGAGCTCGGCGGTGTTGGCGCGGAACATCGACTGCTGATCGGTGTCCATCAGCGTGATCCGCATGCCGTCGCGGCTCGGATCGATCTGGACGTTCTTCTTCTGCCCCGAATCCTGCGGCGAGGGATCGAGCGCGATCTGCAGCTCGGAGGCGAGCACGCGCATCGAGGCATCGGGGATGTTGGCGGTGCCGCCGCGCGACGCGCCGGCGACCGCCGCCTCGCTCGTCGGGGTGCCGTTGGCGTCGCTATTGTCCATCGCGTTCTTGCGCGAACGGCCGCCGGCGCCTTCGGTGGTGCCCTGCAGCGGCGTCTGCGGCGCGGCGTCGCCGAAGGTCGGCGAGAAATATTGGGCGAGCCCCTTGAGCCGCTCCTTGTCGGGATTGGAGATCAGCCAGAGCAGCATGAAGAAGGCCATCATCGCGGTCACGAAATCGGCGTACGCGACTTTCCACGCGCCGCCATGGTGACCCCCGGCGACCTTCTTGACCTTCTTGATGATGATCGGGCGTTCATTCGTCATCGGTGAAGCCTATCCATTTGCCCGACAGCGCGTCGCGCAGGCGCTCCTGGACCTCGGCGAGGCGGACATGGCTGATCGCGTTCAGCGAATCCTCGCCGCTGGCGACCCGCTCGAGCAGGTTGGCGCACTCGTCGGTGTGCTGGATGAGATAATCGAACGACTGCAGCTGCTCGATATGCGCCTGGGCGAACTGCTCGTCGGCGACGAGCGCTTCGGCCAGCTTCTCGAGCATGTCGCGCATCTCGCGCAGCTCGCCCGCGATCACGCTGTGCAGCGCGACTGCATAGGGGTCGTAGCCGGGAAGCGGCTCGATCGACAGCGGCTGGGCAGGCACAGGCAGGCACGACATCAGAACAGCTCCAGCTCTCCGCCGACGGGCGGCAGGGCGACGGGGACGGGCGGGCGCTCGGGGACATGATCCGCCACGCGGGTGCAGCGGCTCTTGCCTTCGTGCGGAAGGAATTCGACCTTGCGCGCCGAGGTGCCGCCGAGATCGCTGTGCGCGATCTCGATGCCTTCGTCCGCCATGAAGCGGCGCGCGAAGGTGGCGTTCGCGGTCCCGATACCGCCGAGCCCCGAGACGATGTTGCCGCCGCCATAGACGTGCGCGCGCAGCCGGTGGCGCATCGCGCCGCGGGCCATCATCCCGTTGATCAGCAATTCCATGGCGTGGACGCCGTAACGCTGCATGTCCCCCGCCGAGACGCGGTGATCCGCGCCGGGCTCGCCGAGGAGGAAGTGGTTCATCCCACCCACCTTGGCGACGGGGTCGTAGAGACATGCGGCGACGCAGCTGCCGAGCAGCGTCGACACGACGACGCCCGGCTCCACCACGATGGCGTTCTCGCCCTGGACGATCGAGACCCGGCGCATCCTAGGTCAGCTCGCCGAAGACGCGCTCGATCTTTTCCTTGAGCGCCGCGGGCGCGAAAGGCTTGACGACATAATTGTTGACGCCGAGCGCGGCGGCCTTCTGGACGATCTCCTTGTCGGCCGAGCCCGTCAACATGATGAAGACGGTCTTGCCGATCACGGGATCGCTGCGCACGGCCTCGAGGAACTGGAGGCCATCCATCTCGGGCATGTTGAAATCCGAGATCACCAGATGGACGCGATCGGTCTTGATCGACGACAGCGCCTCGGGCGCGCTCGCCTTGTCGCGGACATCCTTGAAGCCCAGATCCTGCAATGCGCGGCGGATCATCGCGCGCATAGAGGTCTGGTCGTCCACGACCATCACCTTGATTGCTGCAGCAGCAGGCATCAGACGCTCCCAACCTTCTCACGGCATGCCTTGAGGATCGCCTCAGGCATGGCAGACAAACCAACTTCCTTTTCGACCGCGCCGAGTTCCTTCGCCGCGCGGGGCATGCCCCACACCACGCAGGTCTCCTTGCTCTGGCCGAGGGTGCGGGCACCCGCGCGGCGCATTGCCAGCAGGCCTTCCGCACCGTCCTGACCCATGCCGGTCAGGATCGCACCGACCGCCGCGGCGCCGAGCGGCGCCACCGAGCGGAACAGCACGTCGACCGAGGGTCGATGACCGGTGACGAGATCTCCGGGACGCAGACGGATCCGTCCGGCGACGCCGCCGACCAGCTCCATGTGCATCTCCCCCCCAGGAGCAATATAGACGGTTCCCGGCTGGACCGTCGCACCTTCCGTAGCTTCCACGACCCGAACCTGCGATTCGGCGTCGAGACGCTGGGCGAAGCTGCGCGTGAAGCTCGCCGGCATGTGCTGGACGATCAGCACCGGCGGGCAATCCGCGGGCAATGCGGGGAGCAGCGAGAACAATGCCTCGACGCCACCGGTCGACGAGCCGATCGCGATCAGCTTGCCCGTGGCGCCGCCGGCGATGCTCGGCTGCTGGGGCAGGCGGGTCGGCCCGGCGCGGGCGATCGACCGCGCGGCGGTCTTGACCTTCTCGCAGAGCAGGGTCGCGTCGCGCTCGATGTCCTCCGGGGTGCCCGAGGGCTTGGTGACATAGTCGACCGCGCCGAGGCGCAGCGCCTCGATCGTGACCTCCGCGCCGCGCGCGGTGAGCGTCGAGCACATCACCACCGGCATCGGCCGGAGGCGCATGATGCGCTCGAGGAACGACAATCCGTCCATCCCCGGCATCTCGACGTCGAGCGTCAGCACGTCGGGGTTGAGCGTCTTGATCATGTCGCGCGCCGCGAAGGGCTCGGGCGCCATGCCGACGACCTCGATCTCGGGATCCGCCGAGAGCATGCGCTTGAGCGTGGCCCGCATCGATGCGCTGTCGTCGACGATAAGCGTACGTACCGGTCTCATCCCCGGGTCTCCGGCTTGGCGTAAATGGTGTGGCCGCACGACGTCATCCGGCTCGCCGCCGGGCCGATCAGGCGTTCGCTGTGGCCGATGTAGAGATGACCGCCGGGCGCCAGCTGGTTGACGAAGCGCTCCTCGAGCTCCTCCTTCGCGGGGTCCCCGAAATAGATCATCACGTTGCGGCAGAAGATCACGTCATACTGGGCCTTGAGCGGCCAGCGGTCGAACAGGTTGAGCACCCGCGCGGTGACGAGCTGGCGCGCCTCCTCGGCCATCACGAGACCGCCGGACGCCGGCCGCATCCACGTGCTGCGATAGGGCTCGGGCACTCCCGAGACGATATTGTCCGCGTAGAAGCCGCGCGCGACGGATTCGACCACGTGCGGCGCGATGTCGGTCGCCAGCAGGCGGACATCGGCGTTGCGCAGCCAGGTCGCCGATGTGCGATCGGGACCCAGCAGGCACATCGCGATCGTGTAGACCTCCTCGCCCGACGAGCAGCCCGCCGACCAGATCCGGATCGGACCCTGCTTGCGCTTGAGCACCGGCAGGACGTGCTGGCGGAAATGATCGAAGTGATGCGGCTCGCGGAAGAAATGCGTGTGGTTGGTGGTCAGCGCCACCACCATCGCGTGCCGCTCGCCGGCATCGGACTGAACCAGCGCGACATATTCCGAGAAGCGGCTGAGGCCATGCTCGCGCAGCCGACGCGCGAGGCGCGACTGGACCAGCGTGGTCTTGGCCGCGCTCAGCTCGATGCGCGCGTCGCTGTGCATGATCGCGGCGATCGCGGCGAAGTCGCGGGGCGAGAGCTCCGCATTCGCCGCCGCCATCGCGCTGCCGCCGGCGAGCGCCGCGGCGCCCCCGGCGGGGCTCACGCTGCCATGTCCAGATGCTTGGTCAGGCTCAGCGCCTCGAGATCGAGCAGCAGCACCATCGTGCCGTTCTCGTCGCGGGTGCCGTCCTTGGCGCGGGTGCTGATGCGCACCAGCCCGTCGATCACGCTCGACTCGATCGTCTCGACCTCGGGGGCCGGCTGGATCTCGCCGCGGGTGATGCCGACGATGTCGTTGACTTCGTCGACGAGGAAGCCCGCCTGCTTGCCCGAGATGCTGACGACGAGGATGCACGAGCGGGCATGCAGCACGCTCGGCTCCCAGCCCAGCCGCTCGGCGAGGCCGACGACGGGGATGACGTTGCCGCGCAGGTTGCTCACGCCCTTGATGAAGGTCGGAACGTTGGGCAGCGGGGTGGGCTCGTCCCATTCGCGGATCTCGATGAGCGCACCCATGTCGATCCCGAAGGTCTGCTTGCCGAGCGTGAAGGTGACGATCTTGCAGTCGCTCGCGGTTTCAGTCTTGGTGGTCATGCGGCCAGTCCTTTGGGGGTGTAGCGGTTGGTGGAGGCGACGAGCGCCTCGATGTCGAGGATGAGCGCGATCGAGCCGTCACCGAGGATGGTGGCGCCGCCGAGGCCGCGGATCGGGTGGAGATTCTGGTCGAGGCTCTTGATCACGACTTCGCGGCGGTCATCGATGGTATCGACGACGAGGCCGACCTTGCCGTGCTCGCTCTCGACGATCACGACCAGCGAATCCTCGACCTTGCGATCGTCGTTGAGGCCGAAGATCTCGGTCGCGCGCTTCACCGGGACATATTCGCCGCGCATGTCGATCACTTCGCTGTCGGGCGAGGTGCGCTTGACCTGGCCGGCCTCGGGCTGGACGGTCTCGAGCACATGCGCGAGCGGCAGCACGAAGCGTTGGTTGGCGAGGCGCACGATCATGCCGTCGAGGATCGCCAGCGTGAGCGGCAGGATCATCGTGAAGGTCGTGCCTTCGCCGGGGACCGAATGGATCTCGACGCGGCCGCCAAGGGCTTCCACGTTCGAGCGCACCACGTCCATGCCGACGCCGCGACCCGAGATGTTCGAGATCGTCTCGGCGGTCGAGAAGCCGGGAGCGCAGATCAGCTGATCGATTTCCTCGTTGGAGAGGACCGCATCGGCCGAGATGATGCCCTTTTCGATCGCCTTGGCCTTGACGCGCTCGCGATTGATGCCGCGGCCATTGTCCTGGACGCGAACGAAGATGCGGGCGCCCTTCTGCTCGGCCGAGAGCTTGATCGTGCCGGCGGGCGACTTGCCCGCGGCGATGCGCTCTTCGGTGCTTTCGAGGCCATGGTCTGCGGCGTTGCGGATCATGTGAGTCAGCGGATCGCCGATCTTCTCGATCACGCCCTTGTCGACTTCGGTCGTCTCGCCGACGGTCTCGAGCTCGATCGTCTTGCCGGTCTCGACCGAGAGGTCGCGCAGCATGCGCGGCACCCGACTGAAGGCCTGCTTGATCGGCTGCGCGCGCAGCGACATGACATTGTCCTGGATCTGGCGCGTCAGGCGCGCGAGTTCCGGGAGCTCGACGCGCTGGCGGTCGGCGGGCGACAGCCGGTCGGCGAGGATCGAGTTGCGGATCACCAGCTCGCCGACGAGGTTGAGCAGCAGATCGAGCTTCGACAGGTCGACGCGGATCGTCTGGGAGGCTTCGCTGGCGGGCTTCGGCGCCGCGGTCTCGGTCGGTGCAGGAGCCGGGGTCGGCGTCATCGGCGCGGCGGCGAGATCGGCGACGACCTGCTGGACCTGCGCGGTGAGGTCCTCGATCGTGGCGGTGACCGGCACGAACGGGATCAGGTCGATCTCGGGCGCCGCCGCGGCTTCGGGAGCCGGAGTGACTTCGATGACCGGCACCGGAATGAACGCCGGGGCAGGGGCCTCGACTTCGTTGCGGGTCACTTCGATGAGCGAATCCGGGGCGACGAAATCGAAACAGTCGTTGATGTCGCTCTGCGGGACGTCACCCGGCATGCTGAGCGTCCAGGTGAAATAGGCGTCCTCGGGATCGAGATCGCGCAGGCCCGGTACGTCCGACACGTCGACCGCCTCGATCGTCGCGCCGAGCGTCTCGAGCTCGCGGATGATCAGCAGCGGCTCGCCGGCATTGGCGAGCGCCGCGCGCGACGGCTTGAAGCGGATCGTCCAGCTCGCGGTCGAGGCCGCGGGCGCCGCGGGCGTGTCGAAATCGTCGAGCGAGAAGGCGACCGGCGTGAAGCCGAATTCGTCCTCGGCCGGCGCGGCGGGTGCCGCGGCGACGGGGGCGGGCGCCGGAGCCGGAGCCGGAGCAGCCGGCACCGCGGCGCCGTCGTCCGCGCCCTTGTCGGCGAGCACCTTTTCGAGCGCGGCGAGCGCGGCGGCGTCGTTCGGACGCGGCGCGAGGCCCTTGGCGGTCTCGACATGGTCCGAGAGCACGTCGAACGAGCTCAGCATGACCTTCACGACGCCCGGGGTCGGCGCGATCTTGCCGGCGCGCACTTCGTCGAGCACATTCTCGAACTTGTGCGCAAACGCGGTCAGATCGGCATGGCCGAACGCGCCGGCGCCGCCCTTGATCGAGTGGACCGCACGGAAAACGCCGGCGATCGTCTCGGCGGAGACGTCACCGGCCTGCATGGCCGAAAGGCCCTGCTCGGCGGTCGTGAGACCCTCAGTGCATTCTTCGAAGAAGATTGCCTGGATTTCGTCGAGTTCGTCGCTCACGGGCACACGCGGCGGATCGCCGCCCCCAGCTTGGTGGCTTCGAAGGGCTTGGTGATCCAGCCGGTGGCACCGGCCGAGCGGGCGCGCTGCTTCTTCTCGTCCGAGAATTCGGTCGAGAGGACGAGGATCGGGGTACCCTTGAACTGCGGCACGCCGCGGACCGCCTCGATCAGCTCGAAGCCGTCCATCTTGGGCATGTTGATGTCGGTGATCAGCAGGTCGGGCTTGACCTCGTGCATGCGCTCGAGACCATGCTCGCCGTCATTGGCGCTCTCGATGCGATAGCCCTGCGCGGTCAGCGACGTCTTGAGCAGCATGCGCATGCTCGCCGAGTCATCGACGGTAAGGATCAACTTGCTCACAGAACGTCTCCGGTTTCGAGTCCGATCGCGTCCGCCAGGCGGCAGCTGTTCACGCGATTGACAAAAGCTTGGCTGGGATTGGCGATGCGGAAGCCCTGGCCGTTTGCCCCAGCCTCGTTGCGCGCGGCGACGAGGAGCTGAAGCACGGCCTGGCCGACGCTCTCGACCTCCGACGCATCGACTTCGATGACATCATCGAGATCGGCGGCGAGGACGAGGCGGACGCGCAGGTCTTCCGCGGTGACGGTGGTGCCGTGCGCGGGCAGGCGCAGCGAGCGATCCTCCGCCTCAGGCAGTGGCAGGGTTGAGTCCATTTTTCGCCTCGTCGAGAGCAGTTTCGAGTTGCTGGAAGGTCGGCGCATAGGCCGACGGCGTCATGCGGCGCGCGATCTCGATCGCGACCTGAACCGGCTGGTTCTGGGCGTAGGCGACGATCGCGGTCTTCACGATGAAGAAGGGCTTCGCATCCTCCTCGATCGTCTCGAGCAGCTTCGCGGCGAGCGGGCCGACGAGGCAGTAGCTGAGCAGAATGCCGAGGAAGGTGCCGACGAGCGCGCCGCCGATCATCGCGCCGAGAATCTCGGTCGGCTGGTCGATCGAGCCCATCGTCTTGATGACGCCGAGAACCGCGGCGACGATCCCGACGGCGGGAAGGCCGTCGGCCATGATCTGCAGCGCGTGCTGCGGATGCGCCTCTTCGTGGTGATGCTTCTCGATATCCGCTTCCATCGCGGCCTCGAGCTGGTGCGGATCCTCGAAATTGACCGTCATCATGCGCAGATAGTCGCAGGTGAATTCGATCAGATGGTGGTCCTTGAGCAGCCGCGGATAGGGCTGGAAGAGCGAACTCTCCTCGGGATTGTCGAGATGCGGCTCGAGCGCGGTGGCGCCGCCCTTCTTGAAGGTCGACAGCACGCCGAACATCAGGGTGAGCAGGTCCTTATAGTCCTGCGCCTTCCACTTCCCGCCCTTGAACGAGCGCATCAGGCCCTTGCCGGCCTTCTTCACCGTCGACATCGAGTTCGACACGACGAATGCGCCGACCGACGCCCCGCCGATCGCCATGAGCTCGTGCGGCAACGCGTGCATGATGATCTCGAACTTGCCGCCCGAGATCATGAAGCTACCGAAGACGCAGCCGAGGATGATCAGGAAACCAACGCCGTTCAGCATGGTGCCGCTATTCTTTCTCTGGTGTTTCCAGAATTATAGGAAGGATTTGACGGGGCGCGTGCGCCGCGCCCCGAATTGTTCAGGCGGCCTGGCGATCCTGCCATTCGATCACCGCGAGATAGTTGCGCAGGCGGTTGAGCTCGAGCGACGCGATCAGCTTGTTGTCGTGATACGGGTGCACCAGCTGCGCCACATCGGCCGCCCAGGGCGCCGACGCGTCGAAGATGATGCCGAGGCCGAACACCGCCGGAACCATCGCCCAGGCGAGCGGACGCTCGTCGGTGCGCGCTTCCTCGAGGAAATCCTCGACCGCGGTGAGCACGCCGTTCTTCGGGCCGCCTTCGTGCAGCGCGACGGCGAACTGGCCGGCGCCGCGGAAGCCGCGATTGTTGATCACCCCGGCATGGCCGAGGGTGACGCCGGCCTCGAAGCTGTATTCGTGGCGATGCTCGACGGGAATGCGCTCGGGCGCATAGTAGAAGTCGCGTCGGCCGCAGGGCCAGCTGACATCGTGCATCAGTGCGAGCAACGGCTTGCCGTCGCGCTTTGCATTGGCGTCGGCGATGCGCAGCTCGTTGATCACGGTGTAATAATTGTGATCGCCGTCGATCACCCACGCGTCGATATCCTTGCACCCGGGCATCGCGTCGAGGCTGGCGGCGGCGACGTGGTTGACGCTCGGGCACTGGGCGACCCAGTCGAGAAACTCCTGCTTGGGGCAGGGATCGATGCTGGTCAGGCTGCCGCCGGTGACCTGCGCATAGGCGGCGAGCTGCTGCGACATGCCGCCGAACTCGGCGCCGACCTCGGCGAGATTCTTCGCGCCGGCGGCGTGCAGCGTGCCGAGCATGATGTCGGAGAATTCGGTCATCGAATGGATCAGGAGGGTCATGCGTTTGCTCCAAGAAGAAGGTTGGCGGCAGTCGGCGCGGGCTTGGCCTCGCGCTTCGCGATCGGACGGAAGACGACGGCGAGCATCATCTGGCGGTCGCCCTGCCGCGGTGGCGGGGGAACCATCATGAAGCTGTACTCGTCGGCGCAGTGGAACAGGTGCGGCGCGGCCTGGGTCATGCCTTCGAGCGAGGGCAGGCCCTCGATCTCGCGATTGTCGGCGACGACCTTGTCGCTGAGGAAGCGATCGACCGGCATGAACATCACGCTGTCGACCTGGACGAAGTCGAACAGCTGGCCGAACTGGATGCCGACCGAGAAGCGGCAATCGCCCACCGGGATCGGCGCGATGTAATAGCCGTCATGCGTCGGCGTCGCGGTGACGTTGCCGGTCGTGACGTCGCGCCCGTCCGCCAAGATCAGCGGCAGCGAGATCGTCTGGTCGATGAAGTCGACATATTTCAGCGAGAGCCCGAAGCGCTTGTGCGCGAGCAGGCTGAGCTTGAGCGCGAGGCCCTCGCCCTGCAGCTCGGCAGGGAGATACATGCGGTCGGCGCCCTTCATGTAGAACAGGCCGCGCTGGCGCAGACCCTTGCGCGCGATCTCGCTGTCGAACAGCGCGACGGTGTTGTCGACGCCGAGGTTCACGTCGTGCTCGAACTGGCCGAGCACCGCGAGCTCCTCCGCGAGCGGCATGTACATCAGCCGGCCCATCACCGCGGCGGCGCCGCGGCGCCACAGCGCGGCGTCGTTCACCGAGGCGGCGCGGATGGTGACGTCGGCCTGCGTCCGGGCGAAGCGGATCGCGCCGGCCTGGATCCGCTCGCGGACCTCGGACTGGCGCGACTTGATGCTGTTGCCCTTGCGGATCGACGCGCCATCGGCGGCATAATCGACCACCGAGCCCTGCGCGGCGGTGCAGAGCTGCTCGAGCACGGCGACGTTGGTGCACAGCGCCTCGAGCGTGTAGCCGTCATAATGGTCGTGGCCGATAAAGCCCTGCTTGTCGTAGCCGGCGCGGAACTGCTCGCGGAGCAGCAGGTAGCGGCCGGCGACGTGGACGCCGAAGCTGCGGACGAGCAGCGCCTCGATCTCGTTCTGGACCGAGCCGTTATAGCCGAGGTCGACCAGCATCAGCGTGTCGCCCGGCTGCGGATCGACGGTGCGGCGGACATGCGCGACCAGCCGATCGGCGAACGCAGTCGAGGTCTTGACGATGCGACGCAGGCGCGAGGGCGTGGTGATCGCTTTGGCGAACGCCGCGAAGCGGGTCTCGACATCGGCATGTGGCAGCTGCCGGATGATCGTCTCAATCTCGTCCTTCGGCAGCTGGAACTGCCTGGCGAGGACGGCGGGATCGGTTTCGGTTTCGAGCTCGAGATAGCGGCGCACCGCCTCGTCATCGAGGAACGATGCCGCGGTGGCGGTGAAGCGGCTGATTTCGAGCGCATGCCCGGGCTCGCCGCTGCGCGCCTGATACATCAGCTGCGGCAGATAGCCGTCGCGCATCAGGAAGACGTGATGGACCTTGCCGCCATGCTTCACTGCGAGCGCGGCGGACTCGTCGGCGAGCCAGCGGTCGAAGCCGTGGAGCACCGGGCCCAGTGTGGCGAAGCCGAACGCTTCGGCGGCATCGCCGATCACCGGCTCTTCGAGCGACAGCGCGGCGCGGTGCGGCTGGTGGGTGAGGGCGGTCTCTGCGGATAGCGGGTGCAGCATCGCGCCGACCGAGGCTTCGAGGCGCAGGCGCTGCTCGGTGCTTTCGATGAACTGCCGGAGATGCAGCGTGTGCACGCCGAACGGCGCGACGCCGCCGCAATCGGCGCGCTTATTGTCGCCGATGTGGAGGATCTCGTGCGGCGCGACCGCGAGCTCCTTGAGGACGTGCTCGTACAGGCCCTGGCTCTTGGCCATGCCGTAGCTGGCCGAGCAGAAGACGCGGTCGATCAGCCCGGCGACCTCCTCGCCCGCGGCGGCGGCGATCAGGCCGCGCAGCTGCGCAGGGTCCAGATAGGTGTCCGAGACGATGATGACCTCGAGCCCGCGCGCCTTCGCGGTGCGCATCAGCTCGACGGTGGGACGGAAGGCGAAGCAATGCGCCGCCTCGGCGTCGATCTCGTTGCGGACGCCCTGATCGTGCGTGTCGCTACTGCCATTGGGCAGCAGCTCGCGATAGATTTCCTCGATCGTGACCTCGCCGCGCTTCTCGCGCAGATCGGCGGCGGTGCGTGCGCGCGCCTCGGCCCATTGCCGCTGGGTCACCGTGGTCGCCGGCAGCGCACCGAACAGGTCCTTGGGCGCATGGGTATCACGCCACAGCAGCGTGTCGAAGCAGTCGAGCGAGAGCAGCTTGATGCCCGGACGGCCATCGAGTGCGCCCGGCAGCGCGTGCGGAAGAATGAAGTCGGCCAATGCAGTTTCCCTGGAAAATGCGCCCGCATCGGGTGGACGCATGATTCTTATAGGAAGAGCGAAGACCAGCTCGGCAAAATCTTCCTAGAATAGAGGTGTCTGCAAAGGAGCCCGCATGACTCTCACTGCCTACCAGACCGCCCGGAGCCGGGCGGAAACGCCGCGCGCCGCCGAATTCCGGCTGATGAGCGAGATTACCGGCGAGATGATGGATGCCGAAACCGCCGGCCTGAAGGGGGCGATGCTGATGCCGCCGCTTCACCGCAACCGCGAGATGTGGTCGACCTTCGCCACCGATTGCGGCGCGACCGGCAACGGCCTGCCCAACGAACTGCGCGCGCAGATCATCTCGCTCGGCCTGTGGGTCGAACGCTTCACCAGCGACGTCGTCGCCGGGCGCGAGTCGATCGGCGAGCTGATCTCGGTCAACCGCACGATCATGGAAGGACTGCGCGGCCAGCGTCTCGCGGCCTGAGCAGCTTCTTTCGGAAATCAAAAAGGGCGTCGCGGCCAGGCCGCGGCGCCCTTTTTCCTTGCGCGCCCGGCGGCGTTATTTCAGCCGCGCTGCCCGCACCCGCCGCAGCAGGGCGGCGGCATGTTCTGCCGACAGCCCGAGCAAATGGGCGATCTCCTCCACCGTGATATCGGGCCGCTCGCCGAGGAGATCCTCCACCGTCCATTGCAGGCTGCCCGCCATCGGATCCAGAAATCGCGGCGGGTTGCTCAGCGCCCGGCCGGTGGCGAGCACGTCTTCGTAGGTGAAGAAGCGCCGCGGCCATCTGCCGGCCCGCGCCTCGCTCGCCACCGTCTCGTCGATGCGATGGAGAAAGAATTCGTCATAGATCCGCTCGTCCTGCGCGATCAGCCAGAAGGTGGCGCAGCGGCTGCATCGCGAGAGGTGGAGCCACCATTTCTCCGGGCCGAAATCGACGATGCGCTCGAAGGATTCGAAGATCTTCTCGAAATGAAAATCGCCGCCCATCGGCGTTGCGGCGAGGTCGCGTAGCGTCGGGCATTCGCATTGCCGGAGCGGCGTCAGCAACGGGTCGAGCGACCGGCGCAATCGCCACAGCGCCTCGCGGTCCGCGTAATTTCCGCAGAGGAGGTCGAGATACAAATCCGCGCCGAGCTGCGCTTCGAGCCCGGGCTGGCTCGAAAACCACCGATCGAATTCGGGCCCGGCGAGATCGCACCGGGAAAATGCCCAAAACATGGCCAGCCCGGCGTCGTTCATTCGGCCAGTAGAGACGATCACGCGCGTCGGCGCCAGCCGCGGCCGCGGCCGGCGGAGCGCGAGATGAAAAAAGGGCGCCGCGGACTGGCCGCGACGCCCCTTCGGGTCGGTGAGGGTCGTTAGAACGACGCCCAGTCGTCCCCGCCGCTCGCCATCGCGGCGACGGGCAGCGCCTTGACCGGCGACACATAGCCGCCCGAGGCCTTGGCTGCGGGCTTGGCCGGCGTCGTGGCGCGGATCGGCACGGCGCGGGTGCCGCCGACGTTGAACTTCGACGCCTGCTCGCTGAGCGCAGCGACTTCGCTGGTCAGGTTGCGCGCGGCGGCCGAGGTCTCCTCGACCATCGCGGCGTTCTGCTGGGTCGACTGGTCCATCGTCCCGATCGCGACGCTGATCTGGGTGATCGCGGTCGACTGGGCATGGTTGTCGGTCGCCATCTGGGCGAGCAGGGTATGAACCTCGCCCACATCGCCCGAGATGTCGGCGAGCGCCGTATCGACCTTCTGGACCATCTCCACTGCCGAAACGATGTCGGTCTGGGTGGCGGTCAGCTGGTCGCGGGCGCGCGCGGCTTCCTCTTCGGAACGCATCGCCAGCGCCGAGACGAGGTCGGCGACGACCGCGAAGCCACGGCCGGCTTCACCGGCGCGACCGGCCTCGACCGCGGCATTCATCGCGAGAACGCGGGTCTGGAAGGCGATCTTGTCGAGGCCCTCGATGACCGAGTCGATGCCCTTGGCGCCGTCGGCGACGCGGCTCATCGCCTGCACCGCTTCGTCGGCGATGGTGCGGCCGCCCGAGACGGTCGCGATCGCACCGTCGGCGCGCTCGACCGTGCGGCCGGCAGCCTGGGCGGTCGCCTTGAGGCGGCCGTCCATCTGGGTGACCGCCGCCGAAGTCTCTTCGAGGCTGGCGGCATTGGCTTCGGTGCGGCGCGCGAGGTCCTCCGAGGCCTGGGCGATCTCGCCCGAGCCGGTGCGGATCGTCGCGGCGCTTTCCATCACCGTGCCGATCAGGCTGCGCAGCTCGGCGACGGCGGCGTTGAAGTTGACCTTGACCGACTCATAGGCGGGGGAGAAGGCTTCGTTGATCTCGCTGGTCAGATCGCCATGGGCGAGCTTGTCGAGATTGGCCTCGAGCGTCTGGACGACGCGCTGCTGCTCGGCATCGGCGATCTTCTTCGCCGCATCGGCCTTTTCCTTCTCGACCGCGGCTTCGCGGAAGACGAGGACGGCCTTGGCCATCGCGCCGATCTCGTCGCCGCGATCGGTGCCGGGAACCTCGGCGGCATTGTTGCCCTCGGCGAGGGTCTTCATCCGTGCCTGCAGATCGGCGATCGGCGTGGTGATGCCGAGCCGCGAGACGAGCAAGCCGATGCCGATCGCGATCGCGATTGCGATCGCGCTGATGATCAGCATCGTGGTCGAGGTGGCGTGCGCAGCGTCGGTGAGCGCGTTCGAGGTGTTCTGCGCGTTCGCCACGTCCTCGTTATTGGCCTTGGTCAGCTGCTCTGCGAGCGCGTCGAGCCTGGTGTCGAGTTCGGCAAGGACCTGGCGCGCTTCTTCGTTCTGGTCGCGCGAGCCATAGGCGATCGCCTGCTGGGCGCCCTTGTGGATCTCGTCGAACTTGCCGCGATAGGCTTCGACCTCGGCGGCCATGTCCGGGTTCATCTCCTTGATCTCGTCGAGCGTCTTGCCGACATTGGCATAGGAGGTGGCTTCGAGCTCGGCCGAGGCGCGACCCGCCGCCGAGCCGCCCGGATAGGCCATCACGCGATAGCTCGCGTACAGCATCTGGGTGCCGAAGCGGTTGACGCGGGCGAGCTTGGTGGTGCCCGGCAGCTGATGGTCGACCAGCTGCTCATAGGCCGAGTCCGCGCCGACGAGCGCGCGCGCGCCGTAAAAGGCGATGCTGAGCGTGATCAGGCCGAGCATGAGCAGCAGCCCGAGGATCTTCACGGGAATTTTGATGCGGGCGAGGAGGTCCGCCATGGAAAGCCTTTCTGTAGGACGCGCAGCAGCCTTCGCCGCCGCGATCTGGATTCCCGTATCTTATAGACGCGGCGACGCTGCGCCGTTCGTTGTGGCGCGACTGTGTGGCTAGGGATTTTTCCTTATGCGCGAGGCGCTTGTCCTGAGCGATGCCCCGGTTTTGGCCCGTCGCGGGCGGATTTGTTGCTGCTTGATTGCGGCTTTGCGACGAAGGGCGCGGCGCGCGCCTATAAAGAGGGATCAGTTCCTTCTTTTCCCGGAGCATGCCGTGATTTCGACCTTCCCCTCGCCCGCCCTGCGCGGTGCGCTCATCGGCCTGTGCGCGACAGCGGCGCTGCCCGCCCATGCGCAGTCCAGCGGGAAGGACGACAAGGGCGTCGTGTTCAGCATCGACGCCACCACGCGCGCCCGGGGCGAAGTGATCGACGGCCAGTTCCGCCCCGGCGTGCCCGCCGACGACGCCTTCGTCTCGTTCCGCACCACTGTTGCCGCCAAGGCCGAGCTCGGACCGATCGCGGTCGGCGGCGAGATCGTCGACGCGCGCGGCTATGGCCAGCGCGCCGGCTCCTCGGTGCGCACCAGCGAAGTCAATGCGCTCGAGCCGGTGCAGGCCTATGTCGCGTATCGCGCGTCGGACGCCTTCGCCAAGGGTGCTACCGCGACCGTCACCGGCGGCCGCTTCGCGCTCGACATCGGATCGAGCCGCCTCGTCAGCCGCACCGACTTTCCCAACACCGTCCAGTCCTATCTCGGCGGGATGATCGACTGGCGCAGCAAGGGCAAGGACCGGGTCGTGGCGTTCTGGTCGAAGCCCTTCTCGACGCTGCCCGATACCGTCGCCGATATCGAGGACAACAAGATCCAGCTCGATCGCGCCGGCGGCAATTTGACCTTCTTCGGCGCGAGCGCGATGGCGGCCAAGGCGTTCGGCAACATCAGCGCCGAAGCCTATGGCTATCGCCTTGCCGAG
Organism: Sphingomonas naasensis; assembly: GCF_004792695.1. Lineage (GTDB taxonomy): Bacteria > Pseudomonadota > Alphaproteobacteria > Sphingomonadales > Sphingomonadaceae > Sphingomonas > Sphingomonas naasensis. The sequence continues at coordinate 81,713 of NZ_SRXU01000003.1, read as the reverse complement.
GACGACCGGACGACCCGCCTGACGCGCAACCGCCATCTCGTCACCGCGGGCCTGCGCCTGCGCCGTGCGCCGGCCAAGGGCGCGTTCGATTTCGAGGGCGAGGGCGCCTGGCAATGGGGGACGGCGCGCGCCACGACCGCGGCGAGCGACGTGCGCGATCTCGACGTTCGCGCCGGCTTCACCCATGTCGAGGCCGGCTGGACCGCGCCCAGGGGCTGGACGCCGCGTGTCTCGGCGATGTTCGACTATGGCTCGGGCGACGGCCGCGATGCCGGCAGCTATGGCCGGTTCGATTCGCTGTTCGGCGCGCGCCGCGCCGATTTCGGCCCGAACGGCCTTTATGGACCGGTCGGGCGCTCGAACCTGATCTCGCCCGGCGTGCGGCTCGAGGCCAAGCCTTCGAAGCGGCTCGATCTGATGGCGGCGGTGCGCGGCCTGTGGCTCGCCCAGGCGACCGACAGCTTCGCTTCGACCAGCGTGCGCGATCGCAACGGCGCGTCGGGCCGCCATGCCGGCACCCAGTTCGAGGCGCGGGCGCGCCGCTGGCTGGTGCCCGAGCGGCTGCGGCTCGAGGTCGGCGGCGCGTGGCTCGCCAAGGGGCGTTTCCTCGAAACCGCTCCGAATGCGCCCGCCACCGGCGACACGCATTATGGCTATGTGGACCTCGCCGCCAGCTTCTGAACCGGCGGCTCAGTTCTTGGGGAAGAGCCCTGCCGCGAAGGCGATGCGCAGGGCTTCCGACAGGCTGCGCACCTCGAGCTTTTCCATCAGATTGGCGCGGTAGATCTCTACCGTGCGCGGACTGATGTCGAGTTCATAAGCGATGATCTTGTTCGAGCGGCCCTCGATCAGGCCCTTGAGCACATCGGTCTCGCGCGGCGACAGCTTGGCGATCTTCGCCTCGGCGGCCTCGATCCGGCTGGCGGCCTCGTTATCCTCCTCGAGCCGGGCAAAGGCATTGTCGATCAGCTGGAGCAGCGTTTCGGCCTCGTAGGGCTTCTCGATGAAATCGAGCGCGCCGGCCTTCATCGCCTGCACCGCGAGCCCGACATTGCCCTGCCCGGTGAGCACGATGGGGACGAAGCGGCTGCCGCCGTCGAGCGCCTGCAGAACGTCGAGGCCGGTGGCCCCGGGCATATGGACGTCGAGCAGCAGCACACCTGGATCGAGTTCGCTGACGTCCTGGAGGAAGGCATCGCCCGACCGGAAACCGCGGACGATCAGATCTTGGCGTATCGACAGCAGGCTGTGGAGCGACGCGCGGACAGCATCGTCGTCATCCACGATATAGATTGTTCTGCTCATTCTATTCTGCACCCTCCTCTATGGCGGGCAGGGTGAAGCGGAAGCTTGCTCCTCCCTCGGGCCGGTTTTCCGCGCTCAACGTCCCACCATGCGCTTCGATGATACGCTTGCTGATCGAAAGTCCAATACCCATTCCGCCTCCGTTACCTTTCGTCGTGGTGAAGCGCGAGAATAGTTGCTCCAACACATGGGGAGGAATTCCGGGTCCAGAGTCGCTCACGACAATTTCGATCATCTGATCGCTCAATTTGTGTGAGGAAATGGTGATGTGGCGATCCTGCCGGCCGGACGTTCGCAAAGCCTCCATCGAGTTTCGAAGAAGATTAACCAAAACTTGCTGAACCTGTATGCGATCGGCAAACATATAGGGCGCTTCGGGATCGAGCTCGTAGCTCACCCGAATGTGGAACTGCCCCGTGCCGACGAGGATAAGTTCCGCAGCGTCCCGGATCGTCTGGTCTACTGACTCGGTACGCATCTCGACTTCGCCGCGTGCCATGAATGCTCGCATGCGGCGGATGATTTCGCCGGCGCGCTGGGTTTGTTCGGAGCCCATCCGCAGCAGTTCGACGATGCGCTCGGTGCCCTCTCCCTTCTCGATCAGCATGCGCGCGGCGGCGAGGAAGTTGGAGGTGGCGCTCAGCGGCTGGTTGAGCTCGTGCGCGAGATCGGCAGCGAGCTCGCTCATCGCGCTCTGGCGCGAGACGTGCGCGATCTCCGCGCTGAGCTCGCTCAGCCGCTCCTCGGTGGCGAGCTGCTCGGAAAGATTGCGGACGAAGATCGTCAGCAGCACCTGGCCATCGCTGCGGGCGGCGCCGGTGCGCACCTCGATCGGAAAACGGCGACCATCGGCCGCTTCGGCGGTCCCGGTGATGACCTCGCCGACGAGACCGCGTCCGGTCTTGAGGAAGTGATCGAGCGTCGACAAATGCAGCGCGCGCCGGTCCGCGGGGACGAGCATCGTCGCCGGGCGGCCGAGCACGTCGGCGGCGCGATAGCCCCACAAGGCCTCCGCGGCCGCGCTGAACTGCAGGATCGTGCTGTGCTGATCGATCACCACCATGGCGTCGGGCACGGTCTCGAGCACCGAGCGGAGCTGCGCCTCGCGCCGGCGCAGCGCCGCCTCGCGCTCCTCGCGCTCGGTGACGTCGAGGATCACGCCGACGGTGCGCAGCAAATTGCCTTCGCCGTCATAGAAAGCGCGCGCCGAGCCTTCGACCGTGCGCACCCCGCCTTGCGACTGGCGGAAGCGATAGCGATAGCTGAACTTGTCGGCACGATCGCGCACCGTTCGGGCGATCGTGTCGAGCACGCGCTGGACGTCCTCGGGCTCGACCTGATCGCGCCAGCCGTCGAAATCGGAGAGCGAGCCGGGGCGGACGCCGAGGCGCTGCTCGGTGCCGGGAGACCATTCGAGGGTGCCGCTCGGCACGTCCCATTCGAAGATGCCGAGCTCGTGCGCCGAGGTCGCCAGCGCGAGCCGTTCCTCGCTCACCTTCAGCGCCTCGATCGCCGCGACGCGCTGGGTGATGTCGGTGACATTGTGCAGGACGCTCGGCGCGCGGCCGAGGCTCTCGACCGTGCGGCTCTGCTCGAGCACCGAGATCTCGCGGCCGTCGCGGCAGATCTCGATCAGCTCGCGGCCATCCTCGAACCGGACGCCGTTGGCCGAATCGTCGATCGGGCAGCGGGCGCGGAGCAGCGCATATTTGTTCCGCCCGACCGCCTCGTCGACGCTCCAGCCGTAAAGCTGCTCGCAGCCGCGCGACCAATGGGTGATCTCGCCATCTGTGGTGGTGACGACGAGCGTGGTCTGGTCGAGCGCCTCGCTGAGCTCGGTCATCTCGGCCTGGCCGCGCGCGACGCGGACGACCGCCCACCACGCGATCAGCGCGACGATCAGGATGTTGAGCAACGTGACCAGCGCTTCGGTCTGGAGAGGCGGCAGCAACGCATTCGCGACGATGATCTGCTCGAGGACCGAGGGCAGGATCGGCAGGATCAGCGCCGCGGGCAGGAGCACGCGGATGATCCGCCATTCGCCGCTGGGGCCGGTCAACAGGCGGACCCAGAGCAGTTTGCTGTAGAGCATGAGGAAGGCGCCGGCGAGCAGCAGCGTCGATATCGCGGCGGGGATCGAGACCGAGAAGGTCCGCGTCGAGGCGCGGCCGGTGCCCGACAGAAGGATGAGGATCGCGGCCGCGCCGACCAGCGCCAGCGTGATCGTGGCGATCAGGCTGCCCGCGCCGCCCGAGAGCCATTTGCGCACCCCGGCGCCATAGCCGGCGAAGGTGAGCAGAAGGAAAGCGGTGCTCGAAATGGCGCCCGGCCTGCCCGGGTGCGGCCCTTGCTGGGTGGAGAGGAGATCCGCGAAAAGAATGCGGTCGATGCCGAGATCGTGGCCGGTCACCGTCTGGTAGAGCGCCGAAATCGCGACGAACAGCGGCACGAGCCAGAGCAGCGACGCGGCGATGTCACGATTCGCGATCGAGGCGAGAAAGCCGAGCGCGAGGCAGACATAGCCGATCGCGGTGATCGGCCAGATCGGCAAATCGTCGAGGCCGAACCCGCGCAGCGCAGGCACGTCGAGCACCCACCCCGAAAAAGCGAGGAGGCTGCACAATCCCGCCAGCGCGGCCAGCACTGTTGCGATGCTCTTCGCCGACGGCGGCTGCCGCCCAGCGAGCGCGCCTGAACTTTCACTCACTCGCAAATACCTGCCCCTGTACAGGGTTAAGCGAAGCAGACCTGCCTTAACACCGATCAAATCTTTGTGGAAAGCTCCGAACATCCACAGTGGGCCAGTATCGTTTCCTTAGAATTTTTCCATGGTATTTCAAATACCAAGCGGCCGCTTGCTAAATTTTCCGTTTGCCACGATCAAGGCTTTCGCGCCGCGAGCGCAACGAACAGGGAAGGAGTCGCGCTTGTTTCGACCGGTCTTGATCCTCGGCGCCGTGATCGCGCTGGCTGGGTGCACAGAGAGTGCCGGCAGGGCGCAGAGCAGTTCCTCCGAGCCCGCCAGCGCGGCGCCGGGCAGGGGCAAGGGCTATGCGCACGACCCGTTCCCGTCGACCTATCGCGCCTATCCGGGCACGCCGACGCTGCTCACCAACGTGACCATCTTCGATGGCGAGGGCGGGCGGATCGACAAGGGCTCGGTGCTGTTCCGCGACGGCAAGATCGTCGCGATCGGGCAGAATCTCGACGCTGGCGGCGCGACGGTGATCGACGGGCAGGGCAAATACGTCACGCCGGGGGTCATCGATATCCATAGCCATCTCGGCGACTATCCTTCGCCCGGCGTCGAGGCGCTGTCCGACGGCAACGAGATGACCGGACCGGTCACTGCCGAGGTCTGGGCCGAGCACAGCGTCTGGCCGCAGGATCCCGGCTTCTCGCGTGCGCTCACCAATGGCGGGGTGACGACGCTGCAGATCCTGCCCGGCTCGGCCAATCTGATGGGCGGCCGCTCGGTGACGGTGAAGAACGTCTATGCCCGCACGATGCAGGGGATGAAATTCCCCGGCGCGCCCTATGGGCTCAAAATGGCATGCGGCGAGAACCCCAAGCGCGTCTATGGCGCCAAGGGCCGCATGCCCTCGACCCGGATGGGCAATATCGCAGTCGACCGCGCGACCTGGGCCAAGGCAGTCGAATATAAGCGCCGGTGGGACAAATATGAGGACAAGGGCGGCGAGCCGCCCACGCGCGACCTTGCGATGGACACGCTGCGCGGCGTGCTCGAGGGCGAGATCCTCGTCCAGAACCATTGCTATCGCGCCGACGAGATGGCCGTGGTGATGGATATGGCCAAGGAGTTCGGTTATCACGTGACCGCGTTCCATCACGCCGTCGAGGCGTACAAGATCGCCGACCTGCTCAAGGCCAACAATGTCTGCGCCGCGGTCTGGGCCGATTGGTACGGCTTCAAGATGGAAGCCTATGACGCGGTCAACGAGAACCTCGCCATCCTCGAGAAGGAAGGCGCGTGCGCGATGATCCATTCGGACGACCAGAACGGCATCCAGCGCCTGAACCAGGAAGTCGCCAAGGCGCGCGCTTCGGGCATCAAGGCGGGCTTTGACATCTCCGAGGCGCAGGCGTGGCGCTGGCTCGCGATCAATCCGGCGCGGGCGCTGGGCATCGCCGACAAGACCGGCAGCCTCAAGCCGGGCAAGATGGCCGATGTCGTGCTGTGGAACGGCAATCCATTCAGCGTCTACACCCGCCCGCAAATGGTGTGGGTCGACGGCGCGCTGCTCTACGATGCGAACAATCCGAAGCTCAGGCCGGTATCGGACTTCGAGCTGGGCCAGCCGGGCGAGGGGGACGTGAAGTGATCAGGACGCTGCTTCTTGCCGCGAGCGCGACGCTCGCACTTGCCGTCCCCGCCGCGGCGCAGACCGTGGCGATCACCAACGCCAAAGTGGTGATCGGCGACGGCGCCGGACCGGTCGAAGGCGGCACCGTCGTGATCCGCGACGGCCGCGTGGTCGCCGCGGGTGCCGGCGTCGCCGCACCGGCGGGCGCGCGCGTCGTCGATGCCGGTGGACGCTGGGTCACCCCGGGCATCTTCGCGGGGTTCACCCGAATGGGGATCGTCGAGGTCGACGCGGTCGAAGGGACCAACGACACCTCGGCGGGAAGCTCGCCGTTCAACGCCGCGCTCGACGTCACGCCCGCGGTCAATCCGCGGAGCAGCCCGCTCGCGATCAACCGGCTCGAGGGAGTCACGCGCGCGGTGGTCGCTCCGGACAACAGCAAGGGCTCGCTCTTCGCCGGGCAGGGCGCGGTGATCGACCTCGGCGCCGATACCGGCGCGGTCGCGAGGCCGCGCGCCTTCCAGTTCATGGAATATGGCGAAGCGGGCGCCCGCGCGGCGGGCGGCAGCCGTGCCGCCGCCTATGCGATGCTCAAGAACGCGCTGTTCGAAGTGCGCGACTATATCCGCAGCCCGGCGAGCTTCGCCGATCGCGGCAAGGACGCGCTGCTCACCCGCGCCGACGCCGAGGCGTTGGTGCCGGTGGTGCAGGGGCGGATGCCGCTGCTCGTCCATGTCGAGCGGGCGTCGGACATCCAGACCGTGCTCGGGCTCAAGCGCGAGGTGCCGGGGCTGCGGATCGTGCTGGTCGGCGCCACCGAGGGCTGGACGGTGGCCCGCGAGATCGCCGCGGCGGGCGTGCCGGTGATCGCATCGGCGCTGGCCGATCTGCCCGAGAGCTTCGAGCAGCTCGCGGCGACGCAGTCGAACATCGGGCGGATGAAGGCCGCGGGCGTGCTCGTCGGGATCGGCACGATCAACCAGGACGAGGCGCGGCAGGCGCGCTGGGAGAAGCAGTTCGCCGGCAATCTGGTGGCGCTGCGCCGCGTGCCCGGTGCCGCCGGGCTCGAATGGGGCGAGGCCTTCGCGACGATCACCGCGCGCCCGGCCGAGGCGCTCGGGCTGGGTGACGAATATGGCTCGCTCAAACCGGGGCGGCGCGGCGACGTGGTCATCTGGGACGGCGATCCGCTCGAGATCGGCACTTCGGCGGTGACCGTGTTCATCGACGGCGTCGAGCAGCCGATGACCAGCCGCCAGACCCGGCTGCGCGAGCGCTATTGGGACCCTAAGGAAGGGCCGTTGCCCAAGGCCTATCAGCACTGATCCCGGTTGCGGAACCCGCATCGGGGATGCAGCATTGCGGTATCGCCGCAGGGTGCGGCCACGAACGGGAGAGACGCAGATGAGGATGCGCATTGTCCTGCCGGCGCTCGCGGCGCTGGCGCTCGCCGGCTGCGGCGAAGCCGGCCGCGGCGCCAACGAGGCGACCGCAGCCGACGCCGCCAATGCGGAAGCGAACGCGCTCGGCAACGCGGCGGCGGGCGACAACGCGCTGGCGGCGGTGCTCGCGATGAACGATCGTCAGCGCAACGTGGTCTTCATCCGCGCATTGCTCGATGCCGGGATCGACTGCCAGGCGGTGACCGGGTCCGAGCGGATGCCCGATCAGGACGGCAAGCCGATGTGGCGCGCCAGCTGCTCGGATCACAACATGCACATGATCAGCATCACCCCCGACGGCACCGCCAACATCGTCACGCGCACCGACCGCTGAAAAGAAAAGGGGAGGCGCCTCGCGGCGCCTCCCCAGTCGGGCCGAAGGGTAAGCCGGCGCTTCTAGAGGCCGACGACGCCGCCATCATCCTTGGTGATCACCACCACCGCCGAGCGCGGGCGCACGGTGGCGCCGGGCGTCGCAACGGTCTGGCTGTCGGGCCAGTGGCTGGTCGGCGCGGCGGGGGTGCCGCCTTCGCCGGGATGCTGGATGCCGACGAAGACCGTGCGGCCGTCCGGCGTGGTGTCGATGCCGGTGATCTCGCACTCGACTGGGCCGACGAGGAAGCGCTTGAGCGTCGCCGCGGTCGGCGCCGCGCCGACGCGCGTGGCCTGGGTGGCGGTGGCGCCGCCGGTGCCGGCGTTGGTGATCGTCCGCGCGCCGCCGTCGCCGACGGTGCCGGGCTGGGCGGCGAGCAGCATGCAGTTGGTGACGTCGGTATAGGCGCCGTCGTCGGTCTCGATCCACAGCAGCGGCTTGACCTGGCCGGCGGCATTGGTCGCGCGGCTGAAATAGAGGCCGTCAGGGCTCGAAAAGTCCTGATCGGCGGTCAGGCCGGAGACGTTGATGTTGGCCGCATCGAGATCCGCGCCCGCGCCGAACAGATAGATGTCCCAGTTGAAGGTCAGCGCCTCGGTGCTGTTGCCGGTCTCCTTCAGGCGGATGATGTGGCCGTTCGGATTGCCGAACGAGGCGGTCTGCGCCGCGCCGAACGGATCGTTGTAATGGCGCGGATTGGCGGCGTCGGTGCCGTTCAGCGGGCGGCCGGCAGCGTTGTTGTTGGTGAGGGTGAGGTAGACCTCGCCGGTCACCGGATTGACCGCGGTCCATTCGGGGCGATCCATCGGCGTGGCGCCGACCACGTCGGCGGCGAGGCGGGCATTGACCAGCACATCGGCCTGATCGGTGAAGGGATAGGGCGCCGCGGTGCTGGTGATGCCGTTCTGGCCGAATACCAGCGGCAGCCAGCTGCCGGTGCCGTCGGCGTTGAACTTCGCGACATAGAGCGTGCCGGTGTCGAGATATTTGTCGCCGGTCGCGAGGCGGTTGGTCGCGGTCGCATCGGCTGCCGCCCACGCCGTCGCCGAGACGAACTTGTAGAGATACTCGCGGCGCGAATCGTCGCCCATGTACCAGGCCGGCTTCTTGCCGACGACGAACGCGCCCGGCCAGCAGCCCTCATGACCGAGGCGGCCGAGCGCGGTACGCTTCTTCGGAGTCGAGGTCGGCGCATAGGGATCGATCTCGACGATCCAGCCGAACTGGTTGGGCTCGTTGCGCCAATCGGTGGTCGCGCTGCCGCCGGCGGTGGCGCGTGCGTCCCAGCGACGGAAGGTGGTGTTGGTGCCGGTTGCCGGAGTGACGGTCGACCAGCCGAAATTGCCGGTGCCGCTGGTCACGCCATAGCGGCCGAGCGCGGTGACTTCCTTGGCGGTGCGTTCGGCATTGTCGCCGCTGCGGCGGAAATAGCCCGCCCAATTCTCTTCGCAGGTCAGCGCGCTGCCCCACGGCGTGGTGCCGTTGGCGCAGTTGTTGATCGTGCCGCGGCCGTCGGTGCCGGCGGTCGAGAAGGGAGTCTTGAGCAGATCCGAACCGCGCGCCGGGCCGCTGAAGGTGGTCGGCGTGTTCGGGGTGATGCGGCGGTTGAGGCTGGAATTCTGCACCACGCTCCACGCGCGGTTGGCGTCCTCGACGGCTTCGGTGACGCTGACGCCGTGATTCTCGATCTCCTTGAGCGCCTCGGCTTCGGGCCGGACGCCGCCGACGTTCGTCGCGCCGGCCGGGTGGAGATATTGCTGGTTGATGTTCTCGTGGTTCTGGACGAGCAGGCCGCGGGTCGAACTGGTCTCGTCGCGCGCAGTGCCGGTCGCGGCGAGGCCGTACCAGTAGAGCGCGTCGCCATGATCGCCGATGCGCTGGGCGAAATTGGTGTCGGTGCCGTCATTCTTGTACGCGGCGACGCCCGCGGCGATCGGATCGCCGGTCCGGTTGATCACCTGCACCTTGTAGCCCGCGGGCACGGTGACGATGTCGAGCTTGTTCTTGGCGACCGCGGTGAAGCCCAGCGCCGCGGGATTGACGGTGACTGTGGTGGTAGCGGTGGCGGTCGAGGTGCCGGTCGCGGCGGCGAACTGGAAGGTCAGCACCGTCGCGGCGGTGACGCTGGGCGCGAGGAAGCTGGCGGTGTTGCCGCCGGCGCCGGTGAGGGTGACGGCGGGGCCGCCGGTCTGGGTCCAGGAGACTGCGGTTGCGCCGGTGGCGGTGCCATTGAGCGTGACCACGCGCCCGGCATTGGTCGTCGCGGCGCCGCCGGCGTTGACCGTGGGGGCGGGATCGGTTGCGACGCCGGCGCTCGAATCGCACGCGGCGAGCATCGAGCCGCCGAGCGTCGCGGCGACGATCGCGGAGCCGCCGCGCAGCGTCTGGCGGCGCGAGAGACGCTGGTCCGCCAGTTCGTTGAGCGAGACGGCGTCGGTGCGATTGGTATCGGTATCGCCATCGGTATAGCCGAAGGCCGTGGGCGTCAGGTCGGTCATGGAAATCCCCCAGGCATCCAGGGTCGGTGCGACCCGGTCACACATTGCCTTTGAAAGGGCGGCTTTACGGTGTGATGGAACGGTGGTTGCGGGACGATGACTCTTTGCGGACGCGATTGTGACGCTTTGCCCTGCGCGGCGGTAGCGGCTAATCGGCGAGCAGGATGCATGTCGGCAAACCCGATCCCGAACTCCCGGCCGATGCCGAGCCGAGCCTCGTGCAGCGCCTTGTCGCGCTGGGCCGGCGGCGGCGCGTCGCGAGCGATGTCGCCGACGCCGGTGCGGGCTGGCCGCGACACCGCGTCGCGACTGCGGTTGCGCTGCTGATCGCCGCGGGACCGCTGCTGACGATCGGCGGGGCGCGGCTGATCGCGGGGCGCGAGCGCGCCGCTGCCGAGCGGCTCGAGACCGAGCTGGCGCCGCGCATCGCCGCGGCGCAGGCCGCACGCGACGCGCGGGCGCAAATGGCCGGGGTGCTGCAACGCGCGACGCTGGGCGCGACGATCGAGGCGCTCGCGCAGGCGCTGCCCGCGGACGCGACGCTGGTCCGTGCGGAAAGAGACGCGCAGGGGCAGCTCACGCTCGAGATCGCCGCGCCCGATCCCGACAAGCTCCGCGCGGCTTTGCGCCGCATCCCGGCCTTCGCCCGGCTTCGCGATACGCGCCAGCGCCAGGCGGACGGGCAGATGGTCGTCCTGCTCGAGGGAGAGGCGGGATGAGGCCGTCGCCACTCGTGCCGGGGATCGGGGCCGGGCTGGTAATGCTGCTCGTGACCGCGCCCTTGACCGGCGATGCGCTCGGCGATCTCGCCGGCGCGCGCGAACGGCGGGCGCAGATCGCGCGCGAGGCGACGGCACCCGCGCAGGCGATCCCCATCGTCGAAAAGGCGAGCCGGCTCGACGCGCCCGATGCGGCGGCGGCGCGCGCGATGATGATGGCGCGCATCCAGCGGCTCGCCAGGGCCGGCGGCGTGCTCGTCGAGGAGACCAGCGCGGCGGAGGCGCCGGACGGGCTGGCGGCACTGCGGATACGCGTCTCCGGCGCGGAAAAGGCCGTGGTGGCGCTCGCCGACGCGTTCGAGCGCGAGCAGCCGCTGATGCGCCTGCGGAGCTGGCGGATCGAGCCCGTGGCCGGCGGCGTGCGGCTCACCGGCGACGCGGTGGCGGTGCAATGAGCGCGCGGCACGACCGGATCGCCGTGGGGCTGGCGGGCGGCTTCGCGGTGCTGATGCCGCTGTTCCTGCTGGTCGCGGGGAAAGCCGGGCAGCCTGCGGTGCAGGAGGAGAAGGCGCCGACGCCGCTGGTCGCGCGGCAGGCGCCGCCGCTGGTCGCAGCGTTCGAGCGGCCCTTGTTCGCGAAGCCTGCCGAGGCCGATGCGGCGGCGCCGGGCGATGCCCCTGCGCTGATCGGGATCGTCGGCCGGCTCGGTCAGGATGCGGTGGCGCTGGTGCGCACCGCCGACGGCACGACGCGCGCGCTGCAGATCGGCGAGAGCGTCGACGGCTGGCAGCTCGCCAGCCTCGCGATCGACGCGGCCTATTTCACCCGCGGCGCGCAGCGCGTCCGCGTGCCGCTGCCGGTGGGCTAGGCTGTGAACTTACAAATGTCCGCTTGCCGGAAGGGGCGTGGATGACGGAGATCGGGTGGTTAGCTGCCGTTCGCTATTCGCCATCACCGAGTAATCGAAATGTTTCTCCGGTTCGCTCGAAGCGGCTGCCAATGGCTGCATCGAGAAACGAAAAAATGTCGGGATCGTAGTTCACGAGTGTATTTACGTCGTAGACGCCGTGCCGTTGGCTATTCGACATATAGCCCGCGTCCTCGTCACCGGCGAAAAATCGCCAACCGCTATCCAGTTCGTTGTGCGGTTCCTCGCGATACATATATCCGACCCGCTTGCCCTCAACGACGATGCGATCGGTTGAGAGACACCCTCCGCGTCCCAGTGCGATGGGAGCGATCTGCTCGGGCTTCAACTTGAATATCTTCGCGAGCAAGTTCGCCTCCATGGATTCTTTGCGACAGCCTACAGGCGGCGCCTCAATGTCCGCAATCGGGGCGGAAGCGGACCGGCAGCCTGGCGCGCCTGCGCCCTAGTAGATCCCGTCGATCTCGACGGTCAGCCGCGGCTTGGGCGGGGCGAGCAACAGGCTCGAGCGGCGGGTGTTGGCGAGCTCGTCCGAGCGCAGCCGCGCGTATTTGTCCTTGGCCGCGGCGGCCGCATCGGCGGGGTCGCGCAGGATCGTCGGCTTGAGGAAGATGAACAGCGTGCGCTTCTGGCGCGTCTCGCGGCGGCTCTTGAACAGCTCGCCGACGATCGGGATGTCGCCGAGAATCGGCACCTGCTGGCGTGAGTCCTGCCGGTCGTCGGTGATCAGCCCGCCGAGCACGATCGTCTGGCCGTTGTCGGCGAGGACGGTGGTGGTGATCGCGCGGCGATTGGTGACGAGGTCGGACGCGGCCTGGGTCTGCGCCTCGGCGATCGACGAGGCCTCCTGGTTCACCTGCAGCCGGATCGTGTCGCCCGCATTGATCCGCGGCAGCACGCGCAAGGTGATGCCCACGTCCTTGCGCTCGATGGTCGTATACGGGTTCACCGAAGTCGAATCGGTGAGCACCGAGCCGGTGACGAAGGGCACGTTCTGGCCCGAGACGAACTCGCCCGCGACATTGTCGAGCACGGTGATCTGCGGAGTCGAGAGCAGATTGGCGCGCGTCGAGGTGCCGAGCGCCTGGACGAGGATCGAGAAGTCGTCGCCGATCCGGACATTGCCGGTCAGCCCGTTGCTGATCAGCGCGCCCGCGGGGACGTTGAGCGCCTTGAGGATCGTGCCGAGCGAGGTGCCCGCCTGATCGAACGAGGTGCCGACACCCTGCGGCTGGAGCGCCGCGCCGCTGGTGCCGAGCTGGATGCCCAGCGCCTCGGCATCGTCGCCGGTGATCTCGGCGATCGCCGCCTCGATCAGCACCTGCGGGCGGCGCACGTCGAGATCGGTGATCAGCGGCTCGATCGAGGCGATCGCGGTCGGCGTGCCGCGCACCACCACCGCGTTGAGCTCGGGGGCGGGCTGGACGGTGAGCTCGGGAGTCGAGAAGCCCTGCGGGGTCTGGTTCTGCTGGCTCTGCAGGCCTTGCGACTGGCTCGCCGCCGCGGCGGCGTTCGCGGCCTGCATCGCATTGCCGAGCCCGGCGCTGGTGGAGGCGGCGCTGTTAGGCAGCGAGGAGAGGTTCTGCGATCCCGCGCTGAGGCGCGCGAACGGGTTGCTGTTCGATCCCGACAGGCTGCGCGCGACCGGGTTGTCGGCGCTCTCGCCCTGGCCGAGGACGCCGCGGAGCACTTCGGTCACGGTCTCGGCATCGGCATAGTTCAGGCGGAACATGCGCGTGATCGGAGTCGCGCCGCCGGGCTGATCGAGCGAGGCGGCGATCTTGCGCGCCTCGGCCACCGCCGCGGGGGTGCCGCGGATGATCACCGTGTTGCTGCGCGGATCGGCGGCGACGCGCGCGCCGGTGCCGCCCTGCTGATCGCCGAGCACGGTCTGGAGCGACTGGGCGACGTCGGCGGCGTTGCCGTTGCGCAGCGTGATCGTCGCGAAGGTCGCGCCGCCGCCACCGTCTAGCTGGCGGGCGATCGCCTCGACCCGGCGGACATTGTCGGCATAGTCGGTGATCACGATCGCGTTGGGGCTGGTCAGCGGCTCGACGCTGCCGAAGGTGGCGACGAGCGGGCGAACCACCCGGGCGACATCGGCAGCGGGGACGTTGGCGAGGCGGACCATCCGCGTCACCAGCTCCTGCCCGCCCGCGGCCCGATTGGGCACGCCGCCGTCGCGGACGGCGTTGGCGGCGGGGACGATGCGCCACGCCCGGCCTGACCTTACCGCCGAAAAGCCGTTGGCGCGGAGCACCGACTGGAACAATTCCCAGACTCCCGAAGGCGATAGCGGCGTTGCCGAGGTGACGGTGACGATGCCTTTCACCGCGGGATCGAGGATCAGCGTGCGTCCGGTGATCCGCGAGATCTGATCGGCGACGTCGGCGATCTCGACTCCGCGCATGTTGATCACGATGTCGCCGGGCTGGGCCTGCGGATCGGCGGCGGTCTGCGCGACGGCGATACTGTCGAGCGCGATGCCGGCGAGCGCGAGGGCGGCGAGAGTGGAGCGAATGTTCACGGGGTTCTCATTAGCGGAGCGGAACGGTTAGCGTGAGCCGCTTCCCGTCGCGCAGGATCTGGATCTGGGCGGTGCCGCTCGCCTGCGCCGAGGCGAAGGCGGCACTGGCGGCGGCGGAATCGCTGAGCGAGGTGCCGTTGACCGACTGGATGACGTCGCCGGCGACCATGCCGGGCGGGCCATTGTCACCGATGCGATAGCCGCCGCTGACCGGAGTCGCGTCGAAGCGCTGGAGCAGGCCGGCGGTGGCGGCCGCGGGCGGCGCGGCGGGCGGCGGCGGGGCGCCGGGCCCGGGCGTGGGGACGCCGGGCTGGGGAGTGACTGCGGCCTGCGTCGCCTGATTCTGCGCGGCCTGGCGCTGCTCGGGCGACAGCGTCGGATCGGGGAAGGCGAGGAACTCGCTGCGCCCGCCGACCGAGAGGATCACGCGATCGCGCAGGATCGACTGGATCGTCGCGCCGCTGACCACGTCACCGACATGGAACGATGCCGTGGTCGCGCCGCTCACCGAAATGAAGGCGGTCGAGAGCGAGGCCGGAGTCGCCGCGATCACGCCCTTGAGTTCGAGCGGGAGGCTGGTCGGCTGCCCGGCCGCGTTCTCGGCGGATTTGCCGAACGGCGCGAGCGCGAGCGCGGGCGCGATATCGGGCGCCACCGCGGGGCCGCTGCGCCCCGACGGCACGGTGATCGCCCCGGTGCCGGCATGGCCGGCGAGCCGCCAGGTCAGCCCGGCGAGCGCGATCGCCACCGACAGCACGACGAGGCCCGTGACGATGTCGAGCGCCGTGCGCGCCTGGCGCGGCGTGAGAGCGAGGGAGGACATCATCCCCTGCGTCCGTCGACGAAGCCGTCGAGCGATGCAAGGGGCGTGGTCTCCCGCGCGGCGAACACCTTGATGCGGATGCGCTGGATCTCGGGATCATCGGTGCCGCTGCGCGCGACGGCGACGCGCCATTGCTCACCGAGCATCTCGATCTGATCGGCATCGGCGGTGGGGGCTTTCGCCTCGAGCTCGGCGAGCCGATTCTCGGCGACCCACATCGCCGCGGTGCGCCGCTCGACGCCGCGGGTCGAATCGATGTGCGATTCGACCGTGCGCATCAGCCCGACGGTGGCGATGGCGAGAACGGCGAGCGCGACGAGCGCCTCGATGAGCGAGAAGCCTTGCTCGCCGGCCCCAGCGCTCCTGCGAAAGCAGGAGCCCGGGGCGGCAAGCGGGTCGCCCGCGACTCTGGGCTCCTGCTTTCGCAGGAGCACGGAACGCATCCGGATCATACCTTGGGCGCCGGGAGGGCGCGGGCGGTGAGGCCGTCATAGCTGACCAGCCAGCGCTGCCGGCCGCTCTCGACAACCGCCGACATCGGGCGGCCCGAGCCATCGACGCCGAGGATCACCGGCGGGCGCACGCTCAGCGTGACGACCATGCCGCCGGGGAGCTGGTGAAAGCCGAGCGCGTCGTCGGTGCGGGCGATCAGCTTGCCGTCTCCCCCGATCGTCGCGAAGCCATAGCCGTGCTTTTCGGCAGTAAAGGCGATCACGCGATCGCCGAGCATCGCATCGTCGGCCGCGGCCTGGAGCCGGGTGGCGAGGCGGCGCGCCTCGGTCTCGACGCTCGGCGCACGCGTGACGCTGCCGATGCCGAGCGTCACCGCGCCGGCCATCACCGCGATGACGACGAGCACGATCATCATCTCGAGCAGGGTGAACCCCGCCTCGCGATCGATGCCGGCGCGTGTCACCCCCCGCATCGGTTCAGCCCTTGCCGTCGATATCGGCGTCGACGCCTTCGCCACCCGGCTTGCCGTCGCGGCCGAGCGAGCGAATCGTGAAGCTCGCCCCGTCCGACTGATATTCATAGGGCTTCTGCCACGCATCGAGCGCCGGCGCCGAGAGATAGCCGCCCGTCGCCCAGCTTCCCGGCACCGGCGCGGCGGTGGGCTTCTCGACGAGCGCCTTCAGCCCCTGCTCGCTGGTGGGATAATTGCCGTTGTCGAGACGGTACATCTTCAGCGCGGCGTTGATGCTGGTGATGTTCGATTTGGTGGTCGTCGCCCGCGCTTCGTCGGGACGGCCCATCACGTTGACGGTGACCAGCCCCGCGATCACCGCGATGATGACCAGCACGATCATCATCTCGAGCAGCGTGAAGCCTTCTTCGCCCGGCCGGGCCGTACGGCGCTTGCTTGTGCGGGCAAGCGGTGCGATGTCACTAAACTGTTTCAAAACTATGCGCATCCCCGGGCCCATGCGTCCTTCCCATGAAGCAAATGTGACAGCCACTCCCGACGCCATGGGCGCGCCAGATACGGACGGACCACCCGCTGCCGGTGTCTGGACGCTGGCGGGCGATCGGCTGATCATAGCCGAGCGGGGAGGCCCTGCAACCGTGCTCGTGCCGACCGAACAGGTGCGCCTGCTCATCGTCGATCTGCCGTTGGCGAATCGCGCGAAGCGGCTCGCGGCGCTGCCCTTCGCGGTCGAGGACCAGATCGCCGAGCCGATCGAGAGCGTCCATCTCGCATTGGGCGCCGAGATCGCCCCGAAACGCTATCTGGTCGGCGTGGTGCGGCACGAGGTGATGGCGGCATGGGTCGATACTGCCGAGATGGCCGGGCTGGGCCATGCCGCGATGGTGCCCGACGCGCTCGCGCTGCCGCGGCCGGCGGAGGGCGAATGGGCGGTCGAACTTGGCACCGACCGCGCGATCGTCCGCACCGGCGAGGGCGGCGGATTCGCGGCGCCGCCGGCGATGCTGCAGGCGATGTGGCAGGCCGCGACCAGCCCGGCGGTGCGGTCCTATGGCGCGCCGCTGCCTACCGAGATGGCGGCGGGGGGATCGACGATCGCCCCCGCGGCGCTGTCCGAACGGTTGCTCGCGCCCGCGCTCGATTTGCGACAGGGGCTTTACGCCCGCCGCCGCGCGGCATTGCCCAATGTCTGGCGCAGGCTCGGCTGGATCGTCGCGATCGGCGCCGCGGCGCATATCGGGATCGCCGCCGCCGACACGCTGATGCTGCGGCGGATCGCCGACAGCCGCGAGGCCGATGCGCGCGCCGCGGCGGCGATCGCCGCGCCGGGCGCCAATCTGAGCGGCGATCTCGCCGCCAGCGTGACCGATCTGCTGCCGAGCGGGACCGGTACGCCGCCCGACAATTTTCTGCCGCTGCTGACGCGGATATCGGGTGCGCTCGGGCCGCTCGCCGGATCGCTCACCGTGCGCGCGATCAACTATCAGGCCAATGCGCTGACGATGGAGGTGGACGGCACCGATCCCGGGCTGGTCGGGCGCATCGAGGCGGCGCTGCGCGCGGCGCGGGTGCCGGGAAGCGTTACCCGCTCGCCCGACGGCAGCATCCGCATTACGGCGAGCAACGCATGAGAATCCTGATCACTCGCCTGCCCGCGCTCGACGCCGCGCTGATTCGCTTCGACAATTGGTGGAGCGGGCTCAGCAAGCGCGAGCAATGGCTCGTCGGCGTGCTCGGCGGACTGCTGGGGCTGGTGGTGCTCGTCTATGGCGTGGTCAAGCCGCTCCAGGCCGCGCGCGCCG
The DNA here is from genome assembly GCF_004792695.1 of Sphingomonas naasensis. Classification (GTDB taxonomy): domain Bacteria; phylum Pseudomonadota; class Alphaproteobacteria; order Sphingomonadales; family Sphingomonadaceae; genus Sphingomonas; species Sphingomonas naasensis. The sequence continues at coordinate 64,046 of NZ_SRXU01000003.1, read as the reverse complement.
ACGCGATCGCCGATATCCGCACCTATGAGACGCTCACCGCGCGGATCCGTGCCGCGGGGACGCTGACCAGCACGAAGCCGGCGCGGCGGGAGGGCCCACCGGCGCAAATACTGAGCGGCTCGGCCACCACCTTCGGGCTCGTCGCGGCGCCCGAGGCGATTCCGGGCGGAACGCGCGTCACGCTGGCCGATGCCAGCTATGATTCGCTGATGGCGTGGCTCGCCGATCTGGGCGCGACGAGCGACCTGCGCGTGCGGCGCGTCTGGATCCGGAAGCGTCCGACGCCCGGCCGCGTCTCGGCCAGCGTGGATTTCGGCGCGTGAGCGAGACGCTGATCCTCGTCGACGACGTGCCCGCGACGCTGCCGTACAGCTTCGCGCGCAAGAACGGCGTGCTGCTCCGTCCCGGCGCGGCGGGCATCGAATGCCTGCATCGCGGCGATGTGCGCCTCGACGCGCTGCTCGAGGTGCAGCGCGTCGCCCCGGGCGCCAGCTATGTCGCGGTGAGCGACGAGGCATTCGATGCGGCGCTGAGCGGGCTCTACAGCGGCAGCGCCGGCGCGGCGGCGGACTTCGATCTCGGCGACATGGATCTCGCCGCGCTCGCCGACAGCGCCGCCTCTGTCGACGACCTGCTCGACACGCGCGACGACGCCCCGGTGATCCGGCTGATCAACGCGCTGCTGCTCGAGGCGGTCAAGGAAGGCGCATCGGACGTGCATATCGAGACGCAGGAGAAGCGGCTCGTGGCGCGCTTCCGCGTCGACGGGGTGCTGCGCGACATGATCGAGCCGCCGCGCGCGCTGGCGCCGCTGCTGGTCAGCCGCATCAAGGTGATGGCCAAGCTCGACATCGCCGAGCGCCGCGTGCCGCAGGACGGGCGCGTGACACTGCGCATCGGCGGGCACGACGTCGATGCGCGTGTCTCGACGATCCCGACCCAGCATGGCGAGCGGGTGGTGATGCGCCTGCTCGAGAAGGGCTCGCTGCGGCTCGACATGGAAGTGCTCGGGATGAGCCAGCGCGACCGCGACGTGTTCAACCGGCTGCTCGAGCGGCCGCACGGCATGCTGCTCGTCACCGGACCCACCGGCTCGGGCAAGACCACGACGCTCTACTCCGCGCTGAGCCGTCTCAACGACCGCAAGCGCAACATCATGACGGTCGAGGATCCGATCGAATATGAGCTGCCGGGGATCGGCCAGACGCAGGTCAATCCGCGCACCGACATGACGTTTGCGCGCGGGCTTCGCGCGATCCTGCGGCAGGACCCCGACGTGATCATGGTCGGCGAGATTCGCGATCAGGAGACCGCGCAGGTCGCCGTGCGCTCGGCGATGACCGGGCATTTCGTGCTCTCGACCTTGCACACCAACAGCGCGATCGGATCGGTGACCCGGCTGATCGACATGGGGGTCGAGCGTTATCTGCTCGCGCCGATGCTGGTCGGGCTGGCGGCGCAGCGGCTGGTGCGCAAGCTCTGCCCGAGCTGCCGGCGCGAGGACGTCGCGCGCGAGGCCGATGCGATCCTGCTCGCCGGCGCGATCCGGCCGGGCGAGACGCTGTGGCGCGCCGAGGGCTGCGCCGATTGCCATGACGAAGGCTATCGCGGCCGCGCCGGGCTGTACGAAGTCGTCGCGGTCGACGATCGGCTGCAGAAGATGATCCATGACGGGGTCTCGGAGGCCGAGCTCGAGGCGCAGGCGCGGCGCGACAATCCGAGCCTGCTCGACGATGGCATCGCCAAGGTGCGCAGCGGAGTGACGACCGTGGAGGAAGTCGCCCGCGTGGTGAGGGACGAGGCGTGATCGAGGGCCCCCAATTCCTCCCCGAGCTTTGCTCGGGGAGGGGGACCAGCGAAGCTGGTGGAGGGGCCGCCGCGTCAGCGGCGGTGTCGCTATCGGCAAACGAGTCCCGCGCCTGCGGCGCGGCCCCTCCACCGTCCTTCGGACGGTCCCCCTCCCCGAGACAAGCTCGGGGAGGAATTTAGTGCCCGCTTATTCCTACCGTGCCGCCGACCGTACCGGCGCGAGCAAGAAGGGCATCATCGAGGCCTCTTCTCCGGCCGCGGCGCGCGCGCTGCTGCGCGAGCAGGCGCTGTTGCCGCTGTCGGTCGAGGCCGCGGGCGAGGGGGCGCGGTCTTTCGGCAGCATCCCGCTGCCGTCGCTGCGCCGGCCGGGGATCTCGGGCAAGGCTCTCGCCACGGTGACGCGCCAGATCGCGACTCTCGCCGGATCGGACATCGCGATCGAGGAGGCACTGCGCCTCGTCGCGGCGCAGGGGGAGCAGCCGCAGGTCAGCTCGGTGCTGCTCGACGTGCGCGGCGCGATCCTCGACGGGCGCAGTTTCGCCGCGGCGCTCGCCCGGCATCCGGGGGCGTTCCCCGAATTCTACCGCGCCTCGGTCGCCGCGGGCGAGGCATCGGGGCGGTTGCCCGATGTGCTCAACCCCCTCGCCGAGTTCGTCGAGAACCGCCAGTCGAACGGCCAGAAGCTCCAGCTCGCCTTGCTCTACCCGGCGCTGCTCGCGCTCGTGTCGGTCGGCATGATGGTACTGCTGATGGTCTATGTCGTGCCCGACATCGTCCGGGTGTTCGTGTCGCGCGGCGCCGATCTGCCGCTGCTCACCCGGATGATGATCGCGATCAGCTGGTTCCTGCAGAATTTCGGGCTGTATCTGCTGCTCGCGCTGGCGGTGGGAGCGTTGCTGTGGCTGCGCTGGCTGCGCGTGCCGGCGAACCGGCTGCGGATGCACCGGATGTTCACCGAGCGCCGCCCGTTCCGCCGCTTCAGCCGCCAGCTCAACGCGGCGCGCTTCGCCGGCAGCCTCGCGACGCTGGTTGGGAGCGCGGTGCCGCTGGTCGAGGCGCTCCACGCCGCAGCGGCGGTGACGCCGAATCGCTGGGTGCAGGAAAAGGCGCTCGGCGTGGCGCAGCGCGTCCGCGAGGGGATCAGCCTGCGCGCGGCGATGCAGGAGGCAGGGGTGTTCCCGACGATGCTGATCGCGATCGTCGCGAGCGGCGAGACGAGCGGGCGGCTCGCGCCCGCGCTGGGGCGCGCGGCGCACGAGCTCGAACGCGAGCTCGATGCGCTGGTGACGACGCTGGTGGCGCTGGTCGAGCCGCTGGTGCTGCTGGTGATGGGCGGGCTGGTGCTGCTGATGGTGCTGGCGATCCTGCTGCCGATCATCAATTTGAACAATCTGGTGACGCTCTAAATCTCCTCCCTCGCGCAGCGGGGGAGGGGGACCACGAAGTGGTGGAGGGGGCCTCCCCACAGGCGACGTCGCTTGGAGAAATGCCCCCTCCGTCGCCTTCGGCGCCACCTCCCCCGCTTCGCGAGGGAGGAGAGGGGTTTACATCACCCCCTGAATCCGCGCGCCCGCCGGCAGGCCGAGGAACGGCATCATCGTCGCGCCCTCGGGAGTGACCGAGATGTCGACCGTGCCGCCCTCGGCGAGCTCGAGCGTCACCAAGGTCCGGCGGCGTTGCGCCATCGGGGCGATGCGGACCACCGTGCGATTGCCGATATGCTCGGCGGTGACGATCAGGGCGGGAAGCGGCGAGGCCGCGCCGCCGCGCCTGGGGCGGCAGCTGCCGGGATCGGTGGCGATGTTGCCGCTCAGCATGCGATCGCCGCCGCCAATCGCGATCCGCTCCATCTCGACCTGCATGACGAGATCGCAGGTGAAGGGAAGATTGGGCTGGAGCGCCTCGAGCAGGCTCGCGTCGGCGCTGCCACTGACCTTGTCGAGCACGGTGCGCCCGCCGAGATGCGCGAGCAGCCGCCCGCCGAGATCGGTATCGGGGCCGTTCGCCTTCCAGTCGGCGGCATAGGCAAGGCTGGTCAGCGAGCGCAGCGGCGCCATCTGCCATTCGAACCTGGCACCGCCGGCGACGCCGACCTCGCCGTTCCACACCGTCCCAGCGACGCCGGTGCGCCACGGCCGGTTCTTGAACACTACGCTCGCCGGCAGGGTTACCAGCAAGGCGAGCAGATAGGCCCCTATGCCGATCGCGGCGAAGACGATAATACGCCGGCGTGCCACACCCCCCATATCCGGAGTCGGCGATGGACCGGCGGTCCCTGCTGCGGTTGCTGCAATCAGGCCTGGTCGCGTCAGCGGCATCGGTCGTGCTTCCCTCGCATGCATTCGCCACAGCCGAGAAGAAGGACAAGCGCCCGATCGCCCTGCTGGTGCCGCTCACCGGTCCGCGAGCGCGGCTGGGCATTAGCATGCGGCAGGCGGCGTTGCTCGCGGAAAACAGCCAATATGTGCTGAGCTTCGACACCGGCGGCACCGCGGCCGGCGCGGCCGCCGCGGCCGGGCAGGCGCTGCGCCGCAAGCCCGCGCTGATCCTCGGCCCGCTGACCGCCGCGGAAGTGCCGGCGGTGAGCAGCAGCGTCGCGGGGCGGGTGCCGATCATCGCGTTCAGCAACGACGCGGTGCTGCGCGCGCCGGGGACGTGGATCTTCGGAATCACCGCGCGGCAAGTGACCAGCGCGATCCTGCGCTACGCCCGCTCGCGCGGGATCAAGAGCGTCGCGGTGATCGACGACGGCAGCCCGTGGAGCGCGGCGGCATCGCTCGCCGCCGGGCAGCTCGAAGGCGAGCTCGGCGTGCGGGTGCGCGTGCTCGAGGTCAAGGCCGGCCAGCCGCTCCCCGCGGCGGGCGACGCGCCCGACGGACTGTTGCTCCCGGGCAGCGGCGAGGCGGTGCTCGCGGCGGCGCGCAACCTCAAGGACAGCGGCATCCAGCTGCTCGGCACGCTGCAGGGGATCGACAACCGTCCGCAGGCGCTCGAAGCGCTCGACGGCGCGTGGATCGCGAGCCCCGATCCGGCGGCGTTCGGCACTTTCGCGAGCGAGTTCGCCGCGCGCAACGGCGGCGAGGCGGGTGCGATCACCGCGCTCGCTTATGACGCGGCGGGCATCGCCAACGCGCTGCGTGCGGCGAACAATCTCAACGCCGAAGGCCTGCTCGACGGCAAGGGCTTCAGCTGCGTGACCGGGCCGGTGCGCTTCCGCACCGACGGATCGGTCGCGCGCGACTTCGCGATCCTGCTTGCCCGGCCGCAGGGCTATGAACCGGTGGCGGTGAGCTCGGGATCGTGAAGAGAAGCCCCGAAGCCGGCGAGGCCGGCTTCACGCTGATCGAGCTGATGATCTCGCTCGGGCTGTTCGCGCTGATCGCGGTGGCCGGGCTCGCGCTGGTCGAGGGGATCATCAACGTCCAGGGACGGACCGAGAAACGGCTCGACCGGCTTGCCGATCTCCAGCGGACGATGTTCGTCGTGTCGAGCGATGTCGAGCAGATTGCGAGCGGGCCGATCTCGGGCGGCGGCGCGGTGCTTTCCTTCACGCGCGCCGCGCCGGGCATGGGCGGCATCGCGGTGCCGCTGCGCTACGGCGTCGCCGGCGGCGCGCTGGTGCGCACGATCGGGCCCGCGCCGCAGCTCGTGCTCGCCGGGGTGACCAATGTCCGCTGGCGCTTCTGGGACGGGGTGTGGGTCGACCGCTGGCCGATCGACGAGGCGGGCAAGGATCGCTGGCCGCGGGCTGTGGCGCTCGAGATGCAGGTGCAGGGACCCGGTGGCACGCCGGGATCGCTGCGCCGGGTGATCGCGCTGCCGGCTCGGCCCGAGGAGGAAAAGCAGTGAGCCCGCGGCGCGACGAAGAGGGGATGATCCTCGTCAACGTGCTGATGTTCGTGGCGATCGCCGCGGGGCTGGTGCTGCTGATGATCAACCGCGAGGAGATCGCGCTCGATCGCGGGCTGCGCACCCGCGAGGCGGCGCGCGCGCTCGCTGTGGTGCGCGGCGGCGAGCTCTCGGCGCTGGTCGCGCTGCGCCGCGACGGCGAGCAGGCGCCCGAGGTCGATCATGTCGGTGAGCCTTGGGCCAAGCTCTCCGAAAACGGCGCGCCGATCGAGGGCGGCAGCTTCGACCTCGCGATCGCCGACGCCGAGGGGCGCTTCAACATCAATTCGGTGCGCAAGGGCGAGGTCGCCGCGACGATCCTGTTCCAGGCGATCGGCAACGAAGTGGGGCTCACTTCCGAGCAGGTCGTCGCCGCGATCGAATATGTCCGGCTGCGCGGGCCGGTCACCGATTTGCGGCCGTTGCGGCTGGCCGGGATCGAGCCCAGGGTCGCCGATCGGCTCGAGCGGCTGGTGACGGCGCTGCCGGGGGCCACGACGCTCAATCTCAACGCCGCGAGCGAGGAGATGCTCGCGGTGCTGTTCCGCGATGCGGTGATCGCAGAGCGGCTGGTCGCGGTGCGGACGCGGCAGGGCTATCTCACCGCGAAGGATCTGGCCGACCAGAGCGTCTCGCTACCCTGGGGCGCGAGCTTCCGCTCGAACACCTTCTGGGTGCGCACCCGCGCGACGATCGGCGGAACCAGCCAGCAGGCCGCGACGCTGATCCAGCGGCGGCGGTTGCCCGACGGCAGCGTCGACGCGGTGCCGGTCGAGCGCTGGCGCAACGCCGCGGTGCCGCCGGGCGCGCCGGGATTGCCAGAGTCGAAGCGATAAGGCGGCGTTTGTCGGGAGTGACCGGCCAGTCTATTGTTCGACGAGGGGCTCGGGTTTCGAGGATTGCCCCATTGCCCTCGATTTATCCTCGAAGTGGGACCGCAGGGCTTGACCCAGCGCCGCCTCGGCCAGCGCCGTCAGCGGCCCTTTGAACTCGACTTCGAAAGTCCTGGCGGGCCGGTGCTGTCCGTCGATTTCGGGCGCTAGCCGGCCCTCCATCTGGAGGTGAACGCTATCGTTCGTCACGCTGATGGCGACGTCGAGCGCGACGATGGTCTGACTGCCTGCGCCGTCGTCGATCGCCGGCCTGCCGCGGAGTTGCGTCATCGTGCCGAGGTCCGTGCCCTCGAAATGATAATGGGCTGCCCCACGCTCGATGCCCTTCAGGAAGTGGTGGGCGGGGAAGTCGATCTCGAGATGTGCCCCGACCGGATAGATCCCGCTCGATCGGCTGTCGGGACGATGGAAGCTCAACCTGTCGCTCATCAACGTGGTGAAAGCGCCCCTGTACGAAAGGCCGGGGCTTTCAGGGATGCGGATTTCCACGTTCAGTATCGGTATCGACATATGGCGCCTCGAAACGGTTGTGGCCTGCTCTTCTCGTTCGGCGACCGGTTACAGTACGATCCGGAACAGCGCGCCGCCGCCCGCCGCATCGCTGACGTCGATCGCGCCGCCATGGGCGATGACGATCTGGCGGGCGAGGTTGAGGCCGACGCCGGTGCCGGTGGGGCGGGTGGTGAAGAAGGGCAGGAACACGTCCTGCCGCAGGCTCTCGGGCACGCCCGGGCCATTGTCCTCGACTTCGATCACGGTGCCCTGACCATCGCCGCGCAGGCGCAGCGCGAGCCGCGGCCCCTCGGTCGCTTGCATCGCCTGGCCGGCATTCTGCATCAGGTTGATCACCACTTGCGCGAGCAGGTCCGGATCGGCGTCGAGCGCGAGCTGGGCGGGGGAGACCTCCACCGCCAGCGCCACCTCGGGCATCCTCGCCGCGAAGATGCGCGCGAGCTCGTCGGCCCATGGGCGCGCGGCGAAGCTCTGGCGCTTGAGGTGCGGAGTCTGCGCCACCGCGCGATAGGCCTCGATGAAGTTGCTCAGCCCCTGCGCGCGGCGGGCGAGCGTCTCGACCGCGATACGGGCATCGCCGACGCGCGGATCGGCGGACAGATCGGGATCGCCGAGCAGATCCGCGGCGGTGGCGGCGAGCGAGGTGACCGGAGTGAGCGAGTTGAGGATCTCATGGGTCAGCACGCGGACGAGATCGGTCTGCGCGGCCATCTCGACCGCGTCGAGCGTGCCCTGGATCGGCTGGACGCTGATCGCGCGGGTACGCTGCCCTAGCCGCTCGAGCGTCGCCGCGCGGACGAGCATGCGCTGCGGGCGGCTGGCGATATTGAGAATCAATAGCTCTTCACCTTGCGAGGCGTTCGCAAGACGCCGTGCGAAGGTGGCGCCATAGACTGCGAAATCCTCCGCCAAGGTGCCGTGCTCGCTGGTGAAGAGGCGGCGCGCGGACTTGTTGGCGAGCGTGACATGTCCCTCGGCATCGACGATGAGCACTGCGACCGGCATGTCGTCGACCAGCGCGTCGAGATAGCGCAGCTCGCCGGCGATGCGGTCCTGCCCGGCGCGGAAACGGGCCAGCGCCTCGTTGAGCGCGCCGCCGAGCTCGTCGAAGCCGGCGCCGCCCTGCGCGTCGAACTGGAGCGCGGTATCGCCGAACTTGAGCGCCTCGAGGAAGCGCGCGACGGTGCGGTTGGTGCGGGTGACGTGGCGCCACAGCCCGGCGAAGGTGGCGGCGGCGATCGCCACCGCGACGATCCGCGCGGCGCCGAGGCCGGGGGTGACGAAGGCGGCGACGCAGGCCAGCAGCACCGCGACCAGCGCGACGATCCACGCGACCAGCGCGACCGTGAAGCGCTGATTAAAGACCATGTTTCTCCATGCGCCGATAGAGCGCGGCACGCGACAGGCCGAGCTCGTGCGCGGCGAGCGAGATATTGTAGCCGTGCTTCCTGAGCGCTTCCTCGACCAGCCGGCGCTCGACGCGCTCGAGGTTGAGATCGTCGGCGGCACGCGGCGCGACGACCGCCGAGGGGGCGATGCGCGGCGTCGAGACCAGCGCGAAATCCTCGGGCTCGAGCGGCACGTCGCGGGCTAGGATCACCGCACGCTCGAGCGCGTGGCGCAGCGCGCGGACATTGCCCGGCCAATCATGGTTGAGCAAAGCCGCGCGCGCGGCCGCGCTGAGCTGCGGATGCGGCCGGCCATAGCGTTTGGCATAGTGATCGAGATAATGGTCGATCAGCTCGGGCACGTCCTCGAGCCGATCGCGCAGCGGCGGCAGGTCGATCTCGACGGTGTTGAGCCGGAACAGCAGATCCTGGCGGAAATGGCTCTCGTCGCGCAATTTCTCAGGCGGCAAATTGGTCGCCGCGATGACGCGGATGTTGACCGGCACCGGCCTGTTGGCGCCGACCGGGGTAACCTGGCGCTGCTCGAGCACGGTGAGCAGCTTGGGCTGCAGGCGGAGCGGCAGATTGCCGATCTCGTCGAGGAACAGCGTGCCGCCATCGGCAGCCTGGATGCGGCCGACGCGATCGGTGCGCGCATCGGTGAAGGCGCCCTTCACATGGCCGAACAGCTCGGAATCGATCAGATCCTCCGAGACCGCGCCGAGATCGACGGTGAGCATCACCTGATCGGCACGCAGCGACTGGCGGTGGAGCTCGCGCGCGACCAGCTCCTTGCCGGTGCCGTTCTCGCCGAGGACGAGGACGTTGGCGTCGGTCGGCGCCGCGCGGGCGATCAGCGAATGGACTCGCGCCATCTCGGGCGAGCCGCCGAGCAACGCGGTGCCCGCAACGACGGCGGCGGGCCGGGCGGGGGCGCTGCCGCCGGCGACCGCGGCCTTGCGCGAGCGGCGCAGCGAAGCCGCGGTGCGCACCGAGGCGAGCAGCTTTTCGTTCGACCACGGCTTGGAGACGAAATCGGTCGCGCCGCGCTTCATCGCGGCGACGGCGATCTGCACCCCGGCATGCGCGGTGATCATCACCACCACCAGCTCGGGATCGATGCCGAGCAGCTTCTCGAGCCAGGCAAGGCCCTCGGCCGCGTCGGTGGCGCCGCGCGCGAAATTGGCGTCGAGCAGCACCACGTCGGGCGCGCGCGCCTCGACCAGAGGCAGTGCCTCGTCGGGGCTGCGCACCGTCGCGACGTCCTTGAACAGCCGTCGCAGCAGCAGCCGCGACGCCATCAATATGTCGTCGTCGTCGTCGATGACGACGCAGTAATCGAACTCTGGCCCGCTCCCCATGCCGTTACTCCCGTACAGCGGCTGTGCGATTCCGGACAATCAAAATGCGTGCCAAGGGTCCGCTACTTTTCTTCAAAACCGTCATCCCCGCGAAAGCGGGGACCCATCTCCTGGAAGCGCCTCAGGGAATTGCCGTCGTAATCGAGGCACTTGCGGGAGATGGGTCCCCGCTTTCGGGGGGATGACGAAAGAGGTTTGGCACGAGTCCTGCTCAACAATCCTGCACAAGCAGGAAGCGGGGATCACGGCCGTGTCTGGGAAGCCATCCGGAAAATTGGTGCGAAATGCCGTGCTGCTGGGCGCGCTCGCCTCCGCGGCGATGGCGTTTTCGGGCAAGCCGCAGGCCGTGTTCGACCTGACGGTGCGCGCGCATGGCGGCCATGCGCTGCTCAGCATCGGCTTCGCTTCGATCAGCCTCGCGTTCGATTTCGGACACGAGTGTTCGAAATCGAACGCTTGTGCGGGGGCGCTGCTGTGATCAGTCTCGCGTCGCGCCTCTGCGCCGCGCCTTGGCACGGGGGTTGCTAGACGATGTTCATGGGTGTCGTACGGATGCAGAAAGAAGCGGGAGACCGCCCGGTCACCGGGAGCGGGATGGACCAGGTCGTCGAGACGCGGAAGCTCTCGGCCAAGGTCAAGGCCGCGATCGGCGGGGCAGTGGTGCTGGTCGCGGCGTTGCTGTTCTGGTGGTTCGCGCCCTCGGGCTCGAGCCAGACGGTGGGCGCAGATCATGTCACCGTCTCTTCGGTGACTCGCGGCACCTTCGACGATTTCATTCCGCTGCGCGCGCGGGTTACGCCCTTGCTCACCGTCTATATCGACGCGGTCGAAGGCGGTCGGGTCGAGAAGATGCTGGTCGAGGACGGCGCGACCGTCGCGCAGGGCCAGCCGATCGCGGTGCTCTCCAACGCCGAGCTCCAGCTCTCGACGCTGGCGCGCCAGACCGAGGTCGAGCAGCAGATCAACAACATGCGCAGCCAGGAGCTGTCGCTCGCCCAGACGCGGCTCTCCAACGAGCGTGCGGTGCTCGCCGCCGAGACGGTCTACGACAAGGCGCGCCGCCAGTACGAACGCGAGAAGCCGCTCGCCGCCAAGGGCTTCGTCTCGACCAGGCAGTTCGCCGATACCGAGGCCGATTACGAATTGAGCCAGCGCAACCTCGCCGCGCTCAAGCGCAGCCAGGCCACCGATGCGCGGCTCCAGACCAGCCAGCTCTCGCAGCAGCAGGCCGCCGCGCAGTCGATGCAGTCGGGGCTCGCGATCGCGCGGGCCAATCTCGACGCGCTCCAGCTGCGTGCGCCGGTCGCCGGCCAGCTTTCGGGCTTCTCGGTGCAGGTCGGCCAGTCGCTGCAGCGCGGCGAGCGGGTGGGGCAGATCGACAGCCCCGGCCGCAACAAGCTGATCGCCGGGGTCGACGAATTCTATCTCGGCCGCGTCCAGCTCCAGCAAAAGGCGAGCCTCGATTTCGGCGGCAAGCAATATGCGGCGCGTGTCACGAAGATCTATCCGCAGGTGCAGAACGGTCAGTTCCAGGTCGATCTGCAGTTCCTCGGCGCCGAGCCCGCCAACATCCAGCGCGGCCAGACGATGCAGGCGCGGCTGACGCTGGGCGACCCGACCCCGGCGCTGCTCGTCCCCAACGGCGCCTTCTACAACGAGACCGGCGGCAACTGGATCTTCGTGGTGACCCCCGACGGCAAGAGCGCGGTCAAGCGCAACGTCCGGCTGGGCCGCCGCAACGCCGAATATATCGAAGTGCTCGAAGGGCTCGAGCCGGGCGAGAAGGTGCTGACCTCGCCGTACACCGGCTACACCGACAAGACGCGCCTGGACCTGTCCAAATAATTCCAGAGGAAGGGATTTTTCATGCTGACGATGCGCGAACTCTCCAAGGTCTACCGTACCGACACGGTGCAGACGACCGCGCTCGACGCGATCGATCTCGACATCGCCGAGGGCGAGTTCGTCGCGATCATGGGACCGTCGGGCTGCGGCAAATCGACTTTGCTCAACATGATCGGCATGCTCGATAGCCCCTCGTCGGGCAGCTATGTCTTCAACGGGCAGGAAGTTGCGGGGCTCAGCGAAAGCAAGCTCGCCGACGTCCGCAAGGAAAATATCGGCTTCATCTTCCAGAGCTTCAATCTGGTCGACGAGCTGAGCGTGCGCGACAATGTCGAGCTGGCGCTGCTCTACCACAATGTCCCCGCCGCCGAGCGCAAGCGCCGGGTCGACGAAGTGATGGACAAGGTCGGCATCGCGCACCGCGCCAAGCACCGGCCGAGCCAGCTCTCTGGAGGCCAGCAGCAGCGTGTCGCCGTCGCGCGCGCGCTCGTCGCCAGCCCGAAGCTGATCCTCGCCGACGAGCCGACCGGCAATCTCGACACGCATCACGGCGAAGAGGTGATGCGCATGCTCCAGACGCTCAACGGCGAAGGCTCGACGATCGTGATGGTCACCCACTCGCCGGCGCATGCCGATTATGCCGGGCGGATCGTGTCTATGCTCGACGGCCGCATCCTGCAGGAGCGCCGCCGGGCGGCATGAAGAGGTCTCCCTCTCCCCCGCTTCCGGGGAGAGGGCCGGGAGAGGGGTCGTGGCCGCCCTCGCGCCACGCCTCTCTCCCTCCCCATGGGGAGGGGAGCAGCAAGGGGATGCCGAATGTGGCGTAACTATCTGAGGATCGCGTTGACGCTGCTGGCGCGCAACCGCGTCTATGCCGCGATCAACATCGGCGGGCTGGCGCTGGGGCTCGCCGGCTGCCTGCTGATCTTCAATTATGTGCGCTACGAAAGCAGCTATGACAGCTGGCTGCCCGACAGCGGGCGCATCTATCAGGTCCAGACGAAGTTCAATTTGCCTGGCCAGCCCGCGCGCAACGTCCAGATGAGCCCGTTCATCGTCTATGAGAAGCTGCCCGGCGGCTTCGCGCAGGTCGAGGCCGTGACGTCGCTCGCGCCCGGCAAGACCGTCACCGAGCGCGACGGCCAGCCGGTCTTCATCGACGTGGGCACGGTCGACGCCAATTTCTTCGATGTGCTCGGTCTGCCGTTCGCACAGGGATCGGCGGGGACTGCGCTCCCCGACACCAATTCGATCGTGCTCACCGAGCGCGAGGCGATCCGCCATTTCGGCACCGCCGATGCGCTGGGCAAGCAGCTCAGCCTCGGCGCCGGGCCCGGGAAGCGCGACTATCGCGTCACCGGCGTGCTGCGCAATCTGCCGCGCAACACCAGTCTGAAGCTGAGCCTGCTCTTCCGCCGCGACTTGGCCGCGATCCCGCCCGAGCAGCGCGGTTGGGGCAATTTCGACCAGCAGCATTACGTCAAGCTGCGCCGCGGCGCCGATGCCGCTGCGATCAATGCCGGGCTCCCGGCATGGGAGAAGCGCAACATTCCCGACGCGGTCATCGACGGCAAGCCGGCGACCATGTCGGACGCCGTCGATCTCAAGCTCGTGCCGCTGGCCGGCGTCCATCTCGGCGCCACCCAGGACGGCGGGCTCGCGCCCGGCGGCGATCCGCGCGCGCTCGCCACCTTCGCGGTGGTGGCCCTGCTGACGCTCGCCATGGCAGTGATGAACTTCGTCAACCTGTCGACCGCGCGCGCGACGCAGCGCGCCCGCGAAGTGGCGCTGCGGAAAGTGCTCGGCGCCTCGCGCGGCCAGCTGATCGTCCAGTTCCTCGGCGAAAGCCTCGTGATGGCGGCGATTGCGATGCTGCTCGCATTGGCCGTGGTCGAGCTCGCCACGCCGTGGATCAGCGCCGCGATCGGCGCCGACATCCGCATCGCCTATCTCGGTCCCGCCGGGATGCTGCTGCCCGCCGCGGCGCTGTTCCTTGTGACCGGGCTGCTCGGCGGGCTCTATCCGGCCTTCTATCTCAGCCGTTTCCGCCCGGCCGAGGTGCTGCGCGCCAACAAATCCTCGGTCGAGACGCCGGGCAACGGCCGTTTCCGCACCGCGCTGGTGATGCTCCAGTTCGCGATCGCGATCGGGCTGATCGCCTCGACCTGGGTGATCTTCTCGCAGACGCGCTATGTCGAGACGGTCGACCCCGGCTATCGTCGCGACGGGCTGATCCAGATCGTCAATGCGTGGCGCTTCGCCAAGGGCGGCGAGTATGACGCCGCCCATGCGGCGATGCTCGCCATCCCGGGCATCACCGGTACGACGCGCACATCGCTTCCACTGGCTTCCGATACGCGGCCGGTGTGGCTGGTGAAGCCCCCCGGCGCTGAGGAATACCAATCGCTCAGCTATTATGGCGTCGACGCCGAATATCTTCAGACGGCGGGCATCGACCTGCTCGCTGGCCGCGGGTTCGACGATCGCATCGCGCTCGATCGGGTTCCGGCGGGTGACGATCAGGCGCGGGCCGTGCGGGGAGTAAACGTCGTGATCAACCGCGCCGCGGCGCGCAAGCTCGGCTTCCGCACCCCGCAAGCGGCGATTGGGCAGACCGTGCGGGCGATGCGCGGCGGCCCTCTGGTCCCCTCGGTGATCGTTGGCGTCGTCGAGGACATGCGCTTTCGCAGCGCGCGCGAGGCCATTGAACCCGCCTTCTATGCCGTCGATCCGGACGCAACCGAAGTGGTGCTGGTCCGTTTCGCCGGCGCACGGCCTGGCGAAGTGATGGCGGCGCTCAACAAGGTGTGGCGCAAGTTCGAGCCCGAGATCCCGTTCGAGGCGCGCTTCGTCGACGATATCGCGCACGAGCTCTACGCGGCCGATCGCGCCCGCGGCATGCTCTTCGCCGGCTTCTCGGCGCTCGCAGTGCTGATCGGCTGTCTCGGGCTCTACAGCCTCGCCGCGTTCGCGACCGAGCGGCGGACCAGGGAGATCGGTATCCGCAAGGTGCTCGGCGCCAAGGTGCGTGACATCGTCCAGCTACTGGTCTGGCAATTCAGCCGGCCGGTGGTGCTCGCCAACCTCATCGCGTGGCCGGTGGCGTGGTGGGCGATGCGCGAATGGCTCAACGGCTTCGACATCCGCATCGCGCTGACGCCGACGCCCTTCGCGCTGGCCGGGCTGCTCGCGCTCGCCATCGCGATTGCCACCGTCGCCGGCCAGTCGCTGCGGGTCGCCCGCACCAATCCCATCCACGCGCTTCGCTACGAGTAGGAACCGGACGATGTGGCGCAATTATCTGGTGGTCGGCCTCCGCGCTCTGGCGAAGAACAAGACCTATGCTTTCATCAATATCGTCGGCCTGACCGTCGGCCTCGCCGCGTGCCTGCTGATCCTGCTCTATGTCCGCTACGAGCGCAGCTATGACGGCTGGCTCGCCAATGCCGACCGGGTCTACCAGCTCCAGACCTATATCTCGGCGAGCGGCCGCGGCGGCGAGCAGAAGGATCTGCAGCTGAGCGCGATCGCCGCCGGGCGGGCGCTCAGGAAGGACTTCCCGCAGATCGAGAAGGTGGTGTGGATGCGCTCCTTCTCGCCGATCGTGATCCAGAACGGCGATCCGCAGCAGGTGCCGACGCTGCGGATGGTCGACAGCAATCTGTTCGAGGTGTTCGACTTGCCCTTCGTGCGCGGCAGCGCCGCGACGGCGTTGCCGGATTCGCATTCGGTCGCGCTCAGCGAGAGCGAGGCGAAGCGCCGCTTCGGCGACGTCGATCCGATTGGCAAGACGCTGACCATCGTCGATAACACCGGCGACGTCGATTATCGCGTCACCGCGGTGTTTCGGGACATCCCGCGCAACAGCAGCATCTCCGCCGACATGATCGCGCGGTTCGCGCTCGAGACCCAGTTCGCCGACCGGATGCAGCAGGTGACCCGCTTCGGCAGCCAGCAGGGCTGGAATTTCGTCAAGCTGAGCGCGGGCAGCGACGCCGCCGCGATCAATGGCCAGCTCGCCGCGTGGGAAAAGCGCAACATTCCCGACGAAGTGACCAATGGCGAACGCACCAACCCCGGCGACGACATGGATTTCGCGCTGGTCAACATCCGCGACGTCCATCTCGGCAAGGCGCAGATGTTCGGGCTCACTCCGGGCAACGACAACGGCACCGTCGCCACCTTCGCGGTGATCGCGCTGCTCGTGCTCGGGATGGCGTCGATCAACTTCACCAATCTCGCCACCGCGCGGGCATCGCAGCGGGCGCGCGAAGTGGCGCTCCGGAAAGTGCTCGGGGCGACGCGCGGCCAGCTGATCGCGCAGTTCCTCACCGAATCGATCCTGCTCGCGCTGATCGCGATGCTGATCGGACTGGCGCTGGTCGAGCTGCTGCTGCCCGTGTTCAACGGCTTTCTCGAGACCTCGATCACGATGCGCTATTGGGGCCGCGACAGCGTCTGGCTGCCGATCCTCGGACTGGTGCTGCTCGTCGGCGCCGCGGGCGGGCTCTATCCGGCGCTCTATCTCTCCCGCTTCCAGCCCGCGAAGATCCTCAAGGCGAACAAGTCCTCGGCCGATACGGCGGGATCGGGCCGGTTGCGCAGCTTCCTCGTCGTCGCGCAGTTCGCGATCTCGATCGGACTGATCGTCTGCACCGCAGTGATCTATGCGCAGACCCGTTTCGCCCAGACGCTCGATGCCGGCTATCAGCGCGAGGGGCTGTTGCAGGTCACCAATCTCGACTTCCGCGGCGCGACGCAGGCGCAGTCGCAACAGCTGGTCGAGCGTATCCGCCGCGTCCCCGGGGTGCAGGCCGCGGCGCGCACCCAGATCGGGGTCTCGCCCGACGGCAATTCGACCGCGGACTTCTTCCTGCCCGGTGCCACCAGCTCGGTCGCGCTCGGCGCTTACGGAATCGAGACCGGTTTCTTCGAGGCGATGGGGATGCGGCTGCTCGCCGGGCGCTTCTTCTCGGACCAGCAAGGCAAGGACGACGCCACGACGCCGTTTCCGGTTCAGCTCGAGGCCGAGCGGGCGCTGGTCGCGCGCGGGATCAACATCGTGATCAGCGAATCCGCGGCGAAGCGCCTCGGCTTCCGCACCCCGCAGGAGGCGATCGGCAAGACCGTGCGCGGCACGCTCACCGTGCCCGAGGCCGGGCTGGTGCCGGGCACGATCGTCGGCGTCGTCTCGGATGCGCGCTTCCGCTCGTTGCGCGAGCCGATCCAGCCGACTGTCTATGTGATGCAAAAGGTCGGCTTCGCGCAGGTCGCGGTCCGCTTTGCCGGGGTACGGCCGGCCGAGATCCGCGAGCGCGTCGAGGCGGTGTGGCGCCAGACCGTGCCGCTGGTGCCGTTCGGCGCCGATTTCGCCGACGATCTGGTGCGCAAGCAATATCGTCAGGAGCTGGCGCGCGGCGCACTGTTCGCGTCCTTTTCGATCCTGACGGTGGCGATCGGCTGCCTCGGCCTGTTCGGGCTCGCCGCCTTCACCACCGAGCGGCGGACCAAGGAGATCGGCATCCGCAAGGTGCTTGGCGCGCGCACCAACGACATCGTCCGGCTGCTCGTCTGGCAGTTCAGCCGGCCGGTGCTGATCGCCAATCTGATCGCCTGGCCGATCGCATGGTGGGTGATGCGCGACTGGCTGAACGGCTTCGACACGCGGATCGCGCTGACGCCGGTTCCCTTCGCCGTCGCCGGGCTGCTCGCGATGCTCATCGCGGTCGCCACCGTCGCCGGCCAGTCGCTGCGGGTCGCCCGCACCAATCCCATCCACGCGCTTCGCTACGAGTAGGAACCAGACCATGTGGCGCAACTATGTGACCGTCGGCCTGCGGGCCCTGGGCAAGAACAAGGTCTATGCCTTCATCAACATCTTCGGCCTGTCGCTCGGCATCGCCGTGTGCCTGCTGATCCTGACCTTCGTGCGCTACGAGTTCAGCTATGACAGCTGGATGCCCGGCGCCGAGCGCGCCTATCAGCTGCAGGATTTCTACAAGCCGACCGAGCGCGGCGGCGAGGAAATGAAGCTGCAGGTGTCGAGCATCGCCTCGGGCGAGGCGCTGGTGAAGGACTTCCCGCAGATCGAGAAGAAGGTCTATCTGACCACCGCGCCGATGGTCGTGCTGCAGAACGGCCAGCCGAGCACGCCCGAGCGCGGACTGCTCGCCGACGGCAACATCTTCGAGGTCCTCCAGGTGCCCTTCGTTCGCGGCGACCGCGAGACCGCGCTCGACGATCTCCACAGCGTGGCGCTCAGCGAGAGCGAGGCGAAGAAATATTTCGGCAACGCCAATCCGGTCGGCAAGACGCTGACCATCTCCTATGGCGAGAAGCGCGAAGACTTCCGCGTCACCGGGGTGTTCGAAGACCTTCCCAAGAACAGCCATCTGCGCATGTCGATGGTCGCCCGCTTCGAGCCGCACGAATTCTTCCAGCCGAGCGAATTCACCTCGTGGAACAACCAGAACGGCTTCATCTATCTGAAGCTGCGCGAGGGCGCGAACGTCAAGGACATCATGGATCAGCTCCCCGCCTGGGAGAAGCGCAACATCCCCGATGACACCGGCGACGGCCCGAAGAGCAATCCGGGCGACTATCAGGACTGGCGCCTGACCAATGTCCGCGACGTCCATCTCGGCGAGGCGCAGCATGCCGCAATCACCACGGGCAGCGACAAGCAGACGATGATTACTTTCGTCGTCGTCGCGCTGATGATCCTCGGCATGGCCTGCGTAAACTTCACCAATCTCGCCACCGCACGCGCCTCGCAGCGCGCCCGCGAAGTGGCGCTGCGCAAGGTGCTGGGCGCGACGCGGCGCCAGCTGATCATCCAGTTCCTCGGCGAATCGATCCTCGTTGCCGGCATCGCGATGCTGGTCGGCCTGGCGATGGCCGAGCTGGCGCTGCCGCTGCTCAACAACTTCCTCGATGCCTCGATGGAGATTCATTATCTCGGCGGCGCCGGCATCCTGTTGCCGGTGCTGGTGCTCGCGCTGATCGTCGGGCTCGCCGGCGGCGTCTATCCGGCGATCTATCTGTCGCGCTTTCAGCCGGCGCGCGTGCTCAAGGCCAACAAATCGTCGGCCGATGCCGAAGGCAATGGCCGGCTGCGCAACCTGCTCGTCGTCGCGCAGTTCGCCGTGTCGATCGGGCTGATCATCTGCACCGCGATCGTCTATTCGCAGACGATCTACGCGCGGACGATGGACGCGGGCTACAAGCGCGAGGGCCTGTTCCAGGTCTATAATCTGCGCGATCCGCAGGCCGACAAGGTCGCGAAGACGCTCGAGGAGGAAGTCGGCAAGATCCCCGGCGTCACGGCGGTGGGGCGGACCACGATCGCCGTCAATCCGGGCAACAACTCGATGACCAGCGCCAAGCGGCCGGGCCAGACGACGCCGACCCAGCTCGGCACCTATGGCATGGACCCGGGCGTGGTCGACGCGCTGGGCATGCGGCTGCTCGCGGGACGCGGCTTCTCCGAATCGATCCCGACCGACGACAGCTGGACGCCGACGCCGACCGATCTGGCGGCGGAGAAGGCGCTGGTCGCGCGCGGCACCAATCTGATCCTGTCGGAATCGGCGGCGAAACGGCTCGGCTTCGCCAGCGCGCAGGACGCGGTGGGCAAGCCGATCCTCGCGGGCTTCACCTCGGACGAAGTCGGCGGCTATGTCCCTGCGACGATCGTCGGGGTGGTCAGCGACGTGCGCTATCGCTCGATCCGCCAGCCGCTCCAGCCGATCATGTATTTCTATCAGCGGCAGGGCTATAATCAGCTGCTCGTCCGCTTCACCGGCGATCCGCAGCAGATCCGCGCGCAGGTCGAGGCGATCTGGAAGCGGCTGGTGCCCGAGACGCCGTTCCAGGGGCGCTTCGTCACCGACATCGTCAAGACGCTGTACCAGGCCGACGAGACGCGCGCGCAGCTGTTCGGGATGTTCGCGATCCTCGCGGTGGTGATCGGCTGCCTCGGGCTGTTCGGGCTCGCCGCCTTCACCGCCGAGCGCCGTACCAAGGAGATCGGCATCCGCAAGGTGCTCGGTGCGCGTACCCGCGACATCGTCCGGCTGCTGGTGTGGCAGTTCAGTCGGCCGGTGCTGATCGCCAATCTGATCGCCTGGCCGATCGCATGGTGGGTGATGCGCGACTGGCTCAACCAGTTCGACATCCGTATCGCCCTGACTCCGACGCCGTTCGTGATCGCCGGTGCGCTCGCGCTCGGGATCGCGGTCGCCACCATCGTCGCGCACGCCTTCCGCGTGGCGCGCACCAACCCGGTCTATGCCTTGCGCTACGAGTAGGCGCGTCAGTTCAGGGCAAAGCCGGGGCGGGCGAGGGGCGATCCCTCGCCCGCTTCGTTTGCGGTGCCGGGAGAAGCCGCAAAAGGGGGCCGCGGTTCGCAGCCATGCTCCGCCGATGGGCGGCGCCGGGGCCTGGCGACCTTGTCCGCAATAAACATGCCCCGCCGCGATTTTGGGCTTGATAGAGTTGCTTCCGCCGAGTAGGCGCTCCCCCTCGCAATGTGTCGGGGCGTGGCGCAGTCTGGTAGCGCACTGGTCTCGGGGTCCAGGGGTCGTAGGTTCGAATCCTATCGCCCCGACCATTGCGGAGAATCTGACATCCCAGTCGAATGACCCTGAGCGTGCGGCGCGTTGCCGCGCGCCGAGGGCGGGTCAGCTTTTCGCGGCACCCAGCATCGCGTCGATGCTGGTGAATTTCTCGCGCGGCGATCCGGTGCGCGCGGCGGCGATCTCGGCGGTGTCGATCTTCTGCCAGTCGCGGAAGGTGACGAGGTCGACCCCGCGACCGGTGAGCAGCGAATCGAGGCCCGCGCGGCCGGGCTTGCCGCTACCGTCGCCGATGTCCGCGGCGATCTTCTCGGCGATCGCGAAACCGTCGGGGCGATTGGTGCCGATCGTCCCCGTCGGCCCGCGTCGCGCCCAGCCGACGGCATAGAGGCCGGGGCGCACGCGGCCTTCGTCATTGGCGAAGCGGCCGGCGCGATCGTCATAGGGCACGCCTTCGATCGGCGGGGTGCGATAGCCGATGCAGCTGACCACGAGGCTGGCAGGGATCGTATAGCGCTCGCCGGTGCCGTGCGCGCTGCCGTCCATGCCGAGCGCGGTCCGCTCGATCACGACGCGTTCGACCTTGCCATCGCCTTCGATCGCGACCGGCATCGCGAAGAAGTCGAAGACGACGCGGATCGGCTTGTCGCCGGGCCCGGCCGCGGCAAAGGCGCGCAGATGGTTGATCGACTTGCGCTGACCGGGCTCGAGGATCGCATCGTCCTCGACCGGCGGCAGATCGCTGCGATCGACCACCGGCGCGGCGCGGGCGAGCTCGCCCAGCTCGCCGAGCTCCTTGGGAGTCATCGCGATCTGGTGCGGCCCGCGCCGGCCGAGCAGCGTGATCGTGTCGACCGTCGAGGCTTTGAGCGTGGCGAGGGCGTGGCCGACGATGTCCGAGCCGGCGAACTCGTCTTCGCGCTTGGCGAGAATCCGCGCCACATCGAGCGCGACATTGCCGTTGCCGATCACCACCGCCGGGCCGTTCAGCGGCGGGGCGAGATCGGCATAATCGGGATGGCCGTTGTACCAGCCGACGAACGCGGCCGATCCGACCACGCCGGGCAGGGTCGCGCCGGGGATGTCGAGCGGCCGGTCGTGCGGCGCGCCGGTGGCGAGGACGACCGCGTCGTACAAGTCGAGCAGCTCGTCGATCGCCACGTCCTTGCCGATCGTGACGTTGCCGACGAAGCGGACATTGTCGGTGAGCGCGACCGCCTCGTAACGGCGCGAGACGCCCTTGATCGACTGGTGATCGGGGGCGACGCCGGTGCGGATGAGCCCGAAAGGGACGGGGAGGCGATCGATGATGTCGACCCGCACTTCCTCGCCGAAGGTCTTCTGGCAGGCCTCGGCAGTATAATAGCCTGCAGGTCCCGAACCGATCACCGCGATGTGACGCACGCCCATCCCCTCGCATTTTGGGACAGGGTAGCGTGACAATTCCGCAGGGCAACCCACTCGACCCCCATGCAATGTTGCTGCTACGCAACGACCCGTGAGCCCGATCGAAGCCACCGCGACCCTGTTCGGGCTGATCAACGTGACGCTGGTGGTCCGGCGGAGCATGTGGAACTACCCGTTCGCGCTCGCCATGGTGTCGCTCTACGCGTGGATTTTCTTTCGCGAGAAGCTCTACAGTGACGCGCTGCTCCAGCTCTTTTTCTTCGTGGTGAACCTCTATGGCTGGTGGAACTGGGCACGCGCGCGCGCCGACACCGGCGAGGTCCGGGTCGAGAATCTCGACAATGTTGCACGGCTTTGCTGGCTGGCGGGCGTGGCCGTTGCCGCGCTGGCATGGGGCGGGCTGATGAATCGCTATACCGACGCCGCCTTCCCGTGGTGGGACGGGAGCATCGCGATGGCCAGCGTCGCCGCGCAGATCCTCCAGTCGCGCCGCAATTGGGAAAGCTGGCTATTGTGGATTGCGGTCGATATCGCCGCGGTGCCCCTGTTCGCCGTCAAGGGGCTCTGGCTCACCGCCGGGCTCTATATCGTTTTCCTCGCCCTGTCCGTCTGGGGCCTGATTCAGTGGACCAAAGCCAAAGCATGATCCCGCGTACCATCTGCCTCCACGGACCCGAGAGCGTGGGCAAGACCACGATCGCGCGGCGGCTCGCCGAGCATTTCGGCGGCGAGCTGCTCGACGAATATGGCCGCGACTATGCCGAGACGCATGGGATCATGTTCACGATGCGCGACCTGATCGAGATCGCGCAGAACCACGACGCCGGCGCGAAGATGCTGCTCGCCGAGGGCGCCGATCCGCTGATCCTCGATACCGATCCGCTGATGACCGCGGTGTGGGCCGACATGCTGTTCGGCAAGCGCGATCCGTGGTTCGACGCGTGGCAGGGCACCGCCGACTTCTAT
Organism: Sphingomonas naasensis; assembly: GCF_004792695.1. GTDB lineage: Bacteria > Pseudomonadota > Alphaproteobacteria > Sphingomonadales > Sphingomonadaceae > Sphingomonas > Sphingomonas naasensis. The sequence goes on along the minus strand of NZ_SRXU01000003.1, from coordinate 41,400 downwards.
CTGCTGTTCGACATCGACTTGCCCTGGGTCGCCGACGGCACGCGCATCTTCGGCACGCCGGCGCTGCGCCAGCGCTTCTTCGATCTGTCCAAAGCCGAGCTCGAGCGGCGCGGGGTGCGCTGGGCGCTGATCTCGGGAGAGGGCGAGGCGCGCTTCGAGGCGGCGCTCGCGGCGATCGCGGCGGCGGGGCGTTAGGCCGCGCGCAGATCGCCGAGCAGCCGCTCCATATTCTCGCCGAGCGCGCGGGCGCGGTCGTCGAGCAGCCGGGCCAATTCGGAAGCATGCGCGGCGAGATCGCGATTCTGGTCGACCGCGTCGCCGATGATGCGGCTGCGCGCGTCGGTATCGCGGACATCGGCCATCACCGCGTCGATCGCGCGGGCGATCGATTCGATCGCAAGGCGCTGCTCGTCGACCGCGGCGGACACCGCCTGCGCCGAGCCGCTCGCCGCGCCCATGCTCGACGTGGTGCCCGAGACGATCTCGCCAAAAGTGCGCGCGGCGGCGGCGATCAGATCGAGCTTCTCGGCGATCTGCCCGGTCGCCGAGGCGGTGCGCGCCGCCATCTGCTTCATCTCGTGTGCGACCACGCCGAAGCCGAGGCCGGATTCGCCGCTGCGCGCCGCCTCGATCGTGGCGTTGAGCGCGAGCAGATTGCTCTGCGCGGCGATCTCCGAGACGAGATCGAGGATGCTGCGAGCGCCGTCGATCTGACGGGTTAGCTCAAGCATCCGCGGTTCGAGGGCCTGGACGGTCTCGCTGGTCTCGTTGACGAGCGTGTTGGCGCGTTCGGCATTGTCGCCGGCGGCGTGCGCGGCATGGCCGAGCTGCGCCGCCGCCGCGGAGACCAGCGCGGCGTTGCCCAGCGATTTGTCGCTGGCGGCGCGCAGATTGCCATATTCGGAGGAGAGCCGGCGGGCGATGCCGTCGAGCGCGCTTTCCTGGCCGGAGAGCGTCGTCGCGGCCGCGCGCAGCTCGGAGGTGAGCGTGCCGACGCGCTGCTCGATATCGGCCGAGATCGCGGCGCGGCGGCCGCTCAATGATTCGGAGAGCGCGCGTTCGGCCGCCTGACGCTCGTGCAGCCGTTGCTCGCTCAGCGCTTGGGCGGCGCGGAGGTCGAGGAGCGCGGTCTGCGCTTCCTGGCGCGCGGCCTCGGCCTCGCGTCGCGCGGCGTCGGCGGTCTCGCGGACCTTGTGGCTGCGCAGGACGAGATGGCGGATGCGCTCGGTGGTGAAGATCAGGATACCCGCCTCGCCGGCGACCAGCCCGCCGTGCAGCAGCACCCGGCCGAGCGATCCCGAGCCGGGAAACACCCATTCGGGCAGCCCGAACGAGAAAAGCAGGTGATGCGTCGCGGTCAGCGCGGTGAAGACGATGATCGGCCGCCAGTCGCAGAGCAGCAGCAGCATCGACATGCTGACGAAGAAATACATGTGCAGGTCCATCTGCCACGGGCGGCCTGCGGCCAGTGCGACGAACAAGGCGGGGAAGATCGATGCCGCGACGCCCAGCGCGCAGCGCGCAGCCGCGTCGTGGCGACCGCGGTAGAGATTGAAGCTCGGCACGACCAGCACCGCGAGCCCTGCGATCATCGCGGTGACGAGGTTGGCGCTGCCGAAGGCGAGAGCGGCCGGCGGCAGCATCAGCCAGTTGAGCCAGAGCAGGGCGAGCAGCACGCGCGCGCCGCCGGTGCGGAAGGGGGCGAAGATCGCGTCGTGGTTCATCGTTCGGCTCCGCACGCGGCGGGCGGGGCGGCGACGATCAGCGTGGCGTGGCGCAACGCGGCGCCGGCCAGCGTGCCCGCGCTGCCCTGCACGACCAGCGAGCCCGGCAGCGGTCCGGGTCCGACGATCCGCGCGCCGGCGACGGTGGCCCAGACGGCGAGGCTATCGGCGCCCTGGCCGGCCAACGGCATCAGCAGCATCTGCCCCTCGGCAGGCGGCGCGAAGTCGATCGCGCCGAGCGCAACGGCAGCGGCGAGCAATTGTACGGGCAATCCAGAGGCCAAGCGCGACATCGGGATCGCCTTGCCGTCTTCGTGGTGAAGATCGCGTTAAGCGCGGTCCCCGCACTTGCCGCGCGGACCCTCTTCGCATCGCGGGCCGCCCCTGCTAGGGCCGCGCGATCATGGCCACCGAACTTTCCAAGATCCGCAACTTCTCGATCATCGCGCATATCGACCACGGCAAGTCGACTCTCGCCGATCGCCTGATCCAGCGTACCGGCGGACTCTCCGAGCGCGAGATGTCGAGCCAGGTGCTCGACAATATGGACATCGAGAAGGAGCGCGGGATCACGATCAAGGCGCAGACCGTGCGCCTCGACTGGAAGGGGCACGTCCTCAACCTGATGGACACGCCGGGTCACGTCGACTTCGCCTATGAAGTCAGCCGCAGCCTCGCCGCGTGCGAAGGCGCGCTGCTCGTCGTCGACGCGGCGCAGGGCGTCGAGGCGCAGACGCTCGCCAACGTCTACCAGTCGATCGAGCATGATCACGAGATCATCCCGGTGATCAACAAGATCGACTTGCCCTCGGCCGAGCCCGAGAAGGTGCGCAACGAGATCGAGGAGATCATCGGACTCGATGCCTCGAACGCGGTGCTCGCCAGCGCCAAGTCGGGGATCGGCATCGACGAGATCCTCGACGCGATCGTCGAGCGCATCCCCGCGCCGAAGGGCGACCCCGACGCGCCGCTCAAGGCGATGCTCGTCGACAGCTGGTACGATCCGTATCTCGGCGTCGTCATCCTCGTCCGGGTGATCGACGGCACGATCCGCAAGGGCCAGCAGATCAAGTTCATGGCCGCGGGCACCACCCACCTGATCGACCGGGTCGGCGCCTTCCGCCCCAAGATCGAGCAGCTGCCCGATCTCGGCCCGGGCGAGATCGGCTTCATCACCGCACAGATCAAGGAAGTCGCGCAGGCCCGGGTCGGCGACACACTGACCGACGCCAAGCGCCCGACGCCCGAGCCGCTCCCGGGCTTCAAGGAAGTCCAGCCGGTGGTGTTCTGCGGCCTCTTCCCGGTCGACGCCGCCGATTTCGAGAAGCTGCGCGAAAGCATCTCCAAGCTACGGCTCAACGACGCCAGTTTCTCGTTCGAGATGGAGACCAGCGCCGCATTGGGCTTCGGCTTCCGCTGCGGCTTCCTCGGGCTGCTCCACCTCGAGATCATCCAGGAGCGGCTGAGCCGCGAATATGATCTCGACCTGATCACCACCGCGCCCTCGGTGGTGTACCGGATCAAGCTCACCCATGGTGGCGGCGAGATCGAACTGCACAATCCGGCCGACATGCCCGATCCCACGAGGATCGAGGAGATCGAGGAGCCGTGGATCCAGGCGGTGATCTATGTGCCCGACGAATATCTCGGCTCGATCCTCAAGCTGTGCCAGGACCGGCGCGGTATCCAGAAGAACCTGACCTATGTCGGTGGCCGGGCGCAGGCGACCTACGAACTGCCGCTCAACGAGGTGGTGTTCGACTTTTACGACCGGCTCAAGTCGCTCTCGAAGGGCTATGCCAGCTTCGACTACGAGCAGATCGGCCACCGCGCGGGCGATCTGGTGAAGATGGGCATTCTGGTCAACGAAGAGCCGGTGGACGCGCTGAGCATGATCGTCCACCGCGCGACCGCCGAAGTGCGCGGACGCGGCATGGTCGAGCGGCTCAAGGAGCTGATCCCGCGGCATCTGTTCAAGATCCCGATCCAGGCGGCGATCGGCGGCAAGGTCATCGCCCGCGAGACGATCAGCGCGATGCGCAAGGACGTCACCGCGAAATGCTATGGCGGCGACGCCACCCGCAAGCGCAAGCTGCTCGAGAAGCAGAAGAAGGGCAAGGCGAAGATGCGCGAGTATGGCTCGGTGCAGATCCCGCAGGAAGCCTTCATCGCGGCGCTCAGGATGGGCGAGGAATAGCGCCGGCCCGGTAGCCTTGCCCGGCGGCGTCCCGCGCCACCCCGGCCGCCGCGGTCAGACCCCGCCCATCGCGTTGGTCGCGGTGGTGAAGATGTTGGCGAGGTTCAGACCGAGCGCCTGGAACGCCATGATGCAGGCGACCGCGATCAGCGCGGCGATCAGGCCATATTCGATCGCAGTGGCGGCCTTCTCGTCGCGGATCAGATCATGGTGGCGCATGGTTTCGGTTCCCTCTCTGGCCGCCGGGATGTCGAGGGAAGCGGGTTGCCGAAGGGTTAAGCCGCGGGCGGCGGCCGAGGGCATGCGACCAGCCACGCCCCCGCGGCGACGGATGTAGGCATTTTCGCGGCTTCGAACGCCCCCGAAAGTTGGATTCGGACGGGCTAGAGTCGCAAGAGTCGCGATAGAACGACTCTCCCGTTGCGTCGCGGCGCAAGATTGTTGCGCGGAGCCTGTAGGACGATCTCGACGGGTTCAAAGAGCGCGGGGCACCGGCGAGGCTGGCACGGCAAATCCTACATTGCCAGCGGCGGCGGGCAGCTGCGGCGAGGCGGGGGCATGCGCCGATTTTAAGGAATCCGGTGCAGTATGTTCCAGGGGCCGGGAGGCGGCCGCGCCATGGGAGAGCAGGATGTGCAGGTTTCCGGGGCCGTTCGACCCCGCCTATGTGAAGCACGCTTGCGTCGTGGCGATCGGCCGCGTGGAGACCTATGCGATCGTCCGAGATCAGGCGGCGCGTGACAGGCTGCTCGGCGAACCCGGGCTCACCGAGGAAATGCGCGCGCCTTACGCGGATGCGAACAAGACGCTGGGCTTCGACCATGCGCGCCTCGACATCCGCATCGAGGAAGTGCTGCTCGGCGAGGCGCCGCCCCTTCTGGCGGCGGAATGGCAGAACTCCACCTTCGCGCTGCCGACGACGATGAGCCGCGCGCCGCTTCTGATCGCCGCGATCGCCGTGCCCGGCAGCCCGGCCTCCGCGACTCCGCGGCTTCGTATCCTCCAGCAGCCCTGCAGACCCGCATTCCTGCTCCCGGTCGCCGGCGACGACGCGCGCGCGGTGCGCGCAGTGCTGGCGGGTCGGGGCGGCTGACCGATCTCGTCGGGGGCCGGGGGCGGCGAAACTTTCTCTTCCGCTATCTCCCACCCGTGTTCGAGAGTGCGCCGGCCGCCCCCTGCCGCGCCCTGACCAGCGCGAGGAAGCCGGCCAGATCGATCAGCCAGCCCTGCTGCGCCGGGCGATAGGTGGCGTGGAGGCGGGTGGGGACGACCAGCTGAAGGTGCTTGGCCCGCATCTCGTGGGTCTGGTGCTCCGAAATGCCGGGCTCGAGCGTGAGCAGATGCTTGTCGGCGATGCGATCGGCCTCGGACAGGACCTGCCGCCAGCGATCCTTGGCGGTCGACTTGGCGCCGAGCATGGTGAGCCGCTCCGGCGGGAAGCCGGGATCGCGATACTGCATCGGGCCGGGGAAGAGGAAATCGGGCCTGGCCCGGTTCTCGGTCGCGGCGCCGCGGCGATGCTGGATGCCATGCGCGACGAAGATCGCCTCGAGATGGTTCTCCAGCGCCTGCCCGGCGCGCGCCTTGCGGCGGTTCTGAACGCTGAGCGAGAAGGAGAGGAAGCCGTCGACATCGGCACCGTCCGGCGTGACGAAGCCGCCGGCGATACGTTCCGCGACGATCCGGCGTTCCAGGCGGCGGAACAGCTGCTCCTCGCGGTCCATCCATGCGACGAGCGCATGATCGGGATCGTCGCGCGCGGAGATGTCCCGCAGGGATGCGCGGGCGAGGTCCGAAAGCACGCGCGTCGTCGGGAACGTCAGGCCGAACGGCTCGATCAGTGCATCCAGCGCGCCGGCGTCGGGCTCCTCGGGGGCGATGCCGAGCTCGTCGAGGATGTAGCGCGCGACGAAATCCAGCTCGGCGTCGTTCGCGTCGGCGATCGGCTGGAAGGTAAAGGCGAACATCGGTTGCTCGTGCAGGCCGAACAGCCAGAGGAGCTGGTTCTGCACCGTGCTTTCGGCCGGGGTGACGATCGCGAGCAGCGAACCGTCGCGGCACAGCGCGATGAACAATGCGTCATCAACCTGCATCCGCTCGGTGACGGCGTTGGTCGAGTAATAGAGATGGTATTCGGGCGCGCGCGGCTTGTTCTTGCGGACGTTCGACCAGCTCATAAAGCCGTCCTCGGCCATGGCGTCCTGCTCGCCGGACAGCCGAAGGAAACGGGTCGGGATGCCCTTACGGTCGTCGTCGCCGAGGAGGTGCCGTAGCGGCTTGCTGCCCTGGAATTCGTGCTGGTTCGATTTTTCGGAGATCGTCTCGACAAGCGTGAGCCGCTTGACCGCCACGCCGGTGAACAGATCGGAGAGGAATCCCCTCCGCATCAAATGCCCCTGACTTCGAGCCGCGGCAAATCGGACGGGATCCAGTCGGCGAGTTGCTCCAGCACCTCTTCGATCGGAAGCCGGGTCCGCCCCTTGAGCGCGCATTCCCAGACCAGCGCATAGCGCCAATCGGTCTTCAGCAGCGCCGCCTCGGCCTTGGCATCGACTTCCTGGTTGCGGGCGATCTTGGCGCGCCAGAAGTCCTCGCGGGTCGTGGGCCATTTGAACAGATGGCAATCATGGCCGTGCCAGAAACAGCCATGCGCGAAGATCACCGCGCGGTGGCGCGGCAGGACGATGTCGGGCTTGCCGGGCAACGCACTGTCGTGGAGGCGGAAGCGGAAGCCGCGAGCGTGCAGGCCTTTGCGGAGGAGCAGCTCGGGGTTGGTGTTCTTGCCCTTGATCCCCGCCATCATCCGGCTGCGGACCGCAGCCGAGACAATATCAGCCATGCGCGAAGACCGGCTCGCGATCGGGGCGCGTCACGACGACCGGCGCGGCCTGTTGCGCGGCGGGGCGGGCGAGGGCAGTGGCGAGGTGCGGCTTGATCGCCTCGGCGAGGAATTCGACCACCGGCACCACCACGGCATTGCCGAACTGGCGATAGGCCTGGGTGTCCGACACCGGGATGTGCCAGCGCCGATCGCCGCGATCGAAGCCCATCAGCCGCGCGCATTCGAGCGGGGTCAGGCGGCGCGGACGCTTGCCGGGCTGATCGATCAGGATCTCCGAACCGTCCTTGTAATAGCGCGCCGAGAGCGTGCGGGCGACGTCATTCGGGCCGAACAGGCTGTAGCCGAAGCCGTTGCCCTTCGATGCGTGCTTGGCCTTATATGCCTGGAGATATTCCCAGAGCCGCGGCGTGAGCGTGTATTTGGGATCGACCTCGTCGTGCGGCTGGAGGATGCTGCCGAGCTTCGGGCGATCGGCCGGCAGCGCGAGCGCCGCGAGGTTGAAATCGGTCTTCTCACGGAAGCCGACGATGAAGATCCGCTCGCGCTTCTGCGGCACCCACGGCTCCGAGCTGATCACCCGCGTCTGGACGTGATAGCCGAGCTCGTTCTCGAGCACGTTGACGATCGTCGCGAAGGTGCGGCCCTTGTCGTGCCGCTCGAGATTCTTGACGTTCTCGAGCACGAACGCCGCGGGGCGATGATGCGCGATGATCTGCGCGGTGTCGAAGAACAGGGTGCCCTGCGTGTCGCAGAGAAAGCCGTGCGGGCGGCCGAGTGCGTTCTTCTTGGAGACGCCGGCGATCGAGAAGGGCTGGCAGGGGAAGCCGCCGAGCAGCACGTCGTGCTCGGGGATCAGCGCCGGATCCTCGGCAAAGGGGCGGATATCGCCGCCGAGCGGGTGATTGTCGCGGAAATTGCGCGAATAGGTCTCCTGCGCCTTGGCGTCCCATTCGGAGGTGAACACGCAGTGGCCGCCGATCGCCTGAAAGCCGATGCGCAGCCCGCCGATCCCGGCGAACAAGTCGATGAAGCGGAACGCGGCGTCGTTGGACGCGGCGGGGGTGAGCTTCGCGATCATCTCGAGCGTGCGATAGATCGGCGCCTTGGGCTCGATCTCGCCGCGTTCCCAACGATAGACGGTGCTGGGCGAGCAATCGAGCTCGACCGCCAGCTCCTCGACGCTCATCCCGGTCCGCTGCCTGAGTTCGGAGAAACTGAGCGGACCCTGCATCGAAACACCTCTGGGACAATTTCTCGCATTTTGACCGAGCGATTCCCGGCGCGCAAGAACAAAAGGTGTCCGTTCGTCGATTAGCTGTGGATGAAGCGTGGCGCCAATCGCGGCGCGATCAGGCGAGCGGGGACGACGCTCGCCCGCAGAAATGCGACGCCGGGGCGCAGCTATCGGGCAGGATGCGCGGACACCGTTAAGAGTCGGCGCGACTAAAGGGGAGGGCCGGATGCGCGCAGACGCCGTCAATCGCCACGCGCTCGCTTATGGCGCGGGGGCGATCGGGATGGGGGCGGTGGGCCTCGCCTTTGCCGACTTCGCGCTGCAATGGCAGCCGGTGCCGCCGGCGCTCGCCGGCAACGCGCCGCTGGCGGTGGCGAGCGCGCTGGTGCTGATCGCGGGCGGCGCGCTGGTGGTGGTGCGGCGGACGGCGTTTTGGGGCGCGGCGCTGCTCGCGGCGTGGTTCGGCCTGTGGGTGGTCGCGCTGCATCTGCCGCGGGTGCTGGCGGCGCCGACGGGCGCGCTGGTCGGCGCGCTGCTCGGACCGGCCGAGATCGGCACGATGAGCGCGGCGGGCGCGCAGCTGGCGCTGGTTTCGCGCGGCGGGGCGGCGGGCTGGCTGCGGGCGGCGCCGCGCATCGTCTTCGGGCTGTGCGCGCTGATCTTCGGGCTCAGCCATTTCGTCTATGCCGATTTCACCGCGGCGATGGTGCCCGGCTGGATCCCGGGCAAGCTGTTCTGGGCGTGGGCGACCGGGGCGGGGCATGTCGCGGCGGGGCTGGCGCTGGTGGGCGGGATACGAGTGCGGCTGGCGGCGACCCTGCTCGCGGCGATGACCGGCAGCTTCGTGCTGCTGGTCCATGCGCCGCGGATCGTGGCGGACCCGGCGAGCCAGCTCGAATGGACGATGGGCTGCGCGGCGTGGCTGATCGCCGGCTCGGCATGGGTAATGCGCACCGCAGGCGGTGCAGGGGCAATGCGCACCGCGGGGCGCTGAGGCCGGTCAGGCGATCTCCGCGCGCAACGCCGCCATGCGGGCGTCGATCGGGTCGAGCCGGCGCTGATCTTCGGGCGTGAACAGCGGCAGCACGTCCATCCCCGGCTCCCAATAGGCATCGGTGATATCGCCGCGCTGCGCGACCAGCGCGATATATTCGCGCACCGCGGCGCTATCGCCGTCGGGCGCCATGATGTTGCGGCGGAAGGTGGCGGGATCATAGGGCGCGTCGGGATCGGGCAGGAACAGCACGCGCGGCGGATCGCCGGCCTGCGGGGTGACGTCGAGCAGCGCGCCGTCGGGGCCGCGCCAGACCGCGTGGTGCTCGGCCTCGAACCAGCGGCCCGGCCAGCGCCAGATCGCCCAGCCATAGACCGCCTCGCCGCCCTGCGCCTGCGCACAGGCGACGCTGTTGTCGAAGCAATAGGCCGGTTTCGATGCGGGCGCGGGGCGGACGGGGACGTAAACCGGAACCTCGGGAGAGATGGTCGCGCAAAAGGCCAGCGTGGCCGAATCGATCTGTTCTGGTGGACCGAGGATCATCGTCCCGGGCTAGCTGCCGCGCGGCGCCGCGTCCATGCGATGGCTTTACGAAATCGAAGGTTCGCAGCGGCTAGGCTCTGCCGGATTCAATCTGGAGAGAGTTATGGATCGGCTGCCGCTGATCGCGCCGCGCCCCCCCAAGCTGAGCCTGATGGCCGAGGCGCTGGCCGAGATCGAGGCGCGTGGCGTCTATTCGAACGGCGGGCCGGTGGTGCGCGGATTCGAGGCTGCGGCGACGGCGCAGCTGTTCGCGGGCGAGGGCGATTGCCTTGCGGTGGGCAATGCCACGCTGGGGCTGATGCTGGCGATCCGCCATGCCGCGGGCCCGCGCGCGGGCAAGGGCAATTTCGCGCTGATCCCGGGCTTCACCTTCGCCGCGACCGCGCATGCCGCCGAATGGGCGGGGCTGACCCCGCTGCTGTGCGACATCGACCCCGAGGATTGGGCGGCGAGCGCCGCGGCCGAGGCGCGGGCGTTCGAGAAATATGGCGACCGGATCGCGGCGGTGGTGCCCTATGCCACCTTCGGCGCGGGGATCGATCTGGCACGCTACCGCGATTATGCCGCGCGCGGCGTGGGGGTGGTGATCGACGCCGCCGCCTCGCTCGGCGCGCGCGATGCCGAGGGGCGCCAGTTCGGCGCGGGCGAACCGTTCGCGGTGGTCTATTCGATGCACGCGACCAAGGTGTTCGCGACCGCCGAGGGCGGGCTGGTCCATTCGGGCGACGCGGAATTGATCGCGGCGATGCGCCGGATGAGCAATTTCGGCTTTGCCGGCGGGCGCTCGGCCGAGGGCCCCGGGTTCAACGCCAAGCTGCCCGAAGTGCTGGGCCTGGTGGCGCGCGCCAGGCTCGACGAGATCGAGGGCGTCGCGGCGCACCGGATGCGGCTCGACGCGGTCTATCGCAAGGCGCTGGGCGGGTTTGCGGCGGAGAAGGGATTCGAGTTTCAGGCATTGCGCGGATCGCGGCCGGCGCTGCAATTCCAGTCGCTGCTGCTGCCGCGCGCCTTTGCCGGGCACCGCGCCGCGATCATCGCGATGCTGGGCGAGCAGGGGATCGGCGCGGCGCACTATTTCAGCCCGCATCTGGGCGAGCAGCCCTGGTTCCGCGCCCACGGCGTGAGCGAGCCGCTGCCGGTGTGCGACGATATCGGCGCGCGGGTGCTGTCGCTGCCGGTGACCGACGCGATGAGCGAGGCCGATGTCGAGCGGGTCTGCGCGGCGCTGATCGACGCGTGCGCGGCATCGGGACTCAAGGGGCTGGCCGGGGCCGAACGGCGCGGCGCGCATGTCCATGCCGCGCTGCTCGTCGGCGGCGGGCCGGCGGGGACCGCGCTGCTCACCGCGGCGAGCAAGAGCGACGCGCTGGTGCGGCTCGCCGGGGCGGGGCTGGCGGTGGTCGAGCGCGACGCGGTGCTCGGGCGCGGCGAGATCGGCACCTATGCGATCACTTCGGACAGCACGGCGGAGACTTTCCTGACCGCGGTCAAGGGCAACGGCCATGACGGGATCGCGGCGCTGGAGGGGCATAGCGCGGGGCAGGAAGTGGCGATGCATGTCGGCAAGCTTGGCGTGCCGCTGGCGCGGACGACGCCGTTCCTCGAGGCGACCGGCGCCGAGCTCGCGGCGATCGTCGCGGGGCGCGGCGGCATCGTGGCGACGCGGAGCGAGGTGGTCGAGGCGCGGCGGACCGCCGACGGCGTCTGGGCGGCGCAAGTGATCAACCGGGTCACCGGCGAAGTGCGGGTGATGCGCGCGGCGAAGCTGGTGATCGCGACCGGCGGCTATCAGACCCGCGCCAATGTCGAGGCCGAGCAGGTCGCCGGCACGGCGCTGGGCGCGCTGGCCGGCGAGCGGCTGATGACCGGGGACGAATTCCTGCGGATCGGCGGGCTCGATGCGCTTCGCGAGCGCATCGCCGGCAAGCCCGCGCCGAAGATCGCGATCATCGGCGGATCGACCAGCGCGCTCGCCGCGGCGGCGCTGATCCTCAAGGCCGCGCCGGCGCTGGCGCTGGGGGCGGAGGCGCTGGCGCTCCACCATCGCCGGCCGCTGCGGCCCTTCTACCGTTCGGCCGAGGAAGCGCACGCCGACGGCTTCACCGATTTCAGCGCGCAGGACATCTGCCCGGTGAGCGGGTTCGTCTATCGCCTCGCCGGCTTCCGGCTCGAGGCGCGCGAGCTGGTGCTGCGGATGCTCGGCGTGGGCGGGCGCGCGCCCGATCCGCGGATGGCGCTGCGCCGGATCGGCGACCGCGACGATGCCGCGACGCGCGGCGAGATCGCCGGCGCCGACGTGGTGATCGGCGCGCTCGGCTATCGCCCGCGTGCGCTGCCGCTGTTCGATGTCGACGGCAGCCGGATCGCGCTCGCGGCCGATGCGACGGGCCGGCCGCGGCTGGTCGACCAGCAATGCCGGGTGATCGACGCCGAGGGGCGGCCGGTGCCGGGGGTGTTCGGCATCGGGCTCGCCTCGGGCCATGTCCCCGACGGCAAATTGGGCGGCGAGGCGAGCTTCAGCGGCAAGGCCAATGGCCTGTGGCTGTGGCAGAACGATATCGGCCAGATGATCGTCGATCAGTTGCTCGACACGCCCGCGCAGGCCGTCGCATGACCCGGGCGCCCACGGTATCGGTGATCATGGCGGTCTATGAAGGCGCGACGCTGCTGCCCGAGACGCTCGCCAGCCTGCAGGCCCAGACGCTGACCGACTGGGAGCTGATCGCCGTCGACGATTGCTCGCAGGACGACAGCGTCGCCGTGCTCGAGCGGCTCGGCGATCCGCGGGTGCGGGTGATCCGCTCAGCCGCCAATGGCGGGCCGGTTGTGGCGCGCAACCGCGCCTTTGCCGAGGCGCGCGGGCGCTATGTGGCGGGGCTCGACCAGGACGATATCAGCCTGCCCGAACGCTTCGTGCGGCAAGTGGCGCATCTCGAGGCCCATCCCGAGGTCGCGCTGGTAAGCTGCGCGACCGATTTCCTGATCGAGGGCCGGCGGCTGCCGGGCAATTGGCCGCGCCCGCTGACGCCGGAGCTGATCGACTGGCTGATGCTGGTGCAGAACCCGATCGCGTGGTCGTCGGTGATGTTCCGCGCCGATGCCGCGCGCCGGCTGGATCCGTTCGAGCGGCCCGAGATGCGCTATGTCGAGGATTTCGACCTGTATCAGCGGTTGCGGCCGCACGGCCGGATCGACCAGATCGACGAGGTGCTGATGCTCTACCGCTGCCACGCCGGCGGCGCCTCGCACGTCTATAACGGCACGATGCGCGCGCATGCCGAGCTGCTGCTGCGCGAGCGCCATGCCGCGCTGCTCGGCGCCGCGGCGCCCGACATCGCCGGGCTGCTGGTGCGGCACGTGATGGCGCGCGCGCCGGTGGGCGATGTCGACACGCTCAACCGGCTGTTCGCCGGGATCGGCGTGCTGCGCGCGGGCTTCGCTGCAGCGAACCCCGAAGTGGATCTGGCCGCGATCGATCGCGAGATCTCGCAATTGTGGTGGCGCGTCTGCCGCGCGAGCGTGCGCTCGGGCGATCTGCTGCTGCACCGGACGCTGGGCAGCCAGCCGCTGCCGCTGGGGCAGGCGGCGGATCTGCTCGCGAGCCAGATGATCGGCGGGATGCGCAAGATGAAGCGCGGGCTGACCGGACGGGGTTGAAGCCGGCGCGCGGGGGGAGAAGCGCCCCCGCCTTTGCCACCGCCACTCTTGCCCTCGGCGTCGACCGTGCGTCATAGCTGCCGGCGATGATGAACCGGCGCTCTCTTCTGATCGGGTTCGGCGCCGCGGCGCTGGGTGGGCGGCAGGCCCTTGCGGCGCAGCGCGGGCCGCTGGTGCTGGCCGCGGCGAGCCTGCAGGAATCGATGAACGCGGCGGCCGATGCGTGGGCGCGGCTCGGCCATGCCCGGCCGGTGCTGTCGTTCGCGGCCTCCTCGGCGCTGGCGCGGCAGATCGCGGCGGGGGCGGCGGCGGACCTGTTCGTCTCGGCCGACGAGCCGTGGATGGACGATGTCGAGCGCCGCGGGATGATCGTGGCGGGGAGCCGCGCCAATCTCGTCGGCAACCGGCTGGTGGTGGTGCAGCCGGCGAGCGCGCCAGCGGCCGCGGCGAAGCTGCCGCTCGGGCGATTGCTGGCGAACGGCCGGGTGGCGTTGGCCGATCCGGCATCGGTGCCCGCCGGGCGCTATGCCCAGGCATCGCTGACCCGGCTGGGGGTGTGGCAGAGCGTCGCGCCGCGGGTGGTGCGCGGCGAGAATGTCCGCGCGGCGCTGGCGCTGGTCGAGCGCGGCGCGGCCGAATGGGGCGTGGTCTATGCCACCGATGCCCGCGCCTCGCGGCTGGTGCGCGCGGTGCGGCTGCTGCCGGCGAACAGCCATCCGCCGATCCGCTATCCGCTGGCGCGGCTGCGCGCGGCGACCAGCTCCGATGCGGAGGGATTCCGGCGCTTCCTACTCTCGGGCGCGGGCAAGGCGATCTTCGCGCGGTTCGGGTTCATGGCGCCTTGAGATGCTGACCCCGGAGGAATGGGGGATCGTCGCCCTGTCGCTCAAGGTCGGCGGAGTGGCGGTGGCGGCGAGCCTGCCGCCGGCGTTCGCGCTGGCCTGGCTGCTCGCGCGCGGACGGTTTCCGGGCAAGGTGCTGCTCGACGCGCTGGTCCATCTCCCGCTGGTGGTGCCGCCGGTGGTGACCGGCTGGCTGCTGCTGCTCGCCTTCGCGCCGGCGGGTCCGATCGGGGCGTGGCTGCAGGACTGGTTCGGGGTGAGCGTGCTGTTCCGCTGGACCGGCGCGGCGATCGCGGCGGGGGTGATGGCGCTGCCGCTGATGGTGCGCGCGATCCGGCTTTCGATCGAGGGCGTCGACCGGCGGCTCGAACAGGCGGCGCGGACGCTCGGCGCGGGGCGCTGGCGGAGCTTTCGGACGGTGACGCTGCCGCTCAGCCTGCCGGGCGTGATCGCCGGGGTGGTGCTCGGCTTCGCGCGGGCGCTGGGCGAGTTCGGCGCGACGATCACCTTCGTGTCGAACGTTCCGGGCGAGACGGGCACGCTGCCGCTGGCGATCTATGCGGCGCTGCAGACTCCCGGCGGCGAGGCGCTGGTGCTGCGGCTGGCGGGGATATCGGTGCTGCTCTCGCTGGTGGCGCTGATCGCGTCCGAGCTGATCGCGCGGCGCGCGGGGCGGGGGCTGCATGTCCTTTGACGTCGATGTCGGGCTGCGGCGGGGCGACGCGGCGATCGCCTGCCGGATCGAAGGCGACGGGCTGACGGTGCTGTTCGGCCCCTCGGGGGCGGGCAAGACCAGCGTGCTCAACATGGTGGCCGGGCTGATCTCCCCCGATTTCGGGCATGTCCGGGTCGGCGGCGAGACGCTGTTCGACGCGGCGACCGGGCTCGACCTGCCGCCCGAGCGGCGGCGCGCGGGCTATGTCTTCCAGGAAGCGCGGCTGTTTCCGCACAAGCGCGTGCGGGCGAACCTGCTCTATGGCTGGCGGCACGGGGCGGGCGCGGTCGATGTCGACGAGACGATCGCGCTGCTCGGGCTCGCGGCGCTGCTCGATCGCTGGCCGCGGACGCTGTCGGGCGGCGAGGCGCGGCGCGTGGCGATCGGGCGGGCGCTGCTCTCGAACCCGCGCTTCCTGCTGCTCGACGAGCCCTTGTCGTCGCTCGACCGCGCGCGGCGCGAGGAGATCATGGCGCTGATCGAGCGGCTGCGCGACGCGCTGGGACTGCCGATCCTGCTGGTGACGCACGACCGCGACGAGGCGGAACGGCTGGGCAAAAGGATCGTGGAGATCTGACCTCGTGCTCCTGCGAAAGCCAGGAGCCCGGAGTCGTGAGTGACGTCGCTTGTAACCCTGGGCTCCTGCTTCCGCAGGAGCACTGACATGATCTAGACCGCGCTCGCCGCGAGCAGCGCGGCGCAGGCCTGGTTGAGCGGGGTCGCGATGCCGTGCTTCGCGCCGAGCCGGACGATCACGCCGTTGCGCGCGTCGAGCTCCATCGGGCGGCCGGCGACGAAATCGGCGTGGAGCGAATTGACCGATTGCGGATGCGCCTTGCGGGTCCATTCGACGACCTGATCGGCGAGCTTGTCGGCCAGCGTCGCGCCCTCGGCGCGGCCGACCGCGATGCATTCGCGGACGAGACCGCGCATCACCTCGGCGACGCCTTCGTCGTTCGCCACCTCAGCAGGGCGGCGGGTGATCGCGCTGACGATGCCGGCGCAGTTGATCGCGAGCTTGCGCCATGCCGCGGTGATGAAATCCGGGGTGGTCTGCGCGGCGATCACCGTGTCGGCGAACAGCGCGACGAAGGCGTCGCCGATTGCGCCCTCGGGGACATGGATCGTGCCGTCGCGGCGCTGGACGATGCGGCCGGGGGCGGTGCGCTCGGCGGGAAGATCGATGATCACCGGCAGCGTGCGCGGCTGCGGGACCATCGGGAAGCGCTCGCGCTGCTCGACGCCGTTCTGGATGACGGCGAGGCGCGTGCCCGCGTCCATCAGCCCGGGCAGCCATGCGGCGGCGGCGGCGCAGTCATAGGCCTTGGTGGTGGCGAGCACCCAATCGACCGGCGTCGCCGTCGCGGGATCGGTGAGGATCGCCGGCGCGGCGCGGATCGTGCCGCCGGGCGTCTCGATCTCGAGATCGGCGAGCGGGCTGCGCGCGCAGACGGTGACCTGGTGATCCTGCGCGAGCCACGCGGCGAGCGTGCCGCCGATCGCGCCCGCGCCGATGACCGCGACCCGCGCCATCAGATGCCGCCCAGATAGTCCATCTTGCCGAGCGGCACGCCCTTGTGACGCAGGATGCCGTAGGCAGTGGTGGCGTGGAAATAGAAATTGGGCAGCGCGAAGCCGAGCAGATAGCCGCGGCCCTTGAACTGGAAGCTGCGCGACGGAGTCTTCAACTCGACATCGGCATCCTCGCGGCCGTCGATGCTCTCGCGCGGCACCGAATTGAGGAAATCGACGGTGGCGGCGATGCGCGCCTGGAGTTCGTCGAAGCTCGCCTCGGTATCGGGCATCGCGGGGGCCTCGATCCCGGCGAGACGCGCGGCGGCGAACTTGGCGGCGTCGCTGGCGCGCTGGATCTGCGACGTGAGCGGCGCCATGTCGTCGTAGAGCCGCGCGGTGAGCAGATCGTCATGCGCGATGCCATTCGCATCGGCATGCGCGCGCGCCTTTTCGAGGAACGCGGCCATCGCCTTGAAGCCGCGCAGGAAGACGGGGACCGTGAGGTCGTAGAGCTCGGTTGCCATGCGCGCGGGAATAGGGCGGCCGGGGCAGCTTGACCAGCGTCGTGACGCCTGTCGATCGCGGCGCGCCGTTCGCGGCCCGCAAACTTGCGGTTCCCGGGGGAGGCGGAATAGGCATCGGGCCGGCAACGCGAAGCGCAAGGCAAATCCCGATGAGCCCACGACCCCGTCCCGCATCCCGCGATGGCGCCACGGGCATCCGCCAGTTTCTGGACCGCGAGCGACAGCGCGACTGGATCGACGGCAGGATCGCGCTGGACGACGCCGAAACGCGCGGCGACTCGATCGAGCAAAGGTTCAAATATGCCGCCCGGGTCGAGAAGCTGCTGCGGCGCCCGCACGCGCAGGAGGCGCTGGCTATCCTGCGCGCCTATGCCGAAACCTGCCTGCCGATGCCGCGCCGGACCGAGCGGGACTACTGGTCGGTCTCCTGCCTGCCCTCGACTTCGGACAAGCCGCTGGTGCGCGTCAATGCGAGCTGGATGGAGCTGTTCACGCTCTATGCCGATGCCGAGGGCCTCCGCGCGCGGTTCATCGTCCATCTCTCCGACTTCACCACCGACGGCGTGGTCGCGCAGGACCGGCTGGACGACACGTTTCTCGAGAGCTGCGTCGAGAATCCGGAGGACGTCGGCTGGTTCTTTCCGCGCGGGGCGGACATTTTCGGCGTCAAGGTGCGCGGCGCCGCCTCGATCCGCCGCTTCCTCGCCTCGGACCGTGCTTGCCGCGCGATCCGGCGCTTCAACCTGACGCACATGAACCGCGGCCGGAATGCCTATCAGGCGAGCCATTGCTATGGCGTGGCGGACTATATGCTGGATGATTGAGGGCTCAGCTACCGTCATCCCGGAAGCCAATTTTCTCCAAATCTCTGATTTGGTCAGAAAATTGCGCTGTCCGGGATCCACCGTGAGGCGTCTTCCCGGTGGAGAGGTGGATCCCGGACAGTAAGGCTTTCCAAGGAAAACCTTGGCGGTTTTCCGGGAAAGCCTAACTTCCGGGATGACGAATTTGGCTTAGTGCGCCCGGACCTAGTGCAGCGTGAGGGCGGGGGCGGGGGCGGGGCGCGAGGACGCGACCGGGGCGGGCGCCCCGCCGTCGATGCGGAACTGCGCCGCCTCGCTGCTGAGCCGCTCGACCTCGCCGAGCAGGTTGCGCGCCGCCGCCGAGGTCTCCTCGACCATCGCGGCGTTCTGCTGGGTGGCGCGATCCATCGTCGCGACCGCCTCGTTGATCTCGCCGACCGCGGTGGCCTGCACCTTGTTCTCGCCGGCCATCTGGGCGAGCAGGCCGTGGACGGTATCGACCGCGCCGGCGATGCGCACCAGCGCCTGATCGACCTCGCCGACCATCGCCGCGGCGACGCCGACTTCGGCCTGGGTGACGCCGAGTTGCTCGCGGGCGCGCTTGGCCTCTTCCTCGGCGCGCATCGCGAGCGCGCTGACGAGATCGGCGACGACCGCGAAGCCGCGGCCCGCCTCGCCGGCGCGGCCGGCCTCGACCGCCGCGTTCATCGCGAGGACGCGGGTCTGGAAGGCGATCTTGTCGAGGCCTTCGATGACGCCGTCGATGCCCTGCGCGCTCTCCGAGACGCGCTCCATCGCGGTGGTGGCGCGGCCGGCGATGCCGCGGCCGTCATTGACCACCGCCATCGCCTCGTCGGCGCTGCCGACGGTGCGGCCGGCGGCGGCGGCGACCGCGCGGAGGCGATCGTCGAGCACGGTCACCGAGCCGGCGGTCTCGCCGAGGCTGGCGGCGTTGGTCTCGGTGCGACGCGCGAGATCTTCCGAAGCCTGGGCGATCTCGGCGGCGCCGGTGCGGATGTTGGCGGCGCTGGCGGTGACCGTGCCGATCAGCTCGCGCAGGCTGCGCAGCGCTTCGTCGAAGCTGCGCTTGATCCCGGCGAAGGGACCGGTGAGATCGGCCTCGATCGTCGCGGTGAGATCGCCGAGCGCGAGCTGATCGAGCCCCTTGCCGATGCTGTCGACGATCATTCTGGTCTGGGCCTGCTTGGCGGCCTCGGCGGCGTCGAGCTGGCCGCGGAAGGATTCCATCGCCTTGGCCATGTCGCCGAGCTCGTCGGCACGATCGGTGAAGGGGATCGCGACCTTGAGGTTGCCGGTGCCGAGCTCGCGCATCGTCTCGGCGAGCTGGAGCAGCGGACGGATCAGCAGCCGACGGCCGGCGAGCGTGAGCATCGCGGTGGCGGCGATCGCGGCGAAGAGCGTGAGGACGAGCACGCCGATCGCGATCCAGCCGAAGCGCTCGGCCGAGGCGCCGACTTCGCCGGCATGCTTCTCGATCGCATCCGAGGCGTCGCTCATCGCGGTCTCGAGCGCGCGGAACTGGGTGAAGAATTCGGGGAGCCCCGCCTGTGCCGCGGCCGGGTTGGTGCCGGCGAGATCGACGATGTGCTTCGCCGCGGTGGCATAGGCCTCGACCGGCTTTGCGAGCTTGCCCGTCGCGGACGAGACGTCTTCCGATCCGGTATAGGCGGCGTCGGTGGCGATCGCTTCCTTGAGCGTGCCGAGATGATCCTCGAGGTCCTTGACGACGTCGCCGCGCGCGATGCCGCTGCGCGGATCGGCGGCCTGCAGCGCGGCGAGCGCGTCGCTGCGGATCGCGTCGTGCATCATGTCCGCTTCCATATGGTTGCGGAGCAGCTTCGCGGCCTCGACCTGGGTCTGGAGCGCGCCGCTCTGCTGCCACGCGGCCCAGATGCCGGTGACGCCGCAAAAGGCGACGAGACCGAGCATGATCGCTGCGGCGGAATTGGCGGACTTGTTGAGCGACGTCATTCGCGGCCTCTCCTGAAGACCGCGCCCCATCGGCCGACCCGATATCTGCGCGATCATTGGATTACGAAGCTAATTATAGGCCCGAAACCGCATGTCCGGTTTGTGTCAGCCTATAATTGGGTGGGGATCAGCATTGGAAAGGCGCAAACATGCGGATCCCCGCGCTCGGATTCTCGACTCTTCTTCTCTCGTGCGCGGTGATTGCGCCGGCGCAAGCGCAGGACGGCGTCGACCTCGGCGCGGCCTATGTGATGGACGTGGTCGGCGTGGCGGCAGGCGATCGCCCGGCCAGGGTCTATTGGCTCGACAATCTCGACGTCACCGCCGATCTCGCGCTCGACAAGCTGGTCGGCTGGAACGGCGCGACGATGCATGTCGACGTGCTCGCCAATATGGGTGGCATGCCCAACGACCGCGCCGGCACGCTGCAGGGCGTCGACAATATCGAGGTGGCCAGCCATCGGCTTCGACTGTTCGAGGCGTGGATCGAGCAGAAGATCGGCGAGCGCACCACGGTCCGCGCCGGGCTCTATGATCTCAACAGCGAATTCTACAGCAACGACGCCGCGGGCCTGCTGATCGCGCCCGCCTTCGGCGTCGGCTCGGAGATCGCGGCGACGGGGCCCAACGGCCCGTCGATCTTCCCCTCGACCGCGCTGGCGGTGCGGATCGACCACAAGCTGGGCGGCGACGGCTTCGTCCGCGCCGCGGTGCTCAACGCCACCGCGCGCACGCTCGGCGATCCCGGCGGCGTCAACCTGACCTTCGACGACGGCGCGCTGCTGATCGCCGAGGGCGGCATTGCGGGCGCGGGCGGCAAGATCGCCGTCGGCGCGTGGGGCTATACGCTGCATCAGGACGACATCTTCGCAGTCGATGGCGCGGGCGATCCGATCCAGCGGCACGCGCGCGGCGCCTATATCGTCGCCGAGAAGCCGTTCAACGATCCCGAGGGCGCGCATCCGGTGGCCGGCTTCGTCCGCGCCGGCGTGTCCGACGGCAAGACCACGCCGTTCAAGGGCGGCTGGCAGGCGGGCGTGCTCGTCGCGAAGCTGTGGGCCGGCCGCGACGACAGCCAGCTGTCGTTCGGGGTCAACCAGGCGTGGCTGTCCGAGGGCTATCGCAACGTGCTGCGCGGGGACGGGGTGCACAGCGCCGCCGCCGAGAGCGCGGTCGAGCTGACCTATTCGGACAAGATCGGCCCGGTGACGCTCCAGCCCGACCTCCAGCTGGTGTTCGACGCCGGCGGCGACGCCGAGGCGAAGCCGGTGGTGGTCGGCGGCTTGCGCGCCTCGATCGAATTCTGAGCGACGCCGCGCCTCAGCGCTTCGGCGGCATCCCGTTGATCCAGTCGGGCGGGTTCTGATTGCGCGCGCGGAACTGCGCGGCGGTCATCCGCAGGCGCAGCTGGCCTTTGTCGACATAGGCCTCGCGGCCATAGATGCGGCGGAGCAGCTGGAGCGGGGCGAGCACGAAGAAGGTCTCGTTGGGACCACAGCTGCTCTGCCCGTAGAGATGCGCAACCTCGGCCACGCGCGCGCCGTCCGACGACAGGACGGGCATGCCCTGGACGAGGCCCGACACGCCCTCGGCCGGCGCGGGGGCCTTTGCCGGGGCTTTTGCGGGGGCCTTTGCGCCGGCAGCGGGAGCGGCAGGCGCGCGGGCGGTCTGCTGGGCCAGCGCCGGCGATGCCAGCACGAGCGCGGCGGCCACGGCGATGTTCAGTTTCATGCGGATCTCCTCGGGCCCTTGCGGGGCACAGGCGAAACCAGCGCGTCGCGCGCCGCCTCGCCACGGCTTTGAGACCAGCATTGCCGAGCGCGCGACCGGACCGGCGGGCGGGCGATGCATCCGGCTGGCTTCCACGGTCGTTGCACAGCGGTTAGAGCAGGGTCAAACCGGAGATCCGTGATGTTCGTTCTCGCCCTCGCGCTCCTCGCGCAAGATACCGAAAAGGTCGAAGGCTGGACCATCGCGAGCGATGTCCGGAAGGACGAATGCGTCCTCTCGGCGCGGCTGGTGAGCGGCGGCGACGTCAGCTTCCACTGGCGGCCGCGCAAGCGCGCCGGGGTGATGCTGTTCCGCGCGCCCGAGTTCCGCTCGATCGAGCAGGGCAAGGCCTACAAGATCGATGTCGGGTTCCAGAAGGGCGGAAAGCTCGACATGGGCTGGGGGAAGAAATCCGCGACGGGCAATGTCAGCCCCGACGGGACGCGCGGCTTCCTGATCGGCTTCAGCGGCGACGAGATCCTCGACGACCTCGCCGCGAGCACCAAGCTGGGCTTCTGGTACAAGGACAAGCTGGTCGGCGCGGTGCCGCTGAACGGATCGGGCAAAGCCGTCGCGGCGGTGCGGCGATGCGGCGCGGCGCTGCTGAAGCAGGGGTCTCCCGACCCGTTCGAAGAATAGGGGCGGACGCCCGGCGTCAGCGCCCGCCGCCGCCGTTGAGCGCCTGAACCCGCAAGCGGGGAAAGACCTCCTCGAGCGGCTTGGTGTCGGGCAGCACATAGACATAGCCGCCGCGCCGCCGGAACAGCGGCTGCACGCTCTTGCTGTAGAATGCCGAGGGCACGTTGATGCAGCCGAAGGTGATCCGGTTGTCCTCCGAGGTCGGCGAGAGCATCCGCTGGCGGCGACGCTCCTTCTTGCTCGCCGCGCCCGGGGGGATCGGATGGAGCGCGACCGAAGTCGCGTAATCGACCCAGAGCACCTTTTGCTTGCCCGCGGCGAGGCCGTATTTCGCGAGGAAGCGCCCGGCCGGGGTGGTCTTCTCGGCGGGGCCGATCTCGGCAAGATCCTTGCTGCCGACCCCGGGGGTGGCGTCGTCGCCCGCCGCCACGCCGATCAGCACCGGCACCTCGCCGAGCGCCTTGCCCTTGGCATCGAACAGGAAGAGCGACGCGTTCAGCTTGTCGATGATGATATAGGGCCGCGCGCCATTGTCGCCCGAGGCGGCGACCCAATCGGCGACGCGCATCGCGGCCTCGGAGGGGCCCGGCGCCGCTTCGGTGTCGCTGGTCGCTTGCCGCGGCGGGGTGCGCAGGGGCGCGCCCGGGCGGTCGTCTGCCGGGGCAGTCAGCACAAGTCCGGCGAGCGCCAGAAAAGCTTCGATCATCGGTTGCGGCACTCGCAAGCAAACGGTCGTCGCACGAAGCGACGACCGCCATGGGATATCAAGGTTCGATCAGGGCGTGGCGCGTCAATTGCGCGGCCGCTTGCGCGGGGCCTGCTCCTGCGCGGTCAGGCGCTGGTCGATCGAATCGACGCGGCCGTTGAGCTGATCGAGGCGCTGACCATTGTTCTGTGCCTGCTGCGAGGCGGCCTGCGCCTCTGCCAGCGCGGACTTGGCCGTGTTGTCGGTCTCCTGCAGCTTCACCTCGAGCGCGTCGACGCGCTGGCTGACCGGTGCAATCTGCTCGCGAACATATTTCTCGGTGGCGCAGCCTCCGAGACCCATGGCGCCCGCCAGAACCACGACGGCGGGTGCGACCCTCTTTACGATGTGCGACATTGTTTTGTCTTTCAATGGTTAACCAACCGCAACAACCTAGGTCGAGCGCGCGGGTTCCAACAAATCGATTACGTTCGGGCGTGCCTCGGGCTGGCTGAGTCGAGCGCGAGACATCCGTAATATCCCGTAGATCGGGCGCGGGGCCGGGCACATGCGCCTCTTTATGCGTCGTTTTCCGTCAGGCCGCCGCGGGCGCGACGCCCCGTTCGCCCAAAGAAAAAGCCGCCGTCCGGGCGTCCGGACGGCGGCTTTTCTTTGTCAGCGCCTGCGCGGCTGGACGAAGGCTTATTCGCCTTCGTTCAGATACTCGCCTGCGTCGGCGTCGGTGCCGTGGCCCGAGGGGACCACGCTCGCCAGCGCGTCATCGCCGGTGCCGCCGCTGTCGCGGACCGAGCGGGCGTTCTCCGCCGCGCGCAGCTCCTCGGCCGATTCCGGCGCGATCAGCGAGGCTTCGTTCATGCGGCGCTGGGCCACACGAAGCGCCGCGTCACGCGACGAGGCAGCGACGCGCAGGCGGTTCATGCCCGCGCCGGTGCCCGCCGGGATCAGACGACCGACGATCACGTTCTCCTTGAGGCCGAGCAGGGTATCCTGCTTGCCCTGGACCGCCGCCTCGGTGAGGACGCGGGTGGTCTCCTGGAACGACGCCGCCGAGATGAAGCTGCGGGTCTGCAGCGACGCCTTGGTGATGCCGAGCAGGATCGGCTTGCCCTGCGCGGGCTGCTGGCCCGGCTCGAGCTTGGCGTTCTGCTCGTCCATCTCGTCGCGGTCGAGCTGCTCGCCCACGAGGAGCGTGGTGTCGCCGGACTCGATGATCTCGACCTTCTGCAGCATCTGGCGAACGATCACCTCGATGTGCTTGTCGTTGATCTTCACGCCCTGCAGTCGATAGACTTCCTGGATCTCCGACACGAGATATTCCGCGAGCGGCTCGATGCCGAGCACCTCGAGAATGTCGTGCGGATCGGGCGAGCCGCCGATCAGGTTGTCGCCACGCTTGACGTAGTCGCCTTCCTGAACGTCGATCACCTTCGACTTCGGAACCAGATACTCCACGACCTCGCCGCCGTCCTCGGGCTGGATGCCGATCTTGCGCTTGGCCTTGTAGTCCTTGCCGAACACGACGCGGCCCGAGACCTTGGCGATGATCGCGTTCTCCTTGGGCTTGCGCGCCTCGAACAGCTCGGCGACGCGCGGCAGACCGCCGGTGATGTCGCGGGTCTTGGCGGACTCGCGGCTGACACGGGCGAGAACGTCACCGGCCTGGACCTGCGCGCCATCCTCGACCGAGAGCACTGCGCCGGCGGCGAGCATGTAACGACCGGCCTCCTCGGCGCTTTCGCCGGTGAGGGTCAGGCGCGGACGCAGATCCTCCTTCTTGGCGGAGACGCCGCGGTTCTCGGTGATGACGCGCTGGGCGATGCCCGTCGCTTCGTCGACCTGCTCCGACATCGTCTTGCCGTCGATGACGTCGACATATTTCACGATGCCGGGGTTCTCGGTGATCACCGGCATGGTGAACGGATCCCACTCCGCCATGCGGTCGCCCGCCGAGACGATGTGGCCGTCATCCATCAGCACGTACGCGCCGTAGGGGATGCGGTGCACCGCGAGCTCGCGGCCGTCCATGTCGACGATCGCGATTTCGCCCGAGCGGCTGAGCACCACGCGGCGACCACGCTGGTCGACGATGATGCGCAGATCGCGATACTCGATCGTGCCGTCGACCGGCGCCTCGAGGTTCGACTGCTCGTTGAGCTGCGCCGCGCCGCCGATGTGGAAGGTCCGCATCGTCAGCTGGGTGCCCGGCTCGCCGATCGACTGCGCCGCGATGACGCCGACCGCTTCACCGATGTTTACCGGGGTACCGCGGGCGAGGTCGCGCCCGTAGCACTTGCCGCAAACGCCGATGCGCGCTTCGCAGACCAGCGGCGAGCGGATCTTCATCCCCTGGATGCCGATCGCCTCGATCTGCGCGATCATCGCCTCGTCGAGCAGCGTGCCCGACGGGATGACGACCTCGTTGGTCTTGGCGTCGACCACGTCTTCCGCGGTCGTGCGACCGAGGATGCGCTCGCCGAGCGACGCGATGGTCGAGCCGCCCTGGACGATCGCGCGCATCTCGAGCGCACGCTCGGTACCGCAATCCTCCTCCATGACGACGCAGTCCTGCGACACGTCGACGAGGCGGCGGGTGAGGTAGCCCGAGTTGGCGGTCTTCAGCGCGGTGTCCGCGAGGCCCTTGCGGGCGCCGTGGGTCGAGTTGAAGTACTCAAGGACGGTCAGGCCTTCCTTGAAGTTCGAGATGATCGGCGTCTCGATGATCTCGCCCGACGGCTTGGCCATCAGGCCGCGCATGCCGGCGAGCTGCTTGATCTGGGCCTGCGAACCGCGGGCACCTGAGTGGGCCATCATGTAGATCGAGTTGATCGGCTTCTCACGGCCGGTCTCCTCGTCGCGCTTCACCGCCTTGATCTCGTCCATCATGGCCGCCGCCACCTGATCGCCGCAACGGCTCCAGGCGTCGATCACCTTGTTGTACTTCTCCTGCTGCGTGATCAGGCCGTCCTGATACTGCTGCTCGTAATCCTTCACGAGCGCGCGGGTCTCGTCGACCAGGCCTTCCTTAGCGTCCGGAATGATCATGTCGTCCTTGCCGAACGAGATGCCGGCGCGGAACGCGTGGCGGAAGCCGAGCGCCATGATCGCGTCGGCGAACAGCACGGTCTCCTTCTGGCCGGTGTGGCGATAGACCTCGTCGATCACATCGCCGACGTCCTTCTTGGTGAGGAGGCGGTTGACGGTCTCGAACGGCACCTTGTGCGACTTCGGCAGGCACTCGCCGAGCAGCATGCGGCCCGGGGTGGTCTCGTAGCGCTTGAGGTACTGCTCGCCCTGCTCGTCGGTCTGCGGCACGCGGCTGGTGATCTTCGAGTGCAGCGTGACGGCACCGGCGTTGAGCGCCTGGTGGACTTCCGACATGTCGCCGAGCAGCATGCCTTCGCCCGGCTCGCCGGTCTTCTCCATCGAGAGATAGTAGAGACCGAGAACCATGTCCTGCGACGGCACGATGATCGGCTTGCCGTTCGCGGGCGACAGGATGTTGTTGGTCGACATCATCAGGACGCGCGCTTCCAGCTGGGCCTCGAGGCTCAGCGGGACGTGCACGGCCATCTGGTCACCGTCGAAGTCGGCGTTGAACGCCGAGCAGACCAGCGGGTGAAGCTGGATCGCCTTGCCTTCGATCAGCACCGGCTCGAACGCCTGGATGCCCAGACGGTGGAGCGTCGGCGCGCGGTTGAGGAGGACCGGGTGCTCGCGAATGACTTCGTCGAGGATGTCCCAGACTTCCTTGCGCTCCTTCTCGACCCACTTCTTGGCCTGCTTCAGGGTCATCGAGAGACCCTTGGCGTCGAGGCGGGCGTAGATGAACGGCTTGAACAGCTCGAGCGCCATCTTCTTCGGCAGGCCGCACTGGTGCAGCTTGAGCTCCGGACCGGTCACGATGACCGAACGGCCCGAATAGTCGACGCGCTTGCCGAGCAGGTTCTGACGGAAGCGGCCCTGCTTGCCCTTGAGCATGTCGGACAGCGACTTGAGCGGACGCTTGTTCGCACCGGTGATGGTGCGGCCGCGGCGGCCGTTGTCGAACAGGGCGTCGACGGCTTCCTGGAGCATGCGCTTCTCGTTGCGGACGATGATGTCCGGCGCGCGCAGCTCCATCAGCCGCTTGAGGCGGTTGTTGCGGTTGATCACGCGGCGATACAGATCGTTGAGATCCGAAGTCGCGAAGCGGCCGCCGTCGAGCGGCACCAGCGGGCGCAGTTCGGGCGGGATGACCGGAACGACGTCGAGGATCATCCACTCGGGGCGGTTGCCCGAATCGATGAAGCTCTCGACGACCTTGAGGCGCTTGATGATCTTCTTGGGCTTGAGCTCCGACTTGGTGGTCGCGAGCTCCTCGAGCAGCTCCTTGCGCTCGCCCTCGAGATCGAGGTCCATCAGCATCTGCTTGACGGCCTCGGCGCCGATGCCGGCCGAGAAGGCGTCCTCGCCATATTCGTCCTGCGCGTCGAGCAGCTCGTCCTCGGTGAGGAGCTGATACTTTTCGAGCGGGGTCAGGCCCGGCTCGATGACGATGTAGGATTCGAAGTACAGCACGCGCTCGAGCTGCTTGAGCTGCATGTCGAGCAGCAGGCCGATGCGCGACGGCAGCGACTTGAGGAACCAGATGTGCGCGACCGGGGCGGCGAGCTCGATATGGCCCATGCGCTCGCGGCGGACCTTCGAGACGGTGACCTCGACGCCGCACTTCTCGCAGACGATGCCCTTGTACTTCATGCGCTTGTACTTGCCGCACAGGCACTCATAGTCCTTGATCGGACCGAAGATGCGCGCGCAGAACAGGCCGTCACGCTCGGGCTTGAACGTGCGATAGTTGATCGTCTCGGGCTTCTTGATCTCGCCGAACGACCACGAACGGATGCGGTCAGGCGACGCGATGCCGATCTGGATCTGGTCGAAGGTCTCCGGCTTGGCGACCGGGTTCGCGAAGTTGGTCAGTTCGTTCATTTCTTTTTCCCTCAGGAGGGTAAATTCGTCGGGCGGGGCAGGGAGGGAGCAGCGGTTTCGTAAACCGCCGCTCCCGGGTTCCCGCTATTCCGCCGCCTCGGCCAGGTCGCTGCCGTCCTCGACTTCGTCGACGCTCTTGAGCTCGACGTTGAGGCCGAGCGAACGCATTTCCTTGACGAGCACGTTGAAGCTCTCGGGAATGCCGGCCTCGAAGGTGTCGTCGCCCTTGACGATCGCTTCGTAGACCTTGGTGCGGCCGACCACGTCGTCGGACTTCACCGTCAGCATTTCCTGCAGCGTGTAGGCAGCGCCGTACGCCTGCAGGGCCCAGACCTCCATTTCACCGAAGCGCTGGCCGCCGAACTGGGCCTTGCCGCCCAGCGGCTGCTGGGTGACGAGGCTGTACGGCCCGATCGAACGCGCGTGGATCTTGTCGTCCACGAGGTGGTGCAGCTTGAGCATGTAGATGATGCCCACGGTGACCTTGCGGTCGAACGCGTCGCCGGTGCGGCCGTCGAACAGCGTCGACTGGCCCGAGGTGTCGAGCCCCGCGAGCGACAGCATGTCGGAGACATCCGCCTCGCGCGCGCCGTCGAACACCGGAGTCGCCATCGGCACGCCCGGCTTCAGGTTGGTCGCCAGCTCGACGATCTGGTCGGCGTTGCGCGCCTCGATCTCGGCAAGATAATGCTCGCCATAGACCGTCTTGAGGCGATCCTTGACCGCGTCGGGCATCTGCCCGCCGGTGGCCTCGGGGTTCTCCTCGCGCCATGCTTCGAGCGCATGGCCGATCTGCTGGCCGAGCTGACGCGCGGCCCAGCCGAGATGGGTCTCGAAGATCTGCCCGACGTTCATGCGCGACGGCACGCCCAGCGGGTTGAGCACGAGATCGACCGGGGTGCCGTCCGCGAGGAACGGCATGTCTTCCTGCGGCAGGATCCGCGAGATGACGCCCTTGTTGCCGTGACGGCCGGCCATCTTGTCGCCCGGCTGCAGCTTGCGCTTCACCGCGACGAAGACCTTGACCATCTTGAGCACGCCCGGCGGCAGTTCGTCACCGCGCTCGAGCTTCTCGCGGCGGTCCTCGAACTTGTCCTTGATGCGCTTCACGGCCTCGTCATACTGGCCCTTGACCGCCTCGAGATTGCCCTGGACGGCGTCGTCCTGCACCGAGAACTTCCACCATTCGTGACGATCGACGCTGTCGAGCAGGTCGGCGTCGATGGTGGCGCCCTTCTTGAGGCCCTTCGGCGTCGCCGTCGCGACCTGGCCGATGAGCATCTCCTTCAGGCGCGACCAGGTCGCACGGTTGAGGATGTTGCGCTCGTCGTCCGAGTCCTTCTTGAGGCGCTCGATCTCCTCGCGCTCGATCGCCAGCGCGCGCTCGTCCTTGTCGATGCCATGGCGATTGAAGACGCGAACGTCGACGATCGTGCCGGCAACGCCCGGGGGCAGGCGCAGCGAGGTGTCGCGCACGTCCGAGGCCTTTTCGCCGAAGATGGCGCGAAGGAGCTTCTCTTCCGGCGTCATCGGGCTCTCGCCCTTGGGCGTGATCTTGCCGACGAGGATGTCGCCCGGCTCGACCTCTGCACCGATGTAGACGATGCCTGCCTCGTCGAGGTTGCGCAGGGCTTCCTCGCCGACGTTCGGGATGTCGCGGGTGATGTCCTCCGGCCCGAGCTTGGTGTCGCGGGCCATCACTTCGAACTCGTCGATATGGATCGACGTGAACACGTCGTCCTTCACGATCCGCTCGCTGATGAGGATCGAGTCCTCATAGTTGTAGCCGTTCCACGGCATGAACGCGACGAGCGCGTTGCGGCCGAGCGCGAGCTCGCCGAACTCGGTCGACGGGCCGTCGGCGATGATGTCGCCGGCGTTGACCACGTCGCCCACCTTCACCAGCGGACGCTGGTTGATGCAGGTCGACTGGTTCGAGCGCTGGAACTTCATCAGCGTGTAGATGTCGACGCCGCTCTGGGTGGCTTCGACATCGCCCGAGGCGCGGATGACGATACGGGTCGCGTCGACCTGGTCGACCACGCCCGAACGGCGCGCGCCGATCGCGGCGCCCGAGTCACGCGCGACGGTCTCTTCCATGCCGGTGCCGACGAAGGGTGCTTCGGCCTTCACCAGCGGCACGGCCTGACGCTGCATGTTCGAGCCCATCAGCGCGCGGTTGGCGTCGTCGTTCTCGAGGAACGGGATCAGCGACGCGGCGACCGAGACGAGCTGCTTGGGGCTGACGTCCATCAGCGTCACCGTCTCGGGCAGCGCCATCAGGAATTCGCCGGCCTGGCGGGCCGAGATCAGCTCCTCGGTGAAGCGGTTGTCGCCATCGACCTCGGCCGAAGCCTGCGCGATCGTGTGCTTGGCCTCTTCCATCGCCGACAGATAGACGACCTCGTTGGTCACCTTGCCGTCGTTGACCTTGCGGTAGGGCGTCTCGATGAAGCCGTACTTGTTGACGCGCGAGAACGACGCCAGCGAGTTGATCAGACCGATGTTCGGGCCTTCCGGCGTCTCGATCGGGCAGATGCGGCCATAGTGCGTCGGGTGAACGTCGCGGACTTCGAAGCCGGCGCGCTCACGGGTGAGACCGCCCGGCCCGAGCGCCGAGACGCGACGCTTGTGCGTCACTTCGGAAAGCGGGTTGGTCTGGTCCATGAACTGCGAGAGCTGCGACGAGCCGAAGAACTCGCGAACCGCGGCAACCGCCGGCTTCGCGTTGATCAGATCGTTCGGCATCACGGTCGACACGTCGACCGAGCTCATGCGCTCCTTCACGGCGCGCTCCATGCGGAGCAGGCCGACGCGGTACTGGTTCTCGAGCAGCTCGCCCACCGAACGGACGCGACGGTTGCCGAGATTGTCGATGTCGTCGACTTCGCCCTTGCCGTCCTTGAGGTCGACGAGTGTCTTGACCACCGCGAGGATGTCCTCGGTGCGCAGCGTCGTGACGGTGTCCTCGGCGTCGAGATCGAGGCGCATGTTGAGCTTGACGCGGCCGACGGCCGAGAGGTCGTAGCGCTCCGGATCGAAGAACAGGCCGGCGAACAGCGATTCCGCCGTCTCGAGCGTCGGCGGCTCGCCGGGGCGCATGACGCGGTAGATGTCCGAAAGGGCCTGCTCGCGCTCCTCGGCCTTGTCGACCTTGAGCGTGTTGCGGATCCACGGACCCGTCGAGATGTGATCGATGTCGAGCAGCTCGATGCGCTCGATGCCCGCCTTGTCGAGCTTCTCGAGATTCTCGGCCGAGACTTCGTCGCCGGCCTCGATGTAGATCTCGCCGGTCTTCTCGTTGATCAGGTCATAGGCGCTGTAGCGGCCGAAGATCTCCTCGGTCGGGATGAGCAGCGTCTCGAGACCGTCCTTGGCGGCCTTGTTCGCGGCGCGCGGGCTGATCTTCTGCCCGGCGGCGAACACGACCTCGCCCGACTTGGCGTCGACGATGTCGAACATCGGCTTGGCGCCGCGCCAGTTCTCGGGCGCGAACGGGATCTGCCAGCCGTTCGGACCGCGCAGGAAGGTCACGCGGTTGTAGAAATAGTTGAGGATCTCCTCGCTGTTCAGCCCGAGGGCATAGAGCAGCGACGTCACCGGCAGCTTGCGCTTGCGGTCGATACGGACGTTGACGATGTCCTTCGCGTCGAACTCGAAGTCGAGCCACGAGCCGCGATACGGGATCACGCGCGCCGCGAAGAGATACTTGCCCGAGGCATGGGTCTTGCCGCGGTCATGGTCGAACAGCACGCCCGGCGAACGGTGCATCTGCGAGACGATGACGCGCTCGGTGCCGTTGATGAAGAAGGTGCCGTTCTCGGTCATGAGCGGCATGTCGCCCATGTAGACGTCCTGCTCCTTGATATCAAGGACCGAACGGGCTTCCGTATCGGGATCCACCTCGAACACGATCAGGCGCAGCGTGACGCGCATCGGCGCCGCATAGGTGATGCCGCGCTGACGGCATTCCTCGACGTCGAACTTGGGGGGCTCGAGCTCGTAGTTGACGAAGTCGAGCTCGGCGGTGCCGGCGAAGTCGCGGATCGGGAACACCGAGCGCAGCGTCTTCTCGAGGCCCGAGACATAGCCGATCGAGGGATCCGAGCGGAGGAACTGTTCGTAGGATTCGCGCTGAACCTCGATCAGGTTCGGCATCTGCACCACTTCGTGGATGTCGCCGAACACCTTGCGGATGCGGCGCTTCAGGGTGCCGCCCTCGATTGCTTTGGTAGCCATGGGTGTTTTGTGCCTCGTCAGCCGTAGTTTTGCCCTGCCGGAGCGGGGCGTAAATTCGGTGCCCCTGTTCCGGGGCCGGGACGTGCGGGAAGACGCGAAAAGGCCGCACGACTCCCTTTCGGGTTTCGGCAGCTTTCGGCGTCCTGTTGATCCCACAACCCCAATTCGACCGATGCACTGCGCGACGGTGCATCATTTCCCGGTGCTGTGGTGTGGGAGCGATATAGGGCGAAGGTTGCACCCTGTCAAAGGGCGTGGAACTTTTTTGCTCGCCGGAAGTGTCCGATTTCTGCCGCTGAACCTTGAATTAACGGGGTAATTCGTCGCGGATTGGCAACGGATGGGCGCACGCCGCGCGGCGCGATCCGGGTTCCATTCATTTAACCTTCGTTATGACGAAATCATCCAACCCCCTTCGCCCCCGCGTCGCGCTGTTGATCGGCGCCGCGTTCCTCGCAACCCCCGCGATCGCGCAGGACGCGCCCGCCGCGCAGACGGTCACCCCGCCGCCAATCCTGACGACGCCGGCACCCGCGCCTGCGGCGCCGGCGGCGCGCCCGATCCAGATGGAGCCGTCGACGCCGATCGTCCAGCCGGCACCGCCGCCGGGCCCGCGCCCCGGCACCGAAGTGACGACGAGCAGCGAGCGGGCAACCACCACGCGCACGACGCGCGCCGCCGAGCCGCGCCAGGCGACGCGCACCACCACGCGCACCACGACCAGCACCGCGACGCGCCAGCCCGCGCCGGCTCCGGCGGCAGCGCCTGCGGCGCCGGTTGCCCAGACCCCCACGGCGGCCGTCGAGCCCGCCGCGCCGCCTGTAGTGACACCGGCGCCCGAAGCTGCGGCGCCCGCGCCAGCCGCCGAGACGACGACGCAACAGACCGAGACCAGCACGGGCGGCCTTGCCTGGCCGTGGCTGCTCGGTGGGCTGCTGCTCATCCTCGCAGGCGCGACTGCGCTGCTGCTGATGCGCCGCCGCCGCGAGCCGGAATATGTCGACGAGACGGTCTATGATACCGAGACGCCGCGCGCCTATGAGACGCCGATCGCGGCCGAGCCGATCGTCGCGCCGCGTCGCGAGCCCGAGCTGGCGCCCTATGTCGCCGCTGCTGCGGCGATGCCGGTGGTTGCCGCTGCGCCCGAGACGGTCGAGGAGGCGCGCACCGAGGCCGAGCTCGCCGAGCCCGAGCGCGAGGATCTCGCGGGCGTGACCGATGCGCCTGCGCCGGTCTCGAACCGCCCGTGGCTCGAGTTCGGCCTGCGTCCGGTTCGCGCCGGCACCAGCGAGGAAGAGGCGCTGGTCGATGTCGAGCTGACCGTCGGCAATGCCGGCGACGTGCCCGCCCGCGACGTGCGCATCTCGGCCTTCATGCTCGCCGACGCCGAGTCGAGCGAGATGGAAGGTCTGCTCACCGGCCGCACCGGCGACACCGCGGTTCCCCCGGTGACGATCGCGCCGGGCGACGGCACCCGCATCGACGCGCATCTCGCGGTGCCCAAGGGCGAGATGGGCCGGGTGTTCAATCCCGTCGTCGTCGCCGAGGCGCGCTACACGCTTCCCGATGGCCGTGAGGGCCGCACGTCGGCGGCGTTCAAGATCGGCCGCACCAGCCCGGTGATGGACGGCGTCGGCCCGATCGGCGCGACCCGGCCGCACATGGTCGACGATGTCGAGGCGGAATTGCTGGGGACTCCCGAGCACGCCTGATCCGGACAAATCGAGGAAACAGGAGCCTGCCCTTACCATTGGTGGGGGCGGGCTCTTCCTTTTGATGCGGCTTTGGACGTATCGGTCTGGCTCCCCAGGGAGATACGGACCAAAATGAAAAAGTCGTTCGTCGCACTTCTGGCCGCCACGGCGCTGATCCCCGCGGCCCAGGCCCAAACCACCCAGCCTTCGGACTTCAACGACATCCCCGCCAAGTTCGAGCCGCCGGCCCAGCCTTCGGACTTCATCAAGCGCGAAG
The DNA here is from genome assembly GCF_004792695.1 of Sphingomonas naasensis. Lineage (GTDB taxonomy): Bacteria > Pseudomonadota > Alphaproteobacteria > Sphingomonadales > Sphingomonadaceae > Sphingomonas > Sphingomonas naasensis. The sequence goes on along the minus strand of NZ_SRXU01000003.1, from coordinate 7,525 downwards.
TGATGATCCCGATGCGCGACGGCGTGAAGCTCTACACCGTCATCGTCATCCCCAAGGGCGCGAAGAACGCGCCGATCCTGTTCACCCGCACCCCCTACAACGCCAATGGCCGCGTCCGGCGCACCGAGAGCACGACGATGCTCAACGCGCTGCCCGAAGGCGACGAGGTGTTCGTCCGTGACGGCTATATCCGCGTGTTCCAGGACATTCGCGGCAAGTATCGCTCGGAAGGCGACTATGTGATCACCCGCCCGCCGGTCGGGCCGCTCAACCCGACCAAGGTCGACCACACCACCGACGCGTGGGACTCGATCGACTGGATGGTCAAGAACATCCCCGAGTCGAACGGCAAGGTCGGTATGCTCGGCTCGAGCTATGAGGGCTTCACCGTCGTCATGGCGCTGCTCAATCCGCACCCGGCGCTCAAAGTGGCGGCGCCCGAGAGTCCGATGATCGACGGCTGGATGGGCGACGACTGGTTCCACCACGGCGCCTTCCGCCTCGCCAATATCGGTTGGATCGGCGCGCAGACCGGCTACAAGGGCGACGGCAAGGCGCCCAACCGGCCCGATTGGGACGATTACGACACCTTCCGCCGCGTCGGCTCGGCCGGCGATTGGGCGAAGCAGTTCGGCTACGACCAGCTGCCGATGTGGAACAAGATGAGCCAGCACGTCGCCTATGACGCCTTCTGGCAGGGCCAGGCGCTCGACAAGCTGCTCGCGAAGAACCCTTCGAACGTGCCGACGCTGTGGGAGCAGGGCATCTGGGATCACGAGGACATGTATGGCGCGATCCACGCCTTCGAGGAGCTGCAGAAGACCCCGCAGGGCGACAAGAATTTCCTGCTGATGGGGCCGTGGCGCCATTCGGGCTTCAACTATAACGGCTCGAAGCTCGGCGTGCTCGAGTTCGAGGGCGACACTGCGCTGCAGGCGCGCCGCGACATCCTGCTGCCGTTCTTCAATGCCTATCTCAAGGACGGCGCGCCGGCCTTCACGCCGGCCAAGGCGAGCTTCTACAATACCGGCGAGAACCGCTGGGATTATCTCAACAAATGGCCGCTCGCCTGCGAGACCGGCTGCGATGCGAAGCTGACGCCGATCTATCTGCGGTCGGCCGAGGGGCTCGGTTTCGACAAGCCGGGGCAGGGATCGGACAGCTATGTCTCGGATCCGGCCAAGCCGGTTCCGCATCTGCCGCGCCCGGTCAACTTCCAGGACGGCCGCTGGTCGACCTATCTCGTCACCGACCAGCGCTTCGTCGACGGCCGCACCGACGTGATGACCTATGTCACCGAGCCGCTGACCGGGCCGGTTCGCGTCTCGGGCGCGCCGCTGGCGGACCTGTTCGCGAAGACCACGGGCACCGACGGCGATTTCGTGGTCAAGGTGATCGACGTTTATCCCGACGAGGTCGCGACCAAAAAGGAAATGGGCGGGTTCCAGCTGCCGATCGCGATGGACATCTTCCGCGGCCGCTATCGCAACAGCTTCGCGAAGCCCGAGCCGATCCCGGCGAACAAGGTGCAGGAATACAAGTTCCGCCTGCCGACGGTGAACCATGTCTTCCAGCCGGGCCATCGGATCATGGTCCAGGTCCAGTCGAGCCTGTTCCCGGTCTATGACCGCAACCCGCAGAAATATGTCGACAACATCTTCTTCGCCAAGCCTTCCGATTATCAGAAGGCGACGGTGACGCTGATGTATGGCGGGGCGCAATCGAGCAGCGTGCTGCTGCCGGTGGTGCCGCTCGACCAGAGCGCGGCCAAAGCGCGCTAGCCGGGGCACGAGGCGGGCGGCAGGGGCTGCCGCCCGCCCATATTTTGGGGGGAACCATGACGAAATGGATCTGGGCGCTTCTGGCGCTCGCGGTATCGGGTACCGCAGCGGCGAAGGACCGCGAGCCCGAAGTGCTGACCTTGTCGAGCAAATGGATCGCGCGCTACGAGACCGACGCCTGCAATCTGGTGGCGCAGTTCGGCACCGGCGACAGAGCGATGATCGCGATGCTCACACGCTATCAGCCGGGCGACGATTTCGATCTGACGCTGATCGGCAAGCAAGTGCGCTATCCCGAGGCGTCGGTGGACGCCAAGGTCGATTTCGGGATCCAGGCCGACGCGCGGCGCTCGGTGATGCTCGGCAACATGGGCGAGCGGCCGGCGATGTTCTTCAAGTCGCTCCGGCTCGACGGATGGCAATGGAAGGAAAACCAGCTGCCGCCGCGCGTGACGCCCGAGCAGGAGAAAGGCGTCGTCGGGGTCACCGTCAGCATCGCAGCCAAGACGCCATTGCGGCTCGTCACCAAATCCGGCCTCGCCAAGCCGATGGCGGCGCTGCGGACCTGCATGGACGATCTGATCAAGAGCTGGGGCTATGATCCCGCGGAGCAGGCGGCGCTGAGCAAGCCGGCCATGCCTCTGTCACCGCCGCCGAGCTGGTTTCACAGCGACGACTATCCGCTTTCGGCAATGCGCGGCGGGCATAACGGCCATGTCCAGTTCCGGCTCGACATCGATCCGACGGGGAAGATCGCCGGTTGCCACGTGCTGGCGCGCACCAACCCGGACGATTTCGCCGATCTGACCTGCAAGCTGATCCAGAAGCGCGGCGGCTTCAGCCCCGCGCTCGACGCGGCGGGCAAGCCGGTACGCTCCTACTTCATCAAGGCGGTGCGCTTCATGATCGGAGGTTGACGCCGCGCCTCGGGCGGTTACCGTATTGCATAGGTAATACAGCGGTGCGGATGCGCAGGGTGATCAAAGCGGCGCTGGGACTGGTGGTGCTCGCGGTGGCCGGCGCGGCACTGTGGGACGTCGCGACGTTCGACCGCGCGGGCTGGCGGAGCGACTATGCATTGCTCAGGCATGCCACCGCGCAGCGCTACGCCAATCTCGACTGGGTGCGCGAGCATCGCAAGCTCGACCTCGCCAGGCTCGATCGCGAGACGCAGGCCGCGCTCGACCGGGCGTGGTCGCGGGTGCAGGCCTATCGCGCGCTGAGCGCGTTCGTGGCGGCGTTCGACGACCCGCATTTCACGCTGGCGCGCGCCGACGGGCCGGCGCCGACGCCGGCTTCGATCGTCGCGGGACCGGCGCCCGCGCGGCGGTTCGCGAGCTGCGCCTCGGCGGGATATGCCGACGACCGCAGCGGCTTCGCGCCGGGCTGGGCGAAGGTCACCGATTGGCGACCGATCGGTGGCGGCGATGCCGACTTCCCGATCGCCATGATCGGCGACACGGGCGTGCTGCGGATCGACTCGTTCGACGTCGCGCGCTTTCGCACCGCGTGCGAGCGCGTGGTGCGTGCCGGGATGGACGAGGATGCGTTGCGCGCGGCGACGCAGGGCATGCTCAACCGCGAGCTCGCCGGCGCGCTGGCGCGATTGCGGGCGGCAGGGGCGCGGCTGCTGCTGGTCGATGTCAGTGGCAATGGCGGCGGCGGCGAATGGGTCGACGAGGTGGTCGCGCTGATGACCCCGCGCCGGCTGACCCGCGCCGCGCCGCTGATCGCCGATCCGCCGTGCGATCGCAGCGGGATCTGGGAGGGCCGGCCCGATTGCCGCGTGCTTCCGGCTGCGGGGCCCCGCGCGGAGATCGCCGGAAAGGGCGCGTGGCGCGGACCCATCGCGATCTATGCCGACAGGGGCAGCGCCTCGGCGACCGAGGATTTCACCGCATGGCTGCGCCAGAACAAGGTGGCGATCCTGATCGGCGAGAAGACGCTTGGGGCGGGCTGCGGCTATGTGAATGGCGGCGGCCGCCTGCGGCTGGCGCACGCCGGGCTCGACATCCGCATGCCCAATTGCGCGCGCTTCCTCGACGACGGCACCAACGAGATCGAGGGGCAGGCGCCCGACATCCCGATCGCCGCCAATGACGACACCAGCTGGGCGCGCGCGATGGACGCGGCAATCCGCCAGACACGCAGCGCCGCAAGATAAGCGCCTTTCGCGTGGTGTGGCGGTGAGCTAATCCGGTACGACTCACCCGAGGGGAGATTCGAATGAACAAGTGGCGCATCGCGCTGGCCCTTGCGGCCGCCGCGGTTCCGGCGGCGGCGTTCGCCCAGCCGGCACGGCCCGCGGCCGACAAGCTGCATGTCGACATGCAGTATTTCACGCTGCCCAATGGCCTGAAGGTCGTGCTGGCGAAGGATCAGATCGCCCCGACGGTGACGATCGCGACCTATTACGGGATCGGCTTCCGGGTCGAGCCGAGGGACCGCACCGGCTTCGCGCATCTGTTCGAGCATCTGATGTTTCAGGGATCGAAGCACGCGCCCAAGGGCGTGTTCGACCAGACCGTGACCAATTCGGGCGGGATCAACAACGGCTCGACCCGCTTCGACTTCACCAATTACTACGAGGTGCTGCCGTCGAGCGCGCTCGAGCGGATGCTGTGGCTCGAGGCCGATCGCATGGCCAATCCGGTGATCGACCAGACCGTGCTCGAGAACCAGCAGGGCGTGGTCGGCAACGAGGTCAAGGTCAACGTGCTCAACCAGCCCTACAGCACCTGGCCGTGGATCGACCTGCCGATGCTGGCCAACACCAACTGGTACAACAGCCATAATTTCTACGGTGATCTCAAGGAGATCGAGGCGGCGACCGTGCCCGACGCGAAGGGCTTCTCCGAGGCCTTCTACCGCCCGAGCAACGCCGTGCTCGTGATCGCCGGCGACATCGACTATGCGGCGACGCGGGCGATGGTGGAGAAATATTTCGGCGGAATCGCGAAGAAGCCCGCGGTGGTCCAGCCCGACATCTCCGAGCCGCGCCAGACCGCCGAGAAGTTCAGGAGCCGGGTCGACGCGCTCGCGCCCAAGCCGGGCTATGCGGCGGGCTATCACGTCCCCGATCGCGGCACCCCCGAATGGTACGCGATGGGGCTGATCGACCAGATCCTGCTCCAGGGCGACGATAGCCGGCTCTATCGCAAGATCGTCCAGGAAGAGGGCATCGCCGGCGAGATCGGCGGCGGCATCAACGCCGATCTGGGCGACATGTTCGACTATCGCGGGCCGATGCTGTGGAGCTTCAGCTTCACGCATGATCCGACGCACAGCCGCGAGCAGATCACCAAAGCGGTCGACGAAGTGATCGAGGGCATCCGCAGCAAGCCGGTGACCGCGGCCGAGCTCGAGCGCGCGCGCACCAAGATGCGCTCGTCGCTCTACGGCACGATCGACAGCGGCGGGCGGATCGGGTTGATCAACCTGCTCGCGGTCCACGCGCTGTTCGACAATGATCCGCAGGCGATCAACCGGATCGAGGAAGGCTTCGCCAAGGTGACGCCGGCGCTGATCCAGAAGACCGCGCAGGAATATCTGCGCTCCACCAATCGCTCGATCTACGTCATCGAACCCGGCGCCGCCAAGGCTGCCGGCGCACAAGGAGGCAAGTGATGCGGCGCACGCTCATCGCGATCTCGCTGGCGCTCGCCGCCGCCGCTCCCGCGCTCGCGCAGGATTTTCCGCCGCCGCCGCCGGTCGGTGAGCCCAAGCCGTTCAAGCTCCCCGCGACCGAGACCTTCACGCTGGCCAATGGCATGCAGGTCACGCTGGTCCCCTATGGCGTCGCGCCCAAGGCCGTGGTGTCGCTGCGCGTCCGCGCGGGCAATGCCGTCGAGGGCGGGCAGACGTGGCTCGCCGATCTGACCGCCGAGATGCTCAAGGAAGGGGCGGGGGGTCGTTCCTCGGCCGATCTCGCCACTGCGGCGGCAGGCATGGGCGGCGACCTCAGCGTCGGCGCGGGGCTGCAGACCACGCAGATCAGCACCAATGTCCTGTCCGAGCACGCCCCCGCCGCGATCGCGCTGATCGGCGACGTCGTGATGCGCCCGACACTGCCGGCGAGCGAGCTCGCGCGGATCAAGGCAAACCTCGCGCGCCAGCTCTCGGTGGCATTGTCGCAGCCGGGCACGCTTGCCGATGCAGCGCTGTCGCGGACGGTCTATGGCGCCGACCATCCCTATGGCCGGACGATCCCGAGCGCAGCGCAGCTCGCGGCCTATACGATCGACGATGTGAAGCGCTTCCATGCCAGCCAGTTCGGCGCGAAGCGCGCGCATCTCTACATCGCCGGCAAGTTCGACGCGGCGGCGGTCAAGGCCGCGGTCGAAAAGACGTTTGGCGGCTGGGCGGCAGGCCCTGCGCCAGCGAAGCTTGCCGCGCCGCACCAGGCGGGGCCGCGGGTAATCCTGGTCGACCGGCCCGATGCGCCGCAGACCACGTTGCGCCTGTCGTTCGACGCCGCGCTTGCCGGCACCGACGCCGACATCCCGCAGCGCGTGACCAACTCGCTGCTCGGCGGCGCGTTCAGCTCGCGCATCACCACCAATATCCGCGAGACCAAGGGCTATACCTATTCGCCGGGATCGGGCGTCGGCTTCAATCCGGACGATGCGCTGTGGACCTTCGAGGCCGATGTGACCACCAACGTCACCGGCGCGGCGCTGACCGAGGTGTTCAAGGAAATCCGCCGGATGCAGACCGAGCCGGCGCCGATCGAGGAATCGAAGGGTATCCGCACCTATATGGCGGGGCTGTTCGCGATCCAGAACTCGACCTCGCCGGCCTTGGTCAACACGCTGGCGACGCGCGACATGCTCGGGCTGCCCGGCGACTGGACCGACCGCTATGTGCCCGCGGTGCTCGCGGTCGATCCGGCGGCGATGATGGCCTCGGCCAAGGCGAGCTACCCGATCGACAAGCTGACGCTGATCGTGGTCGGCGATCTCAAGACGGTCGAGCCGCAGCTCAAGGCACTGCCCGAGCTGGCCAATCTGCCGTTCCAGCGCGTGACGGTTCCCTGACGCGGAGTTCAGCATGGCGGTGACCGGCGATCTTCAGCCGCTGCTGGTGCTGTTCGTCTTCGTTCCCAGCCTTTTGGCCGGAGCGATATGCGCGGGGCTGGTGACGGTGATGGCGCGGTTCACCCGGCTCGATGCCGGCCGGGCCCAAAGCTTCGTCGCGACGTGCTGGTGGGTGCTGTTGTCCGCCGGCCTGTGGATCGGTTGCGATTGGTTGATGCAGACGGGAAAGGCCGACAATGGCGCGTCTTTCGCCGCGATCCTCTTGTGGATCTTCGTGGTGCTGCCGGCACCGATCCTGGGGGCGTGGATCCTGCGCCTGCGCCCGGCGCGGGGCGGCGGGCAGGGGTGAATTCGCTTCCCCTGCGACGGGCTGCCGCTAAAACACGCCGCGTGCAGCTGAAATTCACGTTGGAGGCGCTAAAGCCACGGTGGTGAATCGCGGGAGGTATCGGATCGGCGGGCTGTGCGGCATCGCCGCGGCGGCTTTGGCTGCGGGCGCGGGCGTGCCCGCCGCCGTGGCGCAGCAATCGACCGCGCCGGCTCCCGCGCCGACGCCGACGCCGTCCGGCCGGCTGCCGAACGTGATGTATCTGCCCAACACCTCGTTGGGTGGCACGCCGACACCGGTGCCCGCGCCGCCGCCGACCGTGACGGTTGCCCCGGTGGCGACGCCGACCCCTGCGCCGACGCGCGCCGCGGCGCCGCGCT